>NZ_JBBOPC010000001.1:0-3687785 GCF_038003425.1 Bacillus sp. FSL K6-1145 | reverse complement strand
AAGGCTTCTCCCCCCTCCTTTTCTTTTTAAAATGACCAGTATCAAACTGTTATAGAACACGAAAAAGAGCAAATGGTCATCACCATTCGTGCACATACATTGTTGAAAACAAATAATATAGTAGAAAAACGTCTTTTCGACAAATTACACAGCCTGTGGATAAACAATTCAACAACCTGTGTAATATCTTTCCACAGCTTATCCACAGATTGTGGATAACGCAAATAGGTCAGATAAGTAATTAAGAGTTAAAACACAAATATAATATCAAAATAAACGAGATGGTGCAATGGGTGTCACAAACTTATCCACACACTTTACATCCTGTTGAAAAATAATTATCCACATCGGTTATTTGTGTGAAAAAAATGTCGATAATGGATGTGGATAGTCTAAATATGCCGGAAAAATATCCACACCCTTGTTTTGGAGGCTTTTTAGGAGGAAAAAAAGAATAAAATGTTGGAAACTGAAAAAGAAGGTTTCTTCGTTTGATAAATTATGTTATGCTTATAAGGTTGATAATAAGAGTTTTATCATTGATATTGACAATCGATGGGTTACACAAATATAATGAGTTAGACTGTCTTAAACAGCTATTCCTCAGGGAGGTGTCATAAATGAAAAGAACGTTTCAACCAAATAACCGTAAGCGTAGTAAAGTTCATGGCTTCCGCAGCCGTATGAGTTCTAAAAACGGACGTCTAGTTTTAAAGCGACGCCGCAGCAAAGGTAGAAAAAAATTATCAGCTTAGGCCACTGAATAATGTCAGTGGTCTTTTTTACATAAAATCGTAATTGAACTGTCAGTTTTTATCGGAGTGGAAGAAAACATGAAGAAGCGAAACAGGCTAAAAAAAAATGAAGAGTTTCAAAAGGTGTTCAAAAAAGGTCAATCAATGGCGAACCGCCAATTCGTTATTTACCAGCTGGATCAACCAAATCAAGATGAACTGCGTTTAGGATTGTCTGTCAGTAAGAAGATTGGTAATGCAGTGATGAGAAATCGTATTAAACGACTGATCCGCCAGGTGTTTTTAGAGGAAGGTCATAAGTTAAAGCAAGAAAAAGACTACATTGTCATTGCAAGAAAACCAGCAAGTGAATTGACCTTTGAAGAAACAAAAAAGTCTCTCCAACATTTATTTAGAAAATCCGCTGTTTATCAACAACAACCGAAAAAGTCTTCGTAATAGAAACTTTCGTTGAATCAATTTTTAAAAGCGCTTCCTTCATCTAGTGAATTAAAATGAAACCACCACTTTGTAATGAAAAAATGTTACCATACTGATTAGGTGAGTCACTTTCGTAATCAATTCCAACTTAAATAAAGTTTGAAGTAATGGGAGGAATCTTGTTGAAAAGGCGATTATTACTAATATTTAGCTTGATTGGCGCATTGGTTCTATTGGCAGGATGTACACAGATTAATGAACCAATCACATCAGATAGTAAGGGATTCTGGAACTCATATATTGTTTACCCGCTATCTCAATTAATCACGTACATGGCAAATTTGACTGGTGAAAACTACGGGGTTGCGATCATTATTGTGACACTGTTAATCCGTTTGCTCATTTTACCATTAATGATTAAGCAGTTAAGAAGTACAAAAGCAATGCAAGCATTGCAGCCTGAATTGAAAAAACTTCGTGAAAAATATAGCTCTAAAGATCAAAAAACTCAGCAGCAGCTTCAGCAGGAAACAATGGCCCTTTTCCAAAAGAATGGCGTCAATCCATTGGCTGGCTGTTTCCCAATTTTAATTCAGATGCCAATCCTAATCGGTTTTTATCATGCGATTATGAGAACAGCAGAAATTAAAAAGCATACATTCTTATGGTTTGACTTAGGCAGTCCAGATCCATTGTTCCTATTACCGATCATTGCGGGGGTAGCTACTTTCATTCAGCAAAAACTGATGATGGCTGGAAATCCTTCGGACAACCCTCAAATGGCGATCATGCTGTGGGTTATGCCGATTATGATCATTGTATTTGCTATTAGTTTCCCAGCAGCACTTTCATTGTACTGGGTTGTAGGTAACATTTTCATGATCATCCAAACATTAGTGATTAAAACTCCTCAAGTAAAATTAGATACAAAAGAAAAAGCTGGCGGGAATAAAAAATGAAGGAAATAACTGCTGTCGGTCGCACAATCGAAGAAGCAGTAGATTCCGGACTTAAACAAATGCAGCTTCTAAAAGAAGAAGTAGATATCACAATAGTTGATGAAGGAAATAAAGGGTTCTTAGGATTATTTGGCAAAAGACAAGCTGTAGTCAAATTGATAGAAAAGAGAAATGCTCTTAAATTAGCTACACAGTATTTAGATAATATTGTTAAATCAATTGATCCTAAAGCGAAGATTGTTTCCAAACAGGAACCGAAAAAGATTTCTTTCCACATTGATGGAGATAAAACGTCATTAATGATTGGAAAAAGAGGTCAAACTTTGTACTCTTTAGAAACCTTGGTACAGTTAGTGTTTAATCGCTATTCTGATCAGTATCATCATATTACCATTGATATTGGAGATTATAGGAAGAAGCGACAAGAAGCACTTGAACAATATGCCGTCAAGACAGCAAACAAAGTTTTAAAAACGAAGAGAAAGGTTCATTTAGAACCAATGCCTTCGAACGAACGAAAAGTAATTCATGATACGATCGCTGCTTTTTCTAAAGAACTAGCAACGGCATCGGAAGATACAGGCAGCAAGCGTCATGTTGTGGTGCTGTATAAAAAATAACAGAAAGGCTAGAATTCAGCAAAGCTGGATTTTAGTCTTTTTTTATTGAAAAATTGTGTTTCTATAGAAGATTCATCCTTTATTTCTAAAAAGTTAGGGTGTAATTTGAGTGGAAAATGCCATTTTCACAAGTAAACAAAGGCATCGGGGCGTTTAAATTTATTGGGTTTCGGTGTAAGATGTGAAGATAAGTTGAGAACGTCGTTATTCACATGTGGATAAGTTAAGTGTTAAAATAGATAGGATGCCAAGCTGTGGATAATTAGATGGAGGATACTTTCACTTCGCTTTCATTTATGGTATCTTTAAATTTTGGATTAAGCGTTTTTGATATAGAGATGGACAACGTCCATTTAATAGATAAAAGACTGTCTATTAAGTAGAGAAAGAGGTGATTGAGCGATGGATACAATTGCAGCCATTTCGACACCGATGGGTGAAGGAGCAATTGCGATTATTCGTTTAAGTGGGCCTGAAGCGGTACAGATCGCTGATCGGATGTATAAAGGGCCTAAGGAGAAAAAACTTGTATCAGTGGATTCTCATACCATTCATTATGGTCATATCGTGGATTCAAAGACTGATCAAGTAATAGAAGAGGTCATGGTGTCAGTACTTCGAGCGCCAAAAACATTTACGAGAGAAGACGTTATTGAGATTAACTGCCATGGCGGAATTGTAACGGTCAATAAAGTATTGCAGCTTGCTTTAAGAGAAGGAGCAAGATTAGCGGAGCCAGGTGAGTTCACAAAGCGTGCTTTCTTAAATGGAAGAATAGATCTATCGCAAGCAGAGGCTGTCATGGATTTGATTCGGGCAAAGACGGATCGTGCGATGAATGTAGCAATCACTCAAATGGAGGGACGACTCTCCGGTTTGGTTCAGCGACTGCGCGGCGAGATCCTAGAAACACTGGCGCATATTGAAGTCAATATTGACTACCCAGAGTATGACGATGTTGAAGAAATGACACATCGCGTTTTAGTGGAAAAAGCGACATCGGTCAAAAAAGAAATTGAGTCGCTGCTCTCGACCTCTCAGCAGGGGAAAATCCTTCGAGAGGGCTTATCCACTGTAATTATAGGAAGGCCGAATGTTGGAAAGTCTTCCTTGCTGAATAGCCTTGTACAGGAAACAAAGGCGATTGTCACAGATATTCCTGGAACTACGAGAGATGTCATTGAGGAATATGTGAATGTAAGAGGTGTACCTCTCCGTCTTGTTGATACTGCGGGTATACGTGAGACAGAGGACATTGTTGAACGTATAGGGGTTGAACGATCTAGACAGGTCTTAAAAGAAGCTGACCTGATTTTACTTGTGCTCAATTATAGCGAAGAATTATCAGAAGAAGATATTAAGCTTTTTGAGGCTGTCTCAGGTATGGATATCATCGTAATTGTGAATAAGACAGACCTTGAGCCTAAGCTTGATGTAGAAAAGGTCAAGCAGTTAGCGAAGGATCGTCCGGTGGTCACTACATCATTATTACAAGAAAAGGGCATTGATGAGCTAGAAATGGCGATTCAATCACTGTTCTTCACTGGATCAATTGAAAGTGGAGATTTAACGTATGTAAGTAATACAAGGCATATTGCCTTACTTCAGGCAGCAAAACAATCAATTGAGGATGCTCTTGAAGGAATTGCAATGGACGTACCGATCGACATTGTTCAAATAGATTTAACACGCTGCTGGGAACAGCTCGGTGAAATTATAGGAGATGCTGTTCATGAAAGCTTGATTGATCAGTTATTCTCTCAATTCTGTTTAGGAAAGTAAAGGGAGGAACATAAGAAATGGGTTATGAAGCTGGCAATTATGACGTCATCGTCGTGGGTGCCGGTCATGCTGGGGTTGAGGCTGCTCTTGCTTCTGCAAGACAGGGCGCCAAAACACTTGTATTGACTATCAACCTCGATATGGTTGCTTTTATGCCATGTAATCCGTCCGTAGGCGGTCCTGCAAAAGGGATTGTCGTTAGAGAAATTGATGCACTGGGCGGAGAAATGGCACGAAATATAGATAAGACGCATATCCAAATGCGCATGCTGAATACGGGGAAAGGACCTGCTGTCCGTGCGTTAAGAGCGCAAGCAGATAAGTTCCAATATCAGCATGAAATGAAAAAAACAATGGAAAATGAACCGAACCTGACAATGCTTCAAGGGATGGTGGATCATTTAATTGTAGAAGATGATGAATGTAAAGGTGTCGTTACCCAAACAGGAGCAAACTATCGTGCGAAGTCTGTTGTATTAACGACTGGGACTTTCTTAAAAGGTCGCATTATTTTAGGGGATCTATCGTATTCAAGTGGTCCAAATAACCAGCAGCCATCCATCAAATTATCGGATCACCTAGCAGAGTTAGGATTCGATTTGGTTCGCTTTAAAACAGGAACACCTCCTCGAGTGAATAGTCACTCGATTGACTATAGTAAAACAGAAATTCAACCAGGTGATGACGTACCGCGGGCGTTTTCCTATGAAACGGTTGAATATATTACTGATCAACTGCCATGCTGGTTAACTTATACGAGTTTAGAAACACATCAAATTATTGATGAGAATCTTCACCGTTCTCCAATGTATTCAGGTATGATTAAAGGAACTGGTCCTAGATACTGCCCTTCCATTGAAGATAAAGTGGTTCGTTTCAATGACAAACCAAGACATCAAATTTTCTTAGAGCCAGAAGGTCGTAATACGCAGGAAGTGTATGTTCAAGGATTATCTACAAGTCTTCCAGAGGATGTACAGCAGCGCATGCTTTCCACCATCCCAGGGCTCGAAAATGTACAAATGATGAGAGCGGGTTATGCCATTGAGTATGATGCAATTGTGCCTACTCAGTTGTGGCCTACACTTGAGACGAAGAAAATTTCTGGATTATATACAGCCGGCCAAATTAATGGTACGTCAGGTTATGAGGAAGCAGCAGGTCAAGGGATTATGGCAGGTATTAATGCAGGAAGAAAAGCATTGGGTAAAGAAGAAGTCATTTTAAGCCGATCTGATGCATATATCGGTGTTCTCATTGATGACCTTGTCACAAAGGGAACAAATGAACCTTACCGTCTTTTGACATCCCGTGCAGAGTATCGTTTGCTTCTTCGTCATGACAATGCGGATTTAAGATTAACTGAACTTGGCTATCATATTGGATTAATTTCTCAAGAAAGATTCCAGGCATACCAGCAGAAAAAAGAAGCCATTGAAGCAGAGAAAAAACGTTTATATTCTGTCATCATTAAACCCACAGTAGAGACACAAGAATTTATTCGTTCACTTGGTGGAAGTGAGCTGAAGGACGGTATTCGTGCAAGTGATTTGATGAAGCGTCCAGAAATGAACTATGAATCTGTTGTGAGGTTAGCTCCTGCTGAAACACCGCTTCCTTCTGATGTGTGTGAGCAGGTAGAGATTCAAATTAAATACGAAGGTTATATTGAAAAGTCACTCCAACAAGTTGAAAAGCTGAAAAAGATGGAGAACAAAAAGATTCCTGATCGTATTGATTATGATGCCATCAAAGGGATTGCAACTGAAGCGAAACAAAAGCTGAAAGAAGTCCGACCGCTTTCTGTTGCACAGGCTTCTCGTATTTCAGGCGTTAACCCTGCTGATATTTCTATCCTTTTAGTATATTTAGAGCAGGGACGTATTGCGAAGATAGCAGAATAGAAAGGATGTCGGCATGAACATTGAACAATTTACAGCAGCACTAGAGGAGAAAGGGATGACTCTTTCTCCTGTGCAGCTTGAACAATTTGAAACTTACTTCCGCATGCTTGTAGAATGGAACGAGAAAATGAATTTGACGTCCATTACTGAAAAGGAAGAAGTGTATTTAAAGCATTTTTATGATTCAATTTCCGCATCATTTTTCATTGATTTTCACAAAGTAACGACGATTTGCGATATAGGAGCTGGTGCTGGTTTCCCAAGCATTCCTCTTAAAATTTGCTTCCCTCATCTACATGTGACCATTGTTGATTCTCTTCAGAAACGAATTACGTTTCTCAATGAGTTAGCAAAAGGGTTAAACTTACAAGATACTACTTTTTATCATGATCGTGCGGAGACGTTTGGACAACGTAAGGAAAAGCGTGAAAGCTATGATCTTGTCACTGCTAGAGCAGTTGCGCGTTTATCCGTCTTGAGCGAACTATGTCTGCCCCTTGTAAAAAAGGAAGGATTGTTTGTGGCATTAAAAGCATCTGCTGCTGATGAAGAAATGCAAGCAGGGAAGAAAGCCGTTACTGTCCTCGGAGGAGAGGTTGTTGAAAAGCATTCCTTTGTCCTTCCTTTAGAAGAAAGCGAACGGAACATCATTGTCATTGAAAAGAAAAAGCAAACACCAAAAAAATATCCTAGAAAACCAGGAACACCTAATAAATCACCAATAGAAGGTTGATCATGTAAAAGGTCGGTTTTTCTTCAATATTTAAGATTTTACAGAAGGAAAAAACATGAGAAAATAGAATTATAAAAAGGTAGTTTTTAAAGGTGGTGTAGGTTCATGAAGCATTCACTCTCACGCTTCTTCGGGCTTGGTGACAAAGAACATCCTGAGCGTGAAACCGAAATAGAGGCAGAGATTGCTGAGCATGATACATTAAAGGAAGAGATACAGGAGCTCCCGGTCGACACAATTATGCCAAACCGTTTTCAGCCACGCACCATTTTTTCAGAAGAAAAGATACATGAGCTGGCCACGACGATTCATACCCATGGCATTATCCAACCTATTGTTGTCAGACCGACAGAAGAAGAAGGAAAATATGAACTGATCGCCGGCGAAAGACGTTGGAGAGCGGTACAGACTCTTCACTGGGAGAAAATCCCCGCTATTATAAAAGATTTTACTGATACGGAAACGGCATCTGTGGCATTGATTGAAAATTTGCAAAGAGAAGAGCTGTCTGCTATTGAAGAGGCTCATGCCTATGCACGTCTTTTAGAGCTTCATGATTTAACACAGGAAGCGCTTGCTCAGCGTCTAGGTAAGGGACAATCAACTGTTGCAAACAAATTAAGACTTTTAAAGTTGCCTGAAGAGGTACAACAGGCCATCCTAGAGAAAAAAATCTCTGAAAGGCATGCACGTTCACTTGTACCCCTAAAGCTTCCAGAATTACAAATCGCGCTATTGCAGGAAATCATCGAAAAACAGCTGAATGTAAAACAGACTGAAGAGCGTGTAGTGAAAATGCTTGAACAAAAAACAGATCGCAAACCGAAGCCAAAACGTAAGGCGTTTAGTCGTGATACACGAATTGCGATGAATACCATTCGTCAGTCTCTCCATATGGTAGAAGACAGCGGGCTTAAAATAAATACCGAGGAAGAAGAATTTGAGGAATATATCCAATTAACAATTCGGATTCCTAAATAGAAAAAAGCTGATGAGAGCCACTCGTCAGCTTTTTTTATTGGTTCTACTTTATATTTACTTATTATTCACAAATTGGTAAAATATGATTTTCATAGAGGAAAGGAGGTGACATGACTCGATGAAAATGAAAAAGACGAATTTTGTTATTATTTGTTATTTACTATTTTCTTTTTCTCTTTTTACAAATGAAACAACCACATTTGCTGTGAATTCGCCAACGGTTCCTGCAGAAGAAAGTCCGCTGACCAAAAAAGAACTGAACGTCCTGAAGAAACAAGGTGTTGTTTCGAAGGAGATCACTTTAGATCAATTAAATCATGAGCATGAGTCTCAGGACGACACAATTGACCTGATTTCAGCTGGCGATCATTTGAAGGCTTATGGCTTACAACAAAACAAGCAGGATGAGTTTGTGACGGATGAAAAGCCGCACACCATCAAGCGCCTTTTAGGAAAGCCGTATCCTGGTACTGATATTTTGCCTAAAAAAGGGGATATATTGGTGACAAACACTGATGCTTTGAAGGGCATCGTTGGACATGCAGGTATCGTCATTAATGAGAAGAGCTTTGCTTCTATTCCAGGGTTTCGACAGCATCCTCAGCTTGATTCCATTCTTAACTGGTTTCGCTATAATGCCAATACAAAGGTCATTCGTATTAATCAAGAGAAAACAGCAGACCTAGCTGGGGAATGGGCGCGCGATTATGTGAAAGCTCATCCAAAGGCTCGATACTCCATCACCATGTCTATTCAATCACTGGACCCGACTTATTGTTCAAAGATTGTGTGGCAGGCCTATGCCAAAACAGGCGATGCTGTAGGACATGCGACATTTACCATTAAGACCCCCTATGGATTCTTAAAAAAGAGAAGCTATAAAACGGTGACCCCTAAGATTATTGTGAACGAAGGCCGTACAATTGGTGGATTACATTTTTGACAAGTGCCCCTCACTTATGATGGAAGTGAGGGTTTTTTATGCATATCTTTTTCTCCAAAAAGATATATTGATATATTTTTTACTACGTTTAAGTTCGTCTTTTCATGTACGAAAATAGACATTTGCTGACGAATATATAATGGAGAAACAAAAAAAGCAAACGTTTCATACTTTTTTTGATAGAATAGGAAGTATGAATGAATGAGAAACTTGTTAAGTTGAAAGTGGGTGACATCGTGGGAAAAATCATAGCGATTACCAACCAGAAGGGCGGCGTTGGGAAGACGACAACTTCTGTTAATTTGAGTGCGTGTTTAGCATACATAGGTAAACGAGTGTTGTTAGTTGATATTGATCCGCAGGGCAATGCCACGAGTGGTATTGGGATTGAGAAGGCCGACGTAGAGAAGTGCGTGTACGATATTTTAGTTGATGATGCAGATGTTCTTGATGTGATTAAGACGACAGAGGTCGAAAATCTTGATGTCATTCCTGCGACAATACAGCTTGCAGGGGCTGAAATAGAGCTTGTGCCTACGATTTCACGTGAAGTGAGATTGAAGAGAGCACTTGAATCTGTTAAGCAAAATTATGATTATATGATTATTGACTGCCCGCCATCACTCGGATTACTGACGATTAATGCGTTAACAGCATCCGATTCCGTTTTAATCCCGGTACAGTGCGAATATTATGCGCTTGAAGGATTGAGCCAGTTGTTAAACACCGTTCGTCTCGTGCAAAAACATTTAAATACGGATCTCGCCATTGAAGGTGTCTTGCTGACAATGCTTGATGCACGAACAAATCTTGGGATTCAAGTCATCGAAGAAGTGAAGAAATACTTTAGAGATAAAGTCTATCAGACCGTGATTCCGCGAAATGTAAGACTGAGTGAAGCGCCTAGTCATGGGAAACCGATTATCTTGTATGATCCACGTTCAAGAGGTGCAGATGTCTATTTAGACTTAGCAAAGGAAGTGGATGCGAATGGCTAAAGGTCTTGGAAAGGGTATTAATGCACTATTTAACACTGTAGACTCAAATGAAGAAACGGTTGAAGAAATCAAAATAAAGGATTTGCGTCCAAACCCGTATCAGCCAAGGAAAACGTTTGATGAAGATGCATTGTCTGATCTCAAAGAATCCATTCAGCAGCACGGTGTTTTACAGCCGATCATTGTCCGTAAATCGATTAAAGGATATGACATTGTAGCAGGTGAACGTCGTTTCCGTGCAGCACAACAAGCTGGTCTGACAACGATTCCTGCGATCGTCAGAGAATTTTCAGAAACGCTGATGAGAGAGATTGCCCTTTTAGAAAATCTGCAACGCGAGGATTTATCTCCATTAGAAGAAGCGGAAGCCTATGCTTCCTTACTAGATCACTTAAGTGTGACGCAAGAGGAATTAGCGAAGCGATTAGGGAAGAGCAGACCGCATATTGCGAACCATCTCCGTCTTTTGACTTTACCGGATGAAGTACAAAAGCTGATTGCAGATGGAAAGTTATCAATGGGTCATGGAAGAACATTGCTTAGCTTGAAAAATAAAAATAAGCTGGCGCCATTGGTAAAGAAAATTGTGGACGAGGGGTTAAACGTACGTCAGGTTGAGAAACTTGTTCAGCAATTAAACGAAAATGTTCCACGTGAAACAAAGAAAAAAGAAGCACCAAAAGATCGAGTGTTGAAAGAAAGAGAGTCTTTCTTACAAAACTACTTTGGCACTTCAGTGTCGATCAAGAAACAGAAGAAAAAAGGAAAAATAGAGATTGAATTTCTCTCCAACGAAGATTTAGAAAGAATCCTCGAATTGCTTTCTACAAGAGAATCATCAGAGTGACCATCTTGATACGAGATGGTCTTTTTTATATTCTCCCAGTGATATTTTGAATAGGAGCGAAGAGAGAACGGCTTTTTTCTCTTGTCCAATCCATTTGATCAATATGAGATAGACTTTCAGAAAGTGTGTTGGCCATAGACATGACAAGATGAAGGCGTGTGTTTTGGAGAACGAAGTATTCCATAAAGCCGCTCACATTGACGATCCCATTAATATGAATATCTCCTACCTCTGGCAGTTCCTTTTGTACACCTGCTCCAGGCTTTAACGGTCCATCTCCAATTTGGAAGGAGCCTACACTTTTCACTCTTCCTAAACAGGCATCAATCGCTACAATAAACGGATGTTTATGAGCTTGTTCAATTTCGGCGAGCTTTTCTTTTAAATTGACCGCATGAACTGGGTCAGAGAGCGTGCCATATACATGAAGCTTTTTCAAATCAAGACCTGAAAGCTTTGTACCAACAAGTGGACCTAGAGAGTCGCCAGTTGAGCGGTCTGTTCCAATACAAACGATGGCAACGGGTCTTTTTCCTGCTTTCTGAAGATGCGAGAATAAAATACTTTTAAGCTGTTGAATGGCGTTTGTATCCGTATGGGACACGTATTCTTTCACCCTATTTCTAAAAAAAAGACCGTTCTTGCTATTCATAGGTCTCACTTCCTTGTCATAGTAGTTAGTAACAGTATACGGAAACAAGCTTAATTCTATACCTATGAGGTGATGATTGTGTGGAAGGCTGGTTCAAGGTGGACGCTTTTAATTTTAGGAAGCTTAATAGGAGCGGGGTATGCTTCCGGCCAAGAAATTTGGCAGTTTTTTGGCATTGATAGTGGACTAGCCATTCTACTGTTTACATTGATGTTTATGCTGTCTACCTATGTGGTGTTGAAAATCAGTTATGAGGTACGTGCCGATCACTTTGTGCCAGTGCTAGAGCGGCTTGTCGGTCCATGGCTGGCTAAAGTGTATGATGTTTTAATTGTCCTTTATTTATTCACGACAACGACAGTCATGATTGCCGGTGGCGGGGTGACACTCGAGATGTATCATGTGCCATTTTGGATTGGCATCGGTGCATTTTGTCTGTTTTCATTTATGATTTTTTTCTGGGATGTGAAAGGGCTTTTATCTGTGAATGCTTTCATTATACCAATTTTGGTGGCGGGGCTCATCTATGCATTTGTTTTTTATTATATGAACCATGATCATATGTGGCGGATTGATTTTGGGCAGCAGTACAATTGGCCTGCCAGCATTGTCTTTGCTTCTTTGAATATATTATCTGTAGTCGCAGTGCTGTCTTCGGTTGGAAAAGAAATGAAGGGGCTTGGCGAGGCAAAAGTGGCGAGTATATTAAGCGGCCTGATTTTTGGGGTCATCTCGTACGTGTATAACGAAATACTGGTTGATATTTCTGGGAGCCTATCAGCAGAAGGCATTCCTTTGTTTACAGTATTAGAAGGAGCGCCGACATCATTGTTTGTGTTTATGACTGTTGTCCTTTGTCTAGCCATTTATACGACGACAGCGGCAGGTTTATTTGGTTTATCGAGCCGAATGCTCTCTTTTGTACCATTGCCCCGCTGGCTGGTTGTGTTCGTGATGCTTCTGTTGATGGCGCCTTTGACATCTCTTGGGTTTGCCGATTTAATTGCTTTCTTGTATCCGATATACAGCTTGCTGAATCTTTATTTGCTTGTCTGTTTAATGCTATATCCGATTTTAAGTAAAAAGATATTTTCTCGCCCTAAAAATTATATTGATAAAATAAAATAAGCACCTCTCTTTGTCAGAGCTGTGCTTATTTTATCCGAATAGAGTCAATGGCGTCTTTGATATCATCATAGACTGGCATTTGCTTGAGACGCTGAAGGCGTTCCTCTAATTCTGAAATGGCTTGTCCCTTTAAATGCTGGGAGATGTGTTGCTTGACAATGGTCGTCTGGTTGATCATGTCTTCGGTTTTAGACAATTGATACTCCAAGTGCACGCGAGTGTTTGCTAATTCGTCATGCAGTCGCATTTTGAGCAGCCGTTTTAGATCTTTTCGCTGTCCTTCTCTTCGTAGGGCCTGAATTGCGGCTATTTCTTCTGGGGACTGCGTTTGCGTTTGTGGTGCCGATTGATTTTCAAATACAGACATGGATCGGCGGGTACTCACATTTTGCAAGAAACGCTGGGCGTCACTAGGAGGTTTATTTTGATTGATCATGCGGCGACTCCTTTCTTAATGAATACCCATTTGCATCGCAAGGCGCCTATCTGCCTTGGCGTAATCATCACCCATTGTGTACATATGTCTTGAAAGGGAAGAAAGTTCTTGTTCGTAATCTCTCAAGGTGTACAGGGCATTCAGTTGTTTTTCGTGTGAATAAAAGGAGGAATGATGTTGTTCCATCCTCACTTCTTCTACCAATGCTTCCACATCACTTGAACTTAATAAATCATAGTGGCCAAAGCCGATGAGTCCTTTGAGCTCTTGTTTTACATGCTGGACGGCGTCTTTTACACTTTCATCGATCCCATCGATTTTATCAAATATAGTGTGTACTTCATGTTCAATCACACTTTGGAGATCGTAGGATGAATTTTTCAGTAAATGGGATTTTATGATAATTTCTAGACCGCTTTGTGCATATGCACGTCCAGAATGGATTTCTTGCAACAGCAAGGCTGTAAAACTTGTATTATGATCAAGCTGTTCATCTAAAATCCGGGCAGATCCATCTTTGTGGAATGAATACCCATTTCCTTTTAAACTCCCAGAAATAAGAGCTAAAAAGGCATTTGTATCAAAGGATTCGTTCCATTCTATATTCATAGACGCAAAAGCTGATTTTAAAAAGGTGTCAATTTCTCTTTGTTTATATTTAACGGATTCTTGGGCGTCGCCTTGCTGCCTTGGCGGTACGGTGTACTTCACTTGACCAACTCCATGATCATGGCGATTGAGTAAACCTACATAATGACTGGGTTGAATATATTCAGTCAAGATCCGTTTATATTGACCTTGCTGCGCTTTCTGCTGAATCGAAGGCGCCAGACTGCTCCATATATTTGGGCTATCAAAGGTGACGGCTTTTTTGACAGCTGGCTGTTCTGTCGCAACATAAGCACAAACAGCACCGGCAAGGGCTTGTCCAGTGAGATAGATACCTGCATTGGGATGCTTCTGGCTGACTTGCTCTATGTATTCCTTCCCTTTAAAAAAGACATGATCTTGATTGCTATCAAGGGACTTCCTTTCAATGGGATAGGCATAATCCGTTTTGAGCAATGACTGTGCCGCGGTGTGTACATCTTGTGGCGAGGTCACCGGCATTTGCTTTGGCATCGGACAGTGAAAAGCGACGATGAACTCGTCTGATTGTTCAGGCTGCATCGTTAAACCATATAATTGATGATCGACCTTGAGAAAATCATGGACAGTGAGCGTTTGCTGACCTATTTCTATCGTATGGTGCTGCTGGTAATTGTCTATGTTTCCAGCATGATCGGATATGATTTTATATTCTTTATCAGTTAATCTATCCTTTCGATTGACCATCGTACCTGCTCCCTCACATAACATTTATGCAGATATCATAAATCAAAAAATATGGAAAAACCACAGCGTTCTACCAATAAAAACCTTTTGACCTACGGTGTTTGTGACAATATTGAAAAAAAGCGGAGTTTAAGTAACTATTGGTCACAAATAAAATGATCTAAAAGAAGGGTTTTTTCTATAAAAAAGAATAGGATGAACGATTGAAAGAGGGTCTTTGCTTTGTGCATTGCTCTTCATCGCCGTTTTTTTGTACAATAGATTCAATGAAGTGAGCAAGAGAGGTGAAAGCTGATGGCAGACAAAGCGTTTGGGTTACATGACGTCGTTGAAATGAAAAAGCCCCATCCATGTGGTGTCAATCGGTGGAAAGTGATTCGGTTGGGCATGGATATTCGCATTAAATGTGAAGGCTGCGGGCATAGCGTCATGATCCCAAGAAGAGACTTTGAAAGAAAAATGAAGAAAATTCTCGTCAAGCATGAGGAGCCAACTGCTTAAGTAGGCCTCATGCTTTTTTAATGAAATTCTTCTTTTGTATAGAAGAATTAGATGCAAATTCCCGTTTTGAAGGATTGATTTATTCTTTTTGGCAATGTTTCTTCTATTGATAATGCATAACGGTTAGCTTGTCTTTTCATGTAAACCTACTTATAATTGCTCTAGGTTCATATTACGCAGTATAACGAGCACGTTTGATATAGAGGAGATGAAAGAATGGCTTTAACAGCTGGTATTGTTGGCTTACCTAACGTCGGGAAGTCAACGCTATTTAATGCAATTACACAGGCTGGAGCGGAGTCTGCTAACTATCCGTTTTGTACCATTGATCCAAACGTCGGAATTGTAGAAGTTCCAGACGAACGTTTGCAAAAACTAACAGAATTGGTGCAGCCGAAAAAGACAGTTCCGACTGCTTTTGAATTCACTGATATTGCTGGTATTGTCAAAGGGGCTTCAAAAGGTGAAGGTTTAGGGAATAAATTCCTTTCTCACATTCGTCAAGTAGATGCGATCTGTCACGTGGTGAGAGCTTTTGCAGATGATAACATCACACACGTATCAGGTAAGGTTGACCCTGTGTCAGATATCGAAACCATTAATTTAGAGTTGATTTTGGCTGATTTAGAAACAGTTGAAAAACGTTTGGCTCGTGTGAGTAAGCTTGCAAAACAAAAGGATAAGGAAGCGGTAGCTGAATTTGATATTTTGTCGAAGCTAATGAACGCATTTGAAGCTGGGAAATCGGCAAGATCTGTAGAATTTACAGATGAGCAGCAAAAGCTTGTGAAACAGCTTCATTTACTCACATCTAAACCAGTTCTTTATGTAGCAAATGTGAGTGAGGATGAAGTAGCAGATCATGACGGCAACGAATATGTGCAGCAAATCCGTGAGTTTGCTTCTAGTGAAAATGCTGAAGTCATCGTCGTATGTGCGAAGATCGAGTCTGAAATTGCAGAGCTTGAAGGAGAAGAGAAGCAAATGTTCCTTGAAGAGCTTGGCATCAAAGAGTCAGGTCTAGATCAGCTGATTCAAGCATCTTATTCACTTCTTGGTTTAGCTACTTATTTCACAGCAGGTGAGCAGGAAGTACGCGCTTGGACGTTTAAAAAGGGAATGAAAGCACCGGAATGTGCTGGAATCATTCATACGGACTTTGAACGTGGGTTTATTCGTGCTGAAACGGTTGCATATGAAGATTTACTTGCTGGTGGAAGCATGTCTGCTGCAAAAGAGGCTGGAAAAGTCCGTCTAGAAGGTAAAGAATATGTAGTGAAAGATGGAGACGTCATTCATTTCCGTTTTAATGTATAGGTTCTTGTCATAGGCCAAGTAATTTGTTATAATATACAATTGTGAGTAATATAATTTATTGCTCCTTGCCCGTATAGGGCCGCTTAGACCAAAAGGAGGTGCAATCAGATGAGAAAGTACGAAGTTATGTACATCATCCGCCCAACAGTTGACGATGAGGCTAAAAAAGCAGTTATCGAGCGTTTCAATAACGTGTTAACTTCTAACGGTGCGGAGATCACTGGAACAAAGGATTGGGGTAAACGTCGTCTTGCATACGAAATCAACGATTTCCGTGAAGGCTTCTACCAAATCGTAAACGTTCAATCTGACGCTGCAGCAGTTCAAGAATTTGACCGCTTAGCTAAGATCAGTGACGATATCATTCGCCACATTGTTGTTAAAGAAGAAGTATAAATCATTGAAATATATATTTAAAGGTGGTCTTTCAATATGCTAAACCGTGTTGTATTGGTCGGAAGACTAACAAAAGACCCTGAGCTTCGCTACACGCCTAATGGTGCGGCTGTAGCCACGTTTACTCTAGCTGTGAATCGTACGTTTACGAATCAATCTGGAGAGCGTGAAGCCGATTTCATTAACTGTGTTACTTGGAGAAGACAAGCCGAGAACGTGGCTAATTTCTTGAAAAAAGGAAGTCTTGCCGGTGTAGACGGTCGTTTGCAGACAAGAAACTATGAAAATCAGCAAGGACAGCGTGTCTTCGTGACAGAAGTTCAAGCTGAAAGTGTTCAATTTCTTGAGCCTAAGAGCGGCGGTGCTGGTTCAGGTGGATACAGCGGCGGTGGTAATAGCGGAGGCCAGTATTATGGCGGTAGCCAAAACGATCAGAATCCATTTGGAAATGAACCAAGTCAAAATCCATATGGCAATCAAAGCAACCAACAAAATCGTAATCAGGGAAATAGCTTCAATGATGACCCATTTGCGAATGACGGTAAACCGATTGACATCTCCGATGATGATTTGCCATTCTAATTGATCTGAAAAAACTAATGACTAAAGGAAAGGTGTGAAAACAAATGGCAGGTGGACGCAGAGGCGGTCGTGCGAAACGTCGTAAGGTATGTTTCTTTACTTCTAACGGTATCACGCACATCGATTACAAAGATGTTGATCTTCTTAGAAAGTTTGTTTCTGAGCGTGGTAAAATTTTACCTCGTCGTGTAACAGGAACTAGCGCTAAGTATCAACGTAAATTGACATTAGCGATTAAAAAATCACGTCAAATGGCATTACTTCCATACGTTACTGGTGAGTAAGTCGTTGACTTAAAAGCGGAGAGCCTCGAGCTCTCCGCTTTTTTTATTGTCTCAAGAAGATCTCATCCGAACTGACTAGAGCTGTTTTTGGCGGGCTCCTTAGGGGAAGTATGTAAAAGAGAGTAAAAGTGACAGTTTGTTCTATACAAATATGGGGTCGATCTGTCATATTGGTAGTCTAGAAAATAATTGCAGTCAGGGCGTGGGAAGATGATTGAATTTAAGAAGGTATCGATGCAATTTTCAGATGAGCGTTATGCCGTTGAATCCGTTGATTTAGAGATTCAAAAGGGTGAGTTTTTTGTATTCATTGGACCTAGTGGAAGCGGGAAAACGACGACATTGAAAATGATCAATCGTCTCATTTCTTCTACAGAAGGTGAGATTTACATAAAGGGTCAAAAAATAAATGATTATGATCTGTATGAGCTGCGCTGGGATATTGGGTATGTTCTGCAGCAAATTGCTCTTTTTCCTCATATGACCATTGAAGAAAATATCGCTGTAGTACCAGAGCTCAAACAATGGAGCCGGTATGAGATCAATAAGCGAGTGGATGAATTGATGCAGATGGTTGGGCTTGATCCAGCTATGTATCGACATCGGAAGCCGTCAGAGCTATCTGGTGGACAGCAGCAGCGTGTCGGTGTGGCACGCGCACTTGCAGCTGATCCTGAGATTATCCTGATGGATGAACCATTTAGTGCGTTAGATCCACTAACGAGGGAGAAATTGCAGGATGATCTGCTTGATTTGCAGCGCCGTATTCAAAAGACCATTGTTTTCGTGACGCATGATATGCAGGAGGCGATGCGGCTTGGTGATCGAATTTGTATCATGAAGGAAGGGAAAGTGGTGCAGATTGGTCGTCCAAAGGAATTGGTTCAACACCCAGTCAATGCTTTTGTTCGGGAGTTTGTCTCAGGTGCTGCTCGCCATGTAGGACAACAAGCGTTTGAGCTAGAGGCCATGGCTAGACCAATGCCTCATGAGTCTCTTTTAGGCTATGAAGCGATCACAGCACATGCCACGCTGGATGAGGTCTTATCCCAATTGGCAAAGCATGAGGAATTGGCTGTGGAAAAGGATGGGGAGCGAATTGGACTAGTGAATCGTCAAGCTGTGATTCAGTTTTTAGCTGATTCACCTAGTGAGAGGGGCGAGTCACATGAATGATTGGATCAGTGTGTTATTGGATCGAAAAGAACAATTGGGACACGCCTTGCTTGAGCATATTCAAATTTCGTTTATTGCTTTATTTTTAGCCATTTTGATTGCCATTCCCTTAGGTATCTATTTAACGAGGGTGCCAAAGCTTGCAGAATGGGTGATTGGGGTGACGGCGGTCTTGCAAACAATCCCGTCGCTTGCGCTGCTTGGCCTGCTGATTCCTCTCGTTGGGATTGGGCAAGTGCCTGCGATTATTGCGCTTGTCGTTTATGCCTTACTCCCTATTTTAAGAAATACATATACAGGCATTCAGGAGGTCGATCCTTCCCTGAGAGAAGCGGCGCTTGCCATGGGAATGAATCACCGCAAACGATTATTAAAAGTAGAGCTGCCTCTGGCCATGCCAGTCATCATGGCAGGTATCCGAACCGGGATGGTTCTCATTGTGGGAACTGCCACACTTGCCGCACTGATCGGAGCTGGGGGATTAGGAAGTCTGATTTTGCTGGGAATTGACCGAAATGATATGTCACTCATTGTCATTGGCGCTATACCAGCAGCCTTACTCGCACTCTTATTTGATGTGGTGCTGCGTACGTTTGAGAAAATTTCTTTTAAAAAGACTGTGATTTCTGTGACGGTTTTTGCTGTGATTGCAGGAGCTATTGTCGCGGGCCCAGCACTTTTTCAACAAGAAAAAAAAGAAATCACCATCGGTGGAAAGCTAGGATCAGAGCCTGAAATTCTGATCTCGATGTATAAGCTTTTAATTGAACAGGATACGGATATTCAAGTCAATCTTAAGCCTGGTCTTGGCAAGACGTCTTTTGTTTTTCAAGCTTTACGTTCTGGTGATATTGACATTTATCCTGAGTTTACGGGTACTGCAATTTCTGAGTTCCTTAAACAAACAGCGAAAAGCACAGATAAAGAAAAAGTGTATGAGCAAGCGCGGCGCGGTTTGGAATCATCCTTTCAGCTCCGCCTTCTTGAGCCGATGGCTTACAACAATACGTATGCTTTAGCCGTGCCTCAGTCGCTAGCTGATCAATATGATGTATCCAATATTTCTGATCTAGCTAAAATCAAGAATCGCATAAAGGCTGGATTCACCTTAGAATTTTCTGATCGACAGGACGGGTATCGAGGTATTCAAAAGACCTATCAATTTTCCTTTGATGATGTAGTGACGATGGAACCGAAGCTTCGGTATCGAGCGATTCAAAAAGGAGATATCAATTTAGTCGATGCCTATTCGACAGACAGTGAATTGAGGCAATACAAATTAAAGGTGCTTGATGATGATCAGCATGTTTTCCCGCCATATCAAGGAGCACCGCTGTTAAGGCAGGAGACATTAACGGAGTACCCTGAGATTGAGGCTTCTCTCAATAAGCTTGGTGGTCAAATCACAGACGATGAGATGAGAGAAATGAATTATGAAGTGAATGTGAAAGGTAAGGATGCATTTCAGGTAGCGAAAGCCTATTTAAAAAAGAAAAAATTACTGCGATAATCATGGAAGAGCAGGTCTGTTATGTAAAAGCAGACCTGCTTTTTTAAAAGGAAAAACAAAAATCGTTGACTTTTATTTAAAAACATCATATCCTTAATTCGAGATAAATATATTTTTTTGTTTTAATATCTCGAATTCGAGATAATATAAAGACGTCAGTAAAGACATAATGAATAGAGGCTTGTTACTTCATGATTAGGAGGTCATTAGAAGTGAAGAAAACAGAAGGAATTCACCATATCACTGCAATTGTAGGGCATCCTCAGGAGAACGTTGATTTTTATGCAGGTGTTTTAGGACTTCGTCTCGTGAAGAAGACCGTGAATTTTGATGATCCAGGTACTTACCATTTATATTTTGGAAATGAAGGAGGATCTCCGGGAACGATTATCACGTTTTTCCCTTGGCCAGGTGCTCAAAAGGGACAAATTGGCGCAGGTCAAGTGGGCGTGACGACATATGTTGTACCGCCAGGCGCTTTCTCTTTCTGGAAGGAACGTCTTGAGCAATTTGATATTTCTTATGAAATGGTTGAACGCTTTGATGAAGCCTTTCTCTCATTTGAAGATCCACACGGCTTGTTGATTGAGCTAGTAGAACGTGCGGAGGGAAAACAAAATGATTGGACATTTAACGGCGTTACGCCAGATGTTGCGATCAAAGGATTTGGCGGAGCTGTTTTGTTAACATCACAGCCTGAGCAAACGATGCAGCTACTAGAACAAACAATGGGTTTTGAACGAGTTGGAGCAGAAGAGGACTATGTGAGATTCCGTTCGTTTGGTGAGATAGGCAATGTCATTGATGTGAACAAGACACCTGTTGCACGCGGACGTATGGGTGTTGGAGTGGTGCATCATATTGCATGGAGAGCGACAGATGATCAGGATCAATTAGATTGGCAAAGACATATTGCACAAAGCGGGTATCAAGTGACACCTGTGCAAGATCGAAATTACTTCAATGCCATTTATTTTAGAGAGCTTGGCGGTATATTATTTGAAATTGCGACTGATCCTCCAGGGTTTGCACACGATGAATCAGTGGAAACTATGGGTGAAGCATTGAAACTGCCACCGCAATATGAAGCGCAGCGCAGTCAGATTGAACAAATTGTGCTGCCTATTGAGGTAAGAGAAATCAAAGGGAAAGGAGATTTATGATGAAACATCTTTTTCGAAAAGGAAAGAATGAACAAAGACCTGTTTTGTTATTACTGCATGGTACTGGCGGGACGGAAGAAGATTTATTGCCGCTTGCCGATTTAGTAGATGCTGACGCATCCGTTCTTAGTGTGAGAGGGAATGTGTTGGAAAACGGTATGCCGCGCTTTTTCAGACGTTTAGCAGAGGGTGTTTTCGATGAGCAGGATTTAATTGAGCGGACAGAGGAACTGTATACATTTATCGGAGAAGCAGCAGATGAATATGGGTTCGATCGTCACAATGTCGTCGCTCTCGGATATTCCAATGGGGCGAACATTGCAGGAAGTCTTTTATTCCATTACGAGGATGCGTTAAAAGGAGCGATCCTGCATCATCCAATGGTTCCAAGACGCGGAGTTTCATTGCCTTCATTGGCGGGGAAACAAGTCTTTATCGCAGCTGGTGAAAATGACCCAATGTGCCGTCCAGAGGAATCACAGGAGCTTGAGCAATTGCTGCAAGGCGCAGGCGCTTCGGTCACACTACATTGGGAAAATCGCGGACATCAGCTAACGAGAGAAGAAGTCGATGCTGCGGCATTATGGTATCGTCGTCAATTTTAATGAAGGTAGGGAATATAGATGGGATTTTTACAGAAGCTTTTTGGGCAAAATAAACAAAAGGAGATGGAACAAATGGAAAACGTAAAATTAGCAATTATTTATTATAGTTCAACAGGTACAAACTATCAGATGGCAAAATGGGCAGAGGCTGGAGCGAAAGAAGCTGGCGCTGAAGTGAAAGTATTAAAGGTTGCTGAATTGGCACCAGAAGCAGTTGTAGCATCAAATCCAGCATGGAAAGCACATTTAGACGAAACAAAGGATGTCCCAGAGGTTCAATTAAGTGATTTAGAGTGGGCAGATGCCATCATCTTTAGCATGCCAACACGTTTTGGTAACCTACCGGCTCAAATGAAGCAATTCTTAGACACAACTGGCGGCTTATGGTTCCAAGGGAAATTGGCAAACAAAGCAGTGAGTGCGATGACCTCTGCACAAAACCCAAATGGCGGGCAGGAGCAGACCATTCTCAGTCTTTACACAACGATGTTCCACTGGGGAGCGATTATTGCCGCTCCTGGATACACAGATGACTCATTATACGGTGCAGGGGGCAACCCTTACGGCGTGAGTGTCACTGTTGACCAAAATGGAAAGATCCAAGAGGACGCAGAAGCTGCTGCAAAACATCAAGCAAAACGTACAGTCAATGTAGCAGAATGGATCAAAAAAGGTCAAAACGCTTAATCAATGAATACAAAAAGAATGCAGCCCAGGCGCTGCATTTTTTTTTATTTAATAAGGATCTGATGGTGTGCTGTTGTTAATCGCTTCGTCTACAGCTTGTGCGGCGCCTGTAGATCCTATAGGTCCGCTTGGCTGCTCTTGTTTAAAAGCTTTTAAGCCGTCAGCGACACGCTTTCCGTAATCAGGGTCAGCCTTTGTAAAGTTTTCGATCATTTGCTCTTGAATGTCTTTTTGACAGGTCGCAAGGGTGTTGACTAAGTTCTTAATCAATTCTTCACGTTCCCAATCATTGAAGCGGCGATACGTTTCTCCGGCTTGTCCGAAGTTGTTTGGGCGGTCAATGGCTTCCCGTTTGACGTTACCCTCTACAAAAGGCGTATGATCCTTTCCATCCTGCTTGGCTTCTTTTAATCCGCCGAGGATCGATGGTTCATAATTCACATGGGGATTTTGTCCTTTGCCTTGATCGACATGGTATTCCATTTGCCCATCTCTTTGATTCGTGGCGACATGTTTTTTCGGTGCATTGATCGGCAGCTGTAAATAGTTCGGTCCCACACGATATCGCTGCGTATCAGAGTAAGAGAAGGTGCGCCCTTGAAGCAACTTATCATCTGAGAAATCCAAACCGTCTACGAGAACGCCAGTCCCAAAGGCAACCTGCTCAACTTCTGCGAAATAATTTTCTGGATTTTTATTTAATACCATCCGTCCGATCGGTTTCCATGGATAGTCATCCTTGTACCAAAGCTTTGTCGGATCAAGCGGATCAAAATCGAGGTGAGGGTGGGCATCATCTTCCATGATCTGCGCATAGACCTCCCATTCAGGATGATCTCCTTGCTCAATGGCTTCATATAAATCCTGTGTGGCATGATTAAAGTTTTCACCTTGTATCGCTTGAGCCTGTTCTTGCGTCAGGTTGCGAATCCCTTGCTTCGGTTCAAAGTGATATTTGACCAGCACTGCTTTTCCTTCATGGTTCACCCATTTGTACGCATGGACACCTGAGCCTTGCATGTGCCGATAGGTTGCTGGGATGCCCCAAGGTGAGAAGAGAAATGTCACCATATGCGTCGCTTCAGGAGATTGCGAAACGAAATCAAAAATACGCTCGCCGTCCTGCCGATTGGTGACAGGATCAGGCTTAAAGGCATGAACCAAATCTGGAAACTTCAAAGCATCTCGGATAAAGAAAATTTTCAGGTTGTTTCCAACGAGGTCCCAGTTGCCTTCTTCTGTATAAAATTTAATCGCAAACCCTCTCGGATCGCGCAACGTTTCTGGCGAATGACCGCCGTGAATGACAGAAGAAAAACGAACGAAAACAGGAGTCTTTTTTCCTTTTTCCTGAAATAACTTCGCTCTTGTATAAGTGGAAATGGGCTCGTCACCGAATGTGCCATAGGCTTCAAAATAACCGTGAGCTCCGGCCCCGCGCGCATGGACGACACGTTCAGGAATACGTTCGCGATCAAAATGACTGATTTTCTCTAGGAAATCGTAGTTTTCAAGCGTAGTGGGCCCTCTATTCCCAACGGTTCTCATATTTTGATTGTCTGTTACGGGATGACCTTGACGATTTGTTAAAGTGTCTTCTGACTCTGAAGATGGTTTAGGGTGTTGATCTTCTTTCAATTAAATCCCTCCTTCAATATCTCCCTAACAATATGGTCATCTTTCTCCCTATTTCATACAAGGATTGATATAATGATTGAAAACTTTCACGAGGAGCGAACCTGATGATTCGATTACACTGCCTTCATGCCCATCCGTCTAATCAGTCCTATATAGAAGAGGTGTTTGGTGATACAGATATTGAGTTGCATCACACGGTCGATTCATCATTTATAGAACGTGCTACACAAGATCCCGATTTTAATCCTCACAAGCAGCAAACCTATGCCATCAACAAATTGATGAAAGAAGATGAAGCCGACATCATTCTGCTCACGTGTACACAATACATTGCCGCCTTGGGTGATCAGCAGGATCTCTTTAAGCAACCGATTGTTCCGATTGATGAACCGTTATTTGAACAGGTTTGTCAGAAAAAAGGGCCTCTTCAACTTGTGTTTTCAAACCCGAATACAGTGGATGGGACAATGGAGCGGCTTGAATCATATGCAAATGAGCACGGCAAAAAGATTGATGCAGAAGTTATGGTAATGGAGGATATCTTTCACCTTTGCCTAAACGGTGACATGCATGCTTATGAGAAGCAAATTAAAAAGCAACTCAGAAGATGTATGCAAAAAAGTGGAGACATTTGCGTGATGCAGCTATCGATGGTTCATGCGGCACAGCAGATGGAAGAGGAGACAGGCGTTCCGATCATTCATCCGCTTTCTCCACTTAAACAGTTTGTCCATCAAACAATATCTGCTTTGAAAGAGTGAACCTGTCTGGTTCACTCTTTTTGTATAGAAATGGAAATGGAATGACATGTTAAAAAAATAACCGAGCACAAACTATTTCCAAAAGGTGCGCGTCTATCCATTGTAAGAAATAACCGATGCGCATTTAAGATAAAGGAGCTCTTTGTAAAATGAAGAAACGAAAAATTGAGGATCAATTTGCTGATTACGTAATGGAGCATAAACACAGTTTTTATCGATTGTCCTATAGTTATGTCAAAAACCCAGAAGATGCGATGGATGTCGTTCAAGAGGCGATTCATAAAGCACTCAAATCTGTTCACCGATTAGAGGATGCGACCAAGATGCATAGCTGGTTTTATAAAATCGTGGTGAACGCAGCCCTAGACTTTTTACGAAAGAAGAAGCGGGTGCAGGTGACAGACGATGACACGCTTGAATTCTTATCACAGGGTGAATTAGATGTCTATGAAGATCAAGATGTCAGACGAGCCATAGAGGATTTGCCCGACATGTACCGGGTCATCATTATCTTGAGATTCTTTGAAGATTTAAAACTAGAGGACATCGCCCACATTCTCGAAGAAAACGAAAACACCATCAAAACAAGATTATATAAGGCGTTGCGGCTTTTAAAAGTAGAATTATCGCAGGAGGAAATATAAATGGATAAGTATTTGGAACAGTTAAAAGAGGAATATTTAGAAATCCCTATTCCGCCGGAATATGATGCTATGGTTGAACGGACATTAAAACGAAAAAACAAAAAACCTCATTTTCAGCAATGGACGATCGGACTTGTTGCTGCGGCTGCTCTATTTGTCACGACTGTGAATGTCAGTCCACAGGCGGCAAGAGCGATTTCGGAGATACCTGTCATTGGCGAGCTGGTGAAAGTCGTGACATTCACAGAATTTAAAAAGAGCGATCAAGGAACGAATATTGACCTTAAAACACCACACGTTTCAGGGCTTGGGGACGGAAAATTACAAGACAGCCTGAATCAAAAATATTTAGCTGAAAATAAAAAGCTGTATCAAGATTTTGAGAAGGAAACAAAGGGTTATAAAAATGGTCATTTAAGTGTAGAGAGCGGATATGAAGTGAGAACAAACAATGATCAAATTCTTTCACTAGGTCGATACAAGGTGACGACTCAAGCTTCTGCGGCAGAGGAAATGACGTATGATACGGTGGATAAGAAAAATCATGTACTCATTACATTACCAAGCTTGTTTAAAGATGACCGTTATATTGATGTGATTAGTGAAAATATTAAAGACCAAATGAAGAAACAGATGAAAGAGGATTCAAATAAGATTTATTGGATTACCAAGCAAGATACGGTTGATCCGTTTAAGAAGATTCAGCCAGATCAAAGCTTCTATATCAATTCAAAAGGCAAACTGGTGATTTCCTTTAATGAATATGATGTGGCGCCTGGTTACATGGGTGTAGTGGAATTTACGATTCCAACAAGTGTGTTAAAGGATGTCCTTGTAAGTGATATGTACATTCATTAAAAGAAGAAACAAGACTGCTGAACATGTCAGCAGTCTTGTTGTGTTTATGAAGAAAGTGCGTCTGTCAGTGCAGGTACGACTTGTTTCTTTCTTGATACAACACCTTTTAGTAAAGCGGTGTTGTTTTCAAGTGTGACGTTAAATGCTTTTTCTACTTTTGCAGCTTCGGCACCGAGTGCAAGTGCAAGAGAGTCATTTTCTAGGATGTCTGTGATCACTAGAACGAATAGATCAAGACCTTTCGCTGCGATGACTTCATTGATTTTCGCTTCAATATCAGCCTGTCTTGCTGTAACTTCTGCGATATCTACTGTATTGACTTGCGCAATTTCCACTTTGCTATTTCCTAGTGCGAATTCTTTTGCATCAATTGTAATTAGTTCTTGAACCGTTTTTTGGCTTAGGTCAGCGCCAGCTTTTAGCATGTCTAGGCCGTAAACTTCTGGATCTACCCCTGCGATTTTTGCGAGCTCATGCGCAGCATCAATGTCTTGTTGTGTGCATGTTGGTGATTTGAATAGCAAGGAATCAGAAATGATTGCAGATAAAAGTAAACCAGCGATTTCTTTTTCAATCTTCACTTGGTTCTCTTTGTACATTTTGTTTAAGATTGTTGCTGTACAGCCAACAGGCTCAGCGCGATAGTATAGAGGTTCACTTGTTTCAAAGTTGGCAATACGGTGATGGTCAATGACCTCAGTCACTTGTACTTGATCAATATCGCTTACACTTTGTTGGAATTCGTTATGATCGACAAGAATGACTTGCTTTGTTTCGTTTGCAGCCGTTTCAATGAAACGAGGTGCTTCTTGTTTAAAGAAATCTAATGCGTATTGTGTTTCTCCATTGATTTCTCCAAGTCTGACGGCTTCTGCTTCGACGCCGATTTTGTTTTTTAGATCAGCGTAAGCGATAGCAGAGCAAATCGTGTCTGTGTCAGGGTTTTTGTGTCCGAATACGAGTGTTTTTCCCATGTGAATTCTCCTTCTTACATTTATTGATGATGCTTCTATTCTAACAGCTTTTGACCTTGAATTCAGGGTTTATAGCTAAGAATAATCTAAAAAATTGTAACATGCTGTTTGAAAAGTTGCATGTACGAATCGATATCAGTGTTCCACGTGAAACGCTCCTAAGATAGCCTGCATTTTACTTGCGATTTACCGCTATGGTAAAATAAAGGTTGGGGTAAGACATGGTGTAGCTTACATCGTACGTATACATAGAAGGACACATTGAGCAAGATATAGTAAAAGGATTAGATAGAGGTGAAGGTGTGAAACAAACAAAAGCGTTAGTAGAGGGCGCTATCATGATCAGTATTTTCTCTGTCATGACGCTGTTTTATTTGTATGTGCCGCTATTATCCATTATTTTTTTTCTAGCTGCTCCGATTCCGATCATCCTCTATACAATCAGGCACGGCTTGAAAAAAGGAATTGCTGCTGGCGCTATTGGGATAGTGATCAGCTTTTTAATTGGATCTATTAATGGACTCATGACGGCACCAATTCTGATTGCTGTCGGATTAGGCATGGGTGTTTTCTACAGCAGACGGCAGCCTGGGAATGCCATCATTGCAGGTGCGCTGATCTATTTATTCAGTTTCCTTATCTCCTTTGTTGTCAGTGTTCAGCTTTTTCAAGTCGATATCATGGGTATCGCGAAAGAGTCGATTGAGCAAATGATTCCGATGTTAGAGAGTGTCTTAAAGCAATCCGGCGCTTCTGAGCAGGACATTGCGAAGCAGCTGAAGCAGTTCAGAGAGATGCAGGATGCTGCATTGAGTGCTTTACCTGTCGCGCTGTTGATGTTAGTTACGCTGACGGCGTTCGTGAACCACTGGTTTGTGAAGCCTCTGATCAAACGGTTTGTCAAAGACATGCCAGCCTTGAAGAAATTTAAGGATATGCGGCTGCCAAAAAGCATGGTATGGTATTATTTACTCACACTGCTTTTGATGCTGATTCAGACGGAAAAAGGCAGCTTTTTATCGCTCGTTCAAACGAGTGCGTTTCAAATTTTATTTATACTGGTGCTTATTCAGGGATTTTCTTTTATCTTCTATTATTGCCACGAAAAAAGCATCTCAAAAGCGGTGCCCATTTTCGCTATCGTGTTAGGGGTTCTCTATCCGCCAGTCGCTGTGATTGTGCGTATTATAGGGATTGCTGACATAGGCTTTGATTTAAGAGAAAAAGTAAAAAACAAATAATTCACTCTGAATGTTGAGGAGTTGATATCAGTGCCAAGCTTCTATAGAAAACCTGTCATCAAGTATCCGATCATCGCTTTGATTTTCCTTGCGGTGGTCACAGTCCTCCTCAACCTTTATTATAATTGGATCATAGGAGCGGTTGGTCTTTTAGTCCTTGCAGGTGTGCTCTACTTCTTAAAGTGGGCAGATACGCAAGTGCAAAAAGAGATTGATTCATATATTTCAACATTATCCTATCGAGTCAAAAAGGTTGGAGAAGAAGCATTAATGGAAATGCCAATTGGTATTATGCTGTTTAATGACCAGTATTATATCGAATGGACAAATCCATTTCTCGCTTCGTGTTTTCATGAAAGCACGCTTGTCGGCAGATCCTTGTATGATACATTCGAGTCCATTGTGCCTCTTATTAAACAAGAGGTCGAGACAGAAAATGTGACGCTGAATGACCGAAAATTCAAAGTCATTATTAAACGGTCAGAGCGCCTTTTATATTTCTTTGATGTCACAGAACAGGTACAAATTGAAAGACAGTACGAAAATGAACGAACGGTGTTATCTTATATCTTTTTAGACAATTACGATGATGTCACGCAGGGTCTTGACGATCAGGTGCGCAGCACCATTAATAGTGAAGTGACGTCTCTGTTAAACAATTGGGCACAGGAATATGGCATTTTCCTGAAGCGAATTTCGTCCGAACGATTTATGGCGGTTCTAAATGAGAGCATTTTAGCAGAGCTGGAAGCGTCGAAATTCTCTATTCTAGACGAGGTCCGTGAGAAAACAGGAGCGCATAGTGCGACGCTTACCTTGAGTATCGGGATCGGTGCGTCCGTACCTTCTTTAAAAGAGCTTGGGGCACTTGCGCAGTCGAGTCTTGATCTTGCCCTCGGACGAGGCGGGGATCAGGTAGCCATTAAGCAGCCGAATGGAAAAGTGAAATTCTACGGCGGAAAAACGAATCCAATGGAGAAACGGACACGTGTACGCGCACGAGTCATTTCTCATGCTTTAAAAGAAATTGTTTCTGAAAGCGGAAATGTCATGATCATGGGGCATAAGTTCCCAGACATGGACTCAATCGGTGCATCCATTGGGATTTTAAAGGTCGCCCAGGCTAATGGGAAAGAAGGCTATATTGTCATTGATGCCAACCAGATTGGGGACAGTGTTCAACGTTTGATTAGTGAAATTAAGAATTATGAAGATCTTTGGTCACGTTTTATCACCCCAGAGGAAGCCATGGAGCTTGCGAAGGATGACACGCTGCTTGTGGTCGTGGATACACATAAACCGTCTCTCGTCATGGAAGAACGACTACTCAATAAAATTGAAAATATCGTGGTCATTGACCATCATAGACGCGGCGAGGAGTTTATCCGTGACCCATTACTTGTCTATATGGAGCCGTATGCTTCATCCACAGCAGAGCTTGTGACAGAGCTTTTAGAGTATCAGCCGAAGAAATTGCGCATTAACATGATTGAAGCTACTGCGCTTCTCGCAGGGATCATCGTTGATACGAAGAGTTTCTCGCTGAGAACGGGATCAAGAACGTTTGATGCAGCATCCTATCTTCGTGCGAAGGGGGCAGATCCTGTCCTTGTGCAAAAATTCCTAAAAGAGACCGTCGATCATTACATCAAACGGGCAAAGCTCATTCAGCATACAGATCTGTATCAAAATCAGGTGGCGATTGCTTCATTACCGTCAGACAGCTCGGAGTATTATGATCAAATCACGATTGCCCAGACGGCAGATTCCCTGTTGTCAATGAGTGAGGTAGAAGCGTCCTTTGCTGTCGCTAGACGAGATGACAACACGGTGTGCATTAGTGCGAGATCATTAGGAGATATCAACGTCCAAATTATCATGGAAGCGTTAGATGGCGGCGGTCATTTAACTAACGCTGCAACCCAAATGTATGGTATAACCATTGAAGAAGCGGTAGAGCAGTTAAAAGCTGCCATTGATGAATATTTCGAAGGAGGGGTTCAAAGATGAAAGTCATCTTTCTAAAAGACGTAAAAGGCAAAGGGAAAAAAGGCGAAGTCAAGAATGTAGCTGACGGATACGCTCACAACTTTCTCATCAAACAAGGGTTAGCAGTTGAAGCAAACCCAACGAACCTAAGCGCATTGGAAGGGCAGAAGAACAAAGAGAAAAAGAATGCCATCCAAGAGCTTGAACAAGCGAAACAATTAAAAGAAACACTTGAGGCGCTAACAGTGGAACTAACAGCAAAATCAGGTGAAGGCGGCCGTCTGTTTGGATCTATTACAAGCAAACAAATTGCTGATAAATTGCAAAAAGATCATCAAATCAAAGTCGATAAGCGCAAAATCGAGCTGAATGACGCCATCCGTGCATTAGGTTACACAAATGTACCGGTGAAGCTTCATCCAGAGGTACAAGCAACATTAAAGGTACACGTGACAGAACAAGCATAAACCGAAAAGAACCCGTCTCATGAGGAGGCGGGTTCTTTTTTTATGATGGATCTGAAATATAGACGCTTCGTCCGGCTCGCATACCGGATATAAACATGAAAAATAGGATGATGATAAAGATGATAATGGATGGCGTCCATGTATGTGTGAGATCAAAAAGGATACCGATCATGAAAGGACCAACGGCGGCTAATAAATAACCGAGAGACTGCGCCATTCCGGAAAGGGCAGCGGCTTGCTCCATATTGGTCGTCCGTAATCCGATAAAAGTGAGCGCCAGACTGATGCTGGCACCTTGTCCAATGCCGATCAATAAAACAGAGATCACAAGAATAGGCGTCGATCCTCCGAGAAGAAGCCCAATCATGCCAAGTAAATACACAAGGACAAGGCCCAAGACAAGCGGTCTTTGTGTTTTTAATTTTTCCGCGAAAACAGGCGTTAAAAAGGTGGATGGCAGCCCAGCAAACTGCATAATGGACAGCATCCAGCCGGCTGTCGACAGGTTCATTCCATGTGATGTTAAAATATCAGGAAACCAGGCGATGCTGCTATAAAAAAGGAATGACTGCAAGCCCATAAAAAAGGTCACCTGCCATGCGACACGCGAACGCCATATCGGCTGCTCTGTGAGCGAAATGCTTTTGACGGCCGCTGTGTTCTGATGAAGAAGCTGCGGCGCCCAGACCATCATCGCGAGAAGTGCAAGGCCAGCCCATACGAGGAATGAAGTATTCCAGCCGCCAGGCATTGCATGGCTGAGCGGAACACTGACACCTGATGCAAGTGCCGCAAAGACGGACATCGAAGTCGTATACACGCTCGTCATCAAACCAGCATGTGCAGGAAATTTATGCTTCACAAGCCCTGGTAAAAGCACATTACATATCGCAATCCCGACACCGACAAGCGCGGTTCCCACCATTAAGAAGGTGATCGAGCCAAACGAGCGAATCACAATCCCAAATAGAAGGACAGCAAGCCCAAGCCAAAGGGTTCGTTCATTGCCAAGACGCTTTCCGATTTTAGGTGCAATTGGAGAAAGCAATGCGAATGAGAGCAGTGGTAAAGTGGTGAGAAAACCCGCAAGTCCATTTGAAAGCTGCAAATCGGAACGAATGGCGCCGATGAGAGGTCCCACGGACGTAATGGCAGGCCGCAGGTTAAATGCAATGAGTAAAATCCCAGCAATCAGCAGGATGGTTTGTCCCTTGCTGCGGGGATGTAATGTTGATTGTTCTAGTTGTTGTTCCATGAATGTAAACTCCTTTATTTCTTTAAGAAGAACGATCTTTCTTCTGTTCAAGTTCTGCTAGTTTAGCGATTAAGATATGCTGCGGCATATGCATGATTTGTTCAATGGGTACATTAAGTGATGCCGCAAGTTTTTGTGCTGTATCGGCTGAGATTTGTAAAGGTCTCATACGCAAATCCCTCCTCTTTCAATCTATAGGTTCCAATATATCATATCGGCTTTGTGCCATGCAGATAAAAAATTAGAGTTCTCTTTGATAAAACCACTTTAGGGCTGATAAGAAATTTTTTTGAAATTGTTTCAGATGATGGCCCTCCCCTTGTTCGATGTGATAGTGCAGCTGCCATTCCTGCATCCCTTTCTGTAATAAAAGATCATGTAGTTGTTTATTGAATAAAGACATGTGCTGTTGAGCAGATGTTTTGCCTTTACCTTCTTCACTGCCCACAGACAAATAAATAAGGTGATCCACATACTGAATGCTTTGTTGTTTAGCAAACGGCAGAAAATCTTGATACCAAAATGACCCAGAGATAGATGCGATGTTTTTAAAAAGAGCAGGGTACATCAATAAAGTATAAATTGCAAATAGCCCACCTAATGAAGCACCTATGTGACTATGTTCATGACAGGTCTGTTTGACTGGATATTTTCTTTTGATATATGGGAGCAAGTCATTCGCTAAAAATGACACATACGTCTGTGCCTCGCCTTTAAAGTCAGGAAACCCAGAGTGCAGTGATGACGCCTTCCATGGTGTATACTCGTCAAGTCGATTGAAGGGGTGTATGCCGACAATGATGATTGGAGAGATGGTTTTGGCTTCGATCAGTCTTTCGATCTCTAGCAGGTGTGTTCTAAACAAAGAAGAGCCATCTTGTACAAAGACAGCTGGAACATTAATAGAGGTGTCCTGTGGAACGTAAATATCAAGCTGACGCCCGTTAAACTCGTCATATAGAAACGTTCCGTTCATATGTATTCACTCCTCAAGATTCTCAAATAAGCTGAAAAGAAGACAAAGGGCTAAACATTAACCCTTTGTCTTCTTTTTTTAGTTGTTTTTCTCTAACCATTTGACGGCCTTATCAAGGAAGGTTGTTTTGCTTAGTGCAGTTCCTCCTTGAAGCATAGGATCAACGACATTTTCATTGATGTGCCCATTTTTCACAGCTTTTAGGCTTGTCCAAATTTTATTTTCCTCTAAGTCCTTTAATGCGTTAGGTTTCGATGAGTTTTCCTCTTTAGAGAACTGAACGAAAATATAGTCAGGATTGAGTTCGCCCAGGCGCTCCAATGAAATCAATGCTTGTGCTTTGGCTTTTTTGATATCACTTGGTGCTGTAAATCCTAAGTCCCCATATAAGGTAGAGTTGAAGTATACGTCTTCAGGGTACACGTACAGGTCGCCTTGTCTAATGCGTAAAATGACAGCTGTTTTGTTGCTGCTTTTGTCTTTCAGGGTTTCTTTCGCTTGTTTGAGGTCTTTCTGATAATCAGAAATGATGTTTTTCGCTTCTTCACTTTTTCCAGTAAGTGTACCGAGCAATAAAAGATTGCTTTCCCAGTCAGAAGAGACATGGGATACTGGGATCGTTGTTTGGACTTTATCCAATTTTTTAATTGTTGCAGGTGGAAACTTTGTTGATCCGAGTATCACGTCTGGTTTTAGTTTTAAGATTTTTTCTAGATTCGGTTCCGTTTTTTCACCGATGCCTTCTGTTTTCGCTGTGATGTCTTTAAATAATTCAGGGAATGTGCCGCCTACTGTAGAAGCACCAATAGGCTCGATATTAAGTAATTTGGCATCTTCCATTGATTCTAGGCTTCCAGCAATGACAATTCGTTTCACTGGCGTTTTGAGTTTGTACGTTTGATCTAAGTAATTGATGTTTGTTTCTGCTATTTCAGCTGACTTGCTTTTGGTTGTGTTTGAAGCAGGTTTATTTTCTGCAGCACCACAGGCAGCTGTGGTGATCGTCATGATACAAAGGATAAGCAATGCTAACCATTTTTTCATTTGTTTTCTCCTTTAACTGATAATTGTTCTCAATTAAAGATTGTATTAGGCTTTTGTCCTTTTATCCATAGACAATTCTCTGTCAAATGATGGACTTTTTACGGAAAAAAAGATAAAAGGTCCTGAATGACTCGTTTATGACTGGCTGCTGTGTATTCACGCCAAGGGTCAGATGCTAGTGGATAGACTGCTTGTTGCGTCACAGCTTTGAGATTTTGCCAATCTTCCTGTTGCTTTAACTTTTGATAAAAAGCAAGGGTTTTTGGCTCCTTATGCAAGTAGAGGAAGATGGCGTCTGGATCTAGCTGTTGTATGGAGCGAATGGTGATTTTCTTTTCTATTAGCTGTCCATCATTCTGAAAAGCTGGCAGAAGACCAATATCATGAAAAATCACTTCTGACATGGTGCGATTTACAGACAAGTAGAGTTGATCTTGAAAGATACGAAGAGGCAGGACGGTTTTTGGTGGATGATCAAAAAGGCATGTCTTTTTCGCCTGAATGACGAGCTCCTCATAATGAATCAACCATTCTTCTGCTTCCTTCGCTTCGTTTAGGAACATAGCTGTTTGTCTGAATTGAGTGCGCCAATCCAAATGGGTGAATGGAACAAAGTGAACAGGACAGATGGTTTTCAACACTTGTTTTTCTTCCTCTGTCACATGATCATTGGCAATGATCAGCTCAGGTTTTGTTTCCTTTAATTGCTGTAAATTGGCTTCAGCGTGCTCATTGATCCGATGTGCACTCAGGTGAATCGGGATTTCTTCTGCATGATGCTCAAAATCATGTGCTGTCCATTTAGGGTGAAGAGGGGCAGCATACGGGATGATATGAATGGGTGTGAGCTGACCGAGTATGGAATGGCCATAGGCTGCAATTTTCCGCTGACGGCTTTTCATATAAGTAGAAGGGGTCATGCCCGTTTTTTTCTTAAAGATGCGGCTAAAGTAATAGGGATCTTGATAGCCGATTTCCAGTGCAATGTCTTTGAGCTTTGCGTTGCCTTTTGCCATTAGCTGTTTGGCTCTAGCCATCCTTTTCTTGGTGATATAATCAGTGACACTCACATTAAAATGCTTTTTAAATAGCTCACTGTAATGATTGGCGCTGATGCCAGCCATTTGAGATAGACTTGTAAGGCTGAGGGGTTCTTCGGAATGTTGATCAATATATTGTTTTGTTTTGAAAAGGGCATGTGTCGTGTCACAAATATCTTCATTATGCAGTGTGAAAAGCTGCAGGATGAGCTGTTGAAAAAGGGATTGGCTTCTAAAAAAGCTAACGGATTCATGTCTTTTCCATTCCTCTGTCATTTCGGACAGTAAAGAATGAATTTGTTCAATTGAGCTAATATCGATAAATTGCCATACATTCAGTAAAGACCGGGCATGTTCAGTTGATACTTCTTCTATGTGTTGACCTTGCGGCGTGTACATTTGAAAGCGAAGCAGATAGAGCTCGTGTTTTTGATAAGGCTTTGTTTTTAACATAAATGTCTCATTAGACAGAATTGTATAGAGCGTTAGATTTTTCAATCGCCATTTTTGATCGTTCAGCGTGAGTAAGCCGCTGCTGCTTATGCTAACGAGGAGGCAAAATGTATCTGATAACTGCTGCTCCTTATGCGGAAGCTCTGCATTCTTTATTTTTTCAGCAAATGTCAATCGATAGATGAATTGTTCGGCATTTGCCATTGTACGTAATTGATTGTTTCCCATAAAACCACCTGATCTCTTATTTGTTGATAAACATTCTCAATTAAATTGTAGCAGAAAGAGCTGGAAAGATGGTGATGTTTATTCTGTCAAAAAAGCACCCTGAGTCAGATCAGGGCGCGATGATTTAGTCTGTTTTTCCATGTGCTAGCGCAGGTTCTTTTGTTAAGCTTAATGGCCGTAAGTCCTGCCAGTGTGTCTGGATATAATCGATGCAGGCATTTCTAGTGTCTTCACCAAAGACCTTTTCCCACCCATCTGGCACTGGTGCAAATGATGGCCAAAGTGAATGCTGTCCTTGTTCATTGACAAGCACAAGAAATACACCGTCTTCACGATCAAAGGGATTTGTCATTTGTCATCTCTCCTTTATTCTTAGTGCTTTTGTTTGACCCGATGCAGAGAGTCGTCTAAGATGACACCAATTTCTGCTAGGGGTTTAGGCTGGCACATGTCTTTGTGCCGGCAATGAATGTCGTGCTGTTCAATGGTTCCGTTGATATAAGGTGCCCATGCTTCGGGATCAATTGGTGTAAACCAATCTGGGATAATGGTAGATCTAAAGAATAATATGTCCCCATGATAAGTTTTTGGCTGATATTCTCCGAGCAATCGAACTGAATTGACATAGGTTTCCTTTAGATTTCTAATGGCATCTTCATTTAAGCTTGCTAGTGCACTGCCGTCTTTCTTCAAGATGTCGACAGCACTTTTCATCGTGAGCGGTTCACCTGTTAAGGTATCTGGATCATAACCCCCGAGTGCAAGAAGAGCGATTAGTGCTTCTTCTTCATCGGGTGCTTCTTTAATCGGTAAGAAATGGTTTGGATAGGCATCTAGCATCGCAACGAGAGCGATTTCTTCACCTTGCTGCTGGAGTTGTGTAGCCATTGCCTGTACAACGTTTCCGCCTAGTGACCAGCCAAGAAGATGATAAGGACCTTTTGGCTGAATCGTTTGGATGTGCTTGATGTAATCCGCAGCCATATCATCTAGTGTGTGCGGGTAGTCATCTTTTCTTGCGATTCCTCTTGCCTGTAATCCATAAATAGGAATGTCTTTCTCTAATGTATTCAAGAGACCTGCATAGCACCAGCTAAGACCACCAGCTGGGTGAACACAGAAGAGAGGATATCTTTCTCCATTTGTTCGTAGCGGCAGCAGGATTTCTAGTGCGTTTTCATCGCTTCCTGTTTCTAGTTTCTCTGCCAAACTTGCAACATTTGGTGCTTCAAACAACGTTCCGATGCTTAGTTTGACACCAAGTGCATCACGAATGCGGCTGATTAAACGAACCGCAAGTAAGGAATGCCCGCCAATGTCAAAAAAGCGATCGTCAATGCTGATTTTTGGCAAATCAAGCACCTCTTCAAAGAGGTGGCATAGAACTTCCTCTTTCGGGTTTCTTGGGCCGCGGCCATCCGTTTGCTGTATATGCAATTGAGGTGCCGGTAGTGATTTTTGATCAAGCTTTCCGTTTGCTGTAAGTGGCATCGTATCAATCTGTACATAAGCCGCAGGCACCATGTAATCAGGAAGACTGGCTGACGCAAAATGGCGAAGGGTCTCTGTATCGAAACGGTCTTCTTCAGTTGTGACGATGTATGCGACTAAGCGTTTGTCACCAGGCTGATCCTCTCGCATAATCACGGCAACTTGTGCAACTGCGTCGTGGCGTGATAGAACGGCTTCGATTTCTCCAAGTTCAATTCTAAACCCGCGTATTTTAATTTGATGATCTGCTCTGCCAATGTAATCAAGTGCCCCTTCTACTGTCCAGCGAGCGAGGTCGCCAGTTCGATACATCCTTGTGCCAGGTGCTCCATAAGGATCGGCAGGGAATCGATCTGATGTCAGGTCAGGCCTGCCTAGATAACCTCTTGCCAAACCAGCTCCAGCTACATACATTTCACCTGTCGTCCCAGGTGGAACAGGCTGTAGGTATTCATCTAGTACGTACACGTGTAAATCAGGAATCGGTTCGCCTATTAAGCTGCTGGATTTCTTTGCGATCATGTCTCGATTGAGTACATTGTACGTAACGTGTACGGTGGTTTCTGTAATGCCGTACATGTTAATTAGCTTTGGCTTGCAGTCTGAGTGACGGCTGTACCAATCTTCTAATCTGCTAAGCTCTAATGCTTCACCGCCAAAGATGACATAGCGGAGTGATAATGCTTGACCAAGTGTTTGTTGTTCCTTGTCTATCTGCATGAGCTGATAGAAGGCAGAAGGTGTTTGATTAAGCACAGTCACACCTTCATCGACTAGAAGATGCAGCATCTCTTCTGGAGAACGAGAGATGGTATGAGGAACAATGACAAGCCGACCGCCATATAAAAGGGGCCCCCATATTTCCCAAACTGAAAAGTCAAAGGCATACGAATGGAACATTGTCCAAACATCCTCTTCGTCAAAATGGAACCAATGTTCAGTAGATGTCAGAAGACGGATGACATTTTGGTGTGGGATGACCACTCCTTTTGGTTTCCCTGTAGATCCGGATGTATAAATAATATAGGCCGGATGCAGAGGAGATAGCGGCTCAATTCTGTCTATATCAGCCGGATTGTGATTTGGCGTAATCTGTAATTGATCATTTGTTTCTTTTTCGTCTAACAAAATCAAATCGCAATCAGCAGGGAGATGCAATGCAGCTGCTTTTGTTGTGATGCTGCAAACTGGTTTGGCATCTTGTATCATGTATGCCAGCCTGTCTGCTGGATAATCAGGATCAAGCGGAACATAGGCTGCGCCTGCTTTATGAACGGCTAATAGGCTGACGAGCATATCGATTGATCTAGGCAGGGCAAGTGCAACGAACTGTTCTGGTCCAACGCCTCTTTCTATTAATAAATGAGCAAGACGATTGGCTTTGTTGTTTAACTCTTCATAGGTAAGCTGCCACTTGCCATCCGTTACTGCCACTCGATCAGGATATTGCTGCACCGTTTTTTCAAATAAGGTCGGGAGACGAAGTGCTTGGTCTAACTGAGCGAATGTCTTTTTGTCAGGTAGAAATGTTTGCCGCTCTTTATCTGATAAAATGTTCACTTGACCAATCGGCAGAGTGGGCGCTCAGCTATCTCTGTTAAAAAGCGCTTCATTCTGGCAGCGATTGCTTGAATGGTACTTTGTTTAAATACATCTGTGCTGAATTCAAACAATCCTGTTAATCCTGCTGCTGACCCAGTTTTAGTTCTTTGTTCTGTTAATTCGATGGTCAGGTCAAATTTAGCTGATCCTACTGGTTTCACGTAGAGGTCTGAGTCAAGTTGTGTCAGCTTCATTTCCGCCTTCGGTGTATTTTGGAAGGCAAGCATGACCTGGAACAATGGATTGCGTGATCTGGAGCGGTTTGGATTTAGAATTTCCACTAGCCGTTCAAATGGCAGATCCTGATGCTCATAGGCTGCTAAGTCAACGTCTCGCACTCGCTTCAATAGCTCACTAAAGGTTGGATTACCAGCTGTATTTGTACGTAATACTAGTGTATTCACAAACAATCCCACAATGTCGTCAAGTGCATCGTCATTCCGCCCAGCAATTGGACTGCCGATAGGGATATCTGTTCCCGCTCCAAGACGTGTCAGTAATGCTGCAAGTGATGCTTGAAGCACCATGAACAAGCTCACCTGATGCTGCTTTGCAAGTTCAAGGAGCAGCTGGTGTAAAGCGGGCTCAATCGTAAAGTCGATCGTAGCACCGTTGAAGCTTCCTTCCTGTGGACGCGGGTAGTCATAGGGAAGCTCCAGTTCTTCAGGCAGGTCATGTAAGGCACCTGTCCAATAGGTAAGCTGCTTGGCAAATAGACTATCCGTCTCTTCCTCACTGCCCAACAGCTTCTGCTGCCAAATAGCATAGTCAGCATATTGAACAGGTTCGGCTGGCAAGGAGATTGATTTTCCTTGTATACGGGCTTCGTAAGCAGCAGCTAAGTCTCGTGTCAATGGTGCAAGTGACCAGCCGTCACCAGCGATATGATGCAGCAATAGAAGCAGCACGGATCGATTTGCATCAAGTATGAATAATTCAGCTCGAAGTGCAGGTTCTTCTTCAATCTTAAAGCTATAGCGAATGGCTTCGTTTAACTGATTATCAATTTGTTGATCACTTGAAGCTGTGACGTGGAGTTCAGGCTGAACACTTTTCGGGTGTAAAATAACCTGTCTTGGCATGCCGTTCTTATTTGGAAAGATGGTTCTAAGGGTTTCATGTTTTTCAGTGATATCTGCTAAAGCACCAATGAGAGCTTTTTGATCTAATGTACCTGTCAGCTGAATGACAAGTGGAATATTATAAGTTGGACTTGGACCTTCAAGGCAATGAAGGAACCAGAGCCGTTTTTGGGCAAAGGATAATGGAATTTCATCTGGCTTTTTTTCTACCTGAAGCGGCGGCCGAATGTCCTTTGCTTTGTCTAAGTGCTGTGCAAGTTCAGCGACTCGAGGTGATTCAAAAATGGTGCTCATGCTTAGGTCTGCACCGAATGTATCGCGTATACGTCTAAGCAGACGAGCGGCAAGTAAAGAATGTCCGCCTAAATCAAAGAAACTATCATCTATGCCAATTTGAGATAGACCAAGGGTTTCTGCAAATAAACTACATAACATGTCTTCTTGGGGTGTTCTAGGTGTACGCTCAGAACTAACTAAAGACATATTTGGCACTGGCAATGCTTTGCGGTCGATTTTGCCGTTTGGTGTAAGTGGAAGTTCCGGCAAAAAGACAACAGCAGAAGGCACCATGTAGTCTGGAAGTAACGCAGCCACAAACTGCCTAAGCTCTGAAGGGTGAAGAGAAGAGTCGTCTGTCAGCACAACATACGCACAAAGCAGCTGTTGTCCAGGTTGATCCTCCCGAACGATAACGGATGTATGCTTTATGGCTGGGTGCTGCATAATAACTGTTTCAATTTCACCTAGTTCAATACGGAAGCCGCGAATTTTAATTTGATGATCAGCACGGCTAATATAATCAATCGAGCCATTCTCACGCCATCTGGCTAAATCACCAGTGCGATACATTCTCGTGCCTTTTGTGCCGAATGGATCAGCGACAAATCGTTCAGCCGTTAAGTCATATCGTCCAAGATATCCTCTGGATACTCCTTCACCTGCAATATAAAGTTCACCGATTGATCCTGCTGGGACTGGGTTTAGTCCTTCATCTAAAATGTAAATGTTCGTATTCCAAATGGGTTTGCCAATCGCCGGTCCACTATTCTCTCGATGTGCTGTGACATTTTCCATGGTAGACCAGATCGTCGTTTCTGTAGGTCCGTACAAATTGGTAATGTCGCATTGAAGAGATTGTAATGTGTGCAAAAGGGAGGCAGGGAGTGCTTCTCCTCCAACAAGAACACGCATACCTGTTATCACGTCAGGGTAATCATCTGCTAACGCATGCCACAACGTTGGTGTTGCCTGCATGATTGTGACATGATGAGAACGAATCATGTCTGAAAGCTTTGCTGGTTCTTGTATCGTTTCTTTTTTTGCTAATAATATAGCGGCACCATGTAAAAGCGGGAGGAACATTTCTAGCCCGGAAATATCAAAGGCAATGGTCGTTACCGCTAAAAGCTGGTCCCCTTGATCTAATAAAAATGAATCTTGCATGGACAATATAAAGTTGATCACATTTCGTTTTGTTACAACAACACCCTTTGGTTTGCCTGTCGATCCTGACGTGTAGAGGATGTAAGCCGGGTGATGCGGGGAGCCTTCGCTCCAAGTCGGATTGAGATGCGGGCTGCCTGCTATCTCCTGATGAACAATTGAATCATCCAGTTGAACGATGTGCGGATGCTCCAAACCGTCTCCTGTCTCTTTGACTGTGAGCAAGCACGCCGGTTTGGCATCTTCTAGCATATAGGCGACACGATCGTTAGGGTAATCAGGGTCTATTGGCAGATATGCGGCTCCTGTCTTGATAACGGCTAATAGACTTACGACCATATCGATGGAACGAGGCAGAGCAATTGCGACAAATTGTTCTGGTCCAATGCCGCGCTTTTTCAAATAATGAGCCAATTGATTTGCCCGCTGATTCAACTCTTCGTAGGTCAAAGTGATTTCTTCAAACTGTAATGCTTTTGATTGTGGTGTTTTGCTGACTTGTTTTTCAAATAGTTCCCGTAAAGATTCTTTTGGTAATTCTCGTTTTGTATCATTCCAGTGCTTGAGAATGTTCTCTTTTTCTTCAGACAAAAGAAGGTTGAATTGACTGATCGTCTGATCTTGCTCTAGTCCGGTTATTTCCTCCAGCAATTGAAGAAAACGCTGCTGATGAGCGTCAACTGTTTGCTCTTTGTAAACGGCAGGGTTTGCATCAAAGTCGATTTGAAATCCGTTCCCATCTGCGCGGTCGTATATGTTGATCGATATATCATCTACGGGTCCTGCTGAAAGATTATGTGCTTGACCAATGCTCTGATCGAACTTGAGATCATAATCAAATGGCATGATATTGATCTGCGGGCCGAATAATCGTTGATTTCTTCCGATGAGTTTAAAGTCTCTCCGCATGTCTTCATGACGATATCTTTGATGAGGACGAATGGCTTTCAGTTCATCAGATACTTGGCGAACAAGTGCTGAGAGCGTCATTTCTGGTTTGCATGTTAAACGAAGCGGTACCAGGTTCATGACCATTCCGGGCGTTTGCAAGGCGCACGATCCAAGGCGCATCATAACAGGTAATCCTAAAACAATATCATGTGCACCAGTCATACGATGCATATATATAGCGGATGCCGCAAGAATCATTTCATGCCACGTACCGCCGAAAAATTGAGCATTTTTTTTCATTTTGCTTACCTTTTCGGCATCGCAGCTAGCCGTTTTACGGATAAAATGATCCGACGTTCTTGGGGCAAGCTCAGCAAGGCTGACAATTTCAGGTTGATCAGCAAAGCGATTTTTCCAAAATGCTCGATCATCATCATACCGATTGGACTGTTGATAGGTGATCTCCTCTTGGACTACGTCAAGTAAGGCTCCAAATGTTTGAGGAGGCACAGGTGTCCCTTTCGATAGGGCTGAATAGACCTCAGCAACACGACGTGCAATGAGCGAAAAGGCGAATCCATCAATGGCAATGTGATGAATGCGCTGATACCAGATAAAACGGTCGTCAGCAAGTTGAAAAAGTACTTCACGGAATAATACATCTTTCTCTAAAGAGACTGGTGTTGCAAGGTCTGTCTTCATCCATGCTATAGCCGCATCAAGCGGCTGTTTTTCATTTTGTAAATTGATAGATTGAAATGGAATCTCTTTCTTAGATATCAACCATTGCTTTGGACCGTCAGTATCCTCAACGAAGCGCATATACAAGGAATCTGCTTCTAAGACAGTCTTTCTAATGGCTGCTTCAAAGTGTACGGGATCAATAGGACCTTTAATATCTATATACTCAGCTGTATTGAAAATAGGATTAGATGGATCAAGCTGCTGCGCATACCAAATGCCTGATTGGGCACCGGTTAGTGGGAATGAATCGACTGACTGGATCGACAAGGGTCTATACCTCCTTTACAAGTAATCGATATTTGGGATAGATGGCTGTTTTTCTGGGAAAAGAAGAGTCCGCCAAGACGTGAGCGTTGGATTAGCTGCAAGCTCAACGAAATTGACTGTCGCTCCTTGCTGTCTCCATTTTTCCGCTAGACTCATCATTCGAATAGAATCAAGTCCAAGATAGACGAGATTCTCGTCAAACGGTATTTCATTCGGCTCGATTTGGAGATACTCAGCTACTTGGTGAACGATAGCATCAAAGGATAGATCATCACCGTCTGCTTCCTGTCCTGTTAAACGACGAATGATTTGGCTTGTCGTTGTGGTTACTGCACAGCGTTCAGCTGCATAGGTCATTGCCATTTTGTGATGCTTAAGTGAAAAGTCAGCGACGGCATCGGCGACAAAAAAGGTTTCAATATCGAGCATGAATGCTTCTGCGGCTGTCAGCATACAGCCAATATGTGCATATACGCCAGTAATGATCAGTTGATCACGCCCGCCTTCGTGAAGAATATCTAAAAAATTGGATTTTTTGAATGCGCTATAACGCCATTTTGTCAGCATTGTATCTGCTTCAGATGGAGCAAGCTGATCAATGATTTTTGTCAATGCTTCATCATCACCAAGTCCAGGCCCCCAAAAATCTGTTAATAAGGCCCGATCCTTCGGGTCTTGGTCACCAGGTTGAGCTGTATAGACGACAGGAATGCCAAGTTCTTTGCATGTATCACGTAATTGTTCAATATGCTGCACTAACTCTGTGATCGGTGATGTATCTTGTTGAAATGCATTTAAAAAATATTGCTGCATGTCATGTATTAGCAGGACAGCACGTTTCGGATCAGGGATCCAGTTCACTTTATTTTCGGGTAAATCTTGTATGCTTGGCATTGGATACGCAGGAATAGTAGGGATTGCCATGGTTTTCACTCCTCTTTTTTTATACGTTGGCAGTATGGATTGAAGCTAATTCTCTTAATGCTTTTTTACTGACTTTGCCTACACCTGTTTGCGGGAACGCATCGATCCATTCAATGCGGTCGGGAATTTTATAGGCAGCAAGCCCGCGTTCTCTTAGAAATGACTTTAAGGCGTGTGGTGCTGGCTTGTTGTTTCCTTTCGCAATAACAAAGGCACATGAGCGTTCGCCAAGAAACGGATCTGGCATGGACACCATGGCGGCATCATGAATGTCAGGATGCGCAAGTAAATGATTTTCAACTTCTTCAGCGGCAACCTTTTCGCCGCCACGATTGATTTGATCCTTGTCTCTGCCTTCTACTACCACATTTCCTTCTTTTGTTAATCGCACGATGTCACCTGTTCTGTAAAAGCCATCGGCTGTAAATGCTTTCTTGTTTTGTTCATCGGCTTTATAGTAGCCGCGAATCGTATAAGGTCCTCTTGTTAAAAGGTGTCCAGCCACTTCATTCGGGACGGGCTTGTCCTCATCATCTACCACTAGTACCTCATCATATTCAGACATCGGGCGTCCTTGTGTGTGAATAATGACATGTTCAGGATCATTCAATCTGGTATAGTTGACCAGACCTTCGGCCATGCCAAAAACTTGCTGTAACTTACACCCAAGGGCAGGCATTACTCGTTTTGCTGCCTCGGCGCTTAATTTAGCACCACCGACTTGTAAAACCTCAAGACTCGATAAGTCATCTGATCGATGTGGAGCGGCTTCTAGCCAGATCAATGCAATAGGCGGAACGACTGCGGTAATTGTTGCCCGTTCTTTTTCAATGAGTGGAAAGACGACATCAGGACTTGATCCAGGTGCAAGAACGACTCTTCCACCTGCGTATAACGTCCCAAGGACTCCAGGCGAGCTTAATGGATAGTTGTGCGCAACTGGAAGTGTAGCTAAATACACACTATCTTTTGTGAGCTCGCACACCTCATTGCTTTTCCAAAGACTATACATATAGTCATCATGTGTACGAGGTATGAGCTTAGAAAGGCCTGTGCTGCCTCCTGATAACTGAAGAAATGCAATATCACTTGCCTCTACATGAATTTGAGGATCAAGTGCTGGGTCCTTGCGCAGATCATCCAAGTCAAGGAATTCCTCAGCCTTCCCTGCAACAATGACATGAGGTAATGAGGAAAGCTTTTCTTTCACTTGACGTGCGAGTGATCGATAATCAAAGCCATCATGGATATCTGGTATGACATATGCATCTGCTTCGGCAAACTCAATAAAATAAGTGATTTCGCTGCTTCTATGAGATGGCAGTGAGAAGACGGGTAAAGCACCGATTCGAAATAAAGCGAAAATGACTTCAAAAAAAGCAGGAATGTTAGGAAGCTGCACGACAACTCGACTGCCCTTTTGAATTCCAAGCTGGTGGAAACCGGCGGCAAGACTGCTGACGCGCTCATCAAGTTCTTGGTAGCTCATGTGCGTATCAGCGTATGTAATCGCAGTTTTATTCCTTAACGATACGGCGCGTTCACGAAGCATACCGCCAAAGGTTTCTCCACGCCAACAGCCGTTTTCACGGTAGCGTTTTGCAAATTCTTCTGGCCATGTAGGTGGTTGAACAAACATGTTTTTGTCATCTCCTATGTATTTTTATAGCTGATGGATGCCCATCGCACGAAGCATCGTGTTAAATTTTGCAGATGTTTCGGCTAGCTCTTCTTCTGCCTTAGATCCTTTGACCACTCCTGCACCAGCAAAGAGGCGAAGGGATTGACCCTCAGCTTCTGCACAACGAATAGTGACAATCCAATCACCATCACCATTTGCATCTGCCCAGCCGATCATTCCTGTGAAAAATCCTCGATCGAAGGGTTCAATTGCTTGGATTGCTTCACGTGCATCTGCTGTAGGTGTTCCGCATACTGCGGGTGTTGGATGAAGGCTCAGCGCTAAATCAATTGAGGATACACTGGAATCTGCTAATTCACCTTTTACGACAGTAGATAAATGCCACATCGTTTCTGTTTGTATGACGGATGGTGATACAGGCACATCTAACTTACGACAGTAAGGAGCAAGCGCTTTAGTGACAGCGTCGACAACCACTGCATGCTCGTGTAAATCCTTCGCTGAAGTAAGGAGTTCATCGTGACGGCGCTGATCTTCTACTGGATCTGAACTACGCGGCCGAGAACCAGCGAGTGGATTGGAAATCACAGATGAACCCGTTTTTGAAAGAAGCAGCTCAGGACTTGCCCCAAGAAGTGTGCGCTTTTGGGGAGATTTCGGATCAGCTACATTTGCAGCAAACGTATAGCCAGTCGTATTGTGACGAGCCAGCCGTTCGAGTATTGCTTTCGTATGAATGTCTTGATTTGATTTGAGATGGAGAGATCGAGAAATGACGATTTTGCTAAGCTCTCCTTTTTCAATTTTAGCTAACCCTTCGTTCACACCATTCATGTAGACTTCAGGAGAAGGGACAGGTGTCACCTCATAGGATGGCGATGTCACTTCCGATTCCTCATCACCTTGATGAAATTCGAGTGGATCACTAAACTGTACATGGATTGGCACATTTAAACGAACGGGTTGCGCCGGATCAAACGGAACAGCACCAGCAATAATTGGTGATTGAATACCAGCTTGTTTGGCAGTGTCAAATACGTGCGCTACCCTTGTGGAGAGTTCATTGAGCTGATTGGTTTCAATATGCTGGAAAATTCCTTCTGCAAGTATTGTACGTTTAGGGGAAGCAAGGAAAAAAGCGCCTGGCTGATAGTCTTGAATCAACTGTACTTTTTCTTCTGACGGCAATAATGAATGTTTCATGAAAAGGCCTCCTTTTTGATGAAATGCTAGATTCCGAGTGTTGCGCCACCATCAATCGTGAGATTCTGCATCGTAATATGACTGGATTGTTCAGATGCAAAGAAGATGACTGCATCAGCGATGTTTTGAGGATCAGCGATTTTTTGTAAAGGAATACCGGTTTTATACGTCTCTAATGACCCTTTGATCACATGGTCTGCGCCTTGTTCATCAGACCATAAAGCCCATTGCATAGGTGTTGCGGTAGAGCCAGGAGAGACAACATTGCATCTGATTCCATAGTCTGCCAGCTCTAATCCAAGCGTTTTTGTAAAGGAAGTAGCTGCTGCCTTTGAAGCGGCATAGGCAGCCATATTCATTCTAGGAATGGCACCTGCGTTAGAGCTGACGGTCACAATGACCCCTGCTGATCTTTTCATCATGTATTTGGAGACAGCTTGTGATACATAAAAGACACCATGTGTGTTGACTGCGAAGGTTTGTTGCCAGTCATCTGCACTAAGCTGGTCAATAGAACTGATTCGAAGAATGCCTGCTACATTGACTAGTAAATAAATGGGTCCAAGCTGTTTTTCAATTTGATTGATCATGTGCTGAACAGATGCTTGATCGGTAATGTCACCTGGATAGGCAAAGGCACGTAAGCCTTCATCATTCATTTGATGGACGGTGCTCTGAAGCTGATCCTCATTTGCGTCAACTGCTGCAATGATCGCACCTTCGTCGGCTAGTCTTTTTGCGACTGCTTGTCCGATACCTTGTCCTGCGCCTGTGACAAGGGCAATCTTTTGAGATAGACCGCTATGTTTCATACGTTCACTACCTTTCTTTCATGTCTGTGGTTGTTAAAAGATCATCATGATAGAGCGCAAAACGAAAAGCGTAATTCATCAGCACCGGTAAAACGGACGTATGTCCTTCTTCAGGGAACTCGTGATAGGCCGTATGTAAGCCATATGTGGATAAAGGCTGCATACGATTTGCTAGTGACTTTGCATGAGCATTCATTTGACATGGATGATGTTTTTCTAACTCACCTACACCTACAAGCAGCCTGACATTCATAGGCACCTGACGTATGCGGTTGGTGAATTGGTATTCTTTTTCTAGAAATAATTTTTTGTTCCAGTGGATAGAAGGACTGCCTGCAATATATGTCTGATAAGCATCAGGGTGCTCAAATAGTGTGTGTAATACAAAAAGACCGCCAAGAGAATGCCCAAACAGTGTTTGACGACTTAGGTTGATCGGAAAACGTTGCTCGATATAAGGCTTCACAGTCTTTTCTAAAAAAGAAAAGAAAGCAGAGGCCCCACCATATGTATGGATGGAGAAGTCTTTTCTTTTGCCCCCGATGGAAGCGTCAGGGCTGGTAAGAGTGAGATCATAATGCCTGAGCGGATGATAGGGCGCTTCTGTCTGATAGCCAATTCCAACAATGATGGCAGGTACAACACCTGTTTTTTCAGGTCTTCTTGACTGTAAACGAATGGCTTCGACCATTGTGCCAAAAAGTGAATTCCCATCAAGCACGTACATGACTGGAAAACCAGCCGCTGGAGGAGTAGTATTCGGTTTAAATATAAAAATTCTGTATGGGTGTGCTGTGATATCTAGTTGCTCCGTCCCGGGTATAAAAAAAGGACGGCTTTCTCCGAAAAATGAATCCTCAGTACCCATTCCTTCAGGGCGTTTGGACATATGTGACAAATCTCCTTCCTCAAATTCGACTCTCATACGATGATAAAAGCAGGCTTGTAGCTATTGGATGAGTGTAGTACTTGAAGAATGGCTTCTCCAAATGAAAATGATTCTCAACTATCCGCAAGCAAAACAAATGATAATGGTTATCAATTATGAAGTCAAATGTTCATCAAGTTGTGTATTTGATTTTTTTATTTTAATATTCAGAAAATAAAGGACTAACTCACTAACAAATGATTTGAAATAGGGAATATCGGACCTTGTCATTTAAAAATAGGAGAAATGTCAAAAGACCTTGACTGCCTCGGAATTTTTACCATTTTCTTCTGTTTGATACAGGAATAAATATGGGCTTTTCTTCTCGAAATGATTTTGAGGAAAAATAAGTCTATAGACTCATTTGTATTTTTAGGGACATTGAGGAGGATTTTGCGAAAAGTAGGTGATCTCATATCTCAAAACTGATTCAATAGTATGCACAGCTTTTTTAAGAGTGGCGAATGATAACAATTAAAAAAAGTAAGGGATGTACCCTTACTTTTTAATTCTGTAAACACCATTCAATTAGAATCCATCTGTGACATCATATTCGTAACGGATATCGGCTTTGACATTGCTCATAGTAGATCTCGCTGTAGCCTTTGCGTTGTACTTAAAGCTCCATTTTTGCGCGACTTTTAATTGATCTTCAAGAGAAATACGGTAAGAACCACTTGTTGCAGATGAAAAAATGGATTCGTTCCAAATCTTGTTTTCATCAGCCATCAGCTTGTGAGTAACATTTCCTTGGTTAGGCGATTGTGTACTCGTTGTTGAAATTGATTTAACGATTGCACTTCGGGGAATAGCCGTATGATTAGTTAAATCCATTGTAATGACTGAAGAATCAACTCCTAAAAAATTCAAAGAAGTATTCCCCAAGTTGGTAGCGGCCCCCGTAAAGTTGAATGTCCCATTTCCAGATTTAATTCGATCTTGAATGGAGACAGTAAAATACATATTCCCTGTATATGTACCACGGGTCACTTTCACAAAATAGGTTTCTGAAATTGAAGTAACGTCACCAGTATTAGCAAAAATAAATGGTGTAATTGAATCAGGATTTATAACCTCGGACCCTGTCATAGATTGTTTTGAATTATACACTTCTATTTTCATACCTGTATAATTCTTATCATATGAGCTTCGCACATAAACCCTTTCACCCTTATTGATCGTGAACTGATAATAAGCTTCATTTTCACCTTCAGGTAAGATTGTCGTATCTGGACGACTATATTTCCAATATCCCATTGAGCTTGCTGTGTTAGGACTGTTATTTCCTGTAATCGCTGCTTCTGCTGAATTAGGTGCAAAAAAACTAGTAACAAGCACTAATAATAATGCAGGTAATAAAAAACGTTTGAAGATAGTATTTGTCATATTTTAACCCTCCTTGTAATAATTACTATATCGGATCAAAACTAACAAATTTTAACTGAATTGCCGATATATTTAATAATCACTAATTTTTCAAAAAGGAGAATCAAAATGAATATTAATACGTCATACAGGGCAGCTACTTCAAACACTCATAAAGAAACAGATTCTAAAAACCAATCGACTATTAAAAGCACAAACGAGACGATGACCGAAGCAGATAAACGAATGAAGATACTTGATGAGAAATATCAAAAAATTAATGAACAAAATAAAAGATTCAATGATCCTCAAGACCACATATATAATAAGTATAGAAATCCATACTCCTCTTATTTCAGAAGTGATCTAACCAAGTCTGAAAGAGAAGCTGCGTACACTATGGAAATGAGTTGGGCAAGGAATAATAAGGGTGGGCAATATGACTTTAATGACGCCATCTTCCGTAACGAAAAACGGTACGATCCCACCCAAGAAAGCGTAGAAAAGAAAATATTCAATCGACAAAAGGTCAACGAACAATTGCAAGATTTATTCTCTAAAAACGGTATAACCATTCCTAAAAACACAAATTTAACTTTTACCATTGACCCAAATCATTTCAAATTAGTGGTGAGTGGATCAACAGATGAATCGCTGACCAAACAAATAGAAGACCTATTAAATACAAGCAACAATACAAGAGAATTGTTTTTCCATATTATGAAAAGTAGAAATGATGATTCTACTCAATTCACGCCTGATTCTCTTGCAAAGTTCCATCTTGTGAATCAAATCAAAACGGTCACAGGCTACAATTTAAAGGATTTAAGCATTGTAAATGGTCAATTTGTAACGGATAAAGGGACGAATATTTTTGATATATACAAAGAAGATCTCCTGAAAAACCCATACACAGCAGAACATGCACGAATTGCCGCTTCACATTACGGAGCACAGCTGTTTGATCTAGCGAAAAACGGGTTTGATTCTATTCCCGATTTGGTGTTATCAATTGGTTATCAAAACGGGTCTTTACATGACATTGGGCAAAAAGAAAATTATGGAGTGAAGAAAACGATCGATTAACAACATGTGAACGGTAACAGATACAAATCCCATTAGCGGCAATGAAGGACTCTATAACAATTGATGTTACAGGGTCTTTTCTATTGAGATGCGTTGGTTGGCTGTTCAGCGAAACATCCTCATGGTAATTTTGACTATAGTCGATGTTTTTCACTTTTTTATTGATGAAAATGTTAAAATGATGAGTAGCGTATTTTTTTATGAAAGGACGGTGCTTGGCATGACGGAACTTCTCGATGACCGGCTGCCGCCGCAAAATATAGAAGCCGAGCAGGCCGTATTAGGTGCTGTTTTTTTAGAACCATCTGCGCTCACGCTCGCTTCTGAGGTATTAATTCCAGAGGATTTCTATAGAATGTCGCATCAAAAGATTTACAATGCGATGCTTGTACTTGGTGATAGAGGGGAACCGGTCGATCTTGTTACGGTGACTTCTGAACTGGCCAATACAGATTTACTAGAAGAGGTAGGCGGGATTTCGTATTTAACCGATATTGCGAATTCTGTCCCAACTGCCGCAAACATTGAATACTATGCAAAAATTGTAGAAGAGAAATCAATTTTAAGACGTCTGATCCGCACGGCGACAACCATTGCACAGGATGGGTACACGCGTGAGGATGAAGTAGAGGATCTGTTGAGTGATGCTGAAAAGACCATTATGGAAGTGGCGCAGCGTAAAAACTCAGGAGCCTTCCAAAACATTAAGGACGTGCTTGTTCAGACATATGATAATATTGAACAGCTTCATAACCGAAAAGGCGATATCACAGGGATTCCAACAGGTTTCTCCGAGCTTGACCGGATGACAGCTGGATTCCAGCGAAATGACTTAATTATTGTAGCGGCTCGTCCATCAGTAGGGAAAACAGCCTTCGCATTGAACATCGCACAAAATGTTGCGACCAAAACGGACGAAAGTGTCGCCATCTTTAGTTTAGAGATGGGGGCTGAGCAGCTCGTCATGCGTATGCTTTGTGCAGAGGGGAATATCAATGCACAGAACCTAAGAACCGGTAACCTGACAGAAGAGGACTGGGGCAAGCTGACAATGGCGATGGGCTCGCTATCAAATAGTGGGATTTTCATAGATGATACGCCTGGAATCAGAGTAAGTGAAATTCGCTCGAAATGCCGCCGCTTGAAGCAAGAAAACGGTCTTGGCATGATCCTGATTGACTACTTACAGCTCATTCAAGGGAGCGGACGATCAAGCGATAACCGTCAGCAAGAGGTTTCTGAAATCTCTAGGGCATTAAAATCACTGGCAAGGGAGCTTGAAGTTCCAGTTATTGCCTTGTCTCAGCTTTCACGTGGAGTAGAGCAGCGTCAGGACAAACGTCCGATGATGTCTGATATTCGTGAATCAGGAAGTATTGAGCAGGATGCCGATATCGTGGCATTCCTTTATCGTGATGATTACTACGACAAAGAATCAGAGAATAAGAACATTATTGAAATCATTATTGCTAAACAACGTAACGGTCCAGTTGGTACAGTATCACTGGCGTTCGTCAAAGAATATAACAAATTCGTCAACCTGGAAAGAAGATTTGACGATGCGGGTGTTCCGCCCGGTGCTTAAAGCCCAGCTCAAGAAGCTGGGCTTTTTTTGATCAATCTACATCGAAAGAATGATTGAAAAACGATCGAAATGAGGAGGAGAGAAAGACAGAGAAATCGTATACTAAAAAGAGAAAAGGAGTGATGACTGATGAAATTTCAACAGTTCGAAGCCGCTCAATTACGCATCGCACGCCCAACTGTCAACATGGAAGAGGTTGTTTCCTTTTATGAAGAAGGCTTAGGACTCAAACGAATAGGTTCGTTTGATCAGCATGAAGGATATGATGGAGTCATGCTGGGGCTTCCTCATCAGCATGTTCATTTAGAAATCACGAAGCATGAAGAAGAAGAAAGCCTGCCCGCCCCGCATCCAGAACAGCTTCTCGTGTTCTATATTCCAGATGCTGAGGAATTCAGGCAAATGAAAGAGAGATTGCTCTCATTTGGCGGACGGCAAGTCACCTCTACAAATCCATATTGGGAACGGGGAGGAGCAACCATTGAAGACCCAGATGGGTATCGCATTGTGCTCATGAACACAGATGGAATCACCCCCGTTTAAAAAAAGACTCCCATGCCTGGGAGTCTTTTCTGTTATGAACGAGGTGTGACACGCAGTTTCAGCTCTTTCAGTCCATACATGCTGCTGCTTGTCATCGGAACGTAAGAAAGGAGCTCTAACGCCTCATATCGTTCGATTAAAGTCTTTATAGCTGTACATGCTTCAAGACGTGCGAGTGGTGCGCCAAGACAGAAATGGATGCCGTGCCCGAAACCAATATGAGGATTAGGGTGGCGGTGTATATCGTATTCGTGTGCGTTTGAAAATTGACGCTCATCTCGGTTGGCGGAAGCAAGAAACACAATCACATTGTCTCCCTTTTTCAACACTTTGCCTCCAAGCTCTGTATCTTTTGTGACATAACGGACGATCGTAGGAGCTGGTGCACGAAAACGGACGGCCTCTTCCACCGCACGTGGGATGAGTTCAGGTGATTGGGCGAGCGCTTCATACGCACCCGGCTGTTCTAACAAGCTGAAAATCATATTGGAGATCAAGTTGGTGGTTGTTTCGTTGCCGGCTAAAAGGAGAAGATTACAGAATGGTATTAGTTCATCCGCTGACAGTTTTTCTCCATTCTCCTCCGCTTGAATGATGAGGGAAATCAAATCATCACCGAGGTTGTGACGTTTCTTTTCAATGGTGTCTGCAAAAAACGCCATCATGTCAGCTTCTCCTTTGTCACGTGTTTTCTGCCATTCAGCTACATCCTCCTCATTTTCACTTTTAGGCATGCTGACGAGAATATCTGACCATTCTTTAAAGGATTGTTTATGCTCTGGCGGCACACCTAAAAGCTCTGCAATGACAATGACAGGAAGTGGATAAGAAATGTCTTGCACTAGGTCAATCTCTTTTTTTCCTTCAAGTTGTGCCATGAGTTCATCCATTAATTCTTGAATACGAGGCTCCCACAATTTCATGACTCGAGGGGTAAAGGCTTTGCTGACAATGGAGCGGATACGAGTGTGATTGGGAGGGTCCATCATCACCATTGTTTTCATCAGTGAATGCTTCCGTTGGTTTTTAGGAGGCTGACTCGAAAAGGTATCTTTATCGATTGTCACACGCTTTGCTTCCTCATAGGTGAATACGCTCCACGTTCGGCTGGCTTCGTCAAAATGAACAGGTGATGTCTGGCGCATGCTGGCATACCAATCAAATGGGTGATACGGGTCCTGCTTGTTCTTTCCTCTTAATAACGTTTTTTGCACGGCACTTGGGGTTGTTGTTTCCATGATCATCACTCCTTATAGGTTGTCAGATGATTCCTTTTTTTCATTGTGTTAGATTAAAGTTAATTCATCAGCCTGGAGGATTCAACCAACAGAAAAGCGAAATCTGTTGAAGAAAATAGGAAGGGGAGAGCGGCTTGTGGCGGACTGCTACAGAGGGGATAAGCGCGCAACGGAATCAAAGCAGCAATTAAGAAAAGCATTATTTCAGTTATTAAGTGAGAAAGAATGGGGGAAGATTTCTGTACAGGATTTGACGAAAGTGGCGGGCATCCACCGCACGACCTTTTATCAGCATTATGAGGATAAATTTGATCTTGCCCAGCAGGTGATGGATGAGATGTTTGATGTGATGAAATGTGCCATTTTTGCGCCTGTACAAGAAGGTAATTTGGAAAAAGAGCATGCGGCATATGTGTATATTTTTCGATTTTATCAGCATTTGCAGGAACACGAAGAGGAGTATCAAATTCTCTTGAAGCGAGGACGAGAGCTCAATATTCATGGAACGGTTCGTGCTTTTTTTGAAGAAAGCTTTTCTTTGGGGGTAAAGGGGGTTGCAGGCTCAAAGCCTGATCCGCTTCTCGTTCCTATCGACATGCAGAAGCAATTCGTCATTTCGGCTTATGTTGGAACAGCTGAATGGTGGCTGAGGACAGGGAGACCGTACTCACCTGATTTTATGGCAAGCTCGATGATTCATTTAATTGAAAATCAATAGAAAGTAAGAATAATCAAAATTGTTGTTTTTACTCAAAATCTCCCTTTTTAAGCGCTGAAGAAGTGATTAAAGCGCTTTTTCCTATATTTAAAACGAACAAAATTTGATTTCGAGATATTAATGTTCGGATTTCGCGTTGACTTTTTCGTTTTGCATTGATAAAATAAATGTGTTTGAAAGAGATAACGTTTTGAAAGGTTAACGGAGGTGCACGATATGTCTTCAGTAGTCGTAGTAGGTACGCAGTGGGGTGACGAAGGGAAAGGGAAAATTACCGATTTCCTTTCAGAAAATGCAGAGGTGATTGCCCGTTATCAAGGGGGAAACAATGCAGGTCACACGATCAAATTTGATGGAGTGACTTACAAGCTACACCTCATTCCGTCCGGTATTTTTTATAAAGAAAAAACTTGTGTCATCGGTAATGGAATGGTGGTTGATCCTAAAGCGTTGGTCACTGAGCTTGCGTATCTTCACGAACGGAATGTGAGTACAGATAACCTCAGAATCAGCAATAGAGCCCATGTTATTTTGCCTTACCATTTAAAATTGGACGAGGTAGAAGAAGAGCGGAAAGGGGCTAACAAGATCGGTACGACGAAAAAAGGAATCGGACCAGCTTATATGGACAAAGCAGCTCGTATCGGTATCCGTGTCGCAGATCTATTAGATCGTGAAGTATTTGAAGAGAAGCTTGCACGTAATCTAGAAGAGAAAAATCGTCTTTTAGAGAAAATGTACGACGCAGAAGGCTTCAAGATTGAAGATATTTTAGACGAGTATTATGAATATGGTCAGCAAGTGAAAAAATATGTCGTGGACACATCTGTTGTCTTGAATGACGCACTAGATGAAGGCCGCCGCGTGCTATTTGAAGGAGCACAAGGTGTGATGCTTGATATCGATCAAGGGACATATCCATTTGTTACGTCATCTAACCCAGTGGCTGGGGGAGTGACGATTGGTTCTGGTGTAGGACCGACGAAGATTCAACATGTGGTCGGCGTGTCAAAAGCGTACACAACTCGTGTTGGAGATGGCCCATTCCCGACAGAACTCCATGATGACATTGGTGATCAAATCCGTGAGGTTGGCCGTGAATACGGTACAACAACTGGACGCCCGCGCCGTGTTGGCTGGTTTGACAGTGTGGTTGTCCGACATGCTCGCCGTGTGAGCGGGATTACAGATCTATCTCTTAACTCAATTGATGTATTGACAGGGATTGAAACATTGAAAATCTGTGTCGCTTATAAATTGAACGGAGAAATCACAGAAGAATTCCCAGCAAGTCTAAATGAACTAGCGAAATGTGAGCCTGTCTACGAAGAAATGCCAGGATGGACAGAGGATATTACAGGCGTGAAGAATTTAAGTGAACTGCCTGAAAATGCCCGTCATTATTTAGAGCGTATTTCACAATTAACAGGTATTCCACTTTCCATTTTCTCAGTCGGACCAGATCGTTCACAAACGAACGTTGTCCGCAGCGTGTACCGTCCATAATCATAGACTGATCAGACACCAGTAAAATTGCACATTTTACTGGTGTCTTTTTGTTTAAAAATTTCTTAATTTCAGTAGAACAAGCTTCCGATCATTACCAAAATATGATAACTGTATAGGGGGAAGGAGCGTTCTAGTGAAAGAAAGAATAAGATTATTAGATATTTTAAGAGGTTTCGCCATATTAGGCACATTGGGAACGAACGTCTGGTTTTTTGCCTATGCAGGGGATACCTTTGCGACAGATCAGATTGCAGATGAATATGAGAATGGCAGTTTTCTAGAAAGCCTTGTTTCCATGTTCGTCTATGGGAAAATGCTCTCGCTGCTTACTATCATGTTCGGTGTAGGGCTAGAACTCAAATACCAGCAGGCCAAAAGAAAAAACACGCCTTGGCCGGGTACATATTTATGGATTCTTTTATTTTTATTTATCGAAGGCTTTGTCCATTTTGCACTTGTGATGGAATATGATGTGCTCATGAGTTACGCTGTCACCGGTTTGCTTGTGGCATTTATTGTGCGAGGAGGGAGCAAGCGTATCAAAAGAGGCATGCTCTTCTCTGGAGTCATTCATCTGCTTGTTCTGTCCTGTCTGATGGTGTTCGCCCTCTCTGAAATGGAAACAGCATCGTATGATCAAAGCAGTGAACCGGCGCTGGAAGAGCAGCTACCAGAGACATGGATCTCACAGGTTCAAGAACGATTACAACACTTTTTCATGTACCGGGGGGAAGCGATCTTTATCATTCCAATGAACACATTTCTGTTTTTATTAGGTGTGCGGATGATGAGAGCCGGTGTTTTTTATACAAACGAACGCGGGCAATCTCTACGGAAAAGATTATTCCGAATCGGTCTGTGGGTGGGTTTGCCGCTGAATGCACTTGTCTTCGTTCCGAACGAACTAGTGGAATTCGTTGTGCGCTATGCGTTTTCGCCATTCCTCTCTCTTTTCTATATCGCTGTCATTGCGAAGCTCCTAGCTCACACGGAGTCATGGTTCATGTGGAATTGGTTTGAATATGTAGGGAAAATGGCACTCAGCTGTTACATCCTGCAAAATGTCATCTGCTCGGTTCTTTTTTATAGCTGGGGATTGGGTCTTGGCGGGCAAATCAACGCCCCTCTTATCGTATTGGCATGGCTGCTCATTTCTCTTCTGCAAATCGCCATATCAGCATGTTGTCTAAAGGTTTGGAGAATTGGTCCAATGGAATATATTCGTTCGCAGGCACTTCGCCGGGTGACGAAGAAGAAAGCAGCATAAAGGGGAATCGTTACAATGTTTTTCAAAAAAAGTACGAAAAAAGAACAAGCGAATGCACATAAAGCAGCTGGGCCGGCATTTATCTTTTATCTTCTCGCATTAGGAGGACATTCGCTGTACTCTTATTTCCAGGGTGATAAACCACCCGTCACTTTTGTGATTCTCATGTCGGGTCTTCTTGTGTTTTTCGTCGCAGACTGGATATATCATAAAAGGAATTCATAAAAGAAGCCCTCGTCATGAGGGCTTCTTTCTTATTTCACGCTTTTATATTGGCCTTTTAAGTTTTTGCGGATGTACTGAATGATTTTGCGCAGTTCGTTGGCATGCGGTCTGCCAAACGGACTTGTTTGTCTTTGCTGATAGAGGACTTGGCCCTTTTCGTTTAATAAGAAATAGGCAGGTTCCCCGTGCACTCCGTGATCTTCATAAGGAGCATCTTCTCCGTGATAGTGGACTTCATATGCTTTTAATGAAGTGAGGTCCTTGTCAGACATGATTGGGAAGGATAGTCCTTCTTTATCGGCAAATTCCTTCAAGTCATCAGAATGATCCGTTGAAATCGCCATTAAGTGGATATCCTTGTCTTGAAAGTATGACTGCTGCTGTTCGAGCTCTTTCAATTCTTCTACACATACTGGGCACCATGAGCCTCTAAAGAAGACGATGAGGTGCCAGCTTTGATGCTCCTCTAAATGTTTGTGAAAATCAATATGTTCGCCCTGAATGGTTGGAAGTGAAAAATTGGGCATTTTATCTCCTAATTTGAATGAACTCATACTGCTTCCTCCTTTTTCAATCACAATGTCACTTGTTTCATGTATAACCAATTCCGGGAGGTCTAAAACGTTTCTATGTGCTTGAATAGGTAGTGATCATGAAAAGAGGCAGCAAAAATGAAGGCGGTTGCAAGTAGAAGGGATTTGGCAGGAGATTTCAAATCCGACACTTTTTTTAAAAAAATGTCGAAAAACGTATTGCCATATGTAATTACTCTATGATATTATAAATCTCGTTGTTGCAAAGGTCTCTGAAACTTGTTAGGATGCGATGTTCCAGCTTTTTTAAAGCGATTGGTTTGACGCAATACAACTTCTTCAGAATTACTTTTCACAAACCGAGAGCCATTAGCTCAGTTGGTAGAGCATCTGACTTTTAATCAGAGGGTCGAAGGTTCGAGTCCTTCATGGCTCACCATGTATTGGCCCGTTGGTCAAGCGGTTAAGACACCGCCCTTTCACGGCGGTAACACGGGTTCGAATCCCGTACGGGTCATTGATTTACTTTAGCGTTAAGCTAATTTTTCCTCACTTGCTTGGAAGAGCACCACGATTGCTTTTTCAGGCAAGTTACTGAGGTCCGGTAGTTCAGTTGGTTAGAATGCCTGCCTGTCACGCAGGAGGTCGCGGGTTCGAGTCCCGTCCGGACCGCCATTTATACTTATTCATCTTTTTGATGATGGCTCGGTAGCTCAGTTGGTAGAGCAACGGACTGAAAATCCGTGTGTCGGCGGTTCGATTCCGTCCCGAGCCACTTCCAAACGCATCTGCAATCGCAGGTGCGTTTTTATTTTATGAAAAGAAGGCATAAAAAGGGAGAAGCCGGACCTAGGTAGGGCCCGGCTCCATAAGAAGAAGACGTTACATCTATATAGACGATCAGTGACTGGAAAAGTTTCAATAAAAAAGGAAAAAAACCATCATTTTTTTGAGTATCGTCTTCCTATCCAACGATTGCTAGAAAAGAAAGCCGTTATTATTTTTATCTTTGCCACGTAAAACGTTATAATAGACAGTGAACCTTTTTTGCTCAAATGAAAAAGGTCTGATGAGACATGCAAAAATGGAATGACATAGATGCTAAAAATGCAGGAGGAAATCACAATGGAAAAAAAGATTCTTGTCGTAGATGATGAAAAACCGATTGCTGATATATTGGAGTTTAACTTAAGAAAAGAGGGCTATGAGGTTCATTGTGCATATGACGGCAATGAAGCCCTTGAAATGGTAGAAGAAATCAAACCGGACATTATTCTGCTCGACATTATGCTACCGAACAAAGATGGCGTTGAGGTATGCCGTGAAGTGAGAAAGAAATATGACATGCCGATTATCATGCTGACAGCAAAAGACTCTGAAATTGATAAAGTCATCGGTCTTGAGCTTGGCGCAGATGATTATGTGACGAAGCCATTTAGCACGCGCGAACTGCTTGCCCGTGTGAAAGCGAATTTGAGAAGACAAATTGCTACGCCGCAGACAGAGGAAGAATCTGAATCAAATGATATTGAAATTGGATCACTTGTCATTTATCCAGATGCGTATGTGGTGTCTAAGCGCGAGGAAACGATTGAATTGACGCACCGTGAGTTCGAATTGCTTCATTACTTAGCGAAACATATCGGACAGGTTATGACACGTGAGCACTTGCTGCAAACCGTATGGGGCTACGATTACTTCGGGGATGTCCGTACAGTAGACGTCACCGTCCGCCGTCTTCGTGAGAAAATTGAAGACAACCCTAGCCACCCGAGCTGGATCGTGACAAGACGAGGCGTCGGCTACTATTTAAGAAACCCAGAGCAGGACTAAGATTCTTATGAATAAAGTAGGTTTTTTTCGCTCGATTCACTTTAAATTGACCTTAATTTACGTGCTGCTGATCATTGTCGCCATGCAGATCATTGGCGTGTACTTTGTGAAGCAGCTAGAGCAGTCCTTAATTAATTCATATGATAATTCCTTGAATCAGCGAATCTACTCGTTATCGTATTACCTAGAACAAGATTCATCGAAAAGCAAGGCAGAATTAAAAGAGGATGCTCAAAAGATATTAAACGACTTTAACAACAAAGATGAGTCTAATGAAATTTCTGAAGTCAGCTATATCGATGAAAGCAGAGAGGTGATTGCCTCTGTGAATAACGGCAGTCAGGAGATTGCCGGCAAGAAAATCACAGATCAAATCATTAGCCGGATTTTCGCAGTAGGCAAAGACTATGAAAAGAAATTCTATGACCCAGAATCCAATAAACGGGTGCGTATTTCTGCGACAGCCGTGAAAAATGAAAACCAAGAAACTGTCGGTGTGATTTATGTTGTGTCTTCGATGGAGAGCGTGTTTAACCAAATGCGAACCATTAACACCATTTTGGCAACGGGCACACTGATCGCACTTGGGACGACCGCATTACTTGGAATTTTCATCTTTAGAACAATTACTCATCCTATTTCGGATATGAGGAAGCAAGCGATCGAGCTCGCCAAAGGGAACTTTTCCAGAAAGGTTCGAAAGTATGGACATGATGAGATTGGCCAGCTTGCGACGACCTTTAACCATCTGACGAGAGAGCTGGAGGAAGCGCAGCTGATGACGGAGGGTGAGCGGAAAAAGCTTTCTTCGGTCATTGCCTATATGACGGATGGCGTCATCGCAACGAATCAAAACGGTGCGATTATTCTATTAAACAGCCCAGCATTAGAGCTGTTAAATGTTTCACGTGAAACAGCTCTAGAGATGCCGATTACGTCCTTACTGGGCCTCGAGGACACGCATACCTTTGAAGATTTAGTCGAAAATCAAGATTCCATGCTGATAGAAATCGAACGCGAAGATCAGCTGTCTGTTTTGCGTGTGAATTTCTCAGTGATTCAGAAAGAGCACGGGAAGATTGATGGTTTAATTGCGGTCATTTACGACGTCACAGAGCAGGAGAAAATTGATGCAGAACGCCGTGAATTCGTCGCAAACGTATCACATGAGCTGCGCACACCGCTGACGACGATGCGAAGCTATCTTGAGGCACTGGCTGAAGGGGCAATTGGTGATAAAGAGCTTGCGCCAAGGTTCCTCAGTGTCACGCAAAATGAAACAGAGCGTATGATCCGTCTTGTTAATGACCTGCTGCAGCTGTCTAAGTTCGATAGCAAGGATTATCAATTCAACCGTGAGTGGACGAATTTTATCAGGTTTATCTCATTGGTCATTGATCGTTTTGAAATGACGAAAGAGCAGCATGTCGATTTTATCCGCAATCTTCCGCAGCGTGAAATATATGTGGAAATCGATCAAGATAAAATCACACAGGTGCTCGATAATATCATTTCCAATGCCATGAAATACTCGCCAGAGGGTGGACATATCATGTTTACCGTTGATTTGGATGAGGAGAATGGTCTTGTATTATTCAGCGTCAAAGATGAAGGGATCGGTATTCCGAAGAAGGATATGGATAAAATCTTTGAACGTTTTTATCGAGTGGATAAGGCGAGAACAAGAAAACTTGGCGGAACCGGCCTAGGCCTTGCGATTGCAAAAGAAATGGTTCAGGCTCATGGCGGAGATATTTGGGCTGACAGCATTGAAGGAAAAGGAACAACGGTGACCTTTACCCTTCCGTACAATGAAGAACAAGAGGATGATTGGGATGAAGCGTGAGACCTTTAAAACCATAATATTGACAATCCTAATTGCGATCAGTCTTGTGTTTACGTGGAATATCTGGATGTTCCAGCCCGTCATGCAGGACCAGGCAGATGCCGGCACTCAGGTCGTGGAAACGAAGAAGATATCAAGCGATGAGCCTAGAAGCCTCATTGATGTCGTGAAGCCGCGCGAGATGTTCATCCATTCAAATGGGGAGCATTTTAAAGTGGATCAAAAGGAACTCTTTCAAAACTTCTGGAATGATGTGAGCCTTTGGGATGTGAAAGAGATTTCGGATGTGTCAGATCAATATTCGGAGCAGAAATTTAAGAATTTCTTCTATGGAAGCGGAGGACAGGGGAAGACATTGGATCTTGTGTTCAATGACCCAATTCCGATTGATATTTTCCAAGCGTTGTTTAAATGGCCGAACAAGTCCATTGAATACAACTCGTTTGACCGGATGATTGTGCCGTTCTCCCAGCAGGACAAGGCCAATAAGAAAGTCTATTTGGTTTCATACAGCAAGGAAACGGTGCTTGAGCTGACAATAGAATCCGCTAACTATCGAAATCTCATGGACAGTATCGCAGCCGCTCAAAACGAGATGCCGCACTATGATCTCTATACATTCTCAGCGAATTCGAAACGAGATTTCCTCCTTCCGAGAAAGCAAAAGCAGCTTGAAGCGAAAATGTTCTTTATCGAAACGATTAAGACAAGTAAATTCAAGGACGCTTTGTTTACGGACCCGAGTCTTGTCGGTGAGGAGTCTAATTTAAATCGGACGGTGTACACAGATGGCACAAGCCGTCTTGAAGCCAATCAAAAAGACCACCGCATCCAATATCAGCATCGCAATATCAACAGCAGCACCGTTTTCCAAACGGGAGATTTGATCAAGCGAAGTGTGAAGTATTTCAATGATACGGGAAGCTTTACCGATGACTATCAATACTTTGGCATCAATAGCAATCAGCAGCTTTCCTTTAATATGTTTATGGATGGCCTGCCGATCGTTAACAGTACAAAGCATCCATTTGGGATGACCTCTCTTGAAGTACAGTGGGCGAATGATGACATCTTGAATTACAAGCGTCCAAACTATATTCTAGGCAACAAAGCAAGTCAGAGTGAGCAGGTCAAACTGATGAATGGGACAGAGCTGAAAGACTTAATCGTCAAGCAGACGAAATATGATGACCTTGAGAAAATTGAACAAATTTTCCCGGCCTATCAAGCTGCTTCCATCGCATCAGATCAAGATCAAGCGATGTTTGTCTGGCTGGAGCCAGTATGGTGCATGAAATACAACGGCAAAACCGTGATTCTATCGCATGATTTGTTGACAGAGGGGAGCGAGAATCATGGAGTGGAATAAGACCAAAACGATCTTTATCCTAGCCTTTCTCGTTCTCGATATCTTTCTAGGTTTTCAATACTTTGAAAAACGATCAACCGATCATTTTGCGATTATCGAAAAAACGGATACGCTGGAAGAAATGAAGGCAGACGGGATCAAATATGGCAATCTATCAGATGAAGCGAAGATTGGCTACCGCATTACAGCTGAAAAGAAGCAATATACGAAAAAGGATGTTGACGAATTAGCTGATCAAAAGGCGAAAAGCACATTCCCGAAAACAGACAAAGATGATCCTGTCACGCTGCTTGAAATGACCTTCACTAAACCAGTGGCCTTGCCGAAAAAAGATATGAAAACAGCGGCGGCAAACCTGGTGAACCAGCGTTTGCTGGATGGGAAGAACTATAAGCTGTGGAGTATTGATGAAGAGACAGGGAAGATCGTCTTTTTCCAAACGTATAAAGGGAAATACATCTTCCAAGAGGGCCTTGATGACTCCGAAACCATCGGAAAAATCACCCTAGATCTAAATGATAAAAACGAGGTCGTATCGTATCAGCAGTCGATGGTGACATCGATTAATGAAGTGAGAAAAGAAACCCTTGTGCCAGCGCTTGAAACTGTGAAGGATTTATATACGCAAAACATGCTGAGCCAAAACACGACCGTGAAAAAGGTAGAGCTGGGCTACTATACGCAATACCCAGGTGCAAGCACGCAGGTCATGGTGCCTGTATGGCGAGTCGAGCTTGAAGGCGTATCAACTGGTTCAAAGAAAAAGACAGAGGAAGAATATTTGATCAATGCCATTGATGGCTCTACACTTGATCATATAGAGAAAGATGACAAATCTTCAATGGAGTGAGAGAACATGAGCTTGCAGTTCAGTGTACTAGCGAGCGGAAGTACGGGGAACGCTTTTTATTTAGAAACAGACGAGCATGCCTTTTTAGTGGATGCTGGGTTAAGCGGCAAACAGATGGTCGAGCTGCTTGGTCAAATCGACCGCAAGCCTGAAGACTTGGACGGCATTTTTGTGACACACGAGCACTCAGATCATATTAAAGGACTAGGTGTCATGGCAAGAAAGTACAAGCTCCCTGTCTATGCAAATGCGAAAACATGGAAGGCGATGGAGACTCATATTGGGAAGATTGACACAGAGCAAAAATTCCATTTTGATATGGAAACCGTCCAATCCTTTGGCGGTCTCGATGTTGAGTCCTTTGGCGTCTCACATGATGCGGCCGAGCCCATGTTTTACGTGTTCCATTATGGCGGGCGCAAACTTGCTCTAATGACGGATACAGGCTATGTCAGTGACCGTATGAAAGGCATCATTCAATCAGCCAATACATTTGTATTTGAGAGCAATCATGATGTCGGTATGCTGCAAATGGGCCGATACCCGTGGAGCATTAAGCGTAGAATTCTAAGCGATGTCGGACATGTTTCAAATGAAGATGCGGCTCTTGCGATGACAGATGTCATTGGAGATGCCACCTCACGCATTTACTTGGCTCATTTGAGTCAGGACAACAACATGAAGGATTTAGCCCGTATGGCGGTCCAGCAGACGCTTGAAATGAAAGGCTTTGTTGTCGGGGATGGCTTTGATTTATATGATACGGACCCGAAAAAAGCAACCCCGCTTTGCGCCGTATGATTTTTACAATCGTATGATTAAGATAAGAGCTTCTTACCAACACTATATACATCATCTATTCACTGAAAGGAAGGAAACATAGTGGATTATCGCGATGTAGAGTGGAAGCCGAGACGAAGCAGAAAAGGATATTTCCTATCTGGTCTGATCGGTGTATTGGTAGGAGCTTTTTTAATGGGATTCTTTTTCCCCTATGTAACAGGACAGAGCGGCAGTCCCTTTGGGTGGCAGCAGAACGGAGATGGGCAAGCAGCACAGGGCCCTTTAAAGACCGTCAATGTGAACGTCAATGATGCCGTCACAAAAGTCGTATCTCATATGTCGGATACGGTTGTAGGCGTCATTAATATCCAAAAGTCGAGCTTTTGGGAAGAAGGCGGAGAGGCAGGCAGCGGGTCAGGTGTGATTTATAAGAAAAAGGGTGACACCTTTTATATCGTGACCAATCACCACGTCATCAAAGGTGCCAACCAGCTTGAAGTGAGTCTTCAGGATGGGACAAGAATTGGCGCCAATCTTGTCGGAAGCGATCAGCTCATGGATTTAGCAGTTCTCACCGTCAAAAGTGATAAGATCAAGAAAACCGCCGCCTTTGGCAATTCAGATCATGTGAAACCCGGTGAGCCAGTGATCGCCATTGGAAATCCATTAGGGCTTGAATTCGCAGGCTCTGTCACACAAGGTGTCATTTCTGGAACGGAACGTGCGATTCCTGTGGACTCGAATGGAGACGGTCAGGCGGATTGGAATGCGGAGGTACTGCAAACAGATGCCGCCATCAATCCAGGTAACAGCGGTGGAGCCTTGATCAATATGGACGGAAAAGTGATCGGCATCAACTCAATGAAGATTGCAGAATCAGAGGTTGAAGGCATCGGGCTTTCTATCCCGGCGAATCTCGTCATCCCTGTCATAGAAGATTTAGAACGTTACGGAGAAGTGAAGCGTCCGTATCTAGGTGTTGGCATGAAATCTTTAGCAGATATTGCGAGCTATCACTGGGAGGAAACGTTGAAGCTGCCATCTAACGTCACATCAGGAGTTGTCGTGATGAGTGTCGAGTCTTTGTCTCCAGCAGGAAAAGCGGGGCTCAAAGAGCTGGATGTTGTCACCTCCTTTGATGGCAAGAGTGTACAGAATATCGTAGACCTTCGTAAGTATTTATATCAAAAGAAAGTCGGCGACAAAGTAAAGGTGCAGTTTTACCGAAGTGGAAAGAAAAAATCAGTAGAAATCAAACTTTCTCAAACCGACCGATTCGGCGGATAACCAGTTCCTTGATGGGACTGGTTTTTTTTGCATGCTCATCATATGATGGAGGAAAGGGGGCGGTATGATTGGTTACACTACAACCAATGACACAAGCGGATTACGATGCATTGATGGAGAAGTCCATTCAGCGGTACGCAGAAGAAAAGGTACTCGCAGGGACATGGGAAAAGGAAGAATCACTTGCGAACGCAGAAGAACAATTTGGTCGGCTCCTTCCTGAAGGTCTACAGACAGAGCATCATGAGCTATGGAATCTCTTGAATGGGGAAGAAGCGATTGGCTGGGTTTGGCTTTGTTATGACCCCAATCACCCGCAGCATGAAGGTTTTATTTACAACTTTATTTTATTCGAAGCTTATCGAGGAAAAGGCTTTGCAAAACAGGCCATTGCTGCATTAGAGGAGCAGGCAAAGTCATTAGGCGTGCAAAAACTCTCGCTTCATGTCTTTGCTCATAATCAAATTGCCCGTTCGCTGTATGAGAAGACGGGATTTGAAGAAACCGGAATCTATATGAGTAAACCTTTATCATAAAGAAGAAGCACCGTGCGGATCGCATGCGGTGCTTTTTTATGAGGAACTCATGGCATCTTGAGCCGTAACTCTGTATAAATCAACTTTGCATTTCACGAAAGCGCGGATGATCGATGGGACTTGGGCTTCTGAACGAATCAACAATGAGGTCTCGTCATCACTGATCACAAGATCTGTTCCAACAGTTTGTAAGTACTGCGTGAGAACAGGCTTCACCTCATCATCAATCCACGCATGCTTGAAGGTTGCACGTATGTTTGAGGATGTGATGGTTTTCTCTTGAGGATGTGTATGGGGGGACACTAATTTTCCTTCAGAAATAAAAGCAGTTTTTGTACAAATACTATTTGTGAACCTTGGGTGGTCAGCCGTTAATAAGACGGTTTTCCCTTCATATTTTAACGTGTCAATGACCTGCTGGATGTGCAAGATCGAATCTGCGTCAATATCAGCAAAAGGCTCGTCGAGTAAAATAAATTCGGGGCGATGGGCGATAGCCTGCGCCATGCCGAGCCGTTTCTTCATACCAGGTGTGAACGAACCGACCTTTTCCTGCTGATAGTGATCTAAGCCGACAAATTCGAGCAGTTCTTCATAATCACTCGTTTTCTGGCGCGTCCCGGTGATTTTTGATAAGTAGGCAATATGTTCAAGTGCCGTAAGCCCTTCATATAAATCCGTATATTCAGGCAGTACACCGATATGCTGCCTCACCTTTTTTAATGAAGGCATATCCATCATCGTAAACGTCCCAGAGGTTTGCCGGGAAATTCCCGTAATGATATTGAAAAACGTCGTCTTACCAGAACCCTTCGGTCCAATGAGCCCGAAAATATCACCTTGATTGACATCAAGGGTAATGTGATCTATTGCGACTTTTGTCCTGTATTTTTTTGTGAGTTCTTTTGTATGTAGCATTTAGACATCCCTCCTTTGAAATAGGAGTGCTGTTCCAATGAGTAAGATAACGGTCAATGCTGTATTCAAGAGTATATAGGTCAGCGGCTCACTCAAGCGCACATAATAATAAGGCGTCATATATTGGAACCAATGAATCAATCGTTCTGAAGAAAGAACAGATATCATACTGACGATTGGGAAAAGAAAGGAAAACAACATCCCAACAAACATAGATTTCTGCGGGGTTGGAAAGAGCATGGACAAAAATAAAGCACATGAGATACCGACACTGATAAAGGTTAAGATTTTTAACGCATCAGAAAACAGAAAACGATGTGAAATCACCATATTCAGTACGTATGTCGTCATAATACAGCTAAGCCAAAACAGCATCAGTCCAAGATATTTCCCGATAATAATGTTCAAACGAGTGGTTTTACTGACGAGAAAACGAATGGTTTTCAAATGAATTTCTCGGCTTAAAATATCGTGAGACAATAAGAAAATAAGGAAGAAACCAAATAACGACATCACCAGTTCATTCCCAATGGAATAAGGATCCTTTGCCTCCCATTTGTCCTGATGAGCAGCAATAAACGGTAGAGTTGAAACAAAAGTAGATAAAATGAAAATAATAACAATTGTTAAAATGGATTTTGTGCTTTTGAAGAGCTGCTTAAACTCATTCATACAGATGGTCCACACACGCTGTACCTCCCTTCATCTTTATTATACCGCTAGAAAGGAAAGACACCATATCTTGCTCTTTAACATTTGTTTAAATTTTATAAAAAGAAGACTCTTTCAACACCAGTTGACTCACTTTTGAAAATGTTCAGAAAAATATCTTGATTTATCAAAAAACATCATGTATGATAGCTTTAATTCAAGATAGTTAAACAGGCAATGACGAGAGAAAGTACAATCATCAATTTTTCCACAGAGAGCTTCGGCAGCTGAAAAGAAGCAAAAATAATGATTTGAAAAATGGTCTCTGAGCCTCGTGCTGAACATATCTATGATATTAGTAGGACACGACGAGAGTTGGTACTCGTTATCAAAACCACAGTATATGAGCCAGATTGGAGCTTTGTACTTGTAGAGGCTGTTTAGCGCGAGCAAACAGTAAATAAAGGTGGTACCACGAGACAAATACCTCGTCCTTATGATTCAAGATAAGGATGGGGTATTTTTTATTGTCCACTTTTTTCATACAAATGTTCAAATGTTCCACGTGAAACACCACATCCATTTTTTCAAATGAAAGGGAGATTGACATGAGTGAACATGCATTGGTTTTACAATCAGATTTCGGTATTGATGATGGAGCAGTCAGCGCTATGTACGGAGTGGCAAATACGGTCAGCAGCAGCATCCGGCTTTTTGATCTAACACACAATATTCCGCAGTATGACATTTGGGAGGCATCTTACCGCCTGCTCCAAACCGTCACATACTGGCCAGAAGAGACAGTTTTCGTTTCCGTTGTTGATCCAGGCGTAGGATCAGAAAGAAAGAGTCTTGTCGTCAAAACCACAAGCTCGCACTACATCATTACCCCAGATAACGGGACACTCACGCACGTCGCGCAGGATATTGGCATAGTGGAAGCCCGTTATTTAGATGAAACCATTAACCGGCTGCCGAAGTCGGGAAAATCACATACCTTCCATGGGAGAGATATTTACGCGTATACAGGGGCGAGAATCGCTTCAGGTGTGATTTCTTTTGAAGAGGTTGGGCCAAAAGCGAATATTGATGATATTATTCACCTTCCAGTCGTACAGGCTTATGCGAAAGAAGAGGTCATCACAGGAACGATTGATATTTTAGATGTGAGGTTCGGAAACCTTTGGACAAACATTCATCATACGCTATTTGAGCAGCTTTCAATCAATTATGGGGATGCAATAGAAGTTACCATTGCCAACGGGCCAAAAAATGTGTATAAAAATATCATGACCTATGGACGATCTTTTGCCGATTTAAAGGTAGGCGAACCACTCGTATATGTCAATTCACTCGATCATTTAGGCGTGGCGATCAATCAAGGGTCATTTGCAAAGGCTTATAACATCGGAACAGGCACAGGCTGGCGCCTTTCGATTCGCAAAGCTCCGCGCATTATATACGAATAAGAGGAGGATACATCATGGCAGGTAAACAACTTTCAACGAAAACTGTCGTTGCCATCGGAATTGGCGCAGCCGTCTTTGTGATTTTAGGACGCTTCGTCTCCATTCCAACTGGGATTCCGAATACACAAATTGAAACCTCGTACGCATTTCTTGCATTAATGGCCGTGCTATTTGGTCCTGTTGCAGGCGCACTGATTGGATTTATTGGTCATCTTATTAAAGATGCCACCACATTTGGCCCTTGGTGGAGCTGGATTATCGTTTCAGGTGTTGTTGGGTTATTGATTGGCTTGATTTCGAACCGTTTAAAAGTAGAAGAGGGCGACTTTGGCTGGAAAAAAATCACGCTCTTCAATGCCGTACAAGCAGGCGCACAGGCATTGGGCTGGTTTGTCATTGCCCCGGTACTCGACATTGTGATCTATGCAGAACCTGCGAACAAAGTATTTGTTCAAGGCATCGTGGCGGGAATCTCAAACATCATCACAGTCGGTGTACTAGGAACCATCATCATTGCGGCTTATGCGAAAACGAGAAGCAAAAGCGGCAGTCTATCGAAAGAAACATCATGAAGCAAGGTGGAACACATAAATGAAGAAACCGATGATTCAATTCGAACATTTCGGATTCCAATATCGCAGTCAGGCAGAACCGACATTGAAAGATATCAACCTGACCATCTATGAAGGCGAAAAAGTCCTCATCGCAGGCCCGTCTGGATCGGGAAAAAGCACACTAGCCCATTGCATCAATGGGCTAGTTCCTGCGTCTTATAAAGGTTCTATGGAAGGAAGTCTTCACATCGGCGGGAAAAATGCAGAAAAAGAAAACATTTTCTCTCTTTCACAGCTCGTCGGAACGGTGCTGCAGGACCCTGATGGACAATTTATCGGGCTGACCGTTGGAGAAGACATCGCATTTACACTTGAAAATGATCAAGTCACACGCGAAGAAATGAAAGCACGTGTCGAAGAAGCGGCAAAATTAACAGAGGTAGACGGCAAGCTGGCATCATCTGTACATGAGCTGTCAGGCGGTCAAAAACAACGTGTCGCCATCGCAGGCGTACTTGTCAACGATGTCGACATTTTGCTGTTTGACGAACCACTTGCAAGCCTTGACCCCGCAACAGGTAAAGAAGTGATCGATCTCATTGATCGACTACAAAAACAAACGAAAAAAACCGTCGTGATGGTCGAGCACCGATTAGAGGACGTCCTCTTCCGCCATGTGGACCGCATCATCGTCGTCAATGACGGCACGATAGCAGCGGATATGACACCAGATGAATTGCTTGCCTCAAATGTATTAGAAGCGGCGTATTTACGTGAGCCTTTATATGTAAAAGCCATGAAATATGCAGGTATTTCAGTTACACCCGGAGATCAGATTGCAAATTTACAGCAACTTACCTTAAATGATGAGGAAAAAATGAAAATCGAGCAGTGGATGGAAGCGTCTGAGCCCTCAATCGACCAGAATGCAGCGCAGGATCTACTAGAAGTGCGTGAGTTGAGCTTTGACTATCCGACAAGACCCAACACGCTGAGCAACATCTCTTTTACCGTCAAAAAAGGAGAAATGATCAGCATCGCAGGAGCCAATGGCGCAGGCAAGACGACATTATCTAAGGTGCTCTGTGCATTTGAAAAGCCAACGAAAGGGTCAATTCTTTTAAATGGCGATGACATCACAGGAGATACGATCAAACAGCGCTCCGAACGAATCGGCGTCGTCATGCAAAACCCAAATCAAATGATTTCAAAACAAATGATTTTTGATGAAGTCGCATTTGGTCTCGTTTTAAGAGGCGTAAAGGAAGAAGACATCAAGGAACGGGTGGAGCGAGTCTTAAAAGTATGCGGTTTATACCCATTTCGGAACTGGCCGATTTCTGCTCTCAGCTTTGGACAGAAAAAGCGCGTCACGATCGCATCAATTCTTGTATTAGAACCAGAAATCATTATTTTAGATGAGCCAACCGCCGGACAGGATTTTAGACATTACACAGAGATGATGACGTTTTTAGAGCAATTAAATCAGCAGGGCGTCACGATTTTGATGATCACCCATGATATGCATTTGATGCTTGAATATACGACAAGAACTATTGTCATTTCTGATGGAGAAAAGATCGCAGATGATACACCTGCTAAAGTGCTGACAGATCAGCTGCTTGTCCAAAAGGCGAGCTTAAAGGAAACGTCGCTGTATGAACTGGCACTGAAAGCAGATTGGCCAAATCCAAATGAGCTCGTGGATCGCTTCATTGAGGTGGACAGAAAGGAGCGAATGACATGGCTGTAGACATGCTGTCTTATATCGACCGCCCGTCGCCGATTCATCGGCTGACAGGGGCAACCAAACTCATTTGCTTTATCCTCTGGTCATCCGCAGCGATGCTCACGTATGATACAGGTGTATTAGTGTTTATGCTAGTTGCCAGTATCGTGTTCTTTCAGCTATCAAACGTGCGATTTCGTGATATCTCCTTTGTGGTGATTGTCCTGGCGATTTTCCTTGTCATCAACAACATCGCCATTTATATCTTTGCGCCGCAGCAAGGTGTCGCCATCTACGGAGCAAAGCACGAGCTATTTCACATTGCAGGCTGGTACAACGTCACACTTGAACAGCTTTTCTATCAGTTGAACATTACACTGAAATACGTGACCGTAATGCCAGCAGCGCTTTTGTTTATCGTGACAACAAATCCAAGTGAATTCGCCTCATCGCTCAGCCGAATCGGGGTTAGCTACCGAATTTCTTATGCTGTAGCGATTGCTCTGCGCTATATTCCAGATATTCAGCGTGATTTTCGAACGATTGCAATTTCTCAGCAAGCAAGAGGCATTGATTTATCGAAGAATGAAAAACTGGGGAAACGGATTAAAAATGCGCTGTCGATTGTGATGCCGCTGATTTTTTCTAGCCTAGAGCGGATAGAGACGATCAGCAATGCGATGGAGCTGCGCGGATTTGGAAAGCATAAAAAGCGCACATGGTTTATGGCGAAAGACTTTCAAAAAGCAGATTATGTGGCGTTAATATTTGTTGGTGCGGTACTGATTGTTTCGTTAGTGATTACATTTGTTAGAGGAACGAGATTTTATAATCCGTTTCTATAGAAGGAAGCCTTCACAGGAGTGGAGGCTTTTTTATTTGGTTTGTGGATAAAAGGTGTGGAAAATGGTAAAAGACTATTAACATGTGAATAAATCGGTTATATTGAACAATGAGTGAAACACTTGTGAATAACGAGACAACATATTGGAGGAATTAGAAACTTATGAACAAATCACTTTATGCTTGCGCAAAACACATTGAAACCGTACTAGACATGTACATAGATGATCACGAAACGCCGCCAGAATTCAGAAAAATCGAACATACACACAGTTTATCCACAACCTGTGAATTGTGCGATGAACCTGCAATATATATAGTGGGGAACGAATGATCGGACACAAAATACACAAATTTTATCCACAATTGTTGATAACTTATATGAATAACTTGTTCTTAAGGTGGGGATGACCTGTGAATATATCAATTATCACAGTAGGAAAATTAAAAGAGAAATATTTAAAGCAAGGCATAGCCGAATACACAAAACGATTACAGGCTTACGCAAAAATCGAGATCATTGAGCTCGCAGACGAAAAAGCACCCGAACACCTCAGCGAGCAAGACATGAAAATCATCAAAGACAAAGAAGGCGAACGCATCCTAAACAAAATCAACCCAGACGCCCACGTCATCGCCCTCGCCATCGAAGGAAAAATGAAAAGTTCCGAAGAATTAGCCGATACAATAGATAAGCTGGCAACATACGGAAAAAGCAAGGTATGTTTCGTCATAGGCGGATCCCTTGGATTAAGCGACGCTGTGATCCAGCGCGCGAATGAGAAGCTGTCGTTTTCGAAAATGACGTTCCCGCATCAGTTGATGAGGCTGGTGTTGGTGGAGCAGATTTATCGGGCGTTTCGGATTGTGCGGGGGGAGCCTTATCATAAGTGATATTTAAGATAAAATAGCCATCTTAGAGGCCATTCGATTATAAGAACGGAATTATAGGGAGTGAATAGGATGAAAGCTAGCGAGACATATCTTCAAGAGATACTAGAGGGGACAAAACAGTATCTAATTCCAATGTTTCAGCGTACTTATAGCTGGACTGAAAAACAGTGGAGACAATTATGGGAAGATATTAATGATTTAATTGAAGATAATCAGAGTTTGTCTCATTTTATAGGATCAATCGTCTCAATTCCAAACAATACAAATACTCATGGAGTACAACAATTCTTAGTTATTGACGGACAACAAAGGCTTACTACCTTACTGACTTTACTTGTGGCAACAAGAGATATTGCAGAAAAATTAGGAGAACAAAATTTAGCAGATGAAATTCATCATATGCTGTTGGTTAATAGCTTTAAATCAGGAGAAGAAAAATATAAGTTCCTGCCAACTCAAGTAGATAAAGAGAACATGAAAAAGTTAATAAATAAAGAACCTTCATTAGATAATGAAGATTCGCTAATTTTTAAGTCCTATGAGTTTTTTTTTGAAAAAATTCAAGAAGAATCTATGAGTCTATCAACTCTTAAATCTACCATAACTGTTAACCTTTCTATTGTAAGTATTGTTTTATCCACTGATGACAATCCATATCTAGTTTTTGAAAGCTTAAATGCAAAGGGACAACCCCTTACTCAATCTGATTTAATTAGGAATTATTTATTTATGAGGATCCCTGCTGAAGATCAAGAAGATGATTATTTACGTTACTGGTTACCAATGCAGGAAGAGTTAGGTACATATTTAACTGAATTTATTAGGCATTTTTTGATAGGAGAAAATATTAATGTAAAGAAAAATGATGTGTACTTTAAATTTAAAACAAAGGTCGATAGAAAAGATGCAAAAGATTTTTTGAAAATTTTAGCGAGTTATGCTGCGTACTATGCTAAGTTATTAAACCCGGCTTTAGAGGATAATAAGGATATCCGAAAATTATTGAAAAGAATTAATGAATTTGAGGCAAAAACAGCATATCCATTTTTCTTATATGTTTATGGAGATTACAAAAAAGGAAAATACAACAAAAAACAATTCTGTAGAATGCTAGAAATTGTAGAAAACTATTTAGTCAGACGCTTTGTTTGTAATATTGATTCAAAATCATTAAGTAAAATTTTTGCGTCAGCCTATAATCAAATATGTACATATGATGCAGAAGACTCAATATCTGAGTTAATTAGCTATCTACAAAAACGAGGTTATCCAAAAAATCCAGAAATAATAAACTCATTACATCAAAATCAATTGTACGGGCAGGGCGATCGAAGGAAGAAAGGTAGCTTTATTTTAAAATTAATAGAGAATTCTTATAGACATAAAGAACAAGCGGACCTATCGAAGACTACTATTGAACACATAATGCCACAGACACTTACTGAAAAGTGGGAAGAGGATTTAGGAGAGAATGCTGAATATATCCATTCCACTTACTTACACACTTTAGGAAATTTGACACTTTCCGCCTATAATTCTGAGTTATCTAATGAATCTTTCTTAATTAAAAGAAAATATTATAAACAAAGTAATATTTATTTAAATAAATATATTTCGAGTTTTGAAATTTGGAATCAAGAAAATATCAATAAACGATCAGAGGAATTAATAGAAAAATTTGTTGAAATATGGCCGTACTTTGGAAAGATTGAAAATGAAGTTACGAAAATCACAGGAAGTTCACCACGTTTATTAACTATTCTTAAAAAATCGTATAATGTAAGTACATGGAGGGATGTTATGGAGAAAACTATAATATCAATCTATGAAGATAATATGGAAAAATACCAGCAAGTTTTGAGTGAAAATCCAGGTTTTGTATCAATTGATGGCAGGAATATGAGAGAGCCGAAACAAATTGTAAATCAGCATTATATTGAAACTAATTTAAATTCAAAATCAATTTATAATTTCTGTATAAAGTTATTTGAAAATCAAGGTTATAATAAAGAAGATTGGCAGATAGAGCTGATATTCAAGTAAGTTCTCATATTGTTTTATAATAAGGGTTTAATGGAAGGACTGCACTTTTAAATTGGAGTTTCTCTTGTTTATTTAGAAGGTATTAATTGTAATTGGGAGGATATATTATGTTGGAACAAGGGGTTTTAAGTGAGAGATTTTTACAAAAAATACAAGATAGATTAGAAATAAAAGGTTTTAAAAGAGAAGATTTTACTTTTAAATCAATTACTCAAGATAATGGTAATGTATTATTCAAAATCATATATAAATATGAAGAAAACTATTGGTTTAAAACCGAAATTAATAACGGGAATAAGTTTTATATAGAATTTTCTCCAGGGGAAATTCTAAGTGTTGAAAGTAAAGATAGTCTATATACAGAATTATATTTAAAAGCTTTAAGAGAATGGGTAGGTTTAATTAAATCTGAAATGATAAGTAATCCTATGGGACGTAAAATAAATTTTTTACAAGAAGAAATTAAAAAATTTCAAGATGCTATTGAAAGCCATAAAGACTTTGAAGAAAGATATTTTACAAAAGAAGAGGGAGAAGAGTTAAAAAGATTGTTATATGAATTGAAAGAGGGATATGAAAAAAATATAGAAGAGGAAATCGAGAAGGAATTTGCTGATCAACAACAATTAAATAGTGATCTTAGAGACCTTCGATCTGAAATTGATTCTCTAACTGAACAAGTAGATTATTTAAAGAATAAAAAATGGTATCTGTTATTCGCTTCTAGGGCAGTTCATTGGACAATGAAAAATCCAAAAATTGTAAAAGGTTTAGGGGTATGGGGAGCAAAAAAGTTTCTGCCTGAAGATGTACAATCTATTTTGCCATCTATCCTTGAAGAAAATGAGCAGGATAATTAACTTAAATGTATTATTTATTTCACTAATAATTATTACTTCAAATTAATCATAAAAAGGGGTAAACATAAAAAATAGCAAACTTACAAAGATCGTATTCTTCAAAGGCGAGTCTATTAGGCACATACCTTTGTTCAATTGGGACATTTCATCTGTATGTCACTAGATTGAAGGGAATAAAACTCTCTTTTTTTAGGTTGAAAGTTTTTTGCTACGTGTATGTTTGCATGATAAACGCAAGGCATAAAAGGTAGGAAATATATTTCATAATTAAAAGTTTGCTACTATTCAAGCTCGCTGGGAGACCCAACTGTTTCTAATATAAAGACTGCTTTTTTATTTGTTCCATATCAAAAAAATTTCAAGGTTTGAAATCACTATAGAAAGCAGGCACACCATGCACACAATCAAAAAAATAGGCCAAACCTTCACCTACATCACACCAGTATCACTCACCGACCGCCCCATCCTAGGCATGGTCGTAGGCAATAACAAAACATTAATGATCGATGCTGGAAACTCAGAAGATCATGCGAACTATTTCATCCCAAAGACCTTAAAACAAGAGAACGCCAAGCCCGATCTCGTTGTCCTCACTCACTGGCATTGGGATCATATTTTTGGACTGCCTGCGCTGCCTGATACGGTTTCAATTGCTTCTGCAAAAACCAGAAAGGAAATGGAGAAGCTTCTTCCGTTTTCTTGGTCAGATGAGGCGATTGATGAGCGGGTGAGGGAAGGAACGGAGATTGAGTTTTGCGCGAAGGCGATAAAAGAAGAATATAAGAATCATCGAGAAATTCAGGTGGTTTTACCGGAAGTCACGTTTGACCGTCGGATGGAAATTGATCTTGGCGGGGTCACGTGTATCGTGCAACATGTTGGGGGCGATCATGCCGCAGATTCAGTGATCGTGTATGTGAAAGAAGAGAAAATCCTGTTTCTTGGTGATTGCATTTATCCGAAAATGTATGCCGAAAAAGTACATTATACGGTGAAAGAAATTTTGCGTCTTTTAGATGAGTTAGATGCATTTGATGCCGATACGTATATTCCTTCACACCAAAGACCGTGGTCAAAAGAAGAGTTTCGTCAGGAAACAGACAAGCTTCGGATGATAGCGAAATACACTGATCTTTATGGTGGAGATCGGCAGAGAATCGTGAGTGAATATCAAGCACATGTGAACAGAGAACTGAAAGAAGATGAGTTAGAGACGATCGCTTATTTTGTAAATGGTTATTAAATAAATGCGCTAAAAAAAGTCTCATTTGAGTTATGCATCTCAAATGAGACTTTTAAATTTCTACGGCAAACCTACAACTTCTTCTGCATCACAAACTGTGACAGACATATTCTTAGCATTAATAATAATGACACAATCCCATGTCGGCTTCATTTGCAGTTCATCATTCTCATCAATACGGATAATCCCTTTGAATTCAATAGTTTGTTCTAGAAAAACCATTTTCTTTTCTGTATCATCTTTGACTGCTGTTAAATGTTCAGGGTAGTGAACTTTCCAGTCAAAAAAAGTAGTTTTTTTCATAAATCCTCCTGTTTTCACTCGTATAAATCTCCGAATACTTCTTCTGTTTGCCGGATTGTTAGAGTTTTGTTGGTTGGATCAATTGTAATGACACAATCCCAAGTAGGTTTGATTTGTAGCTCGTTGTTTTCATCTATCCAGATCACACCGTTTAATTCAATGGATGGCTCTAAAATGACCATCTTCTTTTCATGATGATCTGTTATTGCCGTTAAGTTTGCTTGTAATTGAATGGTCCAATCAAAAAACGTAATTTTTTTCATGAGTTCCCCTCTCAATCTTGTTTATATTTCCATTATAACTTGCATGAGTTCTGACATGTTATTAGATCATTCTATTTTTTGGTATAATTAGATGTAAATAAAGAATAGATAAAAGCCTGATAAATGTTTGAACTTAATCGGAGGTACGTATGAAGCAACTATATATGAAGCAAAAAGTATTTAGTCTGAGCGGCAGGTTTACGGTAAAGGATCAGCAGGAGAACGATGTGTATTTGGTCGAAGGCAGTTTTATGAAGATACCGAAGACGTTCACCATTCTGAATACAGAACGAGAAGAAATTGCTGTGATTACGAAGAAAATATTTAGCTTTTTACCGAAGTTTTTAGTAGAAGTCGGTGGTCAAGAAGTATTGACGATCAAAAAAGAGTTTACGTTCTTTAAAGCAAAATATTCAATTGATGCCGCGGGTGTAGAAGTACAAGGTAACTGGTGGGATATGAATTTCCAAGTGCTACAGAATGGCGAAGTGATCGGCCAGGTGAAGAAGGAATGGTTTACTTGGGGTGACAGCTATAAGGTCGATATTTTGAAAGAAGAAATGGAGCCTGTGATGATTGCGCTCGTTGTTGCGATTGATTGTGTGAAGGCTGATGAAGCAGCGTCTAGGTCTTCGTCGTCGACAACGATGAATAATTAATTGGAGGGTTAAAAAATTGGCCAATCTCACCCGCATTTTAAGATTAAGAGATGCAGAAATATGGGAGTATGAATTTCTCGATAATCAAGACATCATCATTTATTTCTCCATTACAGATGTGAATAGAAAAGCAACAATTCACGATAATCCGCTAGCTACTCAAGAAGAATTAGATGAAAGAGATAATTACCTTTCAATTGATATTCATAGTAATCTGGATCTTAAAAAAACGCTTGAAGGAGATGCATTTGATGATATTATCACTGAGATTTCTTTTTTAGTAGAACATATGCATGATTTTCACAACGCTCATGTTTTTATGAAAATGCATGTTCATGACAACATCGATTTAACTTATTTTCAGTTAGAGGAAGATGAAGACTTGCATGGAGATGAAAAAGAACAACTTTATACATTTAAACGTTTATGGATTAAGCAGACATGCTTTCGATTAATAGAACAACAGTTAAATCGAAAAATCAAAGAAATATCTAACAGTAGATTTTGCCAAGATCTAATATGAGCTTGTGAGGTGAGCAAACTGATCACATTCCAATACAAAGTATTTCTAACAGTCGTTGAATGCGGTAGTTTTACAAAAGCCGGGGATAAACTTGGGCTGACGCAGTCTGGAGTCAGTCATAATATTGCGAAGCTTGAGTCAGAGTTAGGGATTGTGCTGCTTCGGCGGAATCGAAACGGGCTGGCGTTAACGGACGCAGGTGAGCGGGTGATGCCGCATATTCGGCAAATCATTCATCATGCGTCATTGCTTGAACAGGAGGCGGCGTTGATTCAAGGGATGGAAGTGGGGAGTATCAAGATCGGAACGTTCTCTAGTTTTTCTTCAAAAATGCTTCCGCAGCTGATTCACCGTTTTACCAAAGGGTATCCCAATATCCAGGTAGAGTTATATGAAGGTGGTTATGAGGAGATTGAGGATTGGATTGCGTCTGGCACGATTGATGTTGGTTTTTTAACGCAGCCATCAAGAGAATTTGAAACTGTTCCACTTTTCCAAGATGAATTGGTGGTGCTCATGCAAGAGGATCATCGCTTCCATACGAAGAAAGTGATAGAAGTTGACTCGTTACATGATGAATCATTCATTATGCCAAAAGCGGGCTGTGATCTGCTCATTAAGAAATTATTAAAAGAAAGAGGCGTGAAGCCTCAAGTTTTGTTTGAAATTGGAGACAACAATACGCTCATTTCTATGGTTCAAGAAGGGCTCGGAGTGACCATCATTCCGACATTAATTTTGCCGCCGCAAATGTCTCATACGAAAGTCATTCCACTTGAGACAAGCGTCTATCGTGAGATCAACTTGGCGTTCAAATCATTCAAAGCAGCATCCCCATCGGCTAAAAGATGGATCGAAGTGGTCAAAGATCATTTCAAGTAAAATCAGCTTGAACGAGATGCCTCCCATTCAAGCTGATGGTTTATAAGGTCAACACACCGCGAATAGTGATAACCGCCGCGCCTGCCACTTTGATCTCAGGCTTTGATTCATTCGGAATGACCGTGATACGAAGGATGCCAGGTCTGCCGATGGCATCCCCTTGGGCAATGTGCAGGAGAGTGGTTTCTTGCTGAGAAATGATACCTTCCAAATAAAGATAGCCAGCCAATGCTCCGTTTGCTGCCCCCGTCACCGGATCTTCGGGTATACCGATCCCAGGTGCAAAATCCCTCGTGTAAAGATCAACCTCTTTTGTGGTGTGAAATGAATAAAGGTGAGTCGTCGTGATATTTTGTTCTTTATTCATTTTCCCTAAAGCGGCTAAGTTCGGTGCCGTTTGGTCAATGTCCTGTTGGTGCTTCATCGGAACGAGAAGATGCCAGTTTCCGGTGTTTGCTAATTTGATAGGATAAGATGGATCAATGCGGTCACTGCTGACACCAAGCATGTCACTCAGCTCTTCTAAATCGATGACAAAATCTCGCGTCTTCGGTGTCACCTGCGTCATTTCTACATCAACGACCTTGTCATTTTCTTCGTGCCATACAACAGGAACATTGCCAATCTTCGTTTCTAACACGACCCCTGTTTTCTCTTTTGCCAGCCCAAGCTCCGTCGCCAAAAGCCAAGTCAATCCAACAGTCGCATGCCCGCAGAAATTAACCTCTTCCGTCGGTGTGAAGTATTTGACCCGATAATCAGCTTCTTTATCATGTGCAGGCAGCAAGAAGACAGATTCCGGTAAATTCAACTCCTTGGCGATATTCTGCATCTCATCCTCCGTTAAAAGATCACCATCCAACACGACCCCAGCAGCATTTCCTCCAAATTTCTCAGTTGTAAATGCATCGACATGGTACACCCTAATGTCTCTCATATAATGAATCCTCCTATACACTCTTGTTACGTTTATCATAAGTTTGTTCAATGCATTCGTAAAATGAATCTTTTTGATACTTTAAATCGGAAGTTTTCATGTAAGGGGATGAGTTTTCTCAGAATACAGGTTTGAGTAAAGTATAATGAAAGAAAAAATAAAGCGAGGGATGCATGATAGCTATGGGTGGATACATCAATATGGGAATCGTTTTTTATGAGGCCATTCATTTACCAAATACTTTTCGCCAATTGTCTGATTATCTAGCTCAAAAAGAAATGTCTATTACCAAAGTAAAGTTTAGTCAGGATCCTGATGGCGAAATGTGGATTGAACACAGAATAAAAGAAAATACCATCAAAGACGATGTCTTTGATGGTTATTATATGGAGTTTGTATTGTCGGGATCGAAGCTAAATGATATGACCATCAACATACAAAAAGAAGCAGGTTACGTAGGGTTCGTTATCTCTTTAAAGTGGACAGAGGTTGTTTCTCATGATGTCATTCGTCTTCAACAGGGGATCAAACGCTGTCTTGTGGATCTTTATCATACGCTGACGTTTGAATATGCTTTAACTGGACATGAAATTGAAGTAGAGATTCATCCAGATGAATTCGAAAAGTGCCTGCAAGAACAGCATGCTTTTCCGGTTGCTCTAATTGGCAAAGGAGATCATATAGACATTTATTATGGTGATGTGGCGATTGACGGCATTTCTTCTCAAGAAAGAAGGAGGGAATGTGTAAAGCTTGAAAGGTAAATCGTAAAAAAGCCTCCTGATTCAGGAGGCTTTTTCCATCCATCACCCATAATAATTATTCGCCTGAATAAAAAATTGGGATTGCATGTAGTTATATGTGATTTTCGAGAAATCGAAAGGCTGGCCGTTTGTGAGATGAAAGACGGTTTCGACGCGGAGAGCGGGATCGTCTTGGTTAAGGCCGAGGTGTTTTGCTTCGGTTTCATTCAGTTTGCCTACTTGCAAGTACATATCGGAAAAGCCGACTTTGAGCCCAAGGCCTTCACTGATGAATTTAAAAACAGAATCAGCGGCAATTTCTGTGTTGAGATAGGGAATGATGGTTTTTCGGTAATAGGATTCTTCTAGACATAAGGTTTGTCCATTGATGTAACGGATGCGTTTGAGGTAAAAAACATCCTCATCTTGTTCAATATTCAAATTAAGCGCTGCTTCTTCAGGCGGTTTGATGGTGTCTAGCATTAAAACCTCTGAAGTCAGTTGAAATTCCTCTAAATCTTTTTTAAACCCTTGGTTGGATAAAAGGCTGATGTAGCCCTTGCGTCTGTGTCTTCGAACAAAGATGCCGCTGCCCCTCACTTGATAGATAATTCCTTTTCTTTCGAGTAGGTCTAATGATTTGATAATGGTGCTTTTGCTCACAGCAAATTGGCTCATGAGGGTTTCAAGTACAGGAAGCTTGTCCCCTTGCTGCAGCTCATGGGTGACAATATATTTTTCAATATCGCTCGCAATTTGTTGATACTTTAACATAGCCATTCCTCTTTGTTTTCACGATTTATTTTCTTTGATTATAGCACATACCGATTTTTCTTTGATATGTTGATTAAAATTATATATGTATTGATAAATTGTAACGGTATAATTATAATGTACATATACTAGTGGTGATACAGCCAACGGACGTCATGATCACAATTGTGAAATAGGAGGAATATATAATGACATTACCAAAAGATTTTCTATGGGGCGGGGCATTAGCTGCACATCAATTCGAAGGTGGATGGAATGAAGCAGGAAAAGGCCCAAGTGTTGTGGATGTAATGACAGCTGGTGCCCACGGAGTACCGAGACAAATGACGGAGACGATAGAAGACAGCAAATTTTATCCGAACCATGAAGCAATCGATTTCTACCATCGTTACAAGGAAGATATCGCGATGTTTGCCGAAATGGGGTTAAAATGCCTTCGTACATCCATCGGCTGGAGCCGAATTTTCCCAAAGGGAGATGAAGCAGAACCGAATGAAGCTGGTTTACAATTCTATGATGATGTATTTGATGAACTGCTCAAGCATGGCATCGAGCCTGTGATTACACTGTCTCACTTTGAGATGCCGCTTCATTTGGCAAGAGAATACGGCGGATTCCGAAGCCGAAAAGTCGCTGAATACTTCGCGAAATTCGCTGAAGTGTGCTTCAATCGTTACAAGGACAAAGTCACATACTGGATGACATTTAATGAAATCAATAACAAAATGGATGTCAACAACCCGCTGTTCCTATGGACAAACTCAGGGGTATCAGTCAAAGAAGGCGAAAATGCCAAAGAAATCATGTATCAAGCAGGACATCATGAGTTACTAGCAAGTGCATGGGCAGTAGCAAAAGGCAAAGAAATCAATCCTGCTTTTCAAATTGGTGCAATGGTATCTCACGTACCAATCTATCCGTATTCCTCAAATCCAGAGGATGTCATGCTTGCTGAAGAATATATGAGACAACGCTATTTCTTCCCTGATGTACAAGTTCGGGGCTACTATCCGAGCTATGCACTTAAAGAATTCGAACGCGAAGGCTATCATATTCCGTTTGAAGAAGGCGATGAAGAAAGCTTAAGAAAAGGAAAAGTAGATTATCTTGGTTTTAGCTACTACATGTCGACAACAGTTAAAAGTGATGCAGTGTCTGATAACGACGGAGACATTGTCAACGGAGCCCTTCCGCATGGTGTAGACAATCCTTATATCAAATCAAGCGACTGGGGCTGGTCCATTGACCCGACAGGCTTAAGATATACGTTGAATCGTTTTTACGATCGCTATCAAATCCCGCTCTTCATTGTTGAAAATGGGTTTGGTGCTATAGATCAAGTGGAGGAAGACGGTTCCATTCATGATCCAGAACGAATTCAATATCTCGCTTCTCATATCGAAGCGCTGACAAAAGCCATCGAATACGACGGTGTTGACCTGATTGGCTACACACCTTGGGGGATCATTGACATCGTGTCATTCACAACAGGTGAAATGAAAAAACGCTACGGCATGATCTACGTTGACCGCGACAACGAAGGCAACGGCTCAATGAAGAGACTCAAAAAAGATTCGTTTACTTGGTACCAAAACGTCATTGCCACGAATGGTGAAGAAGTGTAATAAAGGAAAAAATAGAAGCCCGGGTGAGCGTGGTATATGCTTGTTCGGGTTTTTCATCGTTTAAGTTTTATTAATGCCTGAATACAAAGAAAAAAGAGGGTTATGGCGATAAAATAGTTCATTGAGTTGTGAAAGATCTTAATGTTCAAGGATATTTGAAGAAGGATCCAAAGGCCGAATATCACCATAATAGCAGGAATGATTCTTTTATACACATTGTTTCGAGAGTGGTTTGTTTTTAGGTATCGCAGCAGAGGTTGAAAAGAGATAAAGATATGAATAGGTTTCATTACATGATTTGGTATAATTGATCTATAAAAACGTTAAATGGTAGATGAAGAATAGGAGTTGTTGTAATGAATCACACTTTGCAAATGGGAGCCAATACCGTACTAAACTCTCCAAAGGGACAGGTATCCATCAGCTATGAAGTGTCATCTGAAATTGATATTTCTTTAACGGCGTTTCTTTTAACAGATTCGGATCAGGTTGAAGGAGATCATGGCATTATTTTTTACAATCAACCAGAGAGTGCTTCGGGTGCAGCGGCACTTTTACCAGCGGAGGTATCAGGTCAATTGAAAAGGCATCCATTGAATTTTGATATGAGCAAAGTGCCTGCTGGAATCACAAAGATGGCTATTACATTAACAGAAGATCAAGGAACGGGCTTTTCTCAAGTGAAGCATTTGCAAGCAGAAATTCGAACAGGTGACGAGGTGTTTTATCTAACACCAGTAAACTTTACAAATGAAAAGGGCATTGTCGTGGTAGAGCTGTATATAAGAAATGGTGATACGAAAGCACGATCAATCTGGCGAGGTTTCGATTCTGGACTGGAAGGGCTATGCAAGCTTTATGGTGTGGAGGTTGAACCTGATGAACAGGATATTTCTACACCTCAATTGGCTCCTGAAAAACAATCAATTGATGGCCCTGCTCAAACGAAGACAATGACTAAAGAGAAAGTTGTTGCACCTATCAGTTTAGAAAAAGTTCAAGGTGAAATTAGTCTAGACAAAGGTCATAAACCGATCATAATAGAGAAAACGCCTGAGATCACAGCGACAGTATCTTGGGAATCCGGCACCGATTATGATATTTATGCATTGGTCTACACAAAGTCAGGAAAGCAAGTAGATGTGGCTATGTTTGGTGCGAAAGGAATTTCTGCTCTCAAAAGTTACGGCAACGGAGCTGTTGAGCATATGGGAGATGTCGGTAGAGACCATGAATCAATGAAAACAGAAGTTATTAAACTACGGTTAAATGATGATATCCTTGCTGTCGTTCCGGTTGTTTATTCTGCTCAATCAAACGGGACAGGTTCTTTTTATAGATATAGAGTATCTATGAGTATCGATAATCATCAAGGAACGTCTGTGACGATTCATTCCAAACATGCCAATGACAATGATCGTATTTATTCTTGTGTGCCAGGTATGCTTCAAAATACAAATGATGGTGTGATTATCCGCCCACTTGAGCTTTATAGCAAACCAAACTCTGAGCGGAGACCTAAATTAAAAATGAAGTCTTCTAATGAAATTGAGGTATTGATGGATAAAGGACCTGTCAATGATTATAAATAAAACGGATGTATGGCTAGACAGAGCAAAGTGCTTTGTCTAGCTTATTTTATTTAGCCCGTTAAATAGAGAGTCTATTCCGTTTTTTATGTCAATTAACCTATTTTTCCGTTTTGGTGGACACGGTAAAATAGACTTTATGATCAATAATGGAGGGAGTGACTTCTTCTGGGCAAGATACTTGATGCAAAAGCACTAACAAGTGCCATGGATGCAAGGGCAAAACACTACCAGGAACTCCGTGAACAAATGGTAGATTTAAAAAAGGCACTTCAAGGCGTGGCTAACCTCGGTGATGATTTCACTGGAAAAGGTGCCGATAACATTAAAAGCTTTTATAAAGAACTGGCTGGAAATGTAGATATGTTTATCAGCTTCATTGATAAGCAAAAAGCCTTTCATGAAGGTGTTTCTGGGACACTTGATGATACGAGTTTTGGCGGCGAAACCTTCGTAGAAGAACACTTTTTAGACAACGCTGTACATATGGGCATCAAAAATGCCAAAAGCATTGTGAAGGATCAAAAAAAGGCGCTTAAAACGATTTTTCAAGACATCGACGACCTCATTTCTCTAGAAGTATTTGATAGTCAAACCTTTGATGAAAAAATTGCAGATGCGGAAGACGAGCGAAAAAAGACAGTGAAAGACCTAAGAGAGCTTGATCAAAATTTAAAAGATGAATATGCTTTGTCAGAAATGGAGCAGCAAGCTACAATGGCATTGTATACGGAAATGATGAATGCCACAAATGACGGAAAAGCCATTTCGCCTATGAATTTTGACAAGAAAGCGTATCAAAATAGTGAAATCTACAAGGCAAAAAGCGATATTGAGAAGCAAACTTCTGAATATCTGAAAATCAAAAAAGAACAAGAAGAAGCACGCGAGATCGCAAAGGAACAAGAAGCACTCGCCAACCGTCCTTGGTATGAAAAAGCACTTGATTATGGCGGAAATATCGTCAATGAACTGACTGGCGTGAACGATGCAAAACGCGCCGCTACAGGTGTTGACCCGATCACAGGTGAAGAGCTCACCGCAGGACAGCGCGTCGCAGCAGGCGGTATGGCAGCAGCAGGTTATATCCCAATCGTCGGATGGGCAGGTCGTATTTTCAAAGGTGGTAAAGCCGTCTATAAAACAACTCAAGCCACATCAGCCGCAGTCAGAGCAGTCGATATTTACAAGACATCGCAAAAATCCTTTGACGCCTTAAAAACATCTCAAAAAGGCTTATATGGTCTTACCGCCACCAACGGCTTCAGCGAAGCGATTACAGGTAGAGACATGTTTGGAAATAAGGTCTCGAAAGAACAGCAGGAAGCGAGTATGAATGCGGCGCTGGGAATGCTTTTGCCGTTTGGGGCGAAAGGGTTTCATGGGAAGATGGGGATTAAAGGAGATAAAATAGAACATCCGGTAATAGATAATAAAAGGGTCGGAAGTGCGTTGAAAAACCCAGATGGTCAACATGGCTTCAATGATATAATTGACAATTACACACCACTGGCTAAAGAGTTTGATTTGGTTGGTGGTGATAAAACAAAGGTTAAGTTATATCAAATAGAAGGTGGAATGAAATACTATAGTTACAAGGATGTTTAGAATAAAGATTTACGTATAATTGAAAAAGTGTTTTCGGTAAAAGATCATAATGGTATTTTTGAGTGGATTGTCGATCCCAATAAGGGGGTTACTCATAGAAGGTTTATTCCAGAAGGTGAAATTACAGGATTACCTAATCAAAATCCTAAAAGATAGGAATGAAGAAAAAATGAAAAGTTCTATAGAGGTCTTAAAAACTTATAATATTCATTATGATTGGAAAACTATATATGTAGGAATTAGGCTAGATTTGATTTCATATAAAGAAATAAGCAAGTATGCTGTGGAATATTTATCTAATCATATTGAATGTGAAAATTCTTTAATCCTAGAATTAGCTTGGGGAGCTGGCGACCCAGATGAAGATTATAGAAAACTTCAAATGGTATTGGTAGAATTATATAATGATTTGATAGAAGAAGAATCCAGCCAATGGGACATTGAAAAAAGGAAATGGAGATATGGTATAACTTCTCACTTAAAAGAAATAAATAAGAATTCAACTGAAGAGTTGTTGGATGAACTTTCTGAAGTATACGCAGATTTTGGTTATCCTGAGGATATGGAACCGTTTATTCATTATATGCCTCCTTCAGATGGTTATAATCCGTTGTTGTATTCAAAAGAAGAGAATATAAATAGATTAGCATCTCTTTTTGAGGAGTTTTTACAAAAAGAAAAAGCATTTGTTCAATTTGAGCAAATGTAACTACTGATTAAAAGGTGCCTAATGAAAATAAAACTTGAATTCGAACAAGAAGTTACAAACTACTATAAGTGGTTAGAGCAAAAAGTAAATGGACTTAAACAGCTAAGTGTATATAGTATTAATGGATATTGCTTTTTAGATGATGTGATACTTTATGAAACAGCCAGTTGTCGAAATTTTTTCGATGACTAGTTGGTTCATTTCAATTGATGAAAGCAATGCTGTTCCCCATTAAGATACCATTTGTCCATATTTCCACTTGTGTACTATTCATAATCCCTATTTTTTAATGAATCCCTGCAACTTCAATCGAACGGTCTCTTCTTTTACATTGATCGAATAACTCACTCCTTTTTCATACAAAAACACCCCAAATTGTTTTATGATGTGCTATACACAATTTTCAACTTAAAGGTTTTTAATATTTGTTCCGATTTATGCTTAAAGAAGCATATATATAAATTAATTGATTATCTAATGAAGGATGTATCTGATAAATACAAGATGGAAAGGGAATATTATTATGAGCTAAGTATTTGGGGGGTATAATAATTAACGATGAATAGAATTGACACATCTTTTAGGGAGTGGAATGAGCCACTCTTTTTTTCTAACGATGGAGTCATACGCTTGATCGATGATTTTCTCTCAAATTTAAGCAATTCACTATCATTACCTTTCACATTCATATAAAATAAGAGCAGTGAAAAATTGAAGAAATGCTTGATACATGAAGGGCATGTAAGCGGTGAGCTGCATGACATGATGAGATGTATGAACGTGAAGGCTGCAAAGCTGTTCTTCCTCACATATGAGATCTTATAAGCGTAACCATTATTTATCACTTCATTGCGATGGTGTTGAGGGGTGTGTCAGGATGAGGAATCCGTATGTGAGAACGGCTTCTAGTCTTTATATCAATTATTTTTTATTAGGGATGGTCAATATTATATTGGCTTCCAATATGCCATTTTTAATCAAACAGTTAGATACCAATAGTGCAGGAATTAGTTATATGATTTCGGCGCTTGGCATTGGCAGGGTACTCACGTATGGTTTATCGGGCGTGCTGTCAGATCGTTTTGGGCGAAAGCCGGTCATTTTGGTTTCGGGTGTGCTGATGGCGGTGTTCCTCATCGGAATTCCGTTGTCTCCAAATTACCAAATCGCGTTTGCGTTTGCGATTTTGGCAGGGGTCGCGAATTCAGCGATGGATGCAGGGACGTATCCTGCATTAATGGAGGCTTTTCCGCAAAACTCGGGATCTGCGAATGTGATGGTGAAGGCCTTTATATCAATTGGGGCAACCATCTTGCCATTGGCGATTTTCTTTTTAGCAGAGCATGATTTGTTTTATGGAATAGCATTTTTTGTTCCTGCTCTGATCTATCTTGTGAATGTCTTGATGCTGTGGACCTTGCCATTTCCGAATCATCGCAAGGTGGAGCAAGTCCAGGTAACGGAGCATGACGGACTTCCGCGCTTCTCGACAGAGCCTACATTTTGGAGAGAAGGGATCGCACTCATTGTGATCAGCTTTACGTCAAATGGGCTATATGCGTTGCCGCAAATTTGGCTTCCTACTTACGGTGAGGCCATATTGGGGATGACATCGGGCAGTGCTGTGAAACTGCTCAGTTACTATAGCATGGGCGGGCTGCTGTCTGTCGTGATGCTCGCATTTCTGTTGCGCCGTTTTGTCCGTCCGGTCACTGTGCTGCTGATCTATCCAATCATTACGCTTGTTTCTATTTGTGTGCTCTTGGTCGTGAAATCCCCAGTCATCGGAACAGTCAATGCTTTTGTATTGGGATTTTCAACAGCAGGAGTTTTTCAGCTGACGTTAACTGTGATGGCTGAATTCTTCTGGAAAAACAAAGGGACGATGACAGGAATTATCTCCACAGCGGGCGGTGTGTCGGCTATCGTCATTCCGGTCGTAACAGGTTTAATTCAGAGTCACTTGTCCATTTTACAAATCTTTATGTTCGATGCAGTGGTGGCTGTTGCGGCCATTATCGGCGCACTGTATATCCTGTATCGATACCGCCAAATCATGGTACATGATTAAAAAAAAGACGACCTCCGCCGGAAGTCGTCTCAGCGTGTAGACAAACCCTCGCATTCTTTGTCAGGGCTGTGCTCCGGTGCTCACGAATGTCAAATTCGCTCCGCTCCTGTGCTCGCCCTTCCTAGACTGCAAAGGTTTTCTATCACGCTGAAAAGAAGACAAAGGGCTAAAATGAAGATCATTTTAGCCCTTTGTCAATAATTTAAGACGACCTCCGCTTAGGAAGTCGTCTTTCTTTTGTATTAGAAACGGTCATTTTCAAAAAGAATTTGTTTCACTTGATCAACTGGCATATCTTCACCAGTAAAGAGTTTGTAAGCAAGTGCACCTTGCCATAGCATCATGCCAAGACCGTTAATGGTTTTGGCGCCAGCTTCCTGTGCTTGAGCAAGGAGCTTTGTTTTTTGCGGATTGTATACGACATCTGTCACGATTAAATCTTCACGCAGAACATCAAGCGTATCATCGATGATGCTGAGCTGATCTAGTGGTTTCATGCCAAGGCTTGTCCCGTTTGCTAAGATTGCACTTTCTGCTACTTCACGGCGGAACGCGTCTTTGTCTTCAAGTGGGAAAATGTTCGCTTTGACACCAAATGATTTCATTTCTTCGTTGATGTACGTCACATTTTCTTCAGCTTGAACAAAATATTGATCATTACGAGCAAAAATACTAATTTCACGAATACCAGATTGTGCAAGCTGAATCGCAATCGGAGTAGCGGCACCGCCTGAGCCAACGAGTGTGACCTTTTGTCCAGCTAATTCAACGCCATGCTCAATCAAGTTTCTCACGTAGCCAAGACCATCTGTGTTGTAGCCAATCAGCTTGCCATCCTTGTTCACAACGGTGTTGCTTGCACGTGTGTATCTTGCAGAATCGTCTAGTTCATCTAAGTAATCCAATACTTTCATTTTGTTCGGCATAGAGACGTTAAATCCAGCAGCACCCATTGCTTTCATACCATATACGGCTGCTTCTAGTTCATCATTCCCTACTTCAAATGCGAGGTAAGCATAGTTGATCCCTGTTAGTGTATAGCCAAGGTTATGCATCCGTGGTGAAAGGCTGTGCCCGATTGGTGTAGCAAGAAGACCGACTAATTTTGTTTTCCCATCAATATTTCGTTCATGTATGTTTGTCATGATTGACATCTCCTTTAATTATCTAAATAATTTTTTCATGCGTCCAAGAACAAAGACCGCTAGCAATACGCTCATAACCGCAATGATCATATCGAAAAATAACGTCATTTTAATATCGTACGTGCTGACCAACCCACTTGTAATGAGCGGCACGAGAATAAACGCGGAGCTTGCCGCAATGTTGACGTAGGATGAAGCCGTTGCTTTGTTTGTCGGGAATAGTTTCATCATGATACTCATCGCCAGCTGGAAGATTCCCGCTGTAAATAGCCCTAAGAAAAAGGTGCTGACAATCACAATGCTGTATGTTTCGATTTGAAATAATGAAAGCATCGCAAGGAATGCTCCAATTGGATAAATAATTGCCACCATAATAGGTGAAATGAATTTATCTAAGACGATCGACAGCAAGAGAACAGACACCAGTGCACCGATACTAAAATAAGATAGAAGCTGTGTGGCTTGTTCTGTGCCAAGTCCGATTAATTTTAACCCGAGCTGCGGAAGCCATGTCTGCCATACGACAAACAATGCAGTCGACGTGAACCCCATGAGTACAACAGCTAAGCCTTCACCAAGCATTTTAGGTTCTTCCTTCATTTGTTCCTGTACTGGAAGGTCACCTTGTGAAGAGACTTGCTTATGGTTCGGGAACGGCATAAAGATTAAGTAAATCCCAACAAGTAAATAAAGAAGCCCTAGTCCAAAGAACGCCCAGCCCCAGAAGATGTCATGTGCAATAAGGAATGCCAGGATAAATGGAAGAACAGTCGCTCCAATTGAAACGGACGCCTTCACTAAAACAGAAGCTGAACTTGCCTTTTTAGGAAACGATTCTGTCAAAGCAGGATATGTTCCCGAATCAAGTAACGAGTTTGCAATCCCAGCAGAAATCGCAAAGATAAATGCTAGTGTATAATTCGTTGTCGTTGGAATACCGATTAAGAATAATAAGTAAAGAAAGTTTCCTGTAATAATGACAGGCTTACGTCCCCAGCGGTCGGCTAACCGGCCTGAGAAAAAGAGAGCAACCAGTTTACCAATTCCGATCGCCGATACAAGCAAGCTGATTTTCGGAATATCCACATGATAGCGTTCAGATAAGCTGTCCATGTTGGAAGCTACAATAATATTGATCATGCCGAGCATGAAGTAGTTTAAATACATGCCAACAGACGATTTAATATAAGGATTTTTCATGTTCCCACTCCTATATTTGAAACCCTTTAGGGTCAAATTCTTTGTACACCCTTTGTTATTTCCTTAAAAGTAAATAATATGATGCCCATCACAACACCCCTTGTGCAATTGATGAAAAAAATAATGAATATTCATCTGTTTTTCAATTAAGTACATCGTTCTACTAAAACCTAAAAATAAAAATAGAATTGATAAGAAAGTGAATCTTCATAATTTGATCAGAATCAGAAAATTCCACTTTTAACTGATGTTGATTAAAAAAACGATACTCTGAAATAGGTATAACGATATACTAAAAGAAGCAACGAGATAAATATACTCCTGTGTTTTAAATGTGTCAAGTTTATGACTTTGTGATTTAAAAAAATAAAAATGAAATAAAGAAATGGTTGACTTGATCAATAAAAAAGAGAATTGCTGCATGCAATTCTCTTTTTCATCATGAGGGAGCGGTTTCTCTAATATGAAGTTGAGGCTTTAATATCAATCTCTGCAGCTCTTCATCCTGCTCGTTCATTTTATGATATAAAAGGTTCGCTGCTTTTACCCCGATGGATCGGGGGAAGGAGGAAACAGTGGTGAGCGGCGGATGGTACATCTCCGCTTCAGGAACATTATCGAATCCAACCACATCGATATCTTCACCAGGCTTAATGTCACGAGCTGATAGTTCTTGAATGACCCCAAATGCGACTAGATCACTAAAACAAAAAATAGCAGTAGGGGGTTCAGGCTGATCAATCACTCGGGCAAGCGCTTCTTTCCCGCCTTCACGAGTAGGTTCTATGTCAATAATAAGAGAATCATCAATCATCAGATTTTCTTCGTCATGGGCTTTTTTGAAACCTTTCATCCGCTCAATCCAAGTCGATGAGGTCTTGATGCCGCCTAAGAAGGCGATACGCCGATGCCCCTTTTGAAGAAGATGATGAAGCGCCATCCAAGCACCTTGTTCATAATCAACGCCGACATAGTCACATTGCACATCTGATAATTCACGATTTGCCAGTACTTTTGGGGTGCGAATTTGATTTAATTGTTTGACCGTTCGTGCAGAGCTTTTTGAAGCTGGGTTTAAAATAATCCCGCCCACTCGGTGCTCTACCATTGTGGAAATGAGCCGCTCCTGTTTATCGACACTGTCAAAGGTCGTACCAAGTAAAACAGTATAGCCCAGTGATTCAAGCGTGGTTTGCACGCCAATTAAAAACTCAGAAATAAAGGTGTTAGAAATATCCGTGACAATCACACCAACGATATTTGAGCTTTTTGACCGCATGTTGGCAGCAACGCGGTCGTATACGTATCCTAAGTCCTCCATGGATTGCAGTACTTTTTTTCGAGTGGCTTCAGAGATTCTAGGATTATTTCGAACAACAAGTGATGCCGTTGAAGTCGAAACACCGGCATGCTTGGCAACTTCCTGTAATGTGACACGCTGTTTGTTCATTTTTTTCATTTGTTTTCACCAACTTCCATGGATTTCCTAACTTTGTTCTTGATCAAGAGGGATTTCTCCAGCAAACGAGCCGAACATCTTTTGATTTATTATACATGAATCAAGAGGGATTGATGAAGTGAAGTTATATGGCTACCACCGTCAATCATAAAAGATTTCCATTGACAGCTTTCTTTTAGAGGCGTAAAATATGAAATTATTCAGAAATAGCAACATTTTAATTAAATAACGAAGGCTATGATTGCTGTGGGTCACACTATGGCAGGAGCAGCTTCTGGAGAGACCGCATGAATGTGCGGCGCCGAAGGGTTCACAATCTCAGGCAAAAGGACAGAAGAGTACGAAATATTGTATTTGTAATGCATGGATGACGCCGTGTATTGCTTTTCGCTATTTTGCTATTCTTTTATGACCGAGAGATTGGAGCGCATCCAATCTCTTTTTTTATGGACTTTTTGAGAGTTCATTATTTCAGTATAAGATCGTGTCGTAGGAGGGCGTTAGCATTGGAACAACAAGAATTGAAACGAGATTTATCAAACCGCCATGTTCAGTTGATTGCAATTGGTGGAACCATTGGGACTGGGCTGTTTTTAGGCTCTGGAAAGGCCATTCAATTGGCAGGTCCATCGATCATTTTTGCTTATTTAATTGTCGGGATGGCGATCTTTTTTGTCATGAGGGCACTTGGTGAACTGCTCTTATCGAAGACAGGCTATCAGTCATTAACCGATATTGCAGAGGATTACCTTGGTCCGTGGGCATCCTTTGTGACAGGATGGACGTATTGGTTTTGCTGGATTATGACCGCGATGGCGGATGTTATTGCTGTCGGAGTGTATGTGCAGTATTGGTTTGATATCCCGCAATGGATTCCTGCCATCATTTGTTTGTTGATTTTACTAGGATTTAATTTATTAACGGTGAAGCTTTTCGGAGAAATGGAATTTTGGTTCGCACTCATTAAAGTGATTACGATTCTATTATTGATCGGCGTTGGAATTGTCCTTTTAATCATTGGTTTTCAAACAGATACAGGGCCTGTGACGGTAACGAATCTTTGGTCACACGGCGGATTATTCCCTCATGGTGTCACAGGCTTCTTACTGTCATTCCAAATGGTCATCTTTGCGTATGTGGGAGTGGAACTGGTCGGTGTGTCCGCGGCAGAAACAGCCAATCCGCAAAAAAACATCCCGTCTGCGATTAATAAAATTCCATTAAGAATTCTATTTTTCTATGTGGGCGCCATTTTTGTCTTACTATGTATCAACCCATGGACTGAGCTCAGTGCATCAGAAAGTCCTTTTGTAAAAACCTTTGGGCTGATTGGAATTCCAGTAGCAGCGGGACTCATTAATTTTGTTGTCTTGACGTCTGCGGCTTCGGCTTGTAATAGCGGTATGTTCTCGACGAGCCGAATTTTGTATAATCTCAGTCATCAAAAACAGGGCCCATCTTCCTTTGGACGTCTGAATAAGCACGCTGTTCCAAGTAATGCACTATTCGTTTCAACAATTGTGGTATCGGTCGGTGCTCTCTTAAGCAAGTTAATTCCGGAACAAGCCTTTGGTATTGTCACAACCATCAGTGCCATTTGTTTCATTTGGGTATGGAGTATTATTTTAATTTGCCATTTGAAATATAAAAAAACAAAGCCTGAACTGCATGCAGCATCTACTTTTAAAGCACCGTTCACACCTTTTGTAAACATTTGTGTTCTTGTCCTTTTTGCTGCCATTCTTGTGATCATGCTGTTTGCGGATGCAACACGCCCGGCGCTCTTGTTAACACCGGTTTGGTTTGGTTTCTTATTATTGATTTATGCACGAAAGAAACGCCGTGCATCATAACTGACAGAAAAGCACAGCCTTTGCAGTAGGCTGTGCTTTTGTTCATTTAACGATTTCTAATCCTGAACATATAATTTGCATTCAAAATGATTAAAACAAGTCCAATCACGATGATTGAGAAGAGTTGAGAGTGATTGGCTCCAAGGGAATACACAATCAGAATAAACATGGCACTGGTCAATAAGATGTTCATCATTTGATACGTGTGAAACAGTCCGCCAAGCATCACATGCTTTTCACCTTCGTCAGAAATAGCGAGCAGCTTTTTACTATAATCTTTGTCAGACGGGCTTGGGAGATTGCGATTAGGGTAGACAAGTTGTAGAACGGATATCGCTACATAAGAACTGATAATGGTGACGATAAATAAAGCAACATTGACGAGAATCAGCCAAATAGGCTGTTCGGTAACGATAGCCATACCGGTGGCAATTATGGATAAAATGGTACTCACCGTATTGGCTAAAGTAGAATCAGTAAAGGTGCGATACTGTTTTACTTCGAGTTCATCCTCTTCATCTCCAGATACCGAAAGTGATACTCTTTTCTTCATACGTGAAATCCCTGAAAAACAATAAACAATCAATACAATCGTCAATCCACTGATGACAAGTGTCGCTTCGAATGCAATATCAAGAAGTGTCATTTCAAATTCGGCAGCCAGCAGACAGTAAGCGCCGAGAAAGCCAAGGAGAGCACCTGAGAGCAGTTTGTATACAGTTTTCATGATAGTTCATCCTCCTCGAATAGAAAAATACGTTCAATGGGTTCCTGAAAAATTCGTGAAAGCTTAACAGCGAGCAAGAGAGACGGCATTAATTCATCGCGTTCCATTAAGCTGATGGTCTGACGAGAAACCTTTGCACGCTTGGCAAGCTCAGTTTGGTTCAAACCATCACGTGCACGAAGCTCTTTTAGCCGATTTTTCATTCTGTCACCTCAATTTTGATCTGAATCTTTCTTTGATTGTAAAACATGTTATTCAAATTGACAAGTAAAGTTGTCAATTTGATAAAAATAATTGTCAGATAAGATCATCTTTCTTCAAAAGGTGAACCATGATACGCTAAAAGAAAGAGAAACAGAAAATAGGTGATGCCCGTGTTCATTGACCAATTAAAAAATGACTTACATCAATCTCAACCGTTATTTATTGGAGAAGAAACAGCGTTCAAAGCTGCAGTCCTTGTCCCTTTGGTGCAAGTAAACGGAGAATGGCATATTTTATTTGAGGTGCGATCGCTCATCATGAGAAAACAGCCGGGAGATATTAGCTTCCCAGGTGGCAAACTCGACGGCAGCGAAACAGCACAGGAAGCTGCATTGCGAGAAACACATGAAGAGCTGGGCATTCCGCCAGAATCGGTGGAGATTCTTGGACAGCTTAGTCCTTACATTGCGTCTCCATCCTTCGTGGTCTACCCATATGTCGGGATCATTGATGAACAAAAAGTGAAACACTCCTTCAATCAAGAAGAAGTAGAAGAGACTTTTACTGTGCCTCTATCATGGCTAAGTCAATATGAGCCGTACCTACATCATGTATCCGTTCAGCCAACTCCTGCTGAGGATTTCCCTTATGAAAAAATCATGAATGGTGAGAAGTACCGCTGGGGAAGCCGTTCGATAGAGGAATGGTTTTATGATTATGAAAACTACACCATTTGGGGATTAACAGCCCGCATATTAAAACATTTTGTGACCGTTGCAAAAAGAAATTCCTAGAGATTCGCTCTCTAGGAATTTGTTGTTTTCAGCCGTTCTTTCGCTGTTTGTTTTCCTTTACCAATTGGAATAGGCGCTCTCGCTTGGCTCAATCCATAAGAAGGCATATTCACATAGACAGATTCATACGAGCCGGCTTGAATTTGATAGGTTTCATGATAAATACCCACTGCGTCATTGTTCTGAGCCCTCTGATGAAAGTTCTTCCAAGCTGCCAAATGTTTTTCCATCTTCGCATAAGCCAGAAGGTCATCTGTTGATTTCCAATATTGGATCATCGCTGTCGTACGTAAGCCAAAGTAATTCTCTGTTCCGAGGAAACCAAGCTCATCTTGATGGGTATACAGCTCTTTGATCATGCCAGGCATCGCCATGAACACAGGCATCCATTGATGAACCGCCCAGCGTTTGTTGATCCGCATGCCGATAATAAACACAACAATCGAGTCAGAATTCTCTGTTGTAAATCTGCCAGCACGTATCTCTTTTTTCATTCATTTACCCTTCCTTCTTCATCAAGTGGGATGTTTCCACGCACCAATCAATTCCTGCTTGAGCCACTCTTTTTCCGTAATCTAAAGTAAACAGCCAATACTTCGCATCTGCTTCATCTGGATAAAGCTCTTGAATGTTTTCTTCAATCGAAACATAGGTCTCATAACGGATACGAAGCTGCCTTTCATAATCCTGTAGCAGTACCAGCTTTTTCTCAATCGAAAGATATTGACCGAAGAATAACTTTAATAACACTTCATTTCGTTCCGTTGGTAACTGATCGAGAGGCTTTGCCAGCCACTCTCTTAACGTCTCCAGCCCTTTTTCAGTCAGATGATATTCCCGCTTGTCGGAGCGGCCAGACGTAGAAGCGGGTGAAACCTCAGCAAGACCTTCCTCGACTATTAACTTTAAAGCTGGATAAATTTGTCCATAACTAATTTTCCAAAAATGATGCAAGCTCTTATCAATTAATTGCTTCACTTCGTAACCAGACTTACAATCTGTCGTTAAAATACCTAAAATCGCATACGTCGTATCATTGTATTTTTTCATATCAGCACACCTATCTAAAAGATATATCATTTAGATATATAATAATTGATATTCAGTGGAAAGTACAAGCAGGTTTTGAAATTTTATAAAGGAGGTGAAGAGATAACAGATTTTGTTCATTGTGTTTTGACATGATAATGGAGAAAAAATACACATGTTAACAGAGGAGGTACGTATGAGCAAATTGAAAATGTGGATCGTGTCTATCCTAACAGTGCTAGTCATTGGTGGAGGCAGCTGGACAGCATATCAAGCAATTGCACAAAAAAATTCATTGAACCATTCCTATGCATTTGCGTATAAAACAAAAGATAGAATGAGCTGGTTTAAGGTATCTGAGAGTAAAGGGAAAGTAATGGGGCATTTGAATGAAAAGTATGTAGAAGAACTGAGATGGGATCCGCATATCTATAAAAAACAATTTGTCTTATCCGGCAGTTCAAAAGAAAACGGGTATGAATTCAAAGTCACACAAGGTAAAGAAACGATCGTATACGAAGTTCATTTTTCAGGTAAAGACCTTTCAGTGAAAAAACAAGGCGAAAAGAAAAGCACGATTTATAAGGCAATCAATCAAAGAAAGCTAGATAAATATCATAAAGATATTCAAAAACGATATGATTATCTATTCGATACCGCGGAAAATAGGTTTTATGATAGTATGAGAAACTTCAAGGAGAAAGTGGCGAAGATCTATGGTTTTCTCTATACGGCAAAGGACAAACAACTATTTTTACAGGTGAAAACGATGCATATTGAGCTTGGATGGACCGGCTCCCTTCTAATAACAACTGTTCCTGAAAAAGAGTGTAAGCCTTATAAAGAAATGAGATTAGAAGTTTCGGGTGAGACGGATGGAAGAAATTTTTTTATGGGCTATGAGCCCTCAATTGAAGATGGAATCATTCAAGGTTCCACTGATCGAGATGTAAAATCAATCAAACTTCCATTTAAAATGACAGGCGGTACCGTAGAGTTAAAAGCGGTCACGAAAAAGGAATATCAAAAACAAGCGAATGCTTTCAAAAAGCAGGCGGAAGAAAGAAAAAAATAGATGGTGGAAACCAGATGAGTAAACTTATCTGGTTTTTTATCATGGAGATAGTTCTTATTGATGATAAAAGGATATCGATGTATAAACAAGCGAGAAAGGTTGTTTTAATTAAATTAAAGAAAATCAATTTAGGTATATAGACCTTAATAAATTTCAAAAAAATAAATGTTGACGCTTTCATATAATCGATATATACTAAAAACAAATCCAATATAAATAAATTAGACATGTGACTGGTCATGCAGGCAGGATCTAAAAACGATGAGTTTCTTTAATTTGTCGTTTTAGGTCCTTTTTTTATTGCCAAAATATAGGTCTCATGTATGAGAAAAGGGGGAGAAACAATGGATTACACACAGGTTGCCAAAGACGTTTTAAAGCATGTTGGTGGTAAAGAAAACATTGCGCATCTTGAGCACTGTTCCACAAGACTTCGCTTCACACTAATTGATCAGAAAAAAGCAGATGTACCAGCACTAGAAAAAACACCAGGTGTCATAGCTGTCAGAATGTCAGGACAATGCCAAGTGGTGATTGGGAATGACGTGATTGAAGTGTATCAAGAGGTAACAAGACTAATGGGCAGCAGCTCATCGGGGCAAGTCGTGCCATCTAATCAGCCAAAAGAAAAAAGAAAAATAGGCACAGTTCTGTTAGATTTCATTGTCGGTGTCTTCCAGCCGCTTGTTCCAGCTATCGCAGGCGGAGGGATTTTAAAATCATTTCTTCTCCTTTTCTCTCTATTAGGCTGGATGGATGCAAAGGGTCAAACCTATCAAATATTGAACATGGTAGGGGACGCACCGCTTTACTTCCTGCCTTTACTAGTCGCTGTAACGACGGCGAATAAACTAAAGGTAAATCCACTGGTCGCATTATCAGCAGTCGGCGCGCTTCTTCTTCCGAATATGACGACTATGCTTACTGAAGGTGCGCAATTGCTGTCATTCGACGTGAAAAATATAGCTTATGCGTATCAAGTGTTCCCAGCAATCCTTTCTGTATTGCTATACGCTCAAATGGAAAAATTCTTTACACGATTTTCACCAAAACCAATTCGGATTTTCTTTGTTCCAATGATGTCATTAGTCATTACTGTACCAGTTACATTACTTCTATTAGGACCGATTGGTTTTACAGCAGGACAAGGTTTTTCATCCATCATTCTTGCAATGTTTAATACAGTAGGATGGGTAGCTGTCGCGATTTTAGCAGCAGTCCTTCCATTCATGGTCGCATCAGGTATGCACAAAGCGATGGTCCCGTATGCAGTCACAACGATGGGTACCCTTGGGAAAGAAGCACTTTATTTGCCAGCATCACTTGCACATAATATTGCGGAAAGTGGAGCGTGTTTCGCAGTAGCACTACGCACAAAAGACAAGGTACTCAGATCAACAGCCATTTCGGCAGGAATTTCAGCATTTTTTGGTATCACAGAGCCTGCTTTGTATGGTGTGACACTTCAAAATAAGCGAGTCCTTGGAAGTGTCATGATTGGTTCGTTTGTTGGCGGGATCTTCATTGGATTAGTTGGTATACAAGCCTTTGTACTTGTTGGCCCTGGATTAGCAAGTATGTCGATGTTTATATCAGATGAGCTCCCACGAAATCTAATGTTTGCTGTCATTGGAGCAGTCATTTCCTTTATTGTCGCCTTTATCGCTGCTTTTGTATTAGGTAAGGATAAAACAGTAGAAGAAAAGACAAATGATCAAGCGGCATTTACTGAACAAATTGGAGCAGGTGAAACATTCAAAAGTCCTGTGATTGGTCAAATGATCTCTCTATCTGAAGTAAAAGATGATATTTTCTCTTCAAAGGTCATGGGAGACGGAATTGCCATTGTCCCTTCAGAAGGAGCGCTTTACGCACCAGTAGATGGTGAGGTGACCATGCTGTTCGAAACAAATCATGCACTTGGTATGAAAACGGACCAAGGGGTTGAAGTACTATTCCACATTGGCATTGATACCGTTCAACTGCAAGGACAGTATTTTCATCCAAAAGTGCAGGCAGGAGAACGTGTTCAAGCAGGAGATTTACTGATTGAATTTGATGTAGAAAAAATTATAGCTGCAGGTTATGATCCAGTTACACTTGCTGTCATCACAAATACAGATCAATATGATATAAAGGTACAGCCATTACAAGAGGTCAATCGTCAAGATACATTGATGGTTGTCACACAATTAGGAGGCTAAACATATGACAACAATTAAAGGTTTTCCAAAAGGGTTTTTATGGGGCGGCGCAATTGCCGCCAACCAGGCAGAAGGCGCTTGGAATATAGATGGAAAGGGACCATCAGTTGCAGATATTGCAATGTATCGTTCCAATTTAAGTGTAGAAGATTATGAAGGACATCTTGCTGTGACTTCTGAAAATTTAGAACGTGCAATAAAAGACCCAGATGATAAAAAGTACCCTAAACGCAGAGGTGTTGATTTCTATCACCACTATAAAGAGGATTTGGCTCTATTTGCTGAAATGGGCTTTAAAACACTTCGCATTTCTATTGCGTGGAGTCGGATCTTCCCTACTGGAGAAGAAGCTGAACCAAATGAAAAAGGGCTGCAATTCTATGATCGTGTATTTGCCGAAATGAAAAAACTCAATATAGAACCGATTGTGACACTCTCTCATTATGAAATGCCTTTAGCCCTTAGTGTGAAATATAACGGCTGGGTGGAAAGAAAAGTGGTCGATCTCTTTGTGAAGTTCGCCAATGTTTGTTTCGAACGTTATCAACATGATGTGAAATATTGGCTCACCTTTAATGAAATTGATAGTATTCACCGCCACTCATTTATTACAGCAGGAATTATTCCTGATCGTTGCCCAGAAGGTAAAGTAGAAGAGACGGTGTATCAAGCGCTTCATCATCAATTTGTTGCATCTGCTCTTGTAACAGCTGATTGCCATCGTATTATTCCAGGCAGCCAAGTTGGGTGTATGCTGACAAAATTGACAACGTATCCGCATACGTGTCACCCGAATGATGTGGAACAAGCCTTAAAACAAAACTTAGAAAACTATTTCTATGCAGATGTTCAGGTGTTTGGCGAATATCCGCCACTGATTACACGGATGCTTGAGAGAAAAAATATTCATATTCAAATGGAAGCAGATGATCTCAACATTCTAAAAGAAAACACAGTCGATTTCATCTCATTTAGCTACTATATGTCTTTAACTGAATCAGCTCAAGAAGGGTTAGAACAGACAGAAGGAAATACGATTCGAGGAGTCAAAAACCCTTATCTGCCTTCAACTGACTGGGGCTGGCAAATTGATCCGGTTGGTCTGAAAATTTCTTTAATCGAACTGTATGATCGCTATCAAAAACCTCTTATCATTGTCGAAAATGGAATGGGTGCAAAGGATGTAGTTGAAAGTGATGGCTCTATCCATGACGACTATCGGATTAACTATTTTAAAGAGCATTTCCGTCAGATGAGAGAAGCGATTGAAGAGGGCGTCGATCTCTTTGGATATACGAGTTGGGGCTCCATTGATATTATTAGTGCAGGTACATCACAAATGTCAAAACGCTATGGCTTTATTCACGTAGATCAAGATGATGATGGGAACGGAACATTAAAACGATCTCGAAAAGACTCATTTTATTGGTACCAAAAAGTCATTGAGACAAATGGTGAAGCGCTTGATTGAACACCACAATCATGAAAATAGGTGATGACGATGTTTAAAATCAAAAAAGTTTTAAACTCGAGTGTGGTCCTGGCTGAAGATCAGAACCAACAGGAGATGGTTTTGTTTGGCCGTGGGATTGGCTATGGACAGAAACCGGGTCAAATGATAGAAGAGAAAAAAGCGGACCAAGTCTTTATGTCAGTCGATAACATGAGAGCAAAAGAATTTCTTCAATTGTTAGATTCTATGCCTCAAGAGTTTATCGATTTAACTCAGCGCATCGTCCAATATGCAGAAAAACGGTTAAATTCAAATCTAAATTCAGGCGTTTATTTTACCTTAATGGATCATTTGAATTTTGCTGTTGAACGACATAAAAAGAATATTAATATTACGAATCGCGTGTACTGGGAAATCAAAAATTACTATACTGAAGAATTTGAAGTAGGGAAGTACGCTCTTGAGTTAGTAAATGATACATTGGGCATACAATTACCAAAAGAAGAAGCTGCCAATATCGCCTTTCACCTAATCAATGCATTAGGTGAAGAATCCGATTCAAAAGATAGCATGAAATATGCCAAAATGATCGGGAGCATTGTCAATCTTGTGCGCTATACATTGAATATGAAAATGGACCAAGATAATATTCATTACAGTCGGTTCATTACACATGTGAAATTCTTTGTAGAGAGGTTTTATGCAAATAAATTACTGTCGGATCAAGAAAATGAGTTGTTTGAACAAATTGCACACTTGTATCCTCAGGCGATGGATGTTGCTTTTAAAATCAAAGATTATATTAAACAGGTGCATAGTATCGTCATTCCTAATGATGAGCTTACTTATCTTGCGGTACATATACACCGCCTCATATCTTATCAGCAATTAAAATAATGGTGGAACCACTTGCCTTGTGATCAGGCAAGTGGTTCTTTGCTGTGATCAATTTTTATATTAAGTTCCGATAGGTCGTTCTGTTGTGCCAGGATTCGTCTCATTTAACGAATTGAAAGACACTGTTTGTCCGAAAACAACGATGGTTAAAGCAAGGATCAATAAACTCATTTTTTTCATTAGAATTCCTCCATTCAAATATAGGATGGTTCATGTGATAGGCTTCCTTCAAAAAGAGATAGGCTTGATGAATGGCACCTAAATCTTCAAAGTGTTTTGCAGCTAGTGCACTTAATTCACAGGCACCTTCAGCATCCTTTAACTCTTTTAGAATGCTGATTTCCTCGAAACAGGCTTGAGCTTTTTGAGACATATCCTCAGTAAAATATAGATGGTAAAGCAAATTCATTTTTGCTGTATAGATGGGGCATTTCTCTGATTCGTGTTTTTGGTTGACCAATTCGAAGTAATAGAGAGCTTGTGTTCTTTCATCAATAGAGAGCAGCTCTTTGACTAACATAAACATGGTGTGATGGAAATAGCATGATGAGAGGTAGTTTTCATCACTTAGAGCCTTTTCTAGGGCATCGATACATTTCTTCGATTCTCCAGCTTCGGCATACAGAATACTGATATTATGAAAAAGCTGTGAAGTTAGAAAATGATCATTTAGATTGTCAGCGATGTGTAATGCTTTTTTGTAGTAGTTTTCTGCTCTTGTGAAGTCGCCAATATCCATATAATTAGCAGCGGCGATGACAATGGCTGTCGCTAATCTTCTTTCATATCCTTCATGACTTTTGAAAATATCTATAGCATTCTGAATATAGTGAAGAGAAATTAGGCTTTGACGAAGTAGCATATATAAGTTTGCGATTTTCGTATGGAATTCAGCTACTTCTATTTCATCCGGAATGTTTTGCAGTTTTTTCTCGGCAATTTTAAACAGTCCAATGGCTGATGCATAGTCTCTGTTATATGAAGCGTAAAGGGCTTTGTATAGGTAAAAATAGTATTCAATTAAGTCGTTTGTTTTAGAGGGGCAATCTAACTCTGTCTGTTCATTCAGTTTTTTACCTCTTCGTTCATATATCATGAGTTTATACTTGCCTTCTAGCAATGAATAATAAGTCAATACCTCCTGATTCTCTTCCATTTCTTGAAGCAATTGCTTTAATTCTGTGTACATTGCGTTAGCACTTTGTACATCATGTTTGCGAATCGCAATTCGCCAATCATTTAAACGGTTCCCCACCTGTTCAGCAGAAATGATAGCCATGAAATTTCACCTCTTTAAGATCCTTTCACCTGTTTCACTAAAAAACGATATCACAATTTTTGGAAGAATATAATCATTTCTGTGAGGTGATTGCCAAGAGGTAATAAAAAGGACCTATGGTCATGTGATGTACGAAATTGTAATGGTGATTGAATGTTTATACAAATGATTAAAATCTTTTTTTAATCGTCTAAAAAAGAAATATATACAATGGATTTTATGATTATGATCAAAAATATCACTGGTATATTACAAATAAAGAGATTTTAGTTAATCGGTGGGTAAGTTGGAAGGTCGATCTATTAAAGAAAATCAGTTATGATGATGCTAGATCAAATTTGGAATAGAAACGGATAGAAGCAGACAAAAATTAGTCTGTTGGAAAGGATGTTGATATGAAAAAAAGATTTAAAAACTTAAATTGGCAAATCACAGTGATTATGGCGACGCTGTTACTTGTTTTAGTGACTCTGTATATGTCAAAGAGATACTTTTATAGCAAAGAAATCGAATTGCTGACAGAATCTTGTCAACAAGTAGGCGGCAAAATCATACTAGAGACTAATAGTTTGTCTATGGATTATTCATTTGAGTGCCAGGAAAAGTAAAACAGGCAGAAAGGCTGCCTGTTTTATTCCAACTTAAAACCCTAAATCTTGAAGCCATTGATTTAATCTGGTCTCCCGTTTCTCGGCAGTTGACTCATCATCATATCTCCCTAAATGTAAGCTAGCCGTTATTTCTCCGTCATTCATAAACATGATTCTTTCAGAACGAAGAGCAACCTTTGGGTCATGTGTGACAAGCAGTAGTGTCGCTCCTTCAGAATGGATTTTCGAAAATATATTCATCACTTCCTTCGTTGCATGGGAGTTAAGAGCACCTGTTGGTTCATCAGCGAAAAGAATGTCTGGTTCATTCATAAGTGCTCGACAGATAGAGGCTCTTTGAAGCTGACCTCCTGATACTTCTGACAAATATCTATCTGCTAAATGATCAATATCAAGTTTCTCCATTAAATATCTAGCTCGCTCATTCACTTCTTTTCTTGGCTTTTTCTTTGTTAAGTAAGCTGCAGCAATGATGTTATCAAATAGAGTAAGATTTTTTAGTAAGTGGCTGTGTTGAAAGACAAATCCCATATCTGTTAAACGCAGAGCAGTTAACTGTTTATCTGTCATTTCTGATAATAAACTGCCTTTATATTTGATCTCTCCTGTTGAGGCTGATTCTATCCCGCTAAGCTGATAAAGCAAGGAGGTTTTCCCGCATCCGGAAGGTCCCATAATGGTCATAAATTCCCCGGGATTTATCGATAAATGGATATCTTTAAGAATGATTTGTTTCTGTCCTTTTAAAGAATCAATTTGCAAAGACAATCGCTTTGTTTCAATCAAGTGTTCCATGTGAAACATCTCCTTATGAAAGTGTATGACGTGTAGTTTGACTAGTAAAAAACGTCTTCAATAACGAAGCAGTTAAAGCTAAGCTGACAATCAATAGTGTGATTGGGTACACAACTGACACCCATTGTGGTGCTAGCCACTGTAGGCTTGATGCCCCTAAGGATGCTCCACCTACACTCATTAAAGCTGGTCCAATCGTGTGGACAGTGATCGTGCCAATAAATGTGCCCAAAGAGATAACGACGATAAAACTTGTGATATATTGTACTGTTACATCTTTTTTAGAAAATCCAATCGTTCGTAATAAATGGTTTCGGCTTGAATCTTTTGCTTTTAACATGTGCAGAAACATGAATAACATCAAACTGGCGGTTCCAAAAGCAGCTAATGTAGACAAAAATGCAACGACTTTTACTAAAGATGCTGTGCTGCCGATTGTTTGATGAACGTATTCTTTCATATCTGTCACTTTTGCAGGAGATATCTCTTTTTCAAATACTGTCTTTTTCTTCGCAATTTCTACTCCTTGGTTTAGTTGGATTTGAATAGTTTTCCAAAGAGCTGTTTGAGGAAATGGCTGTGATATTGCTTTTGCTGTTTTCCCGCCGTTGGTGACATCCTGATAAATGCCAGTCACAGTTTTTTGAATTTCCTGCCCGTTTGTTACGAGAGTAATTTTTTCTCCAACCTTTTTCTGGAGTGAATCTGAGCTGAGCACTGATAAGGCAATTTCTTTTTTCTTTAAAGGCTGTCTCCCTTGTAAATAGGTGAGAGGAAATACTGAGAGATTACCTGTTTCTAAATAGAGTGTTTCTAATGAATTCTCCTTTGATTTTGCCTGAAGAGAAGTTGTTTCATATATGGCTGATGCATGAATATCTCGATCTTCACGGATCATTGATTCTATTTTATTAGTATTTTCCTTTAGATGATTTCCTTGTCGTATATCAATTCGAAGGTCACTTTGACCAGAGCCAAGATATGTGATGAAATCCGGCGATTGTAAGGTGTACCATAGCTGAATAGGCAGCAGCATCAAAAATGTACAAAGGGCCATAATACAAGTAATCGTTGTGTACAACTTCTTTCGTGATAACAGATCTTTTAAACCAAGCCAAATATTGACTGATATGAACCTGTTTTTCTTGAGATGCAAGGGTATTTGTTTTTTATCATTCGTTGAAATAACGCTACCTTGAAGTGCTTGAGCGGCTGATACTCGACCAAACTTCCTTAGGACAGTATAGCTGCAAGAAATGATGATCATTGCCATCACAATAGAAACACAAAGCGGGATGAACCAATAAGTAAAAGAAGGCTGATTCCCCATGTATCGCTGAATATTGGCTGTAAACATATCACCAAATATAAGAGTTAACCCATATCCTGCTATACACCCTATACCAGCAAGGAAGGCATACTTTCCAACGTATAATTGCTTGATTTTTGTTAAAGGAATCCCAAGCACCTTCAATATTCCAATTTCACGTTCGTCCTCTTCTATAGAAGCCGTCATAGCAAGATGAAGAGAGAGAAGAGCTATACCGATGAGTAGCATGCAAACAAGTAGGAGAATGGCAATCACCATTCCATCTGTCAATGCGTTCAGCATACGCAGCAAAGGTAATGTGACAGCTGGACCTTGTTGTGGAAGCTGTGATGACTGGTAGATTGCTTGAAAGGCATCTGCCTGCGCGGCATCATGCAGTAAAAATTCAATTAAATATTCCTTTTTATGAAACACTTGATTCATTGCGTCCCAATCCTTGTGATGAAGAAGGAATCTTTTCGAACTAACAAGACTGGGGTTCATTTGTGCATCTCGCAAGAATGCTTTAATACGGAAAGAGAATTGATTAGACCCTTTCCCAATCAGTAACGTTCCTCCTATTTTGAGATGATATCTTTGCTGAAAATAGATAGGGACAGCCACTTCACCTTTACTGACAGTGAGCTTTTCATTTTGTTCATTTAAAAGAAAATCAAAATAACGATTTTGTTTCACAAATAAATGATCCATCACACCTGCTTTGGCGGGTTCGTTTCCGAATTTGATATTTGCATGTTCAATCGGAATCATTGGGACGATTTGATGTGCTTTTACCATGGACTGCTTGCTTGAAAATGCCTCAACATCTTTTTCCTTTAGGCTGCCGTCATGCATTTGGACAAAGTCTGGTGCCTTGGCTGAATGGAGCAGATTAGAAATGGAACCATTCAGTTGTACTGTCATTTGAGCGGCACTTGTTGCTAGAAATGATGTCATCATAATGCATATGGTTAAACCGATGGAAATGAGACGGTGGCGGGTTAAGTCCTTCTTTATAAACGTCAGTCTCATGAGGCTGATTCTCCTTCATGTTGCAGCATATTTTTTGTTAAATAGGCAAGGGCAAACATGAAAATACTGACTATTAGTACTGTCACATACATGTTTGCTGAAAACGTATTGAACAAGAACCCATACATCATTTGACCAAGCGGGGCAGCACATTGAGAAACCATTGTCAGATTGGCCATCACTTTTCCTAATTGACTATTTGGCGTTTTCTTTTGAACATGTGAAATCACAACGATTGAAATCATTGTAAGAAGCATAGCAATCGGAAGACATCCTGCTAGAAAGAGAAAATAAGCTGGATAAGTGCCAAATTGAAGAGCTGTATTGGATGTAGAGAATGCGACAGGTAGCAAGATGATCGCGATGACGATCAGCCAGCGATATAAAGTAGGGATGCGCCAATGCTTTGCTACAAGTCCAACTAGCAGAGCTCCTGCGATGACAGCGAACTCAATCAAGCCCATGCCTACACCATACATGATGTCACTGCTTTTCATTGTGACCCTTAAAATGATTGGACCACCTACGATAAAAAAGGGCGTGAGGATGAAATTTAACATTGCAGCAAGCAACATGGCTCTTTTTAAAAATGGCTGACTGCCAATATAGGAAAATCCCTGTTTCATATCTTTTACAAGCACTTTGCCCATAGTTTCCGTTAGGGGGCTAGGTGAGAAGGATATGTTTAACCGTAAAAGCATGCATGCTGATAGAAAAAACACGATGGCACTGGCACCTATAATGGATTGACTTCCAATCAGTCCGTACAGAACCCCGCCGATAATAGGAGCGAGAACACCTGAAAGTGCCTGCACGCCATTGACGATCCCGTTTGCTTGTTCTAATTGTTCCTGTTTTACTAACTGTGGAATGCTCGACATCACAGCGGGAGCATAGAACGTACTCATCACACCAAGAAGCACCATGACCGCTCCGATCATAAAGAGTGAATCATTGCCCGAGAATAACCAAAAATAAAAAGCCAGAATCATGATGCCGGTGAGAACATCAAATAAAATCATCAAGTTCCTTCTGTTAAACCGGTCAGCGATTGCGCCTGCTAAGGGGGAAAGAAGGAGCGGGACATTGGATAAAGCGAATAGTAAGGCATATAAGTCAACACGCTGAGTCATATCCAGCACGTGTAAAGATAGAACAAACCGAATTAAGGAAGACCCAAAAACGGAAATAATCTGTCCAAGCACGAGGTAAATAAAGTGGGATGAACCTCTTTTAGATAATAAAGCCATGGGTATCACTCTCCTTCTAGACCGACCGTCAGTCTATAATGTATGCAGGATTGGTATTGAAGTGACCAATCACTGATTATGTTCATCAAGTTCTCCAGTTAAACGTTTCAGAAGAAAGGAGAAGCTCCCCTTTTCTGCATGTAATGAGGATTCGAGGATATCGATAAAAGCTAGCGCGCGCTGCATACTCTCTTCGGCTGTCCATTGAAAAAGGCCCTCATCAAATATGACCTGTGCAGAAGCAAGAAGGAATTCCACCGTTTCTTGCGGGTACTTTGTTTTGAATGTCCCTTCTTCCACCCCTTGCTGAATGACATCAGCTAAAACGGGTGATAGTTCTTTAATCGCTTTGATTAAGCTTTTTTGGTGCATCTCAGCATTAGAAGGCTGATGGAATTGTTCAATCATGCCCTGTTTATTGCTTCCTTGCTGAGGCGATTGCGCCATGATAATGCGAAATAGTTTGTCGACGACTGGAAGGTCTGGCTCAGCCGCAATACGCTTCGCCACGATGATATCTGCTTTGATAATCCTGTCAATAATGGCATCCATCACTTCTTCTTTGGATGAAAAGTAATAATAAAAAGTGCCTTTTGCAATGCCAACAGCTTTCAGAATGTCGATAATCGTTGTTTGCTGATAGCCTTTGGTAGAAAAAAGCTCTTCGGCTGCGTTTAAGATGTCATTTTTACGTTCTTCAGGATGTTTAACTGTTCTCATAAAGCCATCCTTTCTTTTGACTAGACTGTCGGTCGGTCCTTTGATTTGATTAAACCCTTTTCAATGTATCTTTGTCAATGCCTCATTTTTAAACACTTTGCATTTATTGTGCAATGACACTATGATACATTGAATGAAAATACCTTCAGGAGAGATGCCTCATGCAATTTTTAACCACTGAATTGGCACAAGAAATGGTTGAACGTACGATGCGTATTTTAGATAAAAACATCAATGTGATGAATGCGGATGGTGTCATCATTGGTTCTGGTGAACGAAACAGGATTGGTCAGAAACATGATGGTGCACGACTTGTTCTGACAAGCGGGGACAGTGTGGAAATTGACCACGAGGCGTCCTTACACTTAGAAGGAGTGAGACCAGGAATCAATTTGCCTATTTGCTTTCGTGAACAAGTAGTTGGTGTGATTGGCATTACTGGTGAGCCAGAGGACATTCGGCATCATGCCGAGCTGGTGAAAATGGCGGCTGAGCTGGTGTTAGAGCAGTCTTTTCTGCTTGAACGAGTTCAGTGGCGGCAGCGAATAGAGAGTGAAATTGTCAATCAGTTAATTTCTGATTCGGACGTTGGTGATCATCAGCTAAAGAACCGAGCTGCATGGCTGGGAATGGATTTAGATAAACGCCGAATGGCCATCATTTTTCAGCCAGTTCCATCCTCAGAAGACGCTGTGCATAAAATGATTCATGCGATTCAATACGATAAGAATGTGGATGATTTGCTTGGCATGACCTTTCGTCATGAATTGGTTCTTTTAAGGCAGCCGATTTCTGATCATTTTTTAAAGCATGTGGTTGGGCAGCTGCAAAGAACAATGGAAAAAGCAGTAGGAGGCCAGGTGCTGGTGGGGATAGGGACTGTCGCCGCCGACATAAGCCAGCTGTCATTGTCCTTTGAGCACGCAAGAGATTCCTTGAGGTTGGGGAAGGCTCTTGATCCGAAGGAAAGTATTTATTTTTTTGAATCTTATCAGCTGGAAAGGCTATTGATTACTGCAGGAGCTGTTGAAGAAAACAGTAGTTGGGTTGACTTTTACAAGCCAATAATACAAGAAGCGGAGCTTGCCCACACATTAAGAATTTACATTAAAGAAGGCGGTGATTTACAAAGAATTGTTGATCGTTTATTTATTCACAGGAATACATTGCGATATCGTTTAGATAAAATACAAGCTTTGACTGGAAAAGATCCCCGTCATGTGAAACAGTTGATGGAGCTTTATATGGCGCAGTTGATGAGTCAACTATCTTAATTGTGCATATGCACAATTGAATAAAGGAATAAATGAAAAAAGTTCATCTAGATTCACAACCCGATCCCAGTTAGTAAACGCTTACAATTAAAGAAAGACATTTTGGGGGGATCGAAAATGAGTGGAGATGTGACAGTAAGTACACTAGGAGCCATGACGGCACTTGTGGTTGCGATTGTTCTTATTCTAAAAAAAGTATCACCTGCATATGGCATGCTGGCAGGTGCTTTCATAGGCGGCTTGGTAGGCGGTGTAGATATTGTTCAGACCGTCAACGTCATGATGGAAGGCGCTAAGGATATGATTCCAGCTGTCCTCAGAATTATGGCGGCAGGTGTACTGGCTGGCGTTTTAATTGAGTCGGGTGCAGCTTTATCTATCGCCGAGGCGATCGTGAAGAAGCTTGGAGAGGCGAGGGCGTTATTAGCACTTGCACTGGCAACCATGATTTTAACAACAGTGGGTGTTTTTGTAGATGTAGCTGTTATCACGGTAGCGCCTATCGCACTTGCCATTGCGAAACGGGCAAAGCTGTCAAAAACGGGGATTTTACTCGCCATGATTGGAGGCGGGAAGGCAGGGAATATCATGTCACCGAATCCAAATGCCATTGCCGCTTCTGATGTTTTTGGTGTACCGCTTACTTCAATGATGGCTGCGGGTGTCATTCCGGCTGTGTTTGGATTGGCTGTTACATATGTGTTAGCTAAAAAGCTTGCAAAAAAAGGGACACCTGTTCTTGAAGAGGAAACCGCGTTAAGCAAAGGTGAAGTGCCAGCTTTTTTTCAAGCACTTGCGGGTCCGCTTGTCACCATTTTATTGTTGGCTTTAAGACCGCTTTTTCAAATCAATATAGACCCAATGATCGCCTTACCGATCGGAGGCATTATAGGCGCTCTTTTCATGAAAAAAGGGAAGTTTCTCAATGATTATGCGATGTCGGGGCTTCATAAAATGTCGGGTGTTGCGATTATGTTATTAGGGACAGGCACACTAGCAGGAATTGTATCAAATTCTTCCTTAAAAGATGTGTTTATTCAAGCACTCGATGCTTCGGGATTACCACCGTATTTACTTGCACCAGCTTCAGGGATATTTATGTCAGCCGCCACTGCTTCGACAACAGCAGGAACGGCGGTAGCGAGTGGCGTATTTAGCGGTACACTCATTGGGCTTGGTGTATCGGCCCTTTCAGGAGCAGCCATGATTCATGCTGGTGCAACTGTGCTTGATCATATGCCGCACGGGAGCTTTTTCCATGCAACAGCAGGAAGTGTTCAAATGGACATCAAAGAGCGGTTGAAACTCATGCCTTTTGAATCGTTAATTGGTTTGACATTAACTGTCGTATCGACCATTATTTTCGGCGTTTTTCAGTTGTTTGGCTGATGACATTTGATAAGAAACGAGGGGCTTTAGGATGAAAATTGTGATTGCACCAGATTCATTTAAAGAAAGTTTATCTGCATATGAGGTAGCATGTGCCATCGAACGAGGATTTCATGCGATTTTGCCAGACGCTGAATATATTAAACTTCCCATGGCAGATGGAGGAGAGGGAACTGTTCAATCACTAGTTGATGCGACCGGCGGGTACATGATCAATCAAGTAGTCACAGGCCCGCTTGGTGACCCTGTCGATGCCTTTTTTGGCATGTTAGGAGACGGTGAGACGGCCGTTATAGAGATGGCCGCAGCCTCTGGGTTACACCTTGTTCCGCAAGAAAAACGCAATCCGTTACTTACGACATCGAAAGGAACTGGGGAATTAATGCTTGCGGCACTAGATCAAGGAGCAAAGCATGTCATCATTGGGCTTGGCGGGAGTGCAACAAATGATGGCGGCGTTGGAATGATGCAAGGATTAGGTGCGGCTTTTCTTGATCAAGCAGGACAGGAGCTATCGCCAGGCGGTGGAGCCCTTCATCAACTAGCTTCTATTGATCTATCTGGACTTGACCCAAGACTGCAATCCGTTCGGCTGGAGGCAGCCTGTGATGTGGATAATCCTTTAACAGGTAAGAGAGGAGCGTCTGTCGTATTTGGTCCTCAAAAAGGTGCAGATGAAGAAATGGTTCAAGTGTTAGACAAGAATTTAGCTCATTTTGCTCACATAGCAGAAAAGCAGTTTACTGTATCCTTTGAAGATGCAGCAGGGGCAGGAGCGGCAGGAGGACTTGGTGCGAGTTTATTAGGCTTTTTACACGCCGATTTGCAAAGAGGAATTGACATTGTGCTGAAGGCTGTTCGGTTTGATGATGTCATCAAGGAGGCAGACCTAGTCATTACTGGGGAAGGCCGAATTGACCAGCAGACCATTTATGGAAAAACCCCAATCGGTGTAGCCAAAGCAGCAAAGCAGTATCACCGGCCTGTGATTGGTATCGCGGGCTCCCTCTCAAAAGACAGTGCTGTCGTACATGAGCATGGCATTGATGCACTTTTTAGTATCGTTCCAGGTGTAACTTCTCTTTCTGAGGCAATGAGAGATGGGGCTATTCATGTAGAAAGAACCGCTCGAAATATTGCGGCTGCTATATCAGTTGGAAGAAATAAGTAAACGATGAAAAATGTTTCCTTTTCTATCACATTCTTTCTATAGAAATGTGGTAAAATTGTATGAAATGCTATAGAAAGTTGGAGGAAACACAAATGTCTAATCTACCAAATTGTCCTTCATGCAGTTCAACGTATACTTATGAGGATGGCAGTCTGCTGGTTTGTCCTGAATGTGCGCATGAATGGTCACTTGAACAAGAACAAGCGGCAGAGGAGCAGCTTGTGGTCAAAGATGCGAATGGAAATCTATTAAGTGATGGGGATACGGTCACTGTCATTAAAGATTTAAAAGTAAAAGGCTCTTCTTCCGTTTTAAAAATAGGAACGAAGGTCAAAGGCATTCGTTTAGTGGAAGGCGATCATAACATTGATTGTAAAATTCCTAGCTTTGGCGCAATGAAGTTAAAATCAGAGTTTGTGAAAAAGGTATAATAACGAAAGGAGGCTGTCAGTAGAGGCCTCTTTTTCATTTCTTTATTCATAGGTGAAAGGAATAATCTTAAAAAAAATTCCATACATATATACCTGTTGAAAAAGGTTCATTTTAAAAAAATCAAGCCTCTTTTCACATAAAAGATTGTTGTTTTCTTAACCCTACCTTAAAAAAGGCAGAGGATTCTCTAAATTTTGCCTAATCCCCTTCACAACTTTTGGGCATTGCTGTACCATATGGAAGTGTTCTTCTATTTTTAACGGATCATGGTGTTTATCAGGAAATAGATGATAGATGATACTTAGACAAAGAAGGAGAGGTAACGTGACGAACGTTTTAGAACTGCATAATGTATCTAGGCATATTCACGGGAAAAAGATCGTTCAAGACTTGAGCTTTTCTGTCCAAGCGGGCGAAGTCTTTGGCTTCTTAGGACCAAACGGCGCAGGGAAAACAACAACCATTCGTATGATGGTTGGTCTTTCTCCAATTACATCTGGTGACATTCTGATTAATGGTCATAGTATTCAATCCTCATATCAGCATGCCATCCAAGATGTTGGTGCCATTATTGAAAACCCAGAAATGTATAATCATTTAACGGCAAGACAAAATCTTGTTCACTTTGCCAGAATGAATGGGAAAGTGGATGAAGGGCGAATTGATGAGCTGCTAGAGCTGGTCAGCTTACAGCACGTGAAACATAAGCGTGTCCGAACGTTTTCATTAGGCATGAAGCAGCGTTTAGGCATTGCGCAAGCACTTATACATAGACCGAAACTACTGATATTAGATGAGCCGACCAATGGACTTGATCCAGAGGGAATTCGCATGATACGAGATTACTTGAGAAGGCTTGCAAAGGAAGAAGGGCTAGCTGTCATTGTTTCAAGTCACCTCATGTCAGAAATGGAACTGATGTGTGATCGTTTTGCGATTATCCAAAAAGGAAAGCTGATTGCGATTGAGGATCAGCGTGCAGAGACGAATCAAGACGATTTGGTCAATTACCGAATGAAGGTCGCATCTGGTGAGCTGGCAGAAGCCCAGAAACTCATTGGTATATTTGAGGAAGGCACGACTGTAAGAGAAGAGGAGCAGTATTTATTCTTCTCCTTGTCAGAAGAGAAAATGCCGGAATTGATTCGTCATTTGAGCGGCGCGTCCATTCATTTGTACGAAATCAAAATAGAAAAACAAACCTTAGAAGATAAGTTCTTAAGCTTAACAGGTAAAAAGGAGGCAGACGTATGATACGCCTCATTCAAAACGAGTGGATGAAGATCAGTTATCGTGTTGGAACTTGGATTATGGTTGGACTTCTTGTTTTAGGTATGATTGCTACACTGATCTTTGTAGTGAAAACAAATGACAAAGATCAAGCTTCAGGTGAATGGAAAACCCAGCTAGAAATGATGAATACGGAAAACAAGAAAGAGCTCAAAGAAACAGAGACTGGTTTCTTTAAAAGAAACCTTGAAAAAGAGATCGCTATTAATGATTATCGAATCAAGCATAACTTGCCGCCAGCTGATCAGTTTAGCCACAGTGTATGGGATTATGTGAAAACAAACGCCAATTTACTTCAGCTAGTAGGTGTGTTTGTGATCATTATTGCTTCCACTATTGTGTCGGCTGAATACAAGCATGGTACAATCAAATTATTATTGATTCGTCCACCATCAAGGCTAAAGATCCTAATATCTAAATATATTACAGTACAGCTGTATGCTCTTTTACTTGTTGTGGTGCTATTTATCTTGTCCTTCATATTGGGTGCTATTTTCTTTGGACTTAGCACTGATTATGTGAATTTGGTGTATCACAATGGTGAAGTGATTGAACGTTCGCAGTTTGCAAATATGATCTATTATTATCTTGCTCATTGTGCAATGTTTGTCGTTTTGGGAACCCTTTCGTTCGCCATTTCTACAGTATTTAGAAGTGAAGCCATCTCCATTGCCATTAGTGTGTTAGCTTATATTGTGGGTGGATCAGTTACAGGTATTTTAATGCTCTTCTTTGATTGGTCAAAATATTTGTTATTTGCAAACGATCCATCCCAATACTTTATGGAACAGGTTACTCTTATCGAAGGTATGTCTCTAGGATTCTCATTAATCGTCCTAGTCATCTATTGGGCTATTTTCTTGGCCATTGCCTTAATTGTCTTCCAAAAACGAGAAGTGAAAACAGGCAGTTAAATTTTAAAAATTTTTAGGAGGTTTACACATGATTAGTCGTAAAGGTGAAAAAATTATGGGGATTATTAGTATTGTCCTCAATGCCATTGGTGTTGGATTTGGAGCATTAATCCTCTCGGTAGGTCCATCATTTTATAATGAAATTAATGAAGTGCTACAAGAGGAAGGCGAAACATTACCGATTGAAACGCTTCAAGCTTCAGTTAATGCATTTGGTACGCAGTTTATGGTCGTTTCTGGAATTGCAGCAGTGCTATCGATTGTCGGTGTTATTCTCTTGAAAACAGACCGCCGTGCCGTGATTTCAGGTGTTCTTTTCTTGGTGTCTGCTGTGACTCTTTTAATTGGAACAATCGGTCTTGCATTCGCTCCAATGGTTCTATTGTTTATCATTGGATTAATGTCTCTTATTAGAAAGCCGAATACAGACATTCACACAAGTGAATATCCTTCATAATACAAAGAAAAAGACATGCGTCGTTGTACGCATGTCTTTCTTTTTTTAAATGATACCGATTAGCATCGCCACGAACAGAAGGATAATACTGAATCCCCACATCCAAAAGAAGGAGTAGCGGATATGTTTCCCCATATCCACCCCTGCCAGGCCTACAGCGAGCCAAACAGCAGGCGCAAGCGGACTGACAAAGGTTCCGATAATATTCCCAATCATCATGGCATATGCCGCTGAAGTACCAGATACGCCAACCTCAGATGTAATGGATTCAACAATTGGCAGAAGGGCGTAATAATAGGCGTCTGTACTAGTCAGCATATCGAGCGGCACTCCAAGCATCCCGACAATAATATGTAAAAATGGCAGTAAGAAAGCTGGTAAAATATGAATACTGTCGACCGCAATGGCTTTCAGCATCCCTGTACCTTCAAGAATTCCTAAAAATGAACCTGCGGAGAAAATAACAGCCGCCATCATCAGTGCACTAGGTGCGTGCGCCTTGATTCTTTCCATCTGTAAATTTACATTCGGAAAGTTAATCAACAGTGCTAGTGACAGGCCAATCATAAACATATAACTAGCAGGAATTACGTTTAACACGAGAAGTACCACAACACAGACAAATAGAATAAGGTTCACCCAGATGAGATGATAACGCTTTAAAGAAGCGTCACCTGTTTCGCTAATAGACTGAATGGCACGATCCCAATCGGCGCCTTCTAGTTGAACAGCAGCTACTTCGTTTGCAGCAATTTTCACCCGAATTCGTTTTTCTTCCCTCTTTCCTAAAAAGAACGCCATTCCTAACACGAGCACCACCCCAATGAGCTGGATCGGAATAAGCGGCACCCAGAGTTCAGATGGATCCATATTCAAGACGCTTGCTGCCCGTCCAGTCGGACCAGCCCAAGGAATCATATTGGTTAATCCAGCACTCGTCCCAATTAATAACAGCAGCAAGTAAGGACTCATATGTAATTTTTTATAAAGTGGCAGCAGTGCAGGTACAGTTAATAAAAAGGTTGTAGCCCCTGCTCCATCTAAGTGAGCAATGATCCCAATTAAAGCAGTTCCCATTGCAACTGTGACAACATTTCCTTTTGTCAGCTTAATTAATGCTTTAATTACAGGTTCAAAGAACCCTGTATCTTGTAAAATGCCGAAAAATAAAATGGCGAAGATAAACATGGTCGCCACCGGCAATACTTTGATAATTCCTTCTTCAAAAAAGGTTTGAATGTCATTTATCCCAAATCCCGCAATCAGTGCCCCGATTAATGGCACCATGACCATGGCGACAATTGGACTTGCTTTCCCCCAAATCAGCAATACAACAATCGTTAAAATAATCAACAATCCAACAAGCGTTAACATAAGACCCTCCCCCTACAATAAACCGTTTACATTTGTTTGCTCTTTTTATCACAATGCAGTCCCACAGCTGCATTGAAAAAAAGGGTATCAAAAATATGAGCATTAGGCAACCGCTTTCATACCTATACAATGGTAAAAAAGGATGGTGAATCCATTCATGGTGCGGTATCAAACATGTCAAAAAATTTAGATAAAATATAAAGGTTCATATACATTTCTACTAATAAATATATTTATATAGGTATTTAGAATTATCTAAATAAAAGAAGCGTCCAATGAATGAACACTTCTTTTAAATTATTTTTTCAAGATGATGTACTCGTAAGGATCAAGCTGAAGCTTCTCTGGCACCTGCTCATCAGTCAGGATATTTTCATAGCTTTCCGCTGAATCTAGTGATATGTTCTGCTGCTCTTCTGTAAAATTCATCATAAACACATATTCCTGAGTGCCATCTGTTCGTTTTTGTACACTGACTCCCTCTGGAATCACCGCTGATAGGACGGGCTGTATCTCCATTTCTGCGATGAGTTCCTCGTAAAACTCATCATAAAAAATCTCCTCATTTTCGGAAGCCATATAGTATGCTTTTCCATCTCCAAAAGGATGGACAGTCAGGGCTGGCTGTCCTTCGTAGCAGCCGTTCTCAAAATGTCCTAACACAGAGGCCGTTTCAGGATGTATGGATTCGCAATATTGCCCGACATGGTAGGTGCGTCCATTCCCTGTGGTCATTAATACATGTTCATCTGGCATCAATGTGTTGATTTCCTCAGCCCAAATGCCAAGTACATGGCGGAGAGGACCGGGGAAACCGCCGAGGAAACAGAGGTCATTTTCGTCGACCATACCGCTCCAGTATGTCGCTATAAAAGTGCCGCCCCTTTTGACAAAGGCTTCGATTTTTTCTGCGACGCCTGGTTTGATCATGTAGAGCATTGGACCAACGAGCACCCGATAGGATGAGAAATCCTTTTCCATGCCGACAATGTCAACAGGAATGCCTTTTTTCCAAAAGCTTCGATAGTGAGTTTGACAAGCCTCTACATAGCGTTTGTTTGTATTATTTAAGCCTTGTGCATCATCAATGGCCCAGTGGTTTTCCCAATCATATATGATGGCGACTTCTGGTTGAACGGATGTCCCCGCGATGGGTTGCAGCTGCTCCAGCTGTTTCCCTAGATCAGCGACCTCTTGAAACACTCGCGTATGTTCATGTCCGGAATGATCGACTACCGCGCCATGGAATTTCTCGGAGGCACCTCGCCCTTGGCGCCACTGGAAGTAAAGCACGGAGTCTGATCCGTGGGCAATCGCCTGTATGGCAGAAAGGTGTGCCATGCCTTTGTGTTTGACCTTATTCACTTCATGCCAGTTCACAAGGCTCGGTGTACTCTCCATCACGAGAAATGGCTGCCCGTCCTTTAATGAACGATATAAGTCGTGAACGAAGGCAACGTTTGACGCTAATTCAGCGGTTGTTTCCCTGCCGCTATGCCATGCTGGATAGCTATCCCATGAAATTACGTCGACCTCTTTTGCAAATTGATGATAATCCAGTCCAAGAAATGGGCGCATATGCGGGTAGTCGCCCATAAAGTTGGTGGTCACTGGAATATGGGGCGTCAATTCCCGAAGCGGTTCAATTTCATTTTGATAAAAATTGATCGTTTGCGCTGTGACAAAGCGTTTCCAATCTAGGTTCATCCCGTGAATCATGTGCTCCCCGTGCGGTGCAGGTGACTCGATTTGTGACCAATCACTATACGTGTGGCTCCAAAATCCTGTCCACCATGCTTGATTCAAAGCTTCAAGGTCATGATTGTACTTGTCTTTCAAAAAGTCTCGAAATGCTTCCTGGCAGAGATCACAATGACATTCGCCACCGTACTCATTCGAAATGTGCCACATGATCAGTGCTGGGTGATCCTTGTAGCGTTCAGCGAGCAAACGATTGAGTGTATTCGTTTTTTCTCGATAAACCGTTGAGGTGAAGCAATGATTATGGCGAAGTCCATGTAAGTTACGCTGACGGTTCGCTTCGACGCGCAATACCTCTGGATATGCTTGTGAGAGCCATGCAGGTCGTGCCCCGCTTGGCGTTGCAAGAATGGCGTGTGCCCCCTGTGCTGCCAAGCGGTCCATGATGTCATCCAGCCATGTAAAATCATATTGACCTTCTTTTGGCTCTAGCTTACTCCATGCGAAAATGTTGATGGAGAATGTTTGACAATGTGCAAGCTTCATTAATCGAAAATCTTCGTCAATGATCTCCGGCATATGAAGCCATTGATCTGGATTATAATCGCCACCATGTAAGAATCCGTTTACATTTGGGTGAACGAGTGGGTAACGCTTTCCCATTTTGTCACGTCCTATCCTATTAATTACGGTGTCATTTGTTTAAATACGTCTAGAGAAGGCAGTGCTTTTCCGTTGAAATCAAACATCGCTTGATTTTCCCAAGCATTTCCGACCGTACCGGTTGTTTGGATATAAGCCAGCCCATATTGACTTGACCACGGGGCGCCTTTCGCTGGGATCCAAAGCGGCTCCCAATAAAAGAAACCTTTCCCGCGATTGTTTTTCACTTGTGAAATTTTTTCTGATAGATCTCGTATAAAAGATGCCTGGCCTTGAGGTGAAGCTGGGTAGCCGGCAGTATTGACTGAATCTTGGTTAAATGAGTTTTCTAGGTTGTCGCCATTTGCTGTTGTAAAACCGTAGGCGGTTTCTACCACGATGACGTCTTTGTTATAGCGGACGCTAATATCATTCATATTGTTAGTAAGACCGCTAAATCCGCCGTCCCAATACGGGTAATAAGATAGACCGATCGTATCGAATGAGACGCCTCGTTTGTTGATTTCATCAAACCACCAACGGGAGGCCCCGTTGTCCCCGCCATGGGCAAGGTGAAGCATGATGTTGATATTTGAATCGACAGAGCGGACTGCATTTGTGCCAGCCTTTAGCAAAGCGGCGAGCCGGTCAAATTCACCGCCGCCTTCACCCCAGCTTTTGCCGTTCGGCCACAGCATGCCTGAGTTCAATTCGTTTCCGACCTGTACCATGTTCGGCAGCGCATTTTGGGCTCTCATCGCTTTGAGTACATCCCCTGTGTAAGTGCCAACCGCTTTTACTAAATCGTTTTGTGAAAGAGATGCCCATGCTTTCGGTTTGAACTGTTTACCAGGATCAGTCCAGAAATCACTGTAGTGAAAATCAAGCAGCACTTTCATATTTTGTGCTTTTGCGCGTTTCGATAAAGCGATGGCTGTATTGAGATCATTTGTCCCGCCGTTATAGGCACGGCCTTGATTGTCGTATGGGTGGTTCCACAGTCTAATACGCACATAGTTGACGCCTTTTTCCTTTAATAGCTTGAGCGGGTCCACCTGTTTTCCATTTTGGTCGAAGTATCTGCCGCCGCTTCTCTCCACTTCCGCAAGCATGGAGCTATCGGCTCCTTTAATGAAATCACCTTGCAGTCCATTGATCGGCTGAACGGAAATGGCATCCGCTTTTGCTTCAGGTAAAATCCCTAATCCCATCAAAAAGAAAACGACAACCGTGACGAGCATCCATTTCTTCATCAAATCTCCCCTTATCCTTTTGTCCCGCCTTGTGTGAGGCCGGACACAAATTGTTTTTGTAACACAAGAAACAATAAAGCGACTGGAATCGCAATGAGTAAAGCCCCGGCTGCAAAGGTCGTGTAGCTGGCCCCCATTTTGTCTGACACAAGATTGTACAGACCGATCGGGAGTGTATACATTTCGGGTGAGCGGACAATGACACTGGAGATGATGAAATCACCCAGTGGTCCTGTAAATGAGTTGATGGCGACAACCGCCAAAATAGGTTTAGCAAGCGGCATAATAATTTGGATGAAAATTCGAAAATGCCCTGCGCCGTCCATTCTGGCTGATTCATCAAGATCCTTCGGAATCGCATCAAGATAGCCTTTCATTAAATACGTATTCATCGGAATTTGTCCGCCTGCATAAATCAAAATCAGTGCAAGATGGCTGTTAATCAGTCCAAGCATTTGAGCCAAAACGAAAATCGCAATCAGCGCTGAAAATTGAGGAATCATTTGCAGCAGTAAAAAGAGCATCAGCCCATTTTTCCGTCCTTTGAAACGGAATCTAGAGAAGGCATAGCCTGTAAAGCTAACAAGAATCAGCGTTAACAGCATTGTGGCAATACTGATCTTCATGGAGTTCCAATACCATTTTGCATAAAGTGCTCCCGGGCCAAAGAAGAGCTCGGTAAAGTGACTGAACGTTGGATTCTTCGGAAACATACTTGTGCTCATAAGGCTGTTTCCAGGATTAAAGGAAGCACCGATCGTCCAAAGCAGTGGATATAGAATACAAATGGAGGCAATGAAAAGGATAAAATAAGTAATGCTCAGGCGAATGAGCTTGTTTTGTTTTGATCCCATATCACATCATGTCCTCCTCTTTGAATGAATTCGTTCTCTTAAACTGCCAGAGTGCAATGGCGATGACAAAGATTGAAAGTAAAATCGTGACAGCCGCAGCGAGTGCATATTGAGAGGACTGCATCGTGAGTTTATAAATCCAAGACACCAAGATGTCCGTTCCCCCAGCGGTTGACCCCGCAACAGGCGGTCCCCCGCCATTAAATAAGTAGATGATATTAAAGTTGTTAAAATTAAACGTATATTGTGTGATGAGGATGGGTGCAATGGAATAGAGAACAAGCGGTAACGTGATGGACCGGAATTTCTGAAAAAAATTGGCTCCATCAATGGTCGCAGCCTCATATAAATCCTCGGGAATCGCCTGCAAAACGCCTGTTGTCATAATGAAAACGAAAGGAAATCCAAGCCAAGTCTGCATCGCAATGAGGGCAATTTTGCTCCAAAATGGATCTGTTAGCCATGGTTTTGGATCAATCCCTATCGATGCAAAAAGTGTATTGTTAATGGCCCCAAATGTATCATTGAACAGTCCAGCAAACACCAAAATGGTCACAAAGCCCGGAACAGCCCAAGGGAGAATCAAAATGGTTCTAAAAAACCGTTTTCCCTTTAAATCCTTCTGATTGAGCAGAACCGCTAAAAAGATGCCGAGGGCACATTGAAGGGTCGACGCGGCCAAAGTCCATACGACGGTCCAGCCAAGTACATCAATGAAGGTGTCTCTCCAAATATCAATGGAAAAGATATTTTGAAAGTTCTTGATTCCTACCCAGTCGATCAGATTGGCAGGAGGCGAGTGATATAAATCATAGTTCGTAAAGGCAAGCGCAAAGCTGAACATAATAGGAAAGACAACAGAAAATAGAAGTAAAAAGAAAGCAGGAGTGCTCATTAAGTAAGGAAAGCCTTGATCGATGAGCTGATGATATTGAGCACGGATGGAATGAAGTGGTACCCCTTGATCCCGTTTCTTTCCATTCATAAAAGCATCACGCATCATGAGTACATAAAAGCCGATACCAAAACCAGCTGTTAACAGCGCAATAATCCCCTTTGCTAAAAGAAAAACAGAGTTGTCACGAGGCAGCATTGTCCCAAGTGTGAACAGTCCCCAGAAGCCAATATTGAATAAATCATAAAATACAATCAAAAAAGCGGCGCCGAACAGGAAAAAGAGTGCCCCTTTGCCGTACTGTTTGTTATATATCTGCCCCATCCCGGGTATAAAGGAGAACATTAGCGCCCGTCTCCGGTGTGTCTTTGATTCCACTATGTGTGTGCGGTCTAGTTCAAGGTTACCCGTCACGTCTAACACCTACTTCATATAAAATTAGATCAACTACGGGCAGTTTGATAGACTACCCGCATTTGATGGTTATTTGGAGTGATTTGCTTTAATTTGAGAGTCGATTTGATTGACCGCATCATCAAGTGCCTTTTTCACATCTGTACGACCAGTTGCAATCAGTCCTAATGCACTATCAATCGGCTTCCACACCTCTTCCATTTCAGGATTGTTCGGTGTCAGTGTGGCGTATTTCGTTTGTTTAGAAACAGCATCCGCATTTGCGTTTTCCGTAATGGTTGGATCTTTCATCAGTTTTTTCACTGGTGGAATTTCCTCTGTTAATTCAAAACGCTTCTTTGAATTTTTTTCGTTCGTGATAAATTCAACAAATTTCTCAGCAAGTTCTTTATTTTTAGAATAAGAGGAGACGTTGTAGCTTTTTACACCTAAAAATGAGCTCATATGTTTTCCGTTAGGGAGTGTTGGCAGCTCGGCCACACCATAGTCAATACCCGCCTCTTTATATGGACCAAATGACCAAGGACCAGAAATGACGGCTGCTGCTTTTTTCTCTGTAAATAAGGAGTTGAGGACATTGATTCCTTGTTCACCAATGATGCCTTTCGGGAAAAGTCCTTCGCTAAAGAATTTTTGAATGTATTCTCCGCCTTGGATGGCGCCATCGTTGTTCAAACCAATGTCATTGACATCATAAGAGCCATCATTTTTCTGCTTGAAAATATAGCCTCCAGATCCGCCTAAAACACTTTGTGCATAGTAAATTTCATCCCATTTCGCAACAAAACCGTACTTTCCGTCTTTTGTCAGCTTTTTCGAAAGATCATACCAGCCATCAAGTGTCGTTGGTGCCTTTTTGACAAGATCTTTGTTATAAAAAAGGACAGTGGTTTCAACGGATTTTGGCAGACCATACAGTTTTCCATCTACCGTTTGTGATTGAATCGATTCGTCTGTGAAGGAGTTGATCACTTTTTGATCTGGCTTGATTTCTTGTAATAGCCCCTCAGTGACAGCTGATCCAATTTGATTGTGAGGCATCGTGATGACGTCTGGACCTGTCCCAGCTGCTCCATCTAGACGGAGAGCTTCGATTTGGTCGGCATAAGCTTTTTCGACCACTTTGATTTTCACATCATGTTGTTTTTCGAATTCTTTTACAGCGTCTTGAATCCCCTCAGTTTTTTTGACATCCTCCCACACTAGTAAGGTCTTTGTACCTGTAGATGCTGGCTGTGTTCCGCTTGAATTGTCATCTCCCGGTCCGCAAGCTGAAAGCAGAAGCACAGCAGTCCCAACGACTGCTGATAATGTCGCCCATTTTCCCTTTTTCATTAGTAATCCCCTCTCGTTCTTTTTTCACAGATGATAAGAAAACGCTTTCTTAATGTGAGAATATCAACTTGAGTAAAAAAAGTAAACATATTTTATTAAATTTATTAAGTAAAATTTTTTACTGATGTAGAGAGAAAAGAAGCCCTCCACATTGGATGGGGCTTCCAGTTGTTTAGATTGTACTTTTTCGAAAGACAGGTTCTGAGGCAATCAGCACAGTTTTCGGTAATGTTCTGCCGTCTACAAGTCTTTCTAACAGTAAATCAACTGCTGTTTCACAAAGTAAAGACGTGTGGATATGATACGTGGTGAGCGGTGGTGACACATATTGAGACACATGAATATCGTTGATACTAAAGACGCTCACGCGGTTCGGCAGAGAAAATCCTCGCTCATTTAATGCTTGTAAGCAGCCGATGGCAAGAGGATCACTAGCGACACAAAAAGCGGAAGGCAGGTCATCACCAAGCTCATCAATCGCCTTCATCATCAGCGCATAACCTTCATCTACTGAGAAATGGTGACCGACATAGACAAATCGTTCATCAAGGACATTGTGAGCCATCATATATTCACGGAAAGTCGTTTCTCGAATATCTGGAATATGTACATTCGTATTCAGATCTAGGTCTGTGCCGCCAATGAATCCAATGGATGTGTGCTCTTTTTCAATAAAAGAATCGATGATCTTTTCAACAATTCGTTTCAGGTTTGGCTTTACAGAATCAAAACGGTCTTCATCTGGCGACGTATCAATAAAAACGATATGCTGGGTGATCTCATATAATTGGTCAAGCTCTGACGTTTTAAATCGGCCGATGGCAATGATCCCTTCTGTAGAAGGATCAATGGAGTGAAGCCCATCAGATGGATTGTAAGCGGTGACATTTAAACTCCGAGTATTGGTAAGTTCCTCAATGCCTAGACGAATGGATTTAAAATAAATATCTTCAAGCTCTTCCTTTTCGGTCATCCAATAGAGAAAGGCGATTTTTTTTAATGAATGTTTGAATGTTTTCTTTTGATAGGACAAAGCTTCAGCGGCGGCGTATACTTTCTCGCGTGTTTGATCCGTGACAGATAGGTTAGGATCTTGGTTCAGTACGCGAGATACAGTCGCAATGGATAATCCAGCTTTTTCAGCAATGTCCTTTATTTTAGCTGCCAAATCAGCACCTCCTATAGAAAATATCTCCTTCTAGTATAGAGTCTTTAAAAAAATTAGTAAATATTTTTATTAAATTTTTTTCAGTTGAGCGCTTCTTTACGCACTGGGAAGGAATTAGTAAGATATATATATGAAAGGTTTTGGATTAAGATTTCTGATAGGAGAGGGACCGATGTATTACGATGCACTGAAGACATTTGTGACAGTTGTGGAAGAGAAAAACTTTACAAAGGCAGCCCAAAAGCTGCGGATTTCTCAGCCAAGTGTCAGTCTTCATATTAAGAACTTGGAGCAGGAATTCCAGACCGTTCTGCTCAATCGTTCGCCAAAGCAATTAACTGTTACACCAACTGGGGATATGCTGTACCATCGATCAAAACAAATCATTCGTTTATATGAACAGGCGAAGCAGGATATTTATGAGCATCATCATCTGGCAAGAGGGAAGCTGACAATCGGGGCGAGTTTTACCATTGGAGAGTACGTGCTGCCACAAATATTGGCAGAGTTTCATCAGCTCTATCCGCATGTGGACATTGAGGTAGTCATTGATAACACAGAGGCGATCGCCAGTCATGTCCGCTTATTCCATGTCGACATCGGTTTGATCGAAGGACAGACGAATGACAAAGAACTGACAGTAGAAACTTTTCTAGAAGACGAGCTCTATATCGTCGCGCCATTAGATCACCCCTTTGCTAAGAAAAAGGATGTCACGATTGATCAATTGCAAAACGAAACATGGATCACGAGAGAAGAGGGATCAGGTACCGGAGAATACTTACAGCACGTCCTGAAATCAAATGGACTGAAAGCACGGACATTTGTGACGTTTAGCAGCAATCAAGCGATTAAAGAGGCTGTGATTCATGGAATGGGGCTTTCTGTTTTATCTAAATATGTCCTCCAGCGAGGCAGCATTGGCGGTGAATTGGCTGTCATTTCTGTGAGAGGAATGGATTTCAAACGTAAATTCTCCTATGTCGAGTCACCGATGACAGGGGGAAATAAAAATAAGGAATTGCTTGTTGAATTGTTAAGGAAAGAGAGAAAAGACGCTTCTCCTCAGTAGGAGAAGCATCTCAGCGTGTAGACAAACCCTCGCATTCGGTGTCAGGTCTTCGCTCCGGTGCTCATGAATGTCCAATTCGCTCCGGTACTCGCCCTTCCTAGACTGCAAAGGTTTTCTATCACGCTGAAAAGAAGACAAAGGGCTAAAATCAAGATCATTTTAGCCCTTTGTCAATAATCTGAAAAGACGCTTCTCCTCAGTAGGAGAAGCATCTTTTTTATAACCCTTTAATGTTGATCTCATCAACTGGAAGGAAGATTTCACCCGTATCTGTGTATTTCATGGTGACCTGATCGCCTTCTTTTAAATAAATGACGAGAGGTTCTTTTTCAGATGACATGGTGTAGCTTTTCCCATCGTCTAGCAGGAAGGTAACGGTTGTATAATCACCGGTCTTTTCTTTGTAGACTCGTTTGACTTTCCCTGTCGTTTCTTTCTTTTCCTGCTTAGAGGAACTGTTAACGGTACCGCCGCCTTTTTGCAGAGCTGTCTTATAGGCTCTCAGTGCTTCGTTTGGTGTAGAAGCGTATGCAGCGATTTCAGGATTGGCTGCAGACACGATAAAGTAGTTTTGCAGGAATCCATTTGAATCGAGAACCGGCGTGAGCCAGCTGGCTTCTCCATAGAAATTATACAGAATCGGCATGCGACCTTTCCATTTCTTCTCGATGAAACGTTTCTCGATAATTTGCAGAGCGCCTTGAGAATCCATGTAGGACGCTTCAAGATTTCCGGTATAATAAGTCGCTTTTCCTGTTCGGGCATTTGTCAGGGCATATCCAAGCATCGAATCAACGCCCTCTTTCGGACTTGTGAAATCTGTGAAGTAGTACATATCTCCTTTTGAATCAAACACTGGACTCACATTGGCTTCTGTTCCTTCATCTGAAGGCAGCTTCACATCTGATTTTCCAAACATACTGTTCCAGAACCCGTGAATATAGTTTCCGAAATAACTGTTTTGCAGACTGACCGCTTCTGGTGAAACAGCACCATCAATAAAAGCAGGTACTTGATCTAGAGCATATTTCTTTGTTGCACCTGTTTTGGCATCAACAACGACCACACCGGAAGCTTTAAAGCCGTTACGGGCAGAGATAAAATCGCCATACGTGCGAATGTAATAAGGCTTTCCGTCATCATTGATTTCCAGCTGTGTGTCGCCGTAGAAAATCAAATCAGGGTATTGAAGGCGAATATGCCGCTCAATTTCTTTGTTGAAATAAGAGGAAGGTGTGTAAACCATCTCTGTTTTAACAAACTTTGGATTGGCAGATGAGTCGGTCGCACTTAATGTAAAGTAACCCGGCGTACTCCCTGAACGAATCCATTTAAAGAAATCCGAGAATTCCACTGGGGCGATGTACACATACTCACCGTTGACCTTCTGGATTTGCAGGCTGCCAAGCTCATAGTAACTTGTGTTTGGAACCTGTCCGAACGATTTCTTCATTTTGTTCCGAGCAAATTGAGGCGGGACACTCGCAGGTGTTTCCGTCTCATCAAACGCTTTGATTTCGACCTTTTGATCCATTTTGGAGACATCAAATTTCTCATTCGCATTGAATAGAAAAGCTGTCGCCATATAAACACCGAGCAGTAATAAAATAAGAAACAGCACGCCTTTGATCTTACGCTCCAATCCAACTGACAAAAAGGCGCCTGCTGCTGTCACAACAAGTCCAATCAACCAGAGGGATGAAGGGTTACGATCCAAATTGGTCATATAATAGAAAACAAAAATACCGACCATGAACAGCAAAGCAAGGCCTGCAATCCACATTAGCGGAACCTGCTGTTCTGTCCCTTTCTTTCTAACGATCAACTTGAGTGGTGTGAGCAAGAGGGTCAAGACAAGACCGATCACAACCGAAAACAACAAAATATATCCCACAAACAGATCTCCTTTCAAATCAATCACTCTTTTAGTATATACGAGTGAGACGAGGAAAAGATTCATCGGACGGAAGGTTCATCTAAATGCCAATCGAGTCGATGGCGGATTGAACATCTTCTTTCAGTTCGTAAAACTTGAGTCTTTGCTCGATTTTCTCTGTTAAGGCGTCAATGGCTTGTCCTGACATATGCGTATGGATGCGCTTTTGATGTTTATACACTTTGTTCTGAAGTTCATCAATTAGATCTAAAATTTTTCCCGCTTCTTGGCGGTCTTCTGCAAATTCATGTTGAAGCTGATGCCGGATGGCTCTGATTAGCGCTGTTTTCTGCTCTTCTTTGATCTTTGCTTTCAAAGCAGCCAGCTCTGCTGGTGTCATGTCTTCAGTGTGAAAGTTTGTTTGAGAAAAGACGGAGCTTGATGTATGCGTATCTGTCATTCGTTGCAAAAAACGGTCTGCATCTGTTGGTTGTTTCTTTGAAAATTCCATTCCTCGTTCTCCTTAAGAAATGCCCATATTCTTTGCCAGGGCTGTATCTGCATCATGGTATTCTTTTCCTAGCTGGCTCATATCATCTGATATTGAGTCCAGCCACCTTTTTATATTCATCGCGCTATCAATCGCTGTATCATACTCTTTGACGGAATAGAACTCATTCTCAAGTCCCTCTGTTTTTAAGTGGCGAATTACAGCATCCACATCTGATGCCGTCAGCTGGTCATACGAACCAAAACCGACAATTTGTTTGTATCTCGAACGAACTCGTTCTACCGATTGATCCACTTTGTCATCGAGTTTCTCGATTTTGCGAATGATTTGCTGTATATGGTGCTCGGCATATGTCGAGAATTTACGACCTGTGTTCATGAGAACATGCGACTTGATTAAAATTGCCACCACACTTTGCGGGTGAACATTCGACTGACTCAATTGATGTAACATGGCGGCAGTGAGAGAAGGGTTTTTTTTCAACATATCATCAATGGTTTCAACGGAGCCATCTGATGAAAAGGCATACCGATCTAAGCCATGGCTGCCGGCGAGGGCTTCAAGGAATAAATTCGCATCCAGTGAAGGATTCACACTCATTGCCCGATTGAGGAGATCTTTCATGAATTGGACGGCTTTGGAGGAATCCTCGGAGTAATCGACGCCTTCAGGTAAAGCGGCATCATACATCACTTTCACACGACCGATTTCTGTCGTATGTCGATTTAAAAGAGAAAGCCCGTCATTGAGATTGATATATTCTGTTAATCTACTGTGGTAATCACCTTTTAATGCTTTGGCTTGGAGGCCATCCGATAGATTGGGGTAAATATTCGGATTCTCAAAGGTGACCCCGCCTTTAATAAAATCATTTTTAACAAGAACATAGGACGCATTCGACCCGCCAAGTGAATGCCCTGTCACATACATCTTGGCATTTGGCATTTTCTTATGTATTTCTTTCGCATACCGATCTGCTTGAACCATTTGATTCTCTGCGCCATTTTCAAAGGGAATATTTTTAATCAGATACTTTGTATCCGAAACCATCCAATCTTGAACAATTTCATTTGTATAGGTGGTTGTGCCTGTTGTCATCTTAGTCGTCACTTCCTGTGAAGCCTTCGACCGACTAAAAGGAGGCAGCTTTGTCAAAATGGTAGAAAGAAGATCATCTGACTCTTTTTTTCCATGTTTTTTAATGGTATCTTTATATTGGCCTGCGCCAATCGGTTCAGAGCCACGGTAGGCGATGACTGCGTTTTTGATTTTGGTGAGGTCTTTGCCTTTGTTTGAAATACGATAATCCTCTCTTGAGACAAGGGTTAGTGCGTTAAGTCCTTTTTTTGTTTCTATATGGTCAATGACATACATGGTTTTACCGCTTTTTAAGCGTATATCTTTCGGATATGTATAATTAGAAATATCATAAGACTCTGACGATATATCATTATAATCTTTATCGCTAAGTCGATTAATTGAGTTTATCGTGGGCAATTTTTACACTCCTGTAATTTTTATCATAAATATTATATTATAGAGAGAAATAAATATCTATTATAAGTTTAATAATTAAGTAATTTAAAGATGAATGTTAACTTTCAAAAGGTGGAAGATATTTTATATGAAGAATAAAATCAAAATTTCGATTATTTTTATTGCCCTTATTACTATTATTTCAGTTACACTGTTTCTTTTAAACGGTAAGCAATCTCAAACAAATGAATCTGGAGGAAAGGTCATCGTGCAAGAAAAAGAAAAAAGTGAACAACAGAAGGCAGAAGAATTCGCAGAGAAAATGAAGCCGAAAATAGAAAAACGTTTGCATAAAATGGATATTCATAATTTTATCGAAACTATATCTTTTAAAAAAGGAGTAACCATTAATCCGATGGGATATATAAGAGTGAGGGGATATGTGAATGGCGAGCCAGAAAGGTTTGAGTTTTCTGCATCATTAGAATATAGATCTAATGAAGTCGGTTCTATGAGCATCTCATCTGATTTATCAGACCGTTTCGAGAATTGGGCTGATTTTGATCCACAAGTGAAAGAAGATTTTTTGAATAGCCTTTCTAAAAAAGAACGTGAACAGTATCTTAAGGATATTGGAGAAAAAGAGTAAAGCAGGTACTCACCTACCTGTTTTTATTTTTGCCAATTTCATAGATAGATTGATTAAAAGTTCATTAAGGAGTTTTTGCTTTTTATGAGAAATACAATGAAGTTTCCTATCATAATTGTGGTCGTTATCATCTCATTAACTGCGTTCATTGTACAGTACATTAATCAGAGTCTGTCAGATGATGTAGTGCAAGAAAAAAGCGATCAAGAAAAAGCAGAAGAGTTTGCAGAGAAGATGAAACCAAAAATCGAAGAAGATTTACATAAAATGGACATTCACAACTTTATAAAATCTATTACGTTCGAAAAAGATGTGACTATTAATCCCATGGGGGATATTGTTATTAACGGGTATGTGAATGATGAGCCGGTAAAGTACAATTTTTCAGCATCCCTACAATATAGGTCTAAAAAGATAGGTTCAATGAGTTATTCATACGAGTTATCAATTCGATTCAGGGACTGGGAAAAATATAAAGATGAACCAGAATTAAAAGAAAATTTCCTGAAAAGTCTTCCCAAAAAGGAACGCGAACAATATCTGAAAGATGTTGGTGAAAAAGAGTAAAACAGGTACTAGCTTACCTGTTTTTATTTTGTCAAGGCTGATTAAGTTCACTAAGGGGGTTTGTCTTATATGAGAAACGTAATGAAACTATCTATCATTATTGTGGTTGTCATCATCTCAGTTACTGCCTTTGTTGTTGAGTATATTGATCATAGTGTGTCAGAGGAAATAGCGGAAGAGAAGAACGATCAAGAAATAGCAGAAGATTTTGCAGAGAAGATGAAGCCTAAGGTTGAAGAGCACTTGCACAAAAGAGATATTCATAACTTTATCAAAACCATAACGTTTGAAAAAGATGTGACCATCAATCCTATGGGGGATATTATAATCGATGGCTATATAAATAATGAACCGGAGAAGTACGGATTTTCAGCTTCTTTACAATATAGAGCTAAAAAAATAGGTTCAATGAGTTATGATCCTGAGTTGTCATATCGTTTTAAAGATTGGGATAAATTTAAAGATGAACCAGAATTAAAGGAAAACTATCTTAAAAGACTCTCTGAAAAGGAACGAGAACAGTATCTTAAGGATATTGGAGAAAAATAATAAAACAGGTAATCACCTACCTGTTTTTTATTTTTCATTATTAAGAAGGTGGCAATGGTAGACATGAAAAACACAATAAAACTTGTATCTGTTTTGGTCGTTATCAGCATTGTCTCAGTGACTTCGTTAATCACTCAGCACAATAAGCAAAGTAAATCAAATGATGTGGTAAAAGAAAAGAGCGATCAAGAAAAAGCAGAAGAGCTCGCAGAAAAAATGAAGCCTAAAATAGAAGAATTTTTACGCAAAGAAGACATCCATCAATTTATTAAGACCATAACGTTTAAGAAGAGGGTAACTATTGATCCAATGGGCTACATCGTAATTAGAGGATATATAAATGGTGAGCCAGAAAAGTACGAGTTCTCCGCTTCATTAAAGTATAGAACAAAAAAAATCGGTTCAATGAGTTATTCAGCAGAACTAGGAGATCGTTTTGAGAACTGGGATGATTTTAATCCTCAAGTGAAAGAAGACTATCTGAATAGTTTATCTAAAAAAGAACGCGAACAGTATCTCAAAGACATCGGAGAAAAGGAGTAATTACAAGTGTTCAACTTCTGATTATCTCCAAATCGTTGAAAAGGTATATGCTATCATTCCCCTAACAACACTTTCAAATAAGGGAGAGATTTCACCCATGCCAAATACTAAGAAATTGATCTTGGACGTAGATACTGGAATCGATGATGCGATTGGGATTTTGCTGGCGGTGAAAAGTCAGCAGTTTGATATTTTGGGGATTACAACGGTGTGTGGGAATGTGTCTGTCGATGCGGCTACATTGAATACGTGTAAAGTGCTTGAGCTGGTTGAGGCAGATGATATTCCTGTCATCAAAGGTGCAGCAACCCCTCTTTTAAGAGAGCCCCATTATGAACATCGGGTTCACGGAGAGGATGGGATTGGCGGTGCTTTAAAGGATGCTCAGCCTATGAAAAAAGCAGATGCTGGTTTTGCGCCTGATTTTATCATCGACCGGGTGATGCAGTATTCGAAGCAGGTTACGCTTGTGTTGACAGGACCTTTAACGAATTTAGCCCTTGCAGTGAAAAAGTGTCCTGAGCTGATTCATCACGTGAAAGAAGTCATTTTTATGGGTGGTGTCGTTGAGGGTCAGGGGAATGTCACGCCGGTAGCGGAATTTAATACATATGCAGACCCAGAAGCGGCAAAGTTAGTGCTGGATGCAGGGTTCCCTTCATTGACTCAAGTGGGATTAGATGTCACGAGACAGGTCTTGCTTACGGATGAAAGAATTGATGCGATTCAGAATGAAACGTTGGCCCATTATATTAGAGAGAGTACAAGCATTTATCGTCAGCGCTATTTTGAGCGCAATGGTGTGTGGGCGTGTGCCATGCATGATCCGCTTGCTGTCAGTCTTGCCATTGACAAGCAGCTCGTGAGCACACAGGCTTTTCATGTGGACGTCGAGACGAAGAGTGAGTTTTGTGATGGACAGATGATCTGTGATTTTCAGCATCAATGGGAGAAAGAGCGCAACGTTCAAGTGTGTACGGATGTAAATGCTGACGCTTTCTTTGATTTATTGATCAAAACAATGAACGCTTAAAAAAGAAGTCTGTGCAAACAGGCTTCTTTTTTATAAGATGGGAACATGAGGAAATGTATGCGTTCACATGAATAAGGGAGGAGTGAAGTCAATTGGCTTCTGTTAGTTTAAGTAGTATTGAAAAAATACGAGCAGCAAGCAGGGGATTGCCGCCAAAGCTGAAAGCAATTGCAGAGCATATTACGAGTGAGCCCCGCGACATCATCCATTTATCTATTGTCGAGCTTGCGAAAAAAACTGCAAGCTCAGAGGCAACGATTTTTCGTCTTTGTAAAAGGCTTGGATTTGAGGGCTTTCAAGATTTGAAGATTGCTATTGCCCAGGAAATAGACCAAACAAAGCCTAATTATGTAGATGAAGAAATGAGTCTTGATGATGATATGGCTATTTTTATGCAAAAGGTTTTTCAGACGAATATATCCGCTTTAAAGGATAGCTTTCAATTATTGAATCCAGGGGATGTAGAAAAGGCCATACAAATCATTCATGAAGCAAAACGCTTAGAGTTTTATGGGAGTGGTGGGTCTGGCCTCATTGCGACTGACGCTTTTCATAAATTTATGAGGACAGGCATCAACTGTATTGTTCACACAGATTCTCACTTTCAAGCGATGTCTGCTGGTCTTCTTGACCAGCACAGTACAGTGATCGGTATATCTCATTCTGGACGAAATAAAGATTTGCTCGATGCGATGAAAACAGCAAAGAGTAAAGGAGCTAAAACCATCGGTATTACAAGCTATCAGCGCTCACCATTGAGTCAGCTTGCAGATGTCACGTTGTATACTGCGACACAAGAAACGGCTTTTCGAACAGAAGCGATGTCCGCAAGACTTGCGCAGCTGACGGTCATTGACGTTCTATATTTTGCACTTGCTCACTTAAGGCAGCAGGAAACAATAACAAATTTAAAGCAAATGCGAGAAACCATTTCACAAAAAAGAGTGTAATGATTCCAAAAATAAATTTTTCTTATAATGAAAAATGCTGATGTGGTAACGATTGTGAGCTTTTTAGTGAAAATAATTTTCTTTTCGGTCGTTGAATGTCGAAAAAATTATTTTTATAATGGGATCTAACAGGCAATTCAAAAACTACATATGTGACTTCAAATCAATGATTGGGCGTGATACAGATGAAGGGGAACCAGGCGGTAATTGGTTTGGATATTGGAACAACAAGTACAAAGGCGGTTCTGTTTGGACCTCAGGGGAAGGTATTAGCGAAGCATTCAGTTCCTTATGAGCTCATTCAGCCCCAGCCAGCATGGGTTGAGCAGGATCCTGAAAAGATATTAGAAGCCGTCATTGCGAGTGTAAGAGGTGCATTGACGAAAGCAGCATTTGATGAAGAAAATCTTATAGGCATCGGGATCAGTACAGCGATGCATTCCTTAATTGTGATGGATAAGGATGGAAAAACATTAACGAACAGTATCATTTGGGCAGATAACAGAAGTGCAGAACAAGCGAAACGAATTAAATCAGATATGGATGGATTCCACATTTATAAAAGGACAGGTACTCCGATCCATCCAATGTCACCGCTTTCAAAAATACGTTGGATGAAAGAAATGGCACCGAATGTCTTTAAGAAGGCAGCAAAATTTATTTCGATCAAAGAATATATTCTTTATCATTTTTTCGGTCAGTATGTCGTCGATTATTCAATCGCTTCAGCAACGGGACTGTTCCAATTGGAAACGCTTCGATGGGATGAGAAGGCGCTTCGTATTGCTGGAATTGAAGCCTGTCAACTATCTGAACTTGTCCCAACGACATATCAACTGAAAGGACTTCAGCCAGAGATTGCACTGCGCATGGGCATTAAAGAAGATACACCATTTGTCATTGGTGCGAATGATGGCGTTCTAGCGAATTTAGGTGTGGGCGCGATTGGCAAAGGAGAGGTGGCTGTTACGATTGGGACAAGCGGTGCTGTCCGTACGGTTGTAGACAAACCAATTACAGATGAGCAATCAAGAACGTTCTGCTATGCCCTGACAGATAAGCATTGGGTTGTAGGAGGACCGACCAATAATGGCGGGATCATGCTGAGATGGCTGAAGGATGAATTCGGGTCATCAGAGGTGGAGGTAGCAAAGCGTCTAGGTGTGGACCCTTACGATCTGATGATGGACATCGCGGAAAAGGTTCCAGCTGGTTCTGAGGGTCTGCTGTTTCTGCCATTTTTATCAGGTGAGCGGGCACCTTATTGGAATCCAAATGCGAGAGGCACCTTCTTTGGAATCGGTCTTCAGCATAAGCGGGAGCATTTTATTAGAGCTGTGTTAGAAGGCGTCATTATGAGTGTTTTCTCGATCGGTGTTGCCTTAAGAGATTTAACCGGTTCAGCAAAGGATGTCAGAGCTTCGGGCGGATTTGCACGATCTCCGCTGTGGCGGCAAATTTTAGCGGATACGATGGGTAGAGAAGTGCTTGTTCCAGAAAGCTACGAGGCGTCAGCACTGGGGGCGGCTGTCCTTGCACTTTATAGTTTAGGTCATATGGAAGAGATAGAAGAGGTTCAAGAGTGGATTCGAATCTCTGCTCGTCATGAACCTAATATGAAGAACAATGAAATTTACATAGAGCTGTTTTATTTATATGAGCGCCTCTACGACAAACTGAAGGATGAATTTGATGTCATTAGTGCGCTGCAATTAAAACAAAATCGTTAAACATCAGGGAAAAGGTGGGAGAACATGCTTTTATTCATCGTGATTGCGGCGATTGTCCTTTTACTCATTCTCATTACAGTCGTTAAGTTGAATCCATTTGTGAGCTTAATTATTACTTCGATGCTAGTGGGCTTTGCGACGGGGATGGATTTGCAGGAAATCATTCAATCGATTAAAACGGGATTAGGCAATACGTTATCATTGCTGGCCATTGTTCTAGCGCTTGGTACCATGCTTGGGAAAATGATGGCTGAATCAGGGGGAGCAGAGCGAATAGCTCAAACTTTAATCGGCCGGTTTGGGACGAAGAATGTGCATTGGGCAATGATGTTTGTTGCTTTTATCGTGGGGATACCTGTCTTTTTCCAGGTCGGTTTCGTTCTTCTCATTCCTTTACTTTTTACAATTGCCATTGAAACAGGCATCTCGCTCGTGACCATTGGGATCTCGTTAATCGCTGGCTTGTCTGTCGTGCATGGGCTAGTCCCGCCTCATCCAGCGGCAATGGCAGCCGTTGGCATCTATCATGCCAACGTGGGGAAAACCATTTTCTTCTCTATTATTGTGGGATTGCCGACAGCGATTATTGCTGGCCCGCTGTACGGTAAGTGGATTGGAAAACGGATACATAAACCCGTTCCGGAGATGCTGAGAAAGCAATTCACTGAACGAAATGAAGATCGAAGGCTCCCCGGCTTTGCGAATACGATGTTTACCATATTGGTGCCGGTGATTCTGATGCTTCTTGCCACATTGGCGGACATTATCTTACCAGAGGACAATATGTGGTTCCAGGTATTCAAGTACATCGGAGATCCAATAACAGCACTGCTGATTGCAACAGTTTATTCATTTTTCAGTCTTGGCTTTATGCAAGGAATGAGCCGTGACCGGGTGCTTTCCTTTAGTAATGAGTGCTTAGGTCCGATCGCTTCCATCTTGCTTGTCATTGGAGCAGGAGGAGCTTTCAATAATGTGCTCATTGATTCAGGTGTCGGTGATTATATTGCAGATTTAGCCAAACACTCGCCGATTTCACCGATTTTGCTTAGCTGGCTGATTGCTGCAGTGATTCGTGTGGCAACAGGATCTGCGACGGTATCCATGATGACGGCAGCAGGTATTGTAGCACCAATTGCTGCAACTATGCCTGATGTGAGCAGGGAGCTGCTTGTGTTAGCAACAGGAGCAGGTTCATTAATTTTATCTCACGTCAATGACTCTGGTTTTTGGCTGATCAAGGAGTATTTTGGTATGACCATTAAAGAGACGTTTTTGACATGGACGGCTATGGAGACGATCATTTCCGTTAGTGCCATTGCATTTATTATGATCATTAATATGTTTATATAGCGAACAACAGCCTAGTTCTTTGGAATTGGGCTGTTTTTAATACCACTTTCTTCAGATTGGGGTAAAATAATGATATTGAAATGTGGGAGGTGGACACGATTGAACCATTAAAACATGTGTACAATGAATTATTTATCCAAGAATTAGCGGAGAAACTTACGCAGGCTTCAACTGTATTTGATGCTGAGCCATTCCAGCGGCTCGTATTTCAAGAGGATTGGCAGCAGCTTGAGTTAAAAGGACGGATGAGACGAGTCACTGAATCGATGCATGCCTGTCTACCAGAGGATTATGAGGAGGCAATTGAGGTACTGCGTCAGGCAGCCCCGCATTTTTCAGGACTTAGTGCGCTCGTATTTCCAGACTACGTCGAGACGTACGGCCTTGCACACTGGGACCTCTCGATCAAGGCGCTCGAATTCTTCACACCCTTTTCCACTTCTGAATTTGCCGTTCGGCCATTTCTGATTCAAGATCAGGACAAAATGCTGGCGCAAATGCTCGTATGGTCTCAGGATCAAGAAGAGCACATACGGAGGCTGGCTAGTGAAGGCTGCAGACCGCGTCTGCCATGGGGCTTATCTGTTCCTTCACTAAAAAAGAATCCTTCGGTCACGCTGCCCATTTTGGAAAACTTGAAGGCAGACCCGTCGCGGTATGTGCAAAAAAGTGTAGCGAATCATCTAAATGATATCTCTGCAATACAGCCAGACCTGATGAAGCAGACGGTTCAAAACTGGTATGGAACCAACAAACATACGAACTGGATTGTCAAACATGCATCCCGTACTTTACTCAAAAAAGGAGATCCAGATATTATGGCGTTGTTTGGTTATGATGACGATCCATCCGTTCAAATAACGGATTTGAAGATCGTACAAGACCCTATTCGGATCGGTGAGAAAATGACTTTTCATTTTACTCTTCAAGCCGATAAGCCGCTAAAGCTGCGTGTAGAGTATGCCATAGACTACGTCAAAGCTCGGGGGACCCGCAATCAAAAGGTATTTAAAATCACAGAGTTTGAAACAGGCTCAGCGTTACATAGGGAATTCGTCAGGACACAGTCTTTTCAAAATATGACGACAAGAAAACACTATGAAGGAATCCATACATTAACAATCATCATCAACGGCATCCCAAAAGCGTCGATTGATTTTGAAGTGACAGAAGACAGCAGCTCATGAAAAAAACCCGCCTCAATGGCGGGTTTTAGCGTTTAAGCCTTCTTTTTCATTAAGAATGAAGCAATGATGGCTGCGATTAAGAAACCAATGCTGATAATTGAGCTAGGCAAGTTTTCTTGTCTGAATAGAAACATCACAAAACTCACACTTAGTACAAGACCTGCAAATAAAGTCAAATACGGAAACAGCCACACCTTAAAATAAGGCTCCTGTGGATATTTTGGGCGAAGTTTCAGATGTGCCATGCAAATGCTAATCCAAATGAGTGAAACAGCAAAACCAGGAATGGCTAGCATATAACTGAAAATTTGCTCTGGGTATAAGTAAGCAAAGAATGTCCCGATGAGAAGAAACAGAACGGTCACCCATAAACTCAAAATGGGTACGCCTCTTTTATTGACCTGTGCCAGTTTTTTCGGACCGCCATCTGATTTAGAGAGAGAATGCATCATTCTCGTCGTGCCATAAATGCCAGAATTGGCCGCCGATAGAACGGCTGTAATCAATACGAAATTAATGAAGTGAGAGGCGCCTTGCATACCGGCTGCTGAAAAGACTTGAACAAAGGGGCTGTTATTTGGATCAATTTGATTCCAAGGAATGAGTCCACAGATGATCAAAATCGGCAAAGTGTAAAATAAGATAATACGCCACATCATACTTTTAACAACACCAGGCAAGACCTTTTCGGCATCCTTTGTTTCTGTAATAGTCAGCCCGATCAATTCAGAGCCCCCGTAAGAGAAAATAACAACTAATAAAGAGGCAAAGATCGCACCCCATCCGTTCGGGACGAAGTTTTGATAGTTGGTGAGTGCAGATGTGCTTTGTTCGTTCGGAATGATCCCAAATAATAGGGCTGCACCAAGAATAATAAACACAATAATAACGAAAATCTTCATTCCAGCGAACCAAAACTCAATTTCACCAAAGTATTTTACATTATTTAAGTTAATTCCGATGACTAAGAGTGAGCAGAGTAAACATAGTGACCATAGCGGCACGTTCGGTAACCAGTATTGAAGCAGGCTGCCTGCCGCAATAATCTCGATGACACACACAGTGAGCCACATGAAACAGTAAACCCAGCCGACAACAAATGAAAAACGTTGACCAAGCGCAATCTGTATCAGGTCGCGAAGGTTATTTCCCGGATAGACAATCGCCATTTCAGCTAAGGCTGCCATCACGATGAGCAATAATAATCCGGCAAATACATAGGAAAAGATGACCCCAGGACCTGCTAAACCGATTGTATCGGCACTTCCTTTAAAGATTCCTGTACCAATGACCCCGCCCAATGCAATCATGCGAATGTGACGCGGTGATAAAAGCTTTTTTAATTCTTGTTGTTCCTGATTCGCGCTCATGACGTTCTCCTTTTTTAAAAATGCTTATGTTCCATTTTCTTTTTTCGAGACGTCAGTGTCAATATAAAAAAAGAGATTTTTCAGACAAAAACGGCGGTTGATTCTATCAAATGAGCCGTTTTCTTCCATAAATCCTTTCCATGACCCATCCCCAAAATCTGAAACTTCGTGAAAAAATGAACATTTGCCTTCATTCTGACATAAACAATTTTCAGTTTTTGTCGATATATCAACTGTATTACTAAAGTCCTAATAAAGAATTGTTTATAACTGTAAAATATTTCAAAAAAGCATGAAGAAATGAAAGGAGTTATGAAAGATGTTTATGAGAAAAGCAAATGATTCATCGTCGGGAACCCTTTTAAATGAGAGCAGTCGATTAGTAGAACGAATTGAGAAGGGAGACCTTTCAGCAAGAATAGATACTGCTGCATTCTCTTCAAGTCAAACGATTGAAGCAGTAGCCCAAATAAATGAAGCTTTGCAAAAGATGCAGGAAGTTAATGAAGATATTCAAATGCGTATGAATTTAGTGACAAAAGCCATTCAAGTTGGTTTATGGGATATGGTCGTGATCGCTGGAGATCCGGTCAATCCAAAAAATGAGTTCACATGGACGGATGATTTCCGCAAAATGATCGGCTTTCAAAACGAGCACGATTTTCCGAACGTTTTAGACAGCTGGGCATCTCGAATTCATCCGGATGAACAAGAATATACCCTAAATGCATTCTCTTCGCATTTATCGGATCATTCGGGACGTACACCATATGATATCGAATATCGCTTGAAGTTGAAAAACGGAGATTATCGCTGGTTCAAAGCAACTGGCACGACCATTCGTGATCGAAATGGTGTCCCTCTTCGTGTGGCGGGAGCTCTTTTTGATATTCATGATCAGAAATTAAAAGAAGAAGAACTGCAAGCATTCGTGACGAGATATGATTTGATTAACCGTGCGCTTGTGGAAGCTCCTTGGGACATGGTCGTAGAGGCCGGCGATCCAGTCAATCCATACAATGAGTTCTGGTGGTCCCCGCAGTTCAGAAAAACGCTTGGTTTTACAGACGAAAAGGATTTCCCGAACGTATTAAGCAGCTGGAGCGACCGCCTGCATCCTGAGGATCAAGAAAAAGCTCTCCAAGCTTTTGCAGATCATTTAAATGATCACTCTGGACGCACACCATTTGATATTGATTACAGATTGCAGAGTAAAAATGGCGAGTATCGCTGGTATCATGCCGGTGGTGAAACCATTCGTGATGAAAAAGGTGTTCCTCTTCGTGTGGCTGGAACCATTCGTGACATCACGTTAGAAAAAAACAAAGAGAAAACAGCCGATGAAATGGCTTCACAAGTAGAACAGCTTTCAAGTTCAATCAGCGAAATGGTATCAGGCATTAGCTCTGTGACAAATCAAGCGCAGGAGCTGGCTGTCGCTCAAGAGCAGTCAACGTCTGCCGCACACTTAGCAAAAAATAGTGCAGATGAGACGAAAAATATTTCTGACTTGATTAAAGAAGTAGCGAACCAAACGAACCTGCTTGGTCTAAATGCTGCGATTGAAGCGGCCAGAGCTGGTGAGCAGGGACGAGGATTCTCGGTCGTTGCAGATGAAGTGCGTAAGCTGGCGCTTCATAGTGCCAATGCAACGGAGAATATCGAATCTAGCTTGACGGAAATGAAAACGCAAATTGATGAAATTCTTGAAAATATCTCGAATATGACAGCTCTTACGCAAACACAGGCTGCTTTAACAGAGCAAGTAAATGCTGCAGTCGATGAAGTGAATCACATGTCTCAGCGTCTTGTGGCGTATTCAAAGAGTATTTAATTGTCAGAAACCGCCCTCTCGTGTAGAAGGCGGTTTTTATCATTAAAATTGATCTGCTGGGAAAACAATACCTGCATCATTTCTTGCAGCATCAAGGACTTTCATCACAGAAAGACTCTCATCAAGCCATGCATAGCACTGTTCATGATTATTTGTTTCAATGATGTGCTGAAAAGCCTCTGCTTCATAAAACAGGCGGTTTGAATTTGTTTGTGCATTAAGTGAGATCACCTGGTCATTCACATGAAGCAGCACTTCCTCACAGCCATTCGCCCCATTTTTCACATGAATGAAGCCCTTTTCTCCTTGAATCAATGCAAAATTCATGCTGCTTGTATCCTTACTGCCGACACTTGTCGCAATGAAATCATTGTAGGTGAAAGTCAAAACACCAGATGTATCGATGCCATTGGGATGACGGTTTGCCTGGTAGCGGATCTGTTCCGGTGATCCGAAGAGATTCATGATGAAATGGACATTATAGATATTAATATCCATCAACGCTCCTCCTGAGAATTCAGGGTTAAAGACATTTGGCGTTTCGCCGGCTAGCAGCTGATTGTATTTGCTTGAATATTGACTATAGTTGCATTGAACCAGTTTGATTTTACCTAATTGATGAAGGTGTTTTTTGATTAAATGATAGTTTGGCATATGAACGGTCGTAATGGCTTCAAAGAGGAGAAGCTGCTTTTCCTTTGCGAGTGCGATTAAGGCTTCCAGCTCTTTGACATTAGAGGTGAAAGGCTTTTCGCAAATCACATGTTTTCCGTTTCTTAATGCAGCCGTGGCATGCTCGCTATGTAATCGATTCGGTGACGCAATATAAACAGCGTCAATGTTTGGATCTTCTAGCATAGCCGTTAAATCCGTATAAGTCGTTTTTACACCAAATTGGTCTGCGAGCTTCTTTGCCGTTGCTTCCTTTCTTGAATAGACGGCGTGACAAGAAGCGCCATCAAGCTGTTCAATCGCTTGCAAGAAGCTTTCCACAATCACACCTGTTCCAATGGTTGCAATGTTCATTCTATTCAAAACCCCTTCCACTCGTTTGATATCAAGTAAAGCTGTCTCTAGTATAACTGATGTTTGAATCGTACGCGCACTTGAGACCTGGGCGTAGAGGGGCGCCAGTGGCAAACACTGGCACATCTTTGGCAACCCTTACAATTAGCTGATGTTCGCTAATGTTTGTTTTGTTAATAATTGAATGGCAGCTTTCCTCTTCTTTAACTCTTGAATGGAGTGTTGAATATCCTCAACTTTTTGTTCGAGCAGCTGTTCAGCTTCTGTCTTTGATTGTTTTTCAAATATCGATTTAATAATTTCACGAATTTCTTTGAGTGAGAAATCTAGCTTTCTTGCTTCTGTGATAAAGGATAGCATGAGTACATATTTTTTATCATATAAACGATAGCCGTTATGTGCTCTCTTTGGTTCGGGGAGCACACCCTCATTTTCATAAAAACGAATGGTTTCAATATGCACACCAGACATTTTTGACAATTTACCTCTAGTAAACGTAAGCATTCCCTGCACCTCCTTTCTTTGCTATCCATCATACAATTAGATTTGCTAGTTTCAAAATATTCAGTGGTGAACATTTGTCTTCATTTTCCCGTTGGAAAAGGGTAGAAACTCTATTTAAAGCAGGATGAATAGAATACGATATAATAGAGAAGGCTTATGACAATTTTGTTACAGTGAGAACAAGTAGACAGCGTGATGAAAAAACGATAGGCTAAAATAGGTAAATAGTAATGATATAACCTGTCATCATATAGATGATGGCTCAAAATAGTGCAGCACGTTTTTTGCTGAGAAAAGGGGACCAGTGAATGTATAAATTAGTTGCAATTGATATGGATGGTACGTTATTAAATGATCAACATATGGTGCCGGATGAGGTGTTTGAAGCCATTCAACAGGCGAAAGCAGAGGGCGTTAAAATTGTGTTATGTACAGGACGGCCTATTGGCGGAGTGAATCGCTATTTAGATGATCTTCAGCTCAATCAAGAGGGAGATTATGTGATTGCCTATAATGGGGCGCTCGTCCAAAACAGTCACACAAATGAAGTGGTGTCAGAACTGACGTTATCCTATGAGGATTTAACTTCTTTATATAAGCTGAGCCGTGAGCTCGATACACCGATGCATTATTTCGATTCCGCTCATTTGTACACACCGAATCGTGATATTAGTGAGTACACAGTACTTGAATCTTATTTAACAAAGCTGCCGCTTAAATATTTACCTGTTGAAGAGGCAGATCCTTCAATGAGACTTCCGAAAATGATGTATATTGATCAGCCAGAACGGTTGGAAAAGACGATACAAGCCATTCCATCTGAAGTAAAAGACAAGTACATGATGGTGAAAAGTACAGATTTCTTCCTTGAAATCCTGCATCCTGAAGTCAGCAAAGGGAATGCCGTGAAGCTTCTAGCGAAAGAGCTGGGGATTGCTCGTGAAGAGGTCATGGCCATTGGTGACAATGGGAACGACGTATCGATGCTGGAATTTGCGGGCTGTGGTGTTGCCATGGGAAATGCCATTGATGATGTCAAAGCAGTAGCGGATGTTGTGACAAAGTCCAATAATGAAGCCGGCGTTGCACATGTCCTGCATGAGTTAGTTTTAGGGAAATAAACGAAAAAGCGGTCTACCAGTGAGGTAGCCGCTTTTTTATATGTGAGAGAAAAAGTAAACAAGCATCCGTCTGCTGCTCAAATTTGTCTTTTGTAGCATCGCCTTCACATGATCATGGACGGTATGGGTTGAAATAAATAAAGTGCTGGCAATTTCCTTTGTAGACTGTCCTTTTAATAAGCAGTCAAGGACGTTCATCTCTCTTTCTGTCAGCTTGTACGTTTTTGCCGCATAAGGAAGAATATCATTGGTTTGGGCTCTCTTGATGTGAATCATGACAGCCTCTTCCTGACCGGCTGCCTGCGCTAATCGAAATGCTTGAAGAGAGAGGAACAGCCCCGTAGGCAATCTCGTCATGCTTGCCGCTGTTTGGTCGATGCCGCCGTATAAAAGTTTTGCCCCTAATGCTCTAAACGGGCGCGGCATAACCGCCCTGTCATGGATTTGTTCAAAGGCTTGAAACGTCTGAAGCCAATGAAGACCCGTCTCATTTCCATAAAGAAGGTTGTAATCGTGCGAGAGAATGAGGAAGCCTTGCTGCTCCGCCGCCGCGTCCTCTTCGGTATCTCTTTTCCTGAAAAGTTCATCTCTCAGCTTGGCTGCGAGCCTAGGCGTTTGTTCGATGACCGCTCGAATATCTTGTTCTTGAAAAGGTTCCTTGTTCTTTAAACGATAGAGGCTGGCAATGCCCCAGCATTCTCCTTGAATCACAAGAGCTGCCCGCAATTCATCAGACCATCCTTTAGGTAACAAAATGTCTTGGTAGCGCTCACTGCTAAGGTATTCTCCGCTTTGGACTAGGCTCGCAGCATGAACGGGGCCTTTGGCTAGAGACTCATGCTGATGTACGTCCTTTTTTAAGAACTCATTTTGAAACAGTTGGTCATGAATGTCTTCAATCGGTTCATCTGTGAAGGACCCTGTCGAGAGGAGAGTGGCTGGATCAATGGTCGTGATACAGGCGGCATCAAAATCAAGGACGGCAGCAAGCTCGTCCCGAATGTGTTGTCTCAGTTGCTGAAAATGAGTGGCTGGATTGGTCACATGATCTCCTCCTCAAAAATCCCCACTTTTAGGGATCGTGTTTTCTGTTGTCTCTTTTTACAATAAAGATGTCATATCGTTAGTGTACAGGAAACGATGTAAAGCGGAAAGGAACTGGAGGAGAAAGACATGAAAGGAAACCAGCATTGGCACGATCCCGTTGCTGAGTCATATGCAGCGACGATTGCCTATAAAGTACCCGGTTATCAGCTATTGCATGAGTTGACAATAGACGTATTAGAAACTGAATTAAAGGGAGCGGCTCCCCGCATCCTGACTGTTGGAGCGGGCGGGGGTGAAGAGATCATCAACATGCTTCAAAGAAAAGAAGGCTGGCTCATCACAGGGATCGATCCGTCACCTTCTATGCTGGACATGGCGAAACGGCGAGTTGCACAGCTTGAGATGGAGTCGCGTGTCACATGGCATGAGACCTCATTAGATAAGGTTTCTGCTGAACCTGTTTACGATGCAGCGGTGAGCTTGCTTGTCATTCATTTTATAGAAAAGCGCCAGCTCTTTTTAGAAGAGATTGCCCGCAGGCTTCAACCAGATGCGCCGTTTATATTGGCATTTATAAAGGGAGAGATGAAGTCCCAAGCATTTCAACAGGAGCTTCACATGCTTTCTCTTTTCATGCAGCGGCAAGGTCTAGAAAAAGAAGTGTTTACGTCCTTTAAAAATAGGCTGGGAGGCGCGACACACCCTGTTCCCGAGGAAGAGATAAAAGATCATTTAATCAAAGCAGGATTTGAAGACATCAGACCTTATTTTCAGGCAGGAATGATTAAGGGGCTTGTTTGCAAGCGAGGTCGTAGAGAGGCGGATGAGAAATGAGATCACAGGTGATGGTGATAGGCGGCTATGGACATGTTGGACAGCAAATATGTCTTCAGCTAAGCGAAGTGTATCCCGGACAAATTGTAGCGGCAGGCAGAAGCTATGAGAAGGCAGAGATATTTTCACGCCAGACAAAAGGGAAAGTTCTTCCCTATCAACTAGATGTCAGTGAGCCGTTATTTTCGGACTGGGTGGATCAAACAAAACTGGTGATCATGTGCCTTGATCAAGAAGATCCGTCATTTGCTGAAACAGTTCTGCGGTCAGGCATTGATTATATAGATATCTCTGCGAAAGGGGCGTACATGGAACAGATGGCAAAACTGGATCACCAGCACACCAGTGCAACGGCTTTACTCAGCGTCGGGCTTGCGCCTGGCCTTACGAATTTATTGGCAGCGAAAGCAGCATCTATGCTCTCATCAGTGAATCAAATAGATATAGGGATTATGCTTGGATTGGGTGATCAGCATGGAAAAGCCGCCATTGAATGGACGCTTGACAATGTCCATACTGACTATGTGGTTACTGAGCATCATCAGCGTAAAAGAGTCAAAAGCTTTACTGGAGGCAAGCGTATAGATTTTGGTGTGAAACTTGGAAAGCGGCAAGCCTATCAGTTCCCCTTCTCTGATCAGCAGACATTGCCTTTGACGCTCAGCGTGCCTTCTGTGACAACAAGGCTTTGTTTTGATTCTCGCGCGGCAACGCGGGCATTTGCTGTCACAAGGAGCCTTGGAATGACGTCCCTTCTCACTGTGCCGAAAATCAAGGAACGAGCCATTTCTATGATTCAATCTGCTCAAATGGGAACAGATCAATATGCAGTGAAAGTGGAGGCGACAGGAATGGAGAGGAACAAGATTCATCACGTAGCACTTGGAATAAAAGGGCATGATGAGTCTCAAGCAACAGCTCAAGTCGCCTCTGCTGCGGCACTGCATTTATTGGGCAGGCGGTTTCAGACAGGTGTGTTTCATATCGAACAATTATTTTCATTAGCGTATGAGAATGGTGATTTTGCGTTGGTGGATCAAAAAACGAAGGAAAAGCGTGTGTTAGCGCTGAAAGCCAGCCTTTTAACGGCATAAAAAGAAGACTAGCAGGATGCTAGTCTTTTTTATGACGATGACACATCTCCTTTTTTCTTGATGCTAGCTGTAATGAGCTGTGTCAATGTATCAGAGCCTTTTGTTGAAAGGTGAACACCATCAGGCTGAAAATAAGAAGGCTGTCCAGTAGCGGCTGAATGCCAATCGACCAGGGTCACATTGGAATGTTGATCGGCCACTCGCTGAATGACTGCATTCACATCGCTTTCCCAAGACCTTGGGACTCTCGTGTTCACAAGGAAAATGTGCGCCTTTGAAAATTGCTGAATGAATGCTGTCAATGTGCCCTCAGTAAAATAGCCATTCGTGCCAAGCTCAATGATAACAGCGGCATCAGATTGATTAAATGAAGCATACTGAGGAGCGATGCTGACGGCTTCGTTCATTTGTCTGCCAACCTTTGCATCGATGGTGATTTGTGCATATGCCTTTTCAAGATTCGGCGCTATGTCCAGCATGACGGAATCACCAATAGCAAGAATTTGGTGAAACTGCTTCTGATCTGCTGCTTTCTTCTCGTGTTTTTCTTTCTTTTTTTTCGTTTTCGATTCCGTAGAGTCTCCTGCTTTTTTCGGTGCCGTCTTAATTTGTGTCACTTCCTTGGCATGTGGAGACGTATGGGACGAACTGGACATGCCAATGGTAAATAAGATTAAAAGAGCTGCAGTGATTCCAAGGAACACTTTATGAGACGTAGACCATTGTTTGAATCCCTTTTTCCAAATAGACCAAGAGGCAAAATATTGTGTGAAGCCAAGCCGGCGAATCGGCTGTTCGATGAAGCGGTAAGAGGCCTCTGCGATAAGTAAAATGGCAATGATCTGCAATGCGACACGCCCCATAGAAGGCTGTCCAATTTCAATGACAGGGGTGGTCAGCACGATGATGGGATAATGCCACAGGTAAATACCATAAGAACGCTTTCCAATCCAGACGAGCGGCTGATAGGAGAGCCATTTTCCCAATAGGCTTGCAGGGTGGCAGATGCACGCAATTAAAATCGCTGCATTAAGACAGAATAAAAGCATGCCGCCTTGATAGAGAAAACCGTCAAATTCGTCCACTGCATAAACACATAGAAGAAAAACCGCAAACGAACCAAAACCAGCGATATGTAAAATACGTCTGCCAACAGGAAGGAGCTTTTTGCTGGACAGTCTTTGCATGGGCCATACAAATGCTAGGCTGCACCCAATCAGAAGCGCAAATGCACGAGTATCTGTTCCATAATAAACCCTGCTTGGGTCCGTATCGGGTGAATAAAGGATTGCCATCCATAAGGCGGAGACAAGTGCAAGGCCAAAGGTGATCATTGGCAGATGGGATCTATTTTTCACCCATTTTAGCCCAGCAATCAATAGTACCGGCCAAATGATATAAAATTGCTCTTCTATCGCCAAAGACCACAAATTTTTCAGTGGAGATACAGCGTTGAAGCTATCAAAATAAGACAGCTGATGGAAAATGTACCACCAGTTACTGACATAAAAAAAGGACGATAAGGCATCGCCACGAATGGACAATAGTGCATTCGAACCCGCAATTGCACACCAGCTGACGGTTAAGAAAATCATCACGTAAGCAGCTGGAAGGAGCCTTCTGATTCGGCCCATCCAAAATGGTAAAAGCTCTTGATAACCCAAATCCTGCTTATGTAACAAGATCGTTGTAATCAAGTAACCAGAAATCACAAAAAACAAATCAACGCCAAGAAACCCGCCGCTTGCAGGTCCAATATGTAAGTGATAAGCAATGACCGCCAATACAGCAACGGCTCTTAGCCCATCTAGTCCTAATATATAACGTAAACGATTCTCCTTGCTGCTCATGAAAATGAATCCCCCATTTATGTCAAAAAGCTTCTTTTTTGTTGTCACTCCAAAAGAGCAACGATTCTTTTATTTTATATAAGATTAGACGAATCAGCATCACATTTTGTTGGCGAATTTCTGTCTTTTTTTAAAATTTTTATATAAAGAAAGAATTGATGGTCAGGAAGGCTGCCTTATTTTTATACTCAAAACCAAAATCCCTGTCATAATAAAAGAAGATGGAAAGGGGATGTGTGAAATGAGAACAATTGAAAATGATCAGTTATTGATTCAGATCAATGAGAGGGGTGCCGAGGTCAGAGAGGTGCTTCATAAGGAAAGTGGACGTCAATATATGTGGTCTGGAGATCCTGCATACTGGGGCAGGGTGTCGCCTGTCTTATTCCCGATTGTTGGACGATTAAAGAATGACCAATACAAGATAGATGATCAAACCTATGAGCTCACGCAGCATGGATTCTTGCGTGATGTTGATTTTGATTTACATGAAGAAACGAAACATACAGTGACCTTTCAATATGAATCAAAAGGCCGCCACATCGAGCAGTATCCCTATGAATTTACCGCCCGTATTCGATACGAGCTGTCGGAAAATGGTCTGATGATTTCCTGGGAAATTGATAATGTCGGAGATGACACGATGTATTTCTCCATCGGAGGTCACCCCGCATTTCAAGTTCCGCTAATTGAAGGAGAGCGCACAGCAGATTATTCCCTGACATTGACGCCTTCTACTGAGCATCTTTCTGTCCAATATGAACTGAAAAATTCACTTGTCAGGGAGAAAGAAAAAAGCATTCAGCTTAAACCAATTCAGCTTCGACCAGAGCTTTTTCAGCATGATGCGATGATCTTTAGTCATATCAATCGAGTGTCATTGGTGTCTCAGGCAGGTCACGGGGTTGAGGTTGATCTCACTGGTTTTCCGTTCGTTGGTATTTGGTCACCTTATCATCAAGAAACGGGCACAATGGCTCCTTTTGTTTGTATTGAGCCTTGGTACGGTATTGCCGATGTTGAAGGGACGAATGGGCAGTACAAGGAAAAGTTCGGTATTCAAACTTTAGAGAAGAATGAGACCTTCCAAGCCGCCTATACGATTTTTTTCAAATGAACATTTGTGCATGATAAGTTGAACAATTTGTTATGATAGAAGAAAAAAGGAGGCGTACGAATGGATCGGGAGAAACAACAACTGAGTATTGAAGCGGCAAGGCTGTATTATTTATCGGATTACAGCCAGCAGGAAATTGCCAAACAGCTCGACCTGTCGAGACCAACTGTATCTCGGCTGCTTCAATATGCGAAGGAGAAGGGGTACGTCCAGATAACGGTAATGGACCCGTTTGAAGACTTGAATGAGCTGTCTTCATTGCTCAAGGAAAAATATGACCTGCTCGAAGCTCATGTGGTGTTTTCGCCCAAAGATGATTATCCAACGATCACTGAATACTTGAGCCAATTTGGTGCTGAGTACTTGCAAAACACAGTAAAAGACGGTGATATCGTTGGTGTGAGCTGGGGAACCACCATGTATCAAATTGCTCAAAAGATGCAACCTAAACAGGTCAAAGGTGTAGAGGTTGTCCAGCTGAAGGGTGGGATTAGCCACTCCCATGTGAATACATATTCTGCGGAAACCATCCAGCTGTTTGCCGAGGCCTTTCAAACAGCACCGCGCTATTTACCGCTTCCTGTTGTATTTGATAGTGCTGCCGTCAAGGAGATGGTTGAACAGGACAGACATATTCAGCGCATCATTGAAATGGGCAAACAGGCGAATATTGCTGTGTTCACTGTTGGAACGGTAAGAGATGAAGCCCTTTTGTTTAGACTTGGTTACTTCCGCGAAGAAGAAAAAGCACTGCTCAAAGCATCCAGCGTTGGGGACATCTGTTCGCGCTTTTATGATCAAGAAGGACGCATTTGCAGTGAAGCGATTAACAACCGTACGATTGGCGTGGAGCTTGATGATTTAAGAACAAAAGAACGCTCTATTCTTGTTGCTGGCGGACATCGCAAGGTTGCTTCTATCCACGGGGCACTAAGAGGAAAATATGCGAACGTATTGATGATTGATCAGCATACAGCAAAGGCTCTTTTAAATGTCACAAAATAGATGAACAAAATTTCATAACTATGTTTACAAATGTTCATCGGTCATATATGATGAAAGTATCATAATTAAAAGGAAGTGTAAGCATGACGATAGCAAATCTTATTGATCATACAGCACTAAAACCAGATACATCGAAAGCTGCAATCATGCAGTTACTTGAAGAAGCAAAGACTCATCAGTTCGCATCTGTTTGTGTGAATCCAACATGGGTGTCTCTTGCGGCGAAAGAACTAGCAGGAACAGGCGTTGATGTTTGTACAGTCATCGGTTTCCCGCTAGGTGCAAACACAACAGCAGTGAAAGCATTTGAAACAAAGGATGCCATTGAGAACGGTGCAACCGAAGTGGACATGGTCATCAATATTGCGGCATTGAAAGACGGCGAATATGATGCAGTTGAGCAAGATATTCGTGCAGTTGTAGACGCAGCAAAAGGGAAGGCACTTGTGAAAGTCATTATTGAAGCGTGCTTACTCACAGATGAAGAGAAAGTCAAAGCTTGTGAGCTTTCAGTGAAAGCTGGCGCTGATTTTGTGAAAACATCGACTGGATTTAGTACAGGCGGTGCAACTGCTGAGGACATCGCATTAATGCGTAAAACAGTAGGACCTGACATCGGTGTGAAAGCATCAGGCGGCGTGAGAACAAAAGAAGATGTTGAGGCAATGCTAGCTGCAGGCGCTACCCGAATTGGTGCGAGTGCAGGCGTTTCTATTATCAAAGGGGATCAATCAGCTCCTTCGAAAGACTATTAATTCATACGATCCTATGGTAGGATAACATTCGTGACTCATAAATGATGAAAAAGTCATATGCGGAAGGATCTCACTTCTGGGAATTTCTTCCGCACTTTGTTTGCGAAATAGGGTTTGTTCCATACAAGCGCATTAATGTAAACGAATTCATTCGAGGAGGAAAAACATGAAATACGTGATTGGTATCATCGGTTTGCTGGTGATTCTCGCCATTGCATGGCTGGCTAGTAACGGCAAAAAACGAGTAAAATTCCGTCCAGTAATTGTCATGATTGTACTGCAATTTATTTTAGGTTATATTCTGCTCAATACAGGTGTTGGAAACTTTCTAGTCGGGGGCTTTGCAAGGGGATTCCAAATGCTTCTAGGCTATGCCGGTGAAGGAATCAACTTCGTATTTGGCGGATTAATGAATGATAAGGCGTCAACTTTCTTCATCAATGTCTTACTGCCGATCGTCTTTATTTCGGCATTGATCGGTATCCTGCAGCATTGGCGTATCCTCCCGCTTATCGTACGCGGAATCGGGTATTTGCTTAGTAAAGTAAATGGAATGGGGAAACTAGAATCCTACAACGCAGTAGCGTCTGCGATTTTAGGTCAATCAGAAGTCTTTATTTCCATTAAGAAACAGCTCGGATTATTACCTCAACAACGTCTTTATACATTGTGTGCATCTGCGATGTCAACTGTATCGATGTCCATTGTCGGTGCATACATGCAAATGATTAAACCAGAGTATGTTGTAACAGCACTCGTGCTGAACCTATTTGGTGGGTTTATTATTGCGTCTATCATCAATCCTTATGAAGTGGCTAAGGACGAAGACATGATTGAAATTGTAGAAGAAGAAAAGCAATCCTTCTTTGAAATGCTTGGCGAATATATTATGGATGGTTTCAAAGTAGCGATTGTTGTCGCTGCGATGTTGATTGGATTCGTTGCATTAATTGCGATGATTAATGGAATCTTTACAGCTGTCATCGGTGTTTCTTTCCAAGATGTACTTGGTTATGTATTTGCCCCATTTGCTTTTATTGTTGGTGTACCTTGGGGCGAAGCAGTACAAGCAGGAAGCATTATGGCAACTAAAATGGTTTCCAACGAATTTGTGGCAATGCAAATCCTGTCCGGTGATGCTTTCCATTTCACTGCTCGTACAGAAGCGATCATTTCTGTATTCCTTGTATCATTTGCGAACTTCTCTTCTATCGGTATCATTGCTGGAGCAGTCAAAGGCTTAAACGAAAAACAAGGGAACGTTGTCGCACGCTTTGGATTAAAGCTTCTATTTGGTGCAACACTTGTCAGCTTCTTAACAGCAGGCGTTGTCGGTTTGATTTACTAATTTAAGAAAAGGAATGGTGAAAACAATGAGAATGGTAGATATCATTGCGAAAAAACGTGACGGAAAAGAATTATCTTCAGAGGAAATTTCTTTCTTTGTCAAAGAGTATACGGACGGAACAATTCCTGACTACCAAGCAAGTGCCTTGGCTATGGCGATTTTCTTCCAAGATATGACGGATCAAGAACGTGCTGACTTAACGCTCGCTATGGCGAACTCGGGAGACACGATTGACCTCTCTGCCATTGAGGGTATTAAAGTAGACAAGCACTCAACAGGCGGTGTAGGCGATACAACAACGCTTGTACTTGCTCCTCTTGTGGCTGCACTTGATGTACCTGTTGCGAAAATGTCTGGCCGCGGCCTTGGACATACAGGCGGTACAGTGGACAAGCTTGAAGCGGTAAAAGGCTTCCACGTAGAAATTACAAAAGACGAATTCATCGAGCTTGTGAACCGTCATAAAGTAGCGGTCATTGGTCAATCAGGCAACCTGACACCAGCGGATAAAAAGCTTTATGCCCTTCGTGATGTGACAGGAACCGTTAACTCCATCCCGCTCATTGCAAGCTCTATTATGAGTAAGAAAATTGCTGCTGGCGCAGATGCGATCGTACTAGATGTGAAAACAGGTGCAGGTGCTTTCATGAAAACACCTGAAGACTCTGAGAAGCTTGCAAAAGCCATGGTCCGCATCGGAAACAACGTTGGCAGACAAACGATGGCTGTCATCTCTGATATGTCTCAGCCGCTAGGATTAGCGATTGGAAATTCCCTTGAAGTGAAAGAAGCGATTGATACGCTTAAAGGCGAAGGCCCTGAAGACTTAAACGAGCTTGTGCTCACTTTAGGAAGTCAAATGGTCGTTCTTGCGAAAAAAGCAGAAACGCTTGATGAAGCAAGAGAAAAGCTAATTGAAGTCATGAAAAACGGCAAAGCACTTGAGAAATTCAAGGAATTCTTAGAAAATCAAGGTGGGGACGGCTCGATTGTAGATCAGCCGGAAAAACTGCCGCAAGCCCCTTACCAAATCGACGTTCCTGCAAAGGAATCAGGTGTGGTTGCTGAAATCGTCGCAGACGAGATCGGTGTTGCAGCGATGATTCTTGGAGCAGGACGTGCGACAAAAGAGGACGAGATCGACCTATCTGTCGGCATCATGCTGAACAAAAAAGTCGGCGATCGTGTTGAAAAAGGAGATTCACTCGTGACACTTCATGCAAATCGTGAAGATGTTGCGAATGTCGTGGAGAAAATTTATGACAACATCCGCATCGCAGATCATGCTGATGCACCAACTCTCATTCACACTGTGATCACAGAATAAAGAAAAAAGGACAAAAGTGCTTCGCCGCTTTTGTCCTTTTTTTGTTCATTTCTTTTTCTATTGAGATAAAAAATTTCACTTTATGAAACAAACCTCTTGCATTCATTAAATAATGGGTGTATATTAGTTGACGAGTCAATGATTGATATATCAACTAATTGATCTGAATAGAAAAGAGGGGATGGCATTGACTGCATTTTGCTCTGAAGAAGCAGAGGTATTATACCGTTTGCAGTGTGTGAACCGTATGATGGGCGTGAAGTTCGAAGCATGCACGGGCATCAGCCAATCAAGACTAGAGTTGCTATCACTGTTATTCCAAGCAGACGAAATCAGCCAGTCAGATTTGCAGAAAAAAGTAAATATTGATAGTGCGGCTGTGACGCGTCACTTAAAACAGTTAGAAGCAAAAGGAATGGTCACGCGCAGAAGAAAGCCAGAAGATAATCGAGTCACACTTGTTCGTCTGACAGAAGAAGGCAGAACAAGAATCGAAGCTTCTAAAAAAGAAAAAGAACGATTTATCTCAGAAATGCTTGAAAACGTAAGTGACGAAGAACGAAAGCTTCTCACTGATGTGCTCAGCCGAATACAACAAAACATCGAAAAGATTCAAACAACCTAAAGGAGTGTTTCAACATGGCTACAACATTAAAAACTAACGATTTTATGGAAATTTTGAAAGGACGCCGTTCTATTCGTAACTATGACCCAGCTGTGAAAATCAGCAAAGAAGAAATGGCAGAGATTCTAGAAGAAGCAACAACTGCACCATCATCAGTGAATGCACAGCCTTGGCGCTTCATGGTCATTGACAGCCCAGAAGGTAAAGAAAAGCTTGCACCACTTGCAAAATTCAACCAAACTCAAGTGTCAACATCAGCAGCTGTCATTGCAGTATTTGCAGATATGAAAAGCAATGAATACTTAGATGAAATTTATTCAAAAGCAGTAGAGCATGGCTACATGCCGCAAGAAGTGAAAGAAAGACAAATTGCTGCACTAACTGCACACTTTGAGGTACTTCCAGAGCAAGTGAATCGCGAAACAATCTTAATTGACGGTGGAATTGTGTCTATGCAGCTTATGCTTGCAGCACGTGCACACGGCTATGATACAAATCCAATTGGCGGTTTTGATAAAGAAGTCATCGCTGAAACATTTGGCTGGGATAAAGAACGTTATGTACCAGTGATGCTGTTATCAATTGGGAAAGCTGCTGACGAAGGTTATGCTTCTTACCGCTTACCGATTGAACGCATTACAGAGTGGAAATAATATCTTTTAAAAAGGAGACGATTAGATGATTATTATTCATGCAGGGATGACCATTCATCCAGAAAAAGAAAACGTATTTCTAGAAGAAATCAATGCATTAATGAAAGCTTCACAAGCCGAAGAAGGCAATATATCCTACAAGCTGTTCAAGGATACAGATAAGGAACATACCTTCTTAATGGTAGAAGTGTGGAAAGATGACGCTGCGGTTCAGAGCCATAATGCGAGTGCACATTTCCAAGCTTTCGTAGCGAAGGCAAAAGAATTCTTAGCCGCTCCACTTGACGTTGTTGCCTTTCAAGGCCAGCAACTTTCATAGTAAAACAACAAACACCCTAGGCGTTTATCGTCTAGGGTTCTTTTATTTTCGACACCTTGTTCCACCCATTTCATTCCCGTATTGTGCATTTTCCACAAAATTTCTGAAAATAAAATGTTTTTCGACTTAAGTATATTGGAATATGCTAGAATGAGATATTATTTATTACCAAATTAGGGAGGAACCAAAATGAAAAAAGGGAAATGGACGAGCATTGCACTAACGGCTGTCCTCGGTTTAGGCACATTGACAGCTTTCAGCACCCCACTATCTGCCCACACTACAGAAAAGTCAACATCCTCAGACGGCGGTCATTATTCAGGTATTCCATTCGATGCAAGTGTTGTGAATGAAGACCGTCTCATCAAAGCCTTGAAAAAACAAGGAAAGATCAAAAAGAATGCCAATGAAGCAGAAACCCAAAAAGCATTAAAGAAATATCTAAAGAAAAAAGAAGAATCTGCTATGAAACAAAGTGCAAGCACCTTAACAGAAGAGCCTGAATTTCTGAAAGAATACAAACAAAAGGTACATAACAAATTAGCCAAAAAGAAAAAGTTAAAGAAGCATAATGGAAAAGAAAGCAATCATGTAAAACCGGTCAAAAAGGAAAAGTATAAAGGCGAAGTTCGCAATGATAAGGTATTGGTTTTATTAGTAGATTTTAAAGATTATAAGCATAATAGTATTAAAAAAGAAGAGACTGATATGTACTATGACAAGTACGATCAGCAGCACTATCAAGACATGCTTTTCGGAAAAAATGGCTACATCGGTCCAGATGGGAAACGAAAAGTATCCATGAAGCAATATTATGAGAAACAGTCTGGCGGCAGTTACACGATCAGTGGAACGGTGGCTGGCTGGTATACAGCGAAGCATGAAGCAGCCTATTATGGCGGGAACGTACCTGATGAATCAGGCAGTGACGGCAGACCGCGTGAATTGGTGAAAGAAGCACTCGAAGCAGCAGCAAAGGACCCGAACATTGATCTCGGTGAATATGATCAATGGGACCGCTATGATATGGATGGCGACGGCGTTTATAACGAACCAGACGGCATCATTGACCATCTGATGGTCGTTCATGCTGGCGTAGGTGAAGAAGCTGGCGGCGGACAACTTGGCTCTAATGCGATTTGGTCGCACCGCTGGTCACTTGGTGATGTATTTGAAATTCCAAACACTGAATCTGAAGTCGGACAAGGCGGAAAGTTAGGCGCGTTAGATTACACCATTGAGCCTGAAGATGGCGCGGCAGGCGTATTCACACATGAATTCGGACATGATCTTGGTCTTCCTGATGAGTACGATACACAGTACACAGGAGGAGGCGAGCCCGTTTCCTACTGGTCGATCATGTCAAGCGGAAGCTGGGCAGGTAAAGTCCCTGGAACGGAACCAACAGGCTTTAGTCCATATGCGAAAGAAATGCTTCAAAACTTACATGGTGGTAACTGGCTTACTGGACAAACCATTGATGGTAAAACATTAAAGAAAAGCAAAACAGTGCTGATTGATGAAGCAGCAACAAAAGGAACGAACCATGATGCGGTTCGGGTAGATTTACCAGATAAAGAGATTGTTGTCACAAAACCTGCTCAAGGACAAAATTCGTACTTCAGCGGAACGGGTGACAATTTAAATGCGACCATGACGACAACAGGTATCGATTTGTCGAAAGGGAGCAAAGCAGAGCTGACATTTAAAGCATGGTACGATATCGAAGAAGATTATGATTATGCGTATGTAGAAGTTCGTGAAACAGGAACTGATCAGTGGAAGACCATTGCTGGTAACATCACGAACGATCGAAATGAAGCTGGAGCGAACGAAGGCAATGGAATTGACGGAAAATCAGACGGATGGGTAGATGCAGCATTTGATCTTTCTGCTTATGCAGGGAAGAAAATTGACCTGCAATTCCGCTATACAACCGATGCAGGCTATTCACTGCCAGGCTTATTTGTAGATGATTTAAACATCACTGCAGATGGGACGAAAGTGTGGTCAGATGATGCCGAGGGCACATCTACTTTCACCTTTAACGGATTCTCGAAATCGAATGGAAAACAATATGCAGCTCAATACTATTTACTAGAGTGGCGCTCATATGCTGACGTCGATAAAGGGTTAAAGCATATCAAACGAGGGGCAAGCCTCATGAGCTATAATAACGGTTTGGTCGTGTGGTATGTCGATCAATCCTACAGTGATAACTGGGTAGGAAAACACCCAGGGAACGGTTTCCTTGGGGTAGTAGATGCAGATCAGCAAGTATTGAAGTGGAGTGACGGCTCCATTGCAGCCACAGGTTTCCAAGTACATGATGCAGCATTTTCTTTGAATCCAAGTACGAAGCTCAATATTGATTATACAGCGACAACTGGCTTAACGTTGGTAGATCGCTATATTCGCCCGACTCGTACATTTAGTGATAAAAAGAATTATGTGAATCCAAATAATCCAGATGCAGGGCGTGATGTCCCAACATACGGTCTATCCTTTAAAGTCGTTGGACAAAGTAAGGATCGTTCTGTTGGAAAGGTATTAATTTCTAAAAGTAACTAAACAGAAAGCCGGATTCTACCATTGAATCCGGCTTTTTGCTATGGTAATAAACTGTTTTTGATGAAAAGGGCGGCTTTTTGGTCGAATGTCTGTTCTTTTTTATTTTGATATCCGAATGAAATCATTATATAATAGAGACTGGAAGGTTTTTCTTTCATACATGGTTCTTTTTAGCTGTTAAAACAAAGGAAAGGATGAGCGTTACCAATGAGTTGTGTCACTGCTAAGCAATTAAAGGTGATTAGAGGGACGATGCAGACTTTTTGCAGCCATTTGGAGTATGATGGTCACGGTAAGCTTCATATCAATACCATCATGGCTTTTATTAAAAAGGAGTTTGGTGTGAGGAAAATGAAAGACATTCCACAAAGCCGCTTTACTGAAGCGCTTGAATTAATACAAGACTTTGATTTATACACGGATAAAATAGAGATTCGTGATCGTCTATCAGAAAGGAATTAACTAAATTGAATATTTTGGCAATAATACTAGTAGGAATTGTCGCATTAGAACACCTTGTCATTATGTTATTAGAAATGTTTTTTATGGAATCAAAGATGGCAAAGAGATCCTTTAAGCTGCCAGAACACTTGCAAAAGGATCCAAATGTAAAAGTGATGTTTGCCAATCAGGGGCTTTATAACGGGTTTTTAGCTGCAGGACTGATTTGGGGGCTCATTCTCGGATCGAATACTGTTGGATATATGATTCAGCTATTTTTCATTATTTGCGTGATCATCGCTGCGGTATTTGGCGGTGTGACCTCTAATAAATCAATCATCGTCAAGCAAGGAGTACCAGCGCTTCTTGCATTAATTGCGCTTATCCTGGCAATTTAACCATAAATAAAGTCGCCCGAGTAAAGGGCGGCTTTTATCTTTTTCGAAGACCCATTAGACGAATAATGGATGTCAGACATAGCGCAACGGCAACAGCCAAAATAATTTTTCCATACATGACCCCTGTTAAGTTCATCAAAAAGACGGCCAATATGATACAGAGCGTGATGATGATCATCACAATCGAATAGGTTTTCATCTCTTTTCCACTCCTTTAAAAGTCCCCTCACATCCGTGAGGTCTATCCATCTTACCTCATATGATATCACTCAATGACAATTTTACATGAAATTCCCTACCAATAGAATGTGACATATTGATTAGATTAATGACATGCCATATTTTTCAGAAAATCGGGTATACCATAAAGAGTTGCACCGAAGTTCGATTGCTTGATATTTAATTGCGCAAAATGTAAAATGAAAACATGATAAATCGAAAGGATGATCAAGATGAGTAAGAAAGTGTTATTAGTATCGACAAGCAGTTCAGAAATGAACGGACATCCAACAGGCTTATGGCTAGAAGAGTTGGCAGAGCCATTTCATATTTTTAAAGAAAATGAACTAGACGTTCAAATTGTCTCTATTCAAGGTGGAACTGTCCCTATTGATAAAAATTCAATTCCAGAAGGTGTTCCAGCGCAATATGAAGATGTATATGAATTACTTCAAGACACAAAGGCGCTTACAGATGTGAACCCAGCTGATTATGATGGCATCTTCTTTGCGGGAGGACACGGCCCAATGATCGATTTTGCGTCTAATCAACTGGTAGCCGATGCAATCTTAGCTATTTCAAACAAAAATGGTGCAGTTGGAGCTGTTTGTCACGGCGTTTCAGCATTCATTGATGTGAAGGATCAAGATGGCAAATCATTTATCGAAGGTAAAAAAATCACAGGCTTCACAAACGAAGAAGAGGAAGCTGTTCAGCTGACATCAAAAGTTCCATTTTTATTGGAAACAAAACTTCGTGAGCAAGGGGCAGCGTTTGAAAAAGGAGATGCCTTTGCACCATACGCTGTAGTTGACGGACAAATCATTACTGGACAAAATCCAGGTTCTAGTGCAGAAACAGCACGCCTGTTTGTTAAAACCATTTCATAAAGTGATCAAAAAACCAGTCGTAGCAAATACGGCTGGTTTTTTTGTCATAAAGATTTCCTAAAAAAGACCATAACAATGAATGAAATAATGGTAAAATATTCACAGGGTAAAAAACCCAATTGAGGAAAAAGGGGATGTTCCTGTGAGAGCATTATATGGAAAAATCACTGCAGCTTTATTATCCATTCTACTCGTCACAACAGGTTTATTTTCACCAGTATTAAAAGCAGAAGAAGCACCGAAATCAGATGGGAAATTGTCACCACTGACGGAAAAAGCCATTCAGCAAGTGCAAGACTCGTTTTTGAAACAGGATGAAGGAACCGCTATCCAAAAGAAGCAGCTAAAAAAATCTTTTAAAGTAGATAAGAAAAATGGAATCAGTATCAAACGAAAAGCCGCTAAAGATGGTAAGATGCGTACATCTTCCGTTCGCTCCATTGATGGACTAGCCATCAACCAATCGGTTGTCTTATCAGAGGATGACCCAGTCGATTTATGGTTGTTAAGTACGACTTCACCTCAGGCACTCATCAGCCGAATTACCTCTTCAAATCCCGATTATTTCGTACAATTATTTGTTGTTGATTATGAAACTGGACAAGCTTATCCGACGGACTTGATTCAGCCAGCAGGCAGTCTCCTTGGTTTGACCAATTTACCAGCAGGTGACTACGCATTCGGTATCACAAGCGGTGGAAATTTCGGAGACTCTTACACGTTACAAGTGAATGCAAAAAATCCACCCAATTTCACAGGGGCTGTTTCCCTCTCTTCCACCCTGCAATACTTTGTAGCTGAGTATGCGAAAGGGGATGTTTTCGCTAATGGTACAAAAGTGTATAACAAACAATCTAAGACCGCCGATTATAAATGGGAGCGTGTATTTTATTTCTCCTATGACGGAAAATATGATCAGAGAACCCATTCTGTTGAAAGTGTGAAAGTGAAAAGTATTTCGGCACCAGTATCGTACTCTGCTCCTTATGCGAGTTCATCTGAGGCCATTCTCGTCTACTTAGATGTGGAGACGTTATTTATGTATCATGAATCATCGTTTGCTAGCGGGCAATACTACCATAGTAGCTTTGTTGATACACTTGGAAAGACAACGCCAAGGCGTTTAGATATTGATGATATGACAAATTACGGCGATCATATTTTAGCTGTTGATTTGAAAACGGGAAAACCAATTGATTTCTTCAGTGTCCTTAATTTTTACTATGCTGCAGGGATCGAAAAGCTGCCTACGATCAGAACGTTGAATTAAGAAAGGCGGTTGACAGCAAATCTCTACATGTGTAGAGTAAAGATAATTAAATGACAAAAGTCCACTAGGGGAGTCATGTATGACTGAGACAAGAGAAAATCTTGGACCCTTTGAACCTGATCTAGTTTGTACTAGCGGAGGGAAGTGGAGCTGGACCTCGTCTTATTCATGATTGAATCGATAAGAAGGCCGCTCCATTTGGGGTGGCTTTTTCATTTATTCAACTGAAGAAGAGGAGGCTTTTTTTATGACGTTTTCAGCGCAATTAAGAGAAGAAACAGAACCATTATTTGAAGCCATTTATCAGCATCCGTTTGTCAGAGGGCTGGCAGCAGGAAAGCTGGAAAAGGAACAGATCATTCATTACGTCAAACAAGATGCAGAATATTTACATGCTTTTATTAAAATTTATGCAGCGGCTCTTAGCAGATGTACAGACAAAGGAGATATTGCCTTTTTCCATCAGCAGATTGCGTTTGTACTAGATAGTGAGACACACCCTCATCAAAATCTTTGCCGAGTGGCAGGTGTATCATATGATGAGCTCCAAGGTGCCCCGCTTGCTCCGAGTGCTCATCACTATATTCATCATATGCTGCAAGTTGCCAAGGAAGGCACGCTTGGAGAAATCATCGCTGTCCTGCTTCCATGCCCTTGGACATATTGGGAAATCGGGAAACGAATGCTCGCAGATGTGCAGCCTGACCCATCACATCCTTTTTATGAGTGGATCACATTTTATGGAGGGTTAACCGACTCTATTACAGTAGAGCTTTGCAAGCGGCTCGATCAGCTGGCGGAAGCAGCAAGTGAGAAAGAAAAGGAAAAAATGAAACAGCACTTTATCTTAAGCTGTCAGCTTGAGTACAAGTTTTGGGATATGGCGTTTACGGTGGAAGATTGGCCAGTTCCATTGGAGGTGCATTCATCATGACATGGAAGATGAAAGAAGTTGTCCTTGCTGTCATTTTATCCGTTGCATGTGGTGTCATCTATTTAGGGTGGTCCACACTTTACTTACCCATTACAGCACTTGTTGGCCCAGCAGGAGGCAACATCATGTTTGGCATTTGGGTGATTGCCAGTCCAATCGTCGCGTATATCATCCAAAAGCCGGGAGCTGCCCTGATTGCAGAAACAGCCGCTGCCGCAGTGGAATTACTAACAGGCAGCCACTTCGGTCTTGCAGCCCTGCTGATTGGTGTATGCCAAGGGCTTGGGGCAGAAATTGCTTTTGCTCTTTTTGGTTATAAACGATATCGCATGTGGACACTGATGCTGTCAGGTGCCTTTGCAGCTGTTGGAGCAATGGCTTACAGCCTCGTTGCGAATGGCTTTGGTTATTACACGCCTCAAGTTTTACTCATCACACTGATGACTCAAATCATCAGCGGAATGATACTGGGCGGATGTTTAGCAAAAGTAGTGGTGGACGCATTATCTAAAACCGGTGTACTAAATCAATATGCCATCATGAAAGAAAAACGAAACAAAGGTGAACAGCATGGATTCATTTCTCGCGTGCAATAATCTCACTGTCCGTTTTTATGAACAGCCTCAGCCCGTTTTGCATCAAATCTCTCTTTCCATTCAAAAAGGAGAAAAGGTGCTTATTTTAGGACCAAGCGGCAGCGGTAAATCCACGCTCATCTCCGTTCTGGCTGGCATCATTCCAGAACATTTAGAAGCTGACATGCAGGGTGAAGTGATATTGCAAAGACATACAGGCGTCATGTTTCAGGACCCTGATTCCCAGTTTTGTATGCATCGCGTCAATGAAGAAATTGCTTTTAGCTTGGAGAACCGCTCCGTCCCTCGTGACGAGATGGATGGCATCATTCAACAGCTCATGCAAAAAGTTCAACTCGATGTCGATCCGAATACAGACATTCTCACATTATCTGGCGGCATGAAACAGCGATTGGCGCTTGCTTGTTTACTAGCATTAGAGCCAGATGTGCTGTTCTTTGATGAACCGACCGCACAGCTTGATCCAGCAGGCAGAATGGAGATATTTCAACTTCTACAGCAGCTTGCAGCTGATCAGCGACAAACCATGATTTTTGTAGAGCATGTGCTAGATGGTGTCATTGAATGGATGGACCGGGTGATTTTATTAGACGATCAAGGCAGCATCTTAGCAGATGGGTCTCCAAAAGATGTATTGACGACATATGAAAAAGAAATGAAAGAGGCAGGAATTTGGAGGCCGAAATTATTTCCCGAGAAATGGTCTGCGATCCTTCAAGATCCATTTCATCCAATGAGTCACAAGCTTATGCAAACCTTTGAAGCAAGAAAGAAGCAGAATGAAAAAGTGCCGTCGACTAAGCGGGAGACCATCATTCGTTCAGAAGATCTTCAATTAAGCTACGGGAAAAAGAGGATTATGAGTGATCTTCAGCTTGATATCAAAGCAGGGGATTGGGTGGCGATCATTGGGGAAAATGGAAGCGGGAAAAGCACATGTCTTAAACATTTGGTTCGTTTAGAGCCAACGAAAAAAGGCCACATTTTTTTAAAAGAGACACTCCTTAAAAAGTGGTCAGACCGAGAACTATATGAAAAGGCAGGCTTTGTGTTTCAAAATCCGGAGCTTCAATTCATACAAGATACAGTGTTCGATGAAATTGCATTTGGTGGAAGGCAGCGTAATTGGCAAGAATCCGTTGTGCAAGAAAAAACAATTCAGCTGTTGAAAGAGTTCGGTTTAGAAAAACATGCAAAAGCTCATCCTTTCACTTTAAGCTTAGGTCAAAAAAGAAGGTTGAGTGTGGCCACAATGCTCCTTTTTGATCAGGATGTCCTATTGTTAGACGAACCAACTTTCGGACAGGATGAAAGAACAGCGAAGGAATTAATCAGGCGCTTGAAAGAGCGTCAACGCCAAGGTACCACAATTTTAATGGTCACACATGATATGGACCTTGTCGATGAGTGTGCCAATCAAGTGCTTCTTTTTCATCAAGGAAAGCATGTGTATGATGGCACGCCTTATGATTTGTTTTCAAATCAGGAACTTGTCGATGCTTATCAGCTGAGAGCCCCGCTGCATTATCGCTATGTGGCTGAAAGAAAGGATGTGCTGACGATTGCAAAGTAATCACTCCTTTCTTTCCACTGTGAATCCAGTCATCAAATTACTCGCTCATCTGCTTGCGATGTGTTGTCTCATGGCGATATCTGATCCTAAAACAACCTTCATCATCTGGCTGTTTGCACTTTGTGTTGGACTTGTCTTAGGCGGATGGAATTTGAAGTATCTTTTCACAAGACTTGTCCCTTATCTGCTCTTTTTTATTCTCGTGTTCTGGATGATGGCGGCCTTTGGCAAGGGGGATCATACTGTTTGGAAATGGGCATGGTTTCATATGACAGAGGAGAGTTTAAGAAATGGACTCACCATCGCTCTCAGAATGCTTGGCTTTGTGACATTCGGTCTCCTGTTTACGTCCACAACAGATTTGACAGCATTTATGATGAGCCTCATTCATCAGTGCAAAATGTCGCCAAAATGGGCGTATGGAATGCTTGCTGGCTTCCGGTTTATTCCGTTATTTCAAAGTGAATTAAAGCAAATGAAGGCGGCACATAAAATCAGAGGCTATAAGCAAAAAAACAGCTGGAAAGCCTTTATGCGTTATGCACTTCCACTTTTTACACAGGGCGTACGAAAATCAGAACGTTTGGCCATTGCGATGGAAGCAAGAGGCTTCACGGGTGAGAGGGAGCGGACGTATTATCATGTCATCAGCACTTCATGGATCGACTATATGTATCTTTTGCTCATCGTTATCAGTGTCTTGATATGCATGTCTTTTTCTTAAAAACCCCCCACATTCTCTTGATAGAATGTGGGCTTTTTATATGTCTTAGGTCATTTGATTGATATTAGTACACATTACAGGCTGTAATAGATCTTATAACGAACCGATAAAGAGAATGTACTGAGAAAAAGAGAGGATGAACGTGAGCGAATGTCACAGAAAATTGATAACATAATAGACGCTTTACCAATCATTGGACTAGCTATGAGAGAGCAACTAACCTTTTCTGTTTTAGGGAAAGAGAAGGTTCTTTATTATCAGCAACACGGAAACATTGACCTAGGGTTTAAAGCTGGAGATATCGTAGCTCCAGGATTCGAAAACTTTTCTATGTTGAAAAATGGGAGAGAGCCATCGTTTATCCAAATTCCGAAAGAAGTATACGGGATTCCAATGGATATTGTAGCCGTTCCAATTAAAGATGAAGCGGGTCAAGTAGTCGCTGCTTTCTGCGTTGCCTATGATCAGACCAATCAACAACGATTAGATGACATCATGACAGAGAGCAACCAAGCTTCCGAAAAACTAGTCGCAATGGTACAGCAAGTTGCTGCACATTCAGAGGAACTACAAGCGACAAGTGAACAAATTCTACAAAACACGAAAACCACTGTAGAAAATTCCTCTAAAATCAATCAAGTGTCCAATCTTATCAAAGGTATCTCTGATCAAACGAACTTACTTGGACTCAACGCATCAATTGAGGCTGCAAGAGTAGGTGAAGCAGGAGCAGGCTTTGGAGTGGTCGCAACGGAAGTGAGAAAGCTGTCAACTCATGCGAAACAAGCGACAACTGATATTGAAACAGCGTTAAAAGATGTGCAGGGATCGATTAAAGGAATGGAAGAAGAAATAGCACAAATTGTCGCTTCTTCTGAGCATCAAGCAGAGCTTGTAGGCACGTTCACAAAAATTATTGAAGGCCTTCATGAAACAAATGAAACGATGAAATCACTCGCAGAAGACTTAGTGAATTATCAAGTGAAATAAAAAATAGATCGACCAAAACCTCCAGATCAATCGGAGGTTTTTTTCGTTTTAAGGTAAGGAACTTGTTAGGATATTGACCGATTGATCGCTGACAGGCAGTGTACACTTCTGTATGATAGAAAAAGAGATACTAGTCTGGTCAGTAGACCTATTCATAAGGAGGAAGGCCATCGTGACACAATCAGCGAAGCTGCAAGAAATCATAGCACCTTACCGTAAAATGTTAGATCAAACGGAACAGCCAACGATTCAACTAAAGATGAAACAAGGAAAAACAGGACCATACGACAGCAAAATTGCAGGTGATCCTTACTTCCCTAAAAACGATGAATATCCAGTTGATGGTGAAGGACACCCTATGAAGCTTTTGGCACAAATTAATTTTGGCCAGCTGCCGAAGCTGAAGGATTATCCAGAAACAGGACTTCTGCAAATTTTTATTTCTGTGCATGATGATCTTTATGGGATGAATATTGACCATAAAACAGAGCAAAGAGATTTTCGGATCAAATTTATTGAGGAACCTTTCTTGGCAGAAGAAGAGTTGTTGACTGATTTTTCTTTTGTGAAAATTCCTGATGATTTTTATTTTCCTGTAACGAAGGAAGGCGCCATTACAGGTGAACGATCAAGTGAAACGATTAGTGTAGAAGATTTCCGCTTTGAGAAAATCACAGGTAAGCGAAGCTGGGACCTATTCGAAGATATAGAAGGTATTGATGGAGATGAAGCAGATGCCTTGTTAGATGAATTTTATGAGACAGAGAGTGGCTTTGGTCACAAATTGGGTGGATATCCAGGCTTTACACAAGAGGACCCGCGTACCTACGAAGACCAGGAACATACCGTTCTGTTATTACAAATCGACTCAGATGATGAAGTGGACATGTTGTGGGGAGATTGCGGAATCGCCAACTTTTTTATCAAACCAGAAGACCTCAAACGAAAAAATTTCGAGAATGTCGTCTATAATTGGGATTGCTCCTAATTTTGTAAAAAACACTCTTTATAGAGTGTTTTTGTGTATGTTTTTAGACTTTTTTGCCCCTATTTCGTCATTTTTGAGAGGTAATATGTCATTCTTTCTAGTTGACCGTATCAAAAAAAAATGTAAAATCATCTTAAAGTCCTCTTTTTTGAAAATAATAATAACATGACATATCAATCAACAATGAGATGCTCGAAAAAGCGGAATGTACTGGGGGGTATCAATTGATCATTTCGAAAGTAATCAATAATAATGTGGTCAGTGCGTATGATGACGAGCAGCATGAACTGGTCATTATGGGCAGAGGGATCGCTTTTCAAAAGAAAAGTGGAGACCCGATTGACCAAGAACGTATTGAGAAAGTATTTTCCATTCAAAATAAAGATATATCAGAAAAATTCAAAACCCTGCTTTATGATATTCCAATCGAGTATATGCAAGTGTGTGAGGCGATTATTGATCATGCGAGAACAACCCTTAATAAAAATTTGAATGACAGCATCTATGTGACACTGACAGATCATATCACTTTTGCTATTGAACGTCATCAAAAAGGAATGGACATCAAAAATGCCCTGCTCTGGGAAATTAAGCGGTTGTATAAAGATGAGTTTATGTGTGGTGTAGAAGCGATTCGGATTATTCAGGACAAGCTCAACATTCATCTTCCTGAGGATGAAGCCGGTTTTATTGCGATGCACATTGTCAATGCAGAGCTCAATGAAGAAATGCCGAACGTGATTCAAATTACCAAACTCATTCAAGATATTTTAAATATCGTCAAGTATCACTTTCAAATTGATTTAGACGAGGAATCATTAAACTATTTCCGTTTTGTCACGCATTTGAAGTTTTTTGGACAGCGTCTGTTTAACGAAACACAAATGGAAAATCAGAATGAATTCCTGTATGAGGTCGTAAAAGAGAAAAACACTGCAGCTTTCCAATGTGCTGAGAAAATTAACGATTATGTTCAAAAAGAACACAACCGAAGTCTCATAGAAGATGAGATGCTATATTTAACTTTGCATATCGACAGAGTGATAAAAAGAAAATAAATTTAAAAAGAAAGCGTTGACATCATAAAATTAACATGATACTTTATAACTATAAACAACATAACCCACAATCTTTTAGGATTGTTACTGGTCAAGCAGGCAAAACCTAAATCATTGTCCCTATCTTTGATAAGGCATGATTTAGGTTTTTTTTATATCCAAAGACTTATAAAAATTAAATAACGATCAATCGCTATGAAGGATTGTTACTGGTTAAGCAGGCAAAACCTAAATATCGATTAATGTCTGAATCGCTATTTTTCGGACATTAATGGATGTTTAGGTTTTTTCTATATCATGATTTAATCAACGATTGGAGGGTAATACAATGAACCACAAACAAACAGCAAAAGAAGTTCTAGAGCTTGTCGGCGGTGAAAAGAATGTTAAGCAAGTCACGCATTGTATGACAAGACTTCGCTTCAACTTATACGATGAAGGCAAAGCGGATAAGGAGAAGCTGCAATCAACAGACGGCGTCATGGGTGTGAATCAAAGCGGAGGTCAATATCATGTTATTATTGGCAATGATGTTTCAAATGTCTATCAAGCGATGATTGCTGACTCAGGCCTGTCAACAGATGTAAAATCAGGCGGTACAGAAGAAGCGTCAAAACAAAATGTGATATCTAAGCTTTTCGATTTTATCTCTGGTGTCTTCACACCGATTCTTCCAGCCATTGCTGGTGCCGGTATGATCAAAGGGATCTTGGCACTCATGCTTACGTTCCAGTGGATATCGGATAAAAGCAGCACATATGCAATTTTAACAGCTATCGGCGACGGAGCCTTTTACTTCTTACCGATTCTGCTTGCTGTAAGCGTAGCCAAAAAAATTGGCACAAATCAGTATATCGCTGCTGCCATTGCAGCCGCCGCACTGCACCCGCAGTTAACGGCTTTACTAGGCGCAGGAAATACAGAATTTCTAGGGCTACCAGTGGTTGCCGTTGTGTACTCTTCATCGGTCATTCCGATTCTACTCACCATCTGGCTCGGCTCATATGTTGAAAGATTCGCGGAAAAATATAGCCCAAAATCATTGAAGATCATCCTTGTTCCAACGGTCACACTTCTTGTCGTAGTACCAATTATGCTTATCGCAGTAGGACCGCTTGGTGGGATTATCGGAAATGGCCTTTCAGGTGGAATTGATTTATTGTTCAAACATGCAGGTATTTTGGCCGGACTCTTGATCGGCGGCTTCATGTCACCATTGATCATTACGGGCATGCACTATGCACTACTTCCAATCATGATCAACAACATTACGTTAAACGGTTTTGACTTCATTCTTCCAATGATGTTTGTAGCAAATATGGCACAAGCAGGCGCAGCATTCGGTGTCTTCTTAAGATCAAAAAACAAAACATTCAAATCATTGGCGATGTCTACAAGTATCACTGCATTAATGGGTATTACTGAACCTGCTATGTATGGTGTGAACATGCGATTGAAAAAACCGTTCCTTGCAGCCCTCATTGGTGCAGCAGCAGGCGGCGTGTTCATGTCAATCTTTAAAGTAAAATCATATGTGATATCTGGATCAGCAGGTCTCCCGGGTCTCCCGACATTCATTGGCCCAACATTTGTCTACTCTATCATCGGCTTAGTAATCGCCTTTGTCGCAGCAACGATCATGACACTTGTTCTAGGATTCAAAGATGTACCAGTGAAAGATGATACAAAAGCAGACAAACCAGAAGAAAAGAAAGACACAGCAGCACTTCAAAATGAAGTGGTACAAAGCCCGCTTGAAGGCCAATTAAAGCCGCTAAATCAAGTAAATGATGCAACATTCTCTAATGAAATCATGGGTAAAGGTACAGCTATTGTCCCAGCAGTTGGACGTGTAGTAGCACCATTCAACGGCAAGGTTGAAACCATTTTTCAAACGAAACATGCCATTGGCTTAAAGAGTGACCAAGGCACTGAGCTTCTCATTCATGTTGGAATTGATACGGTGAAGCTCGGCGGAAAACATTTCACAAGTCATGTAGAGTCAGGTGATCTTGTTCAAGCAGGAGATGTGCTCGTTGAATTTGATATCGAGGGCATTCAGCAAGAAGGCTATGATGTCACCACACCAATTATTGTGACCAACACAAACGATTTTGCACAAGTTGATGCGAAAACAGAAGGCACGATTTCAGTACAAGAGACACTGCTCACAGTCAGTGTAGAAGAAAACGAGGAGGGCATTCAACATGAACAAGTTAGAAAAAACATTTCCTAAAGGTTTCTTATGGGGCGGCGCTGTTGCGGGCAACCAAATTGAAGGTGCTTATAATAAAGATGGAAAAGGCTTATCGACAGCTGATGTATCACCGCACGGGATTATGCATCCATTCGATGAATCAATGAAAGACTTGAACTTATATCATGATGCGATTGACTTCTACCATCGCTATAAAGAAGATATTGCACTCTTTGCAGAAATGGGATTCAAATGCTTCAGACTATCCATTTCTTGGCCACGTATTTTCCCAAATGGCGACGATGCTGAACCAAATGAAGCAGGCCTTGCTTTTTATGACAGAGTATTTGATGAACTGCATAAGCATGGAATTGAACCAGTTGTCACGATTTCTCATTATGAAATGCCGCTTGCACTTGTGAAAAACTACGGCGGTTGGAGAAACCGTAAGCTTGTCGATCTTTATGAAACATACGCGAAAACGTTGTTTACTCGCTATAAAGACAAAGTGAAATATTGGATGACCTTTAATGAAATCAACGTCGTGTTACATGCGCCTTTCACTGGTGGCGGACTTGTATTTGAAGAGGGCGAAGACGAGAAAAGCATTCAATATCAAGCAGCGCATCACCAATTTGTTGCAAGTGCTTTAGCTGTCAAAGCAGGACACGAAATCATTCCTGATGCGAAAATCGGCTGTATGATCGCAGCGATGACAACTTATCCGTACAGCTCAAGACCAGAAGATATGTTTGCAGCGATTGATCAAGATCGTAAAACATTGTTCTTCTCAGATGTACAGGCAAGAGGCTACTACCCAGGTTACATGAAACGATACTTCCGCGAAAATGGAATTCATATTGAGATCCAAGATGGTGATGAAGACATCCTAAGAAACCATACAGTGGACTATATTGGCTTCAGCTATTATATGAGCTTTGTGACAAGTACAGATCCAGAGGTTCTTGGACAAGTGACTGGTGGTAACCTATTTGAAGGCGTGAAAAACCCTTATCTAGAAGCAAGTGATTGGGGCTGGCAAATTGATCCAAAAGGACTTCGTACAACACTAAACCAACTATATGACCGTTACCAAAAACCATTGTTTATCGTAGAAAATGGATTGGGAGCTGTCGATCAAGTAGAAGAAGACGGTTCCATTCAAGACGATTACCGAATTGATTACCTCAGAAGCCATTTGCTAGAGGCGAGAGAAGCCATTGCAGACGGAGTAGACTTGATGGGTTATACAAGCTGGGGCCCAATTGACCTTGTCAGCGCATCAACAGCTGAAATGAAAAAACGGTACGGCTTCATTTATGTCGACCGTGATAACGAAGGAAAAGGTACATTAGATAGAAAGAAAAAGAAAAGCTTCGATTGGTATAAACAAGTGATTGCGACAAATGGTGATCATTTAGATGCATAAAAGAAAAAAGACAAACCATTCATACTGCGGTTTGTCTTTTTTTTGTCAAGGGGACTATGAAGTCCACACTTGATCTGCAATCTCAATCACATGACGAAGCTTTTCCCATTGCTGCTCTTCTGTTAACAAATTGCCTTCCTCCGTTGAGGCGAACCCGCATTGCGGACTCAAGCAAATCTGGTTAATGTCGACGTATTGAGCCGCTTCCTCGATTCGTTTTTTAATCTGTTCAGCAGGCTCAAGCTCACCATATTTTGAAGTGACAAGCCCTAGTACGATTTGGAGGTTTGGGTTCTTCACATAGCGAAGGGGTTCAAAACCGCCAGAACGATCGTCGTCGAATTCTAAAAAGAGACCATCCAGATCTAAGCCGGCAAAAATCGTTTCTGCCGCTGCTTCATAACCGCCTTCAGCTGCCCACGTCGATTTAAAGTTACCACGGCAAATGTGCATAGTGATCACCAAATCCTCTGGACGATCGGCAACTGCTTCATTAATTGTTTTTGCAAATGACTCACGCAGTTCATCTTCTTCTCGGCCAAAGGCTTTGATTTGTTCATGCCCTTTTTCAGAAAAGAACACGGCCCATGCTGTATCATCCAGCTGCAAGTAGCGGCAGCCTGCATCATAAAAAGCACGGATGGCTTTTTTATAAGCCTGTGCCACATCATGGTGGAATGCCTCTAGGCTGTCGTATACTCCTTCTTCAAGCTTTCCACGGAAAAAGAGCATATTCGGACTTGGAATCGTCATTTTAGCCGTATGATCCCCAGCGATGCTGTGAAGGAATCGATAATCCTCCAGCATTGGATGATCTGTAAAATCAATCTTGCCCGTTACCTTGATGCCCCGTGCTTTTGTCGTCGTATTGTGGAATTGAATACCTTGATCTGCTTCAAATCCTTCGACCCCATCGAGCCCCTCAAGAAAGTCAAAATGCCACCAAGCACGTCTGAATTCGCCATCTGTGACAACCTCTAATCCAATTTCCTTTTGCTTCTCAACAATACGAGTGATTTCTTCATTTTCAATTTGTCGGAGCTGCTCTGCTGTCAGTGTGCCGTCTGCTTTTTGCTTGCGTGCTTCCTTGATACGTTCTGAACGAAGTAAACTGCCTACTTGATCTGCGCGAAATGGCGGTTTCGTTGTTTTCTTTCCAATGGTTTGTACTTGTGTCATGCTGAATCCCTTCTTTCTACAGGTTAAAAATCAAATAAAAAAGCTCTTCCTTGGATAAGGAAGAGCATCATATACTGAGAGAACTCTGCCTTATCTTCAAACAAGCATCTGCTTGCTTAAGGAATTAGCACCATTCTGTTCCGAGGAACAGCGGTTGCCGGGTTTCACAGGGCCAGTCCCTCCACCACTCTTAATAAGGTTACCTTTTGATTCAATTTTCTTAATAAACATAATTATTCAACTTTTCCGAGTGAAAGTCAATGGTTTTTACAGTTAATTTTCTACATGAACAAATCAGCGACGAGAACACCCGCTAGTCCGACAAGTGAAAGAACGGTCACCATCAATGTCCACGTTTTAAAGGTTTGGGCCATGGACAGGTTAAAGTATTCTTTGTAAATCCAGAAACCCGCATCATTCACGTGAGAGAACGTAATACTGCCAGCACCTGTTGCGATCACCATTAATTCTGGGCTCACACCTGTCAATCCAATCAAAGGAGCAGAAATGCCAGCCGCTGTGAGACCGGCGACGGTGGCTGATCCTAAAGATATACGAAGGACCGCAGCAATCAACCAGGTGAGAAGCAGGGGAGAAAGCGTGCTTCCTTGCATGATTCCTGCAATGTATTGATCAACCCCGCTATCAATGAGCACCTGTTTAAAGGCGCCGCCACCTGCAATAATTAATAAAATCATGGCAATAGAACCGATAGAATCTGTGATCGACTTCATCACATCCTGCATGCTCTTGTCTCTGCCAAGTCCAAACGTGTAGATAGCAAGAAGCACGGAGATTAACAGTGCAATCGCCGGTTCACCTAAAAACTCAGCGGTTGGCAGTAATGGGGAGGACGGGAAGAAAATTTCTAAAACTGCTCTGAATGTCATGAGCAATACAGGCAAAACAGCGGTGAAAATACTAATGCCGAAGCTTGGCATTTCTCCTTCTGTAAATTCCTTTGGATTAAATAAGTTCTTTGGAATATGTGCGTGCAACTGATCTTTTTTAAATAGTTTCGTAAAGAGAAGTCCACCTACTAAAACAGCAGGAATCGCTAAAATAATCCCAACTAATAAGGTTTGTCCCATGTTTGCTTGAAAGACATTTGCAATGGCAGTCGGCCCTGGGTGAGGAGGGAGGAAGCCATGTGTGGTGATGAGTGCAGCAACGAGCGGCATGCCCACATAAAGCACAGGTAGTCTTGCAGCTTGTGCGATCGTAAAGACTAGTGGAATTAAGATAATGAATCCGGTTTCATAAAATAGAGCAATTCCGATCACAAATCCCGTCAGCATCGTTGCCCATTGAATTTTTCCAATACCGAATCGGTCAATGAGTGTCATCGCAATACGCTGAGCTCCGCCAGAATCAGCCATCAATTTACCAAGCATCGCCCCAAAACCGAGAACAAGTGCGAGGTGACCGAGCGTACTGCCGAGTCCTTTTTCGACGGAAGCAATCGCTTCAAGTGGTGACATTCCTTCTAAAACAGCAACAATTAAAGAAACAATAATCAAAGATATGAAAGCGTTTAACTTAAAGACAACCATGAGTAAAAGCAATAATAAAACGCCAAGTCCGATAAACACTAACGACATGATCTTTCCTCCTTTGTGGTGCATAAGGGAGCGCGAAAACGCCCCCTATGCTTATCCTTCTAGTATGTCTACAGCTTCTTTTAACGTATCCCTTGAACCAACATTTCCCGGGAAAATCACATAAGACATGAAAGGGAATTTACTATCTTCGCCTGTTTGCCAAACGGGAATGCCTGGTCTGATCTGCCCTGCCACAGTTGCGCGTTTCACGTGAAGTCCTCTAGTTCCAATATCGCTGGAGGTAATGCCACCTTTGGCAATGAGATACTTAGGGCGAATTGTGAGACGCTGGACAATGCTTGTCACAGCATCACTAATTTTTACAGAGAGCTTTAATTCTTCCTCCTGACGATCATCCCCAAGATCAAGCCGTTCTCTTCTTGTATAAACCGCCACAGATTGACCAGATGCTAATAATGCCTCGGTTTGCTGAATCACGCGGTCAATTTCTTGATGAAATAGGTCAGGCTCCAGCACGAGATGTGTATTAAACTCAATAAAAGCTACCTCTTTATTTTGTTGAAGCGCTTTTAATTGATCTGTTGTCTTCTTCACATGAGAACCAATCATAATAAGACCACCGTGCGGGCTTTGTTCTTGTATCAAGTCATGTCTTGTTAATAAGGCACGATCCCCTATACCGCCAAGAACTTTTGTAAGTGCCGCCGCACTTCTGAACATGAGTTGCTTTCCTGCTTGAATGGCCTTAATGAGAGCGGTGACAAAGACTTTGACATCGTCATAGTCCACAGCGTTTACAACCACCTTTTTAAAATCGGTCACACTCATGAGCTGTTTTTTTATTTGATCAATTCGTAAAGCCCGTAGATCATCTAATGAAATGTAGGTGGTGTTCTCTTTCGTGAACGAACCGTCTGACTTTTCTTCAATCCATTCTCCGAGATGAGATGACTGAAAGCCGAATGTGCGATCTCGTGCAAATTCTGTTTCACCAGCAGGAATTAATTCGTGTCCTTCTTGGACGTAATGAATATTGTTGATCGTCAAGCGTCCACCTTCTTGGAAAAAAGGAAGAAGGATTTCTCCATCGAATTGGGGTGAGCTTTGTTGTTCAATTGTGGTTTTGAGTACTTCAGTTTCCAGCGGAAAGTGTCCACGAAGAGTGGAATCTCCTCGGCTGACAATGATGAAATTCTGATCAACCCGTTCCGCTACCTTCACAATTGTGGAAGCGATTGTTTCGTGCACAGCAGTCGTTTCCTTCTCTGTCATACTGCGAGAATTGGTCAAAATAAAGAACATGCGGCTGTCTTCAAGAAAACCGGCTTCGATGCTTTCTTCTGACCAATCGGTGAAAACAGAGACGCCATGTACGGTTTGAATCCCTGTTGGATCATCATCTAATACAATGACTTTATGATGAAAGCTGTTCAGTGCTTGTTCGTATGCTGATTGAATGATCTTTGTATCCGCTTTCGGAATGGCATTCAGTATGTCAGTGCTTTTCTTCATGACCATCTCATCCCTTCTTCACTTCGACATGAGCCATTTTTTCGTAATATTGAACGATGCCGCCATGGTCAAGCCCAGATTTTCCGTCCGCTTTGAGGGCGTGGAAGATTTCAAGCAGCTGGCTAGAAAGCGGGAGAGGAACGCCGATATCATGAGCAGTTTCCATCACATTGGTTAAATCCTTTAAGTTGATGTCGATACGTCCGCCTGGTTCAAAGTTTCGTTCTAAGATGAGAGGGACCTTTGCATCGAGAACGGCACTTCCTGCCAGCCCGCCGCGAATGGCTTCATACATTTTGTCAATGGCAATGCCCGATTTAGCGGCAAGAACGAGCGCCTCGGACATAGCGGCAATATTTAAGTTGACGATGATTTGATTGGCGAGCTTCGCTGTTGTTCCGCTTCCATTTGTGCCAACTAATACGACCTCTGTGCCCATCGCAAGCAGGACATCCTTCACTTGCTCAAAGATGGTTTCTTCGCCGCCAGCCATGATGGCAAGTGTTCCGTCTATTGCCTTCGGTTCTCCGCCGCTGACAGGTGCGTCGATAAATTCCACCTGATGCTGTTTTGTAAGAGCAGCTAAAGCTCTAGAAGTAACAGGGGAAATTGAGCTCATATCTACGACAACAGTGCCAGGTTTAGCTGTAGTTAAAATGCCATGATCACCTGCAACAACTGCCTCTACATGCTCTCCTTTAGGAAGCATTGTGATGATGATATCGCTTTCAGAAGCGGCATCAGCTGCTGAAACAGCACCTTTTGCTCCGGCTTCTTGTAACGCTCGAATCGCTTCCTCATTTAGATCGAAAACAGTCACAGTATGACCGGCTTTTAATAGATTGAGTGCCATAGGCTTTCCCATAATACCTAATCCAATGAATCCAATTTTCTTTGTCACATTGAACGCCTCCTATATAGAAAACCCTTATAAAAAGCGCTTTCTTTTTCTTTTGTTAGTATATATACTATCTTTTTGTTTTAATAGTAGGAAATAAACTATTGTTCATTTAATGTACATGACGTGATAGGAACGTGTCAACGGAAAATATGAGAAAAGTCACAAAAAAAGACCGGAATCAGCTCCGGCCTTTTGCGTTCATGTTTTATTTTTAGCTACGGCTAATCGAGATTGTTTCACGTTTTCAATGGCATCTGATCCTAGTTCTAAAACAGCGGCGACGTATAGTACATCAATGATTACAAGCTGGTTAATACGGGAGATCATAGAGTCAGATCGATAGGTTGTCTCCCTGGAAGAACTGAGCAGATGAAAGTCAGATCGCTTTGCGAGCTCTGATTTCGGATAGCTGGTGATAGAGGCAACCTTTGCTCCCTTTTCTTTAGCAAATTGCACGGCATCAAGAATTTCTCTACTCTCTCCTGAATGGGAGATCGCAACGATAAAATCGTGTTCCGTGGCGTGAGTAGCAATCATGTTCATCATATGCGGATCACTGCATAGACTCACTTCAAAACCAAGCTGGAGGAACTTATGATAAGCATCTCCAGCAATAAAGCTGGATGCACCGGCTCCAAAGAATACGGTTTTATGTGCCTGCTTCATTTGTTCAATGAATTGTGTGACGGCTTGGTCTTCTAATATATGCTTCATATCTTGAATAGAGTTTGTTGTTAACTCTATGACCTTATGTTTAATGTCAGCTACACTATCGGATGCCTCGATCTCGCCGTATATGGATTGAGGCGTATTGGTCGCAATATCCTGTGCGACATGGACACGAAACACTTGGTACGATTCATAGCCAATTTTTCGTAGAAACCGAAAGATCGTCGTTTCACTAGTATTGCATTCAGCAGCGAGTGCACTAATGGAATGAAGCACAACTTTCTGAGGATTTTCTAAAATGTAATTGGCAATCTTTTTTTGGGTCGGAGACAAACTATGAAACGTCGTCCGAATGTGACTAAAAATATTCTCTTCTATGATAAACACCACACTTCATCTAGCATTCTACATTAAGCATACAGGAACTTATGAAAACGGTAAACAAACCCGAAGTGGGAAAAGAAAGAATAAAATGTAAATACTGCTTTTTTTGGTTCTTTTGTCATGGTATACTCAATTGGTAATAGACAAAAATGGGGGTTTTTACTATGACAATGAAAAAAGGCCTAACGATCAGTCTGATCATTTTTTCACTGATTGTTTCGTTGTTTGCGCCAGTTGGATCTGCGGATGCCAAACAAGCAAAAAAAGCAAAAGTAAGCACACACTATTATAAAAAGAAAAAAACATTCAAATATGCACAGGTGAAAAACCTAAGCAAGGCGCATATGAAAACCATCAATCGTGATTTAAAAGAAGATATCGCATTCTCTTATTCTACGTACTTGTTCTTAAAGGACGAAGCGAAAAAGGAAGGCTTTGGGAAGATCACTTACGAGAGATCGTTTAAAACGAAATTTAACAATGGGAAGAAGCTCAGTATCTTAAACTATGATTACATGAATGATGGTGGTATGCATGGAGATACGATGGTTTCCAGCATGAACTATGTGTTAACAAAGAAAAAGACAAAGCAACTGTTCTTGACAGACGTTGTGAAAACAAAGAAAAAGCGTACGAAAGTGAGAGATTATGTCTATAACTATACAAAGAAACATAAAAGTAAATTCTATGCGAACCTGAAAAAAAGAGACATTGAAATCAACTACAACACGCAGTATTACTTCACGAAAAAGGGAATTGCTGTTGTCTTCCAGCCATATGAAATTTCACCTTACTATGTAGGAATTCCTGTGATTCAAGTTCCTGCGAAGGTGTATAAATAAAAGGAAAAACGACCAATGAATCTGGTCGTTTCAGCGTGTAGACAAACCCTCGCATTCGTTGTCAGGTCTGTGCGCTGGTGCTCACGAATGTTCAATTCGCTCCGCTCCAGTGCTTGCCCTTCCTAGACTTCAAAGGTTTTCTATCACGCTGAAAAGAAGACAAAGGGCTAAAATCAAGATCATTTTAGCCCTTTGTCAACAATCTGAAACGACCAATGAATCTGGTCGTTTTTTTATGTACTCACACAAAAGAGCCCCATATGAGGCTCTTTTTCAGATTTATACTTGTTTAGGTGCATCGTTTAGTGGGTGACGGCGTTTTCCGTTGTAGTGGCGGCGCATACGAAAGATTTCAAACTCCGAAAGCTCTGCGCTTTTTCGTTTTGGTGTGCGGTTATCTTTTTTGAAAGAGAATAGTAAGTAGCAGCAAAGTGAAGCGATAATCAATAAAATCATCATATGACATTCCTCCAATTCATCCTATTCTTTAAGTGTAGACAGGGTGAGTGATGTTTATAACTGAAAATATGCAGCAGAATCGGTTTAGTTCTTAAGGTTTAGGCGATCTGCTAATTTAGGTCTAAAATACTGGTTGTTTTTAACTATTATATTTCCAGTTATTGCACTCGTCAAGAAGAATTTTTCTGGGGTTGTCTCTATTAGTACGAATAAATGTCATAAAAGTTTCAGAAAATTGTAAACTTTTATTAAAAAACCGTTCCCGAACAGGAACGGTTGTAAACATATCTATGCTTTTTCTTCAAATAGACGGGCGATTTCAACGATGACTTCTGTTGCTTTCACCATGTTCTCGACAGAAATAAATTCATATTTACCGTGGAAGTTTTCCCCGCCAGTAAAGATGTTTGGCGTTGGAAGACCTTTATATGAAAGCTGGGAGCCATCTGTACCGCCGCGGATCGGTTCGATCACAGGTGTCACTGAGCGGTTTTCCATTGCTTCATGGGCAATATCCACAATATGTTTCACCGGCTCAATTTTTTCTCTCATATTATAATATTGATCTTGAATTTTGAGATTGATGCTGTTTTCTCCGTAAATGGCTTTTAAGTCATTTGCTATTTTTTCAAATAGTGCTTTGCGTTCGTTAAATTTGTCTTTATCAAAATCACGAATAATATATTGCAGCTCTGCTTCTTCGACTTCTCCTACAAACTTCGTGAGATGGAAAAATCCCTCGTAGCCTTCTGTGTATTCCGGAGATTCATCAGAAGGAAGCTTGTTATGGAAGAGCATCCCAATCTTCGCAGCGCTGACCATTTTGTCTTTTGCTGTCCCAGGGTGGACGTTGTTTCCTTTAATGGATACTTTCGCACCTGCTGCGTTGAAGCTTTCATATTGCAGCTCCCCGAGCGGTCCTCCGTCAATTGTATACGCATAGGAAGCGCCAAAGGCATCAACATCAAATTTGTGCGGCCCTCTGCCAATCTCTTCATCGGGTGTAAAGGCGACGCGAATTTTTCCATGCTTGATTTCTGGATTTTCAATTAAGTAATGCATGGCGGTCATAATTTCTGCGATACCAGCTTTGTTATCTGCACCAAGCAAGGTTGTGCCATCTGTTGTGATCAGCGTATGTCCTTGATACTTTTGTAAATTTGGAAACTGTGATGGAGATAAAACGATATGTAGTTCTTCATTTAAGGTGATGTCGCCGCCTTGATAGTTTTCATGAAGCTGCGGTTTCACATTCTTGCCGGTGAAGTCAGTAGCTGTGTCGATGTGAGCCAGGAAGCCAATGGTCGGCACGTCTTTGTCTGTGTTAGATGGGATCGTTCCCATGACATAGCCGTTTTCATCCATTGTCACTTCTTGAATCCCGATGGATTTCATTTCTTCAACTAGTTGTCTCGCTAAGTTCAACTGTCCTTCAGTCGATGGGCAACTTTCCTTATCTGCATCCGACTGCGTATCTACCTTCACATAACTTGTGAAACGCTGAATCATTTCCTCTTTCATGTATACGTCACTCCTTTTGTAGAATACGTTCATTTTATCATGTCTTGAATGCGCTTCATAACAAGAAAGGCTTTCTCTGGCAATTAGAGAGGAAAAAGACCTACTTTCATTTGGTGATGTGTTGAATGGTTCTTTAGGGTGATTTTTTTGGGTGTCTTTTTATTTATAATGAGGACATATAAAATCATCCATTTGTACGTTAAATTGGGAGAAAGGGGTGCGAAAGTTGGATTCTAGTCAAACGCTGGCACTCGCTCAAAAGTTTCAGGAAGCAGCTGATGAGATTCGGCAGTCAAAGCAGCTGCTGGAGAATCGGCTCAAGGCAGTAGGATCAGGCTGGCAGGGAGAAGCAAGGAATAAATTTGATCAAAGCTTTGAGGAAACAACGGCACGCTATGATCAATTCGAAAAGGACTTGCTTGAAACAAGTCAGGAACTGCGCGATGCAGCGGTCAAAATCGAGGAACGGAAAGCTGAAATAGCCAGAATGGAAGAGCTTGAGCGAAAGAGACGAGAAGAACGGAGAGAAAGAAACCGAGAAGGGAGATGATGTGATGGCACGTGACATAGTGGTTGATCCAGATCAGCTGACAGGGCTTGCGAATGATGTTGTAGGCGAACTTTCTACCATTGAAACGAAGCACCGCGATTTACATAGTGAACTGGATGGTCTCATTTTAGGCTGTGATCCTCGGTATAGTAGCTGTTTTTCAGGCGTCGGGGATGCATGGGGAGCAGGACAAGCATTGATCAGTAAATTGAGCAGTGATGATATTACGATTCGTCATGCAAAAGATAAAATGGTCGAAGCAGACGATATTTTACGGAAATTGTACAGTATCTATGATCAATATGGTACACTCACGAGCTTAGCTGGTATTGTGATGATGCAGGCGAAATACTACGGGCTTGGGATGACGACTTTCATTAAAGACAATGGCCGTTATGCAGCGCAGCATTCAAAGCTGCTGCTTGATCTGACCAGCCGGGTAGAAGGAACGAGATTTGACCGGCTAGCAAGGATTTGGCTGAGTAATAAAGAATTATTAAAACGATCAAACTGGTCGATGGCTGATTTGGTCCATAAGAAATTCACAAAATTTTATCCTGACGATACAGTTGCATTCACGAATAGTGTCCGTGACTTTACAAAAGGAAGTATCAATTGGAAGGACACGGCTGCGATCAAGTCTGTTTTGAAAAATGGATCAAGATTCGCGAAAGGAAATGCCATCATTGCAACGGTTGTCACTGGCGCAACGGAAACGGTCGGCTGTGGTTTGAAAATTGCTGAGAACTATGCAGAATTCGGTGATCAGCCAGAAGTCCTGAAGCGTGAAAATGCTAAGGCTGTTGGAAATGCAGTGAACAATACGGTCTTTATCGCTGGCGGGTCTGTCGCAGGTGCCGTTGTCGGAGGAGCTCTTGGAAGCTTTGCAGGACCGATTGGAACCGTCGTTGGAGGAGCCATTGGTTCCGCAGTCGGTGGATTTATAGGAGAAAAAGTTGCCAAGCTGACATCAGGCTTTGCTGAGCAGGTTGCAGTGAAATTAAAGGACCCAATTCATGCGGTCGTGGATAAAGGGAAACAAGCATTCGAGCTGGCGGGTAAAGGTGTGAAGGCAGTTAATGACACCATTGATCATGCAAATCAGGTGATACATAAAGGGATAGAAAAAACAAAAGAAACCGCAGATTCGCTCATAAAAGGTGCAGGCGATTTCTTTAAGGGTGCATTTTCTTTTGGATAAGGAGAGATCAAGTTGGATCAGCTAAGTCTAAGTATTGAGGAACTCATCTTTAGTTTTTACAGTGAAGGCTATTTTGAACAGGGCATGTCCTTAAAGGAAGCCTATTATCCTGATGTAGAGGACGAGCGCCTAGGGTTTTTATTTGAAATTGCATGCCGCTCTTTGCTCGCAAAAGGTGTACTTGAATTTCGAAACAGACAATATCGTTATAAAGCGGAATACCGTCATTTCATCCAGGCGATGAATGATGCATCTCACACCGTCAAGGCATCTCGATTTGGGGATGAAGATGAAGAAGTCAGTACCTCCTTTCACACGACACAGATGGGCGTATATGCGCACCATACACTTTATGATCAACAAGTCCATCAGATTCAAAAACTGAAAGATGACCAGCAGGCAGAGGAGCAAGTGACTGCCTTTTTCAATATACAGATGAGTGATCACCCTGCACCTGTCGTCACCCTGCAAGCAGAGGAATTTGAAAAGCTATTAGAGCAAGCAAGTGAGGCGAAGAATGAGTGGCCCTCCTTCCTTCATCGAGCAGAGAACGAAGAACTCGTGCAGGCATTTGTTTCTGATGTACAGACAAGAAAAGGAAAGATGGACTCCCTCATGAAGGTCGTCTACGACAAAAATAATACGCCTGATGTGGAATCCATGTTATTTGTCATTCCAGGTGAGAAACAGTCGTGGCTTGTGTCGGGAATAAAAGAAAATGAATTTCGCGTGGAGACGGCTCATAGAGACGGATTACGTTCTATATTCTAATGGAGAAAAGGAGAATGACGCTTGAATCCAAGTGAAGTAATAGAAGTGAGAAGCAGGGCCTTTTTAAGGGTATGGGCATTCTTAGCAACGGGCGGCTTCGGTATCATTGGTATTTGGTTGTTTTCAGAAGCTCTTACATTTGAATCGAATTATACATTGTTTTTATTTTTAGGCGGACTATTAGGCATTGTCTATGGCTTGATCTCTTTTTTGATGATTCTGCCGGCTTTTACGAAGAGGGGAAATGTGATTTTTCGCATTCAGCGCGGAAAAAATGGTGCTGTACTGTATCGAGAGCGGACGATCCCTTTTCATGACATTCAATCCATTGATATGCGCAGGCATCGGTACAGTGTAAGGGGATTTCTCTTCATGGATGTGCTCATTCGGAAAATGGATGGGAAATTGATCAAAATTCCAGCGTACAGTATTTTAGATGAAGAAGTATTCGAGCAAACCGTCAAACAAGAGATCTATCCATATTTAAATCAGGCAGCCCAAGAGAATTGGAGACAGCAGCATGGTCAGGTCGAAGAGCAGATCAATTAGATAGTATTTGCCAATATTCTAAAGGATGAGGCGCCACTTTTTCGAAGAAATCGTGTATGATGTCAGTAAAGACTGAACACTCGGAGAGGTGATGAGAGATGGATAAAGAGATGGTAATCGACCTCGTCACAGAACAAATGACACGGATTCGAAAAGAAAAGAATTATACGCAGGACCGCATGGCTGAGGTACTTGGTTTATCGAAACGGCATTTGCATCAGGTTGAAAAAAATAGGCTGCGCCTCAACTGGACGCAAACGGCGGCCGTATGTGCATTATTCAGAGATAGTGACATTTTAAAAGGGACACTAGGGGATGATCCGCTTGAGATTCTGGAAGTCGTGGCACATGATGAATTGCATCTATCGGTGGAACGGACAATCGGCGGAAAGGTTTGGTGGCGGACTTCTATCAAAAAAGGCACATTTCGTCTTCAGCAAAATGTGCTCAGTCAGCATTACCGCATCTTAGATGATGAGAATTATCGCTATTATAGTTCATTTAATAAAGAAGAAGCGAAGCGGCGGTTAGAGGAATTAAGTCAGCTGTCTTCTCCTTATTCTTAAGCAGCTGAAAAAGGAAAGAGAGGCACCCGATTAATAGGGGCCTCTCTTTTCTATGTTTTTTATACTTTTAGGGTGTTTTTCGCCCGAATAAAGGCAACAAGCTGTTTGATTTCTTCATCATTTAGGGGAACGCCGTCTACAAGAATGGTTCCTTCTTTTGCTTCCGTCAGTTCAATTTTGATGTCAGAGATTTTACGTTGTATCTCTGGCTCGTCCGTTCTACCAAGTAAAAAATCAATGGACGTATCATACAAATCAGCCAGGCGCTTCACTGCTTCAAGCGAAGGTCGTCGGTACCCAGATTCGTAACCGGCATAGGTGCTTTTGGCGATACCTAGGCGATCTGCCGTATGCTGGAGAGACCATTTTTTCTTTTTTCTAAGAGTGGTTAAACGATCGAGTATCATTACATGAACGCTCCTTTATATACAACAACAGTATATCATATTTTGTGATAGAATGTACGCGTTATGCGTAATAATTTCTTGATTAATTCGCGTTATGTGACTATAATGGCAATGAAGGTACGCGTAAAGCGTATATTATAGAATAGCACAAGCTAGCTTATAATATGTGTGACAAACGAAGTAATTTTACTGAAAGAGGTGGACCTGTTGAAGAAATTATTGCTTTTAACCACTGGTGGGACGATTGCATCTGTAGAGAGTGAAAATGGTTTGGCTCCAGGTGTTAAAGCTGAGGACCTTTTAAGCTATTTAAACGAAATTAATGCAGAGTACACAATGGACACAAAGTCCCTAATGAGTATAGATAGTACAAATATGCAGCCTGAATACTGGGTGGATATCGCAACAGCCATTTATGAAAATTATGATCAATATGACGGCTTTGTCGTCACGCATGGAACCGATACAATGGCCTATACATCAGCAGCACTATCTTATATGCTGCAAAATCCGGATAAGCCAATTGTCATTACAGGCTCACAAATCCCGATTACGTTCAAGAAAACAGATGCGAAGAAAAACATCACCGATGCGATTCGCTTTGCATGTGACGGCGTAGGCGGCGTGTATGTTGTCTTTGATGGCAGAGTCATTCAAGGGACACGCGCAATCAAACTAAGAACGAAAAGCTATGATGCATTTGAAAGTATTAACTATCCATATATTGCATCGATTGAAAACCATCAAATTGAATACAATAGCAAAGTAAAAAGATCGTCAATGAAACCGCTTAAATTAGATGCATCCTTAAACACTGACGTTTGTCTCTTGAAATTGCACCCAGGTCTAAAGCCTGAGTTCTTAGATGCAATCAAAGGTGTTTACAAAGGAGTCGTCATCGAAAGCTACGGCAGTGGCGGAATTCCTTTCGAAGGAAGAAACCTTTTAGAGAAAATCAACGAATTGCTCGAAGAAGGCATTTCTGTTGTCATCACAACTCAGTGTCTTGAAGAAGGAGAAGACATGAGCGTGTATGAAGTAGGACGTAAAATCAATCAAGAACTAGTGGCACGTTCACGAAACATGAACACAGAGGCCATCGTGCCGAAACTCATGTGGGCACTAGGTAAAACAACAGACCCAAGAGAAGTGAAAAAGATTATGGAAACGCCAATCGCAGAAGATTTAGTGATTTAACTATTCTATAGAAAGCAGGTCATATCAGATGGTTCAAGCAACTTATCGCTATGAGAAGGATTTTCTTGGAGAAAAAGAAATTCCGGCAGACGTGTATTATGGGGTTCAAACCCTTCGTGCAAAAGAAAACTTCCCGATAACTGGATATCGCATGCACGAGGAACTGATTAGAGCCTTTGCCATCGTGAAAAAGGCAGCTGCTCAAGCCAATATGGAAGTTGGACGTTTATATGAAGGAATTGGAAATGCCATCGTACAAGCCTCTGATGAAGTCATTGAAGGCAAGCTGCATGAGTACTTTATTGTAGACCCAATTCAAGGCGGCGCAGGAACGTCGATGAATATGAATGCCAATGAAGTGATTGGAAACAGAGCGCTAGAAATCATGGGACATCAAAAGGGTGAATACATCCATTTAAGCCCAAACACACATGTAAACATGTCACAATCAACGAATGACTCGTTTCCAACATCTATCCATATTGCTGTATTGAAGCAGTTAGACATTCTGCTTGAGACAATGCAAACGATGCAGGACGTATTCAAAAAGAAAGCGAAAGAATTTGATCATGTGATCAAAATGGGACGTACGCACCTACAGGATGCTGTTCCAATTCGTTTAGGACAGGAATTTGAGGCTTACAGCCGCGTGCTCAGCCGTGATATTAAGCGGATCAACCAATCAAAGCAACATTTATATGAAGTCAATATGGGTGCAACAGCTGTTGGGACAGGCCTAAATGCAGATCCTCGTTATATTGAGATCGTCGTGAAGAAGCTAGCCGATATTTCTGGTCTTCCGCTTGTAGGCGCAGAGCATCTCGTGGATGCAACGCAAAATACAGATGCTTACACAGAAGTGTCTGCTGCATTAAAAGTATGCATGATGAACATGTCTAAGATTGCCAATGACCTTCGCCTAATGGCTTCTGGTCCGCGTGCAGGTCTTGCTGAAATTGCATTGCCAGCTCGTCAGCCAGGATCATCCATTATGCCTGGGAAAGTCAATCCAGTCATGGCAGAGCTCATTAACCAAATCGCATTCCAGGTCATTGGGAATGACCACACCATCTGTCTTGCCTCTGAAGCAGGTCAGCTTGAGTTAAATGTGATGGAGCCTGTTTTGGTCTTTAACTTGCTTCAATCTATTAGTATAATGAATAACGGATTCCGTTCATTCACAGATCATTGCTTAGTGGACATTGAAGCAAATGAAATACGTTTGAAAGAATATGTCGAAAAAAGTGCAGGCGTGATCACTGCCGTGAACCCTCACTTAGGCTATGAAGCCGCGGCTAGAATCGCAAGGGAAGCCATTTTAACAGGACAATCGATCAGAGATCTTTGCTTGCAAAATGATGTGTTAACAGAAGAAGAACTTGATATTATTTTGAATCCATTCGAGATGACAAAGCCTGGCATTGCGGGTGCAGAGCTCCTAGAGCGATAATAATATCAAAAATTTTATTTTATTAATATGTAGAATTGCCTGTGAAATAGAGAAAAACAGGCAATTCACTTTCTTTCGAATTGACACACTTTTTTCACAATATTTTGAAAACGCTTAACGCACGCACAAAGGGAGGAAACACAATGAAATCACCACGTCTGCCGTCTATTTTAGAAGTCGTGTTTGTACTTGGCTTGTTTTTAGCAATTGTTTTATCTTTTACTCTTTATTTCAAATTGGATATTCAACTGGCATTGTTTATCTCATGGTTTATGGTCATTGCTTTAGGTATTCGATTAGGACATTCATACAAAGACCTTCAAAACGCCATTACAAAAGGGATATCGAATGGTTTAGAGGCTGTTTTGATTTTAATTGCAGTAGGTGCACTTGTTGGAACATGGATTGCCGGCGGAGTGGTACCAACATTAATTTATTACGGACTGGAATTTATTCATCCTAATATTTTCTTACTAGCTACGCTGATCATCTGTTCCATTATGTCTGTTGCTACAGGTACATCATGGGGTACAGTTGGAACTGCAGGTATTGCCATGATTGCAATTGGTGAAGGATTGGGAATTCCATTACCTATCGTGGCTGGAGCCGTTTTATCTGGAGCCTATTTTGGTGATAAGTTATCTCCTTTATCTGATAGTACGGTGCTCGCTTCCTCACTTTCAAAAGTGGACGTGCTCGCACATGTTAGAGCGATGATGGTCTTATCCATTCCTGCCTTTGTTATTACAGCCATTATGTTTACAATCACCGGATTTATGTATGGCGGAAAAAATATTGATCAAGGCAAAGTAGAGTTTTTGAAACAAGCACTGCAGGACACATTCACCATTAATATTTGGATGATTATTCCGGCGTTGATTGTTGTACTATTACTTGTCTTGAAAAAACCTTCAATGCCTGTTATTGCTATTGGTGCACTTCTTGGCGCTGTCTGGGCAATGGCATTCCAGGGAATGAATCCAGCCGATGCACTTGGTACAGCTTATAATGGTTTCTCTATTAATTCAGATGTTGATTTCTTAAATACGCTGTTAAATCGTGGCGGTATTGTCAATATGTTAGGATCTCTAGTGGTGATTATTCTCGGACTTGGTTTCGGTGGAGTACTTGAATACTTGGGCGTATTAAAAGTCATCGTCGCTACATTCGAGAAGAAATTGCATAATGCAGGAAATGTGACTCTATCAACACTTGTTGTTGCATTCTTCGCCAATATCTTTGGCTGTGCGATGTATGTATCATTAATTCTTACACCGAAAATTATGGAAAAGAGCTATGATAAATTAAAGTTAGACAGACGAGTTTTATCCAGAAACTCAGAGGTCGGTGGTACGCTGACGTCAGGAATGGTTCCTTGGTCAGATAACGGGATTTACATGGCGGGAATTCTAGGCGTATCGACATTCTCTTATTTACCATTTATGTGGTTGAGCTTTGTTGCCATCGCTCTTGCTATTATTTACGGATACACAGGGAAATTCATCTGGTACGTTAAGAATCCACAAGAATCAGAAGAATCAGCTTCATAAGCCGTTTACAAAAGCCGCTCCTCAACCGGGCGGCTTTTGTTTGTCCTAGGTCTGTATGACTATATGTGACATATAGCCAAGAATCAGGAATTAAGACCCCTTATAAAAGAGGTCTTAAGGGGTAATGTGAAGCGGAATGAAAGCATATTTATCCCATAAAAAGGGCACAAATCCCTATTCAAACATGAGTCTTTGAACCTTATAATAACAATATTGGAAAAAGTGCTATTCACCTTACGCTCGTTTAGAGGATCTCTAAGCAGCGTTTTTATTTTTTGTCAGGAGGAGGAACCCATAATGAGCTTATCGGATATGCTGTCTGCCCTAAACGGTGGCATTACAAGTAAAAAAGCAGAAATCGAAGAGAAAATCGCTCGACTGAAAAAGGCGAAAAGTAAGGTCGAACGTGAACAAGATGCGGCAGAGACAGACCTGAAGCAAATCAAGCAGCCAAAGCTTGGGACCTCTTGGAAAGGTGAGCGAAGCCAGGATTTCAAATCAGAGCGGAATGAAGCACATGATGCGCTGCAAACGATTGTGAACGACAAGTACCCACGCTACGTGAGCCGCATCGAATTCAAAATCAGTACGTTAGAAGCCGAACAAGCTGCGTTATCCTTTGCCAGTTCCTTAGCAGGAGACGCCGCACGTCTTGCTGAAAAAGGAGAAGACGCAGTAGAGGACGCCAAACGCTTGATCTCAAAAGCATGGAGCAGCTTATAAGCTACCTTCATGCTGAACAAATCTGGAGGATATCACGATGGGACAAATTAAGTTAAACTACCAAACAGTTATGGATCAACTAGATGAAGTCTCCCAAGCAGTCGAAGCATTAACGATCAAAAAAGCAGCAGATAAAGCAGGTGAAAACAGCCTTGAATTTGTGACCAAGTGGACGGCGCGCGAAGCAGAGGTGAACGAAATGGTTTCAAGTTTTAAAGAAGCCTTAATCAAAAATGTTCAGGACACGCGCTCTAATGTGAAAACCTTAAAAGAACAGGACGAAGCGATTGCGGCAAAATAATGGCAATCATTTTTCTAATGGGTTTCATGGGATGATACGAAATATAGTTCTAAGGGACCATATATAATTCGGGAAGTACGACCTTGTGTTATTCCGATTTTCTTCCAAACACGTCACTAAAAGGACACCTTTTCCCTATTTAAGACTGAGGCTTTTCACCTTATACTATACTTAATGAAAGCAAAACGATAGAAATGTCAGGTTTGGAAAAATCAAGTGAGTCGATCGTTTCCAAGGCTCTGATCTGTGCTTTCGTATGAGGTCCGATAGAGGTGGATGACATGAGTTTATCCGAGATGCTACACCATCTGCATATGGGAATTGAAAACAGACGTGCAGAATTTGATGACATGATCTCTCGGTTAAAGACAGCCAAAAGCAATATTCGAACAGAACAAGATCTTGCGCAGTCAGACATAAAGGAAATCAAGAAACCTGCTCTAGATTCGTCATGGAAAGGTGAGAGAGGAACCGACTTTCATCGCCATCGAAAAGATGCCTATCATGTAATGCATGACATCGTGAACAATGAGTATGAAAAATATATCGCCGAGATTGATCAAAAAATATTGCACTTTGAATTAAAAAAAATGGAGCTGGCTGTTGCCAGTAACTTTGCCGGAAGAGCCCAGGACGTGATGGAAAAGGGTGAGGATTTTGCACTCGATGTTAAACATCTGATTGAACGGGGCTGGAAGGCTCTTTAAAATAATAAAAACAGCCATCTCATCAGCGAGCGGCTGTTTTTTTGTTTAGTCACATCCACCACCACTATCCCCGGAATCTCCCCCGCAGGAGGCATCAGAAGCGTGATGAGTATAAGAATCAGTATAGGTACTTGTTGTTGAACTGTGATGTAAAGAACGCTTCGCAGACGTACGTTGATCCTTTGATGTGAATAAATGGGCGATGATTGCTCCTAAAGAAGCCAATATCATAATAACAACAAACATAAAAGAACCCATGATGCATCCCTCCTCTTGTTTCCTATTCATACGAATGAGCCATATCGTGGTTCCCGATTTGAAAGAAAAACTGGGCAAAGAGTTCTACTTTCGTTTATGATGATAGGCAAAAGTAAATGCCAAGGGAGGAGAGCCTATGCTATCTCTACGTCAGGAGGAGCTGCTGAAACGACTGATGCAAGCGGAACAGGAACTGACTAGTGAAGAAATTGCCCGCATGATTGGCGTCACATCAAGAACGATCCGAACAGATATGAAAGCGCTTAAATATATTTTGGATGAACATGGGGCCGTACTACATATCAAACGCGGGACAGGGTATACATTGACCGTCGAGGATTATGGGTCTTTTCGTACATTTTTGAAAAAGTCGTTGAGAGAAAGAAACGAAAAAAAGGAGCAGACCATACCCAATCAGCCTGAGGACCGTGTAGCCCATCTATTGAAAAGGCTGCTTCTGTCAGAAGACTATATTAAGTTAGACGCGCTCGCAGACGAATTATTTGTGAGTGAATCGACAGTGAAAAATGATTTGAAAGCGGTCAGACATTTGTTTTCATTACATGGCCTTTCTGTGTCACATCGTCCTAAATATGGACTGCAGCTGACAGGGGATGAAATGAAATTAAGATATTGTATGGCTGAGCATGTGTTTCAGCAAGCGCATGCGAACCCTGCGCTGTTACCTGAAGAAACGTATCAATTGATTCAGGATATCGTGCGTTCACGTACAAAAGTAAGCGGACTTCATCTGTCAGAAATCGGTTTAAGTAATTTAGTCACCCACATCGCCATTGCATGCAAACGAATTGAAGAGAAAAAACTGGTCATGATGCCAGAAACGGAATTAAAAGAGATTCAAGTGCAGCCTGTTTTCCAAGTAGCTCAACAAATGGCAGAGGATATTCGGCATGTCCTAGCGATTGATTTTCCATTATCTGAAATGGCGTATATTGCGATTCACTTGATGGGAGCGAAAATGATGGCATACGGAGATACCGGTCATACGCTATGTCATCTTCTAGACGAAGATCACTTTCGCTTCATCCACCAACTGCTTGCTTATGTAGAGGAGCACATGTCACTTGATATTCAATTTGATAAAGAATTAATCGTTGGATTAAGTCTTCATTTACGTTCCGCTATTCATCGTTTTAGGTACGGTATGAACATTCGTAACCCTTATTTAACGGACATTAAAAGGCATTATCCCATTGCATTTGAAGCTGGCGTCTATATGGGTAGGTGGCTGAGAGAAAAAGAGGGAATTGAGATTCATGAGGATGAGATTGGGTATTTGGCGCTTCATATCGGTGCTGCAATCGAGCGGACAAAATCACAGCATGTGAGAAAGAGATGCCTGATTGTATGTGCGACGGGTGTCGCCAGCAGTCAGCTCCTTCTTCATAAACTGACAGCGGCTTTTAGCGGAAAGCTGGAGATCGCTGGCACTGCAAGTGTTGGAGAAATTCCTTCGTTTGATTTGAGAAGCATTGATTTTATTATTAGTACCATTCCGCTTCAGAACACGTTGCCGGTACCAGTGATTGATGTACATACCATTCTAAGTGACGATGATATTGTGCGGCTGAAACGGTTTGTTCAGGGCGCGCAGGATACAGGGGTTTTGCGGTATGTGAGTCCGGCGCTGACATTTTTTCAGCAAGACCTTCAATCAAGGGAAGAGGTACTGCAATTTTTCGTAAACGTGCTCAAGGAACAGGATCGCATCCCGGAAGAGTTTGAACAATTATTGCTGGAAAGAGAGCAAGTGTCACCGACATCGTTCGGTCATTTGGTTGCGATCCCTCATCCGATGAAGCCGGCAACAGATGACACGTTTTGTGCGATCTGTACGTTGAAAAAACCGGTGCTGTGGGGTGAAAATCGGGTACAAGTCGTTTGTTTGTTAAGTATCCAGAAGACGTATCAAAAAGAATTGCAATCACTTTATCAATTTCTTGTACGGCTGACAGAGCGCAAGGAAGTGGTGGAGCAACTCATCAAGGCCGCTTCATTTGAGGAACTGACGGCGGCGCTTCAAGTATTGGAGCATCCGAATGAAAAAACGGGACACCCATTTCCGCATCTGTGAGGAAAAAGATTAGATGTTAATGAAAGCGCTTTTAAAATAACATCAAAAAGGAGGATGATCACGAGTTTTTGCAAAGGGGGAGACAGATCATGAGCTTCAAGGAGAAAGCGGCAGACGTCATGGGGAATGTGGCTTATCGCATCACGAATCAGAAGTATATTATGGCGATTAAACAGGCATTTGTCACACTGATGCCAATCATCATTACAGGGGCTTTTGCTGTATTGGTGGCAAATATGATCATGAGCCCGGAAACAGGGCTTGCTCATTTTGAGATGTTCAGATTTTTAGCGGAGCTTCAGCCAATTATGAAGGCAATCAATTATGCCACGCTGAACTTTTTAACGATTGGGGCTGTGTTCCTCATTGGGATAGAGCTTGGGAAAATCAACGGGCACAAGTCCCTGTTCCCAGGGCTGATGGCATTGATTTCATTTATATCTGTTATTCCAACGACACTTCTTCTTGAAGTGGATGGATCGATGCGTGAGGTTGTAGATGTACTGGCAAGGCAATTTTCCGATCCAAAAAGTTTATTTTTAGGGATGATCATTGCGATCGTATCTGTGGAAATTTTTTGTAAGCTGACCAAGGTGAAATGGCTGCAAATCAAGATGCCAGATTCTGTTCCATCGAATGTGGCAACATCTTTTTCATCACTTTTTCCTTCGATCATTACGATTACGATCATTAGTTCATTCGGCTTTGCATTTCACCGTTTGACAGGCATTTATTTGCATGAAGCAGTGTATAACGTGGTGCAACGCCCGCTAGAAAGTGTCGTACAGGGTCTACCGGGGATTTTAACGTTGATGTTTGTGGCGCAATTCTTCTGGGTGATCGGCATCCATGGCAACCAGATGATCAAACCGATCCGGGAGCCGCTCTTATTAGGATCAATTGCAGTGAATATGACAGCATTTCAAGAAGGAAAAGAGATTCCGAATATCATCACGATGCCATTTTGGGATGTGTATATGAGCATCGGTGGTTCAGGTGTGACCATTGGGCTTTTGATTGCGATTTTTATTGCTGGAAGAAGGGAAGAGATGCGAAGTATTGCCAAGCTCTCATCTGGGCCGGGCCTCTTCAACATCAATGAACCCGTTATTTTTGGCTTGCCCGTCATGTTAAACCCTGTGATGGCAATTCCATTTATCGTCACACCACTTGTGACAGGAACGATTGGTTACATTGCGACAGCTACAGGGTTTGCTGGAAAAGCCGTCGTGATGGTGCCGTGGACGACACCACCGATTGTGAATGCATGGCTGTCCACCGCTGGCAGCATGGGGGCTGTCATCACACAGCTCATCTGTATTGTGGTCGCAGTCTTCATCTATTTGCCATTTGTCCTCTTGTCTAACCGCAAACCAGAAGCGGCACCAGATTCAGAATAAAAGGAGAGGCATGAATGAATATGCAATGTAGGTGGTTATGATCCCATTTCACTTGACCGTAAATATACGAAAAAAGGGCAGGAAGTCTCGATATGGGGGCAATTGTGAAGGCTATGTATTTGCAAGGAATTTGGGAAGGACTTCTCGTTCAAACGAGGAAAGGGAAGGTGGCGACATGAACAGAATCGAGATTCCAAGAGATTTTATCCTAGGTGCTGCGGCCTCTGCTTGGCAAACGGAGGGATGGAAGGGAAAGCAAGCGCATCAGGACTCGTACATCGATTTATGGTATAAGAACGGGTATCACGTTTGGCACGAAGGATATGGCCCGGCTGGTGCGACGAACTTTTACGAGCGCTATCCAGAAGATGTAGCTCTCATGAAAGAAATCGGTCTGACTCATTATAGGACATCGATCAATTGGTCGAGGTTTCTCATCGATTACGAGAAGGGGATTGTGGATGAAGCATATGCCCGTTACATTGATGATTTAGTCAATGAATTAATCGCAGCAGGTGTAGAGCCGATGTTTTGCTTAGAGCATTATGAGCTTCCAGCCGTGCTGCTTGAAAAGTACGACGGATGGTCATCAAAGCATGTCGTCGAGCTGTTTGTTCTCTATGCGGAAAAGGTGTTCGAGCGATATGGAGACAGGGTCAAGCATTGGTTTAGCTTTAATGAACCGATTGTTGTCCAAACACGCGTGTACCTAGATGCTATACGTTATCCCTTTGAGCAAAATACGAAGAAATGGATGCAGTGGAACTATCATAAAGCGCTGGCAACAGCAAAAGTAGTGAAGCTGTTTCGGGAGATGGGATTGAAGGAATCAACAGGTGCAAAAATTGGGGTGATTCTCAATCCAGAAGTGACGTATGCAAGATCCTCTGCTCCGCATGATCAAGAAGCGGCACGGATATATGATTTGTTTTTCAATCGAATGTTCTTAGATCCCTCCATCAAAGGAGAGTATCCAGAAGAACTGCTTGATGTGTTAAAAAAGCATGAGATTCTTTTCGATGCGACAGAGGAAGAGCTTCAGGTCATCAAGAATCATACGGTTGATGTCGTTGGGCTCAACTTATACTATCCGCATCGTGTCAAAGCACCGAGTAAGGCGTGGAATGAGATGACACCATTTCACCCGTCTTATTATTACGATATGTTTGAGCTTCCAGGAAGAAAAATGAATCCATTCAGAGGATGGGAAATTTACCCGGACATTGTCTATGATATGGGCATGAGAATTAAAGAAGAATACGGAAATATTGAGTGGTTTGTGGCCGAAAACGGCATGGGCGTAGAAAAGGAAGAACGGTTTAAAAAAGAAGACGGTATCATTGATGACCAGTATCGCATTTCATTTATCAGCCAGCATTTGAAACGGGCACTTCAAGCGAAAGCAGAAGGCTCAAATTGCAAGGGCTATATGCTGTGGGCTTTTACGGATAATGTATCGCCGATGAATGCCTTTAAAAATCGCTACGGATTAGTCGAAATCCAGCTGGAAAATGAACGGAATCGTCAGTTGAAGGCATCAGCGTATTGGTACCAGACATTAATTAAAACAAGGGAACTGAAGGTCCAAACAGAAGTCAACTATCGATAGGAGTGTTGGGATATGAAACGAATCATTCTCGCTTGTGCCGCAGGAATGTCGACATCCATTGTAGTATCCAAAATGAAGGCAGCCGCAGAAGCGAAGGGGCTGGATTATGAGATATACGCCATACCTGAAGGGGCTATTGCGGATGAATTAGAAGAGCATGGAGAAGATGTGCAGGTGATTTTACTTGGACCGCAAGTAAGCTTTATGAAAAAGGCAGCAGAAAAAACAGCGGCACCTTACCAAATACCTGTTGATGTCATCAATGTGAGATTATACGGAACAGCGAACGGAGAAAAAATACTAGAGCATGCTCTGAAACTAGCAAATGAATCTTAAGTAATTGGAGGAGAAGCAGATGACGGTATTAGAGGAAATGCAGGGAGCAGCCTTTCAAATCATTGCTCATGCAGGCGAGGCAAGAAGTCATTATGTTGAAGCGATTCGTCTAGCAAGAGCTGATGATTTTGAAAAAGCACAGCAGTTGATTGAAAAAGGGGAGGAAGCGTTTCGAAGCATCCACAACCTGCACTTGTCGCTGATCCAAAAAGAGGCGGCAGGTGAGCAGCTTCCCTTTTCTTTACTGCTGATACATGCAGAAGATCAAATGCTCACAACAGAGACCATTCATCTGCTTGCCATCGAAATGATTGAAATGTGTAAAAAAATGAACACCCTGTCAAAATAGATATCAGGTAGTAACCAATTTCTGTTATAATCATTCGATAGATAGAGAGAAAGCAGGATTGGTGAATGAAAAAAACATGTATGTTGATTGCGGTTGGTCTTGTGGCGCTGCTCATTTCGGGCTGTATGGAAACGAAGGAGCAAACGGAAGGAAACCAGCAAGTAGTCAAAGAGGAAAAGGGTCAATTACAAGCAAAAGAAACAAAACAGATTCAGCAGAAAGAAGAGGCAGAGATAGATACACAAAACTGGATTAAGCAAAAGGAACCGGTAGAGCTTCCGATTTTGATGTATCACAGCATCTCCAGCGGTAACTCGCTTCGTGTACCAAAGAGCGAGTTTGCGGCTCATATGAAATGGCTGAAGGACAACGACTATGTCACGCTGTCGCCAGAAGAAGCGTACCGCGTCTTCACAACAAATACGAAGCCAAGTGAAAAGTGTGTCCTTATTACATTCGATGATGGATATACCGATAACTATACAAAGGCATTTCCGATTTTAAAGCAGTATGGAATGAAGGCAACGATTTTCATGATTGAGCAATCCATTGGCCGTCCGAACCACTTAACGGATGAACAAATGGATGAAATGATGGCAAATGGGCTATCGATTGAGAGTCATACTATTCATCATTTAGAGCTCAATCGTTTATCAAAGAAGCAGCAGAAAGAGGAATTAAAAGGGTCAAAGGCATTCTTTGATCAACGTTTTTCTCAGCGTACGAGAATGATCAGCTATCCTGTCGGGCGCTATAACGAAGACACGCTAAAGCTAGCGAAGCAAGCCGGTTATCAAATGGCTGTCACCACTGAACCAGGACATGCGAAGAAGGAACAGGGCATGATGTCCTTGCACCGTGTTCGCGTGTCACCGGGACTTTCACCCGAAAGCTTTGGCAGGCTGGTAGAAGGGAAGTAACTATCAATGTTTCACATGAAACATTTTACGACAAGTTTCACGGTGATGATGGGTGAATCGACATTGGCGGTTCAAAAGCGAAACAGAACTTTCATGTAAATGGAAGTTCTGTTTTTTTATCATTCATCAAAAAATTTCATATGTGCTTTTTCTTGTTTGTAATAATCGATTCGATCTTTCATGGTACCTGTATGAAACTCAAATTTATGTCCGTCAGGGTCCGTAAAGTAGATCGACTGATGATCTTTTTCATCTCTTGGGCGACCTGGTAAGATGTTGACATTCAAATGTTTTAGCTTGTTGTACATGTGATCTATATCCTTTTCATCGATTGAAAAAGCGATGTGTGTGTAAGAGTGCTGGATGTCTTGACGAGGAATGTCCTTTTCCACATTCAGTGCAAGCCATAGCCCATTTAAATCAAAGTAAGCTGTTTTTTCTCCTTTTACTAATAAACTGGCGTCAAATACTTTTGTGTAAAAATCAATAGAGGTTTCTAAATCAGAAACAGAAAATAACAAATGATTCATTCCTTTTATCGACATCACATTCACCTCAAACTGTCATTTTAAAAAAGCCTGTAGATGGGGTCTACAAGCTTTTTTGTTTATTGATAAACGGGATAGCCCGTTATTTTAATATCTTTCCCTAGTGTTTCTACTGAGAGCTGATCCAGTTCAATGGCATCACTCATGAGACGTATGCCTTCCCCTCCGAAAAAGGAAGGAGACAGCCTTCCGCCAATGAGTTTAGGTGCCATATAAATGACCAATTTATCTACAAGCTGCTGTTCTAAAAATGAAGCATTGATCTGGCCGCCGCCTTCAATCATGAGGGAGGAGACATTTCTTTCTCCCAGCATTTGAAGTACTTCTTGCAGGGGCACCCGCGTCTCGCTGTCTGTTACAAAGACGCTGACGCCGGCTGCTTCTAAAGCGGCTCGTTTTTCCTCATCGGCTTGCTTTGTTGTAAAGATCCATGTTGGTGCCATCTGATCAGTGACGATCTTTGCTGTCAGCGGTGTTGATAGCTTAGAGTCTAAAACAATTCGAACCGGATGATGCCCATTTGGAATCCGTGCAGTTAGTGAAGGGTCGTCATGAATAACAGTTTGAGCACCGACCAAAATCGCATCATTGATGCTGCGGATATGATGAGCATCATAACGGGATGTCTCAGATGTAATCCATTTGCTGTCAGACGTAGCAGACGCAATTTTTCCGTCTAAGGTAATACCTGCCTTGAGCGTCACGAAAGGTGTTTTTTTCGTAATAAAATGATTAAACACTTCATTCATGAGAATGGATTCCTGCTCAAGCACGCCTGTAATCACTTGGATGCCAGCATCTTGTAAAATGGCGATTCCGCGGCCAGCGACAAGCGGGTTCGGGTCAAGTGCTGCCACGACAACGGTTTCGACGCCTGCTTTCACAAGTGCCTCCGCACAAGGACCTGTACGGCCATGGTGGGAACAAGGCTCGAGGGTCACATAAATAGTGGCTCCTTTTGCCTTGTCTCCAGCCATTTTAAGTGCATGAATTTCAGCATGTGGTTCACCGGCTTTCATATGAGCACCGACTCCAACAATTTCATTATCGCGCACAATCACAGCCCCGACGAGCGGGTTCGGTGATGTCTGGCCTTTCATTGCCCGTGCATTTTCTAGGGCTAGATTCATATATCGCTCATGATGTGGCAATCGTACGCACCTCTTGCTCCGCCTTCATGTGACCTGAGCGGTTGATTTTTGTCTGCAAGTATTTTTCATTAAATTCTGAGACATCACCCCAAAGCGGAATACGTCCAGAAAGAGATAAACCTGCATGGCTGATGGCATCTGTCTTTTTCGGATTATTGGTAATGAGTCTGACTGGCTTTGTACGAAGTGTTTGAAGAACCGCGATGGCTTCTTCATATTGACGCGTGTCATCTTCAAAGCCGAGTGCTTCGTTCGCTTCTACTGTATCGTAGCCGTTTTCTTGAAGGATATAAGCCATGGCTTTCGTGAAAAGTCCAATACCTCGGCCTTCATGGTTGGCTAAATAAAACAGGGCACCTGCACCATTGTCCTCAATCATTCGCATGGACTGCTTCAATTGGAATCCGCAGTCGCAGCGCTTGCTTCCGAAAATATCACCAGTGTGACAAATGGAATGCATGCGGATAAGAGCTTCGTCAGCGTGCTCGAAATCTCCATACACTAGCACGCTTGACTGCTGATGATCGGCAAGCTGGCGGGACGAGAGGCTTTCAATTAAAGCTTCATCTGACAATGGCTCTAACCCGTCGTCTTTTAACCATGAATACCAGTTGAACATCACCGTTCTACCGTCTAAATTCACTGGCAATTTAATGGGTCCAGTGATATATATATACCCGTCTTCTTGCTGTACTCGTTTGATTTTATCTTTTAAAATGGCTGTTTTAAGATCTGTGTGTTTGTCCATATTCTGCACCTTCTTTTTTGTCTGTTTCTTCAATCTGTAAACGAACGAGAACGCCAAATGGATCAACAAATTCGTTACTTTTCCCTATTGTTTTCACTTGAGTGCCTGCTTTTGTTAGGCGCTCGACGACGGACTGTCTGTCTGCTTCTTGTGGGAATACGAGTGTATAGCTTCTAATTCCTGAAAAACGTGGATCAATGGCTCCTTTTCGTCCGCGTCCCCATGCATTAAAGGCAAGGTGATGGTGGTATACACCAGCGGCGATAAATACGCTTGCTGGTGGAGCAATTCGGATATGAAAACCGAGCGTATTGACATAAAAGGAATCAGCTTCTTCTGGGTTCAGATGGAAATGTAAGTGTCCCATGACTGTCCCAGCCGGAAGTCCTTCCCACGTCGTATCAGCGGCTTCTTGCAGGAGACCATCTCCATCAAGAGGTGCATTTCCGCCACCTTTCAGTTCTCCATGCTCACCTACCCAAACGTCCTCAGGGCGATCAGCATATATTTCTACGCCAATGCCGTCAGGGTCACTTAAATAAATGGCTTCACTGAAAAAGTGATCGCTTGCTCCAATTAAAGGATAGCCTTTTTTGATCACATGTGCCAGCCATGTGCCCAGGTTTTTTCTGGTAGGTAATAAAACAGCAAAATGATAAAGTCCTGGCTCATGATCAGGTTTCTCCTTGAGCTGTGCATCTTCTTTTAACAAAAGGATTGGTTCCTTTGCATTGCTTCCAAGAGTGACGGTGGATTCCGTCTGTTCTAATAAAGTAAAACCTAAAATGTCTGTATAAAAAGGCAAAGAACGCTCAAAGCTGGACACATGTAATTCTGTTACACCTAATCTTACCTGCTCTATTGTATTCAAAGCTCGGTCATCTCCTTCATGTTATATGCATCTGCATGTTCAATGGTTTATTGAAAATCTATAAAAATGAATACCTTGTTACTTAAAGTAACTAAACTATATAATAGTTAGTAACTTATTTCAAGTAATTAATTATGTTATAATGAAAAAAAGAGAGAAAAGCGGGAGGGAGTAAGGTATGGCTCAAGTAGATGGCTGCCCAATCACAGATGCCATGGAGATTCTAGGCAAGAAGTGGGTCATTCTCATCATCAATCAGCTTCTGACAGGCCCTAAGCGTTTCTGTCAGCTTGAAAATGAAATGAACATCAGCGGCAGATTATTATCTGAAAGGCTGAAGGATTTAGAGGCTGAAGGACTCGTTGAGAAGAACGTATACCCTGACATTCCAGTACGGATTGAATACGAATTAACAGCGCAAGGGAAGAAAATAGAGCCGATTATTCGTGAAATGTATGCTTGGTCTTTAGAACGTAAAAATAGCAAAAAAGGGGAACATGTTCCTTCCTAATCGATTTCGATCAGTCTGTCTGATCGAAATTTTTTTGTGCGATTTTCCAGAAATCTAAGTCAATAGTATGAAAAATGATGTTGACAATAAATTCACTCATCATATAAGATCAAGAAGAAGAGGGTTCTTTTCCCTGTAATGGAATGGAGGTCATGCCATGGTATCATGAATGGGACAGATTGCCTAAAACACGTGTCAAACCATCATTTAGAAACAGACATCTTTGGCTTTTAGGAAGCAAAGATTTATTTTTTCAACTCAATTGATAATGATTATCATAATCATCTATAAGTGTGATCAAGCGCTTATGAAGGTTATTTTTTTTATTATCCATTGAGAATAATTATCAATATCATTTAGGGGGGTTCACATGAAAGCCATTCGTTCAACATCACACGTATTATTGTTCTTTAGCTTTGTTCTATTATTTGCTCTAGCCCCGATTAGCTCAGCCTCAGCAGCAGGCTTAGCAGATGGTCAACATTCAGCACAATATGTGGTATGGAAGGCAGATAGCGATTCGACTTCAACAGCGAATACGTATTTTGAAAAACCAGCCAAGCTTGTTGTGAAGGATGGAAAAATCAAAGCACAAGTCACGTTAACGAATAGTTCTTGGATCACTAGCTTTAAAACACTTGAACAAGGTGTCTACAAAGATGCGAAGGTGATCAGTACAAACACAGCTGCGAATAAGAGAACAGTAGAATTCAACGTGAACAGCCTGACAGAAGTCGTACCAGCAAAAGTGAGCGTGACTGTACCGGTCATCGGATATACAGGTAATTACGACATCCGTATCAAGTTTGATGCAGCATCTGTTCAGTAAAAAGGGAGGAAATTCGCTTGATGAAAAAAATGATGAGGCTATCAGTCTTCATGACCGCTTTATTATTGGCACTCATGCTGCCTTTTTCAAACGCACAGGCTGCCACGTTAAAGGATGGTACATACTCCGTCAACTATACTGTGCTCAAGGCTGAAGGAAATGCGGTCTCTATGGCAAATGACTACTGGCTGAAGCCAGCAAAAGTGATTGCAAAAAATGGGAAGCTGACAGTACAAATGACCATTAAAAATAGCAGCTGGGTGACGGAATTTAAAGTTCCGGGAAATGGCGGCTATGTTGATACAACGGTTCTCTCAACCAATAAAAAAGCCAACACAAGGATTGTTCAGTTCCAAGCTCAGAGCTTGTCTAAACCAATCAAATCAAAAATTCATGTCACTGTAAAATCTGCTGATTATGATCATGATTATACCATTCAGCTGAAATTTGATGAGAGCAGCATGAAATCACTTTCGTCTAACAGCACAAACAAATCAGCGGGTGAAGCAGAAAAGCAGCAGCCATCAAAAGAATCAACGAAAACATCTGATTCATCCACGACAAAACAAGAAGAGAATCCTCAAACTGGTGATACAAACCAGACAGGGTGGCTCCTTGTGCTTGCTCTATGCTCAGGCGGATTTTTAGCAAGAAAGTGGATCATCAAGCATTAAGGAAGGAAGTGTCACCATTTGAAACGTCTTTTTCATCTAAAGGCAGCCATTCTGCTCGTTTTATTCAGTTTATTGACTGCATTTCAGATTCCTCAAGGAACGGCTCAAGCTGCATCATTTGTTGATGGTGAATACACGGTCGGATTCACTGTTTTAAAAAATGGCAGCACAGAAGCGTCCATGATGGATACGTATACAGAAAAGCCAGCTAAGCTGATTGTGGAAAATGGCAAGACGACTGCCTATGTCACACTGAAGCAAAGCAAAGAGATTACAGATTTCAAGGTCGAACAAAATGGCGCTCTTGTCACCACTGAAACCGTTAGTGAGGATGCAACTGCCAATACACGTGTGATCAAGTTTGATGTTGCCGACCTATCAGCCAAATTAAACGGCTGGGTGAAAATTTACTGGGATTTAGGCGGCTTTATTTATGACGAAGCATATGACGTACAGCTTGCATTCGATCAAAGCAGCCTAACGCTCGTTACACCTGCAAAGCCAGACGATAACGAAACAAAACCAGATGACGAAAATGGCACAAAGCCAGGCGATAGCGAAACAAAGCCGGATGACCAAAATGGCACAAAGCCAGACGATAACGAAACAAAGCCGGATGATCAAAATGGCACAAAGCCAGACGATCAGCAGACAACACCAGACAATAACAATGGTACAAAGCCAGTGGATTCTGCGCAAAATCAACTGAAAGATGGCGAGTACCGCATCAATTACAGTGTGCTCAAAGGGGATGAGGACGAGGCATCTCGGATGAACCAATACTTCTCACATCCTGCATCCTTAACCGTCAAAAACGGAAAGCAAACCATTTCCTTTACGGTGAAGGACAATACGTCTGTTGCTTCTTTGAAAATAGAGAAAAACGGCTCTTATCAAGAAGTGAAGACCGTCAGCACAGATCAAGCAAAGAACACAAGAGTGGTGTCATTTGATGTCGCTGATTTGAAAAAAGCGGTCAAAGGAAAAGTTCACATTGTAGTAGCGGCCGCCCACTATGACCAAACTTACGATATTCGTTTTCAATTCGATGCAAAGAGTATCGCGCCACTTAAAGGCGGACAGGTAGAGGAAGAAACACCTGCTGCACCAGAAACACCAAAACCAAACACACCATCACCAGAAACAAATAACGGCGGAGCTCCTCAAGAGACGGCTCAGCTTAAAGATGGTGTATACAAGCTTCCTTTCTCAATGAAGAAAGCAGACAAGGATGAGCTTTCTCGTATGAACGATTACGTCGTGAGCCCTGCGACATTGGTTGTGAAAAATGGCCGCCATTTCGTTTCATATACAGTGAAGAATAGCTCAGCTATCACGTCCTTCCAAGTAGGAACAGGTGGCAAGTTTGAGGAGACGCTTGTTGCAAAAACAGATCAAAAATCAGATACACGAGTGATTCAATACGAAGCCAAAAGCTTAAGCACGGCTCAGGCAGCACGCGTGAAAATTGATATTCCAGCTGCGAATTATCATGAGCAGTACGATGTCAAACTTATCTATGACACAAAAGGAATTGCTCTTGGTGAAGGAAGCGGGATTCGATCGATCATCGGAGACGATGAGAGTATCGGCTTTGTCAAAAATCCAAATGATCGCGATTCTCAATCAAATCAACCAAATCAACTTGAGAATTTAGCGCCAGAGGAAACAGGCGCAGAGCAGCTGACATTTACTCCATCAGATGACCAAACCAAGTCTGAGACTGGACAGCTGAATCCAAAAACAGGAGATACCTCTCTTCTTTGGGTGTATATTCTTTTATTCGGCGGGTCATTATTCGTACTCGTCAGAAAGTATCAAACAAGAACAAGATAGATGGTTTAGTTGAAGTGAGATGCGCCGAGATCATCGACGCATCCACTCTCTTTTTTCGAAAGGGGGCTTCTGTTTTTGAAGCATCGAATGTTATGTACCTTGATCGCTGCCCTTAGTGTGTGCGTGATCTTATCGGGCTGCTCACAGTCAGCTGAAAGCTCAGCAAAAGGCAAAAAAAACGCAGATTCAAATGCGCGCATTGTGGCAACGACTGTAGCTGCTGTGGAGATCATGGATGCCTTAGAGATCGATCTTGTTGGGGTGCCAACAAGCCAAAAATCCTTGCCAGCTCGTTATAAAGGACTGCCAGAAGTCGGCAATCCAATGAGCCCAGATATGGAAATCATCCAATCACTTCAACCGACAGATGTCCTGTCCGTTACAACCCTTCAATATGATTTAGAGACACCCTTTCAACAAGCAGGTGTCCCTGCCACATACTTAAATCTCGAGAGCATGGCTAACATGGAGAAGGCGATTACGAAGCTTGGAGCTCAGTATGACAGAAAGAAACAAGCCGAGCGCATTGTGTCTGACTTTGAGCAAAAAAAGAAAGACATACAAGAGAAGACGAAGGGAAAACGAAAGCCATCCGTTCTGATTTTGCTTGGTGTACCAGGCAGTTATTTGGTGGCGACAGAGCATTCATATATTGGTGATCTTGTGCGTATCGCAGGCGGAGAGAACATTGTCAAAGGCGAGAAGATGGAGTATTTGGCTTCCAATACGGAGTATTTACAAAAAGCCAATCCAGATATCATCCTCCGGGCCGCACATGGGATGCCAGATGAAGTCGTCCGCATGTTTGATCAAGAATTTAAAACAAATGACATTTGGAAGCATTTTCATGCAGTCAAGCAAGACCGGGTGTATGACCTCGAAGAAAGCTTATTCGGGACAACGGGCAATTTAAAGGCAGCAGAAGCACTAGATGAACTAACGCGTATGCTGTATCCGTCATAAGCGGCGAATTTGAATGATAAAAGGACGTTTAAGATGAAAAAAACAGGGATTTTATTTCTGACAGTCAGTGTCTTACTGGTGTGCGTGTTTATTTATTCCGCCATTACGGGGAGCATTCATGTCACCCCGATTGAATTATTGGAAGGGCTCATCACCGGTCAACATGCACAGGTAGAAATCATTAAAGATCTCAGAATTCCTCGCATGCTCATTGCAATGTTTACAGGGGCCGCTTTATCTGTCTCCGGTGTACTGCTGCAGTCGGTCATGAGGAATCCATTAGCTGATGCCGGCGTCATTGGGATTTCATCAGGAGCCAGCTTCTTTTCTTTAATGGCCATAACAGCACTTCCTCAATTTTATTTCTACTCTCCTTTATTTTCGGTGTTAGGTGGAGCCATTGCGTGTTTCCTCGTGTATGTTCTGTCTTGGAGGGGTGGATTAAGCCCCATCCGCATGATTTTGGTTGGGATCGCCATCAATGCCATGTTTACTGGAATGGCTGAAGCATTTGTGACCATTTGCAGCTATTTCAATATCACGATCAATCAGTCAGGACAGTCGAATCTCACGATGAAAACGTGGGGAGATGTTCGCTTAATCGGAGTCTATGGCGTCGTCGGCCTTGTCGTAGCCCTTTTCTTTAGCAGATGGTGTAACCTCTTGGCTCTTCAGGACAAGACAGCGAAAAATTTAGGATTGCGTGTGACCAGAATGCGCCTTTTGATTTCCATCACAGCTGTATTGCTTGCGGCGGTGACAGCAGCGGTCGCAGGCGTGATTGCGTTTGTCGGTTTGCTTATCCCACACATTTCAAGAAGACTTGTCGGCTCGGATCACCGGGTACTCATTCCATTTTCTGCGTTAAGCGGGGCTTTGCTGATTCTGACGGCTGATACGCTCGGCAGGACGCTTGTCGCGCCAAATGAAATTCCTGCTTCTACGATCATGGCCGTGATTGGCGGGCCATTTCTGATCTTTTTACTAAGAAGGGGGGACCGTCTCCATGGACATTCGTGAGGTGTCATTCTCATATGACCAGCAGAAGGACATCGTTCAATCGGTCACAACACACATTGAAAAGGGGAAAATCACAACCATTATCGGTCCGAATGGCTCAGGGAAATCTACACTGCTTTCATTGATGGCGAATAACCATGCGCCAAACAAAGGGCAAATTCACTTAGACGGCCAAGCACTGAATGCATTTAAGCCAAAGGAGCTGGCAAAAAAGCTGGCTGTCGTCCATCAGCAAAATGAAGCGCCGCTTGATTTAACGATCGAGAGGGTCGTGGCATTCGGCAGAACGCCGTACCAGACGATGCGCGGAGGAGACAAGGAAGAGGATGAGAGAGCGATAGAGTGGGCGCTTTCCAGTACAAAGCTAACGGAAAAACGAAAGGTGCCGCTCGCCTCACTGTCAGGCGGTGAGCGGCAGCGAGTATGGATTGCGATGGCACTTGCGCAAAAAACGTCGATCCTTTTCTTAGATGAACCGACAACCTATTTGGATATCTATTATCAATTTGACATTCTTGAGCTGATCCGTGAGCTCAATGTCGTACATGGACTAACAATCGTTATGGTGCTACACGACATGAATCAGGCTGTCCGCTACAGCGATGTCATCATTGCGATGAAGAATGGCCGGATTATGAGTGAAGGACAGCCAAATGATGTGTTAACAGAAGAAAATGTGCGGCACATTTATGATGTGTCCGTCACGATTAAACAGGATGCAGAAACAGGGATGTATATCGTGCCTGTTGGTATATAAGCTGTGCAAAAAGCAGGTGAGACAGTGTGAAAAGAGGAAAACGGGTCTGGCAGCGGATGCTGACGATCGTCTGTTTAGGTGTATTCATTTATAGCGGGTCAGCCATTGGCTTAGAGCTGTTCGGCTATTATCAAAATCGTCAGGTGCTTGCAAAGGCTCAGACGATGTATGGACATGAGCAAGGAATGAATGAAAGCCGGGGGCCGGGAACCATTCGTACGTCATTTGATGAACTGCGGAAGGTAAACGATGACATTGTCGGCTGGATCAATATGAAGGACACGATGATTCAGTACCCAATCGTCCAATCTCGCGATAATGCGTTCTACTTAACCCGTAATTACTTAAAAAACGACACCCGGGCAGGCAGTATTTTTATGGATTATCGCAATGACGTCTTGCATGAAAGCTCGAATACTGTGGTGTACGGACATCGGATGAGGGATGGGTCCATGTTCGCTGGACTCACAAACTATTTAAAAAAGGATTTCTTCGATGAGCATCGGACATTTCAGTACGATACGCTGTATCAAAGCTATGAAGCGGAGATTTTTGCCGTGTATGAAACAACGGTGGACTTCGATTATATTCAAACCGATTTTCGAGATCTTGGCGAATATGCGCACTACTTGCAAGCTGTGCGGAAAAAATCAATCTACCAAACGAAAACAGACGTGTCCACAGATGACCTCATTCTCACTCTATCGACCTGTGATCATGTGCTTGCACCGAAAAACGGGCGTCTCGTGGTACAGGCAAAGCTAAAGAAAGTTTACTAGAAAAGGAGAGACAGACGGTTGAAATTTTCACATGTGATCTTCGTGGGACTTGTCTCGATGCTTCTCCTCGGCGGATGCAGTCAGGCAGCACCTGTAGAGAAAGGGAGCGGTCAAGGTGCGCTGAAGATAAAGGACTTTGCCGGCAGAACGCTGTCGTTTGAGGACTCCCCTCAGCGTATTGTCTCATTATCGACTGGAGACATGAGCATCCTATATGCCTTAGGCGGTGAGGTGGTCGGTCGTCCGGCCGCCGAATTACCAGAGAGCTTACAACAGGCTACATCAGTCCAAACAATTGGTACCACACATCAATTTGATGTAGAGCTCATCACAAGCTTAAAGCCCGATGTTGTACTTGGGAATGAACAATTAAACAGCAAGGACATCTCTACAATAGAAGGAATTGGTTCACAGCTTCTTTTGACAAGTGCCAATTCAGTGAAGGACATCCAGCGCCAAATTACGTTATTCGGAGATTTGCTAGGGAAGCAGCAAAAGGCAAAAGCGCTTAACAAGCAAATCGATCAGCGGAAAAAGCAGGTCAAACAGCCTCAGAAAAAAGTGAAGACACTCGTTGTATACGGGGCACCTGGCACATATATGGCGGCACTTCCTCAATCCTTAAGCGGAGATTTACTGCACATCGCTGGAGGGACGAACATTGCTGAGAATGAACCAGCACTCGAGAAATTCCCTCAATACGCTCAAATCAATGCAGAAAAGGTCATCGAAGCTGATCCTGATCTTATCCTGCTTATGACCCACAGCAATCCTGAAGATGTGAAAGCGGGCTTTATGAGTGAAATGAAACAGAATGCCGCATGGCACGATGTATCAGCTGTCAAACATGGACACGTCGAGATTCTGCCTAGTGATCTATTTGGGACGAATCCAGGCGCAGACGTGATGAGAGCGATTGATGAGCTAGAGAAAAGATTGAAGCGATTGTCATCATGAAAATGAATGCAGAATTAGATTTTCAAAAAAGACAGTCGAGGCGAAGATGGCTGATACCCGGACTATTCATCTCGTTAGTTGTAGGCGCATGCCTAGGGCTTGCATTAGGTTCTGTTCAATTATCACTGCAAGATTTACTCGCTGCTTTGACGGGATCAGGTCAGCCTGTCCATGAGAAAATTGTGATGGATTTACGCCTACCGCGCGTTCTCATCGGTTTCATCGTTGGGGCCTGTCTCGCAGCATCAGGGGCGATTTTACAAGGAGTCGTCCGAAATCCACTCGCTGACCCTGGCATCATCGGTGTGACGGCTGGCGGCGGATTGGCTGCTGTGCTTAGCATGATTGTGTTTCCACAATTCACGTATTTGCTGCCAGCCGCTGCTTTCCTTGGCGCTTTATTAGCGGCACTTGTGGTGTATATGCTCTCATTTGATCAAGGGGTTTCACCGCTGAAGCTGATTTTGGCGGGAGTGGCAGTCAATGCCCTACTTGGGGCGGTGATGAATGGGTTTATGGTGCTTTATAGTGAGCGTGTGCAGGCTGTTCTGCCCTTTTTATCAGGAGGATTAAATGGACGGAGCTGGCATCATCTAACCTTCGTGTCGCCCTATGCGCTTGCTGGGTTGTGCCTTTGTTTTTTTGCCATCAAGCCGGCAAATCTTCTTTTGCTTGGCGATGAATCGGCTCAGCTGCTCGGTCTCAGAGTAGAGCGCACCCGGTTTTTCTTAATTGCACTGGCGGCACTTTTAGCTGGTGCAGCAGTAAGTGTGAGCGGCTTAATTGGATTTGTCGGACTAGTCGTTCCTCATTTTATCCGTCTTTTAATTGGAGATGACTACCGGTATCTGCTGCCAATCTCGATGCTGGGCGGAGGCGTGCTTGTGGTTTTTGCAGATACAGCCGCAAGGGTATGGTTTACGCCAGTTGAACTGCCTGTCGGTATCCTGCTTGCCTGCATCGGTGCACCTTTCTTCCTCTATTTATTAAAAAAGAAAGGGAGGGGTTAAGTTGGATGTGATCGCTATGGATGACGTGAGTCTCAGTCAAGGAGGCTTTCAGCTGTCATCTATTTCAGCAGCTGTTCCTAAAGGAAGCGTGACAGGAATTATTGGACCGAATGGATCAGGGAAGTCGACTTTTATTAAAGCAGCCGCACGTCTTACGTCAATCGAAAGCGGCACGATATACATTCACGATATACCGCAAAAAGAGATGACAGCTCAGGAGATCGCAAAGGAAATCGCCGTTCTCATGCAGTCGAGAACAGCCATTCCATCTATGACCGTACGGGAGCTGGTCGCACTTGGACGCAGTCCGCATCGTTCGATCTGGAAAAAAAGCTCGAAGACAGATCAAGAAGCGATTGAGTGGGCGCTTGATGTGACCAATAGCCGGATCAATGAAAATAGAATGCTGCATACATTGTCTGGCGGAGAAAGGCAAAAAGCGTATATTGCGATGGCGCTCGCTCAGAAGACGGAGACGATTATTCTGGATGAGCCGACAACTTACTTAGATATTGCGCATCAGCTTGATTTACTAGAGCTGCTCAAACAGCTGAATAAGACGCATGGAATCACCATTTTAATGGTTCTTCACGACCTGCAGCAGGCAGCAAAATATTGTGACCGCCTTATTGCGATGAAGCGTGGTCAGATTTATCAAATAGGGACACCAAAAGAAGTATTAACAGAAAGCTTTTTCAAAGAGGTCTTTGGGATTCAGGCTGAGGTTCACTTAGACGGTGAGCATCCGCTTATTATTCCAATCGCTTCGATCCAACAACAAAAGGGAGATGAACAAAACATGATCATTGTCAACAACCAGGTAAGAGTAGAAAAAGGCAGTGCCGACCACCTCGTCAAGCGTTTTAACAAGCAGGGACAAGTAGAATTCATGGAAGGATTTTTAGGCATGGAAGTATGGGTCACACAGCAGACAACCGATTACGATGAAGTGACCATTCATACACGCTGGAATCGAAAAGAAGACTTTGTGAATTGGACAAAATCTCAGGCATTTGGTGATGCGCACGCTCATGGAAAAGCGAAACCTGAAGGTCTATTAAAAAACAAAATTACGTACTATGAAGTGCAAGTCACTAGACCAGCCTTACAGAAAAAAGCCTAAAAAAGAAACACAGCGCTGCAACTCACGTGCAGCGCTATTTTTTTACGTTTTTTTACTTTCTGTCACATATCTTTGACAAAGTATTCAAACAACTGACACAATACCTCCCAATTTTTAGGTAAAATTTACTTTATTTTTGAAGCGTATGGGTGTAAAGTACAGGTATAAATAACTAACCGAATGAAAAGCAAGAGTAAAATTTCACCGAGTAAACCATTTCAAACAGGCTATTGTTTGTGAACCATTGAACAAATAGTGAACATTTTGTGAAATGGTGAGCATAGACATTTCGAATCATTCGGCATGTGAAAGTAAGGGAGGATGTAAGGCTGTGAGTGAGCTGTTTTTAGCAAGATTTCAATTTGCTTCAACGACATTATTTCATTTTATTTTTGTTCCTATGTCAATAGGTTTGGTGTTTATCGTTGCATTGATGCAGACCCTTTATGTCGTCAAGAAAAAAGAGATTTATAAAAAGATGGCGAAGTTTTGGGGTCATCTATTCTTACTCAATTTTGCAGTAGGTGTGGTGACAGGGATTCTCCAGGAATTCCAGTTTGGGATGAACTGGTCAGATTATTCAAGGTTTGTCGGTGATGTATTTGGTGCACCGCTTGCCATTGAAGCACTGCTCGCCTTTTTCCTTGAATCTACATTTATTGGACTTTGGATATTCGGCTGGGATCGTCTGCCGAAGAAGATTCATTTATTGTGTATTTGGCTTGTTTCCCTTGGTACGATCTTTTCGGCGTTTTGGATTTTACTCGCCAACTCATTTATGCAAGAGCCAGTTGGATTTGTCATTAAAAATGGCCGTGCAGAAATGAATGACTTTGGCGCTCTTGTAACGAACCCGCAGCTTTGGGTTGAATTCCCGCACGTTCTGTTTGGTGCGCTGGCTACAGGTGCATTCTTTATTGCAGGAGTTAGTGCCTATAAAATGATCAAAAAACAAGAAATCGCCTTTTTCAAAAAATCATTCCAGATTGCCATGGTTCTCGCTTTAATTTCTGGTTTAGGTGTGGCATTCTCTGGACATGATCAAGCGAAGCACTTAATGGAATCACAGCCAATGAAGATGGCAGCAAGTGAAGCCCTTTGGAAGGATAGTGGAGATCCAGCGGCTTGGACACTATTTGCCAATATTGATACAGATAAAAAAGAAAACTCTGCGGAGATCAATATTCCGTTTGCTTTAAGTTACTTGGCTTATTCCAAGTTTAGTGGAGATGTGCCAGGCATGCTGACCCTTCAAAAAGAATATGAAGCAAAGTTTGGTCCTGGAGACTACATTCCGCCAGTAAAAACAACCTTCTGGAGCTTTAGAATCATGGTTGGTGCCGGCATGCTGATGATTTTTGCCAGTATGATAGGCTTGTACTTGAGCTTTAGAAAGAAACTCGAAACGAACAAATGGTTTTTACGCTTCATGGTAGGGATGATTGCATTCCCGTTTATTGCGAACTCAGCTGGCTGGATCATGACTGAAATTGGGCGTCAGCCGTGGACGGTCTTTGGTATGATGACGACGGCTCAATCGATTTCGCCAAACGTATCGTATGGCATGCTGTTATTCTCAGTCATTAGCTTTACGACGATGTATCTGATTCTTGCCATCTTGCTTGCCTACCTATTCATTCGAGAAATTAAAAAAGGTGCACATTCGGAAGAGGATACAGATCAAAAGGATGAAACGGACCTGTCTACAGATCCATTTGATGGAGGCGCATATCATGGCATATCTTAACGAGATTTGGTTTATTCTTGTCGCAGTATTGTTTGTTGGATTTTTCTTCTTAGAAGGATTTGATTTTGGTGTTGGGATGTCCATGCAGCTGCTTGGAAAGGATGCGCACGAACGCCGCATTTTAATTAACACGATTGGTCCTTTCTGGGATGCGAATGAGGTCTGGCTGATTACAGCTGGGGGCGCTATTTTCGCTGCTTTCCCTAACTGGTATGCCACGATGTTCAGTGGATACTATATACCGTTTGCGGTTCTCCTCTTAGCACTCATCGGGCGCGGAGTCGCCTTTGAATTCCGAGGGAAGGTTGAGAAAGTCTCTTGGATCAAAGCATGGGACTGGGTCATCTTCTTTGGCAGTCTGCTGCCGCCGTTTTTACTCGGTGTGCTATTCACAAGTATTTTACGCGGGATGCCAATTGATCAAGACATGAACATGTACGCTGGTTTTACGGATTTTGTGAATCTTTATTCAGTGATTGGCGGGTTAGCTGTGACGGTTCTTTGCCTTCTGCACGGATTGATTTTCGTCACACTTCGTACAGAGGGTGATTTAAGAGATCGTGCGAGAAAGCTTGGCAAGCGTGTCCTGCTTATTGCGCTGCCAGTTCTTGTCCTATTTGTTGGTGTATCTATCATGGAAACAGACATTTATACGGTACGTCCGATCATCACCATTCCGTTAACTGTCCTCATTGTGGTTTGTTACGTAGCGGCGCTATTCTTTATGAAAAAAGAACGTGATGGCTGGACATTCCTATTCACAGGTGCGGGCATCATGGTGACAGTAACGATGCTGTTCACTGCATTGTTCCCGCGCGTCATGATTAGCTCAATCAACCATACGTTTGATCTGACCATTCAAAACGCTGCATCTGGATCTTATTCACTGACGGTGATGACGATTGTTGCCATTTCTTTGCTGCCCTTTGTGCTTGGGTATCAAATTTGGAGCTATTACGTCTTCCGTAAACGTGTAAGCGGTAAGGAGCCAATGACCTACTAATGGATAAACGTTTGCTTCAATTAAAAGGAATGAGAGGGCTTCTTGCCCTCTTAGGTATTGTGTCACTCATCCAAGGAGCAAGTATTATTTTCCAAGCACAGTGGCTGGCACATGCCATTACTACGCTGTTTGACGGGAAAAGCCTTTCGCAGGCAACGCCTTATGTCCTGCTGTTTCTTGCTGCCTTTCTGGTGCGGCACGGTCTCACCTTGATTCGGGAGAAGGTCATGTTTACCTACTCTTCCCGAATTGGAGCAGACGTCAGAAAACAGCTGTTAGACCAACTCTTTCGTTTAGGTCCAGCTTTTACAAAGAAAAAGGGTACAGGAAAGCTTGTCACATTAGCGATGGAGGGAATTGCTCAATATCGTCAGTATTTACAGCTATTTTTACCGAAGATGGTGAACATGGCTGTGATACCGGCAATGGTCCTCATCTATGTTTGGACATTAGACGAAACATCTGCCGTCATTTTAATCGTGACGCTGCCGATTTTAATTATCTTTATGATTTTGCTAGGTCTTGTCGCTCAGCGTAAAGCGGCCAAACAATGGAGATCGTATGAGAAATTATCCAATCATTTTACTGATTCTCTCCGCGGCCTTGAAACGCTTCGTTATTTAGGCATTAGCAAAAAACATTCCCGCAATATCGGGGAAGTGTCAAAGCGATATCGAAAGGCGACCATGAGCACGCTGAAGGTCGCATTTCTTTCATCATTTGCGCTTGATTTCTTTTCCATGCTGTCGATTGCAACCGTCGCTGTCTTTCTCGGCTTGCGATTAATTGAAGGAGAGCTTCTGTTATTGCCGGCTTTGACGGCGCTCATGCTGGCACCGGAATATTTCCTGCCAGTACGTGAAGTGGGCAATGATTATCATGCCACGCTAAATGGAAAAGAAGCGAATGAGGCGATGCAGGTCATTTTAGAAGAAAAGGGCTTCCGCGCGCAGGAAACACAATCAGTGCAGTTGAACGAGTGGAATGAACAGTCTGCGCTCACCCTGCAAGATGTGAGTGTCCAGCATGACGAACATGCCCCTTATTCGATTCAGGATGTAGATCTCACTGTGAAAGGGAAGAAGAAAATCGGAATCATTGGTGCCAGTGGTTCAGGGAAATCGACATTAACCGATGTGCTCGGCGGCTTTGTTGAACCGACCTCAGGTCAAATCACACTAAACGGCCAGCCGCTTGTTCATTTACAGATGAAGGAATGGCAAAAGGAAGTCGTCTATATGCCGCAGCACCCTTATTTATTTCACATGACATTAAGAGAAAACATTCGTTTTTATGAACCGCATGCAACAGATGAAGAAGTGGAAAGAGCTTCCAGTGAAGCTGGCTTATCTCAGCTCGTGGCGCAGCTGCCAAATGGTCTTGATGAGGTCATTGGAGAACAGGGAAGAGGGCTAAGCGGCGGACAGGCACAAAGAATTGCGCTTGCGCGAACGGTGCTGGGCAAGCGGTCCATTATGCTGTTAGATGAACCAACGGCACATCTCGATATTGAGACAGAGTATGAATTGAAGAAAACAATGCTTCCGCTGTTTGAAGATAAACTTGTGTTCTTAGCGACACATAGGCTTCATTGGATGCCAGACATGGATGAGATCATTGTCATGGATCAAGGAACGATTGCGGAAATGGGTACACATGAATCATTGATGCAAAGAAAAGGCGTGTATTATCAATTGGTACAGGAGCAAATGGGGGCGGTCACACATGGTAAGTAAAGGCTGGTTTATACCTTATATCAAGGAGAATCAAAAGCTGTTTGCGCTAGTTTTATTTCTTGGGGCAATTGCAGTATTCTCTGCTTCTATGCTGATGTATACGTCAGGATTTCTCATTTCAAAAGCTGCCACAAGACCTGAGAATATACTTATGGTCTACGTCCCAATTGTAGCTGTCCGTACCTTTGGTATATCACGCTCAGCTGCCCGCTATGCAGAAAGATTGGCGAGCCACCAGCTCATTTTGACCATGATTGAAAAAATGCGTGTCCGCCTATATGACATGGCTGAACGAAGTGCGAAACAGACAAAGCTGGGTACAGGTGAAATGCTGGGGCTCTTGTCAGATGATGTTGAGAGACTGCAGGATGCCTATTTAAAAACCATCTTTCCATCTATCGGTGCGCTGCTTTTATATGCCGCATCGATTGGGGCACTTGGCCTATTCTCATGGCCTTTTGCTGGCTTGATGCTGCTTTATATGGCACTTCTCGTATTTGTTTTCCCATACGTCACAGTGCTAGTGAACCGGGCGAGACAAATTCAAATGAAAAAAGGCAGAAATGAACTGTACAGCCATTTAACAGATGCCGTCATGGGCGTGAGTGACTGGTTGTTTAGCGGTAGGCAGAAAGATTTTGTTGATGAATATGAACAGAAAGAAGCGCAGCTGTTAGCGCTTGAAGCAGCTAAGCACCGATTTATCCGTCTGCGCCAGTTTTTTGCACAGCTTATCATTGGAGGAGCTGTCGTGCTTGTCGTGTATTGGAGCGGTTCAGTTGTGCAGTCAGGCTCGATGTCACACACCCTGATTGCAGCCTTCGTGCTTGTGCTTTTTCCGTTAACAGAAGCCTTTCTTCCACTCTCAGATGCAGCTGGTGATATTCCAGTCTATCAGCATGCTGTCAGCAGATTACATCATTATGAAAAGCTTTCGTATGAAGGAGAATCTGATCGCAAGATAGTGGATCAGTCAGCTGTTTCTCAAGATGAAGCTGTTTCTTTTGATCAAGTGTCCTTTGGGTATGATTTGCACCAACACGTGCTAAAGCACCTGTCATTTTCATTGAAGCAAGGAGAATCACTTGCTCTCTTAGGAAAAAGCGGTGCAGGAAAATCGACTATTTTGAAGTTGTTAGAAGGAGCTGTCGTGCCAAATCAAGGAGCTGTCAGTATCCAGGGGAAACCGGTCGAAAGCATTCGAGAGAACGTGTCCACCTATGTGTCAGTACTCAATCAACAGCCGTATTTATTCGATACCTCTGTTTTAAACAATATTCGCTTAGGCTCTCCTAATGCGACAGAGGAGCAAGTAAAAGAAGCAGCGAGACAAGTGCAGCTGCACGATACCATCGAATCTTTGCCAGAGGGCTATCACACCGGTGTGCAGGAGACAGGAATTCGTTTCTCAGGTGGAGAAAGACAACGGATGGCGTTAGCCCGGATTTTGCTGCAAAACACCCCGATTGTTGTATTAGATGAGCCCACCGTCGGACTTGACCCACGCACAGAGCGTGAGCTGCTTGAAACCATTTTCCATGTGTTAAAAGGAAAAACGGTCATTTGGATTACCCATCATCTCACTGGCTGTGAGGCATGTGACCGCATTATGTTTATTGAAGATGGACAAATTGAGATGCAGGGGGAGCATCAGGATTTACTGAAAGAAAACCTGCGCTATCAAAAATTGTATGAGATGGATCGTCCGTTTTCTACAATATAAATAGATGAAATGACAAGAACGTTCGGACAGAGATTTCTGCCCGAACGTTTTGTGGTTTTAAGGATTTACCTTTCCAACACCAGCATTTGATACAACTTCTGATTTGACATTGTTCACGTTAAGCAAGGAGTAGTTATAAGGAGGGTTGTACGTACCTGTAGAAGACGTTGGCAGACTGCCTGTGCTGTTAATAAATGAGTTGTTGATGACATGCCATGTACCGACTTGACGGCTGTCCCAGCTGCCGATCGCATTTTTTGTATTTTCAAATACGTTGTGCTCAATTCTCATTTTTGCGCCCATACGAGAGTTAATTGCAGTTGTCAGGATGCCTTTGTAATAGTTGTTATAGACATGTCCTTCCCCAAAGCGCATAGATGGTACACGAGAATTCAGGTTTTCGAAACGGTTGTTGTGGAATGTGATTTTTCGGTTGTAGTTGTCGTTATCAGAGCTGCCCATGAGCATCGTTTTCCAGCTATCATGAACATAGTTCCAAGAGAAGGTAATATAGTCGGAGTCATTTTTCACATCAAATAACCCATCATAATCATCTTTACCAGAGTTTAATGTATTGTACAGTTCATTATGATCGACCCATACGTTTTTAGAAGCGCCTTCGATTCCGATGGCATCCTTATCACCGATTTTGCTGTGATGGATTTTCAGGTTGCGGATGATGATGTTATTGGCACGCCATACTTTAATGCCAATTCCATTAAATTCACCTTTTGTGCCTTTGCCGACGATTGAGACATTGTTTGTATCTTTCACATCGATTTTATTGGCAGATGTATTAGAAGGGGTAATCGTCCCGTCGACAACAATTTTTAATTTTTCGTTTGTTCCTTTACTTTTGAGGGCAGCCAATAGTTCATTTCCAGTTTTGACTGTGACGGTTTTACCGCCTTCACCGCCTGTTGTACCGCCATTTAATGTGGAGAATCCTTGTTGATTAAAATTGGCCATAATAGAAGGGCTTTCGGGATACTTTGCTGCCGCCTTTGCCTCCCCATTAGGTGCAAATAATGAAGTCACGAGACCAACCGCTAACACACCAGCTAACATTGGAACTTTTTTCTTCAAAGTCAACATCTCCATTCATTTTTGTTTTAATGTAAACGTTTCCAAAAATAAGCTGCAATTCAACTGCTCCTCCTTTCTTCGCCAGTATCGCCTTTTTCGGAATGTAGGAAGAGCATAGCATGCAAAAAGGTATCATCGGCTAAGAATTGGCGCTGTGTATTCCATGATTTTCTAGAAAACTAAGGCCATGATTATTTTATTTTCGTCTAAATGAGACAAGGATCATTGACGATAGGTATTGGGATGACCTAGTGATTATGGGGGAGAGCATCTCCGCTTGACAGAAAATCAGAACGCATCATTTTGTTAGAGCCGAAAGAATGTCATAATCATTACATAAGAAAAAACTGGATATTTAACGCTTCAATTGCTGGATCAACAGGGAGAAAAGCAGACAAGCTAAAAAAATAAAATCTATTTTGAACGATATCGTCATACGTGTCGTCTCATGAATAAGAGAAGAAAAAGGAAGGAGGGGTGTGTTTGGAGCAGACAGAAGAGACATTATTGATTCAGCGGGCAAAACAGGGGGATGATGCTGCATTTACAGCTCTTTATCGCCATCATTATTCCTTTCTTTACCGTTATATAATGAAGCTCACCCTTCAACAAGAGCTTGCAGAAGAAATCATGCAAGAAACGATGCTGAAAGCGTACATGAAACTCTCTTCTTTTAGAGGAGATTCCTTATTTTCAACATGGCTCATATCCATTGCATCTAGACAATTTTTGGATCACCAGAAGAAAAGAAAACGTGAACAATTGAGGGAAGGAAAGGCGAATCAAGAGACGATACGCCGTTTTAAATGGGAGATTCAGCAAAAGGGACATACATGGCATGAGATGTGGGATGCTCTTAACGAATTGAAGGCTCAGGAGAGAGCGCCGATTATTTTGCACTATTATTATGGCTTTACTTATCCAGAGATTGCTTCAATGCTCGGGATGAGAGAAGGTACTGTGAAGTCGAGGGTTCATCATGGATTAAAGAAAATTCGAAAGGAGTGGTCTCAATGAAGGAAGATCAGTTCACCGAACGTTTAAAGGAAGAGTTACAGCAGCTAGATGATCAAATCGAAGTGAAAGAGCCAAGTGAACAGGCTGTCATGATGATGCTGAAGCAGGCGAAGGAACAAGAGAAAAGGCGTTTTAAACAAGAAGTACTGGCGTACGTTCTCATCAGTCTGACCATTCTCACACTATTTGTCGCTGCCATCACCCATTTGCCTATCATCTTCATTCTTCTTCAAGTAGTGAGTGTGCCGCTCTGCGTTGTTGTCGGCATCAAGGAATATCAACACATTAAAGGAGGGTCTTCCTTATGAGTCAGTCGGAGATGATCATCTTATTGTGCGCATTGCCGTTACTATTTGCGCAGGGCCTTCTTTTATTTATGGATGCCAAAAAAAGAGGACGTTATAAGTGGTTTTGGGGCATTGTCGGTTTAATTAACTTCCCATCGTCTTCTATTTTATATTGGCTTTGTGTCGTGTACCCTGATCGAAAAAAAGAGAAGGAGATCCGAAAAGATTGAGCAGAGGCCTATAAAACTTTAGGCCTTTTTTCTTGTTGAAGATCAACTAGAAATCATTCATGGTTCATCTAATTGTCAAAGAGTGCGGGATATATAACGTCTAAATCATGATTTCTAGCTCAATAGTCACTCTGTAAGAGATACTTTCTAAAAACGATTGCGGCGGCTGCTTGATCCATCTCAAATCGGCATCATTTTCATCTGTTATCAGTATTGATCAGTTTTTACAAATGGTGTTAAATTAATCTCAATATGCGTTAGAAAATCTAACAGGATAAATGTGTGAAGATATACAAAGGAGGCAGATGAGACATGTTGACCTTAGATCGAGCAGCACAAACAGCACAAAGCTACATCGACCGTGTGTTAGAAGAGGTGGAAAAACGAAATCCTGGTGAGGAGGAATTTCAGCAAGCCGTAAGAGAAATTCTCGAATCACTCGTTCCCGTTTTTGCAAAGCATCCAGAGTATGAAAAACAAGGCATTTTAGAACGACTCATCGAGCCTGAGCGGCTTGTGGTATTTCGCGTACCATGGGTAGATGATGAGGGGAAAGTACAAGTTAATCGGGGATTTAGGGTTCAATTCAACAGTGCCATCGGTCCTTATAAAGGAGGCATTCGTTTCCACCCATCTGTCAATGCAAGCATTATTAAGTTTTTAGGATTTGAACAAATCTTTAAAAACGCACTGACTGGTATGCCGATCGGTGGAGGAAAAGGTGGATCAGATTTTGATCCTAAAGGGAAATCGGATGGAGAAATCATGCGTTTCGTTCAAAGCTTTATGAGTGAGCTCAGCCGATATATTGGACCTGATCAAGATGTGCCAGCAGGTGATATTGGCGTAGGGGCACGCGAAATTGGCTATATGTTTGGGCAGTACAAGAAAATGCGTGGTGCTTATGAAGCAGGTGTGCTCACAGGGAAAAGCCCTGGATTTGGAGGCAGCTTAGCGAGAAAAGAAGCGACAGGCTATGGATTGGTGTACTTTATGGAAGAAATGTTAAAAGCGCATGGACTTCAATTTGAAGGACGTTCAGTTGTCGTGTCCGGCTCAGGGAATGTGTCTATTTATGCGATGGAGAAGGTCATAGAGCTAGGTGGTAAGGTCGTTGCGTGCAGTGATTCAAGCGGAGCGATTTATGATCCACAAGGCATTTCACTTGAAACAGTGAAGCAGCTGAAGGAAGTAAGCAATCAACGGATTGGGGCATACATAGACATTCACCCGCATGCTGAATTGATTGAAGATTGCGAACAAATTTGGTCTGTTCCTTGTGACATTGCGCTTCCATGTGCAACGCAAAATGAAATATCTGAGATGCAGGCACAGCAGCTCGTGGAAAATGGTGTCATTGCGGTAGGAGAAGGAGCGAATATGCCTTCTACTCTAAAGGCAGTCAAAGTTTTTGAACAGAATGATATTCTATTCGCGCCAGCAAAAGCGGCGAATGCAGGCGGGGTAGGTGTCTCAGCGCTGGAAATGGCGCAAAATAGTGCAAGAATGTCTTGGACATTTGAGGAAGTAGATGATCAGCTGAAACTAATGATGCAGACGATTTATCGTCAGTGTACAGAGACAGCAGACGAATATGGACACTCTGGAAACTTAATAGTAGGAGCAAATATTGCAGGATTTCGCAAAGTGGCAGATGCGATGATCGCACAAGGCGTGATTTAACTCCTGCTCTCCCGCACCTGTTTATTTCATGACAAGATGGGGAATCTTCCTTGTAAGAATGACAATAAGGAGGCGCGGGAGAAATGAAAAAATGGCTGAAACAAATTTTTAAATGGGCACCTGTGATTTATCCAGTGGTGAGAAAAATATATAAAGAGCGGAAAGCATCTAAACGTCGTAACGTATCAGCCGGATAATCCGGCTTTTTTTTATGCAAGCATGACCGAATTGTGCGCTAAACAAAAAAGATGATAGATTTGAATGATCCATTTCATGCTTCTTTCCGTTAAGTACATAACAAACGGAAAGAGGAGGAAAAACAGATGAACATGAAAAAAGCGATTTTAACCATTCCGCTTAGCGCAGCATTACTATTTCCGGCAGCCCATAGCGCAAGTGCACACGAAGGACATATGCATGGAGAGGCAAAGAAGACATCTTCGTCACAAGAGGTGTCAAACAAAGCAACCGATCTTCGAGCAGCACTAGACCAGTTATTTTCGGAGCATGCCTACTTAGCAGTCATCACAATGCAAAAGGGAATTGACGGCAGCAAAGATTTTAAACAAGCAGCGGCAGCGCTAAATGACAACACAAATGACTTATCGGAAGCCATCGCTTCTGTGTACGGAAAAAAAGCAGGGAAACAATTCAAAGACATTTGGTCAAGCCATATCGGCTACTTTGTGGATTATGTACAAGCAACCGCAAAGAAAGATGAGGCAGGTAAAAAGAAAGCTGTCAAGCAGCTTGATCAATATCGAGTCAAACAAGCCGACATGCTCGATCAAGCAACAGGCGGGAGATTGAAAGCAAGTGAGCTTGAAGAAGGCTTGAAGATGCATGTGAACGAATTATTAAAAGCGTTTGACAGCTACACAGAAAAGGATTTTGATACGACCTATGAGACTGTTAGAAAATCCATTCATCATATGTTTGAAGTAGGCAAAGGCGTATCGTGGGCGATCACAGATCAATTTCCTGGGAAATTTGATCATAAATCTGTCGATACACCAGCTGCAGATCTTCGTGAAGATTTAAACTACTTGTTCTCAGAGCATTTGGCACTTGCGGTCGTTGCCATGCAAAAAGGAAATGATGGTAGCAAGGACTTTGATCAAGCAGCAGCAGCTTTGAACGAGAATACAAATGATTTATCTAATGCGATTGCATCTGTTTATGGTAAGGATGCAGGAAAACAATTCAAAGACATTTGGTCAAGCCATATTGGTTACTTAGTTGATTATGTCAAAGCGGATGCATCAGGAGACAAAGAAGCGAAAGAAAAAGCTGTGAAAAACTTGGATGCATACCGGATGAAGCAAGCGAAATTTCTAGAGCAAGCGACAGATGGCCGTTTAAAGGCGGCGGATTTAGAAGCTGGCTTAAAAATGCATATTGATGAGCTGATCAAAACATATACGGCTTACCATAATGGCGAATATGATCAGCTTTATCCAACAGTGAGAGAGGCGTACGGTCATATGTTCATGGTCGGTCAAGATGTCGCAGCAGCGATTGTTGATCAGCATCCTGAACTGTTCAAATCTAACATGCCTAACGAAATGCCGAAAACAGGTATGGGAGGCACAGCCGGTCCTTTAGGTATGTCATATGAAGCATTTGCGGGATTAATCGCAAGCTTGATCCTAGCTGGCGGTGCAATGGGTGCGTTCTTCCTAATTCGTCGTAAGACATCAAATTAAGCTCATATCAAAACAAAAAGGGGGGAGCGTGCACAATCGTGCCGTTCCTTTCTTTCAAAGGAGGCAGACTGACTTGAAAAGGTGGCTGTTTGGTCTTCTGATGCTTCTTGTCATCACGGGCTGTGCATCAAAATCGATGGATGATTCATCATCCGCTAAAACAACCTCATCTCCTGAAAAAATGACAACAAACCAAGCCGCAAAACAGTCTCATTCAAAAGCCATGTTAAAAGACGAACCGTCCGGTATTGTCCCGGCTGAAATTGCGATTCCGGCGATTGATGTCAAAGCAAAAATAGAGAAAACCACTTTATCAAAGGATGGCAGTATGGGGGTTCCAAAAAATACGGACAACACAGCTTGGTTTAAGGATGGTCCAAAGCCAGGAGATAAAGGAAATGCCGTTATGAATGGTCATGTTGATAATAAGTGGGGACCTTCTGTTTTTTATCGATTGAAGGAGCTGAAAAAGGGAAACAAGGTAATCGTGACATCCATATCAGGTAAAAAGCGAACCTTTGAAGTCGTCAAAGTGCAAAGCTATCCGCGTGAAGAAAAACCAAATGCGTTTTTCGGGTATGCTTTTACACGGAATCTCAATTTAATCACGTGTACAGGGACATTTGATCATGCAGCAGGGACTCATGAAAAAAGATTGGTTGTCTTTACGCAGCTGATTTCTTCATAAAAGGCGATGATACGGAGGTGTATCGCCTTTTTTTCATGGTTTCCCCAACGGTCCTGCCAAAAGATTCATAGGTCATTGGATAGGGTTTGTTGTATAAATAGGGGCGTTTGTCATATAAATGAGATGGCAATTTTTATTTCTTTTCAGTAGAATATGAGTAATGAAGAGAACTGCAAGCGTATACACCTTGTCCAGACAAGGCAGATTCTCCACCCTTACATAAGGAGGCCGATCTGATGCTGAGTAAAAGACTGGCGCACATCTTAAGTCAGCTCATGGCAGCGGAGACCCCGCTCACAAGCGCTGCGCTTTCTGTCAGTTTACAAGTAACAAGCCGCACCATTCGTACAGACATCAAGGAACTGAACGACTGTCTTGCTCCTTATCAAGCGGCTGTAACAGCTGTTCGAGGAGCTGGTTATGAGCTGTTGATCAACGATGAGAATGCCTTTCGCCGTTTTATGAAAGAGGAGGTCGAACAGGAAGAGCCGCTGGCGGTCCTTCCGGAGGAGCGAGTCCGGTTTATTTTAAAAAAGCTGCTTCTCGCAGAGTCTTATGTGAAATTGGAAGACTTACAGCAGCTGCTGTTTATTAGTAAATCGACGATGAGTAACGATATGAAATGGGTCAAACGCAAGCTTGAGCCCTTTGATCTGAAGCTGGAAGCGAAGCCGAATAAAGGCTGCCGGATCAAAGGATCGGAGATGAAAATTCGTTATTGTATGTCAGAATATTTATTCAGTGAACGCCGATCCTGCCAAACGATGCTGAACACGGCAGTCACCATTTTGCCAAAACATGAACTGGAATTGATTCAGAAAACAATCATTGATTATATCAATGAAGAACGAATGAATCTATCAGACATTTGCATGAATAATTTAATCGTTCATGTCGCGATTGCCTGCAAACGAATTAGACACGGAAACTATGTATCTGTTTTGCCAGAGGAAATCAATGAGATTCCACGGGCAAAGGAATACGAGGTTGCTAAAAAAATGGTGGAATGCCTTGAAGGACTGCTGGACGTCTCTTTTCCACAAGAAGAGATCGTCTATATCGCCATTCATTTATTAGGAACAGCCAAAATGGTGCAGTCCTTTTCATCGAGCGCTCAAAAACAAATTGTGGATGATGACACGAGCCGTCTTGTCCAGCTGATGCTCCAAGCCATTGATCAAAAGCTGCAGCTTGATTTAGCAGGTGATGCGGAATTAATGATTGGGCTGAGTCTGCACTTAAAGCCAGCCATGACCCGGTGTAAATATGGGATGAACTTAAGAAATCCAATGCTTGATGAAATAAAGGCGGGGTATCCACTTGCCTTTGAAGCAGGAATTATCGCCAGCAGGGTCCTTGAAGAAGAGGAGGGGCTGAGTATTCATGAGAATGAAATCGGATATATGGCGCTTCATTTTGGTGCGGCTTTAGAGCGGAGGAAAATGGAGATTCCGCCGAAGCGATGTCTCATCGTCTGTGCGTCTGGTGCAGGAAGTGCAAGACTGCTTCAAGATCGTCTGCGGTCACAATTTGGGTCGAAGCTGACCATTTTAGGAACAGCAGAGCTTTATTCGCTTCCGCATGTCTCTTTACATGCCATGGATTTGATTATTACAACGGTCCCGATTCAGATGGATTTACCGATTCCAGTCATACAAGTGAACACCATTTTGGGAGGCGGCGACTTTTTAAAAATTGAAGAAGCCCTGACGAGTGAAACAAGGGTGACATTGGCCTCTCAATATATGAAAAAGGAATTGGTCTTTACAAAACGCGCCTTTCAAACAAAGGAAGAGGTCATCACTTTTCTCACGAAACAAGTTATCGATATGGGATTAGCACCAGCAGAACTTACACCTTCTGTGATGGAAAGAGAAGAGGCTGCACCGACATCCTTCGGGCATTATACAGCCATTCCGCACCCTATGACGCCGCTGACAGAAGAGACATTTTGGGCGATCTGTTCATTAGAAAAACCGATCATATGGGGAGAGAAAAAAGTTCAATTTGTTTGCTTGCTTTGTGTCGAAAAAGAGAATGCCAAAGATTTAAAAGGGATGTATCGTCTGCTGGGCGAGCTTGTGCACAATGTGAAATTCATTCAGCATCTCATCGCCTGTGATACATTTGAAGACATGCTCGATATCATGTATAAAAAGGCCCCTTCGTCCAAGAGCTAACAATGTGATCTTAACTTTTTCCGCTTCCTAAAGGAAAAAGTATAGGTGTTTATGAAAGCGGTTTCATAATATGATGAATGTGTAAAGAAAAGCTACACACTTTCAAAAGGGGGCGTTTACACATGAACATCTTATTGGTTTGTGCAGCAGGTATGTCAACAAGCTTACTAGTCACAAAAATGGAGAAAAGCGCACAAGAACAAGGAAAAGACTATCGTATTTGGGCAGTATCTGGAGATTCAGCAAAAAATCATATTGATCAAGCCGATGTGCTTTTATTAGGACCACAGGTTCGATATTTATTACCACAAATGAAAAAGCTCGGAGAAGAAAAAGGGATTCCAGTCGACGTCATCAATACCGTGCATTACGGCGTATGTAATGGGGCTGAGGTTTTAAAATCTGCTGAACAGTTAGTGAACGGATAAAGGGGGCGGAAGGGATGAATGGATTCAACCGATTTCTAGAAGAGAAGGTCATGCCGTTTGCAGGGAAGATAGCCGCTCAAAGACATTTACAAGCATTGCGTGACGGAATTGTTTTAACCATGCCTCTCATTATTGTCGGTTCACTGTTTCTCATTTTAGCCAACCTTCCGATCCCAGGATACAGCGATTTTATGGCAAGTATCTTCGGAGCAGAATGGGCCACGAAACTATCCTATCCTGTTAATGCGACCTTTGACATTATGGCACTTGTTGCAACCTTCGGGATTGCCTACAGGCTTGCTGAAAAGTATGCAGTGGATGCCCTATCATCTGGTGCGATCGCTGTTGCAGCTTTCCTTTTGGCAACACCATATCAAGTTCCTTTCACACCTGAAGGCTCAACAGAAGCCATCTTAGTAGGTGGGGGAATTCCAGTTACATTGATGGGCAGTAAAGGGTTATTCGTTGCCATGATTATTGCCATGCTTTCAACTGAAATTTACCGATTCATTGTCCAGCGGAATATCGTCATTAGGATGCCTGATGGTGTACCGCCAGCAGTGAGTAAATCGTTTATCGCACTTATTCCAGGTTTTGTGGTCATCACGCTGATCTGGGTCGCTAGACTTTTGATTGAGATGACACCATTTGAGAGTATTCATAATATCATCACGGTCTTAATTGGCACACCGCTTTCCATTCTTGGTGGAAGCTTAGGCGGAAGTATTGTCGCCATTGGTGTGCAAATGCTCCTCTGGGCATGTGGTATTCACGGAGCAACCATTGTCGGCGGCGTCATGGGCCCAATTTGGCTCGGTGCGATGGATGAGAACCGTCTCGCATTCCAAGCAGGAGAAGTGCTGCCAAATATCTTCACAGCGCAGTTCTTTGAAATCTTCATCAATGTCGGCGGAAGCGGTGCAACGCTTGCCTTGGTGCTGACGATGATCTTACGTGCCAGAAGTAAACAAATGAAACAGCTTGGCCGACTTGCCATTGGGCCAGCCATCTTTAACATCAACGAACCGATCATCTTTGGAATGCCGATTGTCATGAACCCAATGCTTCTGATTCCGTTTATCCTTACGCCAATCATGATGATCATCACGACATATATCGGAATGAGCACAGGACTTGTCGCAAAACCGGCGGGGATTGCGGTCCCATGGACGATGCCGCCTATCATTTCAGGCTATCTCGCCACAGGAGGCAAAATCTCAGGTGCTGTCATGCAGCTGATTAACCTAGCGTTGTCATTCGCTTTATACTACCCATTCTTTAGAATGTGGGATAAGCAGAAATTAAAAGAAGAAAGTGAACTAGAAACAAAAGCAACAACTGATGAAAATGTCGTCAGCATGTAATAGAGGAAACAAGGGGGATGCGGCCGATGGAAATGGAACAAATTGTGTTTCAACTCATCTTACACGGCGGGAATGGCAGAAGCTCTGCGATGGAGGCCATTACATGTGCAAAGCAAGGGAATTTTGATGAGGCGAAGCAAAAATTGCAGGAAGCACAAGACGCGTTAAATGAGGCGCATCACGCACAGACAGAGCTGATCCAAGGAGAAATTAGAGGAGAAAAGACCGATATTAGCCTCTTAATGATCCATGCACAGGATCATCTCATGAACGCAATGACCGTCAAGGAGCTTGCGGCGGAAATCATCGAGCTCCATGAAAAAATGAAGCAACTCGGAGGTGTCAATTCATGAAAGATGGAATCAAAATTGTCACAATAGGCGGAGGATCAAGCTATACGCCTGAGCTTGTCGAAGGATTTATCAAACGATATCATGAATTGCCTATAAAGGAATTATGGCTCGTGGATATTGAAGCGGGTCAGGAAAAGTTAAACATCGTGGGTGCTCTCGCGAAACGCATGGTCGAAAAAGCCAGTCTGCCGATTGAGGTACACCTGACGCTTGACCGCCGGGAAGCCCTGAAGGACGCAGATTTCGTGACAACACAATTTCGTGTAGGACTGCTGGCAGCACGGGCTAAGGATGAGAGAATCCCACTTAAATACGGCGTCATCGGTCAGGAAACGAACGGACCAGGCGGCTTATTTAAAGGCCTTCGAACCATCCCAGTCATTCTAGATATCGTGAAGGATATGGAAGAGCTTTGTCCAGATGCATGGCTTGTGAACTTTACAAATCCGGCGGGCATGGTCACAGAAGCTGTGCTACGCTACACAAATCTAAAAAAAGTAGTCGGTCTATGTAATGTCCCAATTGGGATGAAAATGGGGATTGCCAAGGCGCTTGATGTGGATGTTGAACGGATCGAGGTACAGTTTGCCGGTCTCAATCACATGGTCTATGGATTAGACGTGTATTTAGACGGGGTCAGCATTATGGATCAAGTACTCGATGAATTAGGAAATCCGAATAGTCAGTGGTCTATGAAGAACATTGAAGCGAAAAACTGGGAACCTTCTTTTGTAAAAGGATTAGGAGTGATCCCATGTCCGTATCATCGCTATTACTATAAAACAAAAGATATGCTGGAAGAAGAGCAAAAAGCGGCCCAAGAAAAAGGAACAAGAGCAGAGGTAGTCCAGCAGGTCGAGCACGAATTATTTGAGCTCTATAAAGATCCTGATTTATCGATTAAACCACCACAGCTCGAAAAAAGAGGCGGGGCATATTACAGTGATGCGGCATGTAACTTAATCAGCTCCATCTATAATGATAAGCATGACATCCAACCAGTCAATACAGTGAACAGAGGGGCGATTGCCAGCATTCCGGCTGATTCAGCGGTTGAAGTGAACTGTATTATTACGAAGGACGGACCAAAACCAATCGCGACGGGTGATCTGCCTGTAGCTGTGAGAGGACTCGTTCAACAAATCAAATCATTCGAGCGTGTGGCAGCAGAAGCGGCAGTCACAGGAGATTACGAGACGGCTCTTGTGGCAATGACGATCAATCCGCTTGTCCCTTCTGACGAAATTGCAAAGCAAATTTTAGATGAAATGCTCGAAGCACATCGTGAATATTTACCGCAATTCTTCAAATCAGTCAAAGCGTAAAACAAAATGGCCCCTTTATGGGGTCGTTTTTTTATCATTGCCCCATATGGAAATTCAAGAAAGAAGTGTATGATAGTAAAAAACAACATGTATGGCTTCAAAGAAAGGACGGTTTGAGTATGGTTGCAATTGGTTTAATGCTTTACGGCTTTATCGTTCAACCTCTGTTGAGTTATGGCACAGTGGTCTTGTTTTTGTATGGAATCATCGCTTCATTTATTGGTCTTATTCGTCATAGACAGTATGTGTGGATTTATGTTCTTCGCCTGCTCGTTTGTTTTACCATTCCAGTAACCAACCTGTTGATGTATTTCGCAACGATTGGTGGAGATGAAAGAGACTTTGATTTCCAGCCGATGCCGTTTGTTTATTATCTTGTCTTTATCCTAGAAATCATCATCGTTTTTTTACCAGAGATCTTTTTACTAATCGAAAGAAAGTGGAGCATCAAAGGGAAACAGTGGATATACGCAGGGGCGATTGTGGGTGTATCGATCTTGTTTTGGTGCACGATTTGATGGAAGGCTGACTGGACATCTAAGTCTATTTCCCCTTCTTGTTGCGTAACCTTTTTCGTCTAACCTTTACAAAAGTAATAGAAAGAACAAGGATAGAAATTCCGAGAAACTTAAATAGAAACCGGGTGTGGAACGGTGAATCGTCGAAGCCTGTAGCGATGATGATCGATCCGATGCAAATACCAAAGAACGCTAGTAGATAAGTAAAAAACATACCATCACTCCTTATTATACGTGTGATTACCATTATAAGGTATATCAGAGGGGTGAATAAACAAAAAAAGAACCCTTCATGATTGAAAGGTTCTTTTACATGCTTAAGCTTGTTTGACGACCGAATCGACTTCTACTGTCCAGCCGAAGATATCTGGTTGTGTTCCTTTTTGAATACCCGTAATGGCTTCATACAATTTCTTCGATACTTCACCTGTTTGACCATCTTGAATCACATATGGCTGATCGTGATAAATTAATTCCCCGACAGGAGAGATGACGGCCGCTGTTCCAGTTCCAAAGATTTCTTCAAGCTCGCCTGATTGATGTGCTTCAATTAACTCATCAATCGAAATTTTACGCTCTGTCACTGGAATTCCCCAGTGTTTTAATAGCTCAAGTACAGAGTTACGTGTGATTCCTTCTAAAATGCTACCGTTCAATTCAGGCGTCACGATTTCTCCATTGATTTTAAAGAAAATATTCATACTCCCGACTTCTTCAATGTACTTTTTCTCGACCCCATCAAGCCAAAGAACTTGTGAAAAACCTTTCGTTTCAGCAACTTGCTGTGCCTTGAGGCTTGAGGCGTAGTTTCCAGCTGTTTTGGCATTTCCTGTTCCGCCTTTAACGGCACGGACAAATTCGTTTTCAACGGCAATTTTGACAGGATGGATGCCTTCTTTATAGTAAGACCCCACTGGAGATAGGATAATGAGCAGCTTATATGTGCTTGACGGCGCAACGCCTAAATACGGTTCAGTGGAAATGATGAATGGACGGATATACAAGGAAGTGCCCTCTGCATCAGGTACCCAATCCTTATCAATGCGAATGAGTTCATTTAAGCCCTCTAAAACCGTTTCTGTATCAATTTGTGGGATGCACAGGCGGTCATTGGATCTGTTTAAGCGTTCCATGTTCTTTTCCGGACGGAATAAGAGAATTTTCTGATCCTCAGAAACATAAGCCTTCAAGCCTTCAAAAACAGATTGCCCATAATGGTAGACCATCGAAGCTGGGTCCATTGGAATGGCCTGATAAGGGATAATTCTTGGATCATACCAGCCTTGATCAATGGAATAATCCATCACAAACATGTGATCTGTGAAGATTTTTCCGAATTCAAGTTGATCAGATTGAGGTTTTGGTTTTTTTGTTGAACTAAGTTCAACGCGGATGGGTTGTTTTGGCATCGTAAATCTCCTTGCTGTTTGATTATTTGAAAATTCTAATAATATGAAATAATTATGATTCTATTCTATACCTTCACAAAATATTAGCAATAGGTTTTCTGGAATTCAGACAAGAAAAATCTGTTAAAGCGCTTTCCTTCTCTCTGCCGTCAGTCTGCCTCATGTCACCCCTTTTTAATAAAGAAATAAAATCCAAATACATTATTAACTGATTAATCTGACAATTTAAAAGCGGATAAATTACCTGTAAGATATTCTTTCAACCATACACCTTTTGACTAGTACATTGCAAGGGGCATTGTCATATTTTAATCCTCTTTTTTTTAACCGATAAAGAAAGAAGAGAAGTGAAAGGAGCAAACAACAAGATGAAACGAGCGATACCAGGCATTTTACTCATTTTATTCATGACCGTGATCAGCTTCGGCTGTCAAGCGATGACAGAGGAGGCTGGCGCCAAGCAGGGAACTGCCTATTACGTGGCGACAAACGGGAATGACAAAAGCCCAGGAACGAAGCAAAAACCTTTTCGCACGCTGAAAAAAGCGGCAAGTATGGCGAGAGCTGGTGCAATCATTTACGTGAGAGGCGGCACATACAAAGAGAAATTGATTGTCCGCCATTCAGGTACAAAGAAAGCACCTGTTATCTTTCAAGCTTACGGAAAAGAAAAACCTGTCATTAGCGGGGCTTCACTCAAAGGAAATCAAGCAGATGGCGGTCTTGTCTCGATCGATGAAAAAAGTTACATTACCCTCAAAGGTCTGACGGTGGGACATCTCAAGACGAATAAGGAAGATCTGACCCCAGTCGGTATTTTCATCAAAGGAAGCGGGAAAGGCGTCAAACTTCTCAACAACCGAGTGTATGACATTCAGACGACACACACAAATGGGAATGCGCACGGTATTGCGGTCTATGGAACAAAAGCTCCTGCAGCCATTGAAGACATCGAAATCAAAGGAAACACTGTTGAAAAATTAAAACTGGGCTTCAGTGAAGCGCTTGTGCTCAATGGGAACGTCAAAAAGTTCCGTGTGACACATAACACCGTCCGCCACACTGATAATATAGGCATTGATTTAATTGGTTTTGAGAACGTAGCACCTTCTAAAAAGTACGATCAAGTCAGAAATGGTGTCGTATCTAGAAACAAAGTGTATGAGATTACGAGTGTAGGAAATCCAGCCTATGGCAAAGACATCTCCGCTGGCGGAATTTATGTGGATGGCGGGAAGGACATTGTGATTGATCATAACATCACACATCACAATGACCTAGGGATTGAAGTCACAAGTGAACATAAAGGAAAAATGGCAGATCGCATTCGCATCGAACACAATCAAGTGTATTTGAACCGTTATACAGGCATTTCAATTGGCGGCTATGATAAAAAGCGAGGCGGAACAACAAATACGACGATCTCACATAATATTTTATACAAAAATGACACAGCCGGCTTAGAAGGCGGTCAATTGTTGATGCAATATCAAGCTGTGAACAATCGAATCACGAGCAATATCATGACAGCGAGTGCCTCGCATTACTTAGTCGTGAATCTTTATGGAGTAAATCAAAAGAATATCTTCCAGAAGAACGTATATGACGACCGCAAAGGTGCAAAAGCATCACAGTGGGTATGGCGCGGGAAATGGATGGAAGGCTACAAAACGTATCTCTCTAAAAGCGGTCAAGATAAAGGATCAGCACATCTCAATCCACAATTTATGAATGAGAAAAAATATGATTTTCGCCTGAAGAAGTCATCACCTGCTAAGAAAATCATCGGAAATTAAGCAAGTCTGAATCGCAAACTCATTGTTTTAAATTTTCAAAAAAATCATTGACATTGATGTGACATCACATTAAAGTAAAGAAGACATTTCAACGAAAACAAAATTTCATAACGGATCTCTTATCAAGAGAGGCAGAGGGACTGGCCCTATGACGCCCGGCAACCGTTTCTACTATAGAAATTGGTGCTAATTCCTGCAAAGCTGTTACAGCTTTGACAGATAAGAGAGGAAGAATCCCGATACATGTTTCATGCAACGGTGATCAAGCCTCTCTTTCCAAGAGAGGCTTTTTTTCGTCTCTTTTTCAAATGAAAGAACAGTTTACTGGCGTTTTCCCACATTTTTACCTAGTTTTCCGATGTGAAAAATAAAAACAACTTGAGGAGGAACAGCAATGAAGCGTAACTATTTTACATCTTGTCTTATATTATTAACGGTATTGACCGTCCTATTAACAGGCTGCGGCACTGGATCAAGTGCAGGCTCAAAGACAAATGCGAACGAAAAGGTCTCCTTTGACAATGTACCGAAGCGATTTGCAAAGGGACAGGGAGCAAAAATTAAAGTCATTCGTAAAATTGGAGGAGATGATCATACAGCGCAGTTTTTAGCTGGGACGAAGGCAGAAGGTGAAGCGCTTGGCTTTACGGTAGATGTCTACACCGCAAATGGAGATACAGCGAAGTTCCATGACGCGATCTCTCAGGCGCTGGAAGAAAATTATGATGGCTTTATCATCTCTCATGGGGACGACGAGGCGACCGTCGCTGACGTGAAAAAGATCACAGCGAAGGGTATTCCAGTCGTAGCGTTCGATTCAAATCCTAAGCTGAAGGACATCAAAGGAGTCACAGTGACGTCTCAAGATGACGAACAATTAGCGAAAAAATCACTAGACGCACTCGTGTCTGACTTTAAAGGAACAGCAAATATTGCGTACCTCTGGGTAGATGGATTCCCGCCAATGGTGAGACGGAACAAGGTCTATCAAGAAACGCTCAAACAACATGCAGGGATCAAGGAACTTGACCGCTTTGGTATTGCCTCCTCTGATACGTCTGTTCAAACACAAAATGCAGTGGCAGCGATGCTGAATAAATATCCAAAGGGCAAACTTGACGCTATTTTTGCTACGTGGGATGCCTTTGCCATTGGCGCAGCAAGAGCGCTAAAGGAAGCAGGAAGAACAGAAGTGAAGATTTATGGGATTGATGTGTCAAATGCGGATCTTCAAGAAATGACAGCAAAAGACAGTCCATGGAAGTACACAGCAGCGGTTGATCCGAAGCTCATTGGCGCAGTTGACGTGAGAATTCTTGCGAAGAAAATAGCGGGTGAGAAAACCCCGTCTTCCTATGATCTTGAGGCCTCTCTCATCTCACAAAAACAGCTTCAACAATCAGGAAAGGCCATCAATATGGTCAATCTTGCAGACGAAGTGAAGGGGTTCGGCTCATCGACTGCCTTTGAAGAAGATTGGATGAAGACCTTGAAGAAGCATTATACAAAATAAACGCCGTGCACTCTCTTCTATAGAGGGTGTTTCGTTTTTCAGATGATGATCATGAGAAGGAGGACATCTATGACTTCGCCGCTAGTTTGTATGAAACATATTTCGATTGAATTCCCAGGAGTAAAAGCGTTAGATCAAGTGAATTTCACATTAAAAAAAGGGACAGTTCATGCACTGATTGGAGCGAATGGTGCTGGGAAGTCCACGTTAATGAAAGTTCTTTCTGGCGCTCATTCGCACTATGAAGGAAGCATCCAAATCAATGGTCAGGCGGCATCGATTCAAACCCCAAAGGATGCGGCCTCATATGGTGTGCAGACGGTTCATCAAGAAGTGGATACAGCTCTCGTTCCCTACTTAAGTGTTGGTGAGAATATGATGATGCATCAGATTGAGAAAAAAACATTTGTCGACTGGAAAGAGCTGCACCGTAAGGCAGCTCAACGATTAAAAGAACTGGACATCGACATCTCCACAAAACGCCTTGTAAGTGATCTGACCCTTGCGGAAAAACAGATGGTGCTCATCGCCAAAGCCGTTTCAATCAAATGTAGCATTTTAATTTTAGATGAACCAACAGCTCCGCTAAGTCATACAGAAACAAACAAATTATTTTCAATGATTGACCGGCTGAAACAGAATGGAACGGGCATTGTGTTTATCTCTCATCGCATGCCTGAAATTTTCACCATTTGTGATGAACTGACAGTGATGCGAAATGGAACCGATGTCGCAGCTCATCTTGTTCAAAATACAAATCCGCAGCAGATCATTGAAGAAATGCTAGGTGCGCCATTAGAGGAGCAATTCCCGCTCCGTACACCGTTGAAGGATGCACCTATTGCCCTTGAAGTGAAGCAGCTAAACGACCAGCATAAATTACGCAATATTCATCTTCATGTGAAAAAGGGTGAAATTCTCGGAATTGCGGGCCTTGTCGGTGCTGGAAAAACGGAATTGTGTAAAGCCCTTTTCGGCGCCTCAGAAAAAACGACAGGGACTGTGAAGCTTCATGGTCAAACCGTTCGCATCACATCGCCTCATCAAGCGGTGAGAGCTGGAATGGCCCTTGTGCCAGAAGAACGGAGAAAGGAAGGGATTCTGACAGAAGAGAGCGTGGGGTGGAACTTAACGGCCGCAAGTCTTCGTTCATTCTCAAGCGTGTTCAGCTTTTTACATCGTTCGAAGGAAAAGCGGAAGGCAGACGAAATCGTCAAACGACTAGGTGTCAAAACCCCATCTCTTGAAGCAAAGGTGAAGCATCTATCCGGTGGAAATCAACAGAAGATTGCCATCGGAAAATGGCTGCTGGCTGAAGCGGATGTCTATCTCTTTGATGAACCAACTAAAGGTGTTGACGTTGGAGCGAAAAAAGATATTTTCACGCTGATTGCAGAGCTTGCCGCCCGCGGGAAATCTGTGATTTATGCGTCAAGTGAGCTGTCGGAGATTGCAGGGATCGCTGACCGAGTCTATGTGCTGTATGATGGCAGCATTGCCCGGGAAATGACTGCCCCAACGACTGAGGAAGAGCTTTTATATCATTCAACAGGAGGACAATCATGAGTGAACAACAAATTCCAGCCCCTGTGCAGCAAACGAAAAAACAGCGGCCATCCTTTCATCTATTTGATTTCTTTTATCGATATGGCACGATCTTAACCATTGCTGTATTGATTGTGGTATTTGCGGCAGCGAATCCAGCGTTTTTGCAATCAGGGAATATTATCAATATTTTACGGTCTATCTCCATTGTGACCATTATTGCGGTGGGCCTTACCATCTCCTTGGCAGTCAACGGCTTTGATTTATCGGTCGGATCAGTCGCAACGTTATCGAATGCAATTGTGATTTCTATGTTTGTGTGGCTTTCGCAAAACCCGCTGATTGCGATCCTCTCTGCGCTAGCGGCTGCCCTTATTGTTGGTTTACTCAATGCCTTGATGATTGTCAAAATGAAAATTCCAGATATGCTCATGACATTAGCCATGATGTTTATTATTCAAGGGCTGGCTCAGACGTATACGAAAGGGGCTACCATTTCTGAAAACATGGTGCTGCCTGATGGTACATTCTCAACGGGTACAATCCCTGCCTTTTTCAGCAAAATCGGACAGGTGCCATATATCATTCTCTTAATGGCAGTGATTGTGCTATTTGCACATGTTTTCATGACCTACACAAAGCACGGACGATATATGTACATCATTGGAGGGAATAAGGAAGCGGCTCGATTGTCCGGTATTCATGTGAATAAATATAAAATCGCGGCATATCTGCTTTCGGCTTTATTTGCAGCAATCGGCGGTATTGTGCTGGCATCAAGGGTAATGACAGCGGAAATAAATGCGGGCACACCATATTTAATGGATGGCGTAGCGGCAGCTTTTATCGGTTTTTCCGTCATGGGAGCAGGAAAACCAAATGCATTTGGTACTTTTATTGGGGCTGTGCTCATCGGTATTTTGCAAAATGGACTTGTGATGATGTCTGTCCCTTATTACGCGATGGATATTGTGAAAGGCTCTGTACTCGCGCTTGCGCTGGCGTTGACGTATTACAAACAGCGAGGTTGACGACGTATTTTTTAAAACCTTTCGAGTCCCGTCTCCGTCTAGTAAACGGAAAGCGGTGCAGCCGCCGTTTCCCAAAAGGAGATGACAAAAAGAAATGAATATGTCAGCAACTCATGTAGAAGATTTGAAGAACGTCATGGAAGACTGGAAAAATGAATTATTAGTATATAAATTTGCATTAGATGAAATGGATACGAAGTTTTCAATCATAAGCCAAGAATATAATTTAATCCATGGCCACAATCCAATAGAGCATACAAAATCACGGATCAAATCCTTTGAAAGCATTGTAAATAAATTAGCAAGAAAAGGATGCGACATCACAACACAATGTGCCAAGGAGTATATTCATGATATCGCAGGTGTCCGTATCATCTGCTCCTTTATTCAAGATATCTATAATATTATGGATGTATTGAGGCAAAGAGAGGATCTAAAAATCCTTGAAGTGAAGGATTACATTCAACATCCAAAACCAAATGGCTACAGAAGTCTGCATTTAATTGTGGAAATCCCTGTGTACTTAACGAATCGTGTGGAGCATGTGAAGGTTGAGATTCAGGTGCGGACCATAGCGATGGATTTTTGGGCGAGCCTTGAACATAAAATCTATTATAAACTGCAAAACGATGTCCCTCATCAGCTAACCGATGAATTAAAGGAAGCGGCAGATATCGCCCATTACTTAGATGAAAAAATGCAAAATATTAAACGAGAAATCGATTAACGTATAAAAAAGAGCAGCTGCGATATTCACAGCTACTCTTTTTCTTGTTTAAGGATTGGTGCCGCGGTCTCTCTTTTGAATGATATCTTGAGATTGTGCAGATTGGCTCTCTTTTTGGATAGAAGCGCCAATAGAAACACCTGTTATCAAGAGTGTCAAAATCGCAGTTGTGATAAGCCATTTTTTCATCATACATCACTCCATATTCTTAACAAGTTTTTAAGGACAACGCCTTGTTCCAGAAATAAGTGGATTCTTCATGAAGTCCAATATCTGTTAAGTAAGCAGCTGCATCCTGACAGATGGCTTCAAGATCGACAAGAAAATTCATAGTTTCTAATTGATCACAATAAGACTTGATTTGCTCTATCATGTTGTCTTGCTGAAGCATAAGTGCTTCTAAAATAGATAATTTAAGAGAAATGTTTCGTTGTTTTAAATTTTCTGCTTTTTGAAGTGAAAGCTGCACATAATAGTGGAACAAACCAGGCTTTTTCAGCTTGAATAGTGCTTTTGTGTAGGCATACATGGCAAGTAAGTAGCCGCCTGGAGAAGACGTTTCAAATGTCTCGATCAATAAAGCCTTTTCTAGGAGCGGCACAGCTTCACTGTATTCGTTTCTAAGACTTTTAATAAAAGCTGCATTGCAATACGCGTGACCAAGTAAATCTGGGTCTTCCATTTGTTCTAGTGAATGAATCACTTCTTCAAATAATGACTCTGCCTCATCATATTTTGATTGATCAGCATAATTCAAAGCGAGCATCATTTGACAGCTGATTGATTTTTTCACATAACATGGATCTGCGTCATAAATAGATGAAGCCATTTTCAAGTGGTGTATGGAGAGGAGCGTGGATCTTATATTATAGTAAAGACACCCTGTTTTATAATGAAATTCTGCTTTTTCAATGTCATCGTGGACGAGATCTAATTTATCCTCTGCCAATTTTAAAAGGTGAAATGCCGTATCCTGATTGCCTCTGCGCATTTCATACATCCCTTTAAAGAAATAGAAATAGTAGCTGAGCATGTCATCTGTACGGATTGCATTTTCATCAACAAAAAGACTGTGATCCAGCGAAGCTGTATCTTCAATGAGATCCTTAAAACGGTACTCTAGCAATTGATAGTAAAGTAGGACATCTTGATTCTCTTCCATGCGATCAAACGCTTGAAGAATCTCTTCTTTTAGCTGGATCGCATCTTGTATTTCTCTTTTTTTCATCATGACATACCAGTCATTTAACATATTCGCTACATCAACGGACGACAAAACACCTGTTTCTGCCAATTTATATCCTCCTTTCTTCATCTATCCATCTCGTTCGATTCCCGCTCATCTGAATTCACTTTCCATATTCAGTATCTTCTTATATTTTAAGCGCTCTCTCGCAATTTGTAAAACATGTTTTTTGATGTAAATTCAACCAGTTGTGAAAGAAATAGGGATCATGCGCCTTTTGTATACGCTTACATATTTTTAGGTAAAAAGAGGGTTTTAGAGAAGATATATTACGATATCAATAGAGAGAAGAAGATCATTCAAGTGTCTGTTTTTGTATGTTAGAAAAAACGGCGGTTTTCAAGGTGGTATCTCGTTTTTTGTGAGATTATCTCACATTATGATTGTGAATCGCTCTTCTTTTAGAATAAAATGAGTTATTCGCAAAAAAGTAAAATTTAAAGAGACTATTGATCTAGAATTGTATGGATCTTTGGTATTGATAAAAAACATCACACACTATAGCTTTAGCGTGGTATAGTATTATTGGTATTGCGAATATTTAGATAAAACTGACAATAGGGGGCGTGTTTTATGAAAAAATCGATGTTACTGATCATGGGACTCATAGTTGTGCTCGTCATGGCAGCCTGTGGATCAAAATCGGACAGCGGTTCGGGAGAAGGCAAAGGCACATATAAAATTGGGATAGATGTAACATATCCGCCATTTGAATTTGAAAAGGGTGGTAAAACTGAAGGAATCGACGTTGATCTGATTAACGCCATCGCGAAAGACCAAGACTTCAAAGTGAAACTTGAAGCGATGGACTTCTCAGGCATTATCCCGGCAATGCAGGCAGGTCAGCTTGATGTAGGGATGGGCGGAATGAGCATTACAGATGAGCGTAAGAAGAAGGTAGATTTCTCAGATCCGTACTTCGATGCTGGATTGACAGTTGTTGTGAAAAAGGACAGTAGCATCAAATCAATTGATGATTTAAAGGGGAAAAAGCTAGCTGTTAAAAATGGGACGACGGGTGCAAAATTTGCATCAGATAACGCAGATAAATATGGGTATGAAGTGGTTCAATTTAATGACAGCCCATCGATGTTCCAAGAAGTTTCAAACGGAAATGCAGATGCCTTAATTGAGGATTATCCTGTCATTACGTATGCAATTGCACAGCAAGATTTAAAATTGAAAACAGTTGGAGACCGATTGAATGGAGACCAGTATGGTATCTCTGTGATGAAGGGGAAAAACCAAGACCTATTGAAAAAGATTAATAAAGGTCTAGAGAACCTAAAGAAAAATGGTGAATATGACAAAATTATTGATAAATATTTGAAGTCATAATACAAGCGAGGCGCGCTCCGAGCGCGCTTTCTTTATGATGCGTCGTATGTGAATTAGGGAGGGAGAAACATGGACACGATTATTAATGCATTTCCGTATTTAATGGATGGTTTGCAAACCACTTTATATATCTTTGTTGTTGCCATCATTTTAGGATTTATCATCGGTTTAATAGTGGCATTATTCCGTCTGTCACCTTTTAAAATCTTAAATTTCATCGCACTTGTCTTTGTCAATGCCATCCGAGGCACACCATTTATCGTACAGCTATTCTTCATTTACTTTGGTTTGAATACACTTGAATTCATATCGCTTGATCGAGTGCCGGCAGGGATTATTACAGTAGCGATTAATGCAGGGGCTTATTTCTCAGAAATTATTCGTGCTGGGATTCAGTCCATTGATAAAGGACAAACAGAAGCTGCGCGTTCCTTAGGTTTTACAGGGGGACAAAACATGCGCTTTATCGTCCTTCCACAGGCATTTCGCCGCATGCTTCCAGCAATTACAAACCAAGCCATCATCAGCTTGAAGGACACGTCTCTCTTATCAATTATCGGAATTGCCGATATTATGCAGCGGGGACAAGTACAGGCATCGGCAACATTTGATCCTTTGAATGTCTGGCTCATTGTCGGTATCATTTATTTCGTGATCATTTATTTACTTTCTCTACTGGCTAGCTACGCAGAAAGGAGATTTGATATCAAATGAGTATGATTACGGTGAAGAATTTAAAGAAATCCTTTGGCGATCACGAAGTGTTAAAGGATATTAATGCAGTCATCGAAGAAAAGGAAGTAGTGTGTGTGATTGGTCCTTCTGGATCAGGCAAAAGCACGTTTCTAAGATGTCTCAATAAATTAGAAGATATTACGGCTGGTGAAGTCGTTGTCCACGGACATACGATTACAGATCCAAAGGTGAATATCAATAAAGTACGACAAGAAGTGGGGATGGTGTTTCAGCACTTTAATTTATTTCCTCATAAAACCGTTTTAGAAAACATCACGATCGCACCGATGAAGGTAAAAGGTACCGACAAGAAGGCGGCAGTCGATAAAGCGATGGACCTGCTTGAAAAGGTCGGCTTAAAAGACAAAGCCAAAAGCTACCCTAACCAATTATCTGGTGGACAAAAACAGCGTGTCGCCATCGCAAGAGCCTTGGCAATGGACCCGAAAGTGTTATTATTCGATGAACCGACATCTGCTCTTGACCCTGAAGTCGTCGGGGATGTATTAGCAGTTATGAAACAATTAGCCGTCGAAGGCATGACAATGATTGTGGTCACACATGAAATGGGCTTTGCGAGAGAGGTAGGAGACCGCGTGATCTTTATGGATGGCGGATATATTGTCGAGGAAGACAAACCGGAGGCTCTCTTTGGAAATCCGCAGCATGAGCGTACAAAATCATTTCTTAGTAAGGTGTTATAAAAAAAGAGTAAGGGCATATGGATGCTCTTACTCTTTTTCTTTTATGGAGCCTAAAGGGAACTGGCCCCATTTCCTAGGAAATATTAGCGCTGGAAGAATTCGATCCATTCTTGGTCTGGCCCTCTGAAAAAGAAGTAGCAGTATCCATTTGGTAGCGTCGTAATTTCTTCATCAATTAATTCGATTTGCAGCTTTTGAATACGATTGAATTCAGCATGAATATTGTCAGTTGTAAAGGCAAGATGGTGAACCTTTCCTTCAGATGGCAGATCGCTGCTGTACCCTTGGATGAGCTCAATTTCCGTTTCTGCCTCATCTTTAAAGCCGAGAAATGCAAGCTCAATGATTCCGTTTGTATGAGTGATGCGATCCTTTAATTTCATGCCCACGACTTTTTCATAAAAATCAATGGACGTATCAATATTTGAAACCATAATACCTGTATGATCTAATCGTAATGTCGTCAAAAAAAGAGCCTCCTCTATGGTGTGTTGATATTTTTCTCCTCATCTTATCATAATAGAAGTAACGTATACATTCATATGATAGGATAGAGAGAGTCAATTTAGGATAAGGATGACACGAATGAAAAAAATCTCATTAAAACAAACATTTGCAGAACAAGTGAAAAAGGGATATCCGCTCATTTCTAAAGATGCTGTATCGCATGTAAACGGTATGAAAGAAGGCGAGCTGATTGAATGGGTGGATGAGCGAGGCACCTTTTTAGGAAAAGGATATTATGGTGTGCAAAATAAAGGGATCGGCTGGGCACTCACCTTTGATGCCAACGAAAAAATAGACCATGCCTTTTTTGTCTCCAAGCTTGAGCAGGCAGCGAAAAGCAGAACGCATTTATTTCATGATGCACAGACGACTGCTTTCCGTGTGTTCAACGGAGAGGGAGATGGCATTGGCGGGCTCACGATTGATCATTATGACGGCTTCTATCTCATCCAGTGGTATAGCGAAGGAGTTTATACATTCAAGGCGGAAGTATTGGCTGCACTTGAGCATGTATATCCAGACTATAAAGGCATTTATGAAAAGAAACGATTTGATACGTCGGGACAGTATATAGAAGATGATGATTTTGTAAAAGGGGAGAAAGGTCAATTTCCTCTCATCGTGAAAGAAAATGGCATGAACGTAGCGGTTTACTTAAATGATGGTGCGATGACAGGCATTTTTCTTGATCAACGTCATGTGAGAAAAGCAATTCGAGATCGTTATGCAAAAGGAAAGACCGTGCTCAATACATTTTCTTACACAGGTGCTTTCTCCGTGGCAGCAGCGCTTGGCGGAGCGAGCAGGACGACAAGTGTAGATGTCGCAAACCGCAGTTTGAAAAAAACATCTGAACAGTTTGAAGTCAACGATATAGTTGTGGACGGGCAGGATATTAAAGTCATGGACGTCTTTAAGTACTTTCCGTTTGCTGCGAAAAAAGGATGGACCTATGATCTTGTCATCTTAGATCCGCCATCCTTTGCACGCACGAAAAAGCACACATTCAGTGCGGCGAAGGATTATAAGAAGCTATTAAAAGAAGCTATCCAAATCACAGCTGAGAACGGCGTCATTGTGGCATCAACGAATAGCAGTGCATTTGGTATGAAGAAATTCAAAGGATTTATTGCGCAGGCCTTTAAAGAATCAGGACAAACCTATCGTATCCTTGAAGAATATACACTTCCTGAGGATTTCCGTACGACGAAGAATTATCCAGAAGGAAATTATTTAAAGGTTGTCTTCATACAAGCATAAGAAAAAAGCCATTTTCCGATAAAGGAAATGGCTTTTTTTATAAGGCAAACGACATGAGGAGAGGTGCTGCACATAATGTAATGATGGCTGAAAGAATCATCGACACACTTGAGATCGTCCCTGAGACGGAGCTCATTTCAAATGCCTTCGATGTTCCTGCCCCGTGTGCCCCAGTACCAAGCAGGACGCCCATGGCAATGTCATTATCAATACGGAAATAACGAATGATCATTGGACCGATGATTGACCCAAACAGTGCGGTTAAAATGACGAATACTGCCGTAACGGACGGCATCCCGCCAATCATTTCTGACACACTCATCGCCACTGGTGTTGTGACCGACCTTGGAACAAGACTTTCAATAAGGCCTGTATCCAAATGAAACAACTTCGCGATAAATGCCGTAGATAGAATCGCAATGACAGAACCGCAAGCCACATTCAAAATAATTTCCACTGCATGCTTCTTCAGAATGTGAAAATACTTATATAAAGGAATGGCAAAAGCAACAGTCGCAGGCTGAAGCATATTCGTGAGCCATTTCCCGCCTTGATTGTATGCATCGTAAGGAATGTTGACGATTAACAGAAAGACGACAAGGACAAGCGGTGTCACAAGTAATGGTGAGACATAGACCTTCGGATGCCGTTTATACACCGCTTTTGATCCGAGATATAAAAGAACCGTTAAGATCAGAAATAGTGCGCCAACTAACATAGCTTTTTCCGCTCCTTTCTTTTCGCAATCATTTGCGTCATGATACCAGTCGAGAGCATGACGACAAAGGTACTCAGTAAGACGACAAGGACAATACTTGTACCAGATTGAGAAATCAATGTTCCATAATCAATGACACCAACGGCTGATGGGATAAAGAATAGCAGCAGTTCTCCGAGCAGCCATACGGCACCAAGTTCAATCCATTTTAATTGAATGATTTTAAAATGAAGTAATAAGAAAATGACCAGAATGCCTAAAATCGTACCCGGTATTCTTAAATGCAAAAAGGCCGCGAGCACATTCATCAATTTCGCAAAAACAAACAAAGCCATAATCTGAAGGACAGCAATCAGCGGCGTTTTGAGCAATTTCACTTTCTGTTCACTCCTTTTTCTATATAAATTGTTCACTGTTTCACAAAAACATGACAACGTTCCAATTGATTAGCTTACTTTAAAGTGTACAGCACGTTCAGTTATAGGTAAAATACATATATCGAATAATTAGTATTCCTTTTGTCTATAGGAAGGGTGAGTCATGTGGACATTAGACATTTAACATATTTCTTAGAAGTGGCGAGGTTAAAAAGCTTCACAAAAGCATCACAATCTCTTTATGTGTCGCAGCCTACCATTTCCAAGATGGTCAAAAATCTCGAGGATGAGCTGGGGGTGCAGTTGTTTTATCGGAATGGCCGGCAGGTTGAAATGACAGATGCTGGACAAACGATGTATACCCAGGCGAGTGAAATCACACAATCATTTCAAAATTTAACGAGCGAGCTAAATGATCTAATGAATGTCAAAAAAGGGCATATTCGCATCGGGCTGCCGCCGATGATTGGATCGAGTTTTTTCCCGAATGTCATGGGGGAATTTCGTCAGCAGTATCCTGATGTCACATTTCAATTAGTGGAGCACGGCTCTATTAAAGTAGAGGAAGGGGTCGAAGATGGTTCGTTAGATATTGGTGTCATTGTTCTGCCTGCAAATGATAAAATCTTTCATACGTACACCATTATTAAAGAGGACATGAAGCTCGTGACGCATCCATCACATCCGATGGCAGGTCGAGATAAGGTTGATTTAGCTGATTTAAAGGAAGAGTCCTTTATTTTCTTTCGAGAAGACTTTGTTCTGCATAGCCGGATATTGAATGAATGTATGAATGCGGGCTTCCGGCCCAATGTCATTTATGAAACGTCTCAATGGGATTTCATTAGTGAGATGGTAGCCGAGAACTTGGGAATTGGCCTTCTGCCTGAGCGGATCTGCCGTGATCTTGATCCTGAAAAGGTGAAAGTCATTTCCTTAAATACGTCGATCCCATGGCATTTAGGAGTCATTTGGCGAAAGGATCGCTATTTGTCGTTTGCGGCAAGAGAATGGTTAAAGCATACGAAATCCTATGTATGGGGAGCAGAGTAAAAGGGAGGACGATACGGATGAAAACAAGCATCGCATCTCATTTATTGGAAAAGGTTCGAGCGGAAAATCCACTTGTTCATAATATCACCAATCAAGTCGTGACGAACTTTACAGCAAATGGTCTGCTTGCTTTAGGCGCTTCGCCGGTCATGGCAAATGCCAAAGAAGAAGTGGCTGAAATGGCGCAATTAGCCGATGCGCTTGTGCTGAACATTGGCACACTGACCAAGGAGACGGTGGAGGCCATGATTCTGGCTGGACAATCTGCCAATAAAAAGGGGATACCTGTTCTATTAGATCCTGTCGGCGTTGGTGCGACGGCGTTTCGAATGAAAGCGGCAAAACAGCTGTTAGAGCAAGTGAACATGACAGTTGTCAGAGGGAACGCTGCAGAAATTGCTCATTTACTTGAAGTGGATGGCTGGGAGTCAAAAGGCGTGGATGCGAAAGCAGCGAACGGAGATGTATCGGCACTAGTCAAACAAGCAGCGAGGACACTTCAGACAGTTGTGGTGATCACAGGGGAAGTCGATGTAGTTTCAAATGGAGAGGACGTGTTGTCTATTCATAATGGACATGAATGGCTCACCAAGGTGACGGGAACCGGCTGTTTACTGACGTCTGTCATCGGGGCATTTTGTGCAGTAGGTGAAAGGCCGCTTCACGCGTCGGCAGCTGCTCTATTATTTTATGGTGTCGCAGCTGAAAAGGCAGCTCAGTACACCCAGAATAAAGGGCCAGGTACGTTTCAAATGGAATTGCTCAATGCACTCTCACACACAACTGGCGATGATGTGTTGTCGATAGGGAAAATAGGGGGAATGTCACATGACAAAGGCTGATCAACAGCAAATCAAACAGCAATTATCGGTTTATTTTATTATGGGAACAGCGAATACAAGCCGGCAACCGCTTGATGTTTTGAAAGAGGCGATTCAAGGCGGGATCACCATGTTTCAATTTCGAGAAAAGGGCGAGGGGGCCTTGCAAGGAGAAGAGAAAAAACAATTGGCTCGCCAACTTCAAGTACTTTGCCAAGAAGCGAATGTTCCTTTTATTGTAAATGATGATGTGCAGCTAGCGATAGATCTTGATGCAGATGGCGTACATGTTGGCCAGGAAGATACAAATGCAGAAGACGTTAGACAAAAAATCGGGAATAAAATATTAGGCGTGTCTACGCATAACCTAGATGAAGTGAAACAAGCCATGAAGGACGGCGCAGATTATGTCGGCATGGGTCCAGTTTATCCAACAGAAACGAAAAAGGATACACGCAGTGTCCAGGGAGTATCATTGATCACTGAAGTGCGTCATCATGGTCTTCATATTCCGATTGTTGGCATCGGGGGTATCACATATGGCAATGCAGCACCAGTCATACAAGCAGGGGCAGATGGTATTAGCATCATCAGCGCCATTAGCCAGAGCGCTGATCCTAAAAAAGCAGCAGAAGAATTGAAAGCACTTGTTGCATCAGAAAAAGTATCACTTTAATCTGGAGGAGACATGGATTGACTCAATTCATGTCTTTTCTGATTTCGGGGAAAATAGACAGGTGAGAAACAATTGTGTACAATCAAATTGTTCGATTATTGTCGAAATGACAGGTAAATAAAGGAGAATGAACAATGGAAGTGCTCGATACGTATTTTCGCCGCTACGATGAAGCTGGAAAAGGGCAGGAGCAAATGGATGAATTGCTCGCATTGTTTTCTGACGATGTCATGATTGTCTTAAATGGTGCAGAGAAGCCTGGGATCCAAGCGTTTACACAGTTTTTAAACACATTTTTCCACGTGCATGAAGACATCAAGCATATGTGGGATGGATGGAAAAAAAGAGAAGACGGAAAGTATGAAACCAACTGGGCCGTTTGTGGAAAACTTTCGGATGGCCGTGTTTATACAGCAGAAGGAATTGATATTGCAGAACTGGACGACAAAGGAAAAATCGTTTATTTAGAAAACGTTCCGAAAAATCCAGAGTTATTTCAGCGCTATTAAATAAAAAGCCGGCTCATCAGCTGGCTTTTTTATTTGTCTAAAGAATATGCCTCAATGGCTTCTTTCGCCGATGTTTCTTTATCAAAAATAAGGTGGCGGCTGTACACCTCACTTAAATGCAGTGGTTCTTGATCTAAGTCATCTACAAGCTCAAAGACATCTAATATGGCTGCTAATTTTATGGTCGTTTGTCCGCCTTCAGCATTATCAAAGGTTTCTTCTGGAAAGCTTTTTTGGATGATATCCTTTACTTTACAATGGTTTTTTGCTCGCACCAAAATGATTCGTTCTTCAAATATTTTATCGGGCATACTGCTTGGTGATGAGATGGATTCGAATAATAACTTGGCAGCATATATTTGACGCATAAGTAATGTCACTTCTTTCTTGCAGTTTTTTTTGTTCAAATGAGAGTTTCTCAACATGTGAAATGATTTCCAGTATGTGTATAAAATGATAACATATGAATGATGTTGTGTAGGAGGATGTTTGAACACACATAAAAAGGAGGTGATAGGGATGAAAAGTGTGATTGATAATAGAGGGGAAGAGCATGAAATTTTGTTGATCCTCGTCACATGCTGCTCTTTGATCACACGTAGAAGGTTTGCCAGATTAGAGAAGTATAAAAATAAGTTAAAAGGTCAATTTATACCTTACTGAAACTTGTTTTTGAGAAGAACACAAAAAGCCGGCTCATCAGCCGGCTCTTCCTTATGAATCAGTATCCATATGCATCCCTGTATGTGCCTTTACTTGTATTTCCGTAAAGGTGTCTTCATCTGCTTTTTCAGAGGAGAAGATCGTGCCTAAGTAAGCGGCAAGGAATCCAAGCGGGATCGAGATAATTCCAGGGTTCGACAGCGGGATGAGCGGGTCTCCTGTAAAGATGGCTGCTCCCGATGGGTCCCAGACGCTTGGGCTGAGCGAGACGATAATCAGTGCGCTCAGCAGTCCTACTAAGCTCCCTGCAATGGCACCCGTAGAATTAAATCGTTTCCAAAAGACAGTGAAGATAATCAATGGTAAATTTGCACTTGCTGCCACTGCGAAGGCAAGTGACACAAGGAAAGCAACGTTTAACGATTGGGCAAATAATGCGAGAATGATAGAAAGAATGGCCACGCCGATGGAAGCAAAGCGTGCCGCTTTTACCTGTTCCCGTTCACTCGCTTTCCCTTTGCGGATGATCTGACTATAAAAGTCATGCGCAAAGGCAGACGCGGCGGATAGGACGAGACCAGTTACCACCGCCAAAATGGTCGCAAAGGCAATAGCGGAAACAAAGGCAAATAGCAAATCTCCTCCAAGGGCTTGGGCGAGCAGTGGAGCGGCCATATTTCCGGCTGCATCTGCTGCTGTGATCGCTTCTGTTCCAACAAAGGCAGCAGCACCGAAGCCAAGGAAAACTGTCATTAGATAAAAAATACCGATGATCCACGTAGCGGATAGAACAGATTTACGCGCAGAAATGGCATCCTTCACCGTATAAAACCGGATCAAAATGTGCGGCAAACCTGCTGTCCCAAGCACTAGAGCAAGGTTCAAAGACAGGGTCTCTAAAGGCACATCATATTTATTTCCCGGGTGAAGAAATGCCCCACCGAGCGGGGTCGCTGTTTTCATCTCCTCAAACATCTTCAGCAGGCTAAAATCAAACTTTGCAAATACAAGCAGTGAAATAATCAGTGTCCCAAGCATGAGAAGTACAGCCTTTGTAATCTGTACCCAGCTGGTTGCGATCATGCCACCAAACACGACATAAATGGTCATCAAGACACCGACGATCAGTACCGCAATCCAGTAATCAATGCCAAGAAGCAGCTTGATTAATGCACCTGCCCCAACAAGCTGTGCAATCATATAAAAAGTAGAGACTGTGATTGTGTTAAACGCAGCAACTCCTCGAATGGCAGGACGCTTAAATCGTGCAGCAATCATATCGGCCATCGTATATTTTCCTAGATTTCGAAGCGGTTCGGCCACAACGTAAAGAACGACAAGATACGCCACTAGAAAGCCAATGCTATAGAAAAAGCCGTCAAATCCATTTAAAGCGATCATTCCAGCGATCCCTAAAAATGAAGCGGCAGACATATAGTCCCCGGCGATGGCAAGGCCGTTCTGAAACCCAGTCAGACCTCCGCCTGCTGTGTAAAAATCGCTCGCATTGCTCGTTTTTTTCGCAGCAAAATACGTGATGACCAATGTGAGCCCTACGATCGCTATGAATAAAATAAAAGCGGTCATGCTCATTCGTCATCACCTCTTGATTCAATTTTTAAAGCGCTTACATATTTGTCGAACTGAGCTGCTTTCCTCGCATAAAGTCCACATAATACCCAGGTCATCACAAATTGTGTGAGGGCGAATAACCACGCCCATGAGATCGCGCCAATTGCCGGCGTGTTCAAAAAGGTGAAGTAGGATGTAGCAACCGGAAGTGAAAAGTAAAAGAGAAAAAAGAAAATCGTCATCGGTACGATAAATCTGCGTTTTTCCTCGAGAAGTTTTCGAAAATCCTCTGAAGCGGCAACCTTCTTATAATGAACTTTTTTGTCTGCCATTGTTTCCTCCTTTGTACGAATTAGGGACAAGGTACTCCAATGCATATGAGACGATCTGGCTGTTTATGACAGTATATCATAAAAAAGGCACCCAAAAAGGGTGCTTTCTATCGATAATTTGCAAGAAATGTTTGTCTCGCTTTTTCATATGCTTTCGCATCAAAATGATCTCCGCATTTGTGGATGCACCAAGGCTCTTCTTGTTTCGCAATGCCAACCTCATAGCCCTGTTGCATGAATTCAAAGGATTGCGAAACATCATAAAAATGAAAGCCATCAAAGAGGTCCTCACGCCACTTCACATCATATTGCGTCGCCATGAAAAGACCATCAATCGCCGAAGCGTTCATATAATCTTGCGTTTCTGCCTGTTGACGACCACTTTCAAACGAAAGCAGCTGATAGGTGTCGTGACGATATTCAATGACTTTCCCCCTGCAATCAGAACTTTCCCACCAGATCCCATTGTCAGGCACGCTTTCTGCACCTATGACCCCAATCATCCCAAGTGATGGATGCTGTAAAAAAAGCGGGATCAACTCAAGCAGCATATGCTGTTTGACAATCAAGGTGTCTTGATGAAGATAAATTTTAAACTGAGCTGGATGAGTGATGGCTTCATTATAAGCAGAGGTCATACTGGATGCATGTCTAATCGGCAAAACCTCCACATGATATCCATGGGGAGCAGGAAGTGAAGCGAGCTGCCGAAAGCAAGCCTGAAACATAGACTCATCATTTACACATAAAACAAACAGGATGGTGGGGTTACTCATGAAGCTGAACCGCCTCAACCACATACTGATAGGCGGTAGCGGCCTCATGAAAATCTGAACGAATGCCATGCTTCATGAGTAATTCATGTAAATCACTCATCACGCTCGCGTAGGTAGGATGCTGTACGCGAATGGTTTCGAGTTCGCGAATACGAAAGCCTGCTGAATGAAACAGTGCATGAATTTCATGAAGAGTGAAGAAACGTAAATGAGTTTGATCCATTAATCCTGCATCTGTATAAGTGAATCTGCCGGCTAATAATTCTAAAACGGTTGATATGTGACCGATATTTGGAATGGATGACAGGATGGCTCCTTCTTTTTTAAGGAAAGGTTTGACCTTCTTTAAAACGGCCCACGGGTCCAATAAATGTTCAAGGACATCTCCAAATATAATGCAGTCAAATTGTTCCTGTTCGTAAGGGAGCGTCATCTGTTCAATATTTCCGCATAGCACATGATCTAGCTCTTGCTCAGCCTCTTTTGCTGCATTCTCAAACGATTCAATTCCATAAATGGTCCGGCCCTTTTGTTTCAGGACTTTTCCAAGCTTGCCTGTGCCGCATCCGATATCCAATAAAGACGTCCATTCCTCACGAATACGGCTGACAATGACCGGGTTCACGCCATGATAATACTGATCCTTTTTTTGGTGATAATAGGAAAGGGAATCTGAACTCACGCTCTACCCACCTTTCTGCTTTCTCATTGTTTTCATGCTTAATATATGGGTGGGGAGCTTGGTTTTATAACGAGAGAAGAACAATTTTTATGAATGGCGGCTAAAAAGGGATCATATAAAGAACGGGAAACGGACTGTCCTCCTAATATAGAAAGACAGAACCCCATGAGTGGAAGGGATTGGTATGAAGGGGTGTTCTACTGTAGCGTATCGTCATGAAAGGATTTTTAAAAGGTCAATTGACAAGTCAGAACTTTTAGCCAAAGCAGTCTGAAAGACAAAGGATAACGGCGTTGATTTACGGTTTGTTTATCATCTTCTGATCACCGTTGGATGTTAAAAAAGCTTGTATTTCTTCGATGGCTAGTCCAATTTTTTTCGCTTCCTGAATCAAATAAACCCACTCTTCGTCAACTCTTCTTTTCACTTGCGTATCCATAATATCCTCCAGTTCAATAAGACATATTCATCTGCAACCAATGACTTGAACAAACCGTCTAGTAACTGTACGTGTGGATGAAAACAGCGCAAAATAGATTTTGTCGAAAAATGATGACATTTAACCTATTTTGTAAAATCTATCACCTACCACGTTCCTAAAAAAATGACTAAAAAACCCATAAATATTGATTTCTTACTTCTAATAATAAACAATTGTAAAGTCAGTTAAAAGATTATAAATTAAAATAATGAAAAAGACCTAAAACATTTGGCTTATATAAACCAATTAGGTGACATATGCCATCGAGTAGAACAAATTTCATCTGTGCAGGACGTACATATTGTTCGTTTGGGAAGTTCTTCTCAAGATGGTATTCTAAAAGAAACAGAAACCACCAAGAAGGAATGAAGAAAGACATGTATAGCCTTTTTCAAAAGTATCAAGAAGTTGTCATGTATCTTGTGATGGGTGTGTGTACAACCATCGTCAACATAGTCAGCTTCTACTTATTCGTTGAGATGTTTTCCATGGATTATAAAACAGCTACAGTTGTTTCATGGGTATTTGCTGTTCTCTTTGCTTATATCACCAATAAGAAGTATGTCTTCAAGCAAAAGGCCCGTGATACGAAAAGCCTTATGCGTGAGCTTTCTTCATTTTTTAGTGTTCGTCTCATGTCTCTAGGTGTAGATCTAGGGCTGATGATTTTATTTGTGACCCAAATGGCGCTCAATGAAACTGTCGCAAAAATTCTTGTCAACTTTGTGATTGTGGTCGTGAATTATGTCGCCAGTAAATGGTTCGTCTTCAAGAAAACAAAAGAAGATGCGATTTAACACATGAAAAAAGATAGGTGATATGAAATGAGCAGCAGGCCAGACGAATTATATGATGTCATATATCAGCAAACAGAAAAGCAGCATGAACAAGTGCTGAGGCTAGTCAAAGAAATGACCGCACATCCAGAAGCGTTTTCGGAACAAGAAAAGGAAAAGATCAACCGAATGGACATTGCGCTTCAAACAGCAACGGACATTTTGGAAAACTTAATGACACCTGACACGCAAATGACCATTGTTTTAAGACAAGGGAGAATTCATGTTGACCTGACGAAAGCGTAAAAGAAGCAGCCAATTGTGAAAGCGGCTGCTTTTTATTATGCATCGCTTGTTTCCCGCAGTTGCTTTGGAGACATGCCGATTTTCTTTCGAAAGACTTTATTCAAGTAATTCGCATTTCTGTAGCCGCACTGTATGGCGATTTCTTCAATCGAGTATTTTGTTGTTTTCAATAACGTTTCCGCCTTTTCTAACCGAATATTGGTTAGATAGTGAATAGGTGTGAAGCCAGTGGCCTTTTTGAATTCCCTCGTAAAATGACTTTTGGATAAACGTGCCGCAGCTGCCATATCGTCCGGGCCAATTTCCTCGTGAAAATGATGGCTGGCAAACAATGCCGCTTGAACGATAGGCTCGGGCCATTTCTCCATTTGTCCCTCAAGCTTTGGCAAATATGAATACAGTTCCATGACAAATTGATAAGCAAGGCTAGACCCCTCAAATGGATTGGTAATCCGTCTTTCACTGGCTTCATCATAAATGGTCTTGAGCAGGCGGATAGGTCTGGAATTCGGATGAAAACGCATGACCTGCTTTCCTTGGTCAATAAATTGGTCAAAGCAAAGATCGCAGGCTTCCCCGTAAAGCGTTAAATAAAGAAATTCCCAATGCTCACTGTCTTCTGGAAAATAATATTGGTAGGCACTTGGGCTTTTCACGAGAAAGGCCTGACCCGGCAATACTTTGAAACGTTTCTCTCCGATTTCAATCATGCCATGTCCAGACAGTGTGAGCTGAAAGATGCACTTGCCCTGATCCTTCCGCTCCACGCCATTCCAGCTATATAACGAAGAAGATTGAACTTCCCAGCCAACAGACCAGATTTGTGCTGGCAATGTCACATCAGAATGGTGAAAACGAAATGCAAATGCTTCTTTCTTCAAATTGGAAACCCTCCTTCACAGCAAAAAACAACCTTTTTCTATTTAGAATCATGTTACACCTCATATCACATCGTACCATTCACAGCAAAAAAAGGGTATTTTTTAACGATTTTTTTACCATTGAACTGATGCTGATGGGACAACTAAAATAAAAAGTATCAGAAGAGAAAAGGGGAATGGATATGATCGATACGTTACGCGCGGCATTTCACCAGCAATTTGGAGATAGAGAAGAACTTCGCTACTTTTTTGCCCCAGGAAGAGTGAACTTGATTGGTGAACATACAGATTACAATGGAGGACATGTGTTTCCATGCGCGCTTACTCTCGGGACGTATGCTGCTTGTGCGAAGCGGTCAGATGGCCGCGTGAGAATGTATTCCTTGAACTTTGATCGCGATGGTGTGAAAGAATTCAATCTTTTTGAAATCGCTTACGTAGAATCGGACGGCTGGGCAAATTATCCGAAGGGTGTGTTCAAACAGTTTATCGAAGCAGGAATGAAGATAGAAGAAGGCTTTGACATTGTGTACAGTGGCAATATTCCAAATGGTGCAGGCCTGTCTTCCTCTGCCTCCATTGAGCTTGTTACCGCTGTTCTCATCAATGAATGGCATTCATTCAGCGTTTCAAATGTCCAACTTGCCCTCCTTTCACAGCGTGCAGAGAATGAATTTATTGGTGTCAATTGCGGGATCATGGATCAGTTTTCGATTGCCCTTGGAAAAGAAGATCACGCCATTTTGCTCAATTGTGACACCCTTGCCTTTGAATATAGTCCGTTTCGGCAAGAGGGACTTGCGCTTGTCATCGCCAATACAAACAAAAAACGGACACTGGCTGATTCCAAATACAATGAGCGCCGGGCAGAGTGTCAATCCGCTTTAAATGATCTTCAGAAAGAAAACGACATTGCCCACTTATGTGAGCTCACTGCGGATGAATTTGCGAGGGTTGCCCACTTGATTGAAGATGACGTCTGCCGCAAACGAGCAAGACATGTCGTGACGGAAAACGAGCGGACGATGAAAGCAGTAAATTTTCTGAAAGATGATAAAATGGAAGAACTAGGTGGGCTCATGAAGGCTTCTCATCTTTCTTTAAAGAATGATTATGAAGTAACAGGACTTGAACTAGATGCACTGGCTGAAGCAGCTTGGCGGCACCCGGGGACGATTGGCTCCCGTATGACAGGTGCAGGCTTTGGCGGATGTACGATCAGCATCGTGAAAGAAGAGCTGCTAGATTCATTTATAGAAGAAACTGGTGCGATATATCAAGAGAAAACAGGGATTCAAGCCTCTTTTTACACAGCTGGAATTGGAGGCGGCGCAAGAGAACTCACAAAGGGGGAAGTGTGATGACAATTTTAGTTTGTGGAGGAGCAGGATACATAGGCAGTCATGCGGTGGCGGCTCTTTTAGCGAAAGGCGAACGAGTAGTGGTAGTGGATAATTTGCAGACAGGCCACAAAGAAGCTGTTTTGGAAGGAGCTGTCTTAGAGGAGGGTGATTTACGAGATCACGCCTTTTTAAGACAGGTGTTCAAAAGGCATCAAATAGAAGCGGTCATGCACTTTGCGGCAGATTCACTTGTTGGGGAGAGTGTAACAGACCCGCTTAAGTACTATAACAACAACGTCGGCGGAGCAACTACTTTACTACAAGTCATGAATGAATTTGATGTGAAACTCATCGTCTTTTCTTCCACTGCTGCTGCATACGGTGAACCGAAGCGGGTGCCGATCGTTGAAACGGATGAAACGAACCCAACGAATCCTTATGGAGAAACGAAACTAGCCATTGAAAAAATGCTGAAGTGGTCTGAGCAAGCGTATGGAATAGAATACGTAGTACTTCGCTACTTTAATGTAGCTGGTGCCCATACAGAAGGACTTGTCGGAGAGGATCATCAGCCTGAGACGCATCTCATTCCAATTATTCTGCAAGTTGCTTTAGGAAAACGGGATCAAATCATGATTTACGGTGATGATTATGAGACAGAGGATGGCACGTGTATTAGAGATTACATTCATGTGATGGATTTAGTAGAGGCACACATCTTAGCTGTTGACCGGCTGCGTGCTGGAAAAGGCAGTGCGACCTACAATTTAGGGAATGGAACAGGGTTCTCCGTGAAGCAGGTCGTAGAAGCCGTCAGAAAAGTCACCGGGCATGCCATCCCTGCACAAGTGGCAAAAAGGCGCGCGGGAGATCCAGCAAAGCTGATTGCTTCTTCTGAAAAAGCACTGCAAGAATTGGGATGGACACCTCAATATGCTGACCTTCACACGATCATTCAGAGTGCGTGGGATTGGTTTCAGAAGCATCCAGATGGCTACCAAAGTGAATAAAACGTAAAGGCAGGCAAGAGAGGGGACAGAGGGAATGGCGATTGATATTTTTGAAAAGCTGGAACAGCTGATTCAATACGGGATGAATAAAGAGCTGATAACATCACTAGATATCGAATATACGAGAAATCGACTGCTTGAGGTGCTCAGACTCGATGAAGCGGAAGCAAGAACAGTTTCAGGAGAAGAAGACCTTGAAGACATCTTAATGCCGATGCTCGATTGGGCAGTAGAAACAGAACTTATTCCTGAGGGGACGGATACGTATCGTGATTTACTAGATGCGAAAATCATGGGCTGCTTGGTGGCACCTCCAAGTGTCATCTATGCGAAGTTTGAGGAAAAACGTCAGCAGGGAGGACCGAAGGCAGCTACGAGCTGGTTCTATGAGATGCAGCAGCATGCACACTACATTCATACAGGCAGGATCGCCAAAAATGTACAGTGGTTTACACGAACAGAAGATGGTGTGCTAGAGATCACCATTAATCTATCGAAGCCGGAAAAGGACCCCAAAGCCATCGCTGAAGCCAAGAAGCTCAGCCAAAAGCAATATCCTCTTTGTCTCCTTTGTAAAGAAAACGTTGGGTTCGAGGGACGGATTAACCATCCAGCGAGACAGAATCATCGGATTATTCCTGTGTCACTCTCAGGTGAATCGTGGTTTCTGCAATTTTCACCTTATGTGTATTACAACGAGCACTGTATAGTGTTCAAAGGCAAACATGAGCCAATGAGCATCACCAAAAAGACCTTTGAACGACTGCTTTCCTTCATATCTATATACCCGCACTATTTCATCGGGTCGAACGCCGACCTTCCGATTGTCGGAGGCAGTATATTAAGTCATGACCATTTTCAGGGCGGTGCACATGAATTTCCGATGGCAAAAGCAGAGATGGAAGAGGTCTTTTCTCTCAATGCCTTTCCAGGTGTGCGAGCTGGTATTGTGAAATGGCCGATGTCTGTGATCCGCCTTCGAAGCAGTGAGCGGCAGTCGCTCGCAGATGCAGCAGACTTTATCTTACAGGAGTGGAAACTGTATTCAGATGAAGAGGTGGGGGTCATCGCTCATACAGGAGAGACACCTCACAACACCATTACACCTATTGCGAGGCGCCACGGGGATGACTATGAATTAGATTTAGTGCTTCGTAATAACCGTACAAACAAGCAGCACCCGGACGGCATTTTCCATCCGCACGAAGAAGTCCACCATATTAAAAAAGAGAATATCGGATTAATTGAAGTCATGGGCCTTGCTGTGCTTCCTGGTAGATTAGCAGAGGAAATAAGCCAATTAAAAGAGGCTTTGCTATCCGAAAATCCACTTGAAGAAATCAAAGCCCGTCCTGCTATCATGAAGCACGAGGCTTGGGCGAAGCGGCTGCTTGAAGAGAATTCCTTTACAGAGAAAAATACCGAAACCATTTTACAAAAAGAAATTGGCTTTATTTTTTCTCGAATTCTCTCGCAGGCAGGTGTGTTTAAAAGAACTGAGCAAGGGAAAATAGCTTTTAACCGTTTCATTCAAACACTTCAAATAGGCAGGTGATTAGATGATTGAACAAGTAAGAGAGCTCATGGAAGAAAAGCAGCTTGAGGGTGTTTTGATTCAAAAGCGAAATAACTTCTCCTGGCTGACAGGCGGAAGAAGGAATCATATTGTGTTAAATACGCCAGAGGGCGTGTGCCAGCTGCTCGTCTTAAAAGACGACCTCGTTCTCATTGTGAATCAAATGGAAGAAAAGCGGATCATTGAAGAGGAAATGGCGTACGTCGATCATCCGTTTCAAGTGGTCACAATGGATTGGTATGAGGATGAGACCCCATACATTCAAGAACTCACAAAAGGTAAACGAATTGGGACGGACATTCAAATGGATGGATTCGAATGGATCGAACCGGATTTGTCGAATATTCGCTCGATCCTAACTGCCTCACAGCTCAGACAATATGAAACGCTCTGTCATGAAACAGCGGTCATTGTAGAAAGTGTCTGTCAAGAAATCGTTCCAGGGCAGACCGAGCACGAGATTGCTTCGCTTGTTGCTCAAAGAGCCATTGCGCAAGGGATGACGATAGAAGTCCTGCTTGTGGCCACGGATGACCGGATCCATCAATACCGTCACCCGATTCCAACAGATAAAGCTCTTCAAAAGCATGCGCTTGTTGTTCTCTGCGCGGAGCGGCACGGGCTCGTTGCAAATGTTACAAGGTCTGTTTACTTTGGTCAGCTTCCGAAGGAGCTTGAAGAGAACAAAGAGCGGCTAGCACGAATTGACACGGTCATGAATGTCGCCACACGTCCTGGGGAAACATTAGGAGATGTTCTGAAAGCAGGTATTGCTCAGTACGAAAAAGAGGGCTTCCCTGATAGCTGGAAAAAGCTTCATCAAGGGGGGAAGACGGGATTTGTATCTAGGGAAATCATTGCTGTTCCCTCATCGAAGGAAGAAATTCAGCTTCATCAAGTGTTTACATGGAACCCTTCATTGCCTGGACTGAAATCAGAGGATACGATTGTTGTAGAAAAAGAGGGCAACCGCTTTTTAACGTATACAGGCAAGTGGACGTACATGGACATTGAACATGAAGGGAAGATCTATAGACGACCTGACATCTTAGTGAGAGATGAATAAATGCAGAGTGCCGGCGCTGAGCCGGTTTTTTGCTGGAAGTCTTTAGCGAGATTCCACTAATTCAGCATCATTACCAATTCTTACAGCGTATACACAGAGGATCGATACTTTCTTTTCTTGTGAACTTGCGTTAAAATGAGTAAGGTTTTTGTTAAATGTGGGGATACCTATTTTGAAATTGTTTACCTAGATAAAATTTCACTAAATTAAATTGAAATTTGACCAAACTTTTTTATTGTGGTAAACCTAAATTTGACAAAGTTCTTGATTGTTTGTCCTTTGCCTTCAACTCTCAACTTTTCAAAATCCTAGAAATTTATTGTGTGTGCAATAATATAAATTTATGTCGAATTTATGACATTTTAATAGAAATCTGTTGAAAAATAAATGAACTTTTGAAAAAAGGGAAGCTAACTCTAACAGATTTTGATAGCATTACAAAGGGAAGAAAAGTTTTCGAAGGCAGATGGCTTTTCACAATTATTCAGCAATATATACATTATCTAAGGAAGGATGGTGATCTTCTTGTTCAGAGCCATTAAACCTATGCTTTTATTAGCGATGCTCGTGAGTGTTTTTTTATTAGGAGGTTGCAGCAATATCGCTGTTTTAGATCCTAAAGGACCTGTCGCAGCACAACAAAAAGACTTAATCCTTTTATCCATCGGATTCATGCTCTTTATCGTTGGTGCGGTATTTGTACTGTTTACCATCATTTTGGTAAAATACCGTGAGCGTAAGGACGTTGGAAACGCCTCTTATAATCCAGAACTACACGGGAATACGCTTCTAGAAGTTATCTGGACAGTGATCCCAATATTAATCGTTGCTGCCCTTTCAGTTCCAACTGTAAAAACAATTTACTCTTTGGAAGAGGCACCTCAAGCAACAAGCCATAAAGATCCTCTTGTCGTTTATGCTACAGCTGTTGATTGGAAATGGATCTTTAGCTATCCAGAGGAAAATATTGAGACAGTGAACTACTTAAACATTCCAAAAGATCAGCCGGTTTTATTCAAAATCACTTCTGCTGATACAATGGCATCACTATGGATTCCTCAGCTAGGCGGGGAGAAGTATGCGATGGCTGGAATGGAGATGGAACAATATCTTCAAGCTGATCAAGTTGGCACATATGAAGGAAGAAACGCCAACTTCACAGGCGAGGGCTTTGCTCAGCAAAAATTCAAAGTCAATGCGATGAAGCAGTCTGACTATGATAAATGGGTAAGCAAAACGAAAAAAGAAGCACCAAAGTTAACGAAGAAAACGTATGACTACTTGATGCTTCCTGATGCTGCAGATGTGCAGACATTCTCATCAACACATTTATCCTTTGCGAAGCATGGAGAGGATTCTGAATACGCACTCCAAGCACGCAAACGTTTAGGTTACCAATCAGTTTCTCCGCATTCCAAAACAGATCCTTTCGAGAATGTGAAGAACTATAAAAGAAAACTAGATAATGAATAAACTGACTAAGGAAAGGAGGAGGCCGTTATGCATTTGAAATGGGATGAGTTTTTTGTAACTGGAGACCCATTAATTCTTGGTGCGCAAATTTCTATCGCTCTTACTTCCATTGCTATCGTGTTTGTTTTAACCTACTTTAAAAAGTGGAAATGGCTCTGGAAAGAATGGCTAACATCAGTTGATCATAAAAAGCTTGGGATCATGTATATCCTTGCTGCTGTGATTATGTTCTTCCGCGGTGGGGTAGACGGACTGATGATGCGCGCACAGCTGGCGCTTCCTAATAATACGTTTTTAGATTCCAACCACTATAATGAAATTTTCACAACGCATGGTACGATCATGATTCTATTCATGGCGATGCCATTTTTAATTGGTTTAATCAACGTCGTTGTACCTCTTCAAATTGGTGCACGTGACGTTGCATTCCCTTATTTGAACAACCTGAGCTTCTGGACATTTATGGTCGGAGCGATGCTGTTCAACATTTCCTTCGTCATTGGAGGATCACCAAGTGCAGGCTGGACGAGTTACATGCCGCTCGCCGGAAATGATTTCTCACCAGGACCTGGACAGAACTATTACTTGCTCGGGCTCCAAATTGCAGGTATTGGTACACTTATGACTGGTATTAACTTCATGGTGACCATCTTAAAAATGCGTACAAAAGGTATGACGCTTATGCGTATGCCAATGTTTACATGGACAACATTGATCACGTCTGTCATCATCGTATTCGCATTCCCTGTACTAACAGTTGCTTTAGCACTTATGACATTTGATCGTTTATTCGGTTCTGCATTCTTTACACTCGAAGCAGGCGGTATGCCAATGCTTTGGGCGAACCTTTTCTGGATTTGGGGACATCCTGAGGTATATATCGTGATCCTGCCGGCTTTCGGTATTTTCTCAGAAATCTTTGCGACGTTCTCAAGAAAACAGTTGTTTGGTTACAAAGCGATGGTTGTATCGATTGTGGCAATCTCTGTTCTTAGTTTCCTTGTGTGGGTTCACCACTTCTTTACAATGGGGAACAGTGCAGCGGTTAACTCATTCTTCTCGATTACAACAATGGCAATTTCTGTACCAACAGGTGTGAAAATCTTTAACTGGCTCTTTACGATGTATCGAGGCCGTATCAGCTTTACTTCACCAATGCTTTGGGCACTTGGTTTCATCCCGAACTTCGTTATCGGTGGTGTCACTGGGGTTATGCTTGCGATGGCAGCTGCGGATTACCAGTACCATAACACGTACTTCCTTGTATCCCACTTCCACTATGTATTAATCGCAGGTACTGTCTTTGCTTGTTTTGCTGGTCTTGTTTTCTGGTATCCAAAAATGTTTGGTTACAAGTTAAACGAAAGAATCGGCAAATGGTTCTTCTGGGTATTCATGATCGGATTTAACATCTGTTTCTTCCCGCAGTACTTCTTAGGACTGCAAGGAATGCCAAGACGTATTTATACGTATGGACCAGAAGATGGCTGGACTGCACTAAACTTTATCTCAACAATTGGTGCATTTATGATGGGTGTCGGATTCATCATCCTTTGCTACAACATTTACTACAGCTGGAGACACGCGAAGCGTGAAGTGTCTGGAGACAGCTGGGGAGAGGGACGTACTCTTGACTGGGCGACATCTTCTGCAATTCCGCCGCATTATAACTTTGCAGCACTTCCAGAAGTGACAACACCAGATGCATTCCATCACTGGAAGCAAAACAATGTAGACGTTCATCCTGAAAAAGAATTCAAGAAAATTCACATGCCGCACAATTCAGGCAGACCACTTATCATGTCTGCATTCTTCGGACTTGGTGCATTCGGTCTTGTATTTGAATGGTACTGGATTGGCGTTATTGGCTTAATCGGTGTATTCGCAACGATGATTTTACGTTCATTCGAATACGACGATGGCTACTATATTCCTGTTGAAGAAGTGATTGAAACAGAGAAAAAGAATAAGGAGGCGCAGAAGTAATGGGACATAATGATAGCAGCTATGCAAATGCACCGCTTGAATATCAGTCTGAAACGGGACGTTTAAACATCCTTGGTTTCTGGATATTCCTTGGCGCGGAAATCGTGTTATTCTCAACACTTTTTGCGACCTACTTTGTTCTTCATGGCAGAACAGCTGGCGGCGTTTTACCAGCTGAGCTGTTTGATATGAAGCTTGTATTGATCATGACATTCCTGCTATTGGTTAGTTCATTTACATGTGGGATTGCCGTTCATGAAATGCGCCGTGGAAGTACAAAAGGGGTTGTCATTTGGACGATTCTGACACTGCTTCTAGGTGCAGGCTTCGTTGGCTTTGAGATTTTCGAGTTCTTCCATTATGTACATGAGGGCGCGAGCATTCATACAAGTGCGTATTGGTCTGCATTCTTTGTACTCTTAGGAACTCACGGACTACACGTATCCATCGGTATCTTCTGGATTACCGGGGTCTTGTTCCAAATTAAAAAACGTGGATTAACTCCACAAACAGCATCGAAGATTTTTATCTCAAGTCTATACTGGCATTTCCTTGATGTAGTATGGATTTTCATCTTCACAGCTGTTTACTTGATCGGATTAGGGGGGCTTTTGTGATATGGCTGGAAAAACAAATTCCTCAGCAGAGCACGAACACTTCCCTTGGAAACACGTAGTTGGCTTCATTCTATCCATCGTGCTAACGATCTTAGCATTCTGGATTGCCATTGGAGCTGAAATTGGCAGTTCTGCAAAACTTTGGATTATCTTTGGTTTTGCCTTCATTCAAGCGTTCTTGCAGCTATTCATGTTTATGCACATGACAGAAAGCGAGAACGGAACTGTTCAAGTCGGAAATACATTGTTTGGTCTGTTTTGTGCGATTATCTTCGTTATCGGATCTGTTTGGATCTTTGCGGCTCACTACAGCCACGGAGAGAACAGCAAAGACGGTTATTCACCTTCTGCGCCAAAGCAATCGGAGCATTCAGAGAAATAATAAAAAACCACTCATCTCTCAAAGGTGAGTGGTTTTTATCATGATGTTGATAACGTCTCCAATAAGTGGTGCGTTATTTATCTGGTGCTACTGAATCTTTTGCGAATGAATGGAAGTCCATAAATGAGGAACGCTGCAATATGTGCCAAAATGACGTTAATGGCAAAGAATGCGATCATGAAGGTATGTCCTGCTGGAGATAAACTGCTTGTCATGTAAAGACCGAAGAAAATCCACATAATCATAATGGGTGGAATTGAAGCTAGCGCAATTTTTCTGTTTTCAAGCCATAAAAACAGGGGTGTAGCCGTTGCAATACATAGGTACGCAAAGAACATATCCATCGTATCCAACTCCTTTGTAAGTTGATGTTCAATTCAAATGAGAGGTCAGGATGCAATTGTGTCTGTTTTTAGGAGATATTGTGAACATTTTGTTACAAGTATTATACCACAATTGACTTTGAAGTAAACTCAATAATTGGAAAATGGGCCTTATTCCGTAGAAAGTAGCTTTTTCCTTTTCTCTCCATAAAACTTATGCTGACTTGATAATTACTTGTCATATCGCCACATAGGTCATTGAATTTTCCCCTTAATATCTGTAAAATAATCTTTTTAAAGGACTCGTGATCGGTTGAATGGAAAGAGTATAGAGGAATTTTTTCCTATTATTAGGATGAAAAGTATTTCATTTTTTGAAAAATGATTGGAACCTTTCGGATGTATCTTCCGTCATATTTAAGGTGAGTTGCTTTTGTGAAAATTTCAATCTAATATAAATAAGGGCTTTTATGTTTTGTAATAAGGGTGGTTAGTTCATGAACAAGCAGAATACATCTCCGTACTATCAAGGGGATTTAATTTTTATATTTTTAGCCTTCTTTGCCATCAGTGTCATTGCGATTTATGCTGCGGGTCAATTTGGGCAGTATGGATCTAATGCATGGACCAGACAGATCATTTACTACATGGTCGGGGTCATATTTATTGTAGCCATAAATTACTTTGACTTGGAGCAATTAGAGAAGCTCAGTCTCTATATTTTTATAGGCGGCATCCTGTTGTTACTCTTTCTGAAAGTCGCTCCTGCACAAATCGGAGGTCATGATTTTGCTCCAATTAAAAATGGTGCAAAAAGCTGGTTTGTGATACCGGGGGTTGGAACACTTCAGCCCTCAGAGTTCATGAAAATTGGTTTGATTATGATGCTCGCATCTGTTATTGGCAAGTCAAGCCCTAGAGGAAAACGGACATTAGAAGATGATATCTTCCTTCTATTAAAAATTGCCGGGGTGGCAGCTGTTCCAGTTGGACTGATTTTCTTACAGGATGCAGGTACGGCAGCTGTCTGTATGTTTATTGTCGTTGTGATGGTGTTTTTATCAGGGGTCAATTGGAAGCTGATTTCTCTCATCGGTTCCGTTGTTGTGCTTTTAGTTGCCGCTGTGTTAGCCGTGATCATACTTTTCCCTGATGTTGCGAAAACAATTGGTATTCAGCAGTATCAGATTAACCGGATTACCGCTTGGCTACCTGATAGTTCAACGTCAGCCAACCAAGCGCAGACTCAGGATGCCTCGGGGTCTGATAAATATCAAGTAGACCAGGCCATTATGGCTATTGGTGCTGGACAGATTTTTGGGAATGGGGTTAAAAACTTAAAGGTCTATGTCCCAGAAGCACAAACAGATATGATTTTCTCCATTATAGGAGAAGCCTTTGGCTTTATCGGCTGTGCGTTTGTTGTGATCATGTTCTTCTTCTTGATCTACCGGCTTGTCGTGCTGATTGACCGTATCCATCCTTATAGCCGATTCGCGTCATTCTTCTGTGTGGGATATACAGCACTTATTGTGATCCATACGTTCCAGAACATTGGGATGAACATAGGCGTGATGCCTGTAACAGGAATTCCGCTCCTATTTATCAGCTTCGGAGGAAGCTCTGTTTTATCTGTTCTCATTGGATTCGGGATTGCTTATAATGCAAGTGTTCAATTAACGAAATACCAAAGTTATTTATTTAAATAAAACGGGTAAGGGCAGTCTAAGCATAGACTGTCTTTTTTCATTCGAGTTTTAATTTTTGAAAAGCCATATGGCTTTGCCTTATGATAGTAGAAGTGAAGGAGGTCTTCGAATTGAACAAAACGATAGAAACGATATTAAATCATCGGTCCATCCGTTCGTTTACAGACGAGCGTTTGTCCGAAGAAGAGGTGCTGACACTTATTAAAAGTGCACAGGCTGCTTCGACATCAAGCTATGTACAGGCGTATAGTATTATTGGGGTGACAGATCAGGAGAAGAAGGCCAAGCTTGCTGAACTGGCTGGGAATCAGCCATACGTTGAGAAGAATGGGCATTTCTTTGTCTTCTGTGCAGACTTGAAACGCCATGATGATATTGCAAAAAAGGCAGGGAAGAATCATCAGGAGGCGCTTGAGAATACAGAAGCCTTTCTCATTAGCGTCATTGATACGGCGCTCGCTGCGCAAAATATGAGTATAGCCGCAGAATCAATGGGACTTGGGATCTGCTATATAGGCGGTCTGCGTAATCAACTGAGAGAAGTCTCTGATTTGCTTGAAACGCCATCATATGTGCTGCCGTTATTTGGTCTGGTTGTCGGACATCCAGCGAATCAATCGTCACAAAAGGAACGACTGCCAGTTGAACTCATTTATCATGAAAATTCATATCAGCAAGATGAAGCGCATGTGGATCGTTATTTAAAAGAATACGATGATCGTATTTCATCATATTATGAAGAACGGACAAACGGAGAGAGAACAGATACTTGGTCTAAGCAGATGCTTCGCGGCTTTAGTCAGCCAAAGCGTGCCTTCCTTGGAGAATTTGTGAAAGAGAAGGGCTTTAATCGAAAATAAATAAGACATCCCCCCTTTCGATTGAGAGAGGGGGATTTCTGTAAGAGGTGCAGTAAGATGAAATTAAGTATACTGGATCAATCTCCTTTGATTGGAGATGCAACACCTGCTGAAGCCTTAAAGCAAACGGTTGAATTGGCAAAGCAGGCAGAGAAGTGGGGCTATCACCGTTTTTGGGTATCAGAGCATCATTTTTCAAACCGGCTTGCAGGATCAAGTCCAGAGGTGCTTCTCGGTCATCTATCAGCCGTTACGTCACATATACGTATTGGCTCAGGCGGTGTGATGCTGCCCCACTACAGTGCCTATAAAGTAGCAGAGAACTTCAGGGTTCTTGAAGCACTCGCTCCTGGCAGAATTGATCTTGGGATTGGACGTGCTCCAGGTGGTATGCCCATTTCCTCCATAGCTCTTCATCATGGTGAACGAAAACGTCTAGGTGATCAATATCCTGAGCAGGTAGAAGAGCTGAAGGTCTATTTACACGACCTAGCAGATGAATTTTATCCACTGCCTCATTTAATCGCTTCTCCGAAGACAGAGACTGCACCAGAAGTATGGATGCTTGGTTCCTCTGGAGGAAGTGCAAGACTTGCGGCGAAAGCAGGTGCAGGCTATACGTTTGCTCTATTTATCAACGGCGAAGGCGGAGAAGATTCTGTGGAGCAATATATCAACCGGTTCGAACCTTCAGCATTCGGTGATGAGCCGCGCGTTAGTCTGGCGGTCTTCGTTTTATGTGCTGAAACAGAGGAACAGGCAGAAAAACTGGCAGTCAGCTTAGATTTATCCTTACTTGCCAATGAACAGGGGCAAAGCCTCGGGGGCTTTCCTTCATATGAAGAGGCACAGGCTTATTCCTATAGTCCGTATGAACAAAAACGAGTGGCTGCCAATCGTCAAAGGATGGTGGTTGGAACGCCATCTTCTGTGAAAAAACAGCTGACGGCACTAACGAAGGCTTATCGTACAGATGAAGTGATCGCCGTGACCATCACTCACCGCATGCAAGACCGGCTCACATCTTATCGTTTATTAAAGGAAGCCTTTGATGCATAACGTATGTATGTCTGTTTACCGTCCACGCAGCCGGTAGATAGGGAAGAGGAGCATCATGATGAAAATAAACGCGGCTGTCACCAGCAAACTAAGCGGGTAAATGAAGGACACATAGACCGTCAGCTCGCATGCTTGATGAAAAGGACGAGGATGTTTCGCATATAAAAGGGTGAAAAAATACACCAAGGTGATCGTTAGAAAAAAAGCAATATAAAAAGAAACGATCCATAGCAATATCAACATCAATCTCTCTTTCCTCCATATATGATCGAAAAGCCTTGATGAGCGGATCCGCTCATCAAGGCTTTTCTTGTGATTCACATTTATTCAGGATAAATATCGAAAGGTTCCTTCGTTTGAACCGTGTCGGATTTCCCTTTCAAACTTGCATACGCAAGCATTGTATACTCACCAGATTCGAGCTTTTGACCTTGATTAATTGTGCCATTCCATTTTACGCGGTGTTCTCCTTTATCAACATGTTGATAAACACCTGCTTCACCTAAATACTCTCCATCTGTCGAGTAGACGAGGAATGCAAGGTTTTCAGCTCCGCCAGGCAGATAGCTGCTAATGACATAGCTTCCAGCACGGTTATCCGGCTCTACAGAAACCGAAGTGACGCGAGGATAATCAGGCTCTTTTACAATCAATAAAGTCGGAATCTCTGTGACCTTTCTGCCATTTTCGCGAAGGGTAATGCTGCCTTGGTACGTTCCTTTTTTCGTTTTACCATATTTCACTTGTACCGCGGAAGTAAAGGACCCAGTGGAATTCCCTTTGACAGTGATTTTTTTCGTTCCATTTGTGCTGATGCCGCTGCCATCGAATTTGTAATCAATGGTATACGTTTTCGGTGCTTTTGAAAGGTTTTCTACCTTGAATTTCTTTGTTTTGATTTGAACGCCTTTTTCTTTCAAGAAAGTGCCGTAAGAATAACTCGCATCAGAAACGATAGATGACGCTTGGAGTGATTCAATGATTCGAACACTGCCTGTCCCTTGTGTGTTGTGAGGGAATGGGCTGCCGTTTGCGTCAAATAGTTTTTCTGCTGTATTCATGAGTAATGCTTTGATTTGTTCCGTTGAGTAAGATGGTTTTGCTTGCTTCATGATCGCTGCAACCCCTGCCACATGCGGTGAAGCCATGCTTGTCCCTTGCTTTGAGCCATATCCGTAAGGCTGAGAAGGATCATGCGTTGGGATTGTACTCACAATGCTGACGCCTGGCGCTGATAAATCAGGTTTAATCATCCACGTATCCACAACTGGTCCACGAGAGGAGAAGTCAGCGACTTGCTCACTAAGTTCTTTGACAAATTGAATGGAGAAAGTCGTTGTATTGTTTCCAGCCTCAATGGCTTTGACAAGCGCAGCTCCTTCAGCTTTTGATAGCTTAATCGTTGGAAGAGCAAGACCTGGTACATCGACTGGAATTTCTCCATCGGTGTTGTTATACATCACAACGCCGATTGCACCAGCAGCTTTTGCATTGTCGACTTTATCAACAAAGGCAATGGCTCCTCGTTCGATCACGGCAACCTTTCCTTTCACATCGATGTCTTCAAATGCTTTTTCGTCACCGATACCTGCATGGACGAGTGTGACTTGTTTTTGGTCAAGTGCTTTTAAATCACTCTCTTGGTAGTAGCCCATCACTTTTGCAGTAGAATAGTTCGGGAATTTCACATTGTAAAGGCTGTAAGGAAGCTGAGTTGCTCCGACAGATATTGCATCTCTTGACGTGCCGGGAGATCCGACTGTCCAGCTGTTCGGACCGCTGTTTCCATTTGATGTGACAGCGACAACGCCTTCAGACATGGCCCAATCGAGTGCGATGCTTGTAGCATAATCAGGATTATTCACACTATTTCCGAGAGAGAGGTTCATGACATCTGCTCCATCAGTAACAGCACGGTCGATGCCTGCAAGGACGTTTTCAGTCGTCCCAGAACCGCCTGGTCCAAGTACACGGTACGCAAGAAGTGAGGCATCCTTTGCGACACCTTTAATTTGTCCATTGGCAGCAATTGTTCCTGCGACGTGTGTGCCATGGTCTGTCGATTCACCTCTAGGGTCTCCTTTAGGTGTCTCTTGCGGAGAATAATCATTATCAACAAAATCATAGCCTTTGTATAAACCGAAGTTTCCTTTTAAATCAGGGTGGGTATAGTCTACTCCAGTATCAATGACAGCGACTTTTACCCCTTTTCCAGAGTAGCCGGCATCCCAAGCTTTTGGGGCACCGATAAATGGAGCGCTTTTATCCATAAGGGGGGAGACATCTTCGTTTGGAAGCTGCATGCTTTCTTTTTTCACTTCATCTGTTTGATATGTAACATCTGGATAAACGGCTTTTACTCCGTCAACTGCGAGCAGCTTCGGAATTTCGTTTGCAGGAAGTTTCATCGAGAAACCAGAGAAGACTTTTTCGTATTCTTGACGAACACTCGCTTTATCAATTTCTTTGAGTGCTTCATTTTTTACTTTTGTTCGAGATTTTTTGAGGGAGGCCTTTGTTTGAGCTTTGCCTTCTTGCTTTGCTTCAACTAAGGATTTTTCCTTTAATTCAACAATGACAGTGGTATGTTTTCTAGATTTGACATTGATTTCACCGAAGATTTCTGCTTTTTCCAGTTCCACCTGTTTGTTCGATGGAGTGGCAGCAGCCTGTTGACCTGTAAAGAATGTGGATAAAATAAAAATAGTGGAGAACAATAGAACAGAAGAACGAGAGATGACCTTTTTCATTAATTTTCCCCTTTCTAGCTGTGTTTTTAGGGAGATAGCCTTTCTTTTTGTGGATAAATAGGAAAGATTCACTGCCCGTTATTAAGTATTCAATACGATGAAAACAATTCCTTTACTAAAATGGTCTTATTTTACATAGTCATAAAGTACTATTTTGTTTATAAAGTCTCACTTATACACAAACTTCTGTTGATAACTCAATTATTTAGATATATATATGGAAAATAAAAAAATCCCATACACAAAATCTAGTATGGGGGTGTTGATATGTGGATAAACCCTGTTGATAAGGTGTGCTTATCTTTTGGATATAGTGTGTATAAAATTTTTATTCAAACACCCTCGTACATGATGATTTTCTGCACTTTTCAACAAAACTTCTGAAAACTAGTTTGTTTTTTCACCCAGATTGTGACAAACCTCTCTTTTTTCTCGGGATATGATAGGAGCAGTTGTTTTGCTAGAACTGCTAGATTCTAAGAAAAGCGGAGGGATGTTCAGTGAGGAAATTCAGAAACTGGTTGAGTGTATGGTTTGGTTTCATGATGAATGTGCTTGTGAATCCTGGTGTGATGATGAAGCAGCAACGTTTTCAGGCGGCTGCGGTGGATGATCGTTTCTTTCAAGTTGTGAACGAGAGAGAGCTAGAGAAGCTGGCAGAAGAAAAGAACAAGAAGCGCAGGTCAGAGAAACCGTTTAAGCAAAGTCTGATGATGCTTGATGAGAAGACGACGAGAGAGGCGCGTGCTGGTCCGCTCTTACCTTTACATGGGAGATGAAACAGGGTAAAATCCCACATAAGAAACGTTATCTAGTGGGAGAGGATACCCCTTGAAGATATATAAGATATTGAATAACAATGCGGTGATTGTAAAGGAGGGTGATCAGGAGAAAATTGTGATGGGGCCCGGAATTGCTTTTCAGAAGGGGAAAAATGACGTCATTCCCGTTCAAAAAATAGAGAAAATCTTTGTTGTGCGTGAAGAAAATGAGAAATTCAAACAAATTCTTGCGACATTGCCCGAAGCGCATATTGAGGTGGCAGAGCATATCATCAGTTATGCAGAGGGTGAACTGATGATGCCGCTTAGTGATCATATCCACATATCACTGACTGACCATTTATCCTTTGCCATTGAGCGCATTCAAAAGGGCATTGTGCTATATAATAAATTGCTTGGTGAGATCAAAGTCTTATATAAGCAGGAATATGAAATTGGAAAGTATGCCATTCGTTATGTAAAGGATCGGCTTGGGGTTGAACTGCCGGACGATGAGGCAGGGTATGTGGCACTCCATATTCATACGGCCAAAATGAATACGGAGTCTATGAAAAAAACCGTGAAATATACAACGATGATCAAAGAAATGATCGAGCATATAGAAAGCTATTTTCAGCATTCAATTGATGAGGATAGTATTTCCTATCAGCGACTTGTGACACATTTGAGGTATGCATTAGGCAGGTTGGAATCAAATGAGGCATTTCAAATCATGGACGATGACATGCTGAGTTTTATCCAAACAAAGTATGATTTGGCTTACCAGTGTGCACGTGGACTCGCTGAATTGTTAAAAAATGAATATGAACTTCATCTCCCTGAATCGGAGATCGGCTACATCACGCTGCATGTCCAGCGTCTGCAGGATGCCGAATTGGTTTAGTGGTTGTGCCTGCATGCAGGCTTTTTTTTATGCACACTACTTTAAATAGTGTATATGGGTCAATAGATTCGAAAAAAGAGGTTGACGCACGTGACGCTCTTATACTATGATGAAAGCGTAATCAAAACTTGATATCGCGGGATTGTGACTGTCAGGCAGGCAAGACCTAAAATTTGCGTAACGAGGGGACGTGTATGTCCTTTTATCGTTAGTGAATTTTAGGTCTTTTTTGTTTTAAAAAGGAGGAGACAACATGGATTATCAAAAAACAGCCAAAGAATTAACAGAACTATTAGGCGGCAAGAAAAATGTCATCAGTGCCACGCATTGTGCAACAAGACTCAGATTGGTGATGAAAGATGAGGAACTGATTGACAAAGATGCCATTGAGGAACTTGAAGGGGTAAAGGGGGCTTTCTCAAGCTCGGGGCAATTCCAAATCATTTTTGGAACGGGAGCGGTCAACAAAGTATATGAACCATTTGCTCGTGAGACCGGCCTTGAGACAGACGACGAGAAAGAAAAACCTGTCAGCCATGATGAAGCAGTGAAACAAAAAATGAATCCACTTGCACGTTTTGCAAAGACGTTGTCAAATATTTTTGTACCGATCATTCCAGCCATTGTTGCAAGCGGTTTATTAATGGGGCTTTTAGGCATGATGAAAGCCTTCAAATGGGCTGACCCAAGCTCCGCGATCTTCCAAATGCTTGATATGTTCTCAAGTGCAGCCTTTATCATTTTACCGATTTTAATTGGTGTCAGTGCAGCGAAAGAGTTTGGTGGAAATCCGTATTTAGGAGCCGTTATTGGGGGGATTATGATTCACCCGAACCTGCTCAATCCGTGGGGACTGACGGATGCGAAACCAGAGTATATGCATTTATTCAATTTTGATATTGCTCTTCTTGGTTACCAAGGAACAGTCATTCCAGTGTTATTGACTGTGTACATCATGTGCCTTGTTGAAAAGTATTTAAGAAAAGTGGTTCCGAACAGTATTGATTTACTTGTGACCCCATTTGTGACGGTGATTGTGACTGGATTTGTGACGTTTATTGCTGTTGGACCGCTTGGAAGAATGCTCGGTACAGGAATTTCGAATGCACTGACATTTATTTATGATCACGCAGGGTTCTTAGCAGGACTTATTTTCGGAGGAGCCTACTCTCTCATTGTGCTCACAGGGGTTCATCATAGCTTCCATGCGATTGAAGCAGGACTGCTGAATGATATTGGGCGGAACTATTTGCTGCCAATTTGGGCGATGTCCAACGTAGCGCAAGGCGGGGCAGGCTTGGCAGTCTTTTTCTTAGCGAAACGCGCGAAAACAAAAGAAATTGCACTTCCTGCAGCCTTCTCAGCTTTCCTAGGGATTACCGAGCCTGTTATATTCGGTGTCAACCTCCGCTATCGTAAACCGTTTATTGCCGCGATGATCGGAGGCGCATTAGGCGGGGCATTTGTTGTCTTCACAAAGGTAGCCGCCAACGCCTATGGTTTAACGGGGATTCCGATGATTGCAATTGCAGCGCCATTCGGTGTGCAAAATGTGGTGAATTATGTGATTGGTATGTTAATCGCTGTTGCTGTTTCATTTACTCTCACCATCATCTTTAAAGTAAAAGAAGTCGAAAAATAATCAAGGAGTGGTCACAGTCATGACAACAACTGACGCAGTACTTCGTCAAAAGGTAGCAGAACGTATTCGAAACTACGAGCATTTGGTAAAAAAAGATGTGTACCGCCAGCATTTTCATTTAATGCCGCCAGTAGGTCTTTTAAATGACCCGAATGGGTTGATTCAGTGGAAAGGCGTTTACCACGTTTTTTATCAGTGGCAGCCATTCGAAACGGGTCACGGCGCAAAATTTTGGGGCCATTACACATCCACAGATCTAGTAAATTGGCAGCACGAGGAAGCCGCCCTTGCGCCAAGTGATTGGTTTGATCAAAACGGCTGTTATTCTGGCAGTGCAGTCATTGACGATGGACATATGTATGTGATGTACACTGGCAACGTTCGCGATGAACAAGGGAACCGCGAGACGTATCAATGTTTAGCTGTTTCAGAGGATGGCATTCATTTTCAGAAAAAAGGAGTCGTGGCGACGCTGCCAGATGGATTCACCGCCCATTTTCGTGATCCGAAAGTATGGAAGCGAAATGGCCAGTGGTACATGGTTCTAGGTGCACAAAGCCTGAATCTGAAAGGGAATCTCGTCTTGTTTACCTCTGATACTTTAGATAATTGGACGTTTCAAGGCATCATTGCAGGCAGTGGGAAAAATGGATTAGAGGATTTCGGCTATATGTGGGAATGTCCAGATCTATTTGAATTAGATGGCCGGGATGTATTGATTGTGTCGCCGCAGGGGCTCAAGCCGGATGGCTTAAAATATCATAATACACATCAATCAGGCTATTTTGTTGGGAGATTGGATGACCATACTTATCAATATACGCACGGAGCATTTGAGGAGCTGGACCGAGGCTTTGACTTCTATGCGCAGCAAACCTTTCTAGACGAATCAGGCAGACGCCTTCTAATCGGATGGATGGGAGTGCCTGATCAAGGAGAAGAGCATCACCCAACGATTTCGTATCAATGGATACACTGCCTCACCATTCCGAGAGAGCTGCGTTTAGATGATGACGGACATCTGATTCAAAAGCCAGTCACTGAGCTTCAGGCGATGAGAACCAACGAACAAGAGCATATTTTCCATATCAAACGCTCCGTTCAATCGATTCCTGTAGATGATATTACGAGCGCAGAGTTATTCATTGATCAAATTGATACACAAAAAGGGTTTGAATGCTGTATTCGAGCGGCAGCCCGTATCATTTATGATAAAGATGAGGGCAAACTGACACTAGAGCGAGATCGATTTGAAGATCGATCAAAAGAAGTTCGAGAAGTAGCAATAGAGGAATTACAAGATCTTCACATCTTTATCGATGCATCGTCGATTGAGATTTTTGTAAACGGAGGCCGGGAAGTATTGACTGCTCGTTACTTTCCTTCCCCGGGAAATAAATCAATCTCGATCAGTGGTAGAAATGAAACAATGCTGAAACTGAAAACATGGCATTTACAAAGAGAAGCAGGTCGTTGAACTGCTCAACAAGTAGGGAAACGTCTACGTCTTCTACAAGTGATGATCAGTATGATGTGAAATTGAATTTTCCGGTTGATAAGTACCAAGAAACAGCGCAATGCTATAAATAAGGGAGCTCTTCAGCCGCCTTCACGATTGATAGAAAAGGTGCCGATCAAAGATAAGGAATGTCAAACAAGAAAAAAGAGATGAATCATGAGTTTGTATAGGTAGAAATCTACCTGTATGAAATATCACTACTAAAGCTAAAGAAGAGCGAAAAAGAAGCAGGAAGGGATAGCCTGCTTCTTTTTGTTTTGTGCAGTGAGTAAATCTCTATTTTCCTTAAAAGCGCAGAGGAAGTGTTTGTACATGACCAATGAAAGAAATACAATTACAGCGTTCCATTGTTGGAAAAGGAACGGGGAATTGAAGGTTAAACCCAAACCTTTCAAGTAACATATTCTAAAAAGACTAATAGGATAGATGCAACAGGGTGACATTGTCTTGGTTTTCTAAGACAAAAAGAAGCCAGTCCTAGTAATTGTTGTTTCAAGAGAAGAAGTAGAGAAAACAGGTTGCTATTACAAGCGAGTCATCAAGATGTTGGATCGAGTAGACAAAAATAAAGTAATTGGCTTGGGACATGCCGCAATTGTCTCTAATGAAAAAAACAGACAGTAGAATCTTGGCATAAGCTTTGGAGTCCAATTAAACAGCATGGAGTCAGAAAGTACAATAATACATGGGGTGCTAGAAAGAAGGTATATGGGCTATGGGTGAATAAGTCTAATAATACCAAATATGTAAATGTAGCTAAGTATGCCGAGAAACAAGCTAAAGATAAGAAGCCATACAATTTGAACTTCTTTGACAAGAAAACTACAAAAAAATTCTATTGCTCTCAATTAGCTTGGAGGGCTTGGAAAAATCAAGGTCATGATATTGACAATAATAAAAAAGATTCAGTTGTGTCACCGATGGAATTAGTTAGCTCTAACAACACGAAGGTCTTTTATCATAAAAAGTAAGTTAATAAGCAGTCGGGGATTTCCCCCGATTGCTTTGCTTGTTTAAAATTGAAAGGAGATGATTGAATGAAATACTTTAAGTTACTTTTATCAGCTTGCGCAATAGCATTAATATGTACAGCATGTTCAAAGAAAGAGGAGGCTGTGGGGGATTCTCCTAAGGGAGAATTGAGCAATATGAAAGATAGTAAATTTGCTATCATTTATTCGCAGGTAATGGATAGAGGATGCGAGGTGGTCAACTATAACAACGAAGGAAAAAAATTGTCGAGTATTAGAATGAAAAACTGTGTGGGATTTACCTCATCTACTCAGAGCGATAATAATATGTACTTTTCATCTAATAGGTCTAATTATCATGTATCTCTAAATAAGAAGACTGGGAAGGTAGAGCCTTTGAATACAAAATCACTTTCAAAGTCTACAGATGACGAGGGTGCATTCTTTATTAACTACTCTAACGGGTATGTTATACACGACATTAACGTTGGCTTTACAGAGGATGGCTTAGTAGGAGAATTAGTATATTGGAATGAAGATGACAACGATAAAAATCAAGTTGAATTAGACGGAGAATTAACAACAGCTATATTTGAAGACAAAAAAATCTATGCCATTCTCAGTAATGATGAAAGTGTCACAGTGTCTTCAATAGACCCTAAAACTCATAAAGAAAAACGAAAAAAGTTAGACGTCGACTCAGTCTTCTTTCCTGACAATAATGAATCTTTGAAGTCATTAAACAATGAAGAATTAATTCTTGCCGTAAACGATGGCGTTGACAGTAAGAAAGAATCGATGTTGGTTGTACTCGACAAAAAAACTCTCGATAAGAAGAGAGAAATAGTAATGGATAAAGGATTCATTATCTACAAGATCAATGTAGACAAGGATAGAGTCACGATAGTTTCCTATGAAGGAGAAGTCAAGACATTCAACAGAGACTTCAAAGAGATATCATCTGAAAAAATTCCACTTAATTTTAAATCAGATGACGAACGTTTAGAAGAGGTCAAGATTTTAGACGGTAAGATTTATGCATTGGTAAGAATGTTTGATAGAGATAAGGATGGAGTTATTGGCAGAATTATTGAATATAATATTGAAAGCAAAGACTCTAAAGAGATATCTCTAAAATCTGATAGAGATTGGGAAATGACAAGCTTGGAAGTTGTAAAATAACTGACGAGGAGCGTGGAGTAAATTAACTTACATTATCTTGAACCCATGTGGCTTGTGTTATTCACATTGCCATTGTTGTATTTGGCTTAGGGGATTATTGGCTATTTAATCTTTAAGAAGGTTCATGTGGTGCTAATTATCACATTTATAACTTCAACCATCTTCATATTTGCCTATACTGGGTTCGACCTGTCGATTATATATTGGGTAGTGGCTATGACCTTTCTATGCATGTGTACCACTGTCATCACAAAAATCATTCGATATATGTATTATCGCTATAAAAGAGCATAATAACCAGCCAAAGCTTGTGTTCCCGAACATGAGCTTTATTTTTGTTTCTTACCACTAAAATAACTCAAACCCAAAATGCTTGTAATAATTAAAGCGATAACTGACGCAATCAGCAAAGAAACGCTGATCGCTCCTAACCCTAAACCTTCCCATCCTCCCACAAAAAAGCTTATGAGCAATAAGATGATACTTACCAGCATTAAAACTGATGGAAATCCATACTGGAAAGATGACTTCTTTTTTTTAAAGATTAAAGAGATACCTAGTATAATAACTGTAAGGATGGTTGTCAGTATCCAGAAAGACATTTGTCTTGCCCCCTTGAAAGAAGAACCCTAATGAATAATTATATGTTTTTCAGTATCGTACCACTGATTTAAGTTGTTTACAAAAGCAGTTAGTTAAAAAAACGGTTCTATGACAATGGATGTCACAGAACCGTTTCTTTGATCTTATATTGTATTTCCAGCTTCTTTCCCTACACTCGATGTAATCACTTTGTCAGCCACTTCATGTGAGACAGCAGCAGAATGAAAAATTGGTAACGCTAATGCTACAGTTACAAGCATGATGGGAACAAAAATTCTACTCTTCAACATTTAACAATTCCCCTCCTTGAATTAACGACTTTGCTTCAAGTGCTCTTTCATAAAAAACGACAGCAATTTCCAACTGCCTACTTTTATTATAGTATTGCGCAGCTTCAAAAGCTAGTTGGTACACATCTTCGTAAAGATTTTTGCTTTGTATATTGTCAAGACAACGTTTTAACTCTGTGATCGCATTTGGTGTCTTAGATTGAAAATAAAGGCAATATAAAAATTTCATTTCTTCTTCATAAATTTTGTCATTCAGTTGTTGGGCTGCCGAGACTCCTTTCTCATATGTTTCGGCTGCTGGAACAACCTGTCCTAATTTCAAGAGGGTGTATAGCTTGTTAAAATAGGCTTTTGGAACATGTGATGTTTCATTCTTTTCAAAAAGTTCACAAGAAGTATCAAAGTGGGACAGGGCATCTGTATATTTTTCTAAGTGGAAATAACACTTGCCTAAGTTAAAGATCGTAGAGGATATAAGGTATTCGTTTTTCGTCTGCTGTGCAAAAGAATGGGATTTTTCAAAGTAAGTAAGTGCATCAGCGTATTGTAGTTTAGACAGATAATTTCCAGCGATGACTGAATAACACCAGGCTATTTTTTCTTGCATTAATGGTTGCTCTGTAAATAGACTCAATGCTTTATGTGCATACATGACAGAAATTTGATACTGATCTATGTGGTAGTACACTTCTGATAATTTGTAGTAAAATTCAGCCTTTTCAGTAGGGTCTTCAATATCCAGGAGAACTTTTTCAGCAGATTTATAAGAACTGATCGCCTCGTCAAATTGCTTTTTCCTAAATTCGTGCATTCCTTTAAAAAACCAAAAATAAAAATCTAACATCTTTTCAATTTGATCTTTGTCTTCGTGAAGTGATTGATCAATCTTATGTTTCTGCTCATTTATCTGAACCATATATTCATCTAACTCTTGGCTAGATAACTTAGGCTTGAGGTAGCTTAGCATTAAGTCATGTCGAAATTCTAGAAGACTAAAATATAATAAAACAGTTTGATTTTCCTCCATACTGTCAAAGAGTCGTTTAACATCCGCTTTTAGAAATTCAGCATCAGTTATTTGATCTTTTTTGATGGCTGAATACCATTCATTCAGTTTGATCGCAACCTCGTCATAAGTGATAGAACCACCCATATATACTCCCCCTTCATATTCCTATAAAACCAATTATATACAATACTTTAACATGTCTAACTATTCTAAAATCGAACAGATGCGCTATTTATGTAAATTTTCGGTATACCGCAAAATCAAGCCGACTCTAAGAGGGAAAATGAGTAATTCATATAACATATGACAAGCTACATATTACTTATTTTTACACAAATGTTGGAAAATAAATCGTCATCTGCGATAATAAGTCTAAATTGTGGTGAATAGAAAGGGGCAGGTAATTAATGAATCACTTTAAAGTTATGATATTGAGCCTTACCTTATTAATGGGGATCACAACTACTGTACATATAAATTCCTCAAATGATTTTCAAACCGCAGAAAACGGATACTTTGGATAAGCATTAGGAGAAGTAGACTCTCCACAAGTTTACTTTTTCTATTGGGCTTTCTAGTGTTAGCAAAAAGGCGTACTGGAATAAAAAGCAACTCCATTAATGATTGATTGAAAAAAGAACAAAGAAAAAGCCCTGTCCACAGGGCTTTTTTGTTCGTCTTTATTCAGTTCGATGTTTCATTTTATGAATTGTTCTATAAGCCGATTCAACGCCAATGAAAACGACAAAGAATATAACTATCCAACTGAACAGGTCAGCCCAAACATTGGACATGTTTAGCTGGGGTTAGCCCATTCCATTATACTGCTCTGGTTTTAATAGTTAAATCAACCTGTATCTTATAGCCTATAACGTGTATATACAAGGTTGGCTGGAAGCGGTTTGATGACGTTTTACATATAGGATATCAAGTGGCATTATGGTATCATTTTAAAATATATACAGCTGAGGCTGACGTTTATCCAAATGCGGTAGGACAAAAAGGGGTTGTTTATTTGAATTCAAAACAGCAGCCGACGACTAGAAAACGCTTGGAGACAATGGCAGATCATGTTGAAGATAAACGTGAAGAATATAAAGAATTGCTCATTCAAGTCCAATCTATTCTCGGTGAACCTTCTCTAGAGCAGGAAGAATTAAAAGAGAAGCTGTCAGATACGTATAAACAAATGAAAGAATATGCCTTATTTGTTGAATCCATTGAAGCCTTTATTCGAAAAATGGCGAAAGAATCTGATCAGCAAAAGTAGGTATTCATTTATGGATAAAAGAGTGTACTTGCGTGCGAATGCACTCTTTTATTTCGGTCAGATGATTCAGTAATTAAAATGAAAGCGTTGACATTTCTATTGTCATGATAAATAATAAATAAAAATTCATCTGAGCATGTACAGGAGGAACGATATGAACCATACAACCAAGAAATGCCTGATCACCTTTATCATTGTCCTATTTTCTATGAGTTTTCTTTTTCCTTCCGTTTCTTCTGCCCGAAATCATACGTCGTATTTTGCATCAACTGCTTCAGTCCCATCTGGTCAATATTATCGTTCACAAGAGGTAGCTCTGCATTCTCACGTTCAAAAAGCTTCTCTTTATTACACAACAGATGGCAGCCAGCCGACAACTCAAAGTCAGTTATACAAAAAGCCCATTCATATAGAAACTGATACGACTTTAAAAGTAAGCGCTTACAATAAAAGCCACCGCCTTTCCACGTCTACGTACAATTATCGCTTTGTCACACGAGAGGACATTGCATCATCTTTTTTATCTTTCGAATACCAAGGAATGCCTTATCGGCTGTATATTCCAAAAAACCGTAAGAGGGGTAAAGCCTATCCTCTAGTCCTGTTCTTACATGGAGGCGGGGAGAGGGGAACAGACAATCAAAAGCAGTTACTTGCGAATGATGGTGCAGTTTTATGGGCTTCCCCTGAAGTCCAAAAGAAACATCCTTCGTACGTACTAGCACCTCAGGCGCGAAATGCTGTCGATGGAGGATTTGCATTAACAAGAAATTTGCAAAATGAAATCGATCTGACAAACGTGTTTCAATTTTCACCAGATTTACACAAAGCTTATGATGTCCTTCAGCATGTGTTAACTTCTTATCAGATTGATCAGAGAAGAATTTATGCGACGGGTTTATCACAAGGTGGATTTGGGACGTACCAGTTGAACATCACATATCCTCGTTTGTTTGCAGCGATGATTCCTATTGCGGGGGGTGCAGATCCAAGCAAGGTAGGAATTTTAGCGCACAAGCCGATATGGGCATTTCATGCAGAAGATGATTCCATTATCCCTATCAGCTATGCGAGAAATACAATTCAAGCTATTCAAAAAGCTGGCGGCCAGCCGCTTTATACGGAGTACGCAAGCAAGTATGGATATGACCATGCATCATGGACGCCTGCTTATGAGACACCAGGCTTAACAGATTGGCTGTTTGCACAGAGACGCAGCTATCGATAAACAAAACCCGATTCACCTTCTAACAAGGCGAATCGGGTTTTTTCTGTTTTATTTGTCAAAACGATGAGCAGAATGCTTTGTTGGTCCGATGTATTCATTTAGCTGGAAAGAGCCTTTGATGGCAGCTGTGATGAATTCTTTTGCTGCATAAATGGCTTCTTTCACGTCTGAGCCGTTTGCCAGTTCAGCTGTGACTGCTGCTGAGAATGTGCAGCCTGCGCCGTGTGTGTATTCTGTGTCGATCTTCTCTGTTTCAAGTCGTTCGAAGGTTTGTCCATCATAAAGCAAATCGATCGCTTTATCTGGGCTTAGCTTACCGCCTCCAGTGATGACCACATACTTGGCACCAAGTTCGTGAATGCGTTTTGCTGCTGCTTCCATTTGTTCGATCGTTTTGATCTCACCGATTCCGCTTAATTGACCTGCTTCGAAAAGGTTAGGCGTGATGACGGTTGCCAGTGGCGTAAGCTTTTCGCGCAGTGCTTCCGCGTGCTCTGGATAAAGGACTTCGTTCGCACCCTTACAAACCATAACAGGATCAATGACGACATTTTTTAGGTCGTATGTTTTGATGGTGTCAGCCGCAAGTTCGATCACGTCGACTGTTGGGAGCATACCCGTTTTTAGCGCATCTACCCCAATACCTTCTACAATGGTAGAGAGCTGCGCACGAATCGTCGCCGTATCAATTGGAAACACCTGATGATCCCAATGGTTATGAGGGTCCATTGCAACGACAACGGTTAAAGCTGTCATCCCGTAGACGTTTTTTTCTTGAAACGTTTTTAAATCTGCTTGGATACCTGCACCGCCGCTTGAATCCGAGCCTGCGATGGTGAGTGCTTTATTCATAGACATAGTTGCTGAACCTCCAATGTGATGTGTAACAGTTACTGTTCTATCCTTATTATAATCAGCTTTTCCATTTATCACAATGAAACGGCATAAAAAAGCGTTCTACCCTAGGAAAAACGCCTTACCCCTTACCTTTTAAAAATCACTAATTTCCCCTTTTTCAGTTCGTCTAAAAGAGTTAAAGCTAATTCCTGATCGGCGCCAACTGACATCATTTTGGCCATGAGCTCGTCATCCCGGGTGCGGATGACATTGGCAATTTGATCTAAAATCCCTTGATCGACCGCTGTCATGCTTTTGGCATTCGTATGCTCTGTGACGGTATCAGAGCGTTCTGGATCGTATGCAAAAACAAAAATATCATCCTTTGCTGAGCGTATTTGTTCAATGGTCTGCTTCGCTTCTTTGCTATTTTCTACTGTGAAATATTCCATCGTGATCACTCCTTTCCATCGAAAATTCCCATTTTCCCGTCACATCAAACCGCCTTTTATATCATGAGAAGAACGTCATTTTATGTTTTAATGGAAAAAGACGAATCTATTAAAGGAGTTAGCTGAATATGAAGATTTCCTTATTAATTGTGACACATAACCGGCTCAGCGCATTGTGTGAGCTACTTGAATCTATTACGAGACAAACCGTACAGCCTTTTGAAATTGTGGTTGTGAATGATGCAGGAGAGCGCGTCGAGATCATTCAGGAACTCTACCCCGAACTTCCGATCCGCTTGATCCATTTAGATGAGAACGTCCAGCATGTGAATGCTAGAAACGTGGGGGTGCGGGAGCTGACTGGCGATGTCATCATGCTGAGTGACGACGATGATTACTTTACACCTTGTCATATTGAACGTATGAGTAAGGCGCTGGAGGACGCCGATTTTGTCTTTTCTGATGCAGAAATTGTGTCATTTGAAGAAAAAGGCGCGACCCGCTTCCCGGTGTCAAGACGTCTGTTTGCGTATACAGCTGCTATTGAGGATATGCGTGTCTTTTCTACATATGTTCCTTCCGGCAGTATGTATAAACGCTGTATACACGATGAGATTGGCTATTTTGATCCAGCGATGCATCATTATTGGGACTGGGACTTCTTTTTGCGTGTATCACAGCATGCCCGGATCAAACGAGTGCCAGCTGCCAGCGTGATCTATGCGTTTTTTGACGGCGGAGGGAATCAGTCTAGTGATCTTGGTGAGACAAGGAAGAACTACTTAGATGATCTAAGTGAAAAGCATGGGCTGGGTGACCTTCCGACAGCGAACTTTGCTGTCTTATTAGAAGAACCAGCGATGAAAAAACGAGAATCAGAGAGTGAGATTGTATGGGACGGAAAACCGATGATCTCAAGACTAACGCAGCAGACACAAGGAGGAGAACCCCAATGAAGCCATTTTTAAATGATAGCTGGTGGGCTGTGATGAAAAGTGAATTTGAACAGCCATATTATCACGAATTACGTGAATGGATGAAGGAAGAATATCGCACGCAGACCGTTTTTCCGAAACCAGATGACGTTTATCGTGCGCTTCATTTGACGTCATATGAAGAGGTCAAAGTGGTGATTTTGGGACAAGACCCTTATCATGGCCCAGGTCAGGCACATGGATTAAGCTTTTCTGTTCAGCCTGGTGTGAAGCATCCGCCATCATTGAGAAATATTTTTCAGGAGCTAAAGGATGATCTTGGCTGTCCTGTTCCAAATCACGGCTCACTTGTGAGCTGGGCAGAGCAAGGTGTGCTGCTCTTAAACACTGTGCTAACCGTGAGAAAGGGCGAGGCGAACTCGCATAAAGGCAAAGGCTGGGAACGTGTGACAGACCGCGTGATTGATGTGCTGAATGAACGTGATCAGCCCGTCGTTTTTGTGCTGTGGGGAAGACATGCTCAAAATAAGAAAGAACGCATTGATCAAAACAAGCATTTCATCATTGAGTCACCTCATCCAAGTCCTTTTTCTGCAAGAAATGGCTTTTTTGGCAGTCGTCCGTTTTCAAAGGTAAACGCGTATTTAAAGCAAATGGGGATTGAAGAAATCAACTGGTGTATCCAAGATATTGAGTAAAAAGAGGACGAGGGGAGAGACCCTTCGTCCTGTTTATTTTAAAAATTTACGAACCAAGTCGAGTCCGTTTTTCGCATTTGGATAACGGAAGGAAAAATCGAAGCGATTGGTTTGGCGCAGGACGCTTTTTTCATGCGTAAACGTAAAGAAGCTTTCTTTCCCGTGATATCGTCCCATGCCGCTTTCACCCACGCCTCCGAATGGCAGGTAAGGAGTAGCGACATGCATGAGCGTGTCATTGATACATCCTCCGCCAAATGAGAGATGGTCTAGAATATAGGCTTCTGTTTCTTTACTTGTTGTGAATAAGTAAAGCGCAAGCGGCTTCGGTCTAGCTTTGATCATATGTGCTGCCTCGTGCAGAGAATCGAAGGTCATGACAGGCAGAATCGGTCCGAAAATTTCCTCCTGCATGACAGGATCTTCCCATGTGATGTGGTCTAATATGGTTGGTGCAATTTTGAGCTCGTCTTCGTTGCGCTGTCCACCTGTAACGATCGTTCCATTTGAGAGAAATTGTGAGAGCCTGTCAAAGTGACGCTGGCTGACATTTTTCCCAAAGTGCGGATGTGTTTCCGGTTGTTCGCCATAAAAGTCACGGATACAGGCTGTCATTTCCCGCAAAAGATCGTCTTTAATGGATTCATGAACAAGCAAATAGTCTGGTGCAATACACGTTTGGCCAGCATTGGTAAATTTGCCGAACGTGATTCGCTTTGCCGCTAATTTGATATCTGCATCAGGCGTGACGATGCAAGGGCTTTTTCCGCCAAGCTCAAGTGTAACAGGGGTCAAATGCTTTGCGGCGGCTTCCATGACGACTTTGCCAACTGCCACACTTCCTGTAAAGAAGATATAATCAAAGGGCAGTTTCAACAGCTCTGTACTCACATCTACACCGCCTTCTACGACAGCTACATGGTCTTCTTGAAATACAGGTTCGACCATTGCACTGATTACTTCTGAAACTTGCGGCGTCAGCTCAGACGGTTTTAAAATAACGGCATTACCCGCAGCAATGGCACCAACTAATGGAGAAAGGGCCAATTGGAAAGGATAGTTCCAAGGGGCAATGATGAGCACACTGCCATAAGGTTCCTTCATAATCATACTTTTCGACCCGATATGAGTGAGGGGCGTTTTCACGCGTGTTGGTTTTGCCCATTTGTGGAGGTGCTTGATGGTATGATTGATTTCCTCATACACCATCCCGATCTCTGTTGTGTAGGCCTCCTGTTCGGATTTATGTAAATCATGGGCCAAGGCTTGTAAAATATCCTTCTCATGCTGTTTGATGGCTGCTTTTAAGTCTTTAAGAAGACGGATGCGTTCTTCCACCGGCGGCTTTTGAAAGACTTTTTGTTTCTGAAAAAGAGTAGTGAGTTTGTCCATTATTCAATCCTTTCATAAACGATGTTGTTTCCTTTATTATGTGTGAAGGGCTATGTCGGGTCAAATAAGAGAGGCGGGAGCAGACTGCTTTGAAAAAATGAACCCATTTCGTTTGTTCATTTGGTAAAATAATGTTGAAAAGAGACTTTTTTAGATTGGAGGGTCTACCCTTGAATATTCATATATCAAGCCTGCTTCAAAAAATGGAGGAAGCGGTTCAAAAGGCGAAACAAAGTGAAAATGATGAAGAGGTGAAACGCCAAGTGGCGGCGATTTCTTCACTATGTGATGTCATTCTCGATGCACCATCACAGGTGCAAATGCCGCAAACGCCGGTTATCTCGCCACCTTCTTCGATACAGACACCGCCCGCGCCGCCCGTATCCTCAGATCAAGCCATGCTTGAGAAACTGATGGGTGCGAGTGGTGCGAAGAAATTTCAGCATCAAGAAGAGGGGCAAAAAGAGAAGGATGGGAACGGCGACTCTATCTTTGATTTTTAATGGTCTTGTCACGACAAAGGGAAGGTGATCGGTTTGAAACTATTTTTGGGCGCCATTCAGTGGATGGCATTTTTTATCGCAGCTTCTATTGCTGTACCAATTGCGATTGCACAAGCATTTGAATTGAACCAAGTGCAGTCAGCGGAGCTGATTCAAAGTACTTTCTTTTCACTTGGTCTTGTGGCGATGGTGCAATGTTTATGCGGCCATATGCTGCCGATCAATGAAAGTCCAGCGGGGCTTTGGTGGGGTGTGTATACCCTTTATGCAGGTATGACAGGAACCATCTTTGCGACGTATCCTGAAACTCTGCAAGCACTACAAGGGGCTTTAATTTTTAGTGCCGCTTTCTTTTTTATTTTTAGTTTATTTAAAATCATTAATTGGCTCGCGTCTTTATTTACGCCAGTCGTCACAGGCATTTACTTGCTATTATTAGTTGTCCAGTTAAGTCAGCCGATCATGAAAGGGCTGATGGGCATCGGCTATCGGGGAAATCAGGTGGATGGGCTTGTCTTTTGCTTATCAATCTTCATTATTATCCTGACCTTCATGATCAGCCGCTCAAAATGGCATTACTTAAGACAGTTTTCTGTGTTGTTTGCCCTTGCAGGAGGCTGGTTGTTATTCGCTCTACTCGGGTTGGCAAAGCCGGTTCGAATTCCAGAAAAAATCATCGAGTTTCCGAAGCTTTTCCCATTCGGCATGCCAGTCTTTGACAGTGGATTGCTTGTCACGTCCTTTTTCATTACGATATTACTCATTGTGAACATGCTGGCAAGTATTCGAATTGTGGAAAGTTCAGTGAAGGCATTTGGTGAACTGCGTGAGCGGAAGAGAGCTCGTCCGGCTGGTTTTGTCGCAGCATTTGGTCACTTACTGAGCGGATTGATCGGAGCGATTGCGCCTGTACCTATTTCCGGGGCAGCAGGATTTATCCAGACAACGAAAATTCCATCGAGAAAGCCATTTTTCATAGGAAGTCTGCTCATTGTACTCATTAGTTTATTCCCGCTGCTCATGAGCTTTTTCTCCGCATTGCCATCACCTGTGGGGCTTGCTGTAAACTTTGTGGTGTTCTCCTCGATGATTGGGATTGCGATGTCTGAGTTTGATCAGTATGAGAAAGAAGAAATTCCGCGGATTCGCTTTGTCCTAGGGATTGCCGTTTTAGCAGGTGTAGGGGCGATGTTTGTACCGCAGGAAGCCTTGAAAGGCATGCATCCTGTGCTCATTTCATTATTAAGCAATGGACTTGTTCTAGGTACACTCATTGCGATCGCGGTCGATCAAGTTCTGTTACGAAAGAAAAAGAAATCCGACAATCTCGTGTCAACGTAAAGGGAAAGTTGAATATCGTCTGTCACCCGCGCTATGATAAATATAATTGACGAGATAAGGAGAATGACGAATGAAACTATTTTTCATTTTAGGTGCGATTAATGCGATGCTAGCTGTTGGACTCGGAGCCTTCGGTGCGCACGGTCTTGAAGGGAAAATCCCTGAAAAGTATATAGAGATTTGGAACAAAGGGGTTCAATATCAGATGTTCCATGCGATTGGACTATTTATTGTTGCCTTTCTTGCAGATAAGCTGTCAGGTGTTTCTCTAGTCCCAACCGCTGGCTGGGTGATGCTTGCAGGTATCCTTTTCTTCTCAGGAAGCCTTTATGTCCTGGCATTGACTCAGGTGAAGATTCTAGGTGCCATTACCCCAATTGGCGGAGTGGCATTTATTGCTTCTTGGATCATGCTTGTCATTGCAGCAGCAAAAAATTTATAAGCTAAAAAACCGATGCTCTGAGAGGGGCATCGGTTTTTTTCTTAATTCCAGTAAGGGGCGTAGTTTGGCGGTGCTTGATAATAAGGGATGTAGTGAGACGGAGGGACAGGGTTCGTTTGTGCTTCCTCTTCTCTGTGGCAAAATGGTCCGATAAACACACTTGGCTTCACCGGCTGTGTCGCCTGTTTCCACTGTGTTTCGTTCATGCAATACGTATGTGCCATGATGTGAGCAGGGGTGAGGGTGAGAAGGTCTGAGCCTAGGATCACTTCTGGCGTAGATGCGTTGAAAATGGCTAACAAATGAGTTCTGTCTTGAAGGGCAACTTCATAGTGCCACCAGCCTTGAGGTACGTTTGCTACCTGTCCTGGGGTGATGGTATAGGTGTGCAGTTTTTTTGTAAATGGATTCAGCATCGAGACGGCAGCAGAACCGGCTATACAATAAACAAGCTCTGCGGCATTTTGATGATAATGAGGCTCTACGACTTTGCTTTTACTCAAATATATATCCAGCAGAGATACTTGATCCAACGAATTTAATTGTTTTTTTCCTAAAACGTTAATCAGGTTATGCTGATCGTATTTCACAAGGGGGCTTTGATTCAGATCGTATGAATATTTAACATTTGGTGATGTATAATCCAGCTCAACAGTCATGAATGTCACCTCTAGGCGTTTGATAAAAACTACTAGGCATCTTATGACGAGCGCCCTAGAGGTGTGACAAAAACCTAATCAAAAGAAAAAAGCAAGGACGCCTGCTCCTTGCTTTTGCGATATGTGCGTTATCTACCTCGGAGAATACGTGGACATGGAGTATGGATAGTCGTATTGAATTTCCCCATCAAACGTAATGTAATCAAGATAGATCGTTAATAGTAAGTATCGTGTTCCTGTCTTGTTGTCACTAATGATAATGTGGTCACGTCCTGCAGCTTCAATGACGCCTCTGAAAATCTTCGAGTTCCATTCCTTACTTGCCTCAAACGTCATATAAATCGTGGCTACCTTGCCGCGGTTCAATCGTAAAATATTTTCAATATAGGACTGCTCGATTGGCAGCTGACCAGTGACATTCTGCTGATAAATCGGTCCAGAAGGAATTTGATAAGGCTGCCCGCCGCTCTGCGTGCCCTGCCCCCCTGGTGAAGAACCAGTAGACGGCATTGGTGAAAATCCCTGCTGCATTTGTCCTTGCATTTGACCCTGCGTTTGGGGAGGGACTGAATAACCCATCTGCTGCGCAGGATACGGATTTGCTCCATATTGTTGCTGGCGAAAATCTTGACCTTCGAAACCCGAACCTTGCCCAAATTGATTTTTCAATTTCATAACGTTCCTCCTCTTTCCTCATGGTGTTCTAAACAGAAGGCGCTTGAGCACCTGTTGTTTCCATAGCATTCTTTCTCTCTTTCACACTATGAGACAGGAGGGGAGAATATGTACATTGAACGAAAAAAAGGAACTGTGGTGCAGTTCCTTAGGCGCGGGCAAACCCTCGCATTCTTTGTCAGGCCTTACATCATCCAATTTACAGCGCGCTGGACACCAAATAAAAGAGTAATGATAAGAAAACATGCCGCAAGCGGTGTGATCACGATGAGGAAGGCTTGCCATAATTTCAGCTTCATCACAGCGACAATGCCTAAAACAGTCATTCCAAATATCCACGTCTTTGCATAAGCATCAATCAGTGTCAAAAGATCGAGATAATACCATACCTCAAAATGCTGATCTAAATAGGGTGAGATTTTGACAAACGTATACGGACCAAGCATTCCAATCGTGCAAATCCAACTGAGTGCAAATAAAGCGGAAGGGAAAAAGGTCGTCAGCGTGAAGGCTTTGAGTACATCTCGATATGCCGTTTGACTGCCGAAAAAAAGACGCCCTAACCACTTTAGGATGAGTACACCGAAAAATAGACCGAGATTGCCTGCGAGAATACCATATCCCGCACCTTGTAACAAAATAAAAGGAAATGGAATATGATTGCCCATATACTCGCTAAAATACCCTTCGTAGACCCAGCCTGTACCAGCGATACTTGCAAGGAGCATCATCAGCCAAATGGGAATATAGGAATGTTGATATGAGCGAATAATCGTTTTTGTTGCGACAAAAATTTTGAAAAATCGAAAAAAACCTTTTACTTCCTCTTGTTGGGAGTGATCATTCTTCATAGCTTCCAATGTTCTTTACTCCTTTAATACACATAAATGATTACTTATATTACCAAAAAGTTCGCGTTTTTCAAAGATAGATCATTAAAAAAATACAATTTTATAAAAAATAGGTCACTCTACAGTCTCTTTAAGAGGAGACACATATGATAAACATAGTTTGAAAGAGACCGAGGTGAAAACTTTGACAAAAGTAACTGTCATTATGACGAGCTACAACAAGGCGGCTTACGTCGGCAGATCGATTGAAGCGGTTTTGCAGCAGACGCTGTCAGACTTTGAACTATTTATCATGGACGATGGTTCAAATGAAAAAACCCTTGCCGCGATTGAGCCCTTTCGCAAAGATCCCCGTGTTCATTTTATCCAAAGCGGTGTCAAATCGCTGGAGGAGAGAACAGCGAAAACCCGATACGCCGTCCTCATTAATCAAGCTTTAGAACTAGCAAAGGGCGAGTATATTTCCTATGCCACAGATGACAATGTCTATGCCCCGGACCGTTTAGAGAAGCTCACACATTATCTAGATGCTCGACCAGGTGAAGATATTGTCTATTCTGCATCGAAAGTAATCTATTTAAATAGCAATAAAGAGCCGGTAAAGGAAACGATTCGACCTGCGCAAACGGTGCAATGGAATGCACCTTGTGCCATAGATCATTGCTCGGTCGTTCATCGTGCTTCTATTTTAACAAAAATTCATGCTGAATTTGGGTCTTACTGGGACGAGAGTCCGCATTTTTATCGAATAGGGGATGCCCGGTTCTTTTTTCGATTAAATCATTTTTATCCGTTCTATCCCTATGATGAAGTGTTAGATACAAATTACATCACAGAACAGTCGATTCACTATCAATTGGCGGAAGAAGAGAAAAGTGCCTTTATTCAAGCACTTCCTGAGCAGTCTACCTGCTGGGAGCTCCGCCATATATTAAAACAAAGACATGGGAGGTGACCTAAAGTGTCGCACTATATTCATCATTATTGGCAGGTGTATTTTGAGTATGTAAATCTCATGAAGGATTTGTCCTATCAACAAATTCCTCTTGGGTTGATCAGCAATTTCTATCAATATATCAGTCCTGAAGTGAGGGAACGTATGGAGGATGAAGCATTCGGTCATGAATTGACAACCGATTGTCCATTGCCGGAAGAGATTCAGCCATTTTTTGATCAACATAAGCAGCAGATCAAGCGTATTGCTTATCGTCCGGCGAATGGAAAGGTCTTGCTTCACTTTGAACATCTGCGTTTTACTGAACAAAATTACACGCGGTTCCATCCGAGTCAAACGGTGGTGCTTGCTCGCTGGAAGAAGGCAGACTATTTCGGTTTACCGGTCATCAGCAAGCCGGAATTAGCGGGAGAGGTTAATAAAGAAGCCCATGCTGAATATATTGAGAAAGCAAATGCTCTCCTTAAACCTTACGCAAAGCACCCCGTCTTTGGCAATGTCTTTTTTAGAGAAAAGCTTCGGAAGGACATTGTGCAATTTATTGATGTGATTGACCAGACAGAAGTGCTATTTCAGATGGAGCCAATTGCAGCCATTATTGTGGGGACAACGGAGGATGCTTACAGCCGCGTACTTGCACTGCAAACTGTGAAACGCCAGCTCACGAGTATCTGTCTTCAGCACGGCGCACTGATGGGAGACGAAGCCTTTTTGCCGATTTTCACGACGTGCCACGGGGTGTTTGGAAAGTATGAAAAAGACTGGTATGTACACAAAGGCTGTCAGCCGGAACAGGTGGAGATCACAGGTCATCCGAGGTTTGATTTGGTGAAGGATCGAACGCCGCTTCAACAGGAAATGGTCTTTCGAAAATTGAACTTCAATCCTGCCAAAAAGACCGTGCTTGTGGCAACGCAGCCGTTTTCAGAAGCCTTCTATGGTGATGTGCTTAAAACGATTGCAAAACGGAAAGACATTCAGTTGATCATGAAGCCGCATCCGTGGGAAATTGCCCGAAACCGATTAAATGAGTATGTGTCCATTGAACGAGCAGGAAATCATGTGAGATTGATTAAAAAAGAAATCGACTTGTATGACCTATTGCCTTATATGGACATGGTCATTACGCTCACATCAACCGTCGGCCTTGAAGCGATGCTCTTTGAAAAGAGTGTGCTGATCGGGAAAATGACAGAAGGCAGAAGATACCCTTATTACGAGTCGCTTGGCAGCTATCATATGGAAAACCCTGTTGAACTGGCTGAGAAAGCCATTCGTATTTTGTCGGATGATCAAGAAATGAAGCTGGCAAAGAGGCAAGGAGCTGAGTTCATTAAACAACATTATCCGCATGCGCGATCGACCGATGTTCTGCTTTCTCTGCTTCAAACAAAAACAGGTGTGGATTTTCAGAGATGAGGATAGGGGTGTGCAAGCGATATGGAAAAAAAGAGAGAACAATTTCTTCCTTATGCCCTGCCGTTGATTGAGCAGGAAGAAATTGACGAAGTCATTGGAACATTAAAATCCGGCTGGCTGTCAACCGGACCAAAAGTCAGACAGTTTGAAGAAGAGTTTCGGCAGCTGACCGGTGCAAAACATGCGATCGCTGTCAATTCATGTACAGCTGCTTTATTTTTAGCCTTAAAAGCAAGAGGGATTGGGAATGGGGATGAGGTGATTACAACGCCTCTGACATTCTGCGCAACAGCCAATACGATCATTCATACAGGGGCAGCACCTGTATTTGTCGATATTGACCCAGCGACACTCAACCTCGATGCAGAGAAACTAGAAGCGGCGATTACACCACACACAAAAGCGATTGTCCCTGTTCATTTTGCTGGTCAATCGTGCGATATGGAACGAATTTTAGCCATTGCCAAAAAGTACGATCTATTTGTGCTTGAGGATGCCGCTCATGCTCTTTACACAACGTACCACGGTCAGCCCGTTGGTTCGATTGGTGATGCGACTGCCTTTAGTTTTTATGCGACGAAAAATATAGCGACCGGAGAAGGCGGCATGCTGACGACGAATGATGATGCGCTTGCCGCTCGGATCAGAAGACTAGCACTCCATGGGATGAGCAAAGGAGCATGGAATCGTTATGGAGAAAAAGGAACGTGGTACTACGAGGTCGAGGAACCTGGCTATAAAATGAACATGTTTGATGTGCAGGCATCGTTAGGGCTTGTTCAGCTAAGCCGTTTAGATGATATGCAGGCACGGAGAGAACAAATTGCGAAAGCATACAATCAAGCATTTCAAAAGGAAGCAGGGCTGATCCTGCCGCCAGTCCATCATGAGGGAAGACATGCATGGCATTTATATGTACTGCAAGTGGACCCGAAAGAAGCATTCATCACACGCAATGAGCTGATTGATCAGCTGCAAAAGGACTATAAAATCGGCACGAGTGTTCACTTTATCCCTGTTCATTTGCATCCATACTATCAACAAACCTATCACTATTCACCAGAGGATTTCCCTGAGTCACTCGCTTACTACAAGCGGACTCTCTCACTGCCTCTTTATCCAAGTATGACAGATGAAGATGTGCAGTATGTCATCACTGCGGTGCTGTCTATTTTAAAAGAACAGAAGGCATCTTCATGAAGGCCGTTCATGCAATAGACGATCAGGTGCTGTCCGCTTGGATTGAGAAATACGGTCAACAAATTGAACAAATGAAAGGCTTCAAACAGTTTGGTCTTGTCAGTGGCGCCCAGCTGAAAGCAGTGCTGTTATACGATTGGTCAAAATGGGAAAGCGGCATATTTGATCAGCATATTTTTCATGTGAAGTTTGCGGAAGCTGAGTCAGCATCTGCTTTTCAGGAATTGATGGAGCGCTTCATCAATTGGATGAGAACAGAAAAATGCGATTTTTTCTTTTTACGTCTTGAAGCGGCGGATGTTGAAAAAAACCGCATCGTCCAAAGGCTGTCACATGTGTACTATGTGGGCGGTCTCACTCGTCTTGAAGCGCCACCTGTTCACATGGAAATGCCATCAACAGGTGAAGATGTGGTCATCAGTCTGCCGGATGAAAAGGAATACGATGAGGCGGTGTCACTCGCTTATCAGGCTTTTGTCAAAAGCCGGTATGCCCTCGATCCATTTTTAGACCAGAATGTCGTCCAGCATTTCTATCAAGAGTGGATGAGAAATAATGTGCTCGGACGTGCAGATATCAATATCGTAGCAAAGGTGAACGATGAAGTCGTGGGCTTGATTCAAGGGATGACCAAGGGCGAGGAGCTGGCGCTTGAGCTGTTTGCGATTAGACCGGATGTACAAGGAAAAGGGATCGGGAAAAAGCTGTTTATTGAGATGATGAAGGTCTCTTATGAGAGAGGGCATCGTTTTATTTCTGCCGGAACACAGCTGCATAACACAACCGCCATTCAGCTGTATGAAAAGATGGGATTTAGAACAACAAATGCCTTCTTGTATTACCATGTATGGCCGAAAAAAGGAGAGAGGTAAGATGGCGCATTTCTACATTGGAGGTCGCAAAGTGGGGGATGGTGCGCCTGTCTTTATCATTGCAGAGGCAGGCATTAACCATGATGGAAAGCTGGATCAGGCGCTTGCTTTAATTGATGTGGCAAAAGAAGCAGGTGCCGATGCAGTGAAGTTTCAAATGTTCCAAGCTGATCGGATGTATCAAAAGGAACCAGGTTTATACGAAACAGCCAAGGGAGAAGAGGTGTCCATTTTTTCCTTAGTCGAACAAATGGAGCTGCCGCCAGAATGGCTGCCGGTGTTATTAACCCGCTGTAAGGAAAAAGGGCTAATATTTTTAAGCACAGTGTGTGACGAAGAATCTGCGGATTTATTAAATCAAACCGATCCACCAGCTTTCAAACTGGCATCCTATGAAATCAATCATTTGCCTCTTTTGCGTCACACAGCTTCTTTTCAAAAGCCCATCATTTTCTCAACTGCCGGAGCCACTATTGCAGATGTTCATGAAGCATATGAGGCGGTTACAAGCGTGCAAAACGATCAGGTCGCCATCATGCATTGCGTCGCAAAGTATCCAGCACCTAGAGCTTATACGAATCTTCGTGTGCTCCAAACCTTAGCCGCCGCTTTTCCTGAGGCAGTCATCGGCTTTTCCGATCATAGTGAGCATCCTACTGAAGCCCCTGTTGCTGCTGTGAAGCTTGGGGCAGCCATGATTGAAAAGCATTTTACGATAGATAAGACGCTGCCTGGCGCCGATCATTCCTTTGCACTCGATCCCGAAGAATTAAAGGAAATGGTTCAGCATATTCGAGCAGCAGAAAAGGACCGAAATCAATCAGAAACAGACGCTCATTCTGTGTCAGAGGAGCTCCTTGGCAGTTCTTTTAAAACGACAACAGCCATTGAAGGGCAGATTCGTGAATTTGCGTATCGAGGGATTTTTACGACAAAAGGGATTGCAAAGGGCGAGACATTGACCGAAGAAAATCTAGCCGTATTACGTCCAGGACAAAAAAGCCAAGGTCTGCATCCGCGGTACATGGAGATTTTACTTAGCGTCAAGGCTGTCAGAGACATTCCAGCCCATACAGGGGTTTCGTGGAAAGATGTGCTCATGCAGGAGTCTACAAATGATCAATGATGTGCTCTTTGTCATACAGGCTAGAATGGGCTCAACAAGACTGCCAAAAAAGGTGATGAAGCCGATCGGAGGTATGGCATTGATCGATTTCATCGTTGAACGGGTAAAGCAATCAGATCATTACAATCACAAAACGCAGAACCTCATGATCGCCACAACAGTCGAAGCAGAAGATGATCTATTGGCTCATTATTGTTTATCAAAGGGCTATAAGGTATTTCGTGGCAGTGAGATGGATGTATTGCAGCGATTCGCAAAGATAGCTCAACATTTTGAACCACAAACCATTGTACGTTTAACGGGAGATAATCCATTTATAGATCCGGCGCTTTTGTCGAAAATGCTTGAAGAACATAGACGGAAGAAGGCTGATTATACGTATACGACTGGAACGCCACTCGGTATTTCCGGGGAAATGATCGACGCATCCATTTTACGTGAAATCGACAATTTTCCCCTTACGCAGCCGGAGCGTGAGCATGTCACGCTGTATATCCGAAAGCATCCTGATCGATTTCAACTGCAATTATTCACACCGCCCAAAGAACTCGCATATCCTGCTTATCGATTCACGATTGATACAGAAGAAGATTATGTATTTGCTACCCGTTTACTTGAGAAAGCCGGTGGATCTATTACTGTGCCTACGGCTGAGCTTATCGCCATTTGTGAACAAGACCCTAATATTGTTCGGTTGAATCAATTTGTGAGACAGAAGGATGCTGAATGAATAAAAAAATCATGATTGTTGTGTACGGTGGTTTTTTAAGAGGGATGGGGCATGTCGTTAGAATGAAACGGCTGGCAAAGGAACTGATTCAAGAAGGAAACGACTTATATTTTTATACAAATGAACAGATTTGTGTAGAAATGCTCTCGCATCCAGCATGGCACGTTCATTTGGTGCAGGAATCAAACGTATTCCTTCAAATGGAGCAGGACATAAAAGAGCTAAATCCTAATCTTCTGCTAATCGATGTCCTTGATTGTGACCTTCAGTTCCTTCGATCGATCAAAGCGTCCTCCAGAAATGCAAAACTGGTCTTATTTGAAGAAGAAAGAACAGAAGCTTGCCAGCTTGCTGATGCTGTCGTAAACGGCATTTATGGTGGACTGGATGAAAAGCACCTGCAAGTAAATGGAACGGACTACTTTTATGGAACACCTTATTTATTGTTAGATCACGAGATCAGCAAATTAAAAGACACATATGAGGTTCGCAAAGAATGTAAGAAGGTGGTGATCAGCCTTGGAGGCAGTGATCCAAGCGGATTATTAACAAAGGCTGTATCAGCACTTCTCGAAGCTTGCCATTTACACATTCTAGCGGTTACAGGAAAAGCCTCTCGCATCGAAGAAGAAATCGAGGCTGCACATATTCAATTCATTCGTCATACGGATCAATTACCTGCCCGTCTTGCAGAAGCCGATCTAGCGATTGTTGCTGGCGGGATGACGTTATATGAGGCCGTTTGTATCGGAGTGCCCAGCATTGTCCTTTCGCAAGTAGACCACCAAGCAGTAACAGCCACTCGTTTTGCACAAAAGGGAGCCTGTCACCATCTTGGATTAGGTCGCCTTGTGGATGAAAAGGATATATGGCGTGCTACTCGCAGACTATCCGGCAGCTACTTTCTCCGCAGGAGCATCCATCTCAATGGACGGTCACTCATTGATGGAAAAGGAACCGAACGAGTGAAATACATTCTTATACACCTCATGAATCATCACCAAAAAGAACATAAGGATGTGTAGATGTGAAGGGAGTTATTTTAGCAGGAGGAAAGGGATCACGACTGGCACCTTTAACAAAGATTTTCAATAAGCATTTATTGCCGGTTGGCCCATATCCGATGATTTATTGGTCATTGTTCAAATTGAAAGAAGCGGGAATATTGGATGTAATGGTCATATCACAAGCAGAACAAATCCCGCTGTTTCAAAAGCTACTTGAAGGCGATCAGGAACTAGGGATGAACATTGTGTATCAGGTTCAGCCTGAAGCTTCTGGAATTTCGGACGGCTTATCCTACGCAAAGCCCTTTGTAGAAGGGGAAAAGTTTGTGCTAATGCTTGGTGATAATGTATTTGAGGATTCGCTAACCCCTTTTGTTGAAGCCTTTCAGCAGCAAGAAAGCGGAGCGAAGGTTCTGTTGAAAGAAGTGGCAGATCCAAAGCGGTTTGGTATTGCAGAAATTGATGCCACCCACCACCGAATTTTATCAATTGAGGAAAAACCGGAGCATCCGCGTTCATCCTACTGCGTCACGGGTATCTATTTTTATGATCAAGAAGTCTTTCAATATATTGAGAAAATCTCGCCGTCAGATCGAGGCGAATTAGAGATTACAGATGTAAACAATCTCTATATCTCAAATAGCCAGCTGACCTATGATATGTTAAAAGGGTGGTGGATTGATGCAGGAACACATGAATCTCTCCACCAAGCATCGACGAAAATGTTTGAAACGATGAAGAAAAAAGAGGGATACGAATGACGAAATCTTATTTAATTACAGGCGGAGCGGGATTTATTGGACTGAATTTTGTGAAGCTGTTGCTTCAGGAAACAGATGTCCGGCTCACTGTTTTTGACAAGTTAACATATGCCAGTCATCCAGAGGAGATGGAGGAATTATTAAAGCTGTCTCATTTTCGTTTTATTCAAGGGGATATCACCCTTCAACATGAGCTAGATCAAGCGTTTGATGAAGTCTATGATGCCATCATTCATTTTGCAGCGGAATCCCATGTTGATCGCAGTATTGAATCGGCAGAGCCTTTTATTCAAACAAATGTCCTCGGTACCTATCGTATGCTTGAAGCGGTCTTAAAAGGAAAGGCGAAAAAACTTATTCATATTTCAACAGACGAAGTATATGGAGATTTAGAGCCAGATGATCCTGCTTTCACAGAACAAACACCACTTTCACCGAATAATCCTTATTCAGCAAGCAAGGCAAGCTCAGACCTGCTTGTAAAATCTTATATCCACACTCACCAATTACCTGCAATGATTACAAGATGTAGCAACAACTATGGACCGCATCAGCATGAAGAGAAATTAATACCGACGATTATTAGAAAAGCAATCAATGGAGAAAAGATCCCGATTTATGGGGACGGCCAGCAGATTCGCGATTGGCTGTATGTAGAGGATCATGCGAGAGCTGTAAAGCAGGTCCTTGAAAACGGAACAGCTGGGCAAGTGTACAATATTGGCGGCGGCAACGAGAAAACGAATCTCGATTTGACCAAAACCATTCTGACGCAGCTCGGGATCAGTCATGACCGTATTGCGTTTGTTGAAGACCGTAAAGGACATGACCGGCGGTATGCGATTGACGCCAGTAAGCTAAAACGGGAGCTTGGCTGGACGCAGGAGACATCATTTGAAGCAGGTATTGAAAAAACGATCAATTGGTATCATGCCAAATATGATCAGAGCGAAGAAGGGTGACGGATGAAAGTTTTAATCACCGGTGCAGGCGGGCAACTAGGGAAAGAATTGAGCAGACAGCTCAAGGAGAAAGACATCACCGTCATTGCCTTAACGAGGAGCATGCTCAATATCGCAGACCAGCAAGCAGTCAGACACGCGATGAGACACTTTCACCCTAATATTGTTGTCAGTGCAGCAGCATATACCTCTGTAGATCAGTGTGAAACAGAAACGGAAAAGGCGTATCTTGTTAATGGCATTGGCGCCTACTATACAGCGCTGGAGGCTAAGAACATAGGGGCTGATGTGCTACATGTCAGTACAGATTATGTGTTTGACGGGCAAGCAGACACGCCTTACCAAGTCGATGCACAGCCAGATCCTCACACCATTTATGGAAAAAGTAAAAAGCTTGGTGAGGAATTGCTTCATCTTGTATCAGACGAAGTGAAAATTATCCGTACATCGTGGCTATACGGACATGAGGGACATAATTTTGTGAATACCATCCTTCGGCTCGCAGAAACAAAGGATCATTTGCGCATCGTGAATGACCAAATAGGCTCACCTACTTATACAAAAGATGTCGCAGAGGCCATCATTCATTTATTTGATCAACAGGCAGGAATTTATCATGTCAGTAACCGAGAAAGCTGTTCCTGGTTTGACTTTGCGTCAGAAATTGTGACAAAAAGCGGCCTGTCTACGACCATTGAGCCAATTTCCACAGAAGAGTACGGCTTCCAAACACCTCGTCCAGCCTATTCTGTGTTAGACCTTCAAGCGATTGAAGCCACAGGCTGGAAGCCGAGACATTGGAAGGATGCGCTTCACGAATTTTTGCAGAAAGAAGGGAGATGGCATCAGCATGATTGATGGTGTACAAACGAAAAAACTCATGAAACATTGTGATGATCGCGGCTTTTTTGCAGAGCTCATTCGAGATGATGAGCCGATGCTGCAACGTTTTGGGCAGGCATCGTGGTCGAAAAGCTTTCCAGGTGTGATCAAAGCCTTTCATTATCATGAAAAGCAAGATGACGTTTGGTTTTTCCCAGCAGGTCATGCTCAGGTCGTTTTATACGATTTGCGTGAGGACTCTCCTACAAAGGGTCAAACCGATGTGTATTATATGGGGGAAGACAATACAATGCTCCTCCTCATCCCAAAGGGTGTCGCACATGGCTACCGGGTACTAGGCGAGACGCCGCTGCAAATTGTCTATTTCACGACAGAATCCTATGACCCGAAAAACCCAGATGAAAAGAGAATCGCTTGGAATGACGAGACAATCGGATTTGATTGGGAAACGACATTTAAATAAAGAACAAAGGCCTTTCGCAGGAGAAAGGTCTTTTTTTGTTGAAATACATTCTGTAAGTGTCATTTTATGTATTTTTCTAAGTTAAGCAGAAAAGGGATGTGGATGAGTTTGTCTAAAAGAATTGCATTTGTAACAGGGGCAAGTACAGGGATTGGGAAGGCAATCGCCATAAAGCTTGCCGCCCAGGACCATGTAAAGGTCATCATCAATTCTAGAAATCAATCCTTACTAGAAGATGCGCGGCAGCATATTGAGCGTATGGCAGAAACAAAGGAGCCGGTGTCTCTTTTCTGTGGTGATATGTCGCATGAAGGAGTGCGAGCTGAGGCCTTTGCGGCAATAGATCAAGAGTTTGGCAGACTGGATGTGTTGATTAATAACATTCCAGGAGGGAAGCCAGATACTTTTAATTCATGTGAAAGTGAGCAGATGCTGGCAGCATTTTCTCAGAAAGCCCTAGCGTACATTGATATGATGAAACGTGCGGCAGCGATGATGAAAAGACATGAATATGGCCGGATCATTCAAATTGTCGGGAACCTTTGGAAGGAACCTGGTGATCAAATGTTTACGAACAGTATGATGAATGCAGCGATTATCAATGCTAGTAAAAATGCAGCCACACAGCTTGCGCCTTCAGGGATCACAGTGAATTGTTTAAACCCAGGATTTATTGCTACAGATCGATATGAACAGTTTATCGAAAACATGATGCGTGAGCAGTCATTATCACGGGAAGAAGCTGTACAGGCTGTTGCGTCAGGGATCCCGATGCAAAGAGTAGGTTCAGCGAGTGAAATGGCTTCATTGGCGGCATTTATCGCATCAGAGGAAGCCTCCTATGTCACCGGACAGCAAATATCTGTCGATGGTGGTTCGATGAAAAGTATATAAATATGAAAAACCCGCTATATGCGGGTTTTTTGATGAAAACGAATCGGCAGTATATGCAGCCGATCGATAAAAAGGGCAAGCTGTTCAATTGGCGCCACCATTGAGATGCGAACATGATGTCTTCCATGTGTTCCAAACACACCCCCAGGCGTCACGACGACATCTGCATGCTCGAGTAAATAGTCGGCAAATGCATGAGAATCCTCGAAATCATCAGGAATCGGTGCCCACAAATAAAAGGCGCCGGCTGGACGTTCAATGGTCCAGCCAAGCTGCTTCTCCGCTTGACGGATGAAGAAAGCCATTCGTTCAATGTAGACTTCTTTCAATGATTGAATATGACAGTCATCACTTTGTAAAGCGACGGTGGCGGCATGTTGAAATCCACCATACATACTGACAAACACATGATCCTGGAAGGCGTTAATGGCATGAATGATGTCCTCATTGCCTACAGCAAAAGCGACTCTCCATCCTGCCATATTGAATGTTTTGGATAAAGAATATAATTCCACTCCTACGTTTTTCCCAAGAGAAGCCTTTAGAAAGCTCACTGGTTTTTGCTCATAATGAAAGGAACCATAAGCAAAATCATGAATCACATGCAGATCGTGAGCGGACGCAAATTCTGCAGCCTCTTCAAAAAAAGCTTCATTCGCCACAGCACCAGTTGGGTTATTCGGATAATTTAAGAAAAGCACCTTTGCCTTTTTTAACACGTCTGGATCAATTGAAGAGAAATTCGGCAAATAGCCATTTTTCTTTTCAAGCTGGATGCAATGTGGCTTTGCGTCCGCCATCAAGATACCTGAATGATATTCTGGGTATCCCGGATCGGGGACGAGGGCAATATTCCCTGGATCAAGCAGGCACTGACTCATCACATAAAGCCCTGTTTTTCCTCCATTGAAAAGGGCAATTTCCTTCTTCGGGTCAACCTCAATGCCGAATTCCTTTCTGTAGAAATCTGCAATGGCTTGCTTGAAAAAGTCAAAGCCTCTAAAAGGTGCATATTGCTGAAATTGCAAAGAGCCTGCTGCCTCTTGAAGGGCATTCACAATGTGCGCCGGAGTAGGAAGATCAGGATTTCCCTGACCAAGGTTCACAATGTTCGCTCCGTGTTGTGTTTTATGCGCAATTTTCTCAAATACGGTTCCAAATTTTTGTTCTGGCAGCCGTTCAATCATGTTAGATGGTAAGATCTTCACCACGACATCCTCTCTTTCTTATCCCTTCACTAATTCATCCATTAACTGAATGGCTGCCTGCTTTTGAATGTTACGGATGGAGGCGGCAACATCCTGAGAAGACGACCCTTTTAATTCAAGAGACACGATGCCATTAAATGCTTCAAATAAAGATAGATCTACAAAGGTTCCTTTAGGTGGGACAGATTCGCTGATGATGACAGTATCTCCAACTAAAGTGTCCTGCGGAATATGCACATGATCAATGGTGATGTGTGTGGCCTCAGGCGGAATGTGTCCGCTCTCTTTGAAATGCTGAGGGTATAAATGACAGTCTGCTACATAATGCGTATGTCCAGAAAGTAGTTCTTTTGGCAAATTAGCTTTTTTTCCATCGACTAATACATCAATCAGCAACTTAGCCATATCCACCCCAAAGACCTTTTTGATATTCGGAATCATATTCCAGCCAGCAAATCTAGCTGCTGATTCGATCAGTCCGGTTTCTCGATGTTTCATAAGCTTGATTTCTGTATGAGTGGCACAGTTTTCAAGACCTAATCCTTCATTTGCTTTCTTCGCTGCCTCAATGATGATTTGCTGGGATTCATTGTCTAGGATCGACGGAGTGATATGAGCCGTTTCTGTAAAGCCGATTTGAGGGGTCTTATCATGAATGACAAAAGGGATATATTCACCCTCAACAACTAATCCTTCTACACTGACATAATCAGAATAGCCGTCGTCTTGATACCAATCCTCGTAAGCGCCCTCTAAGTACGTTTCAGCGACAAACGGTGCTTCATACGTCACAGCGTTTGGAACGGGAATGGTTTGCAAATAGGATTGTACGTTTAAAAAGAGATCATCACTGCCGGATCGGTCATGAAAAAGGGTCACGCCAATGGAGCTTGCTAAATATGTAGGCTTTAAAATAAGCGGTGTACCAATATGTTCAATGGCTTGCTGAAAATCAGCTAAAGTCGTGACAGGATGAGTTTTTACTGCTTTGACCCCAGCTGCGTTGAATGCAGCCCTCATTTGGCTTTTATCACGCGCTAATTCAGCTGCCTTTACCCCAGCGCCGCGCAGCCCAAGTCGCTCAGCGGCTTTTGCCATTGGTGCAATGAATAATTCATTATTGGTGGTGATCGCATCCGCTTTGAAAAAGGAAGCGACGCGAACTAGGTCGTCCACCACCTCTTCCTCGGATTTTAGATAATCATCATGTGCCCAGTAAATCGAATCTGGGTGTTCAAAAGAAGGGTTTTTGTCAAAATAATCTCGATCTTTGATGACCGCAATAGAGTATTTTTCGATTAGCTCAGCGTGTCCCTTTGTAATAGCAAAAGGTCTCGGGATATAAGAAACGATATGATACGATGCAGCCACGCTTTCGTAAAACATATGGGGCGGGCATCCTCCTAGATCAGCAATGACAAGTACGGTTTTTTTACTCAATGAAAGCACTCCTTTTTATCTAGCGGTGTAACCGCCATCTGCTGTGACAACACTTCCAGTCATATAGCTGGATAGATCAGAGGCGAGAAACAGCATGACGCTCGCAATTTCTTCGGGTTTTCCGAGACGAAGTAATGGGTTCACCTTTGCTTTTTCCTTTTTAACAACCTCAAGGCTTTCTGAATGATTGTCTGAAAAGGATTTTTCATTTAATGGTGTATCAATAATGCCTGGGGCGATACAGTTCACTCTGATTTGATGGGCGGCATAGTCGACCGCCATCGATTTGGTGAGCTGGATGACACCGCCCTTTGTTGCGTTATAGGCAGGGATGTCAGGCCAGCCGACAAGACCCCCGACAGATCCGGTATTGATAATACTTCCGCTTTTCTTTTCAAGCATATGCGGCAAAGCATGCTTACTCATGAGAAATACACCCGTCAGGTTGACCTGTACAATGTGGTTCCAATCCTCTAGTGTCATCTCGTGAACGGGAGAGACAATTTCAATGCCTGCATTGTTAATCAGCACATCGATTGTCCTAAACTGGGTCAGCACAGACTGAACGGTTTTTTGACAGTCAGACTCATTTGTAATATCTGTTTTGAAAAACGCAACATGCTCGTGCGCCAATGATTCGACGAGCTGTTTGCCGCTTTTTTCATTGATGTCAGCCACTGCAACTTTTGCTCCGTGCTCAAGGAAAAGCTTGACTGCGGCAAGCCCAATTCCCGATGCACCTCCTGTAATCAGGACGACTTTTCCGTCGAGGTTCATTTCTTCACCTTAGACGCTTTTGGCTTCAACCGATTATAGCGGGGAGGGAAGAAGAGGTTAATAGACTTTGAGGCTTCCGGCTTTGGATTTATCGCCCCGTGGTCTTCCCTAGGGTCACAAAAGTAGGTAGTACCAAATTCCATTCTCTCTGTAAAGCCTTCAATCGTCATATCATAACCTCCGCTAATGCAAATGCCGATTTGTTCATTGCGGTGTTTATGAAAAGGCATTTCTCCGCCATTTCCAGGAATGTTGGCTATCATGAGCTCCATCCAATCCTCAACAAAAAAGGTCACTTCCATGCCAGGAAGTAAATCTCGTGTTTTGAAAATGTCTAAGAAATAAGTAGGAGGCGCCGTGTATTCCTCGCCATCTTTTAATCTCTTAATATCAATAGCAATCACTTCTTCATCTGTCAGGTTAGAAGCGCCGTGAGGGACAAAAGGTGGTGCGATATACGCTGATTCTAAAGGGGTAAGCAATTGGGTCGATGGACCGACTGTCATTTGAAGCTCGCCTTTTAATACGATGCCGATTTGTGCTTCGGGATGCTCGTGAGGTTTAATGATCGTGTGAGGAGGGATGTATGAGATGAGCACTTCCGTATCACCTCTGACCGTGGAATATTGTGTGACACCATTCTCCCATTCTATTTTTTTGGCTTGTGGAAAATATCGTTCTTGCGTTTTTTGTTCAGTTTGCATATTATATCTCTCCTTTTCCGAATATGGACCAGCTCATAGGAATACTTTTAAACGTTCGAACGAAGGTGAGGCCATATGTGGCTCTGGCTACCTCATTGGTTAAAGCGAAATCAAATTCGCCGTCTCTTACTTTTTGTGCGGCAGTACTTGTCGAATTGACTAGCTCAAATTCAGCATTTTGGTGAATGAAATATTGAATCAAATTGACAGGTGCAGGGTGAGAGACAATTTTTAAATGGTGGAGCATTTGTTCTTGAAATGGAAAATCTGGTCTGACAGCCAAGCCATACATGGGTGTGTCACATCTGAAAATTTGTAAGAGCTGCAGGTCAGGTCTCATGTAGAAGTGTTTGATTCCTTCGTATGCGTGTGGAACGAGAGTGTATTGGAGTGCGTGAGAGAGAGTATGTTCAATGCAAGTTTCGAATGTGTCATAAAGGGATAGTTTCGTATGAGTGCCGAGAGTAGTGGTGGAATGAGAGATGAAGTGTTTTGCTGCGTATTCACTGCTTGTCCCCTTAGGGCCTAGTGTATTGACTGTAAACATCTTAGGTGAAACGATGGGCTCTTCTTTGAAATGAAAAACATCATTCTTTAAGATCATGTTTACCATCCAATCTTTTTCAAATTTTTACTAGATTATAAAAAATAAAATTGGCAATTGTCAACAAAATTTATAAAAAATGTATTTTATGATGATATTAAAAATTGATCTAAAAAACTGCACATACCTAGATGTGCAGTGAATTGAACTTACGTTTCAAATGTGTTTTTATGTTTCTGCTGTAAGGTTCGTTCACGTTTATAGCTGACGAAGCTAATAAGAAAACCAACAAGCGTAACGAGAGCACATACAAGCCCTACCGTATGATAGCCGAAATGGACATAGACAGGTCCCATAAGAGCGGAACCAAGCATAACGGCAAGATTGGACGCAAGGCTGTAAAAAGCCATCACTTTGCCTCGGTGGGTTTGGGAGCAGTCACTTAGAACAGTGCTCAAAAGCGTGACAGATAAACTTTGCATGGCACCCCAAATAAATAGGGCAAAAATCAGCAATGTCCATGAGAAAGGAGCATAAGGAAGTAAGGCGAGAACGAGCGTAATGCCGCCCAACACAAAGAAAAGAGAACGAGTTTTGCCAAACCAGTCTGCTAATTTCCCTGTAAATACACTCATAGAAAAACCGACACCGTAAGCCATGATCAGAAGTCCTGCCGTCGATTGCCCTCCAGAAAACAAACTTTGCAGATACGCTCCTAAAAACGAGTACATGCCATAAAATCCAAGCATATTACAAAATGTCACGGTCAAATAGGCGGGGACACGATCAATTTTCAAAGCTCCCCATAAAGAGCCAGCTTTCTCCCTAGCTTGAGGTGTTCCTGTATTCGCTGTGGCGGTTTGTTTACGAGATTCAAGGATGACGAGCAGCAGGACAATGAGACTCATGATGGCGAAAATCCAAAAGGTCCATCGCCAGTTTAAACTCTGCCCGATGAAGGCGCCAATTGGTACACCAAGGACAAGAGAAAGAGACCAACTCGACACAATGAGCCCCATCACTTTGCCTCGATATTCATAAGGAACCCGGTCACCCACGAGCGCATAGGCTGTTGGCACAAATACACCGGTCGCCAGCCCAGAAATAGCACGGCCTGCAAAAAATACGGCCAGATTCGGGGCAGCCGCACACATTACGGTGCCAATCAAAAAGAAAGAAAGCCCGATAATCAGGCATAGCTCCCTTGAATACCGGTCCCCTAAAGGAACAAGCAGCGGGGCTCCAACCAGCACAGCTAACCCATAAATGCTGATGGAAAGGGCGAGAATATCAAGAGAGTGCTGAAAAGAGTTTGATAAATCAGGCAGCAGTGGTGAAATCACCAGTTCTTCCGATCCCGCCGCAAAGACGCCAAGTGTGAGCGCAATGGCAAGTGTGATGGGAAATGTTTTAGAAGCTTGGCTGTCTAAAGATTCTTTCATCAGGTGATCCCTCCAAACTTGCTTTTTCATTCAATTCCGTTAAAATAAATTCTACCATTATTTAGTTTTATTTTACATTTCGCATCATAAGTATTATCATAAAATACTTTTCAAATGGAACGATTTTTGGATAGGAGAGGTACGAATGAAAATCACCGATGTTGATGTGCATATTTTAAATGAATTGAAAGAAGATGCCCGCTTATCTATGAGGGAGTTGTCCAAGCGGGTCAATTTATCCGCACCTGCGGTAGCAGAAAGAGTGCGTAAATTAGAAGATGCAGGGATTATCGAAGGGTATTCGGTTCAGGTTAACTATAAAAAATTAGGGCTTATGATTGACTGCCTGCTGGAAGTCACAGTGCTAAACGGGGAGTATCAACGTTTTGTGGCTTTTATGAATCAGCATCCACGCGCTTTTTTTGCTTATCGAGTGGCAGGGCAGTCATGCTTTTTCATTAAGCTGTCAGTCGCTTCCCTTGAAGAAATTGAAGCCTTTATTCAGGCAGTGTCTGGGTTTACAAAAACAGTATCTCATATCGTCTTATCAGGGCACTCTTTTTCTCATCCCATTCAGGAACGTGTGAAACAAATAGAAGAGCCAGAAATGACCGTGATGAAATAAAAAAGGACCTGACTCAGGTCCTTTTTGTCTGTCTGACTGATAGCTGATGATCGTAATGATGAGTCCAATGAAAGTTACAGCTGCAGCAAATAACGGTACAAGCTGTAAATGTGTAAGCTGGATGGCAAGACCGCCAAGCGCAGCACCGCCGGCATTCCCGATAATGGCTGAGGGCATATATAGAAAATAAAATTCTGTATTCCAAGATATCTTAAACAGACTAAATATATTTATAAAAATGTGAATTGTTAATAAGGTATTATGGCTGATGTGAGTTTGTTGATTGTGGATTTATATTAATCTTTAAACTCATGTTTCTAAAAAAATAACCTTTTTTTATAGTAATAATTTGAGATTAGAGGAGTTAATTCTTTTGAAGCTTTTAAAAGTAATAGATTACGCAGCATTAATGGATATGCACAGAACAAGGAGCAAAGAAAGTCACTATAATAATTTGCCTATTGACGTTGGTAATAGGGATCATTTTTTTAGTGCTCAGCCAATTGATTTAGAATTTCAAATCAATAACCATACAGCAAACTTAAAAAGTGGGATATTTGCTTTTCATTCAAGCATCAGATCTGGTGTAGATAGGAATGACAAGGTTACTGGGGAAGTGTTTTTACGAAAAGAGTCTAAGCACAAGCCCAATATAATCTTCGTACATGGATGGCGCATGGATTCATACGACAGGATTAAGAAGATTTATCACGATAAAATCGTTAAAAATTATGATTGGAATATGTATTACTACACGCTGCCTTATCATTTCGATAGGGAACCACAAAATTCAACATATTCAGGTGAACACATGATTAGCGCCAATATAAGTCGAACAGTGCAATCCTCCCAGCAAGCTATTGTTGAACTTAGAGGGCTGATTAAATGGATTAAGGAAAATGAAGGTGGGGAAATAATCGTAGTTGGTATTAGTTTAGGAGGGTGGCTAACAAACTTATTAGCAACAGTCGAGAAAGACGTGAATATTGTTGTATCAGCTTTTTATGCGAATAATATTGCGCATTCCATCTGGAACACTCTTCCTGGGAAGTATATACGAAGAGATCTGGAGGAACATGGAACAACGTATGAAGAACTCGACAAAGCTTGGGACATTATGAACCCTAGTAAAGCAAAACTTCTCATAGACAAAGAAAATGTACTCTTAATATCAGGAAAATATGACATGTATATCGACATAAACGATGCTGATACTCTGTGGAATAGCTGGAATCAACCTAAAAGGCACGTATACAGTTGTGGGCATGCTGGAATTGTTCTATCTAGAAAGAGAATAGCAGCTGACACACTTCAATTTATTGAAAGTAGGCTAAAGAAATAAAATGATGTTCATCCTAACTGCATTGCTGAGGGCCGTATACGGAATTTTCTCAATGGCAAACACATCATGTAGTTCTTTCTTTATGGGTCTTACACTATGTCTTTATTTCAATAGGTTTGATGGTTTATGCAGTATATACAGAAAAGAGTATAACAAGCAAAAGACAAAAGGTTTATACATGTCTAGTTATTGTTCCAACACTTGATGACAAATTCAGTCATACCAATCGAAAACGCACCGAGCGTTAATGCAAAAATAGCGATGGGGAAGTTTTTCATGATGTGATCACCCTTCTAAAAAATACATAAAAAGGCTTCGGAAAGATCCGAAGCCTTAAGAGTTTATCATACATGAAAATAAGATGCCAGCTGCTCGTTTGCTAATCGGTTTCCGACAAAGAAGGAACCAAATTCGCCGTAGCGTGCACTGACTTCATCAAAGCGCATTTCATAAACCAATTTTTTGAATTGAAGCACATCGTCAGAGAAAAGAGTGACGCCCCACTCATAATCATCAAAACCGACGGAGCCTGTAATGATCTGCTTTACTTTTCCGGCATAACTGCGGCCAATTAAGCCGTGGCTTCTCATAAGAGATTTACGCTCATCCATAGAGAGCATGTACCAGTTGTCGTTGCCGGAACGTCTTTTATCCATTGGATAGAAGCACACGTATTGAGAAGAAGGGAGCTCTGGGTATAGACGTGCACGTACATGCGGGTTTTCGTAAGGATCTCCGCCATCTCCGCCTCCTGCTAAGTAGTTGCTAAGTTCAACAACTGAAACGTACGAATAAGCTGGGATCGTAAACTCTGCTAGTCGTGTTTTGTTGAATTCAAGTTCAATTTCACCCAGTTCTTCCATGGTTGGACGCAAAATCATGAGCATAATATCTGCTTTTTGGCCGACAATACTATAGATTGTTTGGCTTCCAGCCTTATCGTGCTCAGCTGTTTTCCATTTTTCTAATAGACCTGTGAACTCATGAAGAATCGCTTGGCGCTCATCACTTGTCAGCAGCTTCCAAGCTGTCCAGTCAAAGGTTCTAAAATCATGCAGTGCATACCAGCCGTCTAGTGTCTGAGCTGCTTCATTGGTTGTATGTTGTTCGCTCATTTATTTCACTCCTATTTACAGTTTTCCATCTGTTCCAACTATAACATAGTTTGTCCAAATGGAGATGTGATCAAAACTTGAACGACGAAGTCAGCTTTTATGGAAATTGATTAAATTAGTTTGAAAAATAAGAATTTAATTTGTAAGCGCTATAATGTAAGTTGGTAGTTTGAATTTATGTAGAAGAAGAGTATGCTTGAAAGAGAACGCTTTTTTTGTAAAATCAAGGAGGGTATATAAGTGGCAGATATTTTTTCAACAGTTCAGGAAAAGGTTGCAGGTAAAGGAGTAAAGATCGTTTTTCCTGAGGGAATGGACGAACGCATTCTAACAGCCGTTCAAAAACTAGCAGATGGCAAAGTCTTGCAGCCAATTGTTGTAGGTAAAACACAAGAAGTTGAAGCAAAAGCAAAAGAATTAGGTCTTACACTTGATGGTGTTGACGTGTATGATCCTCATACATATGAAGGTTTTGAAGAGCTTGTACAAGCTTTCGTAGAAAGACGTAAAGGCAAAGCAACAGAAGAGCAAGCAAGAAAAGCATTACTAGATGAAAACTACTTCGGTACGATGCTTGTGTACAAAGGTCTTGCAGACGGACTTGTGAGCGGTGCAGCACACTCAACTGCTGACACAGTACGCCCAGCACTTCAAATCATTAAAACAAAAGAAGGCGTAAAGAAAACATCTGGCGTCTTCATCATGGCTCGTGGCGAAGAGCAATATGTGTTTGCTGATTGTGCAATCAACATTGCACCAGATAGCCAAGATCTAGCTGAAATTGCGATCGAAAGTGCAAACACAGCCAAAATGTTCGACATCGAACCACGTGTGGCAATGCTTAGCTTCTCTACTAAAGGCTCAGCAAAATCAGATGAAACAGAAAAAGTTTCTGAAGCAGTTCGTATTGCAAAAGAAAAGGCACCTGAGCTTGTACTTGATGGAGAATTCCAATTCGATGCAGCTTTCGTTCCTTCAGTAGCAGCGAAAAAAGCACCAGATTCCGTCATTAAAGGCGATGCTAGCGTATTTGTTTTCCCTAGCCTAGAAGCTGGAAACATCGGCTACAAAATTGCACAGCGCTTAGGTAACTTTGAAGCTGTAGGTCCAATCTTGCAAGGCTTAAACCAACCAGTAAATGACCTTTCAAGAGGCTGTAATGCTGAAGACGTTTACAACCTTGCGCTTATCACAGCAGCTCAAGCACTATAAAATAGCATCTCGGCTAAAGCAGTCAGCGCGATAGATTCGTGCTGGCTGTTTTTTTATTTTGGACAAATGTGTACAATATAGAAAGAAAACAATCTGATCGTAGATAAAGCCGATAGGATGGGCAGGTGCTAAAATGGAGGATTTAATACATAAGCTTCAGCATAAGGTCGCTTTTTTAACCGATGCACAGAGGAGAATTGCAGATTATATCGTACAACATCCAATGGAGGTCGCTTTTTTAACTGTCGATAAATTGGCGTCAAAAGTCGGGACGAGTACAGCAACCATCATGCGCTTCTCTGCTGCTGTGGGGTATTCTGGTTTTTCTGAGTTTCAAAAAGAGCTTCAATCAGCGATGAAGCATAAAGCCGACCCTCAAACAAGACTTGAGGCGAATCTCAAGCATTCAAATAAGAGTAAGCTCCTGCATAACCATGTAGAATTGCAATTTCAAAATATCCAGTACGCATTGGACAATATCACGGAAGAAACCTTTCAGCAAATTGTTAGGAAAATAGCCAATGCGCGCCACGTTTTGTGTACAAGTGTCCGAAGTGGAAGACCTGTTGGCGAATACATGTCGTTAGGAATCAATCGGCTATTGGGGAATTGCCAGTATATTGATGCAGATCAAAGTGACTGGGTGGATGATTTGGTTCATTTCAACTCGAGTGATTTCATTATAGCGGTCAGCTATCCGCGTTATGCAAAGCGTATGAAGGATTTGATGGAAGCAGCAAAGTCTTATGGGGTGGAAGTCCTTTTAATTACAGACAGCTACAGCTCTCCACTAACTAAATATGCACAATATGTATTACCGTGTTCCTCAGCAAGTGTAGGCTCTCATAACTCTGTCGTATCTGCTATCTTTATCGTCGATTTCATCTTAAGTGCATTAGCGATGAATGATCCAGAAAGAACAAAACCACGTTTAGATCAAATCAATCATATGTTAACGAAAATGAGTTATCACACAACACAATAGTCGTGTGGGGACTCATTTTTTATTTTTTTGAAAGCGCTTTACTAATTAAAAATGAGATGGTATGATCATATCACGAAAGTAATATATATTACTTTAAATGAATTAAATGTAATGAATATAACTCGAAGGGGATGATGAAAACAATGAGTACTGTTCATTTCGTGTCAAATGATCTTATAGCTAGGGCAAGAAAGCTTAACTCAACCTTGTTGTCAGACGTGATGGGATGCACCGGCGCGATGGATCATCAAATCAAACCAGTTGCGAGAGGCATGAATGTAGTCGGCACAGCTTTTACCGTGAGCTTACGGCCAGGAGATAATCTGTTTCTTCACCAAGCGATTTATTCTGCACAAGTAGGCGATGTACTCATCGTTGATGGGAAAGATCATAGGGGTCACGCATATTTAGGAGAATTGATGGCCGGTTCAGCAAAAGCTGTTGGAATAGAAGGAATCGTGATCGACGGTCTTGTCCGCGATAAAGTCGCTTTAGAGGAATTAGCTTTTCCAATCTATAGTAAGGGATTCACGCCGAATGGACCTTTTAAGGATGGGCCTGGTGAATTGAATGGAATCATCTCGTGTGGAGGGGTCAAAGTATCACCAGGTGACTTGGTCGTTGCAGATGATGATGGAGTGGTGATTGTTCCGAAGGAGAAAGCAGAAGAGATGCTGTCGTTGGCTGAAGAGAAACAAGCATATGAACATCAAAGATTAAAAACCATTCAACATTATATGAGCGAAGGAAAGCAGGATATCAGTCTCTTAGCCCCTGCATGGCTAGAGGGCAGAATGAAAAAATTCCAGAGATAGGGGAATCTGTGATGAAGATAGGCTTTATCGGTTATGGAGAAGCTGCATATGAGCTGTCAACGGGATTGAAAACAGAAGGATTAGATCATTTTTATGCGTATGATGTACTATTACAGAATGAGAAACTTGCTGGACCAATGAAAGAAAAAGCAGCCCGCACAGGCGTCGAATTAACAAGTAATGTGAGTGAAGTCATTGCAAAATCTGACATTGTCATTGCGGCTGTGCCAGCGAATAAAACCCTAGAAGTGGCTCAATCCGTATTAGGAAGTTTGAAAAAAAATCAAGTATATGTGGATGTGTCGGCATCAACTCCAGATATTAAAAAACAAGTGGCAGACGAAATTAAAAAGCAAGAAGCTCTATTTGTAGATGCCGCCATGCTAGGATCTCTTCCGGTTAACAAACACAAGGTTCCAATCACTGCTAGCGGAAGTGGAACAGATCGATTCATTGAATTAACGAAAGAATACGGTATGAATATTACAAAAATCAGTGATCAGCCTGGAGATGCTTCAGCCTTAAAGCTAATAAGAAGCATTTATATGAAAGGGATCGTCGGTTTACTTGTTGAATTTTTGGAAATTTCTAAAAAATATAATGTCGAAGATCAAGTGATTTCTTCACTAAGCGAAACGCTGGACAGCAAAAGTTTTGAAGAGACGATGAATCGTCTTGTGACAGGGAGTGCATTACATGCAAAAAGACGAGCGGTCGAATTACTTGGCTCTATTGAAATGCTGGATTCAGCTCATATTGATGCGAGCATGTCCCGGGCAGCACAACAGAAGCTAGAGAGATTAGCAGACTTTCAATTCGTTGAACGGTTTAATGGGAAAAAGCCGGTCAGCTGGAAAGAAGTCATTGACGTGATGCAGCAAGGGTGATTTTTGTAAGCGTTTTATTTAAGAAAGGGGAGGCGAAGAAACGACATGGGTTTTATTGCATTAATTGTATTCATAGCCGTCATCATTATATGGAATGTCGTCGTGAAACGAAATATGGGAGAAGCCATGCTGTTAGGCTTTATTGCAACCACTTTGTTTGGCGGAATGGATGCGCTTAGACTGTTCTGGGATGGTTTAAAATTTGCATCCACATATGAGGTGCTTTATGCAGCCGTTGCGTTTGTGTTCATGGCCTATTTAATCGAAAAGCTGGAATTAATTCACGCACTCTTGCGCATCCTGAATTCGGTTGTCGGCAAGCTTCCTGGGGGAGCGGCTTATATGAGTACGTTAGGTTCAGCAGTCTTAGGTGCTCTTTCAGGTTCAAATTCTGCAAACACAGCTGCCACTGGCTCTATTACGGCTTCTTGGATGATTAAATCAGGATGGAGCCGAACCCATACGGCCACGATTCTAGCCGGGAATGGCGGACTTGGAGCCGCGCTGCCACCAAACTCTTCCATGTTTATCATGCTGGGCTTTGCACCAGTTGCAGCCCTTGTCTCTGAAGGTGATTTATATATTGCTCTTTTAATAGGAGGACTGTATCAAGTCGTATACCGGTTTATTTTGGTGTATATTCTGGTGAAAAAGAATAAAATCCAAGCGATGCCGCCAGATGATATTGTTCCCTTTAGAGAAGCTGTGAAACAGGGATGGAAATCGATTTTTATTTTTTTCGGTGCCTTGATCCCTATCATCATCACAATTGGTCCGCTGGCAAACTACTTAAAAAGTAATCCAAACATTGGACCAGAGGCAATGGATCAAATTTCTTTAATTACGTGGATTCCGATTCTCATGATGCTGATTAGCTTAACAATTGGAAGAAAAAAAGCGTCTGCTTTAGATTGGTCTCAGTTTTTCAAGTCGGCCATCCCTAAGTTTACAACGATCGGTGCCTTGATGCTGTTTGCTGTTGCTGCTAGTCAGGTGCTTGCTGAATTAGGACTCGCAGAAGATTTGACGCAAATCACGTCAGTACTTGCCATTCCGAAGTGGCTCATGGTGCTCATTGTTGGTGTTCTTGTCACGCTGGTGGCTGGACCATTATCTTCAACTGCCACATTAACAGCTGTTGGGCTTGTCTCATTTTCAGCTTTAATCTCAGTCGGAGTAGACCCTGTTGTCGCTGTTGTCGCCATTCTTGCTTTTTCATCAACAGAAGGCGCTTCCCCGCCGGCATCTGGGTCAATTTTCATCGCTTCTGGTCTTGCAGGAGCCCGGCCGGAGAAAACATTTATACCGCTCATTCTTTACTATATGCTGCCGATTGTAGGAATTGGCTGGCTCATCGGAATGGGCATACTTCCAGTATAGAAAGGAGAAACACATGAGAGCATTGATGGAATTTTTATTTAAAGTGCTGCTTGTCCTTTTCTTAACGTCAGGTACCCTGTTGGTATTCGGTCAAATACTAGGGATTCTCTTGCAGAATGGAGATTTGATCATAGCAAGTACGAACCTATTTAAAAATCCTACACTGGTATTAAGCGCTTTTTTTAGTCTTGTTGGTTTCTCTCTTCATTATATTTCTGAAAAGAAAGACACGTCATTTAGTGATCAACCATCAGCATCAGCTGGTGATTCGATCAAATAAGCGTCAAAAGCTGGATTCAGTTGGTGAATTCAGCTTTTTTTGCGCGTGTGAAATAGGTATAAAAACCCAATACGTACGATTCATTTTTCGTTGAATTCGTTTTCAATCATATGCCTCTTGTGCTAGGAAATGGTAACATAACGGAGGACTATTTAAGGAATAGAGGTGTTTGACGATGTCTGGAGCTATCATCGGTTATACAACAGCCTTGTATTCGTTAAAGGCAGACATATCCATAAAAAAAGAACAAATCATAGAACTGAGCATGTGTCGAAAAGAAATAAAAGAAGCAAAATTGTCTCTGGCAGATGCTGGTAAAAAAATCACTCATCCAGATCTGACATCACATACATGGTTTGGCCTTCTTGCAGATACGTTTGATGACATTCGAGACGAGATGGCATCCGCCAGTCAAGAGATAAAAGGTGTACAACTCACCAATCTAGTGAATCGAATTGATGAGAAAATCAGTGACCTAAAATCGGAAATCCATTCGTTAGAACATGAGATCCATTCCGTTGAAAGAAAAATAGAGAGAGAAAAGCAGAAACAATTGGAAGAAAAAAGAGGGAAGTCACATGAGTAGAGAAATCAAAATAGATGCCAGTGAAATCAAACGAGTTTTACAACATACCAAACAATCAGGCGCTCAAATGAATACAAAACTTCCAACAACCATCAAAGGGAGAAACCAGCTCCTAGCAGCAGATACATTAGAAAGAATCAATCAACAGTTGAACGAATTAAGTACATCCTACATAGGCATTCTTCAGAAACAGCTTGTACAAACAGAACAAGCGGTGAACACCATGATCGAAACGGACAAGGCGCTTGCCTCCAGCAATAAAAGAAAATAAAGGAGAACGCAATGAAAACCCTTGACGCCTTTGCGCTAATAAACGGAATTGACCAAACGCTGAATACATTAAAGCAGCAATCACAACAAATCAGCTCCATAGAAAAACAAATCCATCACATCATTTCACTTGATGGCGCACTAAAGGGAGAGGCGGGACAAGCCATCCGCTCCTTTTATACAGAATGTCATATTCCCTTCCTGCAATTCTTTCAGGTCGTCATTGAGGAATACAGCACTGCGCTGAAAAGCACAAAACAGGCGCTTCATGCACTTGAATCAAATCAGCACGGCTTGATCTCACAATCATTTATTGAACACGAACTAGATCAAGGACTAAAAAAAGCGGAGCGCACGATATCTGAGATCGTAACGGATGTAAACCATGCCATCGGCAGAATTGGTCATATTGTTCATTTGCCAAATGTAGACGAATCAGCTTTTCAGCAAAACTATCAAAAAGCATGGCTTGAGACCTCAAGAACCGTTGGTCTGCTTCATGCATTTGACAGAGAGCAAACAAGCGCTTTACATGAAACCACAAGCTCCCTTCAAACAATGAAGCAATACATAAATACCTTAAGTACCATGTTCACCGGCCCAAAAATCGACATCATGAGCTATCAAAAGGGATCTATTTTCAAAGATGGAAAAGAAGAAAAAGTGAACAGCACCATCAGTGGATTGAATGGCAAAATAGACAACAACCAAGAAGAAAATCCAATGATGATCATGCTGAAGAAGCTGAGAGAGAAAGAACGGACGAATGTGGAGACGGTTGTTCTGGATGACACACATAAACACATCAACAAACAAGTCACAGTCAACGACCCATCCCTTACGACATTGCAAAGGGAAGCCGTGAACGGGAAAAACAAGATTCATAGAGACATCAGGGTCATAAATGGTAAACTATACAACGTCAAAGGCATTAAAAAATTAAAAGAATTCGATATCGCAGATGAAGTCGTCACCGATTCATCCGATATTGATTTTATTGGCGGCCGATACACCGTTTACGCCAATAAACAAATCATCCGAACGTATATCGCGAACGGTGAAGTAAGAATAGAAGAAGTAGACAAAATCCCAGAAAGCCGCAGCCGAGGAAACGCGAAACGCATATTAGACGGTGAAGTCGTCTCAACAGCCGAAAACATCATCCTAGAATACAGCGGCATCTACGACGGATATCGAGCCGTTACTGGCAAAGACCCAGAAACCAGCCAAAACATCAGCAGAACAGACCAAGTTCTGTCCGTAGCTTCAATTATCCCAATCGCTAAAATAGTGAAGGTAGGGAAATATGTTTTTAAGATGGATCAAGGGAAGAATGCGGTGAAAAGGGTTACTATTAGTACAGGGAGCAAGATAGATTCTAACACAATAAGAAAATATGTTAGGGATATAGAAGGACGAACAGGAAGAGAGCTACCTAAAAACCAAATAGATAATTTGAAAGCAGCATTAAGAAATAAAGAGTATAACAAAATGTCACCCATAGAAACGGCTAAGCATCGGGCGAAATTTGATAGTTTGAAAAATAAAGTAATCAAAGATTGGGAAAGAAATACTGGACAAAAGTGGCCAGTGTATAATGAAAATATTATTTCGGAAAAAACCGGTAAAGTAATTAGAAAAAAAGGAGATAAGTATGATGCTCACCATATAATTGAAAATACTTTTGGAGGGGAGCATGAATGGTGGAATATGCATCCTGCAAAATTTCCAAATGAGCATCAAGCTGGTATACATGGTGCAGGTTCACCAGCAAATACATTATTTAAAGGAGTTAAAAAATAATGAGATATGAGTTTATTAAGAAAAACGAAGAAAATAGTTTTTTTTTAGTAACTGAAAAAGAAATAATAGATGTTGAAAAGGAACTTGATTTAAAGTTTCCCAAGGAGTTAATTAATTTTTATATAGAGGTAGGTTACGGTTTTATTAATGGGTCTGAGTTTAACATTAATCGTATTATGGACCCTTATTCTGTAAGAGACTTTCGATTAAGGGCTAATGATTTTGAATTCTATCCAGACATTGAAATCTATGATGAATTTGAGAATAACAAATTAATATTTTTTGAAGCAAATGAGACAGCTTTAATGTCAATTGAATTGAATGAAAAGGATAGAAGCGCAATATACTATTATGATATCCAAATCGCTAATTCTTTAGAGGAGTTTTTAACCAATATCCAAGAGGATGATAAATATTATCTAGATTTACTAGTAGACTATTAAAAGCCTTTCAAGATTTACTTTGCCATTGATCAATTAATATATGAGAATTGGACAAGGGGAAATTCATAAATTGGAATATAATTGTGGATTGAGTGACCTGTTAAGTAAATCTAAAGATAAAGCAAAACTTCATAAACATAGCACTTATCTAGGAGGATCCAAATGGTCGATTTATCCCAAATCCCAGGCCTAATCATCAACAATCCAGAAACTGATATAAACATCAAAAAGGCAGAATCCCAACTAAACATGGTGCTACCCGATGCTTATAAAAACTTGCTGAAACAGACAAATGGATGTTCCATTGGTGGCGATGTCCTACTATACGGCACTGAGGACATTACGGAACGAAATGCAACATGGGAGGTTCAGCAATATGCAAGCGGCTATGTGGCGATTGGCGACGATGGCGGCGGGCGAGTATTTCTCATGCGTCAGGCCGAAGAGGAGAAAAAGGTGTGGATTGTGGATGCTGGTGTAATGGACCCTCAGCATGCAGAGTTGATGACTGAAAACTTGCTGAAATGGGTGAGTGAGGGATGTATCGTTGAATGATTATATTGCCTAGAATGCATGAATCACTGAAAAGTAAAAACAAATCATCCAACTGAAACGCTCTGTGACGCAAATGTCATGGAGCTTTTTTGATAATATCACTCCGGATTCTCCCTCCATTCATCCCATGTTATAATAAACACAGTTTATGAACGAGAGGATATGCAGGACATGAAAAATGAACCTATTGAGTTACTGACACAGCCGAAATGGCGAATCATAGATCAATCGAGCCTAGGTCTCTATGTGGACCCGAAGCAATCCTTTGCGATGGATGATACGCTTTGTGCGTCGGTCGGGAAGGGGCTCTCACCAGCGACAGCGCGTTCTTGGGTGCATCACAATACGATTGTTCTTGGGATTCAAGATACAAGACTGCCATTTCTGCAAGATGGCGTGAAACTGCTTGAGGAAGAGGGGTATCGCGTTATTGTACGCAATTCAGGCGGCCTTGCTGTGGTGCTGGATGAAGGTGTCTTGAATGTATCGTTAATTTTTGCGGAACAAAAGAAGGGCATTGATATTGACCGCGGGTATGATGCGATGGTGGAATTGGTCTGCCGGATGCTGTCTAAGTATGAGGTGGACATTGAAGCTTATGAGATTGTCGGCTCTTATTGTCCGGGCAGCTATGATCTAAGCATCAATGGAAAGAAATTTGCAGGCATTTCTCAGCGTAGATTACGCGGTGGAGTTGCTGTGCAAATTTATTTGTGTGCAGATGGAAGCGGGCGGGAACGTGCCGACTTAATCCGCCGTTTTTATGATGCCGCTTTAAAGGACAAACGAGAAGAAGTGAAGGCTGTGTTTCCTGATATACAGCCAAATACGATGGCTTCTTTATCAGAATTAACTGGAGAACCAATTGATTGTGCACTTCTTATGCGTCTTTTACTAGAAGAGCTTCAAACGCTCAGTGATCAGCTGACAGCGTCAGGACTGAACGCAGAAGAACAGCTGGAGTTTGAAAAAAACATGACGCGGATGATTGAGCGGAATGAAAAGGTGTTTTCGTGAAGGGGAAGTAAATTTTTAAAATTATATTTTAGATCGACAAAACAATCAAGTCATTTTGTCGATCTATCTCTATTATTTTAATTCAGCTTTATAGCCAATATAAATGTTAGGATCAAAAGTGTATATTCCAGGTTGATTAAATGTTAATGCAGAGATTTGGAAAGCATACTTCTGTTTAACAGGATTCCATGATCCATTTGGATAATAAGCTGGGTAAACTTTGAAATTAGGGTACGTTGTGTTAATCCAGGTCATACTAGAATTTGGACGTATACTTCGTTTCAATGTATATAGGCTTAATGAATTTCGACCGCTGTCGGGACCATCAGTTCTAACTTCTGTTATGTAGCTATTATTCGGAATTGAACTGTCATTTGATAGGTCAAAGTATTGTAGCGAGCTAGTTTTATTAAATGACGTAATCGAAGTTTGATTAAGCGTAATCCTTTTTTCCATAACCGAGGAGATCGGAATAGGGTATAAAACAGGCACACCTACAGCAACATTTAATTCATAGGGAAATTGATTTTTTTTATCATCAGAAGGTTCAATGTAAATTAAATAATCTCCTACTGTATCCGTTGGGAATTCAACTTGAGCTGTTCCTTCTTCATTAATCGTGCTTCTTCCTATTCCTTTACTTTGTGAAATGATTTCACTATTAGGATTAGTAATTTTGACATCAAATGTTTTAGAAGAGCGAAGGGTTAGTTTTTCTGTCTTATTCATGCCAAGGGAGACTTTATACAGTCGTCGATCATCTGCATGTGTAATAGTTGTCTTAGCTTCATCTGGTGGATAAAAAGCATTATTTCTTTTTAATTCAATTGAATTACTTGGCTCATCTGCTGCTTGTGCGTTAAAGGAGATAGTGCTTAATAAAATAATGGTCACTAACCCAAATAATATTTTCCTCAATATTTAACAACTCCCTTTTATTTATTAATATATATCGGTATTTTTTCTAATAAATTAACATTATATCAAATAAATTCCTTTTTAGTTTAATAATTATAGATAATTAAAAAGGAGAAGTTGTGATGAAATCCAAAACGGCAGTTACCTCTATTTACTATGACTCCCTGTCATCAAGGGAGCCGGCTAGGGCAAGTGCCATTTCTTCATCCTGACCTGACACTTGGCATCACGGTCTTTATATTTTTATGTCGTGTTTTTGGTCAATGTCCTTTTTAGTGTGATGCTATTTATGGACACATTCACCTGCAAATTTAAAGCTGTTTTCGAAAAAATTATCCGATATAATAGAAACACGTCTTAAAAAAAGAGGGACGAAACGATGGATAATCCTAAAATTTGAAATTATCTAAGGAAAAGGTATTTAAAGATCCAGTGCGCCGTTATGTTCATTTGCGAGACACATAAATATTGAGTTTAATAGGGTTTTAGCTTCTTCGACAAATTAAACAGAAGGAACCACTTCAGAAGAACTGGAAAAACGCTTTACTAGGATTAGGAAGTACATACAGAACCTTATGAGAATATGAAAAGTCCAAGCAGATATTCCTAAAAGGGATAGAAGCTTACCCGGATAACAAAGCCATTCAAACGTTCTATGCCATGACTTTGTATAATTTGAAGGAACATAAGAAAGCGATGGAAATATGACTGAATTGTTTAACTGAAACGACAACAGATCCTACTATTTTGAATTATCGAAAGTCTATTGATTTTTATTCAAATCAGTTAGATAAATTGTGGAAATAAACCATTTACGATAGTCAAATAGAAATGGAAGGGGCACTGTAATGAAAGAATCCCCTCCTTCGTTATGTAGTTTTATATGCGATAGTCATTTATGACATAAGAAAGAAGGAAATTGTATTGTCATTATTCACCACGTATTACCCGCTGTTTATGCTTTGTGTTTTATCTGTGCTGTATGTAATGTATCGTATTCAGCCGGTGGCCACTACTGTTAAAAAAATCATCATTGTGCTCTGTGTGTTAACAAATGCCGCCTATATTTGCTGGCGTCTTTTCTTTACACTGCCGCATGAAGGTATTTTTAATATTGTGATGGGTATTTTGCTTGTTGCCTGTGAATGCATTGGGTTTTTACAGCTGCTTGTGTTTTATACACTTGTTTGGAAGCCTTCCAATCGGAAGCAAGTCATGATCAGTGATCTTGACAGGCTGCCAACAGTTGATATTTTCATAGCTACATATAATGAACCAATTGAAGTGCTGAAACGCACTGTTGCAGGTTGTGTGAATCTCTCTTATCCAAAGGACAAAGTCCACATTTATTTATGTGATGATGGCAAGCGGGAGTCTGTAGAGCAGCTTGCTTCTGAGTTTGGTGTTCATTATCTGACAAGAACAGATAACAAGTATGCGAAGGCGGGTAACTTAAACCATGCGATGTCTCAAACGAATGGGGAGCTGATTCTCACACTTGATGCGGATATGGTCCCCCTTCCTTCGTTTTTAGAAAAAACAGTGCCTTACTTTCATGATGGAGCGACGGCGTTTGTTCAAGTTCCACAGGCGTTTTATAACGAAGATCCTTTCCAATATAATATGTTCTCGAAGGATCGAATTCCAAATGAGCAGGACTTCTTCATGCAAACCCTCCAAGCTGGGAAGGATCGGTTTAATGCTGTGATGTATGTCGGTAGTAATACTGTCTTTAGAAGAATCGCCTTAGATGAAATTGGCGGATTTGCTACTGGGGTGATTACAGAAGACATGGCGACAGGAATGCTACTCCAAGGAAAGTTCAAATCTGTGTCTGTCGGAGAAGTATTAGCCGTCGGTCTGGCACCTGAAAGCTGGCTGGATCTGTTAAAGCAGAGAGATCGGTGGTCGAGAGGGAACATTCAGTGTGCCCGTAAGTTTAATCCTTTGAAGGTTCGTGGCTTAACGCTGATGCAGCGAGTTCTTTATTTAGATGGTATTGTGTATTGGTTTAACGGTTTGTTTAAAATGATTTACATTCTCACACCGATTTTGTTTTTATTGTTTGGTATTCAAAGTTTCTGGGCAGATTTCCAGTCCATTTTCATGTTCTGGTTACCGGCGTTCTTTAGTTCCTATTTAGCATTTAAACTAGTGTCGAATCAAAAAAGAAGCATGTTTTGGAGTCATATTTATGAAAGCTCTATGGCATTCCACCTGGCTGGTGTGGCTTTAAGTGAGCTGTTTTTCAAAAAGAGAGTGGAATTTCTTGTCACACCAAAGGGAATTCAAACGAACAAAAGACACTTTCATTTGAAAACGATGATTCCCCATTTGATCTTTTTGCTGCTCTCATTGCTTGTCCTAGTGAAAATAGGATACGATGTGAAGGTAAATGGGACGATGAATGCTGATCTCATGTTGATTAATATATTTTGGGTGATGTATAACGGTGCAGGTCTATTCATGGCACTGCTTGTGGCGTTTGACCGTCCGCGTTATCGAAAATCAGAGCGGTTTGTCATTGAAAAAGAGGGACAGCTTCATTCTGATCATCAAGATGAGTCGATTGCTTGTTTTCTACTAGATATGAGTGATTCAGGTGCGCGTCTATCCATTCCATTGGATCAAGCTTCTTCTCTTTATCAAGGACAAACGCAATTGTTCTTTTCAGAGGATGAAAGTGTGGCGTGTGATGTGGTTTGGAGCCATCCAGAGGGAGACAAGCTGATGGTTGGTGTTGCTTTTACTGACACACAAAAATCAGAGTATCTATCACTGATCCGCTTCCTATTCACACGAGAGCATGTATCGATAACGGATCGTGAGAAAAAATCCTATGCTGTTCGGACATTTCTCCGCTTTGTAAGAGAAACGAAGAAGGTACCAAAGGCCTTGCAGCGCAAATGGATGAGAAGGCCTTTGCAAGGTGTGGCAGGCACGCTGTCCTATGAGGGCCGGTTAGAAGAGAAGGTGCCGGTGAACATACATGATATTAGTTTATCTGGATGCAAAATCGAGTCTGAAGCTTCAATTGAATTAAATGAGAAAGTGCTGATCACCATTGACGCAGAATCTCTGACAGATCAGCCGGCAATTGCCGTTTGGACTTCAAAAAGGCGCGGCCGCACAATTGTCGGACTCAAGTTTATTCAACCTGAAATCAAGCAGATAGAAGAAAGAGAGGGAGTGGTTTCTTGAAATCCAAAAACGGCGGTTACCTCTATTTACTATGGCTTCCTGTCCTCATGGGAGCCGGCTACGGCATTTCGCTTTTAGTGCCGTTTCTTCAGCCTGTACTGACACTTGGCATCGCAGGTCTTTATCTTTTTATGTTTGGTGATTTTCAGGTGAGACAAGTCAGGTATATTTTTATGTTCGTGTTTTTGATTAATGTTCTTTTTAGTGTGATGCTATTTTTAGGCATTTAAAAAAGTGCTTCCCGCAGATGGGGAGCACTTTTTGTTATTCTGCCATTTTTTCGAGGTTGCCGTTTCGGTCCATTTTAAAGGTTGGAGCGGCAGTGTCGTCCTCTTCAAACAAAACTAGTTTTCTTGCACGGTTCATGATTTTGACGAGTGTTTCATAATCTTCTTGAATCGTGAGCTGATCCTTTTCAAGCTTTTTCACTTCTGCTTCTAGCTGTGTGACTTTATGTGAAAGTTCGTTATTTTCTCGTTTTAACCGGCTGTTTTCCATGCGTAAGGCAGAGGATTGCTGTCCATCGCCTTCATAGCGGCGCAAGAAATCAATGACATCTTCGATGGTTAACTCCTGTTGCTGCCTAAAAGGATTGGCTTCTGGCTTTTTCTCTGCGACATGAGAAGCCTGTGACAATAAATGTGATAAACTAGCTAACTCTTCATTGTAGCTTTGGTCTACAAACTGGAGCTGCTCGGCTGTTTCAGATGCTGGTGCAAACGTTTCTTCCTGCGCTGGTTCCAGCTCCTGTGAGAATTCCTCTTGCATGACCGTTTCTTCTACTTGTGGCTGATAGAGTAATCGTTTCTTTGCAGGCTGACCATTGCCGAGTGCGCGCATCCGTTGTTTCCGCTGCTTTTTGGCAAGGGCTAAAGCTTTTTCATATTGATGCCTCACAACAGCATTCCATCTAAAACCGCATGCCGCTGAGGTGCGATTTAGCTTGTCTCCTACTTCTTCAAACGCATTCAGCTGTGTGCTGCCCTCTCTGACGTGACGTAAGACGGTTTCTGCCAAAAGGAGATCGTCTTCCTCTGACCAAGCATCTTGTCTTTGTTTTGACATGTTTAAACCCCCATATGATTTGATGGTATTAGATTAGCCAAGTTCAAGAAGGTTTATACAAGTTTGCTAAAAGGATAGTGGAAAATACTAGCTTTTTAATGAGCGCGTCTCAGCGTTTACAATGCGTCTTGCAAGTCCAGCCGCTTCGATGTACAATGTTGGGTGGTATATTATGACTCTTGGTTGTCCAACTGTTTCATATAAAATGAAGTTCATCATTGAAAGGAAGCGTAAGACCATGGCTAATGAGTTTCGCGTATGTGACGATTGCGATGCGACGAACCTAAAGACGTTGCTGCCTCGACTCAAATCGGTTGACCCTGATGCAAAAATTGAAATTGGCTGTCAATCCTATTGTGGTCCAGGACGAAAAAAGGCTTTTGCGTTTGTGAACAATCGCCCATTATCCGCACCAACAGAAGATGAGTTACTCGAAAAGGTTCAAAAAAAAGTTAAATAAATGTCACTGAATGTGTTCAGTCGACCTAAAAAGAGGTCCGTCCCTGTCAGGTCGGGCTTTTTACGTCCATGCAATCGTTGAGAACACATTCACGAGCAAATTCAAGGATGTTTTCGGGAAAAGTTACCCGATATAATAGAAACACGTCTTAAAAAAAGAGGGACGAAACGATGGCGTATCCAAAAGGGAAATTATCTGAGGAAAAGGTATTTAAAGATCCTGTGCACCGTTATGTTCATGTACGGGACGCATTAATATGGGACTTAATAGGAACAAGAGAATTTCAGCGCCTGCGCCGAATTAAACAGCTAGGAACCACTTATTTGACGTTTCATGGTGCAGAACACAGCCGTTTCAATCATTCACTCGGTGTATATGAGATTGTGAGACGGATTGTGGATGATGTATTCAAAGGACGGCCGGAATGGGATGAGGGAGAACGCGAGCTTGTCCTGAGTGCGGCCTTGCTTCATGACCTCGGACATGGACCATTTTCTCATTCCTTTGAAAAGGTCTTCCACTTAGATCATGAATCGTTTACAAGAGATATTATTTTAGGGCAAACCGAAGTCAATGAAGTGCTTCGCCGGGTGAGTGATGATTTCCCGAAGCATGTGGCTGAAGTCATTGCCAAAACGTATCAAAACAAACAGGTGGTCAGTTTGATCTCAAGTCAAATTGATGCCGACCGTATGGACTATTTGCAGCGTGATGCCTACTATACAGGCGTCAGCTATGGCCATTTTGATATGGAGCGTATTTTGCGCGTGATGCGTCCGAGAGAAGATCAGATTGTGATGAAGCAGAGCGGGATGCATGCGGTCGAGGATTATATTATGAGCCGCTATCAAATGTACTGGCAAGTCTATTTTCACCCAGTGACACGCAGTGCGGAAGTCATCTTAACGAAAATTCTCCATCGTGCAAAAGAGCTGCATAAAACGGGCTATATTTTCACACATGCCCCTGTTCATTTTTATTCGATTTTTGAAGGGAATGTCACCACAGAGGACTATATTAAACTGGATGAATCCATTGTCTTATTTTATTTTCAGGCGTGGGAAGATGAAGAAGATCACGTGCTGGCTGATCTGTGCCGCCGTTTTATGAACCGCCGATTGTTCCAATATACAGAGTTTAATCCGAATGAAGAAATGACGAAATATTTCAAGCTGACCGCCTTGTTCAAGGAGGCAGGCATTGATCCTGACTATTATTTAGTCGTCGACTCTTCCTCTGACTTGCCATACGACTTCTACAGACCAGGGGAGGAAGAAGAGAGACTGCCGATCCACCTTTTGACGCAAAGCGGTCATATTAAAGAGCTGTCGAGACAGTCAGATATTGTTGATGCCATTTCCGGTAAACGAAGAACCGATCATAAACTTTATTTCCCGATGGACTTAATTGTAGATATGTCGGAAAAAGCTGAAGAAAAGAAGGCGATCATGAAGCTGCTTGGATTGGGATAAGGAAGTACTGAAAAAGGAGATGTCGGGAATTTGTTGAAAGAGCATGCAAAGTTGATGAAGGTATTCTCTGAATCCGGGGAAATCGTTGGACGGAAGAAGCTGCAAAAGATGATTTACATAGCAAAAAAGCTAGATTTGCCTTTTTACGAGAAATACGATTTTCACTTTTATGGCCCCTATTCAGAGGAGTTGACGCTCAGAATTGAAGAGCTGTGCAACCTTGGATTCTTGGATGAAATGAAGGAAAAAAAAGGCGGATACTATCAATATCGCTATTCGCTGACAGACAATGGGAAAGAGTTTCTCGATCAGTGTGAAGTGGACATGCCTGACCTCAAAGTGCTGACGCAGCAGATGAACGAGCAGTCGTCTCGTTTCCTAGAGCTCGTCTCTACGATTTTATACTTTGATGATCTGCCACAAGATGAGGTAAAGGAAAAGGTCTTCACCATTAAAAGCAAGCAGCGCTATACGGACGAAGAATTTGAGGATGCTCTTGCTTATATTGATCAGTTGAAGGAATTGAACTAGTTTCGCAAAAGCCCAGCATTTAGGGCTTTTTTTTGTTTTGTAAGACCCAGATCAAAAGCGCTATTTTTCGATGAAGTGTGTGCTGAAGGATCCGAAAAATTAGTGAATATGACGTATTTCGACTTTCTTCCTGTGTATCTAATTCCCTGTTTTTGACTGAATAGAAGGAAAGTGGTGAATTTTCAGTGAATATATAACTTTGTGAAAATCAAAGGAGGGATAGGAATGAAAAAGCGTTCAGTCTTTTTGTCATTTTTATTGGTAGGTAGTTTGTTACCGGGAGTAAGTTCAGCTTCAGCACCAGTCGCGAGTGCTGGTCATGGGCATGATCATGGTCATGCGCCGTTCGAAACACATATTAGTGAGGGGTTGCCAAAGGCAAACGATTTTAAAGATTTGACGAAAGCACCTCCAATTGAACGAGATGTGACAACAAAGGTATTAGATGAGTCTGGTAAGCAGGTGGGCTCTAGAACCTTTAAGGCGAATACAGGAGATTCTATTTCAACAAAGGCAAGTACAGGCAGTCAAAAAGTAACGGTCTATGCTGTAGCAGATGCGCAGTATCGTGCGAAATATAGTGACTGGCAAACACGCATTGTCAGCATCATCGAGCAAGCAGATGTCACGTTTAACCGTGATCATGATGTGGACTTTGTCGTACAAGCAGTAGGATCTTGGACGTCTTCGGGATCAAATGCAGAGCAAATTTTGTCTAACCTTGCGCGCAGCTTTGATGGCAGAGGATACGATTTTGTCACTGGATTTACAGCAAATCCAAACTTTGATGCTGGCGGAATCGCTTATGTCTACAATAGTGCACCAAGCGGAAGTGCATTCGCCGTTAACCTTGACCAAGGAACAGCGAATACAGCAAAAGCGGCTACGCATGAATACGGCCATAACTTTGGCTTACCGCACGACCCTCAAGGAAGCGGCATTGTCTGCTTAATGAATTATGATTATTCCTACACAGTCGATTTCTTCGATGCGGCTCATAAAAATCAGGTGAACCGTAACAAAGCGTGGTACAGATAAGAATGAAGACAAAAGGACAAACACCGGAAAAGTGTTTGTCCTTTTTATATGCTTACAGGTCGCTCATTCGCTTTCCTGCTACGGCATAGTGTTCTTTTTTCATTTCTTCAATAATGACAGAGACTTTTTCTGCCCCTGCGCCTGTTGTTTCAACAACGGCATCAGTGACTTTCTCCACAAGCGCTCTTTTCTGCTCGTCTGTTCTTCCTTCAAGCATTTGTACGGTTACAATCGGCAATGTGAAAACCTCCTTTTTCCTTTCATGCTACGCTTCCCTTTAGTTTAAGGGACTTCTTATAGTATACTGAATGAAGTAAATCATTGTATAGAAAGAAAGAGGGATTCATGCCTTTGAACCAATTTCTTGTGTATCCATTAGAACTCATTCCATATGTCGCCATTACGCTTGTTGTTGCATTTACGATGCACGAGCTGGCGCATGCATATGTTGCGTATCGTTTCGGCGACCCGACAGCTAAGAACCAAGGGAGACTCACATTAAATCCACTGAAGCATCTCGATGTATTTGGGACGATTTTGATCTTTGTCGCCGGGTTTGGCTGGGCGAGACCTGTACCGGTCAATCGTTACCATTTTAAAAACCCGCGCTTAGCAGGAATCTGCGTCTCGATTGCTGGCCCTTTAAGTAACTTAGTGTTGGCGTTTCTAGGCTTTTTCGTGTACGTGCTTCTTCAGAAGTTTGGCGGGGAGTCGCTCATGCGCTTTGAGCCGGGAGTTGATCATTTCTTCCGGATATTTATTAACTTGAACGTCATTTTGTTCCTATTTAACTTATTGCCACTTCCGCCGCTGGATGGGTATCGTATTATTGAGGACGTCGTCAGCCCCCGTATCCGTGCGAAAATGACGCAATTCGAACAATATGGGATCATTATTTTTCTCATATTCGTGATCACGCCGCTAGGACAGTTTGTTTTTGGTCCATTGATCGGAATGCGGGATCAAATCATTCAATGGTTTAATCTTATTTTGAAGCCGCTGCTTTAGGAGGTTTAATGAATGGAAGGTAAAAAGAAGAAACCAATTGGTTTTAACATCATTAAAAAAACAGATGCAACCGACGGACACGGAGGCTTTGGAGCTGGTGCGCTCAGCCTAGATAACATTTCGCCGGTGATCATTGACGTAGAGGAAAAGGAAGCTGTCATTGATATTGGTGCGATGCATGCAAGAAGTGCCGTGGAAAAAGGAATTAAATTCTTGAAAAGCAAAGAAGAGGTACCGAACGGAAAGCCGTATTGGCTCGTATGGGTGACCATTGACCGCAGAGAAGAAGGTCCTTATTATGCGGGTGTGACGGCTTGCGAAATGACCGTCGACCGTTCAATCCGCCGCGGGTATAAGTCGCTTCCAGAGCATGTGAATTTCATGGATAAATCAATGAAGCGAAATATCGTCGTCAGTCATATGGATGATGTATCGAAAAAGGTGCTGGCTGATTTCTTGAAGAGTCATAATGAAGCACTATGGGAAGCATCCACAGATGAATTAAAAGAAGGATTGTCTGTCTCAGTATAATTGTGAATTTTTTGTGAAGAATGGCGGATCATTACCAATTTCAGCTGGTTTTTGAGTAAACTGGTGTTAAAGCTAGGACATGGAGAATCCCGAGATGTAAATCTCGGGGTTTTTCATGTCTTTTTTTAACGTTTCAGCCACTTTTCCCACCATTTCTTTGGCTTTTGATCTTGAACTGGATCTTGCTTAGATGATTTATCCTCAGCACCGTAGCACACACCTGTCGGCTCCGTTCCTTCTATAAAATAGGTGAATACCTTTGATTCACATCCTGGGCCTGCGAGATCGCCGGTTTTTGGATTGATATACACACCTTTTACGCCGTCTGGCGGCATGAAGGAGGAGGCTGGCTGTTTGGAGAGGGCTGATTCCATAAAAGATGCCCATATCTTTTTTGCATAGGCTGTTTCTTCGACCGAGTCAATGGTACGCCCTTTATCATAGCCTGTCCACACACCTGTGACGAGCTGGGGAGAGAAGCCGATCATCCAGCTGTCGGCTCCTGTCGTTCCCGATTTTCCTCCGTATGTTCGCGTGAGATCCTTCATAATGGTGCGGCCTGTGACACTCGTATAGCCGTTTAACTGATCATTGAACATTCCTGACATCATGTCGGTGGTGACAAAGGCTGCCTTTTCATCTAGGACTTGCTCTCGTTTTTGTTTTTCTTCAAAAAGCACGTTGCCTTTAGCATCCGTTACTTTTGTAATAAAGGTGGGTTTGACTCGTTTTCCGCCATTGACAAGCATTGCGTAAGCATTGGTCATTTCAATTGGTTTGACAGGAGACGTGCCTAGGGCAAGTGATGGCACCTGATCTAGTTTTTCGTTGATGCCAAATGTTTTGCCCGCACGTACAAGCTGTTCCATTCCTAAAAATAGATGGGTTTTCACGGCATAAATATTATCAGACAGCGCCAAGGCTTGAAGCATCGTAATGCCATCATTTGCGTAATAGCCATGGTAATTGCTTGGTGAATAAGCAGCACCGCTTCCTTGATCATCGAGCTCAAAAACCGTTTCTTCACTGCGCATGACGGTTGCTGGTGTAAACCCATTTTGCAAGGCAATGTAATAGAGAAGAGGTTTCATTGTTGAACCGGGCTGTCTTTTCGCTTGTGTCACTCGGTTGAATGGACTTTTCTCATAATCTCTTCCCCCGATGAGGGCGAGTACATGACCTGTTTGGGGATGGATAGCAGTAAAGCCGATTTGGATATCTGATTTCGAATAGATTGTGCTTTTCAACGTCTTCTCAGCCATTTTCTGTAATTCTGGATTTAAAGTCGTTTGGATATGAAGGCCATAAGTTTCGATCTGTTCCTCAGTTAACCCCAAGCTTTGTTTCAACTCACGAATCACATCATCATAAAAATAAGGAGCTTGCTTTGCTTGCAGCTGCTTCTTTTGCAAAGGGCGATAGGACAGTTTTTCTTTCGCGGCTTCAGCGGCTGCCTTTTTCGTAAGCATGCCGTCCTCTTGCATGTGCCTCAGAATCATATTCTTTCTTGCGCCGGCTTTCTCTTCATTCACATAAGGGGAGTAGAGAGAAGGGCCCTTTGGGATACCGGCAAGTAAGGCAGATTCAGCGAGAGTTAAATTCTTCGCTTTTTTCCCGAAATACAGACGGGACGCCGCTTCCACGCCATAAGCTCCATGGCCATAATAAATGGTGTTCAAGTATCCTTCTAAAATCTCATCTTTTGTATAGTTTTGCTCTAAGCGAATCGTGTAAAAGGCTTCATTCCATTTTCGCTTCCACGTTTTATCATGATCTAAATACAGATTTCGTGCATATTGCTGGGTGATCGTGCTTGCGCCTTGTACCTTAGCCATGGCACGAATATCAGCCACTGCAGCACCCGCCATCCGTTTCACATCAAAGCCATGATGCTCATAAAAGGTTTTATCCTCAACAGCTACAGCTGCCTGCCTGATATGAGGGGACATGTCCTTTAAGGGCACCCAATATCTCTTTTCTCCAAAGCTGGATTCTCCAAGCTTTGAACCATTGGCTGCATAAATCGTCGTAGATTGGGGAACTTGAACAGAAGGGGCGCCTTGCCATTTGGCTATTAAAAGAATCGTCAAAAAGACAGTGCCTGCAAATAGAAAAGCGAGCAAGCCAATAAAAAAACAGGCTCGAATCGTTTTCACGGTCATGCGGATTTTTTTATTACTCATGATTGTGTCCATGCAAAGCCCCCATTTTGACGGTTTTTTATCAGTATGGAACAAAGAAAACCGTTTTAAACAAATGATTGCAAGAGCGTGCATTAAAATTGAAGAGAACTCATGCGGTTCTTTACAATTTGATATGAATCCACTATACTTTTTTCTTGGACAATCGATATAGTCATAGCCGTTAAAGGCGCTAACAATAGATGTTTGTTTATTATTGGATGAGAGGAAGATGGACAATGAGCGAACTTTGGTATACAGAGAAGCAAACGAAGAATTTTGGTATTACTTTGAAGGTGAACAAAACCCTTCACACAGAACAAACAGATTTTCAGCATTTAGAAATGGTGGAAACAGAAGAGTTTGGCAATATGCTGTTTTTAGACGGTATGGTGATGACGTCTGAGAAAGATGAGTTTGTATACCACGAAATGGTGGCACATGTTCCTCTTTTCACTCATCCAAACCCAGAAAATGTTCTTGTCGTAGGTGGAGGAGACGGCGGTGTCATTCGTGAAATCCTGAAGCATCCAAGTGTGAAAAAAGCGACACTTGTTGATATTGATGGCAAAGTCATCGAATACTCGAAAAAATTCCTTCCTTCGATTGCTGGGAAACTAGACGATCCTCGTGTAGATGTCAAAGTTGGGGACGGCTTTATGCATATTGCTGAAGCTGACAATGAGTACGATGTTATCATGGTGGACTCAACTGAACCAGTTGGACCAGCTGTGAACCTGTTCTCTAAAGGATTTTACGCAGGAATTTCAAAAGCACTCAAAGAAGACGGTATTTTCGTGGCACAAACGGACAACCCTTGGTTCACACCTGAGCTGATTACAAATGTACAGCGTGATGTGAAAGAGATTTTCCCAATCACGAAGCTTTACACAGCAAATATTCCAACGTATCCAAGTGGTCTTTGGACATTTACCATCGGTTCAAAAAAATATGATCCACTTGCTGTAGAAGACAGCCGTTTCTTTGATATTGACACTAAATATTACACAAAAGAATTGCACAAAGCAGCATTCGTTCTGCCGAAATTTGTGAGCGACTTAATCAAATAAATGAAGCGAAGAGGAAATGCGCAAATAACAGTTTGCGCATTTTTTGAAGCGTAAAAGGAGGAATCTTGCATGAGATTCGACGAGGCTTATTCAGGAAAAGTGTTTATTGGAAGTCATCCGACATGGGAAGATGCAAAAGTCATTTTATACGGTATGCCGATGGATTGGACCGTCAGTTATAGACCAGGCTCACGTTTTGGTCCAAACCGTATTCGTGAAGTTTCGATTGGATTAGAAGAATACAGTCCTTATTTAGATCGTGAGCTGCACGAAGTACCATTCTTTGATGCCGGTGACATTCCGCTTCCTTTTGGAAATGCTCAGAAAAGCTTGGACTTAATTGAAGAGTATGTCGACAGCATTTTAGAAAAAGGGAAGTTTCCATTAGGAATGGGCGGCGAGCATCTTGTGTCTTGGCCGGTTTTCCGCGCGATGCATAAGAAATATCCTGATTTGGCGATTATCCATATGGACGCACATACGGATCTTCGTGAGGAATACGAGGGTGAGCCTCTGTCTCATTCTACCCCGATTCGTAAAGTAGCAGGACTCATTGGACCTGAGAATGTGTTCTCTTTTGGGATTCGTTCTGGGATGAAGGAAGAATTTGAATGGGCAAAAGAAGCGGGCATGCACATTTCTAAATTTGAAGTGCTGGAGCCGTTGAAGCAAGTATTGCCAAAGCTGAAGGGGCGTCCAGTTTATGTGACGATCGACATTGATGTACTCGACCCAGCTCATGCACCTGGTACAGGCACGGTGGATGCTGGCGGTATTACATCAAAAGAGTTGCTTGCATCCATTCATGCCATTGCAGGATCTGAGGTTCAAGTAGTCGGTGCAGACCTTGTAGAGGTAGCACCTGTATACGATCATTCCGACCAAACAGCGAATACAGCGAGCAAGCTTTTACGCGAAATGCTGCTTGGATTTGTGAAATAACACCTTGATAGAGGAGCTTGTCATCTCATGTGGACAAGCTCTTTTTTTACATGGATCAAAAAATAAAGGAGGCAGTTCATGTTTTCTTCTATATTGATGGTGCTTCTCGCCTTTTGTGTGTTAGCGGCGGGTTTTCTCACGCTGAAACGAGAGCTCGCAGCTGCGCCGCCCGTTTTTTCTTCGAAAAAGGAAGCAAAGGAAGAGATGTTGGGGCTGTTTCAAGATCGAGGCTTTTTCTATCTGACGGCCATTGCGTTATTCATGCAGGTGGTATTTAAGCGAGCACAGATCGTGCCATTTGATTTTTTTCAGGCATTTTTGGCAAGTTCAGGCGTACAAGCTCTTTTTTATTTAATCAAAAGAAAAGACATGGGCGTAAAGGCTGGATTGGTGGTATTAGTGAGTTTCCTGTTTCTTTTTTTCTAAAGTGATGGTGTAAGATCAAAAACGAAGTTTAATCGCAGTGAAGAAAAGAAATGATGGTATGATAGGCGATCATGAATATGGTATACTATTTTAGTTAAACGGGTCTTAGCAAAGGAAGTGCAAAATGACACAAAACCAAATTTCAATTCATGTAAAGTCAGTGATGAAACCAGAGACGGAGCCGGCTGAAACGATCGAATTCCGCACGACTGGAACGTATCAAGAAAAGAATGACAAAACGTATCTCACTTACCATGAAGAACATGAAATGGGTCAAGTAAAAACCGTTGTGAAAATGAGTGAAAAAGAAATTTTTGTCATGAGATCAGGGGCCATTCAAATGAAGCAGCGCTTTCTCATTGGAGAAACGACCGTCACACATTACACGATGCCATTCGGTACACTACAGCTTGATGTACACACACATGGCATTGATCTCGATGTGGACAAGGGACTGCTGCACATTACGTACGATATGCTGACAGGGGAAGATCAAAAGCATTTACATACATTATCCATTTCGTATAAGGAGGATTTACGTTCATGAATATCGCAGAACAGGTCAAAGATGCGTTAAAGGAAGAAATTATTGCGGCAGTCGTCAAAGCAGGACTTGCTGATGAAAGCCAGGTACCAGATGTCCTTTTAGAAGTGCCGAAAGATAAAACTCACGGTGATTACTCCACCAACATGGCGATGCAGCTTGCCCGCATTGCAAAAAAAGCACCTCGTCAAATCGCAGAGGACATTGTCAAAGCGTTTGATAAAGGGAAAGCTTCTATTGAAAAACTGGATATCGCAGGTCCAGGGTTCATTAATATTTATATGAACAATCAGTATTTAACAAAGCTGATCCCAGCTGTCCTTGAAGCAAAAGAGGCATATGGTGAAACGAATACAGGCGGCGGCCAAAAGGTGCAAGTTGAATTCGTCTCAGCCAACCCAACAGGTGACCTTCACCTTGGACATGCCCGCGGAGCAGCTGTAGGTGATTCTCTTTGCAACATCCTTGATAAAGCAGGGTTCGAGGTGAGCCGTGAATACTATATCAACGATGCAGGCAATCAGATCAATAACCTCGCTTTATCTGTAGAGGTACGTTACTTTGAGGCGCTCGGTCTTGAAAAAGAGATGCCTGAAGACGGTTATAGAGGAGAAGACATCAAAGGCATCGGGCAAAAGCTGGCAGATGAATTTGGTGACCGTTTCGTGCATGAGCCAGAAGAAGAGCGTATGATGTTCTTCCGTGAATACGGCTTAAAATATGAGTTAGAGAAATTACGTGTAGACCTTGAGAATTTTCGTGTCCCATTTGATGTATGGTATTCAGAAACCTCTTTATATGAAAACGGAAAAATCGAACCAGCGCTGGAAACTCTTCGCGCTAAAGGCTATGTCTTTGAAGAAGACGGCGCAACGTGGCTGCGTTCAACTGATTTTGGCGATGACAAGGACCGCGTGCTCATTAAAAAAGACGGAAGCTTCACTTACTTGCTTCCAGATATCGCATATCATAAAGACAAATTAGACAGAGGCTTTGATCAGCTCATTAACATTTGGGGAGCGGACCATCACGGCTATATCCCTCGAATGAAAGCGGCGATTCAAGCACTTGGATATCCTGCTGGCAAGCTTGAAGTAGAAATCATTCAGCTCGTTCACCTATACAAAAACGGTGAAAAGATGAAGATGAGTAAACGTACAGGAAAAGCCGTCACCATGCGTGATCTGATTGAAGAAGTAGGCCTAGATGCCACTCGTTATTTCTTCGCGATGAGAAGTGCGGCGACACATATGGACTTTGACCTAGACTTAGCGATTTCTACGTCTAACGAAAACCCTGTGTACTACGCACAATATGCCCATGCGAGAATTTGCAGCATGCTGCGTCAAGGGGAAGAAAAAGGCTACGAGCCAAACCTTGAAAAAGCAGATTTCTCTCACATTCAATCGGAAAAAGAATACGATCTTCTCAAAATCATTGGTAGCTTCCCAGAAGTTGTAGCAGAAGCAGCTGAAAAGCGTATTCCGCACCGTGTGACAAACTATATTTATGACCTTGCATCAGCCCTTCACAGCTTCTACAATGCCGAGAAGGTCATTGATGTAGAAAACGAAACAAAAACAACAGCACGTCTTTCACTCATGAAAGCAACACAAATTACGCTTGCGAATGCATTAAAACTCATTGGCGTATCGGCACCGGAAAAGATGTAAGAACACGAAGAAACCCGCTCGGAACGAGAGTGGGTTTCTTCGTGTTTTTCATCAATCAGCTTTTAAATCACTTTTATTTCTCTGAAAAATCTCAATTTCATAATCCTCTAATGCTTGTTTAGGAAGTTTCTTTTCTAAGACAGATTGCAAACTTGCCATATCTTTTGAAGTATCGATGCCGATGGAAATTGTGGGATCAGTCTTGATAATTTGATAGTTAAACAATGCATGCTCTTCCCATAATGAGTCCAATACGTGGATGACCTTTTCATCTAATTCCTCTTCAGAAAGGGTGAGAGTTTTTGAAGTGAAGCTTAATCCAACAATACAAAGAGTAATAAAAAACAAACCAATCAAACGTTTTATCATTATATCTCCTTCATATAGTTAATATATTCCTTTAATAGATCATAACATCCAATTGGATTTGTAGAAACAAGTTCATAAAAGGTCTTTTGAATTGATGATAATCAAACAAGGTTCCTTATAATTATTTAAATTGACTCCATTCAGAATATGTTAAATAAAAACATCCGCAATCTACTAGAGACAGCGGATGTTGAACATTACCCAAGCGTATTAATAATGTTAGAAATAGAATCAAATAATTGACTAAGTACATCAGAAAACATGTTTTTGCCTCCTCTCTTTTCTTTTTACATCTACTTAACGAAGGGGATGGAGGGTTGGATCACTTTTTCTAAAAAATTTTTAAAAAAGTTGGTGGCATAGAAAAAAGCACCACATATTCGGGTGCTTTTTGGCTTTTATTAGTTATGAATGAATACGCAGCTTCACGTCTCCATTTTCACACGCTAGCTGAACGTTTCCGCCAATCGGTAAGGTGAAGACCGGCTGTGTATGTCCGATATCGACATCGTAGATCACTGGAATGTGTTTGAGCATTGGGTGCTTATCTAGGATGAATCTCAAATGTTCCTCTGTCATCTTGGATTTCTTCTGAAAGCGTCCGATGATCAGCCCTTTAATGGATTCTGCATGCTGTAAGAGGGATGTGAGGTCTCTGGCGAACATTTCAGGGAAAACCAAATCATCATCCTCCACAAATAAGATGGCATCCTTAATATGAGGCATAAACGACGTCCCTTGCAGTAAGTTCAGTGTACAAAGGTTACCGCCATACAAGGTACCTTCGGCTGTTCCCTCTTGATATATTCCCCATTTCGTCGGATGAAACTGTCTGTTCGCTTGATCAAGATACCACGCATCATCACTCCACTTTGTCGAAGGATTCACATTAAAAGACTCACTACCATTCATCAAGCAGGCTTGAAACATAGCGGTCTGCTCCTCTTGTCCCTGTTCCATTTGAAAGCTGGAGAAATGGGGTCCAGAGTATGTCACCATCTCACATTTGGCAGTAATAGCACTTGCGAGTGCGGTAATATCACTGTAGCCGCAAAGAACTTTAGGATGCTGACGAATCAAGTCGTAATCAATATAAGGCAAGAGTTCATTGCAATTGAAGCCTCCAATGGCAGTCAAAATACCGTCAACTTCATCATTTGTGAACGCCTCATGCAGATCAGACAAGCGGTGTTCAATAGATGATGAGGAATGAAGATCACATTCAAATGCGTGCTGTCCAAAGGAGACAGTGAAGCCTAACATCTCTAAACGCTTTTTTGCTTGAGCGATTCCTTCTTTTGATAAAATGCTGGCACTTCGGCTTGGGGCAATGACACGAAGATGACTGTCTTTTTTTAAAGGAGGTGGTGTATGCATAAACAAATCTTCCTTTCCATCACATATTTATCCATTATATCGGATCAAATGGTCCAAGTCTGTAAAAGCTAGAAGAAAGAGGTGGACCGTGCGTTTCATACAAGCTGTGCAAAGGGTATGGAAAAGAAAAAGACAGAATGAGGGCGAAGAATGTGAAAAAGAGGAGACTGGAATTTTTATTTTTATATTTTATGATATTCGGGGCATATGTGGTGTATTGGTGGCCGGTTCCAGCGTGGAGTGTTCAGCTGTACGCAGCAGTTTATCTGGCCATTATTTTATTTAGTATCATCTCGCTCATGCTAGAGAACCGTACATCACAGCACACACTCTTATGGATGTATGTGCTAATCTTTTTCCCGATCATTGGCTATATGTTTTATTTGTTCTCGGGACAGCTCTATGTGAAAGGTCATTTATTCAAATCAAAAAGAATGTACAACCGTGAAAAACTACGCAGAATATCTGAGCTTGAGAGCAAGCCGGATGAATCAAGTCTAACCGAAAATCAGCGGACTTTTTTTCATTACACAGAAAAAGCAACAGGCATGCATGTGAACACAAATAGTGATATGGACATTTTAAAAAATGGGGAGGAGACGTTTCCCCGTATTTTTGAAGAATTAAAAAAGGCAAAATCGTTCATCCATATAGAATACTACATGTTCAAATCGGATTTCCTCGGGCACCGGATGATGGAGATTTTGATAGAAAAAGTGAAAGAAGGGGTAGAGGTTCGCTTCATCTATGATGCGGCTGGCAGCATTCGCTTCTCCCGAAAAGATATTAAACGCTTGAAGCAGGCAGGAGTCAAGGTCGCTCCTTTTCTGCCTTTAAAATATGGTTTCTTTAATCAAAAAATCAATTTCCGCAATCACCGAAAAATCGTGATCATTGATGGGAAGACAGGATTTGTCGGCGGGTTAAATGTCGGAAAAGAATATGTCGGACGTGATGAAAATATCGGTTTTTGGCGTGATACGCATACGATGTTAAAGGGTGAGGCTGTCCAAACCCTTCACTCTGTGTTTATGCTCGACTGGGAGTATGTTTCAGATGAAGTATTAATTGATGATCCGAAATATCATACTCCGCATCCTGTGACGGGAGAGGATGTCATTCAGGTTGTACCAACTGGACCCGATATGAAAGAAAGTATGAGTGATTTATATGATGCACTCATCTCAAATGCGAAACAATTTGTCTGGATTGCGACACCTTATTTTGTCCCAAATGAATCCCTTCGTACGGCATTGAAAATTGCTGCGACAAGAGGGGTGGATGTCCGGGTGATGGTTCCGGAGATCAATGATGGCTTTCTCACACAATACGCCACACGGTCCTATTTTTCTGAGCTCCTAAAAGAGGGCATCAAGGTGTATCACTATCAAAAGGGCTTCATGCATCAAAAAGTGATGATTGCAGATGGAGAACTTGCCTCTGTCGGTACCGCAAATGTGGATATGAGAAGCTTTCAGCTCAATTTTGAGGTCAATGTCTTTACGGCCGCGAAAAAGCCTATTGAGCAGCTGATGGCACATTATGAAGAAGATATGAAAGAATGTGAGCAAATGGGACCTGTTCATTTTTATAAAAGAGGCTTAAAAGAGCGATTAAAGGAATCGTTTGCTCGGTTGTTTTCTGGCGTTCTATGAGGATTTCTAGTCAAAGAAATCATTTCCTAATCTAGTATTTTGAAGAGGATTCCTCTATAATTGAAAATGATTATCAATTATAGAGGAAATGAGGTTCTTTTACATATGTTAAAACGCTTTTTCGCCTATTACAGGCCCTATCGAGGTCTGTTCTTTTTAGATTTCTTTTGCGCTGTCGCCGTTGGATTGATGGAACTGGGTTTCCCGCTTATCGTGAACTACTTCATTGATACATTGTTGCCAACAGGGAACTGGACAGTCATTGTCTGGACGGCACTTGCGCTGTTTGTCATTTATGCCCTCAGCTCGGTTATGCAATTTATTGTGTCGTATTGGGGGCATATGCTTGGCATCAATATTGAAACAGATATGAGGAAAAAGCTGTTTGATCACTTTCAGCGACTATCCTTTAAATTCTTTGACAACAACAAAACGGGGAAGCTCATGTCACGGATGACAAACGACCTCATGTACATTGGAGAAGTGGCGCATCACGGTCCTGAAGATTTGTTTATAGCGATTATGACAATTCTCGGTGCCTTTGCAGTCATGCTGATGATTAACTGGCAGCTGGCCATTTTAACCTTCCTCATCATGCCTGTCATCATTTGGCTCGCCCTACATTTTAATAAAAAGATGACGAAGGCGATTACACAGCTCAACAATGACATTGGAGACTTTCATGCGAGGGTTGAAAACAATATCGGGGGCATTCGTCTTGTTCAAGCTTTTGCCAATGAACATTTCGAGAAAAAGCGTTTTGCGGAAAACAACAACCGTTTTCGTAAGGCGAAGCTTCTTTCTTATAAAATTATGTCGGTCAATGGATCGATCAGCTATATTCTCACACGTCTTGTGACACTGTTTGTCCTTCTCGCAGGTACATGGTTTGTCCTGCAAGGTCAATTAACGGCAGGTGGCTTTATCGCATTTGTTCTGATCACAAATGTTTTATTTAGACCGATTGATAAAATCAACACGGTCATTGAAATGTATCCGAAAGGCATTGCGGGCTTTAAAAGCTATGTCGATTTGCTAGACACAGAGCCGGATGTGAAGGATACAGAGGGAGCACGTGATGTACACGGATTGAAAGGTGAAATTGAATATCGAAACGTAACATTTGGCTACGATGAACACAGTCATGTGTTAAAGAATATCGATTTAAAGATCAAACAAGGAGAGACGGTTGCGTTTGTCGGCCCTTCAGGAGCGGGGAAATCAACAATTTGCAGTCTGCTGCCTCGTTTTTATGATGTGGATGAAGGGGAGATCACGATTGATGGTATAAGCACAAAGTCGATGACATTGTCTTCTTTAAGGCAGCAGATCGGTATTGTGCAGCAGGATGTCTTTTTATTCTCAGGCACCATTCGTGAAAACATTGCGTACGGGAACTTAGAAGCCAGCGATGCAGAGATTTGGGAGGCTGTAAGAAGTGCGCATTTAGAGGAACTCGTTCAGCGTTTCCCAGAAGGGTTAAATACCGTGATAGGTGAGCGCGGCGTCAAACTGTCAGGCGGTCAAAAGCAGCGTCTATCAATTGCACGGATGTTCCTGAAAAACCCGTCCATTCTCATTCTAGATGAAGCCACATCAGCACTTGATACAGAAACAGAAAAAGCCATACAGGATGCACTGAGCGAACTAGCTGTCGGCAGGACGACACTCGTCATTGCCCACCGCCTTGCAACAATTAAACACGCCGATCGTATCATTGTCGTGACAGAGGAAGGTATTGAAGAACAAGGCCGCCACCAAGATTTAATTCAAATGGGCGGCGTATATAGCAGACTACACGAAGCGCAGTTTGGTCATTAAAAAGAAAGATAAAGCCCTTTTGATAAGGGTCTTTTTTTGTTAGGATAGAAAAAACTCGTGTAGGAAGGATCTGATGGAATGAAGGGGCTTCAGCGATTACAAAAAGGCGATAAGATCGGTATTTTTTCACCTTCAAGTCCTGCATCAGCGACCTCGCCTCTTAGGTATGAGCGGGCGAAGAAGTGGCTTGAGCAAAAAGGATTCTTTGTGGTACCAGGATCATTAACAGGGAAAGAGGATCACTACCGTTCAGGTACAATTCAAGAACGAGCCAATGAGTTGAATGAGCTAATGGCTCGAGAGGACTTGGCGTGCGTCATGTCAATGATTGGCGGGACAAATTCAAATAGTTTGCTGCCTTATCTTGATTTTGAGCTGCTGAAACAACATCCGAAAATCATGATCGGTTATTCAGATGCGACAGCGATTCTTTTAGCCGCTTACGAAAAAACGGGACTGCCTGTATTCTACGGACCGGCGCTTGTTCCATCTTTTGGGGAGTTTGAACCGTTCGTTGCTTATACATATCAGTCCTTCGAAGACATCCTGATGCAGCCTCAATCCATTCCTTATCAGATCAAAAAACCACCCTTTTGGACGGATGAACGAATCAATTGGGAAGAAAAGACGCGTGATAAAGGGCAGCGTCCGAACGATTGGCTGTGCGTCATAGAAGGACAGGTAGAAGGCAGGTTGATCGGTGGAAACCTGAATGCAATGTACGGCATATGGGGCAGTGGATTCATGCCAGCGATCCAAACAGGAGACATTCTCCTCATTGAAGATTGTATGAAAACCGCTTCAGTTGTAGAAAAAAACTTCTCTTTATTGAAAGTAAATGGAGTGTTTGAGCGGGTATCAGGGATTCTTTTGGGGAAACATGAGCTGTTTGATGATGAGGGAACGGGCAAAGAACCTTACGAGATTTTACTTGAGGTGCTTGGAGAGACAAAGAAACCGCTCATCGCAGATTTTGACTGTGCCCATACACACCCGATGCTTACGATGCCAATTGGGGCACAAGTGAAAATGGATGCAGCTTCAAAACAAGTGTGGTTAACGAAAGAGTGGATATAACAAAAGAGCGGCCTGATGGCTGCTCTTTTTTATGAAACCTTCTCTTTTTCAAATGGCTGCAAGAGATCTTGCGCTTTTTTTCCCTCTACGACAATTAAGTAGTCAGATTCTAAATGAGTGAGCCTGAAGGTTTCAAGCTCTACGATGTTCTTGATGTTACACATTGTTTTTTTAGAATACACATATAGACGATGTTGAGCCTGGTGGCATTTTTCATAAAGAGAAATAAGCTTATGTAAATTCAATGCTTTCGCAGCGATTTGGATTGAATAGATCTGAGACATCTTCATATCCTCCTGTTGATTACTTTCTCACAATAGCTTTGTTACCCCTGTTTGCACAGAGATAAACCTTTCTCTATGATTTCCACTCAATGGTTCCCCCGCCGGTTCGCTTGTTGCCTCTTATCGCAGACAGTTCTTCGACGAGTCTAAGAAGGGCCTGATCCTTTGACTTCGCCTCAATCATAAAATCTACATCACGCCCATACGGTTTTAATGCATGAAAAAGCGGTAAGACAAAGGACATATCTACACCATCTGCATGACTGCGTATGGCTTTTTCTGATTTCGGTGAGGATAAATGAATTTTAGGCGGAATACCAGTGCTCGTCCAAGTGCCGAACATTCTTGGCAGGATGTCTTCAAGCGCGGCATCGTCATCTTTATTGGCCACGTGATGATGGTAATCAAAAACAAAGGGAATACCGTGCTTTTCACATACACCAAGCGTTTCTAACGACGTATACGTTTTGTCATCATTCTCAAGCGTCATCCTCGCCTTGATATGCGCTGGTAGCTGTTTGATATTTTCATCAAAACGTTGAAGCGCCGATTCTTTATCACCGTACGCACCGCCCACATGAATGTTCATATAGCCTTCCTTTTCGAGCTTCATCGCCTCAAGCATTTGATAATGGTACGTCATGTCGATCACGGCATTTTCTGTGATTGAAGGCTTAGGGCTAGTAAACAAGGTGAATTGATTAGGGTGAAAGCTCACACGCAGCCCATGCCGTTTCACCAACTCGCCAATCTCAAGAAACTCCTTTTGGAAAGGTGTCACAAAGTCCCAGCGCACCTCGGGATGGGTCGCAAGCGGGACGATCGAACTCGAAAAACGGTAAAGCGGGATATCATGGGCGATGGCGAAATAGAGCGTTCTTAATGTATTCACAAGATTGGCTTTCGTTGTTCGCAATAAAGCCTCTTCTCTCTCTTCCTTCGAGAGCTTACTGTATCTTGCAAAGGTCAGCGACTTGGCAGGAGAAGCCTCCCACAAGGTGACGGCATTGGATACATAACCGAATCGATAACGCATAGGTCATCTCCTTTATAAAAAATAAGAGAACATGGCGGCAACCCATTCAAGCGGACGTGACAGAAGCGGACGCTGTGCCAATTTCTCTTCTGTCATAAGCTCAGACACTTCTATGTGCTCGCGAATCCTTTCCTCTACGTGGGCAGTAAAGTCGGTATCATCAATGGCGACGTCTACTTCCTCGTTTAAAAACAAGCTGCGTTTATCAAAATTTGCCGTACTGATCATAGAGCGTCTCTGGTCAATTAGAATGGCTTTCGCATGATAAAATCCTTTATAAAAACGATAAACAAGGCAGCCGGAGGCAATGAGGTCCTTCAAATAATGAAATCCAGCCTCTTTGACGAGTGGATGATCTGCTTTCATTGGGATGATGATTTCAACCGTGACGCCTCGATTTCGTGCATCAAGCAGTGCACTTAGAAGAGGAGCAGATGGAATAAAGTAAGGTGTACAGATGATGATCTGTTTCCTCGCCTGCTGAATATCTTTGAGGAACAAAGCTTCTAAAGAAAAACCAGCAGTCGCGCGTGTTGTGCATTGTAGTGTTCCCGGTTCCAAAGCAGGAAAAACCTCATATTGCAGCTGATGAATACCAGATGTCCGGTATAAATCATTCAAAAACACATGCTGGAGATCTGCGACAACTTGCCCCGTCATGCGCAAATGATAATCCTTCCAAATGCCAAACCGACCCTTTTTCCCAACATATTCATCGCCAATATTAAACCCGCCAATATAGCCAATCTTTCCATCAATTACCGTGATTTTACGATGATTTCTCATGTTTAACCGATATATCAAAAAAGGGAAACGAGGCTTATTTAAAAAGTAAAATTGGATGCCGCTTTTCTCCAGCATATCAATGGACTTTTGATCAAACGGATAGGACCCTAATCGATCGGTCAGTAAAAAGACGGAAACCCCTTGTTCCGCTTTTGCTTTGAGAGCTTGTAACACCCTTTGACCAATCTTGTCGTTCTTTACAATAAAGAACATCATATGAATAGAAGAAGAGGCGTGCTGAATATCGGTGAGCAGCTGATCAAAAAATGGTTCGCCATCATGATAAAAAACGGCATCACCGCTTGTTTGGTCAAAAGATCGTTCAAAAGCGCGGGTAGAAAAATATTTCTTTCCCATATAAAGGTCTAACAATATGAGACAAACGATGATAACGAGTACGAGTAGGATGATCAATGCGATCATAAAGCTTCCTCCTTTTTTGCATATTTCAATAGTGTACCCAAACGTGTAAAAAATATTGACTGAATACTCATTCATTATTTATGATAGAGGTACAACATGGAAACGGAACAAAGTGGGTTTTGGGGAATGAAAGGGGGAGCAAGATGAATAGCCTTTTAATCATGAACATGATCGCATTTGCGGCGGTGACCGCTTACGCTGTGTATTTGTTTATTTATCTCATTCGAACACGAGCAGCGTACATTCGTCTTGGCAAAAAAGAAGAGTTCCAACAAGACATGAAAAAACGCTTAGAGCGTGTTTGGGTCAATGTATTTGGGCAAAAGAAGCTGTTAAAGGACAAGAAGAGCGGCATCATTCATGTGCTGTTTTTCTACGGATTTATCCTTGTACAGTTCGGAGCCCTTGATTTTATTATGAAGGGACTCGTTCCAGATAGCGGACTCCCTTTAGGTCCGCTTTACGGTGTCTTTACCTTTTTCCAAGAGGTAGTCACACTTCTCATTTTAGTAGCTGTTGTTTGGGCGTTCCATAGAAGGTATGTGGAGAAGCTTGTCCGTTTAAAGCGTGGCTTTAAATCCGGTCTAGTGCTTTTATTTATTGGCGGCTTGATGCTGACCGTTTTACTTGGGAACGGGATGAATATCATCTGGCATGGACACTCTTTATCACCAACTGAGCCAATCGCATCCAGTGTTGCTTTCTTGCTGGGCGGTATTTCACCTCTTGCGGCAACGGTCGTTTTTTATGTCGCATGGTGGGTGCATCTCCTGATTTTGCTGACATTCTTAGTGTATGTCCCGCAGTCAAAGCATGCTCACCTCATTGCAGGGCCGGTGAACGTATTTGCCAGCAGATTAGACCCGCCAGGCAAGCTGCAAAAAATTGATTTTGAAGATGAGACACAAGAGACCTTCGGTGTGGGAAAAATTGAAGACTTCCGTCAGTCACAGCTGATCGACCTTTACGCCTGTGTGGAATGCGGGCGCTGCACAAATATGTGCCCAGCAACAGGTACAGGGAAAATGCTGTCTCCTATGGATTTGATTTTAAGGCTAAGAGATCATTTAACCAATAAAGGGGCCGCCATTACATCGAAGACGCCTTGGGTTCCGCAGCTTGCCTTCAGGCAGACAACAGGAAATCAGCTGGCGCTGCAGGCGAGAGGAGCAGGTGCAGAGGAATCGGCTGCCAGCTCGATGTATCATCCTTCTCTTATTGGTGAAGTCATTACAGAGGAAGAAATTTGGGCATGTACGACGTGCCGAAACTGTGAAGACCAATGCCCTGTCATGAATGAACACGTCGACAAGATTATTGATATGCGCAGATATCTTGTGCTGACCGAAGGGAAAATGGATGCAGATGCACAGCGTGCCATGACAAGTATAGAGCGCCAAGGGAACCCGTGGGGATTGAACCGGAAAGAAAGAGAAAATTGGCGTGAACTGAGAGAAGATGTGCACGTGCCGACAGTAAAAGAGCTGAAAAAAGCAGATCAAACCTTCGATTATTTATTCTGGGTTGGTTCAATGGGGGCATATGACAATCGAAGCCAAAAGATTGCGCTTGCCTTTGCAAAGCTTCTCAACGAAGCAGGAGTCTCCTTTGCCATCCTAGGCAATAAGGAGAAAAACTCTGGTGATACACCAAGAAGGCTTGGAAACGAATTTTTATTCCAAGAGCTTGCTGCGAAAAACATTGAAGAATTCCAGAAAAACGGTGTCACAAAGATCGTTACGATTGATCCGCACGCCTATAATTTATTTAAAAATGAGTATCCAGACTTCGGGCTTGAGGCAGAAGTGTACCATCATACAGAATTACTGGCAGAGCTAGTGAAAGAAGGGAAGCTAATGCCTGTACATGATGTGAATGAGGTCATCACCTTCCACGACTCTTGCTACCTAGGCAGATATAACGAAGTGTATGATCCACCGAGAGACATTTTAAAAGCAATCCCTGGTGTGACGCTGAGAGAAATGGAACGTCATCGTGAAACTGGTATGTGCTGCGGTGCAGGCGGGGGCTTAATGTGGATGGAAGAAGAGACAGGTACCCGAATTAACACTGCCCGAACGGAGCAGGCGTTACAGGTGCAGCCGTCCATCATTAGCTCAGGGTGTCCTTATTGCTTAACGATGCTGGGAGATGGCACGAAGGCAAAGGAAGTAGAGGATCAGGTAGGTACATTTGATGTCGCAGAGCTTCTTGAAAAATCAGTGTTTGGCGAGGCTGGAAAGCAGGTTTCGTAAACAAAACAGGCCGATGAATAGAATGTTCATCGGCTTATACATGGCGCTGTACATCTGCTGTTTAGATAATATGTAAGCGGTAACAAACGGGAGGGAACATACATGAGTCAGACGGTCATTGTATCTGGAGCAAGAACACCATTTGGAAAACTAGGCGGTGCTTTCAGTGGGTTGACTGCCGCAAAACTAGGCGGAAGGGCCATCAAGGCTGCGCTGGAAAGAGTGCAGGGATCACATCATGTGGATGAGGTCATCATGGGAAGTGTTTTGCAGGGAGGACAAGGTCAGATTCCTTCAAGGCAAGCAGCAAGATATGCTGATCTTCCGTGGTCCGTTCCGACGCAAACCATCAATAAAGTCTGTGCATCAGGAATGCGCAGTGTGAGCACAGCAGATCAAATCATCCGAGCTGGAGATGCGGAGGTCATCGTAGCGGGCGGTATGGAATCCATGTCACACGCCCCTTATTTGCTAAAAAAAGCGCGATGGGGCTACAAAATGGGAGATGGTGCGGTACAAGATGCGATGATTTTAGATGGATTAACCTGTTCGTTTACAGGCGTTCATATGGGTGAGTATGGGAGCATGGCTGCGAAGGAGCTCGGTATCACGCGGGAAGAGCAAGACCTTTGGGCATTAAGAAGTCATGAACGGGCGATCGAAGCGCAGAGAAACGGCTTTTTCCAGCATGAAATCACCCCCGTCACCGTCAAGACGAAAACGGGAGAGCGGCTGATCACAGAAGATGAATCCCCGCGGCGTGATACGTCATATGAACGGCTGTCAAAGCTCATGCCTGTTTTTGATCAAACGGGTACCATTACCGCTGGAAATGCACCAGGTGTCAATGATGGAGCAAGTGCGCTTCTTTTAATGAAAGACACATATGCAAAGCAGCATGACGTCATGCCAATGGCAGTCGTGCTTGGTCATACGCAGGTAGCTGTAGAGGCAAAGGATTTTCCGAAAACACCAGCCTTTGCTATCGAGAAAATTTTACAGAAAACAGGCAAGCGTCTAGAGGATATTGATCTATTTGAAATCAATGAGGCCTTCTCAGCTGTGGCGCTGGCATGTGAAAAAATAATCGGGCTGGACCGGCGGAAAATGAATATCAACGGTGGTGCAGTTGCGCTTGGTCATCCCATTGGAGCAAGCGGAACACGGATCATATTGACCTTGATTCATGCATTAAAACAAAGAGGCGGCGGTATTGGCATTGCGGCGATTTGCAGTGGAGGCGGTCAAGGAGATGCCATCATGATAAAGGTAGATTAAAAGGGAGGCGTTCATCGTCATGAGTACAGAAGAAACCGTCATGGTCGTTGGAGCTGGTCAAATGGGATCAGGCATTGCCCAAGTTTTTGCTCAGTCTGGCTACACAGTCCTGCTGCATGATGCATCTGAAAAGCAAATTCATCGAGCCATTTCCTCCATGACCAAACAACTGACGAAACGAGCAGAAAAAGGAAAGCTAGCCCATCAGGCAGTTCGAGATATTACGCAGCGGCTTGCCGTATCTACAGATTTAAAGGACGTGCAGCAGGCACGTTTAGTGATTGAAGCTGCATCTGAACAAATGAGTGTGAAAAAACAAATCTTTGAGACACTCGATCAATTTGCAGAGGCGAAGACGATATTTGCAACAAACACATCCTCCTTGTCGATCACAGAATTAGCAGCTGTTACGAGTAGACCGGAGCAAGTGATTGGCATGCACTTTATGAATCCGGTGCCTGTCATGAAACTCGTTGAGGTCATTCGAGCGCTGCAAACGAGTGACGACACGTATCAACTCGTTTGTGAAACAGCAAAGACATTAAACAAAACCCCAATTGAAGTGGAAGACTTCCCAGGGTTTGTATCAAACCGCATATTGATGCCAATGATCAATGAAGCCATTTACACCCTTTATGAAGGCGTGGCAGATGCAGAAAGCATTGACGGTGTCATGACGCTTGGAATGAATCACCCAATGGGGCCACTTCGTCTCGCTGATTTCATCGGACTAGATACATGTTTATTTATTATGAATACCCTTCATGAGGGACTTGGGGATAGCAAATATCGACCTTGTCCTCTTTTGAAAAAATACGTGAATGCAGGCTGGCTGGGCAAAAAGACAAAGAGAGGTTTTTACACATACCACGACCACTCATAGGGGGAGTCAAAATGGATGTTTTGCTTACGGATCAACAGCGACTCTGGAGAGAACAGGCAGCAGAATTTGCAAGACAGCGTATATTCCCTGAAGTGGAAGCCATGGAACAAGGTCAGTTCCCAAGAACACTTTTAGCAGAAATGGGACGACAAGGCTTTCTGGGGATTCCAATACCAGCTTCGTATCAAGGCTTAGGAGCAGATTTTACAACGTATATCATCGCCATTCATGAATTATCCAAAGTGAGTGCGACCATCGGTGTCATTGTGTCCGTTCATACATCTGTTGTGACGATGCCTATTTTGGCTTTTGGAACGAATGAGCAAAAAGAATCCTATGTTCCGCTGCTTGCATCTGGGCAGAAACTGGGAGCATTTTGCCTGACTGAACCGAAGGCAGGCTCAGATGCCTCCAGTATTCAGTTAAGAGCAGAGCGGGCGGGCGACCATTATGTGTTAAATGGTACAAAAATGTTTATCACAAGCGGCGGGGAAGCAGAACTGTATCTTGTCTTTGCCGTGACAGATCCTGCTTCTGCGAAAAAAAATATATCGGCATTCATTGTTGAGAAAGATACACCAGGATTTACGATCGGAAAAGATGAGAAAAAGATGGGACTGCACGGGTCAAAAACCGTTACGCTTCATTTTGATGCTGTGCGGATTCCAAAACAGCAGCTGCTCGGTGCAGAAGGAGAGGGCTTTCACATAGCCATGTCTAGTTTAAATGCGGGGAGAATCGGTATCGCGGCTCAAAGCCTCGGCATTGCAGAAGCCGCATTAACTGAGGCAGTGACTTATTTAAAGCAGCACCCGGCAGGTCTAGAAACGACCATTCGGCTGGGTGATTTGGCAGCGAAGCTTGAAGCAGCCAAACTATTAGTCTATCAAGCGGCTTCTTATAAAGAGGCGAATCGTCCGGTCACAAAGGAAGCATCCATGGCAAAGCTATTTGCCTCAAGAACGGCAGTTGAGATCAGTACAGAAGTGATCCATTTGCTCGGCATGGATGGTTATACGAATCGCTATCAAGCACAACGTTACTTTCGTGATGCGAAAGTTTGTGAAATCTATGAAGGAACAAGTGAAATTCAAAGGCTGGTCATTTGTAAACAGCTAATATGAAACGAGGTGGCTCATGATGCAGTTTCAATTAAGTGATGAACATGAAATGATTCAAAAAATGGTGAGGGATTTTGCGAAAAATGAAGTAGAGCCAACAGCAGCAGAGCGGGATGAGACAGAAACGTATGATCCAGCTATTTTTCGCCAAATGGCGGAGCTCGGTTTAACGGGCATTCCTTGGCCGGAAGAGGTAGGCGGGATCGGTAGTGATTATTTAGCCTACGTCATCGCAGTGGAGGAGCTTTCAAGAGTGTGCGCCTCTACAGGCGTCACCCTCTCCGCCCACACCTCTCTCGCCTCGTGGCCTATCTATACTTTCGGAACAGATGAACAAAAAGAGATCTATTTAAAGCCGCTTGCAGAAGGACAGAAGGTAGGGGCATATGCACTCACTGAGAGCGGTTCGGGTTCAGATGCCGGCGGAATGAAGACAACGGCAGTAAAGGCAGGCAATGAATACGTCCTGAACGGTGCGAAAATCTTTATTACAAATGGAGGCATTGCGGATTATTATATTGTGTTTGCTGTGACAGACCAAGAAGCTGCATCTCGAAATACGACTGCCTTTATTGTAGAAAAAGAGACACCGGGCTTCTCTGTTGGCAAAAAGGAAAGCAAACTGGGCATTCGCTCATCGCCAACGACCGAAATTCGATTTGAAGATTGCCGGATTCATGAAAGGAACCGGCTCGGACAAGAAGGAGAAGGCTTTAAAATAGCGATGATGACCCTCGATGGCGGAAGAAACGGTATTGCTGCACAGGCTGTTGGGATTGCACAAGGCGCTCTTGATGCAGCGGTCCAATATGCGAAGGAGCGCAAGCAATTCGGCAAACCAATTATTCAGCAGCAAGGAATCGCTTTTAAGCTCGCAGATATGGCAACCGCAATTGAAGCCTCCAGGCTGCTCACTTATCAGGCAGCATGGCTCGAAACGAAAGGGCTTCCGTATGGAAAGGAATCAGCTATGTCCAAGCTCTTTGCTGGAGATACAGCCATGAAGGTAACAACAGAAGCCGTCCAAATCTTCGGCGGCTACGGCTATACAAAGGATTACCCAGTCGAAAGATACATGCGTGATGCGAAAATCACCCAAATTTATGAAGGCACACAGGAAATCCAGCGCCTAGTCATCTCGCGCAAACTGCTAGATATGTAGAAACAAAGCAAAGACCACCTGGTGTGAGGTGGTCTGTTTTGGGTTTGGTTCATGAAGTATTAATCATTAGCATCATCCAAAGTTTTTTTATTTTAGGGTTGTAAAAGGATAGTGTCGGCAACAGGAAACAGCTTTAACGTATGAGTGATTTGTAACTGATGAAGTAGTGAGTATTGGTACATGTGAATTGGCAATATACCTACTAAAGAATTAGACCTCAAGAATAATATAGCGATAACCCACATACAAGGTAATAGTCAGGTTTTCCTGAATTTAAGATGATTTCCAGTATTGAGCCATATTATATTAGCCTTATGTTAAAATTGAGAAAATAAAAATATGGGAGGTTATTATGACCACAACTACTACTATCTTAGCGATTGTAACTTTGGTGATATGGATCATGGTTTCCACAGAACTTTCGAAGTCTTCAAAGAAAGATCAAAATGAAAAAGAAAATAGCCGTAGAAAATTAATTGTTTTAATGTTTGCAGGCATTATATTGACCATAGCAATAGTCATTTCATTAATTCAGAAACTCTAGCTTTAAAATAAACGAAAAAAGTGTATCGTTATGAAAGCTGTTTGAAAATTATATAAAAAAGTTCATCTCATTCACTAATGTGTTTAAACTTTGCAGAATTGTCACAGTTCAGCCTCATTTCTAACGTGTTGGTTATGATTCTTCCTACATAAATAAGCAATTCTTTTTTACCCGAATAGCTGAATCTTCTAAAGAAAATACAGAAAAATGAATATACAGAGGATTAATGCAAAAAGCAGCCATTATTTTTCATCATACGTTCAAGGATTTGAATAAAGGGTATCTATTTTGATATCAAACCGAAGTCGAGACAACTCAATATGAGTATCTCGATTTTTTTTGGAATTGAGGAAATTGATTCAACTTGACTAGGTAATTTAATCCATTTTATTCTTTTTTCACTTCAATTAGTAGGGACTTATGTTGTGTTTTAGAAAATAGTATATTTATCACATTTTCTAAATGTTACAATTTTTCAAAAGCTATGATAGGAACTGAAATGTATAAAGATACCTGATATATTTCCAAAAATGAATCACTTTTTCATACAGATACGGTTCTTCGCTCCTTAGGGTCAATGTGTATAACTGTACTTCCCATTCATCACTTCACTTGAATTCAAAATAAAATCAACTCTTTTTTCACATCCATCATGATTATTCAGTTAATTTTTGAACTTGGGCTCTGTCAACGGATGAACTCCGATTGTTCAAGAATATTTCAGTAATAATTGAAGGACTACAACGAGCATCTCTCAAAAAAATTCATCATGAAAGTTTACCTGCCTCTAAAAAAAAGCACTGAAGATTTGAAACGAATTGAATTTTGATAGTGTTTATCAGAAATTCTGACTAGATTTGAATGAATCAGAGCATTTTATGCTATTACATAAGTGCCCAGTAAAAATGGAAAATGAACGTAAATCATGATAAAAACTGATTACAAATACCGTTAATTAAATAAATATTACAAATTTTCCAAAAAAATATTGAAATGTAATTTACTTCTTGCTAGACTAAAGAAGTAGTAAATAATCGAAGGAGGTCATATTATGACGAAAGCAACAGATTCTAAGTTTTATGCTTTATTATCGCTATCACTTCTTGCGGTAACATTAGTAGCTTTAGTGATTGGTAATGGTTCTTTGATTGCAGCAAATCTAGGTGTTAGTACTGCAACTGCGGCAACAGTAGTTAATTTCTTAGATACTTGGTCCTCAGTAGCGACAGTCATTACAATCGTTGGTGTTTTCACTGGCGTAGGCACAATTAGTTCAGGTGTAGCTGCTACTATTTTGGCTATCCTTAAGAAACAAGGAAAAGCGAAAGCTGCTGCTTTTTAAACTAAAAAAAAATCATCTCAATCTTTAATTGAGATGATTTTTTTTCCAAAAGTCAGGTGAAATGGCGCTGATAGACAATGATTTGAAAACTAATTTAACGTTTTATGCCCATGTGGCTTGTAATAAAACATTAATTAGGAGGAAATTTCATGATGAAAGCAAATAAACTTGGCTCATTCTCACTATTGTTATTTGCAGTTACAATGGCATCTTTATTCGTTGGAGATGGTTCTTTGATAGCAGCCAATCTATGTGTTATTACTGTGGCTGCCGCTGCGATTATGGTTGTACATAAAAAACAAGGAGAAGTGAAAGCTGCTGCTTTTTAAGATGACTTATGCATAAAACTAATAAACTATTTAAAATATATGATCAAAGTATAATGGGGTACCTCAATTATATTGGGATGGTTCTTTTTTCTTTCATTGTGATGGGAGCGTTGATTTTATATCGGAGTGAGATTCCCGGCACTTACCTAAACAGCTTTGTTTTTATTTCAATATACATTGTAGCTACAGCTAATATTAATCGTTGTGTATTACCGTATAGAAGACAGCAGCCAGGCTTGGTCTTTGTCTCTAAACAATTGTTGTTGAAACATTTATTCTTTACGATTAAAAAAGGATATTCAGTTCAATTACTTTTGGCTTGTTTCATTGCTTTAACCTTTTTGTTAGTAGAAAATCAATATTTCATTATCATACTAGCACTTATTGTCGTGCTGCTTTCTTTTGCATCTCAATTATTGTCGGGTCTATTCAATATCATAAACAGAATACTTCTTTTGTTGCAATTTTGGTATATCATAACGTCCACTTTTGAAGCAGTTATGATACTGCAAATAGTACAGTTTCTTCTTATTTACATTTACATAAGTAATTCTCATAGGATACCTTTGACAACTGGACTTTCCTTCCTAAAAAGTGCGAATAAGCAATATAGGTCTGGAAATATTCTGTGTTTATTTTTGTCTTATATCGCTAGTAATAAAATATTAATCATTTTAATAGGCGCCTTAGTATCAGTGATTACTTATTTCGCCCAATCCTTTTTAACGAAAATAGAAAATCTACCTGCGCTCATTTTAGTCTATATAAACTTTATTACGATCTTAGAAATCTTAATAGGGTCGAAAAAGGAAGAGATTGTACTTGATAGGGCAAGAATCGAGACGTTGCAATCCTCTTTGATTGTGAGTCCGTACGAGAGGTTTAAATCCAGTACGATTTATTTACTATGTCTCGTACTGATTTTTGTAAGTATGTGTGGAATAGTCGGAGTAATGATCAACACGTCTGATATCTCAATCATTCTTAAAAATACGTTATCGCTGCCTTTAATCATCTTTATTGGGGTCGTATATTTCAGAAAAACAGAACTATTAATCAACGATTATGAACATAAGTTATTGAAGCTGTCCTTGCCAATTTTATTACTCATATGCATTACAATTTTCACGATTACTTCATGAAAAGAGGAGGAAAATGATACATAAAAGATTGAAGTATTTTCTGTGGTACTACTCTATCTACTGTATATTGCTGATAGGTACAGGGATTTATCTAGGGAATATAGTCAACAAAGATTTATTTGAAGCCGCACCACCAACTTCGGGTCAGGAATTTATGTCTGTAGTCCTGACACATAACTTAACGAACTTTGCGATGTATTTACTGGGGTTCTTGTTGTCACCGTTATTTCAAATAATGGATTTTGGAGGTTCGTCCTTCGTCATTACGATGGGTTTTAGAACGCTAGGAGCACAAGAAGCTTTAGGTAAACTAATTCCTCATGGGCTATTAGAATTTCCAAATATGTTGTTTTATCAAGGAATCAGCCAGTATGTGCTTTTCACACTAATTTATACGAAATCAATTAAAGCTGCTTTAGGTGTCATGAAAAAAATGATTCCTTATTATCTACTATCGTTAGTCATCCTAATAATAGCTGCTTTTATTGAAGGGTATGATTCTTTATTATTTTCTATCATGATGATCAATAATAGATGGTTTTATTGAAGACTCTATACGACAGAGAAGGGGATTCAAGTGGGATTAGAATTTGTAGAATGTACGAAGAAGTTCAGAAACAATACCATACTAGATAAAGTGAATTTTTCAATTCCAACAGGTCTCTTTCATTTAGTGGGGAGAAATGGTGCAGGTAAAAGCACTCTCCTTAAAATGATAGCTGGTTTAGATAAGAGGTACTCTGGAGATATTGAGGCAAACAAAGAATCGACTCTTTATTTAAATGTGGATCCTATTGGCATTCACCCATTTACAATTAGAGAAAACCTAGAGATTCTGTGGAATACGTTTAAAATTGTGCCGACTGAAGAACAGATGGGGAAAGTGAATGATTTTTTTGATGGTAACCTAGATGGTTCGTATAGCAGAGCATCTACGGGTATGAAAGCAAAGGTAGGATTATCTTTATTATTCGTGAAAGATTGGGAAACCATACTAATTGATGAAACCATGTCATCTCTAGATTCAGAGAGTATAGAGATGCTATCTGAGAGGCTAGTGAATCTCTCTATTAAAAAAATTTCAACCATCATATATGTTTCCCATAGCATGGTGAATAAACGATTAAACGATCATTCAAGCATTGTGAGTATAGGGGATGGGAGGCTATTATGGAACAACGTCCAAGAATAACATCACTGATATCATTGGTCATTTTTATTCTGGCCAATTATTATTTCGTTACTTTTGCTATTGAGTTGAATGGCTACATTTCGCAACTAGATGATTTAAGAGCTTTGTTAGAGGATATGTCCTATGAAACGATGCTGAATCTAATTGTTGTCATTACAACAATTCTAACCACCATCAGCCTATTAGTTCAGTATCTCATCGCAAAATTCCTATTAATCATCTTTACTCCAGAGGTTAAGGGTCATTTGTTTTATGCTCTAATTCCTAAGATCATCATTATGTTTATTAATGTAATATGTATGGGGATCTTGCAAATACAAAGCTTATGGCTGTACCTTTTCACGGCACTCATAGGAGCAGTGTTGATCTTGTTCTTTTTTCAATACAAAAAAGCGAACTGGAAAGCATCGATTCTCTTTGCAGCACCATTTATTATAGATGCTTTCATTTCCTTAGGAAAAGAAATAGTCGCTGTACTGTAATGAATAATAAATAGAGCATGAATTTTCAAGTGAAACAAAGCTTGCGAAAAGAAGTAACGGTATTCGCATAAAAGTGAATTCAAAGTTATTTGAGAAAAAAGGTTTTATACAATTTTTCATTATAGGTACACGTAAACTGAACCTGTTGACGTGTGCCTTTTTATACGCTTTATAAAAAATGGACAATCACTTCATTCGAATGATAGCCAAAATTTATTCATTCACCATTGCTGCCTCTAATTGTTCCCATTTTTTCGTTTGGAATGAATAAAACGGTTTACAAAATGCATGCCGGACACAAAAGCTAGACCCATTTCACCTAAATGATGAACCATTAGGTGAGCCCCTTGAGAAAAAATCAAAAATTAACATGATTAAAGGTGGCATAAACTCCCCTAATTTGTTTATAATGAGAGGTATGGTTTGTCGTAAAAATAAGGGATAAACACTTATTATTTCACTGATAAATGGATACATACATGTAATAGAAAGGGAGTGTCTGACCTTGAGTTTGAAAGAATACTCACAGGAACAGCTCAAGCACATGTCTTTAGTTGAACTTGCTTATGAAATTTTCAGAGACAGCAAAACACCGATTACGTTTTCCGAGTTAATAGATGAAATGGTCCGTTTACAAGGAATACAAAAATCTGATCTTGATGATCGCCTTGCTCAATTTTATACAGACTTAAATATAGATGGCCGCTTTATTTCGTTAGGTGATCAGAGATGGGGACTTCGCAGCTGGTATCCAGTTGATCAAATCGAAGAAGAAGTTCAGCCAGCTGTGAAAACAAAAGCGAAAAAGAAAAAAACAAAAGCAGCTGTCGTTGAAGAAGACTTCGATGAAATTGAAGAGGAAGAGGAAATCGAAGAGCTTGAAGAAGACCTTGATCTTGTTGAAGACGACGATGATCTCGACCTAGACGATGATGAGGAAATTGAGGAAGATATAGAAGAATTCGACGAAGATGATGACGAAGATGATGACGGCTTAACAGAAATTGACGAAGACGATTTAGACGATAAAGAGGAAGAGAAATAACCCTCATAAACCGGTCCTCAAAACAGGACAAAACCGTCTTGACTTTCGAGAGCGAACTATGTAGTATGTATTTTGGGCTCTCTAAAAAGAGTACGTAAAGATACGTTCATTTACGCTCCCTTTCATTTATTTGAAAGGGAGCTTTCTTATTTTTCAAGAGATTTAGGGATACACTCTAAAAAGGATGAAGCTGTGCATGTCTAGTCATGCAAGGGTAAAAAAGAGAGGAGCATACGAAATGACAAAGTATATTTTTGTAACAGGAGGAGTTGTTTCCTCACTTGGAAAAGGGATCACGGCTGCCTCGTTAGGCCGCCTTCTGAAAAATAGAGGGATGGATGTCACCATTCAAAAATTCGATCCATATATCAACGTAGACCCAGGGACGATGAGTCCATATCAGCACGGTGAGGTTTTCGTCACAGATGACGGTGCTGAAACAGACCTTGATTTAGGTCACTATGAGCGCTTCATTGATATTAACTTAAATAAGTACAGCAACGTCACAACAGGTAAAATCTACTCTACTGTTCTGAAGAAAGAGCGCCGCGGTGACTATTTAGGCGGAACTGTACAGGTTATTCCCCATATTACAAATGAAATTAAAGATCGCGTGTACCGTGCCGGAAAAGAAACAGGTGCAGATGTGGTCATCACAGAAATCGGAGGAACAGTAGGAGACATCGAATCCCTTCCTTTCCTTGAAGCGATTCGTCAAATGAAGAGTGACATTGGCCGTGAAAACGTGATGTACATTCATTGTACGCTTGTTCCTTACATCCGAGCAGCAGGTGAACTGAAAACAAAACCAACACAGCATAGTGTAAAAGAACTTCGCAGCCTTGGTATTCAGCCAAACGTTATTGTGGTTAGAACTGAAATGCCAATGACCCAAGACATGAAGGACAAAATTGCGTTATTCTGTGATATTGATACAAAAGCTGTTATCGAATGTCAGGATGCAGACACGCTGTACTCTATTCCGCTTGATTTACAAAAACAAGGACTAGACAAGCTTGTATGTGAACATATGAAACTTGATTGCCAAGATGCAGACATGACGGAGTGGACAGCGCTAGTCGATAAAGTGCAAAACCTCTCAAAACAAGTCACAATTGGTCTAGTAGGAAAATATGTTGAATTGCAAGATGCATACATTTCTGTCGTTGAATCACTTCGCCATGCTGGTTATGCATTTGATGCAGACGTTCAAATCAAATGGATCAATGCAGAAGAAGTGACAGCAGAAAATATGGCTGATTTCGCGCAAGATGTAGACGGCATCATCGTTCCTGGAGGCTTCGGAGACCGCGGAGTGGAAGGGAAAATTATTGCTACACAATATGCCCGTGAAAACAAAGTGCCATTCTTCGGAATTTGCTTAGGAATGCAAGTTGCGTCAATCGAATATGCACGAAACGTACTAGGCCTTGAAGGAGCTCATTCAGCGGAAATTGATCCTGAAACAGCATTCCCAATTATTGACCTTCTTCCAGAACAGAAGGATGTAGATGATTTAGGCGGAACACTTCGTCTTGGTCTGTATCCATGTAAATTAAATGAAGACTCCAAAGCATTTGCTGCATACAATGATGAAGTGGTCTACGAACGCCACCGCCATCGCTATGAGTTTAATAATGAATTCAGACAGCAAATGGAAGCGGCAGGATTTGTTTTCTCTGGTACAAGCCCAGACGGACGTCTTGTTGAAATTATCGAGCTGAAGGATCATCCTTGGTTCCTTGCTTCTCAATTCCACCCAGAATTCGTCTCAAGACCGACAAGACCTCAGCCATTATTTAGAGATTTCGTTGGTGCTTCACTGCAAGCATCTGAATCAAAATAAAACAAAAAAACTGCCGAGAATATCATCTTCTCGGCAGTTTTTTTATTCATATTCCTCAACGATTTCTTTCACAGTAAACGATAGAGCGTGGTAGACGTATAAGCATGTCATTAAAGCAGGATAACCGAACCTTGTTCCGTCATCAGCGGGCACAAGCGGTTTCTTGAGCTGAAAATCAATATGGACATCACAAAGCTCTTCAATCATGGACGGCTCCTTTTGTGCCGGCCCGACACCAACAACGGGCGTCCCTTGCGCGTGCAGTTCTTTTACAAGAGATTGAATCTCCTCGTCTTCTGGGTCTGAATAAAATAGCAGCACTCTATCGCTTGGATGAAGCAAGCTGCGCTCCATTTGATCAAGCGGCAGCACTTTCGCACCTGGAAATGGCTCCTTGCTTTCAGTTGCCTCTAGGGCTACAGCAGCCAGTTCATTCTTCCCGTGAAAATAAACAGCATGTCCACTGACAATGGCTTGTGCAAGAAGGCGTGCACCATCCTCGATCGCTTCAGCCTGCTTTTCTCCAATACGTGAAAAAATACCTGATAACTGGGTCGTGAAAATTTTTAACAAGACTGATTTCCTCCTTCGGTCAGATCATTTTATAATAGAATATAAAGAGAATATTAGGAAAAATGCTCAGAAAATGTCGTAAAGTAAACTATTATAAATAAAGGAAATGTGAAAATCAAACAGAATTATTTAACAACAGCTCTTTTTATGGCGAAAAATGAAAGCAATGGGGTGTAACAGATGAATGAGAAAATTTTAATTGTCGATGATCAATATGGTATTAGAATATTATTGAATGAAGTGTTTCATAAAGAAGGCTATCAAACCTTCCAAGCAGCCAATGGACTTCAGGCGTTAGATATTGTGAAAAATCATAGACCAAACCTTGTGCTGCTTGATATGAAGATTCCCGGAATGGATGGAATTGAAATTTTAAAACGCATGAAATTAATTGATGAAGACATCCGTGTCATCATTATGACAGCCTATGGCGAATTAGACATGATCCAAGAATCCAAAGAACTCGGTGCTTTGACGCATTTTGCGAAACCTTTTGATATTGATGAGATCCGAGATGCTGTCAAAGAATACTTACCGCTCGAAACAAACGGTTAGATGGAAATGATTGAATCGAGTCATTCTGTTGCCGATTTGTCGAATAATTGGTATCCTAGATAAGAAGAAGAAAGCGATCTGACTTTGAAAGTTTACATATGGCGAGAAATTCTGGTCATGCTAGGGTGGAGAGCTTTTTTTAGTAAGCAAATTAGCTACATAGGGAGGATTTTTCATCATGCCTTTAGTTTCAATGACAGAAATGTTGAAAGACGCAAAGGAAAAAGGTTACGCTGTTGGACAGTTTAACTTAAATAATTTAGAATTCACGCAAGCGATTTTACAAGCTGCTGAAGAAGAGAAATCTCCAGTTATCTTAGGAGTATCTGAAGGAGCAGGACGCTACATGGGCGGCTTCAAAACAGTTGTCGCAATGGTTAAAGCGTTAATCGAAGAATATAATGTAACAGTTCCTGTTGCGATTCATTTAGATCACGGTTCAAGCTTTGAATCTTGTGCAAAAGCAATCCATGCAGGATTTACTTCTGTCATGATCGACGCTTCTCACCATCCATTCGATGAGAACGTAGCAACAACTGCAAAAGTAGTTGAGCTTGCACATTTCCACGGTGTATCTGTAGAAGCTGAGCTTGGAACTGTTGGCGGACAAGAAGACGACGTCATCGCTGAGGGCGTTATTTATGCTGATCCAAAAGAGTGCCAAGAGCTTGTAGAACGCACTGGCATTGACTGCCTTGCACCTGCATTAGGTTCAGTACATGGTCCATACAAAGGTGAACCAAACCTTGGTTTCACTGAAATGGAAGAAATTGGTAAAATGACAGGTCTTCCACTTGTTCTTCATGGCGGAACAGGTATCCCAACTGCTGACATCAAGCGCTCAATTTCACTTGGTACAGCTAAAATCAATGTAAACACTGAAAACCAAATTGCTTCTGCGAAAGCAGTACGCGAAACACTTGCTGCAAAAACAGAAGAGTATGATCCACGTAAATATCTTGGACCAGCTCGTGACGCAATTAAAGCGACTGTTATCGGCAAAATGCGTGAATTTGGTTCTTCTAACCAAGCATAATTTGATGAGAACCGAAAGCCGCCTGAGTCACAGGCGGTTTTCTCCATATCTTGAGAAAGCGCAATCAAAATTTACATTTCAGACAATTTATTGATAGGAGAGTGGCACGGTTATGTTATTTTTCGTAGATACAGCGAATATCGCAGACATCAAAGAGGCGCACGAGCTTGGCATTTTAGCAGGCGTCACAACAAACCCTAGTTTAGTAGCGAAAGAAAAGGACGTATCATTCCACGACCGTCTTCGCGAAATCACTGACGTGGTATCAGGTTCTGTCAGTGCGGAAGTCATTTCCCTCAAAGCAGAAGAAATGATTGAAGAAGGAAAAGAGCTTGCTGCCATCGCACCAAATATCACGGTTAAAATCCCAATGACAACAGATGGTCTTAAAGCTGTCAAAGCGTTAACAGACCTTGGAATCAAAACAAACGTCACTTTGATTTTTAGTGCAAACCAGGCACTTCTTGCAGCTAGAGCTGGTGCGACGTATGTCTCTCCATTCCTCGGCCGCTTAGATGACATTGGCCAAAATGGTCTCGATCTCATCAGCGAAGTGAAAACCATTTTTGATGTTCATGGCTTAGATACACAAATCATTGCTGCATCCATTCGTCATCCGCAGCACGTGACAGAAGCTGCACTTAGAGGTGCTCATATCGGCACAATGCCGCTGAAAGTCATCAAGCAGCTGACGAAACACCCATTAACGGATGCGGGCATTGAGCAATTTTTAGCAGATTGGAATAAATAAGTGATTGTGGCAGGCGGGATTGTCTCCTGTTTGCCGCAGTTTTCCTTAAAAACGCTAAGAAATGTTTTGTGCAAAGAAGAGAACATCACAGCCTCGCAAAGCTTCGATTATTTTTCTTCCGACAAATTTCGTTTAACCTGTATTCTTTCTCTTGATATTGGCTAAATTTTGGACAAGACCTTTTAAAGCGCGACATCCACAAACAGTATAACTCCAACAGTGATCTTCTTTAAGAAGGGAGACAAATATGGAAAAGTTAAACATTGCCGGCGGTGACCCCTTACGCGGGACCGTACATATTAGTGGTGCGAAAAATAGTGCAGTGGCACTGATTCCTGCCACGATTCTCGCTGATTCTCCAGTAACGATTGAGGGCCTTCCGCATATTTCAGATATTGACACATTACGAGATCTGTTAGAAGAGATTGGCGGAAAGGTCACGTTTGAAAAAGGTGAAATGGTTGTCAATCCTGCTTCCATGATCAGTATGCCTCTTCCTAATGGGAAAGTGAAGAAACTGCGTGCGTCTTATTATTTAATGGGCGCTATGCTGGGAAGATTCAAGCAGGCTGTCATTGGGCTGCCAGGAGGGTGCCACTTAGGACCTAGGCCGATCGATCAGCATATCAAAGGCTTTGAAGCACTCGGAGCCGAGGTGACAAACGAGCAGGGTGCCATTTATTTGCGCGCTGAAAAATTAGTCGGAGCCCGTATTTACCTTGATGTGGTCAGTGTAGGTGCGACCATCAATATCATGCTGGCAGCCGTACTGGCTGAAGGAAAAACGGTCATTGAAAATGCCGCAAAAGAACCCGAAATTATTGATGTAGCGACACTGCTTGCAAGCATGGGAGCCAAAATCAAAGGTGCGGGTACTGATGTGATTCGAATCGAAGGTGTAGAATCTCTTCATGGCTGTAAGCATTCCATCATCCCTGACCGTATAGAAGCAGGCACATTTTTAATTGCTGGTGCTGCGATGGGAGATGAAGTTGTACTTGATAATGTGATCCCAACTCATTTAGAATCAATTACGGCGAAACTTAGAGAGATGGGGTTCACCATTGAAACGAGCAACGATCAGATGCTGATCGTTGGCAGAAACGAAGGACTCAAGCCTGTCGATATCAAAACCCTTGTGTATCCGGGCTTTCCGACGGACCTTCAGCAGCCGATGACGGCGCTGTTAACAAAGGCGAAAGGCACGAGTGTGGTCACAGATACGATCTACTCAGCCCGCTTTAAGCACATTGACGAATTGCGCCGAATGGGTGCAAACATGAAGGTCGAAGGAAGATCTGCCATTATCACTGGACAAACGCAGCTTCAAGGAGCAAAAGTGAAAGCAAGTGACCTGCGTGCAGGTGCTTGTCTCGTCGTTGCAGGGCTAATGGCAGACGGTGTGACCGAAATCACAGGGCTTGAACATATAGACAGAGGATATAGTTTGCTTGAGAAGAAGCTTGAAGGCTTGGGTGCAACCATCTGGCGTGAAAAGCTGAGTGACCAAGAAATAGAAGAACTTCAAAATTCATAAGGCTTTGACTGTGAGAGGAGATTTGGACAAAAATGGAAAGAAGTTTATCGATGGAACTAGTACGGGTGACAGAAGCAGCCGCATTAAAATCTGCTCGTTGGATGGGAAGAGGATTAAAAGACGAAGCGGATGATGCTGCAACAAGTGCAATGCGTGATGTATTTGATACCATTCCGATGAAAGGAACAGTGGTCATTGGCGAGGGGGAAATGGACGAAGCACCAATGCTTTATATTGGGGAAAAGCTTGGGAACGGATACGGACCTCGCGTGGATGTAGCTGTTGATCCATTAGAAGGAACAAATATTGTGGCAAGTGGCGGCTGGAATGCCTTAGCTGTTATTGCAGTTGCAGATCATGGCAACTTGCTGAATGCACCTGATATGTACATGGATAAGATCGCAGTAGGTCCAGAAGCGGTAGGCTGCATCGACATTGAAGCGCCTGTCATTGACAATCTTCGCGCTGTAGCAAAAGCAAAAAACAAAGATATTGAAGATGTGGTTGCAACGATTTTAAACAGAGATCGACATGAGAAAATCATTGCTGAACTGAGAGAAGCAGGAGCAAGAATCAAACTGATCGATGATGGTGACGTTGCAGGAGCCATTAATACAGCATTTGATCATACAGGTGTTGATATTCTATTTGGTTCAGGCGGAGCGCCCGAAGGTGTCCTTTCTGCTGTTGCGTTAAAGGCACTTGGTGGTGAAATCCACGGAAGGCTTCTTCCTCAAAGTGAAGAAGAATTAAGACGCTGTGAGAAAATGGGGCTAGATGTTGGCAAAGTCCTAAGAATGGAAGACCTCGTGAAAGGCGACGACGCCATTTTTGCAGCGACTGGTGTAACAGACGGTGAGCTATTAAAAGGTGTTCAATTCAAAGGCTCTGTTGGAACAACACATAGCGTTGTTATGCGTGCGAAATCAGGTACAGTTCGTTTCGTAGACGGCAGACATAGCTTAAAGAAAAAACCGAATCTTGTCATTCGTCCGTAATCTGAAAGCGGGTATTTATTACCCGCTTTTCATATAGGTGTCAAATGTATATCATTTTCTTTTTAAAGTTGAATATTCTCTGCAAATGAGGTAAAACTAAAGAGTGCTGCGAAATTTTCTGCGAATTTACTTCTTTTAAGCTTCAACAAGTTTAAATACTGCCGCATCATGACGATATACTCATTATCCTTCTCTATGTTGACAAAGCTCGAGTTCACATTGTTCCTATCTTTACGATAAAACGAGTGGGAGCGTTACCATGAGAGCGAGGTCATTCCAACAAAAACGGAATTAAAAGCTAATCAAATACAATGGTCATGCATTTGTAATGAAATACATTGACTAGAAAAGTGTGGTGTCCATATTGAAAGATGTTTCGATTTCATCTTTGGAAAATATGAAATTAAAAGAGCTGTATGAGCTAGCAAAAAAGTACAAAATCTCTTATTACAGCAAACTAACAAAAAAAGAATTAATCTTTGCCATCTTAAAGGCGAACGCTGAGCAAGAGGATCTTTTATTTATGGAAGGGGTTCTTGAAATTATTCAGTCTGAGGGATTTGGTTTCTTAAGACCAATTAACTACTCCCCAAGTTCTGAAGACATTTATATTTCAGCTTCACAAATCAGACGCTTTGATTTACGAAACGGAGATAAGGTGTCTGGAAAGGTACGACCTCCAAAAGAGAATGAACGCTACTATGGACTCCTTCATGTCGAAGCGGTAAATGGGGACGACCCAGAATCAGCTAAGGAACGTGTTCACTTTCCTGCACTCACGCCGCTATTCCCTGATCGTCAAATGATTCTTGAAACACAGCCTAATCACCTGTCTACTAGAATTATGGATATGATGGCGCCAGTTGGGTTTGGGCAGCGTGGTTTAATTGTTGCACCGCCTAAGGCTGGGAAAACCATTTTGCTCAAAGAAATTGCCAACAGCATTTCTGAAAATCATCCAGAGTCAGAGCTGATTGTCCTTTTAATTGACGAACGCCCAGAGGAAGTAACAGATATCGAACGTTCTGTTGCAGGGGATGTTGTTAGTTCAACCTTTGACGAAGTACCGGAAAACCACATTAAAGTAGCAGAGCTTGTATTAGAGCGTGCCATGCGTCTTGTCGAACATAAGAAAGATGTCATCATCTTAATGGACAGCATCACAAGGCTTGCTCGTGCGTACAACCTTGTCATCCCGCCAAGCGGCCGAACGCTTTCCGGCGGTATTGATCCAGCGGCTTTCCACCGTCCAAAACGCTTCTTTGGTGCTGCGCGTAACATTGAAGAAGGCGGAAGCTTGACGATTTTAGCCACTGCGCTCGTTGATACGGGATCACGTATGGATGATGTGATTTATGAGGAATTTAAGGGAACGGGGAACATGGAGCTTCATTTGGACCGCTCTCTTGCAGAAAGAAGAATTTTCCCAGCGATCGACATTCGTCGTTCTGGTACGAGAAAAGAAGAACTGCTTGTACCAAAAGAGCATCTTGATCGTTTATGGGCGATGAGAAAATCGATGTCAGATACACCTGACTTTGCTGAGAAGTTCATGCGCAAAATGAGAAAAACAAAGACAAACCAAGAATTTTTCGATATTTTAACGCAAGAATGGAAACAAGCGAACATGTCTGCATCAAGAAGATAGCTTGTTGAAAAAATACATTTGCAATCATAGACTCACACTGTTATAATTTCATCATGTGCGTTTCAGAATTTATTCTGAGATATTAACTCTGTTTCCGAATTGGATTCAGGGCGGAAGGAGATGACAGTAGATGAAAACAGGAATTCATCCTAACTACAAAAAAGCTACAGTCAAATGCGCTTGTGGAAATGAGTTTGAAACTGGATCAGTAAAAGAAGAGGTACGCATCGAGATTTGCTCTGAGTGCCATCCTTTCTATACAGGCCGTCAAAAATTCGCTTCTGCTGATGGACGTGTTGACCGCTTTAACAAAAAATACGGTCTTAAGTAATAATAGATACAATAAACAGGCAGGAATCCGTTCTTGCCTGTTTTTTTACGTGGATTGATGGAACTTTAAAACGGGGGAGAAGACCTTATGTATGTGATGAAACAAAGCGGTTGGCTTGAAGTCATCTGCGGAAGTATGTTTTCTGGAAAGTCGGAAGAATTGATTCGGAGAGCCAAAAGGGCCACCTTTGCCAAACAAGAAGTAAAAATATTCAAACCAGCGATTGATAACCGATATAGTACAAGCTCAGTTGTTTCACATAACGGTTCATCGGTCGATGGGATTGCAGTAGCCTCACCAAAAGACATAATAACGCACATATCAGAAAGAACCGATGTCATTGGCATAGATGAGGTGCAATTTTTTGATGAGACAATCATTGACATTGTCACTCAATTGGCTGATAAAGGTTACCGAGTCATTGTTGCAGGCCTTGATCAAGACTTCAGAGGAGAGCCATTTGGTGTTGTTCCGCATTTAATGGCATGTGCAGAGCTTGTAACAAAACTTCAAGCAGTTTGTTCGGTATGCGGCTCCCCAGCGAGTAGAACACAACGCTTGATCGACGGTAAACCCGCCTCCTATGATGATCCCATAATTTTAGTAGGTGCGCAGGAATCATACGAAGCACGATGCAGACATCACCATGAAGTACCAAGACTTGACGTTGGTACAACACTTGACAATTAAAAAAATAGCAAATGCCGCTGTGTTTCGTTTTTCGAGATTTTGGCTGAACACCCATCATTTGTACTTAAATAAATTAAATAACGCTACGAAAAAATTATCTAATTTTCAACGCTTGCGTTTTAGTATAAGCAGGCATAAAATGACTAACTGTAGTGTAAAGCATTTTAACGAAAAGTTCGATTTCTTGTCATAATTTTTTTGATTAAGGATTATTCTCCTTAATCGTTCTTTAAATTAATAGTTCACTTTATTTATATTTTAGAAAGAGGGTAGTTTTTGATGAACAACGTGAAGAAAACAAAAGAAGGGTACCTCGAAACCACTTTGACAGGTAAAGATGTATTATCGATTCCAACGTTGAACAAAGGCGTTGCTTTTTCTGAAGAAGAAAGACAAGAGCTTGGACTAGAAGGCTTACTTCCTCCAACTGTTCTCACTTTAGAACAACAAGCGGAGAGAGCGTACAAGCAATTCCTAGCACAGCCAGATCGTCTTCGTCAAAACGTATACTTAAGTGATTTGCAAAACCGTAACGAAGTATTGTTCTATAAGCTTATATCAGACAAGCTTCGTGAAATGCTTCCTGTTGTGTACACACCAACTGTTGGTGAAGCGATTCAAGAATACAGCCATGAATACAGAAGACCTCATGGTGTCTATCTTTCAATCGAGAACATTGACGGCATTGAGAAAGCATTTGAAAACTTACATGCAACAGCAGGAGATATCGACTTGATCGTAGCAACTGACTCTGAGAGCATTCTTGGAATTGGTGACTGGGGTGTTGGTGGTATCAACATCGCAATTGGTAAATTAGCTGTTTACACGGCTGCTGCAGGTATTGATCCAAGCCGCGTGATTCCAGTCGTATTAGATGTTGGAACAAACAATGAAAAATTATTGAATGATCCATTATACATCGGAAACCATCACAAACGTGTACAAGGTGAAAAATACGAAGAATTCATTGATGCATATGTAAAAGCAGCGCTTAAATTCTTCCCGAAAGCATTGCTTCACTGGGAAGACCTTGGAAACAAAAATGCGCGTAACATCATGAAAAAATACAATGATAACATCTTAACATTCAATGATGATATTCAAGGTACTGGTGCCATTACTTTAGCGGGTGTTCTTGCAGCTGTCAAGAAAACTGGTACTCAATTGAAAGATCACCGTGTGATGATCTTCGGAGCTGGATCAGCTGGAATCGGAATCGCAGATCAAATGCGTGACACAATGGTTCTTGAAGGTCTAAGTGAAGAAGAAGCAAACAATGCTTTCTGGACATTAGACTACAGAGGATTACTGACAGATCAATTCGAAGATGAAGTGTTTGATTTCCAAAAACCATACCTTCGTTCTTCTGATGAAGTAGAAGGCTGGGCACGTGATGAAAAAGGGCAAATCTCATTTGCTGAAACTGTTCGCAGGGTGAAGCCAACGATTCTAATTGGTACATCAGGTCAAGGCGGTGCATTCACTGAAGAAATCATTAAAGAAATCGCAGCACATACAGAGCGTCCAGTGATCATGCCAATGTCTAACCCAACACCACTTGCGGAAGCTGTTCCAGAAGATCTATTCAAATGGACAGACGGCCGTGCACTTGTTGCGACAGGAAGCCCGTTCGAAAACGTTGAGTATAACGGAATTGAACATGAAATTGGACAATCAAACAATGCGTTCGTTTTCCCTGGACTTGGTCTTGGCTCAATCGTAACGGAATCAAAAATCATCACAAAAGGCATGTTCGTTGCTTCTGCAGATGCGATTGCTGAAATGGTTGATCATGATAAACCAGGTGCTGGTCTTCTTCCAAGCATTGATAAATTGCAAGAAGTTTCTATCAAAGTGGCCATTGAAGTGGCAAAAGCAGCAATTAAAGATGGTGTCGCAAGAAGAACGCCTGACGACATCGAACAAGCTGTGAAAGATGCAATGTGGATTCCTGAATATAAAAAAATTGTAAGAGCATAATAAATTGTGTAACGCGGCATTGTTTAGGGTAATTTAAACAATGCCGCAATAAATAGAAACTTGTAAGGATTTAAGGAGGAAGAGTAAGGTGGACTTTTTAAATATTTTGATCCTCCTAGCACCGATTTTTTTCGTTATCGCGCTGGGTTGGTTCGCAGGACACTTCGGTAGCTATGACGCTAAATCTGCAAAAGGTGTAAGTACACTTGTGACAAAGTATGCTTTGCCAGCGCACTTTATCGCCAGCATTCTGTCAACACCAAAAGATAAATTCTATAGTCAAATTCCATTTTTCGTTGCATTGATTTTAGGAATCGTAGGTTTTTATATCATTATCCTTCTTGTTACGAAATTTGCTTTTAAATACGATTTAACAAATTCATCTATTTTCTCGTTAAACTCAGCTCAACCGACCTTTGCATTTATGGGGATTCCAGTCCTAGGCAGTTTATTTGGGGCTCAAGAAGTTGCAATTCCGATTGCAATTACCGGAATAGTTGTAAATGCAATGCTTGATCCAATTGCGATTATTGTGTCAACTGTCGGTGAAAAAACAAAAGGAAAAGCCAAAGACGGCGAAAGTTTCCTTAAAATGACGACGAAAGCTATTTTGCACGGTTTATCAGAGCCGCTTGCACTTGCACCACTAGCAAGTATCATTCTTGTTCTTTTAGGATTTAAACTTCCTGAAATTGGACATGAAATGTTAGAGGAAATTGGAAGTGTTACGTCAGGGGTTGCGCTATTTGCAGTCGGTGTCACTGTTGGTATCCGTAAAATTAAATTAAGCCTACCAGCATTCAGTATCGCATTGCTAAAAGTAGCTGTACAACCATTGCTTATGTATTTTATCGCCATTTTCATGGGTCTTTCGGCTGATGAAATTACAAAAGCTGTATTACTTGTTGCCTTCCCAGGTTCAGCTGTTGCAGCCATGATCGCAACCCGATTTGAAAAACAAGAAGCAGAAACTGCATCCGCATTTGTGATCAGTGCAATCATGTCATTAATTTCATTACCGATCATTATTGCACTTACCTCATAATAAAGTAGAAAGGCTGCCTCATGAGGCAGCCTTTCTTAGCGAAATGAATGAAACAGAGGGAAGAGCGCACGCTTTTTTTTGATGTTAGTGTGCGTGATTTCCTTTTTTTCTTCTATTTGAGAGGGTTGTTTCAAGCTCGCAGCAAGACGCTCAAGTTTAGTGGTGAGATCTTCAATTTCTCTACGGTGCTGGAGCAGCTGATAGGATACACCTTCATCTGCTTTTTTAGCCAGTTTCCGTTCGAGTTCTTGCAGCCGTTTTTCTACATCAGTGCTGTGCAATTGCTGCTGAATGAGCTGATTCACCTGCTTTTCCAATGCTTCGATCCGCTTTGTGGAGGCAGCAGTTTCTGCAGCAGGCGATAACTGTTGAACGGTTTCCGTGTGGATTGGCAGTCGAATGTCTTGAAGGATCACACCTTCACTCATTTGGTGTTTGACTTCTTTGAGAAGCTGTACAATATCTTCATGAAATTCATAATGTCCAAGTTCATTCCGGGCGACAGGGATGTTGAGCTGTTTAACCCAACGCTGAATCGTTTTTGAAGAAACGCCAATTTCTTTTGCAACCTCATTTGTATTCAAACCAAATGCCCTCCCTTTTTTCAATTATAAGTACCATTCTCTTCAAGAAGGAACTGTTCCTTCACGTTAGACAAAACAAGTAACCAATCGCCAAAGATCGTGTTTTCTAGTGGGAAATTGCAGAAAATCAATTGTTTTGGAAATTTTTTTGACTGTCATACCCCGCTATACTATAATTAGACTGTTACGCACAAAACAGAGGTGAAGACCATGTTAGACCGTTTAAAATCAATTGAAGAACGCTATGAAAAGCTAAATGAATATTTGAGTGACCCTGAAGTGGTGAACGACCCTAAGAAGCTTCGTGAATATTCGAAGGAACAATCTGATATTCAAGAAACTGTTGAGGTATATAGACAATATCGTGCGGCATACGACCAGTTGAGCGAAGCGAAAGCAATGCTGGAAGAAAAGCTGGATGCCGAGATGCGCGACATGGTCAAAGAAGAAATTTCAGAGCTCACAGAGGAAACGGAACGTTTAGAAGACGAGCTGAAAATCTTGCTGATCCCGAAAGATCCGAATGACAACAAAAACGTTATTGTGGAGGTTCGTGGTGCAGCAGGAGGAGAAGAGGCCGCGCTTTTTGCTGGAAATCTTTACCGTATGTACAGCCGTTATGCTGAAATGCAGGGCTGGAAAACAGAAGTAATGGAAGCGAATGTGACTGGAACTGGCGGTTATAAAGAGATTATCTTTATGATTAGCGGGAAAGGCGCATATTCTAAACTAAAGTTTGAAAACGGTGCACACCGCGTGCAGCGTGTTCCGGAAACGGAATCAGGCGGACGGATTCATACATCAACAGCGACAGTTGCTGTCTTGCCCGAGGCTGAAGAAGTTGAAATTGATATCCACGAAAAAGACATCCGTGTAGATACTTTCACATCAAGCGGACCTGGCGGACAAAGTGTTAACACAACCATGTCTGCTGTTCGATTAACTCACCTTCCAACAGGCGTGGTTGTTTCCTGTCAGGATGAGAAATCACAAATCAAAAACAAAGAAAAAGCCATGAAAGTATTACGTGCGAGAATTTATGATAAATTCCAGCGTGAAGCACAGGCTGAATATGATCAAACGCGTAAATCTGCTGTTGGAACAGGGGATCGTTCAGAGCGTATCCGTACGTACAACTTCCCGCAAAACCGTGTAACAGACCACCGCATCGGATTAACGATTCAAAAGCTTGATCAAATTTTAGAAGGAAAACTTGACGAGGTCATAGATGCATTAATTATGGAAGACCAAGCAAGAAAGCTTCAAAATGCAAAATAATCAGCGTACCAACTTTGAAGCCCTTAAATGGGCTTCTTCTTTGTTAACGGAAGCCGGTAGAGACCAAAACGCAGCAGAGCTCCTTTTGATGCATGTACTGGACTTAAGCAGAAGTGAACTTCTTGCACGTTTTCATGATCAGCTGCCAGAGGAGCAAGATCGGTTATTCAGCGAGTTTGTCACGCAGCACAAGAAAGGGGTGCCTGTTCAGCATCTAACAGGTATTGAATTTTTTTACGGCCGTCCCTTCGAGGTGAACAAACATGTTCTCATTCCTCGCCCTGAAACGGAAGAGGTTGTTTTGGCGGCACTGAATTTGATGAGTGACATCTTCCCGCACGATCAGCCGCTCAAAGCAGTAGACGTTGGCACCGGAAGCGGGGCAATTGCGATTACGCTCGCTCTTGAAAAAGAAACACTATCTGTCACAGCAACGGATATTTCACATGAAGCACTTGCGGTAGCAAAGCGGAATCAGCAAGCGCTAGGTGCAGACGTCCATTTTTTACAAGGGGACTTACTCGAACCTATCAAGGATCAGGGCAGCAAAGTGGATCTGTTTATTTCCAATCCACCTTATATTGCGGCAGAAGAAATGGACAGCTTGTCAGAGGTGGTTACGAAGCATGAGCCAGTAAATGCGCTGACAGATGGACGTGATGGTCTGTGGTTTTATAAGCGTCTCATTCGTGATCTTCACCATGTACTTCATAAGCAGTCGGTGGTTGTCTTTGAAATTGGACATACGCAAGGGCAAGATGTAAAAGTACTTCTCTTGCAGTCATTTCCCGCGGCAGATGTCCGCATCGTCAAGGATATTAACGGGAAAGACCGAGCTGTTTGCGCACACATTCAAAACGGAAAGTCCGGCTGAATAAAGTCGGACTATTTTATTATGTAAAGATGAAACTTATGGTAAAAGAGAAACGTATATATAGAAGAATGAACATTCTGATCATGATTTTTTTACATAAATTTGTTTTGAAGGAGCGAATGGTGTGAACAGAAGGTATGCGATGGTGTTGGTCATCGTCAGTGTACTATTAATTGTGAGTGCTTGTGGCAAACCGAGCTTTAAAAAAGAAGCAGCAGCATTTGGAGAAAGCTATAAAAAAGCACAATACACAGTGAATCGAACAGATGACCTAACTGACATGAAGGAGAAGCTGAAGTCTTATTTAACCGAGCATGAATATCAAGAATATACACAAGACAGCATGTTCCCGAGCGTGTTAGAAGCAGCAAAGGATCAAGATTGTCAAATTAAGCTGAAGAAAATTACGTTTACGCCTTCAGATGAAAGCGATGACAGAATTGAATTTAACTATGAAATGATGATTCAATTTATTAATCAGAACGGAAAAGTCAAAAAAGAAATCAAGAAAAAAGGAGCAATGACTGTCATCAAAACAGATGCAGGGTTAAAAATCAGCCGAGATTGGGATGGAAGACTGTACCCTTCCGATTACCAATCCTCACTCCAAAGCCGTTCTTAATGGAACGGTTTTTTTCATTTGACTTATAATCTATTAAAAAAATCATTTTTTCTGTTTATGAGATGGGTTTCCTGGACACAATGTTTGTAGCGAAGAGAAAAAGTGGGGGGAACACATCATGTTTAAAAGTAAAATGATGATTTGTCTTTATATGTTTCTATTATTATGCGGTGCTTTTGCAAACCTTGGCAGAGAGGAGACAGCGGCTGCTTCTGCAAATCAGCCTGTTGTGATACCAGAGGAAGCCATTCGATTACGCATTTTAGCAAATAGTGATCGTTCAGCAGATCAGGATGTGAAAAGAAGCATTCGAGACGAAGTCAATGCCAATATGACAGAATGGGTCAAAGACCTTACATCCATTGAAGAAGCAAGACGTGTGATTCGGTCCAAGCTGCCAGAAATCAATCGCATTGCCAAAGCGAAATTGAAGGAGCAGCACATTGATCAATCCGTATCAGTCAGTTTTCAAAAAGCCTCATTTCCAACAAAGCTCTATGGAAATTTCGTCTATCCTGCAGGGAAATATGAAGCCATTTTAATTACGCTTGGAGAAGGGGATGGAGCCAATTGGTGGTGTGTGTTATTCCCGCCGCTCTGCTTTATCGATTTTTCAAATGGAGAAGCTATCGTATCGCCAGAGGGGGATGAGGATTCCGAAGTGACAGCACAGCAAACAGATGAGTCTGTGAATGAAGTGGTCAAAGAAGAGAAAGAAGAGAAGGGTGAAGTGAAATTCTTTTTATTCGAATGGGTCTCTAGTCTTTTCTCCTAAAAAAGGTATAAATCTGTTTTTGCCTCATAGAGTTGAAGTAAGAGATCAAAAAGAGGTGAAAGCATGTTTTATCAATTAAGAATAGCCACAGAAGAAGATGCCCCAGCGATCAATGCTTTTCTTGAAAAAGGACAAGCGAAAGGCGGCGTCACGCTTGCAGAGCGTACGACATTTGTTGTCATGGAAAATGCAGAAGGTCAGCTGGCAGGGTGTTTAGGTCTTGAACAGCTTAGTGAACAAGAGGGCCTGCTGCGGTCTCTTGTCATATCAGATAAACTAGGTCAGGGACACATCGTATCTTTGTTCCAAAGTGTTCAAACGCTCGGAGGGAAAATAGGTGTGGATACGTTTTATGTCGTCACCAACCACTCCTCCTCACATGACTTTTTGGCATTGATGGGCTTCACGGCTTTAGAGGATATTCCAGAAAGCATGTGGGTATCTGCACATGCAAAAGAGATCTTAGCGAAAGAACAGGCAGTGGTTCTTCAAAAAAAAGCCAGTTAATCACAATATATTGAACTTATACACATACTTATCCACCGTTAAACAAGCGTTATCCACAAATTGTGGACAACGCTTGTTTTATTGATCATCATCTTTTATACTTTCAAAAGGATAATTGAGATATATCAACAGTTTTATCTTTTTTAAAAGGAGTTTGTATGATGTTAAATACAAGAAGGTGGTCTGTGGATTTAGAAAAGAATTTATCCACATACTATCCACAAATTGAACAGGCAGCGTTGTTATTGCAGCAAAACGAAGTGGTCGCTTTTCCGACAGAGACGGTGTATGGACTAGGGGCTAATGCGAAAGAGACAGAAGCTGTCATGAAAATATATGAAGCGAAAGGGCGTCCAAGTGATAATCCATTGATTGTCCACATTGCGGAAATTGAGCAGCTTCATGAATTTGCGCAAATAGAAAGCGAAAAAGCAAAGGCATTGATGGATGCCTTTTGGCCGGGTGCATTAACCATTGTTCTTCCGTGTAAGCCGGGCACTTTATCAAAGCAGGTCACGGCAGGTTTATCCACGGTCGGTGTGAGAATGCCTGACCATCCGATTGCGCTTGAGCTCATCCGAACGGCTGGCCTGCCGATTGCCGCACCAAGTGCCAACCGTTCAGGCAAACCATCACCAACACAAGCTGACCATGTAGCGAGTGATCTCGATGGAAGAATCGCTGGAATTGTCGATGGTGGTTCAACTGGTATTGGCGTTGAGTCAACGGTTGTATCCTGTGTCGACGAGATTCCAGTCATCCTAAGGCCGGGCGGGATTACAAAAGAAGCTTTAGAAGAGGTAGTAGGAACGGTTAGTATTGACCCAGGGCTGACAAAAAAGGACGAAGCGCCTGTATCGCCAGGGATGAAATACACACACTACGCCCCTGAAGCTAAGATGTATCTCTTTTTTGGAAGTGATGAAGAGATGCAGCGTCACATTCAAACATATCAGGCGGAAGGTTTCAAAGTTGGCGTGCTGACAACAGAAGAAAAGAAATCGTTGTTTGCGGCAGATGTTGTTTTCAGCTGTGGGTGGAGAGAAAAACCTGAAACGATAGCGGCGAACTTATATCGTGTACTAAGACAATTTGATGAGACAGATGTAGATGTCATTATTTCAGAATCCTTTTCAGAGCATGGGGTTGGTTCAGCAATTATGAACCGTCTGCAAAAAGCGGCAGGAGGGCGCACTCTCTCTTCATTCAAATAGTTCTAACCCTTCTTGGACAAACATAGGTTAAAGGAGAATGCGTGTCCAAGGGGGATTTACATGTACGAACTAGCTGGCGAATTGCTGACGCTCAGCATCATGGCTTTTGCACTGGGGATGGATGCTTTTTCGGTTGGACTTGGCATGGGAATGATTCAACTGAGGTTTTGCCAGATCATTTATATTGGACTTGTCATTGGGATATTTCATATGTTTATGCCGCTTTTTGGCATGCTAACAGGTCAGCTCCTATCAGGCTGGCTCGGTCTCCTTGCCACCTATATCGGCGGGGCGCTGCTTTTGGTGCTCGGGCTGCAAATGATCATTGCGTCTATTCGCAAAGAAGATAAACCATTTATCGCACCTGTTGGCGCTGGTCTTGTTCTTTTTGCAACAAGTGTCAGCTTAGATAGTTTTTCCGTTGGTTTAAGCCTCGGAATTTACGGTTCTCGCGTATGGATGACCATTTTATTGTTTGGTTTTTTTAGTATGATCCTCACATGGCTTGGATTATTACTCGGTAAACAGGTCCGTTCATGGGTGGGATCATATAGCGGAGCGCTTGGCGGAATCATTTTACTAGCCTTTGGTATCAAATTATTATTTCCGCTCTAGTCAGTCTCCTTACATAACATGTAGAATGAAATGCTATATAATAGAAGAAAAGGAGGGCGAAAGATGAAAATCTTATTTGTTTGTACGGGAAATACATGCAGAAGTCCGATGGCTCAAGCCCTTTTTGCTTCAATTGCACAAGAGAAAGGTTTAGAGGTCACTGTTAAATCAGCGGGCATTTTTGCCTCAGATGCTGGGAAGGCTTCTCCTCAAGCGGTCGAAGCACTATTTGAGAAAAGCATTCCACTGAATCACTCTTCAGCAAAACTGACAGAGGATCTTCTGCGAGCAGCTGATTACGTCTTCACCATGACCATGCAGCATAAACAGTTGATTGTGGAGCAATATGCACATGCAAAAGACAAGATTTTCACTCTAAAGGAATTCGCGACAGGGACAGAAGGCGATGTATCCGATCCATTTGGAGGAAGCCTGTCTGTTTATCAGGAAACACGTGATGAACTTGAAGCATTGCTCCAGCAGCTGGCTGAGAAATTGAAAAAGGATCAGACGTCCTCATAATGGACAACCTGTAAAACCGTTGCATCAACGGTTTTTCTGCTTTTGTTTGCAAATGACTAAGCAGAGGTTAAAATATAACTGTAAATAAAGAATAAATGTAAGGCATAACAGATCAACTCACCCTTAGGAGGAATTGCCCGATGAAAGTAGCTATTGCATCCGATCACGGCGGAACGAATATTCGTGAAGAAATCAAACAACTGATGGATGAATTGAAGATTGAATACATTGATATGGGTTGTGAATGTGGATCAGGTTCTGTAGACTACCCAGATTATGCTTTTCCTGTAGCTAACATGGTGGCAAACGGAGAAGTGGACCGCGGCATTTTAATTTGCGGGACAGGCATCGGTATGAGTATCTCAGCAAACAAAGTAAAAGGAATTCGCTGCGCGCTGGCACATGATACATTTAGTGCGAAAGCGACTAGAGAACATAATGATACAAACGTCCTTGCAATGGGAGAACGAGTCATTGGACCTGGATTAGCACGTGAGATTGCACACATTTGGCTGACAACAGAATTTACGGCAGGACGACATGCTGTACGGATTGGTAAGATCGCTGATTACGAAGAAAAGCACCTATAAGGAGCGCTTAACATGAACATTGGTCAAGATTGGCTTGAAATGTTAAAAGAGTTTCATCAAATGGTCGAACTGCGTGCTGGGCAAATCTTAGTGATCGGCTGCAGTACATCAGAAGTGGCTGGTGAGCATATTGGGACAGCAGGAAGTGAGCAAATAGCTGCGTCCATTTATCAAGAATTGGATCAGCTAAGACGAGAGACCGGCATTGAGGTCGCTTTCCAGTGCTGTGAGCATTTGAATCGTGCTCTTGTTGTGGAGGAAGAAGTGGCTTTCCGGCTTAATCTAGAGATTGTGGCGGCAGTACCTGTCCGAAAGGCGGGTGGTTCGATGGCGGCTCATGCGTATCAGCACATGGAACATCCTGTGTTAGTTGAATCCATCGAGGCGCATGCTGGGATCGATATCGGTGATACATTCATTGGGATGCATCTAAAGAGAGTCGCTGTACCTGTTCGCCTTAGTCGGCATCAATTAGGACATGCACATGTGACGTTTGCGAAAACGCGTCCGAAGCTGATTGGCGGAGAACGAGCGGTTTATACAAAATCTTAGCTAAGATATATTTCTAATATAATGTTGAATGATGAAGGCGCTTCACCACTTGAATATTCGGTTTTTCGCAAAAAAAGAAGTCAATTTTCCAAAAAAACTTTTACATTTCACTCAAAAACCGTGTACAATGAGATGGTGAAAACATCGAATGGAAATAGATTGGAGAGGATTTCGCTGATGAAACATTTACCTGAGCAAGACGCACAAGTATTCAAGGCAATTCAACTAGAGCGGAAACGCCAGCAAGACAAAATTGAATTAATTGCATCAGAAAACTTTGTAAGCGAAGCAGTCATGGAAGCGCAGGGCTCTGTATTAACAAACAAATATGCAGAGGGTTACCCTGGTAAACGCTACTATGGCGGTTGTGAACATGTAGACGTTGTAGAAGATATCGCACGTGACCGCGCAAAAGAAATTTTTGGCGCTGAGTATGTGAACGTACAGCCTCACTCAGGTGCTCAAGCGAACATGGCCGTATACTTTACCATTCTTGAGCATGGCGATACAGTGCTAGGTATGAACTTATCACATGGCGGGCATTTAACGCACGGAAGCCCTGTTAACTTTAGTGGTGTACAGTACAACTTTGTAGAATATGGTGTTGATAAAGAAACGCAGCATATCGACTATCAAGATGTACTTGAAAAAGCACGTGAACATAAGCCAAAGCTAATTGTTGCGGGTGCAAGTGCATACCCACGTCAAATTGATTTCAAAAAGTTCCGTGAGATTGCGGATGAAGTCGGTGCTTACTTTATGGTCGACATGGCTCACATTGCAGGTCTTGTTGCAGTAGGTCTTCATCCAAATCCAGTTCCTTATGCAGATTTTGTGACAACGACGACTCACAAAACATTGCGTGGACCTCGCGGCGGAATGATTCTATGCCGTGAAGAGTTTGGTAAAAAGATCGACAAATCGATCTTCCCTGGTATTCAAGGTGGACCACTGATGCATGTCATCTCTGCAAAAGCTGTTTCTTTCGGTGAAGTATTGAACGGAGATTTCAAAACATATGCACAAAACGTCATTGACAATGCAAAGCAGCTAGCTGAAACCCTTTTATCTGAAGATATTCAGCTTGTGTCCGGTGGAACGGATAACCATCTTGTTCTCATCGACTTGCGTTCTCTTGGTATCACAGGAAAAATTGCAGAAAATGTTCTTGATGAAATCGGTATTACAGTGAACAAAAATGCGATTCCTTATGATCCAGAAAAACCTTTTGTCACAAGTGGTGTACGTGTTGGCACAGCAGCAGTGACAAGCCGCGGTTTCGATCAAGAGGCAATGAAAGAAGTCGGTTCCATTATTGCGCTTGCTCTAAAACATCATGAAGATGAAGCGAAATTAGAAGAAGCGAAAAAGCGTGTATCTGATCTGACTGCCCGCTTCCCTCTATATAACGAATTAGATTATTAAAAAGCAGACCCATTTGCCTATTTTTGGCATGTGGGTTTTTTTTTGTAGGATTTGCGAATCATATTGAAAGATGATGTCTTTTTATGTAGAATTGTAGGAAGTGTGCAAAGTTCACCGGAAGATGACAGAAAAGGAGTTGTAGCAAGCAATGGCAAAGGTTTATGTATTTGATCACCCGCTTATTCAACACAAACTTACATATATTCGTGACGTTCATACAGGAACAAAAGAATTTAGAGAGCTAGTGGATGAAGTCGCAACATTAATGGCATTTGAAATCACAAGAGACTTACCGCTTGAAGAGGTAGATGTAGAAACACCTGTACAAGTAGCGAAATCAAACGTGATCTCAGGGAAGAAACTCGGTGTTGTGCCAATTTTAAGAGCAGGTCTTGGTATGGTGGACGGGATTTTGAAACTCATTCCAGCTGCTAAAGTGGGACATGTCGGTTTATACCGTGATCCGAAAACATTAAAGCCTGTTGAATATTATGTGAAGCTTCCATCTGATGTGGAAGAGCGTGAATTTATCGTAGTAGATCCAATGCTTGCAACTGGCGGTTCAGCAGTCGAAGCATTGAACAGCTTGAAAAAACGCGGAGCGAAAAACATTCGCTTCATGTGTCTGATTGCTGCTCCTGAAGGTGTAGAAGAAATGCAAAAGCACCATCCTGACGTTGATATCTACATTGCAGCATTAGATGAGAAATTGAACGAAAAAGGCTACATTATCCCAGGTCTTGGTGATGCTGGTGACCGTATGTATGGAACGAAATAACATGTTTTAATAAAAGCCCACATGCAAACGTGCATGTGGGCTTTTTGAAATATATGACAAACGGTTGATATCGTTCTTAGAAAAATCAATGTATACTGAACATTAGCTGTTTTTTTCAATGAATGTCACGTGTCTCCTAAAGTTTGATGAAATTGTGAACATTTTGTGTGCTCTATCATTATAGAAAAGTTTTTTAACTTTCAACGGATTGACACATCATAGACGCTATTGTATGCTAAACGAGGGTATTATGGTAAGGTTTTCATAGCCTATAGCACTCTACTAATCCTCATTGTGAACCCTTTAATTATCAGGGTTTGTATCAGCGAATGAAGCAACATCCCATAGATCTTTAGATTTCAAGTCTGATTGTGCAATTAGACCGATGGGTGATTGATTTTTTTCGAACAGGACTGCTTATCATAAGCGTCTTCTACGCAGTTTTCATCACCATTTATTACCTTTTTTACAATATTTTTCATCGGGAGTCAGATGAATGAACGATCCAAACGCGATTTTCCGCAGACAGAGTAAATACATGTTCTATCTATTGGCAATTTTTGTGTTTGGCTATGCCATGCCTGGTTTTAAACCACTGTTTCTTGGTTTGATTATCGGCACAATTTTTGCTTTCTTTAATTTATTCCTACTTATACGGAGAATGCACGCTTTTGATCGAGCGGTTAAAAAAGGAAAATCCATTCGTTCAATGGGAAGTACAGCCAGGTGGGCCAACGCAATTCTCGCAGTAGCGATTGCTTGGCGTTACCCTAATGAAGTTCATCTGGCAGGTGTTGTTATAGGATTAATGACAATATATCCTGTCATTATGATAGATTCCTTCATTCAACTTAAACGTTCTACTATGGAAGAGAGGTGAATACTCTTTGGGTCACAGTTCAAAAACGACAGAATTTTTAGGGTTAACGTTCAACTTATCCAATGTTCTCATGATTACGATTGCTAGTATCATCGTTCTTCTCATAGCGGTGCTGACTACTCGTGTTCTGTCTATTCGTCCGACAAAGGCGCAGAACTTCATGGAATGGATTGTTGATTTTGTTCGAAATATCATAGGTAGTTCGATGGACATGAAAACAGGAGCCCCATTTCTAGCGCTTGGCGTTACATTACTCATGTACATATTTGTTTCAAACATGCTTGGACTGCCATTTTCGATTACGGTCGATCACAACTTGTGGTGGAAATCACCAACAGCAGACCCTGCAATTACAATGACACTAGCGATTATGGTCATGGGATTGACACATTACTACGGTGTCAAGGCAAAAGGAGTCAAGGAATATACGAAAGACTACTTTAGACCAATTCCGCTTTTAGTACCATTGAAACTTATTGAAGAATTTGCAAACACGCTAACACTTGGTTTGCGTCTTTATGGAAACATTTTTGCTGGAGAGATTCTTCTTGGTTTGCTTGCAGGACTTGCGACCAATTTCTACACGCAAAACATTGCGCTTGGTATTGTTGGTACATTAGGTGCCATCGTGCCGATGATTGTATGGCAGGCATTCAGTTTGTTTGTCGGAACAATCCAAGCATTTATCTTCACCATGCTGACAATGGTGTACATTTCTCATAAAGTCAGCGACGAACACTAAAAAATTGAGAGTCCAAAAAGGACGTTATTTTAAAGGAGGAGCTTTTTAATGAATTTAATAGCAGCAGCAATTGCAATCGGTTTGGGAGCACTAGGAGCAGGTATTGGTAACGGTCTAATCGTATCTAAAACAGTTGAAGGAATCGCTCGTCAGCCAGAAGCTGGTAGAGAACTAAGAACTCTTATGTTCATCGGGGTAGCTTTAGTTGAGGCACTTCCAATTATCGCTGTCGTTATCGCATTCTTGGCATTCTTTGGTTAATATGTGAGAAGCGTTCTAATATGAATTTTAATGGCGAAGATCAGATTAGTTCGAAACTTCGCCATTCCTTTATGTTTTGTTTCTTAACATATTATTTAAAGAAGGGAGTTGCCGTACTAAATGTCTCAGTTACCAGTGGTTTTAGGAGCAGGTGGCTTAAGTTTCAACGCCGGGGATATGATATTCCAGCTGATCGCTATGCTCATCTTGCTTGCACTTTTAAAGAAATTTGCGCTTAAGCCTTTATTAGGGATTATGAAACAGCGTGAAGATTATATAGGAAATGAAATTTCAAGTGCTGAACAAAAGCACGTTCAAGCTGAAAAGCTTCTTGAAGAACAACGTGTCTTATTGAAAGAAGCACGCGAAGAATCACATACACTCATCGAAAATGCGAAAAAGATTGGTGAGAAACAAAAAGAAGAGATCATTCAAGCAGCACGTCAAGAGTCAGAGCGCTTGAAAGAGTCTGCTAGAACTGAAATCGTGAAAGAAAAAGAACAAGCTGTGGCTGCACTGCGCGAGCAGGTTGCATCACTATCTGTACTTATTGCATCTAAAGTGATTGAAAGAGAACTTGATGAGCAAGCACAAGAGAAATTGATTCAAGAGTATCTTAAAGAGGCAGGCGAAAGCCGATGAGCGTGACTATTGTCTCTAAGCGTTACGCTTCTGCTCTTTTTGACATCGTTCTTGCTTCTTCGGCAGTAGACGAAACTGAAAAAGAGCTGAATGAGATCAAAAAAGTTCTAAAGGCTGACCAAGAATTGAATGACTTTCTTGTTCATCCAAAGATTACGGCAGACAAAAAGAAACATTTGATTGCAGAAGCTTTCAAAGGTGTTTCGACACATGTATTGCACACAATGTATTTATTGATTGACCGCGGACGCACGAATATTTTCTCTGAAATGACGTCTGAGTTTGTGAAACTGGCAAACCGCACGAAACAAATAGACGATGCGATCGTGTATTCAGTGAAACCGCTGAGCGGTGCTGAAATTCAATCTTTATCTGAAGTATTTGCCAAAAAAGCCGGAGTCACATCACTGCGTGTTGAAAATGTGATTGACAAGGATCTAATAGGCGGAGTGAAAATCCGTATCGGAAACCGCATTTATGACGGCAGTGTCAGCGGAAAGCTTTCCCGCATTGAACGTCAGCTTGCAGGCGAAAATCGTTAGAAGGGGTGAAACCTTAGTGAGTATCAAAGCTGAAGAGATTAGCGCGCTGATAAAGCAGCAAATCCAAAACTATCAATCTGAAATTGAAGTAAAAGATGTCGGTACAGTCATCCAAGTAGGGGACGGTATCGCGCGTGTACATGGCCTTGACAACATTATGGCAGGAGAGCTGGTTGAGTTCTCTAACGGTGTAATGGGTATGGCTCAAAACCTTGAGGAGTCTAACGTAGGTATCGTTATTTTAGGACCTTACAAAGATATCCGCGAAGGTGACGATGTAAAACGTACAGGTCGTATCATGGAGGTTCCAGTTGGTGAAGAGTTAATCGGACGTATTGTGAACCCACTTGGTCAGCCTGTTGATGGACTAGGTCCAATTTTAACAAGCAAAACTCGTCCAATCGAAAGTGAAGCACCAGGCGTTATGGATCGTAAATCTGTTCATGAGCCGCTTCAAACAGGGATTAAAGCAATTGATGCCTTGATTCCAATCGGACGCGGACAGCGTGAATTGATCATTGGTGACCGTCAAACAGGTAAAACATCTGTTGCAATTGATACGATCCTAAACCAAAAAGATCAAGACATGATCTGTATTTATGTAGCAATCGGACAAAAGGAATCAACGGTTCGTGGTGTTGTTGAAACACTTCGTAAGCATGGTGCGCTTGATTACACAATTGTAGTCACAGCTTCTGCATCACAGCCAGCCCCACTTCTTTACCTTGCTCCTTATGCAGGTGTAACGATGGGTGAGGAATTCATGTATAACGGCAAGCACGTACTTGTTGTATATGATGACCTTTCTAAACAAGCGGCAGCTTACCGTGAGCTTTCATTATTGCTTCGTCGTCCTCCAGGTCGTGAGGCATTCCCTGGTGATGTTTTCTATCTTCACTCTCGTTTATTAGAGCGTGCAGCGAAGCTTAGTGACGAAAAGGGTGGCGGTTCTATCACAGCATTGCCTTTCGTAGAAACGCAAGCTGGCGATATCTCTGCATATATCCCAACAAACGTTATTTCAATCACAGATGGACAGATTTTCTTACAATCTGACCTCTTCTTCTCAGGCGTACGTCCAGCAGTAAACGCAGGATTGTCTGTATCCCGTGTAGGTGGTTCTGCACAAATCAAAGCGATGAAAAAGGTAGCAGGTACACTTCGTCTGGATCTTGCTTCTTATCGTGAGCTTGAAGCATTTGCTCAATTTGGATCTGATCTAGACCAAGCGACTCAAGCAAAATTAAACCGTGGTGCTAGAACAGTTGAAGTTTTAAAACAAGACTTGAACAAACCGCTTAAAGTTGAAAAACAAGTAGCGATTCTTTATGCACTTACAAGAGGATACTTAGACGATGTCGCGATTGCTGATGTCAAACGTTTCGAAGCTGAGTTATTTATGTACATTGAAGAAAACCATAAAGGCTTGTTTGACACGATCTCTCAAACAGGAAACATGCCTGCTGATGAAGAGTGGAATACAGCAATCGAAGGCTTTAAACGTACGTTTGCACCAAGCAACTAATTAGTAATCTTTCCGAGAGAAAAAGATTCTCTTTTTCTCTCTTTTCACGTAAATGAACACGGATTCCTGAAAAAAGGTGGTGAAATCTTTGGCCTCATTACGCGATATAAAGTCAAGGATCACGTCAACGAAAAAATCGAGTCAGATCACAAAAGCGATGCAAATGGTATCAGCTGCGAAACTGAATCGTGCTGAAAACAATGCGAAGTCTTTTGTTCCTTACATGGAAAAAATCCAGGAAGTCGTTGCTGCAATCGCAACTGGAACAAGTGCTAAGCACCCAATGCTTCTTTCAAGACCTGTCAAGAAAACAGGGTATCTCGTCATTACATCTGATCGAGGACTTGCAGGACCTTTTAACAGCTCGATTTTGCGTGCCGCTTACCAAACCATTCAATCTCGTCATCAATCTGCTGATGAATATGCGGTGATTGTGATTGGTAAAATCGGACGCGACTTCTTCAAAAAGCGCGGTATTCCAGTTATTTCTGAAGTCACAGGGCTTGGAGACGAAGTAGCGTTTGCTGATATTAAAGAATTAGCAAGCAGTACAGTTCAAATGTTCTCTGATGAAGCGTTTGACGAACTTTACATGTTCTACAACCACTTTGTCAGTGCCATTTCACAAGAAGTAACAGAGAAGAAATTATTGCCGCTAACGGACATTTCGGCCGCAGCGACACCCAATAAACGTTCCGCATCTTATGAGTTTGAGCCTTCTGAAGAAGAAATTCTTGAAGTTCTCCTTCCTCAATATGCAGAGAGTTTGATTTTCGGTGCGCTTCTTGACAGCAAAGCAAGTGAACATGCTGCAAGGATGACAGCAATGAAGAGTGCAACAGACAACGCAAAGGAATTGATCGACGGCCTGACACTCTCTTACAACCGTGCTCGTCAAGCAGCGATTACACAAGAGATTACAGAAATTGTCGGCGGAGCAGCTGCCTTAGAATAGAAATAATTGTCAGGAGGGAATGCAATGAAAACAGGACGCATCAGTCAGATCATGGGACCAGTCGTAGACGTTCATTTTGAAGACGGTCACTTGCCTGAGATTTATAATGCGATCAGAGTTTCGCATAAAGCGGAAAGTGAAAGTGAAGTTACGATCGACTTAACTTTAGAAGTAGCACTACATTTAGGTGATAATACAGTCAGAACCATCGCAATGGCATCAACAGATGGTGTGAAGCGCGGTATGGAAGCTGTAGACCTTGGAAAACCAATTTCAGTACCAGTTGGTAACGTAACACTTGGACGCGTATTCAACGTACTGGGAGATAATATTGACTTAGATGAGCCACTTGGTGTGGAAGCTCAAAGAGATCCAATCCACAGACAAGCGCCTTCTTTTGATCAACTTTCTACAGAAGTTGAAATTCTTGAAACGGGTATTAAAGTTGTTGACCTTCTTGCTCCTTACATCAAGGGCGGAAAGATCGGTCTATTCGGTGGAGCCGGTGTAGGTAAAACCGTTCTGATTCAAGAATTGATCAACAACATCGCACAAGAACACGGCGGTATTTCTGTATTCGCTGGTGTTGGAGAGCGTACACGTGAAGGAAACGACCTTTACTACGAAATGAAAGATTCTGGCGTTATCGAAAAAACAGCCATGGTCTTCGGTCAAATGAACGAGCCACCAGGTGCACGTATGCGTGTTGCCCTAACTGGTTTGACAATGGCAGAGCATTTCCGTGATGAACTAGGTCAAGACGTATTGTTCTTCATCGATAACATCTATCGCTTTACACAAGCAGGTTCTGAAGTATCAGCCCTTCTTGGACGTATGCCTTCAGCGGTAGGTTATCAGCCGACACTTGCAACAGAAATGGGTCAGCTGCAAGAGCGTATCACGTCTACAAACGTAGGATCGGTTACATCGATTCAAGCGATCTATGTACCTGCGGATGACTACACGGATCCAGCTCCAGCAACAACGTTCGCTCACCTTGATGCAACGACAAACCTTGAGCGTAAGCTGACTGAAATGGGTATTTACCCAGCGGTTGATCCTCTTGCTTCAACATCTCGTGCACTTGCACCTGAGATCGTTGGCGAAGAGCACTATGCCATTGCGCGTGAAGTGCAGCAAACATTGCAGCGTTATAAAGAACTACAAGATATCATTGCCATTTTAGGTATGGATGAATTATCAGAGGACGATAAGCTTGTGGTACACAGAGCGCGTCGTGTTCAATTCTTCCTATCTCAAAACTTCCACGTAGCAGAGCAGTTCACTGGCCAAAAAGGTTCTTACGTGCCATTGAAAGAAACTGTTAAAGGCTTCAAGGAAATCTTATCTGGTAAATACGATCACCTTCCAGAAGATGCATTCCGCTTAGTTGGACGCATTGAAGAAGTGGTTGAAAAAGCCAAAGAGATGGGTGTAGAGGCCTAATCTGGTCCTTAGGAGGGTAAAAGCATGAAGACCGTTCAAGTCAATATCGTTACTCCCGACGGCCCAGTGTATCAAGCGGATGTGGAAATGGTCAGTGTCAGAGCAGAAAGCGGTGAGCTTGGTATTTTAGCTGGCCACGTTCCAATGGTTGCTCCGCTAAAAATCGGTGCAGTTCGCTTAAAACATAGTGGATCAACTGAATTGGTTGCAGTCAGTGGCGGATTTGTTGAAGTCCGCCCTGAACAAGTAACCATTCTTGCTCAGGCCGCTGAAACATCAGAAAAAGTTGATGTCGATCGTGCGAAATCAGCGAAACAGCGTGCTGAAGAGCATTTGAACCACCCGAATGAAAGTGATGTACGCCGGGCGGAACTCGCATTAAAACGGGCATTAAACCGTTTAAATGTAGCAGGGAAATAAAACAGAAAATCCTTCTTATCACAATGATAAGAAGGATTTTTTTTAGAATGACATGAGAGATTGATACATCGACACATAAGGATGAGAATCCTGTGTTTCAAGATATAAGTGCTCGCAAAACTGCGTACTATGCCACGTTTTATTGTGCCGGCGCAAACCCAGCGTATATTGATGCGGAGAGTCCATATAAGGACGTACCACCCAGTCAGCATCCGAATGATGTCGGAGGACAACCTCTCCCATATACACACTCATCATCGCTTCTAATGCATCTATTGGCATTTTCCACTCAGCAAACAACTGCTTGGTAAATGCATCAAAGTAAAGTGTTTCTAACTGATACAGGCTCTCCTCAGAATAATCCAAAGAAATGTTATGAAAATGACACAATTGCGCTAATTCTTCTAGCTGTGTCTGTCTATAATCAAAGTAGAAAGCAATGGCCTCCCATTCATGATCAAATGAGGGAACCAGTTCTCCGTACAAATCAACAAAATCAGGAAAAGAATCTTTCAATATGTTCATCTCCTTCCACACGCAGTATATCATCTCCTTGGCACCAGGATAAGAGGGGATTTACTCTAAATGTAGCTCTTTTTTCCAAATGATTCATCTTTCCGATTTTCGAGGATATAATGAAAGGGAGTTTTCCTTTACAGAAATAAATATAAGGAGGATTCAACTGTATGGAAGACGTAGGACAACAAGCAATTGTTAGTATTGTGATCCACCTGTTTTTTATTGCGATTACATGGTGGGCATTGCTTGCCGTTAATATTGACCCACTGATTAAAAAAGGGAAAATCATTCAGGCAAGATTGCTGATGATGCTCATTACCATTGCTATTGCATCTGCAGTCAGCAATTTCTTCCTTGATTACTTAAATTTCTCCAAACAAATACCTTATATGTTCTAACATAAAAGGTTTGGTCACTGCCTTATGCGGGAACGTAAAAAGAAGTGTCAAAAGTATGGCCTTTGATGACTTTTCCACGTATGCATAGACCTCCTTGCGGCAACACTTGTAGCAAGGGGGAATGACAAGTGAGAAAGTATGTAAAAGGTTGGCCATTATTTGCGTTTATTCTTTTTTTTGTTCTGATGATTCAAGGTGTTCGTGCGGAAGAATCTTCTCCGCTCGTCCAAATAGCAGAAGGTTTGAAAAGCCAGCAAATTGAAGTAGATGGATGGACTCTTCACGCCAAAACAAATGTAGACATTTCATCCGAACAATTTTCAAAAAAAGTGAAACGTTTGAGAGACGAACTACGACAGTATGAGTGGACCGAAAAAGAAGAAAAACATGTCACCAAAGTCACAGGAATTTACAAAGATGAAAAAAATGATACATTATCAAAAATTTTACTCGTGAAGACCGACACAAAATCCAATCAAAAGTCGTATTTATTATATGAGCAAAAAGGTGCTCGCCCACTGAATACCTGGAAGCATACATATGATCAGTTCGTACGTCATGCAAAAAGCATATTACAAGAGAAATTTGTAATTTTTACTTGTCTCGATGGTCATGTAAATGGTATGATGGATGTTGTTTTGCAAAAAAAGGCTGAAATGTTAGCAAATGAATTTCAAGCAAAACCAGTTGAGTATCTCGTTGAGTCTAATTTTGTGTCGCTTTCCGCTTACACAGATAAGTGGGAACAGTTCATTATGACTTCAAATGATAAAATGAATGTTCAAATTGCCATCAGAAGTTCGGAAATGAACGAAAATCATACGATTACGGTTGGCACACCAATCGTAACGACTGAATATTAATATAGAGAATTTGGGACGCGGAGGGGAAGACCTTGGAAAAAATCATCGTCCGCGGCGGTCAAAAGTTAAACGGCACAGTTAAAGTAGAAGGAGCAAAAAATGCCGTTTTACCAGTTATCGCTGCATCTTTGTTAGCAAGTACAGAAAAAAGCGTAATTTGTGATGTACCTACGCTCTCCGATGTATATACAATCAATGAAGTGTTACGTCATTTAGGAGCAGAAGTACATTTTGAAAATAACGAAGTATCAGTGGATGCATCTCATGCACTAGAAACTGAGGCTCCGTTTGAGTATGTCCGTAAAATGCGAGCGTCTGTGCTCGTCATGGGACCACTTTTAGCAAGAACAGGTCATGCAAGAGTTGCATTACCTGGAGGCTGTGCGATTGGTTCAAGACCAATTGACCAGCATTTAAAAGGCTTTGAAGCAATGGGAGCTAAAATTCAAGTAGGAAATGGTTTCATCGAGGCTGAAGTTCAAGGCCGTTTAAAAGGTGCGAAAATCTATTTGGATTTCCCAAGTGTTGGCGCAACTGAAAACATCATTATGGCAGCAGCATTAGCTGAAGGAACAACGATTTTAGAAAACGTAGCAAAAGAACCTGAAATTGTTGATTTGGCAAACTACATCAATGCCATGGGTGGTAAGGTTCGCGGAGCTGGTACTGGTACAATCAAAATCGAAGGTGTGGAAACACTTCACGGTGCAAAACACAACATCATCCCTGACAGAATTGAAGCAGGTACTTTCATGGTGGCAGCAGCCATTACAGAAGGAAATGTTCTTGTGAAAGGCGCAGTGCCGGAGCACATGACATCACTTGTAGCAAAAATGGAAGAAATGGGTATTCAGATCATTGAAGAAGAAGAAGGTTTAAGAGTCATTGGACCATCTGAGCTCAAGCCAATCGATCTAAAAACAATGCCACATCCTGGTTTCCCAACGGATATGCAATCTCAGATGATGGCGCTATTGCTTCGTGCGAACGGAACAAGCATGATCACAGAAACGGTATTTGAAAACCGCTTTATGCATGCAGAAGAATTCCGCCGTATGAATGGTGATATTAAAATTGAGGGTCGCTCTGTCATTATCAACGGGCCGGTTCAACTTCAAGGTGCTGAAGTGTCAGCGACTGATTTAAGAGCAGGAGCAGCACTTGTACTTGCTGGATTAGTAGCAGAAGGTCATACACGTGTCACTGAGTTGAAGCATATCGATCGTGGTTATGTGAACTTCCACCAGAAGCTTGCAGCAATCGGTGCAGATATTGAAAGAGTAAATGATGAAACAGCAGATGTGACACAAGAACAAGTTGTATCAGATCTGAACGCGTAATCATAAAGAAATCAGTGTGTCCATTGGGGCATGCTGATTTTTTTTAAGAATCATAGAATGCTTTATTTTAAAAGCTTATCATTAGTGTATCCAACCATCTTAAATTTTATTCATAAAGACGAACAGTAAAATCAGTTGATAAAGAGTCTCTTATCTTCATCAAAAGACTTGTCCACTGAATGAAAGAAGCTGTCATATTAGCTTGTCCCCGCCCATAGGATAAAAGAGATTCAATGACAAATGGGGGCAGCCAAATATGAAACCAATGATATGGACAATCGCAGGAATATGCATCATTATTTTAATGATTCCAACTTTACTTGTGTTGCCGACGTTTCAAGGGAAACCGGAGGCAAGCCAGCATGTATCAGCGGAGCCATCAGTTAAAAAAGAAGTAAAGGGTACAGTCAAATTGAAGCAATCACCCGTCGCTATCCCCGTCTATCGTTCAGCTCATCAGCAGGTAGAAAACATCCCCTTAGAAGAGTATGTGATTGGTGTCGTAGCATCTGAAATGCCAGCTGATTTTGAGATGGAAGCACTCAAGGCACAGGCACTCGCCGCAAGAACGTATATCGTCAGACAAATGATCATCGATAAGACCGTCAAATCACCAAAGGGCTCTCTTGTAGATGATACCCAAATGTTCCAAGTGTATAAAAACAAGCAGGAACTCAAGAAAATTTGGGGAAAAGCGTACAATTGGAAGTTAAAAAAAGTCACAGAAGCTGTCGCCAGCACACAAGGAAAAGTGCTCACTTATGACGAGAAACCAATTGATGCCTCATTCTTTTCAACAAGTAATGGGAAAACGGAAAATGCCGAAGCTTATTGGAAAAATGAAATTCCATATTTGAAAAGTGTTTCAAGTAAATGGGACGAAAAATCGCCAAAATTTCAAAACAAGAAAACCATCCCAGTTAGTGAATTTCAGCAAAAATTAGGTGTGACGCTCACTCAACAGGCTCAGGTAGGACAGATAGTAGAGCGGACACCAGGAAATCAAGTAGCAAAAGCCGTAATAAACGGTAAAACATTGACAGGCAGAGACATTCGAGAGTCATTAGGACTTCATTCAGCAGACTTTACATGGGAACGACAGGGCCAGCAAATTATCATTACCACAAAAGGGTATGGCCATGGTGTTGGAATGAGTCAGTACGGTGCGCATTATATGGCACAGTCAGGCAAAAAAGTAGATGCTATCGTGAAACATTATTATAAAGGAATTCAAATTGAATCAGCAGATCGTTTTCTTAACACGTATATGGCTAAAAAATAAAGCAAAGGTGCCTCCAGAATAGGGGCATCTTTTTTGTGTGTTCCAAGAGTTTTGAACAGAATGTGTCAATTTGCGACTTAAGACGCACCTCAGGAAATCTTAAACATTTACGTCCCGACAAGAACCGATGGCCGATACAAAGCCCCTCGAAAGAAGGAGAAAACAAGAGAAAAAATGATGTGTTGGGTGAATGTATCTAGACAACTGACAGATTTTTAGTGATTTTGATGAAAGAGAAAAAGGGACCGAGTCCTATACCATTCCAAGACAGAATATTTTACGATTAAGATGTTTCAATTTAATACATAGGGAGGAAGGAAAAAATGATGTTGAAAAAAGTATTTACACTCGTAACCTTAGCTGTATTGACATTATCTATGTCGATCTCTTCACCTGTATTTGCAAAAGCATCTACAGTCAAAAAACATAACAAAGATGTAAGAGTCACCATCTTACTTGATGCAAGTGGAAGCATGGCAAGAAAAGTAGAGGGAGAACGCAAATTTGACCTCGCAAAACAAGAGGTATTTAAATTTGCTCAGTCACTTCCAAAAGACGCTAAAATTCGTATGAGCTTGTTTGGCTCTGAAGGAAACAACAAAAATTCAGGTAAAGCTCAATCATGTGAAGTCATTAGAGGCGTTTATGGCGTACAGCCTTACGAAAAAGAAAGCTTTGAAAACTCTTTAAACGGACTTGGACCAAATGGCTGGACACCGATTGCTCGTGCTCTTGAACATGCAAAGCAAGCGGATGAGCAGCTTAATAATGGAACAAAACATATTGTGTACCTCATCACTGATGGCGAAGAAACTTGTGGAGGAGATCCAGTAAAAGTAGCAAAAGAATTGCATAACTCAAAAGGTTCGACTGTTGTTAATGTCATTGGATTAGACTTTAATGATGGCTATGAAGGTCAATTAAAGCAAGTAGCCAAAGCTGGTAAAGGCCATTACTACCAAGCAAGCACTGGTAAAGAAATGGGTTCTATCCTGTCAGCAGAATCATTAAAACTACACGAATAACTTGCTGAACAAAAGGGAAACGATTGATGTATGCTTTCGTTTCTCTTTTTCTGTACAAATGTAAAAAGGGAGGTTTTTATGAATGAAACGCAATATCGTATTAACCATTTTGGCTAGTCTTGTCCTGTTTCTTTCTTCACCAGCTCATGCTGTGACAAAAAAACAGGAGCCGGCTCATGTGGTGATATTACTCGATCTAAGCGGCAGCATGGCGCAATCAGTTGAAGGCGAAAAGAAAATCGATATCGCCAAACGTTCTATTCAAAGCTTCGCAAGTATTTTATCAGATGATACACAAGTTCTTCTTCGTGTGTTTGGTCATGAAGGAACCAATAAAAATGCTGGAAAAGCAATTTCTTGTGAAAGCTCTGAAGCCGTTTATGGATTTGGTTCATATGAGTCATCAACATTTCAGCAAGCGCTGAATGTGTATAAGCCAACCGGATGGACACCACTTGCAAAAGCATTAACAGATACGAAGCAAGATTTTGAAGATCACCAGGCTGAAGGGAAAAATATTGTTTACGTCGTCAGCGATGGTCAAGAAACTTGTGGAGGAAGCCCTTCACAAGCAGCAAAGGAATTACATGAAGGAGGAATTGACACCATTGTTAATATCATTGGCTTTGACGTGAATGAAAAAGAAGCCAAAAGTCTAAAGTCTGTTGCAAAAGCAGGCGGTGGACAATATCAACCGGCTGCAAATGCAGAAGAATTGAATCACATTCTACAAAATGCAGCGAGCGTTTTTAGTCAGTAGGATATGAATGGGAGCTGGGGATTGTTTTCCCCAGCTGTTTTTTAGTTGAAGATCAATTCAAGGTGGTTTCTAATTCATCAATTCGTTTCTCCACGTAGTGCTGGTCTTTTCTTGCATGAAAGGTTTCGGCTTTTTCTAATATGGCCGCCGTATTATATTCGGGAATCTGTGAGTAGCTCTCATACACACCCTTTGGAATTAAAACGTTCCCTTCAGGCCAGTAAACAGCGATATTGCCACGTTTCAACTCCCCAAATTGAGCGACTCCTTGGTAGGATCCATACTGATTAAACAAAACAACTGGATCACCTTCTTTGACATAAAGCTCTTTAGCATCTTCTTCATTCATCAAGATAGAATGACGCTTCCCACCATTAAAGGCATCCTTTTCACTATAGATCATAGAGTTGAATTGCTTTCCTCTTCTTGTCGTAATATTAAAATGTCCCTCGGTTTTTCGGTATTGAGGCAGCTGGGCAGGAAGAAGATGTCCTTTGCCATCCGGTGTTGGACACTCTCCGTCTTCACATAGCCAGGCACCTCCCCATTGGAAAACGTCTCCTTTATGACGTAAATGCTGGATGCCATTATAGTTTCGATTTGCGATCGCAATCTCACGGCGAATGTCTTCAGCCGTTTCGAAATGAATCAGCTCAGCATCTTGTGGACGTACTCTTTTTGCAAGATCCATATAAATATCCCATTCTGCTCTGGCTTCCTCAATCCGAGGTCCTTCAATTTCTGGACTGAAATATACCATGCGTTCCGTACTAGTGGAAGTACCGCCTCCTGGCTGCTCATATCTTGTCATAGCAGGGAGAATAATTACCGTCTCTTCTGCCTCTACAAGTGTAGAGGTATTCAAAATGATATCTTGATGGACACGAAGTTCAAGCCCAGATAAAGCTTTTTCAATCGCATCTGGATTTGGCATCGTTTCTAAAAAGTTCCCGCCACTCGTAAACAGCATTTTGAGTTTTTGCGGATGTTCTTTAGGGAGAGCCATTTTCTCAAATGATTGCCCAATGGTGTCACCATGCCATTTCGGAATGTCAAACCCCCAAATCTTTTCGATTCTTTCAATATTCTCTTCATCAAAATCACTGCCCGGCAAAACAAACGGGTCAGCACCCATTTCACCAGAACCTTGAACACCGCTATGCCCGCGAATTGGCATGACACCACAATGTTTCCTGCCAATAAACCCACGTAACATAGCAAGGTTGGCAACCTGTGATATATTATCAGTTGCAAAGCGGTGCTGAGTAAGACCCATGCTCCAAATGAAAACGCCTGAATTGGCATTGGCAAGAAGGATCGCAAATTCCTTCATTCTTTCTTTTGATAAGCCTGATGATGCTTCAAGGTCTTCCCATTTCAACTGTGCGACATGCTGCTGTAAATCCTGTATGCCGGTAGTATGGGCTTGAATAAATTCATGATCAAGAGCGGAATGGGGCGCGTGCTGCTCCATGTCAAACCAATGTTTGATGACACCATTCATAAACGCAATATCGCCGCCTATATTGACTTGATAGAAATCATCCGCGATTTTTGTGCCGAATAAAGCACTTTCTGGAATAGAGGGAACCCAGTACTTTTCCATGGCAGGCTCTTTGTACGGATTGATGACAATAATTTTGGTTCCTTTCTTTTTCGCCGCATACATATATTTAGTGGAAACGGGCTGATTGTTTGCTGCGACAGATCCCCAAAAAATTAAGACATCTGTTCCGATCCAATCGTTGTAATTACAACTGGAGGCTCCTATCCCAAGGGATCGCTTAAGAGCGGTTTTGCTCGGTGAATGACAAATGCGAGACGCATTATCAATATGATTTGTCCCGATAAAGCGAGCTGCCTTCGCAGCGGTATAATAGACTTCATTTGTAATTCCTCTAGCTGTTAAATAGAAAGCGAGCTGCCGTTTATCAATTGATTTGATTTTAGCTGCGATTTGATCTAATGCATCATCCCAGGAAATACGTGTAAAGGCATTGTCACCTTTTTTTCGAATCAGTGGATAAGGGATACGGCCAAGTTTGCGGAGAGTAGTGCTGTCCATTTGTTTGAGCTGTTGAATGTCTTCAAACCATTTTGGATCAATAGCTGGCATTGTATTAAGACGAAGTACATTTAGTCTTGTGGTGCATATATGAGGTCCTGCGAGCGTTTGGTCATATAGCCCTGAAACACCAAGGGCACAGCCGTCACACACGCCTTGCGTTAAAATGCGATATGCATAGGGGAGATTATCCTTGTTCTCCCAAGCCACTTTCATCGTATCTCGAATGTGTTTCGGCTTTACTTTTCCAAGTCCCATAGGCGCAAAAGAGGCCCATAGCTTTGGTGAGGGTTTTTTATTAAGCTTAATAGGCCCCTTATGTTTTGTTTTCCCCATGATATCATCACCCTCCTATTACTTTATAAAGCGTTTTCATATCTAAAAATTACCTTTAGATTGTGATTCTGTCAAATTCAAATTAAGGTCGGGATGAGACAGAAGCATCAGCAGTAAGGTTTGTTTCTCTAAGCTGCTGAATATCCTTCCGTATGAGAAGAGATATGATAAAAGCGATGAAAAATAAGCCAGAGAACACCATCAGACTCTGCGTGTAGTTACCTGTTATATCCCGGATAAAGGATGAAAATAAAGGTCCTGCTAAACCAGCAGCTGCCCAGGCTGTCAAAATATAACCGTGTATGGCACCAAGTTGTCTCGTGCCAAATAAATCCCCAATATAGGCTGGAATTGAGGCAAACCCTCCTCCATAGCACGTATAAATGATCGCCATCACGATTGAAAAGACGAGCGGTTCTTTTAAGTAGGGAAGTAAAGGAAAGGCAATGAGCTGGATACTAAAGAAGATTGTATACGTATTCGGCCTTCCGATATAATCTGAGAAGGAAGCCCAGCCAATCCGTCCTAAACCATTAAAAGCACCTAAAATGCCAACAAGGGTAGCTGCAGCACCAGCAGTGAATCCAACACTTTCTTGAGCAAGAGGCGATGCTACTGAAATAATGGCAATTCCGCATGTGATATTAATAAAGAGCATGAGCCACAAATAATAAAAACGTCGTGTTTTGATCGCTTCATTTGCTGTAAGCTGTGATAAATCCTGAGGGATTTTTCTTTGATTTGTTTTTAACACATCAAATTGTTTGACGTCATCAGGTGTTGGTGGTGATAAATAAAGAGATGAAATCACCATGATCATAAAATAGGAAATTCCAAGAATGTAAAAGGTATTTGCGATATCTACTTTTTCAATGAGATATTGGATAATTGGGCTGCAAATAAGAGACGCAAATCCAAAACCCATAATAGCTAAGCCGGTTGCAAGTCCTCTTCGGTCCGGAAACCATTTCACTAAAGTTGATACAGGTGCAATGTAGCCTACCCCTAATCCTATCCCAGCGAGTACACCATAAAATAAATAGAGGAGAGGGAGTGAGGACATGTGTACAGCGAATCCTGACCCTGTCATCCCGATACCGAAGAAAATGGCTGAGAAGAGCCCTGATGCCCTTGGGCCATATCTTTCAACGAAATGCCCCATGAAAGCAGCAGATAATCCTAAAAATAAAATAGCAATACTGAAGGTCAGGCTTATTTCTGTCAATGACCACTGAAAGGCCTGATGTAAAGGATTCGTAAAAACACTCCAAGCATAAACAGACCCAATAGATAAATGAATTCCTACAGCACTTGTTGCGATGAGCCAGCGATTTTTCGATTTATTCATTTTGTTCCCCCCATATAAAGCAATCAAAAAGTTTGATAAGATAGAAATATGTTACATTTTTATGACTTTTTAAAATAATATCACAATTCGATTGGTTCATATAACTAAATTTGTGCTGAAAGGAAGATCATACAATGAATCCTTCTGTTAAAAAGAAACGAGTTATACACCAATACCGTGAAGGTCAATTTACTTGCAAAACAGATGAAGTTGTAGAAGAATTTCCTTTAACTGTGATCGTGAATGGAGAGGAATTTGTAACACTTGTTTGTTCACCAGATCATTTGAAAGAATTGGTGATCGGTTTTTTAGCTTCAGAAGGAGTCATTCGATTTGAAAATGAGATTAAAAGGTTTACAATAGATGAAAGTATGGGCTTTGCCTATGTTGATTTAGTTCACTCAAGCGGATTTCAGTCATCAGATTTTACTAAGCGGGTGATTGGTTCTTGCTGCGGGAAAGGGAGACACTTTTATTTTCTCCAAGATGTGAAAACAGCAAAAACAGCCATTGATCGAATCAACATTTCTGCTGAAACTTGTATGCGTCTAATGAAATGTTTACAAGAAGAAAGTCAATTGTTTCAACATACTGGTGGTGTGCATAATGCTGGACTGTGTGACACAGAAAAACTATTCATCACTAGAACTGATATAGGAAGACATAATGCTTTAGATAAAATCTATGGATACTGTTTACTTCATCGAATTCCGCTTAGAGATAAAATCCTTGTGTTTAGCGGCCGGATATCGTCAGAAGTTCTATTGAAGGCAGCAAAACTAGGAGTGTCGATCGTCATCTCAAAATCAGCACCAACTGAGCTGGCGCTTAATATGGCAGAAGAATTAAATATCACGACAGTTGGATTTGTCAGAGGAGAATCTTTTAATATATACACTCACCATCAGCGTATAACAGAATAGGAGGCAAAGTATGGACAGTATATTGGATAAGAGACATCGACCATTGCGCGATTTAAGAATCTCAGTAACAGATCGCTGTAACTTTAGATGTACGTACTGTATGCCTGCTGAAATTTTTGGACCAGATTATCCTTTTTTGAATAAAGAAGAACTGCTTAGTTTCGAAGAAATTGAACAGCTTGCTACCCTTTTTGCAAAGGACCTAGGTGTGGTGAAAATACGCATCACGGGTGGTGAACCCTTAATGCGAAAAGATTTGCCTATCTTAATAGAAAAGCTCTCGAAAATTCCAGGAATCGAAGATATTGCTATGACAACTAATGGAACGCTTTTACCTGTATATGCTGAAAAGTTAAAGAAAGCAGGTCTTCAAAGAGTCACCATTAGTTTGGATTCATTAAACCCTGACCGTTTCAAGCAAATGAACGGAAGGAATATTTCTATCCAAAAAGTGTTTGATGGGATTGAGGCTGCAAAAAAAGCTGGACTTGCTATTAAGATCAATATGGTTGTTCAAAAAGGTGTGAATGATCAGGATGTCTTACCAATGGCAGCTTACTTTAAAAAAGAAGGACATGTTCTCAGATTTATCGAGTTTATGGATGTCGGAAATACGAACAAATGGAATCTAGAGCATGTCATGACAAAGAAAGAGATTATTGGTCTAATTGATTCAACATTTCCCATCAAACCAGAACCTCCTCAATATCCAGGTGAAGTAGCCAACCGATTCTATTACCAAGATGGTTCAGGAGAGATAGGCATTATTTCTTCTGTTTCAGATGCCTTTTGTGGAACATGTAATAGAGCGAGACTTTCTGCTCGCGGTGAATTGTTTACATGTCTTTTTGCATCATCGGGTTTTGATCTGAAGCGGGTGATTCGCTCAACAAAAGATAATGAAGATACAAAGAACATATTGAAGGAACTATGGTCGAATAGAGATGATCAATATTCAGCTGAGAGAGAGCAGAAGAAAGATCAGAAAAAAGTTGAAATGTCATACATCGGTGGGTAGTGACAACAAAGTATCATGATCATGATTTTTTGAAAAGTAGAGAAAATGTCATAATCATTGTTGAAAATTCTTTTATAGAAATAGGTCTATTCATCTTAGAATCCTGTCATGATCAAAAACCAGCAGAAACTCTGCTGGTTTTTAAAATGTTATTTTGTGGCTCAAAAAGGTTGAGATATGCTCAGAAAATAGATTTTTCAACATTTTTTACTGCTTTACTTTTATGGGAGCTGTGATAAGATCAACTCAATGTTTACCAGCTCGATTTTTTCACTCCTGGAATTTGGCCCTTATAGGCAAGCTCACGAAAAGCAATTCTAGACATTTTAAATTTTCGTAAGTAACCTCTAGGACGACCGGTTAATTCACAGCGGTTTTTTAAGCGGGTAGGGGAAGAGTCTCTGGGTAATTTCCTCAAAGCTTCATAGTCACCTTGTTCTTTCAACTCTTTTCTTAATTCTGCATATTTCAATACAAGCTGCTGCCGCTTTTTTTCTTTAGCAATTTTAGATTTCTTTGCCACTTAAAACCCTCCTGGCTTAATGTTGGATTTTCCATTGAAAGGGGTCTTCAAACGTAGTCCATTCTTGATCAAATTCCTCAGGTGTGAGTAAGCATTGATCAAGTGTGCGAATGATATCTGCTTTAGGTAAATCTACGCCAATAAACACAAGTTTTGTATGCCTGTCACCAAATTCTGCGTCCCACTCATCAAGAAGCTCTGGTTCTTGCTTTAATATCTGTGCTTTTTCTTGCTCAGGCAAGGCAGCAATCCAGTAGGCAATTGGTTCAATCGCAACAGATTTTCCAGCCTGTGAAATTAAAATGGTTAAATCATGATGTGTGGCAAGCCATGTAAATCCTTTAGCGCGAACTATTTGCTCTGGCATCTGATCTAACCAATTATTTAACCTGCCAGTATGGAAGGGAAGTCTTCTTTCATAAACAAAGGATGAGATTTGGTATTCTTCTGTTTCTGGCGTATGCTGAGAATGCCCAGCGTTGATTTCTTTAATCCAGCCAGCAGAAGCACTGGACTTTTCAAAATCGAATAAACCAGTATTTAAAATGTCACTTGGCTTTACTTGCCCTTTTGAGGTTCTGATGATAGATGCTTCTGATTGAAGTGTGGTCAGCACGTGCTCAAGTCGGTCTAATTCTGAGTTTGATACTAGATCACACTTATTGATAATCAACACATCGCAAAATTCAATTTGATCAATCAGTAAATCGGAAATTTCTCGTTCGTCATCATCGGAAACGGCTTGTTTACGGTCTAATAGACTTTCTCCTGACTGGAAGTCGGTCCAGAAACGGTTCGCATCTACAACAGTGACCATCGTGTCTAGCCGGCAAAAGCGCGTCAAATCTATCCCCATTTCTTCATCAATATAAGAGAAAGTTTGCGCGACTGGAATAGGTTCACTAATACCTGTTGACTCAATGACAATATAATCAATATGACCAGTCTTACATAGGCGCTCTACTTCTATTAACAAATCTTCTCTTAATGTGCAGCAAATACAACCATTAGATAATTCAACTAGCTTCTCATCTGATCGAGAGAGCTCACCGCCTTGTTTGATTAGTTCTGCATCAATATTAATTTCGCTCATGTCATTAACAATAACAGCTACTTTTAACCCTTTACGATTTTGTAGTACATGATTTAATATCGTTGTTTTTCCAGCTCCTAAAAAACCACTTAATACTGTAACGGGTATTCGCTTATTCATTTCCTTCTGTCCCTTTGCCAATGCTCATGTTCATTTCCGCCTCTCTTAAAAAGTAATGATTACGATTTGAAACCTAAAAAATTATTTTGTTTCTCTATGAAGGGTATATTTCTTTAACCGAGGGGAATATTTTTTTAACTCCAGTCGGTCCGGATTCGTTCTTTTATTCTTTGTTGTGATATAGTTTCTCTCACCAGTTTCAGTACAGGCTAAGGTAATTTTTACACGCATCGGTAATAGGAACCTCCTTTAATTCGTAATGGTTACGATTTGTATTTTAAAATGATCAAGATAGAATGTCAAGCTTAGAAGGGTAAAACGATGCCAAATATCAAAGAAAAGGGGTATCAAATGTTCATTGATACCCCCTCTCCATTAATAAAAGTCACCAAGCTCTTCTTCGTATTCACCTTCGTAGTGCTGAATGTCACTGGGAATTTCTTGAAGAAATGCTAGACCGCCTAATACCAGCATCAGGATAATGGCGATGAATGATAGAATGGCTGCGACAATACTTGATATGGCAAATAGTGTCTGCATTTTCATCATCTTAGCATATTGTTCTAATAACTCTTCATAAGAAGTATCAGGAGCTTGAATTAATTGTTCCGCTGCGTTTACAGATTTTTGTACATGGATTCCCATCATAATGAGGAAGACGCCAAGGGCAGCAGGAAGAACAAGCCAAAAACCAATAAGAATAGCTAAGCCACCTGAAATATAGAGAAATATACTACCAACTTTTCCCCACTTTGTGATCGAATGAAGAGATTGAATGATTTTCTCAGTTTGTTGCAATGGTGTTCACTCCTTTATGTATTCACTCTTTATCATACTTGAGCAGGTAGTACTTTAGGAAGAGTGGATGTAGAACAATTTTAAAAATTTCTATCTTCACTTTACTATTTATGGATAAATAAATTATCTTCGAATAAGAAAAAAGTAACATTTACTATGAATTTTAACGACAATTTATGTCATAAATAAGATTAGTAGTTAAAAATAATTAGTAAAATTATCAAAATATGTTGTTAGTTGTCTTGTAATTGGTTATTATTGTGTTGTATTACCATAAAAATTGGAAGGTGGAATTCATATGTTAGATCGTTTCTTAAACAAAATGACCAATGTTCAACCTGCAGCTTCAAGATGTATTTTGCAAAAATTAGTCACTTCATGCAAATCAGCGCCAACTTGTTTCCTTCAAGGTGTTGGAACTTTCCGTTACTACGTGGATCGTGATACAGGTGAGATTTGTACTAGCCAAGAACGCATTAGATGTGGCTGCTAAATTCAAGGATTTTATTTAATAGGATGTGAACGCATGAGCATATCTTCAATTTCATTCTTAACAAATGCTATGCAGACGTCAAACAGTCGTCAAGCGAGTCAAACATCCAATTCTTTTTTAAACCAAGCAGCGAAAATTGTTCAAGGCGACCATTCTCCAGAAGAGAGAAAGGCATTATTTCAACAACTGACTCTAGTTCAGCAAGGAAAAGATTTAGAGCTTCATGTGTCTAAATTAAAGGAACTAGAGAAAGAGGTTCAAAAAGAATCGTCTTCTTCATCCGTTACTGTGAATCAGCATGGTGACCAAGTAGATATTTCAAATGAGGCTCGCAGTGAGTTTGAACAAGCTGAGGAACAAGCCACAGCTTCAAGTGAAGCGAGTGAAATCGCCGCAAGGGAAAAGGATCAGGATGTTCAGGCAGATCCAAACCAATAAAAAAATGAGGCGTGTGTTTGTTATCTTCACATGCCTCATTTATGTTTATTTTGCAGAAAACCTTGAATAAAGACCATCCGGAAAAGGGGCTGCATATGAGATTGTTTCATCTTCTTCTACCATGATGTAATATGGAAACTCTTCAATATGAAAGGCGCCTATCATTTGTTCGTCCACTGAGATAATTCGCATGTTGGTTTGGTTATCACGATATAATTCTTGATCCTCTTCTTTCCCATTCTTTAGCAAAATACTAAAAGAAATGTCTAATTGACGCTGCTTTTTCGTTTCTAGGAATTGTTCCAGTGATGGGATGCAATGCGGACATGCTGTGTCAGTGAATACAAGCAGCTGCTGCTTGTGATTGGTTTGCAGTAGATCATTTATTTGAATAGGTGATGGTTTTTCGAGTAGCGGATGAACAAATTTTTGTCCAACATGCTGGATCGGTAAGATGATTAATTCCATCTGGTGTTTTAAATAGATCATGATTCCGATCGTCAATAAAAGGCTACAAAGAATAAGAGTTAGCTGTAAAAGTAAGATTGAAGTCATCGTATATCGTCCTCTCAGAATGAAGTTACGCAGAGCTATCATAATATAAATATCAAAAATATGTCAATTATACTAAATGGTGTAAGGTGGAGCGTTTGATGAGTACAGTGAACCATTGTTTATATGCAATCTCCTATACTTGGAAAAGAAGTCGATCATATCTTCTGTTAACTCTATTCATCCAAGTGATCGTTGGCTTTATGCCTTTGGCTAGTGTCTGGATTATTCAAACATTGATTAATGAAATTATTTTATTCATGACTTCTTCAGGAGATATTCAAAAGGTCTTAAGGTTATTTGGGTTGCAAATGGTCATTGTGATTTTAGGATATGGGCTTCAATTCATTCTTCAGCTTAGTCAGCAGAAAGCGACAAATCTGATTGGTTTGCATTTGAAGGGTGAATTGCTTCAAAAAGCGATTAAGCTTCCATATATTACATTTGAACACCCGTCTTTTTATAATGAAAGTCAACGTGTGATGAACAGTCATCAGCATGTTCTGAGTATGGTTAGAAGTATTTTTACAATCATGAGCGCATTGATTACTGTTGTATCACTTCTCATTTATATGATTGGTATCCATTGGGGCTTGGCGGTCATTCTGATCTTATGTACTCTGCCTGTCTTGTGGATTGAGCTTTTCTTTGGAGGCGCACGGTATCAATTAAACCGCATGTTAACGGCAAATGATCGAAGAGAAATGTATGTGTCTGATCTTGTTGCGCAGCGAGATTCATTGAAGGAAATCCGTTTATATGGAATAGGAAATTACCTTCTTCAAAAATGGAAAGGCCATTATGTAAAAAGTGCAGATGAAAAATATAAATTACTAAAACGTCAGGTTCGCTGGGAGATGGCAGGTGGATTGCTTATGACATTTGCCTATGTGTGCTGCGGTCTTTTTATTGTCTTTCTTATCTTTCAAAAGAAATTAGCTGCGGGTACGTTTGTCGCTGTGCTCCAAGCTGTGCAAAATATTCAAAGTGGTTTTCAGGATTTGACGAGGGAATGTTCTAGTTTATATGAAACGAGTCTCTATATTGATGAAATGAGAGCTTTTCAAAAGAGAGAAGAAGAAATTGATGAGCAGACAGAGGAAGCGGCATCGCTTCGGAGGATTGAATGTATTCAGTCCATTACGCTAGAAAATCTCTCTTTTACCTATCCGAATATGAAAACGCCTGCTATTGAACATATACATTTTCATATCGATAAAGGTGAACGCATTGCATTGGTGGGGGATAACGGATCAGGTAAGACGACCTTGATTAAATGCTTGACTGGTTTATATGATCCAGATAAGCCGAATATGCAAAAGGTCAATGGTGAATCGATTTCGACCATTTATAAAAAATCATATCATGCGAGAATGGCCGTCCTTTTTCAAGATTTTATGAAGTACGAATTCACTGTGAAAGAAAACATTGGATTTGGCCGTATTGACGAAATAGATGATAAAGAGCGCATGATCTCAGCTGCACGGCAAGCCGGCATAGAGAAAAGAATTCATCAAATGGAAGAAACATACGATGCGCAGCTTGGCCGGTTTTTTGAAGAAGGTCATGAACTATCTGGCGGACAATGGCAAAAGCTTGCGATGGCGAGAACCTTTTTTAGAGAAAGTGATTTTATCATTTTAGATGAACCGACTTCTGCTCTCGATCCGCTATCGGAGATTTCACTCATTCGAAAGCTATTCGATCATACGCAGGATCAAGGGGTCTTGTTTATCACACACCGTATGGGAGCGGCCCGCTTAGCAGACCGGATTATCGTGATGAAAGATGGTGCTTTCGTTGAAGAGGGGAACCATGAAGAGCTAATGGCGCTAGATGGAGAGTACAAAAGGCTTTACGAGGCACAATCCCAACTATTTCAACAAAAGGAGATGGCGTAAGGTGAGTGTCTTTTATTTTATAGGTGTCTATTTATTAGGAATCATCTTTGCAGGTGCATGGCTTGATAAAGTGAGAAAACAAACGGCGCATATTCAGCAGATGAATGCTTATCGCCTGCTGCCTCCTGCGCTCACGGCGCCCATGTTTTATTTGTTTTTGACTGTTGAATTGGCTTGTACGGGTTTATTGTTCGTGTGGAACATGTCTTTTGTACCTGCGATTGGTCTTACAGCACTTTTATGTATCTATACTGGAGCGGTCACCTTCAATTTATTGAGAGGACATCGTAACATTTCATGCGGCTGTGGAGGTTTGCTTGAAAATGACCATCTTCACTGGGGAATTGTGATTCGTAATGTGTCGATGCTGGCTCTTGTGATTGGGTTGTTTTATGTCCATCCCTATGTAGAAACAATTCCGTGGCCACTTCATATTATTTGTTTTCTGATTGCAGTGGCTGTCTGTCTGATTATAGCGGTTGGGAAAACAATCATGATGTTCAAAAGAAAATGGATGAATCAATTTGAATCGTTTATAGAAGGAGACCAAGTGAAATGACTGATATTCTACTAATTATTGTGTTATTCATTGTCATAGCTCAGCTGGCGGTCGTGTTTTTGCTTGCCCGCTTTATCGGAAAATTTATGAGTAAAATTAAATCCCTTGATGGGATTGAATTAAAGGAAGCGGATGTTGGTGATGGTGCGCCGTTATTTCGAAGCTATACACGTTTAGGAGATAAGGTCATTTTAAAGGAGTATTTACAGAACGGAAGAGCCGTGATGCTGTTATTTGTAAATACCACTTGTATGACATGCAAAAGCATTTTGTCTGATATGCGTCAGCACATTTCTAGCGATGATACTCAGTTCATGTTCATCAATGGAGATGAACAAGGAGATGATGCATTGCTCCTTCAATTGCTGCCTGATCAAGCTGTGTATATGCGCTCTTCGCAAATCATGGAGCTGTATGGGGTAACTGTTGTTCCGCAAGCGATTCTGATAGATGAACATGGCATCATCCTCCAAAGAAAATCTGTTCAAAATGCGAAACAGTTTGAACAGCTGTTACACGCATCATAAAAAAGCGTCTCTTTGTTGGAGAGACGCTCCAGCATGTAGACAAACCCTCGCATTCGTTGTCAGTCCTGCGTGCTGGTGCTCAGGAATGTCAAATTCGCTCCGCTCCAGTACTCGTCCTTCCTTGACTGCAAAGGTTTTCTATCACGCTGAAAAGAAGACAAAGGGCTAAAATCAAGATCATTTTAGCCCTTTGTCAACAATCTGAAGCGTCTCTTTGTTGGAGAGACGCTCATTTTATAATTCTTTTCCTAGAATGTCTAAATCGTACCTGCTGCCGTCCATTTCTGCGATGCGTGGCAGGTGACCCCATGTTTCAAAGCCGTGCTTTTTAAATAATCGAATGCTGGCTTCGTTGTGCCCGAAAATAAAGGCGAGTAATGTTCGAATGCCTAGTGAAGGTGCCAACTCAATGGCCTCTTGTAAAAAAAGTGACCCTAAGCCTTTCCCTCGATCGTCTTGGTTTAAGTAAATACTCATTTCAACGGTCCCGTTGTATGCAGGTCTTCCATAAAACGTTTCAAAGCTGAGCCAGCCGTAAATATGTCCATCCTCATCTGTTTTCACATAGAGAGGTCTTTTCTCTGAATGATTCAAAAACCATTGCCGGCGGTCTTCAACTGAAACTGGTTCTGTATCGGCGGTTACTTCTCTTGAAGCTATAGTCGAATTGTAAATATCAACGATTGCTTTGAGGTCATCTTCTGTTGCTATACGGTTGAAAGTTTTCACATTAAAGTCCCCCATCTTTTTTTCATTCATCATACATATTATTGATGCGATTGCGCAAAATAAAAAGAAAAATGATTTCGTGTGTATATATTTTTTGAAAAGTGTTCAGAATGTTGCTGAGGTGATGAAAAATGAGAGAGGAAGAAAAGAAACGTACTTCCAAAATCACAAAAGTTCAGCAATTTTTCCGTAAGCGCTGGGTATTCCCTGCAATTTACTTGGTCAGCGCAGCGGTCGTGTTAACAGCCGTTCTTTGGTATCAAGCTGTATCAAAAGATGTGAAAGACCAACTATCTGATGGAAATCAAACAGGGCAAGAACAGCGTGATGATGCCGTTGAAGTTGGAAAGCCAATTGAAAATGTTGCCATGCCAGTCCAGAATTCTGATAATGTTTCTGTCGTGAAAAAGTTCTATGAAGCAGATGCTGATCAAAAAGAAAAAGAAGCAGCACTTGTAAACTATAATAACACCTATACCTTGAGCAAAGGTATTGATCTTGCAGATAAAGATGGCAAAGTGTTTGATGTCACAGCTGCTCTTAGTGGAACAGTGGTTCAAGCGAAAAAAGATCCAGTTCTCGGTCATGTCGTTGAAATTGAACATGAAGATGGATTATCGACTGTTTATCAATCGTTGTCACAGGTGAGTGTTAAAGAAGGCGATGAAGTGAAGCAGAATGATGTCATCGGTGCTTCTGGTAAAAATCTTTATGGTGCTGAAAGCGGCAACCATGTGCATTTTGAAATTCGTATGGAAGGTTTAGCGCTTAATCCACTTAGCTTCATTGACAAGCCTGTTTCAACTATTGAAAAGGCCGCGCAAGAAGTGACGGAAGAAGCAAAAGAACCTGCTCAGCCAAAAGCTGATGAAAAAACGAAGGAACCTGCTGCTGAAGATAAGGCCAAAGAGCCTGCTGGAGAAAAATCTGAAGAAAAGTCTGATGAGAAGGGCAAATCCTCTGATCAAGAAAAGTCTTCTGATTCCTCTAAAGACAGCAGTCAATCTGAAGAAACAAAACAATCTTAAGTCTTGAAACCTCTGTATATGAATCATGCAGAGGTTTTTTTCTGTCTTTAAAAAATCCCCCGCACTCGGCGGAGGATGGTTTAAAGAGCGGCAGGTCCTTCTTCACCTGTCCGAATGTTGATTGTATTTTCTATCTCATATATAAAAATTTTCCCATCCCCTGGTTCGCCTGTACGAAGTACCTTTTGAGCTGTTTCAACGACCTGTTCGACAGGTACTTCGCTTAGGACGATTTCAATCTTTAATCGTTCGTACACATTACTTTCCTTTTTGACGCCACGGTATAGCTCTGTATGTCCCTTTTGTAAACCGCAGCCGTGTACATTCGAAAAGGTAATGGAAGTGACGCCAATCTTTCCAAGCTCCACCTTTAATGTTTCAAAATTGGCTGGACGTGTGACAATCTCCACTTTATACATTTTGCTCATAGAGACACCCCTTTTTCTTTAATCTTGATAAGCTTTTTCCCCATGCATGGTTAAATCAAGACCCACTGATTCTTCTTCTTCGGTTGCGCGAATCTTAAAGAAGAGATTGACCACTTTGATGATTACGTATGTCACAACAGCTACAAAGGCATAAGTGGCCACAATAGCGACGACTTGCTTCCAAAGTAAGCTGGGATCTCCGTAGAATAATCCATTGGCTCCACCGTCATTGACAGAGGTTGTTGCGAAAAGCCCGGTTGCAATTCCTCCCCAAGTCCCGCCAATTCCGTGAAGACCGAATGCATCTAGTGCATCATCATAGCCAAATTTGGCTTTGAGTGAGAAGACTCCCCAGAAACACACAATCCCGCCAATAATTCCGATGATGATAGAAGCAAAAGGTGTGACAAAACCGGCGGCAGGTGTAATTGCCACAAGACCTGCGATGGCTCCAGAAATCGCGCCGAGCATGGTCGGTTTTTTGTTGATCATCCACTCGACTAACAGCCAGCCGATGATTCCCGCAGCAGCAGCTGTATTGGTGTTAATAAAGGCATACATTGCGACACTGTCTAAGGTAAGGGCACTTCCAACGTTAAAGCCAAACCATCCAAACCAAATGACAGCTCCGCCAAGAAGAGTATAAATCAAATTGTGAGGAGAAGAGCTTGCTGCTTCTTTACGCTTCCCGAGCACAATCGCTACGACTAGACCTGCAACACCTGATGAAATGTGAACCACGTTTCCTCCAGCGAAGTCGAGCGCACCCATTTCGCCAATCCAACCGCCGCCCCATACCCAGTGTGCGACTGGCGCGTATACAAATGTGACCCAAAGGAGTGTAAACACAACGACCGCTGAGTAGCGAATTCGTTCAGCAAAGGCACCTGAGATGATGGCTGTTGTTAAGACGGCAAAGGTCATTTGGAACATCATGAACAATGAATGTGGGATGGTCTCACTGTAGGGACCGGGTTCAAAGCCAACGCCTTTTAATCCAATCCAGTCTAAGCCTCCAATCCATGCATTGCCTGGCGCAAAAGCCAAGGAATAGCCAAACATGATCCATACAATAGAGACGATCGCTAGTGAAGTTAAGCTGTGCATGGTTGTACTTAAGACGTTTTTACTTCTCACGAGTCCTCCGTAGAATAAGGCTAAACCCGGTGTCATTAACCACACGAGTAGTGCGCAGAAGAACATAAATACTGTATCACCCATTTGCATGCTGCATTCCCCCTGAATCATTCAGAATTAATTGATTTCTTAATTCTTCATTATAGAGAGAAAAGTCATATATGACATATTCATGTAAGGTAATCTTACATGGTTTTTGGTTATATTCAATATAAATGGATGAAAAGTTCGTGAAATATGAGAAAAAACGTGCATTGAGCACGAAAAATAAAGGGCGTTTGACCTATAAAATGGAGCTGAGAAACAGCTTGGTTCGTTCCTCTTGAGGAAAATCGAACAATTTTGATGGCGTGCCTTCTTCGACGATACGGCCTTCGTGCATATAGACGACACGATCGGCGACTTCTTTCGCAAAGCCCATTTCATGTGTGACGATAACCATCGTCATGCCTTCTTTTGCGAGACTTTTCATTGTTTGTAGTACCTCGCCTACAAGCTCTGGATCGAGGGCAGACGTAGGTTCGTCAAATAACATGACATCTGGTTTCATGGCGAGAGCTCTTGCAATAGCCACACGCTGCTTTTGACCGCCTGATAGCTTAGAAGGATATACGTTGGCTTTATCTGCAAGTCCGACCTTTTCTAACAGGACATTGGCTTCTGATACAGCTTGAGCCTTTTTTGTTTTTTTCACCATAACAGGCGCTTCGATGATGTTTTCAAGCACAGTTTTATGCGGAAAGAGGTTAAAATGCTGAAACACCATGCCTATTTTTTGCCGCATCTCGTTTAATTGATCGCGTTTTGGGTGAACAGGGCTGCCATCAATGACGATTTCACCATCATTTTTGATTTCTAAAAAGTTCATACAGCGGAGCAAGGTGCTTTTTCCAGAGCCACTGGCTCCAATTAAGACGACCACATCATTTTCATAAACAGTGAGGTCGATATCCTTTAAAACATGCAGTTCTCCGAAGTGTTTATTGAGTTTTTCAACACGAATGAGTTCCTTTGATTCTGTCATGTTTCTCCTCCTAATGGTCACTGACTGATAGTTTCTTCTCAAAGGTTTGGACAGCGAATGTTAACAGCAGGACAAGAACTAAGTAATAGACGGCTACAACAAGTAAATAGGTCATATTGTCAAAGCTGTTTGAGCCTTGGGTGGTGGCGACGTTAAATAGTTCATTGACGCTAATAAAGGCGGCGAGTGATGAATCTTTTAAGCCAATAATGAACTGGTTGCCAAGAGGGGGGAGGGCACGCCGCATCGCTTGCGGGAGAATAATACGTCTCATTGTTAGAAAGCGCCCCATGCCAAGTGAGCGTCCAGCCTCTTTTTGCCCTTGATCGATTGATTGGATGGCACCTCTGAATATTTCTGCTATATACGCTCCATTATGAAAGGCGAGCGCAATGGAAGCGGCCCAGAAGTCGGGAATATTTAATTCTGTCAGTCCAAAATATAGGATGAAAATTTGAACAATCAGTGGTGTGCCGCGTACAAGGAAGATATAGGCGTTGGCGATATAACCGAAGACAGCCACGCGTGATATTTTCAATAAAGCAAAGAAAAGCCCGATGAACATGCCGATGAAGATGCTGATCACAGTGAGCTGTAAGGTGAGCAGCATTCCTTCTAAAAAAATACCTCTTGAATCAATCAGCGTCTGAAAAAAATGTGATAGGGTAGGCAAAACAATCATCTCCATTTGAAGAAAGTGCGCCTAAAAAAGGCGCACAATCGTGGTTTTAATTTTGTTTGACTGTGATGTCTTCATCAAAGTATTTCTCGCTAATTTGTTTTAATGTTCCGTCCTTTTTTAATGCGTCAATCGCATCGTTGATCTCTTTTATGAGCTGTTCATTTTCTTTAGATACAGCAATTGCCTGCTCACTTTGTCCGAGTCTTTCCTGCGCTTCGATCTTTAATTTTTTCTTCATGGCTTCTGCACCTGTCGCAAAATCCGTCACGACTGCATCGTGTTTTCCGTTGGCTAGTGCTTCTAAAGCGACTACATCACTGTCGTAATATTTTGGTTCCTGCCCGCTATGTTCCTTTGCAATATCAGCGTAGGACGAGCCTTTTGATACAGCAATTTCTTTGCCTTTTAAATCATCAGCATGTTGAATGTCTGCTCCAGGTCTTGTGAAAATTTGCGGACCAGAGTAGTAGTAGGGCTTAGAAAGAAGGACGTGTTTTTTTCGTTCCTCATTGATGGTATGACTTGCAACTGCCGCATCAAATTTTCCTGATTTCACACCTTCAACGATGCCTGCGAATTTATATTTCTTCTGTATAGGCTCGAGGCCTAGTTTGTCACTAATCGCATTGCCTACATCGATATCAAAGCCTGACATCTGATTTCCATCCATGTAACTGAACGGGTGAAATTCACCTGATGCTGCAAATATAAATTTTCCATCCTCCAAAATTGGCGACCCTTTCGCTGTAGAATTACGTTTATCTCCGTTCCCATTTGTTTCATTTGCACCACACGAAGACAGAAGTAATACTGCAACCGAGAAAAGGGCTGGGACCCAAAACCGTCTTTTCTTAATAATAAGCTTCTCCTCCTTTTCAGCCTTTCTCCATATAAGGAGAAAGTAGGCTTTTAAATATGTGTAGCATCTTACCATTTGTTCCTCATATTCTCAATTTTATATGTGTTTTTCCAACACTCGCCCTTTTTAAAATGTATGTCTTGCTTTTCCAAGAGAGAACTTGAATTGATCAGGGTAAAAAAGGGAAATGAATCTCATAATAACGGAAGGAAACATGTCAGAACACAAAGAGGGGGTCGGTGTATGAAGAAGTGGAGGGACAACCGAAAAGTCTTTTTAACTGCGATTGCCTTTGGGACAATGTTAAATCCGTTAAATTCCTCAATGATTTCTTTGGCCTTGCATCAAATCCAGCATGAATTCGGTTTGTCATTTACGACTGTATCTTGGCTTATTTCGTCTTTTTATTTAGCTAGTGCGGTGACGCAGCCGGTGAGCGGCCGGATTGGGGATCATGTGATGAGCCGGAGAACATTATTTTTATTCGGACTGGGTCTTGTCGCGGTCTCAGCCATCTGTGCGCCGTTTGCCCCGACGTTTGCGGTGCTGATTGTGATTCGGTTGTTGCAGGCAATTGGGAGCAGTGCCATTTATCCTTCTGGTGTCGGACTCATTCGGGATCATATTCAAGACAAGCAGGCATCGGCGTTAGCGGTATTGTCCATTTTTGCTTCAGCGATGACGGCGCTTGGACCGACACTTGGCGGCTTTTTAATGACAATCGGCGGCTGGCCGGCTATCTTTTTAGTGAATCTGCCTTTTATTTTAATCAGCTTCTTTCTTGGACTATCTTTGTTTCCAAAGGAGCAGAAAAAGAGAAAGCTGCGTATAGGTGAAACGGTACGGAAGCTCGATCTGCCAGGGATGCTGCTTTTTACAGTTTGTATTGTCCTTCTGCTTTCGTTTTTATTATCACTAGGTCATGGCATTCAATATGTACAGGGGATTCTTTGTCTCTTGAGTGCAGGCGCTTTTATTTGGTGGGAGTATCAGGTGGATGAACCGTTTATTCAAATTCGGATGTTCAGGCAGGAGCAGCGACTTTCACTCGTGTATGTGCAATTTGTCATTTTAAATATCTTTTTCTATTGTCTTTTCTTTGGTTTGCCGAGCTATTTCCAAGATGAATTAGGCTGGCGTGTGGAAATGACGGGTCTTTTTATGCTTTGCATGTCTGGGGTGAGCATCATTGTCTCTCCGCTGACGGGTAAGTGGGTGGACCGCGGGGATGAACGCCATCCGGTATTAGCCAGTGCGGTATTGATGCTGGCTGGGGCGTCTGCGATGACCTTCTTTTTTATTCCGGCACCATTATGGGGAAAAGGGCTTGTTCTAGCGCTGCTTGGACTTAGTTACGGGATTGGAAATGTTGCGCTGCAAGCTGCGATGCTCAAGGCAAGCCCTCAGCATATGATTGGCACGTCCTCTGGGCTTTTTCAAACATGTCGCTACCTTGGTTCCATTCTGTCATCTGCTGTTCTCGGTATGCTGTTTGGAGATGAAATTGCTGGTCCTCATTTTGAGCAGTTAGGCTGGACGCTGATCATGATTTCCCTTATCGGCATCGGTGTCAGTCTTTATTTTTCGAACAAGGTCAGAGGAGGACAGTCAATAAAAAAAGCGGCGCGATAAGTGGAAGAAGAATCTTCATCACGTTATCGCAAGCCGCTTAAGAGTTAGACAGGTCAGAGCCCTGATCCTTTTGCTTCCTTCTAAATATTTTCCCTACAATTGTCTCATAGAAAGTAACGATGCGATCAATTGGAGAGTCAAAGAATTTCCATAATTTATTCATGATAAAGACGACCACAATCGATACGACCAAGCTGCCTAAAACATCTAATGGATAATGGTGACCGACCCAGATGCGGGAGAATCCTGTGAGTAATCCAAAGACGAGCAAGATGTTGCCAAGCTTTTTATTACGAGATCGAATGGCAAGTGAAAGAGCCAGTGCACCTGTTGTATGGTCACTTGGGAAGGAAGCATCTGCTGAGTGCGGAATGAGTGTGTCGACTTTATGCGCCACAAACGGCCGCTCCTCATAATGAACCAGTGTAATCGCAAAATTGACGATAAGTGCCGCGATGCCCGTTACACCGGAAAAGAAGACATGCTTCTTAAATTTGTGATTACCTAAAAACCAGCAAATCAATAAGACAAGGGCGTACACAAGAATGGCCTTTTTCGTAATGAAAATCATGGCCTGATCTAAAAACTCAGAATGATGAGCCATCCCGTGTATCACTTTAAACAATTCGTAATTCAAAACATCACCTATACCTTCGCTTAATGCCAACTATTTTTCAAATAATCGTTTATTTGAAACATCCTATATTTTAGCATGTTTCCGTTGAAGTTTAAAATAGAATCCTATTCTGATAGGGAGACCTTCTGTGCTTTTGCTTCTTGGGGCTTTCGTTCACTCCAATAAAAAACAAACATACTGAGCAAGACAACAATACCTGCAATGAGATATACGTTTGAAAAGTCTGTGAAGCTGACAAGAAGACCAAATACAAATGAGCCAGCAGCAATACCCGTATCATATAAAGTGAAGAAAGTAGCCGTCGCATAGCCTGTACGGTGAGCTGGTGAGTGCTGAATGGCAAGTGTTTGTAAACATGGTACTAGCGATCCATAGCCAAGTCCAATGACACCACCTGATAGAAGAAGCATTGTAGCTGAATGTGTAGCTGTCAGCATCCATAAACCAATCGCAAAAAGAGCAATCGAAGGATAGATCACAATGTGAGGTCCTACTCGGTCAAAAAGTCTGCCTGTAAATGGACGTGATCCAAGCATCGCTGCCGCAAACACAATAAAGAAATAACTGCTTGCCCCCATCAAGTCAAGGGAATTGGCATAGACTGAAATAAATGAAATGATCGGCGAATAACAGAAGGAAATAATGATGCCGACTGCCGCTGTTTTTAATGCACCTTTTTCGAACAGATGAGAAAAAGTAAATCGGAAGACGACACTACCCCCATCTTCAAGCTCTGGCTGTCTGATCAGCATTGTAAAAGCGGCACCAATGGTAACGATAATGGAAAAAAGAAGGAATAAGGAATGGAATCCTACTTTTCCTACTTGATTCAGTGCGATAAATGGACCGATAACCACAGCGAGGTTCATGGACATGACAAAGTAGCCGAGTCCTTCCCCGCGTTTATGTTTTGGAATCATATCTGCCGCAATGGCACTGGTTACTGTCGTCAAAATGCTAAAAAAGATGCCCTGCACGAAACGCAGCATGAGAAGCGTTTGGAATTGATCAATTGGGATGTATAAGTAAGTGAGTAAGGCAAAAGCCGTTGATGAGAAAATCGCCATCTGTTTTTTACCGAATTTCTCAATAATCGCTCCTGAAAACGGTCTTGTCACAATGGCAGACAATAAGAAGACCGTCACAAGGAGACCGCCCTGTGATTCTGTTCCATTTAGTTCATCCATTGTGTAAATAGGTAGCAAGGTTAAAAGGGCATAAAAAGAGGTGAACGTAAATAAATTCACCAGGACAATCATGATAAAGTCTCTCGTCCAAATGCGTTCGTTCATGATGTATGTCACTTCCTATTCAGTTGATAATTTGTGTAAAAGTGTATGGAGGAGTTGTTTTTCTTCGTGGGTGAAATTTGAAAGACATTCTTCTTCAAATTGTTCCATCGTACGTTTGATTTCTTCAAATCGGGCCTTAGCATCATCTGTCATCACGATCAGATTTTCACGTTTGTCTTTTCCTTGTACACGTTTCACCCAGCCATTTGCTTCTAGACGGGTTACGGTTCGGGTAATGGTTGGGGCTTCGACGTTCAAATATGTCCAAATGTCTTTTTGGGTTTTCGGGCCGAATGTATCCAAACAAAAAAGTACAGTCCATTGGGACATGTACAAGTCATAAGCAGCAAGCGCTTCGTTCGCCTTTTTAGACAGCAACCTGGCGCTTTGGTGTATTTGATGTAAACACTCTCTATTTAACGTATCCATATGATCACCTTTATTCAATATTTAGCTAGGTAAATAAAATCACCTTTTCTATTTTACGTGCTCGACCCATTCTTGTAAAGTGAAAATTTTCGCCACTCGAAATGATTGCATTTTCTGATAAATCCCTTGTCCCATCTTCATTTTTAGCATATTCCCTATGCAATGCTAATAGACTGTTACAAACCTGACAAAGAGAGTGTTTGAGGTGAGGGATCGTGTTTGGCATTTACTACCTAATGGATGAGGAATTAAGACGAACAAGCGCCGCTGAAAATGGACAATATTGATACGGATCTCATTTCACACTTCTCACATCCATTTTAGGGAGGTCGAGTGGTGTGCACGATTACATCAAAGAGCGAACAATCAAGATAGGAAAGTATATCGTGGAGACAAAGAAAACCGTTCGTGTAATTGCGAAAGAATTTGGAGTCTCTAAAAGTACTGTACACAAGGATTTAACAGAAAGACTGCCAGAAATTAATCCAGATCTGGCTAATGAAGTGAAGGAGATACTGGATTATCATAAATCAATCCGCCACTTGCGAGGGGGAGAAGCCACTAAATTAAAGTATAAAAAAGAAGAAATTTTAGAAGGCGAGCCTGTGAAACAATAAGATTAGTTCTTTGTTCTTAAACATGATATATATATCTTCCTCATATCGGTAGTTTCTAACCACAAATTTTGTAAAGACTTTTGTAAAGAAATATCTTTTTTTCTGCAAATTATGATAGAATATATAATTAGGGCAGAATGTGGTATTTGCTATGGAAACAGATTTTCAAGGAGGATATATATAGATGTTTGCTAGGGATATTGGAATTGATCTTGGTACTGCCAATGTACTGATTCATGTCAAAGGAAAAGGAATTGTGTTAAATGAACCATCTGTTGTAGCTCTTGACAAAAACAGCGGGAAAGTTTTGGCTGTTGGAGAAGAGGCTAGACGTATGGTTGGACGTACGCCTGGGAATATTGTTGCGATTCGTCCATTAAAAGATGGCGTAATTGCTGATTTTGAAGTAACTGAAGCGATGCTCAAGCATTTTATTAACTCATTAAATGTGAAAGGGCTATTCTCTAAGCCGCGTATGCTCATCTGCTGCCCAACAAACATTACATCTGTTGAGCAGAAGGCGATCAAAGAAGCTGCTGAAAAAAGCGGCGGTAAGCATGTATTTCTTGAAGAAGAGCCAAAAGTAGCAGCTATTGGTGCTGGTATGGATATTTTTCAGCCAAGTGGAAACATGGTCGTAGATATTGGAGGCGGAACGACAGATATCGCTGTCATCTCAATGGGTGACATTGTAACCGCCTCTTCTATTAAAATGGCTGGAGATAAATTTGATCTGGAAATTCTCAACTACATTAAAAAAGAGTACAAGCTGTTGATCGGTGAACGCACGGCTGAGGATATTAAGATCCAAGTTGCAACGGTATTCCCAGACGCACGTCATGAAGAGATTTCAATTCGTGGACGAGACATGGTGACAGGATTACCAAGAACGATTACCGTCACAAGCAAAGAAGTAGAAGAAGCATTGCGTGAATCTGTATCTGCGATTGTTCAGGCTGCGAAGCAAGTTCTTGAGAGAACACCGCCTGAATTATCAGCTGATATTATTGATCGCGGCGTCATCATTACAGGTGGCGGAGCTCTTCTAAACGGGCTTGATCAATTGCTTGCAGAAGAGCTGAAAGTACCAGTTTTCGTGGCTGAGAATCCGATGGATTGTGTAGCTGTTGGTACTGGCGTCATGCTTGATAATATGGACAAGCTGCCAAAGCGTAAACTCAGCTAATGATGTCCCTCATTCTTTTTCGAAAGAATGGGGGATTTTTATTAAAGAACCCTGCAAATATGCCGATATATTTCATAGAAGATTGTGTTTAGGTCATGTGAAAGAATTTTAATGAGGTGAGCACGTGTTAAAAGGACTATATACCGCAACATCTGCCATGATCGCTCAAGAGCGGCGGACAGAAATGCTTTCAAATAATATCGCAAATGCGAATACGCCAGGATATAAAGCGGATGAGGGGACCATGCGGGCATTTCCAGAAATGCTGCTAAGCCGAATGGAGTCAGGACGTTTCCAAACTTCCTCAGGCAAAGGTTTTAGTGTTCCACAGCAAACGCCGATTGGCGGCATTAATACGGGGACATATATGCAGGAACTGATTCCTCAATTTACACAAGGAACTTTAAAAACAACAGATCAAACAACGGATGTCGCACTAGTCGAAAATAATGTGCCGATCAACCCGGAGACCAATCAGAAATCAGCGCTTTTTTATGCGGTCAATACACCAGAAGGCGTTCGTTATACGAAAAGCAGCTCAATTACAATGAACGCACAAAATCAGTTGACTATCAATGGACGTGCCCTTCTTTCTGTCACAGGTCAGCCAATTACGGTTCAGAGTGAGAATTTCAAAGTGAATGCAGATGGAACTGTGAGTGAAAATGGACAAAATCTCGGGCAAATTGATGTGCGTGTTGCGATGGATACAAGGAACTTAGCGAGAGAAGGAAATGATTTATACCGTACAGCTGATAACCAGCCCCTGCCAAGCGCAGTCAATAACGGTCAAATGTCCTATACGCTAAGTCAAGGTGTATCGGAGCTGTCGAACGTGGATGTGACGAAATCATATACAGAAATGACAACCGCCTATCGAGCATTTGAAACAAACCAAAAAGTGGTTCAGGCGTATGATAAAAGCTTAGAAAAAGCAGTGAATGAAATTGGCAGAGTGTACTAATCAAGACATGAAAAAGAAAGGAGGATTCTCATGCTTAGAACGATGATCAATGCAGCTGTATCAATGAACGAAGTACAAAAGCAGCTTGATATTATCAGTAATAACATCGCGAACAGTGAAACAACAGGGTACCGTGCGAAAAATACCCGTTTCTCAGAGCTTATCAGACAACAGTTCAACCAGGTGGATGAAAAAAATGCGCAGGTGGCAAACAGTCGTCTGACACCTGATGGGCTAAGGCTTGGTACAGGTACGATGGTCAATGCGTCCATTAACTCGCTGCAAGGTTCCATTAAGGAAACAGGTCGTGATCTTGATGTTGCATTTGGAGCGCCATCTCAGTATATGCAGGTCAATGTCGGCGGTAATATTCGTTATACAAGAGACGGTTCTCTTTACTTACAGCCAGGCAATAATCGTAATCAAGTCCAGCTTGTCACTAGCGAAGGCCATCCGATTCTTGATGAAAACGGAAATGAAATCGTCTTAAATGCGAATTTCCGTGATATTTCAATTGATAAAAATGGACGTCTAACAGCCATTTCAAGAGATAATCAACCGAATCAGCAAGTGAATCTAGGTGTTGTACAAGTCAATAACTCTTCAGCACTTGTCTCTGAAGGAGATAATTTGTTCTCAGTTGACGGTACTTATCAAGGTGCATTAACGGCACTAAATGGAGCAAACCGCCAAGCGATTCAGCTTCAGCAAGGTGCACTTGAAACGTCGAATGTGGACATGTCTAAAGAATTAACAGATCTCATGACAACACAGCGCTCCTATCAGATGAACTCAAGAACGATTACGATGGGTGATCAAATGCTTGGATTAGTGAATACAATTCGATAATGAGTAGGCTGACATCAGCCTCTCATGATAAAAAAGGCGGCTCGCTCAAAGTCGCCCTTTTTTTTATAAAAATCTGAGACATCGGCAAGCAGATCCTCAAGATCAATCCAAGCTTCTTTTCGTTCAAGGCATGTGACGAGCCTTGCAATCTGCTCATCTGCCTTTGGCGTTTGGCTGTAGAGAAGAAATAAGATTTGGAACTTGATTCTTAATATATCAAATTGAGAAGCAACGGCTTCTTTCAATCCTTTTTGAATATACTTCATTCCTTCATCGGTTAAATTTTCTTTATAACAGGAACGCACAGTTTCGTAGAGGCACGATACATAGGAGTGTGCGGACTTCCGGTATGCTGGGAGACGAAGTGCTTTTTTAAAGTATTCCAGCGCTTTCTTGTGACGGTTTTGCCTCGACTGAATAAAGCCAGCGTCATAATAAACGATACCGAGCAGTTCTTGATCATCAATGATTTTCACGTATTCGATGATCTCAATAAAAAGAGCTTCTGCTTCTTCATATTTTTTTTGATCGCTATAATTAAGACCAAGCACAATTTTACAACGATAGAGGCTGTGGTCATCCCCATGCTTTGCAAAGATATCCATGGCTTTTTGAACATGACGAATCGATAGCAACGAATAGCGGTTGTTGTAATAAACACCACTTGTACGGAAATGGAACTCTGCTTCCTCCAGCTCATCGTTAAGGAACGACAGTCGTTCTTCCGCCTTTTCGAGATAGTAGATCGCATCATTTTGATCGCTGTTTAAAGCTTCGTAAAGTCCGAGAAAGAAGTAAAAGTAATAGGCCAGTTCTTCGTTCATATCATCTTTGTGCTGCATCAATTCATGTTTCATTTTTTCTAAGTCCTCTGTCTGATTCATCCAGAGCTGCTGGCGAAAAAGCATCAGCTGATAATGTAAATAGAGTTCCTGTTTTTTTGATATTTTACGTTGATGTTTTAATAGAGTTGTTTTGATTTCTTCAGCCTTCGAAAAATGTCGATGCTTTAGCATTGTATACCACGAATGGAGAAGTTTTTTAATGGATTTATCACTTATAAAATTCATTTTTACCCTCTTATTCAATCAATGATGTAATATATATTACCATATTTGTGAAAAAACAATGAGTGTAGTGTGGATTATATTTGATGACAATAGGTAATAGTAGATTCTATTTTTTACCATATATGTGGAGCGGACGTTGAAAAATACGAGCATTCATAATATACTTCTATAGGAATCAAATGAAGATCATCGATATAGAAAAAAGGAGAGATCAAGATATGCTTGATGCTCAGCAAATTCAAGACATTATTCCACACCGTTATCCATTCTTATTGGTCGACCGTATTTTAGAGGTTGAGGGAGAGAAAAGAGCGGTTGGGATTAAAAATGTCACAGTAAACGAAGAATTTTTTAATGGTCATTTCCCAGGATACCCAGTCATGCCGGGTGTGCTAATTGTAGAAGCACTTGCGCAGGTGTTTGGAGTCATTATGTTAGGCAAAGAAGAAAACAAAGGGAAAATTGGTTTATTTGCAGGAATTGACGGCTGCCGTTTCAAAAGACAGGTGAAGCCTGGCGATCAGCTTCGTTTAGAGGTAGAAGTGACGCGCCTCAAGGGTCCAGTTGCAAAAGGAAAAGCAGTAGCCACAGTAGATGGCGAAGTGGCATGTGAAGCAGAACTTACATTTTCTATCGGTCCTAAAGTATCATGATTTGCCTGGCGGTTCATCAAGGATGAATCGCTTTTTATATGGAAACAACTAGTCTGAACGGATCAGGACTTGCATTTTTGACAAAAAAACGTCATATTAGACAAAAAAGATGAAGGTGATAAAAGATGCTGAAAGAATTTAGAGAATTTGCAGTCAAGGGAAATGTCATTGACTTGGCTGTAGGTGTCATCATTGGGGGAGCATTTGGCAAAATTGTCACTTCTCTTGTGAATGATTTGATCATGCCGCTTGTCGGCATTATTATTGGCGGACATGATTTTAGCGGTCTATCTATTAAGATCGGATCTGCGCAAATCTTATATGGAAGCTTCATTCAAACAGTGATTGATTTCTTGATTATCTCGTTTTCCATTTTTATCTTTATTCGTTATTTGAATAAATTAAAACGGAAAAAGGTAGAGGAAGAAGAGGTTGTAGAAACGCCGGATCAAACGGAAGTTTTACTAACTGAAATTAGAGATCTCTTGAAACATCAAAGCCAATCGAAAGATGTGCAATAGAAAAAGAGCGGCTAATCCCGCTCTCAGCGTGTAGGCAAACCCTCGCATTCGTTGTCAGGTCTGTGCTTCGGTGCTCGCCCTTTCTAGACTGCAAAGGTTTTCTATCACGCTGAAAGGAAGACAAAGGGCTAAAATAAGATTCATTTTAGCCCTTTGTCAACTATCTAAGAGCGGCTAATCCCGCTCTTTTTATGTGTTTTGTTTAAATGCATCCAGCAGTTTTTCTCCGGAAAGCCCCTCTTTGACGAGGTCTTTAAGTACTTCTTCGGTTTCTGTTCTGTAACGATTTGTAATCATCTTACCATCGAGCAGCACAGAAATGTTTTCTTCTAAAGCAACAATGTTTTTGACTTGGACAGATAGATGAACAGGGCGGTTGTTTTCTTTTGTGATCGTTACTAGAATCTTCACTTCAGTGTGCTGCTGAAAGAGCACCTCAAACACCTGTCTATTTTTCTTTGGAATGAGTGCCTCGATCATCCAGTGATTTTCACCATCTTCTTTATTAATGATTAAACCGTCACGAAGGGGAATGCTGGACATTTTATCTTGCTTTGGATCAAGTTCGATTTTTAAATCAATCAGCCTAAAGGTTTTCATTTTTTGCACCTCACAAGCGTTCATTATTCGTAAGTAACATTATAGCATACAACATCTGTATAAATGAAACCGCTGCCTGCTTAAAGCGAGCTGCATATGAGTGAAAGGAGATGTTTTATGGAGTCTTATCAATTGCGAAACATACATATTGGCGAGGAGAAGGCAAAGAGCACAATGCGCGTTTATTCGTGGGGAGACATTCTTTCATTTTGTGATGTGTACATGGAAGAAGGCGAGTCACTCACGTTTCAATACGTCACCGAGGATCAAATGGACTACTTTGAATTTCAATTGTCGATTCATGACGGGCAGCTTTGTTTTTATTGGTTTGCGTGGGACGGATCTGATTATATTCACATGCCTTCTAGTAATTGGATTCATTCAGACGTTTTTTATCAATTTATGAAAAATAAGTTTTTCATCAAACAAAACAAGATGATGTTTTATACTCAAGCGGTAAAAAGCGGAAATTAAAGAGGAAATAGAGAATTTAAGGGGGAATTTTGTCATTTTCATGTTTTGTCATATACAACCTTCCTCGGTAGACTAAGGGCAGTTGAAAGGAAAGGAGGTACGGTCTGAATCAAAAGGTAACGTCTAGCATCTGACAGCCCCCTCTAGCTAAAGCTGATAGACGCTGCCTTGAGCATAAGAACACTGCGTAATAGAACCATCGCTTCTTTGTATAGGTCATGTGTCCCCTTAAATCCCCTTGTGTGTATCCGGTCATGTAGCGTGGCCGGGTACCCTTTTATTCAATGATAAACCGATCACCTCTTGATGATGGATTTTATCAGCGGTATGATAGCCAAAATGGAGACAAAAAGGAGAGAACGATGACAAACATTCAATTGATTGCAACGGATTTAGACGGAACGTTATTGAATAGTGAACACAAAGTGAGTCAGGAAAATGAGCAGGCATTAAAGGAAGCAGCGGCGGATGGATTGGAAGTTGTCGTTTCTACAGGAAGAGCGTATTTTGATGTGAGGTCTATTTTTGATGAGCTTGGGATGAATACATGGGTGATTAGTGCCAATGGAGCTGTGATTCATGATCCGGCTGGACAAGTATATCATTCAGCTGCTTTACAAGAAGAAAAGGCCAAACGCATATTGTCGTGGCTTGAAGAACGTGATTATTATTATGAAGTTTTTACAAACGAAGCGATTTTCACACCGAATCGTGGTAGAGAGCTTCTTGCGATTGAAATGGATCGCTTAAAAAGTGCAAATCCAGAAGCGGACCTGAGTGTTTTAAAACAAGCGGCAGAAGTGCAATACAGTCAGTCGGGTTTTTCTTATATTGATACATATAAAGAGTTGTTTCGTGAGGATCGAAAGCTTTCATTCTACAACATCTTAGGTTTCTCTTTCTTTGAAGACAGATTGAAGGCAGGATGGGATATGTTTGGTGATGATTCAGATGTCACAATGGTCAGTTCAGCCGATCATAACTTTGAAATTGGTGCTAAGGACGCATCTAAAGGCCAGGCATTAACAAGGCTGGCAGAACGACTTGGTGTTCCTTTAAGCCAGACAGCGGCTGTAGGAGACAGTTTAAATGACGAATCGATGCTTCGAGCAGCTGGTGTTGGGGTTGCGATGGGCAATGCGAGACAGGATATGAAAGAAATCGCTGATCATGTCACGTTAACAAATGATGAACATGGTGTGGCGTATATGATTCGACACCTGTTGAAATAGATGCATCGGATGTCGTTGTATAAATCACATAGGATAAAGCGCATTCTACAAAAGAGTAATTCAGAACTACTTCTATTTACACATGATGTGGAACATCATATAATTTAATTATGAACATAACCCGCTTGTAAGGAAATTAAGGAGAGTAAACGAATGGCGCTGGAATCTTATAAGTCCGAAAATCTGCATTTAATCAAGGAAGCCTTAGACTATACTCAGGTTGGCCTGACGGTGACGGACCCGTCTTTACCTGATAATCCTTTAATATATGTGAACAAGGGCTTTTTAGATATGACAGGCTATCAAGAACCCGAAGTATTGGGGAAGAATTGTCGTTTCCTTCAAGGAAATGAAACAGAGCAAATTGCTCTCCAACAAATTAGAACAGCTATTGAGAACAAAGAGGCTGTCACTGTTCAGCTGAAAAATTATAAAAAATCTGGACAGATGTTTTGGAATGAGTTAAGTGTAGCTCCTCTTTGGATTGACGAAAATGAAGGGAAACGTCTTTATTTCGTTGGTCTGCAAAAAGATGTCACGAAAGAGAAGGAACAGCAGGAGCTTCTTGAGCAATCAATTGATGAAGTGCTGAACATTTCCGTTCCCATTGTTCCTGTGAAAGATGGTATTTCTGTGTTACCGATCATTGGTACGTTAACAGCGCCAAGATTTGATAAGATTATCTCCACAGTCTCCACCTATATCTCTCAATCCAAGGACGATTATTTTATTGTCGATCTGTCTGGTTTATTAGAAGTCGATTCATTTGTGGCAGATGCGATCTTTAAGCTGAACGATTTGATTTTAATGACAGGTACGGAACTCATCGTGACAGGAATTAAACCGAATCTTGCGATGAAAATGGGAGAAATGAGAGAAGACTTCCGTGAATTGAATACGTATATGAACGTGAAATCTGCATTGAAAAAACTGCACATTTAACCTATGTTCATATGAAATGAAAAAAGAGGACTTTTCATCATGTTTGAGAAAAGTCCTCTTTTTGCTTGGATTAAGATGATTGAGCGGCGGCACTTAATGTGAATAAATCTTCTAGTTCGTTTGTCGATAGCTCTGTAATCCAGCTTTCACTTTGGATAATTTGATCATTTAACGTTTGCTTTGTTTCGAGCATTTGATCGATTTTTTCTTCAATCGTGCCCGTTGTGATCATCTTATGGACGTGAACAAATCGTTTTTGTCCGATCCGATAAGCACGGTCGGTCGCTTGGTTTTCCACAGCAGGATTCCACCATCTGTCGTAGTGAATGACATGGTTTGCGGCGGTTAGGTTAAGTCCTGTTCCTCCTGCTTTTAAAGAGAGAATTAAGATGTTGAATTCTTTCTTCTGGAAGCGGTCCACCATTTTATCCCGTTCCTGTTTGGACAGACTGCCATTTAAAAATTGAACTGGTTCTCCAAACATTTTTTCCGCCAGTTGCTTGATCATGTTCCCCATTCCAATATACTGCGTAAAAATGAGGCAGCTTTCTCCTTGCTCATGTATTGCTTTTAACAGCTCTGCGAGTTTATCCATTTTTAATGAACGTTTCAGCAGTTTCACATCGGTTCCACTCTCTTTTAAATAGAGAGCCGGGTGATCGCAAATCTGTTTGAGTCTGCCGAGCATACTTAAAATAATGGCTTTCCGCTGCATTCCTGTTAACGAAGCCATGTGTTCGAATGTATCTTTCACGAGCTGTTCATATAAAGAAGCCTGCTCAGCAGATAGCGGAATGAATTCTTTTTCTTCGAGTTTCTCAGGCAGGTTCAGGGCGACCTCTTCATCTTGCTTTGTTCGTCTTAATAGGAAAGGCTTAATCAGCTGCTGCAGCTGTTCAATTCTTTTTTCATCACGGTCTTTTTCAATCGGCAGAACGAATTTCTTATGAAAGCTCGTCAGGCTGCCGAGATATCCTTTGTTGACGAAGTCAAAAATGGACCAAAGCTCTGTTAAACGGTTTTCCATAGGTGTCCCGCTAAGGGCAATGTGATGCTGCCCTTTGAGCTGTCTGATCGCTCTCGATTGTTTCGTATGGGCATTCTTAATGTTTTGGGCTTCGTCTAAACAAATCGTATCCCACTTTGCTGACGTTAATTCATCACGATCAGAATGTGAGAGTCCATAAGACGTCAGGACAATATCTGTTGACTCGTATGCCTTTGTAAAGTGTTCCCCTTGAGGGCGTGATGGCCCGTAATGCAAGGCAACATTCAAATGTGGTGCGAAGGTTTCAAGCTCCCGCTGCCAGTTTCCTAAAACAGAGGTCGGCGCAATGATAAGAGATGGAGCGGCATTTTGCTCCTGCTCCTTTAAATATGTGAAATACGCAATCATTTGAATCGTTTTTCCAAGACCCATATCATCTGCTAAACAAGCCCCAAATCCATGAGATCTTAAGAATAACAGCCAGTTGACACCATGCTGCTGATACGGCCTGAGTGTGCCTTTGAAGGACTCACTCATTTCGTAGGAAGGCAGCTCATGCGTATCATTTAACTGATGAACAAGCCCTCTTAATTGAGACGAAAGTTCAAATTGAATATTTGCAAATGCTGAGCTGTCTAGCAGCTCTGGAATCGATTCAGAGGATGCTTCTTGATCTGCCAGTTCACGTGACAAAATATCAGACATGTGCAGCCCTTCATTTTCGGCACGCTCCATCCATTTTTTCATTTGCTGGATGAAGGTTGGATCGATTTTGATCCATTGTCCACGAATATTGACAAGGCGCCGTTTACTTTGGACAAGCTCGTTGAACTCATCTTCTGTCAGCTCGATGCCGTTTGTAGCGAAGCGCCAATTAAAGTCCATCAAGGCATCCATTCCGACATGCGACTCGCCTCTAGGGGTAGAGGAAATCCTTGCTTTTAGCATCATGGTGCTTTCTTTGACAATTTGCCACCACGATGGGAGCAGGATCTCAATGCCCATATTCACAAGTGTTTCACTTGCTTCAGATAGGAAGAGCCATGCTTCGTCTTCTGACATGAGCGTGGTGCCAGATGTGAAAGAGAGCCAAGGGACAATTTGACCGAATCGCTCCAGCTCTCTTGAGATTTTATCTTGATACGGATGCCAAGACCTTTTCAATGAACGGATGCCTTCAAAAAAGTGAAGGTCGCTGTTTTTCTTATCACGCAAAAACAATTCGATTTTCCAATCATCTCCGTCGAAATCCGGTTCATTTAAACGCAAGCCGACAGTGAAAGGTGTGTCGTCATCAATCCAGCCAATCGTTTCCAAGAAATCCTGCTCATCTAAAAAATGTCCTTGGAAGGATGAGAGCGCAGGCGATTGTTCTGTCATCCGGTTCCATTTGTGCTGTAAGGCATTATCAAATTGAATATAATCCTGTACGGCAAAGGAGAACCACTCAGCCGTATAGCCATCTAATAGTCCTTCTTTGTCTTTAAAACGAAGCACACCTTTTGTCCATGCCTCGTAATCGGGAATGAAATCTTCATCCTCAATGAATTCATAAATGGTGGAGGCGGTCTTCATCAGTGGTTCCGTTTCATCGGTTAGTGTCACATGACTAAAGGTATTAAACGAATTTTTTCCTAGCAGTTCGACGGTCATCCAAGGGCTTAGCAGGAAGGCAGGTGTGCCAATAAAGCTCACATCTTCTAAAAATGTTCCGTAAAAAGACGATTCGTGCCATTGGAAAAGCTGCCTCTTCATTTCATTAAGCGGAACAGGGTGTCCGTCCTCTGCTTGCGCTGAAATGGTGAAAGAGAAATCTTCTGTTTGTTCTGCATGAATGACAATTTGTTTATGGCGTGTCATCAATTAATTTTCCTTTCTTCATTTCCTCTTGGAACGCACGCAGCCGTTTCGTTGAATCCTGTAGCTGCTTTACATATCTTTCCCAAATCGCAGTTTTTTTCGTTTTATGATAAAGCGTGCGCAGTTTTTTTAGCATTTTCACAGATTCCCGGTAAGCACTTCGATTCTTTTGATCGAGAAGCTGTGAGATTTCACGGTGATATGATGGAATGAGCGCTTCAGGCTCCTCTTTTGCAATTTGTTTGATCAGATCCTTCTCCAGTTCACTGATGGAGAAACCAACAAGGCTGTGAATCTCAATCCATTCTGCATAACGCTGTTGTGCATATAATAGCTGACTATATTCAGTAAACGCATAGGGCATGCAAATCTGGAGGTAGCGTTCATATAAATGATGATCCTTCGTCTGCTTAAAATATGCGTCTAAATAAAAGAAGAAATCACTGACGGCTCCTCGCAGTTCTCTGTAGGAAAGGTCGAGCTGGCAATATTCCTCTAAAATATAGGTGATCTCATGATACCATAGCTTGAGCCGCTTCCAGTCCTTGCGGTTTGTCAGATCCTTCAGCCAATTGAGCACATTTGGCAGCATATCTGCATTGAGCAGCTTTAATTGCTGAAAAAGGCTATCGTCTTCTTTCATTAAATAATCCATGTGCATCAATCCGATGGTACGTTCAACCGTTTGTTCTTGCTGCTGAGCGTTTCTTAGTAATTCTGTTTCTTTTTTAACCCATTTCCCTCTATTTAATATGGTGCCCCAAATCTCCATAAAGACCGCTACTCGTTCATGCTGGAAAGGTCCGTTTATTTGAAGAAGTGTCCGAACGGCAGTTGGTGTGTTTTCAAGAAACGGATCGAGGGAAAAGGAAAGGGCGTATGTCTTCAAGTGATCCACTGAATCGAAAATGGTGTTCATAAGCTGTTCGACATATGGATTCATGGAATAAAAGTCCTTCTCGGCATCAAGCTGGCCAAGGTCGATTAATTCATGAATCCTTAACCACACATCGATTGACGTATGAATCGCATACAAACTCTTGAATTCAGGAGAATGAGGTGCGTGTTTTTTTAGGATCGATAAATAGCCGTAATACAAATGCTGCGGTGTTTGCTGATGCTTTGGTGTCCGTTTCAGCCAGAGGTTAAATTCCTCTTGGAAAAAATTCAGCCAGCTTTGGAGTGATTGTTCGTCTGGGCGCTTCACTTGGAAGTGCTGGCGAATCAATTCTTTGCTGCGCTGTAATTCATCCTTTTCTGACCAATTTTCTGTAAATCCAGTCACACTCTCCACTTGAGCGTATAGCGAAAAGAAGACAGCGAGAATGTGTTTGCAAAGTCCATCTGCCGGACATGAGCAACTGCTTCTCACAGGAAACAGCACATGAAGGTGGACTCTTGCTGCCACGACATCATGTACATAAGCTGACCATTCCGTATCAGATTCTTGCTTGAGACGATATACACTGTCCTGTCTATAAGTAATCAATGCTTTTTTGATGAGTTGTTTGTTTTCATCTGTTGCAGGAAGAAGTTCTTTGATCTGTTCGGCTGTTTGTTTGATTTCTTCCTCGTTGATGTTGTGCTGAAGCATTTGATCCGCTCCTAACCAAGTAAAAGATTCCAATTCTTTTATTATAGCTCAATGGTGATTTATAAAAAAGTTTTTCATGAAAATGGTCATAAATTTCAAAAGCTGTCGAATGATGTATTAGAGTATTGCATAAACCAACCTTACAGCATATAATAATGAAATTAGTGGAATCGAAAGGATACAGACATGGATAATAAGGGTTTGAATCAAGAAGAGTTTTTAAAAATTTTGATGTACGCTCATGATATTGGTGAGAATTCAAATGACGTCACCACAAAAGAAATGCTTGAAAATCTGATTGCTCATATTCGAAATGGTCTTGTTTCATAAAAGTGACCCCCTGCTGGTGATGGCAGGGGGTTTTTGTATGCTTTTATGAATGGAACGAAAGCTCCCAGCATACGATGTCATTACAAGCATAAGGCGTATGGGGAGCTGATGGTGTCATGAATATTGCAATTGCAGGCTGTGGATATGTGGGACTGGTCACAGGTGTGTGTTTAGCGGAGGCAGGGCACAATGTGGCGTGTATTGATATTGACCGGAGAAAAGTCATGCAGCTGAAACAGGGACATCCACCTATGTATGAGCCAGGATTAAAAGAACTGCTGAAACGCAATCTTGAGCAAGGACGAATTCAATTTCACATAAATGGAGAGGCAGCCTACTCGCGGGCAGATGTGTTAATGATTGCGGTTGGCACCCCGCAGCAGGCAGATGGCCAAGCTGATTTACAATATGTGTTTCAAGCCGCAAAGGAGATCGGTACAAAAGCGAAATCAGGTGCGGTTCTTGTGGTGAAAAGTACGGTGCCTGTTGGAACGGGGGATCAAATCGAACAGATGATCCATCAAGAATTAGGACGGAATGAGCCATTATCGATTGCATCTAACCCAGAGTTTTTACGAGAAGGCTCTGCCATTTCAGATACATTGAGGGCAGATCGGCTTGTTATTGGGGCTGAAACAAAAGCTGTATTAGACCGGCTCGAGGAGATGTATGCTCATTTCCACCTGCCAGTGGTCAAGACAGACCGAAAAAGTGCAGAAATGATCAAGTATGCATCAAATGCTTTCCTTGCGACCAAAATCAGCTTTATGAATGAGATTGCCTCCATTTGTGAAAAAACAGGTGCTGATGTTGAATGGGTGGCGCAGGGAATGGGGCTCGATCAGCGGATTGGTTCTTCATTTCTCAAGGCGGGGATTGGCTACGGAGGTTCTTGTTTTCCAAAGGATACAAATGCACTTGTCCAAATCGCAGGGCATGTGTCGCATGATTTTGAGCTGCTAAAGGCTGTTATCAAAGTAAACAATGAGCAGCGAGCTGGTTTTATCCGAAGCATTCAGGAGAGACTGGGATCAAATCTTGAAGGAAAGCGAATTGCACTTCTTGGCCTTGCTTTTAAACCGAATACAGACGATATGAGGGAGGCGCCGTCGGTTCCAATTGCTCATGAACTCCATCAATTAGGCGCGGAGCTTGTGGCGTATGATCCTGTTGTCGCACGCCATGCCGCTCGTGAGCTACCTGAAAAAGTCGTGTTTGCTCATACGATTGAAGAAGCGCTAAAGGATGTCCATGCAGCTTGTATATTAACAGAGTGGACAGAAATTCAGACGTTCCCGCTTACGTCCTATAAGGAATGGATGAGACAGCCGCTTATTTTCGATGGGCGAAACTGCCATACGCTTGAAGCGGCAGAACAAGCAGGAGTCGAGTATCATTCGATTGGGCGCAGACCAGTTTCTCCAATATATATGTAAAAGAAAACCGATAACAGGCCATGTTATCGGTTTCAGCGTGTAGACAAACCCTCGCATTCGTTGTCAGACCTGCGCGCTGGTGCTCACGAATGTCAAATTCGCTCTGCTCCAGTGCTCGCTCTTCCTAGACTTCAAAGGTTTTCTATCACGCTGAAAGGAAGACAAATGGCTAAAATAAAAATCATTTTAGCCATTTGTCAACAATTTGTAACCGATAACAGGTCATGTTATCGGTTTTTTTAATGCGGCAGAATGAATCCACCATATAAAAAGGCAGCCACAATGAGAAAGGCGGGGTGCATTTTGAATTTAGTCATAAAGAAAAATGAGATCGCAGCAATGGCGAGCGACTGCGTCCAGCCAATGGCTTTCACTGCATCTCCGCCAATTTCCCATGTTAATAAAAGCATCATCATCGCAATGACAGGCTGGACGGATAAGGTCATGCCTTTGACGACAGGGGATTGGCGAAAACGGTCAATCAGCTTGAGCAATAAAATCAATCCAATGGCTGATGGCAGTACAGTTGCAAGCAGTGCCACAATAAAGCCTGGCCAGCCCATGACGTCATAGCCGACATATGCCGCGATTTTCGTCGCAATTGGTCCTGGCAGTGCATTGGCTAAAGCAAGCATATTGGAAAATCCTTCGTTCGTCATCCAATGAAAATGGTTGACAATTTCTTCATAATTCAGCGGGATGGATGCAGGTCCTCCGCCATATCCTAATAGATTGGACAAGAAGAATGCCCAGAATAAAAAGAAAATCAGCATCATGAAGACACTCCTTTCTCTTTATTTGGTCGATTCCAGCGTTGTTTCAGTTTGAAATGAAAAGCACCATAGCATAAAAAGATGATAACAATGATTCCTGGATGAATGGACAGTACCTGTAGCCCGATAAAGGCAAGAAGGAACAGAGCGATCCCGAAGATCATTCCGAAGCCTTTCAGCGTTTTTTGTCCAAACTCGTATGCCATGATCCCGAGCAGGACGGCAATAACTGGTGTCACGGCGCCAATCATATTTTGAATGATTTGTGAGGAGCTTAAGACGCTGACAAGTGTGACGAGTGCCACCATGGCGAGGCATGTCGGTAAAATATGGGCAGCTGTTGCGACAATTGCGCCGGATACGCCCTTCAATCGATAGCCGAGATATGCTGACATTTTGGTCGCGATCGGACCTGGTAATGCGTTGGCGATGGCGAGTGTTTCTCCAAACTCGTCATCATTGACCCATTGATATTTCACCACCGCTTCATGGCGAATGAGTGGTATGACGGAAGGACCTCCGCCAAAACCGAGAATACCGGTTCGCACCATAGCGATGATGAGTTCGATATATGATTGCAAGTGCTTCAACTCCTGTCTACAATTTCATGCCCATTCGGCTTTTGTATCGTTTAATGAGCATTTGGCAGTCCACACTCACGACGCCTTCTAGCGGGTACAGTTTTTTTGTCAGGAATGTCTCCATTTCCTGTTCATTTTGAAAAATGCCATGCATATGCAGCTTGCTTGGCCCTGTCATGTGATAAAGACTTGTGACAGCTGTTTCCTGCTCAAGCTGAAGGGCGACTGCTTCTAAAAATTTCGGCTCCACTTCTACATTAAAGAAGACAGAAACATGAATGCCGATCTTAGCAGGATTGATGACCGTTGTGAATCGTTCAATGACGCCTGCTTCAATGAGCTGCTGTATACGGGCTTGTACAGCAACACGTGAAAGACCGACTTGTTTCCCGAGATCTGTATAGGACATACGCCCGTCCTCGTGTAATATGGATAAAATTTGTTTATCTCTTTCATCTAATGTTAAGTTCGGAATGCTATAGTCGTTTGACACCGTATGACCACCTTTCTTCTGTTGATATTTTAGCATATTTCATTACGAATAGAATGAGTGAATTTAAATTTACTAACGAAATGAAATGTAATGAAGTGATAAGTATTCTTTTTGCATAAAAAAACACCCCGGAATCACCGGGATGTCTTTATTTTATTGATCTGGACTGCTTTCCGCACTGGAAATTTGCTGTGCGAGGTCAGCTCGATCAATGTCTGCTTGGAAGAATTCCTGCGTATTTGGCAAGTGTAAATTCATATGACGTTTTTGAGAAATTCGGATGGTCACTTGATCAACAGTGTAATCAAAAACGTGTCCGCCGACACTTCGATCGTCATCAATGAAATGAAGATGATATCCACTTACTGCAATGCCATGAGCGTACTGCGGTGTACGGAAACCAGCGATCGTTCCTTGAATATCCTCGAAATCGAAGATGGGCTGTGACTTGACTGCTTCCACCATCGGAACGTAAGGTTTTTCCTGTTTTTCGACCGTACGTGTTTGCACCTTTTTGAATGATCCATCAATGCGGATTGCATAAAACACATTCTTACTTGGTAAAATGCGGTCGATTTCTTCTTCTAGCTCTTTGCTCGTCATGGCTGCATCAATTCGATGAACGATATCTGTTTCAAAGAATGCTAAAGAGCAGAAGGGTGAATAGTCTTGATTGGTAACCGGTGTCGCTGTTCCATCCGAGCGCAGTCGGTAGAATGCGCCATCAAAGCCGATCAGCTCTCCATCTAATTGATTGAATGTACCAATACCGAAATCACCGTGCTCGGGAATTTGTGAAAGGGAGAAATCTCCATCATATACGGCTTCCAGCAAAGAGGTCATCGTCGATACTTGATAGACCTCTTGCTGTTTGTCATGTTGTCTTGTGTCGCTGTGTTGATTCATTGGGTGCATCATACCCATATCCGCTCACTCCTTTGGTGTAATGTATGGACATCTTATCAGACGTTCAATGTGTGTTTTTCACGAAAGACTTCTGGCCATTTTTGACTGGCGAGGTCTGGGTTGTCTTGATAGTCAATCGGAATATCAATAATAACGGGTCCTTCTATGTTTATACCCTTTTGTAGGACAGTTGAAAGCTCTTCAGGTGAGTTAACCCGTAATCCAGTCGCTCCAAAGCTTTCCGCATATTTCACTAAGTCGATCTGTCCGAATTCAACGCAGGATGTGCGATCATATTTCATTTCCTGCTGAAATGCCACCATGTCGTATGTGCTGTCATTCCAAACAAGGTGAACGAGGTTTGTTTTCATGCGGACGGCTGTTTCTAGCTCCATTGCAGAGAAGAGAAAACCGCCATCACCAGAGACCGAAATGATCTTTTCATCTGGATTCAATATGGAAGCCGCAATTGCCCATGGTAAGGCGACGCCTAATGTTTGCATTCCGTTGCTCACTAGGAATGTGTTTGGCTCATAGACGCGGAAGTGACGCGACATCCAAATCGCGTGAGATCCGATATCACACGTGACCTTCGTGTCATCAGAAATCAGGCGTCTTAATGTATGAATGACATCCAGCGGGTGAGATAGATGACTTTCTCTTTCTGGTGCTTTTTCAATGTCGCTTAACAGCTCCTGTAATTCAGTGACGAATTCAATTTGTTCTTTGCATAGAGAAAGTGGAACACTGTCATGGGCTAGATGTTTAACGGTTTCAGCTATATTGCCGACAAGCTCAAGCGCTGGCTCATAAAAATGATCAATATCTGCCTGCATGTCATCGACATGGATGATCTGTCGCTGCTTCGGCTGAATATTCCAATGCTTCGGATCATATTCAATTGGATCAAAGCCGATGGTTAAAAGGACATCTGCTTGTTCAATGAGAAGATCCCCCGGCTGATTTCTGAATAAACCGATTCTGCCTACATATTGAGACTCGAGCTCTCTTGAGAGAACGCCGGCTCCTTGGTACGTTTCGACAAATGGAATTCCAAGTGTTTTCAATAATGTTCTTGTAGCCTTTGCAGCAGCTGGACGACTTGCTTTCATTCCCACAATGGCAACAGGTAAGTGTGCATTTTGAATTTTGGCGATAGCCGAGCTGATGAGAGCATCCGGTGCAGGACCTAGTTCTGGAGAAGGGTGAGCAGACACTGGTGTTTGTGTGGTGTGTTCTGTCACGACATCTTGTGGAAAGCTGATAAATGCTGCTCCAGCCTGCCCCTTTTGTGCCGCGCGAAAAGCATTTGTTAAGGCTTCGGGTATATTATGAACGTCTTGTACTTCAACACTGTATTTTGTGACTGGTTTGAATAATGCCGCATTGTCGAGTGATTGATGTGTTCGTTTTAGCCGATCTGCACGAATGACGTTTCCCGCGATTGCGACAACAGGGTCACCTTCTGTATTGGCTGTTAATAGACCTGTTGCTAAATTAGATGCGCCAGGACCTGATGTGACGAGACAAACACCTGGTTTGCCGGTTAAGCGGCCGACAGCAGCTGCCATAAAGGCGGCGTTTTGTTCGTGTCTGCATAGGACAAGCTCTGGACCTCTGTCTTTTAATACATCAAATACGGCGTCAATTTTGGCACCTGGAATTGCAAAAACATGGGTCACACCTTGAGCAATCAGCGTATCAACAATCAATTCTGCTCCTCGTCTTGTTAGGGATTGTGCTTGAGAATTCATTTACCCCGCACTCCTTTCGGCAAGTAAAATTTTTTATGAAAATATATTTTCATGATATGATTTACTATACATTTCAAAATGGAAAATTTCCAATATCTGTTTAACGTGGTTTTAATATGTTTCACGAATAAGTGTGCGAGGAGTGAAAGGATGGAACTGAGACATTTGCAGTACTTTGTCACAGTAGCGGAGGAGCTGCATTTTGGCAGAGCAGCCGCACGGTTGAATATGACACAGCCGCCACTTAGTCAGCAAATTAAGCAGTTTGAAGAAGAATTGGGGTTTCCTTTGTTTCACCGGTCGAAGCGAGTGGTGGAGCTAACAGCTGCTGGAAAGGTCTTTTTACATGAGGTGCGTGGTGTGCTGCATCAGCTTGATAAAGCCGTTGATCATGCCCGGCATACAGCAAGAGGAGAGCTGGGAAAAATCATCATAGGGTTTGTTGGAACAGCGACGTATGATATTCTGCCGCCAGTTGTACGCGAATTCAGAGAGCTGTATCCCTCTGTCAGTATTGAGCTGGAGCAGCTTTCTGTTCCGCAGCAGCTAGGAGCGCTTTTAAATGGGGAGATTGATATCGGTTTTTTACATCCTACATCTCCTCATGAAGAACTGGTCAGCCGTTTGATGAAGCAAAGTGAATGTATTTTTGCGATTCCGAAAAATCATCCGCTGGCGAAAAAAGAGGCGGTCACGATCGAAGATATTCGTCATGAGCCGATTATTTCTTTATCACAGGAATCATGGCCGTCCCTTTATCAACACTTTGTCCTGCTATGTGAAAAGTACGGGTTTTCTCCGAATATTGTGCAGGAAGCGGCTGAATATCAAATGGTGATTGGCCTTGTCACAGCTGGTATCGGCATTGCGGTCATTCCGAAATCAGCCCGGCGTTTATTTAATCTAGATGTTGTGTATCGGTCCATTGAAGGTGAACAGCTTCTGGCAGAATGGACGATTTCCTATAGACGAGAAAATCATAATCCTGCTTTATTTCATCTTGTCCACCATATCCTGCATCGCACCGAGCCTGAATCAGAGGCATAGAAAAAGAGGTATGGTATGATGTCGATACACCAAAAGGAGGCGTGTCTGAATTGATTACGTTGCAAATGGATCAGCTATCAAGAAAAGAAGCATATAAATTATTATCGGGCTCTATTGTTCCACGACCGATTGCGTTTATTACAAGTCTGTCTAAAGACGATGTTGTCAATGCCGCACCATTTAGTTTCTTTAATGTCATCAGCGGACACCCGCCGCTCCTCGCAGTTTCTATCGGACGACGCGAAGGTCAGATGAAAGACACAGCGCAGCATATGATTGACAGAGGAGAATTTGTGGTCCATGTGAGTGATGAAGCGATAATAGAAGATATTAATGAAACAGCTGCTACGCTGCCACAGGAAGAGAGTGAGCTGGATCGAACCGGTCTTCATCAAGTAAAGAGCCATGTCGTGTCAGTGCCGGGCATTCAGGAAGCACGTATTCGCTTTGAATGTCAGCTTGAAAAGCATCTTACCTTTCAAAATGATGAAGGGGAGATCACGGTCGATCATATCATTGGCCGGGTTGTGTGTGCGCATTTAGATGAGGCTGTGTATGATGCGGAAAAAGGATATGTTTCTACTTCTGAATTGAAGCCAGTCGCACGTTTAGCGGGTAATGATTATGCCCATTTAGGGACGTCATATGTGCTGAAAAGACCAGAATAATAGGAAAAACCCCCGAGAGCTATCGGGGGTTTTGTGTTTATTTTTTCTGTTCTAGTTTCAGTGGAGCTGCTATGTTCTTTTGTACTTTTTTCCCTTTTAAGACGTCGCTTGCAGCACCGACTGCCAGTTTTCCGATCAGCTCTGGCTGCTGGGCGACTGTGGCAGATAGTTTTCCTGCTTTGATCGAGTTGAGTGCATCTTCGTTTCCGTCAAAGCCAACGACGAGAATGTCTTTTCCAGAGCTTTGAATCGCCTCTAGTGCGCCAAGCGCCATTTCATCATTGTGGGCAAAAACGGCTTTGATGTCAGGGTTTCCTTGAAGGAGGTTTTCCATGACGTTCAACCCTTTTGTTCGGTCGAAGTCAGCTGCTTGTTTTGCTGTCACTTTTAGATCTTTATCTGCTATTTGATGGAATCCTTTTCCGCGTTCACGTGTAGCGGAAGCGCCTGGTACACCTTCTAATTCAGCGACTTTAGCGCCTTTTCCAACCTTGTCGATAATAAAGTTGGCTGCCATTTCGCCGCCTTTGACGTTATCTGAAGCAACCAGTGCTTCTACTTTACCGCTTTCAGCTGAACGGTCTAATGTGATGACAGGAATATCTGAAGCATTCGCTGATTCAACAGCAGTTGAGATGGCAGACGAGTCCGCTGGGTTGATAAGCAATGCGTCGACCCCTTGCTGAATTAAATCTTCTACGTCACTTGTTTGTTTTGCTGAATCATTTTGAGCATCTGCAATGACAACTTCGATGCCAAGCTTTTTCGCTTCTTTCGTCACCCCGTTTTTAAGAGAAACGAAGAATGGATTGTTTAAGGTCGAGATCGAGAGACCGATTTTGATGTCTTTTTTCTTCCCATCTTTTGTTGATTTGGCCCACTCTGGCGGTTCTAGCGAGCAGGCAGAAAGCATGAACAATGAGAGAGTCAGAATGAGAATGAGAAATTTTTTCATAGCAGCTGCCTCCTTAAGCAGATTTCTTTCTGTCTAGTAGGACTGCAATCAAGATGACAATCCCTTTCACAACAGATTGATAGAATGATGATACACCAAGTAAGTTCATACCGTTGTTCAGGACACCGATGATAAGCACCCCGATCAGTGTGCCGACAATTCGCCCTCTTCCGCCGGAAAGGCTTGTCCCGCCAAGTACAACGGCAGCAATTGCATCAAGCTCATAGGACGTACCAGCTGTTGGCTGGGCTGAGTTTAGACGAGATGTTAAGATCGCACCTGCTAGAGCAGACATGAACCCTGCTAATGAATAGATCATAATTTTTACGCGCGGTACTTTGATTCCTGAAATGAGCGCAGCTTTTTCATTCCCACCGATTGCATATGTTCTTCTGCCGAAAGGCGTTTTATGAAGCAGCACCCAGAGCACGATAAAGGTGAGAAGCATCGTGATCGCTGGAACAGGAATGCCTAAGAAATACCCGCGTCCGAATAACTGAAAGGCATAGTTAGAACCGAGTCCTGTAATCGGGTTTCCGTCTGTATAAACAAGTGTTAATCCTCTGAAAATCGTCATCGTGGCAAGTGTTGCGATAAAAGGAGCCATTTTTCCTTTTGTGATTAAAAGACCGTTGACCATCCCAAGAATAGCGCCGATGATACAGCCAACGATAATAGCTAAAATCGGGTCCATACCAGACACGATAAATCCGGCAGTCAGCGCACTAGAAAGTGCTAAAATGGCACCGACCGACAAATCAATTCCTCCGGTTAAAATAACAAACGTCATTCCAAAGGCAATGAGGGCATTAATGGAGATTTGTCTCAGTAAGTTTAAGATGTTTAATGGCTCTAAAAAGGCCGGGTTTAAAATAGAAACAATGGCGACAAGGATGATGAGTCCTAAGAATGGCCCAAGCTTTTGCATGATGTTGTCAAATCGTCCATTTGAAGTGAGTGGTTTCATGTTACTTCCCTCCTGTAGCTAGTGTCATAATTCGTTCTTGTGTTGCGTCTGCTTTATTTAATTCTCCGCTGATGGTTCCTTCATGAATGACAAGCACTCGATCGCTCATCCCTAGAATTTCTGGGAGCTCAGAGGAGACCATTAAAATGGCAACACCTCGATCAGTCAGTTCATTCATTAACTGGTAGATTTCTCGTTTCGCTCCGACGTCGACACCTCTTGTCGGTTCATCTAAAATCAAGACCTTCGGCTGGATGCCGATCCATTTGGCGATGACGACTTTTTGCTGATTTCCACCAGAGAGACTTCGAGCCGAGATTTCAGAGGAAGCCGTTTTAATCGTCAATCTTTTGATGAGCAGGTCAACAAAATCCTGTTCGTTTTTCTTATCGATCAGTCCCTTTGGAGAGAAGCTTTCTAAGTTTGGCAGACCAATGTTTTCTCGAATGGATGCATCCAGCATGAGTCCTTCATCTTTGCGATCCTCTGTGATAAAGCCGATGCCGAGCTTGACGGCATCACTTGGTTTTTTAATGATAGCCTTTTTCCCATGAACCCAGATTTCCCCTTGATCAAGAGGATCAAGACCAAACAGTGACCGCATCATTTCGGTCCTGCCAGCGCCCATTAAGCCTGCAACACCGACGATTTCTCCAGCTTTAACGGAGAAATTGATATCTTGAAATTGTCCTTTTCTTGTCGCTTGCTTCACCTCAAGGATAGTATCTCCTAAAGAAGGCGTTCTCTCAGGGTATCGATCTGTTAATTCGCGGCCGACCATTTTTTTGACGACCTCATGGAAATTTGTTTCAGGTATGGCTTTCGTATCGACCGTTTTCCCATCGCGCATGATGGTAATCCGGTCACAGATCGCAAAAATTTCCTCCATACGGTGAGAAATATAGACGATGGATACGCCTTCCTTTTTGAGAGATTCAATGACCTGAAAGAGCTTTTCAATCTCACGGTCTGTAAGAGCTGCCGTTGGCTCATCCATGATGATGACCTTCGCTTCTGTCATTAATGCCTTTGCAATCTCAATCATCTGTTTTTGTCCAACAGAGCAGCTACCTGCCTCTTGATCAAGCGAGAGGTTCACAGACAATCGGTCCAGCTGGCTTTGGGCAAGAACCTTCATTTTCTTTGTGTCTAGCAATCCAAATTTCGTATAGATTTCTTTCCCGATGAATAGGTTTTCCAAGACGGTCATATCTGGCCATATGTTGAGCTCTTGATGAATAAAGGCGATGCCGTGTTGTTCCGCTTCCTTCGGATTTTTGAAAGCGGTTTCTTTCCCGTCGATTTGAATCGTTCCCTGGTCTAATGAATAAAGACCTGTGAGCAGGTTCATTAAAGTTGATTTTCCTGCGCCATTTTCACCCATGAGCGCGTGAACCTCACCTGTGACGAGGTCAAAGGAGACCCCGGAAAGAACGGTGTTTTTTCCAAAGGCCTTATGGATGTTATGCATCTCAATGTTCATATCTGGCTCCTCCTTTTAAAAGATGACACCGGCATGAAGAATGCAGTTTGCGTATGGGGTGGCTTCACCCGTGCGAATGACTGCTTTTGCCTGTTTGGTCATGTCTTTGAACGTCTCGTGGTCTACATCATGTAATGGCTGTGAGAACGCTTTCTTTAAAAATAGATGATCTCGCTCATTGGCTTCTTTGATTTCACTAGCTACAGTAATGTGTTCAACCGCCATTTCTTGAAGAAGGAGGGAGGTGACCTCCTGAAAGGACGGTGTGCCGATTGATAGTGCCAGGTCGATTTTGACTGGACCTTCTGGAATCGGCAGGCCGCAGTCTGCGATGACGATTGTATCTGTATGACCAAGGTCAGCAAGTACCTTGGCGATATGACTGTTTAAGATGCCGTTTTTTTTCATTTTTTTCTCTCCAGTTCTTCTCTTGTTGGCATGCCGCCTTGTGCACCGAACGTGGTGACAGAGATAGATGCGGCTAAGTTGGCAAAGGCAAGTGCGTCGTATAGGGATTTTCCCTCTGCTAGTGCTACAGCTAGAGCACCGTTAAAAGTATCACCAGCGCCTGTAGTGTCAACGGCTTTCACAGGGTAGCCTGGCACCAACACTTCTTTTATTCCGTCAAAGTAACGAACACCATTTTTTCCTTCTGTAATGAGTAATTTGTTTGGATATTGGCGCAAAGCTTCTGCTATGGTGAGTCCATCAAACATAAGAGCTGCTTCGTGTTCGTTTGGAGTAATATAGGCAGCTTGATCTAATATTTGCTGAGAAACTTGACGAGCTGGTGCGGGATTTAAGGTGACCGGAATCCCTTTCTCACTGCAAATGGTGCAGACGGCTTCGACTGTTTCTTCAGGAATTTCTTGCTGAATGAGGACCATTCCAATATCATCTATTGTAGAAAGTGCTTCTCTTACATAGTCAGGAGTGACCTCGTCATTTGCCCCTTTGACCACGACAATGCTGTTATCACCTTCCGCTAAAATGATATGAGCCGTGCCGCTTTCCATTTCGGTAACCGGTTTCATATATGAGGTGCGGACCCCTTGGTCTTGTAGATTGCTGAGAATATCTTGACCATAAGCGTCATCACCGACCCGGCCGACCATGTATACATCAGCACCGAGTCTGGCACTGGCGACTGCTTGATTGGCGCCTTTTCCGCCTGGGACGGTTTTAAATGATTCGCCTAACACTGTTTCACCGGCATTTGGCCGTTTATCCGAAGTGACAACTAAATCCATTGAACAGCTTCCTACTACGACAATATGACTCATTGTGAATCCACCTTTCTTGTGGTCTCTCGTTCAATAAAAGAGACGGGCATTTGAATAACTGGTTGATCTATAGGTTGTTTCTGAATCGCTTTAATTAACAGCTGCGCCGCTTCTTTTCCCATCTCATAGGCAGGCTGCCTAATTGTCGATAGGGAAGGGAAGAGCAGCTCGCTTTGCGGAATATCGTCAAACCCAATGATTTGAACATCCTCTGGAACGGCTTTTCCGATCCGAAGTGCTTCGTGTATGACCGCTGTTGCGACAATGTCATTACTGGCAATGATGCCATCTGTTTCAGGGTACAGCTGAAAAAGAGCCTTGGCACTTTTTCGGGCTTCTTGAAAAGAAAACGAAGCATTAGACATCACATGGAAGTCGACACCCTTTTCGGTCAGTACATCGAGTGCACCCTTGAATCGCTGCCTCGCTGTTTGAAGGTGGGCAGGTCCTTTCAGCAGTGTGATCTGCCGGCTGCCGCGCCTGATTAATTCCATTGCGGCGATTTTCCCGCCAGCTGCAGTATCTGCAGATACAGAAGGTGCATGCGAGACGGTTCGATCTAAGAACACAACCGGCAATTCATCATCATTGTATATATCTGATTCAGGTTCGTTTGTGACAGCGATGACACCGACCACTTGATTTTGTTTAAAGGTTTGTAAATAAGCCAATTCCTTTTCTCGATCTTCATCACTGTTTCCGAATAATAACCGAAAACCTTGCGCATGAATCTCATCCTCTACGCCTCTAGCAAGCTGAGGAAAGAAGGGGTTTGTGATATCAGGCAAGATCAAACCGATTAAGCGGGATTCTCTTTTGAAAAGGGATCTAGCCACTTCATTGGGAAAGTAGTTCAGCTCCTGCATCGCTTGTGTCACGCGGGTTTTCGTATCTGTATGGACATATCCAGTATCGTTAAGCACGCGAGACACAGTGGCAACAGACACTTGTGCAGCTTTTGCAACATCTTTAATGGTAGCCAATGGAGTGCCTCCCTTCGTGAATGTGTAACCGTTTACACAAATAGATTATCATGAAAGCTTTTAAATGACAATCTTAAAAAAATAAAAAAAGAAAAGAAAGATGAACTCTTCCTTTTCTTAACTAATAATCCCTGTTTGGGTAATATTCACTTTGACTTTTGGGATGATTTTTACATTTGGATAATCAGTGACCCAGTTCATCTTCATGAATTCATCATAGTGTCTTACCCGATATTTTCTGCCTAGGCTAAGGACGTCAGAGTTTGCTTCTTGCAGGGAGGCCACGACTTTTTCTGCTTCTTTTGTCAAAATCGCGGAAAGCCTTTTGTTGAGCATTTTAATTTTTTTATCTGTGTCTAGATTATCTTTCGGGTATTCAAGGACAGAGGTCGTGAATTCATACTCAAGAGAAAAGGTTAAGTTTCGATGGTCAGGATTGATAATGTTGATGTCTCTCTTTGAATCTGTCACTTGAATGGTGATGTAATTGTTCTCCTTTGATTTCATATCACTTCTTACTTTTTTAGTGAAGTTCGCATATTTGCCCATATTCTCGTCCATGACAGTGAGAAGAATGGCATCTTGTCCGTACAGCTCACCTTTCTTTTTCTCATTATCAAATAGGGCGACGCCTTTTACACTGATTAATTTCTTCGATTGATCAAAATGGATTAAGGGCAGTGTGAAGTCCTCTCCAGTTTGGAGCATTTTAGATCGAATACTTTGAATGTTTTTAGGTGCTACTTGGGATGAGCGTGATGCGGTTGTGATCAAGTTATTTAAATAGTCACTCACAATGAGCTTTTCCTTCAGCAGCGAGTTAATCACTTCTTCACAGGTCCCCCCTTGAACAACGGCGAGATTTGCGAGGAGGGGGCTTTTCGGATCACGATAAAACATATCTAAGTAGGGAAGAAGACGATTTTGGGCAAATTCATCACCGACCAGCATCACCCGCATTTTCGACATGTCTATTTTTTGATCCACAATCCGGCTGAAGTTGGTTCTTGCTTTCCTTAAAGTAGGTGCTTCCGTTGTGAGAAGAGTGGTTAAAAAGCTGCCTGTATTTCCTTGCTCCATACTTTGAGACTGCTGCACCTTTCGATAAGTAATCGAGTACTTGGCATTGTCATCCTCTCCTTGATCAACAGCAGAGGTTAAAACAAGAGAGATATTCTTTAATAAGTTTTGATCCCAGCAGCCAGGCATGAATATGAGAGACACACACATGAGCAAAGTCAGTATGTACTTATGACGCATGTGATTTCACCTTCCCTTTACGATGTTTGAAAAAGATGATAATTGCCATAAAGATCGGGAGTGTGTAAATAAATGAATATTGCGCAATGGTGGTAAAGTCATTAAAACGTTGAATTCTAAAATTATCGGTTGCAAGATAGCAACTAGCCGCATAGATCAAAATGGCAAAATAAAAGACGTATTTTTTGTGGTCTTTTTTCTTGAGAATACTTGCTACGCCATTTGCACAAAAGTAAAGATAATTACTGAGTGTGGCAAGAATGATAAATACCCAGAAACTCAGAAAAATCAGATCTGTCCGCTCAATCACACCGAACGAAATGGTTTTTAACAGATAAAGAACAGGATTTGGAATGATTTTAAGCTCAATCGGGCTGAAAAACATAAAACAAATCACTGTGATAAATAGGTAGTAAAGAGTCGTGCATATATTGGCAATGGTCATGACCTTGTATCGCGCTTTAATGGTGCCTTTCATCAGTGGAGAGATGATCAAAATCATTTCAAATCCATTCATAGATAATACAACATCCTTTAATCCAAGCTGAAATTGAGAGAAGTCCGTTTGGAAAAAGGGCATAAGGTAGTCGATATTGGTTCCTTTTAATGAATACAGCATGATGAGAGACAACAAGAGTAAAAAAGGAGTCAGAATAAAGTTGAATCTGACAATCGCTGTAATTTGTTCCTTGGCGATGTAAAGGATGGATATCATGAGTAGTAGGTTGATCACCCAATTGGGTGTAAGTGGTAAAACCCATATACCCAGAATTCTCGTGAAAATAGATAGAACGACAATACAGACTGAGGCGAAATAAATTGTATAAAGAGCCACTAAGATTCGCCCAATCCATTTTCCAAAAACCTCAATTAACGCCTCGAAAAATGATGTCTCAGGATATTTGTGAATGATATATATAAAAATGGTATTGATGATTTGGATAAAAAAACAGGCCAAAATGATAGCCATCCAGCCATCATGCCCCATATCTTTCATAAGCAAATGAGGCAGGGCTAAAATACCGACACCAATTTGAGATTGAATGATAAAAAAGACAGCTTGAGATGGAGATATTTTATTTTTCATCTTGATTTTTCCATCCTCTCAAATTTTCAATTTGCTCTTTCTTTTTTGGATTTAAGTAAACAGGGCGTTTTTTATACATCCACATCGGTAATCGAATCACAGTGTCTTTTAAGTCCTGCCAGTTAAATGGAGTTACTGGAGATAAATACGGGACACCTAGTGATTCAAGGCGGCATAAATTCATCAGGACGATCGACAGGCCGAATGAAATGCCAATAAACCCAAACATCGATGCCATGAACATGAGCGGAAAACGCAGCATCCTGATGGTAGACGTCATTTCAAACGAAGGAAGAACAAAGGAAGCAACAGCGGTCACGGCGACCACAACGATAAGAACATTCGAAATGAGCCCAGCTTTTACTACCGCATCTCCAATGACCAAACCGCCTACGATCCCAATTGTCTGTCCAATTGGTTTTGGCAGACGCACCCCTGCCTCGCGTATGAGCTCAATCGTAATCTCCATCAGCATAGCTTCTATTAAAGGTGGAAAAGGAATTCCAATAATGGAATTTTTCATCGTAATCGCTAATTCATCCGGGACAACCTCATAATGAAAGCCGATGACCGCAATATAAAAAGAAGGCAAAATCACAGCGATGATACAGGCAACATAACGAAGAATACGAATAAACGTAGCTGGAATCCAGCGACTATTGTAGTCATCTGGTGATTGAAAGAAGCTAAAGAACGTAATAGGCAGAATGATAGCCATTGGACTGCCATCCATCAGCACAACAATTCTCCCCTCAAGAATGGCGGATCTCACTTTGTCAGGTCGTTCTGTATCAATGAGCTGCGGGAAGATGGAATATGAATCATCCTCAATCGCTTCTACAATAGAACCGGGGCTGAGCAGCGTGTCTACTTTAATGGAAGAAATTCGTCTGTTGACCTCATCTATCTTTTCTTGATTGGCAATATCAGAAATATAAACTGTCGCAACCTTTGTTTCAGATTTTGTGCCGATCTTATGATACTGGATCGCAAGTTTTCGATCATTTAAGTGTGACCGCAGTAAATATAAATTGGTATCTAAACTCTCAACAAACCCATCATGTGCGCCTGCAATAATACTTTCAGAAGAAGGTTCAGAAATGGAACGCAGCGGCGGCTGTCCAACGGCAAATATTTTGATCTGTGAGGATTTTTCATCAAGGAAAGCAATGCTTCCTGCAATAATGCTGTCGACAATCAGCGTCAAGTCTCCTGTTTCGAGTGTACTAAGTGATTTTGTATAGTTCTGCTCTCCAGGAGGACCGAGCAAGTTGCCGATAATGAAGTCGTTTAATTTGCTTTCTTCAACTCTTGTTTTAATATAAAACAGCACTGATTTCGTTTCATTCACCATTAATTCCCGGTATTCAAAATCGGCGCTTTGCTGAAATGCTTTCTTCAGGATTCGAATCTTTTCCTCAAAACCGCCTGATAAAAAGTGTAAGCGTGTTTGCTCATTCGTATTTGGCATCTTTAGCCTCCTCTCACAGTTTTTTAACCATAGTGTGAGCGGAGAGGCTGATTTTATTCGTCACCTTAGTTGAAAGCATGACATAAGCTGACAACTTTCAACTAAAATCATATTAAAAATGTTAAGAAATGATGAATCTTGATAAAAAGAAATGAATAATGTTTCATTGTTTAGGTCATAAGGAGCGAAATTCGTAATGAGAAGGCATTTCGAAATGATCAATAGTTTACATCTTATCCCAATTTTTCGTGACCTGAAAATAAGCATATGACTTGATTTTTTTAGAGATGACCTTTGTCATAGGTCAACACATAGCATTCTGAGCGATGAGGATGACTTTCTAACCTGTTCCTTCAAAAATCGAAAACATTCCAAAACACGCACTATTCATTTAAAGCACTGATATGACTGATGTTATAGAGTTTAAAGGGCTTTAAAACATTGATTCAAAATACATCTTAACAATTGTCAAAAAATTTAGGGAGAAAAGGACAAAAGATTTTTCGATGCTTGATGGTAACGCTTACTCTTGATTGAAGGCGAAATTCAGGCTGATTTTTGTCCGTCTTTTGGCCTTTTCATTTAAAGAGGAGCTAGGTCAATACACCTTCTGATTAGAGGAATTTGGCATACGAGGAAGTGAAAGATTATGTTACATAATACCGATTGTGATTTTATGCTGAACCTATATACTGTTGATTGAATTTACATATCACACTCATAAAAAAAGGAGATGTAGATAAGCGATGTGGTTAATCGTTATAGCCTGTGTCATCATGTTAGGGATTGGCTTTATTGAAAAGAAGCGTCACCAGAAAAATATCGATGCCCTACCGGTGCGCGTCAATATTAATGGTATTCGCGGAAAGTCTACCGTTACAAGATTGACAACCGGTATCTTAATGGAGGCAGGTTATAAAACTGTCGGCAAAACAACGGGAACAGATGCAAGAATGATTTATTGGGATACGCCAGAGGAGAAACCGATTAAAAGGAAACCGCAAGGACCGAATATCGGTGAGCAGAAGGAAGTTATGAGAGAAACCGTTGAAAGAGGAGCAAATGCCATCGTCAGTGAATGTATGGCGGTAAATCCAGATTACCAAATCATCTTTCAGGAAGAGCTGCTTCAAGCGAATATTGGCGTGATCGTAAACGTTCTTGAAGATCATATGGACGTCATGGGGCCGACACTTGATGAAATAGCAGAAGCCTTTACAGCGACAATTCCTTACAATGGACACTTGGTTATTACGGATAGTGAATATACGGATTTCTTTAAAGAGATTGCGAAAAAACGCAATACAGAAGTCATTGTTGCAGATAATTCCAAGATTTCTGATGAGTATTTACGGAAATTTGAGTACATGGTCTTCCCAGATAATGCCTCACTTGCACTTGGTGTTGCACAGGCATTGGGAATTGATGAAGATACGGCATTCCGAGGAATGTTAAATGCGCCGCCTGATCCAGGAGCGATGAGAATTCTTCCATTAATGGATGCGAAAACGCCTGGACACTTTGTAAATGGTTTTGCGGCAAATGACGCATCATCTACATTGAACATTTGGAAGCGTGTGAAAGAAATTGGATATCCAACAGATGAACCGATTATTATCATGAACTGCCGTGCGGATCGTGTAGATCGAACGATCCAGTTTGCGGAGGATGTACTTCCTTATATTGAAGCAAGTGATCTCGTCTTAATTGGTGAAACAACAGATCCAATTGTAAAGGCATATGAGGATGGAAAAATTCCGGCTGACCACTTACACAACCTTGAATATCAATCTACAGAAGAAATTATGAACATGCTTGAGAAAAAGCTTCATAATCGAGTGGTTTATGGAGTCGGCAATATTCATGGTGCCGCTGAACCGTTAATCGAAAAAATTCAAGAATACAAAATTAAGCAGCTTGTCAGCTAGGAGGAAATATAGAAAATGTTCGGATCAGATCTTTATATCTCGTTAATTTTAGGTGTTCTACTTAGTTTAATCTTTGCAGAAAAAACAGGAATCGTACCAGCTGGACTTGTTGTCCCAGGTTATCTGGCGCTTGTATTTAACCAGCCAGTCTTCATTTTAGTTGTCTTATCTGTCAGCTTGCTTACGTATGTCATCGTTCGCTTTGGTCTATCGAAATTTATGATTTTATACGGACGCAGAAAGTTTGCTGCAATGCTGATTACAGGGATTGCCTTAAAGCTAGTCTTTGATTTCTTCTACCCAGTGGTCCCATTTGAAATAGCAGAATTCCGCGGAATCGGTATTATCGTTCCTGGATTGATTGCAAATACGATTCAAAAGCAAGGTCTTACGATGACCCTTGGAAGCACGTTACTTCTAAGTGGTGCAACATTTGCCATCATGTATGTTTACTATCTATTTTAAGATAAGGTGTGTCCAATGATGAATAAAAAATTGAGCTTTCAGGAAAAGCTGCTGAAAATCACAAAGAACCAAAAGAAAAAAACGAATAAACACGTGCTGATTGCTTTACCGATCGTCATTGCTTGTACATTTCTATTTACGTTTATCGGGCAAGCAAAAGTGCCAACTGTACAAAAGAATCCAGAAAACATCCTGACCGCTTCGTTTGTCGGTGACATTATGTTTGGAAGAAACGTAGAGAAAGTAACCGATCGCTATGGAAAACAGCATCTCTTTCGCTATGCCAAGCCATACTTCGATGTGTCAGATTATGTGACTGGTAACTTTGAGCATCCAGTCGCATCAGACCGGGAACAAGCGGCGCAAAAGAATATTCATTTAAAAACGGATGAGGATTCGGTCAAAGCGTTGAAGGATTTGAATTTCTCTGTATTAAACTTTGCGAATAACCATGCGGCAGACTATGGTGAAAAAGGGCTGAACAAAACGATTGATGCCTTTAAACAAGCTGACATGGATTATACAGGCGCAGGCCATAACCTTCAGGATGCGAAGCAGAACATTTCGTATAAAGAAGTAAATGGTGTCAAAATCGCTACACTTGGTTTTACTGATGTGTATGGGAAAGATTTTAAAGCAACGAATCGCCAGGCCGGTATCTTGCCAGCCGACCCATCTATCTTTATTCCGATGATTTCGCAGGCTGCTGAAAAGGCAGATGTCGTCGTTGTTCATGCTCACTGGGGACAGGAGTACAACAATGAGGTAAACGATAGACAAAGAGAATTGGCAAGAGCGATGTCTAAGGCTGGTGCTGATATCATTATCGGTGCTCATCCGCACGTTCTTGAGCCAATGGAAGTCTATAACGGCACGGCGATCTTCTATAGCTTAGGAAACTTTATTTTTGACCAAGGCTGGTCAAGAACACGTGATTCTGCACTTGTTCAGTATCATCTGAATGAAGATGGAAAAGCGACATTTGAAGTGGTCCCAATGTACATCAAAGAAGCAACACCTGCTCCGGTTAAAGCAGGATCATTTGAATCAAAATCCATTATCCGTATGCTGACAAATGGTACGAATGCGGATTGGAAAGAAAAAGACGGACACATTTTCTTTGAAGTAGATCACGCTGATAAAGTTAAACACTTAAAAGAAAACGGAGGGAAAGAGAAGAAATGAAATTTCTAAAAGCAAGCTGGCCGTTTGTTGCGTTAATTTTAGTCTTTGTCTTTATGTCTGCTTTTAAATTTAGTGACAGCCTCACAGATCATGAAAAACAAAAGATCTCGGTTGAAATGCAGAAAATCGAACAACAAAAACAGTCAAAAACGGAAGCAAGTAAATAACTCTAACGAGCATAGAGGGCACGCATTGCGTGCTCTTTTTTGTCGAAAAAAGGTGTAAAAGGTTAGGTGTCATGCCGAAACTATAGAAGAAAGGAGGGGAAAGATCATGAAGTGGAAAGGAATATTGATTGGTGGGTGCGCGCTCGTAGGGCTGATGTTCATGACTCAATCAGAAGCAGTTGCTCAAACAGCGTCTCCTTTGCAGCAAGCGGAAAAGCTGATTGGAACACCTTATCATAAAGGAGGAACCGATCCAAAAACGGGCTTTGACGCATCAGGGTTTACGCAATATGTGTACAAGACATCAGGCGCTTTTGATTTGCCGCGGAAGGTAATCGATCAGTATCAGATTGGAAAAAAGGTATCATGGGACAAAGCCCAGCCAGGTGACCTTGTATATTTTCGAAGCCTTGAAGAAACAAAGGATATCCCGACACATGTAGGATTTTACGCTGGTAACGATCAGGTCATTCACATCACGCTTAGTCAAGGTGTGGTGAAAACAAACGTCAGCAAAAGCAAATACTGGACGGACCGATTTTATGCAGTCAAACGACTTCCCGGCACACCGAAAATCTCGGATAATCATCTTGTGAAAGATGCGATGAAATATGTAGGTATTCCTTATGTATTTGGTGCAGCAGACCCTAAGAATGGCTTTGATTGTTCAGGCTTTTTACAATATGTATTTGAAAAATCACTAGGGATTTATTTGCCTCGAAGTGCTGAACAGCAGTGGATGGTTGGAGAAAAAGTGGCATTAGATGATATACGTCCTGGGGATTTTGTCTTTTTTAGCAACACATATAAGCCAGGCATTTCTCATGTAGGGATGTATATTGGGGGCGACCGTTTTATTCATGCGAGCCGTTCGGAAAGTGTCACGATTTCTTATTTGTCCGAATCGTATTGGCGCGAAAAATGGACAGGTGCGAAACGATTAACAGAGCTGAAATTAGCAAAAGAAGACCCGATTGTCTCAAAAGCCGCTACGTATATTGGAGAAGTTCCTTATGTCAAAGGTGGGACGAATCCAAAGCAAGGCTTTGACACAGCAGGGTTCACACAGCATGTGTATCGTGAAGTGCTTGGTATTGAGCTGCCTCGTTATGCGTCAGGTCAAGTCAAGGCAGGTACGCCTGTGAAACGGTCGGAGCTGAAGCCGGGAGATCTCGTTTTCTTTAGTGGAACGTCATTGATACCGGCCATTTATGCAGGATCAAATCAAGTGATTCATATGACCGTCTCAAATGGTGTCGTGCTTACGAATATGAAAACAAGTACGTACTGGAAGGATAAGTATGAGACGGCTGTTAGAATCAAAAAATAAAGAAAAAGCCCGATCCACGCTCGTATCGGACTTTTAGACTTCTCTTTAGGCGCTGATCAGACAAGCGTCTTTTTTTCGTGGAATTGATTTTGTAAAAGGAGATCAATAAAGTAAGCAACACCGTCTTCATGATTGCCTTTTGTAATATAGGTGCTCTTGTCTTTAATGACATCAACGGCATTCCCCATTGCAATGCGGTGGCCTGCTTCCTCAAACATGGATAGATCGTTGGGGCTGTCGCCAATCGCATAAATATGTGAGCGGTCTACGCCGTAATGAGCTGCGAGTTTTTTGAGAGCATGTCCTTTTCCAGACTCTTTTGGAAGAACCTCAATGATATGTTTTCCAGAAGAGGTCAATGAAAGCTCAGGCATTTCCGCGAGAAGATCTCGAGCTTCCTGTAGTTTGTTCATATCAAACGAGAAGCAGAGTAATTTATAGGTCGCTTCATTCGACCCAAAAATCTGACGAATATCATCCACTGGTTTGATGCCGAATTGTTTGAATTGAGTCATTGCCCCTTCCCATAAATCAGCTATATCTTCATTTGGATTCGCGCTTTTGATCACATCAAATTCTGCTTTCAGCTTCTCTTTTCCATCAAAAGGAGAGAGGAGCGCATCGTCCGTGTAAACCTCAAAGTAAATGTTTCGTTCTACTAAAGCCTGAGCCGCTCGTTTTCCTGCTTCTTGGTCAAGTGTGATACGGCTGAAAAGTTCGTAACCTTCTGTATGAACGGTTCCGCCGTTTGCTGCAATAATAGGGATGTCCAAATCGCCAAGCAGTTCCTTCACGTCAAAAGTCGCCCGCCCTGTACAGATGGTGACAATATATCCCGCTTCCTTCGCGCGGATCAATGCCTCCCTGTTTTGAGCAGATATTTCACTTTTTGTATTTAAAAGTGTACCGTCTAAATCAATCGCAATCATTTTTTTCATCGCTGTCAAATCCTCCTTCATGCATGCAATAGCCTCTTCAAAGTATGTACGATTTCGTTCATTCTCATGAGCAATACGATGCTTGTCCTCTCTATCAAGGCTAAACAAAAATGATCGAATGATCAAGGAAATAAGCCAAAGGGGAAAAATCTGCATCATCGTCAGCAAGTAAAAAAGCGCCCCTTAGGGACGCTTTCAGCGTGTAGACAAACCCTCGCATTCGGTGTCAGTCCTGTGCGCCGATGCTCACGAATATTAAATTCGCTCCGCTTCTGTGCTCGTTCTTCCTAGAGTGCAAAGGTTTTCTATCACGCTGAAAAGAAGACAAAGGGCTAAAATAAAAACCAATTTAGCCCTTTGTCAACAATCAAAAAGCGCCCCTTAGGGACGCTTTCTGTTTATGATAATTCAAGCTGCTTCTTCAATTCAGTCTTCACTTCGTTTAGCTGGTTTTGATCCAATTGGTAATAATAAACTCCGTTTGGCTGGTAATCAGAGCCTTTCAGCTGAATGGTATCAACCGATTTCAATGACGTCAGAAGCGGGAAAAGCCCGACTAGCTCTTTCATTGAAAGGTTGGTCGCGACATTATCACCAAGTGTATCAATGATATTGTCATATGACGGAATAGATGTTAACGATTTTGATTTATCAAAAATGGCTTTTAATACTTCCATTTGACGCTGCCCGCGCATTAAATCACTATCTGCTTTTCTTGTTCTCACATATGCAAGAGCTTGATCACCGTCTAGTGTATGGGTTCCTGTTTGAAGCTGTACCTTGCCCTTTGTATCTTTTAGAACCTGTTTAACTACATATTCATCCTTGACGTTAATAGAGACCCCGTTTAGTTCATTGACGATCTCTTTAAATGCTTTGAAATTACTTTGGATCACAAAATCAACCGGAATATCTAGTAAATCTTCGACTGTACTTAAAGTTAAATCTGCACCGCCAAATGCGTGTGCATGTGTAATTTTGTCATAGCCATGCCCTGGAATATTCACGTATGAGTCCCTTGGAATGCTTAATAATTTTACGGTTTTATTTGTACGATTGACGGTTGCTAAGACCATCGCATCGCTTCGTGCTTGTTTCACTGTTTCGCCCGGTCTGCTGTCAATACCAAGCAGCAAGACAGAAAAGCTGTCTTTCCCAGGATCGAATGCTTCAATCCGTTTGACAGATTGAGCGCCGCGATCTAAAGATACTTGTGCTTTTTTTGCAGCGCTTGTCACTTTATAGTAGGCATAGCCTGTGACAGAAGCGGTTGTCAGTAAAAGGATACCGACTATAAATAGAGTGACTTTCACCCATGGTTTTAAACGCTTTCTTCCTTTGCGTTTGCTTCTTGATTGATCCATATATTTTAAACCCTCGCTATGATTTTTATAGTAAAGATGTCCTTCTTTTTGCTTACAAACTAAAACAAATATACCTTAAAACGGGATATAGTGCGACGTTTTTTTCACTAACGCTTAATTGACGTTTCCTTATCGTAAAAAGTTTCAATGATACGCAAATGAAATATATTTGTCATAAAACATCGAAATGTTTGAAGTGACAGAAAGTGAGGAAAATGATTTTTCATAGAGAAACATCCAGTACATACAGAACAAAAGAGGGGTTATGAACATGAAAAATCGGAATGGATGGCTTTATTTTTTCGGCGCACTTGGCGGCGCCTTATATGGCTATGATACAGGTGTCATTTCTGGCGCCATCTTATTTATGAAAGAGGATTTAGGGTTAAACGCATTTACAGAGGGACTTGTTGTCAGCTCGATTTTAATCGGAGCGATGCTCGGTTCCTCTTTATCTGGAAAGCTGACAGATCAATTTGGGCGGAAAAAAGCCATCATCGCCGCAGCGATTTTATTTATTATCGGCGGATTTGGTACAGCCCTTGCTCCGAATACCGAAGTGATGGTCTTATTCCGAATTGTGCTAGGACTTGCTGTCGGGTGCTCGACCACGATTGTTCCATTATATTTATCTGAACTTGCTCCAAAGGAATCGAGAGGTGCACTGTCCTCATTAAACCAGCTCATGATCACATTTGGTATTCTTCTCGCCTATATTGTGAATTACTCTTTAGCGGATGCAGAGGCATGGCGCCTGATGCTTGGAATTGCGGTCGTGCCTTCTGTGCTTTTATTATGTGGGATTATGTTTATGCCGGAAAGCCCCCGCTGGCTGTTTGTCCATGGACAGGCAGACCGTGCGAAAGAGATATTATCTAAACTCAGAAAGAGTAAGCAAGAAGTGGAAGAAGAAATTTCAGACATTCAACAGGCGGAAAGTGAAGAAAAAGGCGGTTTTAAGGAATTATTTGAGCCATGGGTACGCCCAGCATTAATCGCTGGTGTCGGTCTTGCCTTTCTGCAGCAGTTTATCGGTACCAATACGATTATTTACTATGCACCAAAAACATTCACAAGCGTTGGCTTTGGTAATTCAGCGGCCATTTTAGGAACCGTCGGAATTGGGGCTGTGAATGTTGTCATGACGTTTGTGGCGATTAAAATCATTGACCGTGTAGGGCGTAAAGCGTTGCTCTTATTTGGGAATGCTGGCATGGTCCTTAGTTTAATAGTCCTGTCAGTGGTCAATCGATTTTTCGAGGGGTCAACAGCTGCGGGATGGACGACTATTATTTGTTTAGGGCTCTTTATCGTCATCTTTGCTGTCAGCTGGGGTCCTGTCGTTTGGGTCATGCTTCCTGAGCTGTTTCCGGTACATGTCCGAGGAATCGGTACAGGCGTCTCTACCTTCCTCCTTCATACAGGGAATTTAATCATCTCGCTTACATTCCCAACTTTACTGAGCGCGATGGGTATTAGTAATCTTTTCCTTATTTACGCGGTCATCGGCGTAGGCGCCTTCTTGTTTGTGAAATATATGGTGACTGAAACGAAAGGGAAAAGTCTTGAAGAAATTGAAGAAGATTTAAAAAAGAGGAACCGTTCTGTCACAGGTGACGAAGGAAAAACGGTGTGAACAATGACCGGCTGCCCGCATGCAGCTGGTTTTTCTTTGTTAAACAAACGTTTAATCAAGAAAGGACAATCTCTCATCTTCTGAACGTGCTGCATATGACATACATATGGAATAGGCGGGCGAAAGGTGGAAATGAGATGAAAGGGAAAACGAGCATTGTCATCCTGACATATAATGAACTGCATTTAACGAAAAAATGTATCGACAGCATCAAGCAGCATACCCGAAGTGACCAATATGAACTCATCATCGTTGATAATGCGTCAACCGACGGGACGAAGGAATATGTGAGAGAGCTGAAAGATGTGATTTTCATAGAAAATGCAGAAAATCGAGGCTTTGCAAAGGGCTGTAATCAAGGAGCAAAAAAAGCGACTGGGGATAGCATTCTCTTTTTAAATAACGACACGATCGTCACGGAAAACTGGCTTTCTCCATTAAAAGAGGCGTTATTTGCATCAGAACGTATCGGGATGGTAGGGCCAGTCTCCAATTATGTGAGCGGTCCTCAAATGGTCGAGCCAACGTATACAGATGTAAAGGAGCTTCCAGCCTTTGCGAAGAATTATACGGCTGCAAAAAAAGGTCAGAGAACTTATGTACATCGGCTTGTGGGATTTTGTCTGCTTGTGAAAAGAGAGCTCATTGAAGAGGTGGGTTTATTTGATGAGAGGTTCGTGTATGGATCTTTTGAGGATGACGACCTTTGTTTGAGATCCTTGCTGAAGGGATATCAGCTTCAAATCGTTCACGATTCATTTGTGCATCATCACGGTCATGCAACCTTTCGAGCGAATCAAGAAACGAACATCTCTACATTGTTTGCGGAGAACAGGCTTCGGTTTTTAGATAAATGGGGCATTGATCTTAATTTGATGACCCCTCATCCGTACTTTGCGGCTCTGCTGCCTGAAGATGCTGTTTGTGTACTGGATGCGGGATGCGGCGCAGGAGCAACAGGGCTTGAACTAATGAATCGGCAGTCTGTTGACATGTACGGAGTAGAGGCTGATCCATTAAAAGCAGCCATTGCAAAGGCATATTACAAAGAAGTCATCGAGGCAAAAGCAGATGAGTACCCGTGGTTAGAGAAAGAGGCTTTTTTTGATGCAATCATTTTTTCGGATGTTTTAGAGCATGTGTCAGATCCTTGGCACATCATTGAACAAGCGCACGCATCTTTAAAGCCAGGCGGTGTGATCATTTGCTGCCTGCCCAACATGATGCATGCGGAGGTGCTTTTTCCGTTAATGACAGGGGATTTTACGTATCAAGATGTAGGAATTTTAGACCGAGGTCACCTGAGGTTCTTCACACCAAATACCATGCGTGCGCTTTTCCCAGACCATTTGTTTGAACGGGTGATCGAGCAGAGGATCAATGTTCCGATTGATCAAAACGTCCAATTGTTTTTTGACGAGGTGGCAAGAGTAGGAGTGTCACTTGGCTTTCAAACAAAAGCGTTGACTGATCAAGTGACTCTATATCAGCTTTTACTTGTCGTGCGTAAAAAAGGCGGCTCCCCTTCGGGATAACCGCCTTTTTGCTTTACCATTTAAAGCTTTTTGTTGCACCTTCTGCACCAAAGTTCAAGATGCTGACTTTGACATCGTAATCAATGGCTGCTTCTTGGAAGAGCCTATCCCACTCGGTACCATGCTGATTCCAATAGTCAGGATATTTCATACGGAATTGCTGGTTAAACAATATGGGATCAACGCCCACTTCTTTTTGCACATGATGGATCGCTTTTTGAATGCGTTCTTTAATGTTATGAGCAAAGATCCGCTCAAATCGTTTGATATACTGCTCATCGAATGAGTTTTCAGGAGGATATTGATCCTCAGACAATTTTCCATTTGTTTGTACGCTAATTTTAAAGGATACCTTTCCATTTTTCAGATAGGGCTCGACCTTCGTTTTTGCTTTTTTGATTTCATACGTTATCGGATAACCTTTGTAGGTGGCAGGTACAACGCCGCCTGAAATTCGGTCCATCACCCAGTTTAAAGATTGGACATCCTTCGCAGGGATGAAACCGATCAGCTTACGTGTTTTTCCGTGAATGATGCCTGCTCCATCATAAATAAGTTCACCGTCTATCGCATCTACACTTTGCACAAGGAAACTAACGCCCATCTGAAAGTAATCAGACGCCCGGCCAATACGTGTTGGCGGTACGATCTTTCCGTTAAAGCTTCGATTTTTAGATGTTTCGAAGATATGCTCAACTGGGACCTTTTGCTGTGATTTCAATTTTTGGTTGACGACTTTTGACGCATCTCCTCGTGTCACGAGGAGATAGCTGCTGCGCCGAACCTCATCATCTCGAATAAAATGATTGAGTGTTCCTTGAATATCGTGATGCTCCGCCTGAGTTTTACCAAACAAAAAGATTTTCAAGTGATCACTATAGATCGGCGGGTCCTTCAAGGCGACATTACTGACAGCCTCCAGCACATTTTTTCCCTTCGAGACAACATTCACATAGCTGGGAGAATCGGCTTCTTGTGTTCCGCCTGTTTTCGGTACAAGGTTTTGGTAGGTCAGCTTAACGCCATCCTCGTCTTCCTCGTCAATACCAACACCGCGTACAAACGATAGTTTTTCAATATCCTTTAAATCCCAGCATCCTGCTGATAGAAGAAAAAGGCAGCAGGAAAAAAAGAATAACAGTACACGCCTTCCTCTCATGCAGAACGACCTCCCCATTTTTTGCGTATCATCAGCAGAACAGCTGTAATAAAAGGAATGGCTAAAACCGCGAACAATGCGTAGCCGAGTAAAGTAGAGTAGTAAAAGACTTCATTGATATTTTTCGGAAATAAAGAGAGGGCAGAGGTAATCAAAAACAGCAGCCAAAGCAGTCTCGTTACATTGGTCGTCTTAAAGACTGTGTGGCATCCTTTAATGGCAAATTGGAAAAAGCCAAGCATGCAAATAAACTGCTGGCACGTCCAGATCGTCAGTAAAAAAATATCAAATCTTTCAATGAAGACCCCTTCAAGTTCTAGTGCTTGAATGAGTGAGACAGTGGGCCAGGTGAGGGATTTTGTTTCTCCCACTGTCATGGAGCCAATCACAATAAAAAGTGTGAGCGAGTACACGAGGGTTGTAATTCCAACTCCAATGGCAGCGGCCCATTTCGCCTTCGACCATTTGTCTTTATAAATGAGTGGTACAACAAACAAAATGACCTCAAAGCCTGTAAATTGAATAAATGTTTGAGAGAACAAATTACTGAAATCTTTAAACCCGTGCGCCATGACAGGACGTAAATAATCAAAATCAAATATTTTCAGACAAAACAGCATGAGCCCAATGTAAATGATCAAGGCGATGGGATAAATGTACGTGACCATTTTGACGACTGGAAAAATACCACTTTTCAAATGATAGATCGCCACGAGAAGAAAAATCATCACAATCACTGCCATGGGAGTTGATTCCAGCAGGAAAAACTGAACCACTTCCCCAAGGACACGCGCTTCAAAGCCGACAATGCCTAGTAAATAGGAAATCAGCATTAAATTAAAGATCGTGCCAACGATTGCCCCTGCTCCTTTTCTATTTGACTCAAAAATGGTGTCTGGTGCATTTTTTTCAGCAATCCATCCTAACAAAAAAGCAACGAAAGCAAAGATGACTCCCTGTATTAATACAATGATCCAGCCATCAGGGAATCCTGAATTGGCAGAACTGCGAGGAATGGTTAAAATTCCAGCGCCTATCATTGTAGAGCTGCACAGAATGGTGACTTGTAACAATGATAGCTTCTCAGCTCTGTACATCGTTTAATCTCCTTGTCTTTTGAGATTTTTTATTTTTGCTGTTTTCGGTCTCGATTTAAATAGCCCAATTGGTAAACGTACGTACGTATCCTTTAAATCTGAAAACGGTGAAGACAAAACAGGTGTGAAATAGTCAAAACCAAAGGTCTTTAATTGCATCAGGTGACAAAGCACAAATAAATAACACATGATTAAGCCATATAACCCAAACATCGCTGAACTGAAAATAGCCATAAACCGCAAGATGCGTAGTGGGAAACTAAAGTCATAGGATGGTGCCGTAAAGTCAGCAAGTGCAGTCAGCGACACAATAATCACCATTAAGGCGCTGACGATATTGGCTTGGACAGCCGCCTGACCAATGATGACGCCGCCAATGAGCCCAATTGTCTGCCCGATGGCTCTAGGAAGCCGAAGTCCAGCTTCTCGCAGCAGCTCTATCGTAAAAGACATAAGAATCGCCTCAACAACAGGAGGGAACGGAACATTCTGCCGGCTGCCTGCGATGGTGAGTGCCATCCGTGTGGGTAATAAGCCTGGATGATAAGAGACAAGTGCAATGTAAAGCCCAGGTAAAAAAATCGTGAGCAGCACGGCGATATAACGGAGTAAACGTAAAAGAGTCGCGCTAGTCCATCTCTGATAATAATCTTCAGGTGATTGCATCAAGGCTGTAAAGGTCATCGGTAAAATGAGCGCAAAAGGAGTGCCATCGAGTAAAATTGACACTTTTCCTTCAAGCACAGATGCAATCACTCGGTCAGGACGTTCTGTATTTTGAATCTGCGGAAAAATGGAGATGTGGCTGTCCTCAATTAGCTGTTCAATATAGCCGGTTTCAGGGATGTCATCCATTTTGATTTCGGTCATACGTGATAAAACATCTTCTACTAATTTAGGGTCAACAATATCACGAACGTACACAAGGGCTGCGGACTTCTTATTGCGAGTACCTACATTTACCTTTTGAATGACAAGGTTTGGGTCGTTTGCCCGCTCACGGATCAAAGCCGTGTTTTTTTCAAGATTTTCAATAAAACCGATCCGAGGCCCTCTTACAAGGACTTCCGATTGTGGCTCTTCTACTTCTCTAAATTGAAAAAGGTTCGTTTGGAGCGCAAGTGCTTGAGTCGCGCCATCTACAAATAAAATAGCCCTGCCGTTATATAACTGCTCGATGGCAAGGTTCATATCCTCCAGCACGTCATTTTGGATGCCAAAGAACGTTTTAGACAGGGCTGGAAGCGTACTAGAATCAACCTCGGTGATAGCCAGTTCCTTTTGCATGGGTGAAATGATTTGTTTGGAAATCATCTCAAATTCTGTGAGTCCTTCAACGTACATGAGACATGCAGAGATAGCAGAAGGGCCAAATGAAAATGAGTGGAACACGATATCATCACTTTTCCCAGCAAAGCTTTTGACGCGCTTGATGACGGACGCTATATCTTGTTCAATACGACTTTTCATAATACCTCACCCTCATGTCATGTTTTTTATAGAGTGACTCGGATGGTGGAGAATTATGCAAATAGAAAAAAGAGAATCCCTGCAAATAGGAATTCTCTCGTCTGTTTATCTCGCAAGCCAGCCGCCATCAACCGCTAAAATATGACCGTTCATATAATCGGAGGCTGGTGAGCTAAGGAAAACAGCCGCACCGGCTAGATCCTCAGGCTTTCCCCAGCGCCCGGCAGGGATTCGTTTGAGAATCTCTTCATTTCGATTCTCATCGTCCCGAATGGCTTGCGTGTTATTGGTCGAAATGTAACCAGGAGCGATCGCATTCACTTGTATATGCTGGTTCGCCCATTCGTTTGCAAAAGCCTTCGTCAGCCCTGCGACTGCGTGTTTACTTGCTGTATAAGCGGGGACAAAGACGCCGCCTTGAAACGATAGAAGGGAGGCGATATTGACGATTTTCCCTTGCCCATTTTTCAGCATCTGCCGCCCAACCCTTTGAGTGAGGAAAAAGAGACTATTGATATTCACATCCATGACCGTATGCCAATCTTCCTCTGAATAATGAGCGGCCTGCTCTCTTTTAATGGTGCCAGCATTATTGATTAAAATATCGATCGTATGCTTTTGTAACATGGCATCGACAGCCTGCTTTGCAGTTTGAGGGTCGGAAAAGTCAACCTGAACCGCATGAAACGAGCGGCCCGCCTGTTCGACTAGCGCTTTCGTTTCCTCAAGCGGTGTGTGGTGGTATGTGCCAATAATATCTGCGCCTGACCTGGCAAGCGCCACAGCAATGCCCTGCCCAATGCCGGTTCCAGGGCCTGTCACAAGGGCTGTTTTGCCTTCAAGAGAAAAGAGGGACGCTACATAGGATGCTGTCGTCATCACATTACCTCAGCTGGTCCATTGGGACAAAGTCCATATCTTTAAACGTATAGTTCTCGCCCGCCATCGCCCAAATAAATGAATAATTCGCTGTACCCGAGCCTGAATGAATAGACCAGGCAGGAGAAATGACCGCTTCCTCATTGGCCACAACGAGGTGTCTTGTTTCAGATGGCTCCCCCATAAAATGAAAGACACGAGCATCTTCTTCGATATCAAGATATAAGTACACTTCCATACGCCGATCATGAATATGAGCGGGCATCGTATTCCACGTGTTATTGGTTTCCAGCTGAGTGATTCCCATCATGAGCTGACAGCTTTGGATGCCGTTTGCGTGGATGACTTGATACAGGTTTCGTACGTTTGAAGCAGACGCTTCCCCTAAGTGATTCGGTGTTAATTCAGCGATGGCTGCTTTTTGCGTAGGGTACGCTTGATGAGCCGTGGCGGATACAAGATAGAACTTGGCTCCCTCGCCGGATGAACTAGCAAACTGTACATCTTCGTGTCCAAGCCCAATATATAAGAAATCTTTGTGCTCCAGTACAAAGGCTTCACCATCGACAGTGACTGTTCCTTGACCGCCGACATTTACAATGCCGATTTCTCGTCTTTCAAGGAAATATTCTGTACGTAGAAAGTCGCCGGCATCTAATTTGAGCGGCTCTGCAGATGGCATGACTCCGCCAATCACCACGCGGTCCTCATGTGAATAGTAGAGCTTTAATTCACCGCTGACGAATAGTGTAGGAATATGAAAATGACGACGAAGTTCCTCTGTTGTAAAACGTTTGACCTGCTCAGGATGTACAGCATAACGATTTTCCATTTGAAATAAGCCTCCCTTTCCATCTGAAACAAAGTATGGGTATTTTATTTGGTATCGGTTTCAAGGAAAATTTTAGAGGAAAAAGAGCATGCCGTCAACCGTTATTTTGAAATCGCTTTCTTTTTGTTTATTTAAATGTTTTTTTGCCATCTCCAAGCAAAAAAATCTTCTGGAATTCAAGAAATTATGATATGCTCTTTTTAAGTTATTTGAAATCGGTTTCGAAACAAATGAGAAGACATTGATTGTGGGAGTTTTTTGAATGAAAGAGAAAAAGCAAACGAAAGTGACCATCAACGAAGTGGCCGCTTATGCAGGTGTTTCAAAATCAACTGTATCCAGATATATCAATGGCAGAACAAATGAAATTTCTACTGAAAAGGTCAAAAAAATTAAAAAAGCCATTGAGGAACTGCATTATCGTCCGAGTCAGCTCGCACAAGGTTTGAAAGTAAGAAAAAGCAAGGTCATTGGGTTCATTGTAGCCGACATTACGAACCCATTCTCTGTAGCGACACTTCGCGGAGTCGAAGAAATTTGTGATGAATATGGATACAGCATCATGGTATGCAACACAGATAACCGACCAGAAAAAGAACGAGAAATGCTCCTCAAGCTGAATGCACATTATATTGAAGGGCTCATCATCAATACGACAGGTCAGAACAATGACATTCTGCAGGATTTGAAGGAAAACGGTGTGCCGATTGTCCTTGTTGACCGGAAATTACCTGAACTAAAAGTCGACACAGTGACAACGAATAACCGTGATATCACCATCCAGTTGCTTCAACAAATGTATGAGAAAGGCTATGAGCACATCGCCTTCTTTACTGAACCGGTCGATGGAATCAGTCCTCGTGAAGAACGAAAAGAAGCATATGAACAGACAGCCATGAGTAAATATAAGAAGCCGCTCATTGCAGAAATTGATTTGAAACAAAAGGAACAACTGCGAGAAGAGCTTGTCCATTTTGTACAATCAAGCCAGCAAAAAAAAGCGATTTTAGCAGCCAATGGATTACTTATGCTGAAGCTGATCAGTGAGCTTGTAGAACTCGGGTTAAAGATTCCAGAAGATATAGGCATCGCAGGCTTTGATGATACAGAATGGTATAAGCTGATTGGGCCTGGAATCACAACGGTTGCCCAGCCATCTCATGAAATGGGGAAAGCCGCCATGCAAAAAATCAAGACTCGGCTTGAAGGGGATGAAAGTGCGCCCCAAACCATTCAGCTTGATGGAGAAATCATCGTAAGAAAATCCTTATAAACAGACAGAGAAGAGTATACATACGTGCATGCTCTCTCTTTTTCAACTGATTTGAAACCGGTACCAAGAAAGGGGAGAAATGAGTGAAAGCATTGGATGCGGTCACATTTGGGGAATCAATGGCGATGTTTTACGCAAAAGAAGCCGGAGAGCTTCATCAAGTGCATACATTTCAAAAGGCGCTTGCTGGTGCCGAAAGTAACGTGGCAGTCGGTTTGGCGAGGCTAGGTTTTGATGTGGGATGGATGAGCAAAGTCGGAGCAGATTCACTTGGCACATTTATTTTAGAAGAGCTTCAAAAAGAAGGAGTCGATACAAGTGCAGTGATCCGTTCAAATGATGGGTCTCAAACAGGGATTTTACTTAAATCGAAAGTGATGGATGGAGATCCTGACGTCACGTATTATCGCAAAGGCTCTGCTGCGAGCACAATGAGTCCAAGCGACTTTCCCGCGAATTATTTCAAACAGGCAGGCCATCTCCATATGACAGGTATTCCACCTGCATTATCCAATGAAATGAGAGCGTTTTCTTTTCATGCTCTTCAGAAGATGAAAGAAGCAGGCAAAACCATTTCATTTGATCCAAACCTTCGGCTGCAGCTATGGGAAGAGGAGGAAGATATGATCCATACAGTGAATCAGATGGCTTTTCAAGTAGATTGGTTTTTTCCGGGGCTTTCAGAAGGGCAAAGGCTCACAGGCTATCACGAGCCGGAAGAGATTGCCGATGTTTATTTGCAAAAAGGCGTCAAGCTTGTGGTCATTAAGCTTGGTGCAGAAGGTGCCTTTTATAAAAGTGCAGCCAGTCAGGGGATTGTGAGCGGCTTTTATGTGCCAAATGTCGTGGATACAGTCGGTGCCGGTGATGGGTTTGCCGTGGGGGTTATCAGCGGTTTACTGGACGGTTTATCATATGAAAAATCTGTGATAAGAGCCAATGCTGTAGGGGCTCTTGCGGTGATGTCTCCAGGCGATAAGGACGGCCTGCCTACTCGGGAAGAGCTTCAGGCCTTTATGAAAGACGCCAAACGATATCAGAGACGGGAATATATGAAGGGGGACGAAGGATATGGGAAAGTCAGCAAGTTTGAGCGTTAAAGAACATCTCGCGGCTTGTAAGCTGATCGCAGTGGTGAGAGCGGGGAGCGAAGCAGAAGGCATTGAGATCATAGAGCGTTTAAAGAAAAAGGGCGTTCGTGCCATTGAAGTGACGTATACCACGCCCAATGCGGAACGCATCATCGCATCCTTTCAGCATGAGCAAGATCTGATTGTAGGAGCGGGCACAATCACCACCCTTCAGCAGGCGCAATCAGCCATTGACGCAGGCTCGCAATTTATTGTCAGTCCAGGGTATCTCCCTGTCATTGGAGAGCATCTCTCATTTCACAACACACTCTATGTACCAGGTGTCCTCACCCCAAGTGAAATCATGCAGGCAAAAGCAGCTGGATACTGCTTGCTCAAGCTTTTTCCAAGCGGCTCCTTCGGGTTATCCTATATGAAAAACTTACAAGGCCCATTTCCAGACATTGAATTTATTCCAACGGGTGGGATTCATCCAGCTGATGTGCCAAAATGGCTGAAAGCAGGCGCAGTGGCTGTAGGGGTCGGAAGTCAGCTGGAGAGCAGTACAGCAGAAGAATTACAAGCGGTTCTTTCTTCATAAATAAGCGCTATCAAATGAACAACTGGCAGATGGATGCCGGTTGTTTGTTCGTTTATCTGACATAACAGCAGGTGAATGGTGACTCTTCACGTACAATATTTGTGAAGGAGTGATAGATGTGTACATTCAACAAGATACACTCACGGATGGACAAATAGAGCAGCTGATTACCGCTCATATAGAAGAAATGAAAGAGCATTCCCCGCCAGAAAGCATTCATGCCCTTCCGTTAGCTGATTTGAAAAAGCAAGATGTCACAGTGTGGAGTGTGCGGGATGGAGAAGAGCTTCTTGGCTGCGGAGCGTTAAAGGAGCTGTCAAGTGATCACGGCGAAATCAAATCCATGAGGACCGCAGCTCACCATATGCGAAAAGGTGTAGCAAGGTATATGCTGAACCATCTTCTCCAAGAGGCAAAAAGGCGCGGCTATTCACGTATCAGCTTAGAGACAGGCGCGATGTCTTTCTTCGAGCCAGCAAGAAAACTATATGAGAGTGTTGGGTTTTATATTTGTCCGCCTTTCGGTTCATATCACGAAGATCCAAACAGTTTATTTATGACAAAGGAATTATAGAGGTTGAGAGAGTATGCTTATAAGCAGCTCTTTTTTTATGCGCAATTTTTGAAAGGGGGAGGATGTGGTGAAAGTATCAAAGTGGATCGGGGTGGGCGCCTTTCTCACTTTTTGTGTCGTATCTGTCATTTTTTTAACATCATTAGGTCAAGATTTATTTAAAATTGAAAACGCTTCCGAAAAAGCGTCAACAACTTATCAATATCACTTTGTCCTTGTACCGGAGGAGCTTGATAACGAATATTGGCAGCTAGTACAAAAGGGAGCTGCTGATGCGGCAGCCGCTCATCACGTGTATTTAGAATATTTGGGTCCGAAGCAAGCCGATATAGACGACCATTTGAAAACCATTGATATGGCAATCGCAGGGCATGTCGATGGCATTATGACACAGGGACTTGATGCGAAAAAATACAAACCGCTTTTTCAGAAGGCGAGGGAAAAGGGCATTGATGTTGTCACCGTTGATACGGATGCAGAGGGGAGTAAGCGTCAAGTGTATGTAGGCACGGACAATTATTATTCTGGCTTTATCGCAGGACAGGCACTCATCGCAGATACAAAAGGCGAACAGTATGTAGGAATTGTCACAGGCAGGCTTGATGCCGTTCATCAAAAGCAGCGCGTCAAAGGGTTTGGAGATGCCGTCGCCGCTGAAAAACGCATTCATATTGCTGGAATAGAAGAATCAGCCATTACCAAATCAGGGGCCTCCGGTGCCGCGTATAAACTATTAAACGATCATGCGAAGCTTACCGCATTTTACGGCACGAGTGCATTAGATGGTGCAGGGATTATTCAAGCAACAGCGCAATATCAATCGTCCGCAGATATCTATGTACTCGCATTTGATACGTTGCCAGATACGATTCAGGCGCTCGATGATGGAGAGATTGATGCAGTCGTTGTTCAGCACCCTTATGAAATGGGCTATCAAGCAGTGGAATCGCTTGTGCGTTTGCAAAAAGGTGAAAAAGAAGAACCGCTTCAGTACACAGGAACGAGTGTGATTCGGCGCGAGGATCTGCCGCTGCAGCAAACAGACAGAAGGCAGGGGGTGCAGCCGTGAGAAGGATTCGAAGTAAATTGCTACTGGCATTTTTGACCCTTGTGTTCCTTGGCAATGTGGCCGCTTTTTTCGTCTATTGGAGCAGCTCGAATATCACATCAGAATATAGCAGAAGCTTTCGTTCTTTTCTCCTGCTTAATGATATATCGACAGAGGCAAAAACGATGTATGAAAAGGTCAATGCGTATGCGATTGAAAAGGATCAGCAGTTTGCCAAAGAATATCTAGCTTCAAAACAAAAAATGAAATCCTACGACCAGGCATTGCGAAAAGATGCCGGGCTTCATGCGGCCATTCCTTCTATCGAAAAATACCAATATATGATGCGGACGCTCATCAATGAAAGTGATGCGACCATGACACATGTAAAAGAAGGGAAAATCAAAGAATATGCAGCAAGTGTGAAGGAAGTAAGAACCGTCTCCTCCTACATACAAGAGCAAACGATGACCCTGCTTGATGATGAATTGTCTGAGTATCAAGTACTCTATCAATCTCTGCAAAAAAGACACCAAACCTATGCGCTCTTTACCCTATGTTTGTTTACGCTGTCCATTGGGGTCGCCTTATGGATGGCGTATATGATTGCTGGCGGGATATCAAGACCGATCGTCCATCTCTCTCGAAGCGTAAAGGAAGTATCAGAAGGAAACTTTGATGGAGCGAACTTGCATGTCACCTCAAAGGATGAAATTTCTGTATTAAATGAGGCTTTTCAGCGAATGCGACAAGAGATGAAAATGATGATTGAAGAGATGAAACAAAAGGCAGCCTTAGATCAAAAAATCAAAGACATGAAGCTGAAAACGCTGCAAAACCAAATGAACCCACATTTTTTATTTAATACCTTAAACATCGTCTCACGCATGGCTTACTTAGAATCAGCGGATGCCACATCGAGGTTGATCCAATCTGTTTCCACTCTCATGCGTTATTCGCTGTCAGCTCTCAGTGCATCCGTTACGCTCGAACAAGAAGTAAAAGTGGTCAAAGAATATTTTCATATACAAGAAACGAGATTTGCCGATCGTATCACATGCAAAACGATCATAGATGAATCGTGTTTATCTGTACATATCCCAAGTCTCACCTTACAGCCGCTTGTTGAAAATGCCTTTATTCATGGCGTCGAACCAAAGGAGGAAGACGGGCTTGTCGAACTCTCGATCTATCAAGAAGGCGGCTATGTGATGATTCGGATTCGGGACAATGGGATGGGAATCAACGAACAAGAGAAAAGGAGATTGCTATCAGAAAAAGAAGAGGAATATCCAAACATCTTGAGTAAAGGGCACTCGACAGGGATCGGTCTTCGCAATGTGATGTCAAGGCTGCATTTGTTTTATGGGGTAAAAGATGCCCTGCAAATTGACTCAAAGCCAAACGAAGGCACCACCATTCAATTGGCTATTCCGATGAAGGAGGGACCATCATGCTGAACGTGCTGATTGTGGATGATGAAAAAATAGAACGGCTAGCGATGCGGAAGTTCATGACGGATTGGCTTCCAGAGTGTCATATCGCAGGAGAAGCTGAAAATGGAAAGAAAGCGGTTGAATTCGTGCGAACTGAGCCCGTTCATCTTGTGCTCATGGATATTCAGATGCCGGGAATGGATGGACTCACAGCGATCAAGCAAATCAAAGCGAGCAGCCCTCATACAAAATTTATTATGCTGACAGCCTACGATACGTTTGATTATGCCAAGCAAGCGATGCAAGAAGGGGTGAAGCAATACCTCGTTAAACCGGCTGACAAAGATGAAACCATCGCCGCCATTCGCACGGTTGCGGCAGAGATTCAGCAGGAGGCGTCTCAGCGGCAGGCGATGGCGGCCGGTCAGCAGTCAAATTGGCTTGAAGCTCATGTCATAAACGGTCAATCCTATACCTCAACGGAGTTTCAACAACTGTTTCATGAATTCGAAGCAGGTCTTGTCATCGCTGTACAGCGGACAATCAGGGATCAGCTGTTGATTGATTTACAGACATCTCCCCTTTTTCATACAGTGCCGATTCAGGTGAGTGGTGAGCTGTTTACATGTCTTATTTATCGTCACCAAGCGCCTGGTCAGTTAAAGGCAGATGTCCTGCAGGCGATTCGAACCGCCACAACAAACGATCAGCCTTCACCTGTCGTTGGCATAGGACACCCGGTCTCAAATCCGCTTTATCTTCAGAAAAGTGCAGCAGAGGCGAAGCTTGCCTATTATCAGCGGAAAAAGAGCCCCGGCGTTGTTCGTTATGGTTTTTACCAAACAGAAGAACAGTCTCATCCATTGATCCATCTGCCTGAGCTTGCAGACGATATGATGCAGGCAATGGAAGAAGGGAGAAGAGAGGATGCGCTCGCTTTATTCGATGCCTTTGAGCTAGAGGGGGCGACCCTGTCACAACTAAAAGAGCTGCTGATTTTATTTAAATCACGGCTCCGAACAGACTGGCCAATATTAACGATCAGCACCGCTGCTGAATGCCGTCAGTGCTGTGAATATTTATTTGACGTGTACGAAGCAAGAAACCAGACTGTGAATGATATCGAGCGGGCAAAGCGCTACATCAAAACGCATTTTTGTGAACAGATCACGCTGGAGCAGACTGCGGCCTATGTTGATTTAAGTCCGACCTATTTTACAAAAAGGTTTAAAGACGAGACAAGGCTGACATTTAAAGAATATGTGACGACCTGTCGGCTGGATAAAATTAAAAAACTTCTCAAAGACAGCTCGCTTAGTTTAAAAGAAATTACCTATCAGGCAGGATACACAGACCCCAATTACGTCAGCCGTGTGTTTAAGAAGATGGTGGGTTGTTCACCGAAGGAATATCGAAAACAGACCGTAAAAAAATGAAGAATTTCATAAAAAAGTGAAGAAGTTTGCCTAAAAAAAAGAGAGGATCTGCCATTATACTTATCTTGATAACGCTTACAAAATGAGGATGGGGGATCAATCATGAAGGTTAAATTAGGCTTTACGCTGTTAGTGCTCTGTATGCTTATCGTCACTGCCTGTAGTTCATCGACGAGCTCAGATGCGAAAAAAGAAGGTGGAGCAGAGAAGCTCGACATTTTCTCTTGGTGGACTGGAGCAGGTGAGGAGGACGGACTGAAAGCACTCATTCAATTGTTTGAAGAGAAAAATAAAGATATTCCAATTGAAAATGCAGCTGTCGCAGGTGGTGCTGGTACAAATGCAAAGGCTGTTCTGACTAGCCGGATGCAAGGAAATGACCCGCCAGCTACATTCCAAGTACATGGCGGAGCGGAGCTGAATGAGAGCTGGGTCGCAGCAGGCAAAATGGAGCCTCTGGATGATCTATATGAAAAAGAAGGCTGGAAGGACAAATTTCCAGAATCACTCATCGACCTTGTCAGCAAAGATGGGAAAATCTATTCAGTACCAGTGAATATTCACAGGGGCAATGTGCTTTGGTATAACAAGAAGGTATTTGACGATGCAGGCTTAGAGCCACCAACGACCTTTGATGAATTTTTCAAAACAGCAGATGCATTAAAGAAAAAAGGCATTACACCGCTCGCACTTGGGGATAAAGAGCCTTGGGCAGCAACACATTTGTTTGAGAGTGTGCTGCTCGGCGTTTTAGGCGCTGACGGTTATCAAAAGCTTTGGGCTGGCGACATGAAAATGGATGACGCAAAAGTGAAGGAAGCGGCAGACATCTTTGGACGTATGCTTGAATACGTCAATGATGACCACAGCTCACGTAACTGGCAGGATGCCTCGCAGCTCGTAGCAAAAGGAGACGCTGCAATGAATGTCATGGGCGACTGGGCGAAGGGGTACTTTGTGAATGATCTGGATCTGAAGGTGAATAAAGACTTTGGATACGTGGCGACTCCTGGCACAGAGGGAAGCTTTATGGTGATCACCGATACATTTGGACTGCCGAAGGGCGTGAAACAGCCAGAAAACGTGAAGAAATTCTTATCTGTCTTAGGATCTGTGGAAGGACAGGATGCATTTAATCCGCTGAAGGGATCGATTCCAGCACGTGTGGATGCAGATGTTTCTAAATATGATGAATACGGAAAATCGGCGATGAAGGCATTTAAAGAATCAAAGCTGGCGCCGTCTCTCGCACATGGTTCAGCTGCTGAAGAAGGGTTTGTGACAAAAGCGAATCAAGCCGTCAATATCTTCGTCACACAAAAAGACAGCAGCCAGTTTGTTTCATCTTTAAAAGATTCAATGAAATAAAGACGAGGAGGCGGCGACTAAGCACCGCCTCTTTTTTAAAAAGGAGTGTAGCTTCATGCGTATGGATACATCGCCGATCACAAAAGCAGCAACACCCAAAGTCAAACGTGTGCGGAAAAAATGGAGTGGGGATCAGCTGCTTGCGCTTCTATTTTTAGCCCCGTCGGCTGTTTTATTATTCATCTTTGTTTACGGCTTTATTGGCTGGACAGGGTATGTGTCATTATCAAATTGGACCTCGCTTGTTCCTGATTTCTCTTTCGCAGGTCTTCAAAACTATATGATGCTGTTTCAAGATTTCCGCTTTCAGTCAGATCTTCGAAACACGGTCTTTTTCACTCTATTCTTTATTGGAGCCGTTATTGCCTCTGGGCTCGCACTTGCGATTTTACTAGATCAGAAGATCAAGGGTGAATCTCTATTTCGGAATTTATTTTTCTTTCCAATGGCCCTTTCCTTCGTTGTGACAGGGGTCGTCTGGCAATGGATTTTAAACCCGTCCACAGGGGTGAATCTATTTTTAAAGACGCTTGGTATCCAGCCTAAGTGGTACACGGATACGAACATTTTAGCTGGATTTGTCTGGGGGAAAATTGAGTTTGGTGTCCCTGCAGCAATGATTGCAGTCGTGATTGCAGCTGTTTGGCAGATGACTGGATTTTCTCTAGCAATGTATTTGGCGGGTTTGAGAGGCATTCCAGAGGAAGTAAGAGAGGCTGCTAGAATGGATGGCGCAACCGAGTGGCAGATTTACTGGAAGATTATTTTTCCTCTATTAAAACCGATTACTGCAAGTGTCATTATCATCATGGCTCATATTTCATTAAAGATTTTCGATTTGATTTACTCGATGACAGGACCGGGTGCAAACTTTGTCACAGATGTTCCGGGCGTTTACATGTTTGAAATGACCTTTAGAGGAAACCATTATGCAGGCGGTGCCGCCATCGCGATTGTGATGCTGATCTCTGTTGCGGTCTTTATCGTGCCATATCTCCTGTCGAGCCGGAAGGGGGCGTCATCATGACAGCTAGATGGTTTGTCCGTCCAGTCCTTTATGCTTTATTGATTTTGTGCAGTCTGTTTTTTCTGATGCCAGTCTATGTCATGCTCGTCACAAGCTTGAAGCCCTTAGGTGAAGTGACCCTTGAGAAAATGTGGGCGCTGCCGTCAACACTCGATTTTTCAAGCTATCAAATCGCATTTGAAAAGCTAGCGCCCAATTTAATGAATTCTCTTTATCTAGTCATTCCGGCTACCTTATTGTCAGCTGTCTTAGGGGCGATGAATGGCTATGTCCTATCAAAATGGCGTTTCAAAGGATCAGAAGTGGTCTTTACGCTGATGCTGTTTGGAATGTTTATTCCATATCAAAGTATCCTCATTCCACTCATTCAATTTTTACGCGAAGTCGGATTGTATAATTCGATTCCAGGTTTGGTGCTTGTCCATGTCGTATATGGACTCCCAATCACAACGCTCATGTTTAGAAACTTCTATGTGAGCATTCCTGATGAAATGATTGAATCGGCAAAAATGGACGGCGCAGGGTTTATCGGGATTTTCAGACATATGATTCTTCCGCTTTCGATCACAGGATTTGTTGTAGTCGCCATTTGGCAGTTCACAAATGTGTGGAATGAGTTCTTATTTGCAGTCACGATGACCACTGCGGAGCATCAGCCAGTGATGGTTGCCTTGCAAAATCTATCGGGCAGTCAAATTGTGCAATGGAACGTCCAAATGGCAGGGGCAATATTGGCCGCATTGCCGACACTCTTGGTCTATATTCTGCTCGGAAAATACTTTGTCAAAGGGCTTCTCGCAGGCTCTGTTAAAGGATGAAACATTTTAGTGTTATCGTTTTCATTTGGTGTACTGAAAGGATTGACTTCTCTTTAGATAGCGTCATAATAAAAGTTGAGACTTGCTAGTTTTCATCAAGCTTGGCAAGGATTATCAAAGGGTAGCAAAGGGAGGAGTCATCCTGAATGAAGCAGTCACCAATTTTTTTACTGCCTGAATTGAAGGAGAGAATATGGGGAGGTACAGCCTTAAGAGATCAATTTGGCTATGATATTCCTTCTGATCAAACGGGAGAATGCTGGGCAATTTCTGCTCATCCAAACGGACCAAGTGTCGTGCAAGACGGTCCATATAAAGGGAAAACGCTGATCGAACTATGGGACAATCACAGAGAATTGTTCGGGGGAATAGAAGGCGATCGATTCCCGCTGTTAACCAAAATTTTAGATGCAAACCAGGACTTATCCGTTCAAGTTCATCCAGATGATGATTATGCGGAAAGACATGAAAATGGCGAGCTTGGAAAAACAGAGTGCTGGTATATCATTGACTGCAAAGAAGGAGCAGAAATGATCTATGGGCACAATGCAAGAACAAGAACTGAGCTTGTGACCATGATGAACAGTGGAGATTGGGAAGGTCTTTTACGTCGTGTGAAGATAAAGCCTGGTGATTTTTATTATGTGCCAAGCGGTACCATTCATGCGCTTTGCGAAGGAACGCTTGTCCTCGAAACGCAGCAAAGCTCAGATACCACCTATCGGGTATATGATTATGAACGAAAAGATCAGAATGGCAATGAACGTGAACTTCATTTTGCGCAAGCCATTGATGTCACAACGGTTCCCCATGTAGACGGGTATGCAGATGAATCAATTGAAACACGCCGTGGGCTGACCATTCGAACGTTTGTTGAAGCAGAGTATTTCTCTGTGTATAAATGGGAAATTGATCAAGCAGTGGAGCTTTCGCAAGATTATTCATTTTTGCTGTGCAGTGTAATTAGCGGGGAAGGGGCTCTAACGCATGATGGACATACATATCCATTGCCTAAAGGAGCTCATTTTATCCTGCCAGCTGAAACAGGAAGCTTCTCAATTGAAGGAACTTGTGAGCTGATTGTATCGCATATATAAAGAAAAAGAGGACTTTGAAGGGGTCCTCTATTTTTCTATTGCATAAATGACTTGAAAGAGTACTTGTTTTTGTCGATAAAGAGATTAGTAGACTATTATGCAAAGTAAGAGAGGGACAGTGAACGTGAAAAAAACCATCAAGATTATGTTACTCGCAGCTGCCTTTGGTATGACAATACAGACGGGCAAAGAAGTGCAAGCAGCCTCCTATGTCGATCAATCCATTTACACGATGAACACCTCAAAGGTATTTACAACAGAATCAGAAGTAAAAAAAGCAGTGGAAACATTGAAGAAGGACAAAAAGTGGACAGCCACTTATCAAACCTCAGGAAACACGTCGACCTATCAGCTCACTGCCTCAGGATATGAGTCACAAGCAGCAGCGAGTGCAAGTGCAGCTGCATTAAAAAAAGAGACGGGTATGAGCGGTACGGTGTCGCCAGTAGGTGACCGCCTTCCATTACAAAAGGTCGTATCTGACCCCGTCAATGATGAAGCTCAGGCGAAAAAGCTCTCACTCGAGCTAACGAAAACATCAGGACTCAATAGCACCTATGAAGTTATCAATCAAAGCAGACCTTCTTATCAGGTCATTTCAGGGACCATTGATTCTGAAACGAAAGTCAAAAATATTCAAACCGAATTACAAAAGCAGGCCGGTGTCACTAGTACATACCAAACTGAAAACAAAGCAGGCACTGTGTATCAGCTGATTTCAGGCGGTATCGTTGGGCAAAGTAAGGCGAATACGATCCTGCAAGGCTTTCAAAAAGAGTCTGGTTTAAAAGCGGTGCTTCAAACGGTGACAGCAGGCAAGCCATATTACATCGTCACATCAGCTGCACAAGCGAACCAGTCAAAAGCACAAACGCTTCTTACCCAGCTTCAAAGAGAAGCAAAGATCAGCGGGAAGATTCAAAAGACAGGCGCTTTAAAAAATGTGTATCGCTTGGAATCAGGCTATTTCAAAGACAACAAACAGGCATCCTCAGCTGCGGCCCAGATTAAGAAACAAACCGGCGCTACAGGGACTGTGCAGCGAGTGGGAAAAACAAAAAATTATATCGTGAAGCTCAATCAACTGAACGATACAGCATACGGAAAAACGGTGGCCTTTTTCAAGAAAAAGAAATGGCGCTACACATCGCAAAAGATCTCTTCTACACAGCCATATCAAGTAGTGACTGGAAACCTATTAGGAGATGATCAAGCGAAAAAAGCAGCAGCTTTCTTCCAAAAGAAAAAGGTATCAGCAACAACGAAAAAAACAGGTAAAGCATCTGACAGCACGTATCGACTTGTCGTCAATCAATCAGCGGAGCAAGCCAAAATAAATAAAGGTGCCGCATATTTAAAAACGCAGAAAGTGACAAGCAGCATTACAACTGGTAAGGGCCAAGCTGTCAGCAAAACGTATAGTCTCAAGACAACACCTGTATATGAGCAAAGTAAAGTCAAGCAGGCTCAAGAGATTATCAAGAAAAATGGCGTTGCCAGCAGTACAAAAACGTTGACAGAAGCGGTTAAACAATACCGGATCACGACAGAGCCGACGGTGAATCAGACTAAACTGAATCAAGCGCTAAGCTATTTAACGAAACAAAAAATGAAAGCAGCTGCTCAAAAAACAGGGACAACTGATTATGGTCAATATCAGATCAAAACAGGTGCCATCTCAACAGCTGCATTGCGCGATCAAGGCATGGCATTTTTCAAAAAACGGAATGAACCAGCTGCCTATCAAACAACAACGAAACCAACCTACAAAATCAACATTACGCAGCAATTCACAGGATTACCAACTGTAAATGCAGCGATTGCTTTTGTGAAAAGTCAATATGGCTGGACAGCTACAGCCGTAAAAATCAAAAATGGCCCAATGGTCATGCAAACGAACTACAACCTCACTGTCAATGAGATGGTGAACAAGCAAATGAAGGTGTCACCACAGACAGATGGCGTAGCCTATGTCTATGCACCATATGTCGACCCGGCGACGTCAACTGTGAATACGGACGGCTTAAATGTTCGTTCGACACCTGATTCGAGCTCTGCGAGCAACATCGTGGCGCAGCTGAATAAAGGAGCAAAAGTGAAACAGCTTGGGAAAGAAGGAAACTGGATCAAGATCAGCCTTGGCTGGAGAAATGCAAGCTCAGCAGAGGTGCAAAAATATGTAGATCCAGCCAATATTGCTGAGGGCACTCAATCTTATTTTCAATTTCTGAAACTCTCTGAAGCTGCGAATCTCAATCCGGCAGAAGTCAATTCAAAGATTCTAGCAGGCAAAGGGATTCTTGCAGGTAAAGGACAAGCCTTTATTACGGCAGCGAAAACGTATCATATCAACGAAATTTATCTCATTTCTCACGCGTTGCTTGAAACAGGTAACGGAGGTTCCATTTTAGCGAATGGTACGATGTTTAATGGAAAGAAAGTATATAATATGTATGGCATTGGCGCATACGACAGCAATCCGAATTACCTCGGTGCAAAATATGCGTATGAACAGCAATGGTTCACGCCAGAGGCAGCCATTATTGGCGGGGCAAAATTCATTGGCAACAGCTATATCAATCACGCCACATACAAACAAGATACGATTTATAAAATGCGCTGGTCTAGTTCAGCGACTCATCAATATGCAACAGATATTGGCTGGGCATATAAGCAAGTCACTCGTATGTATAGCTTGTATAACTTACTTGATAACTATACGCTCTATTACGATATCCCGGTTTATAACAAATAAAAAAACGTCCGTGCTTCCTAATGAGAAGCCGGACGTTTTTTGTGTAAGAGCTGCTGTTCAATAAAGAATAAGAGCTGCTCACTGGACCTTCCCTTTGAATATTGATTCCATTCCTCGGCGAAGGTTTTAATTCGTTTTAGTTGATCTGATTCATGAAGTAGCTCCTTCAAGAGCATGCTTTGAGTGATACAAGCCTTCCCAGGAATGATGTCCTCATACCGATCGACTAAGCCGCGTTTCTCTCGATAAGTGTCTAAGTCATAAGTGAAGAACAAAACAGGCTTTTCAAGCAGTGCATATTCAAACACAATCGATGAGTAATCTGTGATCAGGACATCGCATGCACAAAGCAATGGATAAAGCGGCTGATCGGACACATCAAATATCCATTCATCGTCTGTTTCCGCCTTCGCTAAATGTTTGACCGCAGGATGAAGCTTGACGAGCAGAATATAATCTCCGTTTAGCTCTGTTTGTAATTGCTCCTTTGAAAAAGGCAGGACAAGACTGTCCATTGCAAAGTCTCGATAGGTCGGTGCATAAAGCAGGATCTTTTTCCCTTTAGGAAAATCATTCGGCTTCAAGGAAGACGGGCGCTGGTCATAGTACACATCCGTCATCGGTACACCTGTTGGTAAAAAACGTTCATCATTCACCCCAAACGAAGACTTAAAAATCTCGCGCATATGATCTGAGCCTGTAACGATATAATCGAAAGACGCATAGACTCGTTTGAACCGTTTGATGTCACGAGGACTTCGTTCCGAATTTGAAGCATCTTCAAGACCGAATTTTTTCAACGCCCCATTGGCATGCCATACTTGAATACAGGTGGTAGAAGGACGTTTTTTGAGTACGCTTGTCATGAGAAAGTAATTATCTGTCACGACAACCTTGCTTTTAAACATCGTATAAATACATTGAATGAGATGGAGAGGATTTTTTTCATGAAAATAGCGAAATGACAGATGAGACTCGTCCTTTTCTATCGCAGAAGCATGCTTCGTATAGAGGACAGTAAGCTTCATCGTCATGTTCGCCTGTTGTTGATAAGTATCAATAAGAGCAGCTGCATTCTCTTGAAATGAAACAAGCAGCGTCACCTGGTTTTCACGCGGTTTCACGCCGCTCATCAGCCATCCAATAAAAGAAACGAAAGCTGCATAGCTTGAAATGATCATTGAGCGTATATTTATCATTGGTCAGTCTCTCACAGCTGCTTCGTCTGATCCTTTACTTGCTCAGGATAGTAACGTTTTTTCCCTTTGTTTTCTTTCAATACGGCAAAAGCGTATTTAGGAATATTCAACATTCGCTTCCATCTCCATGGATTCACAACAAGTCTGTACAGCCATTCTGTATTTGTTTTAATCATCCAGCGTGGTGCACGCTTCACCGTTCCGCTAAATACATCAAAGCTTCCGCCTAAACCGATGCAAACAGCCTGCGGGAATAAATGACGGTATTCATAAATAAAGTTCTCCTGATTTGGATAACCTAAAGCAACGAACACCATATCTGCTTTCGAGCGAGCGATTTGTTTTGCTACGAAACGTTTATCTGCTTGATAACCGTCACAGCTGCCTGCAATGACCACATTTGGATATTCCGTATCAATTCGCTGTTTAACAGCCTCAAGCACTTCTTTTTTCGCCCCATATAAAAAGATACTTTTAGACTGCTTGTTTGCTAGATCAAGCATAGACATGAAAACATCAAAGCCAGCAATTCTTGACTTCAGCGGACTTTGTGTCAAACGTGACATTAAGACGACGCCTACACCATCCGGCAGCACATAATCCGCAGAAGAGACAACTTGATGATACGTCTGATCCTTCATAACAGCATAGCCAATCTCTGGATTGACAGTCGCAATCATGGCGCCTCTTCTTTGAGAAATATGATGGTGATTCATATAGCTAATAAATTCATCTAGGTCGCCATTTACATAAGAAAGGTTAGAGACCACTTCTGTTTGCATTGTTTAGACCTCCTTTTTCATCTTGTTATCTATGAACGTTCATTGTAAATTCATTCTTCGTCTACTCATCATTTTATCACAGATGCTCCATGAAATATTAACAATAACTTTACAAACCTTTAAATTTCATGACATTTTCATCAATTCATAAGGAGGCTGCTGCGAGAAACATTGATTCTTCGGACTTTCGCTTCTGCGCCCAATAAATTGGAAATAGTTTGTCTTTACATCTGCTTAACGTTTGATGGGCGCTGTGATATAATGAGGTTCCGAAGAGCGAAAAAATACGAACGAAGATCATAGGATTACGGATAAACGTTACTGCATGAAAGCAGTTGAATAAGGAATGAAGAAAGGAGTTCATGTTTGCGATGAAGAAAGTTATTACTTACGGTACATTTGATTTATTACACTGGGGGCATATTAAGCTGCTCGAACGTGCAAAGCAGCTTGGAGATTACTTAGTGGTGGCCATTTCGACAGATGAGTTTAACTTACAAAAATCAAAAAAGGCTTATCATAGCTACGAGCATCGAAAGCTCATTCTTGAAACGATTCGTTATGTAGACGAAGTCATTCCAGAAAACAGCTGGGATCAAAAAGTCCGTGACGTGCAAGAGCACGATATTGATGTGTTTGTCATGGGAGATGACTGGGAAGGTAAATTCGATTTCTTAAAAGAGCATTGCGAAGTCGTGTACTTGAAAAGAACAGAAGGCATCTCGACAACACAAATTAAGGAAGAAATTGCTGGACTTTAATAGATCAAAAAAAGTACTTCTTATCTTTTGGTGAGAAGTGCTTTTTCATGTAAAATACAATGAGCAAGTTATCATTATTTTTAAGGAGAGCTTCCTTTGTTTCAAAATTGGATGAAGAAAAAAGTTGAACACACATTGGATCAACCTGAACAACATGAAACAATGACATCAGTTGACATGCCTGATATGGACTACTACTTTATCATGGGTGATGTACCAAAACAGGATGAGCACTTAACGAAGTCTTTAAAAGCGAGATTAAAGCCATTGGCGGACAAACATAAACGTAATGCCATTTTAACTTTGAATTATGATGCAAATGTGAAAGAACATATTCATAGCTTGGAGGAGACCCTTCTGCACCAAGTTGACATCTTGAATGTATTTGAGCACTATATTCTACCGGAAAGCGGAAGTAAAAGGCGTTACTCGGAATTTATCATCGGTACATCTTTTCAATCGATCAATGAAGCAGTGATGCCAGCAGAAGAATCAACAGTGCAGGTGACGAGATATGAACTGCCATCTTCCCCTATTTGTTATATTGATCAATATAATGAAGAGCAGGAATTAGTAAAGAGGGAAGAGTACAATTGGCAGGGCGTTTTGTGCAGAGTACAAAGCTTTGTTCCTCATACAGGTGCCCTATACTTGGAAGAACTAATCAATGACGATGGCAATATCTATATGGAGATCATCTACCCTGGAGATACAAAAAAGAATCCAGTGCGGCATATTAATTGGTATAAAAAAACAGGAATTCAAACTTTTACAAAGAAGACAGATATAAAGCAACGATGGTTATCTAGTATTCAAACACAAAATGACCGTTTGAAACTGATGATTACAGAAGACCGGGATCAAGACCGTCACCTGTTTAAAATCAATCAGCCCGAAACAACGTATTACGCTGCATTTGTACATGACGCACATTATGAAGAAGATCCGCATCAACTCAATTCTCAATATGAAGAATTATTTAAACAAATAAGAAAACAGCAAGTGGATGCCGTCTTCTTTGGAGATACTAAGCATAAGGTAGATGTTGAGAAGGTATTGGGAGAACAAGCCTATTTTTATCTTGTGCCTTCTGACGAAATGTCTCTTTGGAATACAGCACTTCATCATATGCTCGAAAATCGTGAGCGTAAAGATGAACTGAGAAGGATCGTGGACCGCATGAAATGGGTTTTGCGTGATCTAAGCGCTGAACATCATGTTCTTCATCTTCAGCTTGAGCTGAATGACCAAATGAGTCATGCGGATCATGTGCAAATCGATTTCGCAGGATATGATCGAGTGAATGGAGCTGAAATCATATCTCAAACAATCGATGAAAACCATCAAGTCAGCTTCCCAATTGGGCATTTTCAAACAAAGAAAAACATTGAAACCAATCAAACAAAATACGTTGATTTTTACATTCGTTTTAAAACAGAAGAACTTCAGGAAGTTTTGCAGCGTCTAGAAGTAGAGGAAGAGCTGCTCACCAATAAACCATCGTCAATCGATGGGTGGTCGTATCAAACGAAACAAGGAAACTATTCTTGGAAAGTAAAATAATGTGACAACACAACGGTAAGATTTCTGAACAGAGGAGATTAACGATTAATGATTGAAGAGGGAATTCATAAGAAGAGTGTCGTTGAAGGGTTAAAAAATCATCATGAGAAACTAGAAATGCTTATTCGCATCGACGATGACATGCCATTAACAGATAGAGAATTTTATTTGTTTATGAGGGAAAGGGTATCAAAACAAGAGCTTTTCCTTCCGCTTGTTCATCAAGAAGACAATCTATTCAAATTGGTATTGAGTGAACCATCGCTTCCGCTTGCATTAGAGCAGGGTCAGACATACAACCTGTATGTGACGGACTATCTGAGTGCAAACAAAGAAGAGGATGAGGACGAGCTTGAGGACTCAGCCTATGATTCTGATTCGGAAGAAGAGGAAGAAGAACTTAAAGAAACGGATCATGCCGAAGTAGAAGAGAAGACGTCATACTATAAACGCCGTTTAAAAATGGAAATAGAGAAGCCAGAGCTGACTTATTTAGAAAATAAAGACGCGATGCTGTATGTCATCCCGTATCGTACGGATAAAGGAAATGCATCGTTTAAAATCAAGCGTGAGCTAAAGGTTGTGAAATTCAATCATATCGAGCTCAACAAAGAATGTACGTTATCTTTATCTGGTTATGCAGGCGTTCTCAGTGCAGAGCATCCTTATGAAATCAAGGAAGTAAAGCTTCTAGTGAAGAGAAATGGCGAAGAGCCAATTGAGCATCGCTTTCCGGTAAATATGACCCCAATAAAAGATGAAGTGGTCAAATACCGTGATGATCAACAGGTACCTCAGCTTTATCAATTTCTAGCAGAAGTTCCTTTAGAGGAATTGACCTATTCGTTAAACAAACGTTTTGTATATCGCTTCTATTTTGAATTTATTTGCGATGTAGGTGGAGTAGAGGAGACTTTAACGACCACTTCTCTAGTCCTTGGAGATCGCTCAAACAAACTCAAAGGGCTTGTTCAAATTCATAAAAGAAATGATGTACCGATTCGATATGAGGTGTATCGAAAGAAAAAAAGACAAACGCTTGGCATTCGAATTAATGATTATACAATGAAAACACGTGCGAAGTACTATGTCAAAAGCAAGTGGAAGAAGTTCAAAAAGCAAATCGGTAAAATCAAAAAAGTCCGTAACCGTCTTGTAACAAGGACCTTTAAAACGACCTTTCAGCTGGCGAGCAAGCTGTCTGTGAAAAAGAAAACCGTTATGTTTGAAAGCTTTAATGGAAAACAATTTAGCTGTAACCCACGTGGGATCTATGAGTATATGAAAGAAAATCATCCTGAATATACGTTGATCTGGAGCGTGAAAAAAGGGCACGAAGCACCGTTTAAGGAAAAGGATATTTACTATATCAATCGTCTGTCATTGAAATGGATTTTTGCGATGGCAAGAGCTGAGTATTGGGTCGTCAACAGCCGTTTGCCGCTGTGGATTCCAAAACCAGAGCATACAACATACTTGCAGACATGGCACGGTACGCCGTTAAAACGACTGGCGATGGATATGGACGAGGTGCATATGCCTGGAACAAACACGAAAAAATACAAAAAGAATTTCACGAAGGAAGCGTCGAATTGGGACTACCTCATTTCTCCAAATGCTTACTCGACTGAAATCTTCACACGTGCCTTCCAATTTCAAAAGACCATGATTGAGTCAGGATATCCGAGAAATGACTTCCTTCACAATCAAAACAATGAAGAAACGATGAGAGCACTCAAACAAAAGATGAACCTGCCGCTTGATAAAAAATTGATCTTATACGCTCCGACATGGAGAGACGATCAATTTTATAAAAAAGGGCAGTACAAATTTGATTTAGACCTTGATTTGCATGAGCTGAGAGCCGCTATCGGAGATGAATATATTATCATTCTGCGTATGCACTATCTAGTCGCTGAAAATTTTGATTTAGGACCATATGAAGGATTTGCCTATGACTTCTCTCATTACGAAGATATTAGGGATCTTTATATGATTTCTGATCTGCTCATCACTGACTACTCATCTGTATTCTTTGATTATGCAAACCTTAAACGTCCGATGCTATTCTATGTGCCAGACATCGAAACATATCGTGACAAGCTGAGAGGCTTCTACTTTGACTTTGAACAGGAAGCACCTGGACCTCTTGTGAAAGAAACAGCCAGCGTCATTGACTGGGTAAGAGAAACAGAACAGCCAACCTTTACTTTGCCAGCTTCATTCGCACCGTTTTATGAGAAATTCTGTTACTTAGAGAGTGGGGAGTCTTCGAAGCGTGTGGTGGAAGTGGTGTTTTCTGAAAAATAGTTTAAAAAGTACCGTTCTTCACCTTTGAACGGTACTTTTTTGTGTTTTTTATTCCAATGTACACATATTTAAAAGTTATGGTAAAAATAAAAAAACATAGAATTTTAACAGTAAACATGCTAAATTTAGATAAGATTATCCGGTAATGTAAATTTGCTGAAAATAATATAGAGGTGCTTCAATGTACAAACTTTATCATAATTTTTTAGAAATTCTTAATTTAGATGAACACAAGTTAGTTATATATATTGATAACATAGAGAAGTTGTGCACTTTTGAATTTAAAGAGCTAAATGTAAATGAGTCAAAGTGGATTTGTGAAATTGATGTAAAGGATCAGATGATTTTTGAATCCACAATAGACAATTCTAATGAAATGATCTATCTCTATGCAAAGGAGCATAACCTGTATATTGTCAAAGAATGCTCAGACATGATCCAGCCGGATCAAATACTTCCTATTGAAATTAACAATCAATTTGCTGATATTTATGTCAAGCAATTAGGGTTAGATCGCTATGGCTTATACAGCGGCGAAGAGGAACTGTTATTATTTTCAGGGCTACTGAATGTAGATGAGATCAATCGGAATTATAAAATAGATTTGCCCATTAAAGAGGTAGATAGACGATTTGTGGATATCTCCTTTATCGGATACAGTATTTTCCATTTTGTGATTACCTATGATTGTCAGAATAAGGAGCTAAATGTAAGGAAAATTTTGTTTGATGTGATGCAGGAACATAAAGATATTGAAGTGACTGTGAATAATCGTAATCAAATCAAAATATCAAATAAAGTGACGGATCAAAAGAAAATCGTCAACTTTAGACTCGTTCCTAGATATCAGCCGCTAAAAGTTTTTGGTAAAGATACCTTGGAGCAGTTCAAAGATGACAATATTCTCAATATCTTGGTGATTAATAAGCAAAGATATTACATCTATGTCAGAACGAATGGCGTTTACTTAGTGAGAGGAAACCCATATCTCGTTACAAAACATACGTCGAGATTACGCATCTTTAGTATGTTTAATAGTTTTTATGTTTATGGAAGATTGACGCATTATGCGTATAATTCAGACCAAAAATATGAATATCTTTACATTAGAAACTCTGAGCACCAGCTGGCGAAATTTATAAGACCATTTAGAAAGATTAAATTCTTGAAAAGATATGGTTTCTTTAAAATTTCGTTAAACGATCTTGATTTAGATAGCAGAATCCACAATAACTTGTTCGTAGGAAATGATCACCGAATTATCCATAGTTTAAGGTTGAGAAAGAGGGATAAAAAGGTCAAAACATATATCACGAAAAAGAATGGGGACAAGCTGCAAGTCCTAAGAACCAATCTATTTGGAAATGTGACATCAACCATTATTCCTTATTCACAGGAATATTCTTTATTTAGTAAAGTGAAAATAAAAATAGCGAGTATCCTATCATCATTCTATAAAGACAAAAAGTATCGTGTGAATTTGTTTTTTGAGAAAAAGAGTGATAAAGCAGATGAATCAGCTATTAGAGTGTATGACTATGTACAGGAAAATTGTCAAACAGACTCAAAAAATTACTTTATTCTTAATAAGAAATCAAACGCATATCCAGCATTGAAAGCGAAATATGGAAAGGGTATCATACCGAAATACAGTCTCAGACATTATTTAAGTATATTTAATGCCAGTTATTTTATATCAAGTGAATTATCTAACCATGTTCTGAATGATAGGTTGTATATTGACCATCTCAGAGAGAGAATCATGAGTGTCCCACTCGTCTTTTTACAGCATGGCATTATGTTTGCTAAACCGGTTGATAATCCAATGGCCTTTGGATTCCATAAAGACAAGAATCAATACAATATTTATAAATCAGTCATCAGCTCTGAATTAGAGGCCGGTGAATTTTATAAAATGAACTATGATCGTGAGGATTTGATTTTGACAGGTCTGGCAACCTTTGATCATGCCAAATTAGTAGACGGTGCAGATAAGATCGCCTTTATGCCAACTTACCGATATTGGGAAGAGGGACTTATTTATACAAATAGAATTGAAGAAACATCTTACTATAGAGTTCTAATCAAAATCATCAAAAGCTTTGAAGAAGCAGGTCTTCTTGATCGTCTGTTAATTGTACCGCATAACAAATTTTCACAGTACGTTTATCAAAATCTGCCTCAGTATAAACATATTATTTCTGATAACCCATCGGAAGCGCTAAAAGTGTCAAAAGTGTTTATTACTGATTATTCATCTGCTATTTATGATGCACAATATAGAGGTGCCTACCCTATTTTTTATTGGGAAGAAAAAGATTACTTGATTAGACAGTATAAGGCGATTCCTCCTGTAAACGATGAAAATGCACCAGGACCGATAGCATATAATACACAAGAGCTGATTCGAATCGTGAAACATGCGATCGATTGTCAGTATGTTGTGGAAGATGAATATAAAGAAAAATACCTGAAAATCAACAGCTTTAACGATAATCAGAATACGAAAAGAATTACGGATTTCTTAAAAGAACACCAAATTATCTAATATGTGAGGACCCTCTGAATCAACGATTGAAAGGATTCAGGGGGTTTTTGTCTTCTAGTTTGACGTGCATGACTTTTGTTATAAGATGAAATGTGCATCGTTATCTGTTACAATTATGAGCGGTGCTTTTTAAAAAAGTAATCCCAAAAACTTATATCTAAGGAAGATTAGAATGAACGCAATGTTGACGATATTAAAGGAGCAAATCAGCTCATTTCCGCTGATTATGCGACTTGCTGTTTATGAAACAAAATCAAAATATCAGATGAATTATTTAGGTGTTTTATGGCAGTTTTTAAATCCATTGATTCAAATGCTGGCTTACTGGTTTGTTTTTGGTCTGGGAATTCGCGGAGGACAGCCAATTGTCATTGGAGGGATGGAAGTTCCGTTTATCATTTGGATGCTGGCTGGATTAATCCCTTGGTTCTTCATTAGTCCGACGATACTTGATGGATCAAACAGTGTGTTTAAACGTATTAATATGGTATCGAAAATGAATTTCCCGATTAGTGCGCTGCCGTCTGTAGTGATTATGTCCAACTTGTTCAGCTACTTTGTCATGATGGGTGTCTATCTGATTGTGCTGATTTCCTATGGCATATATCCTGATGCGCACTGGCTACAATATATATACTATCTTATTTGTATGATCGCGTTTATGTTTTCGTTTAGTTTGTTTAATTCCACGATTAGCGTACTCGTGAGAGACTATCAATTTCTTTTACAATCAGTGACACGTTTACTTTTCTTTTTGCTGCCGATTTTTTGGAATATCTCAGAGAAGCTCACTGGAGACAAAGCATGGATCGGGGATATACTAAAATTGAATCCTCTTTTCTACATTATTGATGGTTTTAGAAATAGCTTGTTAAAGGGAGAATGGTTCTTCCATGATGTGAAATATACGCTTTATTTTTGGCTGATCACGCTACTTCTTTTAACAGTTGGTTCATTGCTTCATATGAAATTTAGGGATAAATTTGTCGATTTTCTTTAAAAAGTAAGGAGATTATACGATGAAACTAAAGGTTTCGTTTCGAAACGTATCCAAGCAATACGTCCTATATAAAAAGCAGTCAGATAAGATTAAAGGGCTGTTTTTTCCTAATAAAAATGAAAAAGGTTTCTTTGCTGTTCGTGATGTGTCCTTTGATGTATATGAAGGCGAGACGATTGGTTTTGTAGGGATCAACGGATCTGGAAAATCAACGATGTCGAATCTTCTTGCGAAAATCATTCCACCGACAAGTGGTGAAGTTGATATGGACGGTCAGCCTTCGTTAATTGCCATTGCGGCAGGGCTAAACAACCAATTAAGCGGGAAAGACAACATTCGCCTCAAGTGCTTGATGATGGGGCTGACGAATAAAGAGATAGACGAACTATATGAAAAAATCGTAGAGTTTGCGGATATTGGTGACTTTATTGATCAGCCTGTGAAAAGCTATTCAAGCGGAATGAAGTCACGTCTTGGCTTCGCCATTTCAGCGCATATCGATCCAGATATCTTGATTATTGATGAAGCGTTGTCTGTTGGTGACCAAACCTTCTATCAAAAATGCGTGGATCGAATCACAGAATTTAAAGAACAAGGGAAGACGATCTTTTTTGTCAGCCATTCCATTAGCCAAATTCAAAAAATCTGTGACCGAGTGGCTTGGATGCATTATGGTGAGCTTCGTATGTTTGATGAGACGAAGAAGGTCGTGAAAGAGTATAAGGAGTTTGTTGAATGGTTTAACAAGCTTTCTAAAAAAGAAAAAAAAGAATATCAATTGAAACACAAAGAAGGTCGCAAAGGTGTACAAAAAAAGACAGAGAAGGTGTCTCGATATGATGAGAACGGAAAACGACGTTCCTTTTTTGGACCAGCCTTTCAAGTGACGATAATAGCTGTTTTAACGATTTTACTTGCCTTATCGATGTTTTCGGATCGTCCACTTCGTACACTGGCGACGTTTGGCGCCATCCCAGCAGATAAGACAGAATCGCCTCAGTCAAAGAACCAGCTAACAAAAGGGGCGCCTGATATGAAAAAGGTGGATCGACAGACGCTTGTCACGGCAGATCCACTCACGGTGTACAAAGATCAAGCCATGAAAAAGAAGGCAGGTGTCACTTTGCCATTCGGGCAAGAGATACAAGCTGTCGCTGAAAATAAACAAACCGTTCAAATCAAAACAGCATCAGAGACGTATTTTGTCAAACCTGAAGGGCTTCAACCTGCAGAGGAATTAAAGTCTTTATCCATTGGACCTGGACAGTTCAACTCGTATGTATCGCCCGCATCTGCTGGCTCGTATGAGTATTTACTTTCTTTCCTTGGAAAAGAGGAATCTGTGCTTAAGCAAAAAATGCAAACGCTGAGCTCGATCAAAAGTGATCAAGGCGGTACGATTGAGCGATTGACCACAGAGAAAACTGACTATGTCATTCAAAATGGTCAAGCAAATGCTATTGTCTTTCATGAGGTGATGCCGATCTCTCCTTCGACACTTGGACTGACAGAACAGAAGGTTTGGATGAATGAGAAACAAACGAAATTCGCAGTAAAGGGCGAAAGCAATCTGTTTGTCATTGATAATGAACAGCATACACTGACGATTTCAGTGATGAAATAAAAAGCTGCCGATTCCGACAGCTTCAGCGTGTAGACAAACCCTCGCATTCGTTGTCAGGTCTGCGCGCTGGTGCTCACGAATATTCAATTCGCTCCGCGCCAGTGCTCGCCCTTCCTAGACTTCAAAGGTTTTCTATCACGCTGAAAAGAAGACAAAGTGCTAAAATAAAAATCATTTTAGCACTTTGTCAACAATCTAAAGCTGCCGATTCCGGCAGCTTTTTTTAATTCACTTCTTCTTTTTCGAGAAGCTGTTTCATAAATGGAATGAGTTTCTTTTTCAGATCCTCATCTTGAAGGGCAAACTCGAGAGTCGTCTCGATGAAGCCTTGCTTCTCACCAACATCGTATCGTTTTCCTTCAAAATCATAGGCGAATACACGCTGGATATCATTCAGCTTTTGTATGGCATCTGTCAGTTGAATTTCCCCGCCTGCACCAATTTCTTGCTGATCAAGGTACATAAAGATCTCTGGCGTGAAAATGTATCGTCCTAAGATGGCTAGATTGGATGGTGCTGTACCTTGCGGCGGCTTTTCTACAAAGTTTTTCACTTGGTAGCGGCGTCCTTCTTGTGTAAGAGGGTCGATGATCCCGTAGCGATGCGTATCGCTGTCTGCTACCTGCTGAACACCAATCACAGATGAAAGGGTCTTTTCGTATTCATCCATCAGCTGGCGAAGCCCCGGTGTTTCCGCTTGAACAATATCATCACCTAATAAAACGGCGAATGGCTCATCACCGATAAAATTGCGTGCGCACCAAACAGCGTGTCCAAGTCCTTTAGGTTCCTTTTGACGTATGTAATGAATGTCAGCAATGTTAGAGGATTTTCTCACCTTCTCTAGAAGCTCGCTCTTCCCTTTTTCCTCCAGGTTGCGCTCTAGCTCTGGTGCAAAATCAAAATGATCCTCAATGGCTCTTTTTCCTTTTCCAGTGACGATAATAATGTCTTCAATTCCTGATTCAACAGCTTCTTCAATAATATATTGAATGGTTGGTTTATCAACGATTGGCAGCATTTCTTTAGGCATAGCTTTTGTTGCAGGGAGGAAACGTGTCCCAAGACCTGCAGCTGGTATAATGGCTTTACGTACTTTTTTCAATGAACTTTGCACCTTCCTTACATAGATAACCGATTTAATCACTCAATGTTTGTTCGTGGTCGTCTGTTTAAAGTGTAACTTACAAATCATAGGAAAGACAAATGATTTCACTAAAATGAATTTTAGATAATTCATATTTTATATGTTAAATGTAAAGGAAAGAGAAATTTAACGTTAATTCAATGTAAATTCTTTTTTTATACCATTAAATTTATCCTCCAAATTGTGTATAATTGAAAGTACTATACTAGGAAAGAGGATTAAACAAGTGAAAAAACTAAATGTAATGACTATTTTCGGTACTAGACCTGAAGCGATCAAAATGGCACCACTTGTCCTTGAATTAAATAAACATCCACTGATAAATTCGATTGTCACTGTGACAGCCCAGCACAGAGAAATGCTTGATCAAGTTCTTGAGGCTTTTTCAATTACGCCAGATCATGATTTAAACATCATGAAGCAGCGCCAGACATTATCTGAAATCACATCAAATGCACTGTTAAAGCTAGACCAATTATTCCAAGAAGAAAAACCTGATATTGTCCTTGTCCATGGGGATACTACAACAACCTTTGCAGGAAGCTTGGCAGCATTTTATCACCAAATTTCAGTTGGGCACGTCGAAGCAGGATTGAGAACACACAATAAGTATTCGCCGTTCCCAGAGGAATTGAACCGTCAAATGACAGGCACTATTGCCGATATTCATTTCTCTCCTACAGAGGAAGCGAAGCAGAATCTTTTAATTGAAAATAAAAAAGAAGAGACCATTTGTGTGACAGGGAATACAGCGATTGATGCCCTGCAAACTACAGTTACTGAGCATTATCAGCACCCTATTTTAGAGAAAATAGGCACGGATAAAATGATTTTGTTAACGGCCCACCGCAGAGAGAATCTCGGCCAGCCGATGAAAAATATGTTTAGAGCCATTAGACGTGTTGTAGAAGAGTTTGAAGATGTTCAGGTCGTTTATCCTGTTCATTTAAACCCTGCCGTACGTGATGCAGCTCAGACAGAATTTAGCGGTCTCGATCGTGTACACTTAATTGAACCGCTTGAAGTCGTTGATTTCCATAACTTTGCTGCCGCTTCGCACTTTATCTTAACGGATTCTGGCGGTGTACAAGAGGAGGCGCCTTCTCTAGGTAAGCCAGTTTTAGTGCTCCGTGATACAACAGAACGTCCAGAAGGCGTGAAAGCAGGCACACTTAAGCTTGCAGGTACGGATGAAGAGACCATTTACAAAATGGCTAAAGAGCTGCTAGTAGATCAGAAGGAGTATGACAGCATGTCGAAGGCGTCTAACCCTTATGGTGACGGACAAGCATCGAGACGAATTGTCGAGGAGCTCCTCCATCGATTTGGATTAAGTGAAGAAAAACCTGCCCCATTTAAATCATAAAAAAAGAAGACAAAGAGCTAAAATAAAAACCATTTTAGCCCTTTGTCAACAATCTGAGACTACATTCATGTAGTCTTCTTTTTTTACTGCTCCAAACTGTCCTTCAATTCCTTCTTCACTTTAGCCAAACTGCTATCATCAAGCTGATAATAATAGATATTATTGATGCGTGCTCCCGTTCCTTTCAGCTCGTGCTGCTTCACACGCTGTCTTGCGTCACGGTAGTCATTCATCATCGTCCACATATCATCAAATGACATATTAGTCTTCATATTGTTTTCCACGACTTTGAACATATCGCCGAACTTCGTAATAGATGAAATGTTTGCCCCTTTAGCAATGATGCCTTCAATGACTTGACGCTGCCTTTGCTGACGTCCGAAGTCACCCTTTGGATCTTGTTTTCTCATCCTTGTGTAGGCGAGGGCTTGATCGCCATTTAGATTAATTTCTCCTGTACCAAATGAATGACCATCATAGCTGAAAGCAAATGTGCTGTTCACTGTAATGCCGCCAAGTGTATCGACAATATCCTTAAAGCTTTCCATATTGACTTTCACGAAGTAATCAACAGGTACATCAAGCAATTCCTCTACAGTATCAGCTGCCATTTGTGTGCCGCCGAATGCATAGGAGTGGTTGATTTTATCCATTGTGCCTTTTCCGACAATTTTCGTATACGTATCACGCGGGATACTCACCATCTCAGTCGTTTTGGTTTTTGGGTTAACGGTCATGTATATTAATGTATCCGCACGGCCGCGGTCATTTTTTCTTTCATCAACACCCATGACTAAAATAGAAATCGGGTCTTTCTTATTTAAATCGACATCTTTGTCACGCTTATCTGACTTCTTTAAATTCTCCTGAATGCCTGCCACGGTTGATGCTGCTGTATTCCAAAGATGATATGCATATCCGCCAGTTGCTAATACGAATAAGCCAATAATCGATAAAACAATCCAAAGAACCTTTTTCTTCTTTCGTTTTCTTTCAGCTCTCATAATGTCCCTCACCTTTTCTATGATTCTTCCATGATTATAGGTTTACGAATCTTGATAAACAAGTTATTTTTTTACTCTGAACCTAGATATAGACGTTGTAACAAAAAAAAGGTTTCAAAAAACCTTAAATTTACCTTAAAATATTAAGTTATAAGACGATACAAAGACATGAGGTGAAAAAAATGAAGAAAATCGTCGTTTTACCGTTCTTAATACTACTACTTGGTATCGTGCTCACAGCATGTGGAACGGCTGAGCAGTCCTCGGGAGAAAACAAGACAAGCAGTTCAACTCCTCAGGTGCTGGAAGAAAAAGCTGAATTTATTGGAATGGCTGATGCACATACAGTCGAAGTGAAAAAAGTGAATATGACCTTAAGCTATGAATTTACGGATAATTTTAAAGATGTGTTAAATGAATTCAAACCAGGAGACAAAGTAGAAATCTCTTACTTTATCAATGACAGTGGTCAAAAGGAAATTCAAAAGATTGAAAAACAGAAGTAAAAAAGATGGGCGGGATAAACAAAATTGAAGAAAACAGGCGTTACACTTATTGTTCTCATGACAATGACTCTACTAATCGCACCCTTTCAGTCTGCCATGGCTAGCTCGACAATTTCAGTGAAATTGTCTAATTATATCGGAAATAAAAAAACGATGGATCTATCCACAGCTGGAGAATACAAGCTGTCAGGATCGAATGTGGCTGTCACGAAAAGATATGATGGCAAAAATCGATACGAAGTTGCCAATAGCATCGCGTCTGCCGGCTGGAAGAATCCATCAACAGTTGTCATTGTGAGCCGTGATGCATTTGATCATGCCATTTCTGTATCACCGTTAGCTTACAAACTAGGCGCACCCATTTTGTATACAAACATTGAAAAACTAACAAAAACAACTGAAAACCAGCTGAAGAAAATGAAGCCGGATAACATCCTAATCGTTGGTAACACGAAAAGCATTTCAACAGCTGCTGAGAAATCTATTAAAAAGTATGGGAAAGTCAGACGCATTAGTGGAAAAGACAAGTTTGAAATCTCCCAAAAAATTGCTAAAGAAATGGGTAACTATAAGCAAGCTGTCGTTGTCGGTGGAAACTCATTTATGAATGGGATTGCGATTGCATCCTATGCATCGAGAAAGGGATACCCAATCCTGTTAACAAAAAAAGATTCCATTCCGTCTTACAAGCTGCCAAGCAAAGTCATCATCATCGGTAGTACGAAAAGTACGGGACAAAAAGTAGAGAATCAAATTAAAAAAACGTCACAGGTAACAAGAATCAGTGGTGCCAATCGCTATGAACTCTCTGTGAATATAATGAAGAAATTAAATATCAATGCAGATAAAGTTTATTTGGCAAAAGCCTCTAGCTATATTTATGCTATGCCGCTGTCTCAATTGGCAGCAAAGTCTAATAGTACTGTTGTGTATGTGAAACCGGATTCTGTCACAGCGTCACTAAAAAAACTGCTGAAAGAAAAGGGTACATATGCTTATCACCTTGCTGGTAGCACAAGTGCGATTAAAGATAGCTTGAAGAACTCATTAGCCAAACAAGTCTATCTGAAAAAAAATCAAAACTACCAATTGAATATTTCTAACGGAAAAATTTCATTAAAAGGCATAAAGACGTATAACAATGTAAGAGTTGTTCCTGAGAAATATTCAACGAAAAATATCCTTCAAATTGCAGGGAAGCCTTACCTAGGCAGCGTCAACTTTGCAATTGAATCAGGTTATATCAGGCCGACTCTCGAAAATATTCCATTTGAAGACTATCTAAAAGGCGTGGTACCAAATGAAATGCCTGCAAGCTGGCATGTTGAAGCGCTAAAAGCACAGGCAGTGGCCGCTAGAACGTATTCAGTGAAAAGTATTGGAAAAGTCGTACCTGATACAACTGCCTTCCAAGTATATGGAGGATATAACTGGTACACAAATTCGACAAAAGCTGTCGATGCCACAAAAGGGAAAGTACTGAAATACAACAATCAGCTCATTTCAGCCACCTATTATTCTAGTAATGGCGGATATACAGAGGCAAGTGAAGAAGTGTGGGCAAATGCACTGCCGTACTTAGTGGCCAAAAAGGATACAAAAGATCCGATCAATGCATGGACATTAAAACTCTCTAAAAAACAGCTAGGCACAACATTGACTGCTAGTACAGCAGCATCTCAGTGGTCTAAGGCAAAAGAGACAAATGCAACGGATCTTGCTGGTCTCAAATCATGGCTGCTCAAAAACAAAGAGACAGCTGCATCTGATATGAAGATTGCATCCATCTCAAGCCTGACGTTCTCAGGAAAAACAAAAGGACAACGTGCGAAGACGGTATCAATCAAGCTGACATATCATCTGAAAAATAAAACAGGCACATATGCAGTAAACAAAAGTACAACGGCAAGTATGAAGATGACCGAGTTTAGATCCATCATGGGCGCAACAAAGGTGAAGAGCACATTTGCGTCAGTCAAAAACAATACAAATGACTTTACGATTTCAGGAAAAGGATATGGTCACGGCATTGGCATGAGTCAATACGGTGCCAAAGCTAGAGCAGAATCTGGAAACTCATATTCTTCCATACTTTCGTTCTACTATCCAGGTACAAAACTAACAAACTATTAAAGGGTTAAAGGAGGACATAGATGATGCGCTCAATCATGAAAACAGCCATCCTCAGCCTCATCGCCATTTTCGTTATTGTTCCAACAGCTTCAGCAGATAATTCAGTCTCACGAATTGATGGCGGAAGCAGATATGCTGTAGCAGCAAACGTAGCGAAAAAGGGATGGGGAACTGCAAGTACAGTCGTAATAGTAGGGAAAACTGCGTATGCAGATGCCACAGCAGGGATTCCACTTGCACACCAAAAAAATGGACCAGTTCTTTATACAAACAGTAAGAGTCTTTCAGGTGATACGAAAAAAGCCCTAAAGGCTTTAAAAACAAAGACAGTGATCGTTTTAGGCAGTACATCAAGTGTGTCAAATAACGTAATCAATGAAGTGAAGAAGATGGGCATCTCTACACAACGTATTTCAGGAAAAAATCGATATGAGCTATCTGCAAATATCGCGAAGAAAATGAAAAAGCCAGCAGGCGTCGTTGTCGTTGAAGGTTCCTTCTATGCTCATGGGATTGCAATTGCACCGGTAGCAGCACAAAAAGGTTTCCCGATTCTCTACACAGATAAAAAGGGACTTCGTTCTGAAATCGCATCTGTTGCAAAAGCAAGCAATGTCAAACAAACCATTGTAGTCGGCGGAGAAAATTACGTCACAAAAGCAGCTTATAATCAATTGAAATCTCCAACACGAATTAAAGGCTCCACTCGTTATGACGTTGCCGCTAATATTGTGAAAAAGTATAATATGAGCACGAACAATACCTATGTAGGAAGAGGGTTTGGCTACGCCACTTCATCTTCTGCTGCAGGGATCGCAGCGAAGCAAAACAAAGCATTGCTTCTAACGAATGAAAAAACATTACCAAAAGTAACAAGAGCAACCATTAGCAGTAAAAAAATCACCAAATTCACTGTCGTAGGTAGTGCAAATACGGTGACACCAACTGTTGTGAATCAATTGAAAAACCCTGTCGTCGGGAAAAAAGTATTCATTGACCCAGGTCATGGCGCACATGATTCAGGAGCTGTAGGCTACGGGTTATATGAAAAGAACTTGAATTTAGATGTAGCTAAGCGTTTAAATACGAAATTAAACAACGCGGGTGCACTTGTTACCATGTCAAGAACATCAGACACATTTGACAGTCTTCAAACACGAGTGAGCAAAGGTGCGTCAGCAAATGCAGATATCTTCATTAGTGTCCATGCAAACTCAAATGATAACAGCAGTGCAAACGGAACAGAAACGTATTATGACAAAACATATGCGTCTGCAAACAGCTTGAAGCTTGCGCAAAACATTCAGCCGAAAATGGTCAGTGCACTTGGTACAAGAGACCGTGGTGTGAAAACAGCTGGATTCTACGTGATTAAATATTCTAAAATGCCGAGTGTTCTTTTAGAAACTGGTTTTGTGTCAAGTCCAGTTGATTCAAACATCTTGAAATCGGCTACGTATAAAGATCGTTTAGCGTCAGGCATTTCAAGCGGTGTGTCAGGTTACTTTAGATAAGAAAATACAAACATGAGGGGTGCCTCAGATACTCCTCTTAGGCTGCTCGAGAACGTCTCTCGGCAGCCTTTTTTCAAAAGTCTATGAAGTGATCGGGTCGTCAATAATGTGTCAAGTTAAAAATACATTTCATTTCTAGTTATCTTTGTTATAATTGAAACATAAAAGGTGAATGGTTTACGCATGAATCTAAGCGACAGCCAATCGACAAATCATGAAGAGGTGACAATTTTGAAAAAATTAATCACAATGCCGTTTCTAGTATTGCTTCTAGGTGTACTACTCACAGCATGCGGCACAACAAATCAATCAAGCGACAACAATAAGGATGACAGCAAAAAGGAAACAACCGAAGCAGCTGATCAAAAGAAAGAAAATGCTTCAGAGAAAAAGGAAAAAACAGAAGATCAGTCATCAAATGAAAAAGCAGATGATCAAAGCAAAGAAACAGTTGCTCCAAAAGAAGAGCAATCTGGTCAATCTGATGAAGACGCAAAAGACAGCTCAAGTAAAGAAATCACAAAAGAAGAACCTACTAAGGAACAATCAAAAACTGATTCTAAAACAAAGAAAGAATCAACAACAAATAAGAAAAATGAAGTTACTAAGGAAGGCACATATGTCGGCTTGGCTGATGGACATACCATTGCTGTGAACATTGATGGCAAAGAAGTTGCTATTCAATTCGGAAATACGTTTTCTAAACAAGTGAACAGCTTAAAAGAAGAATCAAAAGTGAAAGTCACTTATACAAAAGATGCAAACGGAACCCTTCGATTAAAAACGATCGAATCCGTTAAAGCAAAATAAAAAAAGACCCAGAGACCCGCAGAATTGCGGGTCTTTTTTACGTTGAAAAGGGCATAACTTGATATAAGTGCACATTCTTAACACAGTTTTACAAGACTTAACAGCGCATTTACATTTGCTTAATGTTGCTCTGCTAAACTGACTTTCATAGAACATCTCTTTACACAACAACTACTTTGAATGGTGAGGTGCAGGTCAGTGAGTGCAGAGAAAGCGATGAATCTTTATAGAGAATATGAAGTGAGACGAAACCACTCTTTTGCCTTAACAGAACATATGGTTCGTTATTTATTTGCAAAACGTTTCATAGATTTAATGTTCTCGTTCATCGGATTGATGTTGAGTACGCCAATCATTTTGCTGTTTGCTCTTTTGATTAAGCTGGAAACATCGGGACCAGCCTTTTATATGCAGGAGAGGGTCGGGAAAGACGGTGTTTACTTTAAATTATGGAAGCTCAGATCGATGAGAACCGATGCTGAAAGCGGAGGAGCGAAATGGGCACAAAAAAACGACCCACGTATCACCAAAGTGGGAGCCTTCATTCGTAAAACAAGAATCGATGAACTCCCTCAATTCATCAACGTGTTAAAAGGAGAAATGAGTATCGTAGGTCCGCGTCCGGAAAGACCGATGTTTACCGCAGAATTTAATCGGACGATTCCAGGTTTTACGAAAAGATTAACGGTCAAGCCGGGACTGACAGGTCTTGCACAAGTAAATGGAGGATATGAAATGAGTCCAAGTGAAAAATTAACACACGACTTACAGTATATTCAAAACTTGACATTTTCTCTCGACACGAAGATTATGGTAAAAACGTTAAAAGTCATCATGACGGGTGACGGAGCCAGATAAGTAAAGTAGGGAAGAGAAATGGCAAGTATGAAAAAACACATACTAGGCGGGGCAAAATGGACAAGCTTGTCCGCATTCATCATTACGATCATCCAAATTGCACAGTTCGCCTTTTTAGGGAACGTGATGTCACTGAAAGAGTTTGGACTCGTTGGCATGATCACAACTGTCACAATATTTACGCAGATTTTACTTGATCTAGGGATTGGGGCAGCGATCATCCAAAAGGAACAAACAACAGAACGTCAATTATCTACATTATATTGGATCAACTTACTCACTGGCATTATCTTATTCTGTTTACTCATTCTAGTAAGCCCAATGATTGCCGCCTTTTATAACCGGCCAGAGCTGGAGGGTTTGCTCAAACTATTATCGATCATGTTTCTGATTGCACCAATCGGCCAGCAATACCAATACATGATGCAAAAGGACTTAGCCTTTAAAACATTAAGTGCCATTGAAGCCATTGCAACTATGATATCGCTGTTTGTTTTACTCGCTTTGGCCTTCTTCATCAATCCGATTGTAGCCTATGTCATTTCTCAAGTGCTTCTGCAATCTGGAAAAGGGCTTATGTATGCCGCAGCTTATTGGAAGAAGTGGCGCCCAGCACCTGTTTTTGCATTAGGAGAAGTGAAAGAATTTTTCTCATTCGGTGCATTCCAGCTCGCATCCAGACTAGTCAATCGAGCAGGATCGAACATAGACATGATTTTAATCGGCCGGTTTCTAGGAGCAGAAGCGTTAGGTATTTATAGCTTGGCGTATCAAATCGTGACGATCCCCGTGCTAAAGATTAACCCAATCGTGACGAGAGTGGCTTTCCCGGTTTTCGCAAAAAGTCAGCGAGATCACTCCATGCTGCGAGAGGGCTTCCTCAGTATGACGAATATGCTCGCATTGATTAGCTTTCCGTTATTAATCGGTCTTGCTGCCGTATCAGATAGCTTTATAGAAGTAGTGTTTGGCGAGAAATGGCTCGTAGCTGTTCCGGTTCTTAATATATTGTGCATTGTCGGCCTTCTGCGTGTGCTGATGAATCCAAACGGGTCAATACTCCTTGCAAAAGGGAGAGCGGACTTAGCCTTTTATTGGGATACGGGGATGCTTCTTGTGTATGGATGCGCCTTATACGCAGGTGTCAGCACAGGCAGTCTGCTCACAGTAGCTTGGGTTTACTCAGGTGTCAGCCTGCTCAACTTCATTGTCGGCAGATGGCTCATGGCGTATGTCATTCAGCTAGATATGAAGGTTTATTTAAAATCACTTGGCAAGCCTGCTGCTATGACGCTATTGATGGCCGCCTGTGCGGTAGCCCTGCATCAAGGCATGAAGCTGACGTCAGCCGACATTTTACTTCAATTAGGATTGACGATTTGTGTCAGCGCAGCATTGTATGGCTTGCTGCTCATCAAAATGTATCCGCAGGTGGCAGGCAAATTATTGAGAAGAGGTCGTTCGTCATGAAGGTGCTGTGGCTGACAAGTGTATATCCTAGTGAAAAACATCCAAGTGAAGGCGTATTCCATGAAACGCAAGTGCAGGAGCTGCTCAAACAAGGAATACAAGTGACCGTCATCTGTCCCAACCCGGTCAATCCACCGGTTTTGCGGATGCTGAAGGCGTCCTATCGGCAGAAAAAGGATCTGCCCGAGCAGGAAGTGAGAAACGGAGTGACCGTATACAGGCCGCCCTATACAGCGCTCCCTGGACAGCTGAAATGGGCACTGCCGAGTAAACGAATAGCTTCTACTGTTCTCAGCGCCATGCAGCGTTATCAGCTGTCACCAGATTTTATCCATGCTCACTTTGCGATGCCATCTGGCGGAGCGGCGGCTGTGATTCAGAAAAAAACGCAAATTCCTTATCTTTTGACCTTACATGGCAGTGATGTGAACGTGTATCCGGGCTATAGCAAAGGGGCACATGCAGCCTTTGAAACGGCGGTGAAACAGGCATCTGCTGTTCTGACGGTGAGCGAGGAGCTTGCTAAAAAGACAAATGACATGACAAAGGTAGAAGCGAAATGCCTCCCGCTCGGTATTCCGCTCCAGTCATTTTCTAAAACGGAAGAAGATCAACAAGTCATCAGGAAAAAGTTAGGCTTACCCCTTCACGACAAGCTCGTTGTCTTCGTCGGGCGATTAGTCAAAGAGAAGGGCTTACTTGAATTAGCTGATGCTGTCAGCGGCTTGGATGGTGTGAAAGCAGTTTTTGTTGGAAAAGGTCCCCTTGCAAAGGAGCTCACAGAACGGGCTGGAGCATCTATTCTACTCCCAGGGCAGGTGCCGAATGAGCAGGTGAAAGACTACTTAATCGCATCCGACCTGTTTGCACTTCCTTCTTATAGTGAAGGGATGCCTACCGTCGTCCTAGAGGCGCTCGCTTTAAAAGTACCTGTCATTGCGACACGAGTTGGCGGTCTCCCAACCTTATTTTCTAGCTATCAACACCTGCTCATTGAACCACGTTCGACAAGTCAGCTGAAAGAGGCCATTCACGCCTACCTTTATGAAAACAGATGGAATGAGCAAGTGAAAAGCGATCTTCATCAAATCGTTCATACAGAATACTCATCAGCAAATAATACGAAGCAGCTCATACAGCAATATGAAAAGGTGCTTCATCAATCAAGATCCATCGTTTAAACAAGATGAAATGTGCAAAGAATGATAGATAAACAGCTTGGAACGGACAATATGCTTTTACTGAGAGGATGAAAAATGTTGAAGAAAATTGCTGTGATTGGAACAGGGTATGTCGGGTTAGTATCGGGTACTTGTTTTGCTGATATCGGAAATCGTGTCATCTGCTGTGACATCGATGAATCAAAAATCAACAGCTTAAAAAGTGGTGTCGTTCCCATTTATGAACCGGGTTTAAAGGAATTGATTGAAAAGAATACGGAAGAAGGAAGACTGTTTTTTACAACCAATATTCCTGCTGCTATCCGGGAATCAGAGATTATCTATATTGCTGTAGGGACTCCGATGACAGCACAGGGGGAAGCAGATTTAACGTACGTGAAAGCTGTCGCTCAAACAATTGGTGAACATCTAAATGGCTATAAAATCATCGTCAATAAAAGCACAGTACCCGTTGGAACAGGCCGGCTCGTTCAAGCCATTGTCGAAAAAGCATCGCGCAGTAAATATCCTTTTGATGTCGTATCCAATCCAGAGTTTCTCAGAGAAGGATCTGCCATCCAAGACACGATGAATATGGAGCGGGCAGTAATCGGCTCGACAAGCACCCATGCGTCGACCATCATCAAAAGATTGCATGATCCGTTTCAAACAGAGGTTGTGGAGACCAATTTAGAAAGTGCTGAAATGATTAAGTATGCTGCAAATGCCATGCTTGCCACAAAAATCTCATTCATCAATGACATTGCAAATATTTGCGAGCGGGTGGGCGCTGATGTTGAAAAAGTTAGCGAAGGCGTTGGATTAGACAGCCGTATCGGGCATAAATTTTTAAAAGCGGGCATTGGATTTGGTGGGTCTTGTTTCCCGAAAGACACGATGGCTCTTCTCAAAATTGCCGAAACAGCTGGCTACCGGTTCAAGCTGATCGAGTCCGTGATTGAAACGAACAATCACCAAAGAGCGCACCTTGTCAGCAAATTGATGAGTGTATTCGGTGATATTAGAGGAAAAACCATCTCTGTTTTAGGTCTCGCATTCAAACCGAATACGAATGATATGCGTTCTGCACCTGCATTAGACATTATCCCAATGCTGAGAGAGCTGGGTGCTTTTGTGAAGGCCTATGATCCGGTTGCTTATGTAGAAGCAGAACGAGAGCTTGGCCCGCAGGCTGTCTTCAGTAATGACCTGTATGAAACAGTAAAAGATACGGATGCTTGCCTCATCCTAACAGAATGGGATGACGTACAGAAGATGGATAAAGATCAAATCAAGCAGCTGCTTCGTTCACCGATTGTAATTGATGGAAGGAATTTGTTTGATCCAGCAGAAATGAAAGAGAGAGGATTTATTTACCAGTCTATCGGCCGCCCAGGCGTATGGGAAGCAGAATTGGTATCAAAGGCACAATAACAGGGGGAGCTTGGATGAAGAAAGTATTGGTTACTGGGGGAAGCGGATTTATTGGATCACACACGGTAGAGGCTTTACTAGAAAAAGGCTACGAGCCCATCGTTCTTGATAACTTTTCAACTGGATCTCGGGGAAATATTGCCCACCTTTCCGTTCAATGCATTGAGGCAGATGTCACAAAATCAGAAACGGTCGATTTGATCAAACAAATAAGACCGGATTATATCATTCACCTTGCAGCACAGGTGAGTGTCGCCGTGTCTGTTCAGAATTTCGTTTATGACGAAGAGGTCAATATCAAAGGGTCCCTGCACGTCATGAAAGCAGCGGCTGAAGCAGGGGTGGAGAAGGTGGTATTTGCCTCATCGGCAGCTGTCTATGGAGATCCAGTGTATTTGCCAGTGGATACCGCTCACCGGCTAAAGCCTGGTTCGCCTTATGGTTTATCGAAACTCACAGTAGAGCGATACTTAGAAATGGCAAAATCACTGTATGATGTGGACTATTGTATTCTTCGGTATAGCAATGTTTATGGTCCGCGACAAGATGCACTTGGCGAAGGCGGGGTTGTCTCTATTTTCTCTGATAAGTTTGCAAAGGATGAGGCTCCTTTCATTTTCGGAGACGGAGAACAAACAAGAGATTTCATCTATGTAGGTGATCTAGCAGCGGCTAATGTTGCGGCTTTAACAGCTCAATCAAACGTTTGTTTAAATATCTCGTGTGGTGATTCAATCACTGTGAATGAGCTGTTTCAAACGATGAAGCGAGTAACGAGGTCGCATCTTGAACCAATTTACAAGCCGCAGCGTGCAGGAGATATTGTGCATAGTACATTGGCAAATGAGGAAACGAAACAAGTCTTAGCATGGGAGCCTGTTGTGAGTTTACAGGAAGGTTTGGCTCGTACCATTTCCTACTATGAACAGGAAGTCAAGGCTTAATCCCTCAAATCGGATGGGTTGCTTAGGAGGAAAATGGGTATGAGTGTGAAGCATACAGCATGGCAAATCATGATTGGATGTATATTGTTTGCAGCAGGGATCGGTCTTGTACAAATGGCAGCCGCGCAGCCCGTCGGGTTAAAGAAGATGGTGGCTGTTCCAGTTATACTTCTGATCCTGTCGGCTGCTCTCGTGTTGATGAAGCTGTACATGAATGGTGAGCAAATCTTCATGTCAGTCATCTATCTTTTGATTACATTGACCTTTCTCAACAACGCTTTCTTTTCTATTAGTGCAGGATTCTTTAGTCTTTTTCTCTACCGTATCATGCTCATCGCCGCCTTTGCTTTATTTATATGGCGGATGAGAGATCAGGGGACGTACATATCGCAGTGGCAGCAGATTCGTGTCAAAGGAATTCTTGGTTTTTTCGCTGTATGGTTTCTTTACGGTCTCATCTCACTGCTTTGGGCTCATTCTGTCACAGACGGCCTGAAATATATGTCCCTTCTTGCAATGGGGATGGGATTTGTCTTTCTAGTCGTCATGTATATTCAGCGAATGGATCAAGTGGTGACCTTTTATAGCATTTGGCTGGTCATGACTGTGTTTGTGATGGGGATTGGGTTCTATAATCATTTTACATTGAACCATTTACCGAATACCTCATTGTATCTAGGGCCAGCGTATAAACAGCACTATCCTACATCTGTCTTTTTTAATCAGAATGACTTTGCAACGTTTTTATCGATTAGTTTCTTCTTATATCTAGCATGCATGCGTCAAATGAAAAACGGTTACATCAAAGCGTTTGGATTATTAGGTGCAATCGCCGCGCTGTATCTCATTTTGTTAACCGAATCCCGCGCTAGTCTGCTTGGGATATTTGCAGGAGTGGCGATCTATGTGTGGCTGCTGCTGCCGCGTTTTCTCAAAAAGTGGTCAATCATTGCAGCAAGCGGACTTGTCGTCATCGGTATCGCTGTTTTTTCAGCTAAGATTTATTCGGTCTTTTATGACTTGTTTCTCGCTTCTCAGGTCGCGCATTCTTTTAGTGAACCACTCCCGTCTAACATCGCGAGAGCGAATTTAATCAAAAATGCTTGGCACTTCTTTACGAATTCATACGGATTCGGAGTTGGAGCGGGGAATGTGTCTTACTACTTAGCTCACTTTTCGATCTTTGACACAGACCAGGTCGTAGAAGTGCACAATTGGCTGCTGGAATTGATGACGAACTTCGGATTTGCAGTCATGCTGGGCTATATCTCTGTATACGCCTATCTCATGTTCACACTGTACAAACAATACCAATGGGCTGACACAAGATCGGCAAAAATGATCATTGAGGGGTTGTTTGCAGCCATGCTGAGCTTTCTCGTTTCAAGTATCAGTCCTAGCTCTGTCTCGAATTTATATTTCCATTGGGTATTTTTAGGACTGGTGATCGCAGCGGTGAATATGTTGAAAAACAAACAACGACTCAAGCTATGGTAAACCGTGTGTGATGCTGCGTTTGTATGGCTACACTAGTGAAAGAGCAAATACGTCAATGTTGGGAGAATGAACATGTCTGGTTTCATATCTAGGATAGGGAAGCGAATCAAAAAGTACATCGTATGGCTCATACTGCTGCCTGTCGTATTAGGCGCCTTTGGTTTCTTTTTTGCTAAAGGAACTACGCAGCAGTCTAGTTACACAGCTGCTGTTACTCTCACTCTCGGTAAATATGATGATGGGGTGTATAACAACATGGCAGAAGTGACATCTCTATTAAAAAGCGATGCATTTCTAAATGAAGCACTCAGTGATGTGAAAGAAGAAGAAAGACAGGATGTGAAAACTCGTCTCATCCTTACTAATCAATCAGATACACAATTACAGCTGTCTTTCACGGATGCCGATAAGGATCGTGCTTTGGCTGTCGTGAAGCAAGTGTCGGATACATTTCTCAAGCAAGATAAAGCATTATTTACAAAAAGGCAGCAGGTGATTGAAAGTAGATTAGCTGCTCTTGAAGACGAATCGGTCAGCAATGATTCCAAAGTCGATAAAGAACGATTCTTATATGAATTGGAGTCAACAAAGCTTGGAATGAAACAGGCAAAAATTGTTGATCCTGCACAAGTACTTGATGAAGGCAATAAAGGCATGTCAGCCAAAAAACGGGCACTTCTTGGGCTTGTCATTGGCTTTAGTATCTCGCTTATGTTTGTGGTCTTACCCGAAGTGTTCAAAGAATCTTAATAATGAACTGGAGATGAGTCTTAGGTGAACAATCAACCGTTAGTATCCATCATTACACCTGCGTATAATGCGGAACGTTATTTAACGGATACAGTTCATTCCGTCCTTGCCCAAACCTATTCCAATTGGGAGCTGATCATTGCAGATGATTGTTCTACAGATGGAACTCGAAAGCTATTAGGGGATTTAAGTCAAGCGGACGACAGAATCAACGTCATTTATTTAGAGGAAAATGGGGGAGCTGCCATTGCTAGAAACGCAGCCATCAAACAGGCAAAAGGACGCTTTATCGCTTTTTTAGACAGCGATGATATGTGGAAAGAGACGAAGCTTGAAAAACAGGTAGACTTCATGCTGACAAATGATTATGCCTTTACATTTACGGCATATGACATCATTGCAGAAAACGGAGAACCATTAGAAAAAACCGTCACTGCGCCAGCGAGATTAGACTATAATGAAGCCCTGAAAAACACCATTATAGGCTGTTTAACGGTCATGCTTGATCTTCAAAAGGTAGGACATGTGGAAATGCCGAACATTCGCACAAGGCAGGATTTAGCTACATGGCTGTCTATATTAAAAAGAGGATTTACAGCCTATGGTATGAGTGAACCGCTCAGTGAATATCGCATCGTTGGGAACTCCATCTCTAGTAACAAGTGGAAAGCAGCGAAAAAAACGTGGTTTGTCTACAGAGAAATTGAGCAGCTTCATTTTGTCAAAGCGTCTTGGTGTTTTATGCACTATGCGACAAATGCTGTGAAGAAGCGCTTATAAACAGAAGGGAAAAAAGGTGATAAAGGTGAAAGCAGACTCGATCATACATGTTGTCGTAGCGACGGGAGAATGGGGACAGGACGGACTGAGGTACAGACGGCATCGGCTGGCCGAATTTCTAGCATCTGATCCAGAAACAAAAGAGGTCATCTGGGTATGCCCGTCATCATCTCGTCATACAGCTCCCTTTCAGCCCATAACAGATCGAATGAAGCAATTGACCATTCCTGATGTGCTCAAGAGCAAATTATTTCGCTTTGGTCGATATCAAGACATGTTCTATATTCATAAATTATCCCCTCTCCTTGAACATTTGCGGCATGAGGAGAAGAAGGGGATCGCTGTTTGTTTATGGTATACGTTTCCGGGCTTTCCGCTCTTATCTTCTTTATTTGAATGGAAACATATTGTCTATGATTGCAGTGACCTGTGGGGAGAGCCGATAAGCGGCAACCATAACATCCTTTCTTATATGAGGCAGCGTGTCATTGTCAAAGCAGAAAATCGAATCATTAAATACGCACACAGCATTACATGCTCTTCTCAATATTTACACGATCAAATCAAAAAACGTCTTATGGGAGAACCGAAAGATGTGTTTACGGTGGAAAATGGCGTCGAATACGATGTGTTTGCGAAAAGCAATCTTCCGTGCAAAGAAGATGTGCTGGAAGGAAGAGAAGGGACTGTGCTTGGTTTTATCGGAGGAATCAAGCCAAAGCTCGATTTTGACATGATGGCTGAAGCTGCTCGCATGCGGCCTGATTGGACATTTTTATTTGTCGGTCCGGATGGAACGAATGGAGATCCATCTTTTCAGCATGCACTCAAACTGCCTAATGTGATTTGGACAGGTGCTGTTGCTCCAGAAGAAGTGCCTGCTTATATGAAGCTAATTGATGTAGGTATGATGCCATATAAACAATCCCCTTACAATCAAGCGGTGTTCCCTCTCAAGCTTTATGAATTTTTAGCCGCTGGAATACCGGTTGTCGGTTTAAATCTCCCATCAACGGAAAGGCTAAAAGAGAAGGATGTGTATGAATATTTAGAGGGCGATGATCCTGCGCTCTTCGTAGAAGCCTGTCTGAAAGTGATCAGCAAAAAAGACGACACGAGCTATAGACATCTAAGACAAAGCCGAGCGAAGAAAAAAGATTGGCACGCGCTGTTCACAAACATGGTGGAACTAACGAATATTAAAGAAAACGCATAATTCATTCGGGATTGTGCGTTTTTATTTGTTTCTTCCTCACAGGGGGAGCTTGTGATCATCCTCTATTCAATTGTATAATGGAAAGAGCGGCCAATATACAAAATACAGATTTCAATTTAGAAGGAGACTGACCTATGGATTACGAACGCGCCTTATTAGCGTTTTTTGTCTCTCTGGCTACAGTTTTAATTGTGACACCAATCGTCAAAAAGTTTGCAATTAAGATTGGTGCAGTGGACCAGCCGAATAAACGAAAAGTTCATGATAAAGTAATGCCTCGAATGGGTGGTTTGGCAATTTTTATTGGAGTAGCGGCTGGAGCATTAGCAGGCGGGCTGTTTCTACATAATAAAATTACAGCAATTTCAGTTGGTGCCGTACTCATCGTCATTTTAGGTATATTTGATGATAAATATAATTTAAGTGCAAGATTTAAATTTCTCGTACAAGTCCTAGTTGCTTGTTTGATTGTGAGCACGGGCTTAAAAATGGACTTCTTCTCTGTTCCTTTTTTAACAGATCGAATTGAGTTAGGCTGGATGGCATATCCCCTCACCGTGCTATGGATTGTGGGTATCACAAATGCCATTAATTTAATTGACGGCCTTGATGGACTAGCTGCCGGTATTTCTGTCATCGGTTTATCAACGATTGCAGTGATGGCATTTTCTGCTGATAAGATTCTGATTCTTTCTTTATCTCTTGTCGTCATTGGCAGTACGATCGGCTTTCTCTTTTACAACTTCCATCCGGCGAAGATTTTTATGGGAGATACCGGTTCGCTATTTTTAGGCTATATGATTTCGGTGCTGTCACTTTTAGGGTTATACAAAAGTGTCACTTTGTTTAGTGTTGTTGTTCCTGTGATCATTCTAGGTGTTCCTATATTTGATACGACCTTTGCAATCATTAGACGCATATTAAACAAACAGCCCATTTCATCACCGGACAAATCCCATATTCATCATAGACTAATGGCCTTTGGCTTGTCCCATCGCATGGCTGTCATCGTGATTTACATGATTGGCTTAGTCTTTAGCTTAAGTGCGATTTTGCTGACAAGCGCGACCATTTGGTTATCGCTGATCATTATCTTTTTACTGGTGATGTTTATGCAAGTGATTGCGGAAGTCACGGGTTTGGTCAACGAAGAGTTCAAACCATTTACGAAATTCTATAAACGAATGGTGAAAAGACAATAAAAAACAGCCCGTTCCTAGGAACTGGGCTGTTTTATTATTGTCCTGATGTGCTGGAAGGATTAGTTGTATCACTTGATCCTGTTTCACCAGAGGATGGATTGGTTTGTGAATCTGTTTCAGTCGAAGATTCAGTAGGAAGCTTTAAATGCGTCCGTAATGCATTTTGTACGTTAGCTAGATTGGTTTGATCTGGCTCAAAGTAATACGTTCGATTTGGTCCTAAATAAAGATCCGACCCTTTAATAGAAAGTGTTTCTGTGTCGTCTCCCTTAAACCCGCTGTAGATTTGCTGAAGCGCTAGACCTTCTGTGATACGGAAGTTGGTCGTAATATGATCACTGACTTCTTTAGCGATATTATCCACGTTCGCGATGTTATTTGCCTTCGACATTTGATCAATCATTGCACGTAAAATTTGTTTCTGACGATCATTACGTCCGAAATCACCGCGTGGATCTTGTTTTCTCATCCGCGCGTAAGCAAGTGCTTCTTCCCCGTTTAAATGCATATTGCCTTTTTTGAAATAAATCTTTTTCGATTTTTTCACATCACTTTTTTCATTGAAGTCAAATGGAACATCGATATCAATTCCACCGACTTCATCAATGACATCCTTGAATCCGTCAAAATCAACGGTCGCATATTTATCAATCGGAATATTCAAGAATTGTTCGACAGTTTCAATCGTTTCGTCTTTACCGCCTTTAGCATATGCTGCATTGATCTTTTCTTTACTTCCTGTCGTGTCACTTGCAAGCTGTACGCGTGTGTCACGGGGGATACTAACCATTTTCATCGTTTTGTCTTGAGGGTTAATTGTTGCGACAATAAGTGAATCTGAACGGCCATGATCACCATCTGTGGCATAATCCTCAATTCCGACAAAAAGTACAGAGAAGGGTTTCTTTTTAATATCAATGACCGCATCACGAAGCTTCGATTTCTCTCCGCGGTTTAGTTCGTCATATGTTTTGTCAGCGGCTTGAAGTGTATTGACTATTTTATAGACTGCAAATCCGCCCATGCAGATGATAAGAAGCAAAAATAAAACCAGGATACGTTTGAAAATTTTCTTCTTCTTACTCTTTTTCTTTCGTACACGCACTTTTACTCGTTGTGCCATTCATCTGTCTCCTTTATCGGACCAATGTCCTTTTCTAAATAAATCAGTTCGCCTTCTTTTGTAACACTCTTTCCATTTGTCAGCTCAGTCATCCATTCAATGAACTGCTCTGTTTGTGTTTCTTCTACATACGTCTCAAAAATAACATCTTCTGCATAATGAATTTCTTTTAGCTGAAAAGATGAGGCTCTAAGCTCATTCTCTACCTTTCCAAGCCATGTATAATCTATTGTTGTGTGCATCGTACGCATTAAACAGCGCTCTACCATCCCAACATGGTTGATGGCTTCTGATACAGATTTTCCGTAGGCACGAATCAATCCACCGGCGCCTAGCTTAATACCGCCGAAATAACGAGTGACTACTACGACTGTATCTTTCAGCTTCCGTTTTTTTAACACTTCAAGCATTGGCACACCTGCTGTACCACTTGGTTCACCATCATCATTCGCTTTTTGAATCAGGTCATGTTCTCCAATGAGATAGGCAGAACAATTATGTGTGGCATTCCAATGTTGTTTTTTAATGGATTGTATAAATGCTTGTGCTTCTTCTTCTGAGACAGCACGCTGTATATGACAAATAAAACGTGATTTTTCAATGACGATCTCATGCTCGCCACGACTTTTTACTGTAAGATAGCGATGCAGCAAAAGACATACCCTCCTGAAAAGCAAATTGTAAGACTAGAGAAAATTTGCATTGATTTTAGAATTTTACAGCGTATTTTGTTATGATGATAGGGGTAGAAAAAGGGTCGTCATAAAAACTTCATGATTTATACGCATTCTTTCATTATAATTCGACATAAAATGCAGATCAATGACATTTATAATAAAAAAAGATGACATCACTGTTACGGGAGGGAAAAGCCATGACAACACCTAAAATGGATCCGAAATTATTGGATTCAATCATCATGAAAATGCTTAGTACAGTTGATGGCAGCAAGGACGAAGTATTTAGGATAGGCGAACAGTCCCGTCAACAATATGAAAGCCTTGTAGAAGAGCTGAAGCAAATCAAGCAGCAAGTAAACGAAGTAATTGATTTTGGGGATAAACTAGAAGTCCATACGAGACATGCTAGAAATCGCTTATCTGAGGTCAGCAGAAACTTCAACAAATTTAGCGAAGAAGAAATACGGGAGGCCTACGAAAAAGCACATAATCTGCAAGTGGAACTCACTATGATCCAGCAGCGCGAAAAGCAACTGAGAGAAAGAAGAGACGATCTGGAAAGACGATTGTTAAGCCTACAAGACGTCATTGAACGCTCTGAAACGCTTGTGAGTCAGATCACAGTTGTTCTCAACTATCTCAATCAGGACTTACGTCAAGTTGGCGTGTTACTTGAAGATGCTCAAGCAAAACAAGATTTTGGACTTAGAATTATTGAAGCCCAAGAAGAAGAACGCAAAAGGGTATCCCGTGAAATTCACGACGGTCCGGCCCAAATGCTGGCAAACGTAATGATGCGTTCCGAATTAATTGAACGGATTTTCAGAGACCGTGGGACAGAAGAAGGCTTTAAAGAAATTAGAAGTCTCAGACAGAATGTGCGAAATGCTCTGTACGAAGTGAGAAGAATCATTTATGATTTAAGACCAATGGCTTTAGATGATTTGGGTCTCATTCCGACGCTAAGAAAATATTTAAACACAATCGAAGAGTATGATGGAAAAACCAAGATCACGTTCCAATGCCTAGGGGATACAGAAAGCGAAAGAATTGCTTCTCAATTTGAAGTGGCACTGTTTAGACTAGCCCAAGAAGCTGTCACAAATTCACTAAAGCATTCCGAAGCTGAAGAAATCTCTGTAAAAGTAGAAGTGACGAAAGACTTTGTTACGTTAATTATCAAAGACGATGGAAAAGGCTTTGATATGAAAGATGTGAAAACAAACAAAAACAAATCCTTCGGTTTACTTGGCATGAAAGAACGCGTAGACTTACTTGAAGGTAAAATGACCATAGACTCAAAAATAGGTCTAGGGACATTCATCATGATTCGCGTGCCATTAACATTGCAAAATAAAATTGTAAAATAGAGACAAAAGACATATTGACCATAAAGTTCAGGTGTAGAACAATAAACATGGGGAGGCGTAGCTTGTGACTAAAGTAAATATTGTAATTATTGATGATCACCAATTATTCCGTGAAGGTGTCAAACGGATTTTAGATTTTGAACCTACTTTTGAAGTAGTTGCAGAAGGAGACGACGGAGACGAAGCTGCACGTATCGTAGAACACTATCATCCGGATGTTGTCATTATGGACATTAATATGCCGAATGTAAATGGTGTAGAGGCTACAAAGCAGCTAGTTGAGCTTTATCCCGAATCAAAAGTCATTATTCTATCTATTCATGACGATGAAAACTATGTGACACATGCATTGAAAACAGGAGCAAGAGGCTACCTGTTAAAAGAAATGGATGCAGACACGCTCATTGAAGCAGTGAAAGTCGTAGCTGACGGAGGATCTTATTTACATCCGAAAGTTACTCATAACTTAGTAAATGAATTCCGACGCCTAGCGACTAGTGGCGTTTCAGCACATCCACAGCATGAAGTATATCCTGAAATTCGCAGACCACTTCATATCTTAACGAGACGTGAGTGCGAAGTACTTCAAATGTTAGCTGACGGAAAGAGCAATAGAGGAATTGGTGAGTCGCTCTTTATTAGTGAGAAAACAGTCAAAAACCACGTGAGTAACATTTTACAAAAAATGAATGTAAACGACCGTACACAAGCTGTTGTTGTAGCAATTAAGAACGGCTGGGTAGAAATGAGATAATATTCCGGACAAGTACTCCTTTTTCGCCTGTTTTTGATTCTCTCACATGTTAATTTGAGAGAAATGATAGGTAGATAAGGAGTCTTTTTCGGATATAACGGGCTTGCCTATTGATTAGGCAGGCTTTTTTGATTACTATTATAAATCTAATGAATAACAATGATCATTCTTTGAAAATAAAAAAGAGCAACTTAACGGATAAGGAAGGTATTTAAGAATGAAAATAGCCGTTGTAACAGACAGTACTGCTTATATACCACAAGAGCTGCGTGATAAACATCATATTCATATGATCCCTCTGAATGTCATCTTTGGCAATGAATCATACCGTGAAGAAATAGAAATGGATTGGAAGACATATTATGAAGAAGTCAAAAAGCATAAAGACCTTCCAACCACCTCTCAGCCTGCTTTTGGTGAACTAATAGAATTATATGAAAAACTAAGTGAAACATATGATGCCGTGATTAGTATTCACCTTTCTAGCGGAATTAGTGGAACATATAATAGTGCAGCCTCAGCAAATGACCTAGTTGACGGAATTGACATTTATCCGTTTGATACAGAAACTAGCTGTATGGCACAAGGTTTTTATGTGATAGAAGCTGCTGAGAAAATCCAAGCTGGTGCTTCTCCAGAAGAAGTGTTAGCCCATCTCAATTACCTGAAAGAGAATCAGAGAGCTTATTTTATGGTAGACGATTTAACTCATTTACAAAGAGGCGGCAGATTAAATGGTGCTCAGGCTTTTATTGGGAGCCTCTTAAAGGTAAAGCCTATACTGCATTTTGACAACAAGCTAATTGTCCCTTTTGAGAAGATTCGTACACGGAAAAAAGCCATTTCACGTATGTTTGAACTATTTGATGAAGATGCATCGCGTGGTGTCCCGATGAGAGCAACAGTGATACATGGAAATAGAGAAGAAGAAGTAGACGATTTGATTGCGCACTTATCAGAAAAATATCCTCATGTTGAATTTTATAAAAGTTATTTTGGTGCTGTAATCGGCACTCATCTAGGCGAAGGCTCTTTAGCTCTTGGCTGGCTGATTAGATAAATCCTAAAAACCTCTTTTCTCTTAGAAAAGGGGTTTTGTTTTTCTTTTTTAGCTGTTGGACGAAAGGTCATGTCTTTGCGCATAATAGGCAAACATCAGTTGAAAGGTGTTTGTTGAAATTGAACATGGACAAAGCAATGGAACTAAGGAAGCACCTGGAGTCACGCCACCTGCTTACTGCTGAAACAAGATGCTCACAGTCTGATTTGGATTGGCTGGAGGAGAAAGGGTTAGTTATCCGAACACCTGCTATTGAGAGGAAAGCAAATGGTCTTATTTGCTGCAGATGTGGTGTATCAAAAAATCGGTACTTTGCCCACTCTTCGTGTGACAAGTGTCAAAAAGATTGTGTGTATTGTAGATCATGCATCATGATGGGGAAAACAACGGAATGTGGCTTTCTTTATGAATGGACGGGTCCACAAATGGAAGAAGCATGTCACTCGGAATTAACATGGCAGGGAAACCTGTCTAAAGGACAAAAAAGAGCGTCAGAGAAATTGATCGAAGCGATAAAAAACAAATCTGATCTACTCATCTGGGCAGTTTGCGGGGCAGGGAAAACAGAGGTGCTTTTTCACGGAATAGAATATGCCTTACATCAAGGAATGAGTGTCTGCATTGCGACACCTAGAACTGATGTTGTCCTTGAACTAGAGCCGCGGCTTAAAAAAGCTTTTCAAGGAATGAAAATAGCTGTTCTTTATGGAGGAAGTCCTCAAAGGTTCCAAATAGCACCGTTAGTAATCGCTACAACTCACCAGTTGATGAGATATAAACATGCATTTGATGTGCTCATTATAGATGAAGTCGACGCCTTCCCTTATTCAATCGATGAACGTCTCCAATTTGCTGTTTTAAAGGCAATGAGAAAGAAAGGGGTTAGGGTTTATTTAAGTGCGACGCCGTCTAAGAAAATGATAAGAGATGTATCTCGTGGACAACTAGAAGCCATAAAAATTCCTCTGCGCTTTCACCAACAACCTTTACCGGTCCCATCCTTTCAATGGATTGGACATTGGAAGAAGAAATTAAAAAAGAATCAGCTCCCACCTAAAGTAATGAATTGGATGCAGAAACATATTACAAAAAAGAGAAGGGTTTTACTTTTTGTTCCTTCTATTTCTACTATGAAGAAGGTAACGAAGGTTCTTAGAAAGCACCATTTAAATGTAGAAGGGGTGTCTGCTGATGATCCAGATAGGAAACAAAAGGTCCAGCAATTCAGAGATTACAAATACGATGTACTAGTTACAACCACAATTCTAGAAAGAGGTGTAACCATTTCAAATGTGCAAGTGGGGGTACTAGGTGCAGAATCTACTATCTTTACAGAAAGTGCACTTGTTCAGATTTCTGGTAGAGCAGGTAGACATCCCGATTTTTTTAAAGGAGATGTTTTCTTTTTTCATTTTGGTTTAACGAGAAGTATGAAGCAAGCAAAGAAGCATATTGTAAAAATGAATGATACAGCTGAAAAAGAGTTCTCCGAAAAATAATGTAGGTTCAACTAAATTTCATGGTACATTTATATTCACAATACACAAATGGCAGGAGAGACAAATATGCTACTCAATGCAAAAGAAACACTACTCAAGGAAATCCTCTATCAATATCTCAACCAATTAAACATGATTTGTCACTGTGAAAAGTGTATAGAAGATGTATTAGCGATTTCACTAAATCAAGTGAAGCCTCAGTATATAACAGATATCGATAAAATATCTTACAGTAAATCTGAGATGGTGGACAAACAGAAGAATACGGCCATGCTGGTCATTCTGACAGAAGCCGCCTCAAAGGTCTCCACATTTCCAAGATGCGAAAATCGTCTGCCGATAAATAAGGATAACAATTGATCTGCCTCATTTGTGAGGGACATTTTGTCGCTTCTTTTACATGGAAATCATTACTTCTATTAAATGATGATCGTCTATGTATAGCATGTAAGCATCACCTAGAAAAAAATCAACGCCCGATTTGTCCAGCCTGCGGGAGAGCACAGTCGAACGATCAATTATGTCAAGACTGTTCTATGTGGAAAGAACGCCCTGATTCTACTACAGTACTTGTGAAAAATAGGTCTGTCTATGCTTACAACGATTTGATGAAAGATGTCCTTTCCCGCTTTAAATTTCGAGGTGATACAGCTTTAGCTGAGCTTTTTAAACAAGATGTCCGAGCAGTATTTAAGCGCTCTTTTTCAATGAAAGAACCTGTCCTGATCCCGATTCCTTTAAGTAAAGAAAGACTAAAGGAAAGAGGGTTTAATCAGTCCGTCATACTTGCTTCCTTGATTGGTGAGCCGATCCTTCAGCCACTTGTAAAAATACATCAAAGCAAACAGTCCAAGAAAAAGAAAAATGAACGTTTAGATCAAAAAGGAATGTTTCAAATCACGCAGACAAATGCGATCGTTCAAAGGGAAGTTATCTTAATTGACGACATTTATACAACAGGGGCCACCATTTATGATGCGGCGAGAATTTTAAAAGAAGCAGGTGCCAAAAGTGTTTCCTCTTTTACGTTGATCCGTAGTTAAAATTCAGGATAATTAACCGATAATAAGAAGAGAAAATAACGTAAGGGGTTTTGGTTATGAATCAATTGGCAAACTGCCCGCAATGTAATCAGCTGTTTTTAAAAACGACCATCCAAACGGTTTGTAACAAATGCTTTGAAGAAGAAGAACGTTCTTTTGATATCGTTTATAAATTCTTGCGAAAGCAAAGTAATAGACAATCAACCATTGCTGAAATAGTAGATGCAACAGAAGTTGATGAAGAATTAATCTTGAAATTTATCCGTTTGAAAAGACTTCAAATTAGCCAATTTCCGAATATCAACTATCCTTGTGAAAGATGTGGCCAACCGATCAGAAAAAACAAGCTGTGCAGTCAATGTGAACAGGACATTCAGTCGCAAATGAGTCAAATGAACCAAGAAGAAGAGCGTAAAAGGGAGATTGAATCTAGGAAAAAAGACACCTATTATGCCATTAATCCTAAAAACGATTGATTCCCTAAACTAAGTTGCAGTTTGGTCGATAAAATGGATAGAATCAAGACAGACTGTAACGGAAAGCGAGAGGAATCCCGTGAAAATTAATCGATATGGAACACAACCAGTAAATCCTTACAAGAAAACATATGAGAAACAAACGTTGCAATCAAATCAAGCAAAATCAACTGATAAAGTCGAAATTTCTAAAAAGGCAATCGAAATGCAAAAGGTGCCGAATATCATGAAAGAACGCCAAGATAAAATAGACCAAATTAAAAAAAGCATTGAAGCTGGAACATATCAAGTAGATACAAAGGGCATTGCTGATAAAATGCTGAATTTTTATAAACAACAATAACAAAAGGGAGTAGCGTGAATGTCAGTTAAAATAATCATTGAAGAGCTGCATCGTCTCTATGGATTGCATGAACAGCTTTTGAAGCTGTCGAAAGATAAAACAGAAATGCTGAAAAGTAATGAGATTGATGCTCTTTCAGAGGTTCTGAATTTAGAGCAAAAATATATTCAGGCCATTTCTCAATTAGAAGAAAAAAGAATTGAAGCGACAGTTCAATTTTTACAAAATGATGAACCGCCAACCATCACCGCGTGTATCGAAAAGGCTGAAGGTTCGGATCAAGAAGAGCTCATTTCATTATATGACAAATTAAAAGACATCATGGTGGAACTGAAAGATGTAAATGAACTGAACAAACAGCTCATTCAGCAGTCGCTTCAATTTATTTCACTGACATTCGATCTCGTTAACCCTAATAAAGAAAATATGAATTACGGACAAAATGGTCTTGAGAGTTCAAAGCCTAAACAGCAGAGGGCTTTGTTTGATTCAAAGGCGTAAACAAGGAGGATACCAATGGGTTCTACATTCATGGGACTAGAAACGGCAAAAAGAGGAATCACAGCCCAGCGTGCAGGGCTTTATGTCACATCAAACAACGTCTCCAATGCAAATACAGATGGCTACTCAAGACAAAGAGTTACCTTTAAAGCAGATAATCCTTATCCAGTCATTTCAGTTTATGACGGCAAGACGTATGGCCAAATGGGGACAGGAGTTCAAGTTGGAACCGTTGAAAGAATTCGAGACAGCTTTTTAGATCTGCAATTCAGAGATCATAACAATAACTTGTCCTACTACTCAACAAAATCTGATGCCCTTTCGCAAATGGAGGGAGTCATGAATGATTTGACGGATGAAGGCTTAAACAGAGCTTTTGATAACCTTTGGAAATCATTGCAGGTCCTATCCGAAACCAAAAATGCTGATACAGCGTCTGCGCGTACAGTTGTTAAAACCAGTGCACAGGCTTTAGTAGATCAATTCCGTCTACTTAATTCTTCTTTAACAACGATACAAAAGAATTTAAAAACAGAACTCGATTCAACAGCCAAAAATGTGAACACGATTTTATCTCAAATAGATGAAGTGAACAAACAGATTGCAGCAGTTGAGCCAAACGGATATCTTCCAAATGATCTATATGATACGCGTGATGCGTTGGTAGATCAATTATCTTCACTTGTTGATATTAAAGTGAGCTACAATCCATCTGGCGGAAATGCACTCAAAATTGCAGAAGGAACTGTCAACATCGACATTATCGGTGCAAATGGACAATCTGCTGGAACGATTTTGAATGGCATTACGAACGAAAAATCTGAACTGCAAATCTCGTATGATAATACAACGGGACTTGTTAACTCACTTCAATTCGGAACAACAACCATTGCAGCAGATCAGCTTCAAGTGAATGGTAAAGTAAAAGCACTTGTTGAGGCTTATGGCTACATGTCAAATGGTGCTGAAAAAGGCATGTATCCAGACATGCTTGCAGAGCTTGATGAAGTAGCACAAGTCTTCATGGATACATTTAATGATGTGCATAAGCAGGGTTACACATTAAATGGCACAAGTGGACAAGACTTTTTTGATATCGAGAATAATAATGATCTGAATAAAGGTTTAGCTGCTCGTATCAAAGTGAGTGATGTTATTTTAGCATCAACAGATAATATTGCAGCATCTCTCAATCAAACAAAAGGTGACGGTTCGAATGCTACGAAATTAGCTGGTATTCAAGACTTAAAGGTACCAATCGGCGGCAATACAACGACGATCCAGGATTACTACCAAAATGTCATTGCTGAGATGGGGATTCAAGGGAAAAAGAACATAACGCTAGAAAGCAGTTCAGCCGCTCTTGTCAATTCAGCCAATGAGCGTAGAATGTCAACGAGTGCTGTTTCCATTGATGAAGAAATGACGAATATGATCCAATTTCAGCATGCATATAATGCAGCTGCGAGAGTTGTGACATTACAAGATGAAATATTGGATAAAGTAATAAACGGCATGGGTGTCGTAGGAAGGTAGGTATAACTGATGCGAGTCACACAAGGTATGATTTCTCAAAACTCACTTCGTAATATTAGTAAAAGTTATGAAAAACTTTCTAAAATAAATGAGCAAGCACAAACAGGGAGACGTTTCACAAAAACGTCTGATGATCCCGTTGCAGCAGTAAAAAGCCTTCAATATAGCACAGCAATGTTTCGAAATGATCAATATCAAAAAAACTTAAATGAAGCACAGAACTGGATTGATACATCTGAAACAAGTGTCACTGAAATCATTGATATTATGTCAAATGTACGAGATAAAGTGCTTGATGCGGCTAATGGAACAAAGCAGCCAGAAGATTTAGCAGCTGTCGGCGTGGAAATTGGTCAGATGAAGAAACAAATCATTGACGCGATGAACACTCAGATGTTAGGCAAGTTCGTATTTAATGGAACAAATACAAATGTCAAACCAGTTGTTGAGAACGCAGATGGTACGTTTACGTTTAACTTTGAAAACTATACAGATGCAAATTCTGTTAAGTCGAACATTTCTGATGGTATCACTTTAAATGTGAACTCAAATCCAATTTCAGCGTTTGGTGGACAGTCTGCCAGCGGTCAAAATGTCATTGAAATGCTGACGGATTTAGAAAACTCATTGAAAAATGGAACGTTCGCAAATTCTGATGATGCGTTAGGAAGTATCGATCAGTTTAAAGAAGTGATGAGTGCTGAGCGCTCGGACTTAGGAGCCCGTTCAAATCGTGTTGACTTAGTAGGCAGTCGCTTGACTTCACAATTCGAAGTACTGAAAAATGCCAAATCAGATAATGAAGATGTAGAAAGTGAAAAAGCAATTATTGATCTTCTTCAACAAGAGGTTGTGAATAGAGCTGCTTTAGCAACGACGGCTAAAGTTATTCAGCCATCCCTTGTCGATTTCTTAAGATAATAAAAAGCATCCGTTGGGTGCTTTTTTGCATCATGGAGGTGTACCTATATGCAAATCCCTAGATTGTTAATGCAACAAACCTATGCAAAGCTGCAAATGTCGACAACTCCTTCTCGGCAAGAAGTAGAGCAGCCAAGAGCAGACCTTGAGATTCAGCAGCCCAGAGCCGTCATGAATATGACAAGGACACCGTCAAAATTAACAATAGATCAAACCGAAGCATTTGCCGATATGGATATCAAGTCAATTTTTAGGCGTTCTGAAGAATGGGCAGCTGAGGGGAAACGTGCTGTTGGAGAGGGAATGGGCCGAAGAGCGGAAGAAGGCAGTGAACTCATCAAGATCGAGAATGGTGGGAATGCAATTGCCGAGTTTGCCAAAATCAATGGCACTCCTCCAGCCAAACAATTCAATATTGGTGTGATCCCTTCATTCTTTAGTGTGAAAATTCACTATCAGCCATCTGAGCTTCAAATTGAAGTGGAGCCTCAAAAAGCTATTATAGAGGCAACGCCTCATAAACCAATCGTTAACTACCAGCCAGGTAAGGTCAATATTGATATGTTACAATACCCAGATTTAAAAATAGAAGTTGACGAAACGGGCCAAAATGGTGATAAGGTATAGTTAAGAAAAATGAAAAAGGTCGTGAATTATGATCATTCAAACAAAATACCATGGTGAAGTGACAATCGAAGAGGAGCAAATCATCAACTTCTCTAATGGAATACCAGGATTTCTGGATCAAAAACAGTTTGTCATTTTACCTTTATCAGAAGAGTCTCCATTTTTAGTTCTTCAATCATTGAAAAACGCAGAGTTAGGCTTTATTGTCAGCAGTCCGTTTTTATTCTTCAATCAATATGAATTCGATCTAGACGAAACGGTCGTAGATATTCTAGAAGTAGAAGATGCCAATGATGTGGAAGTTATGGTGATTTTAACAATGGAATCTTCTATTGAAAAAACGACAGCCAATTTAAGAGCGCCTATTATTGTGAACCGGAAAAACATGAAAGCCAAGCAGGTGATTTTGCATGATTCAGCCTATCATACAAAACATTTGTTAGAGGTGGCATCCTCATGTTAGTTCTCTCGCGTAAATTAAACCAGTCGATTCAAATTGGCGATGATATTGAAGTCAAGATTATTTCGATCGAAGGCGATCAAGTGAAAATCGGGATTGAAGCTCCTAAGCACATTGATATTCACAGGAAAGAAGTGTACCTGTCTATTCAAGAAGAGAACAGTCGTGCTGCGAGTTTATCCGTAGATCTCCTCTCTCAATTATCCTCACAAAAAAAGTGAGGATTTTTTTATCTGATTCAGCTATCCATCTCCACGTTTCTGTGTGGATGTTCACCATCTATATGAAACTTTAACAAATCGGTCCATCTATATTTAATTTGAAAATTCCAAGCCGATATAAAAGGTAGATTAAAGCACAGGAGCTGAATAACTATGTCTGTTGGTAAGTTGACATCGCTAGAGCCAATTATCGATGCATTTCAAACCCGTGTTTCTAATAACCAGAATGACAATGCAAACTCTGATTTACAAGCAAATGGCAAGGTCGTTTCAAAAGAAGAAATTGAAAAAACGCTTCAAGGAGCAAACAAGCTGATTGAACCCACTCAATTTCATCTGCAATTTGAATTACATGAAAAACTCAATGAATATTATGTCAAAGTCGTAGATAACCAAACAGAAGAAGTCATTAGAGAAATTCCTTCCAAGGAATGGCTTGATTTCTATGCGGCAATGACAGAAATTGTCGGTTTATTTGTAGATAAAAGAATGTAAGTGAAGGGAGAACATAAAAAATGGTCAATCGAATTACTGGTTTTTCAAATGTGTTTGATATTGATGAAATCGTATCAAAACTAATGAAAACTGAGCAAGCACCACTTGATAAAATGACACGCCAGAAACAAACACTTGAATGGCAAAGAGACAGCTATCGCGAGGTAAATTCGAAAGTTAAAGAATTAGATGATTTGATCAACAGTTTAAACTTAACGCTTCCAAGTACATATGGTGCAAAAAAGGTGACAAGCTCTAATGAATCTGCTGTCACAGCAACTGGATCAACAAATGCTGCCTCTGGCTCAATCCATGTCACCCAATTAGCGACAGCTTCTGTCTTCAAATCGTCTGGTACTTCTGGTTTTACACCTGCAAATGGCACGTTTACATTCGAGGTGACGACACCAGATTCGACAGAACCGAAAACGGTGACGATCAATACTTCTGATACCGATACAATTGATGACATTGTGAAAAAGCTGAACAACTCGCAATTAGGTGTGACAGCTTACAAAGGACAGATCTTTGACGGATCTAACTACGTCGATACGGTCGCTCTCACTTCACGGACAACAGGTGAAGGTGTCAGCATTAAAGCTGCTGATGGTAATTCAGCTTCATTCTTCACTCAATTAGGCTTCCAAGTAGATGGAGATAACAAATTAGTAGCGACCACTCAAGGACAAAAGGCACAATACGAGATTAATGGCTTGAAGATGGAAAATAACAACAATACCTTTACGCAGGCTGATATTACGTACGAGCTTAAAGGAACAACGGATCAGCCTGTCAGCTTAAACGTTTCAACAGATGTCGATACAATCTTTGATAAAATTAAACAATTTGTTGATAAATACAATGAGCTCGTTGAGCAGGCTAATGGTAAAGTCAATGAAAAAAGAAATAGAGACTATCATCCTTTAACAGCAGAAGAGAAAAAAGGGATGTCTGAAAAAGAAGTGGAGCTATGGGAAACAACCGCGAAGTCTGGCTTACTGAGAAGTGATTCCATTTTACGAGCTGGTGCCTCTAAAATAAGAAGTGATTTTTATGCTGATATTACGACAAGTGATGCGAATAAAATCCAACTCACACAAATCGGTATCACGACATCATCCAAGTATAAAGAAGGCGGAAAGCTTGAAATTAATGAAAAGAAACTGAGAGAAACCCTTGAAAAAGACCCGCAGAAGGTCAGTCAAATGTTTATCTCAGGATCGTTAAATGTGGATTCAAAAGATAAAGACAAAGCGCAGCAGCAATATCAAGAACAAGGCATCATTTATCGTGTCAAAAACTCCTTATCAGCCTTCACGAAGAGCATTCAAACAAAGGCGGGAAGCACAACGATGGAATTAAAGGAATACGGACTTGGTAAGGACCTTGATTCTTTGACCAAACGAATGGGTACGTTCCAAGACCGTTTGAAGATGGTTGAAGCCCGTTACTACAAAAAGTTTAACGCCATGGATAGCGCGATTCAAAAGCTAAACAACCAATCTGGCTATCTTTCTCAACTGCTTGGACAATAATTGGAGGTTTATAACATATGGCAATTCAGAACCCTTATGCCGCCTATCAGAAAAATTCTATTGAGACTGCAACACCTGCCGAGTTGACGCTTATGCTTTATGAAGGCTGCTTAAAGTTCATTAGACTCGCGAAGTATGCCATTCAAAAAGAGGATGCAGAAACGAGAAATGTGAACCTGAAAAAGGCTCAAAACATCATTCAAGAATTAAATGTCACCTTAAATCGTTCTTATGACGTATCAAATAGTATGGCAAGTATGTATGATTACATTTATCGCAGACTGATTGAAGCCAATCTTCAAAATGACGAAGAGATGTTGAATGAAGTAGAGCAATACGTAACTGATTTTCGTGATGCGTGGAAGGAAGTTATTCAAACCGATCGAAAAGGGCGCCACCACTCTATCGGGGGATCTCTATGAGTATTGTGGACCAGCTGCATGACCAAACATTAAAAATGGCAGCCGAAATAACGGCAAATCCGCAAAGTGACACCTTGGTTGAAGACTTTGATGCCTTTTTAATTGAGAGAGACGAATTAATGAGAGATATTCAGCATGAACTGACGGATCAAGAAAAAGAGAAAATCAAAGAAATCATCCAAACAGATCAACAGATGGCGAAGCAATTAACTGTGATCCAAAATGGGATCAAAGCAGATATTCAAGCCATTCAAAAAAAGAAAACAAAACAGCTGAATTATCAAAATCCATACCAGCCTATGACGAGTGACGGCGTATATTACGATAAACGGAAATAATTAGGTGAGACCTGTGGCGTATCGTTCAGATGACTATATTTTATTAACCACATATTATGAACTTCTATTTACGATAGAAGAGAGTCTAAAATATTTAGATGAAATTGAGAAGGATTTTGCTAAAACAGAAGGGGATCGGATCTTTAATGATCTGATCCATGCCTTCTTTCATTTAGAGACAACACATCCCCTTCTGCTTTCAATTATAGAAAATGAGCACTTTGCCAAAACGATTCGTTCGTTTGATCAAATTTTTTTAAGTTTTGATATACTAGCTTTCTATACATTCCCTTCAATACACTTCCAATCATTCCTTAAAGCATATTTTATACCTGAATATAGAAAGTGGATGGATGAAATACATGCCTGTATGAGGCCGTATGTCATTCATTAATTTTTGTTCAATTCAGACTTTCGGAGGAAATTATGAGACTAAAAAATCAATTTTTGTTTGGGCTTATTGTCATATGTGTATTGTTTGTCAGTATTTTAGGATTCTCAAGCTTTATCTATTACAAAACAGATCAATCCTATAAGACGCTTCTTAGCAAAGAAGTAAAGCTTTATCAAACCTCATTAGAATTAGAGGCACTTTTGCAAAAGCAGGAAGCACAAATTAAAACATATGTTGTCGTGCAAGATGCTGAAAATTTACAGAAAATTGAGCAAACATATGAAGAGATTAATAAAAAAACAACGGAAGCTACAAAAATGAGCTCTGTCAAACAAGCAAAAAATCTATTAGATCAAATCTCAGAAAAGAATTATCTCTACTACACCTCAACGAACCGACTATTTAATTCATTGAATATGCAAAATCAAAAAGAATTTAACACACGCCTCAATCAAGAATTACAACCTATCGAACAAGAAATACATACCTTTACAAAAGAATTTGCTCAAACTCAGTTGAAGCAACGTGACCAAAAAATCAATCAGCTCAACCAAGACAGTAATCAATTACTATTTACTCTCATTCTAGTTAGTGCGGTCATTATTGTTGGCTTTTTGTTGATTGGGACAAGATTTGTTTATCGTATGACAAAGCCGATTGTGTCTGTCACAAATGCTGCGAGAAGGATGGCAGATGGAGACCTTACACTTGAAGAGATTGAAGTGACCTCTAAAAATGAGATTGGTCAACTCGGTACTGCTTTTAATCAAATGACAAAGCATTTGCGTCAGCTCATTTTACAGGTGCAACATGGATCAAGACAATTAGCTGATTCTGCTGCTCAGTTTGAGGAAACGATTCATCAAACCATATCGGCCAGTGAGCAGACATCTAGCTCGATTGAACAGGTCAGTGAAGCTTCACGTGAACAATCAAACGCGGTCGGAAAAGTAGCTTCTGCCATTCAAGAAGTCTCGACTGGTATGCAAAATGCAGCTGAACACACATCCGATGTTTCGGGTCACTCAATTTCAGTGACTGAAAAGGCTGAAGAGGGTGCAGCGCTTATTCAGCAATTCGTAAAACAAATGAGCTCTATCAAAGCGTCTGTGAACGAGCACCATTCCACAATGGCTCATGTACAAGCCCAGTTTACAGGCATTGAAGATTTGTTAGGTCATATCCATGCCATCGCTGATCAAACGAATTTGCTTGCTTTAAATGCTGCTATTGAAGCGGCAAGAGCAGGAGAGCATGGGAGAGGCTTTGCGGTGGTAGCAGATGAAGTGAGGAAACTGGCGGAAGAATCTAGTCAGCTGACAGATCAAATTAGTCAATTGCTCGCGAACGTGAACAAAGATACTGAAAAATCATCACATTCGATGACAAAGGTTGAGCAGGATGTAGCAGAAGGTGTGAAAGTATCGCAATTGTCAGAACAGAGCTTTCATGAAATCCTGGAATCTATTCGTGATATTTCGATGAAAGCAGAGGAACTTTCAGCTACTGCAGAGGAGATTTCAGCTAGTACAGAGGAAATATCTCAGACGGTTGGGGTCATTGAAGAAGGAGCCAAACGCAATTCAGAAGAGACGGAGTACATGTCTGCGGCTGTAGAAGAATCATTGGCAGCAAATGAAGAAATGAAAGCAGCGGCGGAGGATTTAAAAACCTTATCTCAATCGCTGAAAACATCAATATCATCTTTCACCATTTAAATGTGCGCTGGTCTTTTTCAAGAATGAGCCGAATATATATTCATCACCTATCAATTAACAATTGATGCACCGCAAAATTCGACAAATTTCAATAAAAATTCACATTTTTTTTACGTTTGAGCAGGAGAAAAGGAGGGAAAAGTAGAAATAGGTTTACATATCCTTAATTTTAAAGGAGGCGTTCTTTACATGAATTACAATGTCAGAGGAGAAAACATCGACGTAACACCTGCACTAAGAGATCATGTCGAGAAAAAAATTGGAAAGCTGGAGCGTTATTTTGAGACAGACGTAGATGCTTCAGTCAACGTGAACTTGAAGTTTTACAATGATCAAGAATCTAAAGTTGAGGTTACCATTCCAATGACTGATCTAGCACTTCGAGCTGAGGTGCATAATGAAGATATGTACAATGCAGTAGACCTAGCAGCCAGTAAATTAGAACGTCAAATTCGAAAACACAAAACAAAAGTAAACCGTAAATTCCGCGAACAAGGTGCCAAAAAGCACTTATTTGCTGGAGGAAATGGGACGGCTGACGTAGCTGTTCAAGATGACGAAGAAATTGATGAAACAGAAATCGTCAGACAAAAACGTTTCAATTTAAAACCGATGGATAGCGAAGAGGCCATCCTTCAAATGAACATGTTAGGTCATAGTTTCTTCGTCTTCACAAATGCTGAGACAAATTTGACCAATGTGGTCTATCGCCGAAATGATGGAAAATATGGACTGATTGAGCCGAACGCTTAATCTGATCTAAAAACAACCTAAAAAAAGTAAACCCGTTCCCTCCATGAGGGGCGGGTTTTTTGTGCGAAATCATTGCAAATTCTTTGGAAATGAAGGAAGGTATGGTATGATAAATGCAGGTAAATATGGACCTGTCAATCTTTTGGACATGCCGAAAAATTGCATGAAATAGAGGAGCGTTATTATATGCTTGGAATCTTAAACAAAGTGTTTGATCCTACGAAACGTACGATCAGCAAATATGAAAAAAAAGCAAATGAAATTGAAGCTCTTGCTCAAGATTTTGAGAAATTATCTGACGAGGCTTTACGAAATAAAACGAACGAATTTAAAGAAAAACTTGAAAAAGGACAATCCGTGGATGACCTGTTGGTTGAAGCATTTGCAACGGTTCGCGAGGCATCACGCCGCGTGACAGGAATGTTCCCATTTAAGGTGCAGCTCATGGGGGGGATCGCGCTTCATGAAGGCAACATCTCTGAGATGAAAACAGGTGAAGGTAAAACGTTGACTTCAACAATGCCTGTTTATCTAAATGCTCTTTCTGGAAAAGGCGTCCACATTGTGACAGTCAACGAATATTTGGCAAGCCGTGATGCAGAGGAAATGGGCAAGATTTTTGAGTTTCTTGGCTTAACGGTTGGCTTAAACTTAAACAGCTTAGACAAAGATGAAAAAAGAGAAGCATATGCTGCTGATATTACGTATTCTACAAACAATGAACTTGGCTTTGACTATTTACGAGATAACATGGTGCTTTACAAAGAGCAAATGGTTCAAAGACCGCTTCATTATGCCGTGATTGATGAGGTTGACTCCATCTTAGTTGATGAAGCGAGAACACCTCTTATTATTTCTGGACAAGCTGCGAAATCCACAAAGCTTTACGTACAAGCCAATGCATTTGTTCGTACATTAAAAATAGAAGATGATTTCACATACGATATTAAAACAAAAAGTGTACAGCTGACAGAAAGTGGAATGACCAAGGCGGAAAAAGCATTCGGCATCGAAAACTTATTTGATGTCAAACATGTCGCACTGAACCATCACATCGCCCAGGCGCTAAAGGCACATGTTGCGATGCAAAAAGATGTGGATTATGTCGTTGAAGAAGGTCAAGTCGTTATTGTTGACTCGTTCACAGGACGTCTAATGAAAGGACGCCGTTATAGTGAAGGTCTGCATCAAGCCATTGAGGCAAAAGAAGGTCTCGAAGTGCAGAACGAAAGCATGACCCTTGCAACGATTACATTCCAGAACTACTTCCGCATGTATGAAAAGCTTTCTGGTATGACGGGTACAGCGAAAACGGAAGAAGAAGAATTCCGTAACATTTACAACATGCAGGTTGTGACAATCCCGACCAATCAACCAGTGGTTCGTGATGACAGACCTGATTTAATTTACCGCACAATGGAAGGTAAATTTAAAGCAGTGGCTGAAGATGTTGCGCAGCGCTATATGACAGGGCAACCAGTGCTTGTCGGAACAGTAGCGGTTGAGACGTCTGAGCTTATTTCTAAGCTGCTTAAAAATAAAGGGATTCCTCATCAAGTGTTAAATGCGAAAAACCATGAGCGTGAGGCACAAATTATTGAAGAGGCTGGTCAAAAGGGTGCCGTCACCATTGCGACCAACATGGCAGGACGTGGTACGGACATCAAGCTTGGCGAAGGCGTCAAAGAGCTTGGCGGTCTAGCTGTAATTGGGACAGAGCGTCATGAATCACGACGTATTGATAACCAGTTGCGTGGACGTTCTGGTCGTCAAGGAGACCCAGGGATTACCCAATTCTATCTCTCCATGGAAGATGAATTGATGCGCCGATTTGGTGCAGAGCGTACGATGGCCATGCTTGACCGCTTTGGCATGGATGACACTACGCCTATCCAAAGTAAAATGGTGTCTAAAGCCGTTGAATCATCTCAAAAACGCGTTGAGGGGAACAACTTTGATTCCCGTAAACAGCTTCTGCAATATGACGATGTGCTTCGTCAGCAGCGTGAAGTGATTTACAAGCAGCGCTTTGAAGTCATTGATTCTGATAACTTAAAATCGATTGTGATCAATATGATTCAGTCTTCAATTGAGCGCGCTGTTGGTTCTTATACGCCGAAAGAAGAGCTTCCAGAAGAGTGGAAACTAGATGGTCTTGTTGAATTAATCAACACGAACTATTTAGATGAAGGAGCCATTTCGGTCAAGGATATTTACGGTAAAGAAGCAGATGAAATCACTTCCTTCATTATGGATCGTATTAAAGAAAAATACGATGCAAAAGAAGAAACATATGGCGATGAACAAATGCGAGAATTTGAAAAAGTCATCGTTCTTCGTGCGGTGGATTCAAAGTGGATGGATCATATCGATGCAATGGATCAACTGCGTCAAGGGATTCATTTACGTGCGTATGCACAAACAAATCCGCTTCGTGAGTATCAAATGGAAGGATTTGCGATGTTTGAGCACATGGTCGCTTCAATCGAAGATGATGTGGCCAAATATGTTTTGAAATCAGAAATCCAAAACAACTTAGAACGTGAAGAAGTCGTTCAAGGTCAAACAACAGCTCATCAGCCTCAAGAGGGTGATGAGGAGAAGACAGTGAAAAAGAAGCCGGTACGTAAAGTCGTAGACATTGGTCGAAACTCACCATGTCACTGCGGAAGCGGCAAGAAATATAAAAATTGTCATGGGAAGACAGAATAAGTAATGGAAAGAGGTGAAAACCTCTTTCTATTCATGTCAGCCCTACATCTATGAGGTGAAGGATATGGAATTAGTAGAAATTAGACAAGAGCTTGAAAATATGGCTAGCAGGCTAGCTGATTTTAGGGGGTCTCTTTGACCTCGAAACAAAAGAAGCCAAAATTGCAGAACTCGAAGCGACCATGTCAGAGGCTGATTTTTGGAATGATCAGCAAAAGGCACAAGGCGTCATCAATGAAGCCAATGCACTAAAGGATAATGTGAATTCATACCATGAGCTCAGTGAATCTCATGAAGAGCTGCAAATGACACATGACCTGTTAAAGGAAGATTATGACGAGGAGCTTCATGTAGAGCTTGAGAAAGAGCTGAAGAACTTAACTAAGCAATTTAACGACTTTGAACTGCAGCTTCTCTTAAGTGAACCATATGATAAAAACAATGCCATCCTTGAGCTTCACCCAGGCGCAGGCGGTACTGAATCACAGGACTGGGGTTCTATGCTTCTGAGAATGTATACTCGCTGGGCAGAGCGCAGAGGCTTTAAGGTTGAAACGCTTGATTACCTTCCTGGTGATGAAGCAGGAATTAAGTCTGTGACATTGCTCATTAAAGGGCATAACGCATATGGATACTTAAAGGCAGAAAAAGGGGTCCATCGTTTGGTTCGTATTTCTCCTTTTGATTCATCTGGCCGTAGACATACTTCTTTCGTTTCCTGTGATGTCATGCCTGAGTTCAATGAAGAAATCGATATTGATATTCGAACAGAAGATATCAAAGTAGATACGTATCGAGCAAGCGGTGCAGGTGGACAGCACGTCAATACGACTGACTCTGCCGTTCGTATCACACACATTCCAACCAATGTCGTGGTGACATGCCAAACAGAAAGATCACAAATCAAAAACAGAGAACGTGCGATGAAAATGCTGAAATCGAAACTTTATCAAAGACGGATCGAAGAACAGCAGGCTGAATTGGATGAAATTAGAGGAGAGCAGAAAGAAATTGGCTGGGGAAGCCAAATTCGCTCTTATGTATTCCATCCGTATTCTCTTGTGAAAGACCATCGAACCAATACGGAGATGGGAAATGTTCAAGCGGTCATGGATGGAGATTTAGATTCATTTATCGATGCTTACTTACGTTCGAAATTATCATAAAAACTCGGCTTCTTGCCGGGTTTTTTTTATTGTGAGAAAATATAATGAATATAAAGGAATACATACGCCATACTGACTCTATATCCTTTGTATGATGAAATTAGCAAATAAAGGGGGAAATATTTTGGGATTAACAACATTACAAGAGACGTGGGATCTAGATGCCTTTTTTAAAGGAGGCAGCGCTTCACCAGAATTTAAAACATACTTGCAACACATTCAGCAGCTATTAGATGAATTACGACAAAAGGTCGATGCCTTTTCAAAAGAAGATACACACATTGAAAGCAAATTAACGTCTGTCCTTGACACGTATGAAACCACATATAAAAAACTGTCTCAAGCAGGTTCATTTGTTTCCTGTCTTCAATCTCAAAATACAAAGGATATGAAGGCTGGCAGTCTTCGAGGTACGATTGCTAAGCTGGAAGCTGATTTAGGTACCATTCTTGCGCTGTTTGATCAGGCGCTTGCTGCCATCTCTCCTGGAAAATGGGAGGATCTCATGAATTCAGAGGCCTTTTCAGATGTTCGCTACATATTAAATGAACGCAGAGAACGCGTGAAGGATCAATTGCCTGTTGAACAAGAAACATTGATTCAAAAGCTAGCCGTAGATGGCTACCATGCGTGGGATGAGCTTTATTCTAGCTTAGTGAATAAGATTACGATTCCGTTTGAACAACATGGTGAAACGCAGATGATCTCTGTCGGCCAAGCGGAAAATGCGATGGATGATTCAGACCGTGAAGTCAGAAAGGCTGTTTATCATAACCTAGAGCATGCATGGACGCAGGACGAACATCTATTTGCAAGCACGCTCAATCATTTGGCAGGTTTTCGTTTGCAAGTATATGAAGCAAGAGGCTGGGATCATATCTTAAAAGAGCCGCTTGATATTTGCCGGATGAAACAAGAAACCCTTGATGCCATGTGGTCTGTGATTGATGAACATAAGCAGCCATTCATTGATTATTTACATCGAAAGGCTGACATGCTTGGAGTGGATAAGCTAAGCTGGTTTGATGTTGGGGCTCCTATTGGCAGTGAGACCAAGATTTATCCGTATCAGGAAGCAGCTGCTTTTATTGTGAAGCATTTCGCTGGGTTTGGAGAAGAGCTTGCTGCTTTTACAGAAAAGGCCTTTAATGAGCGTTGGGTAGAAGCTGAGGATCGCCCGAACAAACGAGTAGGCGGTTTTTGTACAAATTTCCCTGACAGCGGAGAGTCCCGTATTTTTATGACCTTCTCAGGAAGTCCATCCAATGTGGCGACACTTGCGCATGAGCTTGGTCATTCGTTCCATCAGGAAGTGATGCAGGATGTTCGCATTCTTAATCGCAAATATGCGATGAATGTAGCTGAAACGGCGTCGACATTCGCAGAAATGATTGTGGCTGATGCTTCATTGAAAGAAGCGGCAAATGAAGAGGAGCGCCTCAGCTTGTTAGAGGATAAGCTGCAGCGGAGTGTAGCTTTTTTCATGAACATTCAATCTCGTTTCTTATTTGAACAGCGTTTTTATGAAGAGCGTAAACAAGGAGAAGTGCCGGCGGATCGGTTGAATGAGCTGATGGTAGAAGCGCAGAAAGAAGCCTTTGGCGACTCACTAGATGAATACCATCCGCATTTCTGGGCGTCTAAGCTGCATTTCCATATCACGGGTGTACCGTTTTATAATTTCCCGTACACATTCGGCTACATGTTCTCACTAGGAATTTATGCAAAGGCCTTGCAGGCTGGTACTTCGTTTGAAGAAAAGTACATTGCATTATTAAAGGACACAGCTTCAATGACAGTAGAAGATTTGGCCTTTAAGCACTTAGGTGTCGATCTTACCCAAAAAGACTTTTGGGAGGAAGCCATTAGCCTCGCTGTAGAAGACGCTGAAGAGTTTTTAGAAGCGACGAAAAAGTGAAAATGAAAAGCCCCCATTACGGAAGCTTTAGATTGTTGACAAAGGGTTAAAATGATCTTTATTTTAGCCCTTTGTCTTCTTTATGGAGCTTTTTTGCTGGTTTTTAGCCATCCAAGCATCGTCTGAACGATATCCTTTTGCTGTGTGAGGGCTTGAATGTCCGCTGGCTGATCACCTTTTTGTTTACCATACATGCCAAACTGAGCATGGTTCCCGCCTTTTATTTCATGATAAACGGTTTGAGACGGCAAATTTGTTTTCGATTGCTTGATTTTCTCTTGTGTCGCAAGTCCATCCTTTTCACCTGATATAGAGAGGACGTTCAAGGAGGATGATTTCAGCTCATCTGATGCTGGATAAGACGCAAGGAAAAAAAGACCGTCGAGCTGGCGCTGGTTTTTTTCTGCAAACATAGCGGCGGCTGTTCCGCCTAGTGAATGACCGCCAATATACCAGTGTTTGATCGTTTGATGATCTTTTATGATATCTTGTGCTTTATTTGTATTAAAAATCGCAAACGAAAATGGCATGTCAGGGATAAAGACAGAATAGCCTTTTTTCATCAATTCATTCCCAATATAGGCGTACGAAAGTGGTTCTACCTTTGCTCCTGGATAGAGAATGATGCCCGTATCGCTTTTAGTTGATGCAAATGTATATACGTCGTTTTTATGTTCCACTTGCTCGATGTTCACTTGCTTTTTTAAAGCGGCAGATGGTCCGTATGTAAAGCGGCTCCATGTATAGAAAGCACCAAAAGCCAAAATGATCAGTGCCTGTGATCTTCAGTATTTTCTTCATCGCATGTCCCTTCTTTCTCATGTACATATTAAATATACCATCATTTGCTCCTATGCCAAACGGCAAGCACGCTGATCCGTTTGTGTGATAAAGTATTAATCCATTAGCACTGCATTTGGCTGTTATTTACATTCGTAATTGGAGGGCTTAAAATAGGTGTGCATTCAGAAGTAACGGAGGAAGACAGACATGAAGCAGGGACATTCACAATTATGGATTGAAGCGAAAAATTACTTGTTCATTTTAATTGGATCAGCCATTGTGGCGATTGGATTTAATACGTTATTATTACCGAATCAGATTGCCGCAGGTGGTGTGAGCGGGATTAGTACGATTATGCAGTCATTCGGCTTTGAGGCGGCATATGTGCAGTGGGGGCTCAACATTCCGCTGTTTATCGCGGGCTTTTATTTATTAGGCGGTACATTTGGCGTGAAAACGCTCGTTGGCTCTATTTTCTTACCTTTGATGGTGTTTGTCACAAGGCATATTGCACCTGTGACACATGAAGCACTCTTAGCAGCTATTTTTGGCGGAGTGGTGATTGGGATCGGCATAGGGCTCGTGTTCCTTGGAAATGGGTCAACAGGTGGAACGGCGCTCGCTGCCAAAATCATCAATAAATATACAGGCCTCACGCTTGGTACCTGTTTAGCAATGATGGATGGCCTAATCGTTCTGGCTGCGATGACTGTTTTTGGGATTGAAGAGGGACTGTACGCTGTCATTGGTGTGTTTATTTCAAGTAAAACGATTGATGTCGTACAGGCCGGCTTCAGTCATTCGAAAATGGCGATGATCATTACAGGGCATGAGGATGAAGTCAGACAGGCAGTTTTTGATCAAATTGACCGTGGTGTCACAAAAATCTCAGCAGTTGGAGGATATACCGATCATGACCGTCCAATTCTAATGTGTGTCGTTGGACAGTCACAATTCACAAAGTTGAAACAAGTGGTGAAAGCAATCGATGCATCAGCATTTGTCATCGTAATGGATGCAAAAGAGGTGCTTGGTGAGGGTTTTAAAAGGGCGTAAACAAGGATATAATAGCGTTGACCAAATGATTGTAAGGGAGGGAAATTGATGCAAAAGAGTGGATTAATGATGCTGTTTGCAGCGATGATTCTTGTTCTTGCGGCTTGTGGAGGAAATTCAAGCAGCAGTGACAGTGACAAAGAAGGCAGCAAAAGTGCTTCAACTGTGAGCAGTGGTGAGGAAATTTATCAGCAAAACTGTATTGGCTGTCATGGGAAAGACCTATCTGGCGGAGGCGGACCAAGCCTGAAAGAAGTAGGAAAGAAATATAATGAAAGCCAAATTGCAGATATTGCACAGAATGGTAAAGGCTCTATGCCAAGCGGAATGGTAGATGAGAAGCAAGCAAAAGAAGTAGCAAAATGGCTTGCAGAGAAAAAATAAAACCTTTGTCTAATCGACAAGGTTTTTTTGTTTTTATATGTAGAAAAAGACTTTTGGATAGTATGAAAACGTATTATATTAAGTTTTATTTAAAAAATAAGGGTAAAAAGACATATTTTTCGGTTTTAAATGTTGTTTTTACCTTTTAACGATAAGTTTTGAAATATAAATGTAATACCATTGCGTCGATTCATGACGTATAATTGGAGTTGTTGAAATTTAGACGATTCAATTTTTTCATCTTTTTGGATGAAAAGGACATAAATTGCTTGTACGTATCGAAGGGTATGTGCGTGACCATACATAACGTTTTTTGACGATAAGTGTCAAAACATCATGATAAGCTGATTAGTCAGCAATAAGAAAAGATTAGGTGATTACATGATTGAAATGAAGGAAGTCTACAAGATCTATTCTAACGGTGTAAAGGCGATCAATGGAATCAATGTCTCTATCCACCCAGGAGAGTTTGTGTATGTTGTTGGTCCCAGTGGTGCTGGTAAATCCACTTTCATCAAAATGATGTATCGTGAAGAGAAGCCAACCAAAGGGAAAATCTTAATTAATAGCAAAGATTTAGGCTCGATTAAGGAAAAAGAAATCCCTTACTTAAGAAGAGAAATTGGCGTAGTATTCCAAGATTTCAAACTACTTCCAACCCTCACAGTGTTTGAGAACGTGGCATTTGCTCTTGAAGTCATTGGGGAACAGCCTCATATCATTAAGAAAAAAGTGCTGGATGTACTTGATTTGGTACAGCTCAAGCACAAAGCACGACAATTTCCTGACCAGCTGTCTGGCGGTGAGCAGCAGCGTGTATCTATCGCTCGTTCGATCGTGAATAGTCCTGAGGTAGTCATTGCAGACGAGCCGACAGGAAACCTTGATCCAGACACATCTTGGGAAATCATGAAGACACTCGAAGAGATTAATAACCGAGGAACAACAGTCGTCATGGCGACACATAACAAAGAGATTGTAAACAGCATGAAGAAACGCGTCATCGCAATCGAAGATGGAATGATTGTGCGTGACGAAGCAAGAGGGGAGTACGGCATTTATGATTAAAACTCTCTCGCGGCATTTACGTGAGAGCTTCCGTTCACTTGGAAGAAACACGTGGATGACATTTGCATCAATTAGTGCGGTCACTGTCACATTAATTTTAGTTGGGGTTTTTCTTGTGATTATGCTCAACTTGAACAACATGGCATCGAACGCTGAAAAAGAAGTAGAAGTAAAAGTGTTAATCGAATTAACGGCGAATCAAAAGCAGCAGGATGAATTAAAAGCAGAAATTGATAAGATTCCTGAAATCAGTGATGTCAAGTACTCATCTAAAGATGACGAACTAAAAGCGCTGATTAAAAGCTTTGGTGAAAATGGACAATCCATGGGACTTGTTGATCAAGAAAACCCATTAAACGATGCGTTTATTGTGAAAACATCAGATCCACACGATACACCAAAAGTAGCGAAGAAATTAGAAAACCTAAAAGGTACGTATAAAGTAACCTACGGAAAAGAAGAAGTCAGCCGACTCTTTAATGTGGTTGGAGTGGCGCGGAATGTAGGGATTGCGCTCATTATTGGGCTTTTATTTACAGCCATGTTCTTGATCTCTAATACGATCAAAATTACGATTTTTGCTAGACGTAAAGAAATCGAGATTATGAAGCTCGTAGGTGCAACGAACTGGTTTATCCGCTGGCCATTCTTCATTGAAGGATTACTGCTTGGTGTATTTGGTTCCATTATACCGATTGCTCTACTGCTTGGCACATATCAATATGCAGTGGGCTGGGTGGCACCGAGAGTACAAGGCTCATTTATTTCCATGCTTCCATATAACCCGTTTGTCTATCAAGTTTCACTGGTCCTTCTTTTGATCGGTGCAATCATTGGTGTATGGGGAAGCTTGACGTCCATCCGTAAATTCTTAAAAGTATAAATCTATTTTTGATGGCAGCACTCGAGAGTTTGATAGAAGGTGTGACCGGTTGAACCGATTCATCCGGTCGACTCTTCATGCAGACAGTTGTCATAGGAGGGGAATATCGTTTTGAAAAGAAAGCTGATGATGGCTGGAATGGCAGCGTTTATTGGAACAACGTGGCTATATATTCCAGGGAACGAGAATCGTGCATTCGCATACGAAGACCTAGATCAAAAACGTCAACAAATCGAAGAGAAAACATCAAAGACTGAATCAACTTTGAAGAAAAAGAAATCAGAGCTAGCTAAGCTTGAAAAGAAAGAATCCAAGCTCAAAAAAGAAATTGAAAAGATTGACCACAAGGTAAGTGCTGCAACTGAAAAAGTCGCAGAAAAAGAAAAAGAAGTCAAACAAACGAAGCAAGAGATCAAGAAACTAAAAAAAGACATTCAAGTCATCAATGATCGAATTGAAAAAAGAAAAGCTATTTTCAAAGATCGAATTCGTTCGATGCAAAAAAGCGGCGGTACGATCAACTATTTAGATGTGCTGCTGGGTGCTCGCAGCTTTAGTGATTTTGTCGGTCGTGTTGGAGCTGTTACAACCATTGTCGAAGCAGACAAAGACATGATTACAGAACATGAAAATGATTTAAAGCTGGTGGAGCAAAAAGAAGCAGAGCTAAATAATCAGCTAAGTGGACTTGAAACATCTCTGAAAGAGCTAGAAGAGTTGAAAAAGGATTTGTCTAAACAGCAAAAAGAAAAAGAAAAAATCTTAGGGAATGTAACAGATAAAAAGAACCATGCCCATGATGAATTAGGCAAACTTGAAAATGAACAAGAAATTTTAGCGAACCAAAAAGCGGCTGTGAAGTCTGAGGAAGCACGCCGCCAAAAGGAAGAAGCAAAGAAAGCAGAACAAGCAGCTGCTGAAAAAAGTGCACCTACACCTCAAAGTGGCGGTTCAGATCAAGTATCTGATACACCAGCAAGCAGCTCAGGCTTTATTAAACCAGCTGCTGGCCGATTCTCATCTGGCTTTGGCGGACGTTCTGGCGGAAACCACTTCGGATTAGATATTGCAGCAAAAGGCACAGTATCTGTCGTCGCAGCTGCATCTGGAACAGTCACGAACTCAAGCTACTCATCGAGCTACGGGAATGTGATATTCATTACGCATAATATCAATGGACAGACCTTTCAAACGGTATATGCCCACCTATCTACAAGAAGTGTGTCCACAGGGCAGAGAGTCGAGCAAGGACAATTCCTTGGATATATGGGTAATACAGGCCAGTCAGATGGTCAGCATCTCCATTTTGAAATTCATAAAGGATTATGGAATGGCGCAAAATCAAATGCAGTCAATCCAGCGCAATATATTCGCTAATCAAAAAGCCGATAACATCACGTTATCGGCTTTTTTTATTCTAAATAAAATTAAAATAACAGCAGTAAACCGGCAATAATAGGTGTTAACAGTACAGCCGATTTCAATAAAAGCTTCGGTGCAAGGCGTGTAAATTTTGCGCCAATATATGCGCCTAATACTGTTCCGATTAAAATTTGAATGAGCAAGATAAAATCAACATAGCCCTCTGTAATATATCCAATTCCACCACCGATGGAAATTGGAATAATGACAAGCATCGTCGTGCCAACTGCCTGTCGAATGGAAAGTCTCAGTAAAATCAAAAGTCCTACTTGGATAAATGGTGCGGACCCGATACCAAACATACCTGACAGCAATCCGGATACAAGTCCTAAAATAATACCCCTTATGAGCAGCTGACGTGAAGAAAGCGGCTGCTGCTCAGCTTCTTCCTTCAGAACAAATAATTTGATCATCATAAACACAGCGGATAAAAAGAGCATGCCAGCTGTTAAATAGTGCAGATTTCCTTCTGGAATAAAAGGAGCAATCTTAGCTCCTGCAAAGGAAGCCACACAAGCCAAAGCTCCGACAATCAAACCAGATTTCAGCTGAATATTCCCTTCCCTGTAGTGGCTGTATGCACCTGATAACGTCGTAAATGCCATTGCGGCTAAAGATGTCCCAAGTGCGGTATGGATAGGGATATCAAAAATTAACGTAAGCAATGCGATGACAAAACCAGCACCGCCTGCTCCTACAAATCCTAATAAAATTCCTAATAATAGCATCGTCAATATAATATACATAGCGAAGACTCCTTCTCGATCATAACAAAATAAAAATTACACCTAATAAAATAATTAGTCAAGCCTTCGCAGCAGAATGTCTTTACATGAAATCCCTTCTTCTGGCATATAATAACTCAGGTCATCAGGAAGAGTTGAAGAAGGAGGCCAAATATGAAAAAACAAATCGCATCTATTATGGCAAGTGTCGTTCTATTAATCAGTGCAGGGGTGATGACGCATAAAGAGGGAACTCATGCGGAGTCACCGCAAGCAGCTGCTGCAATGGCTGGACAAGCTCAATCAAGTGATAAGGCGAAAGAGAATGGGATGGAGAAAATTGAGAAAGCCTATGACCTTATTTCGAATGAATATGTAGAGGAAGTGGATCGCCAAAAGCTGCTTGAAGGCGCCATTCAAGGAATGCTTTCAACTTTAAATGATCCGTATTCAGTATACATGGACAAGCAAACCGCCAAGCAATTTTCTGATTCGCTTGATTCTTCTTTTGAGGGAATTGGGGCAGAAGTGGGGATGGATGAAGGAAAAATCATTATCGTCTCTGCCTTTAAAAAATCCCCTGCAGCAAAAGCAGGTCTAAAGCCGAAAGATGAAATCATCAGCATTGATGGTGAGTCGATGAAAGAAAAAAGCTTAAACGATGCTGTACTGAAAATAAGAGGGAAAAAAGGAACATCCGTCGCTCTGAAAATCAGACGAAATGGGATTGAAAAAGAGTTAACATTCCATATCAAACGAGAAGAAATCCCACTTGAAACCGTGACTTCCTCTGTGAAAGAGGTAAATGGTCATAAAACAGGCTATATCGCGATCTCAAGCTTTTCAGAAGATACTGCGAAGGATTTCACATCAAGCCTGAAACAGCTCGAGAAAAAGGGCATAGAAGGTCTTGTGCTTGATGTGAGAGGAAACCCTGGCGGCTATCTGCAAAGTGTAGAAGACATTTTGAAACATTTTATTACAAAAGATCAGCCTTATATTCAAATTGCAGAACGGAACGGCGACAGGAAACGCTATTTTTCAAAGCGGAAAGAACAGAAGCCTTACCCAGTTAATGTCTTAATTGATAAAGGCAGTGCATCCGCTTCTGAAATACTCGCTGGTGCTATGAAAGAAGCCGGAAAATATCAAGTCGTCGGTGATGTCTCCTTTGGGAAAGGCACTGTGCAGCAGGCGGTTCCAATGGGTGACGGCAGTAACATTAAATTAACGCTGTATAAATGGCTCACGCCAAAAGGAAATTGGATTCACAAAAAAGGTGTCGTACCGACGATTGCGATTCATCAGCCAGATTACTTTACTGTAGGACCGCTTCAGCTAAAAGAACCACTTCAGCTTGATATGAACAATGAAGAAGTAAGACAAGCACAGACGCTATTAAAGGGCTTGTCATTCGACCCCGGCAGAGTAGACGGCTACTTTGATGAAGAAACGAAAAAGGCGGTATTAGCCTTCCAAAGCACATACAATCTCAACAAATCAGGTGTAATTGATCTGAAGACAGCGAAAATGATGAACAAAATGGTGGATGAAGTGAAATCCTATGAAAAAAATGATCTTCAACTGCAGACTGCACTAAAAGCACTATATCTTAAAAAATAAAGAGGCGAATAAATGCCTCTTTTTTTTGGTTCATAAGTGTCACAAACATGTAATAGTTTATTCTTAAAAATAAATTATATCGAGAAATATATTCATTTATTTTACAAAAAACATAACATTCCTTCGATTTTACCCGATAACATATTTATATAAGAGACTTTCTGTTGATTTAAACATGTCATGAAAATGAAACTTTTGAAAGTTGTATGTTACATAAATAATTCTTACAATATAAAGTAGCACTCATTTTAAATATTTTATTTTTTGCGGATATTCAGCTTGAGCATTAAGCTGTACCGAGGTTTGCGCTTTTCTTAAAAGAACTAGTAAATGGGGGTACACAATTGAAAAGGGCAAGTATTGTGAGAGAGAAAAAATATTACGAGTTGGTAGAGGAGCTTAAGAGTCGTACGAAAGATGTGACGTTTTCCGCTACAAAGGCATTAAGTCTGCTCATGCTGTTAAGCAGGTACTTGGTCAATTACACAACGGTAGAATCAGTCGACGAAATCGATGAAGACTGTGCTGAGATATACTTCAATTATTTAATGGATAATCATAAGAGACTTGGTATAAACTTAACCGACATCAAGAGGTCGATGCAGCTGCTCGGCGGGATACTAGATGTAGATGTCAATCACTACTTAAAAGATTTTTCACTGTCGAATGTCACACTTTGGATGAATCAGGAGAAATAAACCTGGTGTCAAGCATCGATTTATTTGATAGAATAAGAGAAAATGCTTGACTTGGGCGGTGAACGATAATGAGCTCGGAGTGGATGGGAGCTGGATTAAAAGCGGTCGGTCTGTTTTTAATCCACCCTCTTTTTTATTTCATGATATTAATCAGCCTGTTACATGGCTACATCCGCGTAAAGCGGGAGAGAAAAGCGTTTCAAACAAGAATAGAAGATGTATACGATGAACTTAAATTTACATATTCAAAGGGATGGATTCTAGGGATTTGCCTATCCGTCATTTCAGTAGGCTTAGGGATTGCCCTCCCGCCTGGATTCATCGTGCTGATTGCAGCGATGACCATTGTTTGCTCTTTATTCTTTAAGGCGAGTGCGCTTTCGTCTGCATACACACTCGGTTTCAGCTTTATTGCGGCACTTGGACTGATGTATTTCCAAGTGAGCCATTCATGGTTGCCGCAGCTCTCAATGATGAATACATCAGCCGTTGTTATTCTGCTAGGACTTTTATTAATGACCGAGGGGATTCTAGCCTATCGAACGGCGCATTTACGAACATCGCCTGCAATGGTGATGAGTGCGAGAGGACTTTTGATTGGCCAGCAGCGGGCAAATCGTCTGTGGCTTTTACCGCTTGTTTTGCTGATGCCGGCAGGTGAATTTACTTCTTCTCTGCCATGGTGGCCGGTGCTTCAAGTACACGATCAAAGCTTTTCATTTATTTTGATTCCATACATCATCGGTTTCGGGCAGCGGATTCAAGGATCGCTGCCAATTGTCAGCATTCAAATTACGGCACGGCGCATTCTCATGCTAGGACTCGCTGTTGCTTTACTAGGTGCTGCAAGTATTTGGTTTACGCCGATTGCATGGGCAGCTGTATTGATAGCGATTGCCGGAAGAGCTTTCCTTTCATGGAAACAGAGAGTCAACGACAATGCAGCTCCATTCTACTTCTCTAAACGTAATCAAGGGCTAATGGTGCTGGGAATCATTCCGAATACACCTGCAGCTGATTTAAAGCTTGAGATCGGAGAAGTCATTACAAAGGTGAATGGAATTGAAGTCAAAACCGTTTCGGAATTTTACGAAGCCCTTCAAACCAATCGTGCTCTGACAAAGCTTGAGATCATTGGCTTGAATGGTCAGACAAGGTTTGAGAAACGTGCTTCTTACGAAGGGGAGCATCATCAGCTTGGCATCCTGTTTGTGAAGGATGATCCACAGCAAGAATCAACGGCGATTTCATCATAAAAAAAGCTGCTAGAGATGGCAGCTTTTTTCTTTTGGACGCGCTTCTTTTCCATAGGATTCGCCCCATTCACGCATAGCGAAGATGATAGGCTTTAACGTATCTCCTAAAGAAGTGAGTGAATATTCGACACGAGGAGGGACCTCCTCATAGACTTCTCTGTGAACAACGCCGTCTTGTTCTAGCTCGCGCAATTGCAGCGTAAGAACACGCTGAGAAATCCTTGGCAGAAGCCGGCGTAATTCGTTGTATCGTTTTGGACCGCAAGTCAAATGATAAAGGATCACTCCTTTCCATTTTCCTCCTATTACACTCGTTGTGGTGGAAACGGGACAGCCATGATTGACAATACTGACTGGATTGGATGGTGCACTCATCTTTACACTCCTTTCTAAGGCGAAATGGGTGATAAACGAACATGATTGTACCTAACGAACAAAAATGTGCGTACTTGAATCAAAGGAAGTTTTTCTTTTACCATAGAGGTATCACATCACACATTCGGGTTGTTTGTTTTCTTATCATAACAATTTCTATATGGGAATGGAAAGAAATTGGATTGGTGAAACTTCACACCCTAATCGTTCACTAGAAAGGATGAATACCATGCGAGACAAAGAGCAATTAAAAAAAGAAATCATTGAGGCGTATGAATTCCGTCATGCGACAAAAGAGTTTGACCCGGCGAAAAAGATTCCAGAAGATGACTTTGCGTTCATTTTAGAGACAGGAAGACTTTCGCCAAGCTCTGTCGGATTTGAGCCTTGGAAGTTCCTCGTCGTTCAAAATGAAGCATTTAGAGAGAAATTAAAAGAATATACATGGGGTGCGCAAAAGCAGCTTCCAACTGCCAGCCATTTTGTGATCATTTTGGCAAGAACAGACGCCCGGTACGATTCAGCATATGCAGAATACATCAACAAGGAAATCAAAGGAATGACAGACGAAACGTTTGAGATGGTAAAAGAACGCTACAAACAATTCCAAGAGAATGATCTTCATTTGATGGAAACTAACCGCACGCTCTTCGATTGGGCTTCCAAACAAACGTATATTGCCCTTGGAAATATGATGACAGCCGCAGCACAAATCGGCATCGATTCATGCCCTGTTGAGGGATTCAGCTACGATGAAATTCATCGTATGCTTGAGGAAGAAGGATTACTTGAAGATGGTCAGTACGACATCTCTGTCATGGCTGCCTTTGGGTATCGAGTCATTGAGCAAAAGCGCGGCAAAACGCGTCGTCCAATGGATGAAGTAGCCATTTGGATTCGTTAAAAGAAAATGTCTGAAAAAGGCTGTTGACAATTGTGTGGTTAGTCAGTATATTTAAAAAATAAAATCTTTGATAAATAGACAAATTGACTATAAAACGCTTTGACTTGAGAATAGTAAATGAATATCCGTTTTCTAAGAGAGCTGCGGGTTGGTGCAACGCAGTAAAACGAATCATTGAACTCGCTCAAGGAGCGGCAAGACTGAATGAATAGTAAGTCTTTACGTGTGACCTCCGTTATCGGGTTTCAAGTTGGATTCAGCTATGTCTGAGTCAATAAGAGTGGTAACGCGGTTGCAAGGTCAGTCGTCTCTTCAAGGAGATGACTGGCCTTTTTATATGCTTTTATCTTATATTTGTCTGAAGATTCAAATTTAAAGGAGCTATAGAAAATGGAAAAGGAACATGTGCAATTAAAACGAACAATGACGTCAAGGCATATCATGATGCTCGCACTTGGCGGTGCCATCGGTGCTGGTCTGTTTAAAGGAAGCAGTTCTGCCATTGATATCGCGGGTCCTGCTGTCATTTTGGCATATATGATTGGTGGTCTTATTTTATTATTTATTATGCAAGGACTTGCCGAAATGACAGTTGCACGACCTGGCGCTAGAACATTCCGTGATTTAATTGAACCTGTGTTAGGCAAATACCCCGCCTATTTCTTAGACTGGATCTATTGGAAAATGTGGGTGTTGAACATTGCAGCAGAAGCGATCGTGTCTGCAATCTTTATTCAGTACTGGTTCCCACAAGTACCGATTTGGACACTTGTGTTGATCATTTCACTTGTTGTGACATTGATCAATGTTTGTTCAGTCAAAATGTTTGCTGAAACAGAGTACTGGTTAGCTTCTATTAAAATTGCTGTCATTCTTTTATTTATTATCATTGGGTTAACGATGCTGTTTGTCTCATTCGGACAGCATGCAGCACCGGGATTATCCAACTTAACCGAACACGGAGGATTTTTTCCGAATGGAACAGGCGGCTTAATTGCGGCAATGCTGGTGGTCGTGTATTCATATGGTGGAACTGAAATGATTGGGGTTACATTAGCAGAAACGAAAAACCCTGAAAAAGTCATCCCAAAAGCCATTCAAAGTACATTTGTACGAATCATCGGTTTTTATGTACTTCCGTTCTTCATCATCGTCAGCTTAATTCCTTGGAATCAAGTAAACAATGAACAAGTGAGCCCATTCGTCACGGTGTTTGCAACGATTGGTGTGCCATATGCAAGTGATATCATGAACGGGATTATTCTATTAGCAATCTTGTCTTCTATGAACTCTGGTCTGTATGCTTCTTCAAGGGTACTATTTACACAGGCAATGGATGGCCGTATATGGAAGGGCTTTTCGAAGCTGTCGAAACAGCAGGTGCCAGTCAGAGCGATTCTAGTATGTACATCTACTTTGTATGTAGCCGTATTAATCTCTCTTTTTGTAGGAAGTCAAACCTTTAATTATTTAATGGGATCTTTAAGCTACACGGTCTTATTCATCTGGTTTATTATTGCTGTCGGGCATCTAAAGTCTCGAAGCGTAGCAGCACCAGGAGGATATCGCGTCAAGCTGTATCCTTTCACAACATGGTTTTCTGTCATTGCGATCATTGCCATTTTTATCGGTGTTGTATCAACAACTCCGATTGTCCAAACCTTGGTCACAATGGGTATCTATCTCATCATTACGCTTTCTTTCTTCATCAATAGAAAGCGGTTTGAAACAGCTGTTTAATTTAAAAGCGTGCAGGACTCTTGAAGAAGGTCTCGCACGCTTTTTTAATGTAGTTTTATTGTTTGAACGAAAGCAATCGACTATCCTTTTGAAAGGAATTGATGCATAAAAGTAGATGATCAAAAAGATGCCGAAAATAGCTGTTCAAATTTAGGCGACTGATGCGTATATTTGGATTAAACGAATGACCTTACCTAAAAAATCTAATTGGTTATATCGTTGGCAGGTTTTCAACGACTGGAGTATTTGGCAGCTGGATGATGGCTGTCGTACCGCATCCTGGCTCAGATTGAATATCGAACGTGCCATGATGTTTTTTCATGATTTGATAGACAATAGCTAGTCCAAGACCTGAGCCGCCATCTTTTCTCGTACGTGCCTTATTTACTCGATAAAATCGCTCAGAAACATGTGGAAGGTCTTCTTTTGGAATGCCGTTGCCCTCATCTGTCACTCTCAATTCAGCTTTATGTTGGTGAACTAGTAATTCAATCGAGACCGATTTTCCAGAGGGAGTGTAATGAATGGCATTGTCCAGTAAATTACGAACCACTTGTTGCAGCCGATCGCTATCGCCATACACAATACAATCCTCATCAAGTGTCCGTTTCAGATAAATGCCCTTTTGATTAGCGATAAATGCCATTTGATCAAGAACGTCATGAATCAGCTGAGCAAAGACGATTGGCTCCATCGTTAGTGGATAAGAATCTCCTTCTAGCTGCGCAAGGTCTAAAAGATCATGCACAAGTCGGCTTAAACGTGCGGCCTCATCCTGGATGATGTGCATTCCTTTTTTTTGATCAATGATCCCTTCTTCAATACCTTCAGCATATCCTTTCATATAACTTAGCGGAGTCCGAAGTTCGTGGGAGACATTCGCAAGAAATTCCCTGCGGTGCTGCTCAACTTTTTCAAGGGTAGAAGACAGTTTGTTAAAAGAGCGGCTCAGCTGGTTTAATTCATCTCCGTTTTTGGTCACAGCCATCCGTTTTGAAAAATCGCCAGATTCCATTTCCATCGCAATTTCTTTCATTTGATTAATTGTCCGAACGACTTTATTGGAGCTCTTATATCCGATAAAGAAAATCAGGAGCAGAATTAATAAAATGGATATGCCAAGTGTCAATCTGATTTGGACAAAGGGTTCATATACATCCGATAAGGGCATGGATAGAAAAATTGTCCCTGATAGCTCATCTTTGCTTGAGAAAACAGGGATGGCGATGCCAAGAATATCTTGATGAAACTGTGAGTGTTCTCTAATCAACACGACGGTTTCCCCCTGAAGGAGCTTTTGGCGTTCCTTGAACGTAATGAGGTTATCATTTGTGTTCGTATCAAAAGGAAGACCACTTGAAAGCTCCATTGGGTCATCTGTAAAAATAATGTTCGCCTGACTCGAGTCGTTAGCCCATTTTACTCTATCGGTAAAATACGTATCTTTCCCGTGTTGATGATAAATTTGTGCCAGCTTTTTACCTTGTAAACTTAAGGAATCAATCTGCTTATCAACATACAAGTGCTGGTATAAGTAATAGGTGAGGGCAAGAGCTGAGGCAGCAACGATTCCGGTCACTACAAGGATTAAGAAGAGCACTTTCTTTTTAATCGATAAAGGCTTCATTCTTCCTCCTCAAACTTATAGCCGACACCCCAAACGGTTTTTATATGCCGTTCCGCTCCCTTTAATTTCAGTCTCAGCGTTTTGATATGTGTATCGACTGTTCGTAAAGAGCCGCTCGTAGAATGTGATTCCCACAATTTTTGATAGAGCTGTTCTCGTGAAAACACTTGGCCTTGATTGAGTAAAAGAAACATGAGCAAATCGAATTCTCTTCTAGTTAAATTGATGGGCTCCTGATGGATATAGACTTGTCTACCATCCTGATCAATCTCCATGTCACCAAACTGTATGCGGCTGCGCTTTAGCGAAAGACCTCTAATTCGTCTCAAAGTTGTTTCAATTCTTGCTGCAAGCTCACGTAGACTGAAAGGCTTCATGATGTAGTCATCCGCACCAATTTCTAGGCCTCTAATTCGATCCTCCTCATAACTTCTAGCTGTTAAGAATAAGATGGGGATTTGAGATGTTTGCCTGATACGCTGGCAGACTTCAAATCCATCCATATCAGGCATCATGATATCTAGTACTACAAGGTCAACGGGTTCCTTTTCAAGCTGACGTAAGGCATCCATTCCATTACTAGCTGTGATGATGTGAAAGCCTTGTCTTTTTAAGAAGGATCCGATTAACTCAAGCATATCGAACTCATCGTCTACAATTAAAATATGCATTTGTTCTTTCATTTCTTTTCCTCCAACACGATAGCATAAGGTCCTGATGGGACATTCAGTCGATTTTTCATCATGAATGTATGTTTATCGATAATTGATACTGAATTGTCATCTAAGTTACTCACATATATTGATGTGGTATCAGCGGTGATATAATTCGGATTTTGACCAGTTTCAACAGAAGCAAGCTGCTTATTCGTCTCTGTATCTACTTTGTATAGCGTATGATCTCCATGACAAAGTACATATAAAGTAGAAGAATTTTTCTCTGAAAAGAATGCAACAGGCATAACGCCTAGTTTTATTTCTCGCTGCTTTTTACCTGTTTGAGGGTCGTAAGCAAAAATGCTCTTATTTAAGGTGCCTGGTTTACCGTGACCACCGATCCAAATGGATTGTCCATCAAAATGAATACCAGATGGTCGTTCAAGTACAGAGAACGTACGTATATGTTTTTCCTTCTCAATATCTATAACAGAGACAGTATGACTTTCTGCATTTAAAACAAATAAAGTACCTGACGGAGAAAGTGTCATAGAAGAAGGTAACTTTCCGGTCTTCACAGTTGCTTTTATTTTTTTACGCTGCGTATCAATAAAATAAACGACGTTTTTCTGCGAATCTGCTGCAATTAAGGTGTGAGAAGCTGCATCATATGTAAGGGAAGTCAGCCCTTTATTCACATCCATATAATCTGTTGCTGTACCTTTTTTTAAATTAATTTCGATAAGCGATTCTCCTTCTTTACTAGTTGCGATGATGACGTCTTTGTTGATTTGGATAAGATCAGTGAGCGGATGTTTTAAATCAACGGAAGAGATCATTTTATTCTTTTGTAAATCAACTATTGAAAAGGAGGCTTTTTTTAATTGAGAGATGACCGCGATCGATTGAGAGCTGTCAGGTGGAGTAAATTGCTGGTCTTTTCCACAGCCTGACAGGAATAACAATAGAGCTGATAAATAGATCACAACATATTTTACACGTTCCATTCTTCCGCTCCTTTGCGTCCTCTATTTTCAAAAAGCATACCACAAAAATTGTGAAAAAAAATCGAAGTTATCAATGCTGAAAGAGATGAAAAACAGATTTTAGGTGGATGAATGAGGACAATTCGATTTAAAGTTCCTTTTTTGTCTATTCATGTGGCATTTTTTCATCTTTAAAAAAGGATTTTCAATATTTGATTCCTGTGCCAGCTATAGCTTACAGTGATAAAAATAATGAAAACTCCCCCGCTCTAAATCGCCATAGAGCGCAGGGAGTGATTAGGCAGAATGCCCAGATGATGGAGAGGTAGATTTCGTTTTGACGCGTTGGGATAAAAGGAAGCCAAGGATTCCTGCGCCCATTAATACAATAAATAAAGATTGGAAACCACTCATGATACCAATCAATGTCGACGAAATGATACTGCCAAAATATCGAAAGGTTGAGAAAATACCAGATGCCGAACCAGTTAAGCTTTGATCAACAGCTGTTAAAGAAGCCATCTGCATACTTGTCATACCAATCCCTGATGAAATTCCACCTGCGACTAGTGTCACGATAAGCAGTGGTAAGGTTGGGTACTGACTCAGTGTAATTAACATGATGCCTGATAAAGTAAGGCAGAGAAATGAAAAGCGAATCATTTTTTTCGCGCCTTTTTTTGGATGGAGTCTTGCGCCTAATAAACCGCTAAGAGACATACAAAGAGAAAATATCGATAGAATCATACCGCTTTTTGTATGAGAAAGCGCAAGTTGTTGTTCCATAAACAGCGGCATAATGAGAAGGATGGCATACATCACAAAATTACTTAGCATGATCGACAGATTCGCATTTGTAAATGAACTGTTTTTAAATAGGGATAAATCGATAATGGGATTCTTTACTTTCCGTACATGTTTAAAGAATAAAGGAATGACAATCAATGCTAGAATGCCATAAATTAAATATTCATTTAGTAGCTGGCTTTTTGAGCATAAAATGATTGTGGCAATTCCGATGGTTAAATACAATGAACCGATCATATCTACCCTTGCATGTATGCGTGTATGCTTTATGTTTGGAATGAGCAAGACGCCGGTGACTAGTGTAAGAAACAGAAATGGAATATTTACTAAGAATATGGAATGCCAATCAAAACTCTGAATGAGAATCGATCCAATAAATGGCCCAAGTGCGGCACCAATACCAGCACCAAATCCAAAGTAACCCATTGTTTTAGATAGCTTTTCGGGTGAGACTGTTGCACGAATCAAAGCAATGCTATTCGGTGTTAAAATAGCCCCGCCAGCTGCTTGAATGGAGCGAAAGATGATGAGAAATGCTAGATTAGGTGCTAAAGCACAGCCAATCGAGCCGATTAAAAAGAGTGTCACTCCGGTTAAATACATGCGGCGGTGTCCATATATATCTCCTAACTTACCAGCGATAGGCTGTGTGACCGCCATGACAATAAGATAAATCGTGACAACCCAAGTAATGTTTGAAATGGATTGATCATAATAAGTTGATATGGATGATAAAGCGACTGCGATCATCGTTGAGTTGACCGGAACTAGTATAGCTCCAAGTAACAAAGAATAGATGATCAAATTCTCTTTTTGCAATTTCAATGTGTATACCACCTTTTGTAAAAAAGAAGAATTCCACCCTTTAAGCGGGAGAAATTCCTCTCATGAAAATGTGTGTGTATGTCTCAATAAAATCATCTTTTTGTGTTAATACGAGCTGGAAGTCTTGCTCAAGCTGCTGAATAAAAAAACCGAAATACGTACTAATGAAAATGTCTGCATAAATGTCTTCTTTTCCTTTTAAGACATGATGCAAAGCACTCATCTTTTTGAAGTATTGTATCAGCATTTCCCTTAGTTCTTGAGGATAAATTTTTTCATGACTGGTCAGATCTTTAAACATAGCCGGTTCTCGCATGCTGATATAAATGAATTCTTTTTTTGAAGTTAAATGTTCAAGGATATAGGAACCGAGAAACTTTAAATCGGTGTATAAATCCCCTTTAAATTCTGCTTCTAAGGTTTTCGTCGGCGTTGATTTCATTTTCATAATGGCAGCAATAACGCCGCGTTTGTTTTTAAAGTTGCGGAAAATTGTTGCTTCACTGACATTCGCTTTTGTGGCTATTTCTTTTGTTGTGGTTTTTTGATAGCCCTTTTCAGTCAATAAATCCATTGTTGCGCGAATGATTCGTTGATTTGTAGATTTTAACAAGCATACTCACCTCAGGTTATGAATGTGTTTGCAACAAAGTAAGTATACCGATAAAACCTATGACCGCCAATATGATCCAAAACGATAAAGTTAGACACGTGCATGCTGTTTTAATATCTGAATGCGTCCATTGCTTCCATCTACTGTCACAAGGTCACCGGATTGAAGTGTTTCAGTCGCTATTCGGGTTCCTAGGACAGCTGGCATCATATACTCTCTAGCGATAATAGCTGAATGAGACAAAATGCCTCCAGCATCGGTGATGACTGCTTTTGCATCTCTAAATAAGCTCGTCCATAAAGGTGTGGTTGTTTTGCAAACTAAAATATCATCCTTTTGAAATTGTGAGAATTCCTCAGCACATGTAATGACTTTTACTCTTCCAGAAACAATGCCGCTAGATGCGCCAATTCCATAGATCATATCACTTGTATTGTTTTCATTTTCTCTTAATGAACCGAGCATTCTTTCTACTTGCTGCAATTCAGCTTCAGTTGGGGTACCCATATAAGCTGGTGGTTGGATGGCTTCATTATCTTTCATGTCAATTTTTCTTTGTGCGATGACCGTATCAAATGATGTAGAGGTTGTGAGCGCTGTGTGTACCTCCTCATCGTAGAGGTACCATAGATCTTCTGGATGAGGGATCGCTCCTTTTTGTACAAGAAGTTCACCAATCTTTAATAGATATACCCTGGCTTTAGCATCTAACATGGCATCAATATAGAAGTGGTGATCGTCACGGATATTAGTGGCCTGTAGGGCGAATTGGTAAAGAGTCTCAAATTTCGTTTTAAACGCTTCATCCTTCACTTGGCTCATAAAATGTTCATATGTCTCTTGTCTTTTGATGACGGCTTGTGCAAATTCTTCATCAAAATCACTTTGGTGTTGAATATTGTTTCTGATGATATCTAGTATAAACTCAGGGTTTTCCACCCATGTCTCTTCCGTAAGGTCATGACTTTTAACAGATCGCCAGCCATAGACTTGAAGAAATTCTTCTAATGTCGAAATGAAGTGTCTGCCTTTTTCCGATTGAGTGAGTGCATCAAGCAGTGCTGGATTCTTTTCATGGTTCATAAATGCTTGATGAAGTTCAGTATCTTGATGGACACTCTTTGCAAAATCAGATAGCTTCTTGTCTGTTTCAAGAGATTTGTTCATCACGCCTATCATCATCTCATGCAGCAGGATCACTTGTGATTGATCACCAGTATACGTCACAAGCATGTCTTCAATCATAGCCGATAAAATGACTTGAGGTATGACAATATCAAAATGATCATCGTATGCTTGTATATAAAAAGTCTTTAATTCTTCGAAGCCGACGATGGCGTCTTCAATGGTCATCGTTTCCTTCATTTTATGATCGAGTTTTTCGTAAAAGGGAAAGAAATTTTTCTCTAAAATCTCATACATACGTTCACTTAAATGCGGAAATAACTCAAATATGCTCTCATCAAAAACTGGTGCAGCTTCTGCACTTGCTTCAGGCAGTGACGGTGATGAATACAGGTGACCTCTATAAAGCTTGATATCTTTAATATTCAGATCAGGCACTTGATATTTTTCACCATTTTTCTTCATACCGCTTTTTAATGCTGGGATGATCAGGCTTGAAAAGAGAGGACTTGTTGGGCCCGGCAGATGATCGTCCATTGAGATCCAGAAATCCTGCAGCTCGTCTGGCTGCATTTGAAAAGAAGCGCCCGCTGTCTCATCTGCTGCTTTTGAGAGGGCTGCGGTAATCGGCCTGGCTTGAAGTAAATAAAATGTGCCATTTGCTATTCCAAATTCGATATCGACGCTATGACCATAAAGTGCTTCTACTTGTTTGGTGATTTGCGTGATTTCTTCTAATTGCTCATCATTCAGGCAAAACTGACCAGCCATTTCTTCCGTTACTGCTTGTTCAATGACACCTTCTTGATAAGGGATAATTTGCAGCTCTTTCGTTCCAAGTGATTTTTCAATAAAAAGTGTCTCTTTGTCTATAACAAATGTGTCAGGCGTCACAAGCCCGGAGACGATTGCTTCTCCTAGTCCATAGCTTGCTGTGAGCATCATTTCATTTGTTTTTCCTGTTACGGGATTCTCGCTAAAGATGACACCGGAGACGTCAGAATGAATCAATCCTTGAACGACAACAGCCATGAGCGGCATCTCTTCCTCGTTTTCATCCATCTCTTCCTTATATTCTGTCACTCTTGCTCCAAAATAAGAAGACCAGCATTCTTTGACAGCCTGTAAGAATTCTTCATTTGTTTTGATATTTAAATAGGTCTCGTACTGTCCTGCAAATGAGGCGCCTTCGAGATCTTCAGCAACAGAAGAGGATCGAACTGCAACTGAGGGATAAGTCTTCCGCAATGATTGAAAGGACGAAAGGAGTTCTGCTTCCATTTGAGAAGGAAACGATGCTTTTTTGATTTTGTCAGCAAGGTTTTGTTCAGTTGGATGCAGGTTGTGATATGAAAGAAAGCTTGAAAAGCTGTTGGTTTTGATAATAAATCCATCTGGGACTGGCAGGCCGTGATTGTTTAATTTGATTAAATTCAGGCCTTTTGCCCCTGCGAGTGCTGCGGATTCTTCAGCCGCATGAAATAAAACTGAATACATGGGAATGCCCCCTTATCCAAATAGCCAATGGTTTGTCTGTCTCTCTATCGTTTCTAAAATGATAGTGCGCACTATCATTTTAATCATAGGATTTATTGGATGTTACTGTCAAAGACGGAAAGACCTATCTTTACAAAGGGGACATTCTCACTAATTTCCTTCTATATCTATAACAAAAGTCTCCGAACAGAAAGAAAAATAGGTGAAATTGAAAACTGTGAATTGTTCAATATGCCAATCTTTACTATAATCAAGGGAGTAGACCAAGAAGAGGGAGGGTTTTTGTGATTACAAAAGCCATATTTGCACTTGTTTTTCCTTTCCTGCTCGTTATTTTATTTTCAAAGGTTACTTATAATCATTATGTGGGCATTGCATTAACAGCAGCGCTTTTATTTGCCTCGTACATGAAGGGCTATACAGAAACCTACTTTATTGTGGGATTAGATATCATTTCTTTAGTAGCTGGGGCATTATATATGGCTAAAAAAGAAATTGAAAAGAGAGAAAGGGCTGAAAAAAATCATTGATATCATCATCAAGAGCGTGTTAGGCAGAAAGATGACGTTTTATAAGCTGTGCTTACGAATTCTAGTGAGTGCAGCTTTCTTTTGTTCTCTTTTTCTGCTCATCGAATATCTCTCACCAAAATGTTCCATACTGAAAGGAAGGTTTTCGCAAGAGGGTTATTTGGTATTGAAGAGAGGGTATGACTGTATTGGAAATAAAAATCAAGTAAGAGCCGAACTTTAGTTCGTATTTTTGTGTTCTTTTATGATAATATATTCATTAGATAGATTTCGTAACGAAACGGAGGCTTTGATGTGAGTGACCGCTTTGAATTAGTTTCTAACTATCAGCCCCAAGGAGATCAGCCGAAGGCAATTGAAAAGCTTGTTGAGGGGATCCATCAGGGGAAACAGCATCAAACGCTGTTAGGTGCTACAGGTACGGGAAAGACCTTTACTGTATCCAACCTGATCAAAGAAGTGAACAAACCGACACTTGTCATTGCGCATAACAAGACACTTGCCGGTCAGCTATACAGCGAGTTCAAGGAATTTTTTCCGAATAATGCTGTCGAATATTTTGTGAGTTACTATGATTATTACCAACCAGAGGCGTATGTGCCTCAGACTGATACATTTATTGAAAAGGATGCCAGCATCAATGATGAGATTGATAAGCTGAGGCACTCCGCTACGTCCTCGTTATTTGAGCGGAGAGATGTCATCATCATTGCCAGTGTCTCCTGTATTTATGGCTTAGGTTCGCCAGAGGAATACCGAGAGCTTGTGCTGTCTTTACGTACTGAAATGGAGATTGAACGCAATCAGCTTCTTCGTAAGCTGGTGGACATTCAGTATTCTCGTAATGATATAGATTTTCAGCGCGGAACCTTCCGAGTACGAGGAGACGTCGTTGAAATTTTTCCTGCTTCACGTGATGAACATTGTATCAGAGTGGAGTTTTTCGGTGATGAAATTGAACGTATTCGTGAAGTGGATGCACTCACTGGAGAAATACTCGGTGATCGTGAGCATGTGGCTATTTTCCCAGCATCTCACTTCGTCACAAGAGAAGAAAAAATGGAAAAAGCGATTATTAATATTGAACAAGAGCTTGAAGAGCAGCTCGAAAAACTTCGAGATAATGGAAAATTGCTAGAAGCGCAGCGCCTTGAGCAGCGGACAAGATATGACCTTGAGATGATGAGAGAAATGGGCTTTTGTTCAGGAATCGAGAACTACTCAAGGCACCTGACCTTGCGTCCTCCTGGTTCAACACCTTACACATTGCTTGATTATTTCCCGGATGATTTTATGATTGTTGTTGATGAGTCACATGTGACGATCCCGCAAATCCGTGCGATGTACAACGGGGACCAAGCAAGAAAGCAAGTGTTGGTTGATCACGGATTCCGTCTGCCTTCAGCACTTGATAACAGACCGCTCACCTTTGATGAGTTTGAAAAGCATATTAATCATATTGTGCATGTATCTGCCACTCCTGGTCCTTATGAGCTTGAGAAAACACCTGAGGTTGTGGAACAAATTATTCGTCCAACAGGTTTACTTGATCCAATCATTGAAGTGCGTCCGATTGAAGGGCAAATTGATGACTTAATTGGAGAAATTCATGCGCGGGTTGAGAAAAATGAACGTGTGCTTGTGACGACGCTGACGAAGAAAATGTCTGAAGATCTTACAGATTACTTAAAAGAGATCGGAATCAAAGTTAATTATCTGCATTCAGAAATTAAGACCCTTGAGCGGATTGAGATTATTCGCGATTTGCGTCTTGGAAAATATGATGTGCTTGTGGGAATCAACCTTCTTCGTGAAGGACTGGATATTCCAGAGGTCTCGCTCGTGACGATTTTAGATGCAGATAAAGAAGGCTTCTTACGCTCTGAAAGATCCCTCATCCAGACGATAGGCCGTGCCGCGAGAAATTCGGAAGGCCGGGTCATTATGTATGCAGATAAAATGACCAAATCAATGGATATTGCGATTCAAGAAACGAAGCGAAGACGAGAGCAGCAAGAGGCGTATAATGAGAAATATGGAATTACTCCGCAAACCATCCATAAGAAAATTAGAGATGCCATTAAAGCAACAAAGATACATGAAGAATCGGAAGAATATGAAACAAATGCAGCACCAAAGCTGTCAAAAATGAGCAAAAAAGAACGAGAAAAAGTGATCGAAAAGGTCGAGATGGAAATGAAAGATGCAGCAAAAGCGCTTGATTTTGAAAAAGCAGCAGAATTAAGAGATCTATTGCTAGAGCTAAAAGCGGAAGGATGATTGCCTGATGGCTATGGAACGAATAGAGGTGAAAGGTGCTAGAGCCCACAACCTTAAAAATATTGATGTGAATATCCCGCGTGACCAGCTAGTGGTCATCACGGGTTTATCTGGTTCAGGAAAATCGTCTCTTGCCTTTGATACCATTTATGCAGAGGGTCAGCGCAGGTACGTTGAATCTCTTTCAGCGTATGCGCGCCAATTTCTCGGTCAAATGGATAAACCGGATGTAGATGCCATTGAAGGTCTTTCTCCGGCGATTAGTATTGATCAGAAGACGACGAGCCGGAACCCTAGATCAACAGTTGGAACCGTTACTGAAATCTACGATTATTTACGACTCTTGTATGCTCGAGTTGGGAAACCTATTTGTCCGATACATGGGATTGAAATTACGTCCCAAACGATTGAGCAGATGACAGATCGTATTTTAGAATATCCAGAAAGAACGAAATTGCAAGTGCTTGCGCCGGTCGTATCTGGCCGCAAGGGGACACATGTTAAAGTACTTGATCAAATTCGAAAGCAAGGCTATGTGCGAGTAAGAGTCGATGGAGAGATGGAAGATCTATCAGAAGAGATCGAGCTTGAAAAGAACAAGAAGCATTCCATTGAAGTCGTGATTGACCGAATCGTGGTGAAGGAGGGCGTTGCGGCTCGGCTGTCTGACTCCCTTGAAACGGCGCTGCGACTAGGTGAAGGCCGTGTGATGATTGACGTGATTGGACAAGAAGAGCTGTTATTCAGTGAACATCATGCCTGTCCGCACTGCGGATTTTCTATTGGTGAGCTTGAGCCGAGAATGTTTTCATTTAATAGTCCTTTTGGTGCCTGTCCGAGCTGTGATGGGCTTGGCTCTAAACTAGAAGTTGACCCTGAGCTTGTCATTCCTAATAAGGATTTGACGTTACGACAGCATGCCATTGCCCCTTGGGAGCCGCAGAGCTCACAATACTATCCTCAGCTTCTTGAGGCAGTATGTACACATTACGGCATCGACATGGACATTCCAGTGAAAGATATACCGTCGCATTTATTCGATAAAATTTTATATGGCAGCGGCTCTGAACGGATTTATTTCAAATATGAAAATGATTTTGGTCAGGTACGTGAAAATGAAATTGAATTTGAAGGTGTTCTTCGTAACATTGAACGACGCTATAAAGAAACCAGCTCTGATTATATTCGTGAGCAAATGGAAAAATATATGGCGAACCAGCCATGTCCGACATGTAAAGGATATCGTCTGAAAAAAGAGACGCTTGCGGTTCTGATCAATGGCAAACATATTGGAGAAATCACTGATTTGTCTGTCTCTGATGCCCTTGATTTATATGGTGAAATCGAGTTGTCTGAGAAAGATTTGCAGATTGCTCAGCTTATTTTACGTGAAATCAAAGAGCGCTTGTCCTTCTTAAATAATGTGGGATTAGATTACCTCACATTGAGCCGGTCGGCTGGCACACTATCCGGAGGAGAGGCGCAGCGGATTCGTCTGGCGACTCAAATCGGGTCAAGGCTGACAGGTGTTCTTTATATATTAGATGAACCATCTATTGGTCTGCATCAGCGTGATAATGACCGATTGATCGGGACATTGAAAAACATGCGCGACATCGGGAATACCCTCATTGTCGTAGAGCATGATGAAGATACGATGCTAGCCGCTGATTATTTGATTGATATTGGACCTGGAGCAGGAGTTCATGGAGGAGAAGTGATTTCAGCTGGAACGCCGGAAGAAGTCATGAAGGACAAGAAATCTTTAACAGGACAATATTTATCTGGAGAGAAATTTATCCCGCTGCCGATCGAAAGAAGAAAGCCTGACGGCCGCTATATTGAGATCAAAGGTGCAAAAGAAAACAACCTGAAAAACGTCAATGCGAAGTTCCCTCTAGGCGTCTTTACAGCTGTGACCGGGGTGTCTGGTTCAGGGAAAAGTACGCTTGTGAATGAAATTCTATTAAAATCACTTGCGCAAAAACTGCACAGAGCGAAGACGAAGCCAGGACATCACAAAGAAATCAAAGGAATGGATCATTTAGATAAGGTGATTGATATTGATCAATCTCCAATCGGCCGTACGCCAAGATCCAACCCTGCCACGTATACAGGTGTATTTGACGATGTGCGGGATGTGTTTGCACAAACCAATGAAGCAAAGGTACGAGGGTATAAAAAAGGGAGATTCAGCTTTAACGTCAAAGGTGGACGCTGTGAGGCATGTCGCGGAGATGGCATCATTAAAATCGAAATGCACTTTTTACCTGATGTGTATGTGCCTTGTGAGGTGTGCCACGGGAAACGGTATAACCGCGAGACACTTGAGGTCACATATAAAGGGAAGAACATTGCTGATGTGCTTGAAATGACCGTGGAGGACGCACTCCAATTTTTCGAGAACATCCCGAAAATTAAGCGGAAGCTTCAAACGATTTTTGATGTTGGACTAGGGTACATTACACTTGGACAGCCTGCGACGACATTGTCCGGGGGAGAGGCCCAGCGTGTGAAATTGGCATCTGAGCTTCACCGCCGTTCAAACGGAAGGTCTCTTTATATTTTAGACGAGCCGACAACAGGTCTGCATGTGGATGATATTGCCCGTTTATTAAAAGTGCTTCAGCGTTTGGTCGAAAACGGAGATACGGTGCTAGTGATTGAGCATAACCTTGATATTATCAAGGCTGCTGATTACCTCGTTGATCTCGGACCAGAGGGCGGTGCTGGCGGCGGAACGATCATTGCCTCTGGGACTCCTGAGCAAATTGCAAAAGAAAAAGCTTCTTACACTGGTCGATACTTAAAGCCTATTTTAGAGCGTGACCGTAAACGAATGAAACAGTTGGTCAAAGAAACAGAAAGTGTGACTTCATCATAAAAAAACCCCTCGTTAAGAGGGGTTTTCTTTTATTGCGCATCTTCCTTTGGCATTAAATGACTGAGCTGCGTTAAATCCTTTAAAATATGCGTGCTGCTGCTGTCGAGCAGTACTTTTAAATAACGGATATCACCATACTGTGGATGAGACGGATGAATGGTCTCAAGCTCCCTGATCATATCGCTGTTCATGCTTTTTTGTTTCTGTATAAGGTCTAAAAGCGTTTGAGCCGTGTGGTTAGTATTATGATGATCTGTCAAAATAATTACCCCCTATAATGATAATCACCATCTTTTCAACATATTTTAAAGGGTAATCCGTGAAGAATCTACACTTAGGTGCAAAAAGATGTAATTTGTGTCTAAGGTCATATGTAAATTGAATGATTTTGAAACTTTTGATACGCAATAAACGTATGAGTTAGAAAGGAATTTTCATCATGAAGGAGCGAATATATATGAATAGAGATCAGTCGATCATTGCATCAATTTGTTATTTCAGTGTATTTTTTATGCCGTTTATTGTACCGATCGTGGCATATTTTGTAGTCGACCAAAAGGAACCGAAACGGCACGCGTTGCGAGCATTATGGTCACATGTTTTGCCAGTCGCAGCGTGCGTGTTGCTGGTTTTTGGGTCTATCCCATTTTTATTGTCGACACAGGCAAGTGACTCACTTATGCCAGTGATCACGATGCTCATCTTGTCCTTTTTAGTCGCTATTGGCTTTTTGATCTCTGTCATTTGGAATATCATTCAAGGTATTAAAGTACTTCAATCCATCAAATCGTAGGAGGGGCTTTGTATGAATGAAAAAGAACGCATTTTAAAATTAGTAGAAGACGGGACATTATCTGCAAAAGAAGCGATTACGCTGCTTGAAAAATTGGAGGAAAATCCGTCTTTTTCATTAGAAAAATCAACGGTTGATCACACCTTTCATGAAGAAAAAGCAGGCACGGAGAGCAAAGGAACTGGTACAGAAAATCTTGGTGCAAAGCTGTTTGGGTGGTTAGATTCTGCGGTGAAAAAGGTGAAAGACGTAGATCTTGATTTGAACTTTGGACAGTCGGTCGACGTTGATCACATTTTTCAGTTCAAAGACGCCTCGCTCTCTCATTTAGATATTCAATTGGCGAACGGCAGTCTCAATGTGATGCCTTGGGACGATGGCGATATTCGAGCAGAATGCCATGCGAAAATCTACCGTGCAGAAGACGGAGAGCAGGCAAGACAGCAATTTCTCAATCAATTGGACTGTGGCCTCGAAGGAGATAAATTTTTTATCCGGACCGAAAAGAAGACAATGAAAGTCAATGTCACTTTATATGTGCCACGTATCCAATACGATAAAATCAAGGTTAAGCTGTTTAATGGTCCGATCCGCGGGGAAAAGCTAAAGACAAAAGAACTTACTGCGAAAACCACCAATGGTGTTGTCTCTTTTGCCTCTTTACAGGCGGAAAAGGTTGGAATTGAAACAGCAAATGGACAAATTAAACTGGCGGATCACGAGTGTGGTATGATTGAAGTAGAAACCATTAATGGGCTTATTGACCTGCGCGGGAAAAGTGAGTCAATTGATGCCCAAAGCTTTAACGGAAACATTGCTGTTCAGCTGTCGGATGAGAAGTGCCGTTCCATTTATGCGAAAACGACAACAGGCAGTGTGGACGTCCAGATCCCGCGTGCTTGTGCAGTGACCGCTGAGCTGAAAAGCAATCTTGGGTCTATTTCTCACGATTTGCTTGATGCAGAGATGATTAAAGAGAAAAATGAGACATTACAAAAAGAGAAAATGATCAAAGCCAACCAACAGGCAGTGAACAGTATATCCATTTTTGCAGAAACAAAAACAGGTTCAATACAAGTAAAGCACCAATCAGACAAGGAGTGATTCTACATGAAGAAGCTTTATCGTTCAGCAACAGATAAAAAAATAGCGGGTGTTGTTGGTGGACTTGCCGAATACTTAAGGGTCGATGCATCTCTGCTTCGCATATTAACGGTCATCATCGGATTTATGACAGCATTTATGCCAATTTTCTTGGTCTACTTCATCTGGTATTTTGTTGTTCCGGAAGAAGGCACTAACTAAATGCTTAGATGGATCGTCAGTATTTTAGTCAATGCATTACTTTTAATCGTCATTGCTGGATATTTTGATTCAGGCATTCTGCCAGGGCTTGGGAGCGTATATATTGAAGGGTTTGGCGCAGCCATTGTGGCAAGTATCATTTTATCCTTGCTCAATATTTTAGTGAAGCCGTTTTTGATCATTTTAACGCTTCCAGTAACCGTTCTTACACTAGGATTGTTCTTATTTGTGATTAATGCCATCACACTTATGATGACATCAAGTTTTATGGGCGATAGTTTTAATATTGATGGGTTTGGAACGGCCATTTGGATGGCTGTCATCTTATCCATTTTCCATCTGTTGATACAAAAAGGAATTGTGGAGCCGTTAGCGAAAAAAAGCTAACGGTTTTTTTTTGACCCATTTTGTATCGTTTCTCCGTTTCATCTGACATAAAAACTTCCTTCAGGAGACACAATATCCGAAGGGAGGCGGTGCACGATGGTGAACGTGAGCAGACAAATCATGCTTTTATGTTTTTTTATCATTCTTTTTTGTTTCAATCAGCCTGCTTCAGCAGGGCCTTTTATTCAAACACAAGTCAATATACCGGACAAGCCTTTTTCTCCTTTTATCTTTGATCCCTTTCATGTGGATGTCCGTCCAGTTCTAGGGGAAAAAAGCCGTGATCTCCAGTTTCGTGCGTCGATTACGGATCCGGAACAAATTTTGTCTGCGAACTTGTATTATAAACAAAGTGATGAGCTAGGGTACCGTTTGATCCCAATGGAACGGCTGCCAGGTATGAAGCCAGAATTTACAGCGAAAATTCCGCCAGATCAATTATGGAATTCAACCGTTCGTTACTATACAGAGTTTCTTACGCAAAAGTCCGTGATCAAAACGGCAGAACAATCTGTCCACTTAAATGGATTTGAAGAGGATCTTTCGCGCATTCCGGACTTAGTCATCACAGAAATTGTTGTCAATTCAAAAAATCGCAAAGGCAAAGATGCATTTGAATTTATTGAGGTATATAACACAACACATGAGCCTATCTCTCTTAAACATTATCAGCTTCGCTACCGCAATCCTGCACAAGGAACCGAAATGGATGATGTGTATTCCTTTCACACAAATCCAGTCACTCTTTCACCTGGAAAACCGTATGTTTTCTGGCTGAGGAAAAAAGGACAGGAGCATTTAACTGTAGCGGACTTCAATGCCATGTACAAAAGTCAATTAAAAGAGGGAGAGCATGTATCTGTCATCGAAAGCAAAGGGCTGTCCAACTCTAAATCTCGTCTTGTTTCCATTACAACGAATATAGGGGAGGAGATTTCTTCAGCAGCATTTCGCTTAAAGCCATCATGGTTTAGTGAGCATAAATCTTTGCTGTTCAAATATCCAATGGACGGTACTTCGCAAATGAAGCTGATCTCGAAAATTGAAGAAGAGCCTACGCCTGGCAAAGTGCTAAAAGCACAAATTCCATCTGAGAAAAAAGAAATTTCTCAAGATATCCATAAACCTGTGATTGAAGATATGACAGTGAGGAAACCAGTGAAACCAACTGAAAGCATAGAGATTAAAGCAGATGTACAGGATGATCAGGTCGTCAAAACCGTCAAGCTTCGCTATCGGACAAATCGAAAAGATGATTTTAAGGAAATACTGCTTCAAAAAGATCATAATGACCGATTATTTCATCATATTATTTACTCACCTGAGTTGATTGGTAAAGAACAATTGGAATATCAGCTTGAAGCGTCAGACGGTGAAAATACAGCAATGACGATGAAAAAAATGATTGATGTGGAGCAAGTTAGCAAAGCTCATGGCCTTCGATTCAATGTAGAAGAAGGAGATACGGTTTCAGGATTATATCCATTAAAAGCAACGTCTGATCAGAAAAAAAGCATTGAATTATTGATAGATGGAAAGCGGAATCAGCAAGTGTTTTCTGCCCTTGAAGCAGATCCATATATTGCATTTGATGTCAAAGGGACAAATTTATATTTTAAAAATGGTGTGTCCATAGGTAAGCACTTACTTTCAATTTTTGATGATTCGACAAAAGTGTATCGTACCTATACAATGCCAATACCAGAAGCAGAGATGAAAAAAGCAGGTCTCCAATCGATCTCCTTCCATGCAGGAACAAAATCTTCTCCAGTTGATCGGTTGCCTGGTGAGAATCACGATGATTTTGAACTAAAAAACGTCCGGATGATTTTATCGAATGGAACTCAAATTCCTCCAATCAATGCAAAGCCGGAAAAAGAATGGAGAATGGGAGACAGCGGTAACGCCAAAAAGGTCAGAACATTTCAATTTGAAATACCAAAAGAAGCTTATGTTTCAACGTTTATGAAGTGGGATACAAGAAGGTTGAAAGAGGGGCCGCACCTGATTGAGGCCAAAACCTCAGACGAGCATGCATCTGTACATGTGATGGTTGATAATACGGGTCCAAAAATTAAAACCAACGTCCAAACAAAGGATGCATATAAAGGAGCCTTTACGTTAAAAGCAAAGGTAACGGATCGTTGGAGTAGCATAGAAGAGATGAAAGCATATGTAGATGGCAAGCCAATTTCCTTGCCATACCAGACGTCCTCTAGCGAATTAAACCCGGGGGAGCACACGTTGATAATTAAAGCAAAGGATGCAGCGGGAAACATGTCAACGTTGAAAAAGGAATTCAAGACGGTACATGAACACCCTGAGCCACCAGAGCGTGTAGCAGATAAGACGAAAATGAAATCGTCAAAGCAAACTGTGCTCACCAAGGATCCAACGAATGATAAGCTGGATTATTCCTTTTACCGTGCGTATCAATATACATCGTTGCATCCATCAATGAACATTTTGAAATATGCAGCGGAGACAGAACCGCCAAAGAGCTTTAACGAAAAAGGAGAAATGATCTTTTCTCATGAAGAAAGGAATCGCATTGCATTTGCTGATGGTAAGTCAGTTGAAACGAAGGATTTACATCGTTTTCCCTATCATCGTTTTCAAATCAAGGTTCATCAAGATGTACGTGAAAAGGATGTCGTCGAAGCGATATGGAAAGGGAGTTCATTGACAGGGAGAAAGGTGACCATGTATGCATGGAATCATCAGCAAGAAAAGTGGGATAAAATTACTCATCATTTTGCTAAGGATCAAAAGGAATTTTACCTGAAAGGACTGCTGTCCGTCAGACAGTACATGAAGAATCATACGTTTGATTTGCTTGTACAGGATGAAATCAGTAAAGCGCAAAAGCCATATAAGATGGTTTGGATGTCTGACACACAATATTATGCAAAGAGCTATCCTCATATCTTTAAACAAATGGTCGAGTGGATCAGAGACCAGAGAGGAAAGTTAAACATTCAATATGTGTTCCATACAGGTGACATTGTGGATGATTCAAAAGATAAACAATGGCAACGAGCCGATACGTTTATGCGCGTGTTAGATGAGCATCAGATTCCTTATGGTGTTTTAGCAGGAAATCATGATGTTCGACATAAGGACGGTTTTTATGCGGAATATGGGAAATATTTCGGTGAGAAACGCTTTGCAAATAAACCGTACTATGGTGAATCCTATCAAAACAATCGAGGTCATTATGATCTCATCTCTGCCGGTGGCAATGATTATATGATGGTATACATGGGCTGGGGGATTAAGCAAGATGAAATTGATTGGTTGAACCGTGTGATTTCTGAGCATCCAGACCGTATCGTCATTTTAAATTTCCATGAGTATTTGTTGGTCAGTGGCAACCGCAGTCCGATTGGCGACCTCATCTTCCACCAGGTAGTGAAACGCCATCCCAATATAGTGGCGGTATTTAGCGGTCACTATCACGGAGCGAGCAGGAAAGTAGATGAGCTTGACGATGACAAGGATGGTAAAGTAGACCGGAAAGTATATCAAATACTCGCCGATTATCAGTCAGGGCCTGAAGGTGGACAAGGGTTTATGCGATTGATAACAGCCGATCAAGAAAAAAACCAGCTTCATTTTACGACATACTCACCTTACATGAATCAAGAGCATTTCTACGATCCTAAAACGTATGGAGATCAGGATGAATTTTCAATCGATGTGGATTTGACGCCGAAAATGAAATCTGTCAAAACCAACTATTTTGAACTCAATGTGTACACAAATGTTTTGTTAGGAGAGGCGCGCGGCGTAAAAAGCGGCAAAAAAGCAAGCTTTGAGTGGAAAGGCTTAAAGCCAAACGAAGATTATTATTGGTACACCGTAGCAAAAGATCGTTTTCAAGGAAAAGCGATTTCGCCAATATGGCAAATTCATACAAAAAATGATCGTGAAGAAACATTTCTTAGGAAATAAAAACAGTGCTCCTTTTATAAGGGCACTGTTTATCTTTCCATTGTATGAATGAGCTTGTAACGATCTCCTCTATAAACGGAAAGAACATATTCAAACGGAATATCATTCTGAAAATAAGTCGTTCTTGCGATTGAGAGCACGGGATCGCCTGTTGAAATAGACAGCACGTGTGCTTCTTCATTTGAAGCAACATTCGCTTCAAGCTCTTGTTTTGCATGAGCAATTGTAAGGCTTGTTTGAGTCTCTATATATTCATATATAGAGCCAGTTAAATGTTCCCTTGTTAAATCTCCTGCAAATGCTTCAGGGATATAGCTCGTTTCAATCGCCATCGGTTCATCATTTGCGAGGCGTATCCGTTTGAGTTCAAATATAGCATCGCCATTTGACAGTTGTAAGACAGGCAGCAAGTGATCTGGACAGACGGTTTTTTTGAAATCAATCAGCTGGCTTGAAGCTTTAAGACCACGCTGACGCATATCCTCTGTAAAGCTTGTTAAACCTTGAAGCGGCTGTTCAAATTTTTTTCGACTCACAAAGGTGCCTTTTCCTTTTAGTCGATACAAATATCCTTCGTTCACAAGGTTCGATAAGGCTTGTCTGACAGTCATTCGACTTATACCAAAGCGCTCGGCATATTCTCTTTCAGAAGGAATGAGTGTATCAGGTGCTAATGTTCCATCCTCAATCTGTTTTTTCAAGTTCTCCATAATCTGATGGTACATCGGAATAGGTGACTGCTTATCAATAAACATGTGAAAATCCTCTCGTGTTTAGCTTTAGCGTAGTGAACCAGCTTCTCGATCAATCAAAATCGTCACATCTTCATGAAGTTTCAGAGCAGATGCTGGGAAGTCTGGGTGTATCTCAGTCTGTTCTAAATATTGTATCACTTTCGCTTTTGATTTTCCTGATGCAAGAAGGAGAATCTTTTTACTAGAAAGAATGCTTGCAATGCCCATGGTGATGGCATGTGTAGGCACTTCATCAATAGAAGAAAAGTATCTTGCATTGGCCTGCCGTGTGTTTTCATCTAGTTGCACGACATGAGTCTTTGAGTTAAATGGGGTACCGGGCTCGTTAAACCCAATATGTCCATTTTGACCGATTCCAAGAAGCTGAAGGTCGATGCCGCCTATGTCTTGAATGAGCTGATCATATCTTAAGCATTCCTTTTCTAAATCAGGTGTAGCGCCATTTGGAAGGAAATACTGATTCTGTGGAAGATCAATATGATCAAATAAATGACGTTTCATATAGGTCATATAACTATTTTCATGATCTGGATCAAGGCCTGCATATTCATCTAAATTGACTGTTTTTGTTTGTTTGAAAGACAATTGTTGTGATTGATGAAGGTGAATTAACTCTTGATACGTATCAAGAGGTGTACCGCCCGTTGCCAGGCCGAGTACGGCATCTGGTTTAGAAGCGATTGTGCGCGCGATCAGGGCTGCTGCTTCTTTTCCTAATTGTTCTTTATCTTCAAATTCAATGATGTTCATTAGTGGTTGGCCTCCTTTTTCTCAAAGACGATTTGTCCATGGCAGATCGTCATCATTAGTTCACCTGACTCATCCCAGATCACAAGGTCTGCTTGTTTTCCAACTTCAATCGAACCAAGCTGCTGATCAAGTCCTAGCTGAATGGCTGCATTAGTTGAGGTCATCTTTGCGATCTCTGTCCATTCGCAATGTGTGATCTGTTTCATCCGTTTGACGCCATCTTTCATTCGCAGAATCGATCCTGCAAGTGTACCATCTGCCAGTAAAGCTTGTTCGCCGCTCACTGTGACTGTTTGACCCCCAAATTCATACGTGCCATTTCCAAGTCCTTTTGCGCGCATCGAGTCTGTGATCATCATTAAACGATCACTTCCTTTTGCCAAATACGCAAGCTTGATGGAAAGTGGGTGGGAGTGTATCCCATCCGTAATCAGCTCAGTATGGAGATCCTCGTTCGTAAGAGCAGCTCCTACAGCGTTTGGTTCACGATGCTGAAACGAACTCAGTGCATTATAAAGATGCGTGACATGGCGTGCACCATGCTTTGCTGCTAATTCAATCATGTCATGATGGGCATTCGTATGTCCAATAGAAGGAATAATGTTTTTTTCTTGCAACAAGGAAAGAAAAGCAAAATCAGGGTCTTCCTCAGGTGCGAACGTGACAATTCGAATAAGCCGTTCAGAAGCATCCAACCATTTTTCAAAAAGAGGGCGATCGGGCTGCTGTATCCATTGAACAGGCTGTGCCCCTGCTTTATCTTTAGAAATAAAAGGACCTTCAAGATGGATACCTAAACATTGTGCCTGAACGCCTGCTTGTTCTTCATTGTATTGTTTCCACTTGGCGACATTTTTAAGTGCTTGCTCTATCTCATGATGGTTTTGAGTGATGGTTGTGGCTAAAAAACTTGTCGTTCCTTCTGACGGTAAGTTGTCAGCGAGTGTATTCATGGCTTCTGATGTCGCATCCATCATATCTGCTCCATATCCGCCATGGATGTGAATATCAATCATTCCGGGAAGTAGATAAAAGTTTTCCCGGGAAATATATACTTTTTCATAATTTCCTGTCGGTGGTGTTGTTGAAATATAGTCAATCTTGCCGTCGCGTAAACCGACAAAACCGTTTGCAATCATTTCAGTCTTTGTCACAATATGAATATTGGAGAGCAATAAAGAGCTGCTCATGATTGTGCCCCCTTTAGTCATTGTCTTTGACTTAGTTTACCCTTTTTAAGTATAGTTGTCTATACCAGTAAATGAACGGAAACAGGATCAGGATAAAATACTGTTTTGGGATCATCATTGAAAGTGATAAAATAGAGCTGTATTTCTGAATCGCCTGTGATAAAAGGAGGAAGAAGCGTGCCGAAAGTTCGTACGAAGGACATAATGGAACAATTTCATCTTGAACTGGTAAGTGGGGAAGAAGGGATTAATCGTCCCATTACAATCAGTGATCTTTCCAGACCAGGTATTGAAATGGCTGGTTATTTTACATATTACCCAAAAGAAAGAGTTCAACTTTTAGGGAAAACAGAGCTTTCTTTTTTTGAACAGCTCCCAGAACGCGAACGAAAGCAGAGAATGATGTCTCTTTGTACTGATATTACCCCTGCAATTATTTTGTCACGAGATCGTGAAGTGCCGAAGGAATTAATTGAAGCTTCAAATGAAAATGGTGTACCTGTGTTACGTTCAAGCCTAAAAACGACAAGACTTTCGAGTCGTTTGACCAACTTTTTAGAAAGCAAGCTTGCACCTACGACCGCGATTCATGGCGTACTTGTTGATGTATATGGTGTAGGTGTATTGTTAATTGGAAAAAGCGGAGTAGGAAAAAGTGAAACAGCCTTAGAATTAGTGAAGAGAGGACACAGGCTGGTCGCAGATGATTGCGTGGAAATCCGTCAAGAAGATCAGGATACGCTAGTCGGAAGCGCACCAGAGCTGATTGAACATCTTTTAGAAATCCGCGGGTTAGGCATCATTAATGTGATGACCTTATTTGGAGCTGGGGCTGTCAGAAGCTATAAGAGAATTACGATTGTCATGAACCTTGAGCTTTGGGAACAAGGCAAACAGTACGATCGTTTAGGACTTGAAGAAGAGAAGATGCGAATCATCGATACAGATGTACCGAAGCTGACCATTCCTGTCCGCCCTGGTCGAAACTTAGCGGTTATCATTGAGGTGGCTGCGATGAACTTCAGGTTAAAACGCATGGGACATAATGCGGCGGAACAATTTACAAGTAAACTAGCCGATGTCATTGAAGACAATGGCCAAGATGAATAGGAGTTGTCTATATGAACGAAGCGATTCAGCCAATTGATCCGATTGCTTTTCAGCTCGGACCTCTTTCGGTTCATTGGTATGGTGTGATCATTGGGGTCGGAGCCTTACTAGGACTCTGGCTCGCACTGAGAGAATGTGAGAAAAGAGGAATCAATAAAGATACGTTTATTGATTTAATCTTATTTGCCATTCCAATAGCGATTATTTGTGCACGAATTTATTATGTATCCTTCGAATGGGATTACTATCAGCAGCACCCAAATGAAATCATTAAGATTTGGCATGGCGGAATTGCCATTCATGGCGGGCTGATAGGTGCTGTGCTGACAGCGATCGTCTTCACAAAAGTGAAAAAGGTGTCCTTCTGGAAAATAGCCGATGTAGCAGCACCTAGTATTTTACTAGCGCAGGCCATTGGACGCTGGGGGAACTTTATTAATCAGGAAGCGCATGGTGAGGCTGTTTCAAGAGCCTTTTTAGAGAATTTGCATTTGCCTGAGTTTATCATTAATCAAATGTATATTGATGGGACGTATTATCACCCAACGTTCTTATACGAATCATTATGGAATCTTGCCGGTGTTGTGATCTTGATTTTATTACGTAGAACAGCGATGCGCAGAGGCGAAATCTTCTTGTCTTATTTAATTTGGTATTCAATCGGTCGTTTCTTCATAGAAGGTATGAGAACGGACAGTTTGATGCTGACAGAACATCTTCGAATCGCTCAAATGATTTCGATTGCCATTTTTGTAGTGGCTGTTCTGCTGCTGATCTTTAGAAGAATAAAAGGTCACGCATCGATCCCGTATAAAGAGAACAACTCATCGAATTAAAGCAGGGGGGATCAAAAAGATGCAGGAGACATGGAAAAACGGCTTAAAAGCAGGGCTATCGACAACTTGGACACTTGGAAAAGTCATCTTTCCGGTTACCATTCTCGTCAGTATCTTGCAGCATACGCCTGTTATGGATTGGATCATTCAATTCATACGGCCATTTATGGGATTGTTTGGTCTTTCAGGAGAAGCAGCCATTCCGCTTGTGTTAGGAAATGTGCTGAACTTGTATGCGGGCATAGCGGCCATTTTGACTTTAGATCTTCCTGTGAAGGAAGTGTTTATTTTGGCCGTGATGCTGTCCTTTTGTCACAACCTGATCATCGAATCGACTGTGGCAGCAAAGGTTGGACTGAGAGTGTCTGTCATTTTGCTGGTCAGAATCAGTCTTGCTGTTGTTTCGGCTATTGTCATTCATCTCGTTTGGCAGGGAGGCCAGGAGCCGGCACAATATGGACTGCTGACAGCAGCCCAAACGGCTGATGTGCCTTCCAGCTGGTACATGATCGTCCTTGTCGCTTTACAAAAAGCCGTACTCGGTGTGCTCCAGCTCGCCTGTATCGTCATCCCTCTCATGATCATCATTCAATTCATGAGAGATTTAGGATGGCTCCATACGCTGTCTAAGTGGCTGTCTCCATTTACGAGAATGCTTGGAATGAAAGAAAATACGTCGATGACGATGGTCGCTGGGTTAACCATTGGTCTAGCATACGGAGCTGGCGTGATGATGAAGGCAGTGGAAGAGGACGGCGTGAGTAAAAAGGATTTAACCCTTGCTTTCATTTTCCTTGTTGCCTGCCATGCAGTAGTCGAAGACACGCTGATATTTATTCCACTTGGGATTCCTGTGTGGCCGCTTCTTGTCATCCGTCTGATATCTGCTATTTTATTAACAGCTGCCATTAGCTATATTTGGCGAAAGCGCGAGCTCGCAGTTGTTAGAAAGGAAGCCATATGAACGAATCAACTGTTAACACCGTGCTATTTGATTTAGATGGCACATTAATCAATACGAATGAATTAATTATTGCTTCATTTCAACATACGCTTGATCATTATTACCCTGATCAGTACAGCCGTGAAGAGATCCTCCATTTCATTGGTCCGTCATTATTTGATACATTCTCTGCGATGGACCCTAATCTAACGGATGACATGATTCAGATGTACCGTACGTTTAATCATGAACAGCATGATCTGCTCGTGACTGAATATGAGACTGTTATAGATACATTGAAGGTTTTGCAGGATCGAGGATTTAAGCTTGGAATTGTCACAACAAAGATACGTGACACAGTGTTAATGGGATTGAAGCTGACCGGTTTAGAGCCATTCTTTGAGGTGATTGTGACGCTCGATGATGTCCAAAATGAGAAGCCGCATCCGGAGCCAGTCCAGCTGGCATTATCCAAGCTTGGCAGTGATCCACATGAAGCGGTGATGGTCGGCGATAATTATCACGATATTTTGTCTGGTCAAGCGGCAGGGACAAAAACAGCAGGTGTTGCTTGGTCAATTAAGGGAGAAGAGGCCCTTTTAAAGCATCGCCCTGATTTTATGCTAAAGAAAATGAGTGATCTTCTGGCGATTGTTGGAGCTGATTGAGTTGAGAAAAACAGATCGATATCCTGTAAAAGGGGTCAATTCGTTACGACAAGTCTATCGGACGGTCCCCTTTTTCAAAGTGGTGAAAAACTTTATTTTCATTCAAATCGCACGGTACACGCCTTTTATGGGAATGAAAAATTGGATATACCGAACCTTTCTTCGTATGAAGGTTGGCGAAGATACAGCGTTTGCCTTAATGGTCATGGTGGATCTCATGTTTCCTGAGAAAATCACGGTCGGTCGAAATTCGGTGATTGGCTATAACACAACCATTTTGACCCATGAGTATTTGATTAAAGAATACAGACTTGGGGAAGTCTATATTGGGGATGAAGTCTTAATTGGAGCCAATTCCACCATTTTACCTGGTGTGACCATTGGGGATGGGGCGATCGTGTCGGCTGGTACACTTGTTCATAAGGATGTTCCAGCAGGCTCATTTGTTGGAGGAAATCCAATGCGCATGATTTATACGAAAGAAGAAATGAATGCACGTCAATCTACGTCTGCTGAGTAGCTCGGCAGACTTTTTTGTTGACAATATGTTATGGTGTAACTATAATGATTACAACAGAGGTGAGAAAACATGAAAATCAGCAGCAGATTTACTGTCGCTGTCCATATTCTGGCCTTGCTATCACTTGAAAAAGGATCATTACAGACATCGGAGGATATCGCGGGAAGTGTAAATACAAACCCAGTGGTCATCCGCCGTATTATGAGTAAATTAAAAAAAGCAGGCCTAATCTCAACGAGTCTTGGCAAAGGCGGTTCTCAGCTGAACCGCAGTGAAGACGATATCACGCTGCTTGATGTGTATAAAGCGGTTGAGGTGGTGGATGAGGGAGAATTGTTTCAAATCCATGAAAGCCCAAATCCTGACTGTCCGATCGGTGCAAATATCCAGGCTGTGCTTGAGTTAATCTTGTGCCGCGCTCAAAGTGCGATGGAGCAAGTGCTTGCTGAGATCAAATTAAGTGAACTAACGCAGGTGTTAATAAAAAAAATTGGATGATCTATTCAATTTTTTTTACCTCTGTTGTAACTAAAACGGTTACACCTTTGTTTATTAAATAAAATCATTTTACAGGAGGAATTCATATGAAAATCGGCATTATTGGCGCTACAGGTAAAGCAGGACAGGAAATTGTAAAAGAGGCTCAATCAAGAGGACATGAGGTAACAGCCATCGTTCGAGATGCGAAAAAAGTGACAGATTCATCCGTAGCTGTTATTGAGAAGGATGTGTTTCATTTACAAGCAGAAGACATCAAAGGCCTTGATGTCATCGTCAATGCATTTGGCGCACCTGCTGGACAAGAGCACCTTCACGTAGAGGCAGGGAAAAAGCTGATTGATATTTTGAAAGAGGTACCCGGTACCCGTTTAATCGTTGTGGGCGGAGCGGGCAGTCTATTTGTTGATGAAGCCAAAACAACAAGACTTGTTGACACACCGGAATTTCCAAAGGAGTATGTGCCTACTGCTTCACAGCAAGGTGAAAACTTAAAAGACCTTCAACAAACCGAAGGATTAAAATGGACTTTCCTCAGCCCTGCTGCATTCTTTGATCCAGCTGGCAAACGCACAGGTTCTTATGTGAAAGGGAAAGACCAACTGATTGTCAATTCTAAAGGTGACAGCTATGTGAGCTATGCCGACTACGCCATTGCGCTTGTCGATGAAATTGAGCAGGCTGCCCATGTTGGAGAACGTTTTACGGTTGTATCTGAAGCAGAATAAGCGATTCGTTGCCGCTAAAAACGATGAGTGAGGAGTTTAACGATCAAGAATTATCTCTCATTTTTATTAAAAAAGGGTTGAATGCTTCAGTGTAGGCGGAGGAGTAATGACAGCTGAAAAGCTTGAGAACAGTCTGAAGGAAATACTATCATCATGAAAAACCCATCCTCTATTCGGATAGAGGATGGGTTTTCATGTTTTCAAAGAGAAATTGTTCTATGCTTTAATGATAATCGCCTGCCTGCCCATCTGTTCCCAAGAATCTTCAAACTGATCGCGATCGACTTTTTGATTCTTTTCTCCGTATGGGTTATTTAAGTAGACATGCTCCTTGTCATAGCCTGTGATGACCACGCTATGCATATTAAAGCTTACATCTATTTTGCCATTTGGTGTATTCCATGTTTCGATGTTATCTATTTTGTCAAAGGTGGATGTGGTAATCACCCAAACAGGATACCCTTTTTCAAGTGATTGATAGATGGCCTTTTTGACAGGTTTTCCGCTTAAGTCGACGACTTGAGCGCCCGCATATTTTTTCGCAAGCTGATAAATAGGTTCATGGTATACACCAAGACCTGGTCCATTCTCCATATCGCCTACAAACCCGTCATGTGGGTCTCCTTTTAAGCCATTTTCATAATTGAGTGGAACACGTTTAATTTCATTTGCCAATGTGTCTTTCGTCACTTGCTCGTAGCCGCTGTAATGAAGAAGCATCGCTAAGCTTGTGACTTCGCATCCATTATAAAGCTTTGGGGCATCCATTTGATTGTAGAGGATGACATCCATGGCTTTTTTGCTTCCTTTTAAGGAAGAATAGGTGGTGTCTGTTTTTTTCGTTGATCGTGTTTCTTCAGCTGCGAGTGCCGTATCGTTTTCTTTTTCTTTGGCTGCTTCGTGTGGTGAAGCTGTTTTCTTGACTTGGTCGATTTGTGTCACGTATATAAAGCCGAAATAAACAAGGCATGCGCACAACAAAGTTAAGATTAATGTCTGAATGAACTTCATTGTAATCTCCTGTGTTAATCAATATTTTTAAGTATTATAGCACGTTCTTTTATCAAACATGTAGAAAAGAGATAGGTGTCACTTGAATGTAATAATTCCACAAATTTTTCATGAAAATAGAGAGAAAATAAAAATGATTGATTTAATTACTTTATTTTGTTAGCATATTATCATATTAGCGAACTAAAGGATTCGGAATTTTTTGTTTTAATGTGTTGGAGGTGCAGAAGAACATGTTTATGTTTGAGAAACCATATGGTATGCGGGATTCATTACCAGGATTGTATGAGACGAAGAAAAAAGTGAGACATTCCTTAACAGAGGTCATGAACGGTTGGGGTTACCGGTTGATGGAGACACCAACGCTTGAATTTTACGATACAGTCGGTGTTCAATCGGCGATTACAGATACACAGCTCTTTAAGCTTTTAGATCAGAACGGGCAAACCCTTGTACTCAGACCTGATATGACGGGACCTATTGCGAGAGTGGCAGCATCAAAGCTTCATGAACAGGCGTATCCGCTTCGCGTTGGGTATGCGGCCAATGTGTTCCGGGCACAGGAAAGAGAAGGCGGAAGACCATCAGAATTTGAGCAGGTCGGAATTGAGTTAATTGGAGACGATTCGATTAGTGCAGATGCTGAAGTGATCGCGCTTGTCGTATTCGCATTAAAAAATGCTGGGCTCAAATCCTTCAAAATCGCGATTGGGCATGTCGCTTTAGCAGAGACGTTATTTGTAGATGTACTGGGAAATACAGAGCGTGCCAACGTTCTTCGCCGATTCTTATATGAAAAGAATTATGTAGGGTACCGTCAGCATGTGAAGCAATTGCCACTCTCCTCCATCGATAAAACGAGGCTGTTACAGCTTTTAGAATTAAGAGGCGGCCAGGAAGTCACAGAGCGGGCAGAGGAAATCGTCGTTTCACAAGAAGGAAAAGAGGTGCTTACGCAGTTAAAGTCGCTTTGGGAGACACTTGAAGATTACGGCTGTACAGAATATATCCGTCTAGATTTAAGCATGGTGAGTCATATGAGCTACTACACGGGTATTTTGTTTGAAGTATTTGCAGATCATGTTGGGTCAGTCATCGGAAGTGGCGGCAGATATGACCAATTGCTTGCTCATTTTGATGCACCTGCACCAGCTACAGGATTCGGACTTCGATTAGACCGTCTGCTTGAAGCACTTGATGCAAAAGAAATCAATGAGCCGCAGGAGGCAGTGATTTTTAGTAAAGAACAACGGCTGGAGGCTTTTGCTTTTGCAGAAAAGGAGCGGTCAAAAGGGAAAAAGATCGTCTTGCAAGACTTAGCAGGGATTGAAAATATTGACGCGATGACCAAGGCATTTGAGCAGGTGACTTATTTTATCGGCGCTAGAAAGGGAGAACAAAATGGGTAAAGTATTGACGATGGCGATGCCAAAGGGCCGAATATTTGAAGAAGCCGCAGGGCTGTTAAGGCAGGCAGGATATCAACTGCCAGAGGAATTCGAGGATTCAAGAAAGTTAATCATCGATGTACCGGAAGAAAACCTCCGCTTTATTTTAGCGAAGCCAATGGATGTGACGACTTATGTAGAGCACGGTGTAGCAGATGTTGGCATTGCAGGAAAGGATGTCATGCTCGAAGAAGCTCGTGATGTGTACGAGGTGCTTGATTTAAACATCAGTAAATGCCATTTAGCGGTTGCCGGATTGCCGGGAGCTAGCTGGGGCGGTGTCGCACCGCGTGTGGCAACAAAGTACCCAAATGTTGCATCTTCCTATTTTAGAGAGCAAGGGGAGCAGGTGGAGATCATTAAGCTGAATGGTTCCATTGAATTAGCACCGCTCATCGGGCTCGCCGATCGTATTGTAGACATTGTCTCTACAGGTCAAACACTCAAGGAAAACGGACTTGTTGAAACGGAGCATATTTGTGATATTACGTCACGGTTTATTGTCAATCCTGTGAGCTATCGGATGAAGGATGCGGTGATCGATGAAATGGCGCAGCGCCTTGCAAGAATCATTGAAGGGGAGGAAACATCATGAACATCACCTATATACAAGAAGGTGAGACAGAGACACTCTCGCTCAAACGGACTTTAGATACAGGCACGGAAGAACAGCGCCTGGCTGTTCAGCGGATTATACAAGAAGTGAGGCTAAATGGTGATCAAGCGGTACAGTCTTTTACAAAGCAATTTGATGGGGTGCTGCTTGAAGATCCGCTTGTCACAGATGAGGAAATGACAAAAGCCTCCGAACGTTTGGACCCAGCCATGATTCAGGTGATCCAAACGGCTATCCGTCATATTCGCACATACCATGAGCGTCAGCTGACATCCTCTTGGTTTTATCACCAGCAGGATGGCTCGATGCTCGGACAAAAGGTGACACCACTTGAGGCAGTTGGTGTGTATGTCCCCGGCGGAACAGCTGCTTATCCATCATCTGTTTTAATGAATGTGATTCCCGCGCTTGTCGCTGGTGTTCAGCGAATTGTCCTTGTGACACCCCCAGGGAAAGACGGCTACCTCTCTGACGCTGTACTCGTTGCTGCGAAGGAGCTCGGCATTACAGAGATGTATAAAATGGGCGGTGCACAGGCGATTGCGGCACTTGCCTATGGAACAGAAAGCATCCAGCCTGTTGATAAAATCACAGGTCCAGGCAACATCTATGTCGCACTGGCAAAGCGGGAAGTATTTGGTCAGGTAGACATTGATATGATTGCCGGTCCTAGTGAAATTGCGGTTCTAGCAGATGACACGGCCATAGCATATGAGGTGGCGGCCGATCTACTTTCTCAGGCAGAGCATGATGCGCTAGCATCTAGTATTTTGGTGACCCCGTCTAAGACACTTGCTGAAAATGTGCGAGCTGAGGTGCAAGCGCAGCTGGACACCTTGCCAAGAAAATCAATCGCTGCACAATCCATACAACATCATGGCCGTATATACGTGACAGATTCCATGGATCGTGCAGTAGACATCGTCAATCAGTTAGCGCCAGAGCATTTAGAGGTGCTGACAGCATATCCAGAATCATTTCTTGGTCAAATCAAGCATGCAGGGGCGATTTTTTTAGGGCGTTATAGCCCTGAGCCGGTGGGAGATTATTTTGCAGGACCGAATCACGTGCTGCCAACCAACGGAACAGCTAGATTTTCTAGCCCGCTTGGTGTGACCGATTTTCAAAAGAAAACAAGCATTATTTCATATAGTCAAGAAGCCTTTGAGACACACAGGGATAGCATTGCGGCTTTTGCCAGGTTAGAGGGGCTCGAAGCACATGCAAGGTCGATTGAATCGAGAAAGCGGGGGAAATCGTCATGAGACAGGCGGAAACAGCGAGACAAACAAATGAAACGAATATTTCGTTATCGTTAGAGATTGATGGGGAAGGAAAAGCGGATATTCAAACAGATGTCCCTTTTATGACACACATGCTCGATCTATTTACGAAGCATGGACACTTTAATTTGACCGTCGATGCGAAAGGAGATACAGATGTTGATGATCACCACACAACAGAAGATATCGGCATCGTGCTTGGGCAAATGTTTAAGGAAGCGTTAGGTGATAAAAAGGGAATCAAGCGATATGGCTCCAGTTTTGTTCCAATGGATGAAACGCTTGCCCAGGTCGTGGTCGATTTAAGCAATCGTCCTCATTTAGAAATGAGAGCGGCCTTTCCAAGTCAAAAGGTCGGTACCTTTGATACAGAGCTCGTACATGAGTTTCTTTGGAAGTTTGCGTTAGAAGCTCGTATAAATCTTCATGTAATTGTTCACTATGGAACCAATACACACCATATAATTGAAGCTATTTTTAAAGCGATGGCACGTGCTTTAGATGAAGCAACAACCATTGATCCACGTGTGAAAGGGATTCCTTCGACAAAGGGGATGCTCTAATGATCGGAGTCATTGATTACGGAATGGGAAATTTGTTCAGCGTATCAAAAGCACTGGAACGAGCAGGTGCCCGTTATATCGTCTCCTCTGATGTGGAGGAGCTCAAAAAGGCAGATGCTTATATTTTGCCTGGGGTCGGTTCGTTTCGTGATGCGATGCAGCTGTTAAAACAGACAGGGCTTGAGGCGTTTATCCACCAAGTAGTGCAGGAAGGAAAGCTGCTATTTGGCATTTGTCTTGGGATGCAGCTGTTATTTAAAGAAAGTGAAGAGGCAGGGCGTACGAAAGGTTTGGGGCTGCTAAAAGGGCGTGTCGTTCTTCTAAAGGATCGTGACCAGAATGGGCAAAGGCTTAAGGTGCCTCATATGGGGTGGAATGAGCTCACATTTCATCAGCCCTCCCCATTGTTTGACGGGGTACCGGAAGGATTTGCGTACTTTGTTCACTCTTACTATGTGAGGGATATGAATCCAGAAGAACAATTAGCAAGCGCAGACTATGGCGTTCAAGTACCAGCAGTTGTTGGCAAGGGAAATGTGCTAGGCGCACAGTTTCACCCTGAAAAAAGCAGTACAACGGGCATGGCGCTGCTCAAACAATTTATTCAATTAGCAAACGAACAGAGGGTGAACAAATGAGTGAATTTACATTGTATCCAGCGATTGATATGAGAAATGGCAAATGTGTACGGCTCGTGCAAGGAGATTATGATCAAGAAACCATTTATGGAGATTCGCCGCTCGATATGGCGACGCGATTTGCAAATGAAGGAGCAAAGTGGATTCATCTCGTTGACCTAGATGGTGCGAAAGCGGGGAATCGCGTCAATCATGAGCATGTGCTGGCGATTGCTTCATCCTTAGATGTAAATGTACAAATTGGTGGCGGCATTCGGACAGAAGAAGACGTTGCCTTTTATATAAACAATGGTGTAGCTAGAGTCATCCTTGGCAGCTCGGCTGTTTCTAACCCTGCCTTTGTGAAAAAAATGCTTGCGCAATATGGGGAGAAAATAGCGATTGGCATCGATGCGCGAAATGGCTTTGTATCGACTGAGGGGTGGCTTGAAACGTCGAAAGTGAAGGCAGAGGATCTCGGCAAAGAATTGGCAAAGGAAGGCGCGGAGGTCTTTATTTTCACAGATATTCAAATGGATGGCATGCTGGCTGGGCCCAATGTGGAAAGTACAGTTCGCTTAGCAGAAGCTACTGGCAAACAAGTTATTGCCTCAGGCGGTATCAGTTCGGTAGCCGATCTCCAAAAGCTGTCATCACAAAAACAGTCAGGCGTTTCTGGTGCAATCATTGGAAAGGCACTTTATACGGAGCGGTTTACTTTAGCTGAAGCAATTGAAGGGCTTGACCGCGTATGATGACAAAACGAATCATCCCATGTCTCGATGTGAAGGAAGGTCGTGTGGTCAAAGGGGTGCAATTCCTCGGCTTAAAGGATGCTGGTGATCCAGTAGAATTAGCGCAGATATATGATGAGGAAGGGGCGGATGAACTCGTCTTTCTTGATATTTCTGCCTCTCATGAAGGCCGGAAAACGATGGTGGATGTGGTCAAGCAAGTGGCGTCCACTCTTGCCATTCCTTTTACGGTAGGCGGCGGAATTAACCACCTTGATGACATGAAGCGCATATTAAGAGCGGGTGCAGACAAAGTATCTGTGAATACAGCGGCAGTTTTAAGACCAGAACTCATTTCAGAAGGTGCCGATTTTTTTGGTTCCCAGTGCATCGTCGTCGCAATAGATGCAAAGTACGATGAAGAGAAAAAAGCGTACATGGTTTATACACACGGAGGGCGTCGTCAAACGGATATAGAGGTTAGCGATTGGGCAAAAGAAGCCGTGCTGAGGGGGGCAGGAGAGATCTTGCTGACAAGTATGGATGCCGACGGTGAGAAAAAGGGCTTTGATCATCAATTAACAAAGCTTGTGTCAGAAGCTGTCACCGTACCTGTCATTGCTTCAGGAGGCGCTGGCAATGCTCAGCATATGCTGGAGGCATTTACAAAAGGAGAAGCAGATGCAGCTTTAGCAGCTTCCATTTTTCATTATAAAGAGACTTCAATTCAAGAGGTAAAGACATACTTGAGAGAACATGGGGTGAAGGTCAGATGAAACAGGGAAACGAATTATCCTTTAATGAGGCAGGCCTGATACCTGCGATTGTACAGGATGCTCAAAGTAAGGAAGTATTGACATTGGCGTATATGAATCAAGAATCCTATGAAAAAACACTAGAAACAGGAGAAACATGGTTTTACAGCCGGTCAAGAAACGAGCTTTGGCACAAAGGCGCCACATCTGGACATACTCAGCGAGTCGCATCCATTCGATATGACTGTGACAAGGATGCTCTGCTTGTTCTTGTCACACCAAGTGGACCAGCGTGCCACACTGGCAGCTATAGCTGCTTTTCGGAAGAAGGCGTGAAGCGTCAAACGGAAGAGCAGGATCGTTTTGCTATTTTAAATGAACTTGAACAGGTGATTGCGAAACGTCAGGCAGAAATGCCAGAAGGCGCTTATACAACCTATCTATTTGAAAAAGGGGTCGATAAAATCCTGAAAAAGGTAGGGGAAGAAGCGTCAGAGGTCATCATTGCGGCAAAAAACCGGGATCAAGAAGAATTGAAATGGGAAACAGCTGATCTTCTGTATCACCTGCTTGTGTTATTACGTGAACAGCAATTGCCGCTTGATGATGTATTAAAAGTATTAAAAAAACGTCATCAAAGTGAGTGAAAAGCCGGGGGCACCTCCGGCTTTTTATTTCCCAAGTGAAAAACAAATCCTTCCTTTTCTTTTGTTCTATGTGACGACTCTTGAAGTATGTTATACTACACACGGTACACTGTTCGAAATGGAGGGTATCAGTGAGTAAATACACTTCTCAAAATAATCACACACAAGTCGTCCAGCTATTCCAAGATGGGCATTACTTTTTTCATAAAGGTCTAAAAGCTTATAGAGAAAGAAATCTATCTAAAGCGAGTAAGCTCATACAGCGGGCTATCGTACTTGAGCCTGAAAATGTAGAAATGCTGTCACAGCTTGCTATTATTTATACTGAAATGGGTCATTTCCAACAATCAAATGAACTGCTTGATTTCATCCTTGAACATATTGATGAAAATATGTCTGAGTGTCACTATTTTAAAGCCAATAATTATGCGAATCTAGGACTCTTTCAAGAGGCATATAAGTCAGCGACTGCCTATGCTTCATTAGAAGAGAACGGGGAATTTGCAGATGAAAATGATGACCTTCTCGACCTGCTCGATATGAGTGACGAAGAGGACGAAGATTTTCCTTACGATCAGGATGACCTGATTGTGAAGCAGGATCAAGCAAATCACTTACTGGAAAGCGGCAGGCTTGATGAAGCCATTGAGATGCTGGAACAGATGATTGTTGAGTATCCAGAATTTTGGTCAGCGTATAATAATCTCGCATTGGCCTATTTTTATTCTGGTCAAATCCATCAGGCAAAAGAGATGCTGAACCGGGTTCTACATGAAAATCCGGGTAATCTGCATGCCCTTTGCAACCAGCTAGTCTTCTATCATTATGAAAAAGAAGAAGAGAAGGTCAATACGTTAGCAAAGCAATTAACGCACGTGTATCCAATATTAAGTGAACAGCGTTATAAGCTTGGCGCAACATTTGCCCTAGTTGGAGAATTTGAATGGGCCTTTAAATGGCTTTATTCTTTGTACAAAACAGGCTTTCAAGGAGATAGTACATTTTTATACTGGCTCGCAAGCGCAGCTTATTATACAGGTCACAAAACGCTTGCACAGACGGTTTGGGATAAGATGGTCGAAGAAGATATCGATGCAGATGAAATCAAGCCGTGGCAGGATAAACCTGAGGAGACTGAGCCAATGGTCTCCATTGAGGAGCGGCTGACGGCGTACTATGTAAGCAAACAAAAAGGGGAACGTGACGTTCTTCAATCTGTCCTTGATGCACGCGCAGCGAAAACAGCTTTTGAACAGCAATTCATTGAACTGCTCTTATACGAAGATGAAATGGAAGAACGGTCTTTTTCAGAAGATGCGGTTTTCGCAAAACAGGCGGCATCCAGCTTGGAAGAAGCTGTTCAGCCTGACAGCCATATGCCTTATTTTTGGTTATTCCATATTATTCAGCAGGCACGTGCTTCTGGCGTAGATAAGAAAAATGCGCCTGCATGGGCAGCAGCATCCTATTATTTATGGATGCAGGAGCAAGAAGAATCTATGAGCAAAAAAGAGATTGCAGCCTCTTTTCAAATCAGTGTTCAAACACTGTCTAAATATGAACAAGTCATTTGTACATTAATTGATTAAATAGGTAAATAGATTTAGAAGATTGCAGCATGGCCGAAAAGGTCATGCTTTTTTCTTGGATAAAAAGGTGGGATTTGCAAGGATTTGGCGAAGTATGACAATCACGACATGTTTTTGAAACATAAATGTAATAAAAATATTAGCTCATTTTGTCGATGTCTCATGTATAATGAAAATCGTGGATTAAAACAAAGACATATATTTAGATATTTTACTATACATAATGAAACACCTAGTGATAGAAACAATCTGGTCAACATCTGACTGATCAATCAGGAAGAAAGACATAGATAGCACAGATTGGTCGCAGAGAATTTGCTGCTTTCTCATGTCGCTTGGAAATTGTCAAAGGAGGAACTATTCGTGAAAAAGTTTATTACTTTCGGTTTAGCTTCGGTCATCGGAGCGAGCAGTTTATTTATCCCATTTACTCATGAAGCAAACGCACAGAACTTTGAACAAAAGAAACAAGAGCTGGACAGCAAGCAATCTGAGGTCAACAAAAACCTTCAAAAGAAAAAAGATGAGCTTTCAAAGCTTGAAGCAAAACAAGAGGCACTTGCACTAAAGCTAAAAGAAATTGACGAGAAAGCTTTAAAAACAAGTGATCAAATCGAAGAAAAACAAAAAGAAAATGAACAAACGAAAAAAGAAATCAATGCACTGAAAAAAGACATTGCTGATACTGAAAAACGTATTGAAGATCGAAACAAATTCTTGAAAAAGCGTGTACGTGCGCTTCAAGAAAGCGGCGGTTCTACGAAATACATAGATGTATTACTAGGAGCGAAAAGCTTTAGCGATTTCATCAGCCGTGCAGGTGCAGTATCTACACTCATCAACGCAGACAGCGAAATCATTAAAGAGCAAGAAAAAGACAAAGCTGAGCTCCAAAAGTCTGAAAACGAATTAAACACAAAGCTTGAAGATGTTCAAAAGACACTTACAAAGCTTGAAACACTTCAAACAGACTTGAATAAACAGCTTGATGAAAAAGACAAGCTATTCAAGCAAGTGAAAAAGCAAAAAGGAAGTGCTTCTTCTCAAATTAGCGAGTTAAACAGTGAGGCTAACAGCATTGCATCTGAAAAAGACGCAACAATCACTGCTCAAAAACAAGCTGAAAAGGAAGCAAGAGAAGCAGCTCAAAAAGCAAAAGAAGAAAAAGTACAAAGACAACAGCAGCGTCAAGCTAGTGTTCAAGCAGAAGACAACAGCTCAACGAACGACAGCAGCTCGTCTTCAAATAACAGTAACAGTGGATCTTCAAACAACAACGATAATAACAACAGCAGTTCACCAAGCAAGAAGCCATCTACTGGCGGTGGATCACCTGTCAGCAGTAACGTAGGCGGAATCGAAGGTGCAATCAGCACAGGTTCTTCCATTGTTGGACAATCTCCATATAAATGGGCTGGTGGCAGATCACAAGCTGATATTGACGCACGTCGTTTTGACTGTTCTTCATTCGTTCGCTGGGCATTTGCATCAGCAGGCATCAACCTTGGACCAGTTGGCGGTACAACAACAGATACGCTTGTAGGTAAAGGAAGAGCTGTAAGTGCATCTGACATGAAACGCGGAGACCTTGTGTTCTTTGATACGTATAAAGTAAATGGACACGTTGGTATTTACTTAGGAAACGGTACATTCTTGAACGATAACAGCTCTCGCGGTGTTTCAGTTGACTCTATGAGCAATGTTTACTGGAAAAAAGCATTCAATGGCGTTGTAAGAAGAGTCGTTGAATAAATCATTACTTACTATATAACCGTAAACAGGCTTCCTTAAACAGCAGTTTAAGGAAGCTTTTTCTTTTTTTGAACATATGAGCAAATGATTCGCTTATTATCCGCAGATTTAATAGGATATGGGTAAGGAATAAAAATAAGAGTGGAATGGATGCTTTCTGTCATGAATGGAAGCATCACCCAAGGGCATTCTAATAAGAAATGCTAGCAGCAATTGAAGAGGGAGTGACAGTTGTGTCAGAAGAAAAAATCTACGATACGATCATCATTGGAGCGGGACCTGCCGGAATGACAGCCGCTGTTTATACATCTCGTGGAAATCTTTCAACATTGATGATTGAAAGAGGGATTCCAGGCGGTCAAATGGCTAATACGGAAGATGTCGAGAACTATCCTGGCTTTGAAAGCATTTTAGGGCCAGAACTTTCAAATAAAATGTTTGACCATGCGAAGAAATTCGGTGCTGAGTATGCATATGGCGATATCAAAGAAATCGTAGACGGTGAAGAGTACAAAATCGTCAAAGCCGGTTCAAAAGAATACAAAGGACGCTCTGTCATTATTGCAGCAGGTGCGGAATACAAAAAAATCGGTGCACCAGGTGAAAAAGAACTTGGCGGCCGAGGCGTCTCTTACTGTGCAGTATGTGACGGTGCTTTCTTTAAAAACAAAGAGCTCGTCGTCATTGGTGGAGGAGACTCTGCGGTAGAAGAGGGTGTGTACCTCACACGCTTTGCGTCAAAAGTAACGATCGTTCATAGACGCGACAAGCTTCGTGCCCAAAGCATTTTACAAGCACGTGCTTTTGATAATGAAAAAATCGACTTCATGTGGAACAAAACCGTTAAACAAATTAATGAAGAAAACGGTAAAGTCGGCAGTGTGACTTTGATTGATACGGTGACTGGTGAAGAAGAAGACTTTAAAACAGATGGCGCCTTTATCTATATCGGAATGCTGCCACTGTCTAAACCATTTGAAAATCTCGGCATTACAAATAAAGAAGGCTACATCGAAACAAACGAAAGAATGGAAACGAGAGTGGAAGGCATTTTCGCCGCTGGTGATATTCGTGAAAAAACACTCCGTCAAATTGTGACAGCAACAGGTGACGGAAGTATTGCCGCACAAAGCGCACAGCATTATGTAGAAGAGCTTGCTGAAAAACTTAAAGCAACGAAATAAAAGGCTGTCGTAAATCCTTAATATAGCGTCATGGGCTTTTAACTGGAATGTAACACGGGTGAAACAATTTTCCGTTATGATAAAACTAGTAATTGACCCCCTTTTATAAGGAATACATGTTTGGCACGGATGAGAATCCGTGTCCTTTTTTTTGCTTAAAATCAGAAAATTCATGAGATGTTCACAAATGACGCATGGAGAACCATTGATTGCTGTAAAATAAAGAGTAGAGAAAATGCCCGCCACTTCTTTCAGACGAAATTCGGTCTGTTTTCGGTGAAGAAGGGGCATGTTCATTGTGGGAGTCAGGATGAACCTGTATAATAAGTTAAAGACATAAAAGAGTAGGTGACAGCTGATGCAACGAGTAACCAATTGTGTGCTGCATCACGAAGATCAAGTTCTCTTGCTGCAAAAGCCAAGACGAGGCTGGTGGGTAGCGCCGGGCGGAAAAATGGAAAGCGGAGAATCGGTCAAGGATTCAGTCGTTCGAGAGTATAGAGAAGAAACAGGAATTTATATTTTAAATCCACAGTTAAAAGGTGTTTTTACCTTTATCATAAAAGAAGGCGATCAAATCGTTCAAGAGTGGATGATGTTCACCTTTATGGCAGATTCATTTACTGGAAAAAACGTGACAGAGTCAGAGGAAGGCATTTTAAAGTGGCATGAAGTAAAGGATGTGCCGCATTTACCGATGGCACCAGGGGATTCCCATATTCTTGATTTCATGCTAAAGGGAAAAGGACTTCTTCACGGTACTTTTACGTATACACCTGATTTTGAATTGATTGCTTATCGGTTAGATCCTCAAGGAGACTAATACATGAACCGTTTTTATAAAGAAGGAGAGGAAGCAGGCATGAATACGCACAAACAAGAAGATATTCAGCTTGTGATTATTACAGGAATGTCAGGTGCGGGGAAAACCGTTGCCATTCAAAGCTTTGAAGATTTAGGTTACTTCTGTGTAGATAACTTGCCGCCATCACTTTTACCAAAGTTCCTAGAACTCATGAAGGAATCGAATTCGAAGATGAGTAAGGTTGCCCTTGTGATGGATTTGCGCGGACGAGAATTCTTTGACAGCTTGATTGCAGCCTTAGATGAAATGAGTGATCTTGGCTGGATCACACCAAGAATATTATTTCTAGATGCAAACGATAAGGTGCTTGTCTCAAGATACAAAGAAACGAGACGTTCGCATCCTCTTGCGACTACAGGTTTGCCGCTCGAAGGAATCGCAATGGAACGCGATCTGTTAGAAGAGTTAAAAGGCCGGGCTCAAATGATTTTTGATACATCGGATTTAAAACCAAAACAGCTTCGAGAAAAAATTGTCGCGCACTTTGCCACGACCCAAGGACAGGTGTTTACAGTGAATGTGATGTCCTTCGGTTTTAAATACGGTCTGCCGATTGATGCTGATCTTGTATTTGATGTGAGATTTCTGCCGAATCCTTACTATATTGAGAGCATGCGTCCACAGACTGGAAATGATGAAGAAGTGAGTTCCTATGTAATGAAATGGAGCGAGACACAAAAATTCACAGAGAAATTAATTGACCTTCTCAGCTTTATGCTTCCGTCCTATAAACGAGAAGGAAAAAGCCAGCTTGTGATCGCTATTGGCTGTACAGGCGGACAGCACCGATCAGTGACGCTAGCGAACTACTTATCGGAGTATTTTAAAAATGACTACTACACTCATGTCACTCACCGGGACATTGAAAAGAGAAGCAGAAAATAGATGACGACACTTCCAAAGGTGGTCATTCTTGGCGGGGGCACTGGCTTATCTGTTTTGCTCAGAGGGCTAAAAACAAAGCCAGTGGACATTACCGCTATTGTAACGGTTGCTGATGACGGAGGCAGCTCAGGCAGACTGCGGCATGATTTGAATATTCCGCCTCCAGGCGATATTCGAAATGTCCTTGCAGCTCTCTCTGATGTTGAACCACTTGTAGAAGACTTATTTCAGCACCGTTTTAACAAAGGGAATGACTTAACAGGCCACTCTCTTGGCAACCTCATTCTTGCGGCCATGACAAATATAACCGGTGATTTTTTTCATGCCGTCACAGAAATGAGCAAGGTCTTAAATGTGAGAGGAAAAGTCTTGCCAGCAGCGAATTCAAGTGTTGTTCTACATGCTGAATTAGAAAATGGGCAAGTGGTAACAGGAGAATCAAAAATCCCAACCTATGGTGAGCGAATTAAACGAGTGTTCCTCACACCCAATACGATTGAGCCGCTCCCAGAATCGATTCAAGTCATTCGTGAAGCCGATTTGATCGTCATTGGACCTGGCAGCTTGTATACAAGTATCTTGCCAAACTTGCTTGTACCGCATATTGGCGAAGAAGTGATTCGTTCTAAGGCGAAAAAAGTGTATATTTGCAATGTCATGACGCAGCCAGGGGAAACGCTTTCCTACAGTGCAGCTGATCATGTGCAGGCATTAAACGATCATATGGTTCGTCCATTTATTGATACCATTTTTGTAAACAATAAAGAAATTCCAGAAGAGATCAAAGCAAAATATGCAGAAGAACAGGCACAGCCTGTACAGTTCGACACAGATGTACTCAAGGCAATGGGACTGGAAGTCATCCCAGGGGAAATCATTACATACGACCAGCATGTGATTCGTCACGACACGCTGAAAGTAGCCGCGCTGCTTGTCGACCTGCTGCATAAGAAAAAATAGGAATGGGGGTGGCAAGGATGTCATTTGCATCCGAAACAAAAAAAGAGCTGACTAATCTGGACGTGAAGGACTGCTGCACAAAAGCAGAGCTTTCTGCCCTCATCCGTATGAACGGTTCATTATCTTTCTCTAATCGAAAATTAATTCTAGATATACAAACAGAGAACGCAGCTATCGCAAGACGGATTTATACGCTGCTAAAAAAGAAATATGATGTCACAGTCGAGCTGCTCGTTCGTAAGAAAATGAGATTAAAAAAGAATAATGTGTATATTGTCAGACTGGTAGAACGAGCGAAAACCATTTTAGAGGATTTGAAAATATTAGGTGAGCAATTTGTATTTGAGCGTAATATTTCAGAAGAGCTTGTAAAGAAAAGATGCTGTAAGCGCTCCTATATGAGAGGTGCTTTTTTAGCAGGCGGTTCTGTAAATAATCCAGAAACGTCTTCCTATCACCTTGAGATTTTTTCACTATATAAAGAACACAATGATGCCCTTTGTGAGCTGATGAACCAATTTCATCTCAACAGTAAAACACTTGAGCGTAAAAAAGGCTACATCACATATATGAAAGAAGCCGAAAAAATTACTGAATTCTTAAGTGTTGTAGGTGCGCATAATTCACTTCTTCGCTTCGAAGACGTTCGGATCGTCCGTGATATGCGGAATTCCGTGAACCGGCTCGTCAATTGTGAAACAGCAAACTTGAATAAAACGATTGGTGCATCCCTGCGCCAGGTCGAGAACATTCAATTCATTGATGAAAAAATTGGACTTGATGCCCTGCCAGATAAGCTGCGAGAAATTGCAAAGCTGCGAGTCGACTATCAAGAGGTCACGCTAAAGGAATTGGGAGAAATGGTGGAAAGCGGCAAGATCAGCAAATCAGGCATTAATCACCGCTTAAGAAAGCTAGATCAAATTGCAGAACAATTACGAAACGGACAAGCTGTTACACTTAAATAGGAGAATGAAAAAGGGAGGCAGATCATATGGTGGAAAAAACGGTCACCATCCAGTTGAAAACAGGCTTGCAGGCACGTCCCGCTGCTTTGTTCGTACAGGAAGCGAATCGCTTTGGGGCTGAAATTTTTCTAGAGAAGGACGGAAAAAGAGTCAATGCGAAGAGCATTATGGGTCTCATGAGCCTTGCGATCAGCTCTGGGATCACTGTCAAACTGATAGCAGATGGTGCGGATGAACAAGAAGCCATTGATGCGTTAACTGATTTTATCAATCAAGAAAACTGAGTCTCTTCACAGACTCAGTTTTTTTAGAAGGGGAATGAACATGATGCAATCAGCATTTTTACAGAAGATCGGATACGAAGGACAGTCCATCACCTTTGATGACCTGCCTGCATTATTAAAAAAGATGGCCTACACCTTTCCATTTGAAAATAGATCTGTGCTGAACAAACAATCCTATGCCTTGAATCAAGAAGGATTGAAGCAGCACCTTCTTGAAGGAGGCAGAGGAGGTCTTTGTTACGATCTCAATCCTCTTTTATATTATGTGTTAAAAGAGGCAGGACTCGCTGTACAGCTCGTTCAAGGGACCGTGTATAACAAGGAAGCGGGCACATGGGCAATCGATGGCACGCACGTAGCCATGACGTTGAATCATCACAACGAACGGTATCTGATTGATGCGGGTTTTGGTGTGAATTTACCTCTTCAGCCTGTACCCTTTACTGAAGAATGGGTCGAAGGAGCGTCTATTCGGTTTCGAGTCAAAGAAGAGAAAACCGAAAAAGGTACGCATCTTGTCCAATTAGATAGAGGAGAAGGCGCTGAGACAGGCTATGCATTTACATTGGAAGAGGTGAGTGAGCCTACATTGGTCCAAATGAGAAAGCAGATTTATGAAAATGAAGCCTCTCCTTTTAACAAAAGACCGCTTGCTTCAAAGCTCACACCAACAGGACGTGTAATCGTCACCGAGGATCATGTCACCATACATGAACATGAAGAAGTGTCGAAAAAACCGCTGCCTCTGCCTTTTGAGGAATACGTGAAAACCCTGCTGCCATAAGTAGCATCAAAAAAACAGCCCTGCGTCAAATGGGGCTGTTTTTTGATTGATTATCGAATCCGTGTGAATGTCGCGTAATGGTCTGTTGTTTTGTAAATGAGCCAGTCACTTGAATACACGAGGCGGTCAGCATTGCGGAAGCCTGAGACGTAGTTGATATCTGCCTCACGCCATGTGCGGCCGCTTGCTGAAGGAAGACGTCCCTCCCGGTTAGAGAAAACATCTCCACCGATGCTTTTGCCTGGGGCAACCTCTGCTAGATTTCCCTTTGATGCCACCCATCCAAGAGCACTTGCTTGTGATTTTGTGATGTAGTTATCAGGCAGTCGTTTGTAGCGAATCAAATAATCGGCTACACCATCAAACGTATTAATGACGGCAAGGGTATGAACATCTGATGTCAGTTGAATAGAAGCTGTTTCATTTGTGGCGGTCGGTGTAAGTGGTGTTTCGGCATAGGCTTGCTGCGGAATAAAACCAGAAAACAGAATAGCAGCGATCAGAGCAAACATAGTAAAAACCGAACTGATTTTTTTCATCTTCATCCTCCTATTAAGGAAATCGGAAGCTGTCCTCTTGATGCTTGTCTACCTCATATTATAGCACCCGAATATGAAGGAAATGTAAAGAAACAGGATCTTTGCTAAAATGAGGCTTTTTTCCTGATATCCTTCTATTGAAATAAATAAAAAGACGCAGCTCTGAATCCTGCGTCTTTTCCGATTAAGATGAAGCAAGCTCCTTCACAATATCTACAGGGGCTTTGCCATCAATTCCATGAATCACATTATGAATGGCTCGTTTCAGCATAAGATCCCGTGTTGTTTCAGTAGCGGAACCGATGTGGGGAACAAGGGTGACATTGTTCATTTCTTTGAAAGGATGATTCTCCTGAAGCGGTTCCTGTTCAAACACATCAAGACCTGCGCCTTTGATCCATCCCTCTTGAAGCGCTTGAATGAGGCTTTTTTCGTCCACTGTTTTCCCGCGGGAGATGTTTACAAATAAAGCCGTTTGCTTCATTAACTTCAATTCTCGTTCGCCAATCATATGATACGTTTCATCGGTCAGCGGTGTAATCAACACAATGATATCAGCTTGCTTTAGCAGGTCATCAAGTGTGCAATATAAAGCGCCATATGCTGATTCAGCCTTTTCATTCCGGCTGCGGTTATGATACAGAACATTCATATCAAAACCATGTGCAGCTCGTTTGGCAACTTGCTCTCCGATTCGTCCCATGCCAATAATGCCAAGCGTTTGATGATGGACATCGATGCCAAAGATATCCTCTTCCTGTACAAATTTCGTCCATTTCCCCTCACGGATCAAACGATCAAGCTCGGCAATTCTTCGTGCAGAGGAAAGAATGAGTGAAAATGCAAGGTCAGCCACAGTATGGTCGAGTGTATGAGGCGTGTGCGTACCAATTACGCCTCTTTGCCTCATCAATTCTATATCGAAATTGTCATAGCCGACAGAGTTATTGCTCACTACTTTGAGTTTTGGTGCGTGATCTAATAGCTCTTGATCGATTTTCGTTCCAGACGTTAAAAGACCATCAGCATGCTGCAATTTTTGAAACAAAATATCTTTTGGAATGGGGTCCTTGGATTGCCACACCTCGTATGTACAATGTTCCTTTAGTATTTCCTCAAATGAAGCAGGTAATGGTTTGGCGACAAAAATGTGTGGTTTCATTGTCAACTCGCTCCTTTCACATGATCATCTTGCTCCTTTTATTATAAAGCAACCATTTCGGCTGAACACGTTTGAAGGTTATCTGCTCAATATTTAATATACTAAAATAACGGAAAAGAGAGACATTTTCTTAGTGAAAAAGGGTATTCATATGCCATCTGATTCATTTTTTACTTAGATGAAAATCAGCTAATGGGAGTTGTGATATATGAAAAAGCCGGTTTTTCTGAGAGATTATCTGACAAACTGGAAAATAGATCGAGATTTTTTGATAGAAAAATGATTATATTTGAAACATATTAAACGGGAAGGTCGTTTTCTACTAAACCATTTCATCGTCTTTTGGCGAGTAGAGAACGATAGATTGAAAGGAAGACCGCGTCCCCCTTGCGATGAAGCGTAAATGAGAGAAAATGATCACATTTCTTCTCATCGTTTTCTCATTTTTTTCTTTTTTTTCTATCATTTTTCATCTTTATGCTTGAGAACACACGAAAGAAAAGGAGGACAGGCAGGAGCTTACGTGACTTATAAAAAGATGGGAGATGGCAGGATGGGATCAAAATTAGAACAGATTCTTCAGCACAATTCAAAGTTCGTACAAGAGAGACATTATGAGCCTTACAAAGCGGGGAAATTTCCTGAAAAGAAACTCGTCATATTAACTTGTATGGATACACGTCTTTTGGAATTATTGCCGCAATCCATGGGGCTACGTAACGGTGATGCGAAGATCATTAAAAATGCGGGCGCCATCGTCACACATCCTTTTGGCAGTGTGATGCGGAGTATTCTGCTAGCAATCTATGAGCTAAAGGCAGAAGAGGTATGCATTGTAGGACATCATGAATGCGGAATGGCAGGTCTTGCGGCAGATCCTTTACTTGAAAAGGCGAAAGCGCGTGGCATTGAAGAGAAATGTTTGAGCATTGTGAAAAACTCAGGAGTTGATTTAAAGGGATGGCTGACAGGCTTTGATTCGGTTGAAGAGAGTGTGTCCCAAAGTGTGAAATTGGTCAAAGAGCATCCATTGATGCCAAGTGATGTGGCTGTTCATGGACTTGTCATTCATCCAGCAACGGGAAAGCTGGATGTCGTTGTGAAAGATAATCAGATTGATGCGCAGTATACCTAAATCATCTACACATACTTGAAGGAGGCCAACACATACCATGCGTTTTTATGGAAGATTTGAAGGATATGATTCATCAAAATTTAGACGTGATTTAATCGCTGGGCTTGTCGTGGGCGTTGTGGCAATTCCTTTAGGCATGGCTTTTGCCATTGCATCTGGTGTCGGACCAGAATATGGATTATACACAGTCATCGTTGCCGGCATTTTGATTTCATTGTTTGGTGGTTCAAAGTATCAGATCGGCGGGCCGACTGGGGCGTTTGTTCCGATTTTATTTGGTATCGTCAGCCAATATGGTATCGAAAACTTACTCATTGCCGGTTTTATGGCAGGGTGTATGCTTGTATTATTCGGGATATTCAAACTAGGGAAGCTCATGAAATTTATTCCTCGTCCGGTTATCATCGGCTTTACTGCTGGCATTGCTGTCATTATTTTTTCAGGACAGATTGCCAATTTCCTCGGATTAAAGGGTGTTGAAAAGCATGAAAGCTTTTTCCTCAATATGAGAGAAATTGTGGTCCATCTCGGTACCGCAAACAGTCTTGCCATCATCACAGCTGTTATTGGGCTTATTGTGATTTTGGTGGCACAAAAATACATTCCCAAAATACCTGGTGCTCTATTAGGTCTATTGGCTTCAACGTTTCTAGCTGTTCTCTTTTTCCAAGGACAAGTTGAAACGATCGGCTCGGCATATGGGGAAATTCCTCGTCAGCTGCCAAGCTTTGCTTTTCCTGAATTAACGATTGAAAAAATGATCTATCTCCTCCCTCCAGCGATTGTCATTGCGCTTTTAGGCGGAGTAGAATCGATCTTGTCCGCAATGGTTGCTGATAATATGAAAGGCTCTAAGCATGATAGCAACAAGGAGCTTGTCGGACAAGGGATCGCCAATATGGCGGCACCGCTGTTCGGAGGAATTCCGGCGACTGGGGCGATTGCCCGTACGGCAACAAACATCAAAAATGGCGGAGCAAGCCCGATTTCAGGTGTTGTGCATGGCGTCGTCGTGCTGCTCATCTTAATGCTCTTTGCGCCATATGCGTCTATGATTCCACTTGCTGCGATGGCACCGATTTTAATGTTTGTGGCTTGGAATATGAGTGAGAAAAAAGAGTTTATCAATATTGTAAAAGTGAAAAATGCGGATTCCCTTGTACTTGTTGTGACCTTCCTGCTGACGGTCATCGGTGATTTGATTATTGGCGTCACCGCAGGTCTCATTTTAGCCTTTATCGCGTTCATCAAAAAAATGAGCCAGACGACCAGCATTCATCCAAACGTTGCGGTTCCCCAGATGGAAACAGCAGCTGCTTTAGAAAAACAGACAGACCAGCAAGGCATCAGTATGTACGCCATTGAAGGGCCGCTGTTTTTCGGAACAACAGATTCACTCGAAAATTCGATTCTTGACCATGTTCAGACAAAGCCGAAAACGCTCATTCTGCTCATGAATAAAGTCAACTATATGGACACATCAGCAGAAGCGGTGCTGATGAATATCTCCAATCGGTTAAAGCATCATAATGGTAAGCTGATGATTGTCGGACTTCAATCACAGCCGAAAGAGCTTTTGCGCAGAACAGGTCTTTTCCATCATATTGGAAAACAGCATTTCTTTGAACGAACAGATGATATCTCACCACAGCAGCTATAAAGGTGGAAAAAAGCACGTGACGATGTGGTCACGTGCTTTTCAGTTCTGAAAAACGCTTTGTGAGTTTCTGTTGATGAGAGGAGAAAATCTCTTCTACTGTGACATCATAGAGATCGGCTAAAATAAGTAGATTCGCTAACACATCTCCCATTTCTTCAACGAGTTCTTTCTTCAACTCAGCTGATTTTTGTTTTTGCTCGTCAGGCCGGTCACGTCCGATCTCGATGGCTCTAACAGCGCGAGCGAGTTCTCCTGTTTCTTCCATCAGGAACCCTAACCGGATAAACGGTCCGTATTCTGTCCAATTTCTCTTTTTGTAAAAATCCTTGATCCATTTCTCCATCTCATTTGTTTGCATTCTCTTTATACAGCTCCTTATATGGTGTGTACCTTTTGATTTTACACTATATATAGATGAAGCGGCTGTTTTTTTAAAAACAATTATAGTAGAATGAGTGGGTGAAGAAATCATAGAGAGAGATGGAGCTGTTTTGATGAAAACGATTTGTGTGTTTGCTGGTTCAAATCCAGGTGTGAAGGACGTCTACAAAGAAAAGGCTGTAGAGCTGGGGACTTATATGGCAGAGCATGACATCCGTCTTGTATACGGCGGTTCACGAATTGGATTGATGGGTGCCATTGCAGATGAGGTCTTAAGACATGGCGGGCAAGTCATTGGAGTTATGCCTAAGGGGCTTTTTAGAGGAGAAGTTGTACATCAAGAGCTGACAGAATTAATCGAGGTAACAGGAATGCATGAACGAAAAGCGAAAATGAGTGAGCTGGCTGATGGATTTATTGCGATGCCAGGCGGCTTTGGTACATATGAAGAATTATTTGAGGTGCTATGCTGGGCACAAATCGGCATTCACCAAAAGCCAATCGGCTTGTATCAAGTGAATGACTATTTCAATCCGCTCATTGACATGGTGAAGTTTAGTGTACAGGAAGGTTTCTCGAATGAATCACACCTCCAATTGTTACATGCCTCCAGCGAACCGGAGGAATTAATCACGCAGATGGCTTCTTATCAAACACCATCTCTTCAGCAGAAATGGACGGAGCTGTCTTAAAGTAAAGCGTATTTCAACCACAAAAAACCGTCTGTTCAAGGAGCAGACGGTTTGTTTTGTCATATTATTTTTGTTCTTCTGAATTACGGGTCAAGACTTTGTCAATGAGTCCGTATTGAAGTGCTTCTTCTGCTGTTTTGAAGTTGTCACGATCTGTATCGCGCTCAATGACTTCGATTGGCTGACCAGTACGTTCAGCAAGTACTTGGTTCAGTTTATCGCGTAAAGAAAGGATTCGTTTTGCCGCAATTTCAATTTCTGTTGCTTGACCTTGGGCACCACCTAGTGGTTGGTGAATCATGACTTCACTGTTTGGAAGAGCATAACGCTTACCTTTTTCACCAGCAGCAAGCAGGAACGCACCCATAGATGCAGCCATACCAATACAAATGGTTGATACCTTTGGTTTAATAAATTGCATCGTATCGTAAATGGCCATACCAGCTGTGATTGAACCGCCAGGGCTGTTAATGTAGATAGAAATATCTTTTTCTGGATCTTCAGCTTCTAAGAAAAGCAGCTGTGACACGATGGAGTTGGCAACATTGTCATCGATCGCAGAACCAAGCATGATAATACGGTCTTTTAAAAGACGAGAATAAATGTCGTAAGCTCTTTCCCCACGATTTGTTTGTTCAATGACTGTAGGTATTAAATTCATAATGTTCCTCCTTCACCTTTTAGGTAAGTATGTAATTCAATGATACATTTTTGGTCAATAAAGGTCAAACAAAACGCAATCAAAAAATTCGACAGCCACATGTTATTTTTCCCAAAATTTATTTTTCTTAAACCATGGAAAAGTTTTAAAAAAATATGGTAAAACTTTCTGTTATGAGGTAATATTACCTATGTTATTATTATATATAGTCAGAAAGAAGGAAGAATAGTGGATAATCTTTTGGAGAAAAGTAGTTTGACTGATCAACAGCGTATTGTTGTATCAACTGAACTTCAAGCCAAAAAAAAGTCGAAATTAGTTGTATTTATTTTGTGGTGGTTCCTTGGAGCTATTGCCGTTCATCGTTTTTATCTTGATGAAAAGAAAGGCTATGCAGTGACCATGCTTCTACTAGGATGGTTGACATTGTTCATTTGGCCATTTATTGATGGGATCATTTGTCTTGTCAAAACAGTGGATGAAGTAAATGAAAACATGGAACGAAAAATTATTGCATCTGTTAAAAGTGCATAAGTCGACATGTCTGCATCTTTTCGGTGCAGGCTTCTTCTTTGAAGTCATCAGAATATCATTGCTTTCTTGCAGCATTTCCCTTATAATTTGATATGCTGACGTTCAAAAACATATCGTGCGCTCGTAGCTCAGTTGGATAGAGCGGTGGTTTCCGGTACCACGTCTGCCGGGGGTTCGAATCCCTCCGAGCGCGTCTATAGTATCCGATAGGATTCGATTTATCATTTGTGAAAAAGCTTGAAAACCCTTTGAAATAAAAGGTTTTCAAGCTTTTTTATGTTTCTTGTGAAGTCAATTTGAATAATTCCTTCTTAGTTTTAAACCCCTTTTCGGATGGGTTTTTGTTTAGCACACTAGTATTCAAGTTTATTGTAGGGGTTTAACATCCGTTTACTACGAGATGCCTAATGCTTATTTTCGATTTATCTTTTTTTAAGCAGCGCGTCTTTTTTATAAAGTAAAGATAAACTTATGAAAAGCATAACAATCCCTAGTGTTAAGACATATAATGGCATTGCAAGGACTGTTCCGTTATGAAAAATGCTCATACCATAGACTGTAGCACTGACGAGTAAGTAATAACCTAAGCTAAATATCGCACCCGCAGAACCAATGACGTCTTGAAAGTCATTAAGCGCTAAGCTTAAACAGTTTGGTAACGCGGTACCTGTACCAAATAAAATAATGAACACACTAACAATCATGGCCGGCATTTGTAATGAAATTGGTAAAAAATGTACCGATGTAGCAAACAATGTACCGATGAGCATAATGACCAACCCGTGTACAATAATCTTCTCAGGTTTTGTATGGCTAACGAGTCTTTTGGATAGCATCGCACCTGCGATAGAAGCTAACGCAACGGTAATGCCTAAAAAGCCATACATCGCACTTGTTAGAGTAAAGTATTGCGTAAAAATAAACGGTGCTTCGGCATAATAACTAAATAATACACCGTTAATACCGCCAATTAATACACCGTAGCGCCATAGACGGGCATTTGTAATCATGCGCTTTACTATAGGTAGTAAAGGCTTCTTTTCTATTGTAGTAAGCGATGTTTCAGGTAAGCGTAGCAACGCATAACAAAATACAATAGCGCTCATAGTAACTAACACCAAAAATACAACTTTAAAACCTAAATAATAATCGGTGAAGCCACCGATTAATGGGCCAATTGCAGGTGTGAAGGCAAGAGTAGCTGAAATTTGAGCAAATAGTTTATGACGTTCAACACCAGAAAAACTTTCACGTAAAATCGTTTGTGTCACGATAGAGCCGACACTTATACCAAATGCTTGAATAAAGCGCGCGACTAATAAAACCGCCATTCCATTTGCTATTAAACAAAGTGTGTTACCAACAAAATATAAAATAAGCCCATAAAGCATTGCTTTGCGACGACCGATGTTATCGGATAAACGCCCAAAGAAAAATACCCCGAAGGCAAAAGCGATAAAATACACACTCATCGTAAGCTGTGTATGACTCATAGAAGTTTCAAACGCTTCTGCGATAGAAGGTAATGATGGGCTAAAAATAGTTTCACTAATTTGTGGTACGCCGATTAATACAATTAGTAATAATAGGCTAGGTGTTTTGTTTTCGATGTTTTTTTTCAAATAATCCTCTCCTAGATAATAATAGGTTTGAAAGAAAAACATCGTAGCTCGGGAAATGGTGGCTTCACGAGTTTGATTCTTTCTAAAGCACTCATGAATTCACTTCCTTCCAATTAAAGATACACTGAAGATTATAACATTCAAAAAAATAAAGTGGTGCAACTCTATTATAAACAGCCCTTGTAAGTAGCTTCTAAGAAGTCATCTAATGGCTCTACCAGTTCCAATAAATCCAAAGAAACCAATCAATCATCTAGTCCTAAAAAGTCATATAGTCATGCGTAAGTTCCTATAAAATAACACCAAAACGTTCAACTGGTGTGTCCATAATACAAAGCCCTTTATACTATCTCTTTCCGTATCAGTCTTGGTTATTTTTTCGCCATTCATTTCTAAATATCTGTCATGGTTAACCCCGTTGTACATCTAGCATAATGAGCTGCTGCATTCAAAAAAATTGCTGATCAAATCATCATCTAAAAAAGACAAAGCACTTAACAGGAGGCTTTGACTTTTTTTCTTATACCCTCTTAAAATACTAGCCATAAGACTCATTTCTTCCCTTTACAGGCGTATTTGTTGAGCCTGCTGGCTGTATATGATTAACATGGAAGAGAATTGACAATGAGGAGGGATTTCTTGTGGCGAAGATTTTATTGATTACATTTCCCGCTGAAGGGCATGTGAATCCTATGTTAGGGATCATCAAAGCTTGGGCGGATCGTGGAGATGAAGTGCATGCGGTCACAACTGTACATTATGAGGAACGAATCAAACGCTTAGGCGCTCACGTACATAAACATCCAGACTATATTCGGACATTACATGTGGATGAAGGAAATCTCGATTCCATGCAGCCATTCTTTCATGCCATGCTGCAAACATCATTTGATATTTTAGAGGTGGTGGAAATACTTTCTCAGCAGCATTCATTTGATTTTGTCTATTTTGATATGTTTGGGGCAGGGGAGCTTGTTCGAGATTATTTACAAATTCCAGGGATCGGTTCAAACCCATCCTTTGTGCTGCAAGAGGCGCATTTTGATACACCGCTATACAGAAAAGATGAGAAAGCCGATCATCTGTTAGAAAGCATACAAGAGCGTTTTGGCGTTCAGCCAACGCGTTTGATGCAATTCATGAAAAATCGCGGAGAACTGAATATCGTGTATACAAGTGAGTATTTTCAGCCGTCTGTCGATGCAGTGAACGATTCATTTGTTTTCATTGGACCGAGCTTTCTAAAAAGGGCAGATCAGCATGATTTCCTGCTGGAAGCACTTGAGCAAGATAAAGTCGTCTTTATTTCGATGGGCACCGTTCTTGGGGATACAGAGGCATTTTTTAATATGTGTATAGATGCCTTTGCCGATTTTGATGGAAAAGTGGTGCTCGCAACAGGTGAAAAAGTGGATCGGTCTCTTTTGAAAGAAGCACCTTCTCATTTTCTGATTGAGCCTTATGTGCCGCAGCTTGAAGTGCTTGAGCTGACAGATGTGTTTGTGACGCATGGCGGAATGAACAGTGTCAATGAAGGCATTCATTATCACGTTCCGATGGTTGTCATTCCTGTCGACAAAGATCAGCCGATGGTCGCACAAAGACTGACCGAGCTATCTGCTGCCCGTGCACTTGATAAAGAACAGCTGACAGCAAAGCAGCTAAGAGAAACCGTGGAATCTGTTCTGGGAAGTAACACGTACCGTGCTGGAATCGAAAAAATTGAAGAAAGCTTCCAAACAGCAGGAGGAACAGATAAAGCATTGCGGACGATTGATCAATGGATGCAGACGAAACAGACTCAATCATGAGTCTGTTTTTTGATGAAAAAAAGGGATTGTATTCCCTATTCCTGTATGCTATTATTCATTTCGTAATCATTTCGATTAATAATCGTAATGATTACGATAATATAAGATTTGGGGGAAGTACATATGAGTGATCAGCCTGTTTACATAAAGAAAAAGCAATCCTATGTGACATACACCTTGATGCTGTTTTCAGTCATGGCTTGTTTTTTATTGGCATCATGCTCTGATAACAAAGCGTCTTCCGGTATGAATGACAGAGAAGAAGATGAGCTAGTGTATGCAAGTACAAAAGATATAAGGGATATCAATCCCCATTTATATGCTGGAGAAATGGCCGCTCAAAATATGGTGTTTGAATCGCTTGTTGTCAATACTGAGAAGGGCGTTCAGCCTGCCTTAGCGAAAAGCTGGGACATTTCAAAGGATGGGAGAACCTATACCTTTCACCTTCGAAAAGACGTAACTTTTTCAGACGGTGAGCCTTTTAATGCAAAAGCAGTGAAAATGAATATGGACGCCGTCGTTAAAAACATTGAAAAGAATGCTTGGCTGAATCTTGTATCCGAAATCAAATCCACAAAGGCGGTGGATGACGATACATTTGTTCTTACGTTAAAAGAGCCATATTACCCTACGTTAGAAGAACTGGGCTTAACACGTCCCTTCCGTTTTATTTCTCCAAAAAGCTTCATTGATGGAACGACTGCCAAAGGAGTTCAAAGCTATGCAGGCACAGGTCCTTACGTGCTAAAGGAACATAAAAAAAATCAATATGCCGTTTTTGAAGTGAATGACCACTACTGGGGGGAAAAGCCAAAAATCTCAACAGTGAAGTGGAAAGTCATGCCGGATCACCAAACGATTTTACTTGCCCTGCAAAAAGGAGAAATTGATCTCTTATTCGGTGCAGATGGTGACATGATTGACGGAGACTCATTCCAGGCTTTAAAGGAAGCAGGTCAATACGGTGTGACCGTGAGTCCACCTGTTGGTTCGAGGTCAATCGTCATCAATTCAAATCAGCCAATGACAAAAGATCCGAAAGTCAGAGAAGCGTTTCAATATGCCATTCAAAAAGAGATGATCACAAAAGGCATTTTAAATGGAACGGAACAGGTGGCACATACGCTGCTTGCCCCGTCAGTCCCTTACGCAGATATCCCGCTGAAAAAGAAAACCTATCAAAAAGAGAAAGCAGAGGCATTACTGGATGAGGCAGGCTGGAAGCTGAAAAAAGACGGCTACCGCTATCAAAATGGCAAAAGGCTGAGTGTCGCCATTTACTATAATTCCGATAATGCAGGCGAAAGAACGATAAGTGAATCGATCCAACAAGATTTCAAGCAAGTTGGGATCAAACTGGATATTAGAGGAGAAGAAAAACAGGCATTTTTAGACCGCCAGAAAACAGGGAAATTCGACCTGATGTACTCGCTATCGTGGGGACTTCCTTATGATCCACAAACCTATGTTTCTTCGTTCCGCGTAGCATCACATGCTGATTATCAAGCTCAACTAGGGTTGAAGAAGAAAAAGTGGCTGGACGAGACGATTACGAAAGTATTGGTAGAACGAGATGAGCAAAAGCGGAAACAAATGTATCGAGACATCTTGACGTATATTCATGATGAAAATATCTATATCCCAATCTCTTATTCTGTGACAAAGGCCGTCTATAATAAGCGCCTGAAAGGTATTGGTTTTCATGTGTCACAGTATGAAATTCCCTTTGACCGTATGTATTTTTCGTCATAAAGAGGGGACGGAGACATGACACGCTATCTCTTAAAACGAATATTGCTGCTTTTTCCGCTCATGATGTTCATTACTTTCTTTGCCTTTGTCCTGCTGACGATGCGGGCAAGTGATCCAGCTGAGGTTGCTTTGCGGGTGAATCAAGTGACGCCAACAGAAGACATGATTGAATCGATGCGGCAGGAGCTAGGCTTAGATCAGCCATTTCTTATACGATATGTCACATGGCTCAAAGATGGACTAACAGGGGATTTTGGCAGGAGTTATGTTACACAGGAGCCAGTTTTTGATCTTATCATGGAGGCGCTGCCTGCCACATTGCAGCTTGCAGGAGCAGCGCTCTTTATCATCATTGTATTGAGTTTGTTACTCGGAGTGATCTGTGCATATGCTGCGCATACATGGGTGGATCGAGTACTGCGCGCTTTTGTATTTATCGCTGCTTCAATGCCTAGTTTTTGGTTAGGGATTTTGTTTATTTGGCTTTTTTCTGTCAAATTCAATTGGGTCAATACGAGTGGAATGGAAGGGTTCAAATCAATTATTCTCCCAGCTGTCACACTATCGCTGGGCTACTTATCGACCTATGTGAGACTCATTCGCAATCAAATTCTGAAATTTCAGCATGAGCCATTTGTTTTTTATGCAAGAGCTCGCGGATTAAAGGAACGGGCTGTTCAATTGAAAGTGATGAGACATGCGCTTCAATTAGCGGTGACAGCACTTGGTATGTCTATCCCGAAACTCATTGCTGGCACGGTTATTATTGAAAATCTTTTTGCTTGGCCAGGGGTTGGCCGGTTGTGTGTAACAGCTATTTTCCATGCCGATTTCCCTATTATTCAAGCCTATTTATTTGTGATGGGGTTCCTTTTTGTTGTGTGTAACCTCATGGCTGATGTTGTGCAAATGACCATGAATCCGCAGCTGCGAAAGGAGGCCTGAGAACGATGATAGGGTGGAGTCAATTAAAAAAAGACCGCATGGCGGTTCTTTCTATCTGGCTGTTAGTACTTGTCGTTTTAGCAGGACTGTTTGCACCAGTATTAGCACCACATGATCCAACAGAAACAAACATTCTTCAAAAATATGCCGGCATCAGCCTGACTTATCCGCTCGGAACGGATCAGCTCGGAAGATGCGTATTATCACGGCTTTTATATGGGATTCGGACCACAATGCTTGCGGCCATGCTGACGATGTGTCTGACGATGCTCATTGGCACCTCACTTGGACTCATGGCGGGCTTTTTCCGAGGAAAGGTGGACGGCTTGTTGATGAGGGCGTGTGATGTCATGCTCTCCTTCCCAGCAGAAGTGATGATTCTAGCGGTTGTCGGGATACTGGGGCCTGGACTGTTCAATATTATTTTGGCAAATGTCCTAGCGAAATGGGCCTGGTATACAAGGATGATTCGTTCATCTGTTCTGCAATATGCGAATGAACCATCTGTTCAGTTTGTAAAAGTATCTGGCGGCTCCCCATTTTACATCCTGAGAAAGCATTTATTTCCTCGCATTTCAGGAGAAATAGCTGTTTTTGCGACACTTGATGCGGGTTGGGTCATTTTAAATATATCGGCCCTGTCTTTTCTGGGATTAGGTGTGAGCGCACCTACCCCGGAATGGGGGATGATGCTCAACGAAGCGAAAAATGTCATGGTGACCCATCCAGCCCATATGCTTGCGCCTGGGCTCGCCATTTTATTTGTGGTCATGGCGCTGAACTTTTTAGGAGACAGCCTGCAGCAGGCTACGACCCCTGCGATGTATTATCACAATAAGAAGGGAGCGAGACCATTTGCCTTTCATCGACGTAAAAAACCTGTCCGTACATGATCCAGTCCAGCAAAAGAGTATCGTGGCGAACATGACATTCTCCCTACAGCAGCAACGCTGTTTAGCCATAATTGGAGAAAGTGGAAGCGGAAAATCAACCGTCGCAAAAGCGTTAATTGGCTTGATTCCACCTTCGTTAGAAGTGGAGGGAGCGATCATGTTGGATGGCGAGTTATTGACAACTCAGACAGCTGAGCAGTGGAGAGGCAAGCGGATTGGCTTCATCTCACAGGATGCGATGAATGCGTTCAATCCTATCGAAACCATTGGTCATCAAATGATGGAAACGTTCCAGCGGCATTTGGGCTTACGTGGAAATGAGGGGAAAGCACATGCCATCGCTGGACTGGAGCGTGTTCATTTGAAAAATCCAAATGAATTGTTGAAGCAATATCCTCATGAATTATCTGGCGGTATGCTTCAGCGAGTGATGATTGCGATCACGATGATGCTTTCTCCTGATGTGATCATTGCCGATGAACCAACTGCGTCGCTTGATGCGTATAATCGGCGTGAAGTCATCATTCAATTACAGAGCCTAAAAGAAGAAACAAGTGCCGCTTTGATCATCATTTCGCATGATTTAGGCGTTGTTCAGGCGATCGCTGACGAGGTGTTGGTGATGCATCAAGGGGAGATGCTTGAACATCGCCCAGCTGATAAGATATTCACAGCAACTGAGCATCCACAAACGAAGCATTTACTTGAGACGAGGCGCCGATTATCTGCGCCCCTAGAAACGCTGCGGCAGCAGAGAGTGAGGGCATTTCCATGTTGATCACAGCTGATAGCCTCATCAAACATGGAGAGAAGAAAGGTTTCTTTTCTCGGCAGATGCGGTCAAAACCACGCATTTCAAACGTCTCGTTTGAAATCGATAAGGGACAATGTGCTGGGTTAGTTGGTGAAAGCGGCAGTGGTAAAAGTACATTGGCACGAATCCTGCTTGGTTTAGAAAAAATAAATAGCGGCAAGGTGCAGATTGATGGGAAGTCAGCTGACATATGGCGGAAAATGAACCGTGGAAAAATGAGTGTGGTCTTTCAGGATTATCGATCTTCAGTTCACCCTTCCTTTACGGTGAAAGAGATCGTTGCGGAGCCTATGCGATTGTTAAAGCAGGAAAAAAATGTGGATCAGAAGATTTTATCGTTGCTTGAACAAGTCAGACTACCCTCTTCTTTACTATATCAGTATGCTCATCAGCTAAGCGGCGGTCAGCTCCAGCGAGTGTGTATCGCACGAGCCATATCAACGCACCCATCCATTCTCATACTAGACGAAGTCCTGAGCTCACTAGATGTCTCTGTTCAGGTGCAAATATTGGAGCTGCTCGAGACATTAAAACAAGAGCTAGACATGACCATCCTTATGATTACTCATGATATAGAAGCGGCAGTGTATCTATGTGATCGTCTCCTTTTTTTACATGAAGGAAGCATAGTGGAAGAATGCAAAAAGGATGAACTGCTTGATGCGGTCCATCCATTTACGCTGAAATTAATGGATTCACTTATGCCATTTCAGCTTGACAAAAAATAACCAATCTTTTATTGTAAACGTAATAAACGACGGAAGGGTGACCCAATGCAATGAAGTACTAATCCTATGACCTGTAAGCAAAATGAAAAAACGAAGGCAGTGAGCAAACGATTGGTTTGCCATGTTTGCTGCGTTTTCATTTTTTAGCTTCGGAATAGGATGGTACAGCTTGGGAATCAAAGAATGAGGAGATTGATACGGGGGATGTGTGTGTTCAGATAGGAACGGCACGTCATCTGGAATTGATCCGCTTATTTTTGTACACCATTTTGCCTCCTATTCTGAGAATGGGAGGCTTTTTCATGTCTCCTGATACGAAAGGAGAGGGTTGGATGTTAGTAAAAGCCAATCAGTTAAAGGTTTTTCGAAAAGATCGATTGTTATTTGATATCGAGGAGCTTGCCATCCATCAAAGTGACCGCATTGGACTTGTCGGGGCAAATGGAAGCGGGAAAACGACGTTATTGCATGTGCTCGCGGGGCAAGAGACACCAGACAGTGGCACGTTTGCCGCCACAACGACCTGCACACTGCTTCCTCAGCTAAAACAAGCGGATGGCACACGGAGTGGTGGTGAGATGACCCAGACGTATATTGAAAGCGCGTTAAACCGTCCTTCTGCCCTTTTATTAGCAGATGAACCAACGACTCATTTAGATACAGAGCACATTGAGTGGCTGGAAGAGAAGCTGAACAATTATCAAGGAGCCCTCATTGTCGTTTCACATGATCGTGCTTTTTTAGATGCGGTATGTACGGAGATTTGGGAGCTGGATCATGGACAGCTCAATCAATACAAAGGCAACTACACGCAATTTGCACAGCAAAAAGAGCTGGCGCATCGTCAGCAGGTGGAAGCGTACGAAGCTTATACTCAAAAGAAAAAACAGTTAGAGCATGCGCTAGAAAAGAAAAAGAAAAAAGCCGACAAAGCGACAAAGCCATCCCAAAAGCTGAAATCCTCAGGGCCAAAAATTGCAAAGCCCTACTATGCAAATAAGCAAAAAAAGCTGCAAAAAACAGCCAAATCGATTGAAACAAGGATGGAGAAATTAGAAAAGGTTGAGAAAGTAAAAGACATTCAGCCCATTCAAATGACGCAGCACACAATGAAGGAAGTAGCGAGCCGTACCATTTTGCGAGTGAAAAATGTAGATGGCAAGGCGGGCGATCAATTGCTTTGGAAGCAGGCGAATGTGGAAGTGAGAGGCGGGGACAAGGTCGCCATCATTGGCAAGAATGGGAGCGGGAAAACGACATTTCTCCGAATGCTGGTAAATGGACATCCCGGAGTTTCTCGCTCAGAAGCTGTCAAGCTCGGCTATTTTCGTCAGGATCTTTCAGGATTAAAGGTAGATGAATCGATTTTACAAAATGCGCTGAAAGAGGCAGTTCAAGATGAGACAGTGGTACGAACGATTTTAGCGAGACTTGGGTTTCGAGGGGATGACGTGTATAAACCTGTCGGGGTGTTAAGCGGAGGAGAACGGGTGAAGACCATGCTGGCGTCCTTGCTTGTCAGCGATGCCAATGTTCTCATGCTGGATGAACCGACGAACTTTCTAGATCTGGCGGCAGTTGAAGCGCTTGAAGGTCTATTGAAGGATTACTCGGGTACGGTTGTGTTCGTTTCCCATGATCGCAGACTGATTGAGAATGTGGCGACTCGCATTTTCCATGTTCATGAAAAGCGTATTGAAGCTTTTTGTGGAACATATGAAGCGTATAAACAAAAAGGCGACAAACCAGCTGTGACCCAAAGAGAAGAGGAGCTTCTGTTAATTGATTTACAGCTGTCTGAAGTGCTCAGCCGGTTAAGTATTGAGCCGTCTCAGGAGCTGGAGGAGACATTTCAAGCATTATTGAAACAAAAGAAATCTTTGGAGTCATAAAGAAAACCCCTGTGTTTATTGCACAGGGGCTTGTTCATGTCGTTCTTTTTTTAATTGATCAAGCTCACTGACGGTGACGAGCTGATAGCCTTGTTTGGTGAGTTCATGAATGATCTTCACTGCTGCTTGAGCTGAGCTGTCATAAATATCGTGCATTAACACCGTTCTGCCATCTGCTGCATGTGAAAGAACGTGGTTTGTGATCTGCTGGCTGTTGCGAATTTTCCAATCCTCAGGATCAACATCCCATAAAGAGACCTTCATCCCAACTGCTTGATTGATGTCTTGATTTGTCCCACCATATGGCGGTCTAAAGTGCGTAGGTGTATACCCGCTCGCTTTCTCAATCAGCTTCTGAGTATCCTTCACTTGTTTTACCGCCTCCTTTAAAGGCAGTCTTGTTAATAAAGGATGACTGTAAGAATGGTTTCCGATTTCATTCCCGCCTTTTAGAATATCGGCAAGCATACTAGGATAATACTGCACCCTGCTGCCTAATACGAAAAAGGTCGCATGTCCTTTATTTTCCTTCAGTGCTTCTAAAATCTTTGAGGTGGTCGCTGGGTTCGGACCATCATCAAATGTGAGGGCGATGGCTTTTTTATTTGGATCAAGCTTTGATTTTTGCGGCAGCTTGACGGCTTTTCTTTTCGGATTTGGTTCTTTCATTTCATTTTGATTTTTGGTTTTATTCATATATTCTGGCTTCATTATATCTTTCAGTAGCGTTTTTTTAATCGCAAGTGTTTGGGGACCAAGATCCTCGCCGGCTACTTGAGATGCTGGGAAATAAAATTCTACATATTTCTCTTTCAAGGCAAATTGACTGAAGTTTTGGGCAGTAGGGGCTGTTCCTTTCTGAAGGAGCGTCTGATCCTTAGATAAGGTTTTGTCCTTTTGAAGCTCTGAATATGTAATGTAGGATAATTTCTTTAAAAAGTTGGTTTTAGGTAGAAATAAATCTTTTGTGTCAAGAAAGGTTTTTTTCTGAAAATCATAGTTGATTGTGAGATGATTGGTGGTCCCATTTTGCTGACCTGTATAGGTATAAGTCGTAAAGCGAATAGCAGCCGACTGCTTCGCATAATGCACCATATCATAATCAATATTCAGTTCAAAGCGTTTGTTTTCATCGACGTCCTTGGCTTCACTAAACGTCTTTTTGAAATGCTCTAAAGCTGAATTTGCGTAGCTTTGAATCTTGTCATCTAGCTCTTTTTGATGAAAAAGAGGATAGTTGACTGCATATCTCATAAATTTCCCGTCATTTACGAGAGTAACGATTTCGACGTTTTTATAGTTCGTATCCTGCTTTACATTTTTCTTCTCGGTCCCACTTGCTTGTTGATTCTGAAAGAAAGCAACGACTCCAATGACGATCGCAAGTGCAAATAGGCCGATACTCCATTTTCCCTTTAATGACACAACGTTCAAATCTCCTCTCAAGACGGGTCATTCTTTATCAGTTTGACATCTGTTTGTAATATTTTTATAACATTTGACTTACTTTTGTCATTTTAGAGGATGTTCAGGCGGAATGTCAACTATTTTCCTATTAAACTATGAGAAAAAATGATAGGCCATTTCAAACGAGCAAAGACACTGTATGACACTGTCACCTGCATACCTTCATTAATTAAAAAATGAGGTGTACATTGATTTTTGAGAGGCAGGCAGATATAATTTTGATGATTATGATTCTCATTTTCAAACAGACTTTTAATGAAGAAAAGGATGACACCGATTTTGCAGGATAAGCGAACACCTCAACAAAAACGATCATCATATATTCTGTTCTTTTTGATATTTTTTCTCGCCGTCCTTAGTTTGGCTGTTGCCATGTTTTTGGCTGTGTCATATGGTGCCAAAACATTGTCTCTGCAAACGGTTTGGACAGCTGTATTTGACTATCAGTCAGATGTCACAGAGCAGCAGATCATCCATGAGTTAAGACTTCCTCGTGTTTTAGGAGCAGCTCTTGTTGGAGCGGCATTTGCCGTAGCGGGTGCGCTCATGCAGGGGATTACAAGAAACCCGCTGGCCGATGCGGGAATTTTGGGCATCAATGGCGGTGCGATGTTTGTGGTCGCTCTTTGTTTTGCTTTTTTCCCAGGCATCCCTTATTCGGCACTTATGTTGTCTTCCTTTTTTGGTGCAGTGCTCAGTACGCTGCTGATCTTTGCGATTGGTGCGGCAGGCGGCGTTTTGACACCGCTGCGCTTAACTGTAGCAGGAGCCGTTGTGGCTGCATTGCTTCATGCACTTAGCTCTGGAATCGCGATTTATTTTGACTTAAGTCAGGATCTTGCGTTTTGGTATGCAGGCGGAGTGGCTGGTGTGAAATGGCCGCAGCTGACAATTCTTGCTCCGGTCATTCTCATAGTGATCGTATGGGCGATGCTATTAGGACGGTCATTGTCGCTACTGTCGCTTGGTGAAGATGTAGCGGCAAATTTAGGGGTGAAAACGCGACAAGTGCGAATACTAGGAATGGTAGCTGCTGTATTATTAGCAGGGGTTTCTGTGTCAGCAGTCGGCTCCATTGGGTTTGTCGGTCTTGTCATCCCGCATATCGCACGAAAGCTGGTTGGTGTAAACTATCGTTTCGTCATTCCGATGTCAGCGATATTAGGCGCGGTGCTGCTTGTCTTTGCTGACCTTGCCAGCCGCACCGTTAATCCGCCGCGAGAGCTTGCCATTGGCGTGATGGTGGCACTTGTCGGTGTTCCTTTCTTCTTGTATATTGCCAGAAAAGAAGGGAGGAACCTGTCATGAGAGAGAAACAGCGGGCTCTTGTTGTGACAGTCGTTTTGCTTTGTTTAAGTGTGGCTGTTGTGCTGTATAGCTTAAATACCGGTACGCTAAAACTAAATCCTCTTGTGGTCGTCAAAACGTTATTCGGCTTTGGAGATTTTCAAAGTGAAACGGTGCTGTTTGACTATCGTCTGCCTCGAATCGTGGTAACGATGCTAGCGGGAATTGGTCTTGGTATTGCGGGAGGCATTTTGCAAAGTTTATCTCGTAACCCGCTGGCCGATCCAGGGATTATTGGACTGAATGCAGGCGCCGCATTTGGCTTAATCGTGTTTGTGACGTATTTCCACGCACTAGAAGGCAATCCCTCTCTTCTGATTCCGCTCTTTACATTTGGCGGAGGGCTTCTTGCGGCAGCGGTCATTGTGCTTCTGGCGTATGACCGGCAGGAAGGGCTCGTTCCCATCCGGCTGATTTTAGTAGGAATTGCAGTTGCAGCGGGATTCAGTGCTTTGACATTATTTTTGTCATTGAAGCTAGATGAAGATACTTACACATTTGCTTCAAGATGGCTTGTCGGAAATGTCTGGGGGAGAGATTGGATTCATGTGTTAGCGCTTCTGCCTTGGATTGTATGCCTTGTGCCGCTTACGCTGATGCAGTCAAGCACGCTCAATGCGTTGACATTAGGAGATGCTGTCGCCTCAAGTGTAGGTGTACGTGTTCAGCGTCAGCGTCTCCTTTTGCTGACCTTAGCTGTTGGTTTGGCGAGTGCAAGTGTTTCGATGACAGGCGGTATTGGTTTTATTGGACTTGTCGCCCCGCATTTGGCAAGGCGACTTGTCGGCTCGCTTCATCAATACTTTTTACCGGTTAGTGCGCTGCTTGGCTTGTTGATTTTGGTCAGTGCCGATACAATTGGACGTTCCATCTTTGCCCCAAATGCCATACCAGCGGGTGTCGTTGTGGCTTTTATCGGCGCTCCTTATTTTCTCTATTTATTAACAAAAACGAAATAAACAAGAAAGAGGAACTCATCATGAAAAAATTACTTGTGCTTGGTTTAACGCTCTGTTTTATTTTGCTTGCCGCTTGTGGTCAACAGGAAACAAAGAATAAAGCAACTCAAAATGATCATGGAACACCGAAAATTGCTTCCTTGTCTATTCATTTAACGAATGACTTATTAGCTCTCGGTATCAAGCCAGCAGGCTCTGTTGTAGGAGGGGATTTAAAAGATTTTCTTCCACATGCCAAAAAGCAGCTGAGTGGTACGAAGAAGCTGGGCATCGCAGCCGATCCTGATATGGAGTCGTTGCTTGCATTACAACCAGATGTTATTTACATTGATGAAGAACTAGCTGGACAAGATTTATCGAAATATAAAAAAATTGCCAAAACAGAAGTGTTTAATTTAAATAACGGCACTTGGCGCGATCATTTGAAAAAAATCGGCAAGTTCGTCAATAAAGAGAAAGAAGCAGATCAATATATTCAGGATTACAATCAAGAAGCAAAAGAAGTCAAATCGCTCATCAAACAAAAGATTGGAAACGGAAAAGTAATGGCGATCCGTGTGACGGCAAAGGAGCTTCGAGTATTTAGCATGAAGCGCCCAATGGGTCCAATTTTGTACGAGGATTTAGGCCTCACACCTGTCGATGGTGTGAAGAAACTGGACAGCAAGCGGCCATTTGAAGTGATTTCTCAAGAGGTTCTTCCTGACTATGATGCAGATGCTATCTTTGTCGTTGTGAACCGTGATGATAAAGCGCAGCAGGCATTCAAGCAATTAGAAAAGACGCCGATTTGGAAGGGTCTAAAAGCTGTGAAGAACAATCAAGTCTATCCGATTGCCGATCAGCCATGGCTCGATTACTCAGCACTAGGCAATAAAATGGCATTGGATGAAGCGAAAGAGATGTTTTCTACATCAAAATAAGATGAAATCAGGCATCATTCCTTATATAGGCATGATGTCTCTTTTTTTGATCCGGTCTTCTATTCTTTCGGTTTTTGCATACATATGAGAGAGAACGAGCCGTACCGCCCGTGAAGGGGAAGAAAGGGAGGGGTTACAGTTGGAAGTTCAAAAAATTAGTGCAGGTACAATCGCAAGGCTTGTGCTGCTTTTGCTCGCGCTTGTCAACAGTGCGCTAACCGCTGCGGGAAAAAGCCCAATACCTATTGATGAAGAAGGTATTCAGCAATTCATCACGTTAGTCTTTCTTGGAATTACATCTCTCTGGGCCTATTGGAAAAACAATGATATAACGAAAAAAGCACGAACAAAAAAAGCAGAATAAGAGGAAAAAGAGCCTTTTCATGATAAAAGGCTCTTTTTCAGCGAAGCGTCAAACGCCTCTCCCCGCAATTTGACTCTTCCTGAAAGGCTTACGCCCGTCGTTCTCCCATGTTGGCGAGGAATGCTTTTACTTCCTCAATGCTTAAGCCGATAGCTTTCGCCTCACTCATCAGACGCTTCCACTCTGTTATATTCGAATCCGTCAACTTTCTATGAGTGACATGTAACGTCTTTTCTTCCTGCTCCTTTCGGTACGTTTGGAGCAGCTGATAGAGTTCTTCTTTTGGCATGCCGGATTGGACGGCATTGACGATATGCTCCCGCCATTCGTGTTCACCACTCTCAGACTCATGAAACATCAACGTCTCTGCATCAAATAGCTCTTGTAAATCAATCTCTAGCGAAGAGGATACCTTTTTTAAAAACTGGACAGATGGATTTCTGTGGACACCACGCTCTATCTTACTCAAATACGATTTAGAAACATGGGCATCTTCAGCCAGCTGCTGAATGGAGTATCCCTTCCTCTTTCGGTAAATGCGTATCACCTTTCCTATCATTCGATCATCCCTTCTTCCTGGCGAATCGTACTGCGACCTTTTCGTTCATTATAAGAAATAAATTGTTCTTTATAAAATTCAAAAACGTAAGAATTAGGAAGTAAACAAAAGAAAACGAACGATTTCGTTCTTTAAAAAGAACTATAAGACCTATTATGACATTTTTCTTTGCGGGTATTATCTTTTATAATCCAATCATTAACAAAAAGAAACCATATATAACCTTTTTATGATGAAATCGGGAGGTATCTATGAATGAGAATATAGGTTTTAAGCAGCTGTTTTCTGTCATTAAAGAGAAAATGGCCCTTCTGATCCTGATTGTCCTGATCGTAACGGGCATTTCAGCCTACTATCAGTTCTATGTCTCGACTCCTGTATATCAGGCAACCACTCAAATTCTTGTTCATAAACGCAGCAATGACGCACAAGCGAACTTAAACGATATTCAGATGAACCTTCAATATACACGTACCTTTCAAGTTTTATTAAAAAGTCCGATCGTCATTGAAAAAGTAAAAGAAACACTCAATCTCACAGAATCAGCTGAAGGATTAAAACACAAAATTGCCACAAGTACAGAAAATGAGTCTGAGGTCATCAATATTTCTGTGCAAGATGAGGATCGCGCAAAGGCAGTTGCCATCGCGAATACTGCAACAGAGGTGCTGCAAGAAGAAATCAAAAAAACGATGAATATGGATCGCATTAATGTTTTGTCTGAAGCCAAGCTGTCCAATACGATTCTCATGAATTCAAGAAAATTCGTTCATATCGTACTGGCACTAGGCGCCTCTTTATTAGGGGGGGTAACACTCATTTTCTTAATGAACCTACTCGATGATACTGTAAAACGAACACATCAAATAAGAGAAGAGATCGGATTGCCGTCGCTCGGCAGCGTCTATCAGATGCAGGCAGACAGGAGGGCAAAAAAAGACAAGCAGTCCGTCATAACGGGAGGACAGAACATTGATCTTTAAGAGAAAGAAAAGAGAAAAGAGAGATTTATCCTGTATTTCTGTATTAGATCCTCACTCTGTCATAGCAGAACAATTTCGTACGATCCGAACGAACATCGAATTCACATCAATCCAAACAAGGCTGAAATCCATATTGGTGACATCCTCCTTGCCGAAGGAAGGGAAATCATTTACGGCTGCAAATCTAGCAGCTGTTTTTGCACAGCAGAAAAAGCGGGTGCTGCTAATGGATGCTGATTTGCGAAAGCCGGCTGTTCATGAATATTTTGACCTGAGTCATCACACGGGCTTGACCAATGTGCTATTAAATAATTGCAGCTTGGAGGAAGCTATTTTACCCACACCTATTGAACATTTAGAGCTACTTCCGAGCGGAACCATTCCGCCGAATCCAGCTGAGCTGCTCTCCTCATCTGTCATGAAGCAGCTGTTTTATGAAATTGAACAGCAATATGACATGGTGATTGTTGATTCTGCGCCGCTTCTGCCAGTAGCCGATGCAAAGATCCTGGCGAACCGGACAGATGGAAGCATTCTTGTTGTCTTAAGCGGCAAAACCAAGATAGCTGCGGTCAAGAAATCAAAAGAAGTGTTAGACGGGACAACAGGTAAACTGCTTGGGGCTATGCTAAATGGCAAGAAAGAGAAAAAGGGAAGGCTGTATATGTATTAACAAGATTGATAGGTGATGTCTCCTAATCTTTAACAATGGAGGCACTCGATCCTGCTGTGGGCATGACCAATGCCTTAGATGCTCGTCATCAATAGTGGGATGTGAGGACGGGTTTGATGCCCATTTTACGTAAGAATAGTGATGTTTTAAAAAGGGGGAGGAGCGTTGACTTACGCCCAAAGATTATCAATCATCGTGGCACTAGATTCATATCTCATCTTAGTGGCTGTCTTTTTTGGTTTTCAATTTGTCCAAGAAGCGGCGTTAACTGTTTATACATTTGAAATGCTCGTCATTTCTTCGCTCAGTCTACTCATTGGGCACCATTTGTTTTCGTATATTTTTCACGTGTACAAGCAAGTATGGGCTTATACAGGGGTAAGAGAGCTATTTTCTTTAATGAAGACCTTTGTATGTTCTTTTTTATTTTCAATGGCAATACTGTACCTTTTCGTGCAGACATGGCCCTTCCGTTTTTTATTCATCGTGTGGCTTTTTCACGTATTATTCATCGGTGCATCTCGAATGGCGTCCCGGCTATTACATGATGGGGCAAAGCGGCTGCAGGTAGAAAAGGAGCGGGCCTTAATCATTGGCGCCGGATCAGCTGGAACCATCATCGTTCGTCAGCTTCAGCAATCGAGTGATGTACATATTGAGCCAGTCGCCTTCATAGATGATGACAAGACGAAGCATAGGCTTGAAATCATGGGACTGCCTGTTCTAGGGGGAAAAGAACAGATTCAAACAGCTGTTGTGATGATGGATATTCAAAAGATCATCATCGCCATTCCGTCCAAAAGCAGCCATACGTTAAAAGGACTGTATAAGGAATGCGTAGCGACTGGGATCAAGACACAGATCATGCCGGAGATGGAGCAGATTTTAAAAGGAACCCATGCGCTGAATCAATTACGAGATGTACAGCCAGAGGATTTATTAGGTAGAGAACCGATTCAATTAGATTCGAGCCGTCTATCTGTCCATTTAAAGGGGAAAACCATCATGGTCACAGGGGCAGGCGGATCGATTGGGTCAGAAATCTGTCGTCAAATTTGTGTGTTTGCTCCTCAAGCGATTGTGCTTGTGGGACATGGAGAATTTAGCATTCATTCTATTTTACTAGAGCTGAAAGAAATCTATGGGGACACCATCAGTCTCTATCCGCAAATTGCGGATATCCAAGATAAACAGAAAATGAGTGAAATCGTTGGTCAGTTTCAGCCGGATATGATTTATCATGCTGCGGCACATAAGCACGTCCCGCTCATGGAGATCAGTCCAAAAGAAGCAGTGAAAAACAATATTATCGGGACAAAAAATGTCGCAGAAGCTGCACATGAGCATGGCATTGAAACATTCGTCCTCATTTCCTCTGACAAAGCGGTCAATCCTGCCAATGTGATGGGCGCCACAAAGCGATTTGCTGAAATGCTGATCATGCAAATGGGGGCAAGCAGTGACACAAAATTTGTCGCGGTTCGGTTTGGAAATGTACTCGGAAGCAGGGGAAGCGTCATTCCAATTTTTAAGAAACAGATCGAACAAGGCGGGCCGGTCACGGTCACGCACCCAGCCATGACAAGATATTTTATGACCATTCCAGAAGCATCGAGACTTGTCATTCAGGCGGGTGCCTTGGCAGAAGGAAGACAGATTTTTGTATTAGATATGGGGGAGCCAGTGAAAATTGTTGACCTCGCAGAAAACCTCATTCACCTCTCAGGCTACACCACAGACCAGATTCCGATTACGTTCACAGGCATTCGCCCTGGGGAGAAAATGTATGAGGAACTACTCAACCAGCATGAAAAAGCACAGGAACAAATTTTCCCGAAAATTCATATCGGCCATGCGCTGGATGGAGACCCATATGTGCTGAACCGCTTTATCCATGAATTTGACATGATGAGTGAAGAGCAAATGAGAGAAGCATTGTTTGCTGCCATCGAATCGCATGATTTGTTGTCTGAACAGATGACAAGAGAGGGGGAAGCACTTGCTGATGAAGAAAAAAATCTTGTTTTGCGCAACGGTTGACTATCATTTTAAGGCATTTCACCTTCCGTATTTCCGGTGGTTTCAAGAACAAGGATGGGAAGTGCATACAGCGGCAAATGGTCAGCTGGAGCTTCCCTATGTGGATCAAGCGCACTCGATTCCGATTCAGCGATCTCCTTTTCATGTGCACAACCGGTTTGCGTATGTGGAGCTGAAGAAGCTGTTAGCGAAAGAGCACTACGACTTTATCCATTGCCACACACCAATGGGAAGTGTGATTGGCAGACTAGCAGCCAAAAGCACGCGCAAAAAAGGGACGAAGGTTCTTTACACAGCACATGGCTTTCACTTTTGGCAAGGAGCACCGCTTCAAAACTGGCTGCTCTATTATCCGATTGAGCGATGGCTCGCCCGCCATACAGACGCTCTGATCACCATTAATGGAGAGGATTTTAAAAGAGCAGATCGTCTATCAAAAGAGCGGGCATCTGTTTATTACGTTCCTGGTATGGGTGTGGATATGAAACGATTTGCACCAGTTACTGCAAAAGAGAAGCAGCGTCTTCGTGCAGTCCATGGCTTTTCTTCAGAAGATTTTATTGTGCTGTGCGCTGGCGAATTAAATGCGAATAAAAACCAAGGGATGCTCATCAAAGCATGTGCCCAGCTATATAGGAAAATACCAAATGTGAAGGTCGTGTTTGCCGGTGAAGGGTCAATGAGGCCGATGTATGAAAAGTTGGTTCACGAGCTCCATCTTGAAAAGCATGTCCACTTTGCTGGTTTTTGCAAACAAATTGAGGAATGGATGCATTTGAGTGATGTATGTGTGTCGACTAGTTTGAGAGAAGGGCTCGGCATGAATCTGCTTGAAGCGATGTCTGCGGAAAAGCCGGTCATTGCAACAGAGAATAGAGGACACTGTGAGTTGATCAGACATGGCGTGAATGGTTTTTTAGTCAAACCGCATGATGTGAATGACTTGGCTGAATATTTGCACCAGCTTTATCACAAAAGAGATCAGCTGCCCCTCATGGGAAAAGCGGGGCGCTCCTTAGCCCATGCATTTGCACAGGAGCAGACGGTGAGTGCTATGGAAGAAATTTATACAACTTATATGGATCAAGCAGAGAAGGTGATGTGAGCATGCATAAGCCAAAGGTGTCTATCATCATGGGCGTCTACAATTGCCAAGACACAGTAGAAGAAAGTATTGAATCTATTCTTCATCAAACATATGACAACTGGGAGTTCATCATATGTGATGACGCATCAACAGACGGCACCTATGAAAAAGTGCTGTCCTATACAAAACGAGAACCTGAAAGAATTCGCCTTATCCGCAATGAGCATAATCAAAGGCTCGCTGCCAGTCTGAATCGCTGTCTAGCTGAAGCGAGGGGAGACTTGATTGCAAGGCAGGATGGCGACGATATATCAGTACCTGATCGTTTAGAAAAACAGGTGCATTTCCTTGAATCACATCCTGAATATGATGTGGTCGGGACGGCGATGACCGTGTTTGATGAATCGGGTACAAAAGGGGTACGTGCACTGATTTCAGAGCCTGATCGAAAAGTGCTGGCAAGAGGGACGCCTTTTTGTCATGGAACCATTATGATGAGGGCTGCTGCGTACAAGGCTTTAAATGGATATCGCTCTGTGAAAACAACGAGGCGGATGGAAGATATTGATCTGTGGATCCGTTTTTTTGCTACGGGGAGAAAAGGCTTTAATTTACAAGAGCCGTTATACCTTGTGAGAGAGGATGAAGCGGCTTTTCAGCGTCGTAGGTTTCAATATTCGATAGATAATGCTTGGCTCGTTTTAAAAGCATGCTGGTTATTAAAATTGCCGCCGGTTCATTATTTGTTTGCGCTAAAGCCGGTGATCCGCGCCTGTTTATCACCGAAGATCATGAAATTTTATCACCAGCGGAAGCTGGAGGCGTCTTTGTTGAAAAGGAGGACGATTCGGGATGAGTGAGCCAAAGCGTGTACTTCATATTGTAGGCGGGATGAACCGCGGCGGAGCTGAAACGATGATCATGAACATCTATCGTGCACTTGATAGAAATGTCCTCCAATTTGACTTTATTACCCACCGGAAGGATGTCTGTGATTATGATGAGGAAATTCAGAGGCTCGGAGGACGTATCTTTTACGTCCCGAGTATTGGGGCATCCTCTCCTTTGGCATTTGTCAGAACATTGACAAAGACGATCAAACGAACAGGACCGTATCAAGCAGTGCATGCACATACAGATTTTCAAACAGGCTTCTCTGCTCTTGCTGCGAAATTGGCGGGTGTAAAGGTGCGGATTTGTCATTCGCATAATACAGCTTGGAAACAGTCGCCAAATTGGGTAGACCATATGATGCTCAAAGGGTTTCGCCGGCTGATTTTTGCATTTTCTACAAAGCTTGTTGCATGCGGTGAGGATGCCGGCTCCTTTTTATTTGGGCAGAAAAAAATGAAGAATAGACAGGTTGAGGTGCTGCCGAATGGGATTGATTTATCCCTTTTCTTTCAGCCTGATCCAGAAGAAAAGGTGAAGATCAAAAAGCAGCTTGGTCTTCAGGAAAAGAGTATGGTGATAGGTCATATTGGTCGTTTTCATGAACAAAAAAATCACGTTTTTTTTATGGAATTGGCACAGACCTTAAAGAAGCAGGGGGTCTCATTTCAGCTTGTCCTTGTAGGGGATGGACCGCTGAGGCAGGTGGTTGAATCATATGCGGAAAAGGCCGGTTTGTTAGACAACATTGTCTTTACAGGCGTTGTATCGGACGTTCCAGACTATATGAAAGCATTTGATGTATTTGTGATGCCTTCCTTGTTTGAAGGCCTTCCGCTTGTTTTAGTGGAAGCACAGGCATCTGGATTGCCTTGTGTGATTTCAGATCATATTACAGAGGAAGTAGATTTAGGCTGCGGTCTTGTGAAAAGAATGTCGCTGCGGGATTCCGCGCATGAATGGATGAAGGCGGTGCTTGAAGCGTATCATGCAGAGCCTCCTCTTCAAGAGACCATTACGTACCAGCTTGAACAAAGAGGATTTGATGTCAAACAGAACATCACACGTGTGATGAAAGGATATGGACTGTAAGGAAGGAATGGCAGATGGCGGTATATTTGGTGAACATGATCATGGTCTATTTATGGTCGAGCTTTGCCGCATTTTACGGCAGGCGTGATGATACCATTCAAAGCGGATGGCGGCCTAACAAGATTCTCGTGTTATTTCCGTTTTTGTTTCTTTGTATTGTCGCTGGTATTCGTTACAAAGTAGGAACCGATTTTGTCACATATGGACAGATGTATGAGTTCTCCATCAATTATGAAAAACCTTGGCACATATTCGGATTTGGTGTGGACAAGGCGGCCACTGACCCAGGATTTACGTTTATTTTATGGATGCTCAATCAACTGTCCCATGATCCGCAAATCATGTATATCTCGGTTGGGGCGATCACTTATTTTTTTATCATCAAGACGCTCATTCAATATGGTCGTCCCTTTGAGCTGAGTATGCTGCTTTTTCTCGGCACCTTTCATTATTACGCTTCGTTTAATGGCATGCGTCAGTATATGGTGGCGGCGGTTCTTTTTTATGCCATCCGTCTTGTGATCAATGGTCAGTGGAAATTGTATTTTCCGCTCGTCCTCGTATGTTCATTGTTTCATTCATCGGCTCTCATCATGATTCCTGTGTATTTTATCGTGAGAACAAAATCGTGGTCTTGGATGATGCTGGTCTTATGCATGATTTTCTTAGGGTTAACCGCTCTTTATGACCGCTTTATTTCCGTGTTTGTCGTAATGCTGCAAGGCAGTTCATATGGGCATTACGAGGAATGGCTCACAACGAATACAAATGGAATGAATGTGACAAAAATCGGTGTATTGATTTTGCCGCTTTTGCTTGCGTTCTTTTATCGAAAACGGCTTCGTGAGCTGACGCCTGAGAGTGATTACGTTGTGAACTTTTGTTTGCTCGGTTTCTTGTTTGGCATCCTTGCCACCAAGGATGTCATTTATGCAAGATTTCATATTTATTTTGGCTTGTATCAGCTTATTTTACTGCCGTATTTCACACGTATTTTTGATCAGCGGTCTAATGTTTTTATCTATGTAGGGATTGCTGTTTGCTATATTCTGTACAGCATCATGCTGATGCCGTTCGATTCATCTGTGTTACCGTACAGGACGATATTTACAAAGTAGATTTTGAGAAAGGTGGGGCATGTTGTAATGCCAGCTATCAGTCTATTGGTCGCAGTCTACAATACGAGTCAGTATGTGGAGCAATGCCTTCAATCAATTGCAGATCAAAGTTTTTCAGATATAGAGGTTATTCTCGTGAATGATGGATCTACAGATCACAGCGGAGAATATCTTGAATCATTTGCTGCACAAGATCAGCGGTTTCGGGTCATTCATCAAACCAATCAAGGGTTAGGCGCTGTGAGAAACCGGGGCATCGAAGAAGCAAAGGGCACGTATATTGCCTTTATTGATTCAGATGATATTCTCGCGCCTCATTACTGCGAAGCCTTGCATGAAAAAGCTGAAATGACCGGCGCAGATTTAGTGATCAGTGAGTACTGGATTCAATTTGAACAGTCAAAGCGAACCATACCAACGACGCTGTTAGCCGAGCGGTCGGCCGAAAAAACGATTTTAATTGAAGCGTTATTGCACGGAGACATTACGGGGTTCTCATGGAATAAGCTGTATCGGCGTGCCTTTATCGAAGAACACGACATTCGATTTCCGTTGCGGGGAGAACTTGAGAACATAGAAGATCAATATGTGACGCTGCGCTGTTTTTCTTTATCACGCAGTATTGCCTTTGTTCATGAACCACTTTATTACTACCGTGTTCATCTATCTTCTATTGTGCAGCGATATCAGAAGCAGTATTTTCATCATGGACTAACCTTTTATCATGCACAGCGCTTGTTTTTGACAGAATATGATGACATCTCTCTGTATGAGAAGGCACTTGATTTTTTTATTGTCAATCACACCCTTCATTGTATGCTCAACGAATGGAAGAGCCAAAATGCACTCTCTCTTCGGGAAAAGCTTGATCATATGCGGGGAATGGTGACACACGAGGCTTTTCAGCATGCCGTCAAACAAGTGGAACCATCGAAGCTCACCGCGCGAAAGCGAATGATTTTATTCCTTGCGAAGTGCCGGCTGGTCTATCCGCTTTCTGCCGCCGCTTCTAGCTATCAAAAATGGATCGAATATCAAACGAGGAAATAGGGGTGATGAGATTGACATTGCAGCAATTGAAGGCGCACGCCGCAGAGTGGCTGCTCTTAAAGGTTAAATATCCGCTTGAATATCGACTGAGCCGCCAAAGCCTGCCAGAGCGGAGTCATCAGAAGAAAATCATTCTCACGCTGCTGCCAGGACATGATAATTTAGGGGATCATGCGATTGCCTATGCGAGTTATTGTTTTTTAAAAGAGCACTTTCCCGCCTATGACATCATGGAAGTGGACATGAAAGAGATCTATCGCCTCGCCCGTCCGTTAAAGCGTATGCGGCACCCGGAAGACATCGTCTGTATCATCGGTGGGGGCAATATGGGAGACTTATACCGTTATGAAGAATGGACGAGACAATTTATCATGAAAACCTTCAAGTCCTATCCGGTGATTCAACTGCCGGCCACTGCCCATTTTACAGAAACAAAGAGAGGAAAAAGAGAGGAACGCCGCGCTATTGAAACATACAAACACCATCCGAGGCTGCTTCTCATGGCAAGAGATCAAACAACCTACACTTGGATGAAGCAGCACTTCCCTGATCAAGATGTGTGGAAACAGCCTGATATGGTGCTGACATTAGATGAATCAAACAAGGAACAAAAACGTGAAGGGGTTTTACTTTGTTTGCGAGAGGATAAGGAAGCGTACCTCACCGAAAAGGAGCGGCGGCAGCTAAAGCAGCAAATTCAAGAGACGTATGATCAAGTCGATTTGATCACAACGACAATTGGCAAACGAGTGGATCGAACGACTCGCTTAGATGAATTATCTACCTTATGGACAGAGTTAAGTAAGGCGCAGGTCGTCGTGACAGACCGGCTTCACGGTATGATTTTTTGTGCGATTACGCAAACACCGTGTGTTGTCCTCAGGTCGTTTGATCACAAGGTGATGGAAGGGTATGAATGGGTGGCTCATCTTCCGTTTTTGACGCTATTGAAAGAACCGAATGGGGCGTCTGTGAAAGAGGCGATTCATCAGCTGATGAAAACGAGCGGACAAAAGGGAGAGGAAGCTGGATGAAGGCTTTTACACGCTGCGTGAAATCAAAATGAATCGAGCGTTTCTTTACAATGCCAGTGCAAACATCATGACGTTTGTCTTGATGATGCTTATGTCTGTTTGTTTAACACCGTACATCGTTCATACACTTGGAGTCGAAGCATTCGGCTTAATCCATCTGACGCAAAATATGATCAACTATTTATCGGTTATTACGGCGTCATTAAGTGCTGTGGTGGTGCGCTTTTTTTCTGTGGCGGCTCATAAAGGGGAAATGGAGAAGGCGCAGCGCTATCTCTCATCTTATTTCGTCAGTTCCATTTTTTTATCGATTAGCCTTTTTCTGTTTTGTCTATTCATGTCCCGCCAGCTGGTAGAGTGGCTTCATGTGCCTATTTATCTCGCAAAAGACACACAGACCGCCTTTATATTAGGGGGTCTTTTATTTATGCTCAATTTTGTCATGTCCGGCATTGGGGCTGCGCCGTTTTATGCGAATAAGTTATATGTATCAAGTATTGGTCAGGCCATTCAAATGTTTTTGAGGGCACTGATGATTGTGCTGCTGTTTACATGGACGGCACCAGCCATCTGGCATATTCCACTTGCGGCTGTGATAGGAAGCTTGGCGGCTATGGGAATTGGTATCTATTATTTTAAAAAGCTTATTCCTTGGTTTTCGTTTAAGTGGCGGCACGTTTCACTATCTTCTAGTCTCACACTTGTTCGATCAGGGGTCTGGCATTCTTTTGAGCAAATGGGGATTTTACTATTTTTACAGATTGATTTATTGATGACCAATCTGCTCATTGGAGCGGAAGCGACGGGACAGTATGCGGCGATATTACAATTTCCATTATTATTACGCACACTCGCAGGGACATTGGCGGTTGTGTTTGCCCCAACGATTACGAAATTTTACTCGAATCAAGATGAAGACGGTCTCATCCAATATGCAGCCAGTGCCATTAAGTGGAGCGGATTATTTGTCGCGTTTCCGGCCGCTCTGCTAGGAGGACTTGCCGGTCCGCTCATGCTTTTATGGCTTGGACCTGCCTTTGAAGAGCTGAAATGGCTTCTCATGATTCATGCTGCTTATTTATGCTTGACCTTGATGTTTTTACCGCTGACATATGTGCCGACCGCTTTTAATCGATTGAAGGTTCCAGCGGTGGTCACGCTCATATTAGGTGTATCCAATGTGCTTTTTGCCTATGGATTGACTCATACGCTTCAGCTTGGTTTATACGGCATTGCATCAGCGGGAGCGATTGTTTTATTGATCAAAAATATCGTGTTTCTGCCATTTTATACGGCCCGCATCACGAATCAGAAACGCACCATCTTTTACAAACATACGATGGTTCCACTTGCAGGAGCGCTCATGGTTTGGGGCGTCTGTGCAGGAATTCAAGCGATTTATGACGTGACGTCCTGGTGGGAGCTGTTTTGTATTGGCGGTCTATGTTTCTTTCTCTATATGGGCTACTTGTATCAATTTGCAGGAACAAAACGAGAGCGGCAGCAGCTGGTGCACAAGGTAAAACAAGCTGTTTCCCGCTAGTGAGATAAGGAGATTTCATGATGAAAAGAATGTTAGATGTGATGGTGGCATTGACGCTGCTCATCGCAGGCAGTCTTCTTTTTCCTCTGCTTTATGGACTGATTCGGTGGAAAATTGGGACGCCTGTGTTGTTTCGGCAGAAGCGGCCTGGTCTGTATGGCCGGCCATTTATGCTATATAAATTTCGGACGATGACCGATGAACGTGACGAGCAAGGGGCGCTCCTGCCAGATCATCTTCGATTAACAAAAACCGGCGCTTTGATTCGCAAGCTCAGTCTTGATGAATTGCCGCAGCTAGTCAATGTCCTAAAAGGAGAGCTCAGTCTCGTTGGACCAAGGCCGCTTCTGATGGAGTATTTGCCGATGTATACAGAGGAGCAAGCAAGGCGCCATCTTGTCAAGCCTGGCATTACTGGATGGGCACAGGTGAATGGAAGGAACACGATCTCCTGGGAGGAGAAATTCACCTATGACCTCTGGTACGTCGAGCATCAATCATTTTGGCTTGATATGAAAATTTTATGGATGACCTTGCTGAAAGTCATCAAAACAGAGGGGGTGCAGCAGCCGCATCATGCCACAGCTGAAAAATTCAAAGGAACTGATATGTAAAGAGCAACCGATTGGTTTAATTGGGGATGGCGGGCATAGCAAAGTCATTCAAGAAATGATTGCTGCCCATCCCAATTACTCATTATGTGCCGTATTAGATGATCAATTTGAAGAGACGACGACTCAAAGCAGTATCTTGTATGGACCGATCTCCATGAGTCAACAGCTGAGAGAGACAATGCCACATATGAAATGGCTGATTGCGATCGGACAAAATGAGAGCAGACAGTTAGTAAAGGAACGCCTCTCCTTTGAAAACACGGCATTTGCCACACTCATCCATCCACAGGCGGTCGTAAGTCCATCAGCAGTCATTGGAAGAGGAGCTGTCGTTATGGCAAGGGCAGTAGTTCAAGCAGATGCAGCAATCGGTGAACATGCGATTATCAACACAGGATCTATCGTAGAGCATGACTGTATACTGGAATCGTTTGTCCATCTGTCACCGGGAGCAGTGTTAACTGGCTGTGTGTCTGTACGAATGGGTACACATATTGGAGCAGGTGCTGTTGTGATACCCGGGACATCGATCGGAAGCTGGACACTCATTGGCGCAGGAGCCGCAGTAACAAGAGATATACACGATCAGAAAGTCGCTGTAGGCATTCCTGCAATAGAAATCAAAGATCGGCGAGAGGGTGGGAAATGATGCAAGAAAGGAAACGAATTTACTTATCACCACCGCATATGAGCGGAAAAGAGTATTTGAAAATAGAGGAAGCCTTCAAGAGCAACTGGATTGCACCGCTTGGACCTCTTGTGAATGAATTTGAGCAGGCAGTTGCGCGCTATGCAGGAGTGGATGCAGGAGCGGCTTTATCTTCTGGAACAGCAGCAATTCACCTCGCCTTAAAGCTTATTGGCGTTCAAAAAGGGGACATTGTCTTTTGTTCCACCCTCACATTTGTTGCAACTGCAAATCCGATTTTATATGAACAAGCGACACCCGTTTTTATTGATTCTGAAAGGGATACATGGAATATGTGCCCGATTGCTTTAGAAAAGGCATTTGTGGAATCAAAACGACTTGGAAAAAGACCCCGTGCTGTCATTGTCGTGCATTTATATGGACAAAGCGCAAAAATGGACGAGATTCTGGCGTTGTGTGAAGCATATGATGTACCAGTCATTGAGGATGCGGCTGAATCGTTAGGCTCTCTATATAAAGGAAAAAAAAGCGGCTCAATGGGCAGGTTCGGTGTCTATTCGTTTAATGGAAATAAAATCATTACAACATCAGGCGGCGGAATGCTTGTGAGTGATGATGAAGCTGCGATCGAACGCTGCCGCTTTCTCGCTTCACAGGCTAGAGAACGCGCGATGCATTATGAGCATCAAGAGATAGGATACAACTATCGCATGAGCAACCTGCTAGCAGGCGTCGGGATTGCTCAGATGGAAATATTGGACGAGCGTGTTGAACAAAAGCGCCGCATTTTCAGGCGTTATCAGGAGGCGTTATCTAAAGTAGAGGGTCTTTATTTCATGCCTGAATATCAAGACACCAAGTCCAACCGCTGGCTGACGACATTGACTATTGATCGCGATAAAAATACCTCTCCAGTGGACATTATTGCTGCACTAGAAGAAGAACAGATTGAAGCAAGACGTGTATGGAAGCCGCTGCACGAGCAGCCGCTCTTTCGTGATTGTCCCTTTTATTCAGCGGCGAAAGGCACTCCCGTATCTGAATTGTTATTTGAAACAGGGCTTTGTCTCCCCTCTGGAACAAGTATGACAGACGCTGAACAGGATCGTATCATTGACACACTTCGTCATGCCCTGCGAGAAAAAAACTTCACCTCTTCACAGGCTGCTCACTTGTAAGCAGCCTGCCTCTCTTTTTATCAAATTCATCAACTAATGGAATAATTAGGATTTTTTGTTGTCATATCGTTTTAAATATGTTATTGACAACGGGGTTGTTCCTCCTTAAAATGAAAATGATTATCAGCATCAATTAGGAGGAACATCTTATGTCTATTTGGAGCCAATTTTTTCCGAAAATTAAAATAAATACTGTGTTTACATTTTTACTTATCTTTTTATTAGTAGGCTGCTCTCAAGCAAACAATGGAGCAGATGGAAACAAGGATCATCCTGACATGATCACGATGGCTTGGCCGAGAGATATTGGCGAAATGAATCCGCACGTATACAACCCATCACAATTGTTCGCGCAATCAATGATTTATGAGCCATTGGTCAGCTATCAAAAGAATGGAAAGCTAAAACCTGAATTAGCGAAATCATGGGATGTGTCAAAGGATGGCAAGGTGTACACGTTCCATTTAAGAGACAAAGTGACATTTTCAGATGGATCTGAGTTTAATGCAAACATTGTGAAAAAGAACTTTGATTCCATCTTAAAAAACAAGGATATACATAGCTGGTTAGGTGTGATAAAAAAAATCAAAAAGACAGAAGCAGTAGACAAGAAAACGTTTAAACTCACATTAACAGAGCCATATTATCCAACTGTTCAAGAATTAGCCGTTGTCCGCCCGGTTCGTTTCTTAGGCGAAGCAGGCTTCCCTAAAAACGGAGATACATCAAAAGGAATTGAAAAACCAGTGGGGACAGGCCCTTGGGTATTAAAAACATATCAAAAAGATGACTATGCCATTTTCGAACGAAATGATCATTATTGGGGAGAAAAACCAAAGGTCAAAGAAATCAAAGTCAAGGTCATCCCAGATGCGGAAACGAGAGTCATGGCATTTGAAAAAGGTGATGTAGACGTCCTTTACGGAGAAGGAACCATTAGCCTTGATGCCTACAAACAGCTAGAGGCGAGCGGTAAGTACGAAACGAAAATGTCAGAGCCAGTTGCAACGAGACAGCTTGTCATGAACACAAAAGTGGATCAGCTGTCAGATGAGAAAGTGCGTCATGCCCTTCAATATGCTATGAATAAGAAATCAATGGTTGAAGGTGTCACCTCTGGCTTAGAGGATGAAGCAGATCACATATTGCCGACCAACATGCCTTACACTTCTGATATTAAGGTGAAGTCGTTCCAATATGATGTAGACAAAGCGAAAGCATTGCTGGATGAAGCAGGCTGGACACTACCAAAAGGAAAAACCGTTCGTGAAAAAGATGGAAAAACGCTTGAATTTAGTATGATGTATGATTCAGCAGAATCGATTCAAAAAGCGATGGCTGAGACCCTTCAAGCAGAATGGGGTGCCATTGGCGTTGGTGTCAAACTTGAAGGTGTGGAACTGGCAACACAGGTGCAGCGCTTTAAAGCCAACAAGTTTGATATGAACTTCTTTAGCAACTACGGAGCGCCATATGATCCGCATACATTTATGAACGTCGTCTCATCAGATGGTTTTGGATTCAAAGAAGCCATTTCAGCCTATCCAAATAAGGACAAGCTGATCAAAGAAATGAGCGAAATTCCATCAACAACCAATGAAAACAAACGAAAAGCACTTTATTCGTCTGTCTTATCTTCATTACAGGATCAAGGGGCAATTGTGCCAATCTCTTATTTTAAAAAGACAGCCGTTTATCAAAAAAATGTGAAGGACTTTGAGTTCCCAGCAAATCGCGACGAACATCCATTCACAGGTATTAAGCTGAAGTAATAGAAGGAAGGTTAGGAAATGGGCCGCTATATCGTCAAACGCATGCTATCAATCATCCCTGTATTTTTATTAGCCACTCTTTTCACGACTGGTATGATTCACCTTTCGCCAGTCGACCCGGCTGAGGCATATTTAGCAGCGGCTCATATCCAGCCAACGGATGAAATATTAGCGCAAAAACGAAGTGAATTTGGTTTAGACCAACCGTTTTATATGCAGTATCTTCACACCATTGAAAAAGTCATTCATCTTGATTTTGGCAAGTCATATATGTCCAACCAGCCTGTGCTCAATGAGGTGATCTATAGAATACCAGCGACGATTCAATTGGCGCTGACTAGTCTACTGATTGCAATTTGTGTCAGCATTCCACTCGGCTTTTTCAGTGGCATGAGGAAAAATGGCATCGTTGATCATGTGAGCCGGCTCATTTCTTTCTTAGGAGCATCTATCCCGACATTTGTCTTGGGGTATTTGCTCATCTTCTTTTTTTCGGTGAAGCTCGATCTTCTACCGGTTGAAGGTGTTGGAACATGGGAGCATCTCATTCTGCCGTCGGTCACACTGGCAGTCCCTTTAATTGCGATGTATACAAGGCTATTACGATCAAGTGTGAGTGAGGCGCTTCAAGAGCCGTTTGTTCAATATGCGAGAATCAGAGGATTAAAGGAACGGTCGATCATGTTCAAGCATGTATTGAGAATCGCGATATCGCCAATGCTGACAGGGCTTGGGGTGAATCTTGGCAAGCTGCTGACAGGAACCATTATCGTAGAGGCAGTTTTTTCATGGCCAGGGTTTGGACGCTTCTTTATTGAAGCGATCTTTAACCGGGATCTGCCGGTCATTCAATTCTATGTCCTCATGGCAGCATGTATCTTTATCTTGAGCAGCTTGATTGTGGACTTACTTCAGCTGATCATTGACCCCCGTATTTCCAGAAAGGAAGGCCGCCAGTCATGATGACAAAAGGAAAATATCTCTTCTCTCATCAAAAGCTGATCTCGATCTGCGTGGTGCTCCTTGGTCTATTGCTGATTGTGACAATATGTGCGCCGTGGATCGCTCCACATGATCCGGCGGCTGTCAATCTAGCGATGAAGCTAAAGGGGTCTTCGTGGGAGTATCCTCTTGGGACAGATCAATTAGGCCGATGCAATTTATCTCGAATTTTATATGGTGCACGTGTTTCACTAGGCTGTGCGTTATTAATCTTTCTCTCTTCTTTATTGATTGGGTTAATCGTTGGTTTGTTGTCAGGTTACAAAGGTGGCTGGATCGATCACGTCTTAATGAGAATCTGCGACGGGATCATGGCATTCCCGAACCTGGTGCTGATCCTCGGATTAGTCGGCATCTTCGGTCCTGGACTTTCTCAAGTAGTGCTTGCCTTGATGCTTGTGCAGTGGGTATACTATGCTCGCGTCTTCCGAGGAATGGTGCTGAGTTTAAAAGAACAGAACTTTATTGCCGCTGCGAAAATCAGCGGGACATCCCACTGGAACATCATGAGAAAGCATATGATTCCAAATGTCCTGCCGCCACTCGCGGTCATTGGCACACTTGAAATGGGCTGGGCGATTATGGACATTTCTGCGATGTCCTTTCTCGGATTAGGCGTTCAGCCTCCTATGCCTGAATGGGGAGCGATGATCCATGAAGGGAAATCGTATATTCAAACAAATCCTCAGTTGATGCTGTATCCAGGTCTTGTCATCATGGCTGTCGTCGTCCTCTTTAATTTACTAGGAGAAGCCCTTTCAGAGAAATATGGTATCAAACGCCGTGTGTAAAGGAATGATCAATGTGCAAGAGTCCATTTTACAAATAGAGAACCTGCATGTGCAGACGAAAACGCCTCATGGGACAACCTCTCTTATTCAGGACGTATCGTTTGAAGTAGGGCGAGGCCAAATCGTTGGATTAATAGGCGAGAGCGGCTGCGGGAAAACGGTGACAAGTATGTCGATCTTACATATGCTTGACCGAAAAACAACCGATGTCACTGGTAGCATCACACTTCAAGGACGAGAATTGATCGGTCTGAGTGAAAGGGATATGCGTTCTATTCGGGGCAAGGACATCTCATATATCATGCAAAATCCAATGAACAGCTTTACGCCAGTATGGACGATCGGTCATCAGCTGATTGAAACCATCCGCCGGCATACCGCTGTCAGTAAAAGGCAGGCAAAAGCGAAGGCAGTCGATGCGTTAGCGCAGATGAATCTGCCGCAGCCAGACAAGCTGTTAAACAAGTATCCCTTTGAACTAAGCGGCGGCATGCTGCAGCGTGTCATGATTGCCATGGCTGCCTGTATGCACCCGCCTCTCCTCATAGCAGATGAACCAACAACTGCTTTAGATGTACACACGCAGAAGCTGGTGCTGGAGCATCTGAACCAAATTCGTCATGACTATGGAACTGCCATCTTGCTCATTACTCACGATCTTGGCGTCATTGCAGAAATGGCAGATCAGGTTGTTGTCATGAGACAGGGAGAAATGGTTGAAAAAGCAGAAGTGCTTGAGCTTTTTGAAAACCCCAAGCATGATTATACAAAGAAACTATTAGCAGCTCGTCCATCCATCCCAGCTGTTTGCCCGATTTGAGGTGAGAAGGCCCTTGCATTTATTAGAAGTGAAAGCAGTTAGTCATTCATACAACAGCCGGTCGTTTCTGATGAGAAGAAAAGGCGCAGATCAAGTCTTAAACGGCGTCAATTTAATCATTGAAGAAGGCACGTGCGTCGGATTGCTGGGGCAAAGCGGTGCAGGGAAAAGCACGCTAGGCCGTATCATACTTGGTCTAGAGAAGCCAAAAGCCGGTCAGGTCCTTTTTGAAGGGCAAGATATATATTGTGCAGATCAAAGAACACGCAAACATTATCGCCGGCATGTGCAAGCGGTGTTTCAAGATTCGTACTCGGCGGTAAATCCAAGGTGGACAGTCGAACAAATTTTAGCAGAGCCGCTTGAAAACTATGAAGCCATGAGCCGAAAAGAACGCAAAAGCGTGCTGATCCATTGGCTGGAAAGAGTCGGGCTCAGTGAAAAGGACTTGTCTAAATATCCGCATCAATTCAGCGGCGGCCAGCTGCAAAGAATCAACATTGCAAGAGCCTTATTGCTGCAGCCAAAGCTCGTCGTACTGGATGAATCCGTCAGCAGCTTAGACATGGTCACACAGGGTGTCATTTTAGATTTATTAGTAGAATTAAAGAAGGAACTAGGTGTCGCTTACTTATTTATTACGCATGATATGACGGCAGCCTATCACTTAAGTGATCAATTGGCGATATTAGATCAAGGTGAACTTGTTGCTCAATTTCGATCAAAGGATGATTTCTTTTCATCAGAAGAGAAAGCGGTGCAAAAGATGAGAGATGCAATGCTCGCAGACCATCCTTTGTCCCGAACAATTGGCAGACCGGTTCGATAAATCTTCATTTCATCAATGCCTCTTTTAGAAGAGGCTCAGCGTGTAGACAAACCCTCGCATTCGTTGTCAGGTCTGCGCGCTGGTGCTCACGAATGTTCAATTCGCTCCGCAAAAGTAGCTGCCCTTCCTAGACTTCAAAGGTTTTCTATCACGCTGAAAAGAAGACAAAGTGCTAAAATAAAAATCATTTTAGCACTTTGTCAACAATCTAAGCCTCTTTTAGAGAGGCTATTTTTCATGAAAGGCAGGTGGCATCGTGAACCATCGAGCGTATTTAGCTTTAGCCATTCCTTTAACCATCTCAACGATGACCACTCCATTACTTGGAGCTGTTGATACAGCAGTTGTCGGTCAGCTTGCCAATCCCGCGTATATTGGAGGCGTCGCAGTTGGCAGTCTCATTTTCAGTACACTCTATTGGCTCTTTGGTTTTTTGCGGGTGAGTACATCTGCTTTTGCCGCTCAGGCAAACGGGGCGCAAAGTGAAGAGCAGGGTGTACTTGCTTTTCTGAGACCCTTTTTAATCGCCATCATTGTTGGCCTTTGTTTTATTGCCCTGCAATGGCCCATTATTCAATCTGCTTTTCTAGTGATCTCTCCCTCTGCGGATGTTCGGCAATTTGCAGCAGATTATTTTCATATTCGGATTTGGGGTGCGCCGTTTACCTTGATGAATTATGTGATATTAGGCTGGCTGATGGGAATGGCAAAAATGAAAGAAGCCCTCTCTTTACAAATCTTGATCAATGTCATGAATATGGTCCTTGCCCTTCTGCTTGTTCATGTGTTTTCGTTTGCAGTCAAAGGGGTGGCGGCTGCGACATTGATATCTGAATTAACCGCCTTTGTATTAGGCGCATGGATCATCATGAAGCATTCAAAAAACGGGTTCCAGATGCCTTCTATTAAGAAAATCATGGATACACAGGCAGTGCAGAAAATGTTTCATGTGAATAAAGATTTGTTTATTCGGACGATTTGTCTCCTTGTCGTGATTAACATGTTTACAGCAAAAGGTGCTTCTTTTGGAACAGAAATGCTTGCGGCTAATGCCATCTTATTTCAAATTCACTACATCATGGCTTATTTGTTCGATGGTTTTGCCAATGCATCCAGCATCCTTGTGGGCAGATCAGTTGGTGCAAATGACCGCACCCTTTATGAGAGAACCTTAACCCTTTCAAGGCAGTGGGCACTTGTCATGGCATGCGTCATTGCGTCGGTTTATTTCCTCTTAAAAGAGCCGATCTTGGGCTTGTTTACAAATCTTCCCCGGCTTCTTGATGTGACATTAGGCTATGCAGACTGGCTCGTTCTCTATCCGTTTGCCGCTTGCTTCGGTTTGGTCATATACGGCGTATTTACAGGTGCGACAGAAATTGCCCCTGTCAGAAATTCGATGCTGTTTGCGATGATCTTGTTTATCGTTGTTCAAGCAGCAGTTACGCCTATTTGGCACAATCACGGATTATGGTTTGCTTTTATCATCTATACTGTAGGACGTTCTGGCTTTTTGATGATGTACAAATCAAGGCTGGATCGGAAGCTTTTTGCAAATGAAAAACACCCTTTGCCATCGTGACAAAGGGTGTTCTTTTTCGTTCATTCGCTTTCTTTTTTCACCTTTTGATACGCCTCATCAAGGTGCTGAATTCGCTTCAAAACCACAGCATTTTTGGTCAGCTGGTCTTGTACAAGCGTTGACACCACTGAGCGGTAATAGGCATTCATGGCATGAATCTTGTCTTCATTTTGATTCATGGCGATGTGTTGTTTCAAGTTGTCAACAAAGTATGGAACGGAAAAAAGTTCAGACATGGGAATCACTCCTATTTCGTATATACGGTCCGTCAATCTTCATGTAAAATGATGAGAGGGAGGGGAGACAATGAGCCTTAATCTGCAACAAGAACAAGTATTAAAGCAGGTGCTCACACCAGAACTCAGGCAGGCCATTACATTGCTCCAGCTGAATAGCACTGAGCTTGGCGAGTATCTTGACCAGTTAGCGCTTGAGAACCCTCTGATTGAGCGGAAAGACACGGACAGCTATCAACCAGTTTATCATAAAAAATCTCAAGATCGAATGACAGAGCCGTATCGAACGCATCAAAAAGAAAGCCTGCAAATGTATTTAAAGAAGCAAGCCATTGATTTAAATCTAAGTGAAAAGAATCAAAGGATCTTTCACTTTATGATTGAGTCCATTGATTCTAATGGCTATTTAAATGAACCGGTTGACGAGATGGCAGCTGTCTTAAAGGTGTCAGCTGAAGAAGTAGAAGCCGTCCTTCATCAGCTTCAATCGCTAGAGCCTGCCGGTATTGGCGCAAGATCTTTACAAGAATGCATCCTGCTTCAGCTGAGAAGAAAAAAGGAGCGCTGGTATGAAGCCGAGCTGATCATTGATGAGCACTTCTTTCTCTTTGCAAGAAAGGCTTGGAAGGAAATCGCGGCGAAAACAGGCATTTCCATGAAAACACTTCAAGCGGTACAAGATGAGGTGTCGCAGCTTGAACCAAGACCCGGCATCCATTTCTCATACGAAGAAGACCATGTGTATATAGAGCCAGATGTAACGATAACTGTCGTGCAGGACCACATCACATTTGAGCTGAATCAGCGCGCTTTCCCAGACGTTGAAATGAATGAAGGATACTTCGCCATGATTCAAGACCGAAAGCGGCATGAAGCATATGCGTATCTAAAGGAAAAAGAGCAGCAGTACAATTGGCTTGTCCAAGCGCTGAAGCAAAGAAAACAAACGATGACCCATGTCGTTCGTGAGATTATCTTACACCAGACAGATTTTTTCCTTACAGGGAAACATAAAATGAAACCGCTTACGATGAAGCGGATCGCAGATATATTGCAAGTGCATGAGTCAACAGTCAGTCGAACGGTGAAAGGGAAAATGGTGCAAACCCCTTATGGTCTCATGGAAATGAAGCAATTTTTCCAAGCAAAGCTAGAAGGACCCTCGCTGGAAGAGGCGTCCAGCTACACAGTCAAGACGTACATCGCAGAGCTGATCCAAACGGAAAATAAGAAAAAACCGTATTCAGATCAGCAAATGATGACGCAGCTACAGCAAACCTTTGGCATCCGAGTGTCGCGCAGAACCATTGCGAAATATCGTGAACAAATGAATCTTCCATCATCTACACTGCGGAAGCGCTATGATTAAAAAGAAGTACTTGCCAGAAACATGGCAGGTGCTTTTTTAGTTGAAAGCGAGGCATACAGAAGATTTTTTGAAAATTAAATCGGGGAGACGTGTGAACGGAAATTTTGGGGTAAAGTATAAGATAGGGCATGAGCCGAAAAGGGTAGACAACAGTGATGAGGTGAGACCAATTGAAATATAAACAAATCAAAACCAAAAAAATATATGAAGAAATTGCGGATGCATTAATCGAATCGATTCGCACTGGTGAGCTTCTTCCGGGAGAAAAATTAGATTCGGTTCAATCGCTCTCAGAAAGCTTTCAAGTCAGCCGTTCCGCTGTGAGAGAGGCGCTGTCTGCTCTCAAAGCGATCGGATTAATAGAGATGAAACAAGGAGAAGGCACATATGTGAAGCAGTTCGATCCTGAACAGCTCGCATTTTCTTTATCTCCTGCATTTTTAATGAAGCAGCATGATGTCAGGCAGCTCCTTGAAGTGAGAACCATTATTGAAACAGGTGCTGTCAAAAAGGCGGCGCTGCTTCGGACGGACGATGACCTACATCAGCTGCGTGATGCACTCGAACAAATGAAGCTGGCAGAAGCCCATGAAGAAATTGGTGAAGAGGCAGATCTTACCTTCCATCTCGCCTTAGCCAAAGCCTCGAAGAATGATGTATTAAAGGTGTTAATGAATCAAGTCTCATCCTTGTTAGTAGAAACGATGCGGGAAACGAGAAAAGTCGTGTTATTCTCAACGAAAGCCTCCATTCGGAAGCTTTACGAAGAACATGAACAAATTTACAAAGCCATCGTTGCAAGGCAGCCAGAAGAAGCAGAGAAAGCGATGCTTACGCATTTGAAAAATGTAGAAAATCTGCTCGGTGATGTGCTGCAAAAACCAGCAGAACAGTCAGATACACAATAAGCTGTGCCGAATGATGGCACAGCTCTATTATTGAAGAGAAATATGTAGCTTTTTCATTCGATATTGCAGACTTTGCCTGCTCATGCCCAATAACTTTGCAGTCTGTGAAATATTATCGTCCATTTTTTCTAAGTAATGGACGATGTATTGTTTTTCGAATCGTTCCATTTGGGTTTGGAAATCAGTCGTCTGTTCTGGGCTTGTATACACAAAGGTGTCAGCAGCTGCGGTTTGCTGCAAAGAATTTGTTTGCAATTGCGCCTTAGGACGGACTTCCCCGTGCTTAAATCTAAAATGATAGGGAAGGTGATGCATGCTTAAGTCGTCTTCATCCATCATCATATTCATCCCCGCCTCAATCACATGCTCAAGTTCTCTTACATTGCCTGGCCAATGATACGCCTTAAAAAGGGCAAGTACCTCTTCATCAGCCGTCTTCACCTTCATTTGAAACAGCTCATTATATTTTTGAATAAAATGATTCACAAACGTAGGAATGTCCTCTTTTCGTTCAGAAAGCGGCGGAATAAATAAGGTGACAATACCGAGACGATAAAATAAATCCTTGCGCATACGTCCACCTGCGATTGCATCCACAGGGTCCTCATTCATATTGGCAATCACTCTTACATCAACAGCAATTTCCTTTGTGCTTCCTAGCCTTCTCACACGTTTCTCCTGTAAGACGCGCAGTAGTTTTGCTTGAAGATGAGGATTTAGTGAGTTGATCTCATCTAAAAGCAAGGTTCCTCCTTGCGCCTGCTCAAATAAGCCAGGCTGATCAGCTGCCCCCGTAAAAGCCCCTTTTTGTGTACCAAAGAGCAGACTTTCAATCAGATTATCAGGCAGTGCCGCACAATTTTGAGTAATAAAAGGTCCAGATGACCGGCTGCTGCCGTTATGAATGCTTTGAGCAAACAGCTCTTTCCCAGTCCCAGTTTCGCCAACAATGAGCACATAGGAAGAGGTGCGTGTCGCTCGTTTCGCATGCTCAATCACCTCTAAAAAGGCAGGGCTTTGTCCAATAATAGAATCGAAGGTAAAGCGGGTGCTTCCTTTTTTCTTCATATTGTGATGAATCAGCCGTTCCAGCTTGGTCACATCATTCGAAATTTCAACTGCCCCTTGAATGAGACCATCTCGAACGAGCGGGTATGTATGGTTAATCGTTGTGATTTCTTTTCCGTTGTAATTATGATACGTCTGCTTGGCATGTACGGTTTGTTTCCCGGTACGCAGCGCTTGGACAAGTGTACTGTGCATCTCATCTTGAAAGGCGAAGAAATCGAGTACATTTTTATGGAGAACATCTGAGCGTTTTAAAGACTCGATCTCCATCATTTTTTTATTATAAACAACCGTATGTCCATTCTCATCAATAGCATGAACCCCGACATCAATTAAATCGAGCATTTGTTTATATAAATCAATCTCATTTTCAAGCTTTGCGGCATGCAGATCTTTTTTCAATTGCGCCACCTCCTGACGTTACCTCTATTTTACATGAAAAATTTTGCGGTTTCCTCTAAAAAATTTGGCGTATGCAAAGAAACTTTGCGTAATTAATGAAGTAGACCCCATGATCAAGCGGTCAGAAAGTTGGCACGATCCTTGCATAACATATGGATGAAGATGAACCCAATTGAAAGAAGCTACCTTACAGAAGGAGGAATAGATGATGACGACACAGACAAATGAATTGATTCAACAAACAGAGCAATATGGAGCGGCAAACTATCATCCGCTGCCAATTGTCATTTCAGAGGCTGAGGGAGTGTGGGTGACAGACCCTGAAGGCAATCGATATATGGATATGCTGAGTGCGTATTCCGCAGTGAACCAAGGACATCGCCATCCCCGCATTATTGAAGCGCTCAAAAAACAGGCAGACCGCGTGACGCTCACCTCGAGAGCCTTTCATAATAATCAGCTTGGTCCTTGGTATGAAAAAATTTGCAAACTGACGAATAAAGACATGGCACTGCCAATGAATACAGGTGCTGAGGCTGTAGAAACCGCTGTAAAAGCAGCGAGACGCTGGGGCTATGATGTGAAAGGAATCGAAGAGAATCGTGCAGAAATCATTGCGTGTGTTGGCAATTTCCATGGGAGGACGATGACGGCTGTATCTCTTTCCTCAGAAGCAGAATACCAAAGAGGTTTCGGCCCAATGCTTCCTGGAATTAAGCTAATTCCTTACGGAGATATTGAAGCGTTACGTGAAGCGATCACACCACAGACAGCGGCTTTCCTCATTGAGCCGATTCAAGGAGAAGCTGGGATTGTCATGCCGCCAGAAGGCTTCTTGAAAGAAGCCAAAACGCTTTGTGAGCAAGAAAATGTGCTGTTCATTGCGGATGAGATTCAAGTGGGGTTAGCACGAACAGGTAAGATGTTTGCGTGTGATTGGGAAGACATTGAGCCAGATATGCTGATTCTTGGGAAAGCTTTAGGCGGCGGAGTATTCCCAATCTCGTGTGTTGTAGCAAACCGCGATATTTTAGGCGTGTTTAACCCTGGTTCTCATGGGTCTACCTTTGGAGGAAATCCTCTTGCGTGTGCAGTGTCGCTTGCTGCACTGGATGTTTTAATCGACGAAAAGCTTGCAGCACGCTCTATGGAGCTTGGTGAATACTTCAAAGACAAATTGGCACACATTCAAAGTCCTGTGATTAAAGAAGTGCGCGGCCGCGGACTATTTATAGGCATGGAGCTGACAGAGGCAGCTAGACCTTATTGTGAAAAGCTGAAGCAAGCAGGTTTGTTATGTAAGGAAACTCATGAAACAGTCATCCGTTTTGCACCACCACTGACCATTTCAAAAGCAGATTTAGACTGGGCGATTGGTCATATTGAATCACTGTTTCAAGCTTAAATGGCAAAGGGGGAGGAAGCTTCACTTTCTCCCTTTCTTTTTCAACGAACAGCGAATTTTGTCAAAGGATGCTGAATAGAAGAGGGAAAGTGGGGAAGTGGATTTGATGCAAGAACAGCATAATGAACTAGAGCGTTCCATGAAAAGCAGACATCTCTTTATGATTGCCTTAGGCGGCGTCATCGGTACAGGGCTTTTCCTTGGGTCAGGGTTGATTATCCATCAGGCAGGACCGGGGGGAGCCATTCTATCGTTTATCATTGGCGGATTTTTAATGTATTTGGTCATGCTCTGTCTTGGAGAATTAGCAGTGGCGATGCCAACAGCCGGTTCCTTTCAGGAATATGCAACCAAATATATAGGCCCGTCCACAGGCTTTATGATCGGCTGGCTGTATTGGTTTAGCTGGGCGTGTACGATTGGTCTGGAGTTTACATCAGCAGGCATATTGCTCCAAAGGTGGTTTCCAGATATTCCGGTTTGGCTCTGGTGTCTAGCATTTAGCGTGATATTATTTGCCGTGAATGCCATCTCTGCTCGCAGCTTCGCTGAAACGGAGTTTTGGTTTTCAGCCATCAAGGTTGCGGCCATCCTATTGTTTATTATTATCGGAATTGGCGCAATTTTCGGAATGATTGATTTAAAAGGCGGAGAACCAGCCCCTTTATTTCGTCATTTGACGGATCATGGCGGACTGTTTCCTAATGGTATTTTTGCTATTTTATTAACCATGGTCACGGTCAATTTCTCCTTCCAAGGAACAGAACTTGTAGGGATCGCAGCAGGTGAGAGTGAAAGCCCTGAAAAAACATTGCCTCGATCAATACGGAATATTATTTGGAGAACGATGGTCTTTTTCGTTTTATCAATTGCGGTTCTAGCCGCACTTCTTCCATGGCAGACAGCAGGCGCTGTCGACAGTCCGTTTGTGGTCGTGCTGGACAAGGTCGGCATCCCATATGCTGCAGATATCATGAATTTTATTATCATCACAGCTGTCTTGTCTGTAGCAAACTCTGGATTATATGCATCATCACGTATGCTCTGGTCGCTTTCAAAGGACGGGAAAGGACCTGCCTTTACGAAAAAGCTGTCCAAGCGTAAAATCCCGATCAATGCATTATTGATGACAATGGGTGTATCCGCTCTATCTCTGCTCACAAGTATTGTGGCACCAAAAACGGTGTATGTGTGGCTTATTTCGATTTCTGGAATGGTTCTTGTTGTGGTGTGGATGTCCATTTGTTTGTCTCAATATTTCTTTAGAAAACAATTCATAAAAGACGGGGGAGATGTAAAGGATCTCGTCTTCCGTACACCGCTCTATCCATTTGTCCCACTAGCAGGCTTCATCGCATTTGGCATCGTGCTCATTAGCTTATTTTTTATCGAGGATCAGCGGATCGGTCTTTATTGCGGAATCCCGTTCATGGCTGCCTGCTACATCATTTATTATCTCAAAATCAAACCGAAGGAAGAGGCAAAGCGTTTCGCCGAAGAGGAAGGAATCCCAAAAACATAAAAGACGACTATATCAAAAAAGTGTGTATGCGGACCTCTTACGCATGCACACTTTCATTGATGAATTCATTCAATATAGAAGAAAATAAAATATTTCGAAAAGAAAAATCAAAGCAAGAACCTTGATGACAAGCAGGCTATCGGTGAAAATGTGTCTATTTTTTGTCTAAATGTGTTTGTAATAGTTGAAAATGCAAGATGATCCTGTTAAAATAATTAAAGAAAGCAGGGATTGATTTTTTTTGGCTGTGGCGGGACGTTTTTTGTCACAGTGGGACGTTTTTAGTCCAACGTGAAAAGAAAGGGTCGTTAGCCATGAATCGTTTATTGGAAGCTCAAAAAAAATTATTGCCAGATCTTCTCATCGTTATGCAAAAACGCTACGACATTTTGCAGTACATCAGATTAGCTGAACCAATCGGCCGCAGAAGTCTTGCGACGAGTCTTGGTCTCAGTGAGCGCATCTTAAGAGCTGAAGTTCAGTTTTTAAAAGAACAAAATCTGCTGGATGTCAAAACGAGCGGCATGATGCTGACGAGTGAAGGCCACGCTTTGCTTGAAATGCTTGAAGGAATGATGAAAGACGTTTTAGGTTTAACCTTTTTGGAAAATACATTGAAGAGGAAGTTAGGCCTAGAAGAAGTCGTGATCGTTTCTGGTGACAGTGACGAATCCCCGTGGGTGAAGCAAGAGATGGGAAGAGCTGCTGTCCAATGTATGAAAAAAAGGTTTACTGGAAATAATATCGTCGCCGTCACTGGCGGAACGACGATGGAAGCCGTTGCCGAAATGATGACCCCTGATGCCAAAAACAGAGACATGATGTTTGTCCCTGCGAGAGGCGGTCTTGGGGAGAATGTAAAAAATCAGGCAAACACCATTTGTGCCCACATGGCTGAAAAAGCTTCCGGTACTTACAAACTGCTGTTTGTTCCAGGACAGCTGTCAGAAGGTGCTTACTCTTCCATTATTGAAGAGCCGTCAGTCAAAGAAGTGCTTCAAACGATTAAATCATCCACGATGCTCATTCATGGAATCGGTGAAGCAAAAACAATGGCGATGAGACGAAACACACCAGCTGAAGATTTAAAAAAGATTGATGAGCATGACGCAGTGACAGAGGCCTTTGGCTATTACTTTAATCGTGATGGTGAGGTCGTCCACAAAGTGCACTCCGTCGGCATGCAGCTAGATGATTTAGAAAGCATTCCACACATCATTGCTGTTGCAGGTGGATCATCAAAGGCAGGGGCCATTGAAGCTTATTTCAAAAAACCCCGCCGAACGGTTCTCGTCACAGACGAAGGAGCCGCAAAAGAGTTATTAAGGGAGTCAATTGATCCCTCAATATAAAACATTGTGACCTATAAAAGGAGGAAACATCATGGCAGTAAAAGTCGGTATTAACGGATTTGGACGTATTGGACGTAACGTATTTCGTGCAGCATTAAACAATCCTGAAGTTGAGGTAGTAGCGGTTAACGATCTAACAGACGCTAACATGCTTGCACACCTTTTACAATATGACTCTGTTCACGGAAAACTAGATGCAGAGGTTTCTGTAGACGGTACGAACTTAGTAGTGAACGGTAAAACAATCGAAGTATCAGCTGAGCGTGACCCTGCGAAATTAAGTTGGGGTAAACAAGGCGTAGAAATCGTTGTTGAATCTACTGGATTCTTCACAAAACGTGCAGACGCTGCAAAACACTTAGAAGCTGGCGCTAAAAAAGTCATCATCTCTGCTCCTGCTAACGAAGAAGATATCACAATCGTTATGGGTGTAAACGAAGACAAATACGATGCAGCTAGCCACGATGTCATCTCTAATGCATCTTGTACAACAAACTGCTTAGCTCCATTTGCAAAAGTACTTAACGATAAATTTGGTATCAAACGCGGTATGATGACAACTGTTCACTCATACACAAATGACCAACAAATTCTTGATCTTCCGCACAAAGACTACCGTCGTGCTCGTGCAGCTGCGGAAAACATCATCCCAACTTCTACAGGTGCTGCGAAAGCTGTTTCACTTGTATTGCCTGAACTTAAAGGTAAATTAAACGGTGGCGCTATGCGTGTTCCAACACCTAACGTTTCTTTAGTTGACCTTGTGGCTGAATTAAACCAAGATGTAACTGTTGAAGATGTAAATGCAGCACTTAAAGAAGCAGCTGAGGGAGAACTTAATGGAATCCTTGGCTACAGCGAAGAGCCATTAGTATCTGGTGACTACAATGGTAATGCAAACTCTTCAACAATTGATGCTCTTTCTACAATGGTAATGGAAGGCAGCATGGTGAAAGTCATTTCTTGGTACGATAACGAGAGTGGATATTCTCACCGCGTTGTTGACCTTGCAGCTTACATTGCAAAACAAGGTCTTTAATTTGTCACACTGAAGGAACTCACTTGGTTCTTTCCTATAGACACGATATAATGAAGACGGACAAGGGAAGGGGAAGCATCCCTTTCCCTTTTTCTCTGTTTTTATCCGTTCTGCACGATTTCTCGTTTTGATGAGGGCAAAATGGGAAAAGGATAAAGAGAGACTTGTCCAATGCGTAAGGAAACCAGAATAAAGGAGGATCTCCTGACGAGCATGAATAAGAAATCAGTAAAAGACATTGACGTAAAAGGTAAAGTTGTGTTCTGCCGCGTAGATTTTAACGTTCCAATGAAAGACGGAAAAGTGACGGATGATACTCGTATTCGCGCAGCATTACCAACGATTGAGTATTTAACAGGACAAGGCGCAAAGGTACTACTAGCTAGTCATTTGGGTCGTCCGAAGGGTCAAGTTACTGAAGAACTGCGTCTGACACCTGTAGCGAAACGTCTTCAAGAGCTTCTTGGACAAGAAGTGAAAAAAGCGGATGAAGCTTACGGCGACAACGTGAAAAAGCAAATCTCTGACTTAAAAGAAGGAGATGTGCTAGTGCTTGAAAACGTTCGTTTCTATCCTGGTGAAGAAAAGAACGATCCTGAACTATCAAAAGCATTTGCTGATTTAGCCGATGTGTATGTCAATGATGCATTCGGTGCTGCACACCGTGCACATGCATCCACTGCTGGTATTGCAGCATATCTTCCGGCTGTTTCTGGCTTCCTCATGCAAAAAGAGCTTGAGGTTCTAGGAAAAGCCATTTCAAACCCTGATCGCCCATTTACAGCGATTATCGGTGGCGCAAAAGTAAAGGATAAAATCGGTGTGATTGAAAGTCTTCTTGATAAAGTGGACAACCTCATCATCGGCGGCGGACTTGCTTACACATTTGTGAAAGCACTAGGCCACGAAGTAGGAAAATCTTTATTAGAAGAAGACAAAGTCGATTTAGCGAAATCCTTTATGGACCGTGCAAAAGAAAAAGGCGTGAACTTCCTGATTCCAACAGATGTTCTGGTAGCCGACGACTTTTCAAATGATGCGAATACAAGCATTGTGCCAATCTCTGAAATTCCAAGTGATCTAGAAGCACTTGATATTGGAACAGAGACAATAGGCAAGTACGCTGATGTTATTAAAAACAGCAAGCTTGTTGTTTGGAACGGACCAATGGGTGTATTTGAAATCGACGCATTCGCTAAAGGAACAAAAGCAATCGCAGAAGCACTGGCAGAAGCAAAAGATACATATTCTGTCATTGGCGGTGGAGATTCAGCAGCAGCTGTTGAGAAATTTGGTCTTGCTGATCAGATGAGCCATATTTCTACAGGCGGCGGCGCTTCACTTGAATTTATGGAAGGCAAAGAGCTTCCAGGTGTTACTGCATTAAACGATAAATAAGACCAAAACTGCTATAAGGAAGTGTCAATCATGAGAAAACCAATTATAGCTGGGAACTGGAAAATGAACAAAACACTTGGCGAAGCGGTTAGCTTCGTTGAAGAAGTCAAGTCATCCATTCCATCTCCTGACAAAGTGGAAGCAATTGTCTGTGCGCCAGCTCTTTTCCTTGAAAAGCTAAACAGCCTTTCTAACGGAACAGACCTTAAAATTGGTGCACAAAACATGCACTTTGAAGAAAATGGTGCATTCACTGGTGAAATCAGTCCTGCTGCGCTAAAAGATCTTGGCATTGGCTACTCAGTGATCGGTCATTCAGAGCGCCGTGAATTCTTCGCTGAAACAGATGAAACAGTGAACAAAAAAGCACATGCTGCATTCAAGCATGGCATCGTTCCAATTATCTGTGTAGGTGAAACGCTTGAAGAGCGTGAAGCTGGCAAAACAAATGAACTCGTCGCTGATCAAGTGAAGAAAGCACTAGCTGGTTTAACAACTCAGCAAGTTTCTGAATCTGTTATTGCATATGAGCCAATCTGGGCGATCGGTACAGGGAAATCTTCTACAGCGAAAGATGCAAACGACGTTTGTGCGCATATCCGTCAAACGGTTGCAAGCGAATATGGTCAAGAAGCGGCAGACAGCCTTCGCATTCAATATGGCGGAAGCGTGAAACCTGCGAATATTAAAGAATATATGGCAGAATCCGATATTGACGGTGCTTTGGTAGGCGGCGCAAGCTTAGAACCTCAGTCTTTCGTTCAATTATTGGAGGAAGGTCAATATGAGTAAGAAACCAGCTGCATTAATCATCTTAGATGGATTCGGTTTAAGAGGCGAAACAGTTGGTAACGCTGTTGCCCAAGCAAAGAAACCGAACTTCGACCGCTACTGGAACGAATTCCCGCATCAAACCTTAACGGCTTCAGGTGAGGCAGTAGGCCTCCCACAAGGTCAAATGGGGAACTCTGAAGTTGGGCATTTGAACATCGGTGCAGGACGCATTGTGTATCAAAGCTTAACAAGAGTGAATGTTGCCATTCGTGATGGGGAATTTGAGAAAAACGAAACGTTCCTAGAGGCAATGACTTATGCAAAAGAGAATGACAAGGCCCTTCATTTATTCGGTCTCCTGTCAGACGGCGGTGTGCACAGCCACATCCAGCATCTTTTTGCCTTGCTGAAACTAGCGAAAAAAGAAGGCTTAACAAAAGTATACATTCATGGCTTCTTGGACGGACGTGATGTTGGTCAAAAGACAGCCAAAGTGTACTTAAAACAGCTTGAAGAACAAATCAAAGAAATCGGTGTCGGAGAAGTGGCAACACTTTCTGGACGCTATTACTCAATGGACCGTGACAAACGCTGGGATCGTGTGGAGAAAGCATATCGCGCGATGGCGTATGGTGAAGGCCCAAGTTATCAAAACATCTATGATGTCGTTGATGACTCCTATGAAAATGGAATCTACGATGAATTCGTTATTCCATCTGTCATCACGAGAGAAAATGGTGAGCCAGTTGCAAAAGTAAACGACGGCGATTCTGTGATTTTCTATAACTTCCGCCCAGACCGTGCAATCCAAATTTCGAACACCTTCACAAATGAAGATTTCCGCTCGTTTGATCGCGGAGAAGCACATCCGAAGCATTTACACTTCGTCTGCTTCACACACTTCAGTGAAACGGTTGATGGCTATGTTGCCTTCAAACCAGTGAATTTGGATAACACAGTAGGAGAAGTGCTAGCGCAAAATGGATTGAAACAGCTGCGGATTGCTGAAACAGAGAAATATCCTCACGTGACGTTCTTTATGAGCGGTGGACGTGAAGAAGAATTTCCTGGTGAAGACCGCATCTTGATCAATTCGCCAGATGTGGCAACCTATGACCTCAAGCCAGAAATGAGCGCTTATGAGGTAAAGGATGCACTTGTTGCAGACATCAATGCTGACAAGCATGATGCGATCATCCTGAACTTTGCTAACCCGGATATGGTTGGTCATTCAGGTATGCTTGAGCCAACAATTAAAGCCATTGAAGCAGTAGATGAATGCTTAGGAGCTGTTGTCGACGCAATCCTAGCAAAAGGCGGACATGCCATCATCACGGCAGACCACGGTAACGCAGACGTGCTGATTACTGAAGAAGGAAAGCCGCATACTGCACATACGACAAACCCTGTTCCAGTCATCGTAACGAAAAAAGGTGCAACGCTTAGAGAAGGCGGCATTCTAGCCGATCTATCTCCAACGCTTTTAGACTTACTTGGTCTTGAAAAACCAAAAGAGATGACAGGAACATCATTGATTCAGAAATAACAAATTGATTCAAAAGGAGAGAAATAACGATGCCATACATTGTTGACGTATATGCACGCGAAGTATTAGACTCCCGCGGTAACCCAACAGTTGAAGTAGAAGTTTACACAGAATCTGGCGGCTTTGGCCGTGCACTAGTACCAAGTGGTGCCTCTACTGGTGAATATGAAGCAGTAGAACTACGTGACGGAGACAAAGACCGTTACCTTGGAAAAGGTGTTCTGACAGCTGTAAACAACGTAAACGAAATCATTGCACCAGAGCTTTTAGGCTTTGATGTAACTGAACAAGTAGCAATTGACAAAATGTTAATCGAACTTGACGGAACAGAAAACAAAGGGAAATTAGGCGCAAACGCAATCCTTGGCGTATCTATCGCTGTAGCACGTGCTGCTGCTGATTTCTTACAAATTCCACTTTACCAATACCTTGGTGGATTCAACTCCAAAACGCTTCCAGTGCCAATGATGAACATCGTCAACGGCGGAGAGCATGCGGATAACAACGTAGACATTCAAGAATTCATGATTATGCCTGTAGGTGCACCTAACTTCCGTGAAGCACTTCGCATGGGCGCACAAATCTTCCATAGCCTGAAATCTGTATTAAGTGCAAAAGGCTTAAACACAGCTGTAGGTGACGAAGGTGGATTCGCTCCAAACCTTGGTTCTAACGAAGAAGCACTTCAAACAATCGTTGAAGCGATTGAAAAAGCTGGTTTCAAACCAGGTGAAGAAGTGAAACTTGCAATGGATGCTGCATCTTCTGAGTTCTACAACAAAGAAGACGGTAAATATCATTTATCAGGCGAAGGTGTTGTGAAAACATCTGCTGAAATGGTTGACTGGTATGAAGATATGGTATCGAAATACCCAATCATCTCGATCGAAGACGGCCTTGATGAAAACGACTGGGAAGGTCACAAACTATTAACTGAGCGCCTTGGCAGCAAGGTTCAGCTAGTAGGAGATGACTTGTTTGTGACAAACACGAAGAAGCTTTCTGAAGGAATCAAAAACGGCGTTGGTAACTCAATCCTAATCAAAGTAAACCAAATCGGTACATTAACTGAAACATTTGATGCAATCGAAATGGCAAAACGTGCAGGATACACAGCTGTTATCTCTCACCGCTCTGGTGAAACAGAAGACAGCACAATTGCAGACATCGCTGTTGCAACAAACGCTGGACAAATCAAAACAGGTGCTCCGTCTCGTACGGACCGTGTGGCGAAATACAACCAATTACTTCGCATCGAAGATCAATTGGCTGAAACAGCACAATATCATGGCATTGCAACATTCTATAACTTGAATAAATAATGCCAGCAACGCGCTGCGTTCCGCTCTTATAAAAGAGTGGGCGCAGCGTTTTTTTGTGTTGAATGAGATCCCGCAGCTGTTTCAATAGTCACATCCTATTTTTGTAAAAAGTCATCCTTCAGTCAGAGGGAAAGTGAGAAGATCCACCATTTATAAGCAATAGATCATGAAAAATCGACTAAAAATATGATCTGAAATGAACTTATGCTTTCTGTAAGGGGGTGGTATCATTTTACATATATTAGGGGGTGATGAGATGCTGAATCCTTTTAGCCTTCGTTTTCCAGTAGGTGTGTATATGTATATTCTCCACCTACTGGCGGCATATGATGAAAGGAAGCAACGAATTCTAACTTCTAAGAATGTACAGAAAAACGCATTTTGGATTTATGTCCTTGCCGCTATATTGGGCATTATTTCACTTGGAGCATTGATTTGGGCATGTAAGACCTTTGGACAGGGCTCCAAATTTTTAGGAGAGTTCAAATTATTAGGCATGTACGTTAAAATCCAATGCGGGTTCTAACAGGGATGAGAACAGATGCAAGGTCATCTGTTCCATCTGAAACAAACGGAGGGATATGATGCTGACATTACAATTACAAGAAAAAACGTATAGCCGCACCTTCTCTCTCCGCCATATACAAATGAACGTGGAGAAAGGCCAGATGATGCTTCTTTTAGGACATAATGGTGCAGGAAAGACAACGATGATTCAAGCTATGTTTGGGCTGACGCCATTTACTGGCTACGTTTCCTTACATGGTGAACAGCTGAACCTTCAATCCTCAGCACATATTTCCCTGTTGAAAAAACATGTTTCCTATATTCCTGACGATCATGCGTTGTTCGATTATTTAACACCGAGGGAATACTTTCAATTACTTCAGCTGCCACATGAGCAAGATGTCACACGTGAAGAGACCTTCACCGATTTGTTTGAGCTGAGTCCGTATATGGATCAGCCAATCGCTCAGCTGTCCCATGGCAATCAAAAGAAAACACAGATCATTTCGCAGCTTCTCAGACCGTGTGATTATTATGTGTTCGACGAGCCAACGAACGGACTTGATCCAGATATGATGATCATCTTAAAAAAGGTGCTCATGAAGCTGAGAGATCAAGGCGCTGGCATCCTGATTTCAACTCATCATTTGAGTTTTGGTGATACATTATATGATCATCTCATGATCTTAAGAAATGGTGACGTCAAGCTGAATATGTCCCGCCAAGAAACGAATGAGACATTTCCTCATCAGGCACTTGAAGAGATTTATAAAGAAGTAAATCGAGATTACTATATGCAGGTGGAGAGGTTACTCAATGATTTGGACACGACACGTTCTTCATAAAATAGAGTGGGGCATGCTGACAACGAAAGGAAAGCAACTTGGAAAAAAGTATCCTTTGCAGCTGCTCTCAGCTGCCGTTTTTCTCTTGCTCATCTATGCGATATACGTTGTCATCAGCCTGCGCTTTTACATGCAGGCAGGTGAAAGTGAGCCAGCTGCGCTATATCTCCAATTTGTCAAAATGTCGCTCTTACTATTAGGAGCAGGGATTGTGTTATCCCGCAATAAACTGAAGCGCCAAGAATATCAATTCTACTTTTTGAACAGTGCGATACAAAGTGTACCCTTTGTCCTTTGTGCGTATTTCTTTCCAGTGCTTTTTTGCTTCCTCATGGCTGGACTGCTTTTTTTACCGATTGTATTAGGTCTTTTTATCACAGGTGTCACCCCATCTCTGTATTGGATCATCGTTGTCTGCATCACATGCGGCATATTGGCACTTTATACGCTCTCTTCATGGATGCTAATGAGGATCGGTGTAAGTTATTTCGTATCAAAAACAAAGGAGCATTTACTGCTACAAACAATCGGCTTTGCGGCACTTCAAGTACTCATATATCTTCTTTTTCAAAAAGCAGTGGAGATGATCCATGTATGGCCGGCTGTCTATCTGACGTTGCTGGTAATTCTTCTAAGCTCTGGCTGGCTATGGGTAAAGGGCTTAGCAGCTTGCTATGTTCATCAAATGTTTTTGCAGCTGAAAACAGAGGTAAAGTCATTTTCTTACCAGAAAATTAGGACGTACTCTTCCTTTCTGACGCATGTGCGGCAGGAAATGGTCTATTTCATCCGATCAGCTGTTTTTAAAGAACAAGGCATTTTGTTCCTCTTTCTCGTTTGTTTGACGATTGGGCTGCCATTTGTTTTTACACCTGAAGAAACTGGCTGGCTGTATGCCTTTATTGTGCAGTTTGCGTTAAAGGAAATATTGATCATGCTTCCGCTGATGATTGGCAGAGAATATCATATCAATCAACGGGCCATCTTTATGTTAAATACATCAAAGGGTGCGTATATATTGCCAAGAATTTTATTTTATTACACAATCAATTTACTCATTTATTTTGTGTATATTGGCCTTGCTTATTTGGTGATCGGTATTGAAAGTGAAGGTCATGGCTTGGCGAGTTTGTCCATTTTATTCATGACCGTCATGGCAGCCTGTACGGGGTTTGTCGTGAAAATCAGTGATTTTAATAAACTGTTTGTCATCGTGATGATGATTGCTGTATTCAGCTTCATCGATATGCTTTTATTAGAGTGGCTGTCAGCTCATATGTTTCTTCTTGCCACCGCTTATCTGCTTGGGTCACTTGCCTTTTTCAGTTGTATATATGCTGTGATGTTAAAAAGGCCGATATTGCGATGATGGGGCTTGTCATTAGTTTACTAGCGGTTGTGCTCATACATGAACTCGGTCATATGCTGATGATCATGGTGTGTAACAAAGTCGAAAAAAGGCCGTTCTTTGATTTTGTGGTAACGATTGATTGGAAGCATGTGGCGATTATTCATGAGACATTTACCAGGCCGAGCTTTAATCTGATGGTGGCAATTGCAGGTCCGCTGTTTCCGGTACTCTGCTCAATTGTGCTTTTATTAACGTGGAAGCATCCGGTGAGTCATCAGCTGCTGTTTTTTTCTTTACTGAACACTGTGATGCTGCATCCAGCTTGCCCAGACGGGAAAAATATCACAGCCAGTTTAAAAGAGATGAAGGAGAGAAAGAGATGATCAAAGTATTTCATTCGTTTTCTAGCGGCTTAACACTTGCGATGCTGTATATATTTGCTGTGTTTATGACCCCTGTCTTTTTACTACTGTTAGAGGTCAATCATATCGAATCAAGTCCAACGCTGTTTGGCATGCCATTTTATATCATGAAAATTGAAAAGTATCAATTCAGCTCTGAGGCGACGCTTTTTGGATGCGTTGTCTGCTTTTTAGCTGGTACTGTGCTTTACTTATTCATTCAATATGTGATTCATACTGTGAAAAAGCGAAGAGCATAATAAAAGCAGGCTGAACAAATAGTCAGTCTGCTTGAAATGTGAGAGACAGCCGTACCATATCCATACACTGAATTCCGTTTTCATAAATGGGTTCATCATAATGCTTAAGGAAGAAATCGCGATCGATCGACGTTAGACGGAAGCCGCATTTTTGATAAAGTGCGAGCTGCTGAATACTCGAGTTGCCTGTGCCGATTTCAATCGTATGAAAACCAGCAGCTTTCGCTTCAGCGATCGCATGGCGGATCAGCTGCTTCCCAATTCCCCTTCCTTGCCATGACTCCTTCACAGCCACATTCATGATTTCCACTGTATGCTGAGAGAGCGATGATAGCACATAGACACCAATCACATCCTCTTCATGAAAGGCGGCATAACAAGAACCAGATTGTACATAAGCAAGAACCTTTTCCTTTGAAGGATCAGCTAATAGTAAAAGATCCATTGGGAGAGATTCATCATGAGATAATCGCCGAATCTGTATCACATTTTTTCATCCTTTCTATTCTTTTATATACCCTTGTTTCACGCCCCAATCATATTGGTCCTGTACCCACTGTGAGGGAGGGTGATGAGTGACATTCGGGTCTTTTTTTACAGTTGGTTTTCTTGTACCCTGAGCGGTCTGCTTATTTGCTTTGCTTATTATCATCGGTTAAAGATATACAGGTTTTAACATCACAAGGGAATATTCACATCAGAATGGCAGACACTATGCAAAAAGGAGGGTGTCTGTTGATTTCCTTTATGATTCATGTTGTCGTCTCATTATTTGCTGTATCAAACCCCATAGGAAACGTACCTCTTTTCATCACCTTAACAGAGGGCTATACAGAGAAAGAGCGCTCCCAGACAGCCAAAAAAGCCATCGTGGTCTCTTTTATTATTTTGATTGCCTTTCTATTGGCAGGCAGGCTCATTTTCAAACTGTTTGGAATTGATATTCATGCACTTCGCATCGCTGGCGGTATTTTTATTTTTGGTATCGCTTACAATTTACTGAATGCAAAAGAATCACACGTCCAAAATCCTCATTCGGAGGAAAAGGCAGAAAGCAAAGAGAAGGCAGATATCTCCGTTACGCCGCTCGCCATTCCGATCATCGCTGGTCCCGGTACAATCGCTACAGTGATGAGTTTAACCCCGGGAAGTCAAGGGATGCTCCACATGTTTGCGATTCTAATCGGCATTGTCATCGTTCTTGCCATGACGTATTATGCCTTTCATTATTCAAGTTTTATTATGAGAAAAATGGGGAAAACAGAGATGAATGTCGTGACGCGTTTGATGGGATTAATTCTGGCTGTAGTGGCAGTTGAAATGATCGGCGCAGGCTTAAAAGGGATGTTTCCGATGTTTATGTCATAAGTGTATATAAAAAAGCTGTTTTTTTCTACAATGATGTAAAATAAAACAGCTTTTTTTAAGGTTTAGGCACATGCTTAAATACTTCTTCACTTTCAAAGAACTCAATTAAGCGGCTAATCCAATCATAGTAATCAAGACTTTCCTTGATTTCTGAAAGAAGCAGATTGATTTTATCCTCTGTTTCTTCTGGTAAATCTTCCTGTTCAAGCAGCTCTTGCAATTCCTTGCACGTTTTCTTATGTGCTTTACGGTTTTTACTGACAACACGTGTCCAATTGGCTGCAAACAATGAAATAAACGTTTGGTATTGATCTTGCTCAACGTCATAAAGATCTTTACGTATTCCTTTTTCATAAACCTTTTCCGCAATATTTAAATCGAGCATTTCTCGAACGACTTGACTCATCCTCGTTTTGCTCATGCCGGTCGCCTCTGATAGCTCTTCCAGCGTCATTGGTTTACGGTTCATGTGAATGATACCAAGCACTCTACCCACTGTAGAAGAAAGACCAAAGGCATTCATGTTCTCTGCAGCTTTTTCAATATAATGATCCTGTGCTTTTTGAATGGCGCCTAGCGCTTGCTTGTCCACTCCCCGCTTCATCCCTTCACGACTGACAATTTGTAACACAATATATCATATACCTGTTTGTTGATGAAAACAATAAATATTGAGTAATTGCTAGTAATTTGGAGGAAAAAGGAGAGATATCTAGATATTACGGCGTTAACTGAAAATTTTATATAAATGTTATGCAATACAAACACATCATAAACTTTTTATTTTATAAAGTTTGCACTATAATTAATAAGGTGTAAATTTTCTGAATATATAGATCCAACTAATTGGAGGTGTCTCATTTGCTGAAACTAGAGAATGTATCTAAGACGTATAAAGGCGGAAAAAAAGCTGTCAAAAATATTGATTTAGACATAGCAAAAGGAGAATTTATTTGTTTTATTGGACCGAGTGGCTGTGGTAAGACCACAACCATGAAGATGATCAACCGACTCATCGAACCTTCCTCAGGAAACATTTTTATCGAGGGAGAAAATATTTTGAAAAAAGATCCAGTTCAATTAAGAAGAGAAATCGGTTATGTGATTCAGCAAATTGGACTGTTCCCCCATATGACCATCGCGCAAAACATCTCACTTGTGCCGAAGCTCTTAAAATGGCCGGAAGAAAAACGGAAGGAACGAGCACGCGAACTGCTGAAGCTCGTCGACATGGGCCCAGAATTTTTAGAGCGCTATCCTCATGAACTCAGTGGAGGACAGCAGCAGCGCATCGGAGTTCTTCGCGCACTGGCAGCAGAACCCCCTCTGATCCTCATGGACGAACCATTTGGTGCACTTGATCCAATTACACGAGATACATTGCAGGAAGAATTTAAGAAGCTGCAAAAAACGTTAAATAAAACCATCGTATTCGTCACACATGACATGGATGAAGCGATTAAACTGGCTGACCGAATTGTGATTTTAAAAGATGGAGAGATTGTTCAAGTAGGCACACCTGAAGATATTTTGCGTAACCCAGCCAACGAGTTCGTTGAAGAATTCATCGGAAAAGAACGCCTGCTTCAATCAAATCCGAATATGGAACGTGTAGAACAAATGATGAACACGTCACCAGTCACCATTACAGTCGAACAAACGTTGACTGATGCCATCTATATCATGAGAGAAAAGCGGGTCGATTCCTTGCTTGTAGTAGATGAACATGATGTGTTAAAAGGCTATATCGATATTGAAACAATTGATGCGAACCGCAGAAAAGCGGCTTTCGTTGGTGAGATCTTAAATACAGAGTTCTATACTGTACAAGAAGGCGCACTTCTCAGAGACACCGTTCGGAAAATCTTAATACGCGGTATTAAATATGTACCGGTTGTCGATGCCAAAGGGCATTTAAAAGGCATTGTGACACGGGCAAGTCTTGTAGATGTTGTGTACGACTCCATTTGGGGAGACGATACGCCAGCGTCTGCCATTGAAATGAACTAAGGGAGGTGGACACATGGATCAAATCATCGATTTTCTAGAGAAAAATGGTGGGGAACTCCTCACAAAAATGTGGGAGCATTTATATATTTCCTTAATTGCTGTCGTGCTAGGAATTATCGTTGCCGTTCCTTTAGGCGTCGTTCTCACGCGAATGAAACGAGGCGCAGGCTTTGTCATCGGTGTCGTGAATATCTTTCAAACACTCCCTAGTTTAGCGATTCTTGCATTTTTTATTCCTATTTTGGGGGTTGGGAAAATACCTGCAATCGTTGCTCTCTTTTTCTATTCGGTATTGCCTATTTTGAGAAATACGTATGCCGGCGTCCAAGGTGTGAACAAAAATCTGCTTGAATCCGGTAAAGGGATCGGCATGACCACATGGGAACAAATTCGTCTCGTGGAACTTCCGCTTGCTGTACCGATCATTATGGCAGGTGTCCGAACGTCAACGATTTATTTAATTGGCTGGACAACACTTGCTGCTTTTATCGGTGGAGGCGGTCTTGGTGACTACATTTTAATTGGACTTCAGCTATACCAGCCGGAATACATTATTGCAGGTGCCATCCCAGTCACCATTTTAGCGGTCATCATTGACTTTACATTGATGAAGCTGGAGAAAAAAGTAACACCAGAAGGCTTAAAAGGATTGAAGGAAGTTTCATAAGGAGTTGGCTTATGTGAAGAATCGAAAAACAAAATGGATCAGCGCACTGCTTGCTGGATGCTTGCTATTGATAAGCGGCTGTTCACTTCCTGGACTAGCCGGCTCCTCAGGCAATACGCTGCGGGTGGGAGCACAAAACTTTACCGAATCAGAAATCATGGCCTATATGGTTAGCGAGATCATCGAACATTACACAGATAAAAAGACAACCATTGTGAAAAACTTAGGCTCTAATACCGTACAGCAGAAAGCAATGGAAAATGGGGATATCGACATTTCGGCGACAAGATATACAGGGACAGATTTGACAAGTACGCTTGGAATGGATGCGGAAAAAGACCCGGAGCGTGCAATGGAAATCGTCCAAAAAGAATTTAAGAAACGCTATGATTACAAATGGTTTGATTCCTATGGCTTTGACAATACGTATGCCTTTGCCGTGACGCAAAAGATGGCGAAGGAAAACAAGTTAGAAACGGTCTCTGACTTGAAAAAGAATGCGAAGAATTACCGGTTCGGTGTCGATAATATATGGCTCAAAAAGAAAGGCGACGGTTATGAAGGATTCGTGAAAACATACGGAATTGAATTTGGAAGCACGTATCCAATGCAGATTGGTTTAGTGTACGATGCATTAAAAAATGAAAAAATGGATATTGTGCTTGCCTATTCAACAGATGGACGAATCAAAGCCTATGACCTCAAAATTTTAAAAGATGATAAGCGGTTTTTCCCGCCATATGATGCATCGCCCGTTGTCCCGGAAAAAGTTTTAAAAGAGAACCCAGGGCTTGATAAGGTGATCAACAGACTGATCGGAAAAATTAATACAGAACAAATGCAAGAGCTGAACTATCAAGTCGACGGAGAGCTTCAAGAACCAGCCACCGTTGCGAAGAATTTCCTGAAAAAGCACAATTACTTTGAGTAAGATGGGGAGGTGTCACGGCTGATGGACACACTGCAGCAATTATGGACGTATTATCAGCAGAACGGTTCATATGTGTTAGAAGAATTTTATCGGCATTTTCTCATGTCAGCGTATGGGGTGCTGTTTGCGGCAATAGTCGGAATTCCAGTAGGCATCTTTGTGGCGCATTACCGTAAGCTAAGCAATTGGATCTTCGCCATTACCAACGTCATTCAAACCATACCGGCGTTAGCAATGCTTTCCGTGTTGATGCTCGTGTTAGGACTTGGCGCAAATACAGTCATCATATCACTCTTTCTGTATTCGCTTCTGCCGATCATCCGCAACACGTATACAGGGATTGTCAGCATTGAACATGCTTATTTAGAATCGGGTAAAGCGATGGGCATGACGAAATGGCAAGTGCTGAGAATGGTTGAATTACCGCTTGCTTTATCGGTTATTATGGCTGGTTTAAGAACTGCACTGGTCATCGCTATCGGCATTACAGCGATTGGGACATTTGTTGGCGCGGGAGGTCTAGGTGATATCATCATCAGAGGATCAAACGCCACAAACGGAACAGCCATCATTTTAGCAGGTGCTATTCCAACTGCCCTCATGGCCATTATCGCTGACCTAGTCATGGGCTGGCTCGAACGCTATTTAAGCCCAACGAACAAGAAAAAAGAAAGAAAAGCATTAGCTGAAAAAAACATGACATCTGCTTAAGCGGTTGAAAAGACAAAACCTCCCTTACATTTGTAAGGGAGGTAGTTTTATGATGATCAGGCAGTTCACATGCGGGTATTTTATGATTCAAGCGTGATCCATTCAGTAGACCACTTCGAAATTTCCTCAAAAACGGGTGCAAGGGAACGCCCCATATCAGTTAAAGAATACTCAATACGCACGGGTGTTTCAGCAAAAACCTCCCGTTTTACAATGCCTGCTGCTTCCAGCTCTTTTAATCTCTCAGATAATACTCTTCCGCTTAAATTTGTCAGAGCGGCCTCAATTTCACCAAAGCGCTGCGGACTTGAGAGAAGCTGAAAAACAATCAGTGCAACCCAGCGTTTACTCAATAACTCAACTGCTTTTTCAAACCGCGGGCACATGTCAGATTGATTCATCTTTCTTCACTCCAATCTGAACCCATTATACCGTAAATTTGTCATAAATCAGCTCAAAAAGCTTGTTAATGATCAAAACATTCTATGATGACGAACGGCTGTTTAATATAAATAACAGATAGCGGTTAAGATCTTCTATTTCTTTTTTCGAAAGAGTTGACCAAATGTTTCCATCAAATAGCTCGAGATCACCAAGTTCATATTGCGCTGCGGCTTCCTTTATTTTGGATAATGCCGTTTCCTCTTCCTTCAGCTGATGGACAGAAGAGGCTTCCTCAATATAGCCCGCAGCCTGCATCATTTCCTCATAAGGAACCTTTAATGCACCGGCTAGTTTTTTTATCGTAGGAGGCTTCGGAATGCCGCGTTTCCCATTTTCAATACGAGAAATACCAGCAGCACTGACTTCTGAATACATCGCTAATTGGTTCACTGACAGCTTCTTTTCCTCACGTAATGCTCTTAAGTATGCACCAAAGTTCATCAAGGCAAAACCTCACATGGTTATAGATTAGATATATCTATTTTACTTGATTTGTTGACTATTGGCAACAAGTATACCATGAAAATATTGACATTAGTTAATAGTGAATGTATCTTAGGGTTATGCCCCGCTATTTGTTCGTCTTTTTTTGGTTGATGAGCGTGAGAAAGTATTCATTCAGCTGGCTGATGTCTTGTGCGGATAGCCTTTCCCATAGGTCTCCGTCAAAAATGGGAAGATGTTCTACATCCTTTTGAAGCGCCGTTTGATAGATTTTCAACATGGATTCATATTTTGGTTTCATTTCATGAACTTGTTCCTGTTCAATATGACCGGCAAGCAGCATTAAATCCTCATAAGGCACCTTCAAGGCGTGTGCTAATTTTTTTATGGTTAAAGGCTTCGGCACACCACGCTTTCCATTTTCGATTCGAGAAATACCAGCAGCGCTTACACCTGAATACATGGCGAGTTGATTGACAGACATTTTTCTATTTTCTCTTAAAATGCGTAATTGTTCACCAAAGTGATTCATGACATCGAACCTCACATTTCAGTATATGACTTATTTTAGTATGATCATTGACCAAAGGAAATAGCAGAGGGGTAAAAGTGTTGACTTAAGTTAATGAATCTGTTTCATGTGAGCACCTACACGTTGTACATATTGATTCCATAGGAGGTTGTAATGATGGTCGAAAAGATTCAGATCAGGCGGACTTATGTCATGCAGTATATGATCGAAAACGATATGTCTTTAAATCAGCTCGCTGATGAAATTGGCATTTCTCCTGCCACACTCAGCAGGGTATTAAATGGTCATCGGAAACCAGGCCAGCTTGTCATTGGCAAAATGATTCATTACTTTGATAAAAAATTTGAAGATCTATTTTACTATGAAAATGTTGACAAAAGTCAATGAATGAAATGATCAAGGAGGCAATGTCGTTGAAAAGAACTGGGATGGTCAGACATATTGATTCACTAGGCAGAATTGTTCTGCCTTCAGAAATGCGCAAGGTACTCAATATTAAAGAAGAGCAGCTTTTAGAAATTTTCATTGAAGATCAAACTATTATGCTGAAAAAATATGATGCAGATAAGAGCTGCCTGTTAACTGGACAAGTGACGAAGTATAACAAAAGCTATGGAAATGGGAAAGTGATGCTGAGTCCTGAAGGAGCTGAACGTTTGTTAGTAGAATTAAAACAGCTATTGAAAGAAGAAGCAACCCGTTAAAAACGTGTTTTTAACCGAAAATTGCATATAAAAAATGCTGCATACTACTCTTTGGAATGAAATTGAATCAAAATAACGAGTAAAGTCCAGAATATAGAGGGAATCTTTATTTTGATGTTTCGTGACATGCACCTTGTTTTCATGTAAAATATAGTTATGTGTACCAGTTTGTCTGGAGGTGTTTTCATGCACGCATTTGTTATCACATTACTCGTAATTGTCAGTATCGCACTTATCATCGTTGTATTGTTACAATCTAGTAAAAGTGCTGGACTGTCAGGCGCTATTTCAGGTGGAGCCGAGCAGCTTTTCGGTAAGCAAAAAGCGAGAGGTCTTGACTTGATACTTCACCGTTTAACGGTTATTTTGTCAGTGCTTTTCTTCATCTTAACACTTGCATTGGCATATTTAGGCGTATAAAGCGCGAGTAACAGAAGGTCTGATCTTTTTTCAGACCTTTTTTTATTATCAGCACTCTTTTGTGTTTGTTTCATACATACAAGTGGAAAATATAAACCATATCGGAAGGAAAGGAAGTCACATCATGAAAGTTGTTACACCAAAACCATTTACGTTTAAAGGTGGAGAAAAGGCGGTGCTTCTTCTTCACGGTTTTACTGGGAATACAGCCGATGTTCGAATGCTAGGCCGTTATTTGAACGAAAGAGGGTATACGTGTCATGCACCACAATATAAAGGACACGGCGTGCCGCCAGAAGAGCTTGTCCATTTTGGACCGGATGACTGGTGGAAGGATGTACAAGAAGCCTATCAATTCTTAAAGGATGAAGGCTATGAGGAAATTGCAGTTTGCGGACTATCCCTCGGAGGAGTTTTTTCATTGAAATTAGGTTACACTGTACCTGTAAAGGGAATTGTACCTATGTGTGCACCTATGTACATAAAAAGTGAAGAAGTCATGTACCAGGGTGTACTAGAATATGCCCGTAACTATAAGAAATTCGAGGGTAAGTCAGAGGAGCAAATTGAACAGGAAATGGAAGAGTTCAAGAAAACGCCAATGGATACACTGAGAAGCCTGCAAGAACTGATTGCAGATGTTAGAAATAATGTCGACATGATTTATTCACCTACTTTTGTTGTTCAGGCACGTCACGATCATATGATTAATACAGACAGTGCGAATATCATTTACAACGAAGTAGAGACAGATCAAAAGCATTTGAAATGGTATGAAGAATCAGGCCATGCGATCACGCTTGATAAAGAGCGCGAGAAGGTTCATCAGGATGTATATGCATTCTTAGAATCACTTGATTGGTCAGTTTAAATATATAGGGGGTTAGAGTGTGCAAAAAGAAGAATTTATGAATGAATTACTCGCTTTTATGAAAGATGAAGCGTATAAACCGTTAACCGTTCAAGAGCTGGAAGTGATGATGGAGATTACCAATCCAGATGATTATAAAGAGCTCGTCAAAGCACTTGTGATGCTGGAAGATCAAGGACTCATTGTTCGCACGCGCAGCGATCGCTACGGTGTACCGGAAAAAATGAACTTGGTAAAAGGAAAGCTGTCTGCTCATGCAAAAGGCTTTGCATTTGTGACACCAGAAGAGTTTGGACAGGATGATATTTTCATTCCGCCTAATGAGCTAGGCACAGCGATGAATGGTGATACGGTCATGGTTCGTGTCAGCCACAAATCAAACGGCACAAAAAAAGAAGGGACTGTCATCCGAATTCTGGAGCGTAATACTCAGACGGTTGTCGGTACCTATACAGAAACGAAAAGCTTTGGCTTTGTCATTCCTGATGATAAAAAAATCACAACCGATATCTTCATCCCGAAATCCGCTAAAAATGGAGCGGTCGAAGGGCATAAAGTGGTCGTGACGCTGACTAGCTACCCAGAAGGAAGAATGAGTGCAGAGGGCGAAGTCACTGAAATCCTTGGTCATAAAAATGACCCTGGCATTGATATACTATCAATCATTCATAAACACGGCCTGCCAGGTGAGTTCCCAGAAGAAGCGCTCCAGCAGGCAGTAGACACACCTGAAACGATTGATGAAAAAGACCTAGAAGGCAGACGTGACTTACGCAATGAAACGATTGTAACCATTGACGGAGCAGATGCGAAGGACTTAGATGATGCCGTTACGGTGCAAAAGCTGGATGATGGCAAATATAAGCTAGGGGTGCATATTGCAGATGTCTCTCATTATGTCACAGAGAACTCTCCGATTGATCAGGAAGCTTATGAGCGTGGAACGAGTGTATATCTCGTAGACCGCGTCATTCCGATGATCCCGCACCGCCTGTCAAACGGTATTTGCTCGTTGAATCCGAAGGTCGATCGTCTCACGCTGTCTTGTGAAATGGTCATTGATCGAAATGGGAAGGTCGTCAAACACGAGATTTTCCAAAGTGTGATCAAAACGACGGAAAGAATGACCTATACTGATGTGAATAAGATTTTAGTCGATCAAGACGAGGAGCTTATAGACAAATACGAGCCGCTCGTCCCAATGTTCCAAGAGATGGAGAAGCTTGCAGAGATCCTTCGCGAAAAACGGATGGAGCGCGGGGCAGTAGACTTTGACTTCAAGGAAGCAAAAGTACTTGTAGATGATGAAGGCGCAGCAAAAGACGTTGTCGTTCGCGAGCGTTCAGTCGCAGAGAAATTAATTGAAGAATTCATGCTTGTTGCTAACGAAACAGTTGCAGAGCATTTCCACTGGTTGAATGTACCTTTCATTTATCGGATTCACGAAGAACCAAATCCTGAGAAGCTTCAGCGCTTTTTAGAGTTCGTGACAACGTTTGGTTACATTGTGAAAGGAACGTCGACAAACATCCATCCGCGTGCACTTCAAAGTGTACTTGATGCTGTGAGGGATCAACCAGAAGAAGTTGTGATTCAAACTGTCATGCTTCGTTCGATGAAACAGGCGAAATATGATCCAGAAAGCATCGGCCATTTTGGTTTATCAACGGAATTCTATACACATTTCACATCACCGATCCGCCGTTATCCGGATTTAATCGTGCATAGACTGATTAGAACCTATTTGATTCAGAAAAAGACAGACGAAGCAACTCTAGAAAAGTGGGGTCAGCTGCTTCCTGAAATTGCAGATCATGCGTCTACAATGGAGCGCCGCTCAGTCGATGCAGAGCGTGAAACAGATGATCTCAAGAAGGCAGAATTTATGCTTGATAAAATCGGTGAAGAGTTTGATGGCATGATTAGTTCCGTGACGAACTTCGGACTATTTGTTGAACTGCCGAATACAATTGAAGGTCTTGTTCATGTCAGCTACATGACAGACGACTACTATCGCTTTGATGAGCAGCACTTTGCCATGATCGGTGAACGCACAGGAAATGTCTACCGTATCGGTGATGAAATCACAGTCAAAGTGGTGAATGTCAATAAAGATGAGCACTCGATTGATTTTGAAATCGTCGGCATGAAAGGCACCCGCCGTAAATCGCCAAAAGATTTTAAGTTTAAAAAACGGACAGATTCACCAGCGAAAAAAGGGCACGGAAGCCAAAATGCCTCTGGGGATAAAGCCAAAGAGGATAAAGGCGGAAGTGACTGGTTCACAGGCCGTAAGAAGAAGAAAAAGAAAAAACGCGTATTTGATAACGCACCAAAACAAAAGCGTAAAAAGAAAAAGTAACGTGACAAAAAGCAAATAGGGCATCTCGCTCTATTTGCTTTTTGACCACATAGCGTCAGCGTTGTCTAAAGCTGGATTGTTTGATAAAATAATCCGTACGATTTGGACCGTGTTTGTGTCAAAAGGAGGGTGTACGCCAATGCCAAAGGGAGAGGGAAAGGTTGTTTCCCAAAACAAAAAAGCAAATCATGACTATTTTATTGAAGAAACGTATGAAGCCGGCCTTGTGTTACAAGGAACTGAGATCAAATCGATTCGTGCAGGAAAAGTGAATTTAAAAGATTCCTTTGCCAAAATCGAACGAGGAGAAGTGTTCCTTCACAACATGCACGTGAGCCCATACGAGCAGGGGAACCGTTATAACCATGATCCGCTGAGAACGAGAAAGCTGCTGCTTCATCGCAAGCAAATCAGTAAATTGATTGGTGCGACAAAGGAAGAAGGCTACTCACTCGTACCTCTGAAACTCTATTTAAAAAATGGCTTTGCCAAAGTGTTGATCGGAATTGGTAAAGGGAAAAAGAAATACGATAAACGTGAAGATCTGAAGAAAAAAGATGCAAAACGCGAAATCGACCGTGCCTTCCGTGATCGACAAAAGCAATTCTAGCCTGATGCAGATGGCTTGCTGAGAGCGGAAGCATTATGCTACAATATGTTATGCAGTAAACAATCACCGCTTTTCTTACAGAAACCACCAGTTGTTTCAAGCGATGAGATTGTTATAATAGTTATATACGGAAGCAGTTAAGCTGAACGTTTCCATCCCGTATATCCCTTTTACAAGGGGACGTTACGGATTCGACAGGGGCGGTTCGAGCTTGAGCTGCGAGCCGAGAGGCGATCTCGTTAACACGCACTAAATGTAACTGGCAAAACTAAAAGTTTTAACCAAAACTTAGCACTAGCTGCCTAATAAGTGCAGCGAGCTCTTCCTGACATCGCCTATGTGTCTGTGAGGAGCCCAATGAAGTAGGCTACGCTTACGTTTTCGTCTGAGGACGTAAGAAGAGATCCATCAGACTAGCTCTCCAAGCGCCCGTCAGCAGGCATGAGGATGAGTGAACACTAAATATGTTGACTACGCTCGTAGACGCTTAAGTAATCGATGTCTCTGGACGTGGGTTCGACTCCCACCGTCTCCATCAAAACTTTTAGAATGCAGCCGAATCAAGGGTTTGAAAGCCCTTGATTCGGGGGCTGGCAACATTTTGGCAACATGGTGTTCTAAATGATTGGTTAACACAAAAGGATTTTATTAAAAACTTTAAGAATAAAAAAGACGCTATTTTAAGCGTCTTTTTTTTATTCCGTAGTATTATAACCTAAATTATTATTCGGCGTTTTTGCAGGTATTAAGAATTGGAAATTCGATTATATTTATTAATTATTTACCTATCTAGAGAATATTATACTATTTTTTTATGATTTTTATGTTAAAATAGACTTTATGTGTTTTAATTTAACTTTTATAGGAGGTATTTGTAAAGGTGTCGATGAATGTATTTTTTAAGAGAGTATCAATTTTGACAGTAATTATCTTTACGATTAGTTCATTATCTACTCTAACTAGTTTTGCAGAGTCAGATAATGAGGAACAACCTGTGTTAGAGGGGGTTCTAGTAGGTGAAACAGTAGAGGGTATAAATTCAAATGATGTTAAATTGAGTAGGGAAGTTTTATCTGAAGAGTTCGATCTTGAAGAAGAGGTTAGAAATATGCCTTCGATAGATGAAATGACGAAAGATGAGAGGCAACTTTTTGATAAAATAGTAGAAGAACAAACAGAGCTTGCAAATGTTAGTGAGAAGGAAATATTTAAAAAAGAATTAACAAATTTCTTCGATAAAGAATCTGATACATATAATGATTTGTCAGCAGCACAAGAAGAGTTAGTGGAAGAAATAAATGATTCAACTCTATTTGAAAATGAGAATTTAGCATTTGCTAAAGAGGTATTTGCTTCTTCATTTGGGGTTAAAGAAGTTGAAGCTGCTAAAAAGAAAAAATCATCTGGTATAAAGGTTGGTGTATCTGTTAGGTTTGCAGGTGCAGTTTTCAATGCTGTGATTGGTTTTGCTGTTGGGGGTGGCGTTGGTGTTATACAATCATTTATTATTAAAAAAGGCAAAGCAGAAGCTAAAAGAATATTCACTAAAACCGTAACAAGTAGATTAAAGGCGTGGGGAGCTAAAAAATTAGCGGTTTCTATTGGTGTTGCTGTCGCAATTGCTCTAAATTATTTGGATATTGGAACCCAAATTGCTAAACAATTAGATAAAAGGGATAAACGCCCTAATAATGGCTGGGTGGATATTTATTAGGAGGAATTTTGTGAAAAGTATAATGAAGTATGCTGTTATGATTCTCTTTATCAGTGTATTTTTCTATTATTACAATATGTTTGTACCTAAAAACTTTTTGTACATTATCATTGCACTTCCTATTTGTCTTATTGCTATTAACATTATTGATAAGTTATTTACTAATAAGTGATTATGAAAAATAAGCAAGCTTCTGCTTGCTTATTTTTTGTAAGGTAATTCAATTGACCATTTACACTAGTTAGTTGTCTATTTAACTAATAATTAAACTTGCAAAATAAGTACTAACATAGTCTCATTTTTGTATAGTTTTCAAGAACGTGTCTTCTGAGAAGACACCACCAACCGAACAAACAAAGGAAAAACGACAACCACCGCAATCATCATCAAAAATCCATCCGGCACAAGTTCCACAAACGTTGTTTGGATCACATAAATCGCAATCAGCAGTAAATAACTGATCAAAAATAACAATCCAGAACTTCTCTTTTCAAACGGTTTCTTCAAAAGAATCAGTATAAACAGCCCTGTCATGATCATCCAAAAAGTCATATTTCTTTTGAGTCTCCTCTCCATTCATCCCCACATTGTACAGATATTTCTCCGAGCGCAACATACTTCTATCTTAAATTAAGCAAAAAGTAGTGAAAATATAAGAGATCACGAACAGATAACGCCTGAAATGTTACAAAAAACCTCCACCCAAATCAAAATCACATCTTCCCATTTGTGACTTCCTCATATATAGTTATATTAGACTAGTTCTAAATAACTGAAATTGGGGCGTTTACATGGATTCGATTGTTTTACATTTTATTGTGATCATGAGTGTTTCTGGCATTCTGTCCGTGATATTATCAATCATTGCTCATGCGAACCGCCACCGGTACATTGGCTGTCAATTGTTTATGTACATGTCTGGGGCAACTGCGATTTATATCTTTGGGCATACGTTTGAATTATTGGCTCGTACCCCTGAAGAAATCATGTTCTGGGTTTGTTTTCAATACATAGGTCTTCCGTTTATCGCACCGCTCAGTCTAATGATTGTGTTGCAATTTACGGGGTTCCAACAATATTTCACAAAGCGCCGCGTGCTTCTCATCTTATTGATTCCAACTCTCACCACCATTATGGTGTTCACCAACTCTTTTCATTCACTCTTTTATCGAAGCATCACGATGAATCCAGTAGACGGATTTTTATTGGCTGACTTTACGATTGGCTATTGGTATATCATTCATGGCGTTTATACATTTGGCTGTTCGATGCTCGCTATTTTTATGCTGGTTTGGTTTTTGCGTGTTACAAAAAAAGAGTATTTAAAGCAGATCCTTATTTTGCTAGTGGGCATGTTACTGCCAATCACGACATCTTTTATCTATTTATTAGGCGTGACACCTCTTCATATTGACCCGGTCCCTGTGGTGATGTTTTTAACCAATGCGCTCTACTTATGGGCGATTATGTCGTTCCAGCTCTTTAAGCTCTCTCCCATTGCGATGGAGCGTGTGTTTGAGCATATGTCTGAAGGGGTTCTCATTTTAGATCGATACCGGACACTCATAGATTACAACCCAGCTGCTGCATCGATCATTCCAGCACTTTCTAATAAAAAGGGGATTGGCTTTAAAATTGACGATATTTTCTCAGGGATCATCAAAGATACCGCGTTCTTCCAGTGGCTGCGTTCTCCGCAGGATCATTCGCAATATGATTTAATGTGGAAAAAGGAAGAAGATCAGTCCAGCTATTATCTTCTGACCGCTTCATCGTTATTTAATAGAAGAGGAGAGATCGAGGGCAGGCAAATTGTGATCAGTGATGTAACAGAGCAGCATTTGCTGCAGGAAGAGCTGGAGCGTCGTGCGTATATTGATGGATTGACGAATATCTTCAATCGGTCTTCATTTATTGAACGAACGCAGATGATCCTGGAAGAGGATGCGCAGGATACGGCTGTTATGCTGTTTGATATTGATTTCTTTAAACAAATCAATGACACACACGGACATCATATTGGAGACGAGGCACTGCGTCATGTTGTCACCATTTGTCAGCAGCATTTACAAATGGACGATTTATTCGGACGATATGGCGGAGAAGAGTTTGCTATTTGTCTGCCGCATCATTCTTTCGAAGAGGCATGTCATATTGCGGAGCAAATTAGACATTCATTTGAGATGAGTTTCTTTGAGAATGATGAGGAAAAAGTGCGAGTAACAGCGAGCTTTGGAATTGCTCATACAGTTTATGATCCCAATGTATTAGAAACTCTTCTATTTGAAGCGGACCAGGCCTTGTATATGTCAAAACGCCAAGGACGGAACCGGATTTATGCGTCCACTGGAGCGGACTATATGCTTTATGAAGAGAATTGACCTACCGCTTGCTTCTCATTGACGGTTGTCCTGACATTCGATATGATAAACATAACATTTGAACGGTTTCCTAAAGGGGAGTAGCTTTTACGGTTTGGTCGTCATTACAGAAGCAGCGATTGCTTCTCGGCCATTCCGGCATGAACAATGTTAGCCAGACCTTTGCCTATCACACATGAGGCAAAGGTCTGGCTATTTTTAAGGTCTTTTTAAGTCTGTGTGATAGGGAAGCTGAACAAATGATGCTTTTACTCCCACAGATGAAAGGATGATCGATCTTGAAAAAATATGTGATAGCTTTCCTATTTTCCGGAACGCTTGTATTAAGCGGGTGCTCCAGCTTACTTGATCAAGTCAACGATACAACGACATATGTCACTGAGGCAAATGACTATGTCACAGACATTCAGCAATTTACAGAGGACTTTCCAAAGCTTGCTGAAGAAGCTGTCCAAAACGCCGCCAAAAAGGCAGAATTAACGCAGCAGCTTGAATCATTGAAGGCAGACATTCAAGATTTTAATGAGGTCACAGCGCCAAAAATGGCAGAAGACCTGCATGCGCAAATCATTGAAAAAAATAAAGTGCTGTCAGAGGAAATTCAGACGTATTTACAGCAATTGAAAGCAGACAACATTGACGTTGCCGCCATGCTTGAGGACCAGCAAGGATTGATTAAGCAGCTTCAGCAATCCGTCAATCTATTGCAGGACATTGAACAATTAACAAACTAAAGCAAACACTATAGAGTGTATTCAGCATATCTTTGCCTTTTCCGGTGGAGATATGCTTTAATTTAGGTAAAGACAAGTCTTAATAGAAAAAAGGTGATCACATGACAGAACATGAAGAAAGACATATGGCTTCGCCTAGAGCCGAGAAGGATAAAGATCAATTGATCAATCGGTTGAAACGAGTGGAAGGACAAGTGCGTGGGATTCAGCAAATGATTGAAAACGATCGTTACTGTATTGATGTTGTCAATCAAATCTCCGCAGTCAATGCGGCTTTGAAAAAGGTCAGTCTTCATTTGATGGAAAAGCATACACATCACTGCGTAGCGGATGCGATCAAGAGCGGCAATGGGGATGAAGCCATTGAAGAGTTAATGACGGTCTTTACGAAACTGACAAAATCATAGCATTTATGTTTACATTGATACCCTACTAGGGTATAGTAAATTGTAGAAAATGATTGATGGAGGCGATGAGAAGTGGAACAAGCAACACTTCAAGTGCAGGGCATGTCTTGCGGACATTGCGTGAAAGCAGTCGAAGGAAATGTAGGAGAACTAGCAGGTGTTGAATCTGTAAAAGTCCATTTAGACAAAGGAGAGGTGGAAGTTTCATTTCACCCAGATCAAGTCACGTTACACCGTATCTCTGATGTAATTGAAGAACAGGGATATGATGTCGTATAAATGAAAATACGTGCTGCATAACAGCACGTATTTTTTTCAAAAAAATATACCCCTACGGAGTATGTGAAGAGGTGAGATGAATGAAAAAGGAAATTGATTTTCAAATTACGGGGATGACCTGTGCTGCCTGTGCAGGGCGCATCGAAAAGGGATTGAACAGGCTGGAAGGTGTAGAGGATGCCAATGTAAATTTGGCGCTGGAAACATCTCATATTGTGTATGAAGCAGAACAACTCACACCAGATGATCTCAAGCAAAAAATTCAATCTCTCGGCTACGATGTGGTGATGGAGCAAGCAGAATTTGATATAGAAGGAATGACGTGTGCAGCGTGTGCCAACCGAATCGAGAAAAAAATTAACCGGATGGATGGTGTCGATCACGGATCTGTGAACTTTGCGCTGGAGACCCTTCAGGTCACGTATCACCCAGGCCAAACGTCTACAAGTGATATAAAGCAAGCGGTTCAGTCCATTGGGTATTCTTTAATTGAACCAGCTGCAGATGAAGCAGAGGAAGGAAAAAAAGATCATCGCCAAGCAGCAATAGAGAAGCAGACGGCACGCTTTCTATTCTCAATGATCCTGTCACTGCCACTTCTTTGGGCAATGGTCAGTCATTTTTCTTTCACGTCTTTTATTTGGCTGCCTGAAGCGTTCATGAATCCTTGGGTTCAGCTGGCGTTAGCAGCGCCCGTTCAGTTCATTGTCGGCTGGCCCTTCTATGTAGGTGCGTATAAAGCGTTACGTAATAAAAGTGCCAACATGGATGTTCTTGTCGCACTTGGGACATCAGCTGCGTTTTTCTATAGTTTATATGAAAGCATTCAGTCAGCGGTTCAAGGCACACATGAGGCAGCCCTCTATTATGAAACAAGTGCTGTACTCATTACGTTGATCGTACTCGGAAAATTAATGGAAGCAAGAGCAAAAGGGAGATCATCAGAAGCGATTCAAAAGCTGATGGGTCTACAAGCGAAAGAAGCGGTCATCGAGCGAGAGGGGAAAGAGATGACTGTCCCTATTGCTGAAGTGAAAGTAAATGACCTTGTGTTTATCAAACCGGGAGAGAAAGTGCCGGTAGATGGAGAGATCGTGGAGGGAACAACCGCAATTGACGAGTCCATGATTTCGGGCGAAAGTTTGCCTGTTGATAAAACGGCAGGTGATGCGGTCATCGGGGCAACCATTAATAAAAATGGGTTTGTGAAAGTGAAAGCGACAAAGGTTGGGAAAGAGACCGCCCTTTCACAGATTATTAAAGTCGTAGAACAAGCACAGGGCTCAAAAGCACCGATTCAAAGGATGGCAGATCAAATATCAGGGATATTCGTTCCCATCGTCGTAGGAATTGCCATGCTTACCTTCCTGATTTGGTTTTTCTTTGTTGATCCAGGAAATGTGACGTCAGCCCTTGAAACGTTTATCGCAGTCATCGTCATCGCATGTCCGTGTGCGCTCGGCCTTGCCACACCAACCTCGATTATGGCTGGGAGCGGTCGTGCAGCTGAATCAGGCATTCTGTTTAAAGGCGGAGAGCATTTAGAAGTGACTCAATCACTCGACACGGTGGTTTTAGATAAAACAGGAACTGTGACAAAAGGGGAGCCGAGTCTGACAGATGTGCTGGCATATGCCAATTGGACAGAAGATGCGCTGCTACAGCTAGCAGGATCAGCTGAACAGCAGTCGGAACACCCGCTGGCTAGAGCCATCACAGACGGAATGAAGGAACAAGGTCTTGAAGCGGTCGAGATTGAAGCCTTCCAAGCTGACCCAGGTCATGGAATTGAAGCAACGGCAGCAGGGCGCAAGCTTTTGATTGGAACGCGTAAGCTATTACAGAAACATCATATCCCATATGATCAAGTCGAAGCATCCGTCACAATGCTGGAGCAGCAAGGTAAAACGGCTATGCTTGTCGCGATTGACGGCGAAGTCGCTGGCATTGTCGCGGTCGCAGATACAATCAAATCATCTTCACCTCAAGCGATCAAGCGTCTGAAAAAGCAAGGGATTCACGTCGTGATGATGACAGGTGATAACAAGATGACAGCAGAGGCGATTGCGAAACAGGCGGGCATTGATCATGTCATTGCTGAAGTCCTGCCTGAGGAAAAGGCGGCTCACATCGCGGCGCTTCAGGAACAAGGAAAGAAAGTCGCCATGGTCGGAGATGGTATTAATGATGCCCCGGCCCTTGCGACAGCGAATATTGGGATGGCAGTTGGAACTGGGACAGATGTCGCCATGGAAGCAGCAGATATCACACTCATGACAGGAGACCTCCATGCCATTGCTGATGCGCTTGAATTTAGTCAAAAAACGATGAGAAACATCAAGCAAAATCTATTTTGGGCGCTTGCTTATAATTGTATTGGGATACCGATAGCTGCTTTAGGACTTCTTGCGCCATGGCTTGCAGGAGCAGCAATGGCCTTTAGCTCCGTGTCGGTTGTATTGAATGCGCTCAGATTGCAGCGATTGAAACCGGTGAGAGAGGGAGTGGCACAATGAAGCTGAATGTCAAATGGATTTGGACGATTAGTGCATTGTTCTATGTTGCTCTTGTCCTTATTGGATATGCGATATACGATAGATTTTATCCACAACAAGATACACCAAGTGAACAAATGCAAAATCATTAGGACTTCGCCCAAAAGCGGAGTCTTTTTTTAACAATTTTGTGGAAAAACCCACCTTTTAAAAGATTTTTCATAAAAAATTCACTTCTTTTTGTTCCTTTTTGTCGTTTTTTGTAGGTTCATCGTTAAGATGCGATTAAGCAACAAAGAAAGCGTTATCAAAAAAAGGGGGTTCACGTATGAAAAAGTTAGGGTTAGCTTCACAAATACTCATTGCACTTGTTCTGGGTGTTATCGTTGGAGCGCTGTTTTATCAAAATGAAACCGTTATTAATGTGTTAACGCCGATTGGCGATATATTCATCCATTTAATTAAAATGATCGTTCTTCCAATTGTTATTGCTGCGTTGATTGTAGCAGTAGCTGGTGTAGGGGATATGAAAACCATCGGAAGACTCGGTGGGAAAACGATTCTTTACTTCGAAATTGTGACAACGATTGCATTAGCAGTAGGACTGCTTGCAGCAAACGTCTTCCATCCTGGTACAGGAATTGACATGAGCAACATGGAAAAAGGCGATATCTCTAAATATGAAGAGACATCGAAAGCTTCTTCCGAAAAAGCAAGTTTCTCTGAAACGATTGTGCATCTAGTGCCAACAAACGTTTTCCAATCCATTGCAGAAGGTGATCTATTACCAACGATCTTCTTTACCGTCTTATTCGGATTAGGAATTGCCGCAGTAGGAGACAAAGGGAAACCAGTGTTAGGGTTCTTTGAGGGTATACTCGAAGCCATGTTCTGGGTGACCAATAAAGTGATGAAGTTTGCACCATTTGGTGTATTCGCGCTCATCAGTGTGACGGTGATCAAATTCGGGGTCGGAGCGCTTCTCCCGCTAGGTAAGCTGGTACTTGTCGTTTACGGCACAATGGCATTCTTCGTGATTGTCGTACTTGGCATTATCGCAAAATTAGCTGGAACAAGCGTCTTTACACTATTTAGAGTGCTAAAAGAAGAAATCATTCTTGCATTCTCAACAGCAAGTTCAGAAGCTGTACTGCCTAGACTAATGGATAAAATGGAGAAGTTCGGCTGCCCGAAAGCGATCACGTCGTTCGTTATCCCAACAGGCTACACCTTTAACTTAGATGGAAGTGCCATCTATCAATCCATTGCCGCCATATTTGTTGCACAAATGTACGGCATGCCACTTTCCATCTATGAGCAAATTACGTTACTATTAATCTTGATGCTGACATCTAAAGGAATGGCTGGTGTACCAGGTGCATCAATCGTTGTTGTTATCACAACACTTGGTGCAATGGGACTGCCGCTTGAAGGACTTGCCTTCATCGTTGGGATCGACCGTATTCTTGACATGGTTCGTACAACTGTTAACGTATTTGGTAACTCACTTGCAGCCATTGTCATGTCTAAGTGGGAAAAAGTTTTTGATCAAGAGAAATCGAAGAAGTATATTGAGGAATTAAAACAACAAACAAAAGCAGCGTAAAAGGAGATCTTTTCAAATGACGAAGCTACAGGACAAGCAAGTTCGAATCGAACGAGACTTTCTAGGTGAAAAGGAAGTAGACACTCAAGCGTATTATGGAATTCAAACATTACGTGCAGTAGAGAACTTTCCAATTACTGGCTACCATGTTCATGAGGAACTCATCAAAGCATTAGGGATTGTCAAAAAGGCAGCCGCACTTGCAAATATGGATACAAAGCGACTATATTCTGGTCTTGGAGAAAAAATTGTTCAAGCCGCAGATGAGGTTATTGAAGGAAAATGGAACAATCAATTTATTGTCGATCCAATTCAAGGCGGGGCTGGCACTTCAATGAATATGAATGCCAATGAAGTCATTGCAAACAGAGCGCTTGAACTACTAGGAAAGGAAAAAGGCGCTTATACTGAGCTAAGTCCAAACACGCATGTGAACATGTCGCAGTCAACAAACGACGTTTTCCCAACAGCGATTCATATTTCAACATTGAATATGATTGAAAAACTACTTTATACGATGGAAAACATGCATCAAGTTATGACAGAAAAAGCGCAAGAATTCGATCATGTCATCAAAATGGGACGTACGCATCTTCAGGACGCTGTTCCAATCAGACTTGGTCAAGAGTTTAGTGCTTATGCAAAGGTTCTTGCTCGTGATATTAAACGTATCAAGCAGTCTAAACAGCATTTATATGAAGTCAATATGGGTGCAACAGCAGTCGGAACGGGCTTAAATGCTGATCCTAAATATATTCGCCAAGTGGTTGGCTATCTATCTGACATTAGCGGATTACCGTTAGTTGGAGCTGAAGACTTAGTCGATGCCACGCAAAATACGGATGCTTATACAGAAGTATCAGCTGCACTGAAAGTATGTATGATGAATATGTCTAAAATGGCGAACGATATTCGCTTGATGGCATCAGGTCCAAGAGCAGGCTTTGGTGAGCTTCACTTGCCACCAAGACAGCCAGGTTCATCCATCATGCCAGGGAAAGTCAACCCAGTGATGCCAGAGGTCATGAACCAAGTAGCATTCCAAGTCATCGGAAATGACCACACGATCTGTCTTGCATCAGAGGCTGGTCAGCTTGAGCTGAACGTGATGGAACCAGTCCTTGTGTTCAACTTGCTTCAATCTCTCAGCATCATGAAAAATGTCTTTGAGTCCTTCGTAGACAACTGCTTGCGTGACCTAAAAGCAGATGAATCTAGATTAAAAGAATATGTAGAAAAAAGTGCTGGTGTCATGACAGCGGTGAATCCGCATATTGGTTATGAAGCTGCTGCACGAATTGCCAGAGAAGCGATTCTTACAGGCGTATCTGTACGTGAGCTTTGTCTGCAAAATGATGTTTTATCAGAGGAAGAGCTTGATGTCATCTTGAATCCTTTTGAAATGACTAAACCAGGTATTGCTGGCGCATCACTTTTAGAAAAGGATCGTTTAGAAGATTAAGCAGCATCATGAGAAGCGCACACCGACAAAGTTCCGGTGTGCGCTTTTTCATGGATGTTTGTTTTTCTCAAGTCCACATAGTATACTATCGTCAATTATTAGGGATGTGACTGCGTTTGAATCTACTGAAAAAATGGCTAAATACAGAGCCTTATTTAATTGTGATGCTCATTGTACTGACACCGATTGGCGGAGAGTTTAAATTTTATCCATTTGAGGACAGCTTTCGGGTCAGCTTTGGAACCGTTGTCTTTTTCTTTATCCTACTCCAAATGAAAAAATTCCCAGCATGGGCAAGCGGTATCATTGCAGGGGTTTCTGTTTTTGCGTTTCGCGTGCTTCTTGATACAGCCGTCACAGGTCATCTTCCGCTGGAAGAGGCGATTTCTTTAAGATTTCCTTCCCTGCTTTATTACGTCGTCTACGGCACGCTCTTTTATTTATTAAAGGTCAGACGTTTCCGCGATCAGCCTTGGCTGATTGGAGCGACAGGTATCATCATGGAGCTATGCGCGAGCGTTGTTGAAATGATTGCACTTCGTGGCACCATCGATGAAATTTTAACGATGCGGACGCTGTTTCAACTTTTCGTGTTGGCGATTTTCAGAAGCTTTTTCGTGTTGGCTTGTTATACAATGATTCGATTATATGAAGAGCAGGCGAGAGAGCGTCAGATGAAAAAGGAAAAGGAACATCTGCTCATGCTCCTGTCTAATCTTTACACGGAATCTACATACTTTCATAAAACACTTGCACATGCTGAGCACATTACAGCGACATCCTATCAATTGTATCAATCCCTGCATCACGCAAAGGATGCAGAGTCATTGGATTTGAAAAAGCTCGGAAAAACAGCCCTGCAAATCGCAGGAGAGGTGCATGAGATCAAAAAGGATAACCAGCGGATTTTTTCTGCATTATCAAAGCTGATTCATGAAGAAAATTTTCAGGCGTATGCAAGTCCTGCGCATATTGCTGGGCTCGTGATTCGTATTCATGAAAATTACGCAGAATCTCTTAAAAAAAACATTGTCTTTCATTATGATGAAGATGGGCAGCATCCCGTCTATCACGTGTATACCATTCTATCTTTGTTAAATAATATCGTTTCCAATGCTGTCGAAGCCATTCCGGTGGATGGAGAGGTGTCACTCTCTATTTCCCAGAAAGAGAGCCATGTGATCTTTCAAATTAGTGACAACGGGCCTGGCATTAAAGAGCGTAATCATCATGTGATTTTTAAACCCGGTTTTACTTTAAAATACGATCAGGCTGGGAATCCATCAAGCGGTATCGGTCTTTCCTATGTAAAGGATACAGCGGAGAAGCTTGGCGGAAGTGTTGAGATGAAGAGTATCCCAAATAAACAAACGACTTTCACGTTAACGATACCAATGGATCAAGTTAGTAGAAAAGAGGGGATTGGGAGATGAGATTTTTTATTGTGGATGATGATGAAGCCGTGCGTTCTTCACTCGCTCAGCTCATTGAAGATGAAGAGCTTGGCTTCGTCGCGGGAGAAGCAGAGGATGGCGCAGAGTTAACGGCAAGCTACTTAAATGATTTGCACATTGATATCTTATGTATTGATCTATTGATGCCGGAACGAGACGGACTTGAAACGATTCGAGCCATTAAGGATGAGTTTCATGGCAAATACTTAATGCTGTCACAGGTAGAAACAAAGGAATTAATCGGCCAGGCGTATACGCTTGGTGTCGAGTATTATGTGACAAAGCCAATCAATCGTGTAGAGGTCTTAAGTGTGCTCCACCTCATGATTGAGCGGCTTCATTTAGAGCATTCAATTGAAAATATTCAGCACTCACTCAAATCCGTCATGCAGTTTCAGCAGCGCGGTCAGACGAAAACGAAGCAGCGTGGGAAAAGTCTTGCAGAGGCAGGCCAGTTCTTGCTTGCAGAGCTTGGAATTGTGGGCGAAAAGGGATCTAAAGATTTATTAGATATGATCCTCTTCACAGATCAGTATTTAGCGCTACATACCGAACATCATGATTCATTTCCTTCTTTAAAGGTCATTTTCACGGGTGTCACCGAGGATAAATTAAATGAGCCTTACACATCGGCAGACATTGCAAGAGAAGCGAAAGCAGCGGAACAGCGGGTGAGGCGTGCGATCAACCAATCCTTGAAACACATCGCTTCACTTGGGTTAACTGATTTTTCTCATCCGACCTTTGAAAATTACGCTTCTAAATTCTTTGATTTCACCATCGTGCGAAAGAAAATGAGTGAATTAACAAAAGAGACGAGCGGTAGAGAAGAACATACCCGTATCAATGTGAAGAAATTTGTGCAGGTACTCTACTACGAAGCAAAACGTATTTTTATGGAAGATTAAAAAAAGACATGCTCCCTCATGAGGGAGACATGTCTTTTTTGGTGATGGATTGCAGGTGCATCTGCAGTACGGAGCGTATGAGCTGAGGCGGTAAGCGATGAGGCTGCAAGATTCCATTCAATGCAAGCCCATTGATGACCGCATAAAGCCGCTCAGTTTCGACTAAAAGATCGATATGATCAAGCAAGAGCCCATCCTCTTTTAATTTCATTAAACAATATTGGGTCATTTGGAAAAGCTCGTCATACATCTTTGCATTGAGCGGCTGTAAATCAGGTTCAGTCATCGACTTGACTGTAAAAGCCTGCCACACCTCCATTTCAAATCTTCGTTCTTCATCAAGTGGGAGAACCTGCTCCAATAACGCGAAGACATTTTCTTCCGTTGAACCGTTCAGCTGAAGTCCTGTCATCCGCTCTTTGACTCTTTCCTGAATCAATGTCATAGAGAAAAGAAATAGCTCCTGCTGTGTGGAGAAATAATGACGCATAGAGCCCGCTGAAATACCAGCTTCTACCGCTACTTTTCGTACAGAAGCGTTTTCCAATCCATCCTGTTTAATCACTCTCATGGCAGCTTGAGCGACTTTTTGTTTTTGTTTATAGTGATCGACGATTTTTGGCATACATTGATTTTAGCACAGCTATTGTTTTTTTAACACAGTTGTGTTATTTTTTATTTAATACAATCGTATTAAAAAGGATGTGGTGAATATTGATCGGGTTATTGATTGTGGCATGTGAAATTGGCTTTTGGCTGTTTATTCTGGTGGGGTTAACACTTCGTTATGTGTTTAGACAGAAAAAGTGGGGCGCCTTCTTCCTCATTTGTACACCGATTTTGGATCTCATACTTCTTGCAGCGACTTATATGGATTTAAGAGAGGGGGCTGTGGCGAGTGTCATTCACGGGCTCGCAGCTGTTTATATTGGGGTGAGTCTTGCTTTTGGACATCAAATGGTGAAATGGGCAGATGTCCGGTTTGCTTATCGATTTGCAGGAGGCCCTAAGCCGAAGGGAAGACCAAAGTACGGGAAGGAACGGTCTGTATATGAAATAGTCGGCTGGACGCGGCATCTCGTCTCTTATGTCATCGGAGCCGGTCTACTATTTGGGTTATCTTATCTCATCCAAGCACCAGAACGAACGGAAGCACTGATGCAGCTAGCGAGAGTATGGGGAATGGTCTTAGCCATTGATTTCGTCATTAGCATCAGCTATGTGATCTGGCCGAAAAAACACCCGCAAAATATAGCCAGCTAATAAAAAAGACAGGCGAACTCACTCCGCCTGTCTTTTCTTATGATGAAAGCCCTTTGTAAATGGTGTCAATATTCCATTTCATCATCTTATAGTAGCTGTCCCCATCCTCACCTTTCTTTCCAATGGAGTCAGTAAATACTTTTCCTTTAATCGGAACACCAGTTTCTTCAGATAGGCTTTCAAGGCTGCGTGGATCGACACTTGTTTCAAGAAAGAGCGCAGGCACTTGATGATCTTTGACGAAATGAATGATGCGCTTCATTTGTCCAGGTGTTCCTTCATTCTCTGTGTTGATCTCCCAAATGTAGCCTGCCTCTAGTCCATAGGCATCTGCAAAATACTTGAAGGCTCCCTCACTTGTCACAAGACGCTTTTTGTCTTTCGGCAGCTGGTCGAACTTGTCTTTTGCTTCATCATGAAGCGCTTGAAGCTTTTTGGTATAGTCTTCTGCATTTTTTTCGTAATCCTCTTGATGCTCAGGGTCCGCTTTAATAAGTGCATCTCTGGCATTTTTAGCATACAGAATCCCATTTTCGACATTTAGCCAAGCATGTGGGTCCTGCTGGCTTTCGAGGCCTTTTGAAGATAAATGTTTTACTTTGACGCCTTTACTCATTTCGGCTACAGGTGCATCATCCCCGTCCTTGCCACTCGATTCGAGCAGCTTTTGAAACCAGCCATTTCCTGTTTCAAGGTTTAAGCCATTATATAGAACAAGGTCTGCATCCGTTGTATGCTGAACATCCTTTGGCAGTGGATCAAATTCATGTGGGTCTGTACCAATGGGAACAATGCTGTGAATAGAGACGTGCTCTCCGCCTACTTCCTTCACAATGTCATAAAGAATGGAGTAGGTCGTGACGACTTTTAATGTGCCGTCATCTTTGCCGGAATTATTTTGTTTTGTAGAACAGCCTGTGATGACCATAAGGGCAATGAATACTGCGGTCAAACGGATTGCAAATACCTTCTTCATGTATGTCCTCCTTTTACATAGACGCTTCCTTTTTTAGCTGCGTTCGTTTTCGTTTAGATCTTAATGATCTCCATAGAATTCCTTGCTTTGGTGAAAGGATAAAGGCACTCCCGAATAAAATGGTCGCAACTAGCACGATAGAAGCGCCAGACGACAAGTTATACGTAAAACTAAGCCCAAGACCGGCAACGGCAGAAACTGCCCCGAAAAATGCAGATAAATAAATCATAATCCATAGCCGGTCTGTTAAGAGATACGCAGTGGCTGCCGGCGTAATAAGCATGGCAACGACAAGAATAATCCCAACAGTTTGTAGTGAAGCAACGGTCACAAGGGTCAACAAGGTCATGAGAAAATAATGGATCATTCGATTCGGTAAACCGTAAACCGAAGAAATCACCGGATCAAATGAACTAATGAGCAATTCTTTGTAGAAAATGATGACGGCCAGCAGGATAAAAATGCCGATGCCAAGCGTAATCCACATATCAGATGATCGAACAGCTAGAACGTTTCCAAACAAGATATGATATAAATCACTGGAACTTTTCAAAAATGTGATCAAGATGATCCCGATTGAGAAAAAAGCGGTGAAGACAATGCCAATCGCAGAGTCATTTTTAATGCGGCTGTTTTGACTCACATATCCGATCCCAATCGCTGTTAATACGCCAGTTAAGACGGCTCCGAAGAAAAAGTTAATTCCCAGCATATAAGAGATGGCGACACCTGGCAGCACAGCATGCGATATGGCGTCTCCCATCAAGGCCATGCCCCGTAAAATAATAAAGCAGCCAATGACCCCGCAAATAATGCCTACCATCACGGATGTAAATAATGCTTTTTGTAAAAACGCATATTCAAAGAGTCCGGTTAAAAATTCCATTACACGTCTCCTCCTGCTGATTTTAAGAATGGTAGCTGCGTTTCATATGCCTCCAGCATGACCTCTGGGCGAAGGATGTCGTGTACAGGTCCAGCTTTGATGAGTTTTTTATTTAACAAAACGAGATGGCTGAAGTAATCACCGGCTTTACTTAAATCATGATGGACCACCAAAATGGTTTTTCCTTCATCACGTAATTCCTTCAAAATGCGAACCATTGTTTCTTCACTTGCCATATCAATTCCAACAAATGGTTCATCCAAACAGAAGAGCTGTGCGTTTTGCGCAAGTGCTCTTGCAAGGAAGACACGCTGCTGCTGACCGCCGGATAACTCACCAATTTGTCTTTTGGCAAAGTCCTGCATGCCGACTTTTTCTAAACAGTGGTATGCATATGCCCGGTCTTCTTTTTTCGGACGTTTGATCAGGCCAAGCTTCGGATATGTTCCAAGTAGGACGGTATCCAGCACATGAATAGGAAACGTCCAGTCTAGATCATTTCTCTGAGGTACATAGGCGATCTGTTTTCTAACTTGTTTAAAGGGCTGTTCAAAAAAGCGAATATCCCCTTGGTCTTTTTCAATTAAATCCAAACATGCCTTGAGTAAAGTCGATTTACCGGCACCATTTGGACCTATGATTCCTGTCATCGTTCCTTCCTGTATGGAAAGAGAGATGTTCTCTAAAGCATCCTGCCCGTGATATGAGACATGAAGACGGTCGATTGTTAAAGCATTTGGCATCTCTTGCGGCCCCTTTCGATCATCATTGCACTTCCTAAAGATATATGCATACATTAAATAATTTTGACTAAAGGATGAAATGATTCTCTAACGCTAATTTGTTTCCTTGAGGAAACTTTTATTTCATTCTAAGCGTCTGTCCTTCTTTTGTAAAGAGAAAAAACTGCACTTATTCTGTCAGAGATCAAACGATCGTTTTTATGTTATGTGGTGAGCGGGGGACATGAGCTTGGTTTATTGAAAATCCGTGTGACAGAATGGGACACAAAAAACCAATTATTTCTTCATAAATGATTGACAGAAGATAAGAAATCCTCATATAATAAGGGTAATCCAATATATGAATATATGCTCATATATAAAGTTTTTAATTTTTAATAGGTTGAATCGATCCAGGGAACGTTACTTATCATATAGAAAAAGGTGAGAACATGAAAAAGATGAAGGATGAATACGTATTAAGCGGTCTTGATTGCGGCAACTGTGCACGGAAAATAGAAACAGGAGTCAGCAAAATGGATGGAGTGGAAGCTTGCTCTGTTAACTTTGCGACAGGCACCTTGACTGTGACGCATGCAGATAAGCAAGAAACGATGACAAAGCGTATTGAAAAAACTGTTCAGTCCATTGAACCTCATGTGAGTGTATCACCGAAAGAAGAAGGACATCATCACGATCATGATCATGGGACAAAAAATTTAAAAACGATTGTGCTGAAATTAATTGGCGGTGCAGTCATTGGAACAGCCGCTTTCTTTATACCTGAAGATGGTGTATTAAAGTTCCTTATGTTCTTCGCAGCATATTTACTAGTCGGCGGTGATGTGGTTTTTAAAGCGCTGAAAAATATCGTGCGAGGCCAAGTATTTGATGAGAACTTTTTAATGACCATTGCAACAGTTGGCGCTTTTGTGATTCAGCAATATCCAGAGGCACTGGCAGTGATGCTCTTTTACCAAATTGGAGAGCTCTTCCAAGGGGCGGCAGTGAATCGTTCAAGACGTTCAATTAGTGAATTAATGAATATACGTCCAGAATACGCGAATCTAAAAGTCGGAAATGAAACGAAAAAAGTGAATCCAGAAGAAGTAAAAGCCGGTGACCGTATTGTCGTGAAGCCTGGTGAAAAAATTCCGCTGGATGGGCTCGTTATTGAGGGCTTCTCACTTGTTGATACATCCGCATTAACAGGGGAATCGGTGCCGCGGGATGTAGAAGCGGGAAAAGAAGTTCTTGCAGGATTTGTGAATCAAAACGGTATACTTGAAATTGAAGTTCAAAAAGAGTTAAGCGAATCGGCTGTGACGAAAATTTTAGATTTGGTTGAGAATGCAAGCAGCCGAAAAGCACAGACAGAAAATTTCATCACAAAGTTTGCAAAATATTATACACCGGCTGTCGTCGTGCTCGCCTTATTGCTTGCCTTTGTGCCGCCGCTTCTTATTCCATCAGCACAATTGTCTGACTGGGTGTACCGGGCGCTTGTCTTTCTCGTGATCTCTTGTCCTTGTGCTCTTGTTGTATCCATTCCATTAGGATTTTTCGGGGGAATTGGGGCAGCGTCTAAACGAGGCATCCTTGTCAAAGGCAGTAACTATTTAGAAGCATTGAATTCTGTGAAATATGCGGTATTTGATAAGACGGGCACGCTTACAAAAGGAAACTTTACAGTGACCAATATTGCCACAGCCAGTGACAGGTGGTCAGAAGAAGAGCTGCTTTCTTTTGCAGCACTAGCAGAAGCCCATTCCTCTCACCCTATTGCAGAATCGATTAAAGCGGCATATAGCTCACCGCTTGATGAAAGCCAGATCGAAGCATATGAGGATATCGCGGGACATGGAATTAAAGCGACCATCAGCGGATCTCACGTCTTAGCGGGAAATCATCGCTTGATGGAGCGAGAAGACATTGCGTATGAAAAAGAAAAAAGAAGCGGAACCGTTGTGTACATGGCAATTAACGGTGAGTTTGCCGGATCAATCTTGATCGCAGATGAATTAAAGGACGATGCAATCGAAGCCGTTTCTGCTCTAAAGGCGTCTGGTATTCAAACCGTCATGCTCACTGGTGATGCTAAGCAAGTCGGAACTGCGGTCGCTAAGCAAATTGGCATTGATGAAGTACATGCAGAATTATTACCGCAAGACAAAGTAACGAAATTAGAAGAAATTGATCAGAAAAAAGCGCCTCAAGAAAAGCTATTATTTGTTGGGGACGGCATTAATGATACACCGGTATTAGCAAGAGCGGACATAGGAATTGCAATGGGCGGGCTTGGTTCAGATGCAGCTGTCGAAGCGGCTGATATCGTCATCATGACGGACCAGCCATCAAAGGTAGCAGAAGCCATCGCTGTCGCAAAACGAACAAGAAGGATTGTCTGGCAGAATATCGCATTTGCCCTTGGTGTCAAAGGCGTTTTCCTATTACTCGGAGCATTCGGAATTGCGACGATGTGGGAAGCCGTCTTCTCGGATGTCGGTGTCACCGTACTCGCTGTTTTAAATGCGATGAGGGTCATGAAATAAAATTGTAAGGAAAATTTCATGAATACCATCTTTCATAATGGACCCCCTCTTGTTAAAATAGAAGAAGTTGGATAATGGCATTTTTCTAAGCTATTATCCCTTTTCTTTTTTAAAAGGAATGAAAAAGATAAGGTAGGTGCTTATGTGAGTAAGAAAAATAATCAATCTTCATCCATTAAATTTGCTGTCATTTTAACCATCATCGCAGCTCTTCTCATCGGTATATTTGTTGTGATTGGAAACAAGAACAGCCAAGAAGCACAAACAGTTGACAGTAAGCCTTCGATTAAAGGACAGCCTGTCATAGGAGACAAAGATGCAGCGGTGCAAATTGTCGAGTTTGGGGACTACAAATGTCCGTCATGTAAATCATTCGAAACAGACATTTTCCCAAAACTGAAAGCAGACTACATAGATAAAGGCGATGTATCATTTTCATTTATTAACTTGCCACTGCCTGTTCATGGAGATGGCGCAGTGTTAGCAGCACTAGCTTCTGAAGAAGTATGGAAAGAAGATCCAAAAAACTTCTGGGCATTCCATGAAGCTGTCTATCAAGCACAGCCAGATAGTGAAGCAGAATGGGTTACGCCTGCTAAGCTGACTGAATTAGCGAAAAAGACAACAAAAATTAATACGGACAAACTCAAAGATAACCTATCAAAGAAAACGTATCAGCCGCAGTTGAACACAGACGATCAGCTTGTGAACAAATACAAAGTGAATTCAACACCAACGATTTTCATTAACAATAAACAAGTTCAAAACTTCTATGACTATGATGAAATCAAAGAATTAATTGATCAAGAGCTTAAAGGGAAGAAATCATGAAGAATAAGCTTATTTACTTGTACAGTGCTTGGATTGTCTCGATCGTTGCGACGATGAGCAGCCTGTATTTAAGTGAAATCAAAAAGTTTATTCCATGCGATATGTGCTGGTTCCAGCGTATTTTCATGTACCCGCTCGTGCTTTTACTTGGAATTGCTACGTTCCGGGGTGATGTCAAAGTGAAGTATTACGTACTGCCTTTAGCTGTAATCGGTGCTGGCTTTTCCATCTATCATTATATGGAACAAAAGATCCCAGGCTTTGCGTCGATTCGCCCTTGCCTCAGCGGCATTCCTTGTTCTGTTGATTATTTGAACTGGTTTGGTTTTATCACCATTCCGCTATTAGCACTTATTGCATTTATTCTGATTATCATCAGTATGCTGCTGTTAAATGCAAGAGAAGATTGAGAGATAGCCTGCTTTTTAGCGGGCTATTTTTTATTTTTGCAAAAAGATAAAATTTAAAGAAAATTTGTATTGCTTTTCGCTTATGTCAGATATACATTAAGGGAGTAGTGTTAGATGATCAGATCATGTAAGGAGATAAGCGGAAAATGGCATGGGAAGTCTTAAGTATCATTGGTATTATCGCGTTCGCCATTAGTGGTGCGATAGTGGCAATGGAGGAAGAGTACGATATTCTTGGTGTGTACATTTTAGGGATTGTGACAGCATTTGGCGGTGGAGCGATTCGGAATCTATTAATCGGTCTTCCGGTGTCTGCTTTATGGTCACAGGGCAAGATGTTTACCATTGCTCTTGTATCCATTACGATTGTGTTTCTTTTTCCAAAGCTTTTGCTCAAGCACTGGAGCACATGGGGGAATTTCTCGGATGCGATTGGCTTAGCAGCGTTTGCGATTCAAGGTGCATTATTTGCTGTGCAAAGAGAGCTTCCGCTCAGTGCGGTCATTGTGGCAGCCATTCTGACTGGAAGCGGTGGCGGAATTGTGCGTGATTTATTGGCAGGGCGAAAGCCGCTTGTGCTAAAAGCGGAGATTTACGCAGTCTGGGCAGCACTTGGCGGCTTACTCGTAGGACTCGGTTTAGCACAAGGAGAGATTGCTTTGTATTTGCTGTTTCTCATCCTCGTCGTATGCAGGGTTTGTTCCTACCTATTCAAATGGCGGCTTCCCGCTAGGTCTTATTTTTTAAATAAAGGGTAAAACGAGAAAAGAGCGATTTCGCTCTTTTTTTTGTGTTTGAAACGAGCTGGATGTCAGCAGGTAATGGAGTTTTCGTGTAAAATAAAAGCAGGGTCTTTTTGTTCATCATTGGAACAATACATATGATGAAAATTTTGTCAGCTGGCTGAATATCTGGATTCAGCCTTTTTTTGCCTAGATGGATTGTTATGTGTTGGTTTCACATTTTGCGGAATACTAAAGAAGCTTCTATGATCGGACGGATGAATCAACTCGAAATGAACACATCTTTGCATGTAAGCAAAACTTGACGAAAAAATTAAAATAGGAGGGACACGTACTAGTGGAGATTTTTTTGGCAGTGCTCGTACTACTTGCACTCATTGCATCATCTAATATTATCAATCGTTTTGTCCCCTTTATTCCAGTCCCGTTAATTCAAGTGGGCTTAGGAATACTGGTGGCAGCTTTTCCTTCAGGTTTACATATTTCTTTAAATCCTGAACTATTCTTCGTTTTATTCATTGCGCCGCTGTTATTTAATGACGGGAAGCGTACCCCAAGGGATGAGCTGTGGAAATTAAGAGCGCCGATTCTTCTGTTAGCCCTAGGGTTAGTCTTTGCGACAGTCATTGTCGCGGGATATACCATCCATTGGATGATCCCAAGCATACCACTTCCAGCCGCATTTGCGCTTGCAGCGATTTTATCACCGACAGATGTGGTAGCAGTCAGTGCTCTTTCCAGCCGTGTGAACATGCCAAAGGGCATCATGAGACTGCTGGAAGGCGAGGGATTGATGAACGATGCATCAGGACTTGTCGCCTTTAAATTTGCCATTGCAGCAACAGTAACTGGCGCTTTTTCAATTGCTGAGGCATCCTTTAGCTTTGTCCTGATTGCCGCAGGTGGTCTATTGACTGGATTTATTCTATCCTTTTTTATCATTCGTTTTCGCTATTTTCTCCGCCGTTTAGGAATGGACGATGTCACGATGCATATCATTCTGCAAATCCTTACACCATTTGTCATCTATTTAGCAGCTGAAGAAATTGGTGTATCCGGTATTTTAGCGGTTGTTGCTGGCGGTGTGACACACGCTATTGAGCAGGATCGAATGGAAGCAAATTTAGCCAAACTGCAAATTGCTTCATCAAACACATGGAATATTATTTTATTTATTTTAAACGGACTTGTTTTCGTTATCCTTGGATTGCAGATTCCTGATGTATCGACAGTGATTTTCCAGGATGAAGCGTTTAATAATATGCAGGTCATCAGTTACATCTTAATCATCACGCTATGTCTCATGATCCTGAGATTCTTATGGGTATGGCTCTTCTGGGCAGGTAACTGGAGTGTAACGAAAAAGCAGAATGTGAAAAAACCGAAGCTGCGTGCTTCGATGCTGATGACATTCTCTGGTGTTCGTGGTGCTGTCACTTTAGCTGGTGCCTTCTCAATCCCATTTACGCTTGCGGACGGATCACCATTCCCCGAGCGGCATTTGATTATTTTCCTCGCAGCAGGCGTCATTTTATGTACACTCATTTTAGCTAGTGTATTATTGCCTCTTTTATCTGAGAAAAAAGACAAGCAAATCGCCGTGGATTTGGATACAAAGGTTCAGCATGCGAAACGGAAGCTGCTGAGAAGTGCCATTAAAACCTTAAGAGAAGGAATGAATGAAGACAACAGGGAAGTGTCTCTAGCACTCATTAATGATTACCGAATGAAGCTGCGTAATATCCAGCGTGAGCCGTACCAATTCGGGATGAGAAGACAGGAACGAAAAATCAGATTGCATGGAATTAAAGCAGAACAAATGAAGCTTCAGCAATTAATTGATGAAGAGAAATTAGATAAAGAAGAAGCCTATGAGCTACAGGAGAGATTTCATGAGCTGGAAATGCTGTATTCAAACTCCTTCAAAATTCGTTTTTCAAAAGTGAAGTTCCTGCGCTTGCTTCAGTGGCTTCAATTATGGCGACCGAATCAGCTCGTTTCCAGCGGTATTTTAGAAAACGAAGACTCGTACAAGCAAATCCGTAAGAAAACGGCAGAGGCTGCTGTGGACTCGATCAAACAGCATATGACCGATGAAAATAAACAAACGTGTCACCAAGTGATTGGCTTTTACAACCAAGTCATTTATCGATGTGAACACGGTCCAAGCTTCTTTCAGCAAAAAGACCGTTCGTTTGACCGGAAGAAAAAAGAGCTTAACTTCCAAGCTGTACAGACGATTCGAAATGAAATTCAAACTTTGTATGAAAATGGTGAAATCAATCGTGATATTGCCCATCATCTAAGGGAGTATATCAATGATATGGAAGCTGTTCTCCTGACCAATACGTAATGTTGTCATCTTTTTCCCTATGTTTTATGATGAAGAAAGAGAACAAGCAGGGGGAGATCAATGATGGCGTATTATGGAGCAATTGAAGCTGGCGGTACAAAGTTTTGTTGTGCAATCGGCAATGAGCACGGGGATATTCTCAAAGAAATGACGATTCCTACAGAGCACCCAGAAAAAACATTACAAAAGCTCATCCCATTTTTCGAGCAGCATGACATTGAAGCATTAGGGGTCGGCTCCTTTGGACCGATTTGTGTCCAAAAGGACGACCCTTCTTACGGTTATATCATGAACACGCCGAAAGTAGAGTGGAAGCATTACCCGTTCATCCCAGAGCTAGAGAAGCAATTAGAAGTCCCAGTATCTTTTACAACAGATGTAAATGCGGCAGCCTTAGGTGAATTAACAAAAGGAGCAGCCAAAGGGCTGAATAGTTGTTTGTATATCACGGTCGGTACGGGTATCGGTGCTGGCGCTGTTGTAAAAAACGAGCTTCTTCATGGTCATTCGCACCCAGAAATGGGGCACATCCTTGTCAGGCAGCATGAATCAGACGTGTTTGAAGGAGTCTGCCCAGCGCATGGGACGTGTTTAGAAGGACTGGCAGCTGGACCAGCGATTGAGAAAAGATGGGGGAAATCTGCTAAAGAGCTTACGGAGAAAGAATCAGTTTGGGCACTTGAAGCTGACTATTTGGCGCAGGCGCTGATGCAGTACTCGCTTATTTTAAGCCCAGAGCGCATCATTATGGGCGGGGGTGTCATGAAGCAAAAACAACTGTTTCCACTAATTCGAGAGAAGCTTGCTGCTTATCTCAATGATTATGTAGACCTGCCGCCGCTTGATTCATATATTGTCTCTCCTGGACTTGAAGACAAGGCCGGCATGACAGGTGCTTTGCTGTTAGCCATCGAAGCGAAGAAAAACGCCTGATAATAGAGTTTTAATGGACAACGTGAGATAATGAAAAAGATGGAATCTATGAAAAAGGTGGTTGTTAAAATGGTTAAAAGCTTGAATGATACCGTAACACTGAATAACGGAGTGGAAATGCCTTGGTTTGGTTTAGGTGTATTCAAAGTGGAGGACGGCAATCAAGTGGTAGATGCCGTAAAAGCAGCCATACGCAACGGATACCGCAGTATTGATACGGCTGCCGTTTATAAAAATGAGACAGGCGTAGGCAAAGCAATTAAAGAATCTGGCGTGAAACGAGAAGATTTGTTCATTACGTCTAAAGTATGGAATACGGATCAAGGCTATGACAAAGCGCTGGCTGCATTTGACGCAAGCTTGAATCGATTAGGTCTTGATTACTTAGATCTCTATTTGATTCATTGGCCTGGCCCAAATGCAGAAACATTTAAAGACACATGGCGTGCGCTTGAGAAGCTTTACAAGGATGGGAAAGTGAGAGCCATTGGCGTCAGCAACTTCTACATTCAGCATTTAGAAGAGCTATTAAAAGATGCTGAGGTTGTTCCAGCCGTGAACCAAGTTGAATTTCATCCGAAACTGACACTTGTCGAACTACGTCAATACGCAAAAGAAAAAGGCATTCAAATTGAAGCGTGGTCTCCGCTCATGCAAGGAAAGCTATTAGATCATGACGTATTAAAGGACATGGCTGCACGCTACAACAAATCTGTTGCTCAGGTCATCTTGCGCTGGGATCTGCAAAGCGGTGTCGTGACGATTCCAAAATCAATCAACGAAGAACGCATTAAACAAAATGCAGATATTTTTGATTTCGAATTATCAAAGGAAGACATGGAAAAAATCGATGCATTAAACAATAACGAGCGTGTCGGCTCGAATCCAGAGACGATGACGGTTGGGTTTGAATAAATGAAAAAATCCTCTTTCTCACGTGAGAAAGGGGATTTTTTTACGTACTACTTCTACGCACAGCCAAAAGCATAATAAAAGATAAGATCACAATACAGATCGTCCACGCCCAAGCAAGCTCCATGCGCCCAGAATCAATCGCCACATAAATAGCGGTTGGGAGTGTTTGGGTTTTTCCTGGGATGTTGCCGGCAAACATTAAGGTCGCTCCGAATTCTCCAAGGGCTCTTGCAAAGCTAAGGATGCTGCCTGACAAGAGGGATGGAAGGGCAAGAGGTACAGTAATATAGGCAAAGACTTGGAATGAATGAGCACCATCTACTTTTGCAGCCCCTTCAATATCTGACTCAATTGTAGAAAAGCCCGCCTTTGCTGATTGATACATGAGCGGGAATGCCACGACTGTCGAAGCAATAACCGCCGCCCACCATGTGAAAATGACCGGCTGATGGAAGATCCATTCAATCGCGCCCCCTATTACACTATGCTTTCCGAATACGACGAGCAATAAAAAGCCAACGACTGTTGGCGGGAGAACGAGCGGCATCATCAGGAGCGTTTCCACAATCATTTTCCCTTTAAAAGTTGTTCGCGCCATCCAGAAGCCAATTGTTGTGCCAAAAACTGTGGCCAACAGCCCGCTGACGATAGCCACTTGCACGGACAGCCAAATGGGTGATAGAAAGTCTTCAGTCAGCATAGGCATTACGACACTTGAAAGCCGTATTTCTTAAAAATGGATGTGGCTTTATCAGATTGAAGAAATTGAAAAAAGGCTTTGGCTTCCGTAAGATGATTTGTCCCTTTGACAATCCCTACTGGATATATAACCGGGGAGTGCATGTCCGAATTTGCTTCAGCTGCAATCTTTACTTTTTTAGAAACGAGGGCGTCTGTTTTATACACAACACCTGCTTCGACATTTCCAGTTTCAACGTAGCTTAAAACTTGCCGTACATCTTTGGCATAGACAGCATTCTTTTTCACTTGATCCCATATATTCAGTTTTGTGAAAATCTCTTTGCCATATGTACCAGCAGGAACCGATTCAGGTGTGCCAAGAGCGATCTTTCCTTTTACGTGCTGGACGTCTTGAAAGCTTTTAATAGAGGAAGAGCCATCTTTTGGCACAATAAGGACTAGCTCGTTTTGTATGGCGTCCTTGAGATATTCTCGGTCAATGTCTCCAGATTGAACAAGTTTATTGAAGGGCTCTTCAGCTGCTGAGAAAAAGAGATCCGCTTTTGCTCCTTGAGCGATTTGCTGCTTCAATGCGCCGGATGATCCGAAGTTATTCGTTAATGTCACATGTGGATGCTGTTTGTGAAAGGAGGCTTCAATTTCCTTTAGTGCATCCTGAAGACTTGCCGCTGCTGAAATTACAAGCTCTGTTTTTTTATTCGAATTAGATGGCTTCATCTCTGTTTGGCATCCACTCAGAAGCAAACATATGGAGATGAAGGCTAAGAATATATACTTCATGTTCACACCTCTTATCATTCAATATCATGTAGTTCCCTTTATTATAAGCAAACTTATTTGAGCATTCATAGGCTTTCAATAAAAAGAGAAAAGAAAAAGCCGCCAAATGGCGACTTTCAGCGTGACGACTAAGGAGATCGTATTATCCTGTTTACTGCTGATAAAAACGCAGCAAATTCCCATTGATCACCTTGTCTGATAAGGAGAGCTCTTTATTGGCTTTTTCGATATAGGGCTGACATACCTCATCCTGCTTCACGGGTTCTTTTGTTTTTTGATCATAGCAGGTGTTCTTTGTATAGAGATAATCATCTGTAATAAAGTTACCGTTTCTCAATACAGCGAAAGGCGTCCGTTCATTTGAAAATAAATCATTGCCGAATTGAATGGAATCCTTCGTTTCAATCCCTAGTAAGTGAAGAAGTGTCGGCTTGACGTCCATTTGACCAGCTGTTTCAGAAATCGTCTGCGGTGCTTGGTCCGTGACACCAGGAATGTAAATCAAAAACGGAACACGCTGCAGTTTGACCGCATCAAACGGTGTGATTTCCTCTTGATCGAGCAGCTGTGCCATTGCCTCATGATGTGCCTCAGAGATGCCATAGTGGTCACCCATGAGGACAAACATCGTATTGTCATACAATCCTTCTTCTTTCATACGGTCAAAAAACAACTTAATCGCTTCATCTTGATAGCGGACGGTCGTCACATAGCGGTTTAAAATGGTACTGGACGAATCATATTCATCAATAAACTGATCCTTCGGGTCAATTTCAAATGGAAAATGATTGGTCAAAGTAATGAACGTACTGTAATAAGGCTGCTTCAACTTTTTTAAATAATCAATGGATTGATCAAAGAAGTCGATATCCTTTAAGCCCCAGCCAGTGGAATTCCGTTCATTGACATGATATGAATCGACATCATAAAAACGATCAATTCCTAGAGATTTATACATTACATCACGATTCCAAAACGTTTTATTATTCGCATGAAATTGGACGGATTGATAGTTTTCCTTTTTCAACTGCTTGTATAACGTATCATATTCATTATCACTCGCTGTGAAAAAGACAGCGCCGCTGCTAGAAGGGTAGAGGGAATTCGCGACAATAAACTCTGAATCGGACGTCTTCCCCTGTTCTGTCTGCTGATAAAATTCATCAAAATAAAAACTCTTTTTAGCCAATTGATTTAAAAAGGGAGTGATAAATTGTCCATTTACCTTTTGATTCATGACAAATTGCTGCGTCGATTCAAGTGAAATGAACACAACGTTCTTGCCTTTAGCAAGTCCGAAGTACTCTTCGTTTGGTGCGCTGTAATCAGCCTTTGTGTAGTTTGCTACAGTAGAAAGCGTATCTTCATCTGCAAAAGCCTTTTGTCCAATGCGTGCCGTTTGGGCAGCACCGTCGTAAAGATGGAATTGGAACAGCCCGAGGTTTCTGACAATGACTTCACGATCATAAGAGCTTGTCAGAAATCGAGGGTGATCCATCATAGCTGAGCTGACATGAAACAATAGGAAGCTGCAGCAGATCGCATAATATGTTTTGATCGTCTTGTATGACGCTTTTGGGGCTAATGGTTTGCGCTTGAGCAGCCAAGCAAGTACGACAAAATCAACGAGCATCAGCACAAAGAGCGGGTGGAATAATTCCGTCATACTACTGCCCATATCTCCCATGTTCTTCGCTTGGAATAGCACGGGAATGGTAATGAAATCAATGTAAAAACCATAAAAGATCGTATTCGATATAAGAATCGCCGTAAGAATAAAATTTGCAGTCAATAAAAAAACCTTTTGTTTGGTTTCATTTAAAAAAAGAGCTATCCCAAACAAAGGGAGTAGAAAGCTAAGTGGATTGATCAAAAGCAGCCATTCATGAAACAGATTGGCCGTTCGTATGTGAAAACCTAGTTGATAAATGATGTATGTTTTCATCCACATGAAGAGGATGGAATACACTAAAAACCAGTGATTTTTGAAAAACGCTTTCATTTATGTATCTCCTCATCATTCTGTATTCAGCTGCAAGGCAAAAACACTTATCTTAAACCTACTAAAAAAATGAGGAATGATCAATTCATATCTTATCTTTTTCGCAAAACTCTTTTTTATTCTGTTAGAACTGGATGGGGATAGATATGCCGCAGATGACGGCGATGTAATAGCAGGTGACGACAGTGAGAGCAGCTAGTACGACTTGTTCTCCTGTGCTGCCTGTTTTGACATAGAAGGGGAGACGCACTTTAATGGAAGCTGGAAATAAAAATTTAATGCCGTTCACTGTTCCAGCATCAAGGATAAGATGGCTCGCCATTCCAACTAGTAAACCGATACTTAGGCTGTCATTTGGAATGTATGTTGTCGCAAGAAAATAAATGATCAGCAGAAATAATAAACTGTGAGTGAACGTGCGATGACCGAATACGCTGCTGATCAGTGCCGAGAGCAGCGGAAATTTTCTACCGATTTTACTTTTTGTATGGCAAAGATCGGGGATCAAAGCACCTGCTGATCCAGCTGCAGCCATGATGACTGGGTCGAATCCGTAGTAGTAGGCGACGGCTGTTGAGGCGGCGATTCCGCCCATAATGTGTGTTTTTCCTGTCATGATGCGTACTCCTGTTCTGTTTTTTGTTCAAGTCCTCACTATATCAAGGGTGAATTCATTCAGCAAGACTTATTTCTAAAGAAAAAGAGGGCAAAAGGGTTGGCTGATTGGAAAAACATTCTATAATAAGGGGGAAGTCATGTTGATACTAACGATAAGGATGCGATTCGGATGGGTAATGCAGACATTTTAAAAGAAATTGTTCTTGTACATTATGAAGTCAGCCGTAAATTAAACCGCAAGTTACTTGAGTTAGAAAAAGACATCACGCCTCCGCAGATATATGCTCTTTCTATTTTGATACAAGGCAAAGTATCACATGCCGAAGAGCTGAAACAAAGACTCTCTTTAAACCCAGGTGCAGCCTCCATTGCACTCAATAAATTATGTGAGCAGGGCTATATTCAGAGAGAACGGGACAAAGACGACCCCTCGCTCGTCCGATTAGAAGCCACCGAAAAAGGGCAGGTGATTTATGAAAAGCACACACGTCTTTTCGGAAAGGTGATTCAGCATATGATGTCAGACTTCACAAAGGAAGACTTAAAGACCTATTTGACGTATCTGCAAAAAATGAGACAGACCTTTCATGATGATTGAGCCTTTCCACTTTGTATAATGCGGCGCACTGTAGCACAAATTAAACAGGCAACCGCATTTTATGAAAAGGGAGGAAACAGCGATGTCATTTTTCCAAAAGGATAAAAAGGCGAAAAGCGAGAAAGACCACAAGCAAGTAGATCAGCTGTTAGAAGAAGCAAGCAAAGAGCTAGCAGGCGATCCGCTTCAGGAAGCTGTACAAAAGAAGAAAAACAACGATCAATAAACAGGTATAGGGCAGAGAAAAGGATCTCTGCCCTTTTTCTATGTTTTTCCCTTTGACAGAAATGAGAATGTTTGATAACCTTCGTGTAGTAAAAATGAATAGAAATCCTCACGCTATGTCTCAGTGAGGTAGAGGTTGCGCGGATGATGAGTCACTCATGGGAGAGATGGAATCGAAGAACATGAGAAAAAAGGCATCAGCGCCGAAGTGTAGAGAGAGCTCCAACTTTCTTTATGCTGGGTCTGCATTGAATAAATGCAGGACTGCCACGTCTTTGAAGCGTGGAGGGCTATCCGGAGATCAAGGTGTATGTTTTGAAAAGCATGGACTGTTGTTCAGGCTTTTTTTTATGTTCTGAGTACCGAAGATAAGGGTATGCTGTTAAGAAAGTGGACCCATGAGGAACATAAAGAATACAAGTCATTGCTTCACAAATATATCAATGAAGATACTGCCGGGTCTGGTCCGAAGTGAATATAACGGAGGTACGGAAATGGAACAGACAAAAAAATGGGGTTTTTGGTTATTGACGGCTTTTGTCGTCGGAAATATGGTAGGTTCAGGCATCTTTATGCTGCCAAGTACGCTTGCCCAGCATGCGAGTCCTTTAGGTGTGACGATGGCATGGCTTGTCACAGGTGGCGGTGTGCTGATGATTGCACTTGTTTTTGGGCATTTGTCCATTCATAAGCCGCAGCTAACGGCAGGACCACAAAGTTATGCAAGAGCACTTTTTAACGATCCGAAAAAGGGGAAAGCGGCCGGTTTTACAATGGTTTGGGGATATTGGGTAGCAAGCTGGATTAGTAATGTCGCGATTATTACGAGTCTTGCCGGTTATTTAACGACATTTTTCCCAATTCTCACAGTGAAGACGGAGATTTTCACCTTTGGTAAAGAAGCGATCACACTTGGTCAGCTGACAACGTTTATTGTATGTACCATTCTTCTTTGGGGAACACATACGATCTTAATTACAAGCTTAAGTGCTGCAAGTAAATTAAACTTTATTACGACCTTTTCAAAGGTACTTGGATTCGTCCTTTTTATTGTTGCGGGATTATTTGCATTCCAAACGGCATTATTTGAACATTATTACTTCCCAGTTGCAGCAGAAGGCGAAGGAATGCTCGGACTTGGAGGCCAAATTCATCATGCGGCCATTTCCACTCTATGGGCATTTATTGGCATCGAATCTGCTGTCATTTTATCAGGAAGAGCGTCCTCGCAGCGCGATGTGAAACGTGCAACGATTACAGGTCTTTTAATTGCACTTTCTATCTACATGATTATTACTTTGATTACAATGGGCGTCCTGCCACACGATCAGTTGCAAGGCTCAGATAAACCATTCGTAGACGTGCTTCAGCTTATTATTGGACCGGCTGGTGGAATTGTGATGGCATTGCTTGCGATTATTTGTTTATTTGGCTCGATGCTTGGCTGGATCTTACTTGGTTCAGAAGTACCATACCAAGCAGCAAAGGCTGGCGATTTCCCGGCAGTATTTGCAAAAACAAACAAAAAAGGCAGTCCTGTTGTTGCTTTAACGGTTACAAATATCATGTCACAGCTGTTTATTTTCTCAGTGATGTCTCGTACGATTAATGAAGCTTTTACCTTTTTAACGACATCAGCGACACTTGCGTATCTCATTCCGTATATTGTGTCTTCGATCTATAGCTTTAAAGTCATCATGCAAGGTGACACGTATGATCTTCAAAAAGGGAAGCGAACAAGAGACGGAATCATTGCGCTTGTTGCGATGGGGTATTCCGCTTGGGTCATTATTTCAGGAACAGCTGATTTGAAAACATTTGGACTTGGCATCGGTCTGTTCTTAGTAGGTATTTTGCTTTATCCATTCATGTCAAAAGGATTTGCCAAAGGAACGGAATAAGGGAAACGTTTCTCCACATATGGAGAAACGTTTTTTTATGATGCAGATGTTAATCGGTCCACAATAAACTCAAGCTGTCCTTCTAATGAAACTGGGTCATTAAAGAAGTAACCGACAGGGTCGATTTCAAATACGTGTTTATTTTGTACAGCAGGAAGTGATGCCCAAATGCTGCTTTCATACACCTGGTCTCCTTTACTTTTTGACCCGCTCCATGGACTAGTGAAAATATAGTCGCCTGCGTATTCTGGCAGCTTTTCAAGGGAAATGTTTGCATAGCCGACGCCGCTGTCGATGGCATCTTTTTTAACTGCCTTTGGCGCACGTAATTTCAGCTCATCATAAATAATTTCGCCTCCGCGTGCAAAGGTGTTTCCAAAGATATAGATCCCTTTATCAAAAGGTGACACGATTGAAACGGTTTTACTGCCGACCGCTTTTGTTACTTTAGGCTTTACCTCAGCTATTTTGGTATCCCATTTTTTGATCCATTCTGCTGCTTTTTTCGGTGTACCTGTCATTTTACCGAATTCTTTTAGTTGATCTTTAAAGGAATATTGATTGTATTTAATGGCAACGGTTGGCGCAATTTTTTTGTATTGATCAAATTTCTCGTCTTCTCCCCAAGCAATAATCATATCTGGCTTCAAAGCGGCGACCTTTTCGACAGAAGGGGTTGTTCCAAGGTTTTTGACACCATCCGTTTTGCCTTTATAGAAAGGGTTTTTAAAGATGGGTGCCGTTGCAGCAATTGGCGTCTTGCCAAGTGTCACGAGGTCACCGTAGTAGCTTTCTGCCAGAAGCACAATTCGTTTTGGATCTTTAGGGAGTTTGACTTCACCTTTTACATCCTGATAGGTGATTGTGTCATCCTGGTTGGCACCAGATTTTTTATTTGAAGTGCTGCCGCAAGCAGCTGTAAAAAGCATGAGAATGGCTAAGGATATCAAAAGAAATCCAGATCGGTTTTTCACAAAGATTCTCTCCTATTCACTTTATTGTGATAATGATTCTCAATTTCAATTGTATCGTAACATGATGGGATGAAAAATGCATCGGCTATTTTAGGGCCTAAAGAAAAATGGTAAATTTCTCACGGTTTTTTGATGAAAATAAAGAAAATGTTTAGAACAATGATTTCAAAAAGAAAAGAAAGTGATATACTAGACTTCGAGATTGATAATCATTATCACTGATAAGGAATAGATATGAACGGAAAGGAAGAGACTGGTTTTGGGCTCACAATCGAATAAACAGCTGCCGGCCAAAGACAATGCAATGGATATTGTCACGAAACCCTTTGGAACAGCAGTTGTTGTCATCATAGGAATTATCGCTTTAGCATTTGGTCTTTTTTTATCGGTATCATTAGGAGCAGCAAATATTCATCTTCACACGGTATGGGAAGCCATTTTTCAATTTGATCATGAGCAAACTTCACATCAAATCATCCGGGAATTGAGGCTGCCGCGTACAGTTGGGGCTGCACTCGTCGGTGCCTTTTTAGCCGTATCGGGAGCTATTATGCAAGGCATGACAAGAAATGCGCTTGCGTCTCCTGAAATTATGGGTGTGACAAATGGCTCTGCATTTGCGATTGCCATTGCGTTTGCTTTTTTCCCAGGACAATCTTCTTTTACATTAATTCTTTGGTCATTTGTTGGTGCGGCACTCGCTGCCTCTATTGTGTTTGGTGTCGGTACTCTTTCAAAAGGTGGATTGACCCCAGTGAAGCTCGCACTAGCTGGTACGGCTGTTGGGGCACTTTTAAGCTCCATCTCCTCAGCAATTGCCATCCGGTTTGACGTCGCTCAAGACATGAGCTTTTGGTATGCTGGCGGCGTGGCTGGTGTGAATTGGAGCAATATTAAGGTCATCATTCCAGTTGCGGTTGCGGGGCTGATCATCGCAATGATTCTTGCCCGCTCGATCACTGTTCTCAGCTTAGGTGATGAATTGGCAAAAGGGCTTGGACAGTACACGAAAACTGTCAAGGTACTTGGAATATTGGTCGTCATTCTTCTAACAGGTGCTGCTGTCTCAGTGGCCGGTACTATTGGCTTTATCGGGCTTGTGATTCCTCATGTCACTCGTTTCTTGGTCGGAGTTGACTATCGATGGATTATCCCATGCTCAGCTATTTTAGGGGCGGTTCTGTTAATTTATGCAGACATTGCTGCAAGGCTGGTCAATGCCCCATTTGAAACGCCAGTCGGTGCCATTACTGCAATTATAGGCGTTCCTTTCTTCTTATATTTAGCTAGACGTGAAAGGAGCGGGATTTAGATGGAAATGGTGCAGCAGGCAAAGAAAAAGAAATACAAACGAACGATGCTCATGATCTTTTTGGCGATCGTGGCTGTGTTCCTTATTAGTTTAAATACCGGAGAAATTCGCATTTCTCCGATGGATACATTGAAAACATTTTTTGGATTCGGAAGTGAAATGGATGAGCTTGTATTATTCGAGTTCAGACTTCCAAGAATGGTCATCGCTTTACTTGTTGGCGCTTCTATCGCTGTATCAGGAGCGATTTGGCAAGGTGTTTCTCAAAACGGTTTAGCCGATCCAGGCATTCTTGGTGTCAATGCGGGCGCAGGCTTTGCAGTGGTTTTGTTTATTTTTGCTTTCCAAGGTACGATGTCAAACCTAGGTGATTTTACGATCTTTGTACTGCCGCTCTTCGCTTTTGTAGGTGCAGGCTTTGCTGCATTTCTCATCTATGTGTTAGCGTGGAAAAAAGGCATCACACCTGTTCGATTGATTTTAACGGGTATTGGCGTGAATGCTGCGTTTTCAGCAGCAATTGTGGTTATTCAATTAAAAATGAGCCCAAATGATTTTAACCAAGCCATCGTGTGGTTATCAGGAAGCATTTGGGGATCGAGCTGGACGTATGTCCTATCAGTTCTGCCATGGATGCTTATTTTCCTTGTGTTAGCGTTTGTGAGAGCACGTTACTTAAATATCATGAATTTAGGTGACCAGCTTTCCTACGGCTTAGGGATCTCGGTTCATAAAGAAAGAAGCTTTTTTATGCTGATTGCTGTTGCATTAGCAGGTGCTAGTGTCGCTGTTGCAGGTAGTATCTCGTTCTTAGGGTTAGCCGCACCGCACTTGGCGAGAAAGCTTGTTGGACCAAAGCATCAAGGAATGATACCAGCCTCCGCGTTGATTGGCGCATTGTTATTATTACTGGCAGATACACTTGGCCGCGTCATACTTGCACCATCAGAGGTGCCAGTTGGTCTTGTCGTTTCGGCTTTAGGCGCACCTTACTTCATTTACTTATTGATGAAAACGAACTAAGAAGGAAGGAGAGTACAACATATGAAATCGCTCGAAACAGAAAAGCTTTGTATTGGCTATAATGACCGTTTGATTGTAGACGATTTAAATATCAGTATCCCAAAAGGCAAGGTGACGACATTGATTGGACCGAATGGGTGCGGAAAATCAACGATTTTAAAAACAATGTCCCGTATCATGAAGTCCAATCAAGGCGTTGTTTACTTAAATGGTCAGGCTATTCATCAAACGCCTACAAAAGAAATTTCAAAACAAATGGCGATCTTACCGCAAACGCCCGAAGCACCAAGTGGACTGACAGTGTATGAGCTGGTGTCATATGGACGTTTCCCACATCAAAATGGATTTGGACGCTTATCAAATGAAGATAAACGAATCATCAGATGGGCACTTGAAGAAACGGGTATGATTGCTTTTCATGACCGGCCAATTGAAGCACTTTCTGGTGGACAGCGTCAGCGTGTATGGATTGCGATGGCACTTGCCCAGGAAACAGAACTGCTTCTATTGGATGAGCCGACGACGTATTTGGACCTTGCACATCAGCTCGAAATTCTTCAGCTGTTAGAACGGTTAAACAGAGAGCAGGGACGTACTGTGTTGATGGTCATTCATGATTTGAATCATGCGGCACGTTTTTCTCATTACATGATTGCCCTCAATCAAGGAAAAGTCATCAAAGATGGGACGCCTCATGAGGTCATGACCAAAGAGGTGCTTGGTCAGGTATTCCACATTGATGCAGAAATCGTACTTGACCCTAGAACGAATAAGCCGATCTGTTTAACATATGACTTAATGAATCATGAAAGAAAGCTAGAAGCTGTGAATGGATAATAGAAGTAAAAGGAACTCGGTGGAATAGCCGAGTTTTTTTGCGTCTCTGAAACTTCCTAGTGCTGCCATTTTCTCCAGTTGATATTTTTTCGCTTTTATGCAGAAAAGAGGTACTTTTTTACTTTAGACAATGGTAATATACGGTTAGAGATCATAGCTAGAAAGGAAAGAGATGCGTGGAAACAGCAAAAATATTGATTGCAGATGACGAAGAAGCAATTGTAAAAATGGTTGAACGCGTATTAAAAAAAGAAGGTTTCAAGCATATTTATAAAGCCTACCATGCAGATGAAGCATTAGATGTTGTCAAAAACGAGGACATCCACCTTTTACTTCTAGATGTGATGATGCCCGGTAAGTCTGGTTTTGATATTCTTCCTGAAATGAGAAAATATACGAAAGCGCCCATTTTCTATTTAACTGCAAGAACGTCTGATGTAGATAAACTGACCGGCTTTGCTCAAGGAGCAGATGATTACATCACAAAGCCATTTAACCCGCTAGAGCTAGTGGCTAGAATTAAGGCTCACTTAAACCGAACATATATCTCTTTAAAGGAAGACCACGATGAGGCTCAAAGTCAATACGAATATGCCCATTTCTCTTATCATCCTCATTCAGCCGAATTGAAAGTAAGAGGAGAGGTGACTGCATGCTCAGCTCAGCTGCTTTCCTTGCTGAAGTACTTTTGTGATCATCCGAATGTGGTTCTTTCAAAAGATCAAATCTATGAGAAAGTATGGGGCGTCCCATCATATGGTGATAACAACACCGTGATGGTTCATATCCGAAAGCTGAGAGAAAAGATCGAGCTAGATCCGAGTCAGCCAGAATATATTGTGACGATCCGTGGTATGGGCTATAAATTTATACCGCACCCAGCAAAGGTTCTTAAATAATTTATGAATCTACGAGCAAAACTCTTCTTTCACTTTGTCGGACAAATGTTTATTGTGATTGCCATTTTGATCATCGGAAATACGTTCTCTGATAATTTATATTTAAAAAAATACTACGAGAACATGGCTGAAACCGGTTTAACAAAAGCTGATGGAGATACACTCATGAGCTGGCTTTATTTTAATGAGGATGGAAAAATGGAAGCCGATGATCAGCTGAAACAAGCAGTGAGAAAACGAGACGGATGGCTGCAAGTCATTGATTCAAAAAAGGATAACGTCTATAGCTATCACCGCCCTAAGTCCATTCCAACTTCCTATCAAAAGGATGAAATGATCAAGATCTTTGAAAAAAGGCAATATAAAGATTACAAGATGTACTTCTGGCCAATTGAAATTGATCAAAAAAGCTTTATCGTGCTATACGGGTTCAAAACGAACAGCACAAAGGTCGCCAACTATCTGAAGCAACACGAGAAAGACTTGGCTGCATTATCTCAATATTCGGTTGAAACGAAAGAATTCTTGAAGAGAATGAATGGATCGGTGCATCTGTTCAATGATGAAGGGAAATATTTACAAGGTATTCGAGCCAATACCAATTTGAAACATGAGGTAACAGATGTTGAACTGCTCAAGTATCAATCAAAGCCTTGGGAGTTTAGAAGTGATCTGTCTTATATCAGGGTGAATAAAAACCGGTATATCATTATTTCTGTACCAAATAAAGTATACACCCCAGATGGATTATACGATAAAGAAACAGACGCTTTAAATCAATATACGACCATCTTAATTGCAGGTCTTGCGATTACGATTATTATCGTCATGACATTATGGTACTCGTATCGCTATGGACTGCCGATCTATCACATTATCCGCTGGCTGATTTTCTTATCTAGAAATAAATTGCAGGAACCAACAAATAGAAAAGGAATTCCAATCAGTAAAAATAAAAAAGGTCGTATTAAGCGGGAATACCGATTATTTGAGGATATCCTAAAAACAATGGATCAGCTCACGCTTACATTAAAAGAGAATGAAGCAAACCGAAGAAAAATTCAAACCACAAGGGAAGAATGGATTGCAGGATTGTCTCATGATCTGAAAACACCTCTTAGTACGATTTACGGCTACGGGCTCATGCTTGAATCTGATCAATATCAATGGTCCAAGGAAGAAGTCATGGAAATGGGACAGGTGATTCGTGAGAAATCAGAATATATGTCGACCTTGATTGAAGATTTAAACCTCACGTATCGACTAAAAAATGGCGCATTGCCTATTAATCGAAAGCCGATCGAGCTTGGTGAATTCTTAGCATCCATTATGGACGAGTTTTCAAGGAGCTCATTTTCAGAAGATTTCCCTTCCTCCTTCGAAGATCAAACTGATGGTGTCATGTTTGAGATCGACAAAGCCTGGTTCAGACGAGTGATTGAGAACCTGCTAGCGAATGCAGTCAAGCATAACCAAAAAGGAACTCATATTACAGCTACCTTATCTGAAACAAATGAAGAAGTTCGGATCGAAATGAAAGACAACGGATGCGGAATGGCACAAGAAACGGTCGATCACTTATTTAACCGCTACTATAGAGGGACAAATACAAATGACCCAACGAATGGAACAGGACTTGGTCTGGCAATAGCAAAAGAGCTTGTCTTGCTGCATGACGGTGATATTCAAGTGGAAAGTGAACAAGGTGCTGGAACAGCTATTGCGATTATCCTAAAAAAATCACCTCCTGTAAAATAGCCAAAAAACGATTTTCCTTTCAAAAGGAGATCGTTTTTTCCTGTTTTAGGATTGAAATCAACTTTGTAAACGATTACAATTAAATTGTTAACGTGAACAAAACATTTTCATACGATAAGAGGGATGGGGGAATTTGATGAAAGCCTTTTTAGATGAGCAGTTTTTACTAAATAGTCCAACGGCGGAAAAGTTATACCATGAGTTTGCAAAGGATCTTCCAATCATAGATTACCATTGTCATTTAAGTCCTAAAGACATCTATGAAAATAAAACCTTCCGAAATATTACCGAGGCATGGCTTTATGGAGATCATTACAAATGGCGTGCCATGAGAGCAAACGGCATCCCTGAAACGCACGTCACGGGGGATGCATCTGATGATGATAAATTTTTGGCGTGGGCGAAGACCGTCCCTATGACCATAGGAAATCCGCTCTATCACTGGACTCATCTAGAGCTGAGAAGGTATTTCGGAGTCGAAGACCTATTAAATGAAAAAAATGCAGACATCATTTGGCAGAAAGTCAATGAAAAGCTGCAAGGAGAGGGATTTGGGGCGAGAGACTTCATCATGAAATCAAACGTTGAAACCGTTGTCACAACAGATGATCCGGTCGATTCTCTTCAATATCATCAAAAACTGCGGGAAGAGGGATTCTCTGTACAAGTGCTTCCAGGGTTTCGACCTGATAAAGCACTCGATATAGCGAATGATCTGTTTGAAAAATATGTTCATGAGCTGGCAGAGGCTTCAGCTATCCCGATACAATCCTACCAAGACTTCTTACATGCCCTCCGTGCGAGAATTGATTTTTTTCATGATCACGGCTGCTTGATCTCAGATCATGCCATTAATGAAATGACATATGAAGAAACGGCACAAGAAGAAGTGGAGACCATCTTTCATAAAAGAATGTCTGGTCATCCATTGACGGAAAAAGAGAAGATCAAATTTAAAACAGAGACATTCATTATGCTAGGTCAGGCTTACTGTGAGCGTGGCTGGGCAATGCAGCTTCATATCAATGCACTTAGAAACAACAATACGAAAATGTTTGAGAGGCTCGGACCAGATACGGGGTACGATGCGATGAATGACGAAGACATTGCAAAGCCGCTTTGCCGAATATTAGATCGTTTAGAACAAGAAGATGCATTGCCAAACACGATTCTTTATTCCTTAAATCCAAGGGACAATGTAGTGATATCAACGTTGGCTGGAAGCTTTCAAGACGGGAAGACACCGGGGAAGATGCAGCACGGAACAGCCTGGTGGTTTAATGATACGAAGCAAGGAATGACAGAGCAGATGATGGCTCTTTCCAGTATCGGACTGATCAGCCGTTTTATCGGGATGCTGACAGATTCACGAAGCTTTTTGTCCTATACAAGGCATGAATATTTCCGAAGACTGCTTTGTGATATCATCGGGGATTGGGTAGAAAAAGGAGAAGTCCCCTACGACCTTGAGCTGTTAGGGGGGATTGTGAAAGGAATCAGCTATGAAAATGCCAAGCAATATTTTCAATTTGACCGGGCAAAGCAGCTCCATCATCAAAGTAAAATCACATGAGGAAAAAGGTAAGAAAATGAAAGCGGTTTTATGATAAGATGGAAAAAAATCATAAAAGGCGGAATAGCATGACAGTCACAATTAAAGACATAGCAAAATTGGCAAATGTCTCTCATACCACAGTATCAAGGGCTTTGAATAACAGTCCTTTTATTAAAGAGAAGACAAAACAAAAGATTTTGTCGATTGCAAAACAGCTGAACTATTCACCAAATGTCCATGCCAGAGGCCTTGTATCACAAAAATCGTTTACAATCGGTCTGTTTTTCACGAGTTTAACAGAAGGCACATCCTCAAGCTTCTTTGTGGATGCGTTAAAAGGTGTCAATAGCGTCATGACAGAGCATTACAATCTGTTTGTTAGGGGTATTGACGATTTTCACGATTACACAACCATTCATAAACAGCGCTACGATGGCATTTTGCTGATGAGCCAAAGCGAGCACGATGAAGCGTTTATCCATCATGTCAAGAAACAGGGCATTCCAATCATTGTGCTGAACCGTCGTGTAGAAAGTAATGAAGTGATGAATATATTAGCAGATGATAGTCAAGGAGCATATCAGGCAGCGCACTATTTCATTCAGCAAGGCCATCAACAAATCGCCATCATTGAAGGAAAAGAAGGCTTTAAATCGACTCAGGAGAGAAAAGCTGGCTTTCTCCAAGCGTTAATTGATCACCATATTCCTATGAAAAAAGAATATATGATCACGGGTGACTACCATATGAAAAGCGGCTATGAATCAATGGAATCTCTGCTGACCCTTGATCATCCGCCAACAGCGCTTTTTTGCTCTAACGATGACATGGCCATTGGTGCGATGAATGCTTTATACGCAAAGGGCAAGACGTGTCCAGGCGATATCTCTATTATTGGTTTTGATGATATTGCATTTTCATCCTATACCACGCCTGCACTGACAACGGTGAAAAAGCCAATCGAAAAAATGTGTGCACTTGGAGCAGAAGCCATCTTATCCGTCATAAACGGTGAAGAGCAGGAAGAGGATCATATGGAAAAAATGTATGTCCACACAGAGCTGATGATCAGGGATTCAGTCAAAAAGGTGCAGTAATCAGCATCTTTTATAGAAGAATGTTCACGTGTGCATAAATTACAGAGAGGGGAATCCATTTGAAACGTTTATCAAAAGCCCTATACCCGGTGCCTGAGTATCCGGAAACGATTTTGCAGATTGGTGAAGGGAATTTTATGCGAGGCTTTATTAATTGGCACATCCAAAAGCTGAACGACTGCACAGATTTTAAAGGAAGAGCTGTTGTTGTACCCCCGAGAAAAGGATCTGTTGCAGCTTTAAATGAACAAGATGGCTTATACACATTATGTATACAGGGCTATCATGACCAGCAAGAAATGAATGAGCGGATGGTCATTCAATCGATCAGCAGAGGAATCAGTACGTATACGGATTATGATGTTTTTTTACAAGTAGCTGAAAACCCCGATCTCCGCTTTGTCTTCTCCAACACGACAGAGGCAGGACTAATGTTCAGAAAGGCGGATCGCTTGGAGGATCGACCGCAAGCGAGTTTTCCAGGAAAGCTGACGGCGTTCCTATATCACAGGTTTAAAGCATTTGCTGGAGATGAACAAAAAGGGCTGATCATCCTTCCATGTGAGCTGGTCGAACATAACGGTGATCGCTTGAAGGAATATGTGATAGACATGGCAGCTGAGTGGGATCTGCCGCTTGCGTTTATCACATGGATCAAGGAAGCCAATACGTTTTGTAATACGCTTGTGGATCGGATTGTTCCTGGGTTTTCTAAGGAAGCAGCTGAAATTGTTCAAAAGGAAGAGGGGTATATCGACGAGTTGCTTGTCACGGCAGAATACTATCACCTCTTTGTTATTGAAGCACCTGTCTTCGTACAAAAAGAGCTTCCCTTTCAAGAAGCAGGTTTAAATGTCCTTTTTGTAGAGGATATTGCGCCTTATCGCATGAGCAAGGTACGGATTTTAAACGGTGCCCATACAGCGATGGTGCCAATCGCTTACTCATGCGGGGTAGAAACTGTAAAAGAAGCTGTGGATGATGAGGATGTTGGTACGTTCATCCGGCGGATGCTGGAGGAGGAAGTGCTGCCAGGGCTTGAGCTCTCTCGAGATGAGCTTCTTCTTTATACACAATCGGTTTGGGATCGCTTTTGCAATCCATTTGTGAAGCATCAATTGCTGGATATTGCGCTTAATGGTGTATCTAAGTTTCGAACCCGTAATCTTCCGTCATTGCTCGATTATGTTGAGCAAAAGAAACAGCTGCCAATGAAACTCGTGTTTTCACTCAGCAGCCTCATTTATTTTTACAGAGCACATGCAGAAAAGATAAAGGATGATGAGACTGTACTGGTATTCATGAAGGAAGCCTTTGAAGGAGAGAACCAATCTAATGAAGCGATCGCAGCTAAGATTCTATCATGTGAGTCATTATGGGGGAAAAATTTAACGGATATAAATGATTTGGTTCACGCTGTAGCTGATCAGCTTACCCTCATAAAGGAGCAAGGGATGAGAGCGGCTGTTCAACGAATGCTGCAGCATCAATATGAAAGTCAGGGGGAGAAGGCATGAAAGATTTTATTGTGATTCACCCTTCAGATAATGTCGGTATTGCTTTAAAAGTACTTGAACAAGGGGAGGAGCTGCATTATCAAGATCATTCCGTTATTTTAAAAGAGACCATCGCCAAAGGTCATAAGTTTGCATTGGCTGATATCAAGCAAAGAGAGAATATCATGAAATACGGTTACCCCATTGGGCATGCAACGACTGCCATTTCTGCTGGAGAATGGGTGCATACACATAACATCAAAACCAATCTATCAGGCAAGCTCGATTATGAATACGAGCCTTCATTTACAAATAACCCCTATAAAAAAACGAATCTTACATTTAAAGGATATAAACGAAAAAATGGGAAAAGCGGGATTCGCAATGAGCTTTGGATTGTCCCAACCGTTGGATGCGTAAATGGCATCGCCGATCAAATCATTCAAATTTTTACCGCTGAAATGGGCGGAAGCATCCATCCGTTTGAAACAGCTCTTGTATTAAAGCACAATTATGGATGCTCACAGCTTGGGGACGATCATGAGAATACAAAAATCATTTTACAAAATGCCGTGAAGCATCCCAATGCTGGAGGAGTGCTCGTCCTCGGACTTGGTTGTGAAAATAACGACATTGAAGATTTTCAGTCTACATTAGGTGAATATGACCATGAGAGAGTGAAATTTTTAAGAAGCCAAGAAGTAGGAGATGAGATTGAGGCGGGAGTCGCTTTACTCAAGGAAATTTATGAGGCAGCGAAAGAAGATCACCGTGAAGAAATCCCGTTATCTGAGCTGAAAATCGGCTTGAAGTGCGGGGGATCAGATGGATTCTCAGGTATTACCGCAAATCCGCTTTTAGGAAGGCTGTCCGATTTTATTGTTGCTCAAGGCGGCACGACAGTGTTAACAGAAGTGCCCGAAATGTTTGGAGCAGAAACGATTTTAATGGAGAGAGCGGAATCAGAAGCGACTTTCGACAATATTGTGCAAATGATCAATGACTTTAAACAATACTTCATGGATCATCGACAGCCAGTATATGAAAATCCTTCCCCGGGAAATAAAGCAGGTGGAATTTCGACATTAGAGGATAAATCTCTCGGTTGTACACAAAAAGCAGGAACTTCTGACATTCAAGATGTATTGAAATATGGGGAATTGCTGAAGCGAAAGGGCCTAAATTTATTAAGTGCACCGGGAAATGATTTGGTTGCTTCATCTGCTCTTGCCGCTTCTGGCTGTCAGTTGGTTCTTTTTACAACAGGCAGAGGGACACCATTCGGCACGTTTGTCCCAACAATGAAGGTCTCGACGAATACAGCCTTATATGAAACAAAAAAGCACTGGATTGACTTTAATGCGGGAGAATTGCTTGAAGATGTACAAGAAGATGTTGTGTTAGAAAAATTCATTTCAACTGTCATTGATGTGGCAAGCGGAAAGCTATTAAATCATGAAAAAAATAATTTTAGAGAGCTGGCTATTTTTAAAACAGGTGTCACACTTTAAGGCGACTGGGGGATGAGAACGTGTCTAGAAAACGGGATTTGATGTATATCACAGCAGGAACGGTACTTACAGGAATCGGACTCACTCGTTTAGCAAGGCAAGGGAAGAAAGACAAAGAAGCAAACGGAATCCATCAAGTGTTAAAGCAGATAAAAGCACCGCTGTTCCCTGATCGTGAATTTAATGTGGTTCATTATGGGGCAGATGCAAAAGGAACCGAGCTTTCAACAGATGCTATCCAGTCTGCCATTAATGATGCGCACCGTTTGAAAGGGGGACGTGTGCTGATTCCAGAAGGGACGTTTGTGACAGGTGCGCTAGAATTGAAGAGTCATGTAGAGCTGCATTTGCATGAGAAAGCGTATGTGGCATTCAGCCAAAACCGAAAGGATTATTTGCCGCTTGTACTGACAAGATATGAAGGGGTTGAGCTTTATAATTATTCACCTCTCATTTATGCACACCATGCAGAAAACATCGCCATTACAGGAGCTGGAACGCTTGATGGCAGAGGAGATGAGCATCATTGGTGGCCTTGGAAATATGGCACGAATGGCCAGCCTTCTCAAGATCGGGATCGTCAGCTTCTATTTGACATGGCTGAAAAGAGAATACCAGTAGAAGAAAGAGTGTTTGGAGAAGGCCATTATTTAAGATCAAGCTTTATCCAGCCCTACCAATGTCAGCAAGTTCTTATTGAGGGAGTGACAGTGAAGGATTCACCGATGTGGCAAATTCACCCTGTACTAAGTGAACATGTGATTGTCCGTGGAGTCCATATTATCGGGCATGGACCAAACACAGATGGTGTCAATCCGGAGTCTTGCCGGAATGTGCTCATTGAAGATTGTTATTTTGATAATGGCGACGATTGTATTGCCATCAAATCTGGAAGGAACGAGGACGGACGGAGAATAGGGATTCCATCTGAGAACATTGTCATTCGTAGAAATGAGATGCGTGATGGACACGGCGGAGTGACGATTGGGAGTGAAATCTCTGGCGGGGTAAGGTATATCTATGCAGAGAATAATGTCATGGATAGTCCGAACCTTGACCGGGCACTGCGGATTAAAACCAACTCTGTCAGAGGCGGTACCATTGAACATATTTACTTTAAAAACAACACAGTCAAAAGCCTAAAGCATGAAGTGGTCTGTATCGACATGATGTATGAGGAAGGGGATGCGGGTCCACATCGTCCTGTTGTACGTCATATTCAAGTAGAAGGACTGAAAAGCAGCGGCGGACGATATGGTGTGAAAATAGCCGCCTACTCACATTCCCCCGTGACAAACTTCAACATGAAAAATTGTGTCATAGATCATGTGACGTATCCACTTTCTTTGGAGCATGCAGTAGCGCCTTCTTTTCAGAAAGTCGTCATCAATGGGGAACAAATTAATAAATAGATGGGCGGAAAACAGTCTTTTTAGAGGCTGTTTTTCTGTTATCAGAACGAAAAAGACGCTTTTAGAAATCACATATACAACCTATCTGCACTGTAGTATAATATTCCCGAAATTAGAAAAGAATTGACGGAAGAGCTTTCGTCAAGCAGTACATAAATCAGGGGGTTCATTCATGAAAAAGTTAACGGCCATTTGGCTATCGCTATTGCTTGTGATGGGTGTTTTAGCAGGATGTGCAGGTGCTGAAACAGACCATAAAGCAAAGAGTTCACAAAATAACGAAACAGCGGCTGCGGCATTTCCTGTCTCGATTAAAGATGCAGCTGGTAAAACAGTCGAAATCAAAGAACAGCCTAAACGTATTGTCTCATTAATTCCAAGTAATACAGAGGTTGCCTATGCGCTTGGTCTTGGAGATAAAATGGTTGGACGATCTGATTTTGACAATTATCCAAAGGAAGTTGAAAAGGTAGAGAAGATTGGCGGACTTGAATTCAATGTCGAGAAGGTGATTTCCTTAAAGCCTGATCTTGTACTAGCTCATGCCTCGCAGCTGGGATCAAAAGAGGGATTTAAACAGCTAGAGGATGCAGGAATTCAAGTACTGACTGTAAATGATGCCACTTCCTTTAAGGATGTGTACAAATCGATCAATACGATCGGTGAAGCAACAGGTGCAAAAGAAGCATCAACAAAGCTTGTAGACGAGATGAAAGCAAAATTGAATCACATCAAGAAACAAGCAGAGGCGATCTCGAAAGACAAACAAAAAACAGTCTTTGTTGAAGTTTCAGGTACGCCTGAAATTTATACAACAGGTACTCATACATTTATGGATGAAATGCTTTCTGTTATCCATGCGAAAAATGCTGCTGGTGATCAAACTGGCTGGGTGCAAATGACAGAAGAATCGATTATCAAACGAAACCCTGACGTAATCGTCACAATTGATGGTTCCAGCTTAGCTGATCTGAAAAAGAGAGACGGCTGGAATGCGATCAAAGCAGTGAAGGAAAAACAAGTCTTTCAATTGAATACGGATCTCGCATCAAGACCGGGGCCGCGATTGGTTGAAGGAGTCGAGGCTCTTGCGAAAAGCATCTATCCTGACACGTTCAAATAAATTCATCATCGCATACACACTAAGTGCTTTACTTCTTGTGATGAGCATTGGAATGGGAATCTCCTTTGGAAGCTTAGGGATTCCCATTCCTTCTATTCTCCGTATATTTGTTCATGAACTATTCGGTGTGCAGATAGGCACAATAGATTCAATTGATCGCAATATTATGATGAATATCCGGCTGCCGAGAGTGATATTAGCGGCATTAGTCGGAGCAGCGCTGGCGTTATCTGGTGCAGCATTTCAAGGTTTATTAAAAAATCCTCTTGCTGACCCATATACACTGGGTGTATCTCAAGGGGCATCAGTTGGAGCCGTCGCGACCCTATTTTTCAGTTTGCAGCTCCCTTTGCTCGGCAGTTTCACACTGCCTTTTTTCAGTATGACAACAGCGCTTGTGACCCTATGTCTCGTCCTCTTTTTTGCGCGTCTTGTCCATCGGGGGATGAGCATCTCCTCTTTAATTTTAACAGGGGTGATTTTCAGTTCTTTTTTGGGCGCGCTTATATCATTGATGATTGCCTTAACGGGTGATGATTTAAAAGAGATTATTCATTGGCTTCTTGGCAGTGTGTCCATGAGGGGCTGGCGCTATATTGTGCTTTTCCTTCCTTTCTTTCTGATTGGGACCTTTGCATTAATGCTGATGGGGCGAGATTTGAATGTCATGACGTATGGCGAGGAGAAGGCAAAGCTATTAGGTGTACATGTGAAAAGGAGCAAATATATCGTGCTGCTTGCTGGATCGATTCTGACTGGTAGTGCAGTAGCAGTGTCAGGGACGATTGGGTTTGTGGGACTTGTGATTCCTCATTTTATTCGCCTCTTAGCGATCACAGACCACCGGCACCTCCTGCCTTTGTCTATGCTGAATGGCGCTTCCTTTCTTGTTTTAGCAGATGTGTTATCGCGTACGATCATTGAGCCGACTGAATTACCGATCGGCATCATCACAGCGTTAATTGGTGCCCCTGTATTCGGCATCATCCTCATTCGTAAATATAGAGGAGGGACTCATCTATGATTCAAGTGAAGGAAATCAAAGGTGGATATGGAGAGAAAGAGGTCATACGTGGCATCAGTTTTGAGGTAAATCAAGGGGAATTTCTCGGTATACTTGGTCCAAATGGAAGCGGGAAGTCGACCTTGCTTAAAATGATCTCTGGGTTGCTGGAACCTGATAGTGGTGAAGTTCGCCTGAGCGGTCAACTGATTCAATCCTATCGTCCAAAGGCGCTTGCGCAAAAAATGGCTGTTCTACCGCAGAAAACGGACCAAGCCTTCTCATTTACAGTGGAAGAAACGGTTCAATTCGGTCGTTATCCATATCAAAAAGGATGGCTACAATCTGTTACCCAAGAGGATATGCGAATCGTAAACAAAGTAATGGAACAAACGGATGTTGCACAGTTTAAGAATCAATCTATTCATGAGCTAAGCGGGGGAGAACAGCAGCGTGTGTACTTGGCACAGGCATTAGCCCAGCAGCCTGAATATTTATTGCTGGATGAACCAACCAGTTTTCTTGATTTGGCCTATCAAAAGGATTTGCTTGATTTAATTAAAGAAGAGACCACTTCCTCTAGGCTAACGGTGATCGGTGTGTTTCATGATGTGAACATCGCCAGTTTGTATTGTGACCGGCTGCTGCTGCTTGATGAAGGAAAGACGGAAATAGTAGGGCTGCCGCATCACGTCTTGACGCCTGAGCGAATCAACCGTGTGTATGAAACAGATGTAACACCGCTCCAACACCCGCGAAGGGCAAATCCTCAGCTGATCATTGAACCTGCGGGGGCTTCTGTAGCATCAAATGCAAAGTTAGCGGATGGGTGGAAAACGTATGGAGGAGAAGGAATGACGTTTTCCCTCAAACAGCCGCTCCGCATCCTTTCCTCACATCAGAAAAAGGGCGGCTTCTTTTGGAAAAGGTCTCTCGGAACGGGAAGTGACATGCTTCGTGACGAGTTGGATGATCGTGAGGGACTATTGTTTTATAACCTAACGAGTGGACCAAAACAATTTGCTGCTGAAGACACAGACGACAACATGGTGCTTTACGGTATGCGTCATCAAGAAGAGCTGACCATTTGGCTTGTATTGAAAGAGTCTATATCAGACGGATCGTCTGTTCAGCTTATGGGGCAGCTTGTCCACATGATAAAACAGGAGACGAGCATGTCCATTCATCATCTTTGTATCGCTGCTGTGGGTATGCAGGAAACAGAAGATGATGAGCATTTACACGAAAGATTAAAGCAGAAAGTGCACCCTCTTCTTTATTCATTAAATGCCATTCAAAAGTGAACCAAATGGTTCGCTTTTTGTTTATGATGCGATCACAGTACTTTAGTTAAACAAATACATCCTTTTCACTTCAGGTTATACTAAAAGGACAAAGCAAAAGAAAAGGAGGAATACCAATGAAACTTTATACAAAAACAGGGGATCAAGGTCAAACAGGCTTGATCGGCGGGAGAGCCGATAAGGATGATGTGAGAGTAGAGGCATACGGCACGTTAGATGAGGCGAATAGCTTCATTGGACTCGCACATGCACATTTACGTCAGCATGGCGAATTGTTTCAAGACATTTTGTCAGAGCTGATTGTGATACAGCACGAGCTGTTTGACTGCGGCGGTGATTTGGCAGCAGTCAAACCACCGAAAGAAGGTAAATTAACTGAAGCGTCTGTAGCAGTCCTTGAGCAAAGAATGGATGACTATGTAGAAGAAGCCGCGCCTCTCACGAAGTTTATTTTACCGGGCGGCCAGGAAGGCGCAGCTCTCTTACATGTGGCGCGGACAGTCGTCAGAAGAGCAGAGCGGCATATGGTGACGCTTGCGAAGCAGGAGGAGATTCCAGCAGTTGCGCTCACATATGTAAACCGGCTCTCTGACTATTTATTTGCAGCCGCCCGAATCGTGAATCATCGGCTCGGTGAAGCGGATGTTGAATATGAACGAAGTGCAAACGTATTTCGGTCTAAATAAAGGAAAGCACTCTTCAAATGAGAAGAGTGCTTTTTTATTGGGTTCTACCGCTCAGTCTGAGCGAAGTTACGACTCTGGTCGCAATGAAAGATCAATCTGCGACACGTTTTGCCAGCTTTCTTTTTTGACTATAGTAAAAGCAAGGAGCAAGAAAGGAGGCATGAAGATGAAAATAACAAGTAAAACCATCATCGGTTCGATTTTAATGTTTGTCGGTCTATCCATCTTCTTCGGTGGCTCACTAGGAGGGCTGATCCCAATTCTGATTGGGGCGTGGCTCATCTATGTAGGTGTAAAGAAATATGAAAAAGGCAGTAAAACCTTCGGCGTCATTCTAGCAGTCATTGGTGTCATGATCGTTGTGCAAGCTCTTCCATTTATCCTTGGAATCGCACTAGCTGGGTGGCTTCTCTACTTCGGCTGGACGATGATCAATGGTAAACAGGCAAAAGAATCATCAAGTAGATCATATATGGAGCCAAACACGTCACCGAAAATGGAAGAACCTATGCACACGTCATTTGATCAAGAATGGGAAGACTTTTTAAAGAAAAAATAAGAGGAGGAAATTCAAATGGTATTCAGAAGAATGAGAGATATGTTTGTTGCAACGGTCAATGAGGGCTTAGATAAAATGGAGAATCCACGTGTCATGCTGAATCAGTACGTTCGTGATATGGAGGACGATATTGCCAAAGCGAAACATGCGATCATCAAACAGCAAACGATTCAACAAGGCTTCCTGCGCAAAGCAGAAGAGACGGAAGCATTTGCTGATAAAAGAAAGAAGCAGGCTGAGCTGGCATTTCATGCAGGAGAAGAAGAATTAGCACGAAAAGCGCTCACAGAAATGAAGTATTTTGAAGAAAAGCATCAGGAATATCAGGAAGCTTATCAGCAATCTGTGAAACAATTAAAAGAGCTGAAAGAGCAATTGCAACAGTTAGAAACGAAGCTGCGTGATATTAAAGACAAGAAGCAGGCACTCATAGCAAGAGCAAATGCCGCACAGGCAAAGCAGCATATGAACGAATCTATGAATAAAGTAGATAGTGAAAGTGCATATAAAGAATTTCTTCGAATGGAGAACCGTATCGAAGAAATGGAGACAAAAGCGGGCAGCTATACACAATTTGAGGATCAAGGAGCATATGCTCATCTAGACTATGCTGATGAGGTTGAAAAAGAATGGCAGAAGCTCAAGCTGGAGAAGAAGCCTGAGCAGCAGCAAGCAAACTAAGAAATCAATGGCAGATCGGAAGAAAAGCAGGATTTTTCTTCCGATATTTGATTTCTTTCTGTTTCGCTTTTCCTTATAATGAAAAGGTCAGAAGATAAAGGGATGGTATGAATGAAGCGATTAATTGGTCTAATTTGTATACTCGTAGGTGTCTTTTTAATGATTGGGATGCTTTTCAAAAACGAAAATCTCTTTCATTTGAGTTTCTCCCGTGAAAAACCAGTCACAACAGCTTCAGCGAAAAAAGATGAAATTGATCAATTAGATATTTCTCTTTCTGGATTTCGCGTGAAGGTAAAACCTGAAAATCGTTCCGATATTTCCGTGATGGTCGTAGGTGGAAAAGGGAAAATGTATGCTGAACAAACAGGTAGTACATTTAAAATCCGTGCTGAAAATAAAGGATTCTTGTTTTTCACTTCATTTGAAAAAGGAGAACTCTTAGTCAAAATGCCAACAGATTATCATAAAAATGTGAAGATTACGGGTGGAAGCGGGGTCAGTGAGATGGACGGCGAAGGGAAGCTGGCACTTGAAGATGTGATCCTCAAATCAACAAGCGGAAACCTCAATGCCGAGAATTTCTCAGCAAACAATGTCGAAATCAAAGCGACATCTGGCAGACTCTCTGTGTCTCACATCGATGCGAAAAATAGCGATATTGGAGCAACCTCAGGGCGTGCCGATATTAAAGATGTCAAAGGCGAAATGCAGCTAGAAATGACAAGTGGTAGATTGACGGCAAGTTTTGATACCATTGAATCACCTGTCTCTTTTCACATGACATCAGGCAGCGCAAAATTTAACCTGCCGGATGAAGGAGATTTTAATGTCCAAGTGAAAAAAACAAGTGGAAGTGTCGATCACACCTATCACTTTGATCAAGCAGATAGTGAAGGTCGAGGCTTTACAGGCACGCGGGGAAAAGGGACACACTTAGTCGATATTGAAATGACAAGCGGAAACTTAAAGCTGCGGTAATGAACGAAACAAAGGAAGGAGGCGAGTCAACTGCGTTTTTCAAGGAATCAAATTTTAGGCATCATTGTCGTGATTTTTGGTATTAATCTATTTCTCAAAATTATTGGGATCGGAGCCGATTTGTTTTGGCCTGTGTTTTTTGCGCTTGCGGGCTATTGGCTGCACTCAAGATCCAAACGTTGGCTCGGTTCAGTTTCCTATATTTTTGCCGGCTTTCTCTTTTTAAAATTCCTGCTCAATATTACATTTAGTCTCACAGGATATTTATTTGCGGCCTTTTTGATATATGCCGGCTATCGCTTATTGAAAAACAAACCTGTTTTTGATGTCGATAAAAAGGAAGCACCGGAGAGCGATAAGCCTTCATTGAAAGTCAATCTTGAAAAAGAGGGCGAGCAAAAGAAAACAAAGAGCCAGACAAAGCCGCGCAAGGAGCATGACTTTTTTATCGGTGAAGTCAGGCTGATGAAAAAGCCGTTTCAATTAAGTGATTTGACGATTTCAGGGTTTATCGGGGATGTCAAAATCGACTTATCAAAGGCCATCATCGCAGAAGAAGAGAGCACGATCGTGATAAGCGGGCTCATCGGAGATGTGGATATTTTCGTACCGCAGGATATTGAAGTATGTGTGAGTGCTTCAGCTGCCATTGGTGATATGAAAATTATTGATGAAAAAAGAAGCGGATTCGGCAGTAAAGTGTATGTGATGACAGACAATTACGATGAGAGCAAACGAAAAGTGAAAATCTCCATCTCTTTACTGATCGGAGATGTGGATGTGAGATACTTATGAGGAAACTCCATCTAGGTATCCAGTGGCAATCTATTCGTCTTGGAGTAGGGATCTCGCTTGGTGTTGTCATCATGACGATGCTGCCCATGTTTTTTTATTATCAGCTTGATCCGATGATTCTCCTCTCTACCCGCTGGTTTGGCATCCCGTTTTTTTGTATTTTACTGATCATTAGTCTTGCCATTGGGTTTTCTGCCTCACATGTATTTGGCTATCAGCATAAAAAGCGTCTTGATCAGCTTGTAGAGTCGATTTTAAAGTTTGAAAATGGGAACTTTGCATACAGACTGCCGTCTCTTGGCGACGATGAAATTGGCTTAGCGGCTGATCAATTAAATGAAATGGCGAAACGAGTGGAAGGTCAAGTAGCCTCTTTGCAAAAGCTCTCGAATGAGCGGGCAGAATGGCAGGTGCAAATGAAAAAGTCGGTCGTCTCAGAAGAACGTCAGCGTTTAGCACGAGAACTGCATGATGCGGTTAGCCAGCAGTTATTTGCGATCTCGATGATGACCTCTGCGATTCTTGAAGTCATGAAGGAAAAGGATGAAAAGATTTTAAAGCAAATGCGCCTAGTCGAACGAATGGCTGGCGATGCACAAAATGAAATGCGTGCGCTTTTGCTTCATCTCAGACCGATCACCCTTGAAGGAAAAGACTTGAAAAAGGGCTTGATTGAGCTCCTAAATGAATTTCAAGCAAAACAGCCGATTGATATTGATTGGGAAATAGAAGATGATGTTCCGCTCTCAAAAGGAGTAGAGGATCACCTCTTCCGAATTGTACAGGAAGCCCTGTCAAATGTATTCAGGCATGCAAAGGCGACAAAGGTGACGGTTCGTCTGCTCATTCGAAATCGGCAGGTGCAGCTGAAGATTATCGACAATGGGATCGGCTTTCAAACCGATCATGTGAAGACGGCCTCCTACGGACTGGAATCAATTCGTGAAAGAACAAGTGAAGTAGGCGGTGTCGCAGAGATTATGTCATTTGAGGGAAAAGGAACACAAATTGATGTGAAGGTTCCCATTTTTGATGAAGGAAAAGGAGAGAACGTTCGATGATTCGAGTGCTTTTAATCGACGATCACGAAATGGTGAGAATGGGGCTTGCTGCTTTTTTAGAGGCACAGGCTGATATTGAAGTCATTGGTGAAGCGTCAGATGGACAAAAAGGTGTAGAGCTCGCAGTTGAATTAAGGCCAGATGTCATTTTAATGGATCTTGTCATGGAAGGCATGGATGGCATCGAAGCAACGAAAAGAATTTGTCAGGAAATTGAAGATGCTCGAATTATCGTTCTGACGAGCTTTATTGACGATGATAAAGTTTATCCAGTGATTGAAGCAGGTGCTTTAAGTTATTTATTAAAAACATCCAAGGCAGGAGAAATTGCAGATGCCATTCGGTCTGCAAGTATCGGCGAACCAAGACTAGAATCAAAAGTAGCTGGAAAGGTGATGAATAAACTTCGTCATTCCTCAAATGGATCGATCCTTCATGATGCATTAACAGCAAGGGAAATGGAAATCTTGAAGCTGATTGCCGATGGGAAATCGAATAAGGTCATCGCTGAGGAACTATTTATTACAATTAAAACAGTGAAGACACATATTACAAACATTCTTTCCAAACTCGATGTAGAAGACCGGACGCAAGCGGCTGTGTATGCGCATCGTCATAAGCTGATTCAATAAAATAAAAAAACAGCTTTCAAAAGAAAGCTGCTAGAACATGCGTAAATTTAGTCCTTCTGTCCTGTGATCGGACGTTCGGATAGTTGATGGAGCTCAGGAACTGGAAAAGCCTCCTGCTCCTCGGCCGATTTGTCTTCTAGGGCTTTCTTCATCTCGGATAATAGCTTTACGCTCTCCTTTGCCAATGCTGCCTTTTTCTCTTGCAAACCAATGATCTGTGAAAGTCCGACGAATATACCGCCTCCAACAAGAAGGAGCGCAGGGGTTTGTCCATAATAAATCACGATCAAAAATGTGCTCGAAAAGCTGTCGGCTTCAATGAAGAAATCTTCTTTTGATTGCATGAATACAACGACTAACAGGAGTATTCCTAGAATCAAAAATAGAATGCCGGCCGAAAGTAAAGCTCGTTTCATGATTGACACCCTTTTTTTCTTACCATTTTAACATACTCTATAAGGATTGTGTTGCGCCCTTAGTCCCGAAGTCACGGATTTTCACATTTGCTTTGTAACGAATATCTGATTCACTAAAAATTTCATCCCAATGTTTTGCTTCTTTTCGAAAATCCTTCGGGTAGGCAATACTCGCCTTTTGATAGAATCCGCAAATATCTGCTTTGATCTCGTGCTGTAATTCACCGATGAAATCTTTAACGCTTGTCTCTATTCGACGCTTGACAACGCCTTCAATTTCTCTGAGATACTTTTCATTAAAAGCGTTTTCACGTTCATTCCAATCCTCAGACAATCGTCCATCAAGTTCCACTGACACATCAAATTGATATTTTCCGCTGGCTGATTTATTGGTTTTAATATGGTGCTTGAGTTTGAAAATCTCAAAAGAGTAGATGCTGTGTTCATATTCAAATTCAATGACTCCACCCAGTCCGTCTCCAGTTAACAGATTGTATGACTGTACTGCTAACGGAGAGATATTGGTGAGAAATCGCTTATTCTTAATAATAGAGGCTCCATCGATCATTAATTTTCCTTGATCGACGCTGACTTTCGGAATAGCGAAAGATACATTGTTTTGCATGGCAGAAGAAATATCTCCTAATGAGCTAGTCTTAAACATGCGAATGGTTGATTTTCTATTCTCAGAAAGATCGTATAAGGTCGTAGAGGCTGGCTGTCCGTCGTCATTGATTTTCAGCATGTCTCCAGGATTCTTAGAGGTCATAAAGACGAGGCCTCCTCTCCTCGTTTCATTGTCTCGAATGAATTGATTAATGACGAGGTCGAAATCATTCTCATTGATGAGTTCCTCAGAAAACAAAAACACCCGTAGCTGCTGTGCGAAAATGCGATGGCTTTTCAGCGCCGTTGTGCGGAATATTTGATGCACAGAATCCCCGTTTGTTTCAATGATTTTCGTAGGGTCTTTGATGTTTGATTCCTGAGAAATCTTTTGAGGAACGAGGACTTGCATAGATACCTTTAATTTATTCCCTTGGTCCCCTTTGTCTACTGCAAATCCAATCGCCATGTTAAGCTCCTCAATATTTGTGCTATCCCAGCAACCACTTAATAGAACCAGCGTCAAAAGAGCAACAGCTGCTTTTTTTTTCATGTTGTGTTCCGCCTCCTTTTGAAAAACACGATGATAAATAAGAGAAACGGGAGAATGCCGAACAGCAGGAAAAAGAGGTTGTTCACATAGGTTAAATAATTTCGCACTGTATCGACATCCTTTGGAAAAATCGCTGCAAAGTAAATGACAATTCCCATTAAAACAAGGACCACTTTTTTAGGAAACTTGGTCAGTTTAGACACCCCGATTGCAGCAAAAAATGTATATCCGACAAAGCTTGTATAAAGCTGAATCAGCCAAACGATAAGCAAAAAGGAGTCAATTCGTTCAATAAAAATCCCCTGAATATCAAATGATTGAAATAAGGCAATGGTCGGCCAAGTCAAAGTCGCCGTTTCTTTAACAGTCAGCGCACCAATCACCATCATATAAGTGAAAATATAAATAATCGCAGGAATCAAAAAGCCGACTGTCCCATAAGCAAAGGTGTGTTTTTGTGTGTTCAGATAAGCAGGCATAAACAGTATCATTTCAATGCCGACAAACGATATGGCAGATGCATTCAAGGAATTGAAGACAGGGGAGAACCCCTCTCCTAAAACGGGACGGAGGTTATCTAACTTAAATTCTTGGAGACTAAGCCCATAAGCGACAAATAAGATGATGAGCGTCACAATCAGTATAAAAGGGAAAAGCCGGGCTAAATCACCAATTCCGCCAATCACCAGATAAAACCCAACTACAATAAAGCTGATCATTGTCACGGCTACTGGCGTGTTTTGAAGCAGAAAGAATTTGACCATTTCCGACATCGCGCGTACTTCATAGCTGGCGACGCCAAGAAAATAAATAATAATCAAGAGATTGGCAAGAGCGCCCAGCCATTTCCCAAGCCCTTCGTTCGTATAATCATAATAAGAGGAGAAGGGGATTTTTTTCATCATCAGGACATTTGCAAAAATAAACACTATGTAAATGACACTCATAAGTAAGAGTGCAATCCAGCCGTCAGGTGTAGCCGCAGCCTGAGCCATCGATCTTGGCAGAATCATCATACTTGCGCCTAGTGTTGTATTTGCAATAATGGCACTTGCCTGATAGCTTGATATCGACTCTTTATGATTGACCATCTCGTTCTCCTTTCTGTTGATTTTTTAAGGGCAATCGAATAATGGAATTGTCCTCGTTTTTATAGCTGAACACAAAATCTGGTGAGAAATACGGTGTGCCAAAACTTTTTTGCCGTGTGAGATGAGTAAGGAGTACGAGCATAAACAGCACAATCCCGTATAAACCAAAGGTAGCCGCAGCAAACATGGACACAAAGCGGAGCACACGAAAGGACATGCCCATCCCGTATTGAGGAACAGTAAAGGACGCAAGGGCCATCACGCTGACGATAATCACCATGATCGAGCTCACAATATGAGCCTGAACGGCTGCCTGGCCAATAACAACCCCGCCAACAAGTCCGATCGTTTGACCGAGCGGATTTGGCAGCCTTAAGCCGGCTTCCCGCAGGAGCTCAATCGTCATCTCCATGATGAGTGCCTCCACAATAGGCGGAAAGGGGACATTTTCTCTTGTACTTGAGATCGAAATAGCCAAAGTTGTTGGTAAAAGTCCTTGATGGAACGACACAAGCGCAATATAAATGGCTGATAAAAATAATGTCAGAAAGATCGAGGTAAACCGCAGCATACGAATGAGAGAGGCGGCGATCCATCTTTCATAATAATCATCAGGTGATTGCATAATCGTCGCGAGCGAAGCAGGTACAATTAACACAAAAGGTGAATGATCGACAAAAATGGCGACCCGGCCATTATTTAAAGCAGACGCGACTTTATCCGGCCGTTCTGTGTTTTGAATTTGCGGGAAAGGAGAGTACACATTGTCTTCAATGAGCTCCTCAAGAACACCAGAGTCTTGTATATCATCAATGGTGACTTGCTTGAGCCGTTTTTTTACCTCTTTTAAAACAGAGGTTTCAACGATACCGTCAATGTACATGATGGTCACTTGGGTGTATTTCTTTTCCCCGATCTTCATGTTTACTGTTTTGAGGTCAGGGTTTTTCAAGCGCTGTCGCACGAGAGCTAAGTTCGTGTTTAAATCTTCAATGAAGCCAACTTTCGGCCCTCTTACGACTGTTTCAGATGTAGAATCCCCTAAACTGCGTTTCTTCGTTCCATGCGTTTCTAAAATATACGCATGCTGAAATCCATTAATCAGCACCACGCAATGCCCTTCAAAAATCGCATCGATCAATTCTTCAGAGGTCTTCACCGAACGTGTCGTCATCATGGATAAATTAGATTCCAACTTCTCTTTTGTAAGAGAGGTATGATCTTGGAGAAGCAGCTTTAAAAAGGTTTGAATCTCCATCTTTTCGTTCATTTCTTTTATGTATAAATAGTAAACAACCTGCCCGTGAGGCAGCGTTTTTTTCTCATGGACCAAATCATCCATTTCCTTTAATTGTGGGAGAATGACGGAGAGATTATCGTATAAGTGTTCTTTCAATGGAGTCTGATTCAAAAGGATCACCCGCCTCAAATAACTTTTTCTTAGCATTACCTGCTTGAAAAAACAATATTCTGTGTTACATTATTTTGTGGTAAAAGAAAGAATGAGGGTTTTGGAGGAAACAGGATGGCACAAATTCGTTTAGCAGGAACAAAAGAGGAGATTGACCGTATTCTACAGTCGTTTGACAAGCATTATGAAGTGACATATACATCAAAGGATTACGGAAAAACGAACCCAAAATACAAATATTCGAAAGATGTCCGCGTTTATATTGAACTAAAATTAAAATAAAGATAAAATTTTAATTGAAAACGCTTAAAGGATTTTCGTTTTTTGTATAGAATAGAGTTGAGTGTATAAAGCTATGGAGGGATACATAATGACAGAATTTAGAATCGAAAAAGATACAATGGGCGAAATCAAGGTGCCAAAGGACAAGTTCTGGGGTGCACAAACACAACGAAGCAAAGAAAATTTCAAAATCGGTTCTGAGAAAATGCCAAAGGAAGTTGTGAATGCGTTTGCAATTTTGAAACGTAGCACAGCGATTGCCAACGAACGTCTTGGCAACCTTGAGAGCGAAAAAGCAGAAGCAATTGCTGCTGTATGTGATGACATCATCAGCGGAAAGTATGACGAGCACTTCCCGCTTGTTGTATGGCAGACAGGTAGCGGGACACAAAGTAACATGAATATGAACGAAGTCGTTGCAAATAGAGCAACTGCTTACTTGAAAGATAAAAATAGTGAGTTCAGCATTCATCCGAATGATGACGTCAACCGCAGCCAAAGCTCAAATGACACATTCCCAACTGCTATGCACGTGGCAGCTGTTTTAGCTGTGTACAAAAAATTATTGCCTGCGATTGATCAATTAAGAGCGACTCTTGATGAGAAGGCAAAAGCATATCAAGAGATTGTTAAAATCGGTCGTACGCATTTGCAAGACGCAACTCCACTGACAGTAGGTCAAGAAATTAGCGGCTGGGTGTACATGCTGGACCGTTCAAAAGAAATGATTCTAGAATCAACTGAAAAAATGAGAGAGCTTGCGATTGGCGGAACAGCTGTTGGTACAGGAATTAACGCACATCCTGAGTTTGGCCAATATGTCGCTGAGGAAATCAGCAAGCTGACAGGTCAAAATTTCAATTCTTCACCAAACAAATTCCATGCGCTGACAAGCCATGATGAAATTACGTATGCACACGGTGCCCTAAAAGCACTTGCAGCTGATTTAATGAAAATTGCCAACGATGTGAGATGGCTGGCAAGTGGTCCTCGCTGCGGAATTGGTGAATTGATCATTCCTGAAAATGAGCCAGGAAGCTCCATTATGCCAGGTAAAGTCAACCCAACTCAAAGTGAAGCATTAACAATGATTGCAGCACAAATCATGGGGAATGACGCAACAATCGGTTTTGCCGCGAGCCAAGGAAACTTTGAGCTGAACGTATTTAAGCCGGTCATCATCTATAACTTCTTGCAATCAGTTGAATTACTTGCTGACGGCATGAACTCATTCCATGACAAGTGTGCAGTTGGAATCGAACCAAACCTAGAAACAATCGAGAAAAACTTGAACGATTCATTGATGCTTGTGACGGCACTTAACCCGCACATCGGATATGAAAATGCAGCGAAAATTGCAAAGCTTGCTCATAAAGAAGGTTTAACGTTAAAAGAAGCAGCACTTCAATTAGAGCTGTTAACAGAAGAGCAGTTTGAAGAGTTTGTGAAACCAGAAGAAATGGTGACACCGAAAGCAAAATAAGAACCAAGGGCGGCTGCCCCTGGTTTTTTTCATTGAACGTGATGTGGACAAAAATGAAACCCAGGTTCTGCCTTGGGTTCTACAAATGATCCTCTTTCAAAATACGCAAAAGTGACTCAGATACGGATTGGAGCGGTGCGAACAATTTCAGTTGATGCAGCATACCTTTCACGATGACTTGTCTAGGTTTTTGTTTGTTTAATTCATTTTCTAGAATGCCGAGTGCTTCAAATAAATCAGGCTCGTCTTTCACTTCATAGTGTGCTTCAGCCTGCTCTCTTAATTCTTTTAAAAGAGATTCTGTCAGCGGGTCGAATGACCGTTCATAAATAGGACCAAACCAATCGCTCGCTTGATCTACAGAGATGAGCGGAAGATCATGTCGCGCCATCATACCGCCCATCAAATCATCGATACGGTGAATCATCGTTGCGGCTAGCTCCTCAGCCTCCAGCTGAAAATCATATAAAATCGCAAGCTCGAAATAAACGTGGCTCATGCCCTCAATTGTCAAACAAAGATCAGCCATATAAGGAATCGCTGCATCTCCATATACCTGCTTAATGTTATCAATGTGAAGCTGAATGGTGGCAAGTCTGATTTGTTTTGCGAGCTGCTGCGTTTCTTCATTCATTGGCAGTGCTCGATCGCTCAGCTGCATTTTAATAAAATCCTTTTGCTGCAAAATATTATCGTAGTAGACAGTAAGCTGCTTGCGGTAGGCTTCCTTTGGTGTGCCGCCCTCTGTTTGAACCTCGTGGATTCGGGTAAATACCTTATCGTAATAGTAATGTAAGATTGAAATGAGCAGTGCTTCCTTTGATTTAAAATAAAGATAAAAAGCACCCTTTGACATGTGGCATTCATCCGCAATTTCCTGAACAGACGTTGTATTGTAGCCTTTACTGGCAAACAATTTCATGCCAGCCTCAATGATCATTTTCTCTTTCTTTTTCAATATGAATGTCATCCTTTCTTACCGAGAGACAAATGTCTTAGGAAACGTGCGCAAAGAGATGTGACTTATCGGTCATAAACGACGAAAGTTTTCAAAAATTAATCAGATTGTAACTTGTTTTTTACAGTGTAATTCTTTATATTATAAAGTAAGGTGACCAACTGGTCAAAAAATGTGAAAGGATGATGTTCCATGAGAGAAATTGATGATATGATAAGACGCTTGCGAACAAAAGGAATTCAAGTAGAAAAAGTCAAAATGCCGAAAGAGACAACCATTGAAAAGAAATGGATGTATCAAGCTGGCAAGAAAATCAAAGCCACATACCGTGATTTCAATGGGTATTCATTCATCTAAAAAAGACTGCGGTCAAAAACCTACAGTCTCTTCTTTGGAACTGTGATCGTATAACGTACACCTAGATCATCATTTTCAATTGATATAGACGCTTGATGCATGGAGAGAATTTTTTTGACAATGCTTAATCCAATACCGAATTCGCCCTTTTTTCCCTTACTAAAAGGTTCGTATAGGCTGGATAGCATATGTTCTTCAATTGGAGGACCGTCATTACGAATGACAATGCGTATTTGTTCCTCTTCCTGTTTCATTTGAATATCAATTTTCCTTTTTGCGTAGCGAAGTTGATTTTCTAGGACATTTTCAAATAATTTGCTCCATTGTTCTGGATCGCCTTCAAGAGCAGCCTCATCATCTAAGTCCACGTTCCACTGTAATTCATTTTTCGACCAGCGTATTCGGTCGACCACTTCCAGCATCGTATTACTGAGTAGGAAGGAAGCATGTGCAGGGTGTTGATTTGATAAATAATCAAGCTTTGTTAAGTACAGCAAATCCTTGATTTTCTTCTCAAGCTTTTCCGCTTCACCTTCAATGACTTCCACTGTTTGTTCAAGATCTCCCTTAGGAAAAATACCATCTTTAATCGACTGCGTATAGCCGCGGATGACCATGACAGGTGTCTTTAAGTCATGTGATATATTTTGCAAAAGAGTCCGTTCTGTTTCATCCTTTTGAATGAGTTTTTGTCTCATTTCTTCAATGGTATGACCAAGCTTTCCAATTTCATCTTGCCGGTCAACGATGACAGGATCGTCCCAGTCCTCTTGTGCAATCCGCTTCACGTGTTTTTCAAACGCAACGATTGGACGGGATAAGTAGCGGGCAAGCCAAATCGATGGAATCCAGCTTAATAAAATAACGGTGCCCAGGATAAAGATCAGCTGTTTAAACAGCGTAAAGGACAGGTCATCTCGATAAGAGTCTGGCGCATAAGACAAAAGAATATATTGTGTATTGCCTGTTGATACTTTTTTGATGACAAAAAAGATGTGCTGGCCATTCACCTCTTCAGAATAGCGTTTCGTTGCGCTTTTTTGTTTTTTCACAAAGGCTTGGATTTTCTCAATAAAGGCGTGCGGGAAAAACTGCCCCATTTGGTTTAATTCATCTGACGGAATCAGAATGTGTTGCACCGAGCGGTTTTCCGGTGTCGACTTTGGCGAGCCGTCTCGGTTCAACGGATATTCTGTGAGCACCTGCTGTTCATTTTCGATATTTTTATAAATTTCATTCGTGAAAAAATTTCGTAATGTATTGGAAAATAGGATGATCAGAACAATCGAGATGGTGAGCAAAATACCAGAGATGACGATCCAAATTTGAAAAGCGAGTGGTTTGTTCTTCATCCTTTTAGCATCCTATAGCCAAATCCATAGATGGTCTCGACCTTTAAGTCGGGCATTTTTTTGCGCAATCGTCTGACAAGGTCATCGACCACACGATCTGTCCCGAAGTAATCGTGTCCCCAAATTTTGATGAGGATATCTTCACGAGAAAAAGCATGTCCTTGATGATGTGTAAATAAAAGCAGCAAGTCAAATTCCTTAGAAGTTAAGTTAATCAGCTGATCTCCTTCATACACCTCTCTTACATCCTCATGAATGACATATGAGGAGACGGGTGTGACACTTTGCTGCTGCGGAGTATCGCTGTTTTTGTACACAAGCTCAAGCAGCTTTTGCACCCGAATGATCAGCTCGCGCGGAAGAAATGGTTTCGCAATATAATCACTGCTTCCCAGCTCTAAACCGAGGACACGATCAATATCAGCGTCGCGTGCTGAAATGAAAATGACCGGTACGTCAGGTGATGCGGCTTTGATTTCTTTAATCAGTGTGTAGCCATCTGTATCAGGCAGCATGATATCTAAAATCCATAGATGCGGCGGCTTATTCATTGCTTCGCGTGCCGCTTCTCCGGTTAAAAAAGAGGAGACATTCCAATTTTCACTTTCTAAATATTTGGTTAAAAGTTCGTTTAAGTTTTGTTCATCTTCCACTAAATAAATGGTGTACGACAAAGTCTTCCACATCCTCTCAACGTCATTATAACGGGATACAAAGGCGGCATGTCAACAATCACATGCTTTTTTCACAATTTCACATATTCTTCTCATTATTATCCCATAATGTTTGTTTATGATAAGCTCAAGGGAAAAAAGGGCATAGACAAAAGGCAGATCAATAGGTGCTTTTCACGAATGTGCGCACCTTGCTTTTTTTCTATGAATAAGTATTATATAATTTGACATATTGTCATGTAGTATTTTCAATGATGTTGCCATTAAGAGGACATGAGTCCGATCTACACATATGAATCAAGCAAGTCATGAACATGATGTAAAGGAGTGTAAGCGATGGATTTCCGAAGAGAAGATGAAGAGAAGAAGTTGAATCAACAAGAAGATGTACATCAAGAGAATGAGAAACAAATAGACGAACCTGAAAAAGAAAAGGAACTCGTTTTTCAACCTCATGAAAACGAAGCTTCTGCCACTCAGGAGAGTGTGACAAACCATTCTCCTCAAATGGAGGATGACCGTGTGTCGAAAAAGGAGAAAAAGCGGAAAGCAGCATGGCTCAGTCCGATCCTTGGAGGAATTATTGGCGGAGGCCTTGTGCTTGGCATTACACCGCTTTTGCCACAGTCACAGAACACAGCAGCAAACACTCAAACGCAAACAGCGTCAAGTGAACCGGCAGCCTCTGAAAATTTCTCAACAAAACAAATCACCAATGCCACGAATGTCTCTGATATGGTAGAAGATTTAGAGCCAACCATTGTGGGAGTCTCAAACTACCAATCTACCCAAAATTCGTTTGGCCTTAGCGGTGATTCAACAGAAGCTGAAGCTGGAACGGGTTCTGGTGTCATCTTTAAAAAAGATGGCAAAAAAGCGTACATTATTACAAATAACCACGTAGTCGAGGGTGCCAATAAATTGAAGGTCACACTTTATGACGGAAAAACAAAAGACGCGAAGCTTGTCGGCAGTGACGTGATGACAGATTTAGCTGTTGTCGAAATCAATGCAGACGGCATTGATAAAGTGGCGAGCTTTGGTGATTCTTCTAAGCTCCGTGCTGGAGACAAAGTGATTGCAATTGGGAACCCGCTTGGTGCCCAGTTCTCTGGTACTGTGACAGAAGGGATTATTAGTGGTCTTGATCGTACAGTTGAAGCGAACACATCATCTGGTACGGTGGAAATGAATGTACTGCAAACAGATGCAGCGATCAATCCAGGAAACAGCGGTGGACCGCTTATCAATACAGATGGTCAAGTCATTGGTATCAATAGCTTAAAAATTAGCGAAAGCGGTGTGGAATCACTCGGCTTTGCGATTCCAAGTAACGATGTCAAACCGATTGTAGATGAGCTTTTGAAAAACGGAAAGGTTGAACGTCCTTATCTTGGCGTACAAATGATTGACCTTGAGCAAGTGCCTGAAACGTATCAAGAAAATACGCTCGGCCTATTTGATAAACAAATCGGCAAAGGGATTTACGTAAAGGATGTATCAAAAGGATCACCTGCACAAAAAGCAGGCTTGAAGTCTGGAGATGTCATCATCAAGTTTAAAGGGAAAAACGTGGCGAACAGCTCTCAGCTGAAAGAAATTTTGTACAAAGAAACAAAAGTCGGCGATAAAACGACAATGACTGTTATTCGTGAAGGGAAAAACAAGAACCTAGACATTACCCTTGGACAGTCTGAAACTGAATAAATGAAAAAAACAGGTGGACGTTAAAGGTCTACCTGTTTTTTTATGCTTATTTTTTTGAAGAGAGTGTACGTAATATGATCTTTTCCCACATGCTCCAAGGCAGGAGCTGCTTTGCTGTGAATGAAAGCCGCACTCCTTTCCCAATCGGATATCTCAGCTTTTTCAGCCGCTTCTTCTCGGCTAATCGAATCACAAGGTCTGCGACTTCAAGCGGGTCCCCGTAGTTTGATTTCTGGGCATTGATATGAGCCATCATCTTTTGATAGAGGTGTATGTATTTTGATCCTTCTTCTGGCTGTAACATGTGCTCGTTCATAGACGTGTTCCAAATATTCGTTTGGAAAGAGCCTGGTTCGATCAGGGCTGCCTGTATACCGAACGAGGCAAGTTCAATGCGTAAGCTCTCTGTGTAGCCCTCTAAAGCAAACTTGGAGGATACATAAGGAGAAAGTGCGGGCATTCCCATTAATCCGCTGATGCTGCTCATATTGAATATCTTTGCACCATTTGTCATCAGCGGAAGGACGGCTTGTGTCACTTCCATGACTCCGAAAACATTGACATCAAATTGCTGGCGGTACGTGTCAACAGGAACCTCTTCAGCAAAACCCGCATAGGCTGTTCCAGCATTGTTGACAAGCAAGGTAATGGGGGCGTAAGTATGCAACTTTTTCTGAAATGCTTGAATCGACTGCGTGTCTGTCACATCTAATGCTTCAATATGTATCGCTTCGGCTAACGAGGCTTGCTCGATTTCTTCAGCAAGCTTTTTCGCATTTGCTTCCTGCCTGACACCTGCAATCACTGTATAGCCTTGCTTGGCGAGCCCTATCGTGATGAGCTTGCCAAAGCCGCTATTGGCACCAGTTACAATGGCTGTCCTTTTCATCATCTCGTACCTCCTTTTTGTTTCAATTTACCATAGACCGCTCTTTTATTGAATAACGAAAAGAAGGATGGAGAAGAATAAAAAGCGATGATAAGAAATAGGAGGAAGCGCATGATGTGTTGGAAGAAGGCGGGACAAATAGGAGTGCTGCTTTTTATGCTGTCTGGCTGCCAATCGATTGAGCCGCTCCAGCAAACAAAGGAAGCGGAAGCAGAGAGTCTCTCAGCGGTTCAAATGAAGGAACTTCCATTTGAGCATCTCCACCTGCATGTTCAATACGGGCAGAAAAGCGAATTATACGAAGCCACCTATCGTCAGGCGAAAGGAAAAGAAGAAGCACTGATTCGTGATCATATGAACGGTGTCCGCTATGAAGGTGAAGAAGCTTTACGCGAGATGAAGATGAAGCTAAATGATATGTCGATTCCTAGTGCGAAGATCAATGAAACGTATGTCAATGAGCTATTAGCTGCTTTTAATTTAGACGATGATTATCAGCGAATTCAGGTCGATATGAAGCTTGAAGATGGGACCAAACGTACATTCCAAAAGAAGAAGTAAAACGGAACTTTCTCATTTTTTAATTGAAAATGATTTTCAAAATCACTTAAATCTGATACACTAAATTGAGATAAGTGATCTTTTGCGTCTATATATAGACGATATTTCATATAAAAAATTTGCATGAGAAAAGGAGCGTTTGAGCGGAATGAGTGCCATTTCTACTGAAGGTTTAAGCTTAGGCTACGGAGAAACAATGATCATAGATGAACTAAATGTATCGATCCCTAAGGGTGAAATCACAGTATTTATTGGCAGCAATGGATGCGGTAAATCCACGCTACTTCGCTCTTTGGCCCGTCTCATGAAGCCATTGGGTGGGTCTGTCCTGCTTGAAGGTCATTCCATTGCCAAATTACCAACAAAGGAAGTAGCGAAACAGCTCGCTATTCTTCCGCAAGGACCAGAAGCGCCAGAAGGATTAACCGTGCATCAGCTAGTGAAGCAAGGCAGATATCCTTATCAAAATTGGCTGAAGCAGTGGTCAAAGCAAGACGAAGAAGCAGTGAAGCGTGCACTGAAGTCAACAAAGATGGAAGACCTCGCTGATCGAACGGTCGATTCATTATCAGGTGGACAAAGGCAGCGTGCATGGATTGCGATGACGTTAGCGCAGGAGACGGATATCATTTTGTTAGATGAGCCGACGACGTATTTAGATATGACGCATCAAATTGAAATTCTCGACCTTCTGTTTGACTTAAATGAAAAAGAGCAGCGCACGATTGTCATGGTTCTTCATGACCTGAATCTCGCATGTAGATATGCTCATCACCTTGTAGCGATTAAAGACAAGACGATTTATGCAGAAGGAAGACCAGAAACGGTCATTAATTGTGATCTTGTGAAAAATGTTTTCGATATGAACTGCCAAGTGACAACAGATCCTTTATTCGGAACTCCATTATGTATTCCGCACGGCAGAGGACGCTGTATTGTGCAGCAAGCGCAAGCGGAGACATTTCTCGCTGCAAGATAATTGTATGTCAAAAGCCTGACATCTGTTACGTACAGAGTCAGGCTTTTTTCTGAAAAAGGAGCGGAAGATCAATGGGGAATGAACTAGATGAAAAGCTGGAAGGCTTGCTTGAGAAATATACTGAGCTACTCCTTGGCGAATCAACAGACGCACTGAAACAAGATGTGAAACAATGGGTGATCTACTCTCATATCGCAAAAAGCATGCCGCCTCTAGCAAAGCATTTTAATGAATCGTATCCAGAGGCTAAGGAAGAAATCAAAGAAACCATTCAGCGAATCAAACAAATGAACGAAGCTCATCGAGCGAATCAAGATCGTTAAAAAAACTGCCAGCTACATACTGGCAGTTTTTCTTTATGACATCTGTGATGGTCCGTATGGAGATTGTTCTGTCAGTGTTTGCTGAAATTTCTGGTGCGCCTGCTGGAGCTTTTGCTGTTCAGCGGCTTCAACAGAATACCAGCCATATCGGAACATGACATCATATAAATGTCTTTGTGTTTTCTGAGTTTCTAGCGCAATTCGCTGAATATCCTGATAAAGAGATTCATGACTGAATTCATTGAGCGCTGTGTTGTATCCGCTTGTCATATATTTTTCAGTCGACAAGAGATCTGTGACAAAATCACGATCATTCATGTTTGTTGTCGTGGGAACCGGAGTTTGAGGATTCCCGATTTTTTGTTGGTTTTGTTGTTCCATGTTTTTTCCTCCTATTGCATAAAGCCAGTAGACTGGCCTTGCCCTGAGCTGCCTAAATGCTGAAGAATTTGTGTGTAATGCTGATGGTGCATTTGGCCCACTTGATTTAATTCTTGTTTCAATGTTTGATCCTGGCAATGCTCGGCCATAAAGTGAGCCTTTTTCATAGCGATCAAGTTCCAATTCAGCATATCCTCTAAGTACAAGGAATCTTTCACTGAAATGACTTGCGGGGGCATATTCATTTGCTGATTGTTCAAGGTGTGTTCCTCCTTACAATTTTGTTTCCTTACTGATTTTTTTTATATTGTTGATTTTGACTAGTCTTTTTGCCGCCTAGGTCTGCTTCCTGTGATGGACCTGCGTTTCCTTTTACACTTGCAGCACTTACGCCTGCTTTCGATGGGTTTTTCTTCAAACGAGACATGTGGACATCACCTCCATTCTTACAATGCCCTCTCATCTTTAATTCATACGCCGCAAAGTAAGGCACATGAGAATGTGTAAATTTTTGAAATCCGCTCTTGAACTGTTTCGGAAAATCTTTTAAGATAAAGAAAGAGGCATTGCTTTTTTTTGGACAAAAAATGAATGACTGTTCATTCAAAATGTTTAGGGGGATATTTATGGGCAAACATATTCGCAAGGCGGCTGTCATTGGTTCAGGTGTCATGGGCTCAGGCATTGCTGCGCATCTAGCCAATATCGGGATACCAGTAACATTGCTAGATATTGTGCCAAACGAACTGACAAAGGAAGAAACGGCAAAAAAGCGAACGCTTGATCACCCTAGTGTTCGGAATAGATTAAGTCAAGAAGCGATGAAAAAATTGTTAAAGCAAAAGCCAGCACCTCTTACTTCAGCAAAAAACCTATCATACATCACACCGGGAAATCTCACAGATCACCTTTCCTTATTACATGATGCTGACTGGATCATTGAAGTCGTCACTGAAAAGCTCAGCATCAAACAACATGTATTCTCTCTCATCGACGAACACCGCAAAGAAGGCAGTATCGTATCAAGTAACACATCTGGAATTTCGGTTGAAAAAATGGCAGAAGGCCGATCAGAGGATTTTAAACGCCACTTTTTAGGTACACATTTTTTTAACCCAGCTCGTTATTTAAAGCTTTTAGAAATCATTCCTATTCAAGAAACAGATCCAGAAGTACTCCAATTTATGAAAACGTTTGGCGAGGATGTACTTGGTAAAGGCGTCGTTGAAGCGAAAGATACGCCGAACTTTATTGCCAATCGTATTGGTACTTATGGACTCCTTGTGACAGTGCGTGAAATGCTTGAAAACAAATACACCATTGGAGAGGTGGATTCGGTCACAGGACCCCTCATTGGAAGACCGAAAAGTGCGACCTTCCGTACACTTGATGTCGTAGGGCTCGACACGTTTTTCCATGTAGCCCGTAACGTATATGACCAAGTAGAAGGAAAAGAAAAAGATATTTTCCAGTTGCCTGAGTTTATTGAAAGAATGCTTGAAAAGGGATGGATTGGCAGCAAGGCAGGGCAAGGATTTTATCAAAAAAATGGAAAGACCATTTTAGAACTTGATCCTGTGACGCTCACATACGGAGAACGAACGAAGCTGAAAGATCCAGGCATTGAGATGGCGAAGCAGCAAAAGGGAACGAAAGCGAAATTGAAAGCGCTTATTTATCAAGATGGTCGTGCAGGACAATTGCTCTGGAACATGACGGCACCTGTGCTCCTTTACTCAGCTCAGTTAACAGGCGAAATTGCGGATGATATTCAGTCCATCGATAACGCAATGAAGTGGGGATTTGGCTGGCAGCACGGTCCATTTGAGCTCTGGGATGCAATTGGTGTGAAAAAAGCAGTCGAGCGCATGGAAGCAGAAGGTCACAGCATCCCGCAGTGGGTGCAAGACATGCTGTCAGAAGGACACGACACATTCTATCAAGAAAATGCTGATGGAGAGCGTGCGTTTTATCACAATGGGGCTTACGAACAGGAAAAAGGAAACGACAAGAATATTTCCTTAGCGAAATTGAAAAAGAAGAACGGCGTGATTTTCAAAAATGCTGGTGCGAGCTTGATTGATATCGGTGATGATGTCGCCTTGCTCGAATTTCACTCCAAAAGCAATGCCATTGGACTAGATGTCATTGACATGATCAATCGCGCTGTCGATGAGGTGGAACAGAATTATAGAGGGCTTGTCATCGGAAACCAAGGGAAGAACTTCTGTGTTGGCGCCAACCTTGCTCTCATTTTAATGGAGGCTCAGGACGATAATTTCTTTGAAATTGACTTTGTGATCCGCCGCTTCCAGCAGGCAATGATGAAGGTGAAATATAGCGACCGTCCAATCGTTGCTGCGCCGTTTGGTATGACACTTGGAGGCGGAACAGAGGTTTGTCTGCCGGCAGCAGCTATTCAGGCGTCGAGTGAAGCATACATGGGTCTTGTCGAAGCGGGAGTTGGGCTGATTCCAGGCGGCGGTGGAAACAAAGAATTATACCTTCGCCATCTGCAAGGATCAGCGAAGCCGTCACAGACCGCTATACAAGATGCCACGATGAAAACATTTGAAACGATTGCAATGGCTAAAGTATCCACTTCTGCTGAAGAAGCGCGGGATATGAACATGCTCCGCATGAGTGACCGAATCAGCATGAACGGAGACCACCAGATCTATGATGCGAAACAACTCGTGCTCTCTCTTGATGAAGCAGGTTATCGTGCACCGCTCAAGCAAAAGGTACCCGTCATGGGAGAAACAGGCTATGCAGCGATGATATTGGCGGCTGAAAATATGAGATTATCTGGATACATTTCAGAGCATGACATGACCATTGTTAAAAAATTAGCTCATGTTATTTCCGGCGGAAAACTGCCATTTGGAACAGAGGTAGAGGAGCAATACTTATTAGAGCTTGAAAGAGAAGCCTTTTTAAGTCTTGTAGGAGAAGTGAAATCACAAGCACGCATGCAGCACATGCTCGTCAAAGGAAAACCTTTACGTAACTAAGGGGGAGTCAAAATGAGAGAAGCAGTCATTGTCGCTGGTGCGAGAACACCAGTAGGGAAGGCGAAAAAAGGATCGTTAAAACATGTTCGGCCTGATGATATGGGCGCATTGTGTGTAAAAGAAACATTAAAGCGTGCTGGTGATTACGACGGACAGATAGATGATTTGATCATCGGATGTGCAACACCAGAAGCAGAGCAGGGGTTAAATGTGGCTCGGAATATTGGAGCATTAGCAGGGCTTCCGTATACAGTACCTGCCATCACCATCAACCGCTACTGCTCATCTGGTCTTCAGTCAATCGCTTATGCAGGTGAGCGGATTATGCTCGGTCAGGCAGAAACGATCTTAGCTGGAGGAGTCGAATCGATGTCACAGGTGCCGATGATGGGTCATTCCATTCGTCCGAATGCTCAATTGGCAGAACAAGCGCCTGAATACTATATGAGCATGGGGCACACGGCAGAGCAGGTGGCGCAAAAGTATCAGGTCACACGTCAAGAACAGGATGCCTTTGCGGTAAGAAGTCATCAAAAGGCAGCCAAAGCATTACAGGAAGGAAAATTTTCAGATGAAATTGTCTCCGTTGATGTAACAGAGCGGCGGGTAGGGGAGCAATATCAATTAGAAGAACATCAATTTAAGTTTTCACAGGATGAAGGCGTGAGAGCAGGGACAACGGAAGAGATTCTTTCTACTTTGCGTCCGGCTTTCTCGACAAAAGGCACGGTGACCGCAGGAAACTCTTCACAAACAAGTGACGGTGCTGCGTGTGTGATGATGATGGATCGTGAGAAAGCATCCTCACTTTCCCTTCAGCCGCTCGCCAAGTTCCGGGCGTTTGCTGTTGGCGGTGTACCGCCTGAGGTGATGGGAATCGGTCCAATTGAAGCCATTCCGCGTGCGCTGAAAATCGCTGGACTTGAGCTGAAAGATATCGGACTGTTTGAATTAAACGAAGCGTTTGCCTCTCAGGCCATTCAAGTCATTCGTCATTTAGGAATTGATGAAGAGAAAGTGAATGTCAATGGCGGGGCAATCGCGCTAGGACATCCGCTGGGCTGTACAGGAACGAAATTGACATTGTCACTCATTCATGAAATGAAACGGCGAAACGAGCAATTTGGCATCGTCACAATGTGTATCGGCGGGGGCATGGGAGCAGCAGGAATTTTTGAATTGATCTAAAGGGGGAAAACAGAATGAAAGCAATGGAAGAGGTAAAAAAGGGTGGAAGCTTCTTAATTGATGAAACGAATTATGAGCATATCTTTACACCAGAGGATTTCTCTGATGAGCATCAAATGATTGGAAAGACAACAGAGGATTATATTTTACAAGACGTTGTTCCATATATAGATCAAATTGAAAAGCATGAATTTGAGCATTCCGTCAGGCTTCTTAAAAAGGCTGGAGAGCTTGGGCTGCTAGGAGCTGACGTGCCTGAAGAATTTGGCGGGCTTGGATTAGATAAAATCAGTTCAGCCATTATTACCGAGAAATTCTCCAGAGCAGGGAGCTTCTCGCTTTCCTATGGCGCCCATGTCGGCATTGGGTCTCTGCCAATCGTGCTGTTTGGAAATCAAGCGCAAAAGGAAACATATCTTCCTGGACTCGCTTCTGGAGAAACAATTGCAGCGTACGCCCTCACTGAGCCAGGATCAGGCTCTGACGCCCTTGGAGCAAAGACAACTGCGGTCTTAAATGAAGCCGGAACTCATTATGTGCTGAATGGGGAAAAACAGTGGATCACAAACTCCGCATTTGCCGACGTCTTTGTCGTATATGCGAAAATTGATGGTGAACACTTCTCTGCTTTTATCGTAGAAAAGGATTTTCCAGGTGTCAAAACGGGACCTGAAGAGAAAAAGATGGGCATAAAAGGTTCATCGACAAGAACGTTAATTCTCGAAGATGCTCAAGTGCCGAAGGAGAATTTACTAGGTGAGGCTGGCAGAGGTCATGTCATTGCCTTTAACATTTTGAATATCGGACGCTACAAGCTGGCTGTCGGAACAGTTGGTGCGTCAAAACGTGTCATTCAATTATCGGCAGAATATGCAAACCAACGTAAGCAATTCCAAACGCCAATTTCTCGATTTAGCTTAATTGGTGAAAAAGTAGCCAACATGTCGGCAAAGCTCTATGCGATGGAAAGTGCTGTTTACCGCACAGTCGGATTATTTGAACAGCGCATGGGTCTATTAAGTGAAGAAGAGCAAAAGGATGGCAAACAAATTGCCCAGTCCATTGCAGAATATGCGATTGAATGCTCTCTTTGTAAAGTGCTTGGCTCTGAAACTTTAGACTATATAGCGGATGAGGGCGTGCAGATTCACGGCGGATATGGATTCATGCAAGAATACGAGGTCGAAAGAGCCTATCGTGACTCGCGGATTAACCGTATTTTTGAAGGGACTAACGAAATCAACCGTCTGCTTGTACCAGGCACATTCTTGAAGAAAGCGATGAAGGGAGAGCTTCCGCTGCTTCAAAAGGCGCAAACCTTACAGGAAGAGCTCATGATGATGATGCCGGAAGAGCCAGGTGATCAGCCGCTCGATCAAGAAAAATACTTGCTCGCCCATGCGAAAAAGATCGCCTTAATGGTATCTGGAATGGCGGCGATGAAGTATGGAAAAGCATTAGACAAAGAGCAAGAGATTCTTGTGAACATAGCGGATATCGTCAATGAAATTTTTGCTGCTGAATCGGCGATTCTGCGTACTGAAAAGGCAATCGCTGCATCAGGGCTAGATAAGAATACTCAAAAGCTTGCTTACACACAAATTTTCACGCAGGAAGCCTTCTTAAAAATTGAAGCTCATGCAAAAGAATCCTTGATCGCGATGGAAGAAGGAGATGCACTCCGCATGAGTCTGTCAGCTCTTCGCAAACTGACAAGATTCACCCCGATCAATGTCATCGCCAAAAAGCGCGAAGTGGCGAAACGAATCTTTGAAGCAGAGAAATATATCGTATAAGACGGCTTAAAAGGTGCGGATATCATTCCGCACCTCAGCGTGTAGACAAACCCTCGCATTCGTTGTCAGGTCTGCGCTCCGGTGCTCGTCCTTCCTAGACTTCAAAGGTTTTCTATCACGCTGAAAAGAAGACAAAGGGCTAAAATAAAATCATTTTAGCCCTTTGTCAACAATCTGAGGTGCGGGTATCACTCCGCACCTTTTTGTAAGCATACATTTAGGTTTTTAAAATATTTTGTGATAAAATGTTCCCACTACTTGCAGGAGGTGAAAATAGTGGCTTTAGATTTTTATGAATACCCATCTTGCGGTACATGCCGAAAAGCAAAAAAATGGCTGGAAGAACACAATAAAGACATCAACAGCATACATATCGTCGAAGAGACGCCTGATAAAGAAACATTAAAAGCGCTTTACGAAAAAAGTGGCTTAGAGCTGAAGAAGTTCTTTAATACAAGCGGACAGAAATACCGAGAGCTACAGCTGAAAGATCAACTTCCTGCAATGTCAGAAGGCGAGCAGCTAGAATTACTCGCATCTAACGGAATGCTGATCAAGCGCCCGATTACAACAGACGGTAAACGAGTCACAGTTGGATTTAATGAAGATACATTTAAAAGCGTCTGGAAATGATGTAACTTTCATTCAGATTGTGGTATCTTCAATATAGATTGAAAGAAAAGACTGGAGGGGTTTTGAATGAGCACACCAAAAGATTTACGTTATTCAGAAGAACATGAATGGGTCAAAGTAGAAGGAGATAAGGTGCGTATCGGTATTACGCATTTTGCTCAATCTGAGCTAGGCGATATCGTGTTCGTTGAGCTTCCTGAAGTAGGAGACAAAATTACAGCGGACGAGCCTTTCGGAAGTGTAGAATCTGTGAAAACAGTTTCTGAGCTTTACGCACCGATCAACGGTACAATCGTCGAAGTGAACGATGAGCTGGATGACAGCCCTGAATTCGTCAACGACTCTCCATACGAAAAAGCATGGATGATCGTGGTAGAGCCAGCTGATACATCTGAAATTGAGAACTTGATGACTGCTGAGCAATATGAAGAAATGACAAAAGAAGACTAATTCACGTGAAATTGGACACTCTACCTTTATGGGGGGGTGTCCAATTTGTCTTTTCAAAAAGAACATGTGGATATAACAGATCATGTCACTGGACGATTCAAAGAAAGCGGCATGGTGCTGTATCATCAAAATGAAGAGATTGGCACGATGATTAGTGAAAACCAATATGAGTTAAAATCAGGTTATTCCTATGAGCAAAATCGTTTTTATCGTCTGACGGATACATTGACCCACGGAACAGAAAAATATGTAGACTGTGATGATGAAAATGGCTGGTGCTAATCACAGATGAGGCTGCAGTGAGCATAAGCTGCAGTCTTTTTAGTGCAAGCGCCCAATCTTTACAACCTGAATGAAAAATTGTAATCTAAGGGAGAAGTGAACAACGTCAAAAGGGCCGGGTGATCGTGATGAATGTAGAGGTAGAAAAGGTCATCATTGTAGAAGGTAAAACAGACAAACAAAAGCTAAAAGAAGTCATAAGTGAACCTGTTACCATCATTTGCACCAATGGCACGATCAGTACATCGAAGCTGGATCAGCTCGTAGACGAATTATTGGGGAAAGACGTTTACATATTAGCAGACAGTGACGATGCAGGCGACAAACTGCGGAAGCAATTTCGAAAAGAATTCCCTGAAGCATTTCATCTTTTTGTCGACAGAACGTACCGCGAAGTGGCCGCTTCACCGTCAGCCCACATTGCATCTATCCTATTAGCTGCAAACATTGATGTTCATTCGAAATATTTATGAGGGTGGACGTATATGAAAGAGATTGAAGAACACGAATTCAAGGAGATAAAGGACGATTTATTTCTTTTATACTTATATACACCGTTTTGCGGAACATGTCAGTTGGCAAAGAAAATGCTGGCTGTCGTAAACACCATGCAGCCGGATGTACCTTTTTATGAAAATAACTTAAACTACTCACCATGCTTTGCGAAAGATTTTGAGATCGAAAGCGTTCCTTGCTTTCTACTGTTTAAAAAAGGTGAGCTGGTGCAAAAAGGCTATGCCTTTCACTCCGTTCCATATCTTCATGAAATGATTGAAACCGCTAAATAAAGCGGTTTTTTGTCATATTTCAAGCAATTCATCTGAAAATTTGTCGAGTTATTTATAAAGGACAAGCGAATGTTTGTAGAGAAATGTTATGTATAACCAAATGACAGGGAGGTTATACATGTGGAAAAAGTGAAAACCCATGGAAACACAGGACAGCGATTATTGCTAAAACCGCTGCTCTCATCATCATCCTTGAAGATTACATTTGAGGCGGAAACAGACTCTTGTACATTGATTGTGGATGAGCGTGGTGAAGTGAAGAAACTACCTGCAATTGAGTTATCGGATCTCATCTTTTATGGTGAGAGAAAAGAAATACTTCAATTATTAGATGGAGATATGTCCTTACAGCAGTTAATTAGCAGGGGACAAGTGAAAGTAAAAGGGTCATTCCGTGCGCTCCTAAGACTAGAGGCGGTACTTTGGCTGACGAACGGTTTTTTTCGAAAAATGATAACTTAGTCGTTTACTTGGAAATTAGCGATTTACAGCGTTGACATATCTCGGGTAGCATGATATTCTACGTTAGTAAAAACATGAACATCACATAAAACAACATATTTTCTCTTATTAAGAGAGGTGGAGGGACGTGCCCTATGAAACCCGGCAACCGTCAGCATAGCTGAAATTGGTGCCAATTCACTCAAAGCCGCAATGCTTTGAAAGATGAGAGAAAGGCGTATTGAACATAAAAGGCCTTTCTGCTTGCATTGCAGTTAGGTCTTTTTTACTGACCTCACGTCAGGCGAGAAGCATTACAGCAGGAAGAATAAATAACGTATGTGATGGCAACCTATAGATTCAGCAAGAAAGCAGGTGAACAGACTGTGATCCATTTACAGAATGTATCAAAAACGTACCACTCAAAAAGCGGAAATGTTGATGCCGTGAAAGACGTCAACTTGGATATTGGTAAAGGTGAAATATTCGGAATTATCGGGTATAGCGGTGCCGGAAAAAGCTCGCTTATTCGCCTATTAAACGGTCTGGAGCTGCCAACAGCAGGAATTGTTGAAGTGGCAGGCAACCGGATCAATGAAGTATCGAATGCGAAACTTCGGAAAGCAAGACAAGAAATCAGCATGATTTTCCAGCACTTTAACCTACTTTGGTCAAGAACAGTGAGACAAAATATTATGTTCCCGCTTGAGATCGCAGGTGTACCTACATCGAAACGGAGAGAGCGTGCGAATGAACTGATTAAATTAGTCGGTTTAGAAGGAAAAGAAAATGCGTATCCGTCTCAGCTTAGCGGCGGACAAAAGCAGCGTGTGGGGATTGCGAGAGCATTAGCAAATGATCCAAAGGTTCTTCTTTGTGACGAAGCAACATCAGCGCTTGATCCGCAAACAACGGATTCTATCCTTGATCTTTTAGCAGATATCAATAAACGACTTGGGCTGACGATTGTGCTGATTACACACGAAATGCATGTCATTCGCAAAATTTGTCATCGCGTCGCGGTCATGGAAAATGGACGCATTGTCGAAGAAGGCGAAGTATTACGCGTCTTCAGACAGCCGAAGGAAGAGATGACGAAGCGATTTGTACAGCAGCTTGCTGAACCAGAGGAAGCGAAAGAAACAATCGAGCACGTCTTAGAGCGTGTAAAAGAAGGTCAGGTCGTACGGTTGTCCTTTATTGGCGATTCTGCCGAGCAACCGCTGATCACTGAAATCATTCGATCCTTCAATGTCGATGTAAACATCCTTCAAGGAAAGATTTCTCAAACGCAGGAAGGCGCGTTTGGAACACTCTTTATCCATATAAATGGAGAAGAGACCGAGGTAGAAAAAGCCATCGCCTATATCCAAAGCAAACAGGTTGAAATTGAGGTGATGACACATGTTTGAGAAATGGTTTCCAAACGTTGATCTAGACGTCATCTGGAGTGCAACAGGTGAAACAGTGTATATGACACTCATTTCATTGGCATTTGCTTTTGCAATCGGGATTATCCTAGGACTCCTGCTCTTCCTTACAGGAAAAGGCGGTCTTTGGGAAAATAAACCGATCAATGCTGTCATCGGTGCAGTCGTCAACATTTTCAGATCGATTCCTTTTATCATTTTAATTATTCTTTTATTAGGGTTCACGAAATTCTTAATGCATACAATTCTAGGTCCAAATGCAGCACTCCCTGCCCTTGTCATTGGGTCAGCTCCATTCTATGCACGTCTTGTCGAAATCGCACTGCGTGAGGTAGACAAAGGAGTCATTGAAGCAGCACGGTCAATGGGAGCGAAAACGTCGACCATCATTTTCAAAGTATTGCTGCCAGAATCATTGCCAGCCCTCATTTCAGGTATTACCGTAACAGCGATTGCTTTAATTGGCTCAACTGCGATTGCAGGTGCAATTGGAGCAGGCGGACTTGGTGACCTTGCTTATGTGGAAGGATACCAATCTGGTAATACAGATGTTACACTTGTTGCCACTGTGTTTATTCTCATCATCGTCTTTATTATTCAAATAATCGGTGATTTGATTACAAATAAAATTGATAAACGTTAAGGGAGGATTTATTCATGAAGAAATTGATTTTAAGTGCACTATTTCTAGCATTTGCAGGCATCTTAGCTGCATGCGGTTCATCTAATAACGCAAGTGATAGCAAAACCATTACGGTTGCCGCTTCAAAAACACCCCATGCCGAGATTCTTGAAGAAGCAAAACCACTTCTAAAAGAAAAAGGCTACGATCTAAAAGTGAAAGTACTTAGTGATTATAAAATGTACAACAAAGCGTTAGCTGAAAAAGAAGTGGATGCAAATTTTTTCCAACATATCCCTTACTTAAATGAAGAAAATAAATCAAACAAAGATTACAACCTAGTTAGTGCTGGTGCGGTTCACCTTGAGCCTTTCGGTATCTACTCTAAGAAATACAAATCAGTAAAAGATATTCCAAACGGCGGCACGATCATCATGACAAACAACGTAGCTGAACAAGGCCGTATGCTTGCACTATTGCAAAATGCTGGTGTCATTAAGATTGATCCTAAAGTTGATACAATCAACGCAACAGTAAAGAACATCAAAGAAAACCCGAAGAACCTAAAGTTCAAAAAAATCGCTCCTGAACTAACAGCGAAAGCTTATGAAAACAGTGAAGGCGATGCCGTGTTTATTAACGTCAACTATGCGATTCAAAATAAATTGAATCCGAAAAAAGATTCAATTGAACTTGAGCAAACAAAGAACAACCCATATGCAAACATCGTGGCGGTTCGCAAAGGTGAAGAAAAATCAGATAAGATCAAGACATTAATGGAAGTTCTTCACTCTGATAAAATCAAAGAATTCATCGACAAAAAATATGACGGTGCTGTACTACCGGTATCTGAATAACAATGTGTTAACCTCGCTTTCATCAAAGCGAGGTTTTTTTGTGTATTTTTTCAAATCTCGCTCATAATAAAAATGTACAAATGACCTGAAGGGATGGAATGAAGATGAATGAACAGCATATGAGCGGATCCATGCAGCAATCACTGACTGATTATAAAACGGCAATGGGTGAATTTCAGAAGAAAATGCCGGTGTTTGGGAAGAAATTCAATGAATTCACGGAGCAGTGCTTTCAGAGCGATTCATTAACGCAAAAGGAAAAACAAATGATTGCCCTTGGCATCAGTATTCATGCACAGGATGAATACTGCATGATTTATCATACAAAGGGAGCGCTCGATCAAGGCGCGACAGAAGAGAATTTGCTAGAGGTCGTCAGTGTGGCGGCAGCGTTCGGCGGCGGTGCTGCACTAAGTCAAGGCATCACAGTTGTTCAGCAATGTATTGACGAATTTGGAGGACAGACGCATTAAGGGAAGGATAAGATGGCATTTATCCATATCAGGGAGTTGAGTCCTTCTCAGCCGATTGTGTGAGAAAATATGCCAGCATAGCGCGTCATATCCCTTTTGAGTGAAGCCACATGTCTTTGATACAATGAAGCTACACTCAAAGAAGGGAATGGTTTATTATTTGTTCGGACCATAGTACACTGGGATTGGATTATACCGCCGAGATGGAAAAGGCCATGCATAAGGCTCATGGCATGAGCTATGCAGAGTACGAAAGAGACCATGACTTACGGATGAAAGTGGAATATAAACGAGAGCAGTCCTATCGAGATGAGAAAAGACAGCTCGCAAAAATGAATATACGAGGCTATTAAATAGCTAAGGGGCGGGGAGAACAGATTCCCGTCCTTTCTTTATGAAAACAGTCTTTTCGACATAAATCCTTTTATCTACCGGCTTTTTTTGTTAGAATTTTGAGAGCATCCTCTCACGCATATCGTGAATGTGTTGTATTCAGTTTTAATTTGTTATAAAATTAGAATGAGAATAAATTGAGAATAATGATTATTTTGGAGGTATCGATATATGACTGCTTCGACATTAACAATTAAGGACTTGCACGTTGAGATTGAAGGGAAAGAAATCTTAAAGGGTGTAAACCTCGAGATAAAAGGTGGAGAATTCCACGCAGTAATGGGACCAAACGGTACAGGTAAATCAACTTTATCTGCTGCCATTATGGGTCACCCTAAATATGAAGTAACAAAAGGTAGCATTTTGCTTGATGGCGAAGATGTACTTGAAATGGAAGTAGATGAGCGCGCTCAAGCAGGTCTTTTCCTTGCGATGCAATACCCATCTGAAATTAGTGGTGTGACAAATGCGGACTTCCTTCGTTCAGCTATTAACGCTCGCAGAGAAGAAGGCGATGAAATCTCTCTAATGAAATTCATCCGCAAAATGGACGAAAACATGGAGTTCCTTGAAATGGACCCAGACATGGCGCAACGCTACCTAAACGAAGGTTTCTCAGGCGGAGAGAAAAAACGCAATGAAATTCTTCAATTAATGATGATTGAGCCTAAAATTGCGATCCTTGATGAAATCGATTCTGGTCTTGATATCGATGCGTTGAAAGTGGTTTCTAAAGGAATTAACAGAATGCGCGGCGAAAGCTTCGGCTGCTTAATGATCACTCACTATCAGCGTCTACTGAACTACATCACACCAGATCACGTTCATGTCATGATGCAAGGACGTATCGTGAAATCTGGCGGACCAGAGCTTGCACAACGTCTAGAAGCAGAAGGCTATGACTGGATTAAAAAAGAGTTAGGAATTGAAGACGAAACTGTTGGTCAAGAAGCGTAAGCGTTAGGAGGATTATTGATGACATTAGAAACGAAATTATCAGTAGATCAAGATTATGTCAAAAGCTTCTCCGAGAAGCATCAGGAACCGGCATGGATGAGTTCCCTTCGCTTACAGGCTCTTGAAAAAGCAGAAGACCTTCCAATGCCAAAGCCTGACAAAACGAATATTTCTAAATGGAATTTAACCAATTTCAAACAGCATACAGTCGAAAGTGCGCCATTTGGATCATTAGAAGAGCTTCCTGAAGAAGTGAAATCTCTCATTGATTTAGAGGACACGGATAAGACAGTCTACATTCAGCGTGATCAAACGCCAGCATACTTGTCTCTTTCAACGGAAGCGAAAGACAAAGGCGTGATCTTCACTGATCTTCATACAGCGCTTCGCGAACATGGTGATCTAGTGAAGAAATACTTCATGACGGATGCAGTGAAAGTAGATGAGCATAAACTAACAGCTTTACATGCTGCTTTAGTCAATGGCGGAGCTTTCCTCTATGTACCAAAAAATGTAGAACTTGAAGCGCCAATTCAAGCCATCTACCTGCATGAAAATGACGACACGACTTTGTTCAATCATGTCATCGTCGTAGCAGACGATCATAGTGCAGTGACATATGTAGAAAACTACATTAGTACAGCAAAACCTGAAGAAGCAATCTTCAATATCGTGTCCGAAGTGTTCACGGGAGCTAATGCCCGCGTCACATACGGCGCAGTAGATAACCTTTCAGAAGGTGTCACAGTCTATGTGAACAGACGCGGTATGGCAAGTGGCCGTGACAGTAAAATCGAATGGGCGCTTGGCCTTATGAATGATGGAGACGTCGTGTCTGAAAACATCACAAAGCTTATGGGCGACGGGACATTCGGTGATACAAAATCAGTTGTTGTCGGCCGCGGGAATCAAACGGAAAACTTTACAACAAGCATCATCCACTTCGGTAAAAACTCTGAAGGGTATATCTTGAAGCATGGTGTGATGAAGGATCAAGCATCCTCTATCTTTAACGGAATTGGTAAAATCGAGCATGGCGCAACGAAGTCAAATGCCGAGCAGGAATCACGTGTTCTCATGCTGAGTGAAAAAGCACGCGGTGATGCAAACCCAATTCTATTAATTGATGAAGATGATGTAACAGCAGGGCATGCTGCTTCTGTTGGACGTGTCGATCCAATTCAACTCTATTACCTCATGAGCCGCGGGATTTCCAAAGAAGATGCAGAAAGACTTGTGATTTATGGCTTCTTAAATCCAGTCGTCAAAGAACTGCCGATTGAAGGAGTTAAAAAGCAGCTCGTTTCTGTGATTGAAAGGAAAGTAAAATAATGAATATCAAAGACGTTCGTGAGCAATTTCCAATCCTTCATCAGCAAGTGAACGGACATGATTTGGTGTATTTGGACAGTGCAGCGACTTCTCAAAAACCAAGAGTGGTCATTGATGCAATGAATGAGTATTACCGGTCTTACAACTCGAACGTCCACCGGGGTGTTCATACCCTTGGCACAAAAGCAACGGACGCATACGAGGGTGCGAGAGAGAAAGTTCGTGCATTCATCCGTGCTTCATCTGTCCAAGAAATTATTTTTACTAGAGGGACAACAACTGCACTAAACACAGTGGCGATCAGCTATGCTAGAGCAAACCTCAAAGAAGGCGATGAGATTGTCATTACGCACATGGAGCACCATGCAAATATCATCCCTTGGCAGCAAGCAGCAAAAGCAACTGGCGCCACATTGAAATATATTCCGTTACAGGAAGACGGCACGCTATCGCTGGAAGATGTGAAGCAAACAATCACACATCAAACGAAAATCGTCGCTGTCACACATGTTTCAAACGTATTAGGAACCATCAACCCGATTAAAGAAATCGCCAAAATAGCCCATGATCATGGGGCAATCATTGTAGTCGATGGTGCACAAAGCACGCCGCATATGCAAATTGATGTTCAGGATCTAGATTGTGACTTTTTCGCATTCTCCGGGCATAAAATGTGTGGACCGACTGGCATCGGTGTGCTTTACGGGAAGAAGGACCTTTTGAATAATATGGAGCCTGCTGAGTTTGGCGGTGAAATGATCGACTTTGTGGATCTGTATGATTCTACTTGGAAAGAGCTCCCGTGGAAATTTGAAGCGGGAACACCGATTATTGCCGGAGCAGTTGGACTAGGAAAAGCGATTGATTTCTTAAATGACATTGGTATGGAGGAAGTCAGCCGTTACGAGCATCAGCTTGCCACTTATGCGCTTGAGCGCTTCAAGGAGCTTGAAGGTGCGACTGTTTATGGACCGCAGCACCGAGCTGGGCTTGTGACGTTTAATTTAGATGACGTCCATCCGCATGATGCGTCGACTGTTCTGGATACGGAAGGTGTCGCCATTCGTGCTGGACATCACTGTGCACAGCCGCTCATGAAATGGCTTGGTGTATCAGCGACTGCAAGAGCAAGCTTCTATCTGTACAATACAGAAGAAGAGATTGACAAACTCATTGCGGCGCTCCGTAAGACAAAGGAGTATTTTACGAATGTCTTTTAATGTAAACTTAGACACACTGTATAGACAAGTGATTATGGATCATTATAAAAATCCGAGAAACAAAGGTGTGTTAAACGACAGCATTGTCGTCGATATGAACAACCCAACGTGTGGTGACCGCATTCGTCTCACGATGAAAATCGAAGACGAAAAAGTCATGGATGCGAAATTTGAAGGAGAAGGATGCTCCATTTCGATGGCATCTGCCTCTATGATGACGCAGGCGATTAAAGGGAAAGATATTGAAACAGCTTTGAAAATGTCTCAGATTTTCTCCGATATGATGCTAGGAAAAGAATACGACGATTCCATTGATCTTGGTGACATTGAGGCGCTGCAGGGAGTGGCAAAATTCCCTGCCCGCATCAAATGTGCAACATTATCCTGGAAGGCGCTTGAAAAAGGCGCATCTGCCGAAGATAACGGCAAATCATAAGATTGGAGTGAAAATGGATGGCTAAAAAAATGCCAGATGTTGGTGAATATAAATACGGCTTTTCTGATAAAGACGTTTCCATTTTCCGTTCAGAGCGCGGATTGACAAAAGAGATCGTTGAAGAAATTTCTCGTATGAAAGAAGAGCCTCAGTGGATGCTCGACTTTCGTTTGAAATCTCTTGAGCTCTTTTACAACATGCCGATGCCACAATGGGGCGGAGATTTAAATGCATTAAACTTTGATGAAATTACGTACTACGTAAAGCCATCAGAGCGCTCTGAGCGTTCTTGGGATGAAGTACCAGAAGAAATCAAAGAAACCTTTGATAAGCTTGGGATCCCTGAAGCAGAGCAAAAGTACTTAGCAGGTGTATCTGCTCAGTATGAATCTGAAGTTGTGTATCACAACATGAAGCAAGACCTTGAAGATCTAGGCATTGTGTTTAAAGATACAGACAGCGCATTAAAAGAGAACGAAGACATCTTCCGTGAGCACTGGGCAAAAGTCATTCCTCCGACTGACAACAAATTTGCTGCGCTTAACTCGGCTGTATGGTCTGGTGGTTCATTTATCTACGTACCGAAGGGTGTCAAAGTAGATACACCACTTCAAGCATACTTCCGTATCAACTCTGAAAACATGGGTCAGTTCGAGCGTACACTCATCATCGTTGATGAAGGCGCACATGTGCATTACGTAGAAGGCTGTACAGCACCAGTTTACACAACAAACTCACTTCACAGTGCGGTTGTTGAAATTGTCGTGAAAAAAGGCGGCTACTGCCGTTACACAACGATTCAAAACTGGGCAAACAACGTCTTCAACCTTGTCACAAAACGTACAGTATGTGAAGAGAATGCGACAATGGAATGGATTGATGGAAACATTGGTTCTAAGCTGACAATGAAATACCCAGCAGTCATCTTAAAAGGTGAAGGCGCACGTGGTATGACATTAAGTATTGCCCTAGCAGGTAAAGGTCAGCACCAAGATGCAGGTGCAAAAATGATTCACCTTGCACCAAACACATCTTCAACGATCGTATCGAAATCGATTTCCAAACAAGGCGGTAAAGTCACATACCGCGGAATCGTTCACTTCGGACGTAAAGCAGAAGGTGCACGCTCAAACATCGAGTGTGACACACTCATCATGGATAACAAATCAACATCTGATACGATCCCTTACAATGAAATCTTAAACGACAACATTTCATTAGAGCACGAAGCGAAGGTATCAAAAGTATCAGAAGAGCAGCTATTCTACTTGATGAGCCGCGGAATTTCTGAAGAAGAAGCAACAGAAATGATCGTCATGGGCTTCATCGAACCATTCACAAAAGAACTACCAATGGAATACGCCGTTGAAATGAACCGTTTGATTAAGTTTGAGATGGAAGGTTCGATTGGATAACAAATGAAACCTTTATATATCAAGGTTTTGAGTGGTTTTTATACCGTCCCAAGTTGAAATTATCTTTTAGTGTAGGAGGCGAACTTTTGAGTTCGTCTTCTTCTATTTTTTCTGTTATATCAAGATAAGTATCGGTAGGTGTTTTGATGGTTTTATGCCCAAAACGATTTGATACATAATTAAGGCTTGCACCTGATTCAAGCAGTAGAACTGCATGAGTATGCCAAAACGTGAGTCCTTTATAATCAACACCAGCTTTTTTGCAGTAACTCTACATTGGTATGATGAATATTAGAAGGTACTAAATAATGACCGTAACAATTTTGAAAGATAATGCTATCTTCATTTTTACGGAACCTTGGATTGCCTAAAAGTAATTCATTTCGCTTCATTTTGAACTTCTTTAATTCAAGTACTAAATCATAATCAATTTTGATGGTACGATATGATGAGGATTTTTTGTAATGTTGTCAATATGACATTGTTATTATCATCAAGACTTGTTTGTCTATCGTTATTTTATCGCCATTAATATCTTCCCACCTTAAGGCTAATGCTTCATTTATTCTCAAACCAGTTTTGCTTAAAAAGAGCATGAGCGTATAATAAAGCTGATAATCTGGAAAGCGCAGATGTTTATATGATTTAACTCTTCAAGGCTGGAATATTTCACTTTTTCCTTTTTCAGTGCCACAGAGTCTTTAACAGGAACCTTTAATTTATCAGCAAGGTTCTTTTCAAGTACCTCAAGTTCATTAACCGCATAATGTAAGATACTGTTCATAACTGAAAGGTATTTCAACCTCGGTAATAGCAAGAGAAAAGCAAGCTATCTTATTGAACAATTGTGATTATGTATTGGGTCAACCTTATAGGGGGTGGCATTTTTTTATTAAATTATAAGACCTATTAACAGTTTGGTCTTTATAGTAAAATAGAAATAAACGCTATTTAGAAATAGGAGATTAAAACATGGCAGAGATCAATTCAAAACATTTATATCAAGCTTTATGGAGTTCAGCAGACATTTTACGTTCCAAAATGGACGCAAGCGAATATAAAAGCTATTTATTGGGCTTAGTCTTTTACAAATATTTATCGGATAAGATGCTTATTCATGCTACATCATTACTTGAAGAACCAACAACCGACCTAGAAGTCGCACAAAAAGGCTACGCAGCGGCGTACCAAGATGAAGATGTGAAAGACGATTTACTTAGTGAATTACAATACGACTTTTCTTACACGCTTGAACCTGACTTAACCTTTACTGCACTTGTTCAAGCGATCCATAAAGGGCGATTTCAACTAGAAGATTTAGCGCAAGGTTTCCGCAATATTGAGCAATCAAGCGAAATATTTGAAAATTTATTTGAAGATGTTGATCTATACTCGAAAAAACTTGGTTCAACACCTCAGAAACAAAATCAAACGATTGCAGAAGTGATGAAAGAATTATCCGTATTAAACGTTGCAGGACATGAAGGTGACATGTTAGGTGATGCATATGAATATTTAATCGGTCAATTTGCATCGGATTCAGGTAAGAAAGCAGGCGAATTTTACACGCCACAAGCTATATCAACGCTTATGACAAGAATCGTCTTACATAGCAAAGAAAATCAAAAAGGTTTTTCAGTGTATGATCCAACAATGGGATCGGGTTCACTTCTATTAAACGTGAAAAAATTCTCTAATGAAGCCGGAACGATATCATACTTCGGACAAGAGTTAAATACGTCTACATATAACTTGGCTCGTATGAACATGATTTTGCATGGTGTAGATACTGCCAACCAACATTTGAACAATGCAGATACATTAGATCAAGACTGGCCTACCGATGAACCAACGAACTTTGATGGCGTATTAATGAACCCACCATATTCCGCTAATTGGACTGCGGAAAAAGGTTTTTTAGACGATCCACGGTTTTCAATGTACGGTGTATTAGCACCGAAATCGAAAGCAGACTTTGCTTTCTTATTACATGGCTTTTATCACTTAAAAGACAATGGTGTTATGGCGATTGTATTGCCACATGGCGTTTTATTTAGAGGAAATGCAGAAGGTAAGATTCGTAAAATCTTATTAGATAATGGCGCAATTGATACAGTGATAGGGCTACCTTCGAATATTTTCTTTAATACGTCTATCCCAACTACTGTTATCATTTTAAAGAAAAATCGTTCAACAAAAGATGTATTGTTTATTGACGCCTCAAACGATTTTGAAAAAGGTAAAAATCAAAATGTTTTAACTGATAAACATATCGACAAAATACTTGAAACATATACTCAACGTGAAAATATTGAAAAATACGCACATGTCGCTTCTTTCGATGAAATTGTTGAAAATGATTACAACTTAAATATCCCTCGCTATGTCGATACATTTGAGGAAGAAGAAGAAATTTCACTTATCGAGCTATCTGGTGCAATCCAACAAACACAACAAGAATTAAAACAAGTTGAACAAAACCTATTTGCGATGTTGAATGAATTAGAAGGTACGAATGAAGATGCTAACAAAGAACTTCAATATTATATTCAAACATTAGGGTTAAGCGGTGGTAAGAATGAGTAAGACTATGCCTGATTTGAGATTTAAATTATTCGAAAAAGCATATAAAACAGTTCCTTTAAGTGAAGTAGTCGATAAATTAAAGTCTTACTCATTATCTCGTGACGTAGAGACTGCAGAAGTTACAGGATATAAATATATACATTATGGTGATATCCATACTAAAAAAGCATCTTTAATAGATGATTCTAATATATTACCGAATATTGTAGCGAAGGATTATATCTCTTTACAAAAAGATGATTTAGTATTAGCTGATGCTTCTGAAGATTATCAAGGTATTGCGACACCTGCTTTAATACTAAATACACCTAAGCAAAAGATAATAGCAGGTCTACATACAATCGCTTTAAGACCAAAAAACAATTACAGTTCAATTTATATTTATTATCTATTACAATCTCAAAGCTTTAAGAAATTTGGATATAAAACAGGAACAGGGATGAAAGTATTTGGGATTAATTATCCTAATTTAATTAAGTTCAAAAATTTATATCCATCTTTCGAAGAACAACAAAAAATCGGCAGATTCTTCAAACAATTGGACGATACGATCGCTACGCAACAAAAACTGGTCGAACAGCAGCAACAATACAAAGAAGCTATGCTTCAGAAAATGTTCCCTCAAAAAGGAGAACGTGTGCCAAAGCTTCGATTTGAAGGATTTACTGGGGATTGGGAAATTCGTAAATTTAAAGATTTTATTTCTAAGGCTGGTAAGAAAAATAGTAGTGGAAAAGACTATATTTCATATTCTGTTAATAACAAATTAGGGTTAGTTAGACAAGGAGAACAATTTGAAGGTAGCAGACTTGATAATTTAGACAAAACAGCATACAAATTAGTAAATCCCAATGAATTTGCTTATAACCCTGCAAGAATTAATGTCGGATCCATAGGATTCAATAACTTAGGAAGTACAGTAATCGTTAGTTCCCTATATGTTGTTTTAAAAATGAGTGGAGAAATCAATAATGAATATATTTTACAATTTATTAAATCAAAAAATTTTATCAAGGAAGTCAAAAAAAATACAGAAGGAAGCGTTCGAGAGTATTTATTTTACGAGAACTTTAAAAATATAAAATTCCCATATGCTCCTAATTATAAAGAACAACAAAAAATTGGCTCTTTCTTCAAACAACTAGATGATACAATTGCTCTTCACCAGAAGAAACTTGAGGATTATCAACAGCTAAAAAAGGTATTATTAAAGCGCATGTTCGTTTAATCGTTTAAAATCGAAATGAGGTGAGCGTTTGGTTCATTCTTTTGTACCTGAATCAGAACTAGAAGATAGTTTAATTCAACAATTAATACGTGGTGAATCCCAATGGAGGTATCGTGGTGATCTACATACGGAAGATCAGTTGTGGAAAAACTTTAAAAACCAGCTCGAAAACAATAATAAAGATGTACTGAACGAGGTCCCTTTGACAGAACAAGAATTCCGTCAAATTAAAGATCAGCTTCATTTCGTGAATTTTTACGAAGCGGCGAAATGGTTAGCTGGTGAAAATGGCATTGCTAAAGTCCAAGTACAGCGAGAAGATGCTGCACTTGGTACTATTCGTTTGAAAGTATTAAATCGTGCTGATATAGCGGGCGGCATGTCCTCTTATGAAGTGATAAATCAATATCAAAGTAATAAACGTAAAAAAGAAGATCAAGAACGTCGATTTGATGTCACCCTATTAATTAATGGGTTACCGATGATTCATATTGAATTGAAGAATCGAAAGCACTCCTACATGGAAGGTTTCCGCCAAATTAAAAAGTATCTAAAAGAAGATAAGTTTACTGGTATCTTCTCGGCTGTACAAATGTTTGTCGTATCGAATGGAACAGACACCCGTTATATTGCGACTGCCCGTGACGAGAAATTGAACGAACAGTTTTTAAGTAAATGGGTAGATCGTGAAAATCAGCCGGTCAATAATTACTTAGATTTTGCTAAAGAGGTTCTCTCTATTCCGCAGGCACATAAAATGGTGACGCAATATACGGTAATTGACAGTGTGAAAAAGGCATTGATTTTACTTCGTCCTTATCAAATTCATGCAATAGAAGCAGTGAAGGAAGCTTCACGGAGACAAGAATCTGGCTATGTATGGCACACAACCGGTTCAGGAAAAACATTAACATCGTATAAAGTAGCACGCAATTTACTGCAAATTCCGTCCATACAAAAAACGATCTTTATTGTGGATCGTGTCGACTTAGATCAACAAACAACGGGTTCATTTGAATCGTATGCAGAACATGATATGATTGAGATCGATGAAACGGACAATGTGAATGATTTAATTAAGAAGTTACTGTCCCAAGATCGAAATGTTGTTGTGACAACGATTCAAAAGCTTAATCATGTTATGAAGCGATTTGAAGGAAAAGACGATACAAAGAAATCGAATATGCTCTGCCAATTGAAAATAGCATTTGTAGTCGATGAGTGTCACCGTGCGGTCTCACCTCAAAAACAGCAAGAAATTAAAGAGTTCTTTGTACGCTCGTTATGGTACGGCTTCACTGGTACACCTATTTTTGCGGAAAATGCGAAGCATGCTGTAGGCAACCTACCTCGCACAACAGAGGGGCAATACGGACGACGATTACATGAATATACGGTCAAAGAAGCTATTTACGATAAAGCGGTGCTAGGATTCCAAATTGAATACAAGAGTACTTTTTCAGAAGAAGAACTTGACGAAGCATTGATTCAATTAGACAGTGAAATTGAATTAGACGACCTCACACTTGCGGATAAAGAAGCACGTTTACCAAAACGGGTTTATGAACATGAACGTCATATGCTAGAGGTCATTCAATCAATCGTCAATAAATCCCGCAACAAACTCGGTTTTCAAAATGGTGTGGGTAAGACGTATAATGCGATTCTAACGACTTCTTCAATCGCTCAAGCACAACGCTATTATGACTTGTTTAAACGTGTAAAAGCAGGTGAAACACCCGTTCAGATTAGCGAGAAAACAAAACGTACTCTACCTGACTTCCCGAAAGTTGCGATCACTTATTCGATTTCCGAGAATGAAGAATCCTCTATCGAAAATCAAGAGAAGATGAAGGAAGCCCTTCTTGAGTACAATGAGGCCTTTAACACGAGCTACACATTGGAAACGATGCGTTCATACAATCGAAACGTCAATGACCGTTTGGCACGTAAAAAAGAGAAGTTCTTACCTAGATCAGAACAGTTGGATATTATCATTGTTGTGGATCGTTTATTAACCGGGTTTGATGCACCTTGTTTATCGACATTGTTCATTGACCGTCCTGCAATGAAACCTCATGATCTAATTCAAGCCTTTTCACGTACAAATCGTCTTTTCGATAAGTCGAAAAAATACGGGCAGGTTGTGACATTCCAAACACCCACGATTTTTGAAGAAAAAGTGAAGCAAGCGCTTTTCCTTTATTCAAATGGTGGCGAAAATGAAGTTGTTGCTCCAACGTGGGAGGAAGCACACGAGGCGTTTCTTACAGCAATTGAGGAATTACGTGAAATAGCCCCAACGCCCGAAGGAATAGACATAGAGAGCTTAAAACCAGCACAATTAAAGAAATTTGCGAAAGCATATCAAGCTTTAGATAAGGCATTTGCTAATATTCAGGTATATACTGAGTATAGTGATGCACAGCTCGGTTCAGACTATCCAATCCAACTTGACGAAATAGAAGAGTATCATGGCAAGTACGTCAATGTATTAGAGAAGCTTCGGAAGGAAAAAGAAGATAAAGACGATGTGGACGTTAATATAGAATATGAGCTGGAATCTGTAAAAACAGAAGAAATCAATTACGAATATATTTTACTTCTAATCCAATCCTTTTTACCGAATTCGCAAAATGAAAAAGCGAAACAACCGCCCACCGAAAAGACAGCGGTTGAAATTAATCAGTATCTAGCAAGGTTGAAAAAAGGAAATCCAACACTTGCTGGATTAATGGAAACTTTATGGGCGAGCATTCAAGAAAATCCGGAAGCTTATCGTGATCAACATGTATCCTCTTTATTAGAACAAATGATTCAGCAAACGATTAAGACACTCGTTGATGACTTTGCGAAAACTTGGTGGGTACAGAATGATGAATTAGCATTTATGGTAGCTAATTATAATCCAGCTCTTACTAAACAAAATGGGGAAGCCGAATTAAAAGAAACAAGTGATTACGAAGGTTATAAAGAGCATACAGACAATCCCGTAAAGCGTTTAACCTATTGGAAAACTGTCAAACAAGCTTTCGAAGAAATGATGCTACATGATATTTTACCATTGCAGAAGAGATAATTAAAACAAGGTTAGATTCAAAAAATGAGCAAATGAAAGAGAACCCACAGGATTGTAAGTTCTCTTTTCACCCTCATTCTTCCGTGCCAACACCGTGCCAAGTTGAGATTATAATCCATTCTAAACCATTTTAAGAAATGGCGTTATATCAAAGGTTTGAGCGGCATTGTTATAAATCAATTCGTGCCATTTCGAGTAGCATTAATCAAGTTCGAAATGGAAGGTTCAATCGGTTAATAATAAAAGAACGTGATATCAAACGTTTTTGGTCTTTTTGTGTTTGAAAAAAAAGATCTTACATCCCGCTAGGCGAGTAAAACGCATCAAAGGCTTTAGACAAATCGTCAGCTGCAGATGACAAGATCGTTTCTTCTTCTAAAATCGCTGTTCCTTGTGCTCGGACAATATGAAATTGTTGAAAGCCCATCAAGTTTTGGAATATTTCTTTTAGGTAATCATGTGAAAATTCCAGAGGTGTGTATCGATCGTTATTTGTGAAAATTGAGCCACTTGCTTGAAGCAAAAGTACACGATAATCGTCTGTCATCAGACCAACTGAACCATCTTCTGTATATTTAAATGTTTCTCTAGCAATCAAGATATTATCTATATAATCTTTCATACGTGAAGTCACATTAAAATTATGAACAGGTGATACAATGACGATTCGATGATGTGCTTTGAATTGAGCCAATAAAGCAGATGAAGCAGCAGCGATTTTTCCTTCGGTAGCTGTTAATGTTTGTTCAGATGCTTGCTTATCCCAAATACGTAGCAGCTGGTCTTTTTCGATACGAGGAATTTCTGTTTCATGTAAAGGTAAAATTGTTGGTTCTTCATGAGGGAATCTTTCTTTAAACTGTTCTAAAAATAGTGTTTGCAGTTTGTTTGAATAACTTTCTCGATGAGTGAAATCAGGGTGCGCGTTAATGATTAATGTTTGCATATACATGCTCCTTTTCTTTTGATAAACTGAGTATAAAATATAAAGGTGACAAAACATGTCACCTTTTTCAAAAGGAAAATCAAATGAAAAAATCAGAACGATTAAACCAAGAGCTTATTTTTTTAAGTGATAAATACTCATTTCAGTTAAAGGATTTAGAAACCGAATTTGGCATATCGAAACGTACGGCTTTGAGAGATATGGAAGAGCTAGAGTCCATGGGCTTAGCTTTTTACGTTGAAAATGGCAGACATGGAGGATATCGACTGGTGAAACAATCTCCAATGGTCCCTATTTATTTCAATACCGATGAAGTTCAAGCTATTTTTTTCGCGCTTAAAGCGCTAGACCTGGTGTCAGCCACACCTTTTAAAAAGTCCTACTCACAAATTCGGCAAAAACTGTTTGCCACAATGTCTGATGAGAGAAAACAAATGATCACAGAGACTTTGGATGTGATTCATTACTATAATGTCGCACCAGTTAGTGAACAAAATCATTTGGAATTGATTTTACAGGCGATGATGGAAGATCAAATCGTGAAGATGACGTACACGCAATATGAAAATAAAAGGATCAGGCTGCAATTTCTTGAGTTGTTTTATCGAAATGGGATTTGGTTCACCAAAGCATATGATGTTCAAAATAAAAAGTGGGGCATCTATAGATGTGACTTTATGAAGGACTTGATCATTGAAGAAGAAGGCAGAGGCACCTTTACGAAGGAAGAATTAAAAACACTGCAGCTCGAGTACGAAAAAACTTATCATGACATCTCATTTAAATGTCGATTAACGGAACAAGGAAAAGAAAAGTTTTTGAAGAATCATTACCCGAATATGAGATTGGAGATCATTGATGATACTCCATATATTATGGGTGGGTACAACCAAGAAGAATTATCGTATATGACTCACTATTTGATCTCATTTGGGAAGCATGTGAAAATTGAATACCCAGATGAATTAAAAGAGAGTTATTTGACTCAATTACAAGAAATGATTGAGCAGTATTGAAAGTGAACGGATTGTCTCTGAATCACAAACTTAACATATTAAAAAAGGCGAACTGTAGCCATTCGCCTTTTTTCTTTTACTTCGCCGCATGAAATGTATTGGTTTTCGATCTGTCATTGACCTTCCCATACGTCAGCTGACGCCAAATAAATTCCATCGGTCCATACTTAAACCTCTTTAACCAAAACGTACTGAAAAGCACAAGGAAGACATACACGCCAATAGCCATGAAGAACGTACCAGCCGGCTGAAGATGATCGACAAGCCCCGCTCCATACTTTAGAAATAGCATGGTTCCAATGATCGAGTGAAGCAAATAACAGGTCAGGGACATCCGTCCGACTTTGGTAAAGACCATCAAAGCACTTCGCAGCTGAGGAACGTGCAGAAACAGCATCGCAAGTGTACTCATATAGAACATACTGCCAGTTAATCCCCCGTTTTGTTCCAGAGCAGTGGCCATGTTCACCCAGAGTGTATGTTCAAAAGGATTGACCGCTGCTATAATCGTACTGCTTTGTGTGATGAGAAAAGCGATGGTACAAATGATCCAAATGCGATTCCAAATCGTTTTTTTCGCCTCCATGTTTTTGAAAAACGCCATTTTCACAAAATAAACACCAAGCAAAAACATGAAGAACATGGAATAGACGATTGAAAATGAGCTGGAAGCCATCGTCACCATATCTGTCCATCGGTCACCAATAGATGCTAAATAAGTCAGACTGTTGTGGCTGGTCAAATCAAAATCGGCAAAGTCCGGCTTGCCCGATGAGCCTGTACTGATGGTATGAAGCAGCATTGTGAAAAAGGGTGTGAGCAATTGAATCATAAAGAGTGTGATCAGCCAGTATCGGATGGTTTTGGCTGTACGTTTGTAAAAGAAAAGCAATAAAAAGCCAGCGACTGCATAATACGCTAAAATATCACCAATCCAAACAAAGGTGACATGCAGAAGGCCAAACCCTAAGAGAATGGTTAATCTGCGGGCAAACAGCTTGTTCGGACTGTCCACCTTCTGAGCAGCGCGGTCCATAAAAATCATAAAACCAACCCCGAATAGGAAGGAGAACAACGTAATAAATTTCCCTGAGGCGAACCAATTCACCAAGTTGTGAAAGACATCATTTGCTTCCATATCGAACCCCTTCGCCGAATCAACGATCAAAAAGTAATTCACCAGAATAATTCCCATTAAGGCAAATCCCCGTACGATGTCTAAGAAATGAACCCGATCCTTCAAACTCATCGCGTGTTCTACTTTGTTTGCATTCATATCCATGCTCCTTTTCTTGTTATGATAAATGTCATTCGGATCAATCCATCGATCCTTACAATGAATCAATATACGTCCCAATTCTTAACAATTTATGAAGATCCAATTTTTTGAAAATTAATGTGACAAATTGATGGAAGATGGTCAAATTCATAAACTGTTAAGATTTCTGCTGTATCTTTTCACATAGCTAGATGATATATAGTAAAGACATAAAAGAAAGTACATCACGTATCATGAGGTGAGAGAAACATGACGCATCGAATATTAGTCGTAGAAGATGATCAGGATATTGGAGACCTTTTGCAGGAATCCCTTACACGTGCTGGATATGAGGTGCAAAGAGCGATGAATGGCGAGCAAGCATTGAAGTTTGCGGACGATTCGCTCGATTTGGTGATTTTGGATGTGATGATGCCAGGCATATCAGGCATCGAAACGTGCCGGCAAATGAGAGCCTCTTCTAACGTCCCGATTCTATTTCTAACAGCTAAATCAAGTACATTCGATAAAACCGAAGGCTTACTTGCCGGCGGGGATGATTATATGACAAAACCCTTTTCACAAGAGGAGCTTCATGCTAGAGTCATTGCACAATTACGCAGGTACACCGTCTATCAGGAAAAGAAGGAACAGGAAGAAACGTTTCTTGTTGGGGGCAAGCTAAGGGTGAGCGAAGAATTTAATGAAGTGTGGAAAGAAAATCAACAAATCAAGCTATCTGATTTAGAATACCGTATGTTGAAGCTGCTCATGAGCAGGCGAAACAAAATCTTTTCAGCCCAAAATATTTATGAGAGTGTATGGGGACAGCCTTATTTCTATTGTTCCAACAATACGGTGATGGTGCATATTCGAAAGCTGCGTGCCAAAATTGAAGATGATCCTGCACGTCCTGTATATATCAAAACAGAATGGGGAAGAGGATACCGATTTGGCACATCGTAAATATACACTAGCCAAAAAGCTAGCACTATTGATTTTGACAGCTACGGTCGTGAGTGGACTTGTCTTTTTGACGCTGCAAAAGATCACCGATGACCTCATTGACGGATATTTGAGTTCGGACGAGTATTACGAGGCGGAGTCAGCCAGATATATTCAAAAATTCAGCCGCTATGTGTCTGAGCATGAGCTGTCTTCTACAGATCGACAAGCGTTTGGTGAGTGGGTGAAAAAAGAGAATTACATTAATTTGACCATCTTCAAGGATGAAGTGCTGCAATATGACTCCATCTATTCGTCTGCTGATGAATCGGCGTATGGAAAAGAAAAGGTGACCCAGTACGCTGAGCATCATTCGTATCCAGTTCAGTTTAGCGATGGTGAAGGCCGGGTTATGGTGGATGGTTTCTATTCGTCTCGTTACCACGATCTCGCCTTTACACTCGAGCTGCTTGGGGCGACGCTTATTTTTCTCCTCATTGTTCTGCTTGGCATTCGCAAAAGTTTACGCTACCTGCAAACGATTCACCAAGACATTCATATTCTTGAAGGCGGCGAGCTGGCTTACGAGATGACGGTGAAAGGGCATGATGAATTAGCGATGATTGCCAAAAGTATTGAGGATCTTCGTAAAGCTTTTCTGGACAAGCTTCAAGCCATCGATGAGCTGCAAGAAGAGAGCCGCAACTTAGTTACTGAAATGTCGCACGATATGAGAACACCGCTGACATCGCTAATGATGAATTTAGAGTTTGCGAAAAAAGAGGTTGCTGGGACGGATACACGTAAAGATCAATATATAGCAAGTGCTTATGAAAAAGCACTGCAATTGAAAAATCTGTCCGATAATCTGTTTGCCTATTTTCTGCTTGATAAAGAACATGAACCTGAGCTTGAGACCGTTGCAGTCAAAGAGGTCATTTACGATCTCCTATCAGATCAGGTGGCGATCTTGCAGCAAGAGACATTCAAGGTTCATCTTTTAGGAGAGCTGCCTGACAGCTATATCAACGTGAATGTCGAGGAGCTGGGCCGAGTGTTTGATAATCTAATGTCGAACATACTAAAATACGCCGATCCGAAAAAAGACATCAATCTCACGTGTCTATCCGATCAAGAAATCTTTGAGATCCATGTCAGCAATGCGATAAAAGAGACAAATGACACGCAGGAAAGCACTGGACTTGGTGAACGAAGCATTAAACGAATGATGTCCCGCATGCACGGGCAGTTTGAGAAGATGGAAAAGAACGGCGTTTACTACACCGTGCTGCGATTCTGGCACATCAAAATATAGATGACAAATGAATAATATGGAATGGAGAGACAATCTCATGAAACGATTCAACAATTTCCAAAAGGTACCCGATCTCTTGCAAGGTCTGCTGAATATTTGTCTATTCTTTCTAGCCCTTGCTTTAAGCGTTCTCTTAATTAGTGAAACGTGGTATATTGTCCAATTTGTCTACAAGAATGTGGTCAACAAAGGAGAAAGCTATTATGAAATGCTTGGTGAGCTGCTGATCTTCTTTATGTACTTTGAGTTTATTGCCTTAATTATTAAGTACTTTAAATCAAACTTTCATTTTCCGCTTCGCTATTTTATTTATATTGGCATCACAGCCGTCATCCGTTTGATTATCATCGATCATAAAGAGGCTGTGTCGACCTTCTGGTGGGCGCTGACCATTCTAGCCATGACCGTTGCACTCTTTATCGCCAGTAAACGACATGCGGTTCAGGAGCATGAAGAAGTGAAGTGAGGGGAGAAGACGAACGGTTGCCGTTCGTCTTTTTTTTGTTTGATCGAGGTGGCTCACTCATCGTATTGCACACCTCTATAAACATCACGCTAACGCTTGCTTACAGGATTTTTTGAGAGCTCTGAAAAAGTGCTTAACATGAAAGAAAATTTAAATCTAATCTTGAAATAATACTCAATGTTGAGTATTGTGTAAATAGATATTGAATAGGAGGAGTCTGATGACGGACTTATATATATTAGGATTAATATCGATGAAACCGATGTCAGGGTATGATGTTGAGCAGAATTTAAAAAATACAATGGTCGATAGATGGGGAGGAATTCTAGTTGGCTCAATCTATTATGCGCTAAATAAATTAGAAAAAGGAAACTATATAAAAGTTTGTGAAACTAGGACGGTAGGGAAAAAGAGTACTAAAATTTACAAAATTACAGAAATTGGAAAAGAACACAAGAAAGAATGTGTGATGAAATGTCTTGTAGAATCTCAAAATACTTATCCAACTCAACTTTTTGCTGGACTAATGTTTGCTGACGAAATTGAAAAACAAGAAGCTGTTAAATCATTAAATATTCAAATTGAAGCGCAAAAAAGACATTTAGCAGAAATAAAAAAGGGTGAAGAAGAAAAAGAGAAACAAATGAATCTACCTCCTTTAACAAGACTAACGTTTGATTACATTTATGAAATGGAAGAAATGAAAATGAAGTATCTTTATGAAGCTATTCATTTAATTAAGACGAGGGAGTTAACCGATGAATAAAATCGATCATATTGTTATCAATGTTGATGAGAAATATCAAAAAGACAAAAAAATGATAGATATGATACAACAAAATGGTTTTCCGTATGCACCTAAAAAAGGTAAAAGAACAAAAGGCTTTAAAATAAGCAATCTTTGGATTGGAAAGGAGTATCTTGAATTAGTGAATATAACACAGAAGGATGGCGGTGGCTGGAAAAAAGATTGGACAGAGTTGTATAATCGAGGCACAAGAGGAGCAATATGCTTAATGATTGATGTATCAGATATTGATTATTTACATCAATCGCTTTTAGACAAAGCATTTGATGTACAAACGCCAGAAAGAATCGAATATAAATTATTTGGACTACTTAAAATTTCATCACGATGGAGAAACATGTACTTACCTTATTTTGAAAAAGAGGCCTTTCAAATTGGATTTCAGCAATTAGATAACGAAGATATTTCTGAAAAATTTCAAAAGAAAATGATCCCCAATAGTATCAGTTATAAGATAATGGGGATGACCAAAATTATAATTAATGGCAAGTGGACTGAATTAGACTACAATATGATTGAGAATACCTTTCGTAATACTCAAAAAGAAGGCAATGCATTAAAAATAAAACTTAATAATGGAAGCGATATAATTTTTGTTAAAAACAATGATTTTTCCCTTTACGTAGAAATGGATAATCACAGTTTTCAATCTAAGTCTATAACAAAAATAGAAAATGTATATTTAGTAAACAATTAGATTCAATACATATAGATAATCATAAAAAAATGATTGTTTTTCTGAAATTCATCAGCATATGGCTTATTGTTGTGACCGCCGGGTGAAATGAACATCATTAACTGGAAAAAAGCATGTTATCATATCTAGTGAAAAAGTATCTCATTCTGCTCAGCGGTCACAATAATATGTATAAAGAGAATGGTGATATTTTTCTTTATTAAAATGCTAAAAAGTCATAGTGGGTAATAATAAATTCATTACTTGCTACTTAAAAGTTGGTATACAATAGGACAATAAATAAGAACGATATCAATGGATTTGTTCATGAAGAATTATCGTTGAATGCGGACTTAGAAATTGATGCTGAAAATTAAAAAAGCTTTATAGAAATATTGTCATTGCACTGCCCAAAAAAGCATGAAAAGCTATGAAATAAATTACGTCTTTCCTATACCCGAAGCATAAAAAGCGTTAAAACAAATTGTTGCCATTATTCAAAACAAGACCTTTCCTTTGCGGGATATTACTTAATAGAATGTAGTCATGAGAATGGCCAGTATCGCTTGCCATTCTCGTTTCTGTTTGAAGGAGCGAAAAAATTGACAGACACGAAGACAGAACCATTTTCATTTACAAGTATGCAGCAGGCAGCTCCTGTTCATATTCCAGAAAGACAATTCATGTCATCACACGACGGCACAAGCCTTGCGTATTATCCGTTTTTAGCAGAAAAAAAGAACGTGGCAAATGTCATCTTGATCCATGGTGGAGGCGCTCACAGCCTAGCTGGTTACGAGCATATCGCCTATACGCTGCAACATGATTTTCATGTGAATACGTTTTTAATCGATTTAAGAGGTCACGGCTATTCTGATGGAAAAAAGGGTGATACACCTAGTGTCACAGATGTGTGGCACGATATTTCGCAGTTTGTGAATATGGTCAAACAGCAGCATAAAGGAGCTGTTTATCTTTGCGGGCATTCATCTGGAGCGGGATTACTGCTAAACTACCTATCTTGGCCGAAAAAAAGAGAAGTAGACGGGTACTTTTTTATTGCCCCTGAATTTGGCTATAAATCAGGCACTGCGAGCCCTAATCAAATCCCATTTGCAACCGTTCAAGTATGGAAATTCGTTCTGTCTGCCATGACAAAAGGATTGCTGATGAGTCATTCTGAAGCCGTTCGTTTTCACTATCCAATATGGGCAGTCGAGCAGGATCCGCTTTTGTTGACAGCCATCACCGTCAATCTAGCACTTGCCTTAACCCCATCTGCACCTAAAAAACAATTTGCGATGATGGATCGGCCATATGCGATGTTAGTAGGAAGTGAGGATGAGCTGTATGATATAGAAAAATTTCCTGCCTATCATGAGCTGCCCGATGAAACGATCAGAAAACAATCAGTCTATGAAGTGATGGATGGACATACCCATTTGTCGGTGTTACTAGAAGCGGGAAAACAGATTGGAAGGACCATCCAAATGTGGAATCGTTCTATTTAGTATGAACAACTAGTCAACACTCTCCCTTTTTCTTAAAAATTTACATTGACACCATCCTTTTCTATGATAAAATCATAGTGTGATAATGAGAATCGTTATCAAACGATATGACTACATATAGAATGGATAGGTGAGGTACATGTTCAAAAAATCTTTTTGGTCGCTATTAGTTGTGCTCTCCATCGTTTTACTTGCAGCTTGCGGCAGCAATAGCAGTGAAGGCAAGTCAGCTAATAAAGAAAAAACAAGAACCGTTGAAAGCGCTATCGGTTCAACTGACAATATTAAGGATAAACCAAAGCGTATTGTGACGCTGTACCAAGGAGCAACAGATGCAGCAGTCGCGATGGGCATTAAACCAGTGGGTGTTGTAGAATCTTGGCTTGAAGCACCTACGTATAAATATTTAAGAGATGATTTAAAGGATGTCAAAATTGTTGGACAGGAAATACAGCCAAACTTAGAGGAAATTGAAAAACTTAACCCAGACTTGATCATTGCATCAAAAGTCCGCCACGAGCAAATTTTTGATCAACTGCAAGAAATCGCTCCAACTGTTGCAACAGAAACAGTGTTCACATTTAAAGATACAGTGAAATTAATGGGTGAAGCGTTAAACCAGCAAGACAAATCAAAAGAATTGCTAACGAAGTGGGATGACCGCGTCGCTGACTTCAAAGAAAAAGCGAAAAAAGACATCAAAAACTGGCCAATGAGTGTGTCTGTAGTGAACTTCCGTGCAGATCATGCTAGAATCTATCAAACTGGATTCGCAGGGTCAATTTTAACAGAGCTAGGCTTTGAAGGACCTAAGAATGTCAAAGATAAAAAGCAAGACATCATTACACTGACAGACAAAGAGAGCATTCCGCAAATGGATGCAGATGTCATCTATTACTTCATGGATGATCAGGATAAAGCCGTTGAAAAAGCTTATAAAGAGTGGACGAGTCATCCTTTATGGAAGCAGCTTGACGCAGTGAAAGCGAAACAAGTGCATAAAGTGGATGAAATCACTTGGAACATGGGCGGCGGTATTATCGCTGCAAACATGATGCTTGATGATATTGATGATCGTCTCGGAATTGATAAATAAGGATAACAGAGGAGAAAATGTGAAAAACCATTTTCTCCTTTTTCCATAACAGATTGAAAGCGGGAATCAGATGAGAAGTTTATTAAAAAAGGATTCGAGCAAGGCGCTGCTGTTTGCTGGATTCGTCGTATTGATGGTGGTCTTTTTTATACTCAGCATTTCTCTTGGGCAAACCTCGATTTCCCTCAAAGCCACCATCCATGCGTTTCTTCATTTTGATGAATCGGATCCAAACAGTGTCATTGTCATGACATCCAGATTATCAAGAGCTTTAATTGCAACAGTTGTTGGATCAAGTCTAGCGATTTCAGGTGCACTGATGCAGGCATTAACGAGAAATCCGCTTGCAGCGCCAGATTTGTTAGGAATTAATGCAGGTGGACTATTTTTTATCGTCATTTCAATTGTTTTCTTTTCAACAGAGTCATTAACAGGCTATATGTGGACAGCCTTTCTAGGTGCGGCAATTGCAGGGATGCTCGTTTTTCTCTTGGGCTCCATTGGAAGAGATGGATTGACACCGGTCAAAATTGTCCTTGCAGGTGCGGCGATATCTGCACTGTTTGCGTCCTTTACACAAGGTCTTTTAATCGTGAATGAACAGTCGATTCAAAGCATCCTGTTTTGGATGGCGGGTTCAGTTTCTGGAAGAAGCATTGATATGCTGCTGCCTGTTTTGCCTTATATTTTAGGTGCGACAGTTGTGGCGCTGCTTCTTGGACGCTCCATCAATGTCCTTTTGTCAGGAGATGATATTGCGAAGGGACTTGGTCAACGTACGCTGGCGCTGAAAATCACGATGGGAGTTCTCGTCGTCTTTTTAGCGGGTGGTTCCGTCGCTGTCGCAGGATCGATTGGATTTGTTGGTTTTCTAGTGCCGCATATTGTGAAAAAGCTTGTCGGACCTGACCACCGCTGGGTACTGCCGTATTGTGCCGTAGTGGGGGCGTCGCTTTTACTTGTCGCAGACCTTGCGGCTCGTTTTCTGATCATGCCGCAGGAAGTACCGATTGGTGTCATGACGGCGGTAGCAGGAGCGCCTCTATTTGTTTATCTCGTGCGCAAGGGGTTGAAGACAGGTGGCTAAAACATATACAGTGCGTTCAAAGGGCGGGCGCATTTCATTTCAATTTTCAAAGCGGACGTTTTTGATTTTACTTTTATTGACGGCCATTGCTTTTGGGTTATTTATTCTCAGTCTCTGTATGGGCAGCCGATTTATTTCGCCTGTGGATGTGCTTCTTCATATAATCGGTCAGGGAGAGGGAAATACCTTTGTGCTCAATACACTGAGGATTCCAAGAACACTGCTGGCTGTCTTAGTAGGGGCCGCACTTGCGGTATCAGGGCTTATTTTGCAAGGATTAATCCGCAATCCGCTTGCATCGCCTGACATCATTGGGATTACGAGTGGTGCTTCGTTCGGTGCGATTATGTTTATTGTCTTTTGGATGGGCACTGTGCCTATTGCATATCAATCCTTATGGGCGATTGCAGGTGCGTTTGCTGTCTCGTGTCTGATTTATTTGCTTTCATGGAAAAAAGGGGTCAAGCCGATCACACTTGTCCTAATGGGCATTGGGATTTCTGCCATTATGAAGGCGTGTGTGACGTTTACTCTTGTTCTTAGTGATACGATGACAACGACAAAATCATATATCTGGCTGACAGGCAGTTTATATGGTTCTACGATGAAGGACGTCACGTCGATGCTTCCTTGGATCATGATCATTTTACCGATTGTCATGGTGTTAGCAAGAACGATGAATGTGAAGGAGCTTGGAGATGATCTTGCAACAGGTCTCGGGGTAAAAGTGCAGGCAAAACGGTTATTCTTTCTGCTGATGAGTGTGACATTGGCAGGGATTTCCGTTGCCTTTGCTGGCGGTATTGAATTTGTTGGACTGATGGCGCCGCATGTTGCACGGATGATCATCGGCCGTTCCTTCATTGCGCTGGTCCCGGCATCTGCGCTTGTTGGAAGTATTCTCGTGATGCTCGCAGATTTAGTCGCTAGAACGGCTTTTCTACCGTTAGATGTACCAGCAGGTGTATTCACAGCTGCAATTGGGGCACCGTTCTTTATTTATTTGTTATACCAGCAGAGAAATCGATAAACGAAAGATGGAGGTTTTGATATGAGGCCAGAGTGGGTTGAGAGAGAATTACTTGATTTCGGGGTACACATCACAAATGGACCAATGACATCTGATCGCACACTTGCTGCGCTTTTTTCAGAAGCATCTGTCCTGCGTTTATTAGAGGCTGAAAAGGAAGCTATGCATGCACCGAATTTAGCTGTAGCGGCGTCAATGTTTTCAAAGCGTTATGCCTACTTAGCGGTCAGTTCCTCTTTGTACATGATGACGCTGTATGACGGTGTTTATCAGTTTCCACCAGAGGCATGTGTCTTTAGAGAGGATCGGAAAATCGAAATTGATGAGTCATTGTGTTCGTTTGTTCCATTAGAAGGAGATCGGAATGAATGGAGAGAGCAGGTTGTGCATGCGCTGTTTACGGAGTGTGTCACACCTCTTTTAGATGTACTGAAGCGTACGTCAAGACTTCCGTATACCATTTTGTGGGAAAATATAGCAGTTCGCATCAATTCTCTTTATCGCAGCATGATGCGAGAGGCTGAAGACCCTGCGGTGAAGCAGCGCGTGCGAGAGGATTATCTGTATCTGAAGCAAGCAACTGGTGATGTATTTGGAGCAAAACAAAATCCATTTCATCACAGCTTAAACTTAGATGACAGTTTACTAGAAACATCCAACCGAAAGACTTGCTGTATGTATTATAAGCTCGAGAAAAAATCTGAGAGTCTCGATTATTGTCTTGTCTGTCCGCTAAAATAAAAAAACACCTTATACTGAAGGTGTTTTTTTATTGGTTTAAATAGTTAGGTGTAAAATTAAATAAAGTTTTTTTGTTATTTCATCATCTCATATTTTATGGAAGGAACTCATATGAAAAAAATTATAATATGTATCATTTTTATGATGACAATCATCGTGGGCCTGTTTTTTATTCAACCACTTAAAAACCAAATTTCTTTTCTTACAGTAAAAAATACAAATCTGACTGAATTAAAGGTAGGACATTTGAAGTTGGGATTGAAAAAGGAAAAAAGCAGTGAAAATGAATGGATGAAAACTTCAAATTCAAATTATTTTAAAGTGAATAGAAGAAAAGAAATAGTGGCAATTTCTTTAGAAAATAATCAAAGTAATATAAACAACACAATAAATATTCATTCAACTAAGAAAGATATATATGATTATTTTGGTGAAAATACATACGGTAGAGACGATGACCAAGGATATAACATAATAGGTTATAAGGATTCGGAGCATGATATCAAAATAGAATTTTTCTACTTAGATAAAAATTTAGAGAGAATAATCATTAGTGAATTTAAGGAATAACGGAATATCCAGAATGTGTATGAGCGGTGAAGTCATTTTATTTTAAAAGGCACTGCTTGTTCGTAGCAGTGCCTTTCTTTTTTATTCCCAAATCTCACTTGCCCATTCTGGGTGATCGATAAAGGGATTGCGGTTGTTCTGATACGTTTCATAAATAATCTCGTTGCGGTTTCGTTCGATTTGATCGACAGGATCTTGTTTGTGCCACTTGAGAAGTACGGACATTTTGCCGTGAAGAGGGGCGCTACCATTATTCACTTTGTCGTTTAATTCTAAATCTGGAAAGCGGTCATCGCCCTCGTACCGCACCGCCATATAAAAGAGCATTCTTGCCACATCCCCTTTCACCCGGCTGTGAGGTTCGAATGAGTCGCTATCGTAAAAATTGCCCGGCGCTCCCTTGTATTCATTTCCGCCCAGATCAAAATCTAAATTTCCTCGTGTGCTATTCGTTTGCACGTCTGTTGCTCGCAGATGATGGAGATCTGTACCAGGGCCCTGGCTTGTCCCAAAATTGCCGTGTGACTTAGCCCACACATGCTCCCGGTTCCACTGGCCAACATTTCCGCCATTCGATTGCTTTGAGCGGGAGACACCGCTATAGAGCAAGAGCACGTTGTTTGGATTTTTTGGATCTTCATCTGTTTTCTTTAAGGCATCCCAAACTTGGCTGTAGGATAGCTGCTTATGATCATCAATAATATCGTGTAAAGCTTTTTTTAAAGCGGTTCCTGATTTGCCATTAGCAGATTGATAATAGGAATCGATTTGACTTGTAGCGGTTGTTTTCGCTTGTTGTGTAGATGTTTCGTTTTGAAGCTGTAACGGGGAAAATGTGATGGTTTGGCTCGTTTCATTCAGAGTAAAGCTTTGAGCATTCGCAGTTTGCGGCAGCGGGGCGGCTAACGTACCGAATATCATGATTCCGGCAGCCACAGTTCCAAATAAGGTTCTCTTCATTCGATTTCCTCCTTGATAGGGAATGTATTCTCTTTATTTCTATCATAATGTTAGAAAGAAATAAATGGATTTCTCGTAAATTTTATGTAATGAGTTCATAGGAAAAGAGATTGCTATTTTATCAGCATTACTGTATAAGTGGGCATATAGGATGACAGCAAGGGAAAGGATGGATAACGTGAAAGAACTGCAAATACCTTCAAGAACGATTATGACACCAGGACCTGTTGAAGTAGATCCCAGGGTACTCCGTGTAATGAGTACACCAATTCTCGGTCAATTTGATCCAGCATTTACACATATCATGAATGAGACGATGACCTTATTGCGGTCCCTTTTCCAAACAGAAAATGAATGGGCTTTTCCAATTGACGGCACGTCTCGTTCAGGGCTTGAAGCTGTGCTTGCCAGTGTCATTGAGCCGGGAGATTCGATGCTTGTGCCTGTCTTTGGCCGGTTCGGTCATCTTCTCATTGAAATAGGACAGCGCTATGGTGCTGAGGTACATACAATGGAATGTGAATGGGGAACCGTTTTTGACCCTAGTGATATCATTCAGAAAATGAAGCAGGTCAAGCCTAAAATCGTTGCGTTGGTCCATGGTGAAACATCCACCGGGCGATTGCAGCCACTTGAGCAAATTGGTGAAGCGTGCCGGGCACTGGATGCATTGTTCATTGTAGACGCTGTAGCAACCATTGGCGGGGTTCAGGTGAAAGTGGATGAATGGAAGATTGATGCGGCGATTGGCGGTACGCAGAAGTGCTTGTCTGTTTCATCAGGCATGTCACCTATCACGTATAATGACCGGGTGGCAGCTGTCGTTGAATCGAGAAAGAAAGTGGAAAAGGGAATTGCGACACAGGATGAATTGCAGGAGCAAATGGATATTTCTCCAATTAAAAGCAATTACTTTGATCTCAGCCAGCTTCAGGATTATTGGAGCCCTAGGCGATTAAATCATCATACAGAAGCGACAACGATGCTCTATGCACTTCGAGAAGGGGTTCGTGTTGTGCTGGAAGAAGGTCTGTCTGAGCGTTTCCAAAGGCACGCATATCACGAGAAGGCCTTGATGAAAGGACTTGAAGCGATGGGACTTGAATTGTTCGGTGATCCACATTGTAAAATGCCGGTTGTGACATGTATTGAGATTCCAAGTGGTATGGATGGAGAAGCGGTACGTGCCGATCTGCTTAAGCATTTTGGTATCGAAATTGCCAGCTCCTTTGGACCGCTAGCCGGACGTATATGGAGAATTGGCACAATGGGCTATAGTTGCCGAAAAGAAAATGTGCTGTTTGTGTTAGCAGGGCTGGAAGCAATTTTAATCAAGCATGGTGCATCCATCCATTGCGGCGCAGGGCTTCAGGCGGCTCTTTCTATCTATGAACAAGGTGAATAAAGTCATACGGATACTCGCTATTTGCGGGTATTTTTTATTTGGAAAAGAAAACTAAATTTTGAAAAACTAGACTTATAGACAGTGATATCGCTATACTGAAGAAGTTCTGATCATTTTTGTCATCATTTTCATTTATTTTGTAGAAAGAGGTTTTTTGATATGAAGAAAATGGGCAGATTATACATTTTGATGCTCAATATTTTTATTGCCATGCTTGGCTTTGGCCTCATTGTCCCTGTCATGCCAAGTTACATTGAAGCCTTTGGCGCAACAGGAAAAACACTCGGTTTTCTTGTCGCTGCAACAGGTCTTACACAGTTTGCTTTATCGCCGGTTGCAGGCGCACTGACCGATCGATTTGGACGTAGAAAATTGATCATTGCGGGGATTGCCGGCTTTACGATTGCCCAGTTTATTTTTGCATTTGCTGATCAGCTTTGGATGCTGTTTGTGTCTCGGTTTTTAGGTGGTGCTGCCGGGGCTTTACTCATGCCAGCCATGTTTGCATACATCGCTGATATCACAAGTGAGAAGGATCGAGGGAAAGGAATGGGGCTATTTAGTGCTGCAATGACGTTAGGCTTTGTCATTGGACCAGGCGTAGGCGGCTATTTGGTCGAGTACGGAATCGCTTTTCCTTTTCTCATCGCAGGTTCCTTTGCAGCTCTTTCTACCCTATTGTCCATCCTGTTTTTACCTGAAACATTAACAAAGGAAAAGCAGGAAGAAGCGAGGTTAAACAAAGACATTCATTTCAACCCGTTTGTACAAATGCTGCAAGCTTTAAAGACATCCTACGGTTTTTTGTTTATATTGGCGTTTGTCCTCAATTTTGGCATCATTCATTTTGAATCGATTTTCGGCTTATATGTAGACCAAAAACATGGATTTACACCGAAGGATATTGCGTTTGTGATTACGGTTGCGGGTCTTGCAGGCGTGCTTGTCCAAGGTGCGTTGGTGAATGCCTGTGTGAAACGATTTGGTGAAATGCGCGTCGTGCGTTATGCACTGCTAGGAGCGGCTTTGATGCTCATCGTCTGCCGTGTTGCACCGTCCTTTTGGCTAATCTTTGCAGGCTCTATTTTATTTTTGTCGGCTACATCATTTGTTCGTCCAGCCCTCAATACATTGCTGTCCAAAATGGCAGGTAATCAGCAAGGAGTAGCGGGCGGCCTCAATACATCCTTTATGAGCCTTGCCAATATTGTCGGACCGAGCCTTGCGGGCATTTTATTTGATGTGAATATTGAGTTTCCTTTTATGCTCGGAACACTGGTGCTTTGCATAAGCTTCATTGCATCCATCGTGTGGGGGAAAAAAGTGCAGCATCCTTCGGCAGTTTCTTAAAATTTGTTTATAAAAAACCGATCAGTACAGCTTGATCGGTTTTTTTGATGCGCATCATCTCTTATATTTCACGACAGGTGATTTTTCTTTATGAAGCGCTCGAATCATGGCAGCATCTACATGCAAATGCTCTTTCACTAATTGAGGAGGGGTTAAGGCCATCCACTGATTTAACGAAATATCTGCAAAGCGATCACTTTTAAACATTTCAAAAAACCAAAGGCTCGTTTGGCCGATATTTTGGATGTAATGTCCCATACCAAAAGGAACATATCCGACATCACCTGCTCTGTAATTAAAGGTGCGGGCAGTGCCCCCTGCTCCAAAGACTGTCATTTTGGCTGTACCGGTTAAATAGTATTGCCACTCATCGTTATTAGGGTGCCAGTGCATTTCTCTCATGCCGCCAGGCTTTACTTCAACAAGCGCAGCTGCAATGGTTTTTGAAACAGGGAAGTTTCGTGAATCGACAATGCGGACAGTTCCCCCAGAGGTCGTCAGCGGTTTTTGGCGAAGCAGCTGGTACGTAAATGGCGGCTCGATGCTTCCGTATGGATCAGATACCGTTTGGCTTTCTATTGATGCTGGCGGAGAGCCTTGAAACATGTAGCGCTGCTTATTCGGAATATGGTCAAACAGCTTCTTAGGAACGCCAAAATTGTCGGAGAGAATGTTTTTCGGTGTATGGGCAAACCAGTCTGTGATGGTGAACGTATCAAATTCAGAAAAAGCGCCATCATCAAAGACTAAAAGAAATTCACACCCGTCCTCAAGTCCTTGAATGGAGTGCGGAATACCTGGGGGGAAATACCATAAATCTCCTTCTGCTACATCAGCGATCATATTTCGCCCTTCTGCATCTACAGAGGTGATGCGGGCTTTTCCTAAAATCATATACGCCCATTCAGCCTGCTTATGCCAATGGAGCTCTCGCACTCCGCCTCGAGTCAGCCGCATGTTGACACCCGCAATCGTTGTGGAAACAGGCAGCTCTCGCTTCGTAATTTCTCTCGACCAGCCGCCATGATTTAAATGCATATGTGTATCGGAATATGAAAATTTTAAATTAGGAATGATTCCGGCATCGGTTTTAGGTGGAACAAGCATATCTGGGTTCTCGATATCTCGAAGGACGTCCCGCGGGCCTAGATCGGTGGCACCAGCACCATCCTCTCGAATGGGTTGCGGGATGTGACGCAGCTCATCATCCATTTATCATCCCTCCTCTTGTATCATTTTTCTCCTCCAAACTATATGAAACTTCGGAAGAAAACATTCACTCAGGATGGGGTGAAAGAAGCATGTGAATACGTAATGCTAAGCGCAGCCTTAATGTGGTTTCAGGGTCTTTTAAGCTGATCCGCAGCAGCTCCTCACACTTCTCCAATCGATAAATGACCGTGTTGCGATGAATAGACAAACGTTTCGCTGTTTCTGAAATGTGGCAATGCGTTTCTAAATAGACAGATAAGGTGTGGAGGAGATTTTGACCGGCTTCATATAACGGGTGAAGGTGCATCTGGTGAAACGTGACTAAATCCTTTCTTGGAATAAGCTTTAATAAATCTGGCACATCCTTTGCCTGATAGAAGTGTATATATTCCGACTGCGCCGAGAGATGTCCGGCTTGAAGCGCTTCTAATGCTTCACTATAGCCCTCAGATAGATGGGTGATGCGACAACTAGTCAAGCTCGCGCCAAAGGAAATGGTGTGATTCACTTGAATGCTAACGAGCATCTGCAGCTGCTTCAAAAAAGAAAGGAGTCTTTCACTCATCTCTGACCAACTGCCCGTCTCTTCCATTAATACAATGCCCATATCACCTTTGACAAATAAAAAGGAAGGGAAAGGAGAGCTTGGAAGTGCGCTGTCGAGCAGATCAACGACTTGTTCTAACATCAGTTGCTGCTTCAAAAAATGAGTGGTCTCATGACACTGATCAAGCTGACAGATCATACATAGATAGCTGCTATCTACATTTAATCCAAACGCCTTCGCAATGTTTGAAGCGTCTTGCTGAGAATACGATGAACCCTCTATCCATCTGCGAAATCCTTCATTTCTGGCACGCTTGGCCGTTTGCTGGGCAGAATATTGTCTCATTCGCGCAATCGAGATTTCGTGTACTGCTTGTTCAATGATGACTTGCAGTGTTTCATCCAGCGGAAGGATGAAGGAAGGAATGACCACATACTCACATGTTTGTTCGGTTAGATCAATCGGAAAGACAGAAAAGGTTTGCTTCGTATCTATTATTGAAAAATAATGGGGTGTCCGGCTTTTGAAAAAGGGGAGAATGCGAATCCAATCTGGGCTCGTGATGATGATGTGCGAGTTGCAGAGAAGGCGCCCATGCTGGTTACACAAATAGACAGGCTTGTGAATCCTTTCGGCGATTTTTTGCAATGCTTCAAACTGGTTATCGTCTAAGTTCATATCCACTAAGTCTCCTTTATTGAGAACTTTAGTTCTTGGTGAAGATGAATAAATAAATGGACAATCACTGTTCACTTCTCTGATATGCATTTTATGTTATCAGCTCAAATCATTTAAGATAGAAAGTTGTCAACTAATATCACAAACAAACAGAGTTCATGATAAAATCACGCACCATCAGTCATCTTCATTCAGAATTACGGGCAAATATGATATGTTGTAGACAGAAGAATTTCTTTCAGAAAGATGGGTATGACAAGAGAAAAAGGCTTTCATGTGAGGAAGCCGTCTATACATGAGAGTGGCAAGAGGTGAGAAACATGATTTATATCGGATTAACTGGCTGGGGTGACCATGACAGTCTTTATCCGCCGAAAATCGGCAGCGCGCAAAAGCTGTTTCACTATTCGTCTACGTTTCCCATTGTGGAGCTGGATGCCAGCTTTTATGCAGTTCAGCCTGAACGTAATCATGAAAAGTGGATCAAGGATACGCCAGATACCTTTCAATTTGTCGTGAAAGCATATCAAGGAATGACCGGTCATCAGAGAGGCGAAATTCCGTTTGCTTCGAAGGAAGAGATGTTTGACGCATTTATTCTTTCATTGACTCCGCTTATTCGTGAAGGGAAACTAGCCATGGTTCTATTTCAATTTCCACCATGGTTTGATTGCAAAAAAGAGCACGTCCTTTATTTAAGATGGTGTAAAGAGAAGATGGGGGACATTCCGTGTGCCCTCGAATTCCGTAACCGCACATGGTTCTCAGATGAATTTTATGAGCAGACCTTGTCCTTTATGGAAAAAGAAGGCTGGATTCATTCTGTTTGTGATGAGCCGCAAGTTGGAGAAGGCTCCATTCCGCCAGTCATACAAGCTACGCACCGTGATAAAACATTGGTCCGTTTTCACGGAAGAAATAAACAGGGCTGGCTTCACCCAGCAGACCATGAGAATTGGCGTGAAGTGCGATACTTATATTTATATAATGAAGCTGAATTAAAAGAGTGGAAAAAGAATCTCGACATCCTGCATCAGCAATCAAAAGATGTGTATGTCGTGTTTAATAATAACTCCGGCGGAGATGCAGCGGCGAATGGTCAGCAGATGATTGATTTGCTGGATATTACGTATTCAAGCCTTTCTCCGAAGCAGTTAGATTTATTTAGTTAAATGAGAGCTGCGGCTTTCAACCTGAATGAGACGGTTCAGTGACAACTTGAGGGAGAGATCAACATGCTGCAGAAGCTATGGTTATATCATACAAACGATTTGCACAGCCACTTTGAGAACTGGCCAAAAATCGCAGCTTATATTGAAGAAAAGCGTCAAGTTCACGATCAGATGCTCTTGTTTGATATTGGCGACCATATGGACCGAGTGAACCTCGTGTCAGAAGCTGATTATGGAAAGGTAAACGTCAAGCTCCTCAATCAGCTTGGCTATGACGGGGTCACAATTGGAAATAATGAAGGCATTACGCTGCCTCATGATCAGCTGGATCAATTGTACGAGCATGCACAATTTCCAGTGGTCCTGTCTAATTTATTTGAGAAAGGCAAAAGGCCAGCGTGGGCAAAGCCCTATCATATGATCCAAATGGAAAACGGACTGAAAATATGTCTCTTAGGCGTGACCATTGCGTATACACCTGTCTATGAAAAGCTGGGCTGGGAAATAACAGATCCGTTTGACAGCATACGGGACATGCTGCAGGAAGTGAAGGGACAAGCGGATATCATTGTGCTCTTATCCCATCTTGGTATCATCCATGATCGGGAGGTCGCCCGTGATTTTCCTGACATCGACATCATCCTAGGCTCACACACGCATCATTTGTTAGAACAGGGTGAAATGGACAATGGGGTACTGCTTGCATGCGCTGAAAAGTATGGGCATTATATTGGCTGTGTCGAGCTGACCATTGACACAGTGAGCAAAGAGCTGATCGAGAAAAAAGCGACAGTGCAGTCAGTGGATCAGCTGATCAGTGAATCAGATGAAGCCATTACTACCCTACAACAAGCAGAGAGAAGAGCGAAAGCCCTCATGCAGGAGAAAGTAACTGCGATTGAGTCAAGGCTAGAAACGAAGTGGTTTGATGAATCCCCGCTTCCGCAGCTCTTAACAGATGCCATTAAAGATTGGTGCGGGGCAGATATCGGCATGATGAATGCAGGCATGGTGCTTGATTCATTAGAGGCAGGAATCGTGACTAGAGAAGAAGTCCACCGAATCTGCCCGCACCCAATTAACCCAATTAGGGTGACGCTTTCCGGTCAACAGCTTATCGAAACCGTTCGGCGTGCCTGTGAAGAAAAAATGGAACAGCTACGCATCAAGGGCTTCGGCTTTAGAGGTGAGTTGATGGGGAAAATGCTGTATAGCGGCCTCACCTATACAGTAGAAGAAGGTGAAACCAAACGAGTAAAGGATGTTTTTGTGCATGATCAATTGATCAGAAAAGACGCCTTATATACGGTTGGCACAGTCGATATGTATACATTAGGCTCTCTATTTCCTCATATCCGTGACCATGAACACATTGAATATTTCATGCCGGAATTTTTACGTGATGTGCTTACTTGGCGCCTGAAGGAAGCCACATGAAATCCGCTTTAGCCTAACAACACTCGCCCTCTTGTCACATAGATTGTGATGAGAGGAGTGAAGGGATTTGGTGAATTTAACACCTATTAATATTGATGGACATTCCTTTACAGCCGTCACCGTCAAACTGCCGAAGACGAATTTTATGGCAGTGACAAATGAACATGGGTATATTATGTGCGGTGCACTGGATGTCGGGCTCTTAAATGAAAAGCTTGCAGATAGAGGTATTATCGCAGGGAGAGCAGTTGGTGTGAGAACGATAGAGCAATTGCTTGATGCCCCTTTAGAATCTGTGACATACGCTGCAGAAGCGTTAGGCATTACAGTTGGAACCATTGGAAGAGACGCCTTATTAAAAATGGTGAAATAAAATGAAGAGATGATTCCTATCCCCCCGCCTGTCTGCATACACTTGTAATGGAGAAGGGGGGATTTTTTATTGAGAATGAACCGCCGCTATCGCCCCTATAAAAAGGGCCCTTTGCCATTCCGATACGTCATGCTGCTTGCGATCTTATTCTTTGTACTCTCAACCGTCATAAGTCTATTTTTTATTAACCGCTCCATTAAACCAACCCTTATACACATTGCTGAACTAGAAACAGAGCGTATCGCCAATCATCTGATTCAATATTCCGTCCAAGACTTTGCAGAAGATCAGGAGAATATGAAGGATATGGTGGTTATGAATACAAGTGAGAACGGAAAAGTAACGACCATCGATTTTAATGCGCAAGCAACATCTAAAGCAATGGCTGACCTATCACGTCATCTTCAAAAAAATTTAGAGGACATTGAAAAGGGGAACTTTCAAAAAGAGGCAAAAGAAGCATTAAAGGATCAAACAGATGGACATGACGGCATTATATATAACATTCCGCTTGGGCAAGCGTCCGGAAATGCACTCATCGCCAACCTAGGACCAAAAGTGCCTGTACGGTTTAGTGTCATTGGCGATCCGCATACGGACGTTGAAAAAAACATTAAGCCTTATGGCATCAACAATGCCTTGATTGATATTAGTGTTCTAATCGAGGTCAAGGTGAGAGTCATCATCCCGTTTGCATCTGAAACAATCGTGGTCAAAAACTCAGTTCCCGTCTCCATCCAAGCCGTTCAAGGGGACGTACCAGATTATTACAATGGCAGCGGAACGAACTCAGGCGCTCCATCGATTGTTCTCCCAGAGAAAAAGGAGAAGAAAGAATAACAGCCCAAGGAATGATTGGGCTGTTTTTTGATGTGCAGTCATTGGAAATAAAAACCTCATTCACTACTTGATTCCATATAGATGAATGTGTCATGATCAATTTTAATTGTTATTAGGGGGAGCTTTATGAAGAAACTTTATGTAAGTGGTATTTGTTTTTTGGTTTTTGCTATAGTATTTAGTGCTAAATATATCACAGCATCCATTTTACTGGTCAGAAATGAAAGCTTAAGTATCAATATTTTTAGAGGTATGTTTGACATGATTCCATTGGAAGTAACCGTTGTGTATTTCATTTTTCTCATCATGGGAATTCTATTTTTAATTTTAGGTTTGAAGGAGAAAAATGAGCAGTAACTTGCTTAGACATGAAAAAGGAGAAGGGTGCGAAAACGCTAAACTTCTCCTTTTCTTTAATGTCGTTTTCGCTCAGCTCTTTCCCATGCCCTTAAATGAGGGTATGGATCAAAAGACCATTCAGTTCTGCCATTGTCTTTATACATGCCATAGTGAAGATGCGGCGGAAATTTTCCTGCTGTGCCTGGAGGGCCATAACCGGAGCTTCCGACTGATCCAATGACCTGTCCAGGTTCAACAATTTGACCTGTTTTGAGTCCTTTTGCAAAGCCATTTAAATGAGCGAAGTAATGATAATGGTTATGAATATCTCGAATCCCAATCCGCCAGCCGCCAAAGCGGTTCCAGCCTTTCATTTCAATCACACCATACGATGTCGCACGAACGGGAAGTCCATAATGGGCAAATAAATCCGTACCCTCATGAATTCTTCTGCCTCCAAATCCTCTTGCATCTCCCCATGTACTCCGGTAGCTGTAGTCAGCTCCGACTGGAAGAGGGAAAGCGTGCTTTCCGAGGTCAAGATGGCCATAGTGCTGATATAGCTTCATAAAAGATGAAATGATTCCAACGGTTTGATCTCGTCCATAATAGTCCCATAAAGCAATTTTTAATTGATCAATGCTGTTGCCGTAATGAAGCAAGTATTGAGCAAACGTGAATAATACATCCTCATCGTCATCGCTGTTCGCTTTTCCATCCCCGTTTCCATCAAGTCCAATTCCATCAAACACTTTAATGCTTAAAGGAGAGGTATCCTGCTTATTCGGGTTTTCAGGGCCGATCCACATTTCCCGGGGAATGTAGATGCCAATGACGCCTTTTTGTTTCGGTAAATCTCTTCTGCTTTTTCGAATATTGTGCTCATACTGATCAACCGCAGCAAGTACATACCATGGAACCTGTGTCGTGATGGCGACTTTTTCGTAAAGTGCCATTCGCTGCTTCAGTACATCTGGCTGCTTGCCTTCCCCCTGTGCATGAACAGTTAAAGGAAGCATTGAAAGAGCGATCATGATGGCTAAAACCACTTTCACAAACGTCCATCTCCTTTCATCAAGCATCGTCTTCTACCGTTTAGTGTGGTTAGATCACCCTATTTCATAAGAAGAAAATGTTAGTAATTTTCTTGTGATTTTTTTAGGAGGCTTTTGGGTATTTTTGCAGCTCATTCCCTTGTTGTTCAATCTGTACTATGTTAAAGTGTCTAAAGAAAAGGCTTTAGGCCGAAGATTCAATTTTTTGCAGCTTCTTAGCTGCATCCATCGTATATAGCAGGAAGATTTTTGTAGATGCACCTTTAACGAATTCATATGGAGATGATGGAATTGGCAAAGAAGGAAGAGCACGTAAGAAAACCGGACTGGCTTAAAATTAAGCTGAATACGAATGAAAACTATACCGGTTTGAAAAAAATGATGCGGGAAAACAACCTGAATACCGTTTGTGAGGAAGCAAAATGTCCGAATATTCATGAATGCTGGGCAGTGAGAAGAACCGCTACATTTATGATCCTTGGATCTGTTTGTACGCGCGCATGCCGTTTCTGTGCGGTGAAAACTGGACTTCCAACTGAGCTAGACCTGCAAGAGCCAGAACGCGTGGCAGATTCAGTGGCTTTGATGAACTTAAAGCATGCTGTCATAACAGCGGTTGCAAGGGATGACCAAAAGGATGGCGGAGCAGGTGTGTTTGCTGAAACCGTTCGTGCCATTAGAAGAAAAAGCCCATTTACGACAATTGAAGTTCTCCCTTCAGATATGGGCGGCAATTACGATAATTTGAAGACGTTAATGGACACACGTCCTGACATTTTAAATCACAATATTGAAACAGTTCGCAGATTAACGCCAAGGGTTCGTGCGCGTGCTACATATGATCGTTCATTAGAATTCTTGCGCCGTGCAAAAGAAATGCAGCCCGACATTCCAACGAAATCAAGCATTATGATTGGACTCGGTGAAACGAAGGAAGAAATCATTGAAGTCATGGATGATCTTCTTGCTAACAACGTCGATATTATGGCGATTGGTCAGTATTTACAGCCTTCGAAAAAACATCTAAAAGTTCAAAAATACTATCATCCGGATGAGTTTGCAGAGCTGAAAGAAATTGCGATGTCAAAAGGCTTCAGCCATTGTGAAGCTGGACCGCTTGTGCGCTCTTCCTACCATGCAGATGAACAAGTAAATGAAGCGTCTAAAAAGCGTCAGGCGCAAGCATAACAAGAAAACGCCAGAGCTCTCTGGCGTTTTTCTCGTATTAATTTTGGCCGTAAGGGGCATTTCTTCTCATGGTACGGTCGGAATTCGTCATACCATTTGCATCTTCTTTCGTAGAAATATCTCCACCTTGAGGGGAATATTTCATTTGTTGAATTGTTTTGGTTAAGATTTGATCAAAATCACGTGAATTGGTTTGAAGACGTGAAAAATTGGCAATGGATTGAAAGTGCTCTGGATTATCAGAGACGTATACATGATAATAACGAGGGAGAACAGAAACCGCCGTTTTCTTTACTTGATCGGCAGATTCATCCCGGTTTTTGTTGCCTGTTCGATACACAATCAGTGCATCCTCATCTGTCACAAGTGTGGCTGCATCTTTGATGTTTGGCAGCTGCACAGTTAAACTTGTAATGACGTGGGCAAGATGCTCGCGATTTAAAGCAGGTGTTCTTTCTTTCTGATCCGTTACTTGCTGGTGCTGATAACGAACATACCCTGCTCTGTTTGTGTCTGCTTCTGGCATGTTGGAATTATTTCCTTCATGACGATCCGACAGACGGATGGTTTTACTTGAAGAATCTTCATCCACTTGCCGGTTCATACCTGATTGAAAGCCGCACCCGCCTAAAAGCATGCTGAGAAGAATCGCGGCTGTCAGTTGTTTCTTCATAAATGTGACCTCCTTTTTTCTTTAGCTTCGGCTAAATCGGAAAAAACATGCTTTAGCAATTGATGGAGTTCTTCCAATGAATTATCATTAAAGATGGATCGTTTAAAAAGAGGTGAGAAGATGATCGTCATTCAGAATGCTACTTTTGATCTTGTAAGAGATATTAAAGACGGTTTTGATGAAGAAGCGTTTAAAGCAAGGTACTCAGATATTTTAAATAAGTACGATTATATTGTGGGGGACTGGGGCTACAATCAGCTGAGGTTGAAGGGGTTCTTTGATGACCAAAACCAAAAGGCCACATTTGATACAAAAATCAGCACACTCGATGAATACATTTATGAATACTGTAATTTTGGCTGTGCCTATTTTGTCTTAAAACGAATCAGAAAATAACGCAAAGGGGAGCGTCATGATGTATTTCGTAGATAGGAAAAAGATTGAAAAGACATTACGTTTTTTCGAGGAGCAATATGAGTTGATGCGTAGTCATCAAACATGGACAAGTCCACTAGAGAAAAAAGCGCTGGAACGAATTGTCCATTTGCTCGTCGAATGTATTCTTGATACGGGAAATGACATGATTGATGGCTTTATTATGCGTGATCCAGGAAGCTATGATGACATCATGGATATTCTTGTTGATGAAAAGGTTGTACCAGAAGAGGAAGGCAGTCAGCTGAAAAAGCTTGTCTCGTGCCGCAAAACACTTGTACAGCAATACCAAGAAGTGGTTCATCACGACTTGCTGCAGGTGATCAGCGAGGTTGAGCATGCGCTACAGGTTTTCCCAAACCGCATCCGTACCTACTTAGAGCAGGAGCTAGGCCCAGTATCAGCGTTTAAATAATCCATTGGAGTTGTGAACATCATGAAATACAAAGGCTATTTAATTGATTTAGACGGAACCATGTATAAAGGAACAGAAAAGATCGAAGAAGCAGGTCAATTTGTTCAAAAGTTAAATGAGCTAAACATTCCCTACTTGTTTGTCACGAATAACTCGTCACGCACGCCAAAGCAGGTAGCAGAAAAACTCGTTTCATTCGATATCCCAGCAACTGAAGAACAAGTCTTTACAACAAGTATGGCAACAGCCAATTATATTGCCGAACAAAAGAAAGACGCGTCTGTTTACGTCATCGGTGAAGAAGGAATCAAGCAGGCCATTGAAGAAAAAGGGCTGACGTTTGGTCAGGAAGACGCTGATTTCGTTGTTGTTGGAATTGATCGCAGCATTACATATGAAAAATTCGCAGTCGGTGCGATTGCCATTCGTCAAGGCGCACAATTTGTCTCAACAAATGGAGACATTGCCATTCCAACTGAAAGAGGGCTTTTGCCAGGCAACGGCTCGTTAACATCTGTATTAACCGTCACCACTACAGTCCAGCCAACATTTATCGGAAAACCAGAATCCATCATCATGGAACAAGCCATGCGAGTGCTCGGGACGGATGTGTCTGAGACGCTCATGGTAGGCGATAACTATGATACGGATATTATGGCAGGGATGAATGCAGGAATGGACACATTGCTCGTTCATACAGGCGTGACAACAAAAGAGCTGCTTCACAAATATGACAAACAGCCAACCTTTGTCATTGATTCATTATCTGAGTGGATTGAACGATTATCATAAAAAAAGAGGACAAGCGTTACGCGCGTGTCCTCTTTTTTGCTTTATTCCACATTTCTTGCACTATGTGCCAGCCTGCTTGATGCTGCAGCAGCAATGGCGCCGACAATGTCATCTAAAAAGGTGTGGCACTCCCCTGTGGATTTATCGTTGAGTGTCCCGAGAATTCCTGGTTTTTCTTTATCGATATATCCGTAATTCGTAAAGCCGATCGAACCATAAATATTGACGATAGCAAACGATAAAATTTCATCAACACCATACAGGCTTTCGTCTGTTTCTAGAATGGATTGAAGCGGCTCGGTCAGTTTTTTTTGCTCGGCGAGTACGTCTAGTTCGACGCCAGTTAATATCGCATTTTGGACTTCTCGTTTTGCGATGACACGCTCCACATTGTGGATGCATTCTGTCATGTCTAAGCCAGGATGATATTTTTCCTGTAAAAAGTAGACAAGGTCTGCTATATCTTGAATGGATACGCCTCGTTCTTGTAAACGGCGTCTTGCTGTTTTTTCTACTTCGTTCATCTCATGATGATGTGGCATATATTCCTCACCCAATCCTCGTAATTTGTCCACAACGTGTAAAAAGCTTCGGATAGTAAATAGTATTCATAAATCCCTCAACCTGCGACTACGATATGATAAGAGATCGATCATATGAACGCAGGTGAAAACATGAAAGAAACCATTTATCACACATTTGGTATTGATGTGCGTCAACTTATGCCATATGGCAGTTATCAGAGCTTTCAAACGTCGGAGGCTCTCTTTATCATTGTTCCTGTGTCTCATTTGCGAGAAGAAGAACTCACAGAGCTGTTTCATATCAGTCAGTATTTACTGAATGCCGGAGACCCATACGTCGCTGTGTTTGAATTAACAAATGAAGAGAAGCCCACCTTTACTCATGGAAAGGAGCTGTATGCTTTATTAAAGGCAGCACCGCCGATCTCAAGCCGCTCGTTTCAACAGGCGTCAGAGCTGGCGGCCTTTCATGTCAGGGGAAGAGGATTTCCATATGAGGTGTCTGAAACAAAACGTGTGGGAGCCTGGAAGGAATTATGGGCAAAACGGTTAGATCAGCTTGAAGGCTTTTGGATGCAGCAAATGCACCAAAAACCACTGGAACGATTTGAAAAAAAATTCATCGAATCCTTTCCGTATTATCTTGGATTAACGGAAAACGCCATTCAATATTTAGTGGATACTGAGCTGGATGATGAACCGAAAGAATGTGACTCAGGCACTGTCTGCCACCAACGTTTTTCGCGAAGGACATGGCCGCATGAGCAGCCGCTTCGTTTACCTGTAGATTGGGTCTTTGATCATCCAACCCGGGATATTGCCGAATACTTAAGAGAAACCTTTGTCCAGCATAAGGAAGATTTAATTGAGGAGGGCTTCTCTTTTCTACAGCAATATGAGCAGGTGACACCACTTTCTTCCTTTTCTAAGCGTTTGTTATACAGCCGCCTGTTGTTCCCGCTTCATTACTTTGAAATTGTAGAAGGCTACTACATGTCGGGAGAAAATGAAAAATCATATTATGAAGAACGGCTAGATTACGTCTTAAATGATGCCAATCGCTATGAATACTTTCTCAAGGTCTTTCAAGAAATGAGTGCCATGCGAAGCGGCGGGAGCCTCATTCCACCTGTTGGCTGGATCACAGGTCCACTGATTTGAAGTTTCAGTGAACAGATGAAACGTCTCTTTTCTCTTGAGGCGTTTTTCGTTATGCTTAAAGAAATCAATCAAAGGAGTGTTCTTCTTGACGAAACCTTATGTCTATATCACAAGAAAGCTGGATGAAGCATCACTTACACCACTAAAAGAAGTCGCTCATATCGAGATGTGGCCAAGCGAAGATGAGCCATGTCCACGAGAAGAATTAGAAAAACAAGCAGCGAAAGCGGATGCGCTTCTCACCATGCTGTCAGATCAAGTAGATGAAGCCCTTTTATCAAAGGCTCCACATGTTAAGGTGATCGCAAACCTTGCTGTGGGTTATGACAATATTGATCTTGAAGCCGCTAATAAGCGCAACATCACCATTTGTCATACGCCTGATGTATTAACGGAATCCACGGCTGATTTAGCTTTTGCCCTTCTGATGGCGTCAGCTAGACGGATTGTCGAGGCGAGTGATTGGATTAAGGAAGGAAATTGGACAGGCTGGGGACCGCTTCTTCTTTCAGGAGCTGATGTTCATCACAAAAACCTTGGAATTGTCGGCATGGGCAGTATCGGAACAGCGCTTGCCAAGCGGGCAGCAGGCTTTGACATGAAGGTGCTGTACTATAACCGGTCAAGAAAGCCAGAGGCAGAAGCGCAGCTCGGCGTGACCTATGCGGCTTTTGAGGACTTGCTCACGCAGTCTGATTTCATCGTCTGCCTGACGCCGTTAACCCCAGAAACGAAAGACATGTTTAATGAAAAGGCATTTGATCTGATGAAGAACTCTGCTTATTTTATTAACGTATCAAGAGGACAGACTGTGGATGAGGATGCTTTATATGAGGCAGTCACGACAGGAAAAATTGCCGGCGCTGGTCTGGATGTATTTAGACAGGAGCCTGTCAGCCCATCTCATCCGTTAACAACATTACGTAACGTCACAGTTCTCCCTCATATTGGAAGTGCAAGTGTCGAAACGAGAAAAACGATGATGCGTTTATGTGCTGAGAATATTGCGCTTGTCCTACAAGGTCAGCAAGCCAAAACGCCGGTTCGTTCATCATTTCAGGCTCCCTGAGTTTCGGGAGCTTTTCTGACAAAAATATTTTGAAAATATAGAATCTTGATATAAATAGCTGTTAAGCGGTTTCATTCTAACAATCTCATATTTTATTACCTTGTCAAAATGAGGATACCCCTTTATAATGTGTGTACATTGAATGTCTGTGTTAGGTTAACAAATGTCTTTTTAGAGAGGACATTGGCGGAGAAAGGTGGAATTTCAGGTGAAGGCAATTCGAGTTGGACTATTAGGATTAGGAACAGTGGGAAGCGGTGTCGTCAAGATTATCCAAGATCATCAGGATAAATTAATGCACCAGATCGGCTGTCCGGTATTAATACAAAAAGTGCTTGTGAGCAATCCCGATAAAAAGAGAGATGTGGATGTGGCAAGAGAAGTCTTCACAACTGAAGTATACGATGTGATTAGAGATCCAGAGGTCGACGTCATTATTGAAGTGATGGGCGGCATTGAAGAGACAAAACAATATTTAATAGATGCGTTAAATGAAAAGAAGCATGTCATTACCGCCAATAAAGATTTAATGGCACTTTACGGAACAGAGCTTTTACATGTGGCGAAAGAAAATGGCTGTGATCTTTATTATGAAGCAAGTGTCGCCGGAGGAATTCCGATTCTGCGTACGCTGGAGGAAGGATTGGCATCTGACCGAATTACGAAAATGATGGGAATTGTGAACGGCACAACCAATTTTATATTAACGAAAATGAACGTCGATAAAAGCGCATATGAGGATGTCTTAAAAGAAGCGCAGGATCTTGGCTTTGCAGAAGCAGACCCGACAGCTGATGTAGAAGGACTGGATGCAGCAAGGAAAATGGCGATTCTTGCAAGACTCGGTTTTTCCATGAATGTGGAATTAGACGATGTGAAGGTCAGAGGCATCTCTGACGTTTCTGATGAAGACATTAATTTCAGTAAACGATTTGGCTACACAATGAAGCTGATCGGAATTGCCCAGCGAGACGGAGAGAAAGTGGAAGTCAGTGTCCAGCCAACGTTACTTCCTGATCACCATCCGTTATCATCGGTCAACAATGAATTCAATGCGGTGTATGTCTATGGGAGTGCTGTAGGGGAAACGATGTTTTACGGACCTGGAGCTGGAAGTCTGCCAACGGCAACCGCTGTTGTATCAGACTTAGTCGCAGTCATGAAAAACATGCGTCTTGGCGTGAACGGAAGCGGATTTATCGCACCGCAGTTTGAGAAAAAGATCAAATCACCGTCGGAAGTATTTGCTCAGCAATTTTTAAGAATTCATGTGAGAGATCAAGTCGGGGCATTTTCCCGCATTACATCTATTTTTTCTGAAAGAGGCATCAGCTTTGAAAAGATCCTTCAGCTTCCTGTGAAAGGGCATGATGAGCTGGCTGAAATTGTGATTATTACACACCGGACCTCAGAAGAAGATTTCTCAAATATCCTGCAAAAATTAAACGATCTCGACGTGGTGGTTCAAGTGAAGAGCACGTACCGAGTAGAAGGGAACGGTTTAAGCTGATGAAGTGGAATGGACTTATTGAAGAATTCCAAGAATTCTTACCAGTAAACGAATCAACACCAAAACTAACATTAAATGAAGGGAATACACCGCTGATCCACCTTGCCAAGCTTTCGGAAAAGCTAGGGATTGAGCTTCATGTGAAAACAGAAGGCGTCAATCCAACAGGCTCTTTCAAGGACCGCGGGATGGTCATGGCTGTTGCAAAGGCAAAAGAAGAAGGCAATGATACGGTCATGTGTGCTTCGACAGGGAATACTTCTGCAGCGGCAGCGGCTTATGCTGCTCGTGCTGATATGAAATGTATCGTCATCATTCCAGACGGAAAAATTGCCTTTGGCAAGCTTGCACAGGCTGTGATGTACGGAGCAGAGATCATTGCAATTGACGGTAACTTTGATGATGCACTGAAAATCGTCCGCAGCATCTGTGAAAAATCGCCGATTGCCCTTGTTAACTCTGTCAATCCGTACCGAATTGAAGGACAAAAAACGGCGGCATTTGAAATCTGTGAGCAGCTAGGCTCGGCCCCGGACGTATTGGCGATTCCTGTTGGAAATGCGGGGAATATTACCGCCTACTGGAAAGGCTTCAAGGAATACCATGAGAAAAAAGGAACTGGACTGCCAGTTATGCGCGGCTTTGAAGCAGAAGGCGCAGCAGCGATCGTGCGAAATGAAGTGATTGAACAGCCAGAAACAGTGGCAACTGCCATCCGTATCGGAAATCCTGCAAGCTGGAAACAAGCTGTGGCAGCGGCAGATGAATCAAACGGAAAGATTGATGAAGTGACAGACGAAGAAATTCTCCATGCATATCAATTGATTGCTCGTGAAGAAGGTGTGTTTGCAGAGCCAGGCTCATGTGCGTCTATCGCAGGTGTGCTAAAGCAGGTGAAATCCGGAGAAATCAAGCCAGGCAGTAAAGTTGTTGCGGTATTAACAGGCAACGGATTGAAAGATCCGAATACGGCCATTGATATTTCACAAATTAAGCCGGTCACACTTGATGCAGATGAAGATCAAATTCTTGAACACTTAGAAAAGGCCGCGCGCGTATGAGTAAAGCCTCCATGCTTTTTTCAATCACAGTACCGGGAAGCACTGCCAATTTAGGACCAGGCTTTGATTCAGTTGGAATGGCGCTCAGCCGCTATTTAAAGCTATCGGTCTATGACCATGATAGCTGGCTGTTTGAAGCAGAATCAGATGTCGTGTCTGGAATTCCATCAGGCACCGACAACCTCATTTATCAAACAGCCAAAAAGGTCGCAGATCACTTTGGAAAAACACTCCCGCCTGTTTATGTCAAAGTGTGGAGTGATATTCCATTGGCACGGGGGCTGGGCAGCAGTGCTGCTGCAATTGTGGCAGCCATTGAGCTAGCCAATCAGCTTCTCGAATTAAATATGCCGGATGATCAAAAGCTCTTTTTTGCAAGTGAGGTAGAAGGTCATCCAGATAATGCGGGTGCTTCTTTATTCGGAGGTTTACTGATTGGTCTTCATGAAGAAGACAAGACACATGCTGTCAAAGTGAAGCATGTGGATATAGATGTTGTTGTCGTGATTCCTTTTTATGAAGTACTGACAAAGGATGCCCGTGATGTCCTGCCAGAGGATTTTTCCTATAAACATGCTGTCAGTGCGAGTGCTGTGAGCAACGTGCTTGTTGCCGCCTTAATGACGCAAAACTGGCCGCTTGTTGGAGAAATGATGAATAAGGATTTATTTCATCAGCCTTACCGCACAATGCTCGTCCCAGAGCTGTCGAAGGTAGAGCATGTCGCTTCGCTAAAAGGAGCGTATGGAACGGCATTAAGCGGTGCTGGTCCGACAATCTTAACCTTAGTTGAAAAAGGGAAGGGAGAAGCGCTGAAAAAGCAGCTTGCCCAAAACTTCCCGCATTGCGAAGTAGATTTGCTGACAGTACCAGTAGAAGGTGTTGTCGTGGAGCATGATCCAGTCAATCAAGTAAAGAACGTGCTGTAAAAATGCACGTTCCAGCGTGTAGGCAAACCCTCGCATTCGGTGTCAGTCCTGCGTGCTGGTGCTCACGAATATTAATTCGCTCCGCTCCAGTACTCGTCCTTCCTAGACTGCAAAGGTTTTCTATCACGCTGAAAAGAAGAAAAAGAGCTAAAATAAAGATCATTTTAGCCCTTTTTCAATAACCCGAGAACGTGCTGTAAAAATGCACGTTCTTTTTTTATTCTTGTTTTTATAAAATGAAGCAGGGATTATTATTTAGAGGATCGAACTATTTTTTATGCATAAAAGGAGGAGATACATTCATGAAGAAATTGATGACAGCAGAAGATTTAACGAAGATTGTTTCTGTTTCTCATCCGGTTTATTCACCAGATGGAAAAAAGGCGGTTTTTACAAAGGTCACGGTGAATGACAAAAAGGACGATTACAACATCCATTTATGGGTTCGAGATGAAGAGACAGAGGAGCTGTCACAATGGACATTTGAGGATGGAATGCATCATCAGCCAGTGTGGTCAAAAGACAGCAGGCAGCTTGCGTTTATTTTGCAAAAGCCAAAGGAAGCTCCCCAGCTTGCACTGATTCAGAGCGTGGGAGGCGGTGTGCGCACTTTAACGGCGGTTCCTTACGGGGTATCTCATCCTGTCTTTTCACTAGATGGAGCTTTCATTTATGCGGCTGTGTCACTGAAACAAACAGAGTCTATACATGATGAAAAAAAGGAAGAGGGAGATGATTTCGCTCCTGCGGTATATGATGATTTAACCTATAAAGCAGATGGCAGAGGTTTTTTAGATGGGCGTTTTACGCAGATCATTCAAGTGGATGTTCATTCAGGAGAGATCGAGGCAGTTACGAGCGGACAGCATCATCATGTGAATCACACGGTCTCTCCGTGCGGGAAATGGCTTGCCTATATTCAATCAAATCCTCAGAAACCTTACATAAGTGACGTGTGCCTCCGATCATTAGAGGATGGTACGACAAAGAAAATCACACAATCATCAGGCGCTTATTCCGCCGTGTCTTTTGCTCCTAATGGAGAAAGCCTCGTGTATATCGGACATGAGCGCGAATTTCAAAATGCTACTTTCCCAGCATTATGGCTGTATGATCTGAAGGAGGGAAATGTCGTTCAGTTGTCAGAAATGCTCGATATGTATGTGGGCAACTGTATGGCAGGGGATAGCGTTATGGGCGAAGCCAATCAGCTTCCGCAGTGGACAAAGGATAGCCAGGGATTTTATGCACTTGTTTCTGATCAAGGCAGTACAGGGATTTATTATTTCTCTGTTGAAGGCTTAGCCTATCCTGTTCGATTAGAGGCAGAACATATCACAAACTTCAGCCTTCATCCAGATGAATCCAAATTGCTGCTGAGCCGGCTGTCTTCCGTTTCTCCAAGTGAGCTGTATGAGCTGACATTAGGGGAGGCGGATCTAAAGCGAATCACGTTCGAGCATGATGAATTCCTCAAGGAGCATGTCCTATCGGTACCAGAGCCATTTTCATTTCAGTCAAAAGAAGGCGACGAGGTGCATGGCTGGTTTATGAAGCCATCCCAATTGGAAGAGGGGAAGACTTATCCGCTTATTTTAGAAATTCATGGCGGACCGCATGCCATGTATGGTTATACGTATTTTCATGAATTTCAAATGCTCGCCGCGGAAGGCTATGCCATCGTATATATCAATCCTCATGGCAGTCATGGATACGGACAAATGTTTACCGACCGTGTGAGAGGGAGTTATGGTGACGTTGATTATGAGGATGTCATGCAGGCTGTTGATCATGTGCTGAAAGCCTATGATTTCCTTGATGAAACAAGACTTGGAGTGACAGGCGGCAGCTATGGCGGTTTTATGACCAACTGGATTGTCGGACAGACCGACCGTTTTCGCGCAGCCGTCACACAGCGGTCCATTTCAAACTGGATTAGCTTTTATGGCATCAGTGATATCGGTTATTATTTCACAAGGTGGCAGATGGATGGGGATATTTATGATTCAGCCGATAAGCTATGGGATCGTTCGCCGCTCAAGTATGTGAAGCAGGTAAATACGCCGCTTCTCATCCTACACAGCGACGAAGACTATCGCTGCCCAGTCGATCAAGCAGAACAGCTTTTTGTAGCACTGAAGGAGCTTGGGAAAGACACAAGGCTCGTCAAATTCCCGAAGGCTTCTCATGATTTATCCAGAAGCGGTCATCCGGGGCAGCGTATTCAAAGACTGACCTTTATAAAGGATTGGTTTAGAGAGAAGTTAAACTAAAAAAAACGACCCAAATCGGGTCGTTTCAGCGTGATGACAAACCCTCGCATTCCGTGTCAGTCCTGCGTGCTGGTGCTCACGAATATCAATTCGCTCCGCGCCAGTACTCGTCCTTCCTAGAATTCAAGGGTTTTCATATCAAGCTGAAAAAGGCTAATACTGAAAAAAACGACCCAAATTCGGGTCGTTTTCATGTCATATATGAATTAGAAAACCTGTTCAACTTCTACAACGCCAGGCACTTCTTCTAATAATGCGCGCTCAATACCGGCTTTCAATGTAATGGTTGAACTTGGGCAGCTGCCGCATGCACCAAGAAGACGCAATTTGACAATGCCATCTTCAATGTCTACAAGCTCACAGTCTCCACCATCACGTAATAGAAATGGACGAAGTTTGTCTAGTACTTCCTGTACTTGGTCTTTCATTTCGACTTCAGTCATTAGATACAATCGCTCCTTTCACAACATATCACCATTATATTCATCTGGACGATAAAAATCTATTGATTGGTTTCAAAGTTTCCTTCTCATTATAGCACAATCTCATCTTGAAACAAAAAGTGATTTTGACTTTTTTCATACAGAAAATTCAGCTAAAATAAAGAAAGAATAGGGGGCTTGTCAAATGAATCAAACTGTCGATCTTTATGTATATGGAAGAGATGTACTTTGCGCTAGCTGCGTGAATCTGCCTTCATCAAAAGACACATTTGAGTGGTTAGATGCAGCGTTAAAACGAAAATATCCAAATCAGCCGTTTCGCATCACATATATTGATATTGAGCACCCACCAGAAAACGAACACCAAAAGGAATTGTCCGAACGAATTCTTGATGATGAATTCTTTTATCCGCTTGTCTTAGTGGAGGATCAAATTGTCGGAGAGGGCAATCCAAAATTGAAAGACATTTATCAAGAAATGGAGAAATACGGTTACACGGAGAGCAGTGAATAAACTGTTCTTTTTTTGAGAAAATAAACAGAACAAACGTTCCTTTTCGGCTTGAAAAAGAACGTTTGTTCGATTATAATGAAATGAAAGGAGCGTGAGCATCATGAATTATTTACTGAAACAATCTCTTCAACAGCAAATACCAATTGAGATGATTTATATGAAGAAAAACGGAGAGTGCACGAAGCGTAAAATCATTGTCCACCGTCAAACAGACCAGCTCATCCAAGCGTATTGTTTATCAAAAAAGACGATGAGAACGTTTCGTAAAGACTGCATCCTTGCCCTTGCTCCGATCAAATGGACCCGTTCATCGGCACATGCCGTTTCATAGAAAAAAGCTCCCTCGACGAGAAGGAGCTTTGAGATAAAATTCACATGATGTTAGCCATTGTGATGCTTATACATCCAAAGGAGTCCGGATTTTAGAAGTCTTGGTACACGGCCAATAAGTGGACGATCTGCTACTAAGCCAAAGCCGGCTTTTTTCCCTAAAGAGCCTAAGACACCTTTTAGCTTAAACTGAGGATAAGCCTCAGGAAGCGGCTCGTTTTTCCAGCGTTTTTGCAGAGATTGGACAATTTGTTCTGCCTGCGCCTCGGCAAGCTGTGCACTTGGGGCATGCGGAAGACTTGCGCAATCACCCACGACATAGACGTGCTCATTTCCAGGGAGATTGTGATGAGGTGTTAATACGACGCGGCCTTGTGCGTCTTTTTCAACATCCATCTCCCGTACCACTTTGCTTGGCTGAATGCCTGCTGTCCATACGATGACCTCTGCTTCAATGGCGTCATCATGGTTGTAAACAACACCTTCTTCAACCTTCGTAATATTGGCACAGTTAATGATCTTTACGTCATTTTCTTCAAACCACTTTTGCACATATAAACTTAATCTTTTTGGGAAGCTTGATAGAATCAGCTCTCCGCGGTCAAAAAGAATAATGTTTAAATCAGCACGGCTTTCTCTTAATTCACTGGCTAGCTCTACCCCGCTAAGTCCAGCACCGACGATACCAACCGTTGCACCTGCACCCAAATTGTTTAATTTGTTATACGTATGTCTTGACTGATCAATGGTTTGAATGCTGTATGTATGTTCTTTCGCACCAGGGACATTATGATACTTGTCCTCACAGCCGAGTCCAATCACCGTGTCGTCATAAGGAATGGGTTCACGGTCGCTGAATAAGATCTGTTTGTTTTCGATATCAATTTTTTCTACTTCCCCATATTGAATATCCAGCTTCGGATGCTCTGGAAAAGATACTCGAATGTGATGATCAGAGATCGTTCCAGCAGCGAGTGCATAATATTCTGTTTTTAAACAGTGGTAAGGATTTCGATCAATTAATGTGATAGTAACATCATCAGGTAATTGATTTGGCAATAAGCGGTGGAGAACCCGCATATTCCCGTAACCTCCGCCGATCAAGACTAAATTTTTCATGACGATTCTCCTTTTCCCCGTAGACATTGAAAAACACTTATACTAAAAAACTTTAAGTTAAAATACCAAATAAAATTATATCGAATTTACTGTGAAACCACAATAATTGTTTCAAAATAACCTACATATTCATTAGTTAGTCCTAAATAGTAAAACATTTTACGAGGAATAGGCGTAACGATACAGGTGAAGCTCATGTTTTGACTAATAGAAGGAATTTCGGTAGGATGGTAAAGCAATGTGAGGTGAAGCAAAGTGTTCCCACTGATCGAATTTTGTGTAAGTAATCTTGCACAAGGGTCTCAAGAAGCAAAAGAGAAGCTTGATAAAGACCCAAACCTAGACGTTATGGAATACGGCTGTTTAAGCTACTGCGGCAAATGTATGGACTCCCCATTTGCACTCGTGAATGGAGAATTTGTTTCCGGAGAAAATGCAGAGCAGCTAGTTGAGCGTATTTATGCTTTTATAGAGGAAAATGAGATGTTTTAAATGCACCACATGGGTCATGAGGTGCATTTTTTTCATATTTTAAGTTTCCATTTTTAAGGAGAATGAATAGAAAGCGCATCCAATATGTTATGCTAATAAAATATCATTAAAATGAAGCATCACACGAGAGAAAATGAGGCATATGCATAATAAAAGCCCCTTGCCATGGCAGCAAAGAGCTTTTATGTATGAAAAACGGGGGATGATAAGATTGTCTCCTGAATCGACTCCTTTTATACTATAAAGAAACAACATTTTTGGAGGAAGCTCATGACATCATTTCAATTCACGAAAATGCACGGATTAGGAAATAATTATATTTACGTCAATCAGATGAAGGAACAGCTTCCAGAAGAGCAGCTATCAGAGATAGCGATCCAGGTTTCTTCTGTTTATACAGGAATCGGTTCAGACGGAATGATCCTTATTTGCCCATCAGATGTTGCACCTGTGAAAATGCGTATTTTCAACAATGATGGATCAGAGGGAAAAAACTGCGGCAACGGTCTGCGCTGCGTCGCAAAATATGTGTATGAGCATCAAATCGTAACTGACACAACGTTCCAGATTGAGACATTGTCAGGACTCGTTGAAGCGACCGTTCATGTACAGGATGATCACGTTCATTTAGTAACAGTAGATATGGGGAAACCTCGTTTTGAAAAAGAAGCGATGCCGATGCTAGGTGAACCAACAAGCACTACGATTAATGAACCGCTTGATTTTGGCACGACGACCTTAAATGGAACGGCCGTTTCAATGGGAAATCCGCACATCGTGTTTTATTTAGAGGACATTGAAAAGGCACCGCTTGATACAACTGGGCCAATCATCGAAAAACACGACATGTTCCCAGAAGGCGTCAATGTAGAATTTGTAGAAGTGGTTAGTGAAACAGAACTGCATTTTCGTGTGTGGGAAAGAGGATCTGGCATTACTCAAGCCTGCGGAACGGGAGCTTGCGCGGCTGCCGTATCCACGATTGTGAATGGACAGGCGAAAAAAGAAACGGACATGACGGTTCACTTAGCAGGCGGAGATCTCATCATTCGCTGGAAAGACAACGACCATGTGCTCATGACAGGGCCTGCTGAAACGATTTGTGACGGCACATTTTATCTGTAAACCATTTATTTGAGAAAAGGCACCATCACGTTTATAATTGAAAAGAAACATCCAGTCAAAAGGAGGGATGATCATGAGTACACCAGTAACCATTACAGAAGCTGCTGCACTGCAGATTAAAGATATGATGAAAGAACATGAAGAAGAAAATGCGTTCCTACGAGTTGGCGTAAAAGGCGGCGGCTGTAGCGGTCTTTCATACGGAATGGGCTTTGACCATGAAGTTTCAGAGAAAGACACGCAGTTCGAACAGCAAGGCATCCAGGTCCTTGTCGACTCCGAAAGCCTTGATATCATGAACGGCACTATCATTGATTTCAAACAATCACTAATGGGCGGCGGTTTCACTATTGATAATCCGAACGCGATTGCTTCATGCGGATGCGGTTCTTCTTTCAGAACAGCGACAAATACCGGTACGCCGGAAGAGTGTTAAAAATTGAGTGATTTTTTGAGAATTTATTATTTACTTGAACAGTTGAGAGCAAGTTTTAACTTATAACTGAACTTTAGAAAGAATCACATACCTTCTCGGAAGTTAATGTTTAATACATTACTCTTTGAGAAGTTTTTTTTGTTTAAGCATCAGAGTTTATATTAAGAAGAAAATATCAATACATTCCAGAATGATAACGATTTTTTAAAAAATTTTAAAAGGATCATATTCCTAAAAAATAAAATAATTGGTATAATTTAGACGGCGGGGATTTTGGAGAATGTAGCCATAAAAAGCTAGCATTTAAAAAGTGCTTAACAGCTTACTTCCGATAGCTAGAGAAAAACATCTATCGGGGGGAATGTTTAATGATGACGGAAACAAAACTAAGTGGACTTATGTTTTTAATAGTCCTATCAATTGCTTACTTCTCTGGTTTTATGACCATTGATTGGGTAAAACTAAGTGATTTCGCAATAGCATCTCTTGGCCTTTTAGGCAGTTGGGTGTTAGCAAAATTTCATGACAGTGGTAGCACACCTTAAAAGTGGGCTACCTAGTACCACTTTTTTTCAACTTTTAAAAAATAAAAAAGAAAGGGGTGATGTATATGTGTATATGATAGTTTTAATATGATTTTAGATATATGATAAAGATAATTTTTTATTTGTTGAAAATTAATTGTATCAAAATAATGTGAACAGTCATTTAAACATTCCTCGAACTATAGATGGGTTGTCGCTATGCGATAACCCTTTTCTCTGTGTAATTAATGTCTTAATTTAATATTTAATATCTAAAAATAACTATTGTAATCAAAATTATCATTTTCATAAATCGCTCAATTTTGTTACAGCTTGCTCTCACAACTGGCTATTTCCACCCGAAAAGAGTATCATGAGAACCAAACATAAACTGTAGGTAGAAAAGAGGTTGCTGAGGTTTGAGTGAACAAATCAATTGCAGGAACTGTCATGAACTGATTCCGTATCGTTCTAAAACGTGTCCAGCTTGCGGGATTGAGAAGCCGCTTCCGAAAAAGGAACGTGTAAAAGATCGGGTGATTTTGGTTGTGGCAGGGATTGTTGTGGTGCTGCTTGCTGCAATGGTACTTGGAATGGCGAATGCCTATATTGGGATTTTTAAATAAACGAAAAAGGAGTTCCGCTAGTGGGAACTCCTTTTTTTGATTTCGCTTATTTGTTTTCAAATAAGCTTGTGGAATGAAGAGGCTGTACACGGGCTTTCGGGTCCATGTAGGCTTTCGCATTGTTGACAGCCGTTGGTGCTTCACCAAATCCGCTGGCAATCAATTTGACTTTTCCTTCATACGTACAAATGTCTCCTGCCGCATAGAAGCCTTCAATGTTTGTTTCCATTGTGGATTTCACGACGATCGAGTTCTTTTCGATTTCAAGACCCCATTGCTTAATTGGTCCAAGAGAGGAAACAAAACCGAAGTTGACGATCACGTCGTCCACATCAAGCACTTGTTTTTTGTCGCCTTTGACTTCTTCTAGCACAATCTGTTCAATGCGGTCTTCACCAATGAGCTCGGTTGGGACAAATGGCGTCACGACATTGACTTTCGAATTGTGCAGGTTTTCTACACTGTGCTCATGTGCACGGAATTTATCGCGGCGGTGAATAATGGAAACCTCTTTTGCGATAGGTTCAAGCATCAGTGCCCAGTCCACCGCAGAGTCTCCGCCGCCAAGAACAGCGACACGTCTGCCAGCAAATTGATTCAAATCATTAATGAAGTAATGCAGGTTGCTTCCTTCAAATGATTCTGCTGCATCTAGTTCAAGCTTTCTCGGTTGGAATGCACCGTTACCAGCTGTGATGATGATCGTTTTAGAATAATGAACCTCTTGATTTGTCACAAGTTTAAAGATACCATCTGCCTGTTTTTCAACTGTTTCAACTGCTTGCTCTAAGCAAATGGTTTGATCAAATTTATCCATTTGTTCCTTTAAGTTATCAATTAATTCTTGTGCGCGGATTTTTGGAAAACCAGCCACATCATAAATGTATTTTTCAGGGTAAAGAGCGGATAATTGACCGCCGAGCTGAGGAAGGCTTTCAATGATTTTCACACTTGCCTGTCTCATGCCACCGTAAAACGCAGTAAACAATCCTACTGGGCCGCCCCCGATAACGGTAATGTCATATACCTTAGAATCTTCTTGCATTCCTTTAATCCTCCCAAATGAAAATTGTTATCACTATATCATATCATACCACACATCGTCGTTTGACTTGTTTTGAAAAACTTGTCGTTTTTTGATGCCGAAGCTTTGAAAAAGAGGAAAAAGTGAGAAAGACCGTTTATCATAAGGATTTTCAGTTTAAAGCCTTGAAAATTGGATCAGAACTCGCTATTATTGTTAAGGGAACTAAATATTAATTTTTTATGAATTTTTGTCGGATACGGTCAAATGCTTTCGTTTTATGTAGGTGAAAGTTCAGATTTTCACATACTTATTTTTTTGTTTAAATTTCATAAAATGCCGCAAAGCGGTTGAGAATAACGATATGTAATTCTTTATCCGTTTTACAGCAAATTTAAAAAAGGTGGATGTGATTCCAGTGAATAAACCGAAAATCGTTGTATTAGGTGCAGGTTATGGCGGATTAATGACTGTAACAAGATTAACAAAACAGCTTGGCACAAATGATGCGGACATTACTCTTGTGAACAAGCATAATTATCATTACGAAACAACATGGTTACATGAAGCAAGTGCAGGTACACTTCATCATGACCGCTGTCGTTATCAAATCAAAGATGTGATTAACAGTTCCCGTGTCAACTTTGTACAAGCAACAGTTGAAAGCATTAATAAGGAAGAGAAGAAAGTCGTGACATCAGATGGCGAACTTTCTTACGACTACCTTGTTGTTGCGCTTGGTGCTGTTCCTGAAACATTTGGTATTGCAGGACTGAAAGAATATGCATTCTCAATCTCTAACATCAACTCTGCTCGTCAGCTTCGTGAGCATATTGAGCTTCAATTTGCGACGTATAATACGGAAGCTGAAAAACGTCCAGAGCGCTTGACAATCGTTGTCGGCGGTGCGGGCTTCACAGGTATTGAGTTCCTTGGTGAGCTTGGAAACCGTGTGCCTGAGCTTTGCAAAGAGTATGATATTGATCAAAAAGATGTGCGCATCATCTGTGTAGAAGCTGCACCAACAGCTCTTCCAGGATTCGATCCTGCATTGATCGACTATGCAATGAACTACCTTCAAGGTAAAGGCGTTGAGTTCAAAATTGGTACAGCGATCAAAGAATGTACGCCTGAAGGCATCATTGTTGGAAAAGACGATGATACTGAAGAAATCAAAGCTGAAACTGTTGTTTGGGCTGCTGGTGTACGCGGTAACCCAATCGTTGAAGAAGCTGGATTTGAAAACATGCGCGGCCGCGTAAAAGTATCTCCAGATCTTCGTGTACCAGAAAATGATGATGTATTCATCATCGGTGACTGTTCATTGATCATCAATGAAGAAATCAACCGTCCATACCCACCAACTGCACAAATCGCAATGCAGCAAGGTGAAACAGTAGCGAAAAACCTTGCCGCACTAGTGAAAGGTGGTTCTCTTGAAAGCTTTAAGCCAGACATCAAAGGAACAGTTGCTTCTCTTGGTGAACACGACGCTGTAGGTGTTGCGTTTGGTAAAAAACTTCAAGGAACAAAAGCTTCAGCAATGAAGAAAATCATCGACAACCGTTCTTTATTCATGGTTGGCGGACCAGGACTTGTTCTGAAAAAAGGAAAATTCAAGTTCTTCTAAACCGATATAGACAAAAACGTGTATCCTCGTGATACACGTTTTTTTTGACATATTTTCTTACTTGGTTATCGGCAGTAAAGTATGGTATGATAAATTATCAGAAAATTTAGATTAAGGGAGTGAGCAATATGAATGCACATACAAAAGAAAAGAAGTCCACCTGTCAATATTGTTCGGGGAAAGGATATTTTCAGCTATTGCTCGGCGGATCTGAAACATGTGAGGAATGTAAAGGGACAGGAAAGAAGCTTTAATCCATCTGCTTTTTCCATTGATTGACTTCATCTCTATTTCCAAGTTAAACTAATGATGGGATATTTGGGGGTGGAGATGAAGTGATCAGTTTACCAGTCGTTATTATTTCCGTTATTTTATTTTTCGTGTTATTCTTCGGCATTGGCTTTTTGCTCAATATGCTGCTGAGAATGTCATGGATTATGGCTATTTTATATCCAATTGTATGCCTTTTCATTATCAACAATCAAAAGATGATCGCTTATGTCAGAGAACCGGGCATCGCTTTTTCAGGAATAGGGGACCGCATTGTCTCTCTAGCAGCGGCTGATATCATTATTTTGTTAAGCGGTCTGATTGGTGCAATTGCATCAGGTTTTGTCATTAATGCACTTCGAAAAAGAGGGTATCAAATGTTTTAACTCACTTGTAGATAGGCAAGTGGGTTTTTTTGTTTCTCCTTTGCATAGTTTCCATTTTGTTTGGAAACAAATAGATGGGTAGAGGAGTGACAAATAAAGATGAAAACATGGATGAAACGATTGTTCATGACAGCCCTTTTTATGCTTGCTCTTTTGACAAGCTTTACGGGCATATCTGGAGTTGAACCAAGTGATGTAGCTGCCTGGGTGAAAGAGACTGATCCTGGCAAGCAAGTATCTTCTTTTTTCCAACAGCAAAAAAGAGAAACGATGGCACTCAAAAGTGATGACTTGCGGGCTATTTCTCTCGAAGAAGCGTTCAATTGGAACGATTACCCGAAGCAAAAGGTTGTCGCCACAGGCTATACAGCAGGTGTGGAATCAACAGGTAAAACGAAGGAACACCATGCATATGGCATTACATATTCAGGCGTCAAAGTGAAACGTGATTTATATTCAACTGTGGCTGCGGACCCATCAGTCTTTCCGATTGGAACAGTGCTCTTTATCCCAAACTATGGCTACGGAGTGGTCGCAGATACGGGAAAAGCCATTAAAGGTCATAAGCTTGATTTATACTATGAAACCGTAGATGATGTGTATAGAGAATGGGGTAAAAAAGTGCTCGATGTGTATATCATCAAAAAGGGCGAAGGAACGTTAACGGAAAAAGACTTAAACCAGCTTAATGAAGCAAAATCAATGCAAGTATTCCGTCAGCAGTTTCAAGCCAATAAAGAATAAAAAAGCTTTGGACAAGTTTGAGGTCCAAAGCTTTTTTCGCTTCTACATGAAGTAATAATCTAAGATAAGTGTCAGCAAGATCCCTGTTAAGCCGCCAAAGAAGACTTCAATCGGCTTATGACCAAGAAGCTCTTTCAATTTCTTTTGCTTTTCTTTTTCTTCCGCACTCGGGAAATTCTTTGCTTCAGAAACAAATCGGTTAAAATCTGTTACCAGCTTGTTCAGTACAGTCGCCTGTTCTCCTGCCTGTCTGCGCACACCTGTCGCATCGAACATGGTAATAATCGCAAAGATGGCGGAAATCGCAAAGATTGATGTATTTAGCCCGTGCTCTAAAGCCACTGCTGTTGAGAGTGCTGTTACGGCTGCGGAGTGTGAACTTGGCATTCCGCCTGTGCTTGTAATGAGCGACCAATCTAGTCGTCTAGAAATGATAAATTGAATCGGTACTTTTACAAATTGAGCAAAAAAGATGGCTGCAAGGCTGGCAAGCAGCGGAAAATTCGTCAGTACGCTCATGAACAAGAAACATCCTCTCTGTAAGAAAAAATATCGTGCAAAATGGTGGACTGTGTACCCTAGTATGATGAAAAAATGATAGCAGATTCAAATGCTGCCAAGTCCATGTTCAATTATAACATTAAAGAAAGTAGATGTGGAACGAGGAGACGCGGACGGGCTGTACAAGTTTTCATCGCTTTTTCATGATGCCCTTCCGCGTGTGAAAATATAAATGTTCATCAAGTAAAGACAGACTGGCAATGATCGTATAGACCCGCAAATTTTGATATAATAGAAGTTCCAATGTGAAAAATGGAGTTCATTGAAGGAGCGTGTGATAAATATGTTTTTCTCGACAAATGAATGGCAACATAAAGATACACTGGCGATCGGACTTTTTCAAAAGAGCCAATTATCAGGAAAAGCAAAAGAAATGGATGAATTACTTGAAGGACAAATCACTGAATTATTAAAAGAAGGCGATATTTCATCTAAACGAAATCAGCTTTCGAAGTTTTTCCCATCCCCTGAAACAGGCATCAAACGCATTTATTTTGTCGGGCTTGGGAAGGAATCAGATTACACGTTTGAAGAGGCAAAAGAAGGATTTGCCCATTTATTTAAAAAGCTTCATCAAGATAAAAAGCAAGCGGTTTCGGTCTTGCTGGACACGTTTATTGGAAAGGATCTACCTGCCCAAGATGCAGCCCATGCCCTTTCTGAAAGCTGCCTTTTAGCTACATATGAATTACAAGATTTTAAACATAAAACAAATGAGCCGGATCGCTTCATCGAATTTGTTTATGCAATGACGGATCATGATACGACTGAAATTCAGGCTAGTCTGAAAGTGGGCGAGGTCTACGGACAGTCCGTCAATTCGGCTCGTACCCTTGTGAATATGCCGCCGAATATGCTCACATCCTCTGATCTGGCTTCGTACGCGGCAGAGCTTGCGTATAAATACGAATTTGAGATTGAAATTTTAGATAAAGAACAAATGGAAGAGCTCGGGATGGGCGGGATTCTAGCTGTCAATAGAGGCTCAACAGAACCACCAAAGCTCATCGTTCTGAAATATCAAGGCAAGGAAGAATGGACGGACGTGATTGGGCTTGTCGGTAAAGGCATCACATATGATACTGGTGGCTATTCGTTAAAGCCAAGAGCCAGTATGGTTGGGATGAAAACTGATATGGGCGGCTCAGCCTCTGTTTTAGGTGCTATGGAAATCATCGGTGAACTGCGCCCAGAGCAAAATGTCATTGCTGTTATTGCTTCGACAGACAATATGATCTCGGCTGACGCGATGAAACCGGATGACGTCATTGTGTCGCTTAGCGGTAAAACAATCGAAGTGCTGAATACGGATGCAGAAGGCCGTCTTGTTTTAGCAGATGGGGTGACATATGCGAAGCAGCACGGTGCCTCTGTTCTTGTAGACGTGGCGACATTAACAGGCGGAGTCATTGTGGCACTTGGAAATGAGACAACAGGCGTCATGACAAATAACGATGAACTGTATGCCCAGTTTAAAGAGGCATCAGAAGAATGCGGTGAAATGATTTGGCAGCTGCCAATCACTGAAAAAGATAAAAAGCGCGTACGAAACAGCAAAATGGCAGATCTCAATAACTCACCAGGACGTGATGGACATGCGATCATGGCAGGAGCTTTCATCGGTGAATTTGCTGAGGATACGCCTTGGGTTCACTTGGATATTGCAGGAACAGCCACAACAGAAAAGCCTTCATGCTTTGGGCCAACAGGGGCGACAGGTGTGATGGTACGGTCATTGGCCACATTTGTGGAACGATTTGAAGGAAAGAAATAAAGGATGAGGCTCTGCCAAATGGCGGGGCCTTTTTTATGTAGGTCATACGCCATTTGACGTAGTATTTTTTCTATGGTAACATACGTTGGTACTTTAATTATCTACTACATTAGTAAACTAAAGGATTTCGGGGGTTTCACCATGAATGCAGTTGTTTTAGCGGTTGTTTTAATGTTGATATTAAGCTTGCTGCGGGTCAATGTCGTGATTGCGCTGGCACTCGGTGCTTTAGCTGGCGGACTTGCGGGTGGATTAGGCCTGGGAGGAACAGTGGAAGCCTTTACTGACGGGCTCGGAGGAAATGCGACAGTGGCGATTAGTTATGCGCTTTTAGGGGCATTTGCTGCGGCGCTGACAAAAACGGGTCTTCCAGATGCTATGGTTGAAGGAGCAGTGAAGCTTTTAGGAAAAGAAGGCGACTCAAGAAGAAAAACATTATCAAAAGTACTGATCATTCTTGTGATTTTGATCGTATCTTGTTTTTCACAAAACGTCGTTCCTGTTCACATTGCCTTTATTCCGGTCTTAATTCCGCCATTATTAAAAGTGTTTAACGAGCTTCAAATTGACCGTAGACTGCTAGCGTGTGTTATGACCTTCGGACTCACTGCACCATATATTTTACTTCCAGTCGGTTTTGGACAGATTTTCCACGGAATGCTTCGTGATAACATGAAAGAGGCAGGATTAACTGTACAATTATCAGATGTTCCACTAGCCATGCTTATTCCTGTAGGGGGCATGGTGCTCGGGCTGCTTGTTTCACTTTTCGTGTATCGGAAACCAAGGGTATATGAGGATCGAGATATCACGGACGTAGAAAAATCAGCTTATACGAAAAAGAGCTTATTGCTTGCAGTGCTGGCTATCCTTGTCTCACTTATTGTCCAGCTTTATTTATCTCAAAGCCTTGGTGTGGAAGGAATGATCTTCGGTGCACTGGCAGGTCTTCTAGTTCTGTTTGCCACAGGCATGATGAAACGAGATGAAGCGGATGCGCTGATTACTTCCGGTATGAATATGATGGCATTTATCGGCTTTGTCATGCTTGTAGCCGCTGGATTTGCCAACGTATTAACGAAAACAGGAGATATTGAACAACTAGTGAAAGCATCTTCTCAGTTCATTGGAAACAATCAAAGCGTAGCGGCCATTTTAATGCTATTAGTTGGTTTACTTGTGACAATGGGGATCGGTTCATCCTTTGCGACGATTCCAATCATTACAACCATTTTTGTTCCGTTATGTATGCACTTAGGATTTAGCCCGCTAGCCACCATTGCTATTATTGGTTCAGCTGCGGCTGTTGGCGATGCTGGTTCACCTGCAAGTGACAGTACGCTTGGACCGACATCTGGATTGAATATGGATGGACAGCATCACCACATTTGGGGTACATGTGTCCCGACTTTTATCTATTATAATATCCCGCTTGTTCTATTCGGCTGGCTTGCAGCGATTATCCTGTAAGATGAAAAGCTTGTAGAGAAAACGATGATGTTTTTTCTATAAGCTTTTTTGTTGTTCACAAGCGAAAAAATAATTAGGACTAAAGTATGAATTAAATGAATCTTTCTTCCTCTATCTTACGTATATATGCTGATAAAAACGAAAAGGGGAAGATGAGAGATGTCATTTTTTAAAAAGCTAGCGGCAAGTGCAGGGATTGGTGCGGCAAAGGTAGATACCATTTTGGAGAAAAACACTTATTATCCTGGACAAGAGGTAAGGGGAACTGTCCATGCAAAAGGCGGGAAAATCTCTCAGGACATCCGCTATATCAATGTCAAGATTGAAACACAGTATGTGATTGTGAAAGATGATGAAGAGCGTAGAAAATATGCGAACATCTATACTTTACGGGTGACGGATTCTTTTACCATCCAGCCTGGCGAAAAGCATGAATTTCCGTTTTCATTTATTCTTCCTATTGATACCCCGATGACGATCGGAAAAGTAGAAATTGCAGTAGAGACGGACCTTGATATCCAAGGCGGAATTGATAAATCGGACTATGATCGCATTTTCGTTGAAGCACATCCTTGGGTGAAAAATGTGCTAGAAGCCACTAGAAATCTTGGCTTCCACCTGAACGAAGCGGACTGTGAACAAGCACCTTACTTCCAGCGTCGTCTGCCATTTGTTCAAGAATTCGAGTTTATTCCGACATCAGATGACTATCGTTATATGCTTGATGAATTAGAGCTGATTTTTCTGATAGATGAAGGCGGATTAGACATTGTTTTCGAAGTCGACCGCAGAGCAAGAGGACTCAGAGGGTGGCTTGAGGAGATGTATCATGATGGAGAACAGCTTGTGCGCTACCGCTTCAGTCCATCAGACCTTGAAGATGTAGAAGTGCTTGAAGGGATGCTAGAAGGAATCATTGACCAATACGCTGAATAATGATGAAAAAAGAGCCTGAATGAAGACAGGCTCTTTTCTATGCGACTTGTAGATGATGTCTGCACTTATGATGCGGCTTGTTGTTTTCGAAAGGACGTAGCTTTTGAAACAGAGCGATAAATTTTAGGTGCCAGCATCGCAAGTAATATCGTCAATGCGTAATCTTTCACCATAAACCAGATCATAAAGAACCACGTGGTTTGATAAGAAATCGGGGCATTCAGCCACACATTTAATGCGAGGTACGTATAAGTCGTTCCGATCACATACATGACGGTCGTACCTGCAATAGCTGCAAGTAAAAAGCGGCCAAATCCAGGATTTTTTCTTTTTTCTAAAATGAATCCAGCTAGCCAGGCAGCAGGAATATACGATAAGACAAAACCACCGCTTTTGCCTAAAATCACCCCAAAGCCTGCTGAAAACTGTGCGAATACAGGTGCGCCAGCAATTCCGACCAAGGCATATACAATCATCGCTAAAGCACCAAGCCGTCTGCCGAGCAAAAGACCAGCAAGTACACAAAAAAATGGCTGCATCGTAAGTGGAATTCCGCCGACTTGTAAAAACGGCACAATGGATGTGATATTCGCTCCAATCGCCATGAGTGCAGCAAACATTCCGACTAGCACAAAATCAGCGGTTCTTGTTTTCTGTTGCATGATGTTTCCCCCTGTCTTATCTGTACAAATAGATTAAGGGGATGAAGGTTATTTGTCAACCTATTTTTGATATTGGTTAACAATAAAACCCGCCCATCAAAAGGGCGGGTCTGTATTAAGCTTGTGTCATAGAGGACGCATCGATCGCTTGATGAACAGGTACATAATCATAGCCGAGATCACGAGCGACGGCTTCATATGTGATATGTCCGTTCATGACATTGACACCTTCTGCGATGGCTTTGTTTTCTTGAATGGCTTTTGCAGCGCCTTTATTAGCAATTTGCAGTGCGTAGGGAACGGTGACATTCGTTAAAGCAACAGTCGATGTCCGTGGAACGGCTCCAGGCATATTGGCGACAGCATAATGTAAAATACCGTGTTTTTCATAAGTAGGTTGATCATGTGTTGTGATATGATCTATGGTTTCGACAATGCCGCCTTGGTCAATGGCTACGTCTACGATGACGGAACCGGGCTTCATTTGCTTCACCATTTCTTCCGTCACAAGCGTTGGTGCTTTGGCACCTGGGATCAGCACCGCACAAATGAGAAGGTCCGCCTCACTGACTGAATCGGCGATATTGACAGGGTTAGACATTAACGTTTTCATTTGATGCCCAAATTGATCGTCCAGCTGACGTAATCGTTCTGCGTTTACGTCAATAAGAGTGACATCTGCGCCAAGTCCAATCGCCATTTTCGCTGCGTTTGTTCCAACAACACCGCCGCCTATAATTGTGACCTTCCCTCTTGATACCCCTGGTACGCCTGCGAGCAAGATGCCTTTACCGCCTTTTGGCTTTTCTAAAAATTGTGCACCGATTTGGGCGGCCATTCTGCCTGCCACTTCAGACATAGGTGTTAAGAGAGGGAGTGATTTTCCGTCCGTTACTGTTTCATAAGCAATAGCTGTGACGCCTTTTTGTTTTAAAGCTTCAGCCAAGGAGGGCTCTGCAGCAAGATGCAGGTACGTAAATAAGATGAGTCCTTCTCTGAAAAATGAATATTCCTCAGGTAATGGTTCTTTTACCTTCATGATCATATCAGAAGAAGCCCACACATCTTTCGCTTGATCAAGAATTTCTGCACCAACAGATACATAATCGTCATCAGTGAATCCGCTTCCAAAACCAGCGTTTGTTTCAATCAAAATCTGATGTCCAGCTGAAAGTAATTGAGAAGCTGCTCCTGGTGTTAATGCCACTCGGTTTTCATTGTTCTTAATCTCTTTCGGAATGCCGATGATCATGTTTATTCCTCCCATGCTTATCTATTCATATTGTATGTCTAGTGTATCCTGAATGTTTAAAAAATGCTTCGGTTGAAATAAAAAATAAAAAAACGCCTCTTTGTGAAATTTCACAAATGGACGTTTTTTAGCTTCATATCAAGGTATATGGTCATTTTCTCATTCATGTTTTTTAAATCGATTTCTGCAATGTCCGTAATGCGTTTTAATCTGTAATTCAATGTATTGATGTGGATGTTTAATTGCTTTGCGGCAATATTGGCATTGCTGTCACAGTCAATAAACCGTTCAAGGGTTTCGACTAGGTTGGAATGATGCTTCAGGTCGTAATCTTCCAGCTTTGATAAAGAGTAACTGGAGTAAGATGAACCCCTTCGTTTTTCAGCGAGGACATCTAAATATTGATAAATACCAAGTTCAGAAAAACTGTGTAAACGTTCGGTTTCAACAGGGAAGCGCTCTTTTGTTTTTAATACAGCCAGTGCTTCTTTATAGGATGGCTGAATATGAGAGATGTTATCGTAAATTCCACCAATCGCTGCTTGAACGTGATGGATATGATAACGATCAGACAGCTGCTGCAGCATGCCGCTTGTGAATTGTTTAATATCCTGCAGTGGGTGCTCTGTTTTTGGTGAGACAAGAATAATGAATTCGTGAAAATCAACAGTCGTTAACAGCACTTGGACTTGCTGCGTTGTTTCAAGCAGATAAGATAGCTTTTTTTCTGTGTCCTCTGTGAGTTCGTCACGAAGTCGGAAGATGATGATGGCATACGTGTCTGGACATCTGATGCCGAGTCTTAAAAATAGGTCGAGCATCTCATCCTTTTCATGAATATGACCTGTGAGCATCTTCCAAAAAAGCTCCTGATTGCGTTCTTCTGTTTTCGTTTTGCGAATTTGTAAGTTAAGTAATTTGTTTTTAACAGCATGTGCTGCCATCTTCAAAAGGTCTATTTCTTCTTCTGAAAAAGGCTGTGCGGATTCAATTGCCCAGATAAATCCGAGTACTTCTTTGTCCTTCCAGATTGAAATGGCAACCCTGCTAGATAAACCCACCTCTGCAATTTGAGGGACACGAAGCGGTTCGTCTGTCTTAAGGAGTGTAGGAATGATGCCGTCCTTCCAAAGCCGATTAATGACCTTTTCCGGTACACGGCGGGAGATAATGGTTGAAGTTCTGGCGGGATCAGTAAAATCATTATGTGTGCTATAAGCGAGCAATCGATGATGCGTATCTTCTATAGTAATAGGGCAATTGAGCACATCACTAATTTGGTCTGCCACATCCTCTAAACGATCAAGACTATACTTAAATGGATCTGTCTTTTTTGTCATAAAAACCCCTGCTTTTTCGAATATTTCACGTACTTACATTATGAAGAGAAAGAGGTACGTAAATCAATAACAAAATGCCATAAATTTAAAAAAGAGATCGCTATGAAAAGCGAGCGCACCGATGCTGAAAGAAGGAGAAAAAGAAATAGTAAAATAATAACGTAGTAATAAATCAATAGGCGGAAAGATTCAGTGAAGTGTGTCTACACTTATTAAGAATATATGACCAAAAAAATGTTAAATACTAGATAAAAAGCGAAAATACAGTAATTCTATAGACTCATTTTGTAAAATAAAAACAGATTTGTTTGACTGTGTATCATTTCTGTTTTTATAATAATAACGTCAAAAAATAAGTGGATTAGCCCATTATATGGCGGCTATGCACGGGAGGTAATGAGGAATATGTCAGGAATTATTCGCGTAACCCCAGAAGAACTAAGAGCGACCGCTAAGCAATATGGTGTTGAAAGTCAAGAAGTGTTAAACCAAGTTGATCGTCTAAATAGAATGATCTCAGATTTAAAAGGAATGTGGGAAGGTGCTTCTAGTGAAGCATTTGCTGATCAATACGAGCAGTTAAAGCCTTCATTCATCAAAATGTCTGATCTATTAACAGATGTCAGCAATCAGCTTGATCAAACGGCAAATACACTTGAAAGCACTGACCAAGACATCGCTAGCCAAATCCGCGGCTAATCAAAGGGATTTCCTTTCTAAGTGTGAAAAGCAGAAAAAGCGCCGAGTCTGTCAATGGATGCCGGCGCTCTTTCTATTTTGTGAGGTGGAAATTTGTGTATATCGATATTACCATCGACTTAAAAAATTATGATGGCAGTGTGTTTGATTTGAGACTATCAAATTATTTACATATTAAACAAGTCATCCATATCGCCTGGCAGGCAAAACAAATCTCACTCCCTAAGCGAGAAGGCGGCTGGGTGCGAGTAGTCAATAAGAAAGCTGTGTTTTCAGGCGAATATAAGCTGTCAGACTGTGGAATCACCACAGGAGACAGGCTGGAAATACTATGAAAGGACTTTTGTAAATGGCAGATAAAAAGAGTTCCTATTTAGAAGAACAATTAGAAGCAGTGATGAAAAAAGAGGGCGTAACCTACAGCTTCATTTTTCAAAGAGAGACCATTAAACTCTTAGACGGTTTAGAAGCGGCACCGATCAAAGACATCAACCCTTCATTCAAAAAAGAGATTCAATTAACTGAAGATGAGGTCATTATTTCTATTCAACCGCCTCCTGCCTATCAGGAATTTCGTTTCATCCATGCGAAGGATGAAAAAAGCAAATGGATTTTTTCATACCAGCTTGTCGATGCAGTGTGCAAACACGACGTGAAGCGGCTGCATCCTATTGTTTCTCCTGAAAACATTGTTTTTCATCAAGGCTTAGCTCCTGCATTTTTGCATTACGGCGTCAAAGAAAGCGTCCCGCCATATGAAACGGATGAGCATCGTCTGTTAAAAGAGGTCAAAGCCGTCATTCTTCGAGTGGTGGACCATGAATATCAGTTTCAAGAATATGTGGCTTACAGCGAGACACTGAAATTATCTGAACTGGCAAAAGAGATCAGCGAAACGCAGTCTCTGGAAGAATTGTCTGCCCTGATTCAGCAAAAGATCGAAGCGATTGAAACGAAAGAGAAAACGCTATTGACCATTCCGAAAAAGAAATGGAAGGTCGAACGATATATCGGACTAGGTCTGCTTGTCCTATTAATCCCTGCATTGGTGTACACCATTTACACCTTCTTTTTTGCGATGCCGAAACAAGAAGCGTATGTCGAGGCAAACAAATATTATCTCAACAAACAGTACAGCCAAGTGGTGGATACGTTAGAAAAATATTCAGCCAATCAAATGCCGGTCTCTCTTCAATATGAACTGGCCATTTCGTATGTACAAACAAATCAAGGCAACCTGTTACTCGATCAGCATAAAAAAGAAATCACAGATACATACACATTACAGACTGATCCGCAATATTTCCTTTTCTGGATTCATATTGGACAAGGCAATAGCAAGGAAGCACTTGATATTGCACGGGTACTTGGAGACGACCGGTACATATTTACGGCACTCGTCGCCTACCGCAACGACATTCAAAACGATGACAGTCTTTCTGCGGAAGAAAAACAAAAACAGCTAGATCCGATCATTAAGGAAATGGCGAAATATGAAGAAAAAGAAACAACGGAGACAAGCACCAATGACTCCTCGGGCGCAAGTCAAACAGATGAAACAGCTGAACAAAAAGAGCAGTCAAAAGCCGATCAAGAGAAAAAAGAGAAAGAATCTGAAGCGAAAAAGAAAACCTCTCAGACGAAAAAAGATGAGAAAAAATAATTCTTTCGATACAACTGACAGTTGGTGCTGTCCCATGAGGAGGTGGAGCGTTTGAGTCTTCTTTGGGTTTTTTATGAGGAGGATTATCAAACCGTCCGTTTAGACGAGCAGTTCAATCGAGAAGCTGTGATTGGACCTGAAATAGAGCATACGGTGACAATCCCTTCACTTTCGTTTGATGAAGGGGTCATCCGTTTAACTCCTGATGAACCGAATGATGGCTTTTCCATTTATCAGGGTGAAGAGAAGAAAGGCACATTACTTCCACATGAACCATATAAGCTTGGTACACTGACACTTGTTTTAATGGAAGCACATCATGATCAACACATTTATTACCTAGGAAATAGAGTCGAGCTGTCTTTTTCACGTGAGAACAAAGGTGATATTGATGTGTGGAAAGAACAAGCGCATTCCATGTTTCAAGATGCGAGCCAATTTACTTTGGAGAAAATCGAAGGAACTTGGTATGTCATGCCTCAGGACGAAACGATTTATGTGAACGGGAAAAAAATTCATGGTCCAGAGACAATTGATGCTGGAGATGAGCTGTTCTGGAACTTCCTAACGGTGACATTGAAAGAGGATGATTTATTGCAGGTGACTGCATATGAACCATTTCAAACACGTTTGGAAAAAACAAGAGCACCAAGCACAGAAACAAAACAAAAATATCCTTTATATAGACGAACACCGCGTTTAATTTATGATCTGCCAGATGACCGGGTTTCCTTTAGCTTTCCTTCGCAGGAGAGTGAAAATAGCAGCAGAGGGCTTTGGCTTGTTGTCCTCCCGCCGCTTGTGATGCTTCTTGTGATGGGAATTGTCGCTCTTGTCCAGCCGCGCGGGATCTTTATTGTCGTGTCGATGGCGATGTTTATCATGACGTTAATCACATCGTCTGTTCAATACTTTAAAGAGAAATCACAACGTAAAAGAAGGGAAGAGAAACGGCAGCGAGTCTATTCTCTTTACTTAGAAAATAAACGAAAAGAACTGCAAGAGCTCTACGACCGCCAGCAATATATTTTGACGTATCATTATCCGTCATTTGAACAAATGAAGTATTTAACGTCAGAAATTAGCGGCCGAATTTGGGAAAAAACACTGATGAGTGATGATTTCTTGCAGTTGCGTCTTGGGACGGGCGCAGTCCCGTCAAGCTATGAACTATCGATGAGCGGCGGCGATATGGCCAATCGTGATATCGATGAATTAATGGAACAAACGCAGCACATGCAACAGGTCTATCGTGAAGTAAAGGATGTACCCATCACATTCGGTCTTGCCGATGGCTCAACTGGATTGATTGGAAAGCCCGCCATTGTGAAAAAGGAGCTTCATCAGCTTGTCGGACAGCTTGCTTTCTCGCACAGCTATCATGATTTAAGATTTGTCTTTATTTTTCATGAGCAGGAGTATGAGAAGTGGGAATGGATGAAATGGCTTCCGCATTTCCAGCTGCCTCATACATACGGCAAAGGGTTTATTTACAACGAACAAACACGTGATCAGCTGTTGTCCTCCATTTATGAAATTTTACGTGAGCGTGATCTAGAAGAAGAAAAAGAGAAGAAGATCTTTACGCCTCACTTTGTGTTTATCGTGACAAATCATGAGCTCATTGCGGAACATGTGATTTTAGAATATTTAGAAGGCAGCCGAACGGACCTTGGCATCTCCATTATTTTTGCTGCTGAAACAAAGGAAAGCTTAGCTGAAAATATCTCGACGCTTGTCCGTTATATTAACGAGGAAGAAGGAGATATTCTCATTCAGCACAAGAAAGCCGTCCGAATTCCATTTCAGCTTGATACACATGAGCGCGGGGACAATGAGCTGTTTGCCAGAACGCTGAGAACATTAGATCATCAAGTTGGCATGACCAATTCGATTCCTGAAACGGTCTCCTTCCTTGATCTTTTTCATGCCAAACAGGTAGACGAGATTGGTATTCGTGAAAAGTGGCTCACATCAGAAACGGCCAAATCACTCTCTGTGCCAATCGGTTATAAAGGGAAAAATGACATTGTGGATCTGAACCTGCACGAAAAAGCACATGGCCCGCACGGCCTGTTGGCGGGAACAACAGGATCAGGGAAAAGTGAATTTTTACAGACGTACATTTTATCGCTCGCTGTACACTTTCATCCACATGAAGTCGCTTTCCTATTGATTGACTATAAAGGAGGCGGAATGGCGCAACCGTTCCGGAATATTCCTCATTTACTTGGCACGATCACCAATATTGAAGGCAGTAAGAATTTTAGTGAAAGGGCACTTGCTTCAATTAAAAGTGAATTGAAGAAAAGACAACGCTTGTTTGATCAATATCATGTGAATCACATTAATGATTATACGAAGCTCTATAAGGAGAAAAAGGCTGAACAGGCAATGCCTCATTTATTCTTAATCTCTGATGAGTTCGCTGAATTAAAAAGTGAAGAGCCCGACTTTATTAGAGAGCTTGTCAGTGCGGCACGTATCGGCCGAAGCCTCGGCGTTCATCTCATTTTGGCTACCCAAAAGCCAGGCGGGGTCATTGATGATCAAATTTGGAGTAACTCACGCTTTAAGGTCGCACTAAAAGTACAGGATGCGTCAGACAGTAAGGAGATATTGAAAAATAGTGATGCGGCGTCTATTACCGTTACAGGCCGTGGCTACCTACAAGTAGGAAACAATGAAATCTATGAATTGTTCCAATCAGCTTGGAGCGGTGCGCCTTATATGGAAGATGGCTACGGATCAGAAGATGACATTGCCATTGTGACTGATACTGGACTTATTCCGTTATCAGGGGTAAGCACAGAGCCGGCTGTGAAAAAAGAGACAGTGTCGGAGATTTCTGCTGTTGTGGATGAAATTGAACGGATGCAGCAGGAGCTTGGTATTGAGAAGCTCCCAAGTCCATGGCTTCCACCGCTCGAAGAACGGATTCCAAAATCACGTTACGCGTCGAGTGAAGAGCATGTCTTCCATTTTGCGCTTGTCGATGAGCCAGATCAGCAAAGCCAGCATCCACTTTCTTATCAAATGATGGAGGATGGGAACATTGGGATCTTTGGTTCCTCTGGCTACGGAAAATCACTTGCTGCAACAACACTGCTCATGAGCTTTGCGGAGAGATATTCACCTGAAGAATGGCATGCGTATATTTATGACTTCGGAAATGGAACATTGCTTCCGTTGGCCAAGCTGCCGCACACGGCGGATTATTTCTTAATGGATCAAATGAGAAAGATTCAAAAGTCGATGACGCGTCTGCGGGAAGAGGTTGAATACCGCAAGCGTTTATTCAGGCAGCAAGAAATGAGTCATATCAAAATGTACAACGCCTTAAATGAGAAAAAGCTCCCATTCATTTTCATCGTGATCGACAACTTTGACATTGTCAAAGACGAAATGCATGAACTTGAATCTGAATTTATCCAGCTGAGCCGTGATGGACAATCATTAGGAATTTACTTCTTAATTACAGCGACTCGGGTAAACGCAGTCCGTCAATCTCTTATGAACAACTTGAAAACAAAGGTCGTCCATTACTTAATGGATCAAGGAGAGGCGTACTCGATTATTGGCAGACCGAAATTTAGCTTAGAGCCGATTCCAGGACGAGTTATTATCAACAAAGAAGAGCTTTACTTTGCACAAATGTTCCTACCAGTTGAAGGAGATAACGACCTCGAGCTGTTTGAGCATTTGAAACAAGAGATCCAGCTTCTTCATGATCGCTTTGCATCAGCTGAAAAACCAAAACCTGTACCAATGCTTCCTGATAAACTAACCATTTGGGAGCTAGAAAGTCGCTTAGAAGAACAAAAACAGCCGTATGACATTCCAGTCGGACTAGATGAGGAATCTGTTGCTCCTGTTTACTTTGACTTGAAGAAGAATAAACACTGCCTCATCATCGGTCAAACGCAGCGAGGGAAAACAAATGTGACAAAACTGATGCTTGATCAGCTATTAGCAGCAAAACCTGAGAAGCTAGCCGTCTTTGATTCGATTGATCGGGGTCTCTCTCATTATGCAAAAGAAGAGAACATTGATTACCTTGAAACAAAAGGTGATATCACCGAATGGGCTGAGGAAATAGACCGTTTATTCAAGGTGCGTGAAGAGATGTACGTCGAAGCTGTGCGCCGGGGAGAGACTGATCAGTTGTCGTTCTCTCAAATTGTGCTTGTGATTGATGGCATTACGCGTTTTCAGCAGACAATCGACCCGCGCCTTCAAGATCAATTGGCTGATTTCATGAAGTCATATGCACACCTAGGCTTTAGCCTGATCGCATCAGGAAATCATACCGAATTCAGTAAAGGCTATGATGCACTCACAAACGAAATCAAACAAGTTCGTCATGCTATGTTACTCATGAAAAAATCAGAGCAAAACATCATACCGCTTCCGTATGCAAGACAAGAACCAGATATTCAGCCAGGCTTCGGGTATTTGGTTGAAAACGGGAAAGAGAAGAAAATCCAGGTTCCTTTATGTGCGGTAGAAAGGAAGAGTGTTCAATGACAGAGCAGCAAAAAAGCTCCATCAAAATCGTATCGACCATGATATTGATTCTGGTTCTGCCGGTTTTATTTTTCCACCTTATTGGAGATGATCCGGCAAAACAGAAAAAGAATGCCACACGTAATATTGCTGTGGTCAATGAGGATATGGGAGCGAGCGAAAGTGAAAACACCGCTCGTTTCGGACAGGATGTCGTGGCCGCATTATCAGAGCGTCCAGATTATACATGGACCGTAGTGAACCGCAGTGCGGCGGAAAATGGACTGAAAAGCAGAAAGTATGACGCTGTCCTCTATATTCCGTCTGATTTCTCTAAAAATGTGCTGAGCTATGATAAAGATCATCCTGAAAAGGCATCCATTCAATTTTCCATTCAAGATCAGCTCAATTCAGTCAATAAAGAGAAAGTGCAAAGAGAGCTGGAAAATGCGCAAAAGAAAATGAATGAACAGATGTCAACGTTATACTGGAGCTTTGTATCACAGGAAATCGGCAATGTCAGAGAAGAGTTTGAGCATATTGTCGGTAAAGAAGTCGAATTCCAAAACACGATGTATAACTTCTATAAGCCGAACTCAAACAAACTATCAGACGCTGTTCAGCAGCAGAAGAAACAAATAGAAGAATTAAAAAATGCGATGGCCGACTCGCAAAAACAATATAAAGATGGTCTGAGTACAACAGAAGAAGCAAAGAACCAGTTAAAGGGCTTTGTGAAAGTAGTCGATCAATACCAGCAGTATCAAGACAAACAAAAGGACCTCCTGATCAAAGCGCAATCAACAAACCAAAAACAAATCCAGCAGGGGCTCAAACAGCTTGCTGATATCCAAAACCAAAATGCCCGCAGCTTTAGTGATCAAATGGGTGGACTCAAAACAGACATCAACGGCGTACAAAGTCAGCTAAACACAACGGACATCGCCATCCAATCTGTTCAAAAGTCAAGAGAGGACGCTATTCCTAAGCAATCGACGGGATTAACTAAGCTTGTTCAGGAGTCTCAGGAAGAACTGATTAAAAAGTATGAAGAGCGTTACTTAGAAGACTATCGAAATAAGATATCAGCCTTGCAGACAAAGCTATTGGCTAAACGGCAAGAGTTGATGGATGAGCCTGAGCCGCCAGTTGATTCTGAAGATGACGGGCCATCAGATCAAGATAATGAAAACCCAGAAGAGATTGGGATTAACCTAGATGAAGAAACAAATGAGCTCTCGCAAATTTCAATAGAAATGAACGACCTTGCGGATCAATTAGGAGAACAGGAGACACCTCCTTCGACCGGAGATGGGGAAGAAGGTGAAGCGGGCGAAAATCCTGCTCAGCCAGATACCGGCAACAAGAATTCATCGCAGGATGACCTAAAAGCACTCTCAACCCGCTTAGATGAAGTGAAAAAGAAAATTCAAGAAAAAGCTTCCGCTCATAATGACGAATTGAAAGACAAAGTGAGTCAAATGAGTAAAGAGCTTGAGAAACTTACGAAGAAAGTAGAAAAGCTTGAAAAGATGTTCCTATGGTTACAAGATCGATATAATGTGATTCCAAATGAAATCAAAAATCAGGAGTCCACTATTTTAAGCAAAGTAAAAGAGCTGAAGCGCAGAAACTCACCGATTGGTGAAGCTTTTAATGACAATCTTTTTGAGAAAAAGTTCGAAACAAAATCAACAAGAACTAAAAAATTAATGGAGTATTCCAATCAACTCTCTCAGCTAGAGCTGATGATCGCAAATGTCTATCAACCATCTAATAACTCTTCTTTATATGACGCAAAAGAAGAGAATATCCAGTCCATCCTCTCCATCAAAAAAGAGGAAACAGAAAACTGGGATACGCTCAAAAAACAAATGCTGACGTCAAACGATGATGTGTCTACTTTTATTGATGAGATGCAGAAGTTTTCAGATGGCTATGCAGAATACATTTCGACTCAGCAGGCAAGCATGGAACAGGAATTAAACACAATTTCTGAAAGTGCGGACAATGTTGCGGAGCAAATGGCTGATCAAGGAGATGCAGTGTATACGGCAGACCTTGCAGGCAGTTCTATTGTTGTCAGTGCGCAGGATTCAATTGGTCAAGAAGTGCTTCGACTTTCTGAAAATATGAGTTCGTTAACCGACCGCCAAAAAGGGGTGGCGGATTATACGAATAACATTGAAGAGAGTGTGACAACGGTCCAAGAAAAAGCGGATACGCTGAATGAAAACTGGAGCAAGAATGTTCATTCCACGAAGCTTGTTCAGCAAGATTTGAAAGGTATTTTAGGAAACACATTAAGCGATCAAGGCAACAGCAACTATGTGTATAATCACTTAGCCAATCCGCTGAAAATTAGCGGTGATGTACCAGAAGAAAAAACGCAGACTGTACCGCCAGTGGTTATTTTGGTCATTGTGATGATCAGTAGTTTGTTAATTGGCTTTTTCAGCTCGTATTATGCGGCAGCTCCGATGCTGGTTAAAGGTGCACTGTTTGGCATCTTAAATCTATTAGTCGGACTCATGATCAGCTTGTTCGGACTGAACATTTACAAGCTTGCAGATGATCAAGCGATTCAGTGGTCCATTTTCACGATTTTACTATTAGTGGCTTGTTCCGCCTTTATTCGCACGGCGTTCCTTTTCGGCTCTATTGCCGGATGGATGGCAGCAACGGCGCTTATTTTCTTCTTTGTCGCACCATTAATTGATTTGGTGATGCCGAATTTCCATTTCACAAATCCAGTGACAGACGTGTACCTGTCCATCCAATATGGAAATGGAGATCACTTTGGAATGGGTGTTATAGGATTAGTGATTTTAACTGTCCTCTTCATGGCCATCCCGCTTGTGACAAAGCTATGGAAAGATAAAACGGAGGAACGTGATGTGACTCATGAGGCTTAATCTGTTCGTGAAAGGGATGGCACTTGGTGTCATGTCCCTTTTTCTCCTCATTCCTGCTGCTTTCGCTGCTGGTGAAGATACGGATACAAATGTCAAGCCGAATGAATATCAAGAAAAAGAACTCAATATTAACTCAAGTATATTGAGGGATCAAACGAAATACGAACAAAGCAAAAAGACATCAACAGTTAAAACAGACATTCATTTTGCTGAACCGCCTAAAACTCCGGGAGGGTCTCTTTCTCCGCAGCTTTTCAGTGATCTAAAAGAGAACCCGCCCAAAACATCAGCTCACATGATGGAAGAGATGAATATCTCTTTTCGTGATGCCGCTGTATCGGCACCTTCTGGAGATGATTATGAGAAGCAGTCATCCGCACTGCTTCCGATCATCTTTGGTTTCTTAATCGTCTTTGGCATCGTTGTGATGGTCATTCTAATTCCAAAGGTGAATGTGAAGGCTGAAAAGAAATAGCCTGTCTCTTTAAAAAGAGGCAGGTTTTTCTTTATGCAGATTGCTTGAAGTCGTACCGTTTCACTACGTAAAATAGAGTTATCGAGGGAGGAGATTGTCATTCGAATTTCAATCGTTACAGGCGGATCAAAAGGATTTGGCCTAGCACTTGTGAAACGGCTGCTCTCACGCGGAGATCATGTGTACACGGCAGCAAGAAGTGCATCACCAATTTCTCATCCGAAGCTTACACATACACAGGTCGACCTGACAGATGAGCAAGCAGCAGCCAAATGGCTTCAAGATTGTCTCACGCCGCAAACACTGACAGCAGCTGATGACATCTTATTCGTCAATAATGCAGGCATGGTGACACCTATCAAGCGTGTGGGGCAAGGCGGACAGGATACGCTTCATCAACATTATACGCTGAATCTTGTGATTCCTGTTTTGCTGAGCCATGTGTTTGTTAAGCAGACTCAATCATTTAATGGAAAGAAAACGATTGTTCACCTTTCTTCTGGAGCGGCGAAAAATCCATATAAAGGCTGGAGTGCGTATTGCAGCTCAAAGGCAGGACTTGATATGTTTATGAGGACTTTGCATGAGGAACAGCAGGACGAGGAATATCCAATCAACACGTTTTCATTTTCCCCAGGCACGATTGATACAGATATGCAAGGAGAGATTCGGAAATCATCAAAACAGGACTTCGAACAAATTGATCGTTTTCAGCAATTATATGAAACAGGCACACTGAAGAGTCCAGATGAAGTCGCAGGTATTTTGCTCGATCTTTTAGCGAGTGATCCAGCTGGCGGCTGTGTATACGATGCACGTGAGTATGTGAAAAAGCAGTCATAACGACTGCTTTTTTCCGTCTTGTACAAGCAAAACCGGCCAATTTGACATAAGCTAATCTTGAGACTCATAGAAAATATAACAGAACATTTGAGTTTCTTTTCAGAATATGTTAGGATGCTAAAAATATAGATAAGGAGGGGTCTCCATGAGAAAGGTTACATTAATGGATGTTTACACCCATCCAGTTGCTCAAAAGTATTTAAATCGTTCAGGAAAAGCCCATGCGATTGCTTGTGCTTATCACGCATTCAAGCTGGCGATGAAGGCTGGGATTAACCCAGATCTGGCTGTGAAAGCAGCGCTCTTACATGACATTGGCCATTATGAATGGTATACAGCCGGCGGAGAATGGGATTACGAGACATATAGACGAAATGATATTCATGCCATTAAAGGTGCGGAGCGGGCACATAAACTGCTCATACGGCTCGGGGAGGAACCAAAAGCAGCCAAAGATATTGCACTTGCGATTCTGCTTCATACAGATTCCTATTTGCCAGAGGGCGACCTTCATAAGGACACACTCCAACAAATTGTGAAGAAAGCAGATGAAATGGATGAAGAGCCTGGCGGACACCACCATTACAGACAAATAGACGAATCACTCGCAATGAAAAAAATTGCTGATTTGGATCAGAAAGTGCAGCAGGCACTTCAGCCCATGAAACGCTCTGTTTAATATGGAATGTCACCATGAATCGTTCCGTGCTGATCGACATACAATGTGCGAATAACGGTACGGTTAAACGCAGATGTCCCTGACGCAGTGAGTCCAGTGTAATTTACCGTGACAGAATAAGCACCTTCTTTTTTCAATTGAACGGCTGATGAGGTACTTGTTTTCAATGGATGATCTTTTTTTGCATCTTGAAAGTAAGTGGTTTCCACCGTTCTGCTTAACCGTTTAATCAGACCGCTTGAATGGGTCGATGCATCTCCTGACTTCGAAGCAGCTTCTTTAATTTCTTCATTTAATGGTGAATCAAAGGTTACAAGCAGCAGATAAGGAGCTCTTTTTCCTGAGTTCGATTGAATCGTCCATTTTCCAGGAACGGGTTTATTGATTTTCACATGGTGTGAATATGCGCCTTCATATGGGAAGGATGCTTCCGATGTCTTAAGGTTTGTTAAGACATCTCCATTTGGGGCAATGATTTCGGGCTGCGTCTCCTGCCTTTCATTTAACCACTGGATCGATAAGCCATTCGTTCCTTCCTCTACATAGAACGCTTCTGTTTGATCCTTTTCACTTTCTCCACCTTTCACATAAACATCTGTATTGAGCTCAGCAGAAACGGGCTCTTGTTCCTCTTTATGTTTATTTCCAGCGCTCGCGGCATTTGCCAGCAGCTGATGCTGGAACACAGGAAACATGCTTGTGCCGTTTTTGATTGAATAGTGATCCCATTTTCCTGTTAAAATATTGTTTGCATATGATAGTTTTGTGCTGTTTACCGTGACGGCACCATCATTTGTACCAAAGCTTTTTAAATACATGCCGCCTAAATACAGCGCACCGCCAAATGTTCCCCATTCCGAACCAGAGTAGGTGACATATTTATTGGGAAACGCCTCAAGCTGGTCGGTTTCACTTCGAAAAGCCGCCATCAGACCGGTTTGCAAAGAATAAAGCGCGTCGCTTTTTTGTCCAAGAATTTCCGCCAGCCAGCTTCCGCCCTTGCTATACGCTAGATCCGCAAGCGGTGTCCCGTTATGAGGAGAGCCGAGAGTAATGACCTTTTCCACATAGGGATGGGCTTTGAAATACACCAGGGCGGACTGTGTATCGACCCCGCCTTTACTATGACCAATCACAATGAGTTTTCTACCAAACGAATCATAGATTTCTTTGAGCTTTTCCGCTAATAGTTTGCCGTTCTTTTTCATGTCCTGATCTGGGTGCAAATCTATGAATGCGCTTTCGTATCCGTTCAAAACAGCCTGCTTTGCCATATCGTTTCGATTGGACCAAGTGGAGGAGGAGCTGTTAATGCCATGAACAAAAACAAGTGGTGGTTTTGATCCGTCTTTTTGAACGGGCTCTTCGCCTTTAAACCACTTTCCTGGCGTCCCTGGTGGGTCTCCAATTGTCCCTGCATGCGCATAACATGCAGAGGATAGAAAGAGCATGACAGCAACAATACAGATGAGTTTTTTCAAGACAATTCACCTCTTCAAATGTTTTAAATGGTTGGCAGCACCAATCTATTATACTTCTAAAAAATGTAAAAACGTACCAATTGTTAAAATATGGTATTAATGTTGTGGGATTGCCCTGAGTGACATTCACATGGGTTCATGCATACGCTGTGGGTAAATACACAAGTAAAGGGGCGGGTAGTATGGCACAACAAGGAAGTCCACAGCTTGTTTCATTAGTTGATCCATATGTTTATCAAACATTGCAGAAAGTGGTCGGTATGAGATTAATTGTGCAAACAGTGAAAGATACGGTCCGTGGGAAATTGAAGGAAGTCATGCCGGATCATATTGTCATAGAAGCGGGGGCGAAATCAGTTTTTTATGTGCGGATCCAGCAAATCGTGTCGGTGATGCCTGATCACAGTGAAAGAGTGTAACAAGCAGACGCATAGGTGTCTGCTTTTTTTCATGCTTATAGAATGTATATCTAGAAAAAGTGCATGATATACCAATTGTTCTTTTTTTTTCAAAAAATGAGGTTCTAAAAACAAGAAGCAGTTGACAGATGGTGGGTTGAATAGTAGTTTTTTAATAAGATCAATACGTAACAGGAGGAGCATCTTTGTTAAAATCTAAAGTTCATTTTTGGACATTCCAAATATTACTTGTTTTACTCATTGTGTATGTATCAACAAAGGTTTCGTTTTTATTTCAGCCGATTATTTTATTTGCATCAACACTGTTTGTCCCCATTTTGCTGGCGGGTATTCTCTTTTTCATCTTTAATCCAATTGTTCAATTTTTGTCCAAGAAAATGCCTAGGACACTCGCTATCCTGATCATTTATCTCCTGTTCATCGGACTCATCACAATCATCGTCAATGCTGCCGGACCTGCCATTGTCACGCAGTTAGGCGGACTTGTCAAAAGCTTCCCTGGATATGTGACGGACATGCAGAAATTTATCAATGACTTTTCGCATTCTAAAACATTTACTTGGATGATGAGCCAAGATTATGTGTCTGTCTCAAAGTTTGAACAGACGGTCGTTTCGACATTAAAGGCATTACCGGAAAACATTGCTTCAAGCATGTCTGCGGTGTTTGGCGTGATTGCGAATATTGCTTTAGCCGTCATCACAGTTCCATTTATTTTATTTTATATGCTGAAAGACGGGCATAAGTTTCCGGACAAGCTCGTTCAGTTCTTACCAATGCCTTACCGCAAGGAAGGGCTCAAGATCTTCAAAGAATTAAACGACACGCTCGCAGCTTACATACAGGGGCAGATTATTGTCTGTTTGTTTGTCGGAGTCGCTTGTTTTATTGGATACTTATTAATTGGTGTAAAATATGCGCTTATTCTCGGTATTATCATTGCGGTCACAAATGTGATTCCATACCTTGGACCATATCTTGGCGCGGCACCAGCTGTGCTGATTGCCTTTCTTGATTCGCCTGGAAAAGCAGTGGTGACAGTGATTGTGATTCTTGTCGTGCAGCAAATTGACGGAAATGTCATTTCTCCATTGATCATTGGGAAACGCCTGAACACACATCCTTTGACCATTATCCTGTTATTAATTGGGGCAGGAAGCTTTGGCGGTATCCTTGGCATGATCTTTGCGGTTCCTGTCTATGCACTGCTCAAAGCCATCACCCTGAATATTGTCAGATTGGTTCAGCTGCGTCAGCGGTCTCGTAAAGAACAGCATTTAAACGTATAGGACAAATGCACAACTTTTCCCTTTTTGCATAAGATGATTGACATAAGCAGATAGGGGGAGATTTTGATGCCTGCCATCGTTGGACCTATTCATATCGAGTCATTAGGAGGAAACGGTGCAGCTACTTTCGGTGATGTACTGGCCATTGCCCCTTTAGCTGTAGACCACTCTACTGGCGGGGCGGGAGCCTTTAATGCCGGTGATTATATGTCTCTTACAAGTGATCCAAATGCGACGATGCTTTGGGACTTCACATTGTTTGGCCAGCCTCAATCATTTAATGCATAGAAAGACAGCTGGTGATCAAATATCAGCTGTCTTTTTTTATTTGTGATACACGTATTGTTGAGCTGGGCATATGATGTGGATAGAAAAGGTGGTGGAGCAATGCCAGCGATTGTTGGACCTATTCATATAGATCGTGTGTACGGAAATGGGGCGGCACATTTCGGTGATGTTTTTGCCATTTCACCAAAAAGTGTTGATCACTCCGCCGGTGGTTCAGGTACCTATAATGCAGGGGACCTCGTCCAATTTTTTAACAGTCCAAACGTCACATTTGTTTGGGATTCTAATCTTATTAGTCAGCAAAAGAGCTTCAATGCGTAGCCAGCTTTGAAAGGGTATTCCTTTTCAGAAGCTGTCTTTTTTTATGGTACAATGGATATGGATGTAAGAAGAAAAAAGAGGTGTGAACAGAGTCAAATGAAAATTAGAAAAGCACACATCACAAGCCGGCAGCCAAAGACCTACAATGTATATTTACATGAAAATAAAAAAGAATATAAAACGCTTGTTGCCGTACCTGATATTGAATGGAGTATTTCCATTGCGTACGAGGACGAAAAAGAGCAGCTGATCCATACGCTCGAGCAATCCTTAATGGAAAGAGCAGAAACAGACGAAGCCCGTGAACTTGCACTAAAGATTGTGCACTGGGTCACAGAAATGTAAATTTTAAAACCAGGAGTGAAAACAGCGATGAAAGAAGAATCCGTAGACTTTTATTTGCAGCAAGGGATATTTGGACATGCTGAAACAAAACCCGATGAACGAAGAATGTTTCTCGGTTCATTAAGGGAACGAGCGCTTCTTGCCCTGACAAAGGGACAGGTATCACGAAATAAACCGTATCAAGAGGTCGAACAAATATTAAAGGCCAACCGTCAGGCCACTGTTCTTTTAAATGGTGAGTTGTCCTATGCTTCTTATTCGCAATATGTGAAAATGGCTAATGCCGCTGGATGTTCCTTTAAAGTGGTGAATCATCATGAGGCACATTCTCCTTTTGGTCTTGTGATAGAGCTGCCGAATGCGGTCAATCAAGAGCACATCTATATCGAAGATGAGCTGTTTCAAAAGGCTTTTTCTCACGAATCTGTTGAATAGGTTTCCCTAGTGAAATGAATAAGCTATAATGAGTCAAAAGAGCATATGGGAGAGATGCGGATGGGCAAAGCATTGATTTGTATTGATTATACCGTTGATTTTGTTGCAGACGATGGAAAATTGACATGCGGAAAGCCTGGACAGGCGATAGAGCCTAAGATCACAGAGATCACTTCTTCGTTTATTGATGAAGGGCACTTTGTCGTCTTTGCAGTCGATCATCATGAGGAGCAAGACCTTTATCATCCAGAGACAAAGTTATTTCCGCCCCATAATATTCGCGGGACAAAGGGAATTGAACTTTATGGAAAACTAAGTTCACTATTTCACACGTCAAAGCATTTAAAACATGTCTACTATATGGAAAAAACAAGATACTCTGCTTTTGCAGGCACTCAATTAGAAATGAAACTGCGCGAGCGTGGCATCACTGAACTTCATTTAGCCGGCGTATGTACCGATATTTGTGTACTTCATACAGCTGTTGATGCGTACAATAAAGGCTTCGAACTTGTGATTCACGAGAATGCTGTGGCGAGTTTTAATGAAGCGGGGCACGAGTGGGCACTTTCTCACTTTGAGCAGTCGCTTGGTGCGAAAGTGGTTAAGTAAGGGAAGGAGAATGGAAGTTGGAGCATCGGTTTATTGACGACAGTTTATCACTACATACAGACCTTTATCAAATTAACATGGCAGAAACGTATTGGAGAGACGGCATTCATGAGAAGAAGGCAGTGTTTGAACTCTTCTTCAGAAAGCTTCCATTTGACAATGGCTTCGCTGTATTTGCTGGTTTAGAGAAAGCGATTGAGTATTTATCGGACTTCTCCTTTACCGAAAGTGATCTAGCGTATTTAAAAGACGAACTCGGTTATAAAAGCGATTTCATTGATTATTTAAGCGGGTTATCCTTTACAGGCTCCCTTCATTCAATGCGGGAAGGCGAAATTGTCTTTGCAAATGAACCAATTATGCGTATCGAGGCAACGCTTGTCGAAGCGCAGCTAATCGAAACCGCCTTGCTGAATATTGTGAACTTCCAGACGCTGATTGCAACAAAGGCAGCTCGGATTAAAGGAATCATTGAAGACGAGACAGCACTAGAATTTGGAACAAGACGTGCACATGAAATGGATGCAGCAATGTGGGGAGCAAGGGCGGCACTCATCGGCGGCTTTCAGGCGACAAGTAATGTTCGTGCTGGGAAGCGCTTCAACATCCCAGTGTCAGGAACACATGCTCACGCACTTGTACAAGCATACCGTGATGAATATACGGCATTTAAAAAATACGCTGAAACCCATACAGACTGTGTCTTTTTAGTCGATACGTATGATACCGTGAGATCCGGTATTCCGAATGCCATTAAGGTAGCGAAAGAATTCGGAGACAAGATCAACTTTATTGGTGTCAGACTTGATAGTGGTGACCTTGCCTACTTGTCTAAAAAAGCTAGAACGATGCTGGATGAAGCTGGATTCCATGACGCAAAAATCATTGCATCAAGTGATCTCGATGAACATACCATCATGAATTTAAAAGCACAGGGTGCCAAAATTGATGTGTGGGGTGTTGGAACAAAACTGATCACAGCATTTGATCAGCCAGCTCTCGGTGCAGTGTATAAGCTTGTGTCCATTGAAGACAACGGCAAAATGAATGATACCATCAAAATTTCGTCCAACCCAGAGAAAGTGACAACACCAGGACGTAAACGTGTGTACCGCATTATCAACCAATTGAATCATCACTCAGAGGGTGACTACATTGCGCTCGAAGAGGAAGATGTTCATAGTGAGGATAAGCTAAAAATGTTCCACCCTGTGCATACATTTATCAGCAAATTTGTCACAAACTTTGTGGCGAAGGATCTACATGTCCCGATTTTCGAACAAGGAAAACTTGTATATGACAATCCGGATATTCAAACGATTCAAGCCTATGTGCAGGATAGCCTCGGACTTTTCTGGGAGGAATATAAACGAATCAGCAAACCAGAAGAATATCCAGTCGATTTGAGTCAAAAATGCTGGGATAACAAGATGCAGTTTATCCATGACGTGAAAAATAAAATTAAACTAGAGCTTTATGAAAGCTAACGTTGGAAGAAAAGGAGATCATCCAGTCAGGTGATCTCTTTTTTTATTTTTTCACCGATTCAAATTGAACCATAAGCGCAATCATTTGGTATACTGAAAGCACATCTTGTTTGTCATTGCATAAAGGAGGATTGGAGCAGTTGAGGGTGTTTGTTGCGAGACAGCCTATTTTTAACAGAAAAGAACAAGTCGTATCATACGAGCTACTTTATAGAGATAGTGAAACCAATACATATAGCGCTGAAGATGGTGACAAAGCGACAACGGACCTCATTATTAACAGTTTTTTAAATATCGGCATCGAAACATTGACAGAAGGCAAAAGATGCTACATTAATTTCACCGAAAGCTTACTTTCGTCTGATCTGCTCACCTATTTTGATCCGCATCAGCTTGTGATCGAGATATTAGAAAATGTCCCGATTACCCCGGCTCTTATTATGAGATGTAAGGAGTTAAAAAAATGGGGATATACGATTGCACTTGATGATTTTTTTCTAAGCGGATCACATTTCAGTGACAAGTTGCTTGACGAACTCCTCTATTGCATTGATATTTTAAAAATTGACTTTCTAAAGACTACATCGAAAGAACGTAGAAATATTCTACATACCTATAAAAAATATCGACTTCGCTTCCTTGCAGAAAAGGTGGAAACGCGAAGAGAATATGAAGAAGCGCTAGAAGCCGGCTTCCATTTGTTTCAAGGGTATTTCTTTAGTGAGCCGCATGTTATATCAGGACGAGCATTATCAACCAGCTTCCATGCGTACCACCAGCTATTAAATGAGCTGAGCAAGGAACAGCCGAATATCCAGGTCGTGACCCATTTTATTGAAAGTGACCTTTCGCTATCATACCAATTATTAAAAATGCTCAATTCAGGCGGCATGAGGCGTCTTTATCAAATCAAAAGTATCCGGCAGGCGATTATTCTGCTCGGGTTTAATGAAATTCGGCGCTGGATCTTTATTCTTTCATTTAAAGAATTGAATGTTCAAGCCAACTCAAGCCAAAAAGAAATTATCAAAATGTCCTTCATTCGGGCGAAAACGTGTGAACTGATTGCGAGTCGTACCGAACGAGAGCATCCAGCCTCTTATATGCTGACAGGCATGTTTTCTCTCATCGATACACTTGTCAGGGCAGATATCACAGAACTTGTGAAAGAGCTGCCGCTTTCTGATGAAGTTGGCGAGGCACTGCTTGGCTATGAAAATGATTATTCATTTGTACTCGGTGTAGCCAAACGGATTGAATGAAATGAATGGGATCATGAGATGTTAGATGGGAATCTCCCGAAGCAAGAAGCCTACGGATGTTATATAGAAGCCATTGAATGGTGTCATAAAATGTTTGAATCGTAAAAGCCGCTCACGTCAGAGCGGCTTTTTTTGTTATGCCCACTGTAAAAGGAGAAAAAGTCTGCTAGAGGCGAGAGACAAGTAGATACGAATGCCTTCTGGACTAAAGCGGATGTCAATACCACTTTTCACACCGATTTGCTTCAGCATTCGGATGACACTTGCCGAATCAGAGCGCTCAGCAGCCTCCATGATGCGCTGTGCAAACGAAAGCGAGCTGGAAATCTGCTGTGTAATAAGTGAAGCATCAGCAACAAGTCGGGCTGATTCCTTTGCGGCTCGTTGAAACGAGTGGGCATCTACTGGAGGAAAAGTCATAGGCGTGCGCGAATATGCACGGCTCATTGCGGGACCTTGCAAAGCAGGATAAGGAACATAGTAAAACACGTGGTCACCTCTTCTCTCATTGACGTGAAATTGGACGGATATCTGTTCTAAATGTATGTAGAAAATCAGAATAAAGAATCAAAATGATCTTTCTATCTTTATAAATCCAACATAAAAATAGGTACTTTTGCGGTCAATTTCGGTGAATGTCGCCAAAAAATTGCGGTGTCCACAATGGGGTCTGTCGTCTGACCTATAACACGCAAAACCGAGGTTATAGAAGGGATCGTATGTTCTATTGTGAGAGAAGTGTGACGAATGATGCCTATTCTTGTTGCATTAGTGACACAATTCCTTTGAAATTAAGATAAAAGTATGATTTGAAAAGTCAGAAAATGATGAAAAAAGACCTATTGAATTTTGCGGTATCACGCACACATTTTGTGCATACTTTTCGGTGAAAAAATACTCAATTACATTTACACTGTTAGTAATAGATCAAATACTTATGACCCAATCACCATACACAAATACATTGATCTTCCAAAAAAGGAGAGTGGAATCGATGGAAAAGTATGAAATCGAAGAACTTAAACAATTATTATGGAAACTTGAAAACGAAATTAGAGAAACAACGGCTTCTCTTCATAACATTAACAAAAGCATTGATCAATACGACAAATATGAATATGTGAAAATTTCTTAAAGACTTGATAATCATCAAGTCTTTTTTTTATCCAAATACATACAAAAAAAGGATATATTATTATATAATTGTTAAATAGTGATGTCAGTGGACATTTGCTCATGTCTTTTTAGTAAAATAAAAGGCGGAAGGGTGAGGGACAAGACCGAGTATGCTAAACTATCTAGAGAATACAAAAATCAAGCAGAATATGTCTGATTTTATTCAACATGCAGTCAGGCAGAAGGATTTACAAAAGCTGCTTCTAGAATTTACAGATATAAAGAATGAATTTCCCTTTGGGCAATTAGCTTACAAGCATTATGAGGCATTTGGCGGACAAGACAAGCAAGCGATTACACAATTGGCAGCAGGGATTGAACTTCTCATCTTATCAGCCGATATATTAGATGATATCGAAGATCAGGATAAAGATTCGTATCCTTGGATGAACGTCAACCAAGGAGTGGCCATCAATGCTTCTACGTATTTGTATACGCTGAGTATCCAACTCATCACAACAATATGTGAAAATGATTCTCAACTAATTGAGAAACTGTTCCAACTCATCAAATGGTCAATGGAAGGACAGCATGAGGATTTGCGTCATATGCATGGAACAGAAGAAGAGTGTGTAGAGGTTTTAAGGAAAAAATCAGGATCATTAACAGCTCTTGCTAGTGTACTGGGTGTTTATTTAGCGACAGGAAAAATCAACTCAACTGTGGAATCATATTCCATATGTTATGGTGTTGCTGAACAAATCAGTAACGATTTTTTTGCGTTATTTTCGAAAACCAACGGAGATTTTCTAAAAAAACAAACGCTGGCATTTAGCTATTTACAAAGAGGCTTTAACGATGCCAGTCAAGAGATTCTTATGTTCTTATCTAATCGTTTAGATGAGTCAGAACAAAAGTCATTTCAACTGAAGCAGAAATTACTTGAAGCAGGTTTGACTCAGTACATGGTATCAATGAGAGAGATTATGCTGTTACAAATGAGGCAAGGGATTGACCAACTTGATTTACCTAAAACAAAGAGGGAACAATTGTATGCATTTATGACAAAGGAGGGCAATGATTGAACATTCAAAATGTTATTGCATATTTAATGGAAAATCCTGGAGTTGTGAATGAGTTGGATTTAGGGAATGCAAGTTTAATTCACACAGATGAGCAAACCATGAAAGCAATCATTCAAGGCATTAAAAAAGGGCAAATGTCTGCAGAATATATATGGTACTATAAATGATGCTATTTCATTTATAAATGATTTAAAAGTTCTCCAGTTAAGGATGTTTTATACATGAAGATAACTTATACGAAACTATCTGCTTTTTTCGTTTTTCTGTCTTTTTTATTTGTGATCTATGTTTCATATATTTATGTATTTGATATTTTTAATGGAGCACGTGTAGCGGAGAACAAGAACGGTCAAGCAGAAGTTGTCAAAGTTGAATATCTTTCTTTAGCCTACACATCAGGATTAGAAGAAGGAGATATTATACTTAAAATCAATGGGGAACCTGCTAACAACAAAGATCATATGATCAATGGTGAGCTTAGGAATGTGCAAAGAATTGATATTCAAAGAGGCAACCAAATGATCACCCTTAAAAATAAGACATTGATTGGTCAAGAAAGTTTATTTGTCTATTTAATTCCTCTCGTCCTGTATTCAATATGTTTATTTTGTATCTTCTTTATCATTAGAATTAACAAAGAGGCCCAACGGAAATCAGCATTTCTATTAGTTTTATTTTTATTAACGATTTGTATCGGGTATCTTAGTGCAGGTACTTCAGGTATTGGTGAAAGATTTAGCCATTATGTGATCGTATTTTGTTTATCAAGTGTATTTATCTTTTATATTCATTTCATTTATCAGTATTTTAAAGAGTTTAACTTGCATATAACAAATCAAAAAACAATTCGCCTTTTATATAGTCTTCCAGTAATTAATCTATTGATAGAGCTAGCAGTTCCAATAGATTCAGCGATAGCAAGATACATGCCAAGTTTAAATCTTTTATTCTTTTTCGCTTCTATTATCATGTCATTCAAAGTGATTATCAATGGAATGCGGAAATATAAAGAGACAGAGCAGGGGTCTGTTTTAAAGTTTTTTGTCATGATTAATATCATAGCATTCTGTCCATTTATATTTTTATTTGCAATACCATATGTTTTGTTTCGTATTTATGTAGTAGATCCCTTTTTCTTGACTTCTTTTGTCTTGCTTATTCCTTTTTCTCTAGTGTACCAATTCATGACGAACAAACTATACAATATGGACTTTTTGATTAGTAGACTGAAATACTATGGCTTTTTAGCCATTACACCGACCATTTTTGTTATTGTCACGTTTTACATTCTGCAAAAACCAGAAGATTTGAAGTATACACTGAAACTCGCATTAATCACCTATACACTCATGCTTGCTGTCTTTTATTTTAAAGAAATTCTAGATTTCCGCTTCCGGCTGAAACGTTTTTCAGAGAAGCATAATTACCAGGACAGTGTGTTTAAATTTACGCAGCTCATCCGTGAGGCGTCATCACTTCACCAAGTGCTTTATCATTTGAAATACACCATTTTAGAAGTGCTGGTTGTTAATAAAGCCTTTGTGCTTGAAGTGAAGCCAGATGGGCAGATTGAAGAGATTGATGAATCTTCAGGTGATAGCAATCTATGGAAAGAGTATGTGGATCAATTTCAGGATATTTTAGGGGAAGTCGGGAAAATCATTGGGCTTGATAAAGGGTTCATGATGAAAATTGGCGAGCGGGGTGGTCACTCGTTTGTGATTTGCTGCTTATCCAATTTACAGACACCTAAATTGACGCGTGATGAGATTTCTTGGCTGAAAACATTGGCATTTTATACAAGTGTCAGTTTAGAAAATGTCGTCAAGATTGAAGAATTGATGGAGCATCTTGAAGATTTGAAGCAGCGTGAAGCGAACCCTGCTTGGCTGAAAAAAGTCATGTTTGCGATGGAAGAAAAACAGCGCTCCGATTTAGCAAGGGATCTCCATGATTCCGTGCTACAGGATTTGATATCGCTGAAAAGACAGTCAGAGATGTTTTTAACGAATTTCCAAAACGATCAATGCCCAACGTCTATTGAACAATCGCTTATCTCATGGAATGAACAAATGTCTAAGGTGATTCAAACGACGAGAGAAACGTGTCATGAACTTCGGCCGCAGCTGCTGTACGATTTAGGTTTAGTGAAGGCGATATCGAAGCTGACTTCTCAAATTCAGGAGGAAGCACCGTTTCATATTCGGCTGAATACGACACGCTTTGATAAGGAGATGGACATTGATATTGACTCCCAGCTTAATATTTACCGGATTGTTCAGGAATTGTTATCCAATGCCTTGAAACATTCTCAAGCCAGCCAAGTGCTCGTAATGCTGATTTGTATTAAAGATCAGGTTGTTCTTCACTACGAGGATGATGGAGTAGGCTTTGACGCAAGCCATCTTGATCAGCACACCATGAGCATGGGCCTCTCTGGGATCAGAGAACGAGTCAAGGCGTTAAATGGGAAGCTTCACATTCATACCGCACCTGAAAAAGGGCTGAAGGTGAAAATTGAAATGGAATTGTAACGATTTATTAAGGAATAAGACTTGGCATCTGCCAAGTTTTTTATATAAAATGGAAGTGAGTGATTTAAAGGGAGGAAGACATGAAGAAGATATTGGTCATTGATGATCATCCGGCTGTCATGGAAGGGACAAAAAGCATATTAGAATCAGATCAGCAGCTATCAGTCGATTGTTTAAGTCCTGATGCAGAAGCCGCCTTTTTAAAGACGCATGACTTTTCCATCTATGATGTGATTTTGATGGATTTAAATCTCGGGGATATCAATGGAATGGACATTGCGAAACAAATTCTAGAAACCAACCAACAAGTGAAAATCATCATTTATACAGGGTATGAAGTAGATGATTATTTTGAAGAGGCCATTCGGGCTGGATTGCACGGTGCAATTAGTAAAACAGAGACAAAAGACAAAATTATTGAATACATACACCGCACATTGCAAGGAGAAGTTGTCATTCAGCTATCCTATTTAAAGAAATTAATTTCACAGCAGCAAGAAAAGCCAGAACAGGCGCAGCAGACCGATCACGAGCTGTTAACAGAGCGAGAGTGTTTGATCCTCAGAGAAGTGGAAAAAGGATACACGAACCAAGAGATTGCCGATGTGCTGCATTTGAGCAAACGCTCGATTGAATACAGCTTGACGTCCATCTTTAATAAGCTGAATGTTGGCTCTCGAACCGAAGCGGTGTTAATTGCAAAATCTGAAAGTGTGCTGTAAACGTGTGAAGGGAGAGAACCCTGATGGAAGTGAATGGATCAAATACACTGCTTGAGGCACTGGGGATTGAGATTGTAGAGTGTAATGAGTCTCGATGCGTAGCAACAATGCCAGTCGATCACAGAACAAAACAGCCATTTGGACTGCTGCACGGAGGAGCTTCTGCTGCTCTAGCAGAAACAGTGGCAAGCATGGGAGCTGCGGCTCATTTAGACTTAACTCAGCAAGTTTGCTCAGGGATTGAAATCAATGCCAATCACTTAAAATCTGTACGTGGTGGAGTAGTGACAGCGACGGCTGTTCCTGTACATGTCGGGCGCCGTACAATGGTATTTCAAATTGATATTAAAGATGATCGAGACCGGCACATCTGTACGTCAAGATGCACACTTGCTGTCATTGATCGCATATAAAAAAGCTCCCGGTGCAGCGGAAGCTTTTTTTAGGTTGAATTGATTCATAAAAAGAAGATCCTCGCATGTGAGGATCTTCTTTCGGTTTATAAGTACGAGTCTTCTTTGCGTTTAATCACGAAGTTACGAAAACCACCATAATCATCTTGTACACTTCGTTTGTCCATCTTGACACCAGTATTGTAGGCGGCTCTTCCGATCAAGTGTGCGCCGACCGGAGCTGTTAAAAAGATAAAGACAATCCCAAGTAGAATCTTCGCAGAAATAATGCCTGCAAGAAACCATTCGTGAAAGAATACCCCAACTAATATGAGGACAACACCAAGTGTCGATGCTTTTGATGCAGCATGCATACGTGTATAAACATCCGGCAGGCGAAGAACGCCAATGGCTGAAATGAGACAAAGGATGGCGCCAAGCAGGATAAAGAAAATGACAATAGCTTTAGCGATGACGATCATTTTCAATCACTTCCCCTTTCTCAAGGAATTTGGAAAAAGCGACAGTGCCGATAAAGGCAAGGATACCGAGCAGTAAAATAATTTCAAAGAACGTTGTCGTTTTCAGCAAAATAGAAACGATAGCTGTCATCCCAATTAAATTGATTCCTATCGCATCAAGCGCACTTACACGATCAGGAATAGAGGGCCCTTTGATAACCCGTATCACAAAAAGAAAGGTGGACAGCGCAAGAATGCCAAGTGAAATTTGTAATATGAGCTCCATTACTTACCGCTCACCTCCTGAATCGCTTTTTCAAATGAAACCCGGATATCGTGAATGGCTTTTTCTGCATCTTCAATATCCATCGCGTGAATGTATAAAATGGAACGATCATCAGAAATATCAATGACGAGTGTACCTGGTGTCAATGTAATCATATTAGCCAGTATGGTGATTTCCCAATCCGTTTTCAAATCTGTACGAAAGGCGAAAATACCGGGCTTAATGGTGAGCTTTGGAGATAATACGGTCTTTAATACACTTAAATTGGCAAGAAGCAGCTCCCGAATAAAAATCAATACGAGCTTGAAAATCGCAAACAGGGCATAGCCGTAAAAACGCTGCGGGAAAAACCGCCGAAGCATAAAAATGGCGACCATCCCTAGTACAAAGCCTGATACAAAGTCTGCGGCTCTGTATGTATCATTCATAAACATCCATGTAAAGGCGAGGAGAGCGTTTAGTAATATTTGAAAGGCCATGTTCATCTACTCCTTCAGCACAGCTTGAATATATTTTTCTGGTGTTGAGAGCATTTCCGCTGCTTGATTGATATAAGGGGCAATGAACTCTGTCCCTAACCCAATGGCAAGCGACAAGATCACAAGCAGTACGCCAGGGTACACCATTCCTTTAATCGACGGTTTCCTTCTTCGCATATCTTGATCCTCACCCCAAAATGCGAGTATGAAGATCCTCATAATCGAATACAGGACAAGAAGGCTGGACATTAAGACAAGGATAGAAAAGGTCATGTGTCCAGCAGAAAATCCACCTTCTACAATCTTTAGCTTTCCAACAAATCCACTCAGAGGAGGAATTCCTGCTAGGGATAAAGCCGAAATGAAAAACATCCACCCTAGTAAAGGCTGAGATTGAATCAGTCCGCCCATCTTTTTCAAGTGATTGGTGCCAGCATACACAAAGAGTGCACCTGCCAGCATAAATAAAGCGCCTTTAATCACCATGTCATGAATGAGATAATAAATGGCCCCTTGGAGTGAGGCGGGTGTATTGGCTGCAATCCCAAACAAAATGACCCCAACTGCTGTGACAATGTTATAGATGACGATCTTTTGCACATCAGAATAGGCAATAGAGCCAATCACACCGAATATCACCGTTAGTGCGGCAAACCAAGCCATGAGTGTATGTGTAAACCCTGTATCATGTATAAAAATTAAAGTAAAGACTCTGGCAATCGCATATAAGCCAACCTTTGTCAGCAGTGCACCAAATAGAGCAGAAATAGCCGCTGGCGGTGCATGATATGATCCTGGAAGCCAGAAATAAAGCGGGAAGATCCCAGCTTTTAAGCCAAATACAATCATGAACAGAATGGAAATAACAGTGATTAATCCTGTTTGCCCTGATTCAGCAATCTTCACACTTAAATCAGCCATATTCAGTGTACCAGTGACTGCGTATAAACAAGCGACACCGACGATAAATAAAGCCGATGAGATGATATTAAACACAATGTATTTGAGTGATTCTCGAAGCTGCGGTTTTGATCCGCCCAGCACAATAAGCATGTATGATGCCATCAGCAGTAATTCAAAGAATACAAACAGGTTGAAAATATCGCCTGTTAAGAAGGCACCACTTACGCCAGCGAGCAAAAATTGCACGCCAGAGTAATAGAACAGCCGCTCCTTTTCCTTCCCAATCGTTTGAAAGGAGAAAAGAACTGTCACTAGTCCAACGACGGAAGCGGTCAGTACAAGGAGCGCAGCAAATTGATCGGCCACAAGGGCAATCCCAAATGGTGCTTTCCAACCTCCTAAATAGAGGGTTTGAATCCCATTAGTAAATATGGTTTGGACTAAATACACATTGCAGACAATGGCTGATAGTGAAGCAAACACACTAAAGCCTCTTGACAGCATGATATTCTTATTCATAAAGATCAAGAGTGTAGCAGCTAATAATGGTATTAAAATTGGCAGGATCACGAGATTATTCATGCTGATCATTTCCTCTCATTTGATCCATGTCATCTGTTCGCAGCTCTTGGAAGGCACGGAAGGCCATGACAAGTAAAAAGGATGTCACACCAAAAGCAATGACAATGGCTGTTAAAATTAATGCTTGTGGTAATGGGTCTACATAGGATGTGATTCCCTCAGTTAAAATGGGAGGGGCTCCTTTTTTTAAGCCACCCATTGTTAAAAGAAGCAAATGGACGCCGTGGCTCAAAACAGCAGTGCCGACGATGACCCGCAGTAGGCTTTTTGAAAGCATTAAATAGGTCGCCGTCATAAAAATAATACCGACGATAATAGACATTAGAAATTCCATTATTCCTTCTCTCCAATCGTTTGAATAATGGTCATGGTGACACCGACAACAACCAAATATACACCGATATCAAACAGTACGGCTGTTGCCAGTTCTGTTTTCCCTAAAAACGGCAGTTGAAAATAATCAAATGCATGGGATAGAAAAGGTGCACCGAATAGAAATGATCCCATACCCGTCAGGATCGCGACGAGCAGCCCAGTCGCTGCAACATAGATAAAGTTGAACGGCAGAATGCGTCTAACTGTTTTCAGATCGTAGGCTAAGAGCAGAAGGACGACAGCACTGGCACTCATTAATCCGCCAATAAATCCTCCGCCTGGGTTATTATGTCCCGCAAGAAACAGGTGAAGGGAGAAGAGCAGGATGATGAATGCAGTGATTTTAGTTGTGACTTGTAAAAGCATATCATTCGTATCAATTTTTCTCATCGGCGCACTCCTCTCTTCCGTTTTCCTTGTGTCTTTAATAATCCATAAATACCAAGTGCCGCAATCGCCAGCACGGTAATTTCAAAAAGTGTATCAAAGCCCCTGAAATCAACAAGGATGACATTGACAATGTTGTTTCCGCCTGCAAGCTTGTAGCTGTTTTCAATAAAGTAAGAAGCAATCGTATCAAGTGACTGATTGCTTGTGGAAGCGAAAGCAAGGCATGTCACAATGACTCCAACACCTACTGAAATGATGAGATTGGTCATTTTAAATTTCCTCGTTTTTTGCTTCATGCTCAGTTGAGGCAAGTGATAGAAGCAAAGTAAAAACAGTGCAACAGAAATTGTTTCAATAATTAACTGGGTGAGGGCAAGGTCAGGTGCCCTGAAAATAACAAAAAATAGTGACAGCGTATACCCCATGACACCTAACCCGATAATAGCTGTTAAGCGAGAACGAGCAAACACAGTCGTGAGGGTTGCAGCTATCATGACTAATGATAGAATGACCTCGTACGTGCCGATTGGAGCAGCATGCTCCATATTAAATGAAAAGGCATTCTGATAAAACATCACGCCCCCAAGCACGATAATCATGAATCCAAACACATAGACAAGGTAATCACGAAGGAAACCAGTCATATAACTGTTTGTTAGGCGATAGGAGCCTTTTTCTAAGCCTATCAATGAACGGTCATATAAGGAGTTAAATGACCATTTTTCCTTAAAGATATTGTAGATTGGACGCCATTTTGACAACGTCAAATATCCGATAATCCCTAAAGCTACAACACCCATTGTCATATATACCTCTGGCAGAAAGCCGTGCCATGCTTCAATTTTGACAACAAACCGTTTTCCTGGATCAATCGCATCCGGAATAATGGCTGCAATTGCAGGTTCAATGACAGAATAAGCTAGAATATTTGGGAAGAAGAAAAAGGTGACCACAAGCGCAGCAAGGATAATTGGCGGGATGAGCATACCAATTGGTGCTTCATGCGGCTTTTTCTCTAATTGATCTAACTGAAGATTGCCTCTAAATGTTTTAAAGAGAAGCATCATACTGTAAATGAACGTAAAGACACTAGCGAGCCAAGCAATTGCTGGGAAAATAGTGCCCCATGTCGAAATATCTGTAAAGCTGATTTCAGAAATGCGTATCATACTTGTGAAAAACAGCTCTTTACTTAAGAAACCATTAAATGGCGGTAGACCAGCCATTGAAAATGTACCGATTAACGTAATCGTAAAGGTAATCGGCATGATGGTCATTAAACCACCTAATTTCCGAATGTCACGAGTACCTGTTTCGTGATCGATAATACCTGCTGCCATAAAGAGACTGCCTTTAAACGTAGCATGGTTAATGAGGTGAAAAATAGCAGCAAGAACGGCTGCGCCAAAAAAGGCAGGGTTGTTTTCATGAATCGCAGCTGCGCCGACGCCAAGCATGAGCATAATCATGCCGAGCTGACTAACTGTCGAGTAGGCCAGAATGGCTTTCAAATCATTTTGCCGGACGGCATGGAATGATCCCCAGAATAATGTGATAAGTCCGACAATGGATATGGTCCAGAACCACACCTCTGATATAGCAAAGATCGGACTGAAGCGGGCAACAAGATAAATACCGGCTTTCACCATCGTAGCAGAATGCAGATAACTGCTCACAGGGGTAGGTGCTTCCATTGCATCAGGCAGCCAGATATAGAATGGGAATTGCGCTGATTTCGTAAAGGCACCTAGTAAGATCAGGATCATGGCAGGGATAAAGTAAGGTGATGCCATAATGAGCTGAAGCTGATTGACTGCTTCACGAATACTGAATGAATCAGTGATCAGGTAGATGAGGATGAAGCCACCAAGCATAGCTAATCCGCCAAAAACAGTAATAAGCAGTGATTTGGTTGCACCATATCTAGAGCGCTCCCGCTTATACCAATACCCAATTAAGAGGAAGGAAGAAATACTCGTTAGCTCCCAAAACAAGTACAGAACCACCATATTGTCAGAGAGAACCACACCAAGCATAGCGGTCATAAACATTAACAAATACGTATAGAAAGAGCCAAGCTGTTCTTTTTCTTTTGATAAGTAGAAAATACTGTACAAGACCACTAGTGCGCCAATACCTGTAATTAATAATGCAAATAACAAGCTAAGGCCATCAACATATACAGTAAAATTCATCCCTAAAGATGGAATCCATTCAGCTTGTGAGAAAAGCGTTCGTCCATTCGAGGTAATGTGTAACATTTGGATGAAATAGGTGAATAAAATAATCGGCAAGATGAGAACAAACCACCCTGTATGTATACGCCTTACATATTTAAAAAGGAAAGGTACAACAAAGGCGAGTAAAAAAGGTGATAGGATGGCGAAGTGAATAAGCTGCAAGAAAATGAACCTCCTTTGATCAATATAAATTCACGTTCTAAAGAACTGGTAATTAAAATTATATCTTAAATACAGCCATAGTGCATTGGTTTGAAACGATTTCGAGCAAACTGTATTTGTTTTGGGTTCTTTTGACCACAAAAATAATTTTATCAAAAATGAAACTCATTGTATATTGTTTTGTTTTTCGTACATGCTTTTCTTAAAGGAGCTGATTAAATGAAACGAAAGATCGCCATCAGCTTAAGCATATTCTGCACGATTTTAGGAGGAGCATTCTTGATTGACCGAAATGATCAAAAAAGGTGGCAGGACGGCAGTGAATGGCCGCTATTTTCTGAGCACCTTTTCCGCATGAGCTATCAGGAAACTAAGCTGTATCCTTTTCAGCCTAGGGAATATTTACGAATTGTATTAGCTGATGAATAAAATCATATAGGATAAAAGAAATATAAAAAAGCATGTGCCTATGAGAGGGCACATGCTTTTGATGTTTCAATGTTTTAAGTAAACATTCTAAGTAAGATTGTTGCGCAGATCACAGTTGCTGCTCCGCCAAGACGTGTAGATACTTGTGCGAAAGGCATGAGACCCATTCTTCCAGAAGCTGAAAGGATCGCAACGTCACCAGTACCGCCAAGTCCGCTGTGACAGCCTGTCACAATCGCAGATTCTACTGGGTACATGTTCATCAATTTCCCAACGAAGTAACCAGAACCCACCATTCCAAGAACGACAGCGATACATACACAAACGAATGGAATAGAAATCACTGTTGCTACATCATCAAGTGGAATGTATAGAATCCCTAGACCGACCATAAGCGGCCATGTAAAGCTTCTTGATACAAACTTGTAGAACTGCTGTGAGCCATCTTGCAGATGCTGAGGCATCACGTTTAAGTATTTGATTAAAGCGGCAAGAACAATCATTAAGATTGGACCTGGAATATGAACAAAGCTTTCTAATAAACCACCAAAAATGAACGTTGTACAAGCCACGAGTACACCAGCACCCATTAACCCAAAATCAACTTTTGGATCCATATCAGGCTGTTCAAAAATTTCATTTGCCTCTTTAGATTTTACAAGACGACCATTCCCGTTTAGTTCAGGACGTTTTTCACCAAGCTTCTTCATTGCGCCAGCACAGATAATGGCAATGACGTTCCCAATGACGGCAGCAGGAATTAATTGAGAGATTAATGACTCTGCTGATACACCAAGAATTTGTGAATAAGCAATAGATAATGGCAAAATCCCTTCTCCAACACCACCAGCAATAATCGGAACAATAATAAAGAAGAACGAATGATGCGGTGTGTAACCAACTAAAAGACCAACAAGAATTCCGGCAGTCACAGCTGCAATTGTACCTGCAACAAGAGGAACAAACATACGAATAAGGCCTTGTACTAAAACAGTTCGCTGCATCCCAAGAATACTACCTACTACAAGAGCAGAAATATAGAAGTAAAGGAAGTTCGACGTCTTCATAAGAGACGTAACCGCTTCCAACGAGTTCGGATTCAGAACATGAAAAAAGACCAGGAACGATGGTACGAATAAAGAAAGAATCGCCGGTCCACCAATATCTTTTAATATCGGAATACGTTGTCCTATATCTCCAAGGAAAATCCCCAAAATCATAATAACAGCGAAACCACCAAGCATATTTGCTGGAATTTTATTAAAATAAGCGGCAGTTAAAATAATCGCTGCAAGTACTAAATACACAGGTAAGTCAATAACACCAATTTTCCAAGACATGATCTTACGGAAAACGCTTTTATTATTGTCAGAATCGTCTGTAATCGATTTCAATTGTTGTGCATTAGCCACATAAACACCCCCAAATGCTATTTGTCTCAATTGTAGAAGATTCTGTGACACTCATCTATTTATTAAACTAAATTAAGTGTAATAAAAGTAAAATAAACAGGAGTTTTTATGTTTTTATCATACAAAAATCCCCTGAAGGTAGTTTATCCTTCAGGGGATTGATCATACATCGTTATTATCGTTTTCCTTTTAAATAAGGTGTCCCAAGTGCTTTCGGTGCATCTGCTCGGCCGATGAAGCCAGTGAGTGCTAGGATGGTCAGCACATATGGTGCAATGAGCATATACACGTTCGGTATATCTTGGAAGAGCGGTAGGAGAGAGCCAATAATGCTTAAACTTTGAGCAAATCCAAAGAATAAAGCAGCGCCCATTGCGCCGAATGGGTGCCATTTACCGAAGACAAGTGCAGCTAGTGCGATGAAGCCTTGTCCAGTAATGGTTGCATGTGAGAAATCAAGAGCGATGGTTGACGCATAAACAGCTCCGCCAAGACCACCAAACAGTCCACTAATAAAGACGCCGATATAGCGCATCCGGTACACTTTGATTCCCATTGTATCAGCAGCCATTGGATGTTCTCCGACTGCACGAAGACGAAGACCAAACGGCATTTTAAATAAAACAAACCAAGCAACAACCGCAAGCGCTAATGCGAGTATGGACGTATAATAAACATCTTTAAAGAAGATATCGCCAATTATCGGAATGTCACTTAAAAGGGGAATATCACCTTTATAGAAAGGCTCTGTAATTTTATCTGTTTGAGCTTTCCCGTAAATGAGTTTCACGACAAACAGCGTAGCGCCAAGTGCCAGCATGTTAATCGCAACACCACTGACCGTTTGATCTGCACGGAATGTAATGGTCGCAACTGCATGAATGAGAGAGAACAATCCGCCAATCGCCATTCCGACGAGGAGCCCAAGCCACGGGGTCAAGGCCCCAAATGTATCAGCAAAAAACAAGTTAAAGATAATACTGGAAAATGCTCCGACGACCATCAAACCTTCAAGACCGATATTCACAACACCTGATCTTTCTGAAAAGACGCCTCCAAGAGCGGTTAAAATAAGTGGTGCAGCATAGACAAGTGTTGCTGGGACGATGATTTCAAGAATTTGCAGAAATCCCACTTATTTTCCCCCCTTTTTCTTCATTTGGTTCATCACAAGACGGATAATATAGCTTGAGGCAACGAAAAGAATAATGATCGCAATGACAATATCAACGACCTCAGTCGGTACGCCAGATTCAAGTGGCATATTTAAAGCGCCGACCTTCAATCCACCAAGCAGCAGTGCAGCAAGAACAACACCAACAGCAGTATTTCCACCTAATAAAGCGACGGCGATTCCGTCAAAACCTACACCGGTAAACGAGCCTTTAATTGATGCATATTCAAATGTACCAAGACCTTCCATTGCGCCTGCAAGACCTGCAAAAGCACCTGAAATGAGCATCGCATAAATGATATTGCGGCGAACATTCATACCGGCATAATGGGATGCCTGCTGGTTCATTCCAACAGCCCGCAATTCAAAGCCTTTAGAGGTTTTTTGAATAATGACCCACATCACGACCGCAGCTATAATGGCAACAAAAATACCATTATGCATCCGGGAGAAATCGGTGATTTGTTCAAAGAAACCAGAGCGAAGCGAGGCAGTGGCATCGATTTTTTCTGTTTTATCTTTATTATTTGTTAAGACATTTGAAATCAAATAGTTCGTCACATGAAGGGCAATGTAGTTCATCATGATCGTGACAATCACTTCATGAACATAAAAACGAGCCTTTAAAAACCCAGGAATAAAGCCCCATAATGCACCAGCAGCAGCTGCGGTGATGAGTGCAAGTGGCAGATGGATGTACATAGGTGCATGGACAGTTGTACCGATCCATACAGCAGCTACCCAGCCAATCAGCATTTGACCTTCTACACCGATATTAAAGAGACCTGTCCGAAATGCAAAAGCAACAGCAAGCCCTGATAAAATGTAAGGTGTCACTTGTCTGATGGTTTCTCCCATATAATAGGTTTCACCGAAGACGCCATTCCAAAGGGCGCCATAGCCTTCGATGACACTATAACCGCTTGCCAGCATAATAATGGCCCCAACAAAAAGACCAAGTACAATGGCTATAAGCGGAATAAGCAGATTTGTTAAGCGATTAGACATTTGCTTCTTTCCCCACTTCCTGTTGCGTACTTCCAGCCATTAATAGACCAAGCTCTTGCTCTGTTGTTTCTTTTGGATCAACGATGGCAATAATGCTGCCTTCGAATATAACAGCAATCTTATCACTGACATTCATAATTTCATCAAGCTCAAATGAGATGAGGAGGACGGCTTTGCCTGTGTCCCTTTGCTCAATGAGGCGCTTATGAACAAATTCAATCGCACCAACATCAAGTCCACGTGTCGGCTGAGCGGCAATTAATAAATCGGGATTGCGGTCAACTTCACGGCCAATAATGGCTTTTTGCTGATTCCCGCCTGACAGGGCGCGTGCCTCTGTATATTCACTCGGTGTTCTTACGTCATACTCGGCAATGATTTGCTTTGCCTTTTGGTATATATTTTTCATATTCATCAAGCCAAATTTTGAGTATGGACGCTGGTAATACGTTTGTAACGAAATATTCTCTCCTATTGAAAAATCAAGCACTAGTCCGTGTTTATGACGGTCTTGAGGAATGTGTCCAATTCCAGATTCGGTCACCTTACGAGGCGGAAGATTTTGAATGGCTTTCCCGTTTAGCATGATCGTGCCAGATTCTGATTTTTTTAGACCAGTAATGGCTTCAATCAATTCAGATTGACCATTGCCATCGACTCCAGCAATACCGACAATTTCTCCAGCCTTTACTGAGAGGTTGAGATGTTTGACCGCTTCAATACCTCGCGCGTCTTTTACCGTAAGATCCTGAATTTGAAGTACTTCCTCAGCAGGAGAGGCGTCTTTTTTGTCTGTCTTAAATGAAACTTCACGACCGACCATGAGGCTTGCAAGCTCATCTTTGTTTGTGCTTTCCACATCAAGTGTACGAATGCCTTGGCCTTTTCGGATAATGGTGACGCGGTGACATGCATCCATAATTTCTTTCAGCTTATGGGTAATTAAAATAATGGATTTGCCTTCATTGATTAAGTTTTTCATAATTTGTATGAGTTCTTTAATTTCTTGAGGTGTTAAGACGGCTGTTGGTTCGTCGAAGATCAAAATATCAGCGCCGCGGTAAAGAGTTTTTAAAATTTCTGCACGCTGCTGCATGCCGACAGAGATGTCAGATACTTTTGCGGCAGGGTCTATTTTTAAACCATAGCGGTCAGAAAGCTCTTGTACTTGCTGTATGGCTTGTTCTTTGTCGATCTTTCCAAATTTCTTGGGCTCTTTTCCTAAAATGATGTTTTCAGCGACGGTGAAGGTATCGACAAGCATAAAGTGCTGATGCACCATACCGATGCCTAAATCACTTGCATCATTCGGGCTAGAGATGGTCACAGGTTTTCCGTGAACCTTGATTTCACCTTTTTCAGGCTGGTACAGTCCGAAAAGCACGTTCATGAGCGTTGATTTTCCAGCGCCGTTTTCACCAAGCAGCGCATGAATTTCGCCCTTTTTTAGCTGCAGCGTAATGTTATCGTTTGCTACAATGCCAGGGAATTCTTTGCGTATATTCAACATTTCAATGACATAATCCACAGGTTTAACCGCTCCTTTTTTAGGGTGCTGATGAAGATAAAAACTAGCAAAAGAAAAGCTGCAAAACGAGGCTGCAGCTTTTCTTTTACCACCTTTTACGAATAAAGAGGAGGTAAAGGAGAAACAAGGGGATAAGGCGCGCTTATCCCGATGTTCAAATTAAGCTTTAAAATCTTTTAGTTCATCACGTGTTGCAGGGATTTTAATTTCGCCCTTGATGATTTTTTGTTTCCATTCTTCTACTTTCTTCAATACATCTTTATTAAGGTTGTCCTGAGATGGAGAAATGTCAAGAGCGCCTTCTTTTAGACCATATGTGATCACTTCGCCGCCAGGGAACTTACCTTCTTTTGCTTTCGTTGTTAAGTCTTGTACCGCTTTGTCTACTTTCTTAACCATAGAAGTAAGGGTGACACTTTGTTTTGTTCCAGGTACTTTTCCTTCGTCATACTGGTCTTTATCTACACCGATGACCCAAACTTTGCGGTTAGGATCCGCTTTTTTCAGGTTTTTCGCTTCTGTGAAGACACCAGTTCCAGTGCCGCCAGCAGCATGATAAATGATGTCGACGCCGGATTTGTACATGCTTTCAGCTGTTGCTTTCCCGATGTCTGCCTTATCGAATGCACCAGCATATTTCACTTCAACTTTTGCTTTCGGGTTAGCTGCTTCAACGCCTGCACGGAAACCAACTTCGAATTTTCTGACTAATTCAGAATCAACGCCGCCGACAAAACCAATTTTGTTTGATTTTGTAGAAAGAGCAGCCGCAACACCCACAAGGAATGATCCTTCATTTTCGTTGAACACAATGCTGGCTACGTTGTCTTTTTTCACGACAGCATCAACGATGGCAAAGTGGTTTTTCTTACGCTGATCTGCAATTTCACTAATAGAATCTTGCATTAAGAAACCAATTCCGTAAATAAGGTCGAATTTCTCACGAGCAAGTGTGTTTAAGTTTGTTGTATAGTCAGCGTCTGATTTAGATTGTAAGTAATCAAAGCCGTTTTTACCTTTTTTTAGATTGTTGTCTTTTCCAAATGCTTGTAAACCTTCCCAAGCTGATTGGTTAAACGATTTGTCATCGACACCACCGACATCAGTTACCATTGCAACAGTGAATTGATCTTTATCTTTTTTGCTTTCACCGCTGTTTGAGCCAGAGTTGCCGCATGCTCCAAGGATGGTTCCTGCTGCTACGACTAAGGACAATGCTAGTCCAATTTTGCGCTTCTTCAAAACATAACCCCCTATAAAATTTAAAAGTTTCAGAAAAGTCTCGCGAAAAAAGACTGACCTATCTCTTCTCACCCTTCTGAATAGGGTATTTTATCCTGCTTTCTCCTGAAACTTATGGAGGACAGGAGAGAAGATGTAAGACATCAGACTTATATCTCGTTGAACTAATCAATCATAATTTATCATTTCCAATCGAATAAATAAATAGAAATTTGTTTTATTTTAAAAAAAATGTTAAAAGGCTAAATTCGATGTCTTTTTATGTGCTGAAATATGATATAATGCCGCTTTTGTGATGTGATCTACTACAGTGGAACCACTGATATCAAGGGGTTTGTCACATCGTGTTCCATAAAAAAACATCTGGCCTCTGTATAAGGTCAGATGTGTCAAATTATAGATATTGCTGAATTAAATTCATATTTGTTGTACTGAGTTTATATTGGAAAACAGGGCGTCCAATTGTCCCGTATGCCATTTCAACATCAACTACTTCGATGTCCTCAAGGAATTTCAAGTATTTTCTAATAGAGACTTGAGAGATTTCTGTATGATTCGCTAGGTCTTCGGTCGTGAAAGCCTGATGACCGAATGATTGAATACTTGTCCAGATGAGTTTGAGTGTGCTTTTGGTCAGGCCTTTTGGCAGAAGGACTTTTTCCGTCTCTGCTTTTTTATGAAAGAGCTTCGCATCTAAATCATTTTGCGAGATGCTGTTCATCGTTTGGTACAAGGCGTGTTTTCGTTTATATTCTGAGAGCGCTGATTGGAAACGTTCAAATTCAAACGGCTTGATCAAATAATCAACAGCCCCGTTTCGCATCGTTTGCTGGATCACGTCGATTTCATTGGCAGCTGAAATGACAATGACATCAACCGAATGATTTTGTTTGCGAATTTCTGATAATAATGCCAGGCCATTTTGTCCAGGCATATAAATATCGAGCAGTACAAGGTGAATGGCTTCTGTTTTTAAGATGTCCAGTGCCTGCTGAAAAGAGGTGGCAATCCCTTTTAATTCAAAGCCGTCGATTTGGGTCAGGTAGCGTTTGTTCAGCTCCCCAACCATTGGGTCGTCTTCTACTATTAACACATTAATCATGTGAATCCTCCTTTTGTTTATACGGAATACGGAGACTAAAGGTCGTTCCTTCTCCTTTTTCACTCGTGACAATCAGATGACCGTTCAATTTTTTGATGCTTTGATCAACGAAGTAGAGACCGAATCCTCTGTCTTCTCCTTTAGTTGAAAAGCCTTGATCAAACATGATGTCTTGTTCTTTTTTTGTGAGACCAACACCTGTGTCTGTAATTTCAATATGAAGCTGCTCCTGAACGTATCGGAATGAGATCGAGATGTTTTTCGTCTCAGTATGAGAAACAGCATCGAGTGCGTTATTTAACAGGTTGCCAATGACGGTAATGAGATCATGCGTCACTGCCGGGTCCTCTGAATTTGGGACTTGTGTGCTGCATATGACTTCTAAGGTCGCGCCTTGTTCCCTGATATAGCTTTGTTTTCCTAGTAAAAATCCTGCTAAAACAGAGTTTTTCACATGGTTGATGATTTCATTTGTTTCCGTCTGCTGATAGATCGCAATATCTTTGATATAAGTGCCAAGGTCATCGTAGTTTTTGAGCTGAACCAATCCTAAAATGACATGAAGCTTGTTCATAAATTCATGTGACTGGGCACGGAGGGCATTTGCATACATTTTGACTCCGCTCAGCTGCTCAGCCAAGTGTTTGACTTCTGTTTTGTCACGGAAGGTGGCGATTGCTCCAACGATCTCGCCCTTTACCGTAATCGGGACTTCGTTAAATACGAGCTCCAGTCCGTTCATTCTCACGTCGCGGTCAAGCAGCGGCTTGCGTGTTTCAATGACTTGCTTTAGACCGCTTGAAGGGAGGAGCACCTGAACATCTTGTTCTCTAGGATCAACCATAATGCCCATAATATGAAAGAGCCGTTTCGCTTCAGCATTGGCGAGCTTGATTTTACCGTGCTGATCGACGGCAAGAATCCCTTCTTTTGTTGATTCTAGCATGGCGCTTCGTTCTTTTAATAATGTAGCAATCTCATCTGGCTCTAGTCCAAACATAATTTTCTTCACTTTTCTTGCCACAATGAGTGCTCCAATGATACCAGAAAGAAGACTGAGCGATATGACGAAGTAGAGTGGAAGTAAGCTTTGATGAATAATCAAGTCAATTTCCTTTAACGTAATCCCTACTGCCACAGCCCCGAGCTGCTTCCCATTTTGATCATAAACCGGAACAAAAGCACGCATGGATCTGCCAAGTGTTCCAGAAGCCGTACTAATATGCTCTTTACCCTGTAATGCTAGTTTTTCATCACCGCCAGCAAACCGCTTCCCGATCTTCTGCGGATTTGGATGGGTTTTGCGAATGCCGTTCATATCCATCACGACAACGAATTCGGTTTTGGTGATTCGCTGAACACTTGTTGTATATTGACGGAGTGCTGAATACGATCGATTTTCTTCTAATGATTTCGCTGTGATCGGAGCCTCTGCGACCATTTTTGCAGTGGAGAGGGCGATGTCACGTTCCTGCTGATGAATGTTTTTAGCTGTTTCTGACCAGATCGTAAAGAAAGTGATACAAAGGGAGATCAGGACAACGATACAAACAAAAATCGTCAGTCGTGTTTGCAATCTTAATGTTTTTTTCACGAGTATACCCCTAACGCACGATTTTTTCGTAATAGTAATACTTTAACGGGAAAATGTAAGTTTGTGAAGGAATGTACGTGCAAAATCACAAATTTGATTTTGCTACCAGTTTACTTTGAAAGCATCTTGTCAATCCGTTTTAAGTGAGCCATAATAAATGTGAGCTTATGAGAAAGGATCTATTTATGAAAAATACATATTTGACTGGATATTTTCCGCTGATTTCGATTTTACTATTCAGCTCTGCTTTTTCGATTTTCACAGTAGGGATAATGACTGATTTCTTGACTCAAGCAGGTATTTTAAAAGGAATGCTGGAATTCTTCTCGGAACAGGGCATCCGGCTTGCTCTTTTTGCTGCTTTTGCACTTGTTTATTTTATGATTTTATCTGCCTTGAAACTGATTGCAGATACGGTGTTAGAGCTGGCGCTACTCTTTTTCGCGAAAGATCCTGAAGGAGAGAACTTAAAGAAAATTCGGATTGCATCCGTTGTTTATTTATTTGCCAGCTTGCTTGCATTTCTGCTGACGCAGCAGCTGATTTTGCTTGTCGGACTATTTGTTTTAGCAGGTCTTGTCTATTTTATCTGGGTTGTGGTCCGCATTTATCAATCGCTTTCCATGCTGAATTTAATTGGATTTATGATGTTTATTTTGCTGTTTTGGGCCACGTTTTTAATCGGCATTTTGTACTTATTTATTAAGCTTTATAACAGTGTTATGGCAAGTCTGCCTTCATAAACAGACAAAGAAAGCATCCTCCGATAGTGGAGGATGCTTTTTTTATGATAGAAACCGTTTTTGAATATCAGGTGTAGGCATCATACAAGATGTTTTTTGACCGAACCATTTGTAGCGATTTTTCGCTATCCGCTCATAAAACCAATCACGGATAGGGCGCGGAATGGCAAGGAATAAATAACTCCATCTGTAGATTCCTTTTAAATGCCGCGTGGCTTTTAAGATGCCTGTCGACTTCGTATAAAGGGTTCCTTTTTCAATATAAATGAATGAATTAAACTCATCTAAAGGCAAACCGTTTTCTTTTAAAATGCGCTGCCCTGTCTCTGATTGTAATGAAGCAAACATCATTCGCTCATTTGGATCACGCTTAATCACAAACTGAACAGCGCCGCTGCACACGTTGCAGACACCATCAAATAAAATTAAATGGGATGGATGTGTTGAATGCATTGCAATCAAACCTCCTGTTTATCTGGCGTATTGCATCGTATTTTTCCAAATACGTAAGTGCGGACTTGAGCTGTAAATAGATTCAACCGTTCCTCTATCTCTTCCAACCCATACACCCATTGTATATTGATCTGTCAGTCCAACAAACCAAATGTCTTTGTAGTCATTGGATGTTCCTGTTTTACCACCAATGTAAGGGGAACTGAAATTCGCTTTTTTCCCTGTTCCGCTTTTTACAACGGAGGCAAGCAGTTTACGCATGGTGTCATTTGTCCGCTGAGAATACACTTGCTTCGGTGACTCTTTCCACTTGTAAAGTGTCTTGCCGTTTAAGTCTGTCACCTTTGTGATCGAATGATTTTGCGTGTAAGCACCTTGGTTGCCAAAGACGGTATACGCATCTGTTATTTCTAGCGGCGAGAAGCCCTTCGTAAATCCGCCAAGTGCAGAAGGAAGGCGGTAATCATCCGCTACGATATGCTCGAATGAGAATTTCTCTAAATAGCTAAAGCCCTTTTTGACACCGACTGTATCTAGCATTCGGATCGCAGGGGTATTGTAAGAGTTCTTAAAGGCTGTTTCAAGTGTGACGGTTCCATACGTTTTATGATTATAGTTCTGCGGACAGTATCCGCTGCTACAAAACTTGCCGGCACTAATTTTGCTTGAAGCTGTTGCACCGGTTTGGTCGATGTAAGGACCATAGTCTAAAAGCGGCTTAATCGCAGAACCAGGCTGTCTTTGCGCTTGATAGGCGTAGTTGAAATCAAACTTTTTATAGTTCTTGCCTCCAGCAAGTGCGACAATTTGATGCGTTTCATGATTAATGACCGCTGATCCGCCTTCTACACCTTGGTAAGGTAGCTGCGCATTGAGCTGATAGACGGCTCGTTGCTGTAAGGAAGGATCAAGTGCCGTATAAATTTTGACCCCATCCTGAAGCAGGGCACTGACCTTTTCAGATAATTCTTTTTGAATGGCTTTTTTTGCTCCATCTGTTTTGGCCTTCTTCAAGCGTTTTGTAAAGCCTTCCTGATCTGACACAAGATCGGTAAATTCCTCATTGGCATATGTCACATAGTCAGGGTAAAGGTTTTTCTTTTCACTCAAGGACAGGTTGATTTTTTGTTTGACGGCTTTTTTGTATTGCTTTTTGGTGATGACGCCGTCTTTCTTTAAAATGCCAAGCAGTCGTTCTTGGCGTTTCTTTGTGTGTTTGAATTGCTTCAATGGGTCATACAGTGTTGGGTTGTTTGGAATCGCAGAGATAAATGCCATCTGTGCAAGCGTTAAAGAACTAAGTGGCTTATCAAAATAGTAATTAGCCGCAGAACCGACACCGTAAACACCATTACTGAAATAAATCGTATTTAAATAGCTTTCGAGTATTTCATCTTTCGAGAATTTCCGCTCTAATTCATAGGAATAGAGCAGCTCTGTAAACTTTCGGGTGAACGAACGTTCATGGCTTAAATATAAATTACGAGATAATTGCTGTGTGATCGTACTTGCGCCTTGGCTGATGCCATGGTTTTTCACATTTGAGGCAAGGGCACGAACAACTCCCATAAAGTCAATGCCTTTATGGTCATAAAAGTTACGGTCCTCTGAGCGGAGGAACAGCTCCTTCACATGATCAGGAATTTTATCATACGTGACGAACACTCGGTTTTCATCGTTTGATACGATTTCGGAGATGAGGGAACCATCCCGATCATACATATAACTGTTTTGGGAAAAATCTATCTTTTCCAGCTTGATTTTTTGATCAAGCACTTCGTTCACAGGCTTCACACTTGCAGCTTCTTCCTTTGATAGATAAAAAGTCAGAACAAATAATGGAATGAGGGCAGCAAGTAATAACCAACCAATCATTGCACGAAACATGAGGTCACTCACTTTCTTCAATTTTCTAGCCATATCGTACCATTCTTTTGCGAATACGAGAAGGTTATTTTTAGAAAAGAATGGGCTTGAAGTCTAGTGAATAAGGCTTCTACACAAGAAAAAAGAGTATCTGATGCTGGATCAGACACTCCTTTCTTTTGCCTTCGACTGTGAGCGGACTGCCCATAAAAATAATGCACCAAATAGAAAAATGCCGGCGGTGACATAAAAGACAGCTGGAATCCCGTAATGACTCGCCACAATGCCGCCAATTACCGGACCGACAACATTCCCAAGAAAACGGAAGCTGACATTGTATCCAAGCACTTCCCCTTGCATAGAGGCAGGTGCTTTGATCCGAATATACGCCGTCGTACATGGAATAATCCCGCCAAGTGCCATCCCGTATAGAAAACGGAAAAGTACTAACATCGCATAGGAATCCGCCATTGCTTGCGGGATGAATAAAATAGAGGAGAGGATGAGAAGGGCAAGCAGCACCTTGTCGTGACCAATTCGATCTCCGAGATCTCCCCATTTTCGTGTAAAGAGCAGGTTGCCAAGTCCAGTTGCAGAGAACGCAAGACCTGCATAAAATGCGAGATTAACAGGACCGTGTAAATCATGAATGTATAAAGCCAAAAGTGGCTGAATGCTAAAGTTCCCTACTTGTGTAATAAACGTTAAAAGCATCGTGACGACAAGCAAGGGCTGTTTGAAAATATGAACGAGCACATCCTTCCGTGAGTAAGAAACGCGCCTCGCTTCTTTTGAACGGATGGGATGTTCTTTCACTCCGAAAATAATCACAATTGCTGACACATAAATGACAGCCGCTGTGAGGAAAAACGTATAAATAAATCCGACGCTGTCTGCCATGAATCCGCCCATTAATGGACCAAACAATCCTCCGGCGACATTACTCATCTGCATCGTTCCAAGGGTTTTACCTGCAGTTGCCTTTTCCGTCTGTGCAGAGATGAGTGCCATTGAAGTCGAGATAAAACCTGTGACAAGCCCCATGAAGAGCCGCAGGGCGAATAGCTGATAAACGGTTTGCACAAGCCCCATTAATAGAATACTTGTTGCGATCCCAATCCCGTTAATGAGCAAAATCTTTTTATAGCCATGCCGATCTCCAATCCGTCCCCAAATCGGAGAAATCAGAAAGGCCGTTAAAAACGTGACGCCAAAGACATAGCCGCTCCATCTTTGGACAAATTCATTTGAATAACTGCTATCAAGAGATTCTATGTAAAGTGATAAAAAAGGGACGATCATTGTAATGCTGGCAGATACAAAAAAGTTCACAAACCACATGATGTACAAGTTTTTCTTCCTGTTTGTGATAGAGACCACCTTCTTTATTTATTTCGTGTTCCTTAATAATTATAAAGGAAACTAAACGATCTTTCATCTGATGAATAGGTTGGGCATAGTGAATCTGCATTATTTTCAAGAAAATGAAGTGATTTCAAGGTCCGTCTTAATATAATGGTATCAGAATGAAAAACTGATGAAAAAGTGAGGTGAGACTGGTGGAACAGAAGACGGTGCTTGTGGTCGATTTTGAATTTACGATGCCTGATGGAAAGTATCATCCGCAAAATTTTTTTCCTGAAATTATTGAAGCTGGGGTAGTGAAAGCGGCAAGTGAAACGATCATAGACACGTTCTCTAGCTACGTCAAACCGAAAAAGTTCCCGAAGCTGACGAAGCGCTGTAAATCGTTCCTCGGTATTACGCAGCAGGATGTAGAGAGCGGAATTTCCTTTGAGGCATTTATCGAGAAGCTTGTGTCGCTAGATGGGGGAGAGGATTGTGAGATTATTACATGGGGCAATATGGACATGAAAGTGCTGAAGCAAAACTGTATGCTCAATCACATTGCCTTTCCTTTTAAGGGGAAGCTGAGGGACCTTGCCTTTGAATATAAAACCTTTTTTGGTGATCGCACACTGACAGGGCTTCGCAAGGCGGCAAAGGAATACGGCAGTGAAGGAGCTGGTAAGCATCATAAAGCACTAGATGATGCCATGACGACTTATCAGCTGTTAACCCTTTTTGAAAAAGACAGAGCCTATGTGGAAAATCCGCAAACAACCAAAATTGGTGAGCTGATCGATTTCTCACATTTTTTTGATTCGGCTGATTAGCGGGCGTCTTCTGGAAAATAATCTTTTTCGAGAGAAGATAGGCATGCTCTTGATTTTTCTGCCCATTTGGATTCATCCGCATGGAGCGCTTGTTTTAATTTTTCTACAGCTTCTTTTAGTGATACTTGATAATCTGGTATAACGCCATCATAAGGCTTCACCATATGATGAGGGATATTCGTCTGTTCACGATAGGCCAAAGCCCGTCTTTCTTGGAAAAAAGGCACGTCTGCTTCTTTTGGGTGATGCAGGTCGCCTTGAGTGGGATGTGTCAGAACGGCTTTTACTTGAACGAGATAGGCCGATGGTTTCACTGCTGTCACTTCCCCAATGTAAACACCTGTTTTATAAAATCCTTTCACAACGTGTCCAATTTGAATGTCTGTCATGTGAAATTCCTCCATTTCCTTCTCGTAGGAAGGTATTTCATTTCTTTTAGCCAATATAGTGAAGTAAACGAGCAAAAGGGGGAATGGCGAATGTTGTCGTTCATCGCACTCTTTCTACTGTATTTTCCTGAAGATAAAAGGGAGTACATCCCAGCGGCAATCACCACTGTGATTTTCTTTATGGCTGCATTTATTTGCTTTCGTCTGATCGTTCGTGCGTCTAAGAAGCAGGAGCGGATAGATGAAAAAAAGACAAAAAAAATGGATTGATCATTTTCTTCTTGTATCTTCAGGAAACTTCACGGTAACGGTTGTACCAGACTGCAGCGAGCTTTTGAAACGAATGGTTCCATGGTGATTTTCAATGATAGAAAATGTCACGGTCAGCCCAAGTCCAGTCCCTTTATTTTTCAATGTGTAATAGGGTTCGCCAAGCTTTTTCATTTGGCTTTCTGTCATTCCTACACCGTTATCCACGAAAAAAAGGCATATTTTATGATTTTCTTTTGAAGCATAAAGCTCAATTTTCCCTTCGTGTTCTGGGGCTGCTTCAATCGCATTTTTGATTAAATTAATCATGACTTGCTTGATCTTCGTTTCATCACCTTGAATGTATAAGTCAGGTTCAATGGATTGATGAATCGTGACCGATTTGAAATTCGCATAGGATGTCATCAGTGATGCACATTCCTCGAGTAATTTAGATAGGTTGAGAGATTCAATTTGATAATAATTTTGTTTCGCAATGTCAAGATAACTCGTAATAATATCCTGCGCCCTGTCTAACTCGGACAGAACGAGATTTTTATAATCTTTATTGGTTGATGTCTCTTTTGTATTGTCACTAGAAAAGAGCAATTGGATAAAGCCTCTCACCACTGTCAGCGGATTGCGTACTTCATGGGCAACGCTTGCAGCGAGTTCACTTACAATGGTCAGCTTTTCTGATTGGACGAGCTGTGTTCTCATTTGCGCATTTTCTTTGACGAATTCAATGGAATAGATACTTAGCACGAGAAAGAATATGTAGTAAAGAGTTGAGAAAAATAACTCAAGTAACTTCTGCTGCATAATAAAGGCCGGGCTGTATTCCATTAAGCTGACCGCAAATAGTCCAATGTAAATAAAGAATCCTTTGGATAAACCGATAAGCACTCCATACATCAGCTTTTTCAGCTTCGAATATTGACGCCATTTCCGGTAGAACAGAAATGGGATGAAAAAGTAAATCGGTACGACAATGAGTCCAACCCATAAAAAAGAGCCATACATCACGAATTTGACCATGGAACTTATCAAGATGGCGACGATCCCAGCTGTGTAGCCTCCATATAAAATGGCAAGTACAAGAGGGATGGATTGAAGGCCAGTCTGCAAGTCTAAAATCGAACCAACTGGATACATAATACATAGTGCTGAAGAGATGGATGCGAATACTGTGATGAGCAGTTTATTCGTTTTTGGGAAATGAGCAGGGGTCCGGCTTAGCCATAGCGCGTGATATAAAAAGATTGGAAATAGAATAAAAGATACATGGAGCAGAAAATCCTTGAACATTTCCATTTAAATGCTCTCCTCGTAAATAATAGTAATTCCTCTCATTATATCATTTCATGTACAAAGTAGATATGATAAAAGGAGGGTTTTTTTCTTTAAAAAGAACACCCGTGAGGATGTTCTTTTGATCATATAGGTCTTAATCAGATGATTGCGTAAACGCTTGATGAAGGCGTTTCAATCCTTCTTTGACTGTTGAAGTAGGACAGCCGAGATTCATCCGAATAAAGCCGTCTCCTTCGAGTCCGTACACGTGACCAATCTCTAGGATCACTTTGCCCTTTTTTAGCAAATTGCGTTTCAATTCCGCTTGACTGAATTGATAATCCCGAATGTCTAGCCACAATAAATAAGAAGCATCTGGTTTCATATAACGCATGTTTGGAAGATGTTCGTCAATATAGTCCATTGCCATTTTCATATTGCTTTCGAGATAAAGAACAAGTGCATCAAGCCACTCGTCGCCATGGCGGTAGGCTGCTTCCATCGCAGGGATCGCAAAAGCATTCAGTTTGGCCAGTCCGTTTCTTTGCATTTCATTGTTGAAAAGGGTTCTTTTTTCTTCATCGGAAATGATAATGGCAGATGCTTGGAGGCCAGCTAAATTAAATGTTTTACTTGGTGCAATGCACGTCACTGTGATATGTGCTATGTCGTCAGAAAGACTAGCAAATGGTACATGCGGCTTTCCGTATAGCATCAAATCAGAATGAATCTCATCTGAAACGACTGTGACACCGTGCTTGATACAGAGGTCTCCTACTCGCTTTAACTCTTCTTTTGACCACGCTCTTCCGGACGGATTATGCGGATGACAGAGGAACATGAGCTTCGCTTCTGGTCTGCTTAATTTTTTCTCTAAATCATCAAAATCCATGACATAGCGGTTGTTTTCTATTTTTAAAGGATTGGTTGAGACTGTTCGTCCATTTCGTTCAATCATTTGATAAAAAGGAGTATACACAGGGGATTGTATGACGACTTCGTCACTTGGTTTTGTATAGGCTTGGACTGCAAAACTAAGTGCCGTGACAATCCCAGGTGTGAAGGTGACAGCTTCTGTCTGGATCGACCACCCGTGTCTTCTTTTGAGCCATTCAGCTACTGCCTGCTGCGTATCCTGATCTTGAAAAGCATAGCCAAATACACCGTGATCCAATCGCTTTTTTAATGCATCAAGGACGACCTGCGGCGCTTTAAAATCCATATCGGCTACCCACATTGGCAGCGCATCTGTAGTAAGGAATAAAGACTCTGCTTGATCCCATTTCACTGATTTTGACCCTTTACGTATGATCTGTTCGTCGAAATTCATGAAACCCACCTCTAGCCGTTTTTCAACCATTGTTGGTTGTGCTAAAATAAACATCACAAAATTTATTATAAGCGGTGATACCGATGAAAGATAGTCAAGCTGTAGAAGAGATGATTCAACTCATTAAGGCATGGGACCCTTTTCAATATGGGGAGGACTTTTATGAAACGGAGCCTGCTGACGTCATCAGTGCATTATACGACGCAGAAGACTCTTTATCTTTAGCAAAAGACATTCAAGCCATTTATCATCACTCATTTGAGCAGCTCCTGCCTTTTGAGAGCTGTCAACATATAGCGAATCAGCTTTTCGTCATACGAGACAGCAGCTCCTGCACACGCTAAGACAGGCTGAAATGTCCGATTTGATCAGACACAAAGACCGGATTTTCCTCAGGAACGAGGTGCCCGGTTTTTTTTAATGCGTGCAAGGTCGAGTTTGGCAGATCCTTGTGCAGCCTCTCTCCTATTTGGATGGGAACGATTCGATCTTCCTCACCCCAAATGAGCAGCACGGGTGTCTCCATTTTCTTTAGGACATCCGAGGTCAAATCCCCTTCCCGGTGCCGAATCAAGCGGAAAATCCCTCGGAAAATTTGATCATCAGAAAAAGGCTTTAAATATCCATCCACCATCTCTTGATCAATGATGGAATGATCATGCACAACAGCCGTTAAATTTTTCATGATGCCTTGCTTCAAGAGCTTTCTTTTAAGATAGAGATAAAAATAAGGAATATATGTGCTGTAAACAACTGATCTCTTTGATTTATTTAAATATCCTGAGCTGCACAAAAGGACCGCCTTTTCAAATAGGTCTGGCCGTTCAGATGTGGCATATAAAGCAATTTGGCCGCCCATCGAATGACCCACAAGGATCGCATGCTGAATCTGTAAGTAACCAGCTAGCTCGATAATGATCTTTGCCATGTTGCGATAGCTGTAAATAAACGTATTCGACTTCTCGGACTGTCCAAATGGCGGCAGATCGATCGCGATTAAATTGAAGTCTTGTTTCAGAAGCGGGATGAGCTTTCGATAGCTGAAGGTAGAAGAGAAAAGACCATGAATTAAGATCAATGTTTTCTTCCCCTGATTTGGATAGTGCTCGTAATAGATGTCTAAACCGAATTTACTTTTCATATAAGCTGGCTGAACAATGTCCATACTCATCACTCCGATACTTGATACTCTCTCTGTTAGGTGACTGTATTGTACCCTAAAAAGTGGATTTTAAGCTATGGTTAGCATCTTTTCCCTGCTTAGCATAATGGGAAAAACGTGCTATAATGTTCAGAAGATTTTTTAAAACTAGCTTTTTACAATCTGAGGTGTGAAATTAAATGAAACTAACAGAAAAAGAAACTGAAATATTAGAGATTTTAGATGAAAACAGCCGTGCCGATTTAAATACAATTGCAAAAATGGCAGGCGTGACAACAGAAGAAGCAGAAGCAATTATTCAAAAACTTGAAGATCAAAAAGTCATTATTGATTACTCAACCATGATTGACTGGCGTAAAGTAGATGGTCACGAAGGCGTCACAGCCATGATTGATGTCAAAGTGACACCAAAAAGAGGCGTCGGATTTGATGAAATTGCTGAACGTATTTATCGCTTTCAGGAAGTGGAGTCTGTCTATCTCATGTCAGGTGTTTACGATCTATCTGTTGTGATCCGCGGAAGATCTATGTCTGATATTGCCCGCTTCGTGTCTGAAAAATTATCGACACTTGATTCCGTTGTTTCAACAACTACCCACTTTATTTTGAAGAGATATAAACATGATGGGAAAGTGTTTGAAACAGGAGACGATGACAAAAGAATCGTGGTGTCACCTTAAATGAAAAAGTCTTATTTATCTGAAACGGTACAAAGCATTCAGCCGTCAGGTATTCGGAAATTCTTTGATTTGGCAGCCACAATGGAAGGGGTCATTTCCCTTGGTGTCGGCGAGCCAGATTTCGTGACAGCTTGGAATGTCAGAGAAGCAAGTATTATGTCATTAGAACAAGGGCTTACCTCTTATACGGCGAATGCAGGGTTATTATCTTTGCGAAAAGAATTGAGCAACTATTTATATAAGCGGTTTCACATTGAATACAGTCCTGAAGAAGAACTGATTATCACAGTTGGCGGAAGCCAGGCACTTGATTTGGCGTTTCGTGCGATTTTAAACAGCGGGGATGAAGTGATCATTCCAGAGCCTTGTTTCGTAGCATATGGGGCCCTTACGACACTTGCGGGCGGAGTACCTGTTTATTTAAGTACATCGGCTGAAAAAGATTTCAAAGCAGACTCTACGGATCTTCGCACGAAGCTGACGCCTAAGACAAAAGCGATCCTGCTTTGCTCACCGTCAAATCCAACTGGTTCTGTCTATTCAAAGGAAGAGCTTGAAGATATTGCTCAATTTGCAAAAGAGCATGACCTTCTCATTATCACAGATGAGATTTACGCAGAGCTGACGTACGATGAAGCTTTTACAAGCGTTGCGGCAATTCAAGATATGAAGGAAAGAACGATCCTCATTTCAGGCTTTTCAAAAGGGTTTGCTATGACTGGCTGGCGCTTAGGATATGTGGCAGCACCACCTGTACTGCGCGATGCCATGCTGAAAATACACCAATATTCTATGATGTGCGCGCCCTCAATGGCACAATATGCAGCAGAAGAAGCCTTGAAAAACGGGCTTGAAGATGTAGAGAAAATGAAGAAAAGCTACAGAAGGCGGCGAAATTTGTTTGTCGGCTCTTTGAATGAACTGGGGCTCACATGTCACCAGCCAAACGGCGCATTTTACGCTTTCCCGTCCATTAAAACGACGGGCATGACGTCAGAACAATTTGCTGAGGAGCTGCTCCTAAGTGAAAAAGTAGCCGTAGTCCCTGGTAATGTCTTCGGACCGAGTGGTGAAGGTCATATTCGTTGTTCATATGCTTCGTCTCTTGACCATCTTCAGGAATCACTTTCAAGAATCCAGCGCTTTTTGCAGGAACGACAAGTGAAAGAAGAAGCACCTGCCATCATCAAATAAAAAAAGGCATCAATCCATTAGGACTCATGCCTCTCAAATTAGGGGGGAATACTAGAAAGCATTCTTGTTTTCAGGTATTCCCCCTTTTGAACTGATCTAAACCCAATTAAAAAATATTTTGCGTAAAAGACCGTTCTGTGATATAGTTTTTAATTGCGTATAAACGAATATTAAAACATTTATTTAGGAGTTGTTATCATGGCGACAAAGTTTGAAGTAGGCAGTGTTTACACTGGTAAAGTAACAGGATTACAAGCGTATGGTGCGTTTGTTGCATTAGATGAAGAAACTCAAGGACTTGTGCATATTTCTGAAGTAACACATGGTTTCGTAAAAGACATCAACGAGCATCTTTCAATTGGTGACGAAGTTCAAGTGAAAGTTCTTTCTGTTGATGAAAAAGCTGGTAAAATCAGCCTTTCTATCCGTGCTACACAAGAAGCACCTGAAAGAAAAGAAAGCAAACCAAAGAAACAAAGACCACAGCAAGTGAAAGAAGAAGCTGCTACACCACAAGGTTTCAATACACTTAAAGATAAACTTGAAGAGTGGATTGAGCAATCTAACCGTAAAGATTTGATCAAGAAATAAAAAAAGCACCGCTTCAAACGGTGCCTTTGGCTGCCTCGTATAGGCGGCCTTTTTTATGTCTTTTTGTTTAGCGAACCTCTGGATTCGGCTCGTCACGGCGAACAGCTTCTTCGCTTGGCTTGAACAATAGACCAAGGTTAACAAGACCTGCAATTCCAACAAGACCATAAATAATACGTGATAATGCAGAGCCTTGTCCGCCAAAGATCGCTGCTACTAAGTCAAATTGAAAAAAGCCGATTAGTCCCCAGTTAATAGCACCGATAATCGTGAGCACGAGGGCAATACGCTGAATAGCACTCATCGTGATTCCTCCTTTCGCTACAGCATCAATACATTTATATTTTGCAGATTTTTAGCCAAACTATGCGTAAGAAAATGGATTAAAGCAAATTACTTTACTTTTGGAATGATTGAGGCGCATAATGTAGCGCGAGGAGGAGATCAAATGGATCGATTTACTTATTGGAACCCAACGAAATTAATATTTGGAAAGGGAGAAGTTTCAGCCCTTTCAGATGAACTCAAACACTACGGAAAAAACGTATTACTTGTATATGGTGGAGGCAGTATTAAACGAAACGGCCTTTATGACCAAGTTGTCAGCATCCTAAAAGAATCAGGAGCTGCAATCACTGAACTTGCTGGTGTTGAGCCAAACCCGCGCTTAACAACAGTAAGAAAAGGGGTTGAGCTTTGCAAAGAGAACAACGTTGACTTTATTTTGGCAGTTGGCGGCGGCAGTGTTATTGATGCAACGAAAGCGATCGCAGCCGGAGCCAAGTACGATGGAGATGCTTGGGATATCGTGACGCGTAAGCATGTCCCAATGGAAGCAATTCCGTTCGGTACGGTGTTAACCCTTGCTGCAACAGGTTCTGAAATGAACTCTGGATCAGTGATCACAAACTGGGAAACAAATGAGAAATATGGCTGGGGAAGTCCAGCAGTTTTCCCTAAATTCTCTATTCTTGATCCAGTGAACACGTTCACTGTGCCAAAAAACCATACGATTTATGGCATGGTTGATATGATGTCTCACGTGTTCGAACAATATTTCCATCACACGGAAAATACACCTTACCAAGACCGTATGTGTGAAGGGCTTCTTCGTACGGTCATTGAAACAGCTCCGAAGCTGATCAACGATCTTGAGAACTATGAGCTGCGTGAAACGATCTTATTCACTGGTACCATTGCGCTCAATGGTATGCTGTCAATGGGAGCACGCGGTGACTGGGCATCTCACAACATCGAGCATGCGGTATCTGCTATCTATGATATCCCTCATGCAGGCGGACTTGCGATCTTGTTCCCGAACTGGATGAAGCATGTCATTCAGGAAAACCCAGGCCGCTTTAAACAATTAGCGGTACGCGTATTTGATGTGGACCCTGCGGGCAAAACAGACGAAGAAGTAGGCTTAGAAGGAATCGACAAATTGTCAGCTTTCTGGACAAGTCTTGGCGCACCGAACCGTTTAGCGGACTATGATATCAACGATGAGAAAATTGATTTAATCGCAGATCGTGCAATGGCACGCGGTGAATTTGGTCAATTTAAAAAGCTAAACAAAGAAGATGTTCTAGCTATTTTGAATGCTTCTTTATAATCAAACAAAAAAAGATAATTGCTTTCGAGCAGTTATCTTTTTTTGAGTTCGACGTGTACATATGTTAAAGTAGTCTTTCATGTTTTTGGATATATACGCTGTAAGGAGATGTATCAGCAGATGGAAAATTTTATTTATTATAATCCAACGAAATTAATGTTTGGAAAAGGACAACTAGACGGACTAAAAAGCGAACTCGCTCGTTATGGAAAACGAGTGTTACTTGTATATGGTGGAGGCAGCATTAAGAAAAATGGTCTTTATGATAATGTGATCAGCGCGTTAAATGAAGCAGAAGCTGACGTATTTGAGCTGTCAGGTGTTGAACCAAACCCGCGCCTCACCACAGTGAAAAAAGGAATCGACATCTGCCAAAATGAAAAAATTGATTTCCTATTAGCTGTTGGCGGCGGCAGTGTGATCGACTGTACAAAAGCGATTGCAGCCGGAGCGGAATATGACGGAGATGTGTGGGACATTATCTCAAAGAAAACAACCGCTCAAAAAGCATTGCCGTTTGGCACAGTGCTCACACTTGCGGCAACTGGTTCAGAAATGAATCCAGACTCTGTCATCACAAACTGGGAAACAAATGAAAAATATGTGTGGGGCAGTTCAGTCACTCATCCTACTTTTTCAATTTTAGACCCTGAGCATACTTATTCAGTGCCAGAAAACCAGACGGTGTACGGCATGGTCGATATGATGAGCCACGTCTTCGAGCAATACTTCCATAATGTCAAAAACACGCCTTTACAGGATCGGATGTGTTTTGCTGTTCTTCAAACAGTCATTGAGACAGCACCAAAACTGCTTGAAGACTTACAAAACTATGAGCACCGTGAAACGATCCTTTACGCAGGAACGATCGCTTTAAATGGCACGTTGCAAATGGGTTACTTTGGCGACTGGGCGTCCCATACGATTGAGCATGCAGTATCGGCTGTCTATGACATTCCGCATGCAGGCGGACTTGCGATCCTCTTCCCAAATTGGATGCGTCATACACTCGATCACAATGTGGATCGCTTTAAAAATCTCATGCTAAACATGTTTGACATCGAGACAGAAGGAAAATCTGATCGTGATATCGCATTAGAAGGTATCGACAAGCTGTCAGCATTCTGGACAAGCCTCGGTGCACCAAGCCGTCTAGCAGATTATGACATTGGTGAAGATCAGCTGGACAAAATTGCCGACATTGCGGCGAAAGAAATGGAATACGGTGGTTTTGGTAACTTTATGAAACTTGGTCGTGATGACATTCTTTCTATTTTGAAAGCTTCTTTATAATCCTGCTTGCCGTTTCTCTCTATGAGAAACGGCTTTTTGCTATCGGAGTGACGATCACTTGATTTCAATAGCTAGTTCCGCTAAAGTGAAAGGGACAGAACTAACGTAATGGAGGGCTTACAAGCGATGACACATATTCAATTTGACTACTCAAAAGCGTTACCTTTCTTTCAAGAGCATGAGCTTACATATTTAAAAGATTTTGTGAAGGTGGCCCATCATAATATTCATGAACAAACGGGTACAGGCAGTGATTATTTAGGCTGGGTTGACTTGCCGAAGCAATATGATCGCGAAGAATTTGCCCGCATTAAAAAAAGTGCAGATAAAATTAAGTCAGACTCTGATGTCTTGCTTGTTGTCGGAATCGGCGGTTCGTATCTCGGCGCACGTGCGGCGATTGAATTTTTGAACCACTCTTTCTATAACACGCTGCCAAAAGGCAAACGCAAGACGCCGCAAATCATCTTTATTGGAAACAACATCAGTTCTTCTTATTTAACAGATGTGATGGATCTATTGGAAGACGCAGATTTCTCTATTAACGTCATTTCAAAATCTGGTACAACAACAGAGCCAGCGATTGCGTTCCGCATCTTTAAAAAGCTCCTCATTGAAAAATACGGTGCCGAAGAAGCGAAAAAACGTATTTATGCAACAACTGATAAGGCACGCGGTGCATTGAAAACATTAGCAACAGAAGAAGGCTACGAATCATTTATCATCCCTGATGATGTAGGTGGACGTTATTCAGTCTTAACAGCAGTGGGTCTATTGCCAATCGCTGTGAGCGGTGCAGACATTGATCAGATGATGGAAGGTGCGGCAAAAGCAAGCGAAGACTTCGCTTCATCTGAGCTTTCTGAGAATGCGGCATACCAATATGCTGTCGTCCGTAATGTCCTTTACAATAAAGGCAGAACGATTGAAATGCTGATTAACTATGAGCCAGGACTGCAATACTTTGCAGAATGGTGGAAACAATTATTCGGTGAAAGTGAAGGGAAAGATGAAAAAGGAATCTATCCTTCATCTGCGAACTTCTCAACAGATCTTCATTCACTTGGTCAATATGTTCAAGAAGGAAGAAGAGACTTGTTTGAAACAATCGTTAATGTAGACAAGCCTCGTCATGAGCTTGTCATCGAAGCAGAAGAACAAGACCTTGATGGCTTGAACTATCTAGCAGGAAAAACGGTTGATTTCGTTAATAAAAAAGCATTTGAAGGAACGATGCTTGCTCATACAGATGGAAAAGTACCGAATCTGATCGTCACAATTCCTGAGATGGATGCTTATACATTCGGATATCTCGTTTACTTCTTTGAGAAAGCATGCGCGATGTCTGGATATCTACTAGGCGTTAATCCATTCGACCAGCCTGGCGTAGAAGCTTATAAAGTGAATATGTTTGCTTTATTAGGAAAACCAGGCTTCGAAGAGAAAAAAGCCGAGCTTGAAAGCCGACTGAAACAATCGTAAGAATGAAAAGCACACCTTTCAGCGTGATAGAAAACCTTTGAAGTCTAGGAAGGGCGAGCACTGGCGCGGAGCGAATTTAACATTCGTGAGCACCAAGCGCGCAGACCTGACAACGAATGCAAGGGTTTGTCTACACGCTGAGCACACCTTTGAAGGGTGTGCCTTTTTTATTTTCGCACGGTTCCTGTGCAAGCCTCCTTTCGCTCTGTACATAGAATAATGAGTAGAGGAGGGTGAAACATGAGAACGAATCATATTTACATTCACGATATTTCTGGCCAGGCAATCGTCAACTTTGGCAATGTCGGACGCATTTGTCCTATGAGTGCTACGAAGGAAACATCAGGGTCCGGCAGTGCGAACGAGACGAATCAATCATCCAATCAAAGCTTATTTGATGCCACTTTTTCAAACAATGTACAAATCACGAGAGATAGATGTATGAATTCCTCTCTTTAACGAAACCTATTAGACAAAAAGGAGGGTTTCGTATGATTCATGTACCATCCAGGCTGACTGGTGAAAGCTTTTCACTTTACCATTTAGAAGAGACGATGAAGCCGCTCGGCTATGTCATTAATGGTAACTGGGATTACGATCACGGATACTTTGATTATAAAATTGATAATCGTGATGGCTATACCTTTCTCAGAGTTCCTTTTACAGCCGAAAAGGGCCAGCTGGATCAGCCAGGCGTTGTGGTGAAACTGGGAGATCCATTTCTCTTAAAGCATGTCTATCAAGATAAGTTAGATGATCATGCGATGGTTGGAAATGTGGGAGCATCCTTTAATCAATTCCAAGAACCAAAAGAGAAAGATGGAGATGTATCAAAAGCTTATACTGAGATTGGCTTTTCGCTCGTCAAGGAATTAGAAGACGCACTGCTTTAAAGGCTGATCAGTTCATCCTCAGGATGAAGCTCATAATCAAAGGGAGGATTCATCATGGGTCCTTCTTTTTTTTGTACACCGACAATGATCACATGATGCTCTAAAAAATGATGGAGCGCTGTTAAGAATGTTTCTCCGGCTAACGAAGCTGGAACCGGTATGATGGTGATCTGTTTATGCAAGGTCATATGACGTTTTTTCTTTAACGCTTTGAACTGTTCCTTTAAAAGAAAATGCTCGACCATTAAATGATTGACTGCATCAGAGGTATGAATGACTTGATTGGCGCCAGCCCGCTCGGCATTTTTCACGTAACGATCTGTTAAAATTTCAATTAAACAGTAGAGTGAAGGGTTTAATCCTTTTGCTGCAAGTAATGTTAAAACACTCTGCATATCAGCTGTCACTTCATTCTCGTGCTGATCTGCGGTAATCATCAGTGCATCTGCACCTGAAATATTGGCTTTGCGAAGTGTGCCATCTTCGGTGCCATGCCCTTTAATAAAATGAACATTCTCTAGAAGCGGCCCTTCCTTCAAGGAATCATCAATTAGCACAATCGGCATAGCTGGATCAATCGTTTGAAATGACTGAAGCAATTTGTTCGTTTTTTCATTCCAACCGACGATAATGAGATGTCCTTTTCCTTTAAACGCGACCTTCCCTTCTACATAATGGTGCTGCTTGCTGAACACAGCGGCAGCGAGTGTGGCAAAATAAGCCGTGACAAAGCTTGCCCCGATCAGAATCAGCGCCATACCTGCGATTTGTCCGGGAATGGTTTGCGGCACAAAATCACCATAGCCGACCGTCGCGACTGTAATGAGAGCCCACCAGATCCCATCAAAGATCGTATGATACTGCTTCGGTTCAAGCAAGACGATTAATTGTCCAAAAAAAAGAAGCAAGAAACAGATGATGATGGCAATTCGAAGATAGAGAGGCCACCTTAGCCAAGCAATAAAGATACGGTTTGATTTCATTGGACTCTTCCTTTCAGGAGACTGCTAATGTCAGTATGCCCGATTGAGGAAACATTTTTTCATCTTCGTCATGTAGATCCCATATCTTAAAATAAGAGAGAAGAAGGAGGGAATGCGAATGTCGTTCGTTCAAAAGACCGTACTTCTTTTTATCGGCGCTCACTTTTTATCATCAGCTGTGATCTTACTTGTGTTTGATTTAAATGCTGTCAATCATTTTATGAATGATTTTTCATGGCTGCACTTTTTTCAAGACCTATACGGAACGGTGACCTTTTATACAGCATGCTTAGGTGTGTTCTTCTTTTTCATTGGCGTGGTGATCCCCCTTAAAAAGACCTAGTGCTTTTTTCTGTACACGTTACATAAAAGTCATTAAAATTGTAAATAAATATATAAAATAAAAAGGAAGCTGATGAGCATGCTGTTTTTTTATTTTTTAACTTTTGCCGCATTGGGATTATCATTTTGGGCACAATTTAAAGTAAAGAATAATTTTGAAAAGTATTCAAAGGTTGAAGCATCCAGTATGAAAACAGGTGCGGAAACCGCTCGACATATTTTAGATCGCAACGGGTTATACGACGTGCCTGTTGAACCGGTAAGAGGAACTTTGACTGATCATTACGACCCGACGCAGCGTGTGGTTCGCTTATCTGAACCTGTGTACTACGGCCATTCCATTTCGGCCATTTCAGTCGCATCACACGAGGTTGGACATGCCTTGCAGCATCAGGAATCCTATGGTGCGCTTGTCTTGAGACATAAGATTTTTCCTGTCGTGAACTTTGCATCTGGCGTTGCCCCGCTTCTTTTCCTTGGTGGAATCTTACTTGGCAGCCTTAACTTAATCGGGCTTGGGATCATTTTGTTCTCAGCGGCTGTGTTCTTTCAGCTTGTGACATTGCCTGTCGAGTTTAATGCAAGTTCTCGTGCGAAAGATATCATTGTTTCAGAAGGAATCATTAGAAGCAGTGAAGAAAGAGGCGTGAACAAGGTGTTAAATGCTGCCGCTCTTACGTACGTCGCAGCAGCCCTTGTCTCCTTGTTTGAATTGCTCCGTTTTGTAATGATCTTCCTAAATGGCCGTAATGATTAATTGATGCCAGAGGAGGTGAGCCCTTACCGTTGTTAGGTAAGGGTTTTTTTGTATATTTTAAACGTATTTTTAGTCATATTACTCATTGCTGCGACAGCGTTTTTTGTTGTCACTGAATTTGCGATTGTGAAAATTAGAGGCTCTAAAATCAATCAGCTGATTGAAAGCGGTGATAAGAGAGCCATTCACGTACAAAAGCTCATATCAAATCTCGATGAATATTTATCCGCCTGTCAACTCGGTATTACCATTACCGCTTTAGGCTTAGGGTGGCTGGGCGAGCCGACGGTGGAGCATTTTCTGCATCCACTGTTTGAGGAGTTGGGGCTTCATTCCGCATTAACCGACATCCTATCGTTTATCATCGCATTTGTGATCATTACGTTTTTACATGTCGTTGTGGGAGAACTGGCGCCTAAAACGATTGCCATTCAAAAGGCAGAGGCGGTCAGCCTTGTGACAGCAAAGCCACTCATCTTTTTCTATAGAGTCATGTACCCGTTTATTAAAGCATTAAATGGATCTGCGCGAGGCATTGTGAAATTATTCGGTTTTCATTCTGTCAAAGAACATGAAGTGGCGATCAGTGAGGAAGAATTGCGTCTCATTTTATCTGAAAGCTATGAAAAGGGTGAGATTAACCAGTCTGAGTACAAATATGTGAATAAAATTTTTGAATTTGATAACCGAGTGGCGAGAGAGATCATGATTCCTCGTACAGAAATTTCAGCCATAGAGATTGAACAGACGCTTGAAGACGTGACACATTATATGCTGAACGAAAGATACACACGCTACCCCGTCATTAAAGAAGACAAAGATCATGTGATTGGTGTCATCAATAGCAAAGATGTGTTTAAGGCGAGTTTCCTGAATCAAGATGTGACGATTGAAGACTTAATGCGTCCTGTGATACGAGTGATTGAAAGTACGCCTGTTCAAGAATTGCTCATTTTGATGCAAAAGGAACGAATTCATATGTCAGTGCTCGTAGACGAATATGGAGGAACAGCCGGACTTGTCACAGTAGAGGACATATTAGAGGAAATCGTGGGCGAAATTCGAGATGAATATGATCAGGATGAAACACCTCATATCGTCAAAAAAGGTGACTTCCACTATGTAATGGATGGGAAAGCCTTGATTGATGAAGTAAATGATTTATTGGATTTAGCCATTGAGAATGATGATGTTGATACAATTGCTGGCTGGATGATGACACATAAATTTGATATTGAGATTGGAGATACGATTGAAGCAGAAGGCTGTGAATTTACCATCATAGATGCAGAAGACCATCATATTCGGACCATTGACATCAAAAAGGTCCACTTTTCCTAAAAACCTCGTAACACTTGACGAGGTTTTTTTACTTGGTAAACTTTAGGTGAGATAATGCCTTCTACCGATAAACAGTGATTGACTTCACATAAAAAGGGTATGGTTTGATAGAAATGACAAAAAGGAGCCGCTCATATGAAAAAAATTAATGTACAAACAAATAGACGCGATGAGATGATCGACGTGACGAATGAGGTCCATCAATATATCAAGGAAACAGGTATTCAAAACGGAACCGTCATTGTCTACTGTCCTCATACGACAGCAGGGATGACCATTAATGAAAATGCGGACCCAGATGTGAAACGAGATATGCTCCGCCGGCTTGACGAAGTCTTTCCGTGGGAACATCCGAAGGACCGCCATATGGAAGGAAATACAGCCGCACATATGAAAGCGAGCTTTATGGGTGCTACGCAGCATATTCTCATTAATCATGGTGATCCTGTCCTTGGCACATGGCAGGGAATTTATTTCTGTGAGTTTGACGGGCCGAGACATCGCCATTTTTATATACAGGTATCATCAAACGAGTAAGAAATGGGGGAAATAAATGGGGGATATCACGAAATTACTGCAAATCAAATATGGGATTATTCAAGCGCCAATGGCAGGAGGTGCCGTGACACCTCAGCTGGCAGCCGCTGTTTCGCAATGCGGAGGACTTGGCAGTTTGGCAAGTGGATATGTGCAGCCTGACCATTTGAGGCAGCAGATCAGACAGGTCAAACAACTGACAACTCGCCTGTTTCAGGTCAATGTATTTGTACCAGAGCCAATTCCTGAAGTCAAAAAAGAGGATGTGGCATTTTGGGAGAAGAGACTGCCAGCACGACCAGTAGCCGATAGACTGCCGAGCGAAGAGGAATTGTGGAATGATTTTGAACAGAAAATCAACATTCTTTTGGATGAGGACGTACCGGTCGTTTCCTTTACCTTCGCTTGTCCAAACGAACAAACGATACATCGCTTTAAACAAAAGGGGATCTTTTTAATTGGAACCGCCACAACAAAAGAGGAAGCACTGCTTTTAGAGGAAAAAGGGATGGATGCCATTGTTCTGCAAGGAAGTGAAGCAGGGGGTCACCGAGGTACCTTTTTACCTGCAAAAGGAGATGCCCTGATGGGACTCTTTAGCCTGATCTCTGACGTCAAGCCGCTTTGTCATGTGCCATTGATCGCCGCAGGCGGGATTACAGATCGAGCAGGTGTGGAAGCCGCTCTAGCACTTGGAGCGGATGCGGTGCAAATCGGCACACGATTTTTAGCCAGTCAGGAAAGTGCTGCGGCAGACATATACAAAAAGGCGATTTTACAGGCAGCAAGCAGTGAAACAAAGATCACGAAGCTTTTTTCTGGAAAAAGAGCAAGAGGTATTGTGAATCAGTGGATGGAGGAAGAAAGACAGAATGAAGATAGGGTTCTTCCTTATCCGGTTCAGCATGTATGGACGACACCGATGCGAAAAGCAGCTGCGGCGGCGGGAAACCCTGATCAAATGGCTCTTTGGGCAGGACAGGGCGTTGGCCGTATTCACTCGATTTTAACCGTTGAGGAGATCATGCATGAACTGACGCACATATAAAATCATGTTGGGGGGTGTGAAAGGGTGGACATCTTAAAACATTCATACCGAAAAAAAGGACAAATTGAATTTTGGTTTGATGAATTTCCGCACTCTCCTGCCGTCCTTACGCCCATTCGTCATTACTATTTTGTTCGTTATGTAAAATGGAGCCGGCACGATCCGCCGGTCACAAGAAAAGACTTAGAAAAAATGGAGCTCCTTGCGAACACGATGCTTGGCACGCTGCAAGATTATCGAAAGCGCAAGGCATATAAAAGCCCCTTGTCATAACCACTAGACAAGAGGCTTTTTTTAGCTGCCGAACATTTGCCTGAGATAAATCACATCCATCCGGGTGGTCTGCGGCAATAGATAAGCAGATTGAACAGCACCTGGCCGCCTTCTCTTATTCAATTTGTCGATAATTTCTGCCGCTGTTAAAATCCCAAGTCCATGTCCGTAATATTGATCTTCTCCTAAGTAAATCACATTTTCCCCGCGCCACTGTGACTGCTGATAGCTAAATTCTGGATTCTCGAAATATAAGCAATCCCCATAGATAAAGTCATTCCCGCGCTCTGTATAAATCGACAATGTATCATAATGCCAGTCATACAGAGTTAGACTGCGAAGCCTTCGGTTAAACTTCTCGTCCCCTACCGTTTGCAAGACGCCCATATAAAACACGATGACAATGGCGGTGGCACATTCAAATGCATATTGTGAGCCATTTTCAAAAATGTCTTTAATGCCTCTAGATGGTTCGACTTGATAGCGCAGCTCTAGTGCTCCTGCTTCAGATACGCGCCAAAAGGCGTCATTTGCACGAGACCTTTGAAAGATGGCAAATGAGGCACCACTTTTATGCAAATCTCTTGCAGCATTCATAATGTTCGATCTCAATGTAACCTCAAATAACAAATCAGATGCTTGCCTGTAGCGGAACGTATCATTTGAGGCTTGTAACTGCATCAAAATGATCCGCTTTTGTCCCTCTAGCTGAAATGAAGCCAGCTGCTCATTTGTCACTGGCTGTCCTGAAAGGATAATCATATGAAAAGCGCCCCCTTTTGTATTAGCGTATGCAGGGTGCTTGGGCAAGGAATCAATTTGTGTAAATAAACAAAAAAGCATCCTTTTTATTTGAAAAACATGAAAATAATATGAAGCTGTCCGATATATAACATATCGTTTAAAAGGAGGAAAAACATGAAAAATGCAATAAAATGGTTGAAAAAACCATCGATTTCTAAGAGACTGATTATTTCATTCACTCTCGTTCTTGTCTTGCCAATTATTACACTCAGTACGATTTCATATCAGATTGCCAAAGAAGAATTAGATCATGAAATCATGTACGGAGCAAAAGCAAGAGTCAATGAACTGAATGACATGATCCAGCAAAAGCTGATGAATAAGGAAAACGCAGTAAAACTCTTTACTGAAACAGCTACTGCTGCAGACTTTAAAAAGAACAACCAGGACAAGCTGTATGAGCATTTTGAGATATACAGCAAAATCAATGAAGATGATGTGGTTGGGTTTTATGCAGCAAGTAAAAAGCGTGACTTCATTCAGTTTCCTAAAGTAGATATGCCAAAAGGCTATGATCCAACAACGCGCGATTGGTACCAACTAGCTATGCAGGATGATAGTGGTAATCCAGTTGTCACCAATCCATACATTTCTGCCACAACAAACGGCATGGTTGTCACGATTGCCCAGCGCCTGAAGGACGGGGCGGGAGTGATCGGAATCGACATTGATGTGCAAGACATTGTCGATAAAATAAAAGAGATTAAAATTGGACGAGAAGGATACCCAATTATTGCGAATAAAAACAAGCAAATTGTGGCCCATCTAGAAGAAAAATCAGGATCTAAGGTTACTGAAAATATTTCATCTATCCTTTACAGCGGAAAAGAAGGAACATCAACTTATGAGAATAAAGGAGAACAAAAGCGTCTCGTTTTTGTGACAAATGATTTAACAGGTTGGAAAATTGCTGGAACGATGTTTGTATCAGAAACAGAAGAAGCAGCACAGCCAGTTTGGAATTCTGCCATTATTCTTTTAATTTCTTCTTTTATCCTTGGCGGTATTGCGATCTTCTTTATCGTTCGCTCCATCACAATTGGACTTCGAAAGCTTGTTGATTTCTCAGAAAAGGTGAGTGATGGTGATTTAACCGAAACCCTTGAAACCAAATCGAAGGATGAAATTGGAGATCTCACAAGAAGCTTTAGCAAAATGAGTGAATCCCTTCGTGACGTCATTCGAGCGGTACAGCAATCTGTCGACAATGTGGCTTCCGCTTCCGAGGAGCTGACGGCAAGTGCCAGCCAAACAAGTCAAGCAACTGAACATATCACGATGTCGATTGAACAATTTTCAAATGGAAATGAAGCACAAAACGAGAAAGTCGAATCTAGTACGAATCAGCTTGTGGCAATGAATGAAGGATTACAAGGCATGTCACAAACGTCATCAGAAGTGGCTACTGTCTCACTTCAATCGACAGAGGCAGCTGGTCAAGGCGGCCGAATAGTTGAAAGCACAGCGAGCCAAATGAAACATATTGATACATCTGTACAAGAAGCAGAACAAGTCATGAAGCAATTAGAATATAAGTCTAAAGATATTACGAGCATTTTAAATGTCATTAACGGCATTGCAGATCAAACGAATCTTCTTGCGTTAAATGCAGCCATCGAAGCAGCAAGAGCAGGCGAATCAGGACGCGGCTTCTCTGTCGTGGCAGAAGAAGTGAGAAAATTAGCTGTCCAATCGGCAGACTCAGCGAAAGAAATAGAAAAGCTCATTCAAGAAATTGTGTTAGAAATTGCTAAATCTCAAGATATGTTCAAAACGGTCAATCGAGAAGTACATGCAGGACTTGGTATGACAGAAGAAGCAAAAGAAAGCTTCCAGAACATTTATGAGGCGGCAGAAGGAATGTCGAAAAAACTGACGCAATTAAACGATACAGCCATTGATCTATCGAGCGGTTCGAAGCTAGTTTCACAAGCTATGCAGGAGATGCGTCAAGTCTCTAGAGAAAGTGCTGCAAACATTCAGGACATTGCGGCTTCTGCTGAAGAGCAACTGGCCTCTATGGAAGAAATATCATCTTCTTCAGTGACACTTTCTAACATGGCAGAGGAACTAAAAGAGCTCACAAGTCAATTTAAAATTGATTAAATAATGATGAAAAAATACCCAGAATTGTCTGGGTATTTTTTTTATATTTTAAACATCGTTTTCAGCCTGTAAAAATAAACCTTTCATCCGATAATAACTTTAGAGAAGTAAAGGGGGAAAGAGAAAATGGGGAAAATGATTCAATGGTTAAAAAAACCATCCATTTCAAAAAAATTAATTATTGCCTTTTTGGTAGTCCTTATCCTGCCAACCACTGCACTGACAATTAGTGCGTTTTTTACATCAAAGACAGAGCTAGACAAACAGATTATGGGCAGTGCGATGAGTCAAGTCAATGCATTTGATACTTTAATCAATGAGAATATAGGAAACAAAGCAGATGCTGTGGCTCTGTTTACAGACTCACTCAAAGCGTCTAATCTTCAAGAAAAAAATAGAAATGCGACCATCAAAGAATTGCAGCAATTTGGAAAAATTAATGAAAAAGATGTTTCTGCTATCTATGCAGGCTCCGAAAAGGGATTGTTTATGCAATATCCAGTTCAAAAGATGCCTGATGGCTACGATCCAAGAGAGCGTCCATGGTATCAAGAAGCGCTCAATGCAGAGAACGGTAAACAAGTCATCACAAAACCATACGTAGCAGCCTCCACAGGCAAAATGGTCATCACGATTACTCAAAAAATGAAAGATGGGTCAGGTGTTATTGGACTTGATATGGAAATTGACACCCTGATTCAAAAGTTAAAAGAAATCAAAATTGGGCAAAAAGGCTATGCCTTCATCATGGAGAAAGATAAAACAGTTTTAGCAGATCCGACCCAAAAGCCAGGAAGTCAGGTCAATGAGAATCTAGCAAATATTATTTATCAAAACAAAGAAGGAAACGGCAGCTACACACTCAAAGGAATAGATAAAAAGGTTGCGTATGTGACCAACGAATTAACCGGCTGGAAAATCGGTGGAACGATGCTCGTATCAGAAGTAGAAGATGCAGCAAAGCCCGTTTTCAATACAGCCCTTATTGTGTTCAGTGTGACACTTATCGTAGCAGGTACCCTCATCTTCTTTATCGTCCGCTCTATATCTAAAAGATTATCCAACCTTGCCCGCTTCTCGAAAAAAGTCAGCGAAGGTGATTTGCGCGATAAGCTTCAGATCCAATCAGATGACGAAATTGGCCAAGTTGGGAAAGGCTTTAATACAATGATTGACTCATTAAGAACCCTCATTGGTGCCGTCCAAACCTCAGTCGAAAATGTCGCTTCTTCATCAGAAGAACTGACCGCCAGCGCAGGGCAAACAAGTAAAGCAACAGAGCATATTACACTAGCCATTGAACAATTTTCCAATGGAAATGAAAGTCAAAATGACAAAGTCGAATCCAGCTCAGAAGAGTTAGATGAAATGAACCGTGGCCTTCAGCACATGAATGAGTCGGCTGAATCCATTACTGCTTCATCGATCAAATCAACAGATATCGCAGGGGAAGGCGGACAGCTTGTCGAAAAAACCGCTTCTCAAATGAATGTCATTGATCAGTCCGTGAAAAAAGCAGAGAATGTCATCAGCGCTCTTGAAAGTAAATCAAAAGACATTACACAAATTCTAGGTGTCATCAATGGTATCGCCGACCAAACGAATCTACTTGCGCTAAATGCAGCAATTGAGGCAGCAAGAGCTGGGGAATCTGGCAGAGGCTTCTCCGTTGTAGCAGAAGAAGTAAGAAAACTGGCTGTTCAATCAGCCAATTCGGCGAAAGAAATCGAGAATTTGATTAAAGAAATCGTTCAAGACATCGATGTATCACAGGAAGTATTCACTGCAGTGAATCGAGAAGTTCAATCAGGCCTAAGCTTCACTGAACAAACAAGAGTCAGCTTCCACAATATTTTCGAAATGACAAAAGAAATTTCTGACCAGCTGCAAACGATGAATCAAACGGTTATCCAGCTTTCAAATGGCTCTGCACATGTGTCAGAGGCTGTCCGTGAGATTGCAGACGTCTCACGTGAAAGCTCCGCAAACATTCAAGACATTGCGGCTTCAGCGGAAGAACAGCTCGCATCTATGGAAGAAATCAGCTCCTCCTCTGCTACGCTTTCATCAATGGCAGAAGAATTGCGTGATTTGATCAGCAAATTTAAAGTCGAATAGACAAAATGAAAAGAGCCCTTCAGCTAAAGGGCTCTTTTTCAATTGAATAAATCAAAAGAAATAGGTAAATTTACTCATTTTAATTAGATTTCGAACATTACCCCTTGAAAAATAATTCATATTACCTAAGAATAGAAGTGAAATACCACAAATCATAATTCAAAAGGAGTAGAATCATGAAAAAAATCAACTTTTTTAAGCATTTTACAATGTCCAAGAAATTAATTACTGCATTCTTAGCGATTCTCCTAGTGCCAATTCTCGTATTGGCAGCATTTTCTTATGAAGTGGCATCAAAGTCTCTCAATAATGAGATTATGTCTAGTGCTGCAAATGGTGTTCAGCAATTAAACGAACTCATTAATAAAGATGTACAGCCTAAAATTGATATCGTTTCTTATTTATCGAAATCGGTGAAAAAGAGTGAATTGACTTCTAAAAATAAGGATTTACTCAAGGTGAAATTAAAGCAATTATCGGAAACAGACGAAGATGTTGTGGAAGTATTCATTGCAGATCAAAATGGTAAACTAACCGAATATTCCGAGATTCATAAAGGTAGTGAAGCGAGTGCAAAAAACGAACCGTGGTTTCAACAATCGATGAGAGATGAGAAACTCATCATTTCAGATCCTTTTGCCGACAAGTCATCAGATGACCTGCTCATCAGAATATCAGAACAGCTAGCAGATGGTTCTGGTGTGATTGGAATCAATGTGCGCTTGAACACGATCGTGAAAGATACAAACAGCATCAAAATAGGCAAAGAAGGCTATGCGTTTGTCGCGACTTCAGATCAGCATTATATTGCCCATAAAACAGACAAGCCTGGGGCGAAATTGACAGGTGATTTCATCACGAAATTGTATGCTAAAAAACAAGGCAGTTTCAAATATGAATACAAAGGACAGCCGAAGCAAATGTTCTTTGACACAAATGAAGCAACAGGCTGGAAGCTTGCTGGAACCATGTATGTGGACGAAGTCCAAGAAGCTGCACAGCCAGTACTCGACTTAACAATGATCATACTGGCAGTTGCGATTGCCATAGGCGGAATCGCGATTTATTTTATTATTAAATCAATCCGAAAGCCACTGATAGAACTCTCTGAATCGGCTGAGAAAATCAGTCAGGGTGATCTGACCCAGCACATTGAAGTTCGTACGCACGATGAAATCGGCAAGCTTGCGCAGAGCTTTAACGAGATGTCAGCTAAGCTGAAACAAGTCATTCAAGCTGTTCAAAATTCCATCGAAAATGTGGCCTCCTCTTCTGAAGAATTAACAGCAAGTGCGGGACAGACCGCTCAAGCGACTGAGCATATCACATCATCTATTGAACAGTTCTCAAACAGCAATGAACATCAAAATGATATGATCGAAAAAAGCTCAGTCCAGTTGAACGAAATGGATCGCAGCTTATCCCATATGGTCGATACGACCTCTCATATGATGGAATCGTCGATTGATTCAAGCAAAACGGCTCAGGCCGGTGGAGAACTTGTTCAAAAAACAGCAGGGCAAATGCAAACCATCGAGCAGGCAGTGAAAGAAGCAGAGCTTGTGATTCAAGGCTTAGAGCAGAAATCAAAAGATATTACGAACATTCTGGGTGTCATTAACGGCATTGCCGACCAGACCAATCTCCTAGCTTTAAATGCTGCGATAGAAGCCGCTCGGGCAGGAGAAGCAGGCAGAGGTTTCTCTGTTGTTGCAGAAGAAGTTCGTAAGCTGGCAGAGCAATCCGGAAGCTCTTCAAAGGAAATTGAAAGCTTGACGAACGAGATTGTAGAGGAAATTAAAAAATCACAGAACATGTTTAAACAAGTAGCAGGTGAAGTACAATCTGGATTAGACATTACAGATGAAACGAAAATCAGCTTTGAGAAAATTACCGATAAAACATCAGAAATGACAGAACAAATGAAACAAATGAACGGAACGGCTAAAGAACTCTCGCATGGCTCAAATGATATTTCACATGCGGTGAATCAAATTAAAGAGCTTTCACGAGAAAGCTCCGCAGGCTTCCAAGATATCGCAGCATCCGCAGAAGAACAGCTGGCATCTATGGAAGAGATCAGTTCCTCCTCTGCTACGTTATCTCAGATGGCAGAAGAGCTAAGAGAGCTCATTAAACAATTTAAAATATAAGAATATAGGGAAGCACCTGACGTTTTGGCGTCAGGTGTTTTTTCCATTCAATACATATAATTTGGGTATTTTGGTCTTATTTAGACTTTAATAAGTTAAAAAAGTAAAGAACATAGTAGTACTTCCGATATATATACTATCTTACTAAAAGGAGTTTTCTTTTTTATGAAATTCATACAGTATTTCAGGAAGCCATCTATTTCAAAAAAGCTCGTATTCTCTTTCTTATTTATTCTCTTATGCCCAATCATTGTGTTGGCATTCTCTTCATATCATACGGCGAGTACTTCTTTGAATGATCAAATCATGCAAAGTGCAAAGGAGAACGTCGAGCAGCTAGATAAAAATATTACGAAGGTTGTGAAAGTGAAAACAGACGCAGCCGATTTCTTTAGCAAATGGATCACGGAGAAAAAGCTTAAGCAAAAAGGCACGACAGATATTCAAGGACGGTTTGAGCAGTTCATGAGTATGAATGATGACACAGAAGGCATTTTTGTCGCTTCAAGTGATGGCAAAGTGTTTTCAAGATATCCTAATAAAAAAATGCCTGCTGACTATGTCGCAACGGAGCGGGATTGGTATAAAGACGGCTGGGAGAAAAACGGAGAGCTGTCTGTTTCAGCACCGTATCCAACAGCTTCCACAGGTACGCTTGTGGTCACCATCTCTAAAAAGTTAGAAGACGGATCAGGAGTCATTGCAATGAACCTAGACATTGCGAATCTAGTAAAAGAATCAAATAGCATAAACATTGGGAAACAGGGTTATGCCTTTATCGGAAGTCCGGATCGTACCTTTGTTGCCCATCCTACGAAAAAAGCGGGAACAAAATTATCTGGTGAATGGCTAGAAAAGCTTTATTCACAAGATGAAGGTTCTATGAGTTATATGTTTGAAGGAAAAGAAAAGCAAATGGAATTCACCACAAACAAAGCGACTGGCTGGAAAATTGTCGGTACGATGTTTGTGACAGAAGTAGAAGAAGCTGCACAGCCAGTCTTTAACATGGCCGCTATCATTTTAGCTGGCGCGCTCATCATTGGCGGGATTCTGATCTTCTTGATCATCCGTTCCATTACAAAACCACTATCTATACTTGTCTCTTCTTCAAAGAAAATCAGTGAAGGAGATTTAACAGAAAAAATTGATGTCCGGTCAAAAGATGAAATTGGACAGCTAGGCACAAGCTTTAATGAAATGAGTGAATCATTAAGAGATGTCATCCAAGCTGTACAAACATCTGTAGAAAACGTGGCTTCTTCATCTGAAGAACTGACAGCAAGCGCAGGTCAAACAACAAAAGCAACCGAACATATTACATCATCTATTGAAACATTCTCAAACGGCAACGAAAATCAAAGCGAAATGGTGGAGCAAAGTGCGGCTCATTTAAAACAAATGAATGAAGGTCTGAACGAGGTCGCAGAAACATCTGATGTCATCGCAGCATCATCTATTCAATCAAGAACAGTCGCGGAATCAGGCGGACAGCTTGTGGAGCAAACCGTTGGCCAAATGAAGACGATCGACCATTCAGTGAAAGAAGCTGAAGGGGTGATCAACGGGCTAGAGCATAAATCAAAAGACATCACAAACATCCTAGGCGTGATTAACGGCATTGCGGATCAAACGAATTTACTTGCACTCAATGCAGCTATTGAAGCAGCACGTGCAGGTGAGTCAGGCAGAGGCTTCTCTGTTGTCGCAGAGGAAGTACGTAAACTTGCAGTTCAATCATCAGATTCAGCAAAAGAGATTGAAAAGCTTGTGAAAGAAATTGTATCTGAAATCGAAACATCTCAAAATATGTTTAAATCAGTGAATGAAGAAGTGAAGAATGGTCTTTCCATTACAGATCAAACGAAAGAAAGCTTCTCACAAATTAATCAGCAAACAGCGGAAATCGCTACAAGAATGAATGAAATGAATACAACAGTACGCGAGCTTTCAAAAGGATCTGAGCAAATTTCTAAAGCAGTGAATGAAATTGCAGATGTATCACGAGAGAGTTCAGCAAGCATCCAAGATATCGCTGCATCTGCTGAAGAGCAGCTTGCTTCTATGGAAGAGATTAGTTCTTCCTCTACGACTCTTTCCCAAATGGCGGAAGAATTACGTGATTTAATTAAAAAATTCAAGATCAGTGAATAAGATCAAGTGGTTCTCCTCAAGGGGAACCGCTTTTCTTTTTAAGCGGTCATCTCGTACAATAGAGGAAATTGAAAGAATAGGAGAGATGTTATGCGTTTATCAAATAAGAAGGTCATTGCGTTTGTCAGTGATGATTTTGAAGATTTAGAGCTATGGTATCCGGTTCTGCGTTTAAGAGAGGAGGGCGCAACCGTCCATCTCGTAGGAGAAAAAGCAGATCATGAGTACATCGGCAAGTATGGTGTGCCTGCCGTATCCGATGCAGATTTTTATTCCATTCAAGCGGATGAATATGATGCTGTGCTCGTCCCAGGCGGATGGGCGCCCGATAAACTGCGTCGTTATCCAGAAGTATTAGACATTGTCCGTACGTTTGATGAAAAGGCGAAACCAGTCGGACAAATTTGCCATGCTGGCTGGGTGCTCATTTCAGCAGGCATCCTGCAAGGCAAAAAAGTAACGAGCACACCTGGTATTAAAGATGATATGACAAATGCTGGAGCAGACTGGTTTGATGAAGCAGTCGTCACAGATGGTCACCTCGTCTCGAGCAGACGTCCACCGGATCTTCCTCCCTATGTGAAAGCATTTGCGGATGTGTTAGCGGCAACATAAACTATTGATCCAAAATAAAAAAAGGGCGAATTTGCACATCATGTTCGCCCTTTGTTCATCATTTCATGCCCCATTCATTTTATCTATCGGCAGGAAACCTCACGCCCATTTGTTTTCTCGCCTCGTCCATGACGGACATGGTTTGAACAGATAAGGCAAATGTATTGACCGGAGACTGCCTCATTCCTTGCTGAATACACTCAATAAAATGACAGATTTCATAATACATGGCTGGCTGATCATCTTTGAGAGAGATGTCGGTATGGTGTCCTTGCCGATCATGGATCGTGATATGCGAAGGACGGTGGAATTGATCAATCACCATCGTCGCATCCTCTCCTTGAATTTCCGCAGATAAATGAGACGTTGAAATTTTAGAATGAAAAAGGAGTGCTTGATGCCCGGCATACTGTAAAAGGACAGAGCCGCTCCCATCTACACCAGAAGAAAGCTTATAGCCTCTTGCGGTGATTTGATTCGGCAGACCAAATAAATAGAGCGCCGGATAGACGAGATACACACCGATATCCATTAAAGAACCATTGGATAATTCAGGCTTAAACGCATTTGGAATCTCGCCATTTCGGTAGGCATCGTATCTTGAGGAATATTTACAGTAATGAGCGACCACTTGCCGAATGGGTCCAAGCTGATCAAGGTGCTGTTTGATTTGAAGGAAGTTGGGCAGAAATGTCGTTTTCATCGCTTCCATCAAACACACTTGATGTTTCTTCGCTGCAGCAATCATTTCTTCTACTTCTTTTCGGTGAGAGGCAAATGGTTTTTCGCATAATACGTGCTTTTGGTGCTCCATCATCAACATGGCTTGCTCTTTATGAAGGGCATTTGGACTCGCAATATACACGGCATCAAACGCATCACTTTCCGCCATTTGATGTAAGTTCGTAAAAACTGTATCAATACCGTATTTTTCGGCAAATGCCTGGCCTTTTTCAGCGGACCGTGAATAGACGGCTGTACATGTAAAATCAGCTACTCCTTCACCGGCCTGTAAGAATCGATCTGTAATCCAGTTCGTTCCGATGACAGCAAATCGAATCATGTCGTTCCCTCCTTCTACTTTCTCTGATTATACATCCTTTGAAAGCGTTTGTAAGAAAGAACATTCTTTTTATTGAAAAGCGGATGAAACCTTTATATAGGCTGATGCGTCTTACATAAAGGATATAAATGTACGAGAAGTGGGTAGTTTCTTCCTTCATTCGGGTAATACTCTGATAGAAGGGAGAGGAGGAAACGACCATGAAGCGCGTCCTGCATATAGGAAGTACATACGTCTTTGCGCTTTTATTCATAGCAGCCGGTATTTTTCATGTGATAGAGCCGAGTGGCTTTGCGCGTATGATGCCAGGCTGGCCATTTCCATATGGTATGGTCTATGCGACGGCATGCCTAGAATGGCTGCTGGCTGTCTTGCTGCTTTTGCCAAATGTCAGGATCTCAGCAGCAAAAATCATTGCTGTCTATCTTGTCCTCATTTTCCCTGCAAACTTATTTGCTGCACGAGAGGGAATTCCATTTCCAGGTCAAGAAAGCACAGAGCAGTCTTTGCTATGGATAAGACTGATAGGACAGCCCATTCTGATTGTATGGGTGATGTCCATTGCGAAATGGGAAAAAAAGCTGAAACAATGACCACCATATCATGATCAGGTAGTGTACAATTTATTCATAAAATAGCCCGAGTTTGGAGGAACGATATGAATTCTATGCAAATGTGGAGCAGTCGATTTAGAAAATTTTTTCTTGATAACAAGTTTGTTCTCTTTTTACTCGTCCTGCTATTAATTGGATTGAATATCCTTGTTTTCATGAAAACATCCTTTATTTTCACACCGCTCATTGTACTCGTCAAAACCATCGCCTTACCGATTATTTTAACGGGGGTCGTGTATTATTTATTAAATCCAATTGTCAATTTGTTAGAGAAGTTTAGAGTCAAACGGATCTTTTCGATTTTGCTTTTATATATTGTCATTATTGGCATTATTACAGTGACGATTGTGTCTATTATTCCGTTTTTACAAGCGCAAATGATGAGTCTGTTTCATAACCTTCCGAAATATGTTGATACGGTAGAAGATCAGATTAGACAACTAACGGGAAGCAACTTCATTAATCAAGCGCAAAAAGCGATGAATTTTAACGTTTCTGAATTGGTGAGCAAAGCGTCAAGTCAAGCGACGAAAATTTTGGAAAGTACCTTTACCGGAGTGGGGACATTCCTAGGGGCGCTTACTGAAGTCATCATTTCAATCGTGACCGTTCCGTTCATTCTGTTTTATTTATTAAAAGACGGCAAAAAATTGCCTGACTATTTCCTGAAATTTATTCCGAATAAGTTTAGAGAACATACACATATCGTGCTTCACGAAATGAACCATCGCCTGAGCTCTTATATTCTCGGCCAGATCATTGTCAGCTTCTGTATCGGTTTTCTTCTCTTAATTGGATACATGATTATCGGGTTAGACTATGCCTTACTGCTGGCCATCATTGCTGCTTGTACAAGTATCGTGCCTTACCTTGGTCCAACGATTGCCATTACACCAGCGATTGTGATTGCCCTTGTCACGTCACCAATTATGCTGTTAAAATTGATCATTGTTTGGACGGTTGTCCAGCTGATTGAAGGGAAATTCATTTCTCCACAGGTTATGGGGAAAAATCTTCACATCCATCCAATCACCATCATTTTTGTTCTTTTAACAGCCGGTAAACTGTTCAGCGTGGTCGGCATCATTGTCGCTATTCCGACGTACGCCGTGCTGAAAGTCATCACGACTCACTTATTTGATTGGTTTAAAATGCGATCCAATTTGTATAAAGAAGAAAAGGTTTGATGTCATAATCTTTTTTGAAAAAAATATAGTATCATAAAGACGAGCTTTCGAAATAGGAAGCTTGTCTTTATGTGGACATAGATGGTTGCCTGTTCAAAAGATCAGAATTGAAAGGAAAGAAAATCATGAATCTATGGGATTTATTCGTGGCACTGGTTTTAGGAATTGTCGAAGGATTAACAGAGTATGCACCTGTCTCGTCTACAGGTCACATGATCATTGTCGATGATCTTTGGTTAAAGTCAAAGGAAATCATTACGCCAGAGGCGGCAAACACATTTAAAGTCGTGATTCAGTTAGGCTCTATTTTAGCTGTCATGATTGTGTTCAAGGATCGAATTTTGAACTTGTTAGGCTTAAAGAAAAATATCACTGAAGAACAAAAGCGCAGCGGGCATAAACTGACCATTGCTCAAATTGCAGTAGGACTCGTCCCAGCCGTCATTTTAGGATTCTTATTTGAAGATTATATTGATAAATACTTGTTTGACGTGAGAACAGTTGCTGTCGGTTTGATTTTAGGCGCAGTGCTGATGCTTGTCGCTGACTGGATCAATAAACGTAAAACAGAAACAAGCTCTGTCGATAACATGACGTATAAACAGGCGCTTTATATCGGACTGTTTCAATGTTTGGCATTATGGCCAGGCTTCTCTCGCTCAGGTTCGACGATCGCAGGCGGGGTTATTCTTGGTTTGAATCACCGTGCGGCAGCTGACTTTACATTTATCATGGCGATGCCGATTATGGCGGGGGCAAGCTTGTTAACACTGGTGAAAAATGCCGAATATTTAACAACAGACATGCTGCCATTCTTTATCGTCGGCTTTGTGAGTGCATTTGTTGTGGCTCTCTTCGTTGTTCGATTCTTCCTAAAACTGATCAATAAAATCAAACTGGTGCCTTTTGCAATATATCGAATAATCCTAGGTGTGATTTTATTTATCCTATTCATGTAATGCTGAAAACTACTCTTATTAAAGAGTAGTTTTTTGTTGTTTCAACTATTTTAAACAGTAAAATCACCCTCTTATTTGGTAGAAAAAGAAGTTTTTTCATAAATTAGTGTTTAAGAGACTGGAGAAGGGGTAGTACATAAACATACCAATTAAAGGAGGAGTTAGAAATAATGAGAAAAACAAGCAAATTCTTTGTTAGTTCTGTGATCGCTACGTCAATGGTTGCTGCCCCTCTATCTCTTACGACTTTTGGTCAAACGGCTGAAGCTGCAACGACAACAGGTGTTGATGGAAGTGTCTCTATTGATCCAGTAGCCATTGCCGATAAAATTGAACAAGCAGTAAAATCATCTCAAAATCGTGATGGATTCGTTAAAAATGCGGCGTACAGCGCCTTCTATGAAGCAGGTCAAAACTATAACGTCGTTGTCCAAAACTTAAGCCAAGACCATGACTTTAGCGGACTGAACAATGTGGTTTACTATGATAGTGTTGAATATGATGGTATTACGTTTGGTATTTGGGTATTTGAAGATGGGACGTTCGTCAATAATGGTGACGGCGGCTATATTAACTGGACATTTGTCGGCAGCTTTGACCGTGAGGAAGGAAGCGGCACTGTCGACTTCCATAAAAGATTCTAATCTTATTGTTAAAAGTCTGCCGATTCACCGGCAGACTTTTTTTATAACGCACATTCTTCTATGTCAAAACCTAAATCTTCAATGATATGATGATCCATTTGGACTTGCTGACCTTTTGTTGTTAAATAATCGCCTACGAAAATGGAATTTGCCGCATAAAGGGCAAGCGGCTGAAGCGTCCGTAAATTGAACTCTCTGCCTCCAGATACTCGAATTTCCTTGGTTGGATTGACAAACCTCATGAGTGCCAACACTTTCAATGCTTTGACCGGATGTGTTCGTTCTTGATGCTCAAGTGGTGTTCCCTCAATTGCATGAAGAAAGTTGACTGGAATGGAATCCGCATCAATGGCTCTGAGCGCAAAAGCCATTTCAACAATTTGCTGGTTGGTTTCACCCATTCCAATGATAACCCCTGAGCAAGGTGACATGCCCGACTGTTTGACCTCCTCAAGGGTCGACAAGCGGTCATGATATGTATGAGTTGTCGTAATGTGAGTATGATGATCTTGATGTGTATTGATATTGTGATTGTACCGATGAACCCCTGCTTCCTTCAGCCGCTTCGCTTTGTCTTCATTTAATAACCCAAGACATGCACACACCTTCAAAGGCATGGTCTCAGTGATCTCTTTTACTGCTGCTGTCACCTCATCTAATTCTCTGTGAGAAGGTGCTCTGCCGCTCGCGACAATACAATAAGTCCCCGCTTTTCTCTTGAGCGCCTCACGCGCGCCAGCCACAATCGTTTTTTGATCAAGCATTGTATATCGTTCAACCGATGCTTTAGAAATGATCGACTGTGAACAATAACCACAGTTTTCAGGACAATAACCGCTTTTTGCGTTAAAAATCATATTTAATTTCACCTTATTTTGAAAAAAATGAAATCGTACTTGATAGGCTGCATGCATGATAGATAATAATTCTCTATCGTCAGCTTCAAGAAGATCTAGACCTTCTTGAAGAGTGATCCGTTCATTTTTCAGTGCTTTTTCTGCTATCGCTTCCCAAGACAAAGATATGTGTTTTCCCATCATAAGCTCCTCTCATTATGTTAACTTATTTTTATTAAAAGTTAACATAATGGATAGTCGTTGGCAAGCATTGGATAAATGAAGTCTACAAAAATACTTGAAGACACACAAAAAGGCGATGATCATGAAGTCATCGCCTTTTTATATGTAAAGCCTTATAGCTTATCGAACAGTAATATAGTTAATCACAAGCTCGCCTAGTGAATTATAGTAAGAAACTGTGACAGAACCACGTTGTACGGCACGAATCCAAGTGAAGTTCGGAGCTGTTTGATCTAATTGAATGGCATATGTTGCGCCTGACACAGAAATTTGACTTGCTGGAAGAGAGACGGCGATTGAAGAACCTACAGTAAGCGTACGGTTCACTGTAATCACTTTATTCATAATAGGAGCTTTTGCTATAACTGGTTCTTTTGGCTGTGCAGCTGCATGTGCACCTTCAGTTTGGAAGAACGTAAGAGCACCTAAAGCAGCTAAAGACAATGTACAAGCTTTCATTAATTTTTTCATCGGTAACACTCCTTTTTTTGATATATACATATATTAATAATAATAGCATTATATGTCAATTAAAATATGTGAAAAAAAGAGTATTTATGGTGAAAAATGTCACATATTATTCATGATCCTTCTCTTTTTTAGGGGAAAAAGAGGCATAAAAAAAGCTGGGCGTATCCCAGCAATGTAAAGCTTTATGAAAAGAGATGCTCAATCGTCGTCTCGCTGTTTTGGCTGACGGCCTTTTTGCTTCTCTTTTTCTTTAATGTAGTGAATAAAATCGATGGTTTGTCTTCGTGCTTCTTCGGAAAAATCGGAGGCAGCCTTAAACGCAATTTGCAAATCAGGATCGTCTGCAAGGTCGCCATCAGTTCCGCCTTTGTCCTTACCTGTGAGAAGATAGTCCGTTGAAACTCCGTATAACTCGGCGATTTTCACAATCATTTCACCGTCGGGCTTTCTCAAGCCATATTCCCAATTTGCATAAGTGGACATCGCCTTTAATCCGAGTTTTTTAGCAACCGTTGACTTGCTCCATCCATGCTTCTCTCTTAATTCAGTTAAAATCTTCCCAGTCAAATTATCCATTGGAAACACCTTTTTTCATGTTATGAGTAAATTTTATCATGAATTACACGGAAAAGATAAATAATTACACAAAAAGAATAAAAAATGATTGACTTACTCGTTTTGTGTACATTATCATAATGAATATAACTTACACATATTGAGTAAGAGGTGAAAAGATGAAACTTGAAAATTTACGAGAAGAACGCATTTTACAAGGAAAAACACAAACCTATATGGCGAAAAAGTTAGGGTATAAGTATACGAGCGGCTATGCAAATATAGAAATGGGCAGAACGAAGCCCAGCTTAGAAATAGCAAAGCATATTGCAGATTTGCTGAATAGGGGTGTTCAAGAGCTTTTTTTTGACCAAAAGTTACACGAAATGAGTAATTCTTTAAAGGAAGAGCACTTCTTTGAAAAGGGGAGACGAACAAAATGAATATTGAACATCCATTGGTAGCGCAGATGAATGACTTTGGATATCCAAAAAGCTATTGGTCATATGACATGACACGTTATGGGTATCAAGTCGAGATTGAAGAGAGTCTGGAGGGATTTGAAGAAGATGAAACATCAGATGACGTTTGATGCCAGAAAGGAAGCGCAGCTCTGTTTAGTCCAAGCTGGTGGCTGGATGACCTTTCATCACCAGAAACCGGTGTTTGTTTTTTCCACATCAGAAGACAAGCAAACATACATGACCCTCTTGGCGGAAAAGCTCGCTGAAGCAAAAAAGGAGGAAGCAAGACGACATGAAACGATGGAAGAAAATCATGGAAATCCTCAAATGCTTGCTCAAAGCGAGTAAAAACGAACAAGACATTCGTCAGTGGGAAAAGGATGACGGGAGATCATAACATGGTCATCCATTTCATCATTGAGACAGAGTTATTGTTCACAAAAGATACATTGATAAAAAGAATACGAGCAGCTGCAAAAGCGCAATGCCCGCAGAAAATAAAAGACGCACTATCACTCGAGATTCGTTTATTTGACGACATGCCGCTTGACATAGCTGATTGTCAAATCAAGCGTACATACGCAGAGAAAGGTTTGATACGCCCAGTGAACGTCAGCATCTTTCAGCCGCGGCTGCATCATATTCAAGAAGCACTTCATTCTATTGCGGATAGGGCCTCTCTACAGATCGTTGATTTAAGAGTTTCCCAGTTTTATAGTATGCGTCCAAGAATTGAAATCATTTTAAATACGATAGGTGATGGCACGAAGTCCTCACCAATTAAGGAGACAAGCATATGAACGAGCCAAAACAATTATTCATTCAAGAAAACCAGACATTTGTCGGTGAGATGGAAACAGGAAAAATTCAAGTCATCGTGTTAGATGGGAATGTAGGAACAGCTTATCAGATAGATGTACCTGAACATGGAAAAACCATTATCCAAACGGCAAAAGGTCATTTTGCAAGAGTAGATCACGAGATTGGTTTTAAAATCAGCTAGATCACTGAACAGATCACAACATCATACGTCCAAGACGGAAAGCCTGCGGACACTGATCAAGACCCTATGAAAAGGGGACTGATTGGTGTCCGTTTTTTATTTTCTTAAAAAAGGGAGAGAGCCAATATGCAAGATTTACTCATTGAATACAAACGAGCATTAAAGGATGCTAGAAAACAATATGAACCATTTAAAGAAAAAGAAGAACATCAGCTGTCCGTTCAAGACAAGCATGATAAAAAAATGATCGCCAGTATGGTGAGCGATCTCGAATACGTAGTAGAATGGCTTCAAATTGGAAGAGAGCCAGGCGCACGCAGAGGATTAGACAGACGTTCAGTCTATCAGCGCACCATTCTAGCAAATCCAGAAGTGTTAGAGGCTTTATCACATGAATATACAATCATCCAAGAAAATGAAAAAGAATTCAGTGAGCGGGACAAGAAACGAATTGATGAAGCCTTGTCCGTTTTAACGGACCGAGAAAAGGACGTATTTTTCATGCACACAACGCAAGGATTATCGTTTAGCGAGATTGCGATCATGCTGGATGTGAAGAAAGGAACTGTGCAAAAACATATGGAGAGAGCTCGGACAAAGATGGCCAAAAAAGTACAAGAACGCCTATTCGAAGCAGCTGAATAGGCGTTTTTTCTTTTACAAAATAAATGGAGCAACACTTGTCTTACAGTTGCCACCTATAGTTAGAAAGACCAAACGGATGTTTGCTAGCCCTACACAAATGATTCCTTCACAGGAAATCGTTCGAATTAAAAGGAGGCGGCAGGTGAATGTAAATGAAAGATAAACGGATAGAAGCCAAGCAAGATTATATGAAAGGGATGACGTACCAGCAAATTGCTGATCATTACAATGTCTCGATCCATACCGTGAAATCTTGGAAAAGACGATACGGATGGCAAAGGCAAAAAGGTTCGTCAAAGCAGGCACACTCGATCTTCAATCAGTTTCTTTCAGATGAAACAATTGAAATCATGGAGAAAATGGGCGGGCGTACATCGCTTGATTTAATCTGGGATCAAATTCAAATTCAATATGCTGCCATTATTCGGGCGCAGCGAATCATGTATGTGTCAGATCAAGATGACATGATCAAAGAGCTGAAAAAGGCAGCATACATGCCTTCTTCATTAGAAGAAACAGTAGAAGGCATTCAGCCAGAACAAGAAATCAGCACAGAAGAATATTCGTTTCAATTTTCATGGGATCGGCATGCCACCTTTTTAAATGCCCAATCCCGTGCAATGGGAGAGCTCAGGCGTCTCATTAAACAGTTTGAAGAGCTTGCACATGCGAAGGATGAACGAAGATTAAGGCTAAAGCAAATTGAACTGACCATCGAAAAAACAAAAAAAGCAGTGCGCGAAGAAAAAGAGGAAGATCTTCACATCATGATCAAGCGAAAAGAGGATAACTCATGACGCCATTGATTGAAAAAGAAGTCAATCCTCACTTTGAACACTTTCTATTCGATTGGAATCAAAAGTTTCAATTTTTAGTAGGCGGCTACGGCTCCTCGAAAAGCTATCACATTGCGTTAAAACTCATTTTAAAGCTGCTGGAAGAAAAACGGACAGCACTTGTCATTCGAGAAGTATATGATACGCACCGCGAATCAACATTTTCTCTCTTACAAGAGATCGTCAGCGATCTTGGCATCGATCATGTGGTGAAGTGCCGCAGTTCGCCGCTTGCCTTGACGTTTCGAAATGGCAGCAGCATCTTATTCAAAGGGCTGGACAAGCCTGAGAAATTGAAATCGATTAACAACATCTCGATGATTTGGATTGAGGAGTGTTCAGAGGTTTCTTATGAAGGCTTTAAAGAGCTGCTTGGAAGGCTGAGGCACCCGTCCTTACCGCTTTATATGATGTTATCGACCAATCCTGTTGGTCAAGATAATTGGACGTACAGACATTTCTTTCGAGATGAACAGTTGAAGCGATTTGTCCTAGATGACGAAACCTTATACAAAAAACGCACCGTTGTGATCAAGGATACGTACTATCATCACTCCACAGCGGAAGATAACCTATTTCTCCCTAAAAGCTATGTGGAGCAGCTGGATGAGCTGAAAGAATACGACCCAGACCTCTATCGAATTGCGAGGAAGGGCTATTTCGGCATCAACGGCACAAAGGTTTTTCCTCAATTTGAGGTGAGAAGCCATTCTGATGTATTAGAAGCCATTCAGCAGATTGACCGGCCGCTAAAACGAGCAGGCATGGATTTTGGATTTGTTGAATCATACAATGCGCTCATTCGATTAGCCGTCGACCATGAAAAAAAGTACTTATATATTTACTGGGAATATTACGACCGCGGGAAAACAGATGATGAAACAGCTGTTGACCTAAAAGAGTTCATTGAATCAAAGGAACTCATCAAAGCCGATGCAGCCGAGCCTAAAACCATTCACTATTTTCGGCAGCGTGGATTTCAAATGGTGGCAGCACATAAGTTCCAAGGCTCTCGTTTGCAGTATACGAAAAAGATCAAACGGTTTAAAAAAATCATTTGCTCTGATGCTTGTCCGTACACAATCTATGAACTTCAATCACTGACCTATAAGGCAGATAAGGATGGACGTTTAGAGGAAGATGCATTTCAAATCGATCCGCACACATTATCAGCGATCTGGTATGCGCTGGATGATTATGAAGTGACGGATTTGAAACAGACCGCCTCAGAGCGTGTCCGTCCAAACAGAGAGAGGAGGTCCATACAATGAAACAATTGAAAGCAACGATTATGAAGGCAAACATGTCTGATCATACAAAACAAATGTATGCAGATGAATTTTCCTATGAAAAAGATGACATTGTTCCCCCGCCTTACAACATCAATGAATTAAAAAGCATGGCAGAATATTCAACCATTCTTCAGCAATGTATTGATGCGTACAAAACGAATATTTTGGGTTTTGGGTTTGGGGTGGAATATGCCTTTGACTTTAATGCAGAAGGTGTAAAACCGGCAAAAAAGAAAGCCGCAGAAAAGGAATGGACAAGACTTGAAGAGTTTACGAAGTACATGAACTATGATGAGTCCGCTGATGTGATTCTTGGCTATGTCCTCGAAGACCGAGAGAAAACGGGCAATGGCTTTTTAGAGGTGCTGAGAGATGGACAAGGAAAGCCGGCCGGAATCGAGTATTTAGATGCGCTCCATATCCGCATTTGCAAGCTTAGTGAGCCAGTCGACGTTGAATTCAGTTACACAGAAAATGGCGAATTAAGAACAATGAATCGAAAGAAACGATTCCGCAAATATGTGCAGGTGATCAACGAAAAGAAAGTCTTCTTCAAGGAGTATGGTGATCCGCGCATTTTGCACTGTGAAACAGGCAAGTACGATGACACCACACCAGAGCCGCTTCGCGCAACAGAAGTAATTCATTTTAAAATTGGCAGCGGAACGTATGGGATTCCCCGCTGGATTGGCAACATCGTCAATATGTACGGAGCACGCAAGGCAGAGGAGCTGAACTATCTTTATTTTAAACAAGGGCGGCATGTACCAGGTGCCATCATTGTCGAAAATGGGATGCTGTCAGAATCCTCTTATCAGCAGCTTCAAGATTATATGGACGATATTGAAGGATCTGATCATGCACATAAATTTCTATTGCTTGAAGTTGAAGGTCTGCCGACAGAAAAAGGGTTAACGGGAGAAGAAGATGTCTCAAATGTCAAAGTAAACTTCAAATCTCTAGCCGAGATCCTGCAAGAAGATGCGCTCTTTTTAGAATACGATGAAAAAACAAGAAACAAAATCCGCTCTGCGTTTCGCCTTCCGCCAATTTACACAGGTGAGTCTCAAGACTATAACAAAGCGACAGCAGATACAGCGCGTAAAACAACTGAAGAGCAAGTATTTCAGCCGGAACGGCATCTCATCACAGGAAAACTCAATACTCTTTTCCTGCCGGATCTTGAAATTTGGCATGTCCGTTTTCTATTAAATGGTCCTGATTTTAGAGATCCATTAGAGATTGCCAAAGTACTGACACCATTTATTCAGGCGGGGGCAGTGTCACCTAACGATTTGCGCGATTTAGCAGGAAGAATCCTCGGAAAAACGCTAGAGGAATGGCCTGAGGAACTGTATCACCGCCCTTTAGAAAGCCGCATGAAATCAGCTGAAGAAAAGCCTCAACCAGAGCCTGACCAGCTGACGAAATAAACAGAAGCGGGTGCGCTTTTTTGAAAGGGGGTGAACATATGCCAAGAGAACTAAAAAACGCTAAAATTACGCATGTTTCCTACGTGGACAAAGCAGCGAACAAGAAGAAATTCTTTTTGATGAAAGCAAAGAAAAAGCGGCCTGACTTTCAAAAAGAGGTCAGTGTCCTGACAAAGGCAGAAGATGCTCATCGCCTCGTGTACGGTGTCGTGTATGAGCCGAATACACCTGATGCACATCAAGACTTTATGACAGCCAAGGAAATTGAAAGAGCGGCACACGGCTTTATGAAGGATGCCCGTCATATTGACAAGCAGCATGATTTTCAGGATGGTGTTGGCGAAGTGGTTGAATCATATATTGCTCCGGCTGATGTTGAAGTGGGCGGGGAGCTGATTCGCAAAGGATCTTGGGTGCTTGTGACAAAGGCTTCCCAAGAGATTTGGGATCAAATTCAAAAAGGCCACATTACAGGTTATTCAATGGCCGGAACGGCGGACATCGTCGCCATAGAAGAACAAGATCAGCTTCTATCTCAAGACACAAATGAGAGAGGGCTTTTTTCTTTGCTGAAAAATTTCTTTTTAAAAGAGGAAGGTGCAAACATGTCACAACCATTTTGGAACGTTTTAGACCATCTGCTGGAAACCTTACAGTCAAGTGATGGTGATGAGGCGGATGTAAGAGCTACCTTAGAACAGCTCATTCCAATCATGCAGGACATTCTGAAGACAGAGGATGTACTTCAAACGATTGGTGAAAGGCCAGCAGACGTACAAAAAGAAGAGGCCGCTTTGACGACGGATCAAGTGCGAGAGCTCGAAAAGGCAAAAAAGGCCATCGAAAACGTCTTGCAGCAGGCTGAAAAGCAGGAAACAGAACAAACAGGGGAAGAACCTGTCCAAAAAGTGCTCGAGCAAGTCGTTGCACCGATTCGTCATCAGCTCTCTTCCTTAGAAAAATCAGCCAGCAGAGAAAAAGCAGCGATGCAGGAAGTGCTTCAGCAGCAGCTTTTGCCTATTTCAGAGCGGATTCACATGCTTGAAAAGGCAAGGGGCATATCAAAACAAACAATCCACGATACACAAAACGACACGACAAAACCCATATGGGATGGCTTACTATAAGCCGAAATAAGGAGGAAACAGTGTGAGAAATCAAGAGTTGATTCGTAAGGCCGAAATGACACTTGCCAGCTTAAAAACCGGCGGTCTCATGAACGCAACCCAATCCAACACATTCATTAGAATGATGCAAAACACACCAACCGTTTTAAATGATGCACGCATCATTCCGATGGAAAGTGATTCACAAAAAATCGAAAAAATCGGCTTTGGCCAGCGTATTTTGCGCCCAGCAGAGGAAGGCAAAGCGCTTGATGCAAAAGACCGTGTTGTCCCAGCGACAAGCACAGTCCAGCTAAATGCAAAAGAGGTCATTGCAGAAATTCATATGACCTACGACAGCATTGAAAACAATATTGAAAAAGACGGAATTCAGCAGACGATTATGCAAATGCTTGCTGAACGAGCGGCAGTTGATATTGAAGAGCTCATCGTCAATGGGGATACGACTTCAGCAGATCCGTTTTTAGCCCAAATGGATGGCGTCAGAAAACAAGCAGTATCTCATATTGTCGATGCCAATGGAGCGGAAATTAGCCGCCAAATGTTTAAACAAGCCTATAAAGAGATGCCGTCAAAATATTTACGTGTACCTCAGGATTTCCGTTTCTATACATCCCCAAGTTTAGAGGTGGAATGGAAGGATCAAGTAGCAAACCGTCAGACAACTCTCGGAGATGCGGTTATTCAAGGCGGACTTTCTTCTGCATTCGGTGTGCCGGTCAAAGGTCTTGCCAATATGCAGCCATATGACGAAGCGGGAACAGACGTATCAGATATTTTGCTGACACACCCTAAAAATATTATCGTAGGTTTTTCTCGTCATATTCGAATTGAAGTAGAAAAAGATATTCGCAGACGTAAATTTATTATTGTCCTAACAGCGAAGCTAGACAGCAAATTTGAGGAAGAGGATGCTGTAGCAAAAGTGATGAAAGTGAAAGAGTAGGTGACATCAGGCCATGATTATTTCTCCTGAAGAACTGCAAGCCTATTCTGTATTTGAGCGTGTGAAAAATCGATCTGTAGAAAGACTGACAGCAGATATTATCGAAGCAGAAGCTGCGGTATTTCAAATCGTAGGTCATGATTTCTCAAGCGAAAAATATCAGCCCCTCCCTGAAAAAGCAAGAATCGCATTATTAAAAATGGCCCAATATTTTGCCATGCTGAATGATGATGAATCTATGATGAAAGGCTTTACGTCAGAAAAAATGGGTGATTATTCATATGCGAAGGCAGCTGATCAAGTGAAAGGCAAACCTTATGTATATGCCCTGCTTGTCGATTACATTGAACCATCATTTACTGGGGGCAGTACCAAATTAAAGGTGAGATCATTATGAGTTATCAATCTCTCTTAACAGATCGCTGTGATCTTTTTCACCTTGAACATCAGGAGGCTTCCCGAGGAAAATTCGGGATTCCAGCTGATGACTTACAAATGACTCTTTCCTATCCTGATGCGCCTAGCCTGACAGATCTGGCTTGTTATGTCATAGAAAAGAATCAGTCACTTGTGCAAGAAGAGCCGAATACAGTGATTTATCAGTCCTATCTTGTCCATTTTCCTTTAGCAAGTGATATTCGCCTGCATGACAAAATGGTGTGGAACGGCGTCTCACTTAAGTTGCAGCAGCCCAAAATAGTGAAGAATCATCACATTGAAGTGATGGCAGTCAGGAAGGAAAATCTATGAAAATTGATGGACTTGACCGGCTGCTTTCACAGCTGGAAACAGCGTGTGCCGGCGGCTTAAAAGCAGAATATCAAGATTGGCTAGAGGACATGGGCCTAGAGCTTTTGGACATCATTCAGGATGAGTTAATCAAGGAGAATGCTGTCGATACAGGTCGGCTTCTAAGCTCCTTTACGCAAGGAGACAAGGAGAATCATTTTCTCATGTCAAAAGGTGGTCTCACACTTGAAGTGGGAACGAAGCTTGAATATGCCTCCTATGTCAATGACGGACATGCTACTTCTTCAAGTGGAGAGCGAAGATGGGTGCCTGGCAGGTGGGCTGGCAGCCGCTTTGAATATGATCCGAATGCAAAGACAGGAATGATGCTTGCCTCTCAATGGGTAGATGGAAATGGCTACTGGGATCATGCTGTCATGCTCTATGAGCAAATGTTTGAACAGTCGCTGGATCGAAAGCTTCAAAGCTGGTTCGATCGACATTTTGGGAGGTGATGAAATGAATCAAGAAGTCGGGGCAATCATGCATTATATTTACACACACTTTCCTGTGACAATGTATGATCGACTTTTGCCAGAGCGTTTTCAAGTGCCATCCGTTTATGTGCCGCCCGTAACAGTCATCAGCGGTCCAGATACGGTATCTACATTTATGAAATCTTATTCGCTGCAAGTGAAAGTGTTTCATATGGATTCAGAAAAAGCACATGACGCGGCAGAAATAATTGTTGATGCATTGCTTGCTGATCGTCAAATGATTCAGATGATGAGTGAAGATGGAGAGGTGCTTGATGATTATGTCCGCATAAAAAGAGTGGAAACAAGAATGATAGATCAAGGCGTAGCAGCGATTGTCCTGACGTGGGATAGCAGTTATTGGTACAACCGAGACAAACAAGCGAGCCTTGAAGACATCAACTTTTCAGATGGGGTGATCAAACGTGAGCAAGACTAAAAAAGCAGAGCCTGCTCAAACAGCTGGCGAAGAAAAAGAATTTGGCTTTTCATTTGAAGCCTTAAAGGAGCACAGTAAGGATCTTTTTGGGGTTAAACCAGAAATCCTTGAAGGTGCTCTTTTTTATATCAAACATCAACCAATTACAAAAACAGAAGCGAAAAAGCACATTGATGCTTTTTTGTCCAAGGAGGTTTAAAGGATGAACGGAGGCACATTTACACCAGGTACAGAGAAAAAGCGTCCTGGCATTTACTTTAATTTTAAAACAACAGCAGAGCAGCGAATTACTTTAGGCGATCGAGGTACGGTGGCACTTCCTCTTGTGATGAGCTGGGGAGAACCAAAAACCTTTATTTCCGTTTCCAATATGGAAGACTTAAATAAAAAGGTTGGACTCAACATTGATGACAAGTCTCTTCTTCTTTTCCGTGAAGCAAAGAAAAAAGCGCAAACGGTCTTGCTTTACCGCCTAAACGAAGGGGTACAAGCCAAAGCGGAAATCGCAGAAAAATTTGTGGTCACAGCCAATTATGGCGGTCAAAAAGGAAATGAGATCACTATCCAAGTGGCAGAAAATGTACTCGACAGCACAAAACGTGACGTCATCACTTATCTTGGAACAGATATTGTCGATAAGCAGGTTGTCACGGATGTCAAAGATCTTGTAGAAAACAAATATGTTCAATTTTCTGGTGAAGGTGAAGCAGTTATCACGGCTGGTGTGGCACTAAGCGGCGGGAAAAACGGTGTGGCAAGTGTCGCAGATTATACAGCTTTCCTAGAAGCAGCAGAAACAGAATATTTTGATGTCATTGCGCTCCCAGTCGATAAAAGTGAGCAATTAAAAGCGACATTCGCTTCCTTTATCGAGCGTTTACGTGATAAGCAAGGACGTAAGGTGCAAGGCGTTGTGGCGAACTATGCAGCTGACCAAGAAGGCATCATTAATGTGACAAGCGGTGTTGTGCTGGAAGATGGAACAGAACTAACGCCTGCTCAAACAACTGCTTGGGTTGCAGGGGCAAGTGCAGGAGCAAACTTCAATCAGTCACTCACCTTTGTTGAATACGAAGGAGCAGTAGATACATTAGAACGCCTTGATAATGATCAAGTAGAATACCGATTATCACAAGGGGAGTTCATCTTCACTTTTGATGCGAGAGACCGCACGGTCAGTGTTGAAAAAGATATTAACTCTTTAACAAGCTTCACAGCTGAAAAGAATCAGCAAATGGCGAAAAACAAAATCATTCGTGTGCTTGATGCCATCAACAATGATTTAACGTTCGAATTAAAAAATCTGATTAAATTACGCAAAGCCAATGGCAATGACATCCCAGCATCTGATGATGGAGTGCAGCTTGTGAAAACACTGATTACACAGTATCTCACACAGCTTCAAGATGGCAGCGGCATTACAGGCTTTAACTCAGAAACAGATATCGTGATCGGTCTCAATGAAGATCGTGATGGATTTATTATCGATCTAGCTGTTCAACCAGTAGATGCAGCAGAAAAATTCTATTTCAACGTGGAGGTGAAGTAAGATGGCTTTTAAAGCGCAAAATACAATTTCAGGTAAAGAGGGTCGTCTTTTCTTAGAAGGTGAGGAGCTTGCCTTTATCAAAACGTTTGAAGCAAACGTGGAGAAAAACAAATCAGAAGTCAACGTGATGGGCCGAAGAATGACGGGTCATAAAACAACTGGGGCAAATGGAACAGGAACGGCAACATTCTATAAAGTCACTTCACGTTTCGTACAACTCATGCTCAACTATGTGAAAAAAGGGGAAGACCCTTATTTCACTCTTCAAGCGGTGATTGATGATAAATCATCAGGCAGAGGCACAGAGCGTGTGACGTTATTCGATGTCAACTTTGATTCGGCTAAAATTGCTGGATTGGACGTCGATTCAGAGGCACTTGAAGAAGAAGTTCCGTTTACGTTCGAGGACTTTGATCTTCCTGAAAAGCTGAAGAATTCCTTTTAATGAACAAAAGGCATACAAATGACGAAAATATATGTTATTTTTATTTTATTCAACGATATGGTATAATTTTTCATAGTTACAGAGTAGCTACAAAAGTGTTACTGTGTAACCCCAAAAAGTTTTTTAGAAATATGTTTACATGCAAAGTACTTTGCATAAAATAAAAAGAAGCCAGGATGCGTCAACATCCCGGCAATGTACAATTTGGCCCTCAAGGGGCTGGCTTATCAATTAGATAGTTTTTAAGGATAGACTTTCCCTTCAACCGTCCAAAGCTCAAGGGGAGTCTATTTTTTGTCTATATACGTCAACAAAGTAAAGATAAACATCCCGAATAAAAGCATTAGGGAAATCGCTTCAAATGTTGACATTGGCATCACCCCCTTCCTATCGGGGATGAGCCAGACACCCTTGAGCAAGCCGTTCAATTGTACAATTTAGATTATACATGAAAAGATTGGAAAGCACATTCAAAAAATGGATGTGCTTTTTTGCATTCAAAAAAACATAACAAAGGGAGTTTTTATACATGAGCGAAAAACAAACATTTGATCTTTCATTTTTTATGCCAGGAAAAACAGTAGAAGCGGAAGAGGTCAAAGTACCAATTTCTAAGCGTTTTGTTGATAAAAAAGGGAATGTCATCCCTTTTGTCTTTAAAGCCATTACAACTGAACGCATTGATGAACTGGAAAAAGAAAATACGACCTTCAAGAATGTCAAAGGCAGAGGCCGCGTGAAGGACTTAGACAGCCAGCGTTTCTACGCACGAATTGCCATTGAATCGACTATTTATCCAGATTTCCGCTCGAAGGAATTAAGAGAAGCCTACAGCACACAAGATCCAGTTGAAGTCGCAAAACGTGTATTATCTGTCGGCGGTGAATACGCAAACTGGTTAAACAAAGCGATTGAAATCAACGGATTCGAAGACGAAATTGAAGATTTAGAAGACGCAGCAAAAAACTAATAAAAGATGGGGATAAGGAAGCCGTGTTTTTATATTACGCCATGCACGAGCTTCACTATTCCCCATCTGAACTCCTAGATTTATACGAATCACCAAGACCATTCAAAGCACTCCTATTTGGACTCATCAGCTACAAACTCGACATGCTAGAAAAAGAAGCAAAGAAAGGAGGGAAATAATTGGCGAAACTCACTGCACGATTTGAATTAGAAGACAAAGTATCGAAGAAGCTGCTGCGCATACAAAAACGATTTCAAACATTTGAGAAGCAGCTCAAACCATTTAGAAAACCGGTGAAAATAAACCTGGATATAGATGACAAGAAATTAAGAAACTTTAGTTTATCGCTTCGGAAAATGTCAGTGATTTCCATGAGACTGGATCAAGAAATCTATAGTGATCTTAAAGCATTAAACAATCAGTTAAATATGTTCCCGAATCAATTGGTCATATCCATTCAAGCGAAGGGATTAGATGTCATTAAATCGAGCATAAATCGTTTAAAGCAAGCGGGAACAAGCCCCATTATGCTGACGTTTAAACTAAACGATCAATTGTCAGGTAAAATGTCATCAATCAAAAAATCTATCTTTCAGCTCATGAACAGAACGTACTATATGAGATTAAACATGGTTGACCAAGCCACCGCTGCAATTCAACGAATCAAAAAGACGCTCAAAAGCTTGACGATGTCTAAACATGAAATCAGAGTGTCTGTTCAAGACAATGCAAAGAGTAAGTTGAAAAAACGAGATCAAGCAGAGTCGGTTGTGAAAGAACAAAACATAAAAAAAGAACCTGAGGCTGTTAGTCCGTCAGTGAAAACAGAAGATCCTAAACAGAGCTGGCTCCAGAACCTTGCCAATAAGGGATTAAGTGAAATTCAAAAATATGCAGGTGACGTTGCAGATAAAGTGAAGGAAAAATTGAGTCCTAGAAAGTTTTGGGATGAAAAAGCACTTCCTTGGGTTGAAAATAAAATAGAAGAGTACAAGCAAGATGTGATCGGAAGAATTAAAGAGAAAATTAAATTTAATCCTGAAAAAAAACTAGATCAATTGGTGACTAATGTATTAGATCGGTTCTTAGGTGCAAGTGATCAATCAAGTGAAAGTACCACTCAGGCACCAACAACAGCACCAACAACAGCACCAACAACAGCACCAACAACAGCACCAACAACAGCACCAACAACAGCACCAACATCAACACCATCAAATCCAGCTCCCAAAACGAAACCTCAGTCGCGAGGTGGAAAAGGCTTGTTTCGCAATAGTTGTTGCCCCTGCTGTGCAAGAGGTTTAAGCAGGGGAGGATCTACTAAAACTAAAAATCGAAATGGTCGCTCACCAAGACAGACAAGAAATCCAAATGCTACTTCAAGGGCCGAAATGAATAGAAGACCTCCAAGTAGATTAGGGAAACTGAAAACAAATGCAGGTAAATTATTTGGAAAAATCCCTACTGGACTAAAGAAAGGTGCGGGTATCGCAGCTTCAGCTGGCGGACTTACGGGTTTAGTGAAAGGTAGCAAGGGGTTAAGTGGATTAGGGAATGCAATGAAAAGTATAGGTAAAGGGAGCGGAAAATTATTAAAGAAAGTACCTATTCTAGGAAGTGTACTTAGTGCAACAAATCTAATTGGTATGAACAAAGAGAATGCTGGTGAAAAGATTGGTACGACTGGAGGCGGCATCGCCGGTGGAATGGCAGGTGCTGCAGCAGGTGCAGCTATTGGAAGCGTAGTCCCAGGGATAGGTACAGCCATCGGCGGTCTAGTAGGCGGCATCGCTGGAAGTATGGGCGGAGAATCTATCGGTGAAACAATTGGAAAATGGTTTGATGGCGGCGGATTTGAAAAGATTGGCCAAAAAGCCATTGAAATCAAAAATCAAATTGTCGAAGTTTGGTCAACAGTCGCGGCTTGGTTCACAGAAAATGTATGGACGCCACTAAGTGATACAGTCGTTACAGTAGCAACGACCATCTGGACAAATCTAGTCAATGCCTGGACATGGATTCAAGAAACATTTAGTGCAGTTGCAAGCTGGTTTATCGAAAACGTTTGGACACCGCTCAGCGACACAGTCGTTACGGTAGCAACAACCATCTGGTCAAGTCTAGTCAATGCATGGACATGGATACAAGAAACGTTCAGTGCAGTAGCGGGTTGGTTTATCGAAAACGTTTGGACACCGCTCAGCGACACAGTCGTTACGGTAGCAACAACCATCTGGTCAAGTCTAGTCAATGCATGGACATGGATACAAGAAACGTTCAGTGCAGTAGCGGGTTGGTTTATCGAAAACGTTTGGACACCGCTCAGCGACACAGTCGTTACGGTAGCAACAACCATCTGGTCAAGTTTAGTCAATGCATGGACATGGATACAAGAAACGTTCAGTGCAGTAGCGGGTTGGTTTATTGAAAACGTTTGGACACCACTGAGCAGTACAGTTGTTACAGTCGCTACAGGGATTTGGACAGCATTATCAAATGCATGGAAAAAGATACAATCAATCTTTGGAGCTGTATCGTCATGGTTTATGGAAAATGTGTGGAATCCACTTGTAGATACCGTAGGAACCATTAAAGACAGTTTCGGGAAAAAGTTCGAAGAAGCGTATAAAGTGGTGACAGATATATGGGATGGATTATCCAAATGGTTTGAGGACAACATTCAAAAGCCGATTGTAAAAGTAGCAGAAGCTATTAGTGATGGTTTTTCTGCAGCATTTGGTTGGGTTAAAAAGATTTTTGACAAAGCAGGCGGTATTGTAGATGTAGTCATAAATTGGATTGTTGGGAAGAAAAAACCTGATAACAATGCCACAGGCGGCTATATCACTCAGCCAACCTTATCATGGGTCGGTGAAGCAGGTAACGAATTTGTCATTCCAACTCAAAATAACCGAGGGCGCGGGAAGATGCTGCTTGCTCAGGCTGCTTCTCATCTTGGGATGTCTGTTATGCCAAGCGGAGCAGCTGGAAATCAAGTATCAAGCTCTCCAGCTCCTACAGCAGTAGCTTCATCATCTTCTGTCGGTTCAATAGACGGATCGGTCTCGATGACTGGGAACATTCAAGCCTCCAGCATAGGCGAGCAATTTAATAAGGATTTTGAACAAGGATTAAATCAAAAAATGATTACACTTGATCAATGGAAGCAAAAGAATATTCAGCAGCCTTTTGGTCAATTGACCTCAGACTCAAATAAGTTCGGTCAGCAAACAGTTGCTGCTTTTGCGAATGGTCAGCAGATGACACCAACAGGAACAGATAGCTTTTTGCAAAGTCGTGTAAAAGCACCATATCAACAAGTGATGACAGCATCGCCAACTTGGGGTTCTGGAACGGTTAGTGGTTTTGCCACAGGTCAAAATGCCACTTCAGTTGGTACTAGCCAATACGTAGATCAGCACATCAAACAACCATTTCTACAAGCAAAACAAGAATCACCAGGCTGGGGCTCAGGAATGATGGATGCCTTTAACAGTGGCATGCGTTCAAAAGCAAGTGAAGTCACACAAGCCGCCAAAGAAATGGCGAAGAAAGTAGAGCAGGCGTTTAGAGAGGAATTAGATATTCATTCCCCTTCACGCGTCATGATGAGTCTTGGGAAATTCGCATCGATCGGTGTCGTCAAAGGACTCGACTCAGTTGATGTGAAAAAGTTTGCTGAAAATCAGGCTGGTTCATTAATCGGTGCCTTCAGCGGTATGGGGGCTTCAGGTCTTAGTGTTCAGCAATGGCTCATGGCAGCTCTCATGGCAACTGGCACATCGATGAATTGGCTTCCAGGTCTGATGACCATTGCGCAGCATGAATCGAATGGAAATCCGAGAGCAATCAACTTATGGGATTCCAACGCCAAGAAGGGAACGCCTTCTAAAGGCTTAATGCAAACCATTGGAACGACGTTTAACTCCAATAAAGGCAAAGGCATGAATGACATTTGGAACCCAATTCATAATGCCGTAGCAGCCATTAACTACATTAAGGGCAGATATGGAACAGTCTTCAATACACCGGGATTACGAAGTATGAGAAGAGGCGGGCCTTATAAAGGCTACGCAAATGGTGGACTGATTACTCAGGAGCAGGTTGCTAGAGTCGGTGAAGGAAACAAACGCGAATGGATCATTCCTGAAGAAAGAGGCATACGCGGAAGGTATTTATTAACGCAGGCAGCCAAGGCACTTGGAATGCAAGTATATGATCCAGCAAATGCGTCTGCTCCTTTACCAGAATCACAAATGCAGCAAGTCACCTCAGCTCAGTCTTCTAGTCGTACAGCATCGTCAAGTAATAAGCAAATCACCATTCAATTCAATGGGGATCAGCATTTCCATAATGGACAAGATCAGCAATCGCTAGTCGAAAAAATTAGACAAATGCTCGTAGATGAACTGGAAGTAGAGCTTCATACAGGAACGAAGGGGGTCGTGATTGATGGGTAAATCAGTGTATCAATTGTGGATTTCCCAAGGAAAGGACAAGTTGCGATTCCCTGTCCTTCCATCCGAACTTGAAATCACAAATAACGTACAAAATGAAACGGTAAAGGTTGCCTCTTTTGGAGAACTGACCTTTATTGATGTCCCATCGGCTAAGCAAGTATCATTCACTTCATTATTTCCTAAGAAATATTCGCCAATTGCTGAATATAAAAGCATTCCATCACCGGAGAATGCGATAGCGAAAATAGAACGAATGATGCGTTCAAAGAAGTCTGTGCGGTTGATTGTAACGGGGACAAAAATCAATATGACGTGCAGCATTGAAAGCTTCACCCATAAAGAAGGATCATATGATATTGGCGATCGTGAATTTACGATCGAGTTAAAGGAATACAAAACCGCATCACCTAGGAAAATTAAACGAAAGAAAAAAGCAAAACAAACAAAAAAGAAAAGGCCTTCAAAAACACCGCCAAAAATGTACACCGTCAAAAAAGGGGATACGCTATGGGCTATTTCAGGCAGGTTTTATGGCGACAGTACAAAATGGCGACGTATTTGGAATGCCAATAAATTAGCGATGATTAAACGTAGCAAACGCAATATTAAGCAGCCGGGGCATTGGATTTTCCCTGGACAAAGGTTAAAAATACCACAATAGGGGGGCTGGCATTGATCGAGCTTTTTGCCATCAGAAGCGGCACCATGTATGAGCTTGTCACAGAGAGTGTGACACTTCAGGGGCAAAGGTATCAAGCCCCTCGCTCTATTCAAGCAAATATTATCACAAAGCAAGGGAGTCAAACATATTACCGTGTCTCAGAAGGGGACACGGTTCTTTTTAAATGGAAAGGAAAAGAGCTGTTCAGAGGCATTGTGTTTTCTCGGACGCCTGTTGAAGGGAAACTGACCTTTACCGCATACGACATGCTTCAATATTTGGTGAAAAACCAAGATGTCTATGTTTTTTCAAAACAAAGAGCAGATCAAATCTTGAGACGGATTGGAGCTGACTTTCAAATTCCCATGACCTCTATCGCCAATACAGGTCATGTCATAAAATCACTAGTGTTTAAAAACGATACGAGCCTATATGACATGATTCTGAAAGCATTAAAAGAGACAAAGCGGCAAACCGGCAGAAACTATCAAATCTATTCTGCTAAAGGAAAGATGGGGCTGAGAGCTTGGCCAGATCCAGAGGACGTATGGGTCATTGAATCAGGTGTCAATCTCATTGGCTATCAGTACAGCACCTCGATTGAAGAAACAGCCACTCGTGTCAAGCTGCGCACGTCTGCGGATGAACAGGGGAAAAATAAGAAAAAAGGTAGCAAATCAGAGATTGTAGTGGTCGAACAGGATAAAGCAGGTCAGAGTAAATACGGTATTTTACAGCATGTTGAGACGGTTACAGGGCAAATCAACCAGCCGCAGCTGCAAAAAAGAGCCAAAGTACGGCTGGCAGAGAAAAAAGGCGTGAAACAAGAAGTCAAAAGCATCCAAGCGCTAGGCATTCCTGAACTGCAAAGCGGTCTTCCAATCTATTTGAAAATCCCTGAAATCAACGTAAAAAAAACGTACTGGATCGATCAGGACAAACATGAATTCAGTGGGGTGAAACACACCATGACAATTGATGTCGTTGAGAAAAATTCCATTCCAAAGGGTGATCAAGCGTGAGGTTAAGTGAAGCGATTAAACGATTAGCAGTGAATGCTGTAGACGCCGCCTCTCCAATTGATCTGGTGGTTGGAGAAGTCACGGCAGTTTCTCCTGTAAGCATCCGGTTAAATGAAAACCATAAGCTAATCATCCCGGAAGAATTACTGATTTGGCCAAAGCGCCTAAATAAGGGTGAGGATGATGAACTGAAAAGGGGAGACAGCATTATGGTGCTGGCAATGGCAGGAGGGCAATCCTTCTACATCATCGACAAATTGTAAGGGAGGTGATGAACGTGGCACTTTCACCAGAGGAAGAAATTGAGGAAACAGAAGAAGACGAAGAGGTGGAAACCTCGACGACGTATCGAATAGATGTTGAAACTGGCAGATTGACAGGTGAAACCATTTCAGGCATTGAAGCAATTCGTCAATTCGTTTATATGACACTTAGGACAGAGCGGTATGCACATCCTATTTACAGCCACGATATTGGCACTGAAATTCAGGAGCTCTTGACGGATACAGAAGCCACGGATGAATACAAAGAAATGGAGATTCCGAGGCTGCTAGAGGAAGCATTGATTGTGGACGAACGGATTGATCATATTGAAGAGATAGAGGTCACAAAGGAAAATGACTCGTTTCATGTCAAGCTAGCTATTGTCACAGATGAAGGCACATTAGAAATAGAGGAGGTGATGGAGAGCGATGTTTGAGGAACAAACGTACGAAGCATTAATGGAAAGAATGCTAGACAGACTGCCAGATGACATAGATAAAAGAGAAAACAGCGTCATTTGGAATGCCTTGGCACCTGCTGCTGCTGAACTGGCCCAGTCCTATATTTGGCTTGATCAAGTATTCGAGCTGGTCTTTGCAGATACAGCACAAGGAGAGTTTCTAGATCGGCGGGCCGCTGAAGTAGGAATTGAAAGAAAACCAGCGACTAAAGCGGTTTGGTCCGCAGCTATTAAGCCGGAGGATATCAACATCCCAGCTGGCTCACGGTTTTTTATTGAAGACGTCTATTTCCAATATTCGAACGATGGCACGCTAGAATGCGAGACACCTGGCAGGATCGGCAATGGTCAATTAACAGATCAGCCGCTACTATCTCTTGATACAATTCCAGGACTTGAATCAATTATCATGAAAGATTTGGTGATACCCGGACAAGAGGAAGAAGATGATGCCTCGTTATATGATCGCTACTTAATACGTGCTAGGCGAGAGGCTGTCAGTGCCAACAAGGCCCATTATAAAAAATGGGCTGAGGAAGTGACAGGGGTTGGCAGAGCGAAAGTATTCCCGCTTTGGAATGGAGAAGGAACAGTCAAGATTGTCATCACAGACGGCAATCTAGATGTTGCATCAGATCTGCTTGTTAAAAGAGTACAGGAATATATCGACCCAGTACCAGGCGAAGGAGAAGGGCAAGCGCCTATCGGTTCAAAAGCGACCGTCGAAAGCGCCAAATGGCTGGACATTGACATAGAAGTAGCCGTCGAACTTCAAATGGACTGGACCCTTGAAGGAGCGCAGAAAGAAATAGAAGAAAAGGTCAAAGCGCTGTTGAAATCAATTGCATTTGAAAAGAGTACCATTCGAATGTCCGCATTAAATGACATTCTGTACCATTCAGAAAGTGTATCAGATTATGCAAACGTGTTATTGAATGGGGAGTCAAAAAACTTAGTATTACAGGACATTGAGATACCGCGTCTGAGGCAGGTGAAGGTTATTGAGCAAACAGGATGAAATGAAAAACTACTTGCCGCCATATTTTACAGAGATTTATGAAGTTGATCACCTGCTCAAAACAGAAGCGCCAGAGTTTGAGCAATTGGATGAATCCATTTTCGATTTAACGGATCAGTTCTTCCCTTTGACAGCGACATGGGGATTGAATAGATGGGAAAGAATGCTGAAGGTGCAGCGAGAATCAGATGATTCCATTGAACTTCGCAGAGCACGCTTACTCAATATGATGTCAAACATTCCACCGATCACGTATCTTTCTTTAGAGAAATCGGTGAATCGCTTTCTCAAAAATCCAAGTGCCATCATCCGTCTGACCACCAATCGCTACCATTTCGCCTTACGTGTGAATCTAGATGATCTGCAAAACACTAGATATATTGTAGAAATACTTGAAACGTTAAAGCCAGCTCATTTGGCTTATACGTTCACTGCATTTCATCATACCGATGTACATGAAATAAATGATCATCACGGGAGGCTCACACTGCGAAGCAGAGTGGGTTTTTTCGATCATATCCCGATTTTACTCAATGGTGAATTTGTATTAAATGGGTCGTTTTATCTGAGCGGAACACGAGGGACAACCGATGTACCTGCTCGTTTTCGGCATTCGTTGAAGATGAGAATGCCGCTTCAGCATAAGTCAAAGAACACATACCGAATGAATTATCTCATGGCTGGAGCGGTACATGAAACGAAGCAAGGAGCGGCATTGACTTTACGCACAAAAAATCAGCTCCAGCATCAAACCAAGAAGAAAATGACGTTCCGATTGCCAGTACATGTCCAAACTGAACAGGGCGGCAGCTTACTGATTAAGGATCATTACTGGATTCTCGACGGATCTGTTCCGCTGGACGGATCAAAAATGCTAGCAGCAACTTCTCAAAAAATAGAGCTATAAGGAGGATCACAATGGCTGATCAATTAACTGTAACAACACTATATGCACGTCAACAAATGGCAAAGGCAAGAGCAGAAGGAACAAAACTCACAAAAGTCGTCAAAATGGCATTTGGAAATGGTGGGACGAAGGATGGGAAACCGATCTCACTAGACGGCACTGAACAAAAACTCAAAAAAGAGCTGGTCCAAAAAGAGATTGATTCGTTTACCTTCATTGAACCAGCAAAAATCCGCTACACCTGCACGATCGCCGAAGGAGAACTTGCAGGAGAAGTGATCAATGAACTAGCACTTGTCGACGAAGCCGGCAAATTCACCGCCATCCGCACCATGACAGACAAACAAAAAGACGGCGACATCGAATTTGTTTTTGAGATTGATGATATTTATTAATGGAGGGGAAAAGAAGTGGAAATAAAATCACCTTTACCGTTTGAAACCTCTGACAAAGCCCATGCCAACTTATTTAACCGGATGGTCAACACACTTGTGGAGAATGACAATGAGCTCAGTAGACAAATAGAAGGAATCACAAATGAAAGCTTATTTAAACTAACAGGCGATCAAGCCATTCAAGATGCATCAGTCAGCGGTGAGGAATATCCAGATGGCATTACGTTCATGGATATTGGACAAGCGAATGATACCGGATATCCTACGAGATTTGGCTTTGTGAAAAATGAAAAATATAGTAACTTTCGATTTGTTCAATATTACTATGGGACTGGAAACGAAGCGGGCAGTTATTTTGATAGCACGGGTACATGGTGCCGTCATTGGTGGACTGGATCTGGTTGGACCGACTGGCATAAGCTCTCTGGATTCTGTCATGCCAATATAGGTACAACTGGAAAACAGTTATTAACCAAAGGTGAGTATCAAAAAATCCTTTTTAATCGAAAGATAAAAGACAGTCATAACAATTTTGACATCAAAAATAATCGCTTCATCTGCCCTGAAAACGGAATGTATTCAGTGAATGCAGGTGTTTATATTGAAACCTTTCAACGATACGCAAACTTTGAATTATCGATCTATTTAAATGGAAGAAGATATAAAAATATTGCACATCAAAGACAGAGCCCGACAAGCCCATCTGATGTGTTGAGCTTTAGTATGGGACTTTATGGTGCTGCGAATGTACCGGCTAATAAAGGGGATTATTTAGAAATTTACATGTATGCAGGATATGACGGAGACGTTAATCGATATGTATCTGAAAATTCAGGCTGGTACAACTATTTTGATATTACAGAAGTAGGTGGCAGAAATTTCCTGAGAGGATAGGAGGATTCTATGATTTTATATGAAGCCATTAAGTATAAATACCCCGATGCGGATCCGCAAAAGGACTTTGAACTTAGAAATGACGGAGACGGTTCTTACATTAACGAGTGGCATCTAGATGTGCCAAAGCCAACGGCAAAAGAATTGAAAGAATGGTGGGACGAATCTCAAATCAATCCAAGGTATCAACCGCCTCTTCCGCTAGATTATCTAGCACAAGAAGTAGCCAAAGAAAAGCTCATAAGAAAACAGCTTGAACATCAATGTGATCATCTAACAAACGAAATAAAAGCGCTAAAAAATGAGATCCTTTTATATAAAGGAGAGCGTGAATCATGAATTATTGGGTGATGGCGTTGTATTTTAAATGGGTGACTCCTGAATTGGTCAAACAAGCGGTGGAACTAGGCGATTGTTCAATGGAAGATTTAAAAACAGGATATGAGCAAAGGATGCTCACTCTAGAGCAGCTACAAGAAATGGAACCAAGCATCAAAGCAAGGGAGTGAAAACTGAATGGAAATAAAACAACCAAAACCTTTTGAAGTAAATGATAAAGCACATGCTGATTTGTTTAATGACATGGTCAAAGTACTTCTTGAAAATGATCATGGATTAATAGAGCAGTTCTTAAAACATACAAATGATGCGAGAGTACATGCATCTGAAACAGAAAAGAAGAAATGGAATAATTCACAGAACTATAAGATCACAGCAGATAGTGGAAGACAGCTGATTAATGTATCTGCTGATGGCAGAATATTTGATGCGATAAAAGATAAAGGAACATGTACTTTTTATGCAGCTGCTGGTGTGGAGGATTCTCCGGCCTCATCGAATATGTCAATTAGAGGGCTGCAGACAGTAGGTCAAGAAAATATTGGCTCTGGTTTTGCGATGGATAGTTCAGGTAATGCTTATTTTTTCTATTACGAAGCCGGACATACGTCGATTAAATGGACAAAGCTGCCTACAGAAAGCGATAGAAAAAGATGGGATAACGGTCAATTAGTAAAAATCACACAAGATGATGGAAAGCCCTTTTATCATGGATTTGCTAGTGAAACAGACTACAATACCCTTACGGAGACAGGGATGTATCTTATATATAATACTGGAGTGAATGGTCCATCGCCTTCCCATGATCGAGTGTTTTTGTTGGTCATGAGTTATGGCAGTACATTAGTACAAATAGCATATGAATCTGTTTATGGGAAGAACACATACTTTAGAGTTCTTAGACACAAAGCACAATCATGGACACCATGGGAGAAGCAAATCACGCTATCAGATCTATTAGAAGGTTCATGGGAAACACCTAAAGAGATTAATGGCAATTGGAAGGAATATGACCCTATTAATTTGCCAGTGAAATATCGAAAGAATCTCTTGGGGGAAGTTGAGATGGTAGGTGCTATAAAAGGTGGGATTTTAGGAAATAACCCTGTGTTTATTTTGCCTGAAGGATATCGGCCACAGCAGGCGATCCATTTTGTAGGTATCGCTTCGAGTATAGGGACACCTGGAGTACCTCAATTCCATCGAACCTTAATAGATAAGAATGGGAATGTATGTGTGCAATCATCTTCAAATAATGCTAATCCAACTGAGTTTATTACATTTGGTTTTAAGTTCAGTACAAGATAATTCCATAAACAATGTGAAAGGAGAATCACATGGAGATAAAGACACCACGTACTTTCAAAACAAGTGATAAAGCCCATGCAGATCTGTTTAATGACATGGTAAAGGTTATTATTGAAAATGATGCTGAACTATTAAATCATATCAATCAACACGAAAATGATGTAACATCTCATGCATCTAAAACAGAAAAGCAGAAATGGAATCAATCTCAACTATATAAAATGACGAATGATAACGGAGCCCAGTTGATCAATATCCCATCTGGCAGCAGTATTTATAACGGGATAAAATCGTTAGGTGCCTGCTCATTTTATGCTCCAGGCGGTTCTGGGGTAGTTGATTCTCCTGCTATAGGTAATGCTGCATTAAGAGGCTTTCAGCTTGTTGGTCAAAATAATATTGGTGTAGGAATGGCGATTGACACATCAGGCAATGCATTTTGTTTTTCCTATCATGTGAATGACCTTGCGATCAATTGGCTGCAAATACCTAGTCAAAACGAAAAAAACAAATGGGACGCAGGACAACTATCTAAAATTACCGCTGACGATGGAAGAGCGTACGAAAGAATTAATGCAAACGATCCTAGTATTTTGGATAAACTCATCAAATTACCAGGCGTGCATTCTTGGTATATCCACGAAGCACATCCTGATTTGCCGACAAGAAGTTCTATGAGAGCCTTATCAGTCTTTAGTGAAAATACCTATGGCTGGATTATTGGGGCAAATAATACAGGTGATGTGTACATCAATCGTTCCACGACAGATGTTTCGGGTACTCAGCAAGAATGGAGCGGATGGAAGAGGTTGAACGAGCATCCGTTATTGAAGGCGAATGGAAATAGAATGCTTATCCCTACTGGTACAGATATATTAACGCTGCCATCTGGCTTTTATTATGTCTCTGGAACGAACGCAGTGAATATGCCATCAACGACCGATGCTTCTTGGTTTAATGTAGATATTATAGAAACGGGAAATAACCGCAAAACATTTCATGTGAGTCGAAGCTATGATAATAGTCATTGGTACGGAACGACTCATACAGATGGGGGGTTCAGAGGCTGGAAACAGCTAATGACAAATACTGAGTTTGAAAATGTCACGTGGCAGAGTGTGACCTTAGACAAAAGTTCATCTATAGGGGATAGACCAGTTGAATATGTAAAATGGGGAAATTTATTATTGCTAAGAGGCCACCTAAAAGCAAATAGAGAAATCATCTGTGGATGGATTCCAGCCGCGGGTTTACCAGAGAAAGGTCTTGTAGTGTCAGTGCCTGTATCAGGTACAACGGGTCATAGTAAATTACTTATATATAAGACAGGAGAGCTAAAGCTAACTGGTTTACTGGCAGCGAATGAAAGTGCCGTAACTGGCTACTATTTAGACACGGTCGTCCCATTAAATTAAGGAAGTGATAAAAATGATACTAGCTTATGAATACAATCATCAAAATGAATTGGTCAGACCTATCGAAGTGTTCGAAAGAGATGATGAAGGCAATTATGTCATTCCAGATCATTGCACAACAATTGCACCACCCAATCATCCTTCTTTTTATAAAGCTGCATTTGATGTGGAAAAACAACACTGGTATGAATCAGCGACACAGGAGTATATAGATAGCCTAAAGCCAGCCCCTCTCCCGCCAAGTGATATAGAACTTTTAAAGAAACAAAATGCTTTGTTATCAAAACAATTAACGCAGTTATTGGCTATGCAGAAAGGGGGAAATTCAGAATGATGTTTCCAACTGTAGCAGATATCAAACAATTCTGGGACTGGCAATGTTACGGACCAGAGGACATTGCATTTTATGTAAGCATTGGCTGGATCTCGGCAGATGACTATCAAGACATAACAGGAGAAAAATACGAAGCCTAATGGCTTTATTTTTTTGCTGTTCTCTTTAGCTGGATTCTATCTTAATCTCATTGAAACAACTTATGCAATGGTAGAAAGGTGAGAATACATTGGATATAAAAATTCCTCGTTCTTTTGAAACGAGTGATAAAGCTCATGCTGATCTATTCAACGATATGCTGAAAACATTGCTTCATAACGACACTGGTATATCAGAACAATTGACGAATCATATTGATGATTCGAGACAACACTCTTCAGAAGTAGAAAAAAAGAAATGGAATGAGTCGCAGCTGTATAAAATTACAGGTGACAATGGAGTCCATCTTTTAAATATTCCTGTCAACTCAAAAATCTTTGACTCAATTAAAGACAAAGGTACTTGTACATTTTATGCGCCCAGTGGAATAGAGGATAGCCCTTCACAATTTGCAATGCGAGGGATGCAGACGGTGGGACAAAATAATATTGGAACAGGTTTTGCGATAGATACATCAGGTAATGCATATTACTTCCACTATAATGCTAGCCATATATCTATCAATTGGACACAGCTTCCGACAGCAGCTGAAAAAGATAAATGGAACAATGGACAGCTGTATAAATTAACCCAAAACAATGGTAAGCCTATTTATAAAGGGGTAAGTGAGACCACCGACTATAACGAAATGACAGAAACAGGAATGTACCTCATTTATAATGCCGGTCTTAATGGTCCAAAAGAGATCAGACGGGCATTTATGATAGTGATAAGTTATGGGAATACCCTATTACAAACTATATATGATGCAGTCAACGGTCTTAATTCTTTTTATAGAATTAGGAAGACTGATTTTACATGGACTGAATGGGAAAGGCAGCTCACATCTACAGATATAAATGCCATTCAAGCATTTCCTATTACCAATTCAGATGGATTTGGAAAATTTCACATAATCAATTCTGTTGATTTTCATGACATACTACCTCGTTATAAAGGTTTTGTTCATTTTACCTCAGACACATCTGCTATTAACGGACCAGGTGTTGCTTTACGGGGGGTTTGGGTATGTAATAGTGCAGGGAACTACGGTTCTGTCATTGGATTTGATAACCTTGGCCGGACATGGCGTAAAACAGTTGTAAATGGCGTGTGGTCAAAATGGGAACGTTTGTTAACCAGTGCAGAGCAAATAGAATGGAAGTTTCCGACAACAATAATAAACGGATGGAAACAATATGGCACTCAAAAAGTGCAATTTTATAAGAATCCATTTGGAGAGGTAGAGTTAATTGGTTCTATTACAGGGGGTACTATCGGTTTTGCAGTACCTGTTTTTACATTGCCTAGTGGTTATCGTCCTATACAGGATATGCATTTTATAGGGGTAGCATCTAGTATCGGCACTGGTTCAACACCACAAACACACAGAACACATATTGATACTAAAGGTAATGTGTATATACAAAGCGTCTCCAATTCAACAAACCCAAATGAATTTATCACGTTCGGCTTTAAATTCATGGCGGCTCAGGAGGGATGAAAGTGAAATGGATATATAAATACGATGAAAAATTCAATTACCTTCCAGGAGAAGAAGTAGAAATTGAAGAGGACGCAGGCATCCCAAAAGGATATACAGATGTAAGACCTCAAGATGGTTTGTACAAAGGTAAATACAATGAAGAGAAAAGGGCATGGTATGAGTCGGCAACACAAGAATACATCGATAGTTTGCAGCCAAAGCCGCTGCCGCCATCAGATATTGATTTATTAAAACAGCAAAATGCTGATCTGCTTCAGCAGCTGGCAGAGTCAGAAAAGAGAGCAGAAAATCAATCGAAAAATATATCAGAACTTATCATGCTGCTGACGGAAAAGGAGGTAATTTAATTGGATTGGTTCCGTAGTATTTCATTGTTCTATCAATGGAAATGTTATGAAAATGAGGACGTAGCAAAATTTGTTCGTTTCGAGAAGATTACGCCGAAACAATACAAAGAAATAACAAACGAAGAATATCCAACTAACGCTGAATAGGCGTTTTTATTTTGCCTTCTTTCAGGGTGTGCAAAGTGAGGGAGTAGGTGAGTGTAGTGGAAATGGATTTGACACAATATTTAATGACACAAGGGCCGTTTGCGGTGTTGTTCTGTTGGGTGCTGTTTTATGTATTAAACACAACAAAGGAAAGAGAAAACAAGCTCAATGAACAAATCGAGGCGCAAAATGATGTGTTAGCAAAGTTTAGTGAGAAGTATGATGTTGTGATCGACAAACTCGACAAAATTGAACGGAATTTAAAATAGGAGGAGAAATCATGAAAACATTCGACAAAGGCACTGTGATTCGCACAGTGCTTCTTTTTATTGCGCTCATCAATCAAACGCTTGTCATGTTTGGACAGACGGTGCTGCCGATTAGTGAGGAACAAGTACAAACCGCTGGTGAGGCACTATATGTAGCAGGTTCCACCATTTTTACGATGGTGACAGCCATTATCGCTTGGTTTAAAAACAATTATGTGACCTACAAAGGTCAATTACAAAAAGATACCCTGAAACAAAGAGGGCTAACAAAATAATCGTTGAAGGAGAAACAATATGGTCAATATCATTCAAGCCTACATTCCAAAACACAACCGCAACAGACCAGGAAATACGATGAAGCCGCTCTATATTACGGTGCATAATACCTCTAACACGGCAAAAGGTGCAAATGCGGGGAGTCACGCTGCGTTTGTTGCCCGTTCAAGTACCGGAGTCAGCTGGCATTACACTGTCGACGATCAGGTGATTTATCAGCATTTACCGTTAAACGAGAACGGCTGGCATGCAGGAGACGGCAGAGGCAATGGCAATATGAAATCAATCGGAATTGAAATTTGCGAAAATACAGACGGCAACTTTGAACAAGCAGTCGAAAATGCCCAATGGCTCATTCGAAAGCTAATGGGCGATTTGGGAATTCCTTTATCAAATGTAGTGCCTCATAAACATTGGAGCGGGAAAGAATGTCCAAGGAAATTGCTCGGACGGTGGGATCAATTTAAAGCTGGAATAGCCACAGCTCGTACCGGCAGCAAAAGCACAAGAAAGCCAGTTCGAACAGAGAGCTTGAGTCACAAAGCACCAGTTACCAAACAGAAATCGTCAAATCTGCCATCTGGCATCTTAAAAATAACCAAGCCCTTAACAAAAGGATCACAAGTCATAGCCGTGCAAAAAGCCTTATCCTCACTCTATTTCTACCCAGACAAAGGGGCAAAAAACAACGGAGTTGATGGCTATTATGGACCGAAAACAGCGAATGCGGTCAAGCGGTTCCAGCTCATGAATGGTCTAGCGGCAGACGGGATTTACGGTCCGAAGACGAAGAACAAAATGGAACAATTGCTAAAAAAGTAATCATTCATAAAGTGCTATCAGCAGGTGAATGGAATTTCCCTTGCTGATAGCTAGCAAAAAATGACATCATTTGTGATATAATCGACCGAATCACTATCATGAGGGGAGAGTAAAATGAAAAAGGAACTGTTCCAAGTCATCATGCTGTCAGTGCTGCTCATCTATTTCTTTTATCACGGAATGACGAGTGATTATCCTGTGTCTTACACAATCATTCTCATCACGGCTTATGTTTCTGTGATCGCGTACCGCATCATAAAGATATTAGGCTCAAGAAAAAACAAAGAACAAACAGAGCTGTAAGAAATATATACATAAAAAAACCATCCTTGATTTCTCAAGAATGGTTTTTCGTATGGAGCATAGCGGGATCGAACCGCTGACCTCTACGCTGCCAGCGTAGCGCTCTCCCAGCTGAGCTAATGCCCCGATGTGTTACGACTTAATTTATTATAATCAATCCTTCTGTAAAATTCAAGCTTTAAAACGCACACACATCGTCTATTTTTCTTTCTGATCAATCGGGATATAGTCAAAGATTTCCCCTGAATGAACAGAGTCTGCTAAGCGTCTCAGCCAGTCATAGTAGGCTTTTGAGCTTTCAAGCTGCTCTATGAGCTGCTGCGCTTCCTCTCTAATATGTTCCTCCAGATGATCATCACGAGCCACCTCTTGAAGCCGCACTTGCGCTTCTTCTATCGCCGCTAAATTGACCTCGACCTCTCGTTCCCACTTTTGTGGAAAGAAGTTCATGAAAAACTTAAAAAAGTCTTTTTCAGCAACAAAGCTATGTTTTCTTCGTCCTCGGTGAAAGGTCTTTTTGACAATATTCATGTCTTGAAGCTTTTTCACACCTGTACTCATACTTGGCTTGCTCATTTGCAGCTCTTCACGCATTTCATCCAGCGTCATTTCCTCATTTAAATACATGGTCCCATAGAGAATACCAGCACTTCGTGTAATTCCATAGAGATCCATCGTTTCAGCTATGGAATCAATGACTAGATCTTTAGCAGCTAAAATACGTTCTTCTGCTTGCGGCTGTTCCTGCTTTTTCATCCTGTCCCTGCTTTCTATTAAGAGAATTCAATACGTTCAAAAAAATCTTTATGGACTATATGTTAACGAAAGAATGCAAAATGTCAAAAGAAAATGAAGCATATCTCCCTTTGACAGAAAAATTTGAACATGATACGTTAATTATGTTCAAAACGTTAAATTTTTATTTAACAAACTTATCGAAAAGAATCAGAGGAGGTTCCTTCTATGAGTCAAACACTATTTATAGATGGACAATGGGTTGGCGCCAAAAGCGGCGACACGCGGGATATCATTAATCCATTTAATCAAGAAGTGATCGCGACAGTGAGTGAAGGATCAAGAAATGACGCGCAGCTCGCCATTAAGGCAGCGAGAAAAGCCTTCGATCAAGGTGACTGGGCAAACTTGCCTGGACTTGAAAGGGGAAATATGGTGTTTAAGATTGCTGAATTGATTAGACGTGATCTTGATGAACTAGCCAAATTAGAATCGCTTGATACTGGTAAAACAGTAGAGGAAAGCAAAGCAGACATGGACGATATTGCGAACGTGTTCCAATATTACGCCGGTCTTGCAGACAAAGATGGCGGGGAAATCATTGCATCGCCAATTCCGAACTCTAAAAGCGAATTGGTCAGAGAGCCTGTCGGTGTATGCGGGCAAATTACTCCTTGGAACTATCCATTGCTTCAAGCAAGCTGGAAAATCGCTCCTGCTCTAGCGGCGGGGAACACAATCGTTTTAAAACCAAGTGAAATTACACCACTCACCACGATCAAAGTATTTAAACTCATGGAAGAAGCAGGCATTCCAGCAGGGGTTGCGAACCTAGTCCTTGGACCAGGTGCAACGGTTGGTGATGAGCTTGCTGTAAATGATCAAGTCGATTTGATTTCATTTACAGGCGGTATTGAAACAGGTAAGAAAATCATGCAGGGAGCCAGTGGGAATGTGAAGAAAATCGCCCTTGAGCTCGGCGGGAAAAATCCGAATATTGTGTTTCAAGATGCTGATTTAGACGTAGCGGTTGACCAGGCAATGAATGCTGTGTTTTTCCATGCGGGGCAAGTGTGTTCAGCAGGTTCACGTTTGCTAGTGGAAGAATCCATTCATGCTGAATTTTTAGAAGAACTGGTGAAGCGCACGAAAAAAATCAAGCTAGGCAACGGCTTTGATGAAGAAACCCAGAGCGGACCGCTCATCTCAGCTGAGCATCGAGAAAAAGTAGAAAAATACGTCAGCATTGGGTTAGATGAAGGCGCCAAATTAGAAACAGGCGGAAAAAGACCTGACGCAGAGGAGCTTTCAAATGGGTTCTTCTACTTGCCAACGATTTTCTCAGGCTGCACGTCAGAGATGCGGATTGTCCAGGAAGAAGTCTTTGGCCCAGTATTGACAGTTGAATCCTTCCGTACAGAGGAAGAAGTGATTGGGCTGGCAAACGATACGATTTATGGATTAGCAGGAGCCGTGTGGTCTACTGATATCAGCAAGGCCGAAAGAGTCGCTCGTCAATTAAGATTAGGCACAGTTTGGATCAATGACTTCCATCCTTATTTCGCTCAAGCACCTTGGGGTGGATATAAGCAATCAGGTCTAGGACGTGAATTAGGACGCACCGGTCTTGAGGAATATACGGAACTGAAGCATGTATATCGTAATACAAAACCTGAAGCGATTCGTTGGTTTCAATAAAAATCACACATTTGGAGGAGATTCTATATGACATTAAATATGAAAATTGAAAGCATGCAGAAATTCCATACATTTGAAATTCCGACTGTCATCAAACATGGCATCGGTGCAGTGAAACATGTTGGGGAAGAAGTAAAAGCATACGGTGTCTCAAAGGTATTACTTGTAACAGACCCAGGTATTTACCTGGCGGGCGTGGTAGATCCAGTGATTGCTTCATTAAAAGAAGCACAAATCGATGTGGTGCTATTTGATAAAGTAGAGCCAAACCCGCCAGTCCGTTTAGTGAATGAAGGCTCTGCGTTATATGAAAAAGAAGGCTGTAATGGATTAGTCGCAGTAGGCGGCGGAAGCTCAATGGATACAGCGAAGGCGATCGGTGTAGAAGCGACGCATGAAGGCTCAGTCCTTGATTACGAAGCGGCAGAGGGGAAAAAACCGCTTGAAAACAGAATCCCGCCTTTAACCACTATTCCGACAACAGCTGGTACAGGTTCAGAAGTCACGCAGTGGGCAGTGATTACAGATGAAGAAAGAGAATTCAAATTCAACACAGGTGGCCCGCTCATTGCAGCTCACCTCACAGTCATTGATCCAAAGCTACATGTATCCATGCCGCCTCATGTGACGGCAATGACTGGAATTGATGCACTTGCACACGCCATTGAATGCTATACAATGAAATTTGCTCAGCCTATTACAGATGCGGTCGCGCTCATGGCCATTGAATATGCAGCTCATTATATTCGCCGTGCCTTTGCCGATGGTGAGGACTTAGAAGCCAGGTATGGAATGGCACAAGCTGCAATGCTTGCCGGGCTTTCTTATGGAAGCGAATCAGCTGGAGCTGCACATGCGATGAGTCAAACACTCGGAGGCATTATTCCTGTAGCGCATGGTCAGTGTGTCGCAGCAATGATGGGACCGGTGATGGAGTATAACTGGAAAGGGTATCCCGAAAAATTTGCTCGTATTGCGCAAGCATTTGGAATTGATATTAGCCGAATGTCAACAGAGGAAGCCGCAAAAGCAGCAGTGAACTGGATGTATGATTTAGTGGAAGACCTAGAAGTTCCTTCATTAGAAGAACAAGGTGTATCAAAAGATATGATTGACCGTTTATCTAAAGAAGCAATGAAAGATCCGCAAACAATTGGAAACCCAAGAGATCTAAACGAAAAAGCGTACAACTGGATTTATGCTCGCTGTTTTGATCTAACACCTAAAACAGTGTAACAATGAAAAAAGGCTCCCAAAAGGGAGTCTTTTTTATGTCTTATAGCTGTTCTTTAATTTCTTTGATTTGATGGATATGGCGTTTTTCGTGTGCGCCGATAAAATCAAGATATTGCTTAAGCGATAACTCTTCAAACACAGGGTGTGCAATGACGCGTTTGAAATCATCCTCAGTAAACGTTGATAGAATTTGATTGAGCTGCTCACGGGCTGTATCGAGCTCATCTTTTAAATGTGTAGGTGTCACATGCTTGCGCTCAGGCTCAACAATACTAGGCGCAGTCGCTTTTCTAGAACGATCCTCTGCCATTTCCACCGGCTTTGGCTCATATTCTTTGATCGGTGCTTTTTTTCCCTCAGCAGCTAGATGTTTTGCTGCCACGAGGTCCATCTTCTTTAAATGATCTGTCACCTCTTGAATACTCCAAGTATCATCAGATAATTTTTGATTCAATTGCTCTTCGTTCAAACCTTGTAGCTCTTGCCACAATTCTTGTCTTGCATCATGTAATAAACTCATTTTCATCACCTCAAGATCAAATTTTAACATACTGGTACATGACAATCATTCTTGAGCTATCGGTGAATTCCTGTGAAGAATTGTGAGGAAATTTGAAACCTTTACAAAAGTGGTTCGTATTACCTGTTAGAAGGAATACATTGGAGGTGAGCATGGTCTAAATGAAACAAAGGCTGTTCATTTCATGAAGAAAGGGTGAGGAAGATGGATGTGTTCGGGCTGCCACTTCAGACGCTGTATTTATACATATTGATGATATCAGGAATCCTGACACTTGTTTTCGTCTTTTTCGGCGATGTATTTGATGGATTGTTTGAAGCGATTCCTGTTCCATTCCTTCAACCAACATTAATCCTCGCATTTCTTACCTTTTTCTCGGCTGGAGGGTTTATCTCTGAAAAAACAGCAATTGTAGGAAGTGGACTTGGCGCAGTCTTATCTGCCATCCTCGCAGTGGTTCTTGTGACCTGTTTGAATGTATTTGTCTTAGTCCCGCTTTCCTCTGCTGAAGAATCTCTCTCATATACGGAGGCCGACTTAAAAGGAAGAACTGGAGAGATCATTGTATCTGTTCCAAAAGACGGGTTTGGAGAAGTGCTGTTAATTAGTAATAGCGGGAAAATCTCAAAGCCTGCCGTCAGCTTCGACGAAGAGGAGATTCCATATGGAACTCGGGTACTGGTCGTCGAAGTGAACAAAGGCGTCTTATCAGTTATACCAAATGAAGAAATCTAGGAGGGAATGCTATGCCAGGAACAACCATTTTGATAATCATTGGAATTGTGCTTGTGATTCTGATTGCACTTATTGGTGTATTTGTTTCGAAATACCGGACTGCAGGTCCAGATGAAGCGTTAATCGTCACAGGAAGTTACCTCGGAAGTAAAAATGTCCACGTGGATGAAGGTGGAAACAAGATTAAGATTGTAAGAGGCGGAGGTACCTTTGTACTCCCTGTTTTTCAACAAGCAGAGCCGCTCAGCTTACTATCTAGCAAGCTAGATGTTTCAACACCTGAAGTCTATACTGAACAAGGTGTACCAGTCATGGCGGACGGAACAGCCATCATTAAAATCGGCGGATCGATTGAAGAAATTGCTACTGCTGCAGAGCAATTTTTAGGTAAAACAAAAGAAGACCGCGAAAACGAAGCGAGAGAAGTACTAGAAGGACACCTTCGCTCCATTTTAGGGTCAATGACAGTTGAAGAGATTTATAAAAACAGAGAGAAATTTTCTCAAGAAGTACAGCGTGTCGCTTCTCAAGATCTAGCGAAAATGGGTTTTGTCATTGTATCGTTTACCATCAAAGATGTCCGTGATAAAAATGGCTATTTAGAATCACTAGGTAAACCTAGAATTGCCCAAGTGAAACGCGATGCAGATATCGCAACAGCAGAAGCAGATAAAGAAACACGTATCAAACGTGCAGAAGCAGATAAAGATGCGAAGAAATCTGAGCTTGAGCGTGCCACTGAAATCGCTGAAGCAGAAAAGATCAATGAGCTGAAAAGAGCAGAATTCAGACGTGAACAAGATACAGCAAAAGCAAGTGCCGACCAAGCGTACGATCTTGAAACAGCACGTAACCGTCAGCACGTAACTGAACAAGAAATGCAAGTAAAAATCATTGAACGTCAGAAGCAAATTGAATTAGAAGAAAAAGAGATCCAGCGTCGTGAGCGTCAATACGATTCTGAAGTGAAAAAGAAAGCAGATGCGGACCGTTATGCGGTTGAGCAGTCAGCTGCAGCGGAAAAAGCGAAACGCCTCGCAGAAGCAGATGCCAAGAAATACAGCATTGAAGCAATGGCAAAAGCAGAAGCTGAGAAAGTCCGAATTGACGGGCTTGCTAAAGCGGAAGCTGATCGTGCAAAAGGGGAAACGGAAGCCGAAGTCATTAGACTGAAAGGACTTGCGGAAGCCGAAGCGAAAGAGAAAATCGCTGAAGCATTCGAACAGTATGGTCAGGCAGCGATCCTTGATATGATTGTGAAAATGCTTCCTGAATATGCGAAGCAAGTATCTGCACCACTTTCTAACATTGATAAAATTACGGTTGTGGATACGGGAGGTAACGGAGAAGGCAGCGGTGCCAATAAAGTCACTGGCTATGCTACAAACCTTATGTCCAGTCTGCAAGAAAGCCTGAAAGCATCCTCTGGAATTGATGTCAAAGAAATTATTGAGAACTTTTCAGGCAAAGGCAATGTGAAGCAGAGCATTCAGGAACTAACGAATGAAATCAAACAGCCAAGAAAAAAAGAGATCGCTGATACTCAAATAGAAGAATAAAATAAATAGACACCTTCCATCAGAAGGTGTCTATTTGGCATGTGCCCGATATGGATTCCTTTTTACATATGAAGAAAGATTTACGAGAATACCAGCAGATATCATCATGAACACTAGGGAGGAGCCACCATAACTAATGAAAGGAAGCGGAATGCCTGTGATCGGAAGAAGACCAAAGACAGCGCCTAAATTAAAGACTGCTTGGAGCATGATTTGAAACGTAAGCCCAATCGTTAACAGTTTTCCAAAAGGGTCATGTAAAGCCTGCACAATTCGCATTGCGCGATACATGATGAATAGATATGCACCTATCACAATCAAAATCCCCATAATGCCCAGCTCTTCACTGATAATGGCCATAATAAAATCCGTATGCGCTTCGGGAAGAAAGCCTAGCTTTTGAATACTCCCGCCTAAGCCATTCCCTGTCAGCCCGCCGGAATTCATTGCGAGATACGAATGAATCAGCTGATAGCCATCCCCATCTTCATACTGAAAAGGATCACGAAAAGAAGTCAGCCGCTTCAAACGGTAAGGTGCTGTCACTGCAAAAAAAGTGATACATGCTACGGCAGTCGATCCTAGCAAAATGAGATGGCGCGTTTTCAACCCAGCGCATAATAAAATGATGCCACAGCTTAATAAAATAGACACAGCTGTGCCTAAATCAGGCTGCTTTAAGATTAATAAAAAAACAAGACTTAAAAGGATGAGTGGCGGCAGTACGCCTTTTTTAAAAGATGTAATGTACGCCTGTTTATTCGCGTACACATAGGCAAAATAGATCACCATCACTAGTTTCACAGCTTCAGAAGGTTGGAGCATAAGAGAGCCCAGCTGAATCCACCGCTGTGAATTGTTTTTGACAACACCAATTCCAGGAATCAGGACTAGGATGAGACATAGCAATGACAGCATGACAAGCCATTTCATCCATTTACGATAAATCTGATAGGGGAAAAGAGCAGCAATGAAAAAAAAGAATCCCCCAATCAGGAGCCATTGCCATTGTTTGATAAAGAAATAGCTGCCCTTTTCATACTTCACTTCTCCTAAAGGATAACTTGCACTGTACACCATCAGTAAACCAAATAAGCAGAGGAACACAATCGTTCCAACAAGAACGAGGTCGACTCTTTTGAGATGAGATAGAAGAAATGCCACCATCTTCAATTCCAGTTGTCTCCAAACATATAGGATGATGACCTGATATTGACACTAAACACGAGGCCAATGGCGATCATGTTAGTCAATAGCGCACTGCCTCCATAGCTTATAAAAGGAAGCGCGAGTCCTGTCACAGGCATTAAACCGATTGTCATCCCTACGTTTTGGAAAACTTGAAACACGATCAGCCCAACGACTCCTGCACATATGTACAACCCATAAAGCGTATTAGCATGCATAGCCACATGAATGATTCGGTAAATCATCATTAAGTACAAACACATCAAAAGGGAGGCGCCGATAAAACCAAACTCTTCACCAATGACGGCAAATATAAAATCCGTATGTGCTTCAGGGATATTACCTCCTTGTACTTGATGCCCCTGTGTAAAACCGCTACCTGATAATTGACCTGATCCAATGCCGAGCATCGATTGTTTCAGCTGATACCCGTATGTTGAATCAAATTCATCGGGGGAGAGCCAGCCATAAATGCGATCAAGCTGATGTGGCTTAATGATTTTTGTGAAATGCTCAAAGTGTTCGTTGTGTAAGTAGACCAAAAATGAAAGAAGTGCAAGAAAAGAAGCCATTAATGCGGTCATCATCTTGCTGGAAATTCCTGACACAAGCATCAGTGTAAAGGCGATAGATAATATCACGAGCGCTGTCCCTAAATCAGGCTGAATTAAGATGAGGAAAAAAGGGACAACGGTCCAGCAAACGACTTTACTTGTAGGAATGATACTTTCTTTAAACGAAAATCGCTGATGCTTGTATTGGTTCAAGACAGCCGCTAGTAGCAGGATCACAAAAATTTTCATGAACTCTGATGGCTGAATTTTGATTGAACCGAAGCTGATCCATCTTTGGGATCCGTTTTGACTCGTTCCGAAAAAATGCACAAGAATAATGAGAAAAATACCACCTGTAAATAACCGAAAAGATAAACGCTCAAGAAGTTCATAATCAAAGTATGCAGCAGCGGCCATAAGACCGAAACCGACGATATACCAGAAAATTTGTCTTTTGACGAAATAAAACATATCCTGCGATTCATACTGTCCTGATCCGCTATATACAGCTATTAGGCTGATGACAAATAAACAAATCACAGTGAGTAAAAGTACGAAGTCAATGTTGTACTGTTTTTTCATAGCTTCTTGTCCTGCTACCTATTTGTCAGCTGGTCTATGACGATTTTCACAGCCGCAGCATCATCAATATAGCCGATCGGAAAAATAAAATCTGGTATTAAGTCAACAGGCATAATGAAATAAAGGAGTGCGCTCCCCATCATCATTAATTCTCGAGAAGTACCTCGTCCGGTCATAAATAAGCTGTACATGTCTTTCAAATGCTGAAGGAATGGCCCGGCGCCGTTTACCGCCTCCATCTTTTTCTCAAACTTTGCTGAGATCGTTTCTTTTCCCTCGTTTGTTTGGCTATAGGTCTCATATTCGTTTAGCTTTTGTTTCAATTTGGTCTGACTAAATGTACCGTCGTAGACCTTCTCATCTTTCAGTGTTTTTTCGATCTCTACGACCGTTTGTATGAACGTATCACTATGTACCTTTTCGTTTTTGATTGGAAACCCTGAAGCAGCTAATAGTTGATCTAATGATAGGTTCAGAGAATCTGAAAGCCGCTGCAGATGATTCAAAGTTGGTTTTCTTTTTCCATTCATGATTCGAGACAGTGTCGCTTTATCAATTTCTGTGTATGTGCTGAGCTCTCTTAAAGATAAAGAACGTTGTTGCAATCTTTCCTTTAAGAGAGAGCCAAGCTCAGTTGTTTTAGAATCCATTTTACGCCATCCTTTGTATGATGTATCAACTCTTCTATAGAAGAAGTCGTACCCAATATAAAGGTGTGTTGACAAAATGTCAACGAATATCCTTTATTGATTGAATTTTAGGATATAGGAATTTATCATAATAAAGATAGGATGAAAACAGTGAGAAGGAGTGGCGCGGATGAAGGTGAGACATGCTGTACAAAAAGATATTCCTAAAATTGCCGAAATACATGTGAAGAGCTGGCAGACGACTTATCAAGGCATTATTAATCAGGATTATTTGGATGGTTTAAATATAGAAGATCGAGAAGAGAGCTGGAGAAGAAGGTCACTTGAAGGGACGTTTGTCGCAGAAGATGACGAGGGGGTATTTGGTTTTGCTTCTTTTGGAAAACAACGTGATGAGCGCTATCCAACATATGATGGAGAACTATATGCGATCTATTTATTGCAAGAGAAACAGAAATCAGGAGCAGGTATCGCTTTAATTACAGAAGGAGTGAGCTATTTAATAGAGAAAGGGTATCAGAATATCATGCTGTGGGTATTTGAACAAAATTCGGCAAAGCATTTTTATCAAAAGCTTCAACCTCATTTTGTCGTTACCAGCCAGTTCGAGCTGGCTGGCGAGAAGCATGATGAAATAGGGTATGGGTGGGAGCTGCCTGTATTAAATGACCATCTACACCGAATTAAATCGTCAGCTTCCAATAATAATGAGAGAAAAAAGTGAAAAGCATAGCTAAAAGCATATAAGAGATAAGAGGAGAAGCTTCTACTTTTCCTTTTATTCCTGCTATCTTTAAAGCTTCATAGAAACCTGCCAAAAAATAAGCAAGACTGAGAATATAACAGCACAGCATAATGGAGTAAGGGTTCATTGGCGTACCTCCAACATGAAATCTTCTACTATTAATAGATTCCATAGAGCGGCAATTTATGCATAAAAAAATAACCAGCTGAAATCAGCCAGTTATTTTTTGTGAGGAAAAACCAAACGAGATGCACTTGGTATGAGTATGCAAAGAACGATACTGCAAATAATAAATGAAGGAACCATATATGTGCTGTTATAAATTAAAGAGTAAACCCAACCTGGAGTTCCTTTTGGTGCATAATGAGAAAAGAAAACAACACCAGAGATAAAGAACGTCAACAGTCTGAAGAAACTTGCAACAAATACGGATAGGGTAATATAGAAGAATTGCTGCTTTCGCTTTTGGTCCTGAATGGCTTTTTTAATCAATCCAGAAAAGAGGCCGCTTAGGGAAATGACAACAGATGCGACGAAATAATCGAGAAATCCTTGAACTGGTGTAGCGATAATAGGGCCATTCATCAGCTGAAGGCCTGCAATAAGCACACCAATGATAAACCCGGTTGATATTCCCCATCTAATAGACATCAGAATGACGGGTATCATAATCAGCGCAAGAGATCCGCCGTTCGGCATTCTTAAAAAGAGACCTGATAAGTAATCTAATACTAGTGCAAGTGAAGTCATAATTGCGATTTCCATCAGTCGTACCAATTGATTTGATTGCTGCATAAAAAAATCTCCCTTTTCATGAATTGAGCAAGGAGAGACCGTGTAAGGATGAGTATGTTATTCATAGAAAAACATATCGAGTTGAATACACCACATGTATTCAATTGAATCCACATTCCTACGTCAGTATTAACTGACAGGTTCAAAGGGTCAGAACAACGAGTGTTCACTCTCAGCACAAAGCTCCCCCTGCGGTTATTTAGTTTTCTTCTATTATAAATATACTAAAGACCTTCAGGATCAACAATAGAGAATTCCTGTGACAATCAATTTTTGTATGGTTATATAGGAAGAGATAAGAAAAAATAAATTATTTAGAAAAAATACTTGTTTCCTCTCTCAAAAGGTGTTATATTTGTATTCGCCGCTAAAACAGCGCGGTTATTAAATAACATAAAGAAAAAAGTTATTGACTTTATCTTGATAGAATGTTATATTAATAAAGTCGCCTCTGAGAGACGACGAAGATGATCTTTGAAAACTAAACAAGACAAAACGTACCTGTTAATTCGAGTTTTTATAAAAAATCCTATGAAACATCATAGGTAGTCAGTCAAACGCTGACGAGGCAGGAAATGATCACATGCTAAGTTCGCTACATCGTGTAGCAACGCATGTGTGATATGCATCCTGCATACCTCGGAGAGTTTGATCCTGGCTCAGGACGAACGCTGGCGGCGTGCCTAATACATGCAAGTCGAGCGAACAGAAGGGAGCTTGCTCCCGGATGTTAGCGGCGGACGGGTGAGTAACACGTGGGTAACCTGCCTGTAAGACTGGGATAACTCCGGGAAACCGGAGCTAATACCGGATAGTTCCTTGAACCGCATGGTTCAAGGATGAAAGACGGTTTCGGCTGTCACTTACAGATGGACCCGCGGCGCATTAGCTAGTTGGTGGGGTAATGGCTCACCAAGGCGACGATGCGTAGCCGACCTGAGAGGGTGATCGGCCACACTGGGACTGAGACACGGCCCAGACTCCTACGGGAGGCAGCAGTAGGGAATCTTCCGCAATGGACGAAAGTCTGACGGAGCAACGCCGCGTGAGTGATGAAGGTTTTCGGATCGTAAAGCTCTGTTGTTAGGGAAGAACAAGTGCGAGAGTAACTGCTCGCACCTTGACGGTACCTAACCAGAAAGCCACGGCTAACTACGTGCCAGCAGCCGCGGTAATACGTAGGTGGCAAGCGTTGTCCGGAATTATTGGGCGTAAAGGGCTCGCAGGCGGTTTCTTAAGTCTGATGTGAAAGCCCCCGGCTCAACCGGGGAGGGTCATTGGAAACTGGGAAACTTGAGTGCAGAAGAGGAGAGTGGAATTCCACGTGTAGCGGTGAAATGCGTAGAGATGTGGAGGAACACCAGTGGCGAAGGCGACTCTCTGGTCTGTAACTGACGCTGAGGAGCGAAAGCGTGGGGAGCGAACAGGATTAGATACCCTGGTAGTCCACGCCGTAAACGATGAGTGCTAAGTGTTAGGGGGTTTCCGCCCCTTAGTGCTGCAGCTAACGCATTAAGCACTCCGCCTGGGGAGTACGGTCGCAAGACTGAAACTCAAAGGAATTGACGGGGGCCCGCACAAGCGGTGGAGCATGTGGTTTAATTCGAAGCAACGCGAAGAACCTTACCAGGTCTTGACATCCTCTGACAACCCTAGAGATAGGGCTTTCCCTTCGGGGACAGAGTGACAGGTGGTGCATGGTTGTCGTCAGCTCGTGTCGTGAGATGTTGGGTTAAGTCCCGCAACGAGCGCAACCCTTGATCTTAGTTGCCAGCATTTAGTTGGGCACTCTAAGGTGACTGCCGGTGACAAACCGGAGGAAGGTGGGGATGACGTCAAATCATCATGCCCCTTATGACCTGGGCTACACACGTGCTACAATGGACAGAACAAAGGGCTGCGAGACCGCAAGGTTTAGCCAATCCCATAAATCTGTTCTCAGTTCGGATCGCAGTCTGCAACTCGACTGCGTGAAGCTGGAATCGCTAGTAATCGCGGATCAGCATGCCGCGGTGAATACGTTCCCGGGCCTTGTACACACCGCCCGTCACACCACGAGAGTTTGCAACACCCGAAGTCGGTGAGGTAACCTTTATGGAGCCAGCCGCCGAAGGTGGGGCAGATGATTGGGGTGAAGTCGTAACAAGGTAGCCGTATCGGAAGGTGCGGCTGGATCACCTCCTTTCTAAGGATATATGGAGCAGCGTGCGTTTTCGTCTTGTTTAGTTTTGAAGGATCATTCCTTCAAGACATGTCTCTAGCGAGACAGGATTGTTCTTTGAAAACTAGATAACAATAAGTAATACATTCACATTGAATGCAATGCAAAGTTCATCACACATAGTGATTCTTTCTAAAGTAAGAAATGGTTAAGTTAGAAAGGGCGCACGGTGGATGCCTTGGCACTAGGAGCCGATGAAGGACGGGACGAACACCGATATGCTTCGGGGAGCTGTAAGCAAGCTTTGATCCGGAGATTTCCGAATGGGGAAACCCACTGCTCGTAATGGAGTAGTATCCATACTTGAATACATAGAGTATGAGAAGGCATACCCGGGGAACTGAAACATCTAAGTACCCGGAGGAAGAGAAAGCAAATGCGATTCCCTGAGTAGCGGCGAGCGAAACGGGAACAGCCCAAACCAAGAGGCTTGCCTCTTGGGGTTGTAGGACACTCTATACGGAGTTACAAAGGAACGATATAAGCGAAGAGGTCTGGAAAGGCCCGCCAAAGAAGGTAACAGCCCTGTAACTGAAATGTTGTTCTCTCCAGAGTGGATCCTGAGTACGGCGGAACACGTGAAATTCCGTCGGAATCCGGGAGGACCATCTCCCAAGGCTAAATACTCCCTAGTGACCGATAGTGAACCAGTACCGTGAGGGAAAGGTGAAAAGCACCCCGGAAGGGGAGTGAAATAGATCCTGAAACCGTGTGCCTACAAGTAGTCAGAGCCCGTTAAAGGGTGATGGCGTGCCTTTTGTAGAATGAACCGGCGAGTTACGATCCCGTGCAAGGTTAAGCAGAAGATGCGGAGCCGCAGCGAAAGCGAGTCTGAATAGGGCGCATGAGTACGTGGTCGTAGACCCGAAACCAGGTGATCTACCCATGTCCAGGGTGAAGTTCAGGTAACACTGAATGGAGGCCCGAACCCACGCACGTTGAAAAGTGCGGGGATGAGGTGTGGGTAGGGGTGAAATGCCAATCGAACCTGGAGATAGCTGGTTCTCTCCGAAATAGCTTTAGGGCTAGCCTCAAGGTAAGAGTCTCGGAGGTAGAGCACTGATTGGACTAGGGGCCCCTACCGGGTTACCGAATTCAGTCAAACTCCGAATGCCGATGACTTATCCTTGGGAGTCAGACTGCGAGTGATAAGATCCGTAGTCGAAAGGGAAACAGCCCAGACCGCCAGCTAAGGTCCCAAAGTATACGTTAAGTGGAAAAGGATGTGGAGTTGCTTAGACAACCAGGATGTTGGCTTAGAAGCAGCCACCATTTAAAGAGTGCGTAATAGCTCACTGGTCGAGTGACTCTGCGCCGAAAATGTACCGGGGCTAAACGTATCACCGAAGCTGCGGACTGTTCTTACGAACAGTGGTAGGAGAGCGTTCTAAGTGCTGTGAAGTCAGACCGGAAGGACTGGTGGAGCGCTTAGAAGTGAGAATGCCGGTATGAGTAGCGAAAGACGGGTGAGAATCCCGTCCACCGAATGCCTAAGGTTTCCTGAGGAAGGCTCGTCCGCTCAGGGTTAGTCGGGACCTAAGCCGAGGCCGAAAGGCGTAGGCGATGGACAACAGGTTGATATTCCTGTACCACCTCCTCACCATTTGAGCAATGGGGGGACGCAGGAGGATAGGGTAAGCGCGGTATTGGATATCCGCGTCCAAGCAGTTAGGCTGGGAAATAGGCAAATCCGTTTCCCATAAAGGCTGAGCTGTGATGGCGAGCGAAATTTAGTAGCGAAGTTCCTGATTCCACACTGCCAAGAAAAGCCTCTAGCGAGGTGAGAGGTGCCCGTACCGCAAACCGACACAGGTAGGCGAGGAGAGAATCCTAAGGTGATCGAGAGAACTCTCGTTAAGGAACTCGGCAAAATGACCCCGTAACTTCGGGAGAAGGGGTGCTTCTTAGGGTGTTAAAGCCCCGAGAAGCCGCAGTGAATAGGCCCAGGCGACTGTTTAGCAAAAACACAGGTCTCTGCGAAGCCGTAAGGCGAAGTATAGGGGCTGACGCCTGCCCGGTGCTGGAAGGTTAAGAGGAGCGCTTAGCGTAAGCGAAGGTGCGAATTGAAGCCCCAGTAAACGGCGGCCGTAACTATAACGGTCCTAAGGTAGCGAAATTCCTTGTCGGGTAAGTTCCGACCCGCACGAAAGGCGCAACGATCTGGGCACTGTCTCAACGAGAGACTCGGTGAAATTATAGTACCTGTGAAGATGCAGGTTACCCGCGACAGGACGGAAAGACCCCGTGGAGCTTTACTGCAGCCTGATATTGAATGTTGGTACAGCTTGTACAGGATAGGTAGGAGCCTTGGAAACCGGAGCGCTAGCTTCGGTGGAGGCATCGGTGGGATACTACCCTGGCTGTATTGACCTTCTAACCCGCTGCCCTTATCGGGCAGGGAGACAGTGTCAGGTGGGCAGTTTGACTGGGGCGGTCGCCTCCTAAAATGTAACGGAGGCGCCCAAAGGTTCCCTCAGAATGGTTGGAAATCATTCGCAGAGTGTAAAGGCACAAGGGAGCTTGACTGCGAGACCTACAAGTCGAGCAGGGACGAAAGTCGGGCTTAGTGATCCGGTGGTTCCGCATGGAAGGGCCATCGCTCAACGGATAAAAGCTACCCCGGGGATAACAGGCTTATCTCCCCCAAGAGTCCACATCGACGGGGAGGTTTGGCACCTCGATGTCGGCTCATCGCATCCTGGGGCTGTAGTCGGTCCCAAGGGTTGGGCTGTTCGCCCATTAAAGCGGTACGCGAGCTGGGTTCAGAACGTCGTGAGACAGTTCGGTCCCTATCCGTCGCGGGCGCAGGAAATTTGAGAGGAGCTGTCCTTAGTACGAGAGGACCGGGATGGACGCACCGCTGGTGTACCAGTTGTTCTGCCAAGGGCATCGCTGGGTAGCTATGTGCGGACGGGATAAGTGCTGAAAGCATCTAAGCATGAAGCCCCCCTCAAGATGAGATTTCCCATTCCGCAAGGAAGTAAGATCCCTGAAAGATGATCAGGTTGATAGGTCTGAGGTGGAAGCGTGGTGACACGTGGAGCTGACAGATACTAATAGATCGAGGACTTAACCTATATTCTAATGTGAAGTTTGAACATTGTTATCTAGTTTTGAGAGAACATTCTCTCCATCAGGTTTGGTGGCGATAGCGAAGAGGTCACACCCGTTCCCATACCGAACACGGAAGTTAAGCTCTTCAGCGCCGATGGTAGTTGGGGGTCTCCCCCTGTGAGAGTAGGACGCCGCCAAGCTTGTATAAGGATCAGTTCCATACGGAACTGGTCTTTTTTGTGCTTCTTGAGAAAATATGCTGCTGATTGCACTTGTTTGATGAACGTTTCGACACTCTAACTCATATACAAGCATGTGAAACACATTAAAACAAAAGAGATCAAGCGTTTCAGTTAAACCTAGTAGAGAGTTAGATTAATAGATGATAGAAGAGCTCTGTATCGTTATTAGTAGATAATTCTATTTCGGACATACTGTATCTAATGTGAGATGTTCATATTTATAAAGGAATTGCCCGTTTTTAAAGAGAATATAGAGTGGAGAAGTTTAAGTGATGAACGTTAGATGACGCTGTTTGAATAGAGGAAATAAAGGTCATTTGTTAAAAGAAATACGTAAGGAAAATTGAAATAAAATTTTTTTAATATAGCCTTTACAAATGATGAAAACCTGTATATAATAATCTTTGTCGGATCGAGAGATTCCTACATAGTGGAGGATTAGCTCAGCTGGGAGAGCATCTGCCTTACAAGCAGAGGGTCGGCGGTTCGAGCCCGTCATCCTCCACCATATTTATTCTTACATAATGTTAGGATAGATAAAGCCGGTGTAGCTCAACTGGTAGAGCAACTGACTTGTAATCAGTAGGTTGGGGGTTCAAGTCCTCTTGCCGGCACCAGTTTCATATGGTAAGATAGACAAGTCGCTTTTAAAGCGAGCCATTAGCTCAGTTGGTAGAGCATCTGACTTTTAATCAGAGGGTCGAAGGTTCGAGTCCTTCATGGCTCACCATGTTTCATGCGGGTGTGGCGGAATTGGCAGACGCGCTAGACTTAGGATCTAGTGTCTTTATGACGTGGGGGTTCAAGTCCCTTCACCCGCATTGCCAAATAAAATAAAGAAATCCTGTAATGCGGAAGTAGTTCAGTGGTAGAACACCACCTTGCCAAGGTGGGGGTCGCGGGTTCGAATCCCGTCTTCCGCTTATACCATCCACGCCGGGGTGGTGGAATTGGCAGACACACAGGACTTAAAATCCTGCGGTAGGTGACTACCGTGCCGGTTCAAGTCCGGCCCTCGGCATTATAAAATAAGCGCCCGTAGCTCAATTGGATAGAGCGTTTGACTACGGATCAAAAGGTTAGGGGTTCGACTCCTCTCGGGCGCGCCATTAAGATCGGGAAGTAGCTCAGCTTGGTAGAGCACTTGGTTTGGGACCAAGGGGTCGCAGGTTCGAATCCTGTCTTCCCGACCATCTTTTATGGGGCCTTAGCTCAGCTGGGAGAGCGCCTGCCTTGCACGCAGGAGGTCAGCGGTTCGATCCCGCTAGGCTCCACTTTTAAAAGATTATTTTGATCATGGCGGTGTAGCTCAGCTGGCTAGAGCGTACGGTTCATACCCGTGAGGTCGGGGGTTCGATCCCCTCCGCCGCTATAAAGGACCTTTAGCTCAGTTGGTTAGAGCAGACGGCTCATAACCGTCCGGTCGTAGGTTCGAGTCCTACAAGGTCCACCATCTATACGGAGGAATACCCAAGTCCGGCTGAAGGGATCGGTCTTGAAAACCGACAGGGGTGTCAAAGCCCGCGGGGGTTCGAATCCCTCTTCCTCCGCCATATTTTTTAAAAACTTATATCATCGCGGGGTGGAGCAGTTCGGTAGCTCGTCGGGCTCATAACCCGAAGGTCGCAGGTTCAAATCCTGCCCCCGCAACCAAATTATTTTATACACCAATAGGGAGTGCTCAATGAGTGCAACCAAAATGGTCCGGTAGTTCAGTTGGTTAGAATGCCTGCCTGTCACGCAGGAGGTCGCGGGTTCGAGTCCCGTCCGGACCGCCATTTTTAAAATGAATACTTGGCTCGGTAGCTCAGTTGGTAGAGCAACGGACTGAAAATCCGTGTGTCGGCGGTTCGATTCCGTCCCGAGCCACTTTTATAAAAAAATATTGATAGTATGGCGGTTGTGGCGAAGTGGTTAACGCACCAGATTGTGGCTCTGGCACTCGTGGGTTCGATTCCCATCAATCGCCCCATACATATATTTGCGGGTGTAGTTTAGTGGTAAAACCTCAGCCTTCCAAGCTGATGTCGTGGGTTCGATTCCCATCACCCGCTCCATTTGTATATCCATTCATGGGCCTGTAGCTCAGCTGGTTAGAGCGCACGCCTGATAAGCGTGAGGTCGGTGGTTCGAGTCCACTCAGGCCCACCATGATATTCCGCAGTAGCTCAGTGGTAGAGCTATCGGCTGTTAACCGATCGGTCGTAGGTTCGAGTCCTACCTGCGGAGCCAAATGGAGAAGTACTCAAGTGGCTGAAGAGGCGCCCCTGCTAAGGGTGTAGGTCGCGCGAGCGGCGCGAGGGTTCAAATCCCTCCTTCTCCGCCATTTATCTGGCCCGTTGGTCAAGCGGTTAAGACACCGCCCTTTCACGGCGGTAACACGGGTTCGAATCCCGTACGGGTCATGTTTAGAAAGAGGTCTTGTCAAAGATCTCTTTTTTATTTTCTTCAAAAAAGAAAGACCGCCATTATAGCGGTCTTTTTTTACATGTTCATGGAATAGATCGTATAAGACAAGTATGTTGCAAAGAAGCCCCATAAGACATAAGGAATTAGTAAAATTGGAACGACTTTGCTTAGTTTACGCGAGACGATAACAAGAGCAAGTGCTGTCAGCGCTACAAGCAGGCAGTCGATCGTAGCGGCAAATAGATCTTTTTGTGTAAATTGAAAAAAACTAAAGGCTTGATTAAATACGTAATTTAAAAGAAAAAGAATCCAAAAGGGTAAAGTGATTTTTTGAAATCCATATTTTCCATAAATGATCGCTGCGGACAACGAGATGAGAGCAAATAAGACAGCCCACACAGCGCCAATTACTCCACCACTCGGTGTCCATTCCGGTTTATTTAATGCATCATACCACTCTCTGTCAATCGGAAACAAGAATCCGGCAATAGAGAATAATGCGTATGTAATAAAGAAGACAACCACTGCCCAAATGATACTTTTTCTCGCCATTAAGAATCTCCTCCAATCAAATTCACTCTTAAAGTGATTTCCCAATCATTACATGATATAAACATTAAGCCCCCATTATGAGGGGACTAATGATTTTCTTCTGTATAAGGTTCTTCTTCGTACGGCTTCAAGTCACCAAATACGGTCATGACGCCTTCGTCATCCAATGCCTCTTCATAGGCTTCGTGGGCTTTATTTGGATATACTTTGCTTGCTTTGCCCTCAATATCAGCAGCTGCGAATCCTTCATAGTCTTCATCTTCTGATTGTGTATACACATCATCGTATGTCAATGGAGGAATTTCCATATCGGACGGAGTATCAGAGTTTCCGTAGCGCTCTACGTCTTGATATGCATCCTCTCCATCATAGGCTGCACTTTCTTCATTTTCGAATTGCCCTGATGGCGGACTTAATAAATCCTCTTCAATCGGACGGTTTTGTGAAACGGTTTGTTCTTTTGAATGCTCTGTGCATGTGACGGCACTAGGTAAGGCCTCTAAGCGTTCCTTTGGGATAGGGGATTTACAGACCTTGCATAGCCCATAAGAGCCGTCTGTGATGGCTTGAAGTGCTTCATTAACGTCTAACAGATGTTCATGTTCCAAACTGTTTAACGCAATATCTTTCCCGCGTTCGAACAGCTCTGTCCCTTGATCACCTGGGTGATTATCATAGGCTGACAGGTCTCCGACCGAATCATAAGGAAATGATACTTTTTGTTCATCGTCATGGCTTTTGGCTTCGAGTTCGTGCTTTTCATCGAGAAGTCGCTGCTTCAAATGATGTAATTCGTCTTTAGACAACAAAGCGATCATCCTTTCATATTAAACATAATATTAGTATGAGCAATTTTGTCTGTAAGACTAGTTCCAAATTGAAGCAATTCCTCATGAAAAAACGCCTGCGGCTGCAGGCGTTCTTTGTTACGCGATATAGTATTGTAAGATCAAAGCGATTGTCAGCAGGAAACCGAAAAATGTATTGGTTTGAGCTGTAGATTTCATGGCATTCATTAATTCAATTGGTTTTTCTTTTTGCTTAAATTCTTTGATAGCTGTATATGCTTTTGGGACACTGAGTAAAACAAGAAGACTCCAAAGGCCGACAATATCTGTGAAGATATAAACAAAAATAAGTACATAAGAGATCAAAAACATGGAAAGTAAAATGTTCACAGCAGCCTTTCGCCCAGCAAGAATAGCAAGTGTTTTTCGTCCATTTTCTTTATCGCCGTCTAAATCGCGGATATTGTTCGATAGTAAGATGGCACCAACTAAAATAGAAATTGGTAATGAGACGAGAACAGCTTTAGACGTCAGTGTGCCTGTTTGAATATAGAAACTGATCAGGATGATTCCTAGTCCCATAAAAGCACCTGACACAACTTCTCCAAACGGTGTATATGCAATAGGAACAGGACCGCCTGTATAGAAATAGCCTGCTGCCATACATATGAGTCCTATCAGTGCAATCCACCAGCTAGACATCATGCAAATGTACACCCCTAGTAGTAAAGAAAGCGCAAATAGTGCATAAGCAAGGCTGAGAACGGTTTTAGGTTTCACACCATTTCTGACAATGGCGCCGCCGATGCCGACAGATTTCTCGTTGTCCAATCCGCGAACATAATCAAAGTACTCATTAAACATGTTCGTTGCGATTTGGATAAACATAGATGCAAACAGCATAGCTAAAAATAGCCCAACATGTATTTGACCACTTGGAAGTGCGAGAACAGTTCCTAAAGTAACGGGAATAAATGCTGCTGTTAATGTATGCGGTCGTAGTAAATTCCACCAAATCCGCCAGTTCTTATCAGGCTTAATCGGTGAAAGCTGATCTGATATCGATTGATGCTGCATAAAATATACTCCTTTAAATAAAAAAATACGTACACGTCCAAATTCCAGTTTAGCAAAGTTCAAAAAGGTGTCAATATATTGATGCGATGAAACCTGAAAAAGATGTTTGCTAATCGTTGCCATATCGAGAGAAAGCTTGATCTTAGAACAAGACTTTCCATTTTTCTTATAGATGCTCTCGTTTCAAGAAGCAGCAGCGAAAAAATCTAGAAAGCGTGATATAATAAGGATTCTAGGTTTAAAAAGCTGTTTTCTTTACTAAGTTCATCTGTTAAGGTTTATAATAGAAAAGCAGGTCATTCGACATACTCGAATGTTCACGTATTTGTTCATTATGGTTTTATTTTTTTATGTTATTTCATGGATTTTGGAGGAATGTATCATGGTGACAACAGTGCAAAGTACTTTCCGGCAGGAAGCGCTTGCGACATTAGAAGAAGCGAATAACGTCAACCATGCTGTTTTGATAAGCTACTCCAGAAGAGTTGACGATCTGGATCCTCTTGCCTTTTTCCAAAGCGGCGAAGCGGATTTTTTAGGCGAGCGGTTTTTTTGGTCTGATCCAGAAAGCCAAATGATATTTTCTGGACTTGGCAGAGCGGCCGTTATTAAATCATCTGAGCAAGGCAAGGAACGATTTGATACAGTCCATCAAGAATGGGAACAGCTGAAGCAGCACATGTTCCATTTTCATGATGAGAAGGAGTTAAGGCAAGCGGCTGTTGGTCCGCTTTTATTTGGAGGATTCTCATTTGATCCGTATGAAGAGAAGGCGCGTCACTGGGAAGCTTTTGGCGAGGCTCATTTTTTTGTGCCATCGATGATGCTTACTGTCTCGAAAGAAGGCACGTTTCTGACGATCAATGAATGGAAGCAGGTGGACGGGAATGTTCATCAGCTCATTCAAGAATTAGAACAAAAAGCCTCTCATTACGAAACATTACCGCTCAGACATGGTGGACAAGCTGAACTTGTTCATATGGAAGAACGAGATGTGAAGGAATGGATGAAGGCGATCCAAGAAGCGACAGACCACATTCGTGCAAACGAATATGAAAAGGTTGTTTTAGCAAGAGAAGTCTTGCTTCACTATAAAAATCAAATTGAACTCGCTCCACTGTTATCAGAATTATTAAAGCATCAAACAACGAGTTATGTATTTGCGGTTGAACAGGGGAAACAAGCATTTGTCGGAGCTACGCCGGAACGCTTAGTGAAAAAAAGCGGCGGAGAGGTCTTTTCATCTTGTTTAGCAGGTTCGATTGTTCGTGGAAAAGATGAAGCGGAAGATCGAGCATTAGGCGAGGAACTGCTGCATGATGAGAAGAATTTGATTGAACATCAAATTGTTGTCAATATGATTGAGCAAGCATTTGAGGCTAATTGCCTTCGCGTGCATAAACCAAATCAACCTAGTCTTTATAAAACAAAAAACATTCAGCATTTGTTTACACCGATTGTAGGAGAAATTAAAAGCAGCTGTTCTCTCTTTTCATTAATTGAACAGCTCCATCCGACGCCAGCATTAGGCGGATATCCGAAGGAAAAGGCGGTTGAGGTCATTCGTGAAATCGAACCGTTGAAACGTGGCTGGTACGCAGCGCCGGTAGGGTGGATTGACTCTCAGGATAATGGAGAATTTGCTGTTGCCATTCGGTCAGGTCTTATTGAGGAAGACCATGTTCGTTTGTTCGCTGGCTGCGGCATTGTAGAGGATTCCCTTGCAAAGCAGGAGTACGAGGAAACGCAAGTGAAATTAAGACCAATGCTATCTGCCCTTGGAGGTCGTCCTATTGAATAATCAAATCATGACAACATATATTGGCAGATTGATGGATGAATTTGTCCAAGGTGGCGTACAAGAGGCAGTTGTCTGTCCAGGTTCTCGTTCGACCCCGCTTGCAATGCTGGCTCTAGCCCACCAAGACATCAATGTCCATGTATTAGTGGATGAACGGTCTGCTGCTTTTTATGCGCTTGGTCTTGCAAAAGCAAGTCAAACACCAGTGCTGCTTATTTGTACGTCAGGTACAGCAGCAGCTAACTTTTACCCAGCCATTGTAGAGGCACATTATTCCCGTGTCCCACTTATTGTTTTAACTGCTGATCGGCCGCACGAATTGAGGGAAGTTGGAGCACCTCAAGCGATTGATCAGCAATTCTTATTCGGTAAGTTTGTTAAATGGTTCACAGACTTAGCATTGCCAGAAGAAAGTCAGACGATGTTACGCTATGTTCAGACGGCTGCGGCAAGAGCAAATCATATGTCGATGCAAGAGCCGAAGGGACCTGTACAAATCAATGTCCCTCTGAGAGAACCATTGCTTCCTGATTTGTCTATTGATCCTTTCGAGCGAGAAGAAACAGACCTGAAAAAGGTATTAGCTACAGGACAGGCTTTCCCAAATGATGATGCGATATCTGAAATTGTGACGGTTATGAACCGTTCCAAAAAGGGACTGATTGTGTGTGGCGAGCTTCATACGGAGGAAGAGATAGAGGCAGTATTACGTCTTTCAAAAGCCTTGCATATGCCGATTTTAGCGGACCCGCTTTCTCATTTACGAAATGGTCATGAGCATGCAGAGCTTATTATTGATGCGTATGATTCTTTATTGAAAGATGAAGCATTGCAGCAGCACCTATTGCCGGATATGGTCATTCGTTTTGGACCGATGCCTGTGTCTAAGCCTTTATTCAAGTGGCTGGAAAAACATGCGGAAGTGAATCAGATTGTTGTTGATGCTGCCGGAGGTTTTCGAGATCCTGGGCTGAGTGCTTCATATGTCATTGAAAGTGATGTGGCAGCTTTTGTAGATGAAGTAGTTAATAGATCGGACCAACGTGAGGATACAAGTTTTCTAAAGCGCTGGCAGGATGCAAATTCATCATTCAGAACGCATGCTTCCCATTATTCTGATGAGGATCTGTCATTTGAGGGGAATGTGTACCGTCAGCTTCAGCATCTTTTGCCGAAGGAGAGTGTCCTTTTTATCGGGAATAGTATGCCGATTCGTGATGTGGATACATTTTTTGAAGCGCAATCGAAGCCTTTTCGAATGATGGCGAATCGAGGAGCAAATGGTATTGATGGTGTTGTGTCTACAGCACTTGGCACGTATGCAGCTTTGAAACAGCCGGTCACCTTAGTGATTGGAGATTTATCATTTTACCATGATATGAATGGTCTCCTTGCAGCGAAGTTGATGGACATTCCACTGACGGTTGTGTTGTTAAACAATGATGGAGGAGGCATCTTTTCTTTCCTTCCACAGGCGTCTGAAGAACCGTATTATGAAAAACTCTTTGGTACACCGACTGGACTGAATTTTGAGTATGCTTCGAAGTTGTATGGGGGAACCTATTCGAAACCGTCAACGAAACAAGAATTACATGATGTCTACAAGGCGCATATAGAAGAGCCTGGACTTCATTTAATTGAAATTGAAACAGATCGGCATTCTCGTGTAAGCAAGCATCGTCAAATGATGGATGACATATTGGAAGAAGTGAAAAAAGAATGTCTTCTTTCATAATACGGATGCGTGATGGTGTGGCGTACGAGGTGGTGGATCAGAATCCATCAGGTGAGAATGCCACGCTATGCTTACACGGCTTCACTGGAAGCGCGGCTTCTTGGACATTCTTGAATGCTTATATGGGAAATACAAGATTGATTCAAGTCAGCCTGCTTGGACATGGCCGCACGGACTCACCAGAAAGTATAAGAAGATATGCGATGTCGCATCAGCTAGCAGATCTTGCAGAGATTTTAAACCAATTAAAGCTTCACAAAGTGAATATTCTCGGATATTCTATGGGAGGACGTATTGCTTTATCATTTGCCTCTCGTTATTCAGAGCGAGTCAACAAGTTGATTCTAGAGAGTACCTCTCCAGGGCTTCGCACGTTTAAAGAGCGGATGGCAAGACTCAAACATGATCATCAGCTGGCTCAGAAAATGAGACATGAAGGTTTAGTGAAGTTTGTGGATTTTTGGGAGAGTATTCCACTGTTTGCTTCGCAGAAAACTTTATCAGCTGACACGCAGGCTCAACTACGAGAGGAAAGGCTAAAAGCCAATCCACTTGGACTGGCTCGCAGCTTAGAAGGCATAGGAACAGGTTCGCAGCCCTCTGTTTGGAAGGCTTTAAAGCATATGAATTTACCTGTTTTATTGATGTGCGGAGCGCTTGATGAAAAGTTCTGCAAGATCGCCACACGTATGCAGCAGGAGCTTGAAGGCAGTCAATTCATATTGGTTGAGCAGGCTGGGCATACAGTTCATGTGGAACAACCACATTTTTTTGGTAAAATAGTAAGTGAGTTTATTACGCAAGATTAGAGGAGGAACTATTGATGGCTATTGAATGGCAAACTGAGCGTCAATATGACGAAATTTTATATGAAACATGCAATGGGATTGCAAAGATCACGATTAATCGTCCACATGTACATAACGCGTTTACACCAAAGACTGTGAGTGAATTGATTGATGCATTTTCACGTGCTCGTGATAATTCGAATGTTGGTGTGATCGTACTTGCAGGTGCTGGCGGCAAAGCATTCTGTTCTGGTGGAGATCAAAAAGTACGCGGTCATGGCGGTTATGTAGGAGACGATCAAATTCCGCGTCTAAATGTACTCGACTTACAGCGTTTAATTCGTGTGATTCCAAAACCTGTTGTTGCGATGGTTGCTGGTTATGCAATCGGCGGCGGGCACGTTCTTCATATTGTATGTGACCTGACAATTGCAGCAGATAATGCGATTTTTGGACAAACTGGTCCAAAAGTAGGCAGCTTTGATGCTGGTTATGGCTCAGGCTACCTTGCACGTATTGTTGGTCATAAGAAAGCGAGAGAAATCTGGTACTTATGCCGTCAATACAATGCACAAGAAGCGCTTGATATGGGACTTGTTAATACTGTTGTACCATTAGAGCAGCTTGAAGAGGAAACAGTGAAGTGGTGCGAGGAGATGCTAGAAAAGAGCCCGACTGCTTTACGATTCTTGAAGGCTGCATTTAATGCAGATACGGATGGATTAGCTGGAATTCAACAATTTGCAGGAGATGCGACACTTCTTTATTACACAACAGATGAAGCAAAAGAAGGACGCGATTCCTTTAAGGAAAAACGCAAGCCGGACTTCGGTCAGTTCCCGCGTTTCCCTTGATTCAATCATAGCGATGAAAAACAGCTTAGTGCATCAGACTAAGCTGTTTTCTTTTACAAAAAGGAGGTGTCATGATGAAGCAACCGAATTGGCTGCTGCACCGTGCTTATTTAACACCAGAAAGAGTCGCACTCATTTATCAGGATAAACAGTGGACATTTCGCGATTTAGCTGATGAAGTCAATGAGCTTTCAAATAGACTTGCACAAGCATCATTAAAAAAAGGGGAAACGGTCGGGCTTTTGATGAACAACCAGCCTCAAATGGTGATGCTTGTTCATGCTTGTTTTTCATTAGGATTCAAAATCGTGCTATTGAACAATAAGTTAACAAAAGCTGAAAGGCGCTATCAACTTGAAGATGCAAAAGCAGCCGCTTTATTTACTGAACCTGTTTATGCAAGTGATCATAAGGGTGATCTACCCGTTTATACAATGGAGACTTTACCAGAAGCAGGTCACGACAATGGAAAGAAAATCGAAAGCGAATTTGATTTGAATGAAACAGCAACGATCATGTATACGTCTGGCACAACAGGACAACCAAAAGGGGTCGAGCAAACGTTTGGTAATCATTTTTATAGTGCTGTTTCCTCTGCACTCAATATGGGCCTCAGAGAGGATGACCGCTGGCTTATTGCACTGCCTCTTTTTCATATTAGCGGGTTATCCGCTTTAATTAAGTCTGTGATTTATGGGATGACTGTCGTACTTCATCAGAAGTTTGATGTCGATGAAGTAAAGGGTTCGATTGAACAGCATCGTGTGACGATGATATCTGTTGTTCAAACGATGTTATCCCGTTTATTAAGCAGGCTGGAAGAATGTCCGTCTTCTTTGCGCTGTCTGTTATTAGGCGGAGGACCTGCGCCTTTTGCGATGCTTCAAGAAAGCAAAGAGAAAGGCTTCCCTGTGTTTCAATCGTACGGCATGACAGAAACCTGTTCACAAATTGTGACCCTTGCGCCTGAATTTAGTGTAGAGAAGCTTGGATCAGCGGGAAAACCCCTTTTTGGATGTGAGCTGAAAATTCAAGATGGTACACGCATTTGTCGTCCTTTTGAGCATGGCGAAATTATGGTGAAAGGGGCAAATGTCATGAAAGGGTACCTTTACCGTAAAGAGGCGACCGCGGCTGCTTTTGATCAAGGCTGGCTGAAAACGGGTGATATCGGCTATGTGGATGAGGAAGGATTTTTATTTGTGCTTGACCGCCGTTCAGATTTAATTATTTCTGGCGGTGAGAATATTTATCCTGCTGAAATTGAAGCGATCCTGTTAACACATCCGCATGTAAAGGAAGCCGGAGTGACGGGTATGTATGATGATAGATGGGGAGAGGTACCAGCTGCCTTTCTTGTCACAGACCATAAAATACCGGAGAACGAGCTCTATGCTTTATGTGAGTCGCATCTAGCAAAATATAAATGGCCTGCCGCTTTTCACTTTGTGGACCAGCTGCCAAGAAATGCGTCAAATAAATTGCAGAGGCACAGACTCAAGTCAAAGGGGTTTTTAGATGATTCAAATTGAACGAGTGATTTTATATCATGTCACGATGAAGCTCAAGCAGCCATTTACCACAAGTCTTGGGACCATCTCAGAGCGTGAGTTTATTATTGTCGAGGTAAAAGATCAAACGGGATTGACTGGATGGGGAGAGGTGTCAGCCTTTTCTTCTCCTTGGTATACAGAAGAAACCATTGAGACTTGTTACCATATGCTGAGAGCTTTTTTTATACCAAATGTGCTGACACGCACCTTTACACACCCTTCAGAAATACCAGACAGCCTGTACCAATTTAAAGGTAATAGGATGGCGAAAGCGGGAATTGAAGCGGCTGTTTGGGATATTTATGCGAAGCGTGAGAATAAGTCGTTACGAGATGTATTAGGCGGCACCAAGGATAGAATACCTTCTGGTGTTGTGGCGGGGTTAGGACCCATTGATGACATGCTGAAGCAAATACAGCAATTTGTGGACCAAGGTTATCAGCGGGTGAAGGTGAAAATTAAGCCGGGGCAGGATATCGGACTCCTTAAAAAAATTAGAGAGTCTTTCCCTCACCTTCCACTAATGGCGGATGCAAACTCTGCTTATGAATTAAAGGATATTAGCAAGCTCAAACAGCTCGATGACATTCGTTTATTAATGATTGAACAGCCATTAGCTGCAGATGATATCGTCGATCATCGCCATTTGCAAAAGCATTTAAAAACACCGATATGTTTGGATGAAAGTATTTGTTCCTTAGATGATGCTAGAAAAGCTGTAGAGCTTGGCAGCTGTCAAATTATTAATGTGAAGCCTTCACGAGTTGGAGGGCTGACAGAAGCCCTCAAAATCCATACATTCAGTAAGGAGCATCAAATTCCGTTATGGTGCGGAGGAATGATTGAAACAGGCATTTCTCGCGCACAGAACGTGGCACTTGCTTCGCTTCCGCAATTTACAATTCCAGGTGATATTTCTGCTTCGTCAAAATATTGGGAGCAGGATATCATTTATCCTGAAATCAAGGTTGAAAATGGTTTTATTGAGGTGCCTCGTTCCCCAGGAATGGGCGTAGAAGTGGATTATCAAGCGCTTCGTTCCTTTTCAGATAAAATTGACGTCTTTACAAAACATGATTTTGTGATGTGAAAATAAGGTATTCACCTTTTGCACATCCAATAAAATCTATATATAGTGAGAGAAAGTTTTTCCTTCCTGTCTCAACAAAAAAGAAAGAGCGGTGATCCGCTCTTTCTTACTCTTCTACCAGTTCGCTGTCATAAGCAAGCTGTCCAATATAGTGATTCATTTCACTAGGCATGTCTGCTGCATGGCCATATTCATAATCCCAAAGGTTTAAAAAGGAGTGAGCAGCCTGATAAAATGCGGCTTCGTCCGCGTCGTGAATTTCATAAAAAAACGTTTGAAGCAGCCGATCGTGTTTCAATGCGAAGCGCCTCCTTAAATGAGACTTAAAGATCTTGTGGTTTAAACGTTTTACAATCCGTTTCTTCACTTTTTTCAGCCGTATTTCCTGTGTGGCTGACGACATAGATTGCATCTGCCCCACAGCGGTTTCCAGCATTCCAATAGGAACAGTTATTGACTTCACAAAGGATTTTTTGACTCATACAGATGACCTCCTTTTGAGTATGTCTTTCTTCTATAATGTAACCGAAATGAACCTCATCCATTCACGTTAATCTTCCTGGCGAATATAGCGCTTATCCTTCATAAACAATTTCCAGAAGAAATAGAACCCAGGGAATAAGATGATAAAACCTACAATATACGTGATAAATAATGCTCTAAATGTCACAGGGTCTGTAAATCCAGACATGATTGTAATATCCGGATAGGCCATATAAGGCAAATGGGCACGTCCGTACACATAGCTTGCTAAAAAATATTGAATGGTAATCGCAATGACAGCTAAACGAGGCCGGCCTTTTCTATGCTTAAACCGACTATTTGGTAAAAATAGAGCCAGCCCTGCTAGCAAAAACATCAGGAGTGATACAAGAAGAATAGGGATGTTCTGCATCATTTTTGTGAACAGCCAATTTGCCTCGCTTCTTAATGTCAGCATGATGAAAAAGGCCATCATGAGTGAAAGCGGACCCGTAATGAGCGCTCCTCTTCTATAAATGCTGTAAGCTTCATCTTCATCAGCCACATTCGAGAAATCAGCTAAAAGCAATGACGAAAGAAAAAGGGTGCTGAAAATGGCAAAGCCGACAAAAGAATAGACATTTGCACTCGTAAAGACCAGTCCAAGATCTAATGAGTAGTTGTTGTTCTCCTCAAAGATAAATCCACCATGAGTAATCGGAAGAACCATGATCAGGATCGATGGAATGATAAAGCCGCTAATCCCTGAAATGTAAGTCACTGCTTTTCTGTATTTTTTAGGAAGAGAATGAGAAAACACGAGAAACCCGCTTCGCAGTGCAAGAAGCAATAATATAATGCTGCCGGGTATTAATAAAACAGTACCAAGGACAAAGGTCGCACCTGGAAACATACTAAACAATGCGACAACAATTGCCACAATGAATACGTTAGTTACTTCCCATGTTGGAGAAAGGTACTTATTTGCGATATTAGCGGCCTTTGTTTGTTCTTTATTCATATAAATCATGGACCAAAATCCTGCGCCGAAATCCATTGATGCCATCACTGCATAGATAAAAACGAACCCCCATAAGATGGTGATTGCAATGAGTGCATCAGTTGTCACATCCATTTGCATCTTGATCGCTCCTTTTTAAGATTCTGTTAACCGTAGGTCTTCTTCAATCGAATGTTTTCTAAAGTAGTACGTCAGCACAATCACAGTTGCTATGCCTAAGATGAGATAGACAATGGCAAAAAGGATAAAGAGCGTACCGATCGAGCCTGATGATGTGACGACCTCTGAGGTTTTGAGCATTCGATAAATGACCCATGGCTGACGGCCTGTACATGCAAAGATCCAGCCGAACTCAATGGCCAAAAGACTAAGGGGCCCGCCGAATAAGTAAAGAAAAAGGAGCCACTTCGGATAATGCTCGCGTTTTAAAATTTTACGGTAAAGCAGTGCTAACACCGCAAACAAAATGAGAACTGAGCCAATAATGACCATGCCGTTAAATAACGTGTGAATAAATAAAGGCGGCCACTCGTCACGAGGGAAATCATTTAAGCCTTTGACCACCGTATCAAAGCTATTTCCTGCCAGAAAGCTAAGCGCCCAAGGGATTTCAATTGCTCCTTTAATTTCCTTTGAATCAGCATCAGTAAAACCACCTATTGCGAGCGGCGCATGTGATTGTGTTTCAAATAAACCTTCAGCACCAGCTAATTTTTCTGGCTGATATTCATACAGAAGCTGAGCAGACTCATGACCATTTATGGCCGTAAGAAATGAGAAGAGGCCGCCTACAATAAGTCCAAGAAAAAGGGCTTTTCGATGAAACGTATAGAGTTTCTCATTCTTTCTTGTTTTAAGCATTTTAAAAGCTGCCACTGATGCAATCACAAAAGCACCTGTTGTAAAAGCAGACAGCACGACATGTGTCGCAGTTACGACAAAGCTTGGATTGAAAAAGGCCTTCCAGGGCTCGATATTCGTAATTTCTCCATTGACCATTTGAAAGCCAGCAGGAGTACCTTCAAACGCATGTACGTTTGTGATCAGAATCGCTGAAGCGGCTGCACCAATCACGACAAAAATAACGGTAATGATGCGCATAGCAGGTGATAGGCGATCCGCTGCGTACACATAAATAGACATAAATAATGCTTCAATAAAGAACGCATAAATTTCAATCTGAAATGGCAGTGACATGACCTTTCCGATGACCTCCATAAAACCTGGCCATAGAAGAGCGAGCTGGGTACCAGCAATCGTGCCTGTTGGAATGGCGACACCTAACAAGACAGCCTGCGCTTTCGTCCACCGTTTCGCCATGACAGCATAGTGAGGGTCCTTCGTTTTTTGGAAGATGAGTTCAGCTAACAAAATCATTAGCGGGATGCCGACACCAAGCGAGGCATAAATAATGTGAAAGCCCATGGTTGTGCCGAACAGGCTTCTAGCTAAAACGAGATCAGTCAATTTTTTTCTCCGCCTTTCTTATCGCTTCTCTTTTTCATGATGTTATTATTCTCCACCATTTTTAGATTATTCTTCCTGACTAAGAAAGCTTGATTTTTGACAAGTTGTAAGAGAGGGAGTAGAATATAAATATAAAACGTAATAATTACGTTTTGATAACGAAAGGAGTTTTGACATTGAAAAGAGATATTCATCCAACCTCACATGAAGTTGTATTTATGGACGTAAACAGCGGTTACCGCTTTTTGAGTAAATCGACAAAGTCATCCAATGAGACAGTAGAATGGGAAGATGGGAAAACGTATCCTGTCATTAAAGTAGAAACAAGCTCTGATACGCATCCTTTTTATACAGGACGCCAAAAGTTCGGAGAAAAAGGCGGAAGAGCCGAGTTGTTTAAGAAAAAGTATCAAATGTAATATAAAAAGCACACCCTACAATGGTGTGCTTTTTTTACAGCAAAAAACCCCGGATAATCACCCGGGGTTTTAACAATTAATCATTTAAAGCGGTTTTTAAGGTCTTTAGATTTTGTTTCATTAAGCTGACGTAGCTTTCGCCATTTTTGGCATCATCTTCAGTAATAGATTCTAGATTTTTAAGTGTGAGGCTTTTTGCCCCAATTTCACTGCGGATCGTATCTGAGACTTTGCTGCTGACGTTGTTTTCAAAAATCACAAATTGAATGTGATGCTTTTCAGCTTTTTGTACAATGCTTTCGAGCTGCTTTTGTGAAGGCTCTTCAGAAGCGGATAACCCTAATACACTGATTTGTTCAATGCCGTAGCGTTTTTCCCAATAACCGTAGGCTGCGTGGGAAACAAGGATTTCTTTATGTTTTGCTTTAGATAACGTTGTGTTGAACTCTTGATCTAGCGATTGCAAATCCTTTTTTAGTTTTTCATAGTTTTTTGTGTATTCGTCTTTATGATCTGGATCTAATGAAACGAGTGTATCTTTAATGTTTTTTGCCATTTGCTGTGCATAAACAGGGTCTAACCATGCATGAGGATCTTTATCTCCGTGATCGTGTCCATCATGGTCATGATCTTCCCCTTCATGATCGTGATCATGGTCTTCGCCTTCTTCATGTGAATGCTCTTCTTTTGTCGATAACAATTTGATGCCTTCGGCTGCTTTGACTGTTTTCACGCCTTGGTCTTTTAACGTAGAAGCGGTTTTGTCAGCGAATGCTTCAGCGCCTGTGCCGCTGTAGATGAAGGCGTCTCCTTCAGCCATTTCAACCATCGTTTTTGAACTTGGTTCAAAGCTGTGTGCATCTGCATTGGCAGGGTACACGCTTTGCGCATGAACATGAGAACCACCAATTTTTTCAGTGAAATCTTGAATCGGGAAAATTGTGGTGTAAACGGTTAGTTTTCCGTCTGCTTTCCCTTTTGAAGCATTTGTCCCCGCACTGCTTGAGCAAGCGGCAAGACCGATCGCAAATAAAGCAGCTGTTAACATATAAAAGATTTTTTTCATGTGAAAAATGTCTCCTCTCAATCTATTAGATAGAAATGATTACGATTTAATGTCCTGAGTTATTGTATCGTAATAATTACGATTTGAAAAGAGGAAAATAAAAAATTTTCAACAGCAGATGTTTCCTTTTAAAAAAATGCGCTGCAAAACGTGACGAAATTTCTCACATTGTGCTATATTTATTTTTAAAAAAAGATAAAGGAATGGACAACGTATGAAACTTTTAGAAGAAATCATCGAATATAATCAACAATTTATTGAAGAAAAGAAATACGAAGAATTTACAACAACGAAGTTTCCACAGAAAAAATCTGTCATTCTGTCATGTATGGATACAAGACTTGTCGAGTTGCTTCCACGTGCAATGAACATGAGAAATGGAGATATCAAGATCGTTAAAAGTGCTGGTGCTCTTGTGTCTCATCCATTTGGAAGTATTATGCGAAGCATTTTAGTGGCTGTTTATGAATTAAATGCTGACGAGGTTTATGTCATTGGGCATCATGATTGCGGTATGAGCAAAATAGACAGCCAAACACTTTTAAACAAAGCCATTGAGCGTGGTATCCCAGAAAAACGTATTGAAGTACTGGAATACTCAGGAATCGATTTTAAACAGTGGCTCAAAAGCTTTAGTTCGGTTGAAGAGAGCGTGAAGGACAGTGTGTCCGTTGTGAAAAATCACCCGCTTCTCCCATCAAATGTGCCTGTGCACGGTCTTGTCATTGATCCAGGAACTGGCAAGCTTGACGTAGTCGTCAACGGATATGAAGAAAAATAATTTATTTTTCCTTTTTCGGCGGGACAGGATCGATGCCGCCAGGATGGAGCGGATGACATTTTAAAATCCGTTTGATGGTGAGCCAGCCGCCTTTTAAAGCGCCATGCGTTTTGATCGCTTCTAGCCCGTAGTTTGAGCATGTTGGGTAAAACCGGCAGCTAGGCGGTGTAAGAGGGGAAATACATTTTTGATAAAAGCGTATGATACCGATAAAAATTTGTTTCATAGAAGTTCCTCCTTGTCTGTCTTCCACAGTATAAGAAAAAAGGACAAGGAAGGAAAGTTTTATAAACTAAACTGGTCGGAGAAATATGTTATAATATAGGAAATTGCAATTATAGGAGTGGTGATTATGCCTTCAGTTGAAAGCTTTGAACTTGATCATAATGCTGTAAAAGCGCCATACGTTCGTCATTGTGGCGTTCATAAAGTGGGATCAGATGGAGAAGTCAATAAATTTGATATTCGTTTTTGTCAGCCAAACAAACAAGCAATGAAACCTGATACGATTCATACATTAGAGCATTTACTTGCGTTTAACATTAGAACACACTCAGAGAAATACGACCATTTTGATATCATTGATATTTCTCCAATGGGCTGCCAGACAGGCTACTATTTAGTGGTCAGTGGTGCACCAACTCCAAAAGAAATCGTTGAACTTCTTGATGCAACATTCAAGGATGCAGTTGAGGTAACAGAGATTCCTGCTGCAAACGAAGAGCAATGCGGTCAAGCGAAGCTTCATGACCTTGAAGGGGCAAAACGTTTGATGCGTTTCTGGCTTTCTCAAGATCAAGAAGAGCTTCTAAAAGTATTTGGTTAATCGATCATAAACCGGACATGATGATGTCCGGTTTTTTTGTATTCGATCATGAGATGTCAAAATAGGGGATATTTGTTAAAATGGACATGTCAGTAAAAGAAGGGGGAACTCGGGATGCGAAAAATGTTGGGAATGATATTGATGCTCTTGTTACTAAGTGCATGTGGGAACTCTGCAGCAAATAGTGGCAAAGGGGAGGTACCTGAGCTATTAGAAGTGAAGCTTACAGGACCTGAACAAGTGGAGAAAAATGAAAGCGTTATAGTAAAAGCAGCTGTCACATATGGTGATACGCCTGTTGATGATGCAGACGAAGTTCAATTTGAAGTGTGGAAAGATGGCGATAAGGATAACAGCAAGATGATTCAGCCAAAGAAAGAGAACAAAGGTGTATATGAATTGCATACAGCCTTTAAAAAAGATGGCCTTTATATCATACAAGTCCATGTGACAGCTAAACAGCAGCATAATATGCCAAAGACAAATATCCATGTAGGTGATGTGAAAAAAGAGAGTTCATCTACTGAAGAAGAAACCTCACATCATTAAGTGTCATTTTATTTCGGGTTAGGACGTTGGTTTGGTTCAGCATCCTGTGGTGAATCGACTTTATGCTTATATTCATAAGCCTTCGATGTTGTCCATAGTGATAAAAAGACAACGATTGAGATAATGATAAAGCTGATAATCCCAAGTAGCAGCATCTAACTCCCTCCTTATTTCCATATTAACATATATTTCATGCAGTCAAAATAGAAGAAATTCATGGCAGGTTTCAGTATAATAGGAAAAGGGTATTCTCATACTAAACGCAATTACATAAGGAGGAATAAACATGTCTGAAAAATTATTAAACGTCGTTAATAAACAAGTAGCTGATTGGACTGTGCTTTACGTAAAATTACATAACTATCACTGGTACGTAAAGGGAAAAGACTTCTTTACACTCCATGAGAAATTTGAGGAACTTTATACAGAAACAGCGACGTACATTGATGATTTGGCTGAGCGTATGCTTGCGTTAAATGGACAGCCTGTTGCGACAATGAAAGAATGCTTAGAAATTTCTAGCATTCAAGAAGCTGAAGGTAATGAATCAGCGGAGCAAATGGTGAAAAATCTATATGATGATTTCTCAAATATCGCTGAGGAATTAAAGCAAGGAATGGAGCTGGCTGGAGAAGTTGGCGATGAAACAACAGGTGATATGCTGCTTGCGATTCATCAATCTATTGAGAAACACAACTGGATGCTTAAAGCATTTTTAGGATAATACGTATGTGGAAGGAATGTCGATCATGAAGAGATCGACATTCCTTTTTTGTTGGAATCGGGACAGACAGCCCATTGAAATCATAGGGCTTTCAGCCGAAGAGAAAAGAGAAGGGAGGGGAGAAGATGTCTTCTATTGCAGGAATGATGAGTCAGCAAGTCGCGAGCATTCAAAAAACACTTAATATTAGTTTGTTGAATTCACAGCTTGCTACGAATACAGCACAAGCCATGGTCATGCTGGATCAAGTTCAGCAGCAGCCTCAAGCTGTTCAACCAAAGGATTCAGACGCTCGCTTTATTGATGTGAGAGTCTAAAGATGGAAGCCGCCGCACAAGGTGGCTTTTTTTCTTGTCAGCACTCTCTGGTTTAAAAGGCGACGCCTTTATTTTTTGTCGTCCAAGCTATTGCGAAGATCTGACATATACTATTGAGGTAAGGAGTTCCACTCTGAAAGGATGTTGATGCCAAGTGAGCAAAGATTTAGGCATCTTTTCGTTGTTTACAGTCAGTTTGTCAGCGATGGGCTTTCTGTTTGGTGGAGCAGGATATTTACTGATGATATTAGTAACACTCATGGCCATTGAATTAATTTGTTCAAGCCTAAGAGAATCTTTGACAGGACAGCTCACAATGAAACGTTTTTCTACACGGCTTGTTCGAAAGATTGTGACGGTCTCCTTAATATCCATGGCGCATTTCTTCGATGTCATGCTGAAGACAAATGGGATGATTAAGGATTTAGCGATCATCTTCTATATTATTTATGAATCTTACCAAATCGTCTCGACAGCCAATGCCCTCGGAATTCCCATTCCACAGTTGTTTATTGATGTGTTGGACATGTTAAAAAATAAATTGCGCAAAAAGCCGTAATTTCTTCATATCTGGTCATACTAAAGGAAAAAGGATGAATCAGATGACGAGACACACATATTATGTATCCGTACAGGATGGGTCGATATCTCAGCATAGAGATGCGGCGGCTTGGCAATTTCAAATAGAAGCAGACGATGATCAAATTTTGCAGCTGAGAGACTATTTCGATGAACAGTATATGACAGATTGGAAAGGCTTCTTTCGAGCGCATGTTCCGTATCTTGAATATCATTATGACAGTCCGAATGATGAAATGGATCGAAAAAGAAAAGAGATATACTCAATGATTTTCGAGCTCGGGAATGAAGAGACAAAGAACTTTATTGAAACAAATGGATTAATGAATTGAAAAAGCATGTAGAGATTTTCTACATGCTTTTATTTTCGCGGTTGTAAGATGCCTCCGATCAGATCACTAAGCCCGCCTCTATTCTCTTGCTGAGATGTCTGTGAATTAGTGAATTCATGGGAGGAGTTCTGGCTCTGAGGCTTATAACGGTTATCATCTAAACCAACCCGTAAGCCGGATGTACGCTCAGATGGCTGGATAATGACAATTTGGTCTTGTTCTTGGAACTCAAATAAGTAGGATTCACCAGATGTTTGTCCGATGAGGGTCTTCCAGTTCACATCTAATTTGACCTTCGGTGCTTTACCTGTCCAAGCGACGATGGCGTCAGGGTCTACACGGCAAGGGGCTTTTAAAATGAGCGGGTTTCCATTTGTTTTAATGGCGACCTGCGCCCCGTGGCCTTGATAGGAGAGCTTTGATGTAAACAGTCCTTTCTGTGATAAAATCCCTACGCCTACTGGTGTCACGCCGTAATGACATTCCTCAGTAAAGGCAAGTAAATCCTCACTTTCTACACTTACATGCTGCCAAGGACCGCTCGGCTCAAGGTTAATCACTGTCACGTGCTCGCTGGAATCAGCCAAATAACAAGTACCTTGTCCACTTACTTCCATCACCTCAAGGTTTTCACCTGTCAATTTTCTGCTGATATGGTTAAATACTTGACTGACCATATTTCCTTTGTTCGTACCGAGTAGTCGTTTGCGGTATTGAAACGTACCTTGATCGGCAATCATTGCGCCTTTTTTCGCAAAAAAGATTCCGCTGCCTTCTGCTTGTAAAGTGAGTTCTTCTATTGTGTTGAATTGAAATCCCATTGGTGCCGGCTCCTTTCCTGCGTCAAGATGTGAATCCATAGATGCGGCATAAATCATTTAAATCTAGCGTAGTTCCTTGCCCGGTGGCGATAATTTTCCATTCTTCCTCATCTCTTATGAGTTGGGCGCAAATGATGGAGGTACAATACGAATAATCTTCTGTTAATTGAAAGGTACAAATCTCTTGTTGTGATATTTGATCAGTCAGATGCACATAAGCGTTCGTCACTTGTCCAAAATGATGCTTGTGCTCGTGTGCATCATGTATCGTGGCTGTTACAACGATTTTATGAATATCAGGAGAGACTCTGCTTAATTGCATAATGATCATTTCATTGTCTCGATATCCGCCGCCAACTTGATGATCACCAAGATGGCGAACAGCTCCGTCTAAGCTCTGCTGCTGATGATAATAGATCAGATGGCTTGGAGACAACAGTTTGTCCTCTTCATTTAAGAGAAACACTTGCGTATCTAAATCAATTGGCTGGCCAGCCAAATCCCAGCCAAGCCCGATTTGAATTTGGTCGATATTTGGATTGTCTTTAGTTAAATCTAGCTTTTGCCCTTTGATGAGGTGTTTCTTGATCACCTCATGAGGGGCGTCATCTTTTTCAATTTTACTGGGCGTAAGCGATTGATCTTTTTCTTGTTTTGACCCATTTGTTATCCTCATGCTGTTTTCCTCCTTGTCGTAATAGGACAAACACTAATTGATTTACGTCATCAAGGGATAAAAGGTTTCATGATTAAAATAGGGTGAAGTTGGGGATGATAAAAAGGTTTTAGCAACAAGACCTCATTTTAAATACAGACGAAATGAAACCACTCGTTTGTTTCACTTTTGATAAAAATTCTTCAGAGAAATGTGATCTGTGGTATGATGTTTTACAAGAAGCAAGGACAGGATATGAGGGATTTCACATGCATGTATTTAAAGACTATTATCATAATACGGTCAAGCTCTCCTTTGAAGAGAAGCCTTTTTCAAGTCATCCAAAGCATGTTTGGGCTATCTGCCGTTACCAGGGGAAATGGCTGCTCACTGAACATGAGGATCGGGGCTATGAGTTTCCAGGAGGGAAAGTTGAGCCAAATGAAGAAGCAGACCAAGCCGCTATACGTGAGATTCAAGAAGAGACGGGTGCTGTTGTTCGTGAATTAACGTATATTGGTCAGTATCAGGTGCTAGGCAGAGAAAAGGTCATCGTAAAAAATATTTATTTCGCTGATATTGAAAGGCTAGTGAAGCAAGACACGTATTTTGAAACGAAAGGACCTGTTCTTTTCGCAGACTTGCCAAGATCCATCGCAAAAAATAAGAATTTCAGTTTTATTATGAAAGATGATGTGTTAAGACAAAGTCTTGCTTATTTAGAAAAGAACGGTTTGATTCGTTAAAAAAAGCGCAGGGAGATCTCCCTGTGCTTTTTATTTTTGGAGAAAACGGCGTTCGAGCCATTCCACAAGCTGGTACATGATGGTCGCAAACACAGCAATAATGAAAAGACTTAAGAACACGAGTGTAAAGTTGAAGACTTGAAAGCCGTAAATGATCATGTAGCCGAGCCCTTTTGAGGATACAAGAAATTCCCCTACAATGACCCCAACCCAAGAAAGACCAACATTCACTTTGATGGCAGAAATCATCGTTGGAATACTAGCTGGCAAAATGACCTCACGAAAGACGACGCTTTTTTTCGCGCCAAAGGTTTTCATCACCTTTAAATAATTCTCATCGACCTCTTGAAAGGCAGTGTAAATGACGATCGTCGTAATGATCACACTAATGATCGCACCCATGGCGACGATGCTGATCATACCAGGTCCAAGGGCAACAATTAAAATGGGGGCGAGGGCAACTTTCGGCATGGCATTTAAAATGACTAAATAAGGATCAAGAACGTTTGCTAATCGGGTGGACCACCATAAGGCGGCAGCGAGCAAAATGCCGCAAAAGGTACCAAGTAGAAAACCGAGCACCGTTTCAAATAATGTAATACTCATATGATTCATTAGAGAACCATCTTGAATTTTTTGCACAAACAATTGGCAGACCGCAGAGGGTGAACTGAAAATAAGCGGATCAATGAACCTTAAATGACTGGCAAGCTCCCAAAGCGAAAAGAAGCTGGCGAATATGATGAGCTGATAGATACGTGTGATCCGTTTTTCCATTCGGTATTTTTTGCGATAGGCTTCATGTAAAAGGTCACTGTGTTTCAACTGTTTTCAGCTCCTTCCAAATCGTTTGAAAGAGCTCTTGGAAATGCGGGGTCTGTCTCGCTTCAAATGGAGAGAGAGCCCTTATGTCGTCTGGAACGGTAAAGATTCGCTGGATAGAGCCTGGGTGCTTTGAGAATAAGAAAATGCGGTCACTCATCGCAATGGCTTCACCGATGTCATGTGTCACAAGGACTGCTGTTTTTTGATAGTCTTTTAATGTGTGAAAGACGAGATCTTCTAATGTGAGTTTTGTTTGGTAGTCTAGCGCTGAAAATGGCTCATCTAGTAAAAGCAGACCGGGATCAACTGCAAGCGTTCGGGCGAGAGCCGCACGCTGCCTCATTCCGCCAGACAGCTCCTTCGGATATTTTTCCTCGACTTCAGGCAGTCCAAGCTTTGGCAGTAAATCAAGGGCAGCTGAGGTGGCCTCATGCGAATCTTGTTTCGCAATTTTTAACCCGAGAATGACATTTTCCTTGATGGTCTTCCAAGGAAACAAATAATCTTGCTGGAGCATATAGCCGATTTGATGCTCCTGTTGATTTGGTTCTTTTCCTTCGATTAAAATTCGACCTTCAGAGGGCGGCGTAATTCCTGCGATGATAGACAGCAAGGTGGTTTTTCCGCAGCCGCTGGGACCAATAAATGAGATGAATTCACCTTGGTCTATCTCCATATTGATGTGCTGTATAGCTGTTGTTTTTTCTTTTAAAGAGAAGTACGTATGGGTCACATGGTCAATTTGAAGGAAAGACATGTGCTACCTCCTATTCTATTTGTGATCTGTGACCTTCTTTGCAATGGATGAATCGACAAGTTGTTTGTACGGAATAAATTCCGGCAATTCACCGCTCTCCTTCATGATTTCCTGCAATTTGTTCCATTCTTCTTCATTTAGAAGGGGATCTGTTGCATAGGAATCTTGCTGTTTGTAGCGTTTGATGGCAGTTGATAAGACATCAAGGTCTGTATCAGGAAAATGAGCTTGAATGGCCTTTGCAATCTCCTCAGGCTGCTTGGCTTCTACCCATTTCTGCGCTTTGTAAATGGCTCGGGTGAACGCTTCAGCGGTCTCTTTGTTTTCCTCTAAGTAACTCTTCTTTGCCATGAAGGTGGTATATGGCACCTTGCCAGAAGCTTCTCCAAAGGAGGCGGTAATGTACCCTTTACCTTCTTTTTCGAGTAAGGAAGCGGTCGGTTCGAATAACTGTACAAAATCGCCAGTTCCAGAGGAGAACGCACCTGAAATGTTGGCAAAATCAATATTTTGAATCATACGAAGATCCTTTTTTACATCAATGCCTTCTTTTTTCAAGACATATTCACCGACCATTTGCGGCATGCCGCCTTTCCGCTGTCCTAAGAAATCTTTACCTTTTAATTGATCCCAAGAGAATTGGTTTACTTTCTCCCTTGAAACAAGAAATGTGCCGTCTGTTTGCGTCAGCTGTGCAAAGTTTATGACAGAATCCTTTGTGTCTTGAGCCTCTACATAGATAGAGGATTCAGACCCGGTCAGTGCGATATCAGCACCGCCTGATAAGAGAGCTGTCATCGTTTTATCGCCGCCCCAAGTGGTTTTTAGTTCAACCTCCAGGCCTTCTTCTTTGAAGAAATCCTCTGATAAGGCGACATATAGCGGAGCATAAAAGACCGAATGGGTCACCTCGGCTACTTGTACGGTCTGCTCCTGTTCTTTTTTACAGGCGACAAATGGAATAAAGAGCAGGACGACGACGATGAATGCCAGTCTGACTTTGATGGAACGATTCAAGAGTAATTCGCCTCCTTTGTTCTAGATCACTATTAAAGTATGTGAAAAGGGATTTTTGGTGAGTGCCTAGATGAAAATAAGAAGCGCATTGTTTATTTATAGAACGCGTCTTTTTTTCTATACTAGAGGCATGAAGGCTTTCTTGAATTTGGCAGAAATAAAGGAGCGGTTTCGTGTATAGATTGAGTTGGGTATTTATTGGATGGTATTTAGTAGGTCTGATCTTAATGGTCTTTTTTGAAGTGCCAGCATGGCTTCAGTTTGCAAACGGAATCTTTCTTGTGCTGTATGCTTGCTGCGTCATAGAGATTGGGCGACAGATTTATGGCTCCTGGGGGTTTGTCATCAAAAGGGCAGTCATTGTCGGGGTGCTTACATTTACGGTGGAGTGGGTAGGGATCACAACGGGGTTCCCATTTGGGGCCTATGACTATTATCCGACGCTAGGTTTTCTAGTGGCGGGGGTGCCGTTAACCATTGCATTTGCTTGGGTTGGCGTGTTTTTAAACAGCCTTTTTTTATCCAATCAGCAGTCAAAGTGGAGACGAGCCGTCGAAACGGGGATATGGATTGTGTTGCTTGACCTCATATTAGATCCAGTAGCAGCTGAGCGGAAGTTTTGGGTGTGGTATGACGGCGGTGGGTTTTATGGTATTCCTTTTGAGAATTTTGTGAGCTGGGGTATGATTGGAGCAGGACTTTCATTTCTTTTCCCGCTTGTCTCAATTGATCAAAAGGCACTCAGCTGGACGAGTCGTATTTATCAGGCGATGGTGTTCTTTTTTGGTCTTTTGGCATTAAAGGGCGGACTCGATGTCATTTTTTATTTAGCACTGATCATTGTCATTTTGTGTGAAGGAAGGGTTCGATTTGAAAGAAAGCGACAAAAGCCGATCGTTTAGACGTCTATTTTCACTTTATCTAGAGCGATATTTGCTCCATAAGCATTTCCGCTGTGTGATGATGAAAGGCTCGGTGGACCCGAAGGAAAACCTGCCTGTTCTTTATCTCGCCAATCATAGCTCATGGTGGGATGGACTGATCATTTTTCTTTTAACAGAAAAGGCGTCTGAACTTGATCACTACATGATGATGGAAGAGAAGCAGCTGAAGCAATATGCTTTTTTCCGTAAGCTTGGGGCGTTTCCGGTTCATAAAGAGAACCTGAGAAGCGTGAAACAAGCTTTAATGATAGCAAAAGAGAACATGCAGGACGGCGGAGCGGTATGGCTTTTTCCACAGGGGAAAATTATGCATCAGGACGTGAGACCGCTTGAACTGGAAGGCGGGGCTTCTTTTTTAGTGAGGCAATTTGAGCAAGTCGTGGTGAAGCCTGTAACCTTGCAGTATACATTTAATCAATATCAAAAGCCGATAGTTTCTGTTGTGTTCGGTGATGATGCCATCGTATCTGGAAGCTCCCTGCGAAGCAAGGATATGACGCGTATGCTTGGCGATCTGCTTGAAACGCAGTTAAACAGGCATCAAGCACAGGTCATTGCGGATCCTGATTTTTCAATAAACGAAGAATTTAAACAGATCACAAGGACAAGTCAGTCAACAAGTGATGCGTTTGATTCTTTTAAAAAGTGGGTGAGAACATGGCGCTCTTCTTAACCGTAATCAGTGTGCTGCTGCTTTGCCAGTTTCTATTCACCATATGGAACATGAAGCAGTTTCCCGTGTTAAAGCCCGCTTCCTTTTCATCAGATGAACCCATTTCGTTATCGATACTGATTCCGGCTAGAAATGAGGAGAAACGGATAGAAGCCTGTCTTCAGTCGATCGTTAATCAGCGTCTTTATCCGAAAGAGGTGATTGTACTTGATGATCATTCGACCGATCAGACAAGAGCGATTGTGGAGCGCTTCTCACAAACATATCCATGGATTCGTGTGCAGTCAGGCCGGCCGTTAAAGCCAGGCTGGCTAGGAAAATCATACGCCTGTTCTCAGCTCGCTGAGGTGGCTGCTTCTGATTGGCTGCTTTTTTTAGATGCGGATGTCCGGTTGAAACGGGGAGCATTTGAAGCTGTGTACGAGCAGTTATGCGCGCAAAAAACGGGCATGCTGTCAGGCTTCCCAGAGCAAAAAACAGGCACTTTCTTTGAGCATCTTGTCGTTCCCATGATGATGTTTACCATTGGCTGTCATCTACCTGTGAAGTGGGTCAGAAAATCAAAGAATCCGGCTTTTGCCGCCGCGCATGGAGGCTTTATTGCCATTGAAAAGAATTGCTATCACGACATAGGCGGGCATGAAGCGATTAAGGATTCGCTAGTGGATGATATGGCATTGGCTAAACGGGTGAAGGAACAAGGCTTTCCGTTCACACTAGCAAACATTCATCCATTTGTGTATATGAGAATGTATGAGAGTGGACAAGAGGTATGGGAAGGTTACAGGAAAAATTTGTTTCCAGGTGTCAATCGAAGCATTGCTTTGTTAAGCAGTGTCTTTTGTTTATACACCCTGCTTTATTTGGCTCCTGTCATTTGCTTGATGCTGGCTTTGCTGCAGCTGAATGTGCTCAGTATATGCTTAGCCATTCTTTGCTACGGACTGGGTGTGTCGATCAAAGCTGCAATTGATATTGAGAACGGAAGAACATCTGCAATGGCCTTTTTATTACCGATCAGCATTTTAAGTCTGATCGCCATTGGCCTTGCTTCTATGAAAATCGGGCTGAAAAAAGAAGGGTATGAATGGAAAGGGAGAAGGTACGAATGAAAAAAGTGATCATCATCGGCGGCGGTCTTGGCGGATTATCAGCAGCGATCCGCTTACAGTCACGCGGAGTTCAGGTCACCATATTAGAAAAAGAAGCGGCTTTAGGCGGGAAATTGCAGCGTCATCAGGGGGCTGGCTACTCTTTTGATCTAGGACCGAGTACCATTACAATGAAGTCATACTTTGAGGAAGTGTTTGTTTCCTGTCATAGACGGATGGAGGATTACGTCACATTTTATCCGATTTCTCCTCTGACCAAAAATGTTTTTTCAGATGGACATACGGTCGAATTTACGCCGAATATTGAGCAGATGGAATCACAAATTGCAGCATTCAGTCCTGAAGATGCGAAGCAATACCGTGCATTTTTAAAGGAATCAAAGATGCTTTTTCAAAAGGCTGAGGATCAGTTTTTAAATCGCTTGTTATTGACGTGGAAGGATAAGGCGGATGTAAAGCTCGTGAAAGCCCTTCTCTCTGTCAAACCGTTTACAACCGTTCAACGCTTGCTGCGTCAATATTTCCATCATCCGCATACATTGGCGATGTTTGGACGGTATGCTACTTACATCGGCTCTTCTCCCTATCAGGCTCCGGCTATTTTTAATATGATGGCGTATTTAGAAGGGGAGAAAGGGGTATATGGCATAAAGGGCGGTACATATCGTTTAGTTGAAGCATTTGAGACTTTGGCAAAGGAATTAGGCGTACAGATTCACCTGAATGAACAAGTCAACAAGATTCATGTGAAGGACCGGCGAATCAAAGGAGTAGAAACGGCTCACCAGATGTATGAAGCAGATCAAGTCATTTCCGGAGCGGACGCGCTGACTGTCTACCGCCATCTGATTGATGAAAAAGACCGCCCAAGCTTTTTAAATCAAAAGCTTACTGTCATTGAACCGTCACTATCTGGCTTTGTTCTCTTATTAGGTGTACCTAAAGTCTATGAACAGCTGTCCCATCACAATGTGTTTTTCCCAGAGAATTATGAGCAAGAATTCAAGGATATTTTTCAGAAAAAACAACTGCCTCAGGATCCAACGCTTTACATCTGTTATTCAGGTCATTCAGAACCAGCTTTAAGCGGAGGACCGGGAAGAAGCAACTTGTTTGTACTGGCGAATGCGCCTTATGTGACAAATGAGCACGATTGGGACATGCTAAAGGAGACATACCCGCAGCATATGAAAACAAAATTAAAGGAAAAGGGTCTCTTTGATCTGGATAAGGTGGCCGAATATGAAGCGGTTCAAACTCCGCTTGATCTGCAGCAGAAAACGGGCGCATATCATGGAGCCATTTATGGTATGTCTTCCAACTCGTTCAAGCAGGCGTTCTTCCGCATCAATAATCAGTCAAAGGACATTGAAGGGCTATGGTTTGTTGGAGGAACGAGTCATCCAGGCGGCGGCACGCCGATGGTGACTAAATCAGGTCAGCTCGTTGCAGAAGCGATCATCAAGCATTTGACGTAAGAACAGATGAAAAGGAGAGAAATCAAGTGATTGTGGAAAAAAGAAGGTTTCCGTCCCCCCATCCGCATATTCACTTATTTACAGTGACCTATGAGGCAGATGGACTTCGGATCAAAGGGCTGCTCGCAGAACCGGCCGGAGAAGGTCTCTATGACGGCTTTTTGTATTTAAGAGGCGGCATAAAAAATGTGGGAATGGTCAGACCAGGCCGGATTGTGCAATTTGCCGCGCAGGGATTTGTTGTATTTGCGCCCTTTTACCGAGGAAATCAGGGAGGCGAAGGGAACGAAGACTTTGCCGGAGAGGACCGGAAAGATGCTTTTGCTGCCTTTCAGTTGTTAAAGCATCATAAAAAGGTGAAGCAGGAGAGTATTCATATCTTTGGTTTTTCGCGCGGAGGCATTATGGGCATTTGGACCGCTGTTGAAATGAAACAGGAGGCCGCTTCCTTTGTGACATGGGGAGGCGTCAGTGATATGAAGCTCACCTATGAAGAGCGTGTGGATATGAGAAGGATGATGAAACGTGTGATTGGCGGTCCCCCGCACAAAGTGCCAGAGGCCTATGAGGATAGAACGCCTTTAAATGATGTAGACAAAATTGAAGCGCCTGTTCTCATCATCCACGGAGAAGAGGATCAGAATGTATCCATTGAGCATGCGTATTTATTAGAAGATGCGCTGCGCCAGCACGGAAAGTCAGTGGAGACTTGGTATTTCCATGGATACAACCATTATTTTCCGCCGCAGCATAATCGGGAAATTGTCAGAAGGCTGACGACGTGGATGCACAGCCGGAAAAGCGGAAATGTGGTAAAATAAGCAGTATAACGAATTTTAGAAAGTAGGGGGATTTTCAATATGGGAATGCCTGTTGAATTTAATACAATGATTGTCACGAAGGGAAAAGAGACAAGAATTGAAGAGAATGTATTTGAGCTCATGAAGGAAGGGTACCGCATTTATCCATTAAATATTCCGCTTGAGGTGCGTAAAACGAAAGACGGAGAAAAAACAGGGACAGCACACGTTGAAAAGCTAGAGCTTACAGACAATGTGACAAAGGTCACTTACCGTCTCGTCTCATTACATTCAACAAACTAACAAAAAAAGCTGAGGGAATGATTCCCCTCAGCTTTTGTCATTTGATTATACGAGTGGTCCGCCTTTGGCTTCAATGTCACTTGCTGCGTGGCTGAATTTTTGGAAGTTCTTTTTAAATTCATTGGCAAGGAAGTGTGCTTTTTCTTGATAAGCCTCTTGGTCATCCCATGTTTTAGAAGGTTGAAGCACTTCATCTGGAACGCCAGGAATATGAAGCGGGATGTGTAATCCAAAGATGTCATCAGTGATCATTTCGGCGTTGTCGAGGTCGCCTTCGATCGCTGCTTGCACCATTGCTCTTGTATGCGCTAGGTTCATACGTTTGCCTGTACCATAGCCTCCGCCAGTCCAACCTGTATTCACAAGGAATACTTTTGCGCCGTGCTCATCAATTTTCTTGCCAAGCATTTCAGCATAAACGTGAGCTGGAAGCGGCAAGAATGGTGAACCGAAGCAAGTAGAGAATGTCGTTTCTGGTGATGTGACACCGCGCTCAGTTCCTGCTAATTTACTTGTGTAACCGCTCAAGAAATGGTACATCGCCTGTTCTTTTGTTAAACGGCTGATTGGAGGTAAAACGCCAAATGCATCAGCTGTTAAGAAGACAATGGCAGATGGGTGTCCTGCGATACTTGGCGTCACGATGTTATCAATCATTTCGATTGGGTAAGCAGCGCGTGTGTTTTCAGTAAAGAACGTGTCATCATAATCCGCTTCACGTGTTTCTTCATCAAGCACAACATTTTCAAGAACTGATCCGAAGCTGATGGCTTTGTAGATTTGCGGTTCTTTTTCTTCGCTTAAGTTCACACATTTCGCATAGCATCCGCCCTCAATATTGAAGACTCCTGAGCCAGACCAGCCGTGTTCATCGTCACCGATCAGCTTGCGGCTTGCGCTTGCAGAAAGCGTCGTTTTCCCAGTACCTGAAAGGCCGAAGAATAGTGCGACATCGCCTTCTTGACCGACGTTTGCTGAGCAGTGCATGGATAAAATATCTTGCTCAGGAAGCAGGTAGTTCATGACAGAGAAGATGGACTTTTTCATCTCTCCTGCATACTCTGTTCCACCGATCAGAATGGTACGTTTTTCAAAAGAAACGATAATAAACGTTTCAGAGTTTGTGCCATCTGTTTCAGGATCTGCTTTAAAATGCGGTGCAGATAAGATGGTAAACGGTTTTTCGTTTGAAGAAGGTGTTGATCCGTCAGGTCTGATGAATAGCTGCTTTGCAAAGAGATTGTGCCATGCAAATTCGTTTACCACTGTAATTGGCATACGGTATCTTTCATCTGCACCGGCAAATCCTTCAAAGACGAATAGTTCATCACGTTCTTTTAAGTATGAAACAACCTTTGTATATAAACGGTCAAATGCTTCTTTAGAAATCGGCTGGTTGACTTGACCCCAATCAATTTTATGTTCAGAGCTTTCTTCTTTCACGATAAATTTATCTTTAGGCGAACGTCCTGTGTAGGCACCCGTTGTAGCACGGACAGCTCCTGTTGATGTTAAAACGCCTTCATCACGTGCCAAAATCTTTTCAACAAGTTTCGGAACAGATAAATTTTGGTGCGTATTTTCTAATGAGAGCAATGACTGCAAATCTTCTTTTAAATCCACTGAGTTCATAAAAAAACCCTTCCTTTACCGTTGAATTTGTTTTGTTTCGATTAGTATAACACATTCATAACAATAGTCTATACTATTTAAATATTTTTGTGTGTGTTTTTTCATTTCTGCTATGAAAATATGCTTTTTGGTGATGCTAATATTGAGGTGAAAAAAGGGGAAGAAAATTCTGATGAAGCATTGACATGATGCAAGTATTTAAGATAAGATATCTTATTGAACGGATACTCTTATCCCGAGTTGGTGGAGGGACAGGCCCGATGAAGCCCAGCAACCGGTTTCTTATGAAAAGGCATGAATATGCTGAGAAACCAAGGTGCTAACCTGATGCAAGGTACAAGAACACCTTGAGCGATAAGAGTGAAAGGCATGCGATCTCAGACCCTTTCCTCGCAATGAAGGAAATGGTTTTTTTATTTTTGGGATATCATATGAACAAATTGCCAATAACATCTCTAATAGAAACGTTTTCAAATATAAGAGGGAACGAGTTCCGTATCATATTGGAGACCTCATCTTGGGATGATGTGGTCTTGTACAGGAGGAAATAGCCATTATGAGTCAAAATCGTCGTTTATTTACTTCAGAATCAGTGACGGAAGGACATCCGGATAAAATCTGTGATCAAATTTCAGACAGCATTTTGGATGAAATTTTAAAGAAAGATCCAAATGCACGTGTTGCCTGTGAAACTTCTGTTACAACGGGTCTCGTATTAGTAAGCGGAGAAATTACAACGTCTACTTATGTCGATATTCCAAAGACGGTGCGTGACACGATTAAGGAAATTGGCTACACGCGTGCGAAATATGGTTTTGATGCGGAAACATGTGCAGTGCTCACATCTATTGATGAACAGTCTGCTGATATTGCGCAAGGTGTAGACAAAGCGCTTGAAGCACGTGAAGGCACAATGACTGAAGAAGAACTTGATGCGATTGGTGCAGGTGACCAAGGATTGATGTTTGGTTTTGCCAACAACGAAACCGAAGAACTTATGCCGCTGCCGATTTCACTAGCGCATAAATTATCTCTCCGTTTAACTGAAGTACGCAAGGATCAAACACTTGCTTATCTACGTCCAGATGGAAAAACACAAGTAACAGTAGAATATGATGACCAAAATAAACCTGTTCGTATTGATACAGTGGTTATTTCAACGCAGCATGCACCAGAAGTAACGCTTGAACAAATTCAAAGCGACTTAAAAGAGCATGTCATCCGCCCTGTCGTTCCAAGTGAACTAATTGATGAACAGACAAAATACTTTATTAACCCAACTGGCCGTTTCGTGATCGGTGGACCTCAAGGGGATGCTGGTTTAACTGGACGTAAAATCATCGTTGATACGTATGGCGGATACGCTCGTCATGGCGGCGGTGCTTTCTCTGGGAAGGACGCAACAAAGGTTGACCGTTCTGCGGCATACGCTGCTCGTTACGTAGCGAAAAACATCGTAGCTGCTGGCCTTGCAGATTCTTGTGAAGTACAGCTTGCTTATGCAATTGGTGTTGCACAGCCTGTATCGATTTCAATTGATACTTTCGGAACAGGAAAAGCTTCTGAAGAAAAATTAATTGAAGTGGTTCGTGCGAACTTCGATCTTCGTCCAGCTGGCATTATTAAAATGCTTGACCTGCGTCGTCCGATCTACAAACAAACAGCTGCATACGGACATTTCGGCCGTCATGATTTAGATCTTCCGTGGGAAAAAACGGATAAAGCCGATACGCTTCGCAAGGAAGCATTAGGACAATAACAACATATAAAACCGCTTATTTTAAGCGGTTTTCCTTTTGATTAAAAAAAATTCTACAAAAAGCGAAAAAATGTGAAACAAAATCGGACAAATAACTGTCTAATTATAGGTCTACTTTTAAGAAATAACATAACGTGGAGGCAATAATATGTGTGGGTTTGTTGGTGTGTTTAATCACCGTCCATTGTCCGAAACTACTGAGCAGGAAGAGTTAATTAAACAAATGAATCGTCTCATCGTTCACCGTGGTCCGGATGATGAGGGGTACTTTCATGATGAGCATGTAGGATTTGGATTTAGACGTTTAAGTATTATAGATGTTGAACACGGAAAGCAGCCGCTTTCTTATGAAGATGAAAAGTACTGGATTATTTTTAACGGGGAAATTTATAACTATGTGGAGCTGAAGGAAGAGCTTGTGAAAAAGGGCTATACGTTCAGCACAGATTCTGATACGGAAGTACTGCTTGCCACATACCGTCATTATAAAGAAGAAGCGGCTTCTAAGCTTCGCGGCATGTTTGCATTTTTAATTTGGGATAAAGAAGCGCAGCAATTATATGGCGCAAGAGATCCTTTTGGCATCAAACCGCTTTATTTCACACAAATGGATGAGCAAGTGTACTTTGCGTCTGAGCGCAAAAGCTTGATGGCTGTGAACGAGAACATTTTATTTGATGAGACTTCATTGCAGCAGTACATGTCGTTCCAATTCGTTCCTGAGCCAAATACGCTTGATCAAAAGGTGCATAAAGTTGAGCCTGGTCATCAGTTTATTTTACGCCCAGGACAGGAGATCGAATTTAAGACATACTGGAAAGTTCAATTTAAGCCTGAGCAAACACAAGAACAGAAGCTGATTGAAGAAGTACGCGATGCAATCTATGATTCTGTGAAAGTTCACATGAGAAGTGATGTACCTGTTGGTTCATTCCTATCAGGTGGTATTGATTCTTCCTTCATCGTGTCTGTCGCAAAGGAATTACACCCTGAGCTAAAGACATTCTCTGTTGGCTTCCAGCAGGATGGCTTTAGTGAAGTCGATGTCGCGAAGGAAACAGCTGACAAGCTAGGCTTACAAAACTTCAGCGCCGTCATTTCTCCAGAGGAATATATGAACGAGCTTCCGAAGATTGTCTGGCATTTAGACGATCCTTTAGCTGATCCGGCAGCAATTCCATTGTATTTCGTGGCAAAAGAAGCGAAGAAACAAGTGACGGTTGTTCTTTCAGGTGAAGGAGCGGACGAGCTGTTCGGTGGATATAATATTTACCGTGAGCCTCTTTCTCTTAAACCATTTGAATCTGTACCATCTATGCTGAAAAAGCTTCTTCTTCGTCTGGCTCGTTTAATGCCAGAAGGAATGAAAGGGAAGAGCTTTATCGTTCGCGGCTGTACGCCATTAGAGGAACGTTATATCGGTAATGCGAAAATCTTTGAAGAGCCAGTGAAGAAAAATCTCCTCAAACATTATGATCCAAGCATCACATATCGTGACATAACGAAGACATACTTCGAGGAAAGCGCAGGCTACAGTGATATTAACAAAATGCAATATGTTGATATCCATACGTGGATGCGCGGAGACATCTTATTGAAAGCAGACAAGATGACGATGGCGAATTCTCTTGAGCTTCGTGTTCCATTCCTTGATAAGGTCGTTTTTGAAGCGGCTTCTAAAATTCCAGAAGAGCTGAAAACAAAAGATGGCACAACGAAATATTTATTGCGTAAAGCAGCAGAAGGCATTGTGCCTGACCATGTGTTAAACCGTAAAAAGCTTGGTTTCCCTGTGCCAATTCGTCATTGGTTGAAAAATGAGATGAATGCTTGGGCAAAAGACATCATCAAAAACAGTCAAACAGATGAATACATTAACAAAGAGTATGTGCTTGATTTATTAAATGAGCATTGTGCTGGTAAAGCAGATCATAGCCGTAAGATTTGGACCGTCCTTATCTTTATGATTTGGCACAGCATTTATGTGGAGCGCAGCATTGATCCAGAGCAGTTGAATCATCAACCGAAAGAAGTTATCTTTAGTTAATGAAAAAAGGTTTTCAGCACAAAGCTGAAAACCTTTTTTGTTATGATAGAAAGTGGCGGAAAAGGGTAAAATAACAAGCGGTTCATAGTTATTGCTTAATATCCTGAAAAAAACATGATAAAGTGAAGATAACGCGTATGATGTTAACGGGGTATAAGGGAACGATAGTATTGTCCTTTTTCTACATATTCTCTACGGATTCTGTCCATGTCTTGGATATCTTCATCTGTTAACTGCCGGACGACCTTGGCTGGACGGCCGTAAGCGAGTGATCCTTTTGGAATGATCTTTCCTTGAGGGACAAGACTACCTGCACCGATAAAGGCACCTTCGCCAATTTCTGCACCATCGAGAATGATAGACCCCATACCAATGAGGGCATTTTTTCGAATGATTGAGCTATGTAATGTGACTTGGTGTCCAATGGTAGCACCATCTTCTATTAGAAGTGTTTTTCCAGGACTTTGATGCAGACAGGATAAATCTTGAATATTGACGTTTTTTCCAATTCTCACAGGAGCGACATCGCCTCTTATGACGGTTTGGAACCACACGCTCGAATATTCTCCAATCGTGACATCTCCTGTAATGGTGGCGTTATCTGCGACAAAGACCGATTCATGAATCTCAGGTGTAAACTGATGATATGGATAAATCACTTTTTCGACTTCCTTTCTTAATACAACATTTGTGAGGTGTTTACTTTGTGGACTTGGCATGCTGAAAGACCAGTTGGTACAATTGTGATAGTACATGGTGCGAGTGAATATCACGGCCGATATAAATGGCTGATCGAAATGTGGCGAAATGCCGGCTATCACGTCGTCATGGGTGACCTGCCTGGGCAAGGGACGTCGACACGTGCGCGCGGCCACATTCGTTCGTTTCAAGAATACATTGATACAGTAGATGAATGGATCGAACATGCGAAATCATTCAGGCTTCCTACTTTTTTACTTGGACACAGTATGGGCGGACTCATTTCAATTGAGTGGGTCAAGCAGTATACCCATACGAAGATTGATGGCCTTATTTTATCATCACCTTGTTTAGGTCTGCAATTTAAACCGAAGAAGCTAATGGATTTTGCATCAAAAGGTCTAAATGTGCTGGCACCGTCCTTTAAAGTCGAGTCAGGGCTGTCGATTGAACTAGCCACACGAAATCAGGCTGTGATTGAGGCAGACTCAAATGATTCCCTTTACGTAACAAAGGTGTCGGTCCGCTGGTACCGAGAGCTGATCAAAAATATTGATGCAGCCATGCAGCCAACGAATGTTTTTAAATCGATTCCGCTCCTTTTAATGCAGGCGGGCGATGATAAGATCGTCGATAAAACGAGGGTGATCAAATGGTTCAATGGCATTGAATCAACCAATAAATCATATCGTGAATGGGAAGAGCTGTATCACGAAATTTTTAATGAACCGGAAAGAGAAGATGTGTTTAAGGCAGCAAGAGCCTTTACAGATCAATATATTTGATGGTGAGCTTTTAAGTTAGGGGTGGATTGATTTGTCAGTACCAGAGCGTCCTTTTGCACTGATGACAAAGGTGTATAAAGATATTTTTCCGCTTGTTCATCAGGAGCTAAAAAAGTGGCGGGCTCATGCAGAAATGATTGAAAATGAAGAACTGCGTACGCAGGCGTTAGCGAGCATATCGAGTAAAACCTTCCACTGCGAAGGTGGAGGTATCTTATCTCTTCTAGCAGGTGAGGCGAAAGAAACGTGTATTGAATTCATTGTGGCGTATCAAACCATCAGTGATTACTTAGATAACCTGTGTGACCGCAGTACGTCGCTTGATCCAAAAGATTTTCATATGCTGCATCAAGCGATGAGAGATGCGCTTGATATTCATGCTGAGCTCAAGCCTTACTACCAATTCCGTGATGATCAAGAGGATCATGGGTATTTACACGCGCTTGTCCGCACATGCCAAGACGTGCTGTCGCGTCTTAAGCATTATCCGATCATTCAGCCATATTTACACACGCTGTGCGATTACTACAGTGATTTGCAAGTACATAAACACGTCGTTCCTCATGAGCGGGTTCCGCGACTAGAGTCATGGTTCCGCCAATATGAAAAGGATTTGCCTAAGATGGAATGGTATGAATTTTCAGCTTGTGCAGGATCAACGTTAGGGATTTTCTGTCTTGTGGCGTACGCGCTGCAACCGGACTTTACAGAAAAGCAGGCGAAGCAAATTTATGAAAGTTATTTCCCTTATATTCAAGGTCTGCACATTTTACTTGATTATTTAATTGACCAAGAAGAAGACCGGCTTGGAGGAGATCTGAACTTTTGCTCCTACTATGCCTCTCATCATGAGATGATGGATAGACTTCAGCATTTTATTGAAAAAGCGGATGAGCAGCTGAAAGGCATTCCGCACGAAAACTTTCACAAATTAATTAACAGAGGATTATTGGCAGTCTATTTGTCCGATGAAAAAGTGACAGCCCAAAAAGAGATGAATAAGCTGGCAAAACGGCTGATCAAATCAAGCGGGAAAACATCGTTCTTTTTCTATATCAACGGAAGAGCCTACCGGACCTATCAGAAAATGCCTTGGATGAAATCCTCATAAAAAAGCTCAAATCCATTAGGATTTGAGCTTTAGTTTTTTTCAATGGCGACCACAAAAGGCGGGTCGTTTTGAATATTCATGTATTGATATGATAAAACTTGTACCTCTTCATGAGGAAGTGATCTGCAATAGTCGAGAAGCACTTCTTTTTCTTTTTTCCCTTCGGGGTGTCCATGATAAATCACAAGGACGATCAGACCTCCGGGTTGAAGCCAGTCGAGGAGCTGCTCAATGGCTTTAATGGTTGTTTCGGCCTGAGTAGTGACGGCTTTATCGCCTCCGGGCAAGTACCCAAGGTTAAACACCGCGCCAGAGATATGTCCATAAACATCTCTTGGCAAGTGTTGAGCCAGTTTTTCATGACCATCGTGAATGAGATGAACATATGGATATCCCTCGCCAAGCCTTTTACGCGTCTGCTGTATGGCTTCTTCTTGTACGTCGAATGCGAAAACTTGTCCATCATGACCGACAAGATCAGCTAAATAGAGTGTATCGTGGCCATTTCCCATCGTTGCATCAATGACGATGTCGCCTTTTTGACAAGCCCGTTCTAACAGCTCTTTACTAAAAGGGAGCATGCGTTTCAAGATCATTTTGCTGCTTCTTCCAATCTGACGAAACGTTTGCCTTGGTAGCTGTTACGTCTTTCAAGCTCAGCATTAATGGCATTTAATACTTCCCATTTGTTTACACTCCACATTGGACCAACCATTAATTCAATCGGGCCATCGCCTGTAATACGATGAATAATCATTTCTGGCGGCAGGATCTCCAGCTGATCACAAACAAGCTGGACATATTCTTCCTGGCTTAGAAACTCCAATTTGCCTTTTTCATATTGCTTGACCATTGGGGTTCCTTTTAAAAGGTGAAGCAAATGAATTTTAATTCCTTGCACATCTAAATCAGCAACAGCTTTTGCTGTCTCCATCATCATGTCCCGGTTTTCAAGAGGCAAGCCGTTGATGATATGCGAGCAGACACGAATGCCGTGTTTTCGCAGTTTTTCTACACCTTCTACGTAGCATTCATAATCATGGGCACGGTTAATGAGCATCGCTGTCCGTTCATGAACCGTTTGAAGACCAAGCTCTACCCAGAGATAAGTGCGCTCATTTAAATCAGCTAAATACTCCACCACGTCATCTGGCAGGCAGTCAGGTCTTGTCGCAATAGATAAACCAACTACACCATCCAAATTCATCACGGTTTCAAATTTTTCCTTTAAAACAGGAAGCGGGGCGTGTGTGTTTGTATACGCCTGAAAATAGGCCATATATTTTCCGTCTTTCCATTTTGTATGCATCCGGTCTTTGATTTCGTTAAATTGAGTGACGAGATCATCCGCCCGGTTTCCTGCAAAGTCACCAGATCCTGCGGCACTGCAAAATGTACAGCCTCCATGGGCTACAGTACCATCACGGTTTGGGCAGTCAAAGCCACCGTCTAAGGCCACTTTAAAAACTTTATGACCAAAGTGCTCTCGCAAATGATAGTTCCATGTGTGATAGCGTTTTTCGCTGTTTGAATATAAAAAAGGGTTATGCTGATCCAAGTCAGTAACCTCCTTGCGTAATAATAGGCATCCTTAAAGTTTAACAAAAATCATGAAGGAGGACAATTGAATCTGTCCAACATTTTCTTTAGTGAAAAAGCTTTACGTGGGCAAAATAGGCGGGAGCAATGATGAAATGGAGGGAATGCAAGATGGCAACAAGGCAGTCAATCGATGAATTTATCCAAAAAAGTACTGAAACCCTTGAGTTTGCAAATGAGCAATTTGATTTGAACTTACGCCAAGAGCATTATAATGAGGACGAATTTTCTAAGGCACAGCTTATGCTTGAAGATGCGGTGAACGAATTAGAAAAATTAAAAGATGTCGCCAATGACCAGCAAAGAGAGCGGTTAGACAGGGCACGTGTTCAAATGCAAAGCTTGCAAAATCAAATGATTTTAGGCATTTCTTACGACAACGAATGATGAACAGATCCTTTTTTAAAGGGTCTGTTTTTTATTTTTTGAAAGGCTATTGACTTTTTATTTAAGTGTCTATATTGTATTAAGTGTACTACATCAACTAATACACTAAAGACACTTAAAAAGTGAAGAAAGGTGTTTAACCATGAAAAAAGAAAAAAAACCAATCAATTTGAAGTGGATGGTGCTGGCTGTTGTGTTAGCATGTACATTTTTTTTCGTTCTCGTTTTCATTGGTTTTGAAGTTCAAAAAGATTTGATACTTAATTCAATCCCTTTAATGCAAGGGCATGAACAAGCAATAGGACTGCAAAAGCATGAATGAGGAAAGAGGGAGCCATCATGATTCAAATAGATCCACGAAGCGCTGCGCCAATATATGAACAAATCATTGAGCAACTCAAAATTTTATGTCTAAAAGGTGTAATGAAACCTGGTGACAAACTGCCCTCTGTCAGAGAGCTCGCCACTATTATCATCGCCAATCCGAACACCGTCAGTAAAGCATATAAGGAGCTTGAGCGTGAAGGGATTATTGAAACACTAAGAGGGCGCGGTACGTATGTAACAGAAGAGGCTCGGTTAAAGCTGAATGAAGGGAAGGTATTGGAGATGAAGGAGCAATTAAGACAACTCATTATAGAAGCTCATTATGCCGGTATTGATATTCAACAACTGAAGGAATGGATAGAAGAGATTGGCTCAAGTCTCGAGGGAGGAAATAAAGTTGATTGAGGTTAGAAATGTATCGAAGACATTAAATGGACGTGAAGTACTCAGTAACGTTTCCTTCAAAATAGGCGAAGGTGAGATCTTTGGTTTGCTTGGCAGGAATGGCTCTGGTAAAACAACACTTCTCCGCTTGATTCAGCAAATTCTTCTTCCAGATGAAGGAGAGATTTATTTTAAAGACGTGCTTGTGAAAGACCACCCGTTAGTAAAGCAAAATATTGTGTATATGCCAGTCGTCAATCCCTACTTTGACAGATACAATTACGGGCAGCTTGTCCAGCTGTTAAAGCATATTTACCCGAAGTTTGACGTGACATATGCCAATGAGCTTGTGAATCGCTATGAAATTCCGGAAAAAGTGAAATATCGTGAACTATCGACAGGGTTAAAAAAACAGCTCTCATTAATTTTAAGCTTTGCGATCAAGCCAGCCGTGATTCTGTTAGATGAACCAACAGATGGTATTGATGCCGTCACAAGAAATGATGTTCTTCAGCTCATGATCGACGAGGTAGCGGAACGTGAAACGTCGATTCTCATCACATCGCACCGATTAGAGGATATTGAGCGTATGTGCAACCGAATCGGGTTTTTAGAAGGAAATCAACTCACAAGTGTCATGGATCTAGATGAATTAAAGAATGATTATGTCAAAATCCAGATGGCTTTTGAAGAAGATATGAACTTGAGTATACGAAAAAATGGCGTTGCTATATTAGATCAAGCGGGCATTTTTTATACAGCACTTATTCTTAAAACCGATGTAGAGGCCAAAGAGTACTTGAAGTCGCTGCAGCCAAAAGTATGGCATGAACTGCCTGTGAATTTAGAAGAAGTATTCATTGCAAAGTTTGGAGGGAAACGGAGATGGTAAAGCGGCAATTATTATATAAAGAGTGGAAGCAATCAGAGCTGACATTTATTTTAGTGATGCTGGTTGCGGTGTTTGCGACGCCATTATCTCTCTTTATGGGTTACTCAACTTTTCAAGATTGTTTGAAAAGTCCATCTTGTATAATTGATACAGCAACATTCACTTATATGTTTAACCAAGATGCATTTCTCTCACTTTCATGGATAATGGGAATATTTTTTGCTGTGATTCAGCTAGGATTTGAGAGAAATAAAGGGCAAATAGACTTTACATTATCCTTGCCATTTAGCAGAAGTGCCATCTTTCATTCCAAGTTTTTTTTAGGGGCTGGAATCATTGCAAGCGTTCATGTTGTCTCATACCTTATCATTTATTTACTTAAATTAGGTCTTCATCCAATAGAGACACCTGAGTTCAACAGTCGTTATTTTTATGCACTGTTGTCAGCCTTGATGGTCTATAGTTTATTTTTAGCAGCAGGTACATTAACAGGAAGTGCCATATCTCAAACAATCGTTGGATTCAGTACATCCATTCTACCATTTTTGATGATTGGACTTCCGATCGTTCATTTAGATTTTATCATTAGACCAACTGAGAATTGGATAGATACGAGCTTCAATTATTTGATATCGCCTCTATCTCCAATTACTTATATTACAAATGACTATTTTCAACAGGATTATCAGCGTTGGTTCAATGGTGAAGAATTCATCATTCCACTTGTCATGATGGTCATATTTTACCTAGTTGGTTTGTTTAGCTTTACCAAACATCCAACCGAACGAAATGGGAGGTTCTTCCTCTTTTCAGCGATGGATTGGCCAATTCAAATTATGGTCATCGTGTTCGGTGTTTTAGGTTTTGGCTGGGTTGGCTTCTCTTCCGATTCGTTATTAGGTTATTTTGTCGGCATGATCATAGGCGGCGTTGTAGGTGCACTAACAAGTTATTTCTTAATATATCGAAAAAGATAAACAGAGAGTAGGGGAGTAGAGATGATTCAAGTTCAAGCGTTAGATCATGTGTTTAAAATTGGTAAAAAAGGCAGAGAGAATGAGATTCCTGTGCTGAAAGGGATTGACCTATCCATTAAAAGAGGCGATATAGCTTGTATTGTTGGGCGAAGTGGCTCGGGGAAATCTACCCTATTGAACTTAATTTCAGGATATATTACGCCAACGAGCGGACAAATTGTCATTGATGGTACCGATGTGACTGGGTTTAATGAAAAAGAATGGGCGGACTTCCGCTTAGATCACTTTGGTTTTATCTTTCAAAGCTTTCAATTGATCGGGAGCTTAACGACGTATGAAAATGTTGAACTTCCGCTCACCTTAAAAGGTGTGAAGCCGTCTGAACGAAAGGCGAAAGTAGAAGAAATGCTGAAACGAGTAGGTCTAGAACATCATGCAGGGCATTACCCAAATGAGTTGTCAGGCGGGCAGCAGCAGCGTGTGAGTATTGCAAGAGCCTTGATTTTAAATCCATCTATTATTTTAGCGGATGAACCAACAGGCAGTCTAGATTCAGAAACCGAAGGAGAAATCTTAGCCTTTATCCAGCAGCTTAATCGTGAAAAAGGAATCACGTTTGTCATTATTACACATGACGATGAAGTCGCTTCAATCGCAGATACAACGTTCCAGCTTCATGATGGTGTATTAAAGAAAGGGGAACAATCCATTGAAATTTAGAGATCAGGTCAAATTTATTAGAAGAAACATGAAGAAAAATAGATTGCGTGTGTTTATGACCATTCTTGCGACGACAATGGCATGCTCTTTCTTAATCGTTTTAGCATCTGTCGGTTTTGGTCTGCAAAAATCGGCGCAAGATGAAATCATGAAACAGCAAATCATCACAGAAGTGAAAGTGTTAGGCAAGGAAAAAGGTGACGTCAAGACAGATGATTTAAAGAAATATGATCATGTGAAATCTGTCGTCTCAAGAACGGCGCTCATTCCATTGGTAAACGTCGAGCTCGATGATCGCTCAGGTGAAACGCAGGCTGCTCTAACCGATATGAAAGAAGAAAAAGAAGCAGGGCTTGAGCTAGACCGAGGAAAAGTCCCAACATCAGCGAACGAAATTGTGGTCGGGTATCATATGGCTGAACAACTGTGGACAAAAAAAGAACGCCAAGCCTATGAAAAAAAATTAAATCAGACATCAAATGGCGAAGAAATGCCAGAGGAGCCTAAGGGCTACACGAAAGATATTTTAAATAAAGTGATTCAAGTCAAGGTACCAAAACTCAACGAAGAAAATGAAGTCGTCAAAGAAAAAACATTTGATTTCCGTGTAGTAGGTGTGTTGAAAAAGCCGAATCTGGAGTGGCAAGAGGATCATAAAATTTTTATTCCGAATGCGTATGAAAAGGAATTTGGTCAAGTACTCGATCTATCTCCTGAAGCAGGAAATGTCGAGAAAATGACTTCTGTTTATGCAGATAAATTCGACAATGTCGGTGCACTCACGAATAAGCTGACAGATGAGGGCTATCAAGTCATCTCTGTGACGAATCAGCTCGAAGGAATGGATATGTTCTTTACAGTCTTCAAAATTGGACTTATTTTTGTTGGATGTATTGCGGTCATTATTTCTGCAATTGGTATTTTTAATACGATGACAATGGCAGTAACAGAGCGGACACAAGAAATTGGGATTATGAAAGCCATTGGCGCGAATCCATCGATTATCAAGCGAATGTTCCTCATGGAAAGTGCTTACATTGGGGTGATTGGGTCGATCATCGGTATTATCATCTCATATATCATTAGTTTCGCCGTCAATTTAATCATTCCAGCCATTTTGTCGTCCATGTCAGAGGGAGGGTCAAGCGATCAATTCTCGATCACCTTCTCCTATATTCCGCTCAGCCTTGTAATTACAGCAACAGTGATTAGCGCAGGGGTAGCAATCCTTTCAGGGCTTAACCCAGCACGTAAAGCAACAAAAACGAATGTATTAGCAGCATTAAGAAGAGAAATCTAAAAAAAGAACCTCCTAAGGCACCCAATTGGGCTGACAGGAGGTTCTTTTTTCGTATAGCTATTGCTTAGGTGCCCGGTACCCTGCACGCTCTGCCTCTTCTACAGAGCAGAATAGCTTGGTTACATTCTTTGTTCTAGAGTAGTATCTGCTGCTCGGTGTGTGATAAATACCGTTGACACTTCCTTTGATGTTACAGGCTGCAGATCCTTTTTTTGTTTCCTTCTGTGACTCATGACCGCCTGTGCTTTTTCCTTCATCTTTAGGAGCGGACCGCTGAACGGTAGAAGACTCCGTATCGCTGCTGCTTTTCTTGTTCTCTTTTTTGAGTGTTTCGTTGCTTGAGGCAAGCTTGTCTATTTTCTCTTCAAGCGCTTGAATGGTCTTTTCTTGCTTTTTGATTGTTTCTTTTTCTGAGGTGATGGTTTCTAGCTTTTTCGCTAGTTTTTCTTTATCCTTTGTTGCGTCCTCTAAAGAAGCGGTAAGCTCCTCTTTATCAGCTTTTAAGCGCGTTATGTCAGATGTGAGCTGCTTTTGATCCTTTAACAGCTGTTCTGAAGATGGATCTGCTTGTGCCTTCGGTGCATCTGTGGCAGCAAACGGTAATGACATAATGGAAAAGATGAGACCCAAGATCAAGAAAGGATAAAATAGTTTCTTTGAAAAGATCTGCGCATTCTGGTGTTTGAGTAATAAGAAATTGACGGCATATCCTATGGCAAAACAAACACATAAAAGACCTATGATGAGTAACATCATCATCTAGTAGCCCCCCTACATCCTTTATTACACCTATCATACCTCATTTTCCCATTTTTAGGGGGCGTTTCAACTAAAAAAACCCTGTTTTAGACAGGGCTTTCAGCTAATGGTAATCCTTTGATTGCTTCCTTAACCGTCAAATAAGTGATTGTATCCTGAAAATCTGTATCCAAGTCTTTCATTTTCATTGCAAGCTGCGGTTTGATCCCTGTGATGATCAGTTCGGTTCCGGTTAGATTAAGAAGACGATGTAGCTTGAAAATGCGTGCTGCAACGGAATCATCGACATCGATTAAACCAGAAAGATCGACAATTAAATAATCATCCTTTGAATCATCTAATATACAAGTTAACTTCGCGACAATGGCATCAAAGCGTTCTTCAGATAGTTTTCCAATGAGTGGCAGAGCAGATACACCATTTTTGATTGGGACGATTGGCGTCGAAAGAGAGGTGACTTCCTGTAAGGAATCTTCTAGGAGCTGTTCATATTCTTTCTGTTTCGTAATATCCTTTTGAAAGCCAATGAAAAATGTTTTATCATCTTGTTCAATGTATAGAGGATCTATATTGAGTTCATTCCAAAAAAAAGTACCGTCTTTTTTATAATTTTTTAGCTGTGTGGTAATAGGTGTTTTATTCTGTATTCCATGACGTATTAAATCAAGCTGCTTTTGATCTGTGTCTTTCCCTTGAAGGAATCGACAATTACGCCCAAGAATCTCATCTGGTTTGTATCCAGTCATGTGTGTAAAGCCATGATTCACATAAACGATAGGGTTATCCTCTAAAGAAGGGTCTGTAATGACAACACCGATCCGCGCATGATCTAGCGCTTTTTTTATGAGTTCAAGCTGTTTTTGTAAGCCGAAGATGTTCGAGCTGACCATATTACCCTCCTTTGTTGCTGCTATCAGACATATCAAATGGTTGTCTTTTCAACCAAAGGTATTCCTTACTAACGTAACATAACATATGTTCTGTTTCAACGATTGCAATGGCTTTGTTAAATTTGTCATCATAGTTTGTCCTCCATTAGAATATAGTAAGTAAGGAGACTTTTCTTTAGAAAAAGAAGGAATCAATTGCTCATAATTCATAAAATGACAAAAATAGTCAATATGGATTAGGTAAAAATGATTCCAATGCATCAAGATTGTTTTGGGTCATTCACATATAATGGAAGAAACAAGCTTTTTTTCTTCGTTAGAGAGAATAGACCTTTTACATGGATTATGACGGAACAGCAGAATGGCATTACAGGGGGCTGGACAGCCTGAAGTCGCTTTACTATTCTAAGGGCTTTAGGAAGGTGATGAAAATGCTGCAACAAGTCATTATTGCTTGCGCCATTGGAGGGGTCATGGGCATTCTCGGTCACGTAAAGAAAAAAGGCAGGCTAGAGAAGCCCAGAATGACAAAAAAGTTTATTTATTTAGGGTTTATTGAAGATTGGCTCGTTGGGATGATTGCCGCTACACTGCTTGTCTTATCCTCAAATCCCGATTCTAGTCTGCACTTGGTCATCTTATCAATTATTTCAGGTTACGGAGGAGAAGCAGTTCTGCGAAGCTTTGATTTTGTAAGAGAACAGCATTCACAGAATGCAGACTCCAACCGTCATAACCGATCTCCACACGAATAATATCCTCTACTTTACCCTGATCTAGGGTACATTCCCATTGTATACAAACCTGCTTGCACTTATGATCATAATTCTATAAAATACTACTTAGATGACGGTTACGATAAGAACAGTGAAGAGGAGTAGTAGGAAAGCAGTATTTGTCTTTAGAGAATTGACGGCTGGTGAAAGTCAATCAAATCTGCTTCTGAACTCGCCTCAGAGTTGCAGTTGCGTTAAAGCTTCTGTCGCATGTCTGCGTTAAAGATATTAAGTGAGCGTACAAACAGAAAGTTACGCTAACAAGGGTGGTACCGCGGGAACCAAAAAATCTCTCGTCCCTTTCCAGGGATGAGGGTTTTTTGTTGATTTTAGAAAAATCTGAATTCTTGCAGTGGTCATCTGAGCAGATACAGCCGTACATATTAAAGGAGGTTTTCACATTGAGTTTTCAGCATCGGGAAATTGAAAAGAAGTGGCAGGATTATTGGCTGACACATAAAACATTCGCCACATCTGACTCGGAAGATAAACCAAAGTTCTATGCACTTGATATGTTTCCATACCCATCAGGAGCAGGACTTCATGTCGGGCACCCTGAGGGCTACACAGCAACGGATATTTTATCACGCATGAAACGTATGCAGGGATATGATGTTCTTCATCCAATGGGATGGGACGCATTTGGTCTTCCAGCAGAACAGTATGCGCTAGATACAGGGAATGATCCGGCGGTCTTTACAGAAGAGAACATCAATAACTTCCGCCGCCAAATTCAATCACTAGGGTTCTCATATGATTGGGATCGAGAAATCAACACGACTGATCCAAATTATTATAAATGGACACAATGGATTTTCTTGAAATTGTACGAAAAGGGATTGGCGTATATCGATGAAGTACCAGTGAACTGGTGCCCAGCGCTTGGCACAGTCCTTGCAAACGAAGAAGTCATTGATGGAAAAAGTGAACGCGGAGGGCATCCGGTTGAAAGACGTCCGATGAAGCAATGGATGCTAAAGATTACGGCATATGCGGACAGGCTGTTAGAAGATTTAGAAGACATTGATTGGCCTGAAAGCATTAAAGATATGCAGCGTAACTGGATCGGACGTTCAGAAGGTGCACATGTTCATTTCGAAGTAGAAGGACATGATGAACAGTTTACTGTTTTCACAACGCGTCCTGATACATTGTTTGGGGCAACCTATGCGGTACTTGCACCAGAACATGCACTTGTTGAAAAAATGACAACAGCTGCTCAAAAAGAAGCAGTCGAAGCATATATGAAAGAAATTCAATCTAAGAGCGACTTAGAGCGGACAGATCTTGCAAAAACGAAGACGGGTATTTTCACAGGCGCTTATGCCATCAATCCATTAAATGGTGAAAAGATGCCGATTTGGATTGCAGATTACGTGCTGGCTACTTATGGAACAGGCGCGATTATGGCGGTACCTGCCCATGATGAGCGTGACTATGAATTCGCCAAAACATTTGATCTTCCAATCAAGGAAGTTGTCGAAGGCGGAGACATTGAAAAAGAAGCTTACACAGGCGATGGAAAACACATTAACTCTGATTTCCTCGATGGATTAGGAAAAGAAGAAGCGATTGAAAAAGTCATTGCATGGCTGGAAGAACATCAAAAAGGCGAAAAGAAAGTCACTTACCGTTTAAGAGACTGGCTATTTAGCCGCCAGCGTTATTGGGGTGAGCCAATTCCAATTATTCATTGGGAGGACGGAACGTCTTCAGCTGTTTCAGAGGAAGAGCTTCCACTCATTTTGCCTAAAACGACTGAGATTAAGCCAAGTGGCACAGGTGAATCACCTTTAGCCAATATTAAAGATTGGGTTGAGGTTGTCGATCCTGTCACAGGTAAAAAAGGACGCCGTGAAACCAATACAATGCCGCAATGGGCAGGCAGCTGCTGGTATTTCTTACGTTATATTGACCCGCATAACTCAGAAGAGCTTGCATCTCCTGAAAAGCTGAAGAAATGGCTTCCTGTTGATGTATATATTGGCGGAGCAGAACATGCTGTACTTCATCTTCTATATGCGCGCTTCTGGCATAAGTTCTTGTATGATATCGGCGTTGTTCCGACAAAAGAACCTTTCAAGAAATTGTTCAACCAAGGAATGATTCTTGGGGAAAATAATGAAAAAATGAGTAAATCAAAAGGAAATGTCGTCAATCCAGATGATATCGTAGAATCTCATGGTGCGGATACATTGCGCCTTTATGAAATGTTCATGGGACCTTTAGATGCATCAATCGCTTGGTCTGAAACAGGACTTGATGGTGCTCGCCGCTTCCTTGATCGTGTATGGCGTCTATTCACAAACGAAGATGGCACAATCAGTGATAAAATAACAGAGCAAACTGGAGGCGCATTAGAACGCAGCTATCATGAAACCGTGATGAAGGTGACAGACCACTATGAAGGCCTGCGCTTCAATACAGGGATTTCACAATTAATGGTGTTTATCAATGATGCCTACAAGGCTGATACACTGCCGAAAGAATATGCAGAAGGCTTTGTGAAACTACTTTCTCCAATTGCACCGCATGTAGCGGAAGAGCTTTGGAATAAACTTGGTCATGAAGGGTCTATCTCTTATGAAGCATGGCCGCAATATGACGAGTCAAAGCTTGTCGACGATGAAGTAGAAATTGTCGTACAATTGAATGGGAAAGTGAAAGCAAAATTAACTGTTCCTGCTGATGCAACTAAAGAACAGTTAGAAGAGCTTGCAAAAAATGATGCACGTGTAAAAGAACAGCTTGAAGGGAAAACCATTCGCAAAGTGATTGCGGTTCCTGGGAAGCTTGTCAATATTGTTGCGAATTAATGATGACACCCATCGGTATGAACCGGTGGGTGTTCTTTATTTCCCGGGACATAATTTTGTCGAAAACAAGGTGATTGCACGATCGATCTCGTATGTTAACAGATGATCAACAAAAGGAGGAGTGACGTCAATGGAAAAGGAAAGCAAACGTGAACAACTGCTCAGTCTGTTAGGAGAAATGCCAGAACGCCATCGCGTGGAGGCATATACGTTAAAGGTCGAGGATCGTGAATCGTACGTTATCGAAACACTCATTCTTTCAATCCATGGTGTAGAGGAAGTGCCCGCTTATTTTGTGAAGCCGAAGGATACGGTGAAAAAAAGACCAGTTGTGCTGTTTCAGCACTCTCATGGCGGGAACTACGTCGATGGGAAGGAAGAGCTCATCAAGGGTGCTCATTATTTGCAAGCGCCTTCATATGCGAAAGAGTTCACCTCAAAAGGCTATAGTGTTCTGGCTATTGATCATGCAGGATTTGGTGAGAGAAGAGGAAGAACCGAAAGTGAAATTTTTAAGGAAATGCTTTTAACAGGGAAAGTGATGTGGGGCATGATGCTGTATGAAAGTATGTGTGCAATTGATTATGTGCTGTCTCGACCTGATGTGCTGCCGGACCGGTTAGCTATTTTTGGAATGTCAATGGGCGGGCTTCTTTCCTGGTGGACGGCTGCGCTTGATGAGAGGGTCAGTGTGTGTATTGATCTTTGCGCACAGGTCGATCACCACACATTAATTGAAACGAACAATTTAGACAGGCATGGCTTTTATTACTATGTACCAAGCTTAGCAAAGCACTTTACGGCAACTGATATTCAGGAAATGATTTTTCCAAGGCCGCATTTAAGCTTAGTTGGAAAACTTGATCCACTCACGCCTGCTGAAGGCGTCGCTCGCATTCAAAAGGGATTGAGCCAAACTTATCAAGCGGCTTCATTGAAAGAACGGTATCAGCTTGTTGGTCTTCATGCAGGTCATTTTGAAACAGCCGCTATGCGTCACGAGGCCACTCGATTCTTAAAAAAATGGCTGTAATCTATAAAGGCTTGGACATACTACGTCATTAGAAAGGAGGAGACACATGAAGAAGATCACGATCATTGGCGGGTGCGGTGTGATTGGCCGTATTTTAACAAAAACGCTCTCTTCTGAGTATGAGATCACCATTATTGATCAAACGGGCTGTGTAAAAGGAGACATTTTAGCAGATGCAACGAATGAACAGGAATTATATGAGGCGATTCCGCGAGATACAGATGTCATCATACACCTTTTAAACATGGAGATGACGCATGATGTGATGAATCATGAGGAGTTTGAAAAAATGAATGATATTTTTTGGAGGAGCTCTTATTCTATGTTTCGATCAGCTGCAAGCCTCGGCATACGAAAAGTCATTTTTGCAAGCAGCAATCACGTGACCGATCGTTATGAAAAAGATGGACGCTCCTTACTAGGGAGACATATTACAACAAACGATGTACCTGCGACTCAAAATGTCTATGGCATTTTAAAATTTGCTTCTGAACAACTAGGCCGTTTGTTCCACGATCAAACGGGAATGTCTGTTATCAATTTACGGATTGGAACGGTTGTGACAGATGAGATGGAGGCATTACACGAGAAAGAACGGACGAAACGAACACTTCTTTCACACGAGGATCTAGCACGGATGATAAAGGCAGCGATTGAAACGACCGTTCCCTTTGGGACATATTATGCCGTATCAGAAAACGAAGAAAAGCCTTGGTCTACGGAAAACACGAAGCAGGAGTTAGGCTATAGACCCGATGTAAATACGACGGAAATCCTTGAAGAAAATGATCGGGCATAGGGCATAATCATGTCATTAGCTGATGATCTTATTCTTTTGTTTCATGAGCATAAAAGCACGACTGACAGGATCGACCCAGTTGGACTGTCAAGATGATTATAGACGCTTTCTTCCCCCATTTGTTACATTTTAATCACGATATCGTCACAGGCTGTAGCTTATTTTCGGATAAAATGATAACGCTTACAAAGAAAGGGCGTGATGAACATAGATCGTTCTATTAAAGGCCGATTGTTCAACTTATTTAATTACTCTTTTCTACTCATGTTCGCATTAATATGTGTGCTTCCGTTCATCCATGTCATTGCAGCCTCTTTTGCTACAGTAGAAGAGGTCATCACGAAGAAGTTTATCTTGTTCCCGACCACGTTTTCTTTAGAGGCCTATCGGTATATTTTCTCTACGGATATTGTGTACCGCAGCCTTATCGTGTCCATTCTTGTGACACTCGTTGGAACAGCTGTCAGCATGTTTTTGTCCTCACTCATGGCATATGGGCTGTCTCGTCAGGAGTTAAAAGGCCGGAGAACATTGATGTTTCTCGTTGTCTTCACGATGCTATTTAGCGGAGGTATGATTCCGACGTTTATTGTGGTGAAAACACTTGGTCTACTTGATACCTATTGGTCACTGATTCTACCGGTTGCGATCAATGCGTTCAATTTGATCATCTTGAAAAACTTCTTTCAAAACATTCCCGCAAGCCTTGAGGAATCAGCGAAGATGGATGGCTGTAACGATTTAGGGATTTTCTTTAAAATTGTGCTGCCACTTTCTTTGCCAGCTATTGCGACCATTTCACTTTTTTATGCCGTGACGTATTGGAATACGTACATGACCGCCATCCTGTATTTAAATGATTCAGTGAAATGGCCGATTCAAGTACTTCTAAGGCAGATTGTCATTGTTTCGAGCGGAATGCAGGGAGATATGTCGGATATGGGATCATCCACACCACCGCCAGACCAAACGATTAAAATGGCTGTCATTGTGGTAGCCACCATTCCCGTTCTGCTTGTCTATCCATTTATTCAAAAGCATTTCAACAAAGGGGCATTACTAGGTTCTGTAAAAGGTTAAAAAGAAGGAACAACGGAGGGATCTTATGGGGAGAAAGAAATTATGGTTGATTGCGTTTGTTCTGTTATTTGCAGCAAGCGGTATTTTATCCGCATGTTCAAGCAAAGGAAGTTCATCGGATGAAAAGGTTGATTTAGACAAAAAAGTGAAGCTGACATGGATGGCCATTTTGTATCATCAGCAGCCGCCGAAAGATTCGGTTTTAAAAGAGATTGAGAAGCTCACAAATACAGAACTTGATATTACGTGGGTGCCTGATGCTGTGAAGGAAGACCGGTTAAATTCTGCCCTTGCTGCAGGGAATTTGCCGCAGATTGTGACAATTCAAGACATTAAGAATTCGTCTGCTATTAATGCATTCAGATCAGGTATGTTCTGGGAAGTCGGTCCGTATTTAAAGGATTATCCAAATTTAAGTAAGATGAACGAACTGATCAATAAAAACGCCTCTATAGACGGTAAGCTTTATGGTATTTATAGAGAGAGACCACTTTCAAGACAAGGAATTGTCATTCGAAAGGATTGGCTTGAAAATTTAAATTTGGATACACCAAAAACGTTGGATGATCTTTATGAGGTAGCGAAAGCCTTTACTGAAAAAGATCCGAATCAAAACGGAAAAGCGGATACAATTGGCTTTACGGATCGGAACGATTTGATTTATGGGGCATTTAAAACGCTGGGTTCATATGAGGGAATGCCAACAGACTGGAAAGAAGATAACGGCAAATTCACGCCAGACTTTATGACAGATGAGTACATGAATACGATGAAGTACATGAAGAAACTGCGTGATAATGGCTATATCAACAAAGACTTCCCTGTGACAAGCAAAACACAGCAGCAGGAATTATTCTCACAAGGAAAAGCAGGAATCTATGTTGGAAATATGGTAGATGCTGTGAACTTGAGAGATGACGCGACAGATAAAAACATGAAAGTCGATATCTTGAACCGAATCAAAGGTCCAGATGGCAAAGAACGGGTGTGGGCATCAGGTGGTCATAATGGCATCTTCGCATTCCCTAAAACAAGCGTGAAATCAGAGGCAGAATTAAAGCGAATTTTGGCCTTCTTTGATCGCATTGCAGAAGAAGATGTCTATGGTCTCATGACGTACGGTATAGATGGTGAGCATTATAAGAAAGAAGAAGGGAATACATTTGTCAGGGAAGAAAGCCAAGTGAAAAGCTGGCAGACAGATGTACAGCCGCTTGTCAGTTTAGTAGGCATTGATAAACGTTACTTGAAAAATAAAGGGGATGCGGTTCGTACAAAATATGAAGAGCTGGAAGAAGACAATCAAAAGATCATCGTCGCCAACCCTGCTGAAAGCCTGTATTCAGAAACAGCCTCAGAACGAGGAAATGAATTGAAAAAAATCATCGATGATGCGACCTATAAGTTCATTCTTGGAGACATCAGTGAAGATCAATTTAAGAAAGATGTAGAGAAGTGGAAATCAAATGGTGGCAATAAAATCATTGAAGAATATGAAGCTTCCTTTAAAAAATCAAAATAATCAACATCAACACCCCCGCACAGTTAAAGAGCGGGGGTGTTTCTATTAAAAGTCAAAATTGTCTGGGTCTGGACCGATCCGTTTGTTTTCATTTAAGTCAGAAAGACGTTTCATATCCTCATCAGATAAGACAAAATCAAATATGTCTGCATTTTCTTTTAAACGATGCGCTTTCGTTGATTTTGGAATGGTGATGACGCCTTTTTGCACATCCCAGCGCAAAATAATTTGAGCAGGTGTTTTGCCGTATGTGTCCGAGAGTTCTTTGATCACCGGATGATGAAGCAGTTCCCCCTGCATGAGCGGTGACCAAGCTTCCATTTGAATGCCATGTGTGTTCAAATACGTATAGAGTGCTTCCTGCGTTAGTTTTGGGTGAAACTCGACTTGATTGATAGCTGGTATGATGTCTGCATCTTTTAATAGTTCGTCTAGATGATGCGGCTGGAAGTTGCTCACACCGATTGCTCTCACCTTTCCTTCACGATACAAAGTTTCCAGCGCACGCCAAGCGTCTTTATATTTGCCCTCAACCGGCCAATGGATTAAATATAGATCCAAATAGTCAAGCTGAAGTTTTTTCAAACTTTCCTCATATGCTTGTAGAGTGGATTCATATCCTAAATCGGCATTCCACACTTTTGATGTCACAAAGAGGTCTTCGCGGCGCAGTCCTGTTTCTGCAAGACCAAGTTGTATGCCTCGTCCAACCCCTTCCTCATTGCCATAAATAGCCGCTGTATCAATACTGCGATAGCCTATTTGAATGGCTGTTTTGACGGCGTCTATTAATTCTGCACCATCTTCCACCTTGAATACACCGAGACCAAATCCTGGCATGTGGACTCCATTGTTTAATGTTTTTGTACTTTGTAAATGATTCATATTGAACACTCCTTAGATGGTTTGATTTTGTTCTTGTTGTTCGATTCGAAAACTAATCATCGTGAGAATCGCAGCGATGAGGACCATGATACCACCGACCCAGCCTGTATGCACAAGCCCAAGAGTATCTGTCACGATGCCGCCTAAAAATGAGCCGATGGCGATACCAGCATTAAAGGCAGCGATATTCATAGCGGAAGCGACGTCGACTGCTCCTGGTGTGTATCTTTCTGCAAAATCAACGACAGCTACTTGAAGCCCTGGGACATTCATGAAAGCAAACAGTCCCATCAGCATGACGGTTGCGATGCCTAGCACCGTAAATCCAGCAGTCAAGCTAAGGATAAACAAAATGATGCTTTGGATGATAAACATGTAAATGAGTGCTTTCATTGGCTTCTCATTTGCAGCCTTTCCGCCAATGACATTTCCAGCTGCGATCGTGATCCCGTATAAAAGCAGGATCAATGCCACCGCCCCAGGCGCAAGACCTGTCACATGCTGTAAGAGAGGGGATAAATACGTAAAGACGACAAAGGTTCCTCCGTATCCTGTTGCTGTAATGACAAATAGAAGCAAGATTCTTTTTGTTTTTAATAAAACAGCTTGATCCTTAAATGATGTTTTCACGCCTTGCTTTAATTGAGATGGAACAAGAAAATAGTTAGATATTAGTGCGATCAGACCAATAATGACAATCACACCGAATGATGTCCGCCAGCCGAGCTCATGACCAAGAAATGTCCCGAATGGCACGCCCGTCACAGTCGCTACTGTTAATCCAGTGAACATAAAGGCAATCGCGCTTGCCCGTTTTTCTTTCACTACAAGGCTTGCAGCGATCGTAGAGCCGATGGACATAAAGATTCCATGGGATAAGGCTGAAATGACCCGGCCGATTAATAGCACTGAAAAGGTCGGAGCCATCGTGGCGAGTGTATTTCCAATCAAAAAGACGAGCATAATGAGCAAAAGCAATGTTTTTCTTTTCATCGCTGAAGTCAGAGAAGTCAAAATAGGGGCGCCGAATGTCACACCAAGTGCATATAAAGAGACGGTCCAGCCCGCCTGGCTGACGCTCACTCCAAAGTCCTCTGAAATCATCGGCAAAAGACCGACACTAATAAACTCAGTGGTTCCTATAGCAAAAGCACTAATAGCTAGTGCGAGAAGGGCAAATTGGTTTTGTTTTTTCTTCATGAATCAGTTCACATCCTTCTGTGATGACATTTTGATAGACGAAGCCGATCGGCAAGAGTTATTATCTAACATGGATGATGAAAAAAAAAGTACGTACTTTTTTGTAATATAGGTACTAAAAAGTGCCTATTCGTATAAAGAGGAGTGAGGATTTAATGGAAAAGAAAAAATATAATATCTCCGTGGAAGCGACCCTTGAGGTCATTGGCGGGAAGTGGAAGTGCGTGATTTTATGTCATTTAACACATGGAAAAAAACGCACAAGTGAATTGAAGAGACTCATGCCAAACATCACACAAAAAATGCTCACGCAGCAGCTGAGAGAGCTTGAAAGTGATGGGGTGATTAACCGGATTGTGTATGAGCAAGTACCGCCTAAAGTGGAATATGAATTAAGTGAATACGGTCAGTCGCTCGAAAGAATTCTGAATGCGCTATGTGATTGGGGAGCAGCTCATATTGAACGTGTGTACGGAGAGCCGCTTTCAGTGCTAGAAGACAGCATTTTAAATGAACAATTTAAATAAAAAAGTCCCGCTTCCTCCTATGAGAGCGGGACTTTTTGTCTTATATGCCTTTTTTCTGGTCGCGGTATTTGCCAGGGGTCGTGCCTTCTAGTTTTTTGAAGGAACGGATGAAGTTTTGCGGGTTTTTATATTTCAGTTTTTCCGAAATTTCTTTGACGGACATATCGGTCTCCACGAGCCAGTTTTTGGCGACATGGTGTCTGTAGGATGAGAGATATTCACTAAAGGAGATATCCATTTCCTTTCTAAAGATACTGCTTAAATAATTTGGGTTGTAATGCAGGCGTGTGGCGATTTCATCCAATGTGAGATCTGAGTCGAATTCTTGATGAATGATATGGATGATCTTTTCTGAGATGTTTTTGTATTGTGATTCCTCGCGTGCACCTAGCTGGTCAATAATCGGCCGAATGATCTCATGTTTCAGCCATGCTTCGGTATCTTCAAACGTTTTAAATTCAAAAATCGTATCATACAGCATTTTATTGTCTTCGACCTCAAATAATTCAATGCCAAGCAAATGCATCAGCTCAATCAAATTGTTTAAAAAACGGGCGAGGGCGATATGGTACTCGTGCGGTCCTGCATTTTTAGAGAAAATGGATTGCAGGAGCACATGTAAATAGTGATCTGCCTTGCCTTGATCACCTGCTTTCATCGCATCAAATAAATCATGTTGAAGCTGCTTTGGAAAATGAGTTTTAAACGTTTTTCCTTGCTGGATATGTTCATATAAGATAATGGACTTTTTCTCTGCTTTGAGTCTGTATTTTAAGGCCTCTTTTCCTTCAATGTAAGCCTGTTTTGCCATCGTGAGCTCCTGAAACTGACGGCTGATTCCGATGCTGATCGATAAACCAAGCTCTTCCTCGATACGCAGCTGAGTCGTTTCCGCTAATTGGTTTAAATATTCAGTAAACTCTTCGTCTGACTTTGAGTGATTTAGGATAATCGTCGTTTGATGCTGATTGACAACTGTTGGCTGAAGGTGCTCCTCTTGCGGAATAATCTGCTCAATTAGTCCATTGATCGCAAATAAAAGTAAGTCAGCATCCTTTTTTTCATAAGGTGTTCCTTTTAGCGTATCAATTTGGGTCACAAGCATGGATAAGTGAGACCAGTCCTGAGGGAATCCTAAACTTTGGAACCGGTTGTTAATTTCTTCTTCTGTCAGCTTTCCGAGCAATAGCCGCACCATAAAGTATTGCTGGAGGTGCGTGACTTGCTGCTCAATACGTTCCTCTAAATCATTGTTTTGATCCTTCATTTGTTTAATACTCGACTCAATCAACTCAAATTCATTTTGAAAAGGCTGCTTTTGCAAAAAGGATTCATTGCGTGCAAAGGACTCGTATAACAAGCGGATTGGTTTATAAAAATGCCTGGACCCAAACCATGAAAATAGCAATGAAAGCGCTAACAAAATAAAGCAGATAATAAAGGTGATCCACCCAATTGATTTCGTTTGTGCCTTGAGTTCTGGTATGGAAACAAAGGATAGGTACGTCCATTCGTTATAGTCTGATTTTTGAAACGTAATTTGATAGTTTAGTTCCTCGATCTTCATGTTAAATTGACCTGATCGTTTTTCACGCGATAGGACATGCTTGACGAACTCTTGATTTTTCAAGGATTCACCAATTTGTTCTTTGCGGTTATGTAACAGCACTTTTCCGTTAGTATCAATGACAAACATACTGTCAGATTGAGAGAAGTCAGGCATATTGTCAGCAATCGTGCAGCTGGGAATGCTGGCGACAGCGATCCCTTTTTTCTGGACACTGTTCATAGGGAGTTGTTTGATTAAGTTCACATTGTATTTGCAAAAGGAGGCCTTTCCTTCCTTTGTCGCAACAAGTGGATTATTTTCTTCAAGTGCCCAGCTGGAATGACTCGGAATATTGAGGTAAGAGGTGAGCGCTTTCTCTTGGTCCCCGCTTGTGACATGATAAAGCCCCGAATTGTTCATGTACCAGTCTTCCATTTTACTGACGAGCGTAATATTGGAAAGATCGGTGTCAAAGGTTTGCAGGTAGTTCAGTTCCTGCTGTACTTGATTATAAAGCTGGAATTGGTCTGGATTTAAAGGTTCTGCCAGTGTTTGAAGGAGAGGCGGCGAACTGACATAGTGAGTGAGAGAGTGATCAACTGTCTTTAAAATATGCTCAATATTGGATTGCGTTTGTTTAACGCTGTCCAGCTTTTCATTTGAGATATTTTCGAGTGCTGTTTTTTGTGAATGCTGATAAGAAAAAATACCGACAATGATGACAGGAATCGTACTAAGCATGAAAAAAAACGTGACGAGCTTGTAATAAAATTTATATTGCCTTCTTTTCATAAAACCCCCCATTTCAAACGGAACAATCTTTTCCTCTTTATTTATTAATCCAAAAATTTGGTAGGTTTGTCAATAATCATTTTCTGAGATTAGGATCATTTTCTCATGTTTTATGTAACGTTTTGAGTAGCTTCCCCTAAGTAAATATGATCTGATGATATGATTGTAGACGGATTTTTCATCCTTAAGATACAGTTAACACATGCACCAGCATGAGGGGAGGCTTTATCTATGAAAACAGAGGATGTTACTGCCAAGGGTGTGCCTGCGGCAGCTTTGAAAAAAGAAAGAAGAAAGCGCTTACTTAATCAAATGCTTAGTCAAAAGTTTTTGTATGTCATGATTTTGCCAGGGCTCATTTATTTTCTTGTCTTTAAATATGTGCCGATGTGGGGGCTGATCATTGCCTTTCAAGATTACCAGCCGTTTCTCGGTATTCTTGGCAGTGAGTGGGTTGGCTTCAAACACTTTATTCGATTGTTTACAGAACCAACATTTTTCATCTTATTAAAAAATACACTGATTTTATTTGCCATGAATGTCGTGATTTTCTTTCCAATTCCGATCTTATTGGCCCTGCTTTTAAACGAGGTCAGATTGGCATTGTTTAAGAAATTTGTGCAGACGATGATATACATTCCTCACTTCATGTCATGGGTGATTGTCGTGTCCTTATCCTTTGTTTTGTTAACAGTAGATGGTGGGTTAATCAATGAATTAATTGCTTTCTTTGGAGGGGAAAAGATTAACTTTCTTCTTAGTCAGGAATGGTTTAGACCGATGTACATTTTACAAGTGATTTGGCGGGAAGCAGGCTGGTCGACGATCATTTACCTAGCGGCGATTACAGCGGTAGATCCGCAGCTATATGAAGCAGCGAAAATGGATGGAGCCGGCAGACTGAGACAAATGTGGCACATTACGCTCCCTGCCATTAAAAGTGTGATTGTCGTTCTGCTTATTTTAAAAATTGGTGACACATTAGAGCTTGGCTTTGAGCATGTCTATTTATTACTCAATGCAACGAACCGGGAAGTAGCAGAAATCTTTGATACGTACGTTTATACAGCTGGTCTTAAGCAAGGGCAATTCAGCTATAGTACCGCTGTTGGTCTATTTAAAGCAGCCGTTGGACTCATTTTGGTTATGCTGGCGAACCGTTTAGCGAAGAAATTTGGGGAAGAAGGTATTTACTAAAAAGGGAGATGAAAAAGAATGACATTATCGACTAAAAAGGGATCACCACTTGAGCATGCAGAGAAATTAGCACAAACAATTATGAAAGCGCATACACCAATCGAGCTACCTCCAGCTGGAAGATGGCATTATCATCAAGGCGTTTTTCTTTGCGGTGTGATGAAGCTATATGAGTCAACGGGGAACGAGACGTATTTCAATTATGTGAAAAGCTACGCAGATTCGCTCATTGATGAGTATGGAAACCTGTTATTTCGAAGAGATGAGCTTGATGCGATCCAAGCTGGGCTCATTTTATTCCCTCTTTATGAACGAACAGGAGAGAAGCGGTATGTGCTGGCAGCGGAGAAGCTCCGCGGGCTTTATCGCACATTGAATCGCACATCTGAGGGCGGATTTTGGCATAAAGACAATTATGCTTATCAAATGTGGCTGGATGGTCTCTACATGGGCGGACCTTTTGCCTTAAAGTATGCAAAGCTGAAAGATGAAGAGGAACTGGTGGATATGGTGATCCAGCAAGAGCATCTCATGAGAAAGCATACAAAAGATGAAAAAACAGGTCTGTATTATCACGCGTGGGACGAACGAAAAGTGATGCCATGGGCTGATCAAAAGACAGGCTGTTCTCCCGAGTTTTGGGCAAGGTCATTTGGCTGGTATGTCCTTGCATTAGCAGATATGATCGAGGATCTGCCAGAGCAGCATGAAGGGCGAAAGATGTGGAAGGAAACGCTGACAGACATGCTGGAGAGTGTAGCTAGGTACCAGGATCAAGACACAGGTCTCTGGCATCAAATCATTGATAAAGGTACTCATAGCGACAATTGGCTTGAAAGCTCTGGATCGTGTTTATTCATGTACGCCATGGCAAAAGCCATGAACGAAGGGTATGTCAGCCCCCGCTACACAGATCATGTGGTGAAAGCTTACCAAGGCTTAATTCAGCATAAGACGGCTGTGACAGAAAACGGTGATCTTACCATCAATGATATATGTATCGGAACATCCGCTGGATTTTATGATTACTACGTCGGTAGAGAAAGAAGCACAAATGATTTGCACGGGGCAGGCGCTTTTATTATGGCGTTAACTGAGCTAGAGAAGCTGCCTGTTTTTCAAAAGGCATGAAGAGGCAAAAAAGGGCTACAGCATGGCTCCTCAGCTTTATCGCTGCCTTTTGTTTGTCAGCCTGTCATGGGAAAACAAACGGTATCGATGTTCTGATTTTTTCTGACATGTCAAAGGGGATGAAGGATCAATTAGTCGAGAAGGCTTTTCAAACGGAACAAGAAACGTATAGCGTCCACATCTTCCCGGCGATTCCCGAAAAGCTTCTTGTTGAAATTACCGCCAAAGAGGGGGACATCATGCTTGTCCCGGAAGAAATGTTTCGAACATATGATGATCCTGAAAGCTTTCAGCTGCTTGAAGAGATGGGTATTGATGATCAAGCGGCAGGGCCATATACGATCGAGGATCAAAGGACAGGTAAAACGGTTGATTATGCGGTTCAAGTTAGTAAAGGCACGAAGAAGCTAAACGGCTATACCTTTCGATTACATCGAGATATGGTCGCTTTTATTCCCGTGTATGCAGACAAGTCCAAAGAGGCGCTGTCTCTCATGAAACAGCTTCGTGAAAATCGATAGAAATAGGGGTGGGGACTGTGAAACGGGTCGTAATTTGCGGACTCAGTCAGCGTGCGTTCAATATGTTTATTAAACCGCTAACAGAGGATTTCAATGAGCATTACAGGATTACAGGGCTTTTAGATATAGATCATCATCGGTATACACTTTGTCAGGAGCGTTTTCCATCACTGCGGGGCGTCTCGTTTTTTCATGAAGAGGCATTTGATCAAATGGTGAAGGAAGCAAAGCCAGATATCGTCATTGTGGCAGGCAGGGATGACACACATGTCACCTATATTTTGCAAGCACTTGACTATGACCTCGATGTCATCACTGAAAAGCCGATGGTCACAACAGCAAAAGACGCCAAAAAAGTAATGGAAAAAGAAAAGGAAAGTAAAGGAAAGGTCACAGTCACTTTCAATTATCGCTACAATCCATTTCATCGAAAGATCAAAGAACTCATTTTAGAAGGAAAGATTGGAAGGGTCACATCTGTTGAACTGAGCTGGCTCATTGATACGTATCATGGCGCTAGTTATTTCAAAAGGTGGAACCGAACGCGGCAATTCTCTGGCGGACTATCCATTCATAAATCGACGCATCATTTTGATTTGGTCAATTGGTGGATCAATCAAAAGCCGAAGCAAGTATTTGCCTATGGGGCGCTGAACTATTACGGAGATAAAAGTCCTTGGAATCCTTTGCAGGGGGAAGAAAACAGGTATTGCGGAACATGTCATGTGAAGGATACATGTCATTATGAAGCAAGGTGGAATCCGAGGGTAGTACGCTCAAATGTCGAGGACGATCATATCGAATCCGGTCAGGAGCAAACGCAGCAATACACCAATTATCGCCCAGACGCCTGTATTTTTGATGAGGAAATTGACATTGAGGATACATATGTGGCATCAGTGGCATATGACCAAGGGGCTCTCTTCAGCTATTCGATTCAATTCTCAGCACCCTACGAAGGATACCGGCTTGCTATAAATGGGACGAAGGGGCGTATTGAAACAAATGAGTTTCATGTGCCATCCAGAATTCCTTTTCAATTCCCAGAACAGACGATTTCTTATTATCCGATGTTTGGGGCAAAAGAGACGATTGAAGTCGTGAAGCAGCCAGGAGGACATGGCGGCGGAGATCCTCTGCTTTTGGCCGATTTATTTATCGGGAAAGATCCTTTAATTCACTATGAAATATCAGCAGGGGCAGAGGCTGGTGCTTATTCAATTGCACTTGGGGAAGGCATGTGGCGGTCTGTTGCAGAGAAGCGCCCAATTGACATAGAAGAGTTGCTTCAGAAAGAGACGGTGTCATAAAAAAGAGAGGAGGGGAAAGAGATGGATCATGATGGTTCAATGAGCAGAATGCTTCGAATGTGTGAGTGGGTGATGCGACTCGCCTATACAAATTTGCTATGGTTGCTGTTCACCATGCTGGGACTTGGGATCTTTGGATTGATGCCTGCGACCACTGCGTTATTTTCGGTGATGAGAAAGTGGATACAAGGGCATGAGCAAGTGAGCGTTTTCCGGACTTTTTGGAAGGTGTACCGTGAGGAGTTTGTACGCTCTAACTTGATTGGATTGACGCTATTGATCATAGGAACGATTATATATGTAGACCTTGCGTATATTTATCCAACGAGCTGGTTTTTGCATGTGCTTCGTTTTGCCATTTATATCTTTGGATTTCTCTTTGTTGTGAGCTTGTTTTATATTTTTCCGCTGCTGGCTCATTATGATTGGAAAAAACGTCTCTATCTAAAATTCTCTCTTTTGCTTGGTATCTCATATTTGCAATATACACTCTGTATGCTCGTTTTCTCGGCTCTGCTGTTTGTTCTCTTTGCTTATTTGCCGGGAATCGTGCCGTTCTTTAGTGTGAGTATACTCGCCTATGGTCATATGTGGCTCGCCTATCAAGTATTCAAAAAAGTAGAGTTTGAAAGTGAGCAGCAGACAGCCGAAGTAAAGAAACGCCTGCCGTCTTTCCTGCAATCGAAGCGGGTGAATACACAGTAATGGGGTTCATTTGCTATAATGGTGTCACTGTGATTAAAAGGAGAGATGAGCGTCGTGTCAGTAAAAGAAATCTCAATAGAAGAATTAAAACAAAAGCTAGAGCAAGAAGAAGCCATTCAGCTTGTTGATGTGCGTGAGGACGAGGAAGTAGCAGAAGGAATGATTCCAGAAGCTGTCCACATCCGAATGGGAGATATCCCCGAGAAACTGGATGCATTCGATCAAACGCAGGAGTATTATATTATTTGCCGCTCTGGTAAACGTAGTGAAAATGTCTGCTATTTCCTAGAAGACCAAGGCTATCAAGCGACCAATGTCGTTGGCGGAATGCTTGCTTGGTCAGGAGAAACAAAACCGAAGCTGTAAACAGAAGTCCTTTCATCTCATAGATGAAAGGCTTTTTTTGTTCATATGCCCGCCCTCATGTGCATAAAGATAGAGTAGCGAGAGAAGGGAGAGTGGCATATGTGCTAAAGGTAGCTGTCTTTGATGAAGAGCACGAAAAAGATTTGCAGAGCGAAATCAATCTTTTTTTAAAAGGAATGGATGACGACCAAATCATTGACATCAAGTACAATGTAGCAGTGATCTGTGAGCAAGGAGGAGAACAGCTCTACTGTTTTTCTGCCCTCATTTTATATAAAAAATAGGACCTATTTGAAGGGTCCTTTTACTTTGTTTAACTAGCGTCAATATATAAACGATGCTTGTTGCAGTGAACACATTGAAAGAGATAGCCTTGCAGATCTCCGCCGTTGACGAGCCATTGTTTTAGGTTTTCTTTCGTTAATCCTCCGCCGCTGCAAATGTCTTCGATATCTTCTGTGAGCTCTTCCTCTAAATGTTCTATCTCTTTCCAACCGACATACTGGACGATCGCGCAAAAATCTCCGCAATGGCTTAACCAATATTCCTGCTGCCAGCCGCGATAACCTGGCGTTCTAAAGATCAGTTCATCTATATATTCCTCTTGCTCAACGTCATCACAGCTTGCATCGTCTTGAAAGGTGCCATCGTATTTTTTAGCGGCTGAACCATCTTTAATGCACCAAGGGCAAATTCCTTTCACATCTTCAACAGAATAAAATGGACCATGATACACATATTCTCTATCTTTTTCACAAACAGGACATGTCGTAGGCTCTTTTTTGATCACGTTTAACGAAACTGGATCTGGGTTGTACTTGAATGTAGGCAGCGTCATATAAACCTCCATTGTAGAAATGATTTCATTATTATTTTACAGGAATCCTCCTGCTTGCAACAATCTTAAATTGTCTATATAGAAAAAAGCCGTTCTTATGAGGAACGGCTTTCAGCGTGTAGACAAACCCTCGCATTCGGTGTCAGTCCTGCGCGTCGGTACTCACGAATGTTAAATTTGCTCCGTTCCGGTGCTCGTCCTTCCTAGACTGCAAAGGTTTTCTATCACGCTGAAAAGAAGACAAAGGGCTAAAATAAACATCATTTTAGCCCTTTGTCAACAATCTGAAAGCCGTTCTTATGAGGAACGGCTTTTTTCGCTTGAGATTATGCTTTTTTTACTCTTGGACTTCGTGGTTTACTGACTTTATTGGCTTGCTTGATGGCTCTTCGTTCATCATTCAATGACTTGTACAGTGAGACAATCATCAAAATAATGACAACGGAGAACGGCAAGGCTGCGAGCTTGGCTGTATTTTGCAGGGCTTCAAGTCCCCCTGAAAATAAAAGTACGGCAGCAACAGAAGATTGGATGATGCCCCAGCTAACTTTGACACTGCCAGAAGGGTTCAATGATCCATAGGTTGTCTGCATTCCAAGCACAAATGTAGCTGAATCAGCCGATGTAATAAAGAATATAGCGATTAAAATAAGTGCTAGAATCGATGTGATCATCGCCAGCGGATATTCATTTAGTACACCGAAGAGCATTGTTTCTGTTGATAGACCCGCAACATCGACAATATTCTTTTGCTGTAAATCCATCGCAGATACACCGAAAATCGAGAACCATAGAAATACTAGGATAGAAGGAGCCACTAAGACACCTACTAAAAATTCTCGAATCGTTCGTCCGCGTGACACCCTTGCGATAAAGATTCCGACAAATGGTGCCCAAGAAATCCACCATGCCCAATAAAAGATTGTCCATCCATTAATCCATTCTCTCTTCTCAGGATCATTTGGAGATAGACGGAAGCTCATTTGAACGATGTTGGATAAGTATTGCCCAATTGAGTCAGTAAATGAATTTAAGATAAAAACAGTTGGACCTACCAAAAGTAAGAAAAACATCAGAACAGCTGCTAATACCATGTTGATATTACTTAAATATTTAATGCCTTTTCCAATCCCGCTTAGAGCAGATGCAAGGAAAAGCACCGTCACAATCATGATAATGATCAATTGTGTGCTAAAAGCATTCGGAATGTGAAACAGGTAATTCAACCCACCGTTTATTTGTGCCGCGCCTAATCCTAGGCTTGTCGCAACACCAACTACAGTTGCAAATACCGCAATACAATCGATGGTTTTTCCGATCCATCCATTCGTTTTATTTCCTAAAACCGGCTGCAACGTTGCACTGATTAAGCCAGGTGCATCTTTTCTAAATTTAAAGTAAGCAATACAAAGTGCAACAATGGCATAAATAGCCCATGCATGAAGCCCCCAATGGAAAAAAGTATATCGAAGGGAATCTCGGAATGCCTGCGCCGTTTCAGTATCACCCGTTGGTGACTGGATGGCATAGTGGCTGATCGGTTCAGCTGCTCCGTAAAAAACAAGACCAATTCCCATACCGGCACTAAATAGCATCGCAAACCAAGAAAATAAGCCGAATTCAGGCTCTTCCCCAGGTTTTCCTAGCGTAATCTTACCGATTGGGCTAAAAATAAAGAATAGACAAAAGCCGACGAGTAGTGACACCACTAACAAGTAATACCAGCCAAAGTCATTTGTAATGTATGTTTGAATTTGATCTGTGACATTTTGCAGTGTTTCTGGAGAAAAAGCTCCCCATATGACGGCAACAAATGTGATCGCAATCACAATCCAAAATACACTTGATACGTTTTTCACACCATCTCACTCTCCTGTTGTTCTACACGTTTAAGCAGAGGATTTACTTAATATCCCCTAACTCAACTAATTTCAAACAAAAAGAGGCGAGCTTCTCACTCGACCTCTACTTTACCGTAACATGTTTTGCTTCCATTAATCAACTATCGATATGTGAAGATGATTTTTCTTCGATTCGTTTACGAAGACGATAAACGTATTCTTTTAAACAAACAGCGAAGATGGTAAACGCCAAAACAATGGCTACTTTTAAAGGGTTAATGGACAGCTTCAAGAAAAAAGCGGCTGTCAAGCTAATAACGACTGCAAATACAATTGGAAATGCACGTCTGATCATTGATCTCTCTCCTTTGCTTCTAGTGCAGCATTCATACCAGCAAGTCTGCCTGTTACAAGTGCTGACGTGATATTGTATCCGCCTGTATAACCATGGATGTCTAGAATTTCTCCGCAGAAATAAAGACCGGGCATTTTTTTAGACGCCATTTTCTTCGGTTCAATTTCTTTCACAGAAACGCCGCCTCCTGTGACAAACGCTTTGTCCAAAGAGAGTGTACCATTGGCATGAACGATAAAATGTTTGCAATCATGGGCGAATGCGCGCAGTTTGTCCTTAGCAAGACCAGAAAAAGTGTCTTGCGGATCTATACCGTTCCTCTCTAACAAAAACAATAAATAGCGTTCTTGCATCCAAGACTTTAGGACATTTTTAATGGCTTTTTTTGGTTCATCTTTTAGGTCTCGATGAAGCTTTTGGAAAAGCTCTTCGTCATTAAGCTTCGGATATAAGTCTATTTGCAGACGGACGACCTGCTGCTTTTTCAATTCTTTCACCACAAATCCGCTGCATCTAAGAACAGCTGGGCCGGATAAGCCAAAGTGTGTAAAGATCATATCCATGACATGTGTGACGACAGGTTTTCCCTTTTTATTTAAAACGCTGACAGCCACACTTCTTAAAGAAAGCCCTTGGAGCACTTTTTCTTTTATAAAACGTTCATCTGATGTGACCGGTACTTCTGTTGGGAAGAGCTCTGTAATCGTATGACCAGCGGCTTCTGCCCATGCGTAGCCGTCACCAGTAGAACCAGTATGCGGCACACTTTTTCCGCCAACAGCAATCACAACAGCGTTACTTGAAATTTTTTCATCATTATTTGTAACAATTCCGGCTGCTTGTCCGTCTTGATACAGAACTGTTTTAATCTTCTCATTCGTTCGAATGGTCACATTGAGGTTACGGAGCCTGTCTAAAAGGGCATCCACAACAGATTGTGCTTTGTTTGAGACAGGGAACATACGTCCATGGTCTTCTTCTTTAAGTTCAATGCCGAGGTTTTCAAAAAACGAAATAATATCCTCGTTATTGAACTCAGAAAATGCACTATATAAAAAACGGCCGTTTCCGGGAATATGCTTGATGATTTCTTCTACTGGAAGGCGATTGGTGACGTTACAGCGTCCACCGCCAGAAATGGCGAGCTTTCTGCCAAGCTTGGTTCCTTTGTCAATTAACAGAACAGTTGCACCGTGCTCTGCTGATGCAATAGCGGCCATCAGTCCAGAAGGTCCACCGCCAATGACAATGACATCATAATGTTTCATGTTACATTCCTCTTTCTACTTTCAGTCATTTATCTATTATAACGAAAATTGGGGAAGGCTGAAATATGAATTGATTGGTTTTGTGCCTTCTGTATTGGATTTGTTACCTGTGCGTCGAAATGATGTGGTAAAATAGTTGAGTTGAATATTCATTAGAAAAATGGTGGTTAAGCGCATGTCTAATAAACTGCTTCGTGGTACGTTGGTTTTAACGATAGGGACTTATCTCTCTCGTATTCTTGGTATGATTTATTTAATTCCATTTAGCGCAATGGTTGGAGCTACTGGTGGAGCGCTATTTCAATATGGATACAATCAGTATACGATCTTTTTAAGTATTGCTACGCTTGGTTTTCCAACAGCGGTATCAAAATTTGTTTCTAAATATAATGCAATTGGCGATTATGAGACAACGAGAAAAATGTTCAGGGCGGGTATGTCGGTCATGCTTGTCACCGGGATTATCGCTTTTTCTCTTTTATATTTGAGTGCACCAATTTTCGCCAAGATTCAGCTTGGCGGATCAAATGAAACAGGCGGTTTGACCGTCGACCAAGTGGTATATGTGATTCGGATGGTCAGTTTAGGTCTTTTGGTTGTACCAATTATGAGTCTCGTGCGAGGGTTCTTCCAAGGACACTCTATGATGGGACCGACAGCTGTTTCCCAAGTCATCGAGCAGCTTGTCAGAATCATCTTCCTATTAACAGCAACGTTTATTATTTTAAAAGTGCTTGACGGCGGTCTTGTCATCGCTGTCGGATATGCTACATTTGCAGCACTTATCGGCGCATTTGGCGGCTTATTCACGCTTTATTTATATTGGCTGAAGCGCAAGGATCGGCTCTTATCCATGCAGCCGAATACAGGTGCTTCCTCTGACTTATCTTATAAGCAAATGTTTACAGAGCTATTTAGCTATGCCGCACCGTATGTGTTTGTTGGACTGGCGATTCCAATTTATTCTTATATAGATACAAACACGATTAACAGAGCCATGATTGCATCAGGCCATCAGGATATTAGTACAGCGGTATTGTCTATTGTGACGTTATATTTACCGAAGCTCGTGATGATTCCTGTGTCCCTTGCAACAGCGTTTGGCTTAACCTTGATTCCAACGATTACGGAATCATTTACAGCTCGTAACTACAAGCTGCTCAATAGACAAATTGATCAGACGATGCAGGTCATATTATTTTTCGTGCTGCCTGCTTCATTTGGTATCTCAGCATTAGCTGGACCGGTTTATTGGTTTTTCTATCCGTCTGTTCATCCTGAGATTGGGATGTCAATTTTGTTCTGGTATGCACCTGTTGCGTTATTGTTTTCTTTATTCACCATTAATGCAGCGATTTTGCAGGGAATTAATAAACAAAAATTTGCCATCGTCAGTCTGTTGTTAGGGATCATCATTAAAACGGTTCTGAACATTCCGCTAATCAGCTGGCTGCAAGGAAATGGTTCTGTGCTTGCGACTGCGTTAGGCTATAGTGCGTCCATCTTGTATATGTTTATCATGATTAAGCGCCATGCAGGCTATTCGTTCCGCAGGATTTTCAAACGATTTATTCTCATTGGTATTTTGACTGCGATTATGGCTGTAGTGGCGTATGCGACATGTCAGCTTGTGAGCCAAGTGATTTCGTATGAAGGTGGAATTATTAACGCGGGTATCGTCATTTTGATTTCAATGATCACTGGCGGCGGTGTGTATCTGTTCTTGTCATATAAGGTAGGATTACTTGAGCGTGTACTCGGCAGCCGTATGCCCAAATTTTTAAGAAAAAAGAGTTAAGAAGAGGTGGAGTTTCATGAGGCTTGATAAATTGCTTGCTAGCAGCGGCTTTGGTTCAAGAAAAGATGTAAAGAAGCTGGTCAAGGCACGGGCAGTCACCGTGAATGGAGAACTGGCGAAGCAGGTGAAAGATCATGTTGATCCATCGAATGATGAAGTGCTCGTACACGGAGAGCGTGTAGAATATAAAGAATTCATTTACTTAATGATGAACAAACCAGATGGTGTCATCTCAGCTACTGAAGATTTGCGGGATGAAACGGTCGTCGATTTACTTGAGCCGGAGGATATCGCAAGGGAGCCATTTCCTGTTGGGAGACTAGACAAGGATACAGTCGGTCTTCTCCTCCTCACAAATGATGGACAGCTTGCTCATCAATTACTTTCTCCAAAAAAGCATGTGCCAAAAACGTACGAGGTTCATTTGAAATATCCATTAGGAGATCAAGACATCAAGCGTCTTGAAGAGGGTGTTGTCATTTTAGATGATTACCGCACGAAGCCGGCAAAGGTTGAAGTAGATGCGAATGAAAGTGAAGATACACGCATCCGTTTAACAATTACTGAAGGAAAGTACCATCAAGTGAAGCTGATGGCGCAAGCAGTGGGAAATGAAGTCATCTTTTTAAAAAGACGCTCGATGGGAGCTATCTCTTTAGATGAAGATCTAGCGCCAGGGGAGTACCGTGAATTGACGGACGAAGAATTAGACAGCTTAATCAATCGACCATAAATGTAGAACAAAAGAAAAGAAGACAAAAGAAAAGAACCGGCATGTCGCCGGTTCTTTTTGTTATATGGACAGTTCATTATACGCTTAAGATGATATTTTTACTTTTTTTCTCGTTGTTTCCCATTTGCCTCTGCTTGGACTATGAACAAGATCGTTATAGGCAAGCACGTTTAAGTCTCTTTGAATGGTTCTAGGTGTGATCCCGAATTCATCAACCAGCTCTTGTGTCGTCACAAGACCTTTCTCTTGAATGAACATATAGACTGATTTTATTCGAGTCATCATACGGTTTGTTGAAGGTTTCAAAAAACCACTCCCTATCAATAAGATCGGATGGACTTGACTAACCACAACTTACTACACTAAAACTGCGAAATAAGGACATGCAACAATGGTAAATGTTCGTGTTTCTTAATGTTTTATTCTATTATACACGTTATTATGCATCTAGTTCCACCAAAAAGTCAACTTTACATGTTATTTAACTTGTCTTCATGAATCGAAACATGGTATATACCATGTTTTGAATTCGGTTACAACCCAATGGGCGTAAGGCGTATGGAGAATACTGTCACATTCAAACGTCCAAAAATGAAACACAGAAAATTTACAAAATAAAAAATTCACTCATCTTAAAAAGACACATCCCTTGTTAGAATGTGCCTTTATTGTTTCTGTTATCCTTCTAAGAAAAAGAGCTGAATGAAAAATAAAATGGCAAAGATGAGAACAAGTACATGTACTTCTCTCCATTTCCCTTTTGCCAGTTTCACAAGTGGATATGAAATAAATCCAAGTGAAATTCCGGTTGAAATACTAGATGTCAGCGGCATGGAAAGGATCACTAGAAAAGCAGGGAATGCTTCGTCTAGCTCGTTCCAGCGAATGCGTGACACGGAGTTCATCATCAAGCACCCGACAATGATGAGAACAGGTGATGTGATGGATGGTAAAGAAGAAATGGCCTGAACGAGCGGACCGAAAAACAATGCCACAATAAACAGTGCAGCGACCGTTAAAGAAGTGAGTCCAGTTCTTCCGCCAGCAGCAACCCCAGATGATGATTCAATATAAGCTGTCGTTGGGCTTGTTCCAAACATAGAACCGATCGTCGTTGCAGCAGAGTCAGCGAGCAGGGCTCTGCGTACCTTTGGCAGCTGCCCATTTTTCATGAGTCCTGCTTGTTCGGCCACTCCGATCATTGTGCCCGTTGTATCAAAAATCGTCACTAGTAAGAAGGAGAAGACGACAGCGTATAAATGATGAGAGAATACATCGCCGAAGGCAGCGAATGGGTTTGTAATCAGCATGCCTTCTGGTAGTGCAGGGATGTCCATCAGCATTTTCGGAAAATGAAGCTGGCCTGTTACGACCGCAATCAGTGTCGTCGCTAACATGCCGATAAACAGAGCGCCATTTACTTGAAGTACCATTAAAATAACAGAGATCATTAAGCCGACAAGCGTTAAAATGACAACAGGCGAGCTTAAGTTGCCAAGCTTCACTAAATTTTCCGGGTCAGCTGCGATAATCCCAGACTGACGGAGGCCGATAAATGCAATAAAAAGCCCGATTCCGGCTGTAATGCCGTATTTTAAATTATCTGGAATGGCTTGAATCAGTTGTTTTCTAAGGGATGTTAACGATAAAATAATAAAGAGTATTCCAGCAACAAATACCGCACTGAACGCTGTTTGATAGCTGATGCCGCCACCACCGACAACTGTAAAGGTGAAATAGACATTCAGCCCCATGCCTGGTGCAATCGCAATCGGATAGTTTGCAAATAGTGCCATCCAGAGTGTACCGACGACAGCAGCGATAATTGTTGCAGTAAAGACTTGGTCAAAAGGAATGCCTGCTTTTGAAAGAATTCCTGGGTTAACGGCAACAATATATACCATAGTAAAGAATGTCGTCATACCAGCGATTAATTCTCTCTTTATGTTGGTTTGGTTTTCTTTTAACTGAAACATAAAATCCTCCATTTACGAACATTATTACAAAACAATTAATATAATATTCGTTTTAAGGGTGGATTGCAACCTTTTTTCAAGGAGGAATGGAAAAATGAATTGGGAAGCTGAAGTCATACGAAAAAAAGACGATTTGATTGAGGACACACAATCTTTTTTACAAATTGAAAGTGTCCTTGATGAAGAAGGTGGAAAAGAAGGAAAGCCATTTGGTGAAAAAGTCGATCAGGCCCTTCAGTATATGCTGAAAAAAGGGGAAGACGAAGGATTCACAGTCAAGAATGTGGATGGCTATGCAGGTCATATTGAATATGGAGAAGGCGAAGACATTGTAGGTGTGCTATGCCATGTGGACGTTGTGCCTGCTGGTGACGGCTGGACAACCCCGCCATTTTCAGCGGACATAAGAGAAAATAAAATATTTGCACGAGGCGCTATTGATGATAAAGGGCCAACCATGGCGGCTTTCTACGCACTGAAGTTGTTAAAAGATACAGGGATGAAGCTGTCAAAAAAGATTCGAATGATCATTGGAACAGATGAAGAAAGTGATTGGCGCTGTGTGGACCATTATTTCAAGCATGAGGCGATGCCGCAAATTGGATTTGCACCAGATGCTGATTTTCCGATTATTCATGCTGAAAAAGGGATCATTGATGCCATTGTGTCATTTACATATCAACATACAGAACAACATCAGCGCTATACGCTCAAGCAATTCACATCGGGTATGCGGCTGAATATGGTGCCGGATGAGGCAACTGCCACTGTGACAGCGGCACAAGAACACGATGCTGAATCATTAAAAACAGCTTTTGAAGCTTATCTTGCTGACAATCAATTATCAGGTGAGGTAAAGAATGTAGCGGATGGACTGCATTTCACATTAAAAGGTGAATCAGTTCATGCTATGGAGCCGGCGCATGGCATCAATGCGGGCATTCATATGGCCAATTTCCTATGTGGACAAGAATTAGATGAAGACGGGCTTGCTTTTACCTCCCAAATCAACGCTTTATTTGATCAGGATACACGAGGGAAAAAGCTGGGGATTGCTTGCAAAGATGACATTAGCGGAGATTTGACCTTGAATGTTGGCACGATCCGCTATACACAAAGCGAGGAAGCGAAGCTAGGATTAAATGTCCGCTATCCAGTGACAGCAGACGGCAAGGACGTTAAAAAAGGGATCGAAGGCATCAAAGGGGCTACCCTTCTAAAATTTGATGACAGCCCCCCGCATCACGTCTCAAAAGATCACCCACTTGTCAAAACATTGCAGCGGGTATATGAGGAACAAACGGGAGATCCAGCTCACCTGATTGCCATTGGTGGAGGAACGTATGCGAGATCTTTAGAAGCAGGCGTTGCCTTTGGTCCTCTCTTCCCTGGCAGACCAGATTGCGCACACCAGAAGGATGAATATATCGAAATCGATGATCTACTAAGAGCAACCGCTCTATATGCACAAGCCATGTATGAATTGGCAAAATAGAAAAAGAGAAGAGGGATTCACAGTGAAAAAAATGTTCTTATGCTCTTCATTCAAAGACAGCTATTCTCTCTTATCTGACTTTACGGGTGAATCATTAAAAGGAAAACGCGTGACATTTTTCCCAACAGCTAGTGCTGTGGAAGAAGTCACGCACTATGTGGAGGCAGCGAAAGAAGCCTTTCATCAACTCGGTATGCAGCTAGAAATCGTTCAAATAGCTGAGCAGTCTACCGAAGAAATCATAAAGATGATAAAACAAAATGATGTGGTGTACGTATCAGGAGGCAACACCTTCTATTTGCTGCAGGAATTGAGAAAGCACGGTCTCGATGACGTGCTAAAAGAAGAAATCAATAAAGGCAAGTTGTACATTGGCGAATCCGCAGGGAGTATCATCATGGCGCCAAGCATTGAATATATCTCCGTGATGGATGATCGGCAGAAGGCACCAGAGCTTTCATCTTATCAAGGATTCAATGAGATAAGCTACTGTCCGGTACCGCATATGTACAATACCTATTTAGGCGAGGCTGCGCAGCAAATCATGGAGCAGTATGAGCAGACGCTCGATTTATGCCCGCTTACTGATGAGCAGGCTTTACTCATCACAGGGGAGCAGGCTGAGGTGAAGTCCGACAAATCGTCCTAACCTTGAAACAGCATGTAGACAAACCCTCGCATTCGGTGTCAGTCCTGCGCGCCGGTACTCACGAATGTCAAATTCGCTCCGTTCCGGTGCTCGTCCTTCCTAGGGCTGCAAAGGTTTTCTCACGCTGAAAAGAAGACAAAGGGCTAAAATCAAGATCATTTTAGCCCTTTGTCAACAATCTGAAAGGAACAGGGATTCATGACCCTGTTCCTTTTTTAATCTTGAAAAACATCACTTGATAAGTATCGTTCGCCTGTATCTGCTGTCATACAGATCACAATTTGATCTACCGGCAATTGCTTGGCTGTTTCAATCGCAGCATAGCAGGCTGCTCCAGAGGATGGACCAACTAAAATTCCTTCAAGACGGGCAAGCTGACGTGTGATATTGTACGCATCTTCATCGCTTACTTGCACGATCTCATCATAGACATGCTCGTTTAAAATTTTGGGAATAAATCCTGGGCTTGTGCCAACAAGTTTATGTTTGCCAGGTGTCCCGCCAGATAAGACTGGAGATCCCTTCGGCTCTGCCACACGTATGGTCATATGAGGGAAAGCCTTCTTTAATTCCTCTCCAGTGCCTGTAATGGTTCCGCCAGTTCCTGCTGTTGCGACAAAGGCTCCAAGGGGCTTTCCAAGTTGCTTGACAGCTTCTATGATTTCAACAGCCGTTGTGCCTCTATGTGCATCTGGATTCGCTCTATTATCAAATTGCATCGGGATAAAGCTATGAGGAATTTGAGCTGCCAGCTCCTCTGCCTTGCGAATACAGCCTGGCATTTTTTCTTCTCCTGGGGTTAAAACGACCTGCGCCCCGTAAGCCTTCAAAATATTGATTCGTTCCTTTGTCATCGTATCAGGCATCACAAGGATGGCTTGATACCCTCTAGCTGCTGCATTCATAGCTAAACCAATCCCTGTATTCCCACTCGTCGGTTCAATAATGGTCGCTCCTTTTGTAAGCTTCCCTTGCCTTTCAGCCTCGACGATCATATTGTAAGCAGCGCGGTCCTTCACACTGCCGCTAGGATTAAACGATTCCAGCTTTAAATAAACAGCTGCCGCATTGTCTGGCTGAAGCCGCTGTAATTGAACAAGTGGTGTATCGCCAATCAGCTCCGCTATATTTTGTGCAACCTTCATCATGTGACACCCTTTCTTCTCATTCCGCATTTCTTTAGTTATACTATCATCAATGGGGATTCGTAAAGCTTGTTATAAAAGGACAGGTGATATTGTGTCAGAAAACCGTCATTATTTTATTGGGGTTCACATCCCTGAACAACTTGCGCATCAAATCAAAAAAGACATTGATCAAAGAAGCGGACTGTCTTTTCAAAAGTGGACAGCACCACATGATTATCATGTGACCTTGATCTTTTTAGGTGCCATTCCAGATGAGCGCTTAAAGAAGATCATCGAGCTGCTTGAGATCCTCTCAAAGGAAGCCACTGCATTTTCACTAGAGCTGAATGAGGTCGGACAGTTTGGCACGAAGGAACGCCCGAGAGTCTTTTTTGCAAAACCTAATGAAAGTGAACCACTCATGCAATTAAGAGAAAAGGTGAGAGCAGCCGTATTGTCAGCAGGACATCCTGTTGAAAAGAGACCGTTTCATCCGCATATGACGATTGCGCGCAAATGGAACGCGGATCACTCTTTTGCAGAACAAGCGCCTTTACGCAAAGAGCCATACGTGATAGAGGTTTCTTGTATGACTCTATATGAAATACGCCCGAGAGAAACCCCGCGTTATCACGCAATCAAACAATTTGCACTACATAAATGATTCTAAAAGTTGGAGTGAGCAGCAGATGGCGCAAATTATCAAAATTCAAGATTATATATCACGATATGAACAAGACCCGCATCACTACATCAATCAATTTATTCGATTGAAAAAGCAAAGGTGGGACGAGTTAAAAAAAGCTTCAAAAGAGAAGACGCAGCATTCATTTGACCAAATCTCTGAACAAGCGCCTGAACAAGAGGAGGAAAAGAGAAAGAAATTCTCCTTAAAGAGAAAGCAAAAAGAAGCCGATATGAAGAAGGAACGGGACCTGAGTCTTTTTAACGAGCCGACAGATATAGAGCAAGGTGTCTTTACAAACGTTCCTACAGATGAAACGAAGCTCATTCATTTTTTTAAGGATCATCTATATGATGTTCAATTAAAATGGGCGAGCTCGACGATTTCCAACATTTCGACCGTTTCCCATCACATTCGGTATGACGAAAAGCTGCGCATGCTTGCTAGGCAGCTTCCGGATTCATATTTTGTGATGTACAAACCGGTGCTGCTCATTCAAAAAGCAGAGATGGAATTATGTCCAGTCCTCATTACGCCGCTGGAAGTGATTTGTTTATCCTTCTTAGAGGCAGAGCCTGACAGCGTATATATCGGAACGAAAGAACGTTTTTGGGAAAAGCGGGCGAATGGGAAAGCGGTTCAGTCCGTTTTGAATCCTTGCGCAAGCCTTCTACGCTCTGGCACCGTCGTGTCAAAGATCTTACAGCAAAGCGGTGTCCATCTTCCTGTGAAAAAAATCCTGATCAGCCGTACCTCGTATATTGACTTACCGGAAGTTCCATACGGGATGGAGGTTGTCGATAAGAAGAAGGCGGAAGATTGGTTTGAAAAGCAGCGGAAAAATACTGCGCCGACAAAGCATCAGCAATTTAAGGCGACAAAAGCATTGCTTGCTTATGGTGAATCAGACAGCAAAAGAAGGCAGGAATGGCTCGATTAAAGGCATAATGGAAGGTCACGAAAAAAGAGACCTGAGTGGAGCTAATATATGAATGAATGGTACTTTATCGTTAATCCAGCAGCAGGACATGGAAAAGGACTTCGTACATGGAGGAGCATAGAGAAAGAACTACAAAGGGTGGAGATCTCATATCGATCGTTTCTCACCCAGCATGAAGGTCATGCAGAAGTATTGGCAAGACAAATTAGCGCCATGCAAGATGACAGGCTAAAGCGCCTGATTGTCATTGGTGGTGACGGAACCATTCATGAAGTCCTAAATGGCTTAAAGGAAATGGATCATGTGCAGCTAAGCTTTGTCCCCGCCGGTCATTGGAATGATGCGGCGAAGGGCCTTGGCATCCATCGTCAAGATGTCCTAAAAGAAGTGAGAAAGCAAAAAAGAATGCTCACCAAAACATTTTCACTCGGCTCCTTTCAAGATCACGCAGAAAGCGCACAATCCGTTCTCTTTCTCAATCATATCGGTGCTGGGTTTGATGCGCATGTGCTAAGGAAAACAGTGCATTTCAGAGGAAAAAAGTGGCTGAAACGACTGGGGCTTGGGTTTATTATCTACCCGCTGTCATTTCTCCATTCTTTATGGTCCTTTAAGCCGTTCGACCTTGCACTGTTTATTGAAAACGAGAAGAAGGTCTTTCGCCAAGTGTGGTTTGTGATTGTTTGTAATCACCCCTATTACGGAGGCGGGCTGGAAGCAGCTCCAGAAGTAAGCGCAAGGCAGCCAGGCTTTCAAACACTCGTTGTCACAGATTTGAATCCATTTAAAGTGCTCTTGTTTCTAAGTGCGATGGTGTTTCGCAAGCACCTTGGAATGAAGGGCGTTACCCTGTTTCAGCACGAAGAAGCGTACTTGGAGGCAGATGGAAAAATCTTATTTCATGCAGATGGAGAAGTGATTGGCGCAACGCCTGTTTTTGTGAAGGCGAGTGAGTACTCCTTAAAATTACGTGCTTAAATCACTTATCGTGAATGTCTTAGTCAAAGAACCATGAAAAAAGCCTTTCTTTTCATAAGGTTCTTGTCCTGATTTTCTAGTTTTGCTTGACGAGTATAAGAAGGTAACGATAAAATCTATAGGACGGCTATTGTTTAGCATCTCATTCTCAATAGCTGTCCTTTTTGTTTTTATGATCATATAAATAAAAAAAGAAGCAGCCTATTGACCTTCAATCGGCTGAATTTTGTCGACTAAAAAAGCACGATTTAAAATATTTTAAGAAATGATGGGTTGAAAATTGATATGAACTGGTTGGGACAAATATTAGGTAGCGAATGGCACATCTCTCCTGCTGGAGGCGCTACGGGAGATGCGTACTTCGCAACACACAATGACCAAAAGCTATTTTTAAAACGCAATACGTCACCGTTTCTTGCGGTTTTGTCAGCTGAAGGCATTGTGCCGAAGCTTGTCTGGACAAAACGGATGGAAAATGGGGATGTCATCACTGCGCAGCACTGGCTGAGCGGCAGAGAGCTGAAGCCAAAGGACATGAATGACCGTCCTGTCGCAGAGCAGCTAAGAAAAATTCATACATCGAAAGAATTGCTTGATATGCTGAAGCGATTAGAGAAGCACTCTCTAGACCCAGCATCCATTCTGAAGCATTTAAAACAGTCCATATTTAAAGAGCAAATTGATTCGCGCGACGTCACACGTGCTATCCAGTACTTAGAGAAGCATGTGGAGGCAGTTCAATTTGAAGACAAGGTCGTGTGTCATTGTGACCTCAATCATAATAATTGGCTGCTGACAGATGAAAACCAGCTTTACTTGATCGATTGGGATGGGGCGATGATTGCTGACCCAGCCATTGATCTTGGACCACTTTTATACCATTATGTTGAAGAAGAGAACTGGGAAAGCTGGCTCTCAATGTACGGTGCCCCGCTGACAGACAATTTGCGAAAACGCATGGCTTGGTACGTCCTCGCTGAAACCGTATCGTTTGTCGTGTGGCATAAAAGAAAAGGGAATGAAAAAGCGCAGCAAGAAGTGCAAGCGGAGCTGAGCGCACTCTTACAGCGGTTAAACATTCATTAAGACAGAGGAATATTCTCGATCCACTCTGACAAATGCGATTGATGCGCCTCAATATGTGCATCGATTGAACTGACAGAAGTACCCTTTTGGCTGTAATCATGAATATCTGTTAATAATTGACGAATGTCGGCATCAAGGTCTTCTTTTGCCAGCATGAATTGAATCACGCGTCCCACCTGTTCATATTCTGCAACAGTCCCGCAGCAATCCAACTGGTGATCGGTTAAAATATCTTTGATTAATTGAAGCTGATGTTGACGGTTTAATCCCATACGTATGCTCCTTTTCTGCGTGTCATTTATGTGGTTAAACTGTGCATTCAGCGCCCAATTTATACATGCGGCAGACCAGCTCAAGCGAAGGGCTGGTCTTTTTCATATGCGCATAAAGATGCTGTCTTGCGGGTCTTTATGTTTCATGGTATCTTGATAAAATGTAAAGAAAATAGAGGTGTATCAAATTGAGAATGCGACATAAACCATGGGCTGATGATTACTTAGCTGAAAATGCTCATATTGCCTTAGCTAACCCAGAGCAATATAAAGGGAAATGGCATGAGCTGTTTGGAAATGATCATCCAATCCATATTGAAGTTGGCACAGGAAAAGGGAGCTTTATCGCTGGAATGGGCAAGCTTCATCCTGATACCAACTATATTGGCATTGAATTATTTAAAAGTGTCATTGTGACAGCAGTAGATAAAATCAAAGAGACAGATGTTGAAAATGTAAAGCTCTTGAACATTAATGCGGAAACGCTGACAGATGTGTTTGCGGAAAATGAGATTGACCGAGTTTATTTGAATTTCTCTGATCCGTGGCCAAAAGCAAGACATGAAAAGCGCAGATTGACGTTTAAGGCCTTTTTAGAGCGATATGAACATATTCTCCGTCCAGGCGGTGAATTGCATTTCAAAACAGATAACCGCGGGTTATTTGAATATTCCTTAAAGAGCTTTTCTGCATATGGCCTTCTTTTAACGTATGTAAGCTTAGATTTACATAAGGACGGACTAGAAGGAAATGTGATGACGGAATACGAAGAGAAATTCTCGTCTATGGGACAACCTATCTATCGATCAGAAGTGAAATTTTCAGAATAACAAGTGACATCAAGCTGGCTGCAAAAAGAATTGCAGTCAGCTTTTTTCATGAAAAGATTGATGCATGCGATTTTCAGCTGTATTTGCTACGATAGAAAAAGGAGGGATGACAGCAATGGAGACAATGAACATAGGTGACATGGAACTGTTCTGGTTAAACGGGGGAGATACACACATGGACGGAGGTGCGATGTTTGGTGTGGTGCCAAAGCCGTTATGGTCAAAAAAATACCCGGTGAACGATCGCAATCAAATTGAACTGCGGTGTGACCCAATCCTCATACGGTGGAATGGTCTCCATTTTTTAGTGGATTCTGGCATCGGATCAGGGAAGCTGACGGATAAACAAAAACGCAATTACGGCGTAACAGAAGAGACAAAATTGGAAAAGTCACTCGCGGCACTCGGCCTGCAAACAGCAGATATTGATTACGTCTTAATGACGCATCTTCACTTTGATCATGCAAGCGGATTAACAAAACTCGAAGGAGAAAAGCTCGTGTCTGTTTTTCCGCAAGCAAAAATCATCACATCCAAAATCGAATGGGATGAAATGAGGGCGCCTAACATCCGCTCAAGAAATACATATTGGAAAGAAAACTGGGAGCCTATAGCAGATCAAGTGGTGCCATTTGAAGAAAGCATCGAAGTAATAGAAGGCATTGAGCTGCATCATACAGGCGGTCATAGCAATGGCCATAGCATCTTAACGCTCACAAGTCAGGGTGAAACAGCGATTCATTTAGCTGACATTATGCCAACGCACGCTCATAAAAATCCATTATGGGTCTTGGCATATGATGATTACCCAATGACCTCAATTCCAGCTAAGCAAAAATGGCAGGCATTTGCAGAAGAAAAAAATGCGTGGTACTTGTTTTATCATGATGCGATTTACCGCGCTGTTAAGTGGGATGAAGATGGGCAAATCACACATGAAGTCAAAAGAGAAACAGGAAGATAAAAGATCATCTGCATGTTTTTTCGCCTTTCACACAAAATAACGACAAAATGAACTTGTGAAAGGAAGAGTGCAGGTGAACCAATTTTATCGTGTACATGGTGATGTCATTGAAACACCATTAAGAGGGATGGAAGTCATGTCCGTCCCTTATTTAAACAAAGGGGTTGCATTTACGAAGGAAGAGCGGGAAGAGCTTGGTTTAAAGGGCTTTCTACCACCTAAGGTTTTAACATTAGAGGATCAGGCAAAGCGTGCATATGAGCAGTTCAAGGCACAGCCAGATGAACTGGGGAAAAATGTGTATTTAACATCACTTCATGACAGAAACGAAGTGCTTTTTTACAAATTACTAAATGAGCACTTGGCTGAGATGCTGCCGATTGTCTATACACCGACGGTTGGAACAGCCATTCAGCGTTATAGCCACGAGTATCGAAAGCCAAGGGGGCTTTATTTATCAATTGATGACTTGGAAGGCATGGAAGAGATCTTTGCCTCTTACGGTGTGGATGAATCCATTGACTTAATCGTTGCGACAGATGCAGAAGGTATTTTAGGTATTGGAGACTGGGGTGTTGGCGGTATTGCCATTTCAGTCGGGAAACTTGCTGTTTATACAGCCGCAGCAGGCATTGATCCTAGCCGCGTGCTGGCCGTAGTACTTGATGCGGGGACGAACCAAGAAAGTCTCTTGAATGATCCGCTTTATGTTGGAAATCAGCATTCTCGCGTTCGAGGCGAGCGTTATGATCAGTTTATCGATCAATATGTAGAGCTTGCCCGCGCAACCTTTCCAAATGCCCTCCTTCACTGGGAAGACTTTGGGACAAAAAATGCACGAGCCATATTGGAAAAATATAAGGAACGGATTTGTACATTTAATGATGACATTCAAGGGACTGGAGCTGTTTCACTTGCTGCGGTTATGGCATGTGCAAAAGCTTCGAAGGTTCCGCTGAAAGATCACCGAATCGTCATTTTCGGAGCGGGTACGGCAGGGATTGGCATAGCGGAGCAGATCCGTGATGCGATTGTCAGAGACGGAGTCAAAGAAGAGGAATCATATGATCATTTCTGGTGTATTGATAAAACAGGTTTACTTACAGATGATTCGCCTGACATTCAGCCATTTCAAAAGCCATATGCAAGACGTTCTGACGAAGTAAAGGATTATGCCCGTAATGGTCCTAAGCATTCCATTGATTTATTAGAGGTCGTCAAACAGGCTAAACCAACCATCTTAATTGGCACCTCGACAGTAGGAGGAGCATTTACAGAGGAAATTGTGAAAGAAATGGCGTCACACGTAGAGCGCCCAGCGATTTTACCGATGTCGAACCCGACACCTCTTTCAGAAGCAAAGCCTGAAGATCTCATTGAGTGGACAGAAGGACGCGCCCTCGTGACAACAGGAAGCCCATTTGATCCTGTCGAATATGGCGGCATCACATATGAAATTGGGCAAGCAAATAATGCTCTTGTGTTCCCAGGGCTTGGCCTTGGAACGATTGTGTCTAAAGCACGCCTCATGACAGACAGCATGTTTGTTGCGAGTGCTGAAGCGATTGCCAGCATGGTCAATGTCGGAAAGCCGGGTGCAGCGATGCTGCCAAGTGTCGATCAGCTTCGAACCGTTTCAGCAACAGTAGCTGTTCGTGTGGCGCAAGCAGCGATCGATGAAGGAATTGCAGAGGAAACGCCTGATGACCTTATTCAGGCTGTACAGGACGCTATGTGGCATCCTGTGTACAAAAAAATCAAAGCCATATAAAAAAGAAGCTTCGCAAGGACACAACTTTGCGAAGCTTTCTTTATCAAGCCACAGAATCAATGACATCCACAATCATGCCTGTTTTGGCATCAATCATGACTTCGTACTGTTCAAGCTCGCCAAAGGCTGAGCGAGTAATGCCAGATTTGTACACATCAATCGTTTCACCATTTACGGTATACGGTTCTGGTACAGTATAAATCCAAGAGCCATCAATCGGGCCGCGCTGTTTAAAAGCGGATTTCACAATTTTTAATGCTTTTTCAGACGAGATATACGTAGGGAAAAATACTTTCTTTGCAACAATTGCAGCGGCTACGCCAATACTCGCACCAATCAGAACATGTTTTAACTTCAACGTGCTGCACCTCCGTATTGCTGTTTTTTCCATTATACAAAACTTGTCCATTGATGTTAAGGAATCCGAATAGTTGAAAGCATATTCAAAATTTCTGGAGAGATACTTGGAAAACCGAAAGAATTCTTATAGTATAAAGTGAGTGTTATTTTTATAGGAATATATATGGTCATTACATAGAAACGAGGTAAATCGTAGAATGAATGAAGAAACATTGTCGCTTTTCCGAAATTTAACAGAATTACAAGGCACCCCAGGTAATGAACACCATGTGCGTGCTTTTATGAAAAAGGAACTTGAGAAATATTCTGACGAACTCATTCAGGATCGTCTTGGCGGTGTGTTTGGGGTACGCAAGGGACCAGAGAACGCACCTAAAATCATGGTGGCTGGTCATATGGATGAAGTGGGATTCATGGTTTCATCCATTACGAAAAACGGGATGATCCGCTTCCAAACACTCGGCGGCTGGTGGAGTCAAGTCATGCTGGCGCAGCGTGTCGATGTTCATACCGATCACGGGCCAATTCCTGGTGTCGTCTCTAGTACACCACCTCATCTTCTAACACCAGAACAAAAAAGCAAACCTGTGAAACCATCAGACATGCTCATTGATATTGGGGCAGACAGTGAAGAAGAGGCAAAAGAACTTGGCATTCGTCCAGGACAGCAAATCGTGCCTGCAACAGTCTTTACTCCTATGGCGAATCCTAAGAAGATTTTAGCGAAGGCTTGGGATAACCGCTATGGCTGCGGACTTGCGATTGAATTATTAAAAGAAATAAAAGACGAACCACTTTCATGTCATCTGTATTCTGGTGCAACGGTTCAGGAAGAAGTAGGTCTTAGAGGGGCAGAAGTAGCTGCGAATATGATTCAGCCAGATCTGTTCTTTGCTTTAGATGCAAGCCCTGCAAACGATGTGACAGGTGACAAAACCCAATTCGGCCAGCTAGGAAAAGGTGCACTTCTGCGTATTTTTGATCGAACCATGATTACGCACCGCGGCATGAGAGATTTTGTGCTCGATACGGCTGAGTCAAACAGTATTCCATACCAATACTTCGTATCACCAGGTGGTACAGACGCTGGACGTGTGCATATTTCAAACCAAGGCGTGCCTTCTGCTGTCATTGGGGTATGTGCTCGCTACATTCACACAAGTCATTCAGTATTGCATGTGGATGACTATGCAGCGGCAAAAGAATTAATTGTCCGTCTTGTGAAAAACTGTGATCAAAGTAAAGTGGATTCTATTTATCAACAGGTGTAAATATAATCAAAAGGCTGCCTCTTTCAAGAGAGCAGCCTTTTTTTATTGCTGTTCAAACACGTAAGATAACGCTTTGATCGCTTGGTTCACGGTTTCCACAGTGATATTCGCTTTGTTTGATAGCTCCTTTAACGGATGGTGCAGTTCTTTTGGGCGGATCAAAATGAGAGGTTTCCCTTTAGCGATGGCAGCAGATGCATCCATCGCCGTGTTCCACTGTTTATATTTCTCACCAAAGCGGGCAATGACGACGTCTGCCTTGTTTAATAGGATCTCAGTACGAAAATTGTTCAAATCAGAAGCGGCATCATCTTTGAATATGGCATTCGGCTGCTCACCTAAAATGTCCTCACCAATGTGATCGGAGCGGTCATGATTCTCCATTGGACCAACAAATGTCACTGGCAGTTTCAACGATTGGCTTTTCTCCTTGATTTCATCGCGCCACTGGCTATGAATTTCTCCTGCTAAATAGACGGTTAATTGCATAACGATCTCCTCCTTTTGTACAAACTTAGTAAAGGTTTGCCCTGTTTCTTTTCATGTTACACAAGAAGTGCTTGATAAAGCAAAAAAAATATGATTATGATATTCATGGTAGAAACTATTTTTCATCGTAAGAATACTACATATAATGGGAAGGACAGGCCTCTTCGTCTTTCCTATGAGAAAGCAGGAAGACGACGTTGATGACTTATTTGAAAAGAAAGGGAATCTCCCTTTCGCCAAAAGTGTACTTCATTGATGCACTCTCTTATATGGCTTTAGGTCTATTTGCTACACTAGTAGTAGGTCTGATTTTAAAAACAGCAGGCGGTCTGTTATCACTTCCGCTCATCATCAAAATGGGAACACTCGCCATGGGGCTCATGGGACCAGCGATCGGTGTAGCCGTTGCGTACCGGTTACAGGCATCTCCTCTGATCATTTTTGCAAGTGTTGTCTCAGGTGCTGCAGGAGCAGAGCTTGGTGGACCTGCTGGAAGCTTTGCCGCAGCATTAATTGGTGTGGAAATCGGTAAGCTGGTCAGTGGTGAGACAAAAATTGATATCATTTTGACACCGCTTGTCACCATCATCACTGGTTTTTCCACCGCCGCTTTGATCGGTCCTGGGATTGAAGCCATGATGACAGGGCTTGGCAGGCTCATCATGTGGGGGACTGACCAAAGTCCGCTGATCATGGGCATGCTAGTAGCAACCATTGTTGGACTTGCTCTCAGCTCACCGATTTCAAGTGCTGCGCTTGCGCTCATGCTTGACTTAAGCGGAACAGCTGCTGGTGCTGCAACGATTGGCTGCTGCGCTCAAATGGTCGGTTTTGCCGCTGCAGGCTTTAGAGAAAATCGTTTTGGCGGACTTGCCGCTGTCGGTATTGGCACGTCAAAATTGCAGCTGCCGAACATTGTGAAAAATCCCCTTATCCTTATTCCGCCGACGATAGCGGGCCTCATTCTCGCGCCAATTGGTATTATTGGCTTTGGGATGGTCAATAATGCGGCAGGGGCAGGAATGGGAACGAGTGGCCTTGTTGGACAGCTCATGACACTGACCGTTATGGGATTTCATCCATCCGTTTTTCTGGCGATTGCTCTTTTGCATATCGTTGGCCCGGCAGTGATTAGTTTGGTAGTATCAGAATGGATGAGAAAGAAAGGCTATATACAATTCGGAGATTTAACCATACAAACTGGAGGAATGAAACATGAAAAAAATTGAATCTAACGAAGAATTACAAAAAGTAATTCAAGAAGACTTAACAGTATTGCTATTTTCAGCGGACTGGTGCCCGGACTGCACCTTTATCGAACCATTCTTGCCAGAGCTTGAAGCAAACTACCCAGAATTTGAGTACTTCTATGTGGATAGAGATCAATTTATTGACACTTGCGCAGAGTGGGAAATTTACGGCATTCCAAGCTTTTTAGTATTTAAAAATGGGCAAGAGATTAACCGCTTTGTCAGCAAGGATCGTAAAACGAAGGAAGAGATTGAAGCATTTTTAACAGATTCTCTTTCTAAATAATGAAAGGAGAGTCTAAATCATGGCAAAAATGACATCAAGACAGCTTGCGAACGAACTCAAAAGCCGTCTGACAAATGACAGCTGGTCACACCAGTTTGACCGAGAAAAAGATACGCTTCGTATTGAAGATAAACAAACAGGCAAAGGGATCACACTAGAGCTCCCGCCAATCATTGCAAAGTGGGAAGTAAAGCCTGATGAAACATTGGATGAGATCGTTTATTATGTGAAAGAGGCGCTAAGTGCTATGAAAGGCGAAGCGCAGCACATCTCAGGAAAAGAAAAGCAAATTTATCCGGTCATTCGATCCACTTCCTTTCCTGAGACATCAAGTGACGAGATTCCGCTTGTTTTTGATGAGCATACAGCTGAAACGAGAATCTACTATGCACTTGACCTTGGAAGCACCTACAGATTAATTGATGAAAAGATGCTTCAAAAGGAAAACTGGACAAAAGAACGAATCAGGGAAACTGCAAGCTTCAATGTCCGCTCACTTGAAACTGTAGTGAAAATGGATGAAGTGGCAGGCAACCGGTTTTATTTCTTCCGTGCGAATGACGGATATGATGCCAGCAGACTTTTAAATGAATCGATTTTACAAGAATACACGCAAAAAATAGAAGGGCAGATGGCCATCTCTGTCCCCCATCAAGATGTATTCATCATTGCAGATGTTCGCAATGAATCAGGCTATGATATTTTAGGACAGATGTCGATGAGCTTCTTCGCCAGCGGCACGGTTCCGATTACCGCACTGTCATTTTTATATGATGAAGGCAAGCTTGAACCGATTTTTATTCTTGCTAAAAGCAGACCAAAACAGCAGTAGAAGGGAATTTTGAAGAATGAACGTTTTTTATAATGCAGAAGGTGTAGGCGACACACTCCTTATTTCATTGAAAGATGTGACGAGAGAAGAAGTAGGTCATGAGACGTTTGGAGATGTCGTAAGAATCTTCAATCAAGAAACAAAAGAAACAACAGGCTTTAATATCTTCAACGCATCCACTTACATGAAAATTGAAGAAAACGGATCTGTACCGCTTTCTGAAACACTTGTTCAAGATATGAACGAAATTTTAAACCGCAACGGTGTCAGTGAAACGTTGACTGTCGATCTATCACCAAAATTTGTTGTCGGTTATGTAAAGGAAAAAGAAAAGCATCCGAATGCAGATAAATTAAACATTTGCCAAGTGGATGTTGGCGATGAAACATTACAAATCGTGTGCGGTGCACCAAACGTTGATCAAGGGCAATATGTCGTGGTTGCGAAGGTTGGGGCAGTGATGCCAAGTGGTTTAATCATCAAAGATGCTGAGCTAAGAGGTGTTCCATCAAGCGGAATGATTTGTTCAGCAAAAGAACTAGATCTTCCAGACGCGCCTGCTGAAAAAGGGATTCTTGTTCTAGAAGGAAGCCATCAAGCTGGCGAAGCCTTTCAAGCATAACCTCCCATAAACGGGCACATCAGAGCGAAGAATGTGTTATACCAAAAGTCACTAAGTACGTACTTAGTGACTTTTTTTCATCTACAGACAGCACAAATAACAAAGAGCGGCACTTTTCTCGCTTTTCTGCATGAAAAAGCAATGGTATACTAAAAATCGCCCAAGAAAACGTAAGGGGAGTTAAAGTGAGTGATAAATGATGAGTTGGTTAGATAAATTTTTTAGTGTATTTTTAGGAGAAGAAAAGAAAGAAGAAAAAGCTGTGAGACCTGAGGAAGGTCCAGTTGCACCAAAGCAGCCAGTTTTTGAACAGCATAAAGAATATAAAAAAATTGAAGATACAAAAGTCTATTATGAATATCCGACAGGCAACTTCCGCTTTCCGCTCGTTCCAGATGAACCTCAGCGTGACGGAGTAAAGCAGGAAAGAAGACGCCCGAAGCAAGGCCAGCCAAAGGCTAAGCAGAAGACCTATGAGTCAAAACAAACGGTTCAGCCTGACACCAATAAAAAGCCATTCAAACCAGAGCAAATTCCATCACCGATCTATGGCTATCATCAGGATATGCGTCCGAAACGAACAGAGTCGAAAGAAGAATCATCTTCTGTTCAAATGAAAGCAGCAGAAACAGCGCAGCGCGTCACCCTGTTATCAGAAGAGGCAGAGCGTGAACGAAATGTCAGACAGCAAATGAACATTCCATCAATACGGAAAGAAAATCGTATGGAAGAAACAGTTTCAGCGCCAGCAGAAGAAAGAGTGGACATGCAAACAGACGTGACCCCGCTTACTTTGCAAGAGGAGCTCGCTTATCACGATCACGTTCAATCAACGATGGAGCGTTTAAATGACGAGCCTTTCATTCAAACAGAGGAAAAAGAGCCAGCCTTTTCTGAGCCTCAAGACCATATTGAAGCTGACTTACATCATCAGCAAGCCGAAGTATATCACAAGCCGCCGGTAGAGTCTGAGCCTGTACAGGATGTTTCCAGTGAAAACGAAGGAATACAGGACGAGCCGGTAGAACAGCTTGTAGATCATACGAAGGAAATAGAACCGTTGACATTCGAAACAGCGGAAGACACGCATTTCGCAATTGAAATGGAAGTAGACATGCCGGCAGAAGAAGTAGAGGTACTAGACGTCATCTCAGCAGAACCAGTCGAGGAAATAGAAGCTGATTCCTTAGAAGACCATCAAGAAGAAGAGCCAGCGGCGGCAGCATTAGAAGAAACAGAGCCAGTTGCCGAGCATGATCTGCAAGAAGAGCAATTGATAGAAGAAGCGGAAATAGTAGAAGATCAAGTAATGCCAATAGAACAAATAGCAGACGAACAGACCGCTACTGAACGAGTAGAACCTGTCATAGAGCAGCAAGAAAAGCAAGAACAAGTGCATGAAGTGATCGAAGAAAAACCGAAACAGGCATCTCCTCAGCCACAACGTGCAAGTGGACAAACCTCAACGGTTCCTTTTAACGTCATGATGTTAAAAAGTGATCAGCGCGTGCAAGGACAAAAGAAAGCAGCAGATGCCCAAGGATATGTGTTTCCAAGCCTCGCCCTTTTAGACGTACCTCCAGCTCAAAAAGAAGAGGACGGGACCTGGGTGAAAGAGCGAGCAGAGCTACTCAATGCCACGCTGAAAAATTTCAATGTCAGAGCAAGTGTGGTTCATGTCACGCAAGGCCCTTCTGTGACAAGGTTTGAAGTACATCCAGAACCAGGGGTCAAAGTGAACAAAATCACGAACCTGTCAGATGATATTAAACTCAGTTTGTCCGCAAAGGATATTCGAATTGAAGCACCGATACCAGGAAAGAACACGATCGGGATCGAAGTGCCGAACCTTCACAGTAAAATGGTTTTCTTACGAGAGATGATCAGAAGCAGTGCGTTTAGAGACAATCCATCTCCTTTAACAGCAGCACTCGGATTAGATATCTCAGGACAACCTGTTGTCGTTGATTTGCAAAAAATGCCGCATGGCTTAATTGCTGGAGCAACAGGTTCAGGAAAAAGTGTCTGCATCAATACCATTTTAGTGAGCTTAATGTTTAAAGCATCACCAGATGAAGTGAAAATGCTGTTAATCGACCCTAAAATGGTCGAATTAGCGCCGTATAATCATATTCCGCATCTCGTGAGTCCTGTTATTACCGATGCGAAGACAGCGACAGCTGCTCTGAAATGGGTAGTGGATGAAATGGAAAGACGCTACGAGCTGTTTGCGCACTCTGGTGTGAGAGAAATCAAACGATTCAATGAGCTTGTCAAAGAAAAACAAATGGGTGAAAAACTACCTTATCTTGTCGTGGTGATCGATGAGCTTGCTGATTTAATGATGGTCGCACCAAATGAAGTCGAAGAAAGCATTTGCCGAATCGCGCAAAAAGCAAGAGCATGCGGCATTCACTTATTGATTGCCACACAAAGACCTTCTGTTGATGTCATCACAGGTCTGATTAAAGCCAATATTCCAACAAGAATTGCATTCTCTGTCTCAAGTCAGGTAGATTCTAGAACGATCATCGACATGGCAGGTGCAGAAAAGCTTCTCGGAAAAGGAGACATGCTCTTCTTAGAAAATGGCTCCGGCAAGCCGACGAGGCTGCAAGGGAACTTTGTATCAGACCGCGAGATCGATCAAGTGGTGGCACATGTTAGAAAACAGCGTAAGCCGGTGTTCCTTTTCGAACAGGAGGAATTAATGCTCCAAGGCTCTGCGATTACAGATGAAGACGAATTGTTTATGGATGCCTGCCGTTTTGCCATTGAGCAGAATAGCGCTAGTACATCAAGTTTGCAGAGAAGATTTAGAATTGGCTACAATCGTGCAGCTAGATTGATCGACATGATGGAACGCGAGGGCATGATCTCTGGTGCAAAAGGCAGTAAGCCAAGGGAAGTCCTCATGACACTGAGTGACTTAGAACAGCTGATCTAAACAAACCACTTCATTTTTTTCATAAACATGGTATGATAGCACATAGGTGCAATTTTGGAATTGGACGCTTTTCGCATGCCTGTCAGAACGCTTTTTTATGTAAAATGAGCGAAAGCAGGTGTTAGAAATAGGAAAGTTGTCGGATACTAATCATAGTTAATTTTGATTAGAATAGGAAGATCGGAAAAAAATCTTTATTTGGAGCTGCGATCTGTGAGCCGCTAGAGGCGAAAATCACAAGTTGCAAATTGAAATGAGCGTCATATACTGTAAGTCAGATAGACGTTTGTTGGAGGTACAATTATGACTGTTTATCATTTTGTTGGAATAAAAGGGACAGGTATGAGTCCACTGGCCCAAATTCTTCATGATACTGGGTATACTGTCCAAGGATCGGATATCGAAAAACATATCTTTACACAAAAAGCATTAGAAGAACGAAATATTAAAATTCTTCCATTTGACCCAGATAATATTCAGCCAGGGATGACCGTCATTGCAGGTAATGCATTTCCTGATACACACCCTGAGATTGAACGCGCCCTTTCTGAAGGGATTCCTGTCATTCGTTACCATAAATTCCTTGGAGAATACATGGATACATTCACAAACGTTGCGATTACTGGTGCTCATGGTAAAACGTCAACAACAGGACTGCTTGCCCATGTGATGCAATCAGCGAAACCAACTTCATACTTAATCGGTGATGGATCTGGTATGGGGAAAGAAAACAGCGAGTATTTTGTATTTGAAGCATGCGAATACCGCAGACACTTCCTCAGCTATCATCCAGACTATGCGATCATGACCAATATTGATTTTGATCATCCTGATTACTTCTCGGATATTGACGACGTGTTTGATGCGTTTCAAAACATGGCGCTACAAGTGAAAAAGGCCATTATCGCTTGCGGTGATGACGAGCATCTGCCTAAAATTCAAGCGAAGGTACCTGTTGTATACTACGGTTTCAATGAAGAAAATGATTTCCAAGCACGCAATGTTGTGAAGAACACGGAAGGCACTACATTTGATGTATTTGTACGTAATACGTTTTATGATACCTTCTACATTCCTGCCTACGGAAATCACAATGTCCTTAATTCATTAGCTGTGATTGCATTATGTCACTATGAAGCCATTGATGTAGAGCTCATCAAAGGGGCACTAACGACATTTGGTGGAGTCAAACGCCGCTTTAATGAAAAAGTAGTCGGTGAGCAGGTTTTAATTGACGACTATGCCCATCACCCAACGGAGATTGAAGTCACAATTGAAGCAGCACGCCAAAAGTATCCAGACCGTGAGATTGTCGCTGTCTTCCAGCCGCATACCTTCACACGTACACAGCAATTCTTAAGTGAATTTGCTGACAGTTTGAAAAAAGCGGACTATGTATACCTATGTGATATTTTCGGTTCAGCCCGTGAAAACATCGGGAAGCTGAGTATCGAAGACTTACGAGAAAAAATCCCGCAGGCCCAATTGATTGCAGAAGAAGATACATCTGTGCTGAAAGCGCACAAAGATGGGATTCTGGTCTTTATGGGAGCAGGAGACATTCAAAAATATTTGCGTGCTTATGAAAAAGTCGCTGTATAAATACTTAAACGAAAAGTGCCGTTTTGATCGGCACTTTTTTTATTTTGAATAAAATGTGACAAAGCGGCTAATTGTGTCAACATCTTCCGCTTTTTTTCGTTCGCTGTGGACAGGAATCAGCGAATAAGTGTAGAATTATTATTCAATCGGTCATTCTACGCGATGTTTGAATGATACAACGAGAGGGTAATGAATTGAATATGCCCGCAGCAAAGGAGGTATCAGATGATTATTATTCTATATCTAAGCGTTGCACTGATTGCAATTGCTTTCCTCATTCTTGTCATCTACTTGTCCAAAACATTAAAATCCTTACAGCTGACATTAAAGAATGTCGCATCAACTTTAGAAGGTCTTGAAGGTCAGATGCAGGGGATCACCACAGAGACAGCACAGTTGCTACATAAGACGAATCAGCTTGCTGAAGATATTCAAGACAAATCGGCAAAACTCAACACAGTTGTGGATGCGGTGCAGGGAATTGGTGGCTCGATCAACCAATTTAATACAAGCATAAAGCAGGCAGCTGGTGCGGTTTCTTCATCCGTTGAACGAAATCAAGAAAAAGTCACGGATGTGGTAAGCTGGAGTAACGCAGCACTTGAAATTTATAAAAAATGGAAACAACGAAAACACCAAAAATAAACCATTTTCGCATAGGAGGAATAATCATGAGCAAAGACGGAATCAATAGCAAAGACTTTTTGATCGGAACACTTATTGGTGGAATTGTGGGTGCAACAACAGCTTTATTTTTAGCACCGAAGTCAGGGAAAGAGCTTCGCGATGATTTGAACACCCAAGCGAATGTTTTAAAAGAAAAAACAGATCGACTCACAACAGATGCAAAAGAAAGAGGCACTGAATATGTGACGATTGCGAAAGATAAAACGTCTGAATTGTCTCAAATGGTGGCAGAACAGTCAAACCAAATTTTAGACAAAGTGAAAGACATAAAAGAACGTGCAGCTGGAAAAGCTAATCATGTGAAAAGTGAAGCAGAAGATGCGGCAGCTGACATAGCAAGTGAAGCATCAGATGTAGCGGATGAAGCCAAAGTACGAGCACAAGAAGCGAAATCAGAAATTGAAGATGGCATTAAAGATGTCAAAGAAAAAGTAGAACAATCGACTAAAGGCTAACTCTTACTGCACAGAGTGAAGAAGGAGAACATCATGTCAAAACAACTCATTGAAACAGAAGAACAGTTTGATCAACTAACGAATCAAGATGGGACCTTTGTCTTTTTTAAGCACAGTTTGACATGTCCGATCAGTCAAGCGGCTTTTCAAGAGTTTGAAGCATTTGCGTCTGCACATGAAGACGTGCCAACTTATTTCTTGCAAATTCAAAACACAAGAGAGCTTTCATCCTATGTGACAGAAAAGTCAGGGGTAAAGCACGAAAGTCCCCAGGCACTCGTCTTTAGCGGTGGAAAAGTAAAATGGCATGCATCCCACTCAAGCATTACAAAAGAAGCGCTTGAACATAATGTGTAAAAGAAACGTCAGCAACTGCTGACGTTTCAGCGTGTAGACAAACCCTCGCATTCTTTGTCAGGACTGTGCTCCGGTGCTCACGAATGTCAAATTCGCTCCGCTCCTGTGCTCGCCCTTCCTAGACTGCAAAGGTTTTCTAACACGCTGAAAAGAAGACAAAGGGCTAAAATAAAGATCATTTTAGCCCTTTGTCAACAATCTGAACGTCAGCAACTGCTGACGTTTTTTTTATAAAAAAGGTTTACTTCAATCAAAACTATGCTATAATCTTACACATAATACTTTATCGCTTAAAAGCGTTTGGGTAATAAAGAAAATTTTCGTGACAATTCCGAAATCTTTGTTTATAATAAACCCTATCATGAGAGAATGAAAAAAAAAAAGCGAGAACAGGCAGAGGAAAGGATGACAAAAATGAGCAACAATGAACTAGAACAATTGAGACAGCAGGCAGATGAACTAAATCTTCAAATCTTAAAACTGATCAATGAAAGAGGAAGCATTGTAAAAGAAATTGGAAAGGCGAAAGAAGCGCAAGGTGTCAACCGTTATGATCCTGTCAGAGAGCGCACAATGCTGAACCAGATTCTTGAAGCAAATGATGGACCATTCGAAAACTCAACAATTCAGCATATTTTCAAAGAGATTTTCAAAGCAGGCCTAGAGCTTCAAGAAGATGACCACAGCAAAGCACTTCTTGTTTCTCGTAAGAAAAAATCGGAAAATACAATCGTGAACATCAATGGAGAAGCGATCGGTGATGGGAAACAGCGCTTCATCGTTGGACCATGTGCTGTTGAAAGCTACGAGCAAGTCGCAGAAGTGGCGGCAGCAGCGAAACAGCAAGGACTAAAACTACTTCGCGGAGGTGCATTTAAACCTCGCACAAGTCCATACGATTTCCAAGGACTTGGTGTAGACGGTCTTAAAATTCTAAAGCGTGTAGCGGATGAATACGGTCTTGCTGTCATTAGTGAAATCGTCAATCCTGCTCATATTGAAGAAGCGATTGAGCATATCGATGTCATCCAAATTGGTGCACGAAACATGCAAAACTTCGAGCTATTAAAAGCAGCCGGATCTGTGAAGAAACCAGTTCTTTTAAAACGTGGTCTTGCAGCGACTATTTCAGAATTCATCAATGCAGCTGAATACATCATCGCCCAAGGAAATGACCAAATCATCCTTTGCGAGCGCGGTATCCGCACATATGAAACAGCGACAAGAAATACACTAGATATTTCTGCTGTGCCAATCTTGAAACAAGAAACACATTTACCAGTCTTTGTTGATGTGACACACTCAACTGGACGTAGAGATCTTCTCCTTCCAACAGCGAAAGCAGCTCTTGCGATTGGAGCAGACGGTGTCATGGCAGAAGTGCATCCAGATCCATCTGTTGCTCTATCTGACTCAGCGCAGCAAATGGACATTCCTCAATTCGAAAAATGGTTAGATGCATTAAGACCACTTGTTAACATTCACGCGTAATCATAGATAGAAAGCCGCCGGATGACTGCCCGGCGGTTTTTCTATGGATAAAACATGATGGATATTGGGAATGAAAGGAAAAGAGCACATTGCAAGCTTTAAAAGTGCTTGTTCACAATGTTTTCATTTTTAAAATTCAATAGAATCTGCTAAGATCATTGTCATAGCTGACGTTCTCGACGATTTTTCATGAAATATGATTCAATTTACAGGTAACAAGCTCATTAAAGTTTGTTTAATTTAGTTATAAAAAGAAAGGGAACGTTTTCATATGGTGAAAAAACGTGTATAATTTCATAAAAGAATGTCATTTTGATGTAGATTGAAAAATTATGTGTCTCTTTTCATCGTTTTAATGACAAATAGGATATTATTTTCCTCGTATCTGACATGTCTCTATCCAATTGGTGAATGCTATAGATATGAAGTGTATTTGAAGGAGTGATTTATGTGAATAATGTTACAATATATGATGTAGCAAGAGAAGCAAATGTAAGTATGGCAACGGTATCACGCGTAGTGAATGGGAATCCGAATGTAAAACCAACAACAAGAAAAAAGGTACTTGAAGCGATTGATCGCCTTGGCTATCGCCCGAATGCGGTGGCACGAGGCCTTGCAAGTAAAAAAACAACAACGGTGGGAGTCATCATCCCTGATATTTCGAGTATCTTCTATTCAGAGCTTGCTCGCGGAATTGAAGATATCGCCACGATGTATAAGTACAACATCATTTTGAGCAACTCAGATCAAAATACCGATAAAGAGCTTCATCTTTTAAATACAATGCTAGGTAAACAAGTAGATGGGATTGTCTTTATGGGTGGAAATATCACAGATGTGCTTGTTGAAGAATTTAAGCGCTCTCCTGTGCCAATTGTTCTTGCTGCATCTGTTGAAGAGCAAGCTCAAACACCGTCTGTCAACATCAACTACGAGCAAGCGATTTATGATTCAGTTCAGCTTTTAGTTGAAAAAGGACATAAGCGAATTGCCTTCGTATCTGGCCCAATGTCAGAACCGATTAACTCTATGAGAAAGCTTGCAGGCTATAAGCGTGCGCTCGAAGAAGCGAGCATCGCATTTGACGATGCGCTCGTCGCTGAAGGCGATTATTCGTATGATTCTGGAATTGAATCACTTGCTCACTTGCTTGAGCAGTCTGACAAGCCGACAGCTGTTATTGCGGCTACGGATGAAATGGCGCTAGGTGTCATTCATGGAGCACAAGATAGAGGCGTATCCATTCCTGACGATTTAGAAGTGATTGGCTTTGATAACACGAGACTTTCTCTCATGGTGCGTCCTCAGCTGACAACTGTTGTTCAGCCGACGTATGATATTGGTGCTGTCGCAATGAGACTGCTGACAAAGCTGATGAACAAAGAGCAAGTAGATGACCAAATTGTGGAACTTCCACACAGAATTGAAGAAAGACAATCAACAAAATAAAACGAAAAAGCAGGCTTACACATCAGTGAATGCCTGCTTTTCTTATGCATTTTTCTTTTCTCTTCTAACGGGCATCAGTGCTTTTTCTACAGTTTGAGCATTTTTTTCTGTGATTTCTGCTTTTCTTGGGATCGGTGGATATAAATCGTCAGGGTCTCTCCATGTGGATGGCAGGGTGACAGGAGATTGTTTATGCCAAGCCTGAACCCAGTCCTGAGGCAGTTCATTAGGCGGTGTAATGCCTTTCATTTCAAGCCAAATTCGGCTCCACGCCCTTGGCACGACACGCCAAATATCATATCCTCCTCCGCCGACAGCGATCCATTTGCCATCACAATATTGATGCGCTAATTCATGGGCAAGTCTAGGAATTTCCTCATATATTTTCATGGTGGCAGATAAATGGGTTAACGGATCATAGTAGTGTGCGTCTGCGCCGTTTTGCGTCAAAATCACATCTGGTTTAAAAAAAGCAGCAATTTCCGTCACTGCTGTTCGGTATGCTTCAAGGAACGATTCGTCTTCTGTAAATGCATCAAGCGGAATATTGTAGGCGTAGCCATAGCCTTTATCATGACCTCTTTCCTGTACTTGTCCAGTTCCAGGGAACAAATAGCGTCCCGTTTCATGAATCGAGACCGTACATACCTCAGGGTCGTCATAGAAGCTGAATTGTACACCATCTCCATGATGGGCATCCGTATCAATATATAAAATTCTTGCACCATATGTCTTTTGAATATATTGAATCGCCACTGAGCTGTCATTATAAATACAGAAGCCAGATGCACGCCCTTTAAACCCGTGATGAAGTCCACCGCCAAGATTCAGTGCATGCTGCGAGTGTCCCATCATTACTTGGTCAACGGCTGTGAGTGTCCCGCCAACAAGGAGAGAAGCTGCCTCATGCATACCTGCAAACATCGGTGTATCCTCCGTGCCAAGACCGTAGCGCTCCCCCTCTGCTGTAGAGAGCTTTCCTTGACTAGCCCGCTGCACAGCTTGAATATAATCGGCTGTATGGACGAGCTTTAATTCCTCGAGGGTCGCCATACGCGGTGCGACGATCTCATCATCTGTTAACGCCTTCATTTTTTGAAGCAGGTCATATGTTAAGTAGACACGAAGCTGATTGAAGGGATGGTCTTGGTGAAACTGGTACGTTTGAAAAGAGGGTGAAAAAACAAAGGTCGCTTCCTTCATTTGATCGTCTGCTCCATAGGCCACAGCACCTTATAGCCTTTTGCACGAATCAGCTTCGTCACATGATCTGCATGCATGGTTTGAAGGCGGAAGACGAGCACTTTAGACGATTCATTTGCATGCGGATACACAAGCACACTCAGCATTTGAATATGCTGCTCTTTTAAAATGGTCGTAATGTCTGCAAGACCTTCTGTCATTTGGTCCACTTCAACCTCTAAGTGTGACCCAGGCTGATCTGCACCTGTCAGTCTGACAAACGTACGAAGCAAATCAGTCTTTGTGATAATGCCTACAAGCTTGCCGCGTCTCACTACTGGAAGGCAGCCAATTCCGTGTTCAAAAAAGACACTAGAAATCTCTTCAACGAAATCAAGCGGATGAGCAGTAATTGTCTCTAATACCATGATCTCTTCAACAGGCCGCTGAATAAAGAGCTTCCTTTTTTCTGTTTCAAATATACTTGGACTGGCATTTTTAATATCTCGATCTGTCACCATCCCAATGACAGAATCTTGATCAGATACGATCGGAATATGCCGAATGTGATGTGCACTCATTTTTTTTATGGCTTCTTCAATCGTATCGGTTTTTCGCAGCGTGATCACATCACGCTCCATAATTTGTTCAATCATCATTGTTTACCAATCCCCTTTGCCAAAAAAACGAATTGAACGTTAATACATAAAGCGTTGATGGAAGCGAAGACGATCGAAACGCTCAATCGAATCAGGACTCACGTTTTTCCCGATTCTGGCCATTAAACAATTGGCTGGATGTGAGCTGATCTCTGGCTCGTCTGTTGCAAACCAAACAAGACCGCCTGCGTTCATCATTTTCTCCATCATCTTGCGGTACTCCCACACGTTTTTCTTTGTCCCCTTTAAATCCCAATGCCAGTAATATTCAGTTGTAATGACGATATAATTCTCCATTTGCTCATCCATCATGCTCACATCAAGTAAATGCTTACCAAGTGAGCAGCCTCTAAATGGAGGAGCGACCTCAATCGCGCCAAGCTCGATTAAATTGTCCATGTTGCCCTCTGACCAGCGCTCAAGCGGATCAGGATACAAATACGTGACATAGCCGACAACAAGCTCATCCACTCTTGCAATGATAATACGTCCTTCTGGAAGGTCTGCTATTTCAACAAGTGCTTGTTTCTGTTCCTCTGGCGTGCGAAATGCCGTTAGGCCTTCATGAAACGTATAGTTCGCAAGCTCTGATGCAGGTACCGGACCTTCAATCAGGATGGTACCTGTTTCTCGCTTAATGGTTTTTGAATAATAAGTTTTAGGATGCTCCACGTATCCACCGCCTCAAATTCTAGTGAGTCGTCTCTATTTTATCTTAAAACTTGCAAGAATTAAAACGGTTTCACTATAAGTTTTTTAAAAATTGAGAAAAAAAGTCATCTATACTATAATGGTCATTGTAAACGTATGCAAAGGGGGACTGTTTGATGAAAGTGGAAACGCTACCATCAGTAAAAGGGGACTATCATTTAAATGATTATGAGCAGGCATACAAAGAATTTTCATGGGAAGAAGCAAGAAAAAACTTCTCATGGTATGAAACAGGAAACATAAATGCAGCCTATGAAGCGATTGACAGACATGCGGACTCGTTTCGTAAGAACAAGGTGGCGCTTCACTACAAAGATTCACAGCGGGATGAAAAATATACGTTCAGAGATATGAAAATCAACACAAATAAAGCGGGAAATCTATTCAGAGAAAAGGCGCATGTGCAAAAAGGTGATCGCGTATTTATCTTTATGCCAAGATCACCTGAACTCTATTTTCTTCTGCTTGGCGCAGTCAAGATTGGTGCGATCGTTGGCCCGTTATTTGAGGCATTTATGGAAGGTGCGGTCAAAGACCGTTTAGAAAATAGCGAGGCGAAGGTCATTGTGACAACGCCGGATCTGCTTGAACGAATTCCATTTGCAGAGCTTCCGAAACTTGAATCTGTCATCATTGTCGGCGGTGAAAAGGAAGACGTCGATGGCGTTCGGACAATCCATTATGAAGAGGCTTTTGCGCAGGCGGCGAAGGACCTTGAAATCGAATGGATGGATGAAAAAGACGGCTTTCTGCTTCATTACACGTCAGGGTCGACAGGTACGCCAAAAGGTGTGCTGCATGTCCATGGCGCAATGGTTCAGCAAGACCAGACTGGTAAATGGGTGCTTGATCTGAAAGAAGACGATGTCTACTGGTGTACAGCTGACCCAGGCTGGGTAACAGGCACAGTGTACGGCATTTTTTCACCGTGGTTAAATGGGGCGACGAATGTCATTTTAGGCGGCAGATTTAACCCTGATACGTGGTATGAAACGATTGAATCACTAGGTGTGACCGTTTGGTACAGTGCACCGACCGCCTTTAGAATGCTAATGGGGGCAGGAGATGACCTCATTCAAAAATATGATCTCAGCTCGCTCCGTCATGTGTTAAGTGTAGGTGAGCCTCTTAATCCAGAAGTCATCCGCTGGGGAGACGCTGTATTTGGCAAACGAATTCATGATACTTGGTGGATGACGGAAACCGGTGCACAGCTGATTTGTAATTATCCATGCATGGACATTAAACCAGGTTCAATGGGGAAACCGATTCCAGGCGTAGAAGCTGCGATTGTGGATAATGCCGGAAATGAACTTCCGCCATATCGGATGGGCAACCTCGCCATCAAAAAAGGCTGGCCGTCTATGATGCATACGATCTGGAACAATCCTGAAAAATATGAATCTTACTTTATGCCGGGAGATTGGTATGTTTCAGGAGATTCAGCTTATATGGACGAAGACGGATACTTTTGGTTCCAGGGACGTGTCGATGATGTGATCATGACATCAGGAGAGCGGGTTGGTCCTTTTGAGGTGGAAAGCAAACTGGTCGAACATCCGGCCATTGCAGAGGCTGGTGTCATTGGAAAACCAGATCCGGTCCGCGGCGAAATAATTAAAGCATTCATTGCGCTTAGAAGTGGATATGAGCCGACAGATGAGCTGAAAGAAGAGATCCGTACGTTTGTGAAAAAAGGACTCGCTGCACATGCGGCACCGAGAGAAATCGAGTTTAAGGACAAACTGCCTAAGACGCGAAGCGGAAAAATTATGAGACGTGTGCTAAAGGCGTGGGAGCTGAATTTACCGGCTGGCGACCTATCGACAATGGAAGATTAATTTTTTTCATCAGTTGACTTGATATCAAAAATATGTTTAAAATGACATTAGTTGAATATGTAAAGGTTTTGACTGAGATTCAGTAGAATCATCTTTCCCTGTCCAAGAGAGCTGACGGCTGGTGCGAGTCAGTACAAAGAGATATTCGAATTACCCTCACGAACCGCTTTTACGAAAAGGAGCATGTATGCTGTCCTGATTAGTGAAAGAACGGATCTATCCGTTATCAGTGTAAGTGAAAAGGCGTGATTTATTGTCTTTTAAGCAGGGTGGTACCGCGATATATATCGTCCCTTCGTTCATTCGAAGGGGCGTTTTTTATGTTGAATTGTAAAAAGGAGAATTGGATATGAGTCAATTGATGGAAGAGTTATCGTTCAGAGGATTAATTCAGCAGCAAACAGATGAAGAAGGTTTAACAAAATTATTATCGGAAGAAAAAATCAAGCTTTACTCCGGCTTTGACCCAACAGCGGACAGCTTACACATTGGTCACCTATTGCCAATTTTAACATTACGCAGATTCCAGGAAGCAGGCCATCACCCGATTGCTCTTGTTGGTGGCGCAACTGGACTAATCGGCGATCCTAGCTTCAAAAAAGCAGAACGTTCACTAAACCCAGCAGAAATCGTCGAACAGTGGTCAGATAAAATCAAAGGACAGCTCTCTCAATTTCTTGATTTTGAAGCAGGCGAGAACCCAGCCGTTATCGTGAATAACTACGACTGGATCAGCCAAATGAATGTCATCACGTTCCTTCGTGATATTGGAAAGAATTTCGGTGTGAACTTCATGCTGGCAAAAGATATCGTCAGCTCACGGATTGAGACAGGCATTTCGTACACAGAGTTTAGCTACGTCATCCTGCAATCTTTAGACTTCTTAAATCTTTACAGAAATGAAAACTGTAAGCTGCAAATTGGCGGAAGCGACCAGTGGGGAAATATCACATCTGGACTTGAACTGATCCGTAAGTCTGAAGCAGAAGGGGCAAAAGCATTCGGTTTAACGATGCCGCTCGTCACGAAAGCAGACGGTACGAAATTTGGTAAAACAGAAGGCGGCGCCATCTGGTTAGATAAAGAAAAAACATCTCCATATGAGTTCTACCAATTTTGGATCAACACAGATGACCGTGACGTCGTGAAATACTTAAAATACTTTACGTTCTTATCAAAAGAAGAGATCGCATCGTACGAAGAAAAAGTGCAAACAGCACCTGAAAAACGTGAAGCACAGCGCCGTCTAGCAGAGGAAGTGACGACACTTGTACATGGCCGTGAATCACTAGAACAGGCGGTCAACATCTCAAATGCACTATTCAAAGGCGAGATTAAATCTCTTTCAGCCGAAGAAGTCAAAGTAGGCTTTAAAGATGTTCCATCAATGGAGAAAAGCAGCACGGAAGAGTTAACACTTGTCGATGTCCTTGTGGAATCAAAGCTGTCACCATCAAAACGTCAAGCGCGTGAAGACATCACAAATGGTGCAGTTTCCATCAACGGAGAGAGACAAACCGATAAAGACTACGTCCTTTCAGCTGAAGATAGAATTGAAAACCAATTTACCGTCTTAAGAAGAGGGAAAAAGAAATACTTCCTTGTGAATTACAAATAAAAACGATTTGCAGCCGGCTGAGATTACCGGCTGCTTTTTTTATTCAAAATGTGAGGAGGGTGCTCAGTTAAGAGTCTAATAGACTGCTCATAGAGACATTGCCTAGTCTTTTGGCATTGACGCTTAGAAAGTCAAAGGTGCTTTTTCAGTAATTATTTTCTATAAAATAGAGCAACAAACAGTGCCTTGTTCACTTTTATGACATATTTTTCTTGTATAAAATAGAGTCGAATAAGATGAATAAGGGGGAATGAAAGTGATTTGTTTTAAGAAAAAGAGTTTGCAAATTCTTGTTGCGCTTGCATTAGTGATAGGTTCAATGGCCTTCATCCAGCCGAAAGAGATCAAAGCGGCTGAGCACAATCCGGTTGTGATGGTACATGGCATTGGCGGTGCGTCTTATAACTTTGCTTCTATTAAAAGTTACTTGGTCACACAAGGCTGGGATCGTAACAAATTATTTGCTATCGATTTCATAGACAAAACAGGGAATAACCGCAACAATGGTCCGCGTCTATCTAGATTCGTCAAAGATGTGTTAGACAAAACGGGTGCTAAAAAAGTAGATATTGTGGGTCATAGTATGGGCGGAGCGAACACGCTATATTATATTAAGAATCTAGACGGCGGTGATAAAATTGAAAACGTCGTCACAATTGGTGGAGCAAACGGACTTGTTTCAAGCAGAGCACTACCAGGCACAGATCCAAATCAAAAAATTCTTTACACATCTGTCTATAGCTCAGCCGATATGATTGTTGTCAACAGTCTCTCGCGTTTAATTGGCGCAAAAAACGTCCTGATCCATGGCGTTGGTCATATCGGTCTATTAACCTCAAGCCAAGTGAAAGGGTATATTAAAGAAGGACTGAACGGCGGAGGACAGAATACGAATTAAAAAGCAAAAAAAGACAGCGAAAGCCGCTGTCTTTTTTGATGTCATCTGACATATGGCAACTGCTAGATGAGAGAGATATTGAAAAGGGAGGAAAAACGATGACGCAAAAACTCAAGCATTATTTCTTCGGATACTTTCTCTATTTTCTATGCTCATTTCTCATCATCTATTTCATTTGGATGAAGTTCGTCAAATCAGTTCAAATAGATGAGGTGCTATCTAATTGTACACCGATTATCGGTATCTATTACATCATCACTAGTGTGTGGTTTGTTTTTTTGATGCAAAAACAGGTAAAACACCAGTAAAAGCATGTACAAATGGATCACCATTCCTTACACTACATGTAGTGGATAATAATATTTGGAGGTGAGCGTTTGTGCAAACGAGTCAAAAGGCTTTGATCATTGTCGATGTACAGAAGGCGTTCGAGCATGAAAAATGGGGAGAACGAAATAATCTAGAGGCAGAGGAGAATATCAGCCGCCTATTGAGGTTTTGGAGAGAGAAAGGCTGGACAGTCATTCATATTCAGCATACATCCGGCAATCCAGACTCTGTGTTTCATCCGGCAAATGAAGGACATCTGTTCAAAGATATCGCCAGACCGTTAGAGGAAGAAACGGTGATCCAAAAGAAAGTCAACAGCAGTTTCATTGGTACGAACTTGGAGGAACAGTTAAGATCAAACCATATTGACACGGTCGTGATTGCAGGGCTCACAACACCGCACTGCGTATCCACAACCACAAGAATGAGCGGAAACCTTGGCTTTGATACGTACCTCATCTCAGATGCAACAGCCGCCTTTGGACTAACAGATCATACCGGTACATATTTTGATCCTGAAATGATTCATCGTCTCTCACTTGCCACACTGCATGATGAATTTGCGACTGTCATGACAACAGATCAATTGATTAGTAATTGGATGGTAAAATAAAAGATACCGCCATACGCTTAATAATACTTGAGAGAACCTTGGAACAAAAAAATCCTCTAGAATTCTAGGGGATTTTTTTCATGATAGATTATATGGTTTTGAATAGCTTTTTATGAAAAAACAATAGACAAATTTAGCGCAAAATACAATCAAATTTTCAAAACCAAAAGAATTTAAGAATAATCTGGCAATTTGTGTTTATTCTACGCTTATCTTTATTCTTTGTACGTTTTACTTATCCACACCTATTTACAGATGTGGCATATGAATAATGATAAAGGAGATGAACAACTGATGGGTTGTGATAAGTATAAAAAATGCCCTAATTGTAAACAGAAACTATCAAAATCAAACTGCTGCATTATTTGTGAAACAAAAGTAATTGTAGGACGAAGAGGATTACGGGGATTACGAGGGATTCGAGGAGCTACAGGAGCGACCGGTCCAACAGGAGCAACGGGCACGGGCACAGGAGCCACTGGAGCCACGGGAGCCACAGGTGCCGCGGGAGCAACGGGAGCCACAGGAGCGACCGGTCCAACAGGAGCCACAGGAGCCACGGGAGCCACAGGAGATATCGGAGCCACGGGAGCCACAGGAGATATCGGAGCCACGGGAGCCACGGGAGCCACAGGTGCCGCGGGCGCAACGGGAGCCACAGGAGATATCGGAGCCACTGGAGTCACGGGAGCCACAGGAGATACCGGAGCCACGGGAGCCACGGGAGCCACAGGAGATATCGGAGCCACTGGAGTCACGGGAGCCACAGGAGATACCGGAGCCACTGGAGCCACAGGAGATACCGGAGCCACGGGAGCCACGGGAGCCACAGGAGATACCGGAGCCACAGGTGCCACAGGAGATACCGGAGCCACGGGAGCCACGGGAGCCATAGGAGATACCGGAGCCACGGGAGCCACGGGAGCCACAGGAGATATCGGAGCCACTGGAGTCACGGGAGCCACGGGAGCCATAGGAGATACCGGAGCCACGGGAGCTACAGGAGATACCGGAGCCACGGGAGCCACAGGAGATATCGGAGCCACGGGAGCCACTGGAGCCACAGGAGATATCGGAGCCACAGGAGTCACGGGAGCCACAGGAGATACCGGAGCCACGGGAGCCACAGGAGATACCGGAGCCACGGGAGCCACAGGAGATATCGGAGCCACGGGAGCCACAGGAGATACCGGAGCCACGGGAGCCACAGGAGATACCGGAGCCACTGGTCCAACAGGAGCCACTGGAGCCACAGGAGATACCGGAGCCACGGGAGCCACTGGAGCCACAGGAGATACCGGAGCCACGGGAGCCACAGGAGATACCGGAGCCACAGGAGATACCGGAGCCACGGGAGCCACGGGAGCCACGGGAGCAACAGGAGCCACGGGTGCCACAGGAGATACCGGAGCCACCGGAGTCACAGGAGCAGGGCTAGCTGAATTTGCTTATGTATACAATCTAAGTGCTGAAACAGTAGCTTTAGAGGCTCCGGTAATTTTTGACTCAACTGGAATTATTACTTCTGGTATTACACATGCCCCTGGAACTTCTCAAATTATAGTCACCAATCCAGGAAACTACGAGGTTACTTTTTCAGTTTCTGGCGTAGAGCCAAATCAATTTACCCTATTTGTAAATGGAGGTCCTGTGACGAACACAGTTTATGGGTCAGGAGCTGGCACTCAACAGAATAACGGTCAGGCAATCCTCGCTCTAGCAGCGGGTGACACGCTTACTCTTGTAAACCATACTTCCGCAGCAGCAGTTACTCTTCAAACCCTAGCAGGAGGGACTCAAACAAACGTGAATGCCTCTATTATTATTAAAAAATTAGACTAACTTAAATGTGTAGAAATGCTTTTAGAAGTTTTGTCTGGTGCTCGTCTTGTGTATAGTCTGTTTTCTATATATGTTTTAAATTGATTTGTTCATAGGAGAATGCAAACAAAAAACCCTAGACCACCTTGAACAATCAAGGGATATAGGGTTTTTTTGATCTCTCTTTGGAGAGTCATGAAATTAACGAGAGTAGAACTCAACGATTAGTTGTTCGCTGATTTCAGGCGCTAATTCAGAACGCTCTGGAAGACGAGTGAAAGTTCCTTCAAGCTTTTCAGCATCGAAAGTAAGGTATTCAGGAACGAAGCTGTTAACTTCAACTGATTCTTTCACAACTGCAAGGTTTTGAGATTTCTCACGAAGAGCAATCGTTTGACCTGGTTTCACAGAGAAAGATGGGATGTCTACACGGCTTCCATCAACAAGGATGTGACCATGGTTGACTAGCTGACGAGCTTGGCGACGAGTACGAGCAAGGCCAAGACGGTATACTAGGTTGTCAAGGCGAGTTTCAAGAAGGATCATGAAGTTTTCACCTTGTTTACCAGGAAGTTTAGCAGCTTTGTCAAATAGTGTACGGAATTGACGTTCGTTGACACCGTACATGTGACGAAGCTTTTGCTTCTCTTGTAATTGTAAACCGTATTCAGATAGTTTTTTGCGTTGTCCTGGACCATGTGGGCCTGGAGCATAAGGGCGTTTTTCAAGTTCCTTACCTGTTCCGCTTAATGAAATGCCTAAACGGCGGGAAATCTTCCAACTTGGACCTGTATAGCGAGCCATAATGTGACTCCTCCTTATTTGTTTTTATTTGTGAAAAATAAAAACCGTCTGTTCTTTGTCTTTTCCGTCATTATGTTTTCATGCATCCTCGCTCCAGCAGCAGGGAGTTACAAGATGCACCTTCATATAGAAGGAACAAAATGATACAAAAAAGCCGAACAAAAAGGCTGCCATATTTCACACAAACTCTATTATATGACGCTGGATAGGAGAAGTCAACCTATTTAGAGGCAATGGTGGTGCCTTGCGTCTGCGAAGAAAAATAAAAAAGCAGACAATGTGCCTGCTTTTTTGTAAGATTACGCATTTGTAGAGGCGGATAATGCCTTCTGGAGTACCTCGGTAAATTGAATTAAGTAGGTTTCATCTACTTCACTGAAACGGTCTTTCACGGGACTGTCAATGTCGAGCACCCCAATGATCTCTCCATTTACCTTGAGCGGAACGACAATTTCAGATTGTGATGCTGCATCACATGCGATATGCCCAGGGAATGCGTGCACATCAGCGATACGCTGGACTTCACCTGTTGCAAATGCCGTACCGCAAACGCCTTTTCCAGATGGGATACGCACACATGCAGGCAGTCCGTTAAACGGTCCGAGCACAAGCTCGCCGCCTTTAGCCAAATAAAACCCTGCCCAATTGACCTCTTGGAGTGAATGATACAATAGCGCCGCGGCATTTGCTAGATTGGCAATTAGATCAGGCTCACCATCTGTAATGGCTTCGACCTGTTTAACGAGCAATTGATAGTTTTTTGATGGATCGCCAGACTGTTTTTCGACATGAAACATGAAAATCTCCTACTTTCTATCTCAAAAATACATAACTTGCGTCTCACATGTGGGATTTGTCGAGCAATTGTAAAAGGAACTTCCGCCTTCATCTTGAAGTATGTACACATGAAGAGGGGTGAGCGGATGAAAGCATCAACAACCATGCAAACAAAAGACCGTATTATTGAAGCTGCCATCAGACTTTTTAACCAAAAAGGATTTTCTGGAACCTCTGTCCGTGAGATTGCGAAGGAAGCAAACGTCAATGTTGCCCACATTTCTTATTACTTTCAAGGAAAAGGAGGGCTGCTTGAGCAGCTCGTATCCGATTTTTATGAAGGCTATATTCACATGATTGAATCACATATCCATCACATGGAAACTCGTCATGCAAAAGAATGCTTACTACATGTGGTTTTTGATATTTTATCTTATCAGCACAAGCACCGTCAATTAACCCGTTTCGTTTATCGAGAGGTAACGATTGATTCGACGCTCATTAGAGAAATTATGTCGACCTATTTAACGAAAGAAAAATATTTGTTTCAGCTCATCATTGAAAAAGGAAAAAGCACCCATGTGATTTGTGAGCAGCTCTCCATCTCCTCTTTTATGATTCAGCTGAAATCACTACTCATGATGCCCTATTTACAGCCGCAATATTTAACGGAGGTGCTTTATTTAAATCCAAATGAGCCTTATTTCTATCAAACGTATTTTAAAGAACTGAGCCGCTCGCTTCATCATTTACTAGAACCAAAAAAGCCGGCATTAGATTCTCATTTAAAACTCATGATGTCTTCGAATTGATCATAAGCATATCCGAGATCTTCCGCTTGATGGGCATCAGACCCAAAAATGAGCGGAATTTTTTTCTGTTTTGCAAGATCAATCATCCATTGATCTAAATAGATACTTCTGGCATATGTTTTACGAAGACCTGATGTATTAAAATCTAAGGACATGCCTTTTTTTGCCGTTTCTTCAAGACAAAGGGTGACCTTTTGACAAAGTGCAGATGTCATCTCAAATGGGAAAAGCTGTTTGAATTTCTGCACAAGGGTGATATGACCGATTCTATTTGGCTTATAGCGACCTAAAGATGATAGAATAGAAGAGTGAATTTGGTCATAGTAGCTTTGATAGACCTGTTCGATGCTGCCATAGAGGCTTATTAGCTGCTGGAAGGCATGCTCGTCAAAATCAAGGCAAATATAATCATCTCCAGCAGGAAGAAAGTGAACAGATAAAATGCTATCGTCTAGATCTGGACCATAGCAGTCTAAAAAGGCACTTGTTTCCTCTTCATACTCTTTGATATAGTCAACCTCAAGCCCAGTTTTTACTATTAATTGGCCTTTGTATTCCTGTTTCAACTGATCCAATTTCGTTATATACGAGTCAAGTTCTTGGAGCTTCATGGCACTATCCTGCTCTGGTGTTGGATCTTGAAACGATGGAGGCAGAGGGGCATGCTCGGTAAAGGTTATGGAATCAAATCCCTTTTTGATGGCTTTTTCAATATAAGAATGAAAAGAATCAAGCGAGCCGTGAGGGCAAAACGGTGTATGTAGATGTGCATCTTGCTTCAGCATGTCGTCACCTCTTGTCGATATTTTGAAAAACGTCATGTTTATCAGCGAAAATAATGAAAAATCATGACCAAAAATGCTGGTTACATGGTATCATAATAACAATGAAAACGACAGCTTCCGCATACATAAAAGCAGGTCACATGGATACGTGTGATCAAATGATAGAAAGCGCTCAAATACTTTCTTGAAAAACATACATACAACCGTGAATGGATGGTATTGGAAAACATACGATCCTGTTTATAAAAAGACAAATGCAAAGCGGACACGAAAGGGTTCTCAGGTCTACTCGGGACACTTTTACCCTGACATCACTTAGATCACAACAAGGGGGCTCATTATGGAGTTTATCATCGGTTTAATTGTCATTTTGCTTGCTTTGTTTTCAGTCGGTTATTTCCTCAGAAAAAATATATATAAAGAGATTGACCGATTGGAAGCATGGAAAATTGAAATTTTAAACAGATCAATTGTAGAAGAAATTTCAAAAATCAAACACTTAAAAATGACCGGAGAAACAGAGCAATTTTTTGAAAGATGGCGTGCAGAGTGGGACGATATCGTCACAGCCCATCTTCCAAAGGTAGAGGAGCTATTATATGACGCAGAAGAGTATTCTGATAAATATCGATTCTCCAAAGCCAAGCAGGTTCTAACGCATATTGAGGATTTGCTGAGTGCTGCTGATTCGAACATTGAAGACATTTTAAAAGAAATTGCAGACCTTGTCACAAGCGAGGAGCAAAATCGCAAGGACATTGAAAAGGTCAAAGAGCAATATCAAACGGTTCGAAAAAATCTGCTTGCGTACAGCCATTTGTATGGCACCCTTTATGACAAAATGGAGCAGGACTTAGATGAGGCCTGGGAAGGGATCAAGCAGTACGAGGAAGAAACAGAAAACGGAAACTACATGAAAGCAAGAAAAATTTTGCTTGAGCAAGACCGCAGACTCGACCAGCTTCAACTATATATCAATGATGTACCAAAGCTTATTGCAGACTGCAAACAAACCGTACCAGGTCAGCTGACGAAGCTGAAAGACGGATATCAAGAAATGTCGGAAAAAGGCTACAAGCTGGAGCACATCCAGATCACGAAAGAGCTGGAGACTTTAAACAAACAGCTTGTGAGAGCGGAAAAATTGCTCATTGATGAACTCAATTTAGAAGAGGCATCAAGCATTCTGCAAATGATTGATGATGCGATTGAGACGCTGTATGATCAGCTAGAGGCGGAAGTAGAGGCAGGTCAGGAAATTAAAAGCAGAATGCCTGAGCTCACAGAAGCATTCGAAAAGCTCGAGCAAGATCACACACAAACAAAGGCAGAAACGGCTCTTGTGAAAGAAAGCTACAAGCTGACAGCAGGAGAACTCGATCAACAGAAGGCATTTGAAAAACGTTTAGAAGAAATTGAAAAGCTGATGAAACAAATCCGTGAGAAGCTTGATCGTGATCACGTGGCATATTCATTATTAATGGATGAAATCAATCAGCTGGACACCTTTATCGAGGATGCAAAAGCATTGCATGACACATTTAAAGGTCATCTCCAATCATTAAGAAAAGAAGAATTACAAGCGAGAGAAACACTGACTGAGCTCAAAACCATGCTGACAGATACAGTACGCCAGCTGCATAAAAGCAATATTCCAGGTGTACCTGCTGAGATGAAAGAGCGGGCTGAAAAAGCGCAGGAGATGATTCATCAAGTGCACGAGCAGCTGGAAAACCTGCCACTCAACATGCCGGCAGTAAATCAGCAATTAAAAGATGCCTCTGACACAGTCAAAAATGTTGTGGATGAGACAGAAGAAATACTTGGTAAAGTGGATCAAATTGAACGAATCATTCAATATGGCAATCGCTTTAGAAGTCAAAACCACATTCTTTCAGAACAATTAAAAGAGGCTGAACGAAGATTTTACGCCTATGATTACAACGGATCATTTGATATAGCAGCAGCGGCTGTTGAAAAAGCATCACCCGGAGCTGTTCAAAAGCTGTTAGCTCAGCAAGAAAAAGAGTATCAGCATCAATAAAAAAGCTGAAGTCCTATCAATGGACTTCAGCTCAGCGTGTAGACAAACCCTCGCATTCGTTGTCAGTCCTGCGCGCTGGTGCTCACGAATGTCAAATTCGCTCCGCGCCAGTGCTCGTCCTTCCTAGACTTCAAAGGTTTTCTATCACGCTGAAAGAAGACAAAGGGTTAAAATAAAGATCATTTTAACCCTTTGTCAACAATCTAAGCTGAAGCCCTATCAATGGACTTCAGCTTTTTTATATTATGACGCTTGTTTTTGACGCTCTTCTGAAGCAGAAGAAGTGAAAAGAGAGATTACAAATCCGATCACGATTCCAAGTATTGCAGGGACAATCCAGCCTATGCCAAGGTCATATAAAGGCAGTATTGATTGGAAGACGTCTTTTATTGGATCGATTGGAAGTTTCGCTGCTGCTAAGCCGTCAAATAAGCTAACGCAACCTGTTAAAATTAAAGAGAGAGCATATACAGGTCTTCTATGTCCAAGCCACTTATCAGCAAGTGACAAAACAATGATCACAATCGCTAGCGGATAAATCGCAGTTAAAACTGGTACAGAGAAAGCGATAATATGAGCAAGTCCAAAATTCGAAATGATAAAACTGAATAATGTCACGAGTGTAACGACCATTTTATACGAAAGCTTAGGTAGTAACTTCGAGAAATACTCTCCGCATGATGTAACGAGGCCGATACTTGTTGTTAAACAAGCAACCGTAATCGCAGCACCCAACACAATATTTCCTAAGCTGCCAAATAGGAATTGAGAAGACTGAGCCAAGATTTTACTACCATCTCCAACAAAACCAATGGCATGTGTACTTGAAGCGCCTAAATAAGCAAGAGATAGATAAACAAATGTTAATCCGCAGGCTGCAATCAGACCTGCTTTGATACAAGCAGATGTCAGTGCCTTTTTACTTGTCACACCGCGTCCTTTAATGGCGTTGATGACAACAACCCCAAACACAATTGAGGCAAGAGCATCCATTGTTTTATAGCCCTCTAAAAATCCTTTGAAAAATGATCCGTTGCTATAGGATACATCAGGTGTGCCAATGACGCCCATCGGCGTTAAAATGGCTTTGACAATAATAATAAGAATGATCGTAAATTTAATCGGTGTTAACACTTTCCCTACACGATCTACAATCTTCGTTGGATTTAGAGCAAGATAATACGTAATACCAAAAAAGACAAGTGTGAATAAAAGAAGGGAGAGCCAAGCTGGTACACCTGCTAAAAAGGGTAATGCACCAATTTCATATGAAACCGTTCCTGTACGAGGAATAGCGAAAAGCGGCCCAATAGATAAATATAAAATGACGGTAAACGCTGTTCCAAAAGCTGGGTGAGCTTTATCAGCTAATCCTTTCGCATCTCGACCTGTTAAAGCGATCGCAATAATCCCTAGAAGAGGTAAACCGACACCTGTTAATAAAAATCCGCCCATTGCTTTCCATACATTTGTGCCAGCATATTGCCCAAGCTCTGGTGGATAAATCATATTTCCGGCGCCGAAGAATAGAGCAAATAACATAAAACCGATAATAACTGTATCTTTCGTCGACAATGTTGCCTTCATTGAATATAAAGCCTCCAATATTATGTTGAAATATTCTGTTAATTAGTTGCTAGGTAACCGTTCATCATTAACAATCACTAATTATAAAGGATGTGCGTCTGATGTCAACATGTGTTTTCGTACAAAAGTCATGAATTTTTCTATTTTAGTATATGGAGGACAATAAAAAAACATCCCCTTCATCTTTGGAAGGGGATGTTTGAAGTATGATTATGATGCGAGCTGTTTAGGCGGGCTAGTCAACATAGAGATGAGTACGCCAATACCTGCGCCGATAATTGCTGGTACGACCCATCCGATGCCTAAATCGTAAAATGGAATGAATGCATCTAAGAAGGCAGGCAACCCACCGAGATTGATTTTGGCAGCTAATAATCCATCAATGATGGCAAAGAAACCAGTAAAGATGAGGGATACTACATAAATCACTCGTCTACCGTTAATCCAGCGGTCAAGGAATGACAATAAAATAATGACAATTGCCAGTGGATATATCGCTACGAGTACAGGGACCGATAGAGAGATGATTTGTGCCAGTCCAAGGTTTGCAACCAATGTGCTAAATAAAGAAACAATGAGTACGACTGTGCGATAAGAAAGTGCTGGGAAAAGCTTTGAAAAATATTCGCCGCATGATGAGACAAGCCCAACACTTGTTGTGAGACAAGCAAATAAAATGGCTACACCAAGGACAATGTTACCAGCAGAACCAAATAAAAAGTTTGCTGATAGTGAAAGCAGTTTGCCGCCTTCATTTGCCCCAACCATTCCGGTTGTATCAGGACTTGAAGCACCGACATAAGCAAGCGAGATATACACTAGTGCTAGTCCAGCTGCTGCAACAAGGCCAGCTTTTATACAGGCCGCCGCAAGAGATTTGCGCTCTGTGATGCCTCTTTCTTTAACAGCTGTCACAACAACGATTCCAAATACGAGAGAAGCGAGAGCATCCATTGTTTTATAGCCCTCTAAAAACCCAGTGAAGAGAGGGTTTGCTTTATAAGTCGCATCAGGCGCACCGATTATTCCCATTGGTGTAGCTATGGCTTTAAATACAATAATTGCAATGACCGTTAATAAGATAGGTGTCAACACTTTGCCGATTCGATCAACAAGCTTTGAAGGGTTCAAAGCGAGCAGATACGTAATCGTGAAAAACACAAGGGTGAATAAGAAAAGCGGTACCCATGAAGAGGTTTGTGTTTCAGACAGAAACGGTGCTAAACCAATCTCGTAAGAAACCGTACCTGTTCGCGGGATAGCAAAAAATGGTCCTATGGATAAATACAGAATGACAGTGAAAATGGTTCCAAATATAGGATGGGCTTTATCCGCAAGGCCTTTTGCACCGGTACCTGTAAGGGCAATAGCAATAACTCCTAGAAGCGGAAGACCAACTCCTGTGAGTAAAAATCCACCGATAGCAAGCCAAACATTCTCACCTGCATATTGTCCAAGGACAGGCGGGAAAATCATATTTCCTGCGCCAAAGAATAATGCAAAAAGCATTAAACCAATGGCTAATGTCTCTTTTATACTTAAACTATTTTTCAAAATAGTTCCTCCTTATCCAATGTAATGTGCTAAATTTAAATATTCTGACAATTTAGGTGTTTATGTGCCAATTGCACTATGCATGATATAGTGAAAATGAAAAGTTGTCAACTGCCATTTTCAGAAAATTCTCTGTCTGACTTCATTATGGTAACATATAAATGCATTTATTTTTAAAGCTTTTTGTAAGGAGTCCAAGTATGATTTATCTCGATAATAGTGCAACAACAAAACCGTACCCTGAGGTTTTACAAGTATATCAGCAAGTGAGTGAACGTTTTTTTGGGAATCCGTCTTCGCTACATCAGCTTGGAATTGATGCGAGCCGCTTGCTAAGTGAAACGAGAAAACAAATCCTTCACTATACAGGTTTGAAACAATATGAGGTTATTTTTACTTCTGGTGCAACAGAAGCAAATAACATCGCCATTAAAGGAGCAGCTCTCGCCAAAATGAATCGGGGGAAACATATTGTGACAACAGCAATTGAACACCCGTCTGTCATCGAATCGTTTGAACAGCTGAAGGCTTTATTTGGTTTTGACATCTCCTATATTCAAGTAAATGAGCATGGCCATGCAGATATGAATCATTTAAAAGAAGTGCTTCGCCCTGATACAGTGCTTGTCAGCATGATGCACGTCAATAACGAAACGGGTGCCACCCAGCCAATTGAAGAAGCTGCTGGCATGATTCGTGAGCATGCTGAAAATGCCCTATTTCATGTCGACGGGGTGCAGGGAATGTGCAGAGTAGCACTTGATAAACAACTGGATGTGGATCTTTTGACGATATCTGGCCATAAAATTCATGGCTTAAAAGGCACAGGAGCGCTCTTTTTAAAGAAAGGTGTAGTGCTTGCCCCTTTTATCACAGGAGGAGAGCAGGAATTAGGCCTACGTTCAGGTACCGAAAACCCTGCTGGTGCTGTCAGCTTAGCAAAAGCCATGAAACAATCATTCGAGCTGCAAAAAAAACATCATGATGAAATGCTAAACTTAAAAACGCAGCTGCAAAAGCAGCTTGGAGAAATAGAAGGTATTGTCATCAACACACCGCTGACGCAAAGTGCGCCGCACATTGTGAATTTTTCAGTACCAGGTATTCAAATTGAGGTCCTTCTTCATATGCTTGAAAAAGAAGGCATGTATGTTTCGACAACATCTGCCTGTTCAGCCAAGAAAAAAGAGCCAAGCCAAGTTCTCCTAGCGATGGGGAGGCCGGAAGAAGTGGCAAAAAGCAGTATGAGAATCAGTTTGACGTATGGACAAGGACCCGAACTAGCGCCGCAAATCATCACATCGATCGCACAAAGTGTGAAAAAATTAAAAGGAATGAGATAACAGCATGAAATATGATCATATTTTAGTCCGTTTTGGTGAAATTTCAACAAAAGGAAAAAATAGAAAGAAATTTATTGAAAAACTAAGGCAGCATATCCGGTTTGTATTAAAAGACTTTGAAGCATTAAAGTATGCATCTGACAGAGACCGCATCACGATCATGCTGAACGGTGAAGACCCTGAACCGATTTCAGAACAGCTTAAAGGTGTATTTGGCATTCAGAGCTTTAGTCTGGCGGTGAAATGTGAGACAAATCTCGATGCCATCAAAGAAGCGGCACTCACAGCGGTACAGGAAGTATATGAACAAGGAGATACATTTAAGGTCTCAACGAAACGCTCTTATAAGCAATTTGAACTTGATTCAAATGAAATGAACCGGGAAATTGGCGGACATGTACTGAAGAATACGGAAAACTTAACGGTCAATGTCAAACAGCCGGATGTACATTTGCGCATTGAAATAAGAGAACATGCGACATACATTACATTTAAAGATGTCAAGGGTGCAGGCGGACTGCCAGTGGGTTCAAGCGGAAGAGCGATGCTCATGCTTTCAGGCGGCTTTGACAGCCCAGTTGCCGGCTACCAAGCGATGAAACGCGGAATTCAAATTGAGGCCGTCCATTTCTTTAGTCCCCCATATACAAGTGAACGTGCCAAACAAAAGGTCATTGATCTTACAGAATGCTTAGCTGCATATGGGGGCGAAGTGAAGCTTCACATCGTACCTTTCACAAAAATTCAAGAGCTGATTCACAAACAAGTACCTGAAAACTATACGATGACATCAACAAGAAGAATGATGCTGAAAATCGCAGATAAAATAAGAGAGAAGCGTGATGCTCTTGCGATTATTACCGGTGAAAGCCTTGGACAAGTCGCAAGTCAGACACTTGAAAGCATGTATGCCATTAACCATGTAACCAATACACCAATCATTCGCCCGCTTATTGCGGTTGATAAGAATGACATTATTGAAGAAGCGAGACGAATTGGCACATACGATACAAGTATTCAACCTTTCGAGGATTGCTGTACGATCTTTACGCCGCCGTCTCCTAAAACAAAACCAAAGCTTGAGAAAGTAGAACGCTACGAAAGCTTTGCTGATTTCGAGCCAATGCTTGATGAGGCAGTGGATCAAATCGAAACGATTATCGTCACAAATGAGAAGAAAGCGGCTGACGAATTCGCTGATTTATTCTAAAATAAAAATTTCATAATAATTACCATAAAATCGATCGCATGAAGTCATGTGTTTCTACACATTCTATATTCACAAGGAGGTGAGAACACATGGCTCAACAAAACAGACAAAGCAGTTCTAATCAATTAGTCGTTCCAGGCGCTGCACAAGCGATCGACCAAATGAAGTATGAAATCGCTTCAGAATTTGGTGTAAACCTTGGACCAGAAACAACAGCTCGCGCTAACGGATCAGTTGGTGGAGAAATCACTAAACGTCTTGTATCTTACGCTCAACAACATATGGGTGGCGGATCTTTCTAAGACACACAATTAAAAAGCTATGGCTTAGGAGCGGGATCATTCCCGCTCTTTTCTTTTTGTACATAAAAATAGTTTGAATATTTACAAAAAAGAAGACGGAATGAAAAAATTATGGCATAATACTAGGAGTAGGTCCTAATTCAAGCATTTTTCAGTTATGAATGTTAGAATAGGTAAATTGAAACATGTTTCGTTTCATAGAAAGAGGCTAAAAGGAGCTGTACCATGAAAAGAGAAGACTTAATTGCACCAGAACAATATAACTTAGTCAGTGAGATTGAAGCGTTCAGTCATGACAAGGAGAAAAAGGCCCTGCACTGGCAGGATGGAAATGGCTACGAAGCACATGTGACGTATGCATCTTTAGTGGAAGAAGCAAATAAAATTGGTCATGTATTATTAAATGCAGGCTTTAAAAAAGGCGATAAAATCATTGTGATGGTGCCGCGCATGCTAGAGGCATACAGCATTTATTTAGCGATCTTGAAAACAGGAATGGTCGTCATTCCTTGTTCAGAAATGCTGCGTGCAAAAGATTTAGATTACCGAATTGAACATGCAGAAGCAAAGGGAGCGATCGTTTACTCTTCATTCATTCAATCGTTCGACGGAACCAATCAGCCAAACGATTTTAAAACATTCTCAATCGGTGAAAACGATCATGGCTGGACAAATATTCTTGCGGAAAAGGATCACCAATCAAGCGAGCTTCCAATGGCTCCAACAACACGCACAGACATGGCGTTCTTATCCTATACATCTGGTACAACAGGCAACCCAAAAGGGGTTGTTCATACACATGGCTGGGCATATGCACATTTACGCACCGCTGCCAAAGCATGGCTCTCCATTAATGAAGGAGATAAAGTATGGGCGACAGCAGGACCAGGCTGGCAAAAATGGGTGTGGAGCCCACTCTTATCTGTGTTAGGAAGTGGCGCAGAAGGCTTTGTATACGGAGGAAAATTCAATCCAAATACGTACTTAGAGCTGCTTCAAAAAAATGAAATCAATGTCCTATGCTGTACGCCGACAGAATACCGATTTATGGCGAAAGTAGATGACTTAAGTCAGTACGAGCTGCCAAAATTGCATAGTGCCGTTTCTGCGGGAGAGCCGCTGAACCGTGAAGTCATTGATACATTCAAAAAGCATTTCGATATAGAAGTACGAGATGGCTATGGCCAAACAGAAAGCACACTGCTCGTAGGGGTTCTAAAAGGAATGGACATCAAGCCAGGCAGTATGGGAAAACCAACACCTGGAAACGAAGTCGAGATCATTGATGAGGACGGCAGCGTATGCGCTCCTGGAGAAATTGGTGATATTGCGGTTCATCTTGAAACGCCGGCTTTATTTAAGGAATACTACAAAGATGAAGAGCGTACAAAGGCGCAGCGCCGCGGGAATTACTTTATTACGGGTGACCGCGCGAAAAAAGACGAAGATGGGTACTTCTGGTTTGAAAGCCGTAGAGATGATATCATCGTCAGCTCTGGCTATACCATTGGGCCGTTTGAAGTAGAAGATGCACTGATTAAACACCCAGCAGTTAAAGAATGTGCGGTTGTGGCGAGTCCAGATGAAATCAGAGGATCCATTGTGAAGGCATATGTTGTCCTGCGTGATGAATCAGCACAAAGTGATGAGCTGATCAAAGAACTGCAAACACATGTGAAAAACACAACAGCACCTTACAAATACCCAAGAGAAATTGAATTCATTGACGAACTGCCAAAAACACCGTCAGCGAAAATCCGTCGTGTCGAACTGAGAGAAAGAGAGCTTGCACGAAAAGGATCATGATGAATAAACGAAAAGCGTTTGGATGAAAGCATCCAGCGCTTTTTTTATGGAAAATCAAATCTGCTGGAAGCAATCATGACGTTTTATGTTAAAATGTGTAGGAATTTCTGGGAAAGGAGAATCTAGAAGATGTTCATTGCCATCATTCATGGAATTGTGCTTGCCTTTGGCCTCATTTTACCATTGGGCGCACAAAATGTATTTGTGTTTCAGCAAGGAGCCCTTCAGCCGCGATTATATCAGGCTTTACCTGTCGTGATCACTGCTGCTCTTTGTGACACACTTTTAATTGCGTTAGCTGTCATTGGGGTTTCTGTTGTGGTGTTCACCATTCCTATGCTGCAAATGTGTCTTTATCTCATTGGATTTTGTTTTTTAGTTTATATGGGATGGTCCGTGTGGAACACAAGCTCATCAACAGATGCTAAAGAGAAGCAGGAATTCATGCCTGCGAGAAAACAAATTCTCTTTGCCTGTTCAGTTTCACTTTTAAATCCCCACGCCATTCTCGATACCATTGGCGTGATTGGCACAAATTCGCTTCAATATAGTGGGGCAGAAAAATGGGCATTTACACTCGCTTGTATCATCGTGTCCTGGTTATGGTTTATTGGGCTCGCTCTTTTAGGGAAGATGCTAGGGAAGTTAGATACAAACGGCAAGTGGATGAACCGTATCAATAAAGCTTCAGCGGTCATGATCTGGCTTGTCGCATTATACATTGCGTATCAATTGATTGTATAAAGGTACATAGAGAAAAAAGAGAGAAGCGTTTGGGCGGATGAGAGGCACGCGCTTTTTTGTATTTTGAAGTTTAGTATCCTCTGCATGAGCGATACGCTCATGCTTTTTTAGGTTCTTTTTTGAAAATCGTTTGATTTAAAAGGCGGAGAGCTTGTACGATATCATCCATTTGTTCTATATCGGAGGAAGATAGGCTGTCTAATAGCACCTCTTCGATATGTTGGAAGGCTTCATTCATACAAGTACGGCCTTTGTCAGAAAGCATAATGACGTGTTTTCGTTTGTCATCACGGTCTTCTTCTTTATCAATAAATTGTTTCTCGTGTAGTTTCTTAAGTTCTCTGCTGACATTCGGAAGAGACATGTGCTGGCAGTCGGCTATTTCACTAGGCGTAAGCGGCTCGCTGACAGCTAACTGCTCTAGTATCAAGTATTGTAAGGTCGTTAAGTTAGCTGGTTTGACTTTGTTCATTAGGTCATGTTTTAGTTCTGAAAAAGTAGAAGCAAATGCTACGAATTCCTTGAAGAAATGGGGATGTTTCATGTTTATCACCTCCTACGTAATATACCAAAATTATTATCAAAAAACAATTATCATTTGACAACTATTTAACGAGGGTATATCATTTAGTTATCAAATGATAATAAAAGGAGCTCATACATGAATGTACTCATTATTTATACTCACCCCCATCACAATAGTTTAAATGGTGCTTTCTTAAAAGAAATTATGAAAGGCAGTGAAGAAAATCCACTAGTTCATGAAGTGAAAATCATCGATTTATACAAAGAAGAATTTGATCCTGTGCTGATTTTTAATAAAGAGAAAAAAAGGCGTGACATGCATAAAGACCCTGACATTCGGATGTATCAGGAGAAGATCAAATGGGCGGACAAAATCGTGTTCGTATATCCTATTTGGTGGGGAAGACCTCCAGCCATGCTGCTTGGCTTTATTGACCGCATGTTTGCTGCGAATTTTGCTTATCGTCAAACAGGCGGGCTGTTTCCAGAAGGACTGTTAAAAGGAAAAAGTGCTGTTTGTGTATCGACGATGCAAGGGCCAACCAACTACCCTTTGTTCTTTTTGCAAAATGCACACAAGATCTTAATGAAACGAGCCCTTTTACACTATGTCGGAATCAAACCTGTGAAGTTCTTTGAGTTCGGCATGATGGAAAGCCCAAAAGGAAAACATGACGTCAAATTAAAACGTATCTACAACTATTTCAGAAAAATCAGCTCATAAAACAGTTAGCGAAGTCACTTTTCTTCTAATTGGATCCTTTTATGTTTTAAAATGACAGTGAGGGTGGGAGAACTCTTCCTCGTCATTTGAAAAGGGGGATATGGATGAAGAAAACATTGTTTAAAGATGCAGCGCTTTTAACACTTGATCCAACTTTAGGTTTTTTAGAAAAAGGAGATTTATTAATTGAAGGGACACACATTTTAGAGGTCGGACCTTTCATTGAAGCAAATGATGCTGACATTGTCGATGCGTCCGATATGGTGATCATGCCAGGGCTTGTGGATACACATCGTCATGTGTGGCAGTCTGTCATCAGAGGCATAGGCACAGATTGGTCGTTGCAGACATATTTGAGCAAAATCTATTATGGAAACTATGGTGCGATGAGACGCCCATCCGATGATCGAATCGCAAATTATTTAGGGGCATTAGAGGCATTAGATGCCGGAGTGACCACATTTCTAGACTGGACGATGATCAATTCAATGGATCATACAGAAGAGCTCATCGGAGGATTAAAGGATGCGGGCATTCGAGCTGTTTTTGCTTTCGGTTCCTCTGGAGATGCTGAGTATTGGGATAGGGAGAGCACGCTCACCAATATGGAGGACGCAGCACGCGTGAAAAAAGCGCATTTTCAATCATCAGATCAGCTTTTGACGATGGGGCTTGCGATTCGTGGACCAGAGTTTTCTTCATGGGAAACTTCAGTATTTGAAATTGAAACAGCCCGGTCTCTAGATGCTCTATGCAGTATGCATATTGGCTTTGGGAACTGGGGAGCGGAGGATCGTTCAATTGAGCGACTTCACAAAGCGGGATTACTTGGACCTGATCTCAACATGGTGCATATCAATGCAATCGATGCGGATCAAATGAAGATGCTGGCAGACAGCGGAAGCTCCATATCCATTACACCTGAAATTGAGATGATGATGGGTCACGGTTATCCTGTCACAGGACTTGCGATCGAACAAGGTGTTCTTCCAACACTCGGTGTAGACGTGGTCACAGCGACAGGCGGAGATTTGTTTGCTCAAATGAAATTTGGACTTCAGGCAGAGCGCGCGCTCCAAAATCAATCATTGCTGATGGAGGGCATTATGCCAGGACCTGAACTTGGGATTTCTGCTCATCAAATGCTTGAAGCTGCGACGATCAATGGAGCTCGTGCATTACAGCTTGATCATAAAATTGGCTCGCTCACACCTGGAAAAGAAGCTGATTTCATCCTGATCGACCGGACAAGCATGAATCTTCTGCCGATGACAGATCCGGCTGGAGCGGTTGTCCAAACGGCACACCCTTCAAATGTTGATTCTGTCTATGTGGCCGGAAAAGTAGTGAAACGAAACGGAAAGCTTGTCGGTGTGAACCTAGAAGAGGTCAAACGGAAAGCTTATGCGGCAAGAGATCATATTCTATCGCATAAGTTTGAATCAACTCCATCATAAACAAACATATCCCCATAGGCAGCGGCCTATGGGGAATAAATTACAAGGATTCTTTAATGACCTTTTTGTAATACTGGACAGATAGGAATCCGAAGATAGAATATAACACCGTATAAATCGACATGACGATGAGCATTGGTGTCCACAGTTCACCGCCGAATAAAAACCAGCCTGACTGTACGGCAAAGTAGCTGTGCAGCAATCCGATGATGAGCGGAATCCCAAAGTTAAATAGCTGTTTGAGTCGTATGCCTTTTAATAGATCTTTCTCTGTAAAGCCAAGTTTACGTAAGATCGTATAAGAGCTTTGTTCTTCTTCACTTTCATTCATCTGTTTGAAGTATAAAATACAGCCTGATGTGACAAGGAAGCTTAAACCTAAAAATCCAACCACAAACATCATCAGTCCCATTGTTTGCTTTTGCTGCTGAGCTGAAGCTAATTGAGACATGCTGTTGTCACTTAGTTTTAAAGATGTAAACACATCATTGGCTTGTTCAAGATTTTGATCATCTTTTATATTGATTGCGTTATATTGGTTATTCTCAAGCTGCAGTTTAGGATCTTTCTGCTGGTCAAGCTGCTCAAAAACACTTTGACTTACGACGGCAACAGGCAGACCGCCAAAAGTGAACTTGTAAGAGATGATGTAATCTTTCTTCATATCAATGACTTTTAAATCAAGCGGTTTCTTGATAAGAAGTTTCACATCACCTGAGCTTTGAATCGGCATGAATTTCTTCAATATATCACTGTAGCCGCTTAAAATGACTTCGTTGTTCTCCACATGAATATTAGGTGCATTTTTCTCACTGATCACAGACAGTGTCAAGACTCCTGGATCCTTCTTCAAACTATCTAATTCCGAATCCATGATCTTCTTTGCGTCAAAATCCGCTTGAATGACCTTGAACTGCTTTTTTTCATATGCAATATGTTTGTCAGAAAGTGCACGAGCGAAGGTATTGGCTTCTTTCTCTGAGCCCATGACAAAATGTGATGGAATCTGTTGTTCAGCCGTTTTTTCTGCTGAGTAATAGGAAATGTAGCTTAAAGATAACAACCCGATGGCAAGAGCAGATACGGTTGTAATAATCGTTAAAAGCAGTGCATTTGATTTTAATCGGAACATAATAGATGACAAAGACAGGACTTCATGAATGGCGAGATAGCCATTTTTTCTTTTACGTACGATATTGGCAATGAAAGAAACAGAGCCTTTATAAAAAAGAAAGGTACCGATAATGACAGAGGCTAGAATATAAATCATGGCTAAAAATAATTCAAGTATAGACGTATATGAGCCGCTAAAAAGCTGAGAAGAAATATAATAGCCTGAGCTGATCAAGGCAATACCGAAAACCCCAATGATGATTTCAAACACAGAGATCTTTTTCACACGCTGCTCTGTAGAAGACGTGGTTCGAAACAAAGATAAAATTGTCTGTTTACTAATAAACCGTCTATTTCTTAGCATAATTAATCCATAGATGATGAAAAAGACGATAAGTGTCTGCAAAAGGGCCATGCCTGAAAAATGCAGGTTGGCGATGGCGTTCACGCCGGTTACTTTAAATAACACCATCAGCATGAGCTTTGAACCGACAAATCCAGCTATGATGCCAACAGCCATTGAGAACACGTAGAGGATAAAATTTTCTGCATTGAGCAGTTTGGCAATTTTTTGTTTCGTCATGCCAATGAGTTGCAGGAGACCTATTTCTTTCCCTCGGCGTTTAATAAAAATGCTGTTCGCATATAACAGGAAGATCCCAACGATGGCAATAAGCAGCACCGAAGCGGCTTTAATCGACGCACCGCCTTTAATGGACCCTTTTACATCATCAAGTGCTGGTGAGTACTGCAAGGTGACAAAAGAAAAGTAGAGCGCCACACTAAACACGAGAGCAAACACATATAAATAGTAATTCTTCAAATTTTTCTTCAGGTTACGGAGAATGAGCTGATTAATGTTCATGCTTCACACCGCCTAAAACACCTTGCGTTTTCATAATATCCTCGAAAAACATCTTTCTCTCTAAAGCACCTTTATTTAACTGAGTATAAATCTGTCCATCCTTGATAAAAATGACGCGTCTTGAATAGCTGGCTGCGACAGGATCATGTGTTACCATGACAATGGTCGCTTTTCGTTTTCGATTGAAATCTTGCAGTTTATTGAGTAAATCAGATGCAGATTTGGAATCAAGCGCTCCAGTAGGTTCATCTGCGAAAATCAGACTTGGCTCATGAATGAAGGCACGAACCGCTGATGTCCGCTGCTTTTGTCCACCAGAGAGTTCATTCGGATATTTGTCTCTTAGTTCATAGATGCCCATGTCCTCCGCAAGCTGTTGAAAACGTTCGAAAGCTTCTTTTTTCGGCGTTTTGGAGATGGATAATGGCAAGAGGATGTTCTCTTTGACCGTGAGTGTATCAAGTAAGTTATAATCCTGAAAAACAAAGCCAAGCTGCTTTTTTCTGAATTCTGCGAGCTGCTGATCTTTCATTTGTGTCATCTCAACATCTGCGATACGAATTGATCCGCTGGACACATGATCAATAGAGGACAATACGTTCAGAAGGGTTGTTTTCCCCGAGCCTGATGGCCCCATAATACTGACAAATTCTCCGGCTTCAATGGTCAAATCAATGCCACTCAGCACCTCTTGTTTGTTGAATTTATTTCCGTAGCTTTTATATATTTTGCGAGCTTCTAAAATGTTCATTTGTCGATCCCCTTTTCTATTTAATTGATATCTCTAGTATAAAAAGAAGCCCGCCGGACTTCCTTCGATTTGGCGAACAAAACAGACGAGCATGTGACATTGTTGTCACATGCTTGTTTTTTTTAACGGTTCATATGTTTTGTTTAAGTTTGTTTCTGATCATCACACATTCATTTTATCTGTTTTTCATTCTTATGTATCAATCTTCTTGGATTTTTCTTGGTATTATGACGTTTTGGAGCTTTACATGGTCATTTTATTCATGTAAGATATGCATATCAAATATATGCATAGTAAATCTATGTATTGGGAGTGATCAGGAATGAAAGTAAGTAAAGAGCTTTTAAAGGGAAGTACAGCTACCCTGATTTTAAGCTTGTTAAATGAAAAGCCAATGTATGGATATGAAATGATCAAAGCATTGGAGGAGAAGTCTGAAGGTATTTTCAGCTTTAAAGAAGGAACAATCTATCCGATTTTGCACAACTTGGAGGGGAAAGAATTCATTATCTCTTACTGGGGCGAAGGGAATGGCAATCGGAAAAGAAAATATTACAAAATAAATGAACAAGGAAAAGCATTTATGCAAGAAAAGAAAGAAGAATGGGATGTTTTCAAAAATGCAGTCGATGGCGTGTTGAACGGAGTGAAAATCGCATGGGATTAGAAAAAAAGTTTGAAAAATATATGAAGAATGTATGTAAACGAGTCAAAAATAAAGATGTCCATTCGGAAATCAAGCTTGAACTTATGGATCATCTATACACGCTAAAAGAGGAAGCGATGAATGCTGGGATGTCTGAAGAAGAGGCGGTGGATCAAGCGCTAGAGCAAATTGGGGATGCGACCATTCTTGGAGCGCAGCTTCATGAAACACATAAAACCGAAATGGATCTTAAAATGTTTCTACTTGTATTAGCAGCTTGTTCTTTTGGACTGCTTATCATGTACTTTTTGCAGTTTCATTCGGGGTTTACAAATCTACAAGACATGAATATTTTTTATAAAAGTCTCGCCTTTTATTTAGTTGGACTAGTGCTTATGTTTGTTTTATTTTCCTTCGATTATCGGCGCTTATTGAAATACTCCTGGCATTTATATATAGGGACGCTTGGAATGGTGCTTCTGACGATGATTTTTGGCATAAGAGTAAACGGTGTTCTGTTTTTAAGATTAAGCGATATCTCAATCAATTTGACGGAGGTCGTACCATTTCTTGTGGCTGTTTCTTTAGCAGGTATCTTTCACTCTTGGAATTGGGAGAATGGTCTCAAAGCTTGGCTTGGTGTAGGGATTATGGCTTTACCAGTTATTCTAATCAGTGCGATTGGTTTTCTTCCTGCGACCGTTATCTGTTTTGTCATGTGTTTAACGATGATGTGTGTGTCTAGTGCTAGTTTAAGGCAAATCATTCCGCTGGCAGCAGCAGGCGGTATATATCTAATGTTTGAAATGTTTTCTCTTTTTCAAGCAGGTAGACAACTTTACACAGTTCATCAATTTAGTTCAAACGGACTTCAAATCATTCCTTCTGCAATGTCCGAGGTTCACACTGATTGGATGTTTACATATATCATTTTTTCATTTGGCTGGCTAGCAGGAGTCGTTGTACTTATGTTGTTTGTCATTTTTATTTACCGAATCTTTCATACAACAAAACGCGTAAAAATGGCTTATGGAAAAATGCTGATGACAGGTTTTGCAGCTGTGTTTGCAGCAAAATTGATTTTAAGCATTGTTACTAATTTCGGCTTTCTGCCTTTTTCTGGATTGTCCATGCCTTTCATGAGCTATGGCGGTTCTCATATTCTGCTTGAATTGATGGCTGTTGGGATGATTTTAAGTATTTATAGACGTAGAAAGGTGGAAGATATTGTGCGTCAAGAGGCAGAGAGCATTTCTTAAATAAAAGAATGAAATCTCTTCGCACTAGCTTGGGAGCCAGATGCGAAGAGATTTTGATTCGTCTGTTTTGTTACATGCTCGCAATATGCACAAAATCATTCTTTTTCGGAAAGATGAAGGTGAAGGTTGTGCCTTGATCTATCGTGGAGTTGACCTCGATCTTGATATGAAGAGCGTCTGCTCCTTTTTTTGTTAAATAGAGTCCCATTCCTGTTGAGGCTGTGTCATTGTGATGTCTAGTTGAGGTAAAGCCTTTTTCAAAAATACGTGGAAGGTCTCTTGGGTCAATTCCTCTGCCTTGATCTGTAATCGTCAGCATCATTTGGTCATCCATTTTCTTGCTTTCAATGGCAATATCGGACGATTGGCTGTACTTGACTGCATTTGTGAGTACCTGTCTGATCATAAAGGATAACCATTTTGTATCACTTAATACGTGACGTTCTTCTAGCGTGAGTTCAAAGCCGATCCCTTTTTGCATGCACCATGATTGGAGCGCTTTGATTTCCTTCGCTATGATGCTTTGCAGGTCCAGCTGTTCAATAAATAAATCATTTTCGATATGACGTATTCTGCTTTGATGCAGCTGGGCATCGAGTAATAAATGAATTCTGAGCCATTCGTACGTCATATTTGATTTCAGCGGCTGCTCTGTTAAGCGGTCAATCATCAAGTGCATCGCTGTGAGAGGTGTCTTCACTTCATGTATCCATGAGAGTAATTCATCCTTCTCTTCTTCAAGGGCAATTTGCTGTTCTGCTGCCATTTTTCGGTAGCGGGCAATTTGCTCAGACGTCGCATCATGTACAAGCTGTTCAAATGGGGAAGATGGCGTGAGCCGCATTTGATGATCAATATGATCATCCCATTCTTTCAGCCGCTCATAATACGCCGTTTCTTTACGGTATCGGAAAAAGAGAAAGACGATCATGAAAAACGTAGATAATAACACAATATAAAAAAGAGATGCCATTGGAATGGTCGTATCCAAATAAGCAACAAACAGAATGAGGAGCTGCAAACTAAGAAAGAACAGAATCCAGCTTCTTCGTTCTTTTAAAAATGCGTGCAGCATCATTGATCATCCTTTTCCTTTGCAAGATAGCCTTGGCCCACTTTTGTTTCAATGTAGGTGCCAAGGGAGATCTCATCTAGTTTTTTTCTAAGGCGATTGACGTTCACAGTAAGTGTATTGTCACTGACAAACCGTTCATCCTCCCACAGTGCTTGAATGAGTGATTCCCGGCTGACAATATGATTTTTATGCTGAATCAATTCCTTGAGAATAAATAACTCATTTTTCGTTAATTCAACTTCACCGTGATCATTTGTGACGGTGTTTTTTTCTAGATCAATCGTAGCGCCGCACCATAACTTTAAGCTAGCCGGTTCTGCATTATAATCATGCACGCGGCGAAGGACAGCACTGACTTTGGCAATAAGCACGTCAAAGTGAAAGGGCTTTTGTACAAAATCATCGGCACCGAGCTGCATTGACATGACCATATCAGCAGGATGGTCACGTGAGGAGAGGAAGATGATTGGTACATTTGAATGATGCCGAATCATCCGGCACCAATGAAAGCCATCGTATTTTGGGAGCTGTATATCGATAATGACGAGATCAGGCTGAACAGAAGTGAATTCCTGCATCACCTGTTGAAAATCGTGAATCCCATAAACATCATAGGACCAGTTGACTAAACGTTCTTTGATTTCTTGGAAGAGGGTTGTATCATCCTCAATGAGTAAAATTTTAAACAAAACCAGCACCACACTTTTTGTATTCGCTTGTATGTCATTGTAGCGGAAAAAAGATGCTGCCGCTAGAAGCAGATAAGAAAAAAGCAAGGGAAGGGCTCCCTTGCTTCAGTTTATTTACCTAAAAAGTGCTTTTTAAAGAATGATAGTTGATACTCGAGTGTGAGCGGATCATTAAAATAGAATTCTTCTGCATTTGCCACATACACACGATGTTTTTTCACAGCTGGTATGGACTTGTAAATTTCACTGTTTTGATAGGAATTGTCCATTTCGCTGTTTTTACTAATGATCATATAGTCTCCAGCAAATTCAGGAATAACTTCTTGTGAAACCGCATAGTAGCCAGCCTTTAATGCTTTTTCTTTCACTTTTTCAGGCATTTTTAGTTTCATTGCTTGGTAAAGAATTTCTGTGCCCCGGCCCCATGCATCTCCGAACACGTAAAGATCTTTTGTGCCACTTTCAAACACAGAAACCGTCGCATCCTCGCCGATTTTTGCTTTAATTTCTTTTCCAGCTTCAGCTGCGCGTTCTTTAAAATCTTTTACCCATGCTTTGGCTTCTTTTTCTTTGTTTAATACTTTTCCAATTTCAATATGCTGCTGTAGGTAATCGACTTTGTTATACGTAAACAAGACGGTTGGTGCAATTTTTTTTAGTTTTTCTACATTTTTTGTATTGCTTAAGCCAATGATGACATCAGGCTTTAGCTTCATGATTTTTTCGACATTGGCATCCGACACTTCTTCCACATTTTTTAATTCCTTTTGGAAGCGTGGGTTCTTTTTTGACCAAGAGTCGACGCCGACCAGGTTCACACCAAGTGACATGACATTACCAGTGTAAGAACCAAGTACAACGACACGTTTTGGGTGCGCTGGCAGCTTCACAGGGCCATTTTCAGATTCATATGTAATTTTGTCTGATGATGTTGATTGATTTCCTTTATTTGAGGAAGAGCTGCTGCTATTGCCACATGCGCTCAATGCAAGTACAAAGATGAGCATCAGAGGGAACAATATTTTCTTCATGAATGTAGACTCCTTTGAAATCGGCACATTAGCCGGGTATTTGATTGTATGAGTGATAATGATAATTATTATCACTTGGATATCATATCATAGAAGTGCGGTCTGTTGTCAATTACATTTTGATAGTTGGTGATAAAAAATAGGAGGGGAGATTTTTGGTAGAAAAAAAGATCAAGGCAGCATGTGTCCTGATCTTTTTTCTTATTTAAACCAGCCTTTTTCTTTTGAGCGTGTAATGGCTTCAATGCGGTTTTTCACTTCTAGCTTATCTAAAATAATGGAAATGTAGTTTCGGACAGTGCCGCTTTTAATGCTGAGCTCCTTCGCAATTTCTTTTGTGTTTTTGCCATCGGCGACGAGTTCAAGGACTGATTTCTCTCGATCTGTTAAAGGGTTTTCGTCACTATATAAGTCTTCCATTAATTCAGGGGCGTACACCTTTTTCCCTTTCATCACACTGCGAATGGCACTTGCCAGATCTTCACTTGGACTATCTTTCAGCATATAGCCGCTGACGCCAGCTTTGAGCGCCCTTTGGAAATAACCAGAGCGGGCAAAGGTCGTTAAAATGATGATTTTTACATCTGTTCCTTTGAGCTCTTCCGCTGCATCAAGTCCCGTTTTTCCTGGCATTTCAATATCCATTAAGCAAATATCAACAGGGTGTTTTTTGGCAAAATCGATGGCGTCCTGGCCGTTCGTACCTTTCCCAACAACCGTCATATCGTCTTCTAAATCAAGAAGTGAACCGAGCGCACCGAGCAGCATTTGCTGATCTTCTGCGATAAAGATGTTGATCATTTCATCCCCTCCTTGTCTTTTGCTGCTGAATCATTTGGAATGCTCATGATCAGCTTTGTTCCGTCCTTTGTCTCAATACGCAGGCGCCCATTTGCAAATTCCAATCTTTCTCTAATTCCTAAAAGGCCATGTCCCTTCATTGGAGAGAGTGGATCATCGCCTTTAAATGTCCCGTCATCCTCAACGGTGATGATAGCTTCCTTTGATTTTTGATGAATGGTGACTTTGCAAACGGTCGCATCACTATGTTTGACGACATTTGTCACGGCCTCTTTGATGCACATGCTTACAATGTTTTCGTTAAGAAGAGAGATGTGTTTTGGCGCTTCCTTTTCATCATAAATCAATTCAATCCCCGCTGCTTCGAGAATTTGCTCGATGTTCGACATTTCATCCTTGATCCGAATACCTTTCATGGAGGAAACAATTTTCCGCACTTCATTGAGAGACGTTCTGGCTGTTTGCTGGATGCTTTTCAGTTCGGCGCGTGCCTGCTCTGGGTCTTTATAAACCAGTTTTCGGGCAAGATCACTCTTTAAACCGATGAGGGAAAGCTTTTGTCCAAGGGTATCATGCAGATCACGTGCAATGCGCTGCCTTTCTTCAATTTTTACAAGGTCAGCGATCCGTTCATTGGCATCTTCTAATTTCTCTTCGAGCCGTTCACGTTCCTTCCTGCTTCGAATGCTGAGAGGGAGGAGAATGGCACTAATGAGTGTAATGAGAACCAAGGGGATTTGCGTGAGAAACCAGCCCTTTTTTAAGATCAGACTGAAGTTTACAGCAATGGCGGCGCTCCCGACATGAATATAGTATAAGATATAGAAAGGTACTTTTCTTTTAATATGCCCATTGAAATAGGCGATGCAAAAAGCGAAATAAATGTAGCTGTAGAGCATGACATAGCCAGTAGAAATCGCAATCAAGAGAAGGCCTAATACATATAAAGACCAGCCTTTTGCGATAAAGGCAAAACGATAGACAGCGAAAAAGACAACGTTCAAAATAATGCCGATTACAATGCCTAAAGTCGAAGGAGCCTTAATGATAAAATAAAAGGGAAGGATGAAAAAAATGGCCCATATATAGGGAGAAATTCCATGTAATTTTTGAATTTTTAACTGTTTTTTCATCCGTGTGCCACCTTTTCCGTTTTCGTTCTTTTTCCTTACTTTATCAAATTCAACTTATGGTTGCATCCTGTAAATGACAACAAGCTCCTTCTAGTGTAAGAAAGAGCTTGCACCAATTATGCATTTTTCTTTAGAATGTCTCCTTTAATGACAGGTGCGGGCATCTTCTTAGATTGCCGTGCTTCTTTAAAGGTAACGAATGCTTTCGTTTCTTCATCCCAAAGTCTAAATTTCATTGATTCGATACTTGTTTTTAAAGTGATGGTTGGAACATTTTGAAGCGGCTCACTATGCTCATGTGCATGCTCCAAGTGATAATTTGGTACCCTCGGACTTAAATGATGGACATGGTGATAACCGATATTACCTGTTAACCACTGAAGAAGCTTTGGCAATTTGTAAAAAGAACTGCCTTCTACAGCTGCCTGCACATAATTCCAATGTTCATCTTCTTCAAAGTAAGAATCCTCAAATGTATGCTGCACATAAAACAGCCATACACCGATTGATCCTGAGATCAGGAAGATTGGACCTTGGACAAGCAGGAACTCCTGCCAGCCAAAAAGTAGACACGTTGCAGCTGCTAGCGCAATGATGCTCACATTTGTGAAATACGTGTTCCAGCGCTCTTTTTTACGAGCATTTTTGACGTTGAAACGGTTTTTTAAGAGAAAAACAAAGATCGGTCCTAAAATAAACATGACAAAAGGATTGCGATAAAATCTGTAGCGAAATTTCGTCCATGCAGATGCTTCTTGATATTCTTTGACTGTCAGGAGCCAAATGTCACCAGTACCTCGTTTGTCTAAATTACTGCTTGTGGCATGGTGAATTGAATGATCTCTTTGCCATTGAAGATAAGGGAAAAGGGTGAGTACACCCGTTATGAAACCAAACAGGTGATTCAGCGGCTTCTGTTTAAAAAAGGATTGGTGGCAGCAGTCGTGAAAAATAATAAAGACACGTACTAAAAAACCAGCTGCAATAACCGCAAAGAAGAGGGTTAAAAGGTAGGAGATGTTCAGGCTATAATAGGCAAGAAACCAAAGCCCCAAAAATGGAATGAATGTATTAAAGAGTTGAATGATACTTTTTTTCGAATTAGCACCAGAGAATTGGCCAACTTGTTTTCTTAAAGTGGCTTGCTGCTGTGTGTTTGTTGAAGTCGTCATGAACGTTCAAGTCCTTTCCGTTTCTTTCTACTTCAAAGTATAGAAGGAAAGGTGTCATGCTCATAGTAGCACCCATCATGTATTCGATATGACATTTGTCATGTTGATTGCAGGAAAGGCTGATGGTATCAGGGTTTGTAAGCTTATTTTATTTTAAATAAAAAAGTAAAGGCGATTAGCCTTCACTTTTTTATGAACGTGCTTCATGAACTTTTAACTGCTTGCCTTTAATGGTTGTGTGGCGCATAGCATTTAGCACAAGAGGGCCTTTGCCGTTTAAAATATCGACATATGTTTTCGTATCTTGAATGGTAATAATCCCAATGTCATCAAAGGCAACGCCTTCTATTTTGGCAATGGTCCCAACGAAATCAACGGCCCGCAGCTTTTTTTTCTTCCCGCCGTTAAAATAAAGCTTCATAATATCTTTCTCAACGCCCGCCTGTTTATTTTCCTTTTGAACTGGCGTTTCAATCTTTTCTTCAAAGCCTTCTACATGCTGCTCTGCATCTTCCTTTGTTGGATAAGGCTGCGTTTTGAAATCAATACCTGCTTCCTCTTTTAATTCATCAATCAGAGGTTTTGCATTTTTCGTCATAAACGCAATGGTTTTTCCGCTTTTTCCCGCTCTGCCTGTTCTTCCTGTTCGGTGAATATAGCGCTCTTTTTCATAGGGGAGGTCATAATGAATCACATGTGTCATGTCACTGACATCAATGCCCCGGGCTGCTATATCGGTTGCGATCAAATAACGGAATTCCCCGTTTTTGAATTCATCCATAACAGCGAAACGGTCTTCCTGTCTCATGCCTCCATGAATTTTGTCACAAGGCACATCCCAATCATCCAGCTTCATCGTGAGTTCATTGACTCGATCCTGTGTATTACAGAAAATAATGCAGCTATCTGGATTTTCAATGACGATCGTACGCTGAAGAAGAGAGAATTTCGCTTCTTCTTCCGTTTCAATCACGGTGTGGGTGATTTGTGGTACAGACGTTTCCGCGCGTGCAATTTCAATTACTTTTGGTGATTGTAAAAACTGTTCACTTAATTTCTTCATCTCATCAGACATGGTCGCTGAAAAGAGCATTGACATGCGCTTTGGCGGCAGATACTCAATAATAGAAGAAACTTGCTCAATAAATCCCATGTTCAGCATTTCATCCGCTTCATCTAACACGAAAAATTTAAGGTTTTCTAAGGAAAGAGTACCTTTCTCAAGGTGATCCAAGACTCGTCCTGGTGTTCCGCACACAATGTGGTTTTTTTGTGCAAGCTCTACTTTTTGGGCTTGAAAAGGGGCTTTTCCATAAATGGCTGCGGCTTTAATTCGTTTCAATCGTCCAAGGCTTGTAAGGTCCTGTTTTACCTGCATGGCGAGTTCTCGCGTTGGAACGAGGATGAGGGCTTGAGGTTTATTTTCAGCCCAATCGACCATTTCACAAATCGGCAGACCATAGGCTGCGGTCTTGCCACTGCCAGTCTGAGATTTGACGATCAGATCCTGCCTTGAAAAAGCAACGGATAATGTCTCGTGCTGAACAGGTGTAGGTGTATGGAAGTGAAGTGCTTTTAGCGCTTGTTTTAAATCATCGCTTAATGGATATTGATCAAATTGTTGTAATGTCATCGTGTTCTCCTTTTCGTACATTCATACTTGTGACATCATACCATAATCATGACCGTGAATGAAAAAACATGAAAAAAAGCCCCGTAAAGGAGCTTTCAGCGTGTAGACAAACCCTCGCATTCGGTGTCAGATTTGCGCTCCGGTACTCACGAATGTAAAATTCGCTCCGTTCCGGTGCTCACTCTTCCTAGACTTCAAAGGTTTTCTATCACGCTGAAAAGAAAACAAAAGCCCCATAAAGGAGCTTTTTGATTAAAGGAATCTGCGTTTTACTTTTTCCCAGTAGGAGTTGTCTTTTAATTTTACCGTTTTAATGACTTTTCCTGAAAGGCCGATGTCGATTTGTTTGACGTGTTTTGTGCCAAGCGCTTCGTTATCAAGCCCGATAATCGGATGGTCGTTTCCGTCCTGCACAACCTTCAGCGTTAGCTTGCGGTCACTGCTTAAGATGAAAGGAGCGCCCAGTGTACGGTACGAGTTGTTGTTTAGCGATGCAAGCTCTGTAACTTGCATACAAGGGAGCATCGGATCAACCACGGCGCCGTTTACCGATTTATTGTAGGCTGTTGAGCCAGTCGGAGTAGAAATAATCATTCCGTCTCCTCTAAATGTTTCAAAGTGGAAATCATCTATATACACATCGATCACAAATGTTTTAATAATACTTGAGCGGATCGACAGTTCATTTAAGCAATGAAATTGATTGGTACTGTCAACGCTTACATCAATGATCGGATATTTTCTCACTTCAATCTGTTCAGTGTTCATGGCATCAATCATTTTATCAAAATGTTCTAATGAAAAATCGCAGTATAGATGCGAATTCTCTGTTTTTGATACCCCTACATATAAGCAGTCATCCCGGAAGTTCGTTTTGCGGACTGCTTGAAGAAATGTGCCATCTCCGCCAATTGAAGCAATAATATGGGCATCCTCTGCACGCTTGACGACTTGAAAGCCTTGATCAGTAGCGAGCTTCTCCAGAGAAGAAATGTGTCCATCCAATTCATGATCTTTTTTGTAAAAGAAAAATACATTGCGACGATTGTCTGTCATTGACGTTCTCCCCTTCGTTGTCAAAAGTAGATTTAAAGTAATAAAGGGCTTACATATGAAGCCTTGCTCACATTTTACACTTTTTTCATATGAAAGTAAAAACATTAGAAAAACCTTCATGATGGTGGCATTCATTTTTAGAAATGAGTCAATGTAAGGGATTTGAAAAGGGCAGAATTTGAGCATAATTGAATAGCTGTTTTCTTATGAAAGAGTGGATTAGGTGTTTTGTTGTGGTGAAGACCTAGCCTAATAGGTGCAGAGAGAGGATAAAAAAGCCAATTTTTCGTCACACGTATCTCTTGGCAGACGATGTAAAGTTGATCGTGAAAGAAGAGAGGTGCTATCATATGATGAAATGAAATGTAAAAAAACCACAATTCCTGTGAAACATTTCATGTGAATATTCGTATCAATGAAGAGAGACAAAAAGGAGGAGAAAAAGATGAATGCGAAAAGATGGGTAGCGTTAATCATTGCACTTGGAGTTTTCGGATTTTCAATTGTGATTAGTGTCACGACGGCTTTGTATGAAAGCTTCAATGACAATAAAATGAGCTATCAATTTGGGGATGAAATAGAAGAGAAGGTACTAGAGGATGGAAGCGGTGCTGGAAAAATAGCGGTTCTTGAGATTAATGGAACCATTCAAGATAATGGCGGCGCATCAAGTCTATTAGGCGGAGAAGGCTATGATCATCGTGCATTCCTCAAGGAACTAGAAAAAGCGAAAGATGATGCTTCAGTAAAAGGTGTACTGCTACGCGTCAACTCTCCTGGCGGCGGTGTCTATGAAAGTGCAGAAATACATAAAAAATTAGAAGAAGTGAAAAAAGCGAAGAAGCCGATTTACGTCTCCATGGGCTCTATGGCAGCTTCTGGCGGCTACTACGTATCAACTCCAGCCAAAAAAATCTTTGCTTCACCTGAAACATTAACAGGATCGTTAGGTGTGATCATGCAAAGCTTGAACTATTCAAAGCTGGCAGATAATTTAGGTATTAAATACGAAACAATTAAGAGCGGAAAATTCAAAGACATCATGTCACCAAATCGTGACATGACAAAAGATGAGCGCGACATCATGCAAAGCATGGTTGATAATTCGTATGAAGGATTTGTCAAAGTGATCTCTGAAGGACGCGGCATGTCAAAACAAGACGTGAAGAAAATTGCTGACGGCCGGGTCTATGACGGAACACAGGCGAAATCGAACGGATTAGTCGATGAGCTTGGATATTATGAAGATGCAATCAAAGCAATGAAGAAAAATGAAAAAGGGTTAAAAGGAGCGACAGTGATCAGCTATTCTCAAAGCTTTGGCTGGAACTCTCTCTTCAATATGAGCGCAAGCAAACTCTTTAAAAGTGAAATTGATTTTCTCAATCTAAAAGAAACACTGGCTGGCTCAAATGGGTCTAAACCGATGTATCTCTATTCAAAATAAAGGAGGGATCATAGATGGATTCTACATTCGATGAAGTAACCGAAAGCCGTAGCCAAGAAGAATCGAATCCGGCTCTTGCGAAACGTGCAGTGATTGAAGCACAGGCGTTTGCAGGCTTTTGGATTAGGTTTTGGGCGTTTATTCTTGATTGGCTCGTCGTCTGGGGTGTCAACCATTTGACGGTTTCTCCAATCTTTAGTCTGTTCGGCTGGTCCAAAGGAGGAGGATGGTTTTCTCCATTCTCCGTCACAACGACGATTGTATTCCTGCTTTATTTCGCCATCATGACGAAATTCTTTCAGCAAACACTTGGGAAAATGGTGTTTGGAATCAAAGTGGTCTCACTTCAACCTGAAAAGAAGCTGGCATGGGATGTCATTTTCTTTAGAGAGATTGTAGGACGCTATATCAATACGCTCTTTGTTCTCTATGCTGTTGTTGGATTCACACCGAAAAAGCAAGGGGTTCATGATTACTTTGCTGATACGGTGGTCGTCCATGAACACCTATATGAAAAAACAGAAGCAAACGTATAATCAGAGGAGTTTGGCCGGGTACCGGTCAAACTCTTTTTTTTATGATTGGGTATAAAATCCAGAATGAGAGCCATAATCGTAGAGGAAGCATCATTTGTTATGAAGGAAGTGAGCACAGTGCTTTACGTTTGGATCGCAGCTTTTTTGTTCCTTGGAATCTTATTAATCTTCATGAAAGTGACCATTTCACTGGATTATTCACATGCAAATGACGATGACCATCTTGCACTGAAGATCATCACCTTATATGGAATCATCAGACTCAAAAAAGACATTCCGATGGTGAGGGTCAATCCAGAGGATCAAACGATTGATATACGTGAAAAGAAAATGGCGAGCGCCAAAACCCCTAGTCACGAAAAAGAATCCATACATAAAAAAGTGGGAAAACGTGATATGAAGCAAATCCTTCATCAAATGGAGCGCATCACAAAAGAGATCGTCGATTTAAACCGGATCATGCGTAAATTCTTCATCCACGTAAAGATTGTCTCGTTTCACTGGTCAACATGGATCGGCTTTCATGACGCTGCTTTGACAGGTGTAGCAGCTGGTGGTGTATGGTCAGTGAAAGGAGCACTACTTGCCTTTATGCAGGAGCATCTCACCTTTAAGCATAAACCGGTATATGAAGTCATTCCTGCCTTTCAGCACAATGTGTCACAGACCCAGTTTACATGTATAGCTTATTTTCGTATTGGACATGCTATGCTTGCAGCCATTCGTTTACTTGTTCATTGGTTAAAAGGAAGAAAGGCGAGAAAAAATGCCTCTCTTCAAGCAACGAAGAATGAATCATCTGTTTAAGGAGGAACCCGAAAATGGCAGATCATCCAATCCAAGGTCTTATGAAGACAGCGATGGAAAACTTAAAAGAAATGATAGATGTGAATACGATCATCGGCGATCCAGTCGAAACCCCTGACGGCAGTGTCATCCTCACTGTGTCGAAGGTTGGTTTTGGATTTGCAGCCGGCGGCAGTGAATTTAACGGGAACCAAAAGAAAGAAAAACGTTCTGATGATCAAGAACGAAAAGAACCGAGACTCCCATTTGGCGGAGGAAGCGGCGGAGGTGTGTCTATTACACCAATCGCCTTCTTAATTGTCGGAACAAACGGCGTTCGAATGCTTCATTTGGATGAACATACACATCTGCTTGATAAAATATTGGATTCTGCTCCTCAAGCAATTGAACGTCTTCAGCACATGTTTAAGAAGGATGAACGGGAGAACCGTCATAAAGAACGAAAACTAGATGACATAGACCTTTAAAAAGTTAGCTGCGCTGCAGTTAACTTTTTTTTCAAAAGCGAAGATTAGGCTTTGCAGTTTTTTGCTTTCTCTACTATGATAGAACCATACATTTGATAAGGGAGGAATTGTTTTGGCATCGATCACATTTAAAGGGAGTTCTGTCACGCTTGTAGGAAATGAAGTAAAAGTAGGCGAGCAGGCTCCGGATTTCACGGTATTAACGAACTCACTAGGGGAAGTTTCACTTTCTGATTTAACAGGAAAAGTGACGATCATCTCAGTGATTCCTTCTATTGATACAGGTGTGTGTGACGCACAAACAAGACGTTTCAATGAAGAGGCAGCCGGTTTAGGTCCGGTCAATATCTATACAATTAGTGCAGATCTTCCATTTGCACAAGCACGCTGGTGCGGAGCAAACGGAATTGAAAATGTCGAAACATTATCTGATCACAGAGATATGTCATTTGGTGAAGCATTCGGTGTGTATATGAAAGAATTGCGTTTATTGGCGCGTGCAGTTTTCGTATTAGACCCTAATGGGAAAGTGGTTTACACTGAATACGTAAGCGAAGCAACGAATCACCCAAATTATGAAAAAGCCATTGAAGCTGCAAAATCACTGTTATAAAAGCAGCATCGACAAGAGCTCCGGCTTCATACTGGGGCTCTTTTCAATGAGAACATATAGCTTTTAACAAAGCGAGGAGAGAAAAGCATTGCAGAAAGATCAAGTAAGTACGATTTTCGAGCTGCTCGATACAGCTTCTATTCGATTAAAAAAGGACCAAAGCATTTCCTATATTGAGGCATTAGCTGAAGCAGGAGAAGCCTTTTTCCAAGCAAATGATCGAGACGGTTTACTAAAGGATTTAATAGAGAAAGCAGATTTTGCCTCTTATGATCATGAGCAGATTCGTAAAGCGTTTCAGCTCGCCGTATTGAAAGGACAAAAGGATATTTCCCATCCAAATCGTCAGATGACACCAGATACGATCGGGCTGTTTGTCAGCTACTTGGTGAATAAATTTTTAGAAGGACAAAAAGAGCTAGTTGTCTTTGATCCAGCAGCAGGAACAGGGAACTTACTGCTTGCTGTCTTAAATAATCTGACTGCAGAAACAAAGCGCGGCTTTGCGTCTGAAATTGATGATGTCCTCATTAAAATTGCATGGGCACAGGCGAACTTGGAAGAGAAGGAAGTCGAGCTTTTCCATCAAGACAGTCTTGAGCCGCTTTTGATCTCTCCAGTAGATGTCACTGTATGCAGTCTGCCAGTTGGTTATTATCCAAATGATGAGCGTGCAGCAGACTATGAATTAAAGGCAAAAGAAGGACATGCCTTTGCGCATTATTTATTTATTGAACAAAGCCTTCGTTATACAAAAGAAGGCGGCTTCTTGTTCTTCATCATTCCAAACGATTTGTTTGAAGGAAAAGAAAGCGTGCAATTAAAGGACTTTATCAAAGATCATGCATATATGAATGCATTAATTCAGCTGCCGGTCTCCATGTTCAAGGACAAAAAGCACGCCAAAAGCTTGTTTGTGATGCAAAAGAAAAAGGAAGGGCTCGAAGCACCAAAACGGATGCTGTTTGCCAATCTACCGTCTTTCTCACAAAAAGAATCAATGTTGGGTGTAATGAGAAAATTAGACCAATGGTTTATAGAAGAAAAAGAAACGAAAGAATAGCCAGAGTGATGTCTGGCTTTTTTATTATTCAGAAAATATCGACTTATCGATGTAAGCGATAACAGTTCGAAGGTGCACTTGAAATGCAAAGTTTTCAATGTTTAAATGAAAAAGTCAGATATTTTTCGGACTTATCGTTAAACTATAAAAGACCCGTCATACAGGTTGAATATAGCACCGGAAAAAACGTGAAACCTTATATAACAACTGAGTAAAAGGAGCGACAAGAATGTCTAAAATTATTGCAATCAACGCAGGAAGCTCATCTCTTAAATTCCAATTGTTCGACATGCCAGAAGAAACCGTTTTAACAAAAGGTCTTGTTGAAAGAATCGGAATGGACAACAGTATCTTCACGATTTCTGTAGATGGAGAAAAGAAAACAGAAGTCACAGATATTCCAGATCATGCAGTAGCGGTTAAAATGCTACTTGAAAAACTAATTGAATTTAACATCATCAAAGACTTTAATGAAATTGATGGCGTAGGACACCGTGTTGTTCACGGTGGAGAGAAATTCAGCGACTCTGTTCTTTTAACTGATGAAGTCATCAATGACATTGATCAGCTTTCAGAGCTAGCACCACTGCACAACCCTGCAAACGTTGTAGGAATCAAAGCATTCAAACAAATTCTGCCTGACGTACCAGCGATTGCTGTGTTCGATACAGCTTTCCACCAAACAATGCCAGAGCAGTCTTACCTATACAGCCTTCCGTACGACTACTACAAAAACTTTGGTATTCGTAAATACGGATTCCACGGGACAAGCCATAAGTTCGTAACAGAGCGTGCATCAGAGCTATTAGGCCGTCCTCTTGAAGAGCTTCGTCTGATCTCTTGTCACCTTGGAAATGGTGCGAGTATCGCAGCAGTTGAAGGCGGAAGATCAATCGATACTTCAATGGGCTTCACGCCGCTTGCGGGTGTTGCAATGGGAACACGTTCAGGTAACATTGACCCTGCCCTTATTCCATTTATTATGGAGAAAACAGGACATACAGCTGAAGAAGTACTTTCAACTTTGAATAAGAAGAGTGGTCTTTTAGGTGTGTCTGGTCTATCAAGTGACCTTCGTGATATTGAAGAAGCAACAGAAGAAGGAAACGACCGTGCAGAAGTAGCTCTTGATATTTTTGCAAGCCGTATTCATAAATATATCGGTTCTTATGCAGCGAGAATGAATGGCGTAGATGCGATCATCTTCACAGCTGGAATCGGTGAAAACAGTTCAGAAGTAAGAGCACGTGTCCTTCGTGGTCTAGAATTCATGGGCGTTTACTGGGATCCTTCTCTTAACAACATGAGAGGCGAAGAAGCATTCATCAGCTACCCGCACTCTCCTGTAAAAGTGATCGTTATTCCAACGAACGAAGAAGTCATGATTGCAAGAGACGTTATGCGCTTAGCGTAATCAAAATGAAGAAGCTCTTTTCCAATAAGGAAAAGAGCTTTTTTCTGTTAAAAGCAGCATGCTATAATGTTGTCCAATACGAAGCAAAAGGGAGCGGTGCGAAAATGGGCGTGACAGAACATAAACGTGAGGCGAAAGCGAGGCTTTATGTGAAAGTCATTACGGTCAGTGATACAAGAATGAAAGAAACAGATAAAAGCGGCCGTCTGATGATTGATTTGCTTAAAGAACAGGGACATCTCATTCTTGCATATGATATTGTAAAAGATGACATTGGAGCGATCCAAGACGCTGTGCTAGAGGGAACAAGCGAACCAAAAATAGATGCCGTCTTGTTAAACGGAGGCACAGGAATTGCCGCAAGGGATGTCACCATTGAAGCGATCACCCCGCTTTTCTCCAAGGAGCTGCCTGGCTTTGGCGAAATTTTCCGCATGCTAAGCTATACAGAAGACATCGGTTCAGCCGCTATGTTGTCCCGGGCAGCGGCAGGGGTCGTCAATCAAAAAGCCGTCTTTGCCACACCAGGCTCTACTGGAGCTGTTCGTTTAGCCATGACAAAACTCATCATTCCAGAGCTTCCTCACGTCTTACGAGAGCTTGAAAAGGATCAAAAATAGCCCAAAATGACTCTGCCAAGAAAATTTGGCGGAGTTTTTTTCATAAAGGGGTTGAAAAAACAATTTTTCCTTGTTACAGTGTATACATACTAAATGCATGTTTATAAATTAAAACTTATTTTTATGCAAAAAACATTCGCAGAATCAAAACAAGTGAGAGGAGCTTTTCAATCATGTCACAAAATAAAAAAGTCGTATTAGCATATTCCGGAGGTCTTGATACCTCTGTTGCAGTTAAATGGTTACAAGAGCAAGGATACGAAGTCGTCGCTTGCTGCCTAGACGTAGGTGAAGGAAAAGACTTAGCATTCGTTCAACAAAAAGCACTTCAAGTCGGAGCGGTTCAGTCTTACATGATTGACGCAAAAGAAGAATTCGCAGAGGAATTTGCACTAACTGCCTTACAAGCACACACGATGTATGAAGGGAAATATCCGCTTGTATCTGCATTATCTCGTCCACTTATTGCAAAAAAACTAGTGGAAGTCGCAGAGAAAGAAAATGCAGTAGCGGTTGCGCACGGATGTACTGGAAAAGGAAACGACCAAGTCCGTTTTGAAGTATCCATTAAAGCGTTGAATCCAGACCTAGAAGTTCTTGCACCAGTGCGTGAGTGGAAATGGTCTCGTGATGAAGAAATCGATTATGCACAAAAACATGGTATTCCAATTCCGATTAACTTAGACAGCCCATATTCAATCGACCAAAACCTTTGGGGCAGAAGTAACGAGTGCGGCATTTTAGAAGATCCTTGGGCTGCACCGCCAGAAGGAGCGTATGATTTAACGACGCCACTTGAAAAAACACCTGACACACCTGAAATCATTGAAATCACGTTTGAAAAAGGAAAACCAACAGCTATTGATGGTATTCAGTATTCCTTATCAGATCTTATTCTTCATTTAAATGAAGTCGCTGGTCAGCATGGGGTTGGCAGAATCGACCACGTTGAAAACCGTCTTGTAGGCATTAAATCTCGTGAAGTGTACGAATGCCCAGGTGCTGTCACACTTCTAAAAGCACATAAAGAGCTTGAAGACTTAACGCTAGTGAAGGAAGTCGCACACTTTAAGCCAATCGTTGAACAAAAAATGGCTGAATTAATATACAACGGATTATGGTTCTCACCTCTTAAAGGAGCACTAGATGCTTTCTTACAGGAAACACAACAGAACGTAACAGGTGTTGTACGTGTAAAACTATTTAAAGGCCATGCCATTGTTGAAGGACGTAAATCACCATATTCACTTTATGATGAAAATTTAGCAACTTACACAAAAGCAGATGAATTCGATCATGATGCAGCGGTAGGATTTATTAACCTTTGGGGCTTACCAACAAAAGTGAACAGCATCGTGAATAAAAAGGAGCAGGTTAAAGCATGAAAAAGCTTTGGGGAGGCCGATTTCAAAAAACACCAGAAAAATGGGTCGATGAGTTTGGCGCGTCCATTCATTTCGACAAACAATTAGTCAAAGAAGATCTGACCGGCTCCCTTGCTCATGCAAGTATGCTGAATACATGCGGTATCCTAGGCGATGACGAGGCCGCTGCCATCAAAGATGGACTGAATACGCTCATGAAAAAGGCAGAGGCAAATGAACTCGAATTCTCAGTGGATTATGAGGACATCCATTTAAACCTTGAAAAAATGCTCATTGATGAGATTGGTCCGCTTGGCGGCAAATTGCATACAGCGAGAAGCCGGAATGATCAGGTTGCCACTGATATGCATTTATATTTGAATAACCAAGTAGAGCATATCATTGAACTGATCTCTTCCTTTCAAACAGTGCTTGTGGAAAAAGCAGAACAGCACGTTGAAACGATTTTTCCAGGTTATACGCACTTACAGCGTGCACAGCCTATTTCCTTTGCGCATCATATGCTCGCCTATTTCTGGATGCTAGAGCGTGACAAAGCGCGTTTTCAAGATTCTTTGAAACGAATTAACGTGTCTCCACTCGGATGCGGAGCGCTAGCAGGAACGACATTCCCAATTGATCGTGAATATACAGCGGAGCTGCTTGGTTTTGATCATATTTACGAAAACAGCCTTGATGGCGTAAGTGATCGGGATTTCATTTTAGAGTTCTTGTCTAACAGCAGCCTTGTCATGATGCACCTCTCGCGTCTTTGTGAGGAAATCATTTTATGGTGCTCTCAAGAATTCAAATTCATTGAGCTTGATGACACATATGCAACAGGCAGCAGCATGATGCCGCAAAAGAAAAACCCGGATATGGCAGAATTGATCCGCGGGAAAACAGGCCGTGTGTATGGCAACCTGATGGGGCTTCTCACCATTATGAAAGGCTTGCCGCTTACGTATAACAAAGACCTGCAAGAAGATAAAGAAGGCATGTTTGATACAGTCAAAACCATCGCCGGCAGCCTGCAAATCTTCACAGGCATGATTCAAACAATGACAGTGAACGAAGATGTCATGAAAAAAGCAACGAAAGAAGATTTCTCAAATGCTACCGAAGTGGCAGACTACCTTGCGAAAAAAGGCATGCCATTCCGTGAAGCACACGAAATCGTTGGCAAGCTCGTGTATACATGCATTCAAAAAGGCATCTACTTAAGTGATCTTCCGTTTGAGACATTTACAGAAGCGAGCGATCTTTTTGAAGAAGACATTTACACCGTTCTTGATCCTTATGTTGCTGTTGAAAAAAGAACAAGCGCAGGTGGAACTGGATTTAAACAAATTCAGCTCGCTTTAGAAAAAGCAAAAGCCTGCCTAGCATAACTGACCAAAACCATTCGTTTATACGGATGGTTTTTTGTAATGGAATAAGGAAATTGATCATCATTGGAGAAAATGAAAGCATACCAGTGCCAAGCTAAAGAGGGAGTGACAGCAGTCCATGAAGAAAACGCTTCAGGCTTTGTTTGACCAGCCCATCGCCTCAGTTAAGACGTTAGGAGAACAGTACGACGGACGGGCCAATGATGTGTGGCTGATCTCCTTACAAGACAAAACGGAATATGTGGTGAAATCTCCTAAAATGACAAAAGCAGAAAGTGAATTTGTATATGGGATCAACATGATCTATGGGGTCAATGCCGATATGGGACAAGAGCATCTCGATCAAATCAATGAAAAGCTGGCTCATACGAATTCCTTTCATATTCCGGAAGTTGTTCGTAAAGTGAAGATGGCGGGGAGACATTATGATGTCATGGAAAAAGTAGAAGGAACACCTTTAACATCTTTTAAGGGATGTTCATCAGATTTCTATTTGGATTACGGGAGGAAGCTAGCACATCTTCATTCACATCGAACTCACTCCTTCGGTACTATATACGGAGCAGAAAAGAGACATTTGAGTGAATTCCATGCTCTTTTAAAAAGGGCTGTGTCTAAACTTATAAGCCGCTATTACGCTGATCAGCCTGAATTTCAGTGCTTTGGAGAAATGGTGCAGCAAAAGCTAGACCACCTCAGTCCTCCTGATTCAGCCAGTCTCATTTTAATTGATTTAGATCCGTCGCAATATATTGAAAAGTATGATCAAGTGACGAGTCTAGTTGATACAGAATACGTCGTATTTGGACCAGCTGCGTTTGATTTTATTGCATTGGAATACCTTTTGACGAAAGAAGCTGCACACGATGTTCAGTTGGGCTATGAAGAGATTTGCCCGCTTCCTCGCCAGCTTTATGAGGTGAGAGAATGCTACCGTTTTGTTTCGCTGCTTCTTGATATTCATGGCTCGTGGGATATCCAAAAGTGGATGAATCATCCTTCATTTTTTCATTCTAAATAGAAATAGCAGAAAGGGTTCATAAGTGCGCCAGATGCTGGTTTATAGTAAAGTAAAGATAACAAAAGAAACACATGAACTTGCAACCTTTGTTTTAGGAGGAGATTGTGTGCGACACGCATTAATAACAGCGGGTTCTAAGGGACTTGGCAGGAAAGTCACCGAGTCTTTACTGAATATGGGGTATTCTGTGACAGTAAATTATCGAAGTGATGATGAAGCTGTGCGCCAGATGAAAGAAGAATTGCAGCAATATGAAGAGAAGCTTCAATTTGTCCAAGGCGATGTGACAAACAAAGAAGATTTAAAAAATATGGTCGAGCTGGCAGCCGAGCGATTTGGGCGGATCGATGCCTTGATTAACAATGCCGGACCTTATATTTTTGAACGAAAAAAACTAGCGGATTATTCCGAAGATGAATGGTATCAAATGATGGAAGGCAACCTATCTGCTGTGTTCCATTTGTTCCGTATGGTCATCCCAATGATGAGAAAGCAAGGCTTCGGCCGAATTGTCACATATGGCTTTCAAGGCGCAGACCATGCGCCGGGATGGATGCACAGATCAGCCTTCGGAGCAGCAAAAGTGGGGCTGGCGTCACTGACGAAAACCATTGCGATTGAAGAAGCCGAAAATGGCATCACAGCCAATATGGTTTGTCCAGGCAAAATCGTTGGAGACATGAAAGAATCGACAATAGAAGAAGCACGCCAGATGAAAGACGATGAAACGCCGATTGGCAGGTCTGGTACTGGAGAAGATATCGGGCGCATCATTTCCTTTTTATGCGATGACCGCTCTGATCTGATTACAGGAACCGTTATTGAAGCAACAGGTGGTCTTAACGTCATTCACAGACATTAAGTTTTTCAGTTTTTTATACAGGGAATAGATGAAATGAGATCAAATTCGAAAGGTGGATATACTCACATGAAAGCTACATATCACGGACATTCAGTCGTACACATTGAAACAAACGGATACCATATTTGGATTGATCCATTTTTAAATGGAAATAAGCACACAGATATCAAACCGCAAGATGTCAAAGCGGATGTCATTTTGCTCACGCACGGGCATGGAGATCACATCGGTGACACCATTGAAATCGCCAAAAACAATGATGCGCTTGTTATTGCGCCATTCGAGCTTGCCACTTATTTAAGCTGGCAGGGGGTGAAAACGCACCCGCTTTCGATTGGGGGCGGACGTGAGTTTGAATTTGGTAAAGTGAAGCTCACTCAAGCGTTCCATGGTTCTGCTATCATTGATGAAGATGCCAAAACGATTACGTATACAGGCATGCCATCAGGTATTCTATTTACCGCAGAGGGCAAAACGATTTATCATGCCGGAGACACTGCACTCTTTTCAGATATGAAGCTGATCGGTGAGCTGAATCATATTGAGCTTGCATTCCTTCCGATCGGTGATAACTTCACGATGGGACCGGACGATGCAAGAATCGCAGCCGAATGGCTTCGGGCGAAGCAAGTCGTGCCAATTCACTACAGCACATTCCCGCCGATTGAGCAGGACCCACATGCATTTGCAGACAGCCTCCATGGCGGCGTCGGTCATGTGTTAAACAGCGGAGAATCGATCGAGATTTAATCAACATAGCAAAAAGCTGGCACTCAAATGCCGGCTTTTTTGTTTACATGTATCGCGCTGAAAAAAGACAAATTGCTATTAAAAGCCTCCTGCCCTTATAATGAAAGTTAGATGAAAACGCTGAAAACAAAAAGGGTGAACGGGATTGGCGACAAAGCATGAACAAATTTTATCGTATATTGATTCATTAGAAGTCGGAGAGAAAATTTCTGTCCGGCGTATTGCGAAAGAAATGAAAGTGAGTGAAGGGACAGCTTACCGGGCCATCAAGGATGCTGAAAATAAAGGATTCGTCAGTACCATTGAACGAGTTGGTACCATTCGAATTGAACAGAAGAAAAAAGAAAATATTGAAAAACTGACATATGCAGAAGTGGTCAATGTGATTGACGGACAGGTGCTTGGAGGACGAGCGGGCTTACATAAAACATTAAACAAATTTGTCATCGGAGCGATGGAGCTTGATGCGATGATGCGCTATACGGCAGCTGGAAACCTGCTAATTGTCGGAAACCGGATCAATGCCCATAGACAAGCATTAGAGGCAGGAGCAGCTGTGCTGGTCACGGGCGGCTTCTCAACAGATGATGAAATCATTCAGCTCGCAGATGAGCTTGAGCTGCCGATCTTATCGACAAGCTACGATACATTTACCGTAGCAGCTCTCATTAACCGGGCCATTTATGACCAACTCATAAAAAAAGAGATTGTGCTTGTGGAAGATATTTTAACGCCGATAGAACGAACAGTGTATTTATCACCAGAGGATAAGCTTGAAAAATGGTATGAAAAGAACTATGAAACTGGCCACGGACGCTTTCCGGTCGCAGACGACCAAATGAAAATTCACGGCATTCTCACCTCAAAGGATATCGCGGGGCATGACCGCTCCACACCGATTGAAAAGGTCATGACGAAAAACCCACTGACAGTCATTGGAAAAACCTCTGTCGCTTCTGCTGCTCAAATGATGGTATGGGAAGGCATTGAGGTGCTGCCTGTTGTAGATGATTATGCGAAACTGATTGGAATGATCAGTCGTCAGGACGTGCTGAAGGCGCTTCAAATGATTCAAAAGCAGCCGCAGGTCGGAGAAAAACTGGATGATGTTGTCTCAAGAGGGTTTAAAGAGACCGATACAGAAAAACCAAAGGCAGATGCCGTGTATCAATATGAGGTCACACCACAAATGACAAACCAGCTCGGAAACATTTCATATGGCGTGTTCACGCAAATTTTAATTGAATCCGCCAACCGCTTCTTAAAGTCTCATAAAAAAGGGGAGCTGATTGTCGAAAGTCTCTCTGTCTACTTCTTAAAACCAGTTCAAATGGAATCCACGATACAGATCAAGCCAAATATTTTAGAAGTAGGACGCAAGTTTGGAAAGCTGGAAGTAGAGGTTTATCATCAATCGAATATCGTTGGTAAAGCGATGCTGATGGTGCAGCTCATGGAGAGAGGATAATCTGCTGAAAAAGACAAAGGGCTAAAATAAACATCATTTTAGCCCTTCTCTCTTATTATGCGTGATCTTTTTCGCCTTCCTTTAAAAAGAGCGGAAGGTAATGCTTGTAGGCTTTATATCCAGCCCACGTACTGCCGATACCGACAGCAACAAAAATAAATCCAATGACAAATGCGAGTGACGAGCGGTTTAAAAATAATTGATTCACACCGAAGAGCAGGACAAAGCAGCCAAGTGCCATACTGGATTTCGCCGACCAGAATTTCTTTTCGACTGGGCGGTTCGTACGTACATTCTTTGCTTTGTAGTATAAATAAAACATGGCAGAACAAATAATAAACACAATCAAAACAAGCATGTGCCAAGCCTCCATTGTAAGTGGTTACAACCCTATTTTAAACGTAAATAGGCTTGCTTACTAGAATAAATTGTCTATTTCTCACTTTTCCGTCAGGATAGATTATGCTTTAATAATAAAAAGAGTATCGGATAAGAAGGAGTTTTTATGAAAAAAGAACTGATTAGAACCATATCATTATATGACACCATCATCATTCATAGACATGTAAGACCAGATCCTGATGCGTATGGATCGCAGTGCGGCCTTACGGAAATCTTGCGTGCGACCTATCCAGAAAAAAATATTTATGCGACAGGAACCCCGGAGCCATCCCTTTCATTTTTATATGAACTTGATGAAGTGCCGGATGACGTGTACAAAGATGCCCTTGTCATTGTCTGCGATACAGCCAATCAAGCAAGAATTGACGATCAGCGCTATTCAATGGGCGACAAGCTGATGAAAATTGATCATCATCCAAATGAAGATCCTTATGGTGATTTGCTTTGGGTAGATACAGAGGCAAGTTCTGTGAGCGAGATGATTTATGAATTGTATTTAGAGGGGAAAGAAGAAGGATATCAGCTGAATACAAAGGCGGCAGAACTCATTTATGCCGGCATTGTAGGAGACACAGGCCGCTTCCTTTTCCCAAACACGACGAAAAAGACGCTCAAATATGCTGGAGAACTGATTGAATATCCATTTTCATCTTCAGACCTTTTCAATCAATTGTATGAGACGGATCTCAATGTCGTGAAATTAAATGGCTATATTTTTCAACATATTTCTTTGTCAGAGAATGGGGTCGCTTCTGTTTTCATTAAGCAGGATATTTTGGAATCGTTCCAAACGACAGCGCAGCAAGCCTCACAGCTTGTTGGAACACTTGGAAATATTTCAGGGATTAAGGCATGGGTCTTTTTTGTGGAAGAAAATGATCAGATTCGTGTTAGATTCCGTTCGAAAGGCGTCGTCATTAATACCATTGCGAAAAAATATCATGGCGGCGGCCACCCGCTTGCAGCTGGTGCGTCTATTTATGATTGGGCCGTGGCAGATGAGATTTTGCGTGATTTAGAAGAAGTATGTAAATCATCATCATGAGAGAGGGGGCTTCAAGTCCCCTCTCTCTTTTTTTGTCATGGAGAAAAGGGTTACTTGCATACAGGGATAAACCAGCAGCCGATGTCAGTTGAATCTTCATAGGCTTGGAGATTTTGATGCTTTAATTCTTTTTTAATTAAATGAGCCATCATTTCTGTCTCAGCATAAGCACACATGCCGTCCTTGATCCGGCTTGCTTTGTCTCGTGCCATTTGACGATAGCTATAAACCTCCATTGTCCTCACCTCTTTCTGTTTTAGATCTCGTTCTACTTTTAGTGTATAAAAATTAAGGGGGAAAAGCGATCATTGAGGGCAGAAATTCATAAAAATTCCACATGATCATTTATTCAGCAAATGAAATGCGCACTTCAAGTGAAAGCTTTGTATAAATTGTCAGCTCTGTCACTTTGGCGCGGTATGCCTTTTCCCGAATGGTATATTCTTTGTTTTCGACCGTGCGTTTTAATAATTCCTTTGTTTTATAGACACTTTCAATATCCTTTGTAATAACCTCTGAGATATCCTCCTTGACCTGATCTTCAAATTTTAGCGTATCTGGCTCTGGGATTTTATATTGCTCACGATTGACGAGATGGACATCTACGCTTTGGATCAGCAGCCGCTTCTTATTATCCTCATTTAACTTATGCAAATCTTCCCGATAGAGTGTGATTTGTTCTTTCAGACTGTCCATATGGTGCTGCTGGCTTCTCAGCAGTGTCACCTGCTTTTCCTGAAAGGTTCCGTATGTAAAGAGGAAAATGAGCCAGCTCACAATCGCGCCAAACATCATCCCCGCAAAAAAACGCTGCCAGCCTGGACGTTTGTACAGCTCCGGCACCCTCATGATGACACATGCTCCTGTGTGAGCCACGTGATAATAAGATAACCCGTTTGCGCACCGCCCATGGCAGAGACAATTAATAAAATCTGCTTGAAAATATCACGCGTGTTCCCTTCAAAAATACCTCTTTCAAAGCTATAAACAGCATCAAACGTTCCGCCGATAGCTGCGACAAGCGCCCAAATCTTTAAACGGTTGGCAAGACTCGTAATAATGGATAAAGGCGGCTGACCGGACAAATAAGCACCAACACCGCCTATAATGGCACCACCCAAAATGACCCCAAGTGCAATAAAATAACAGCTAATAAAATTTGGAATAAAAGCTTCCTTCACATCCATTTTGTCCACCTCACTCTATTCAATATATGGTGCGTGCGGGACAAGTATGAACGGACAGAAAAGAAAGAACATTTGTTTCTCATCGCATCGCGTTTTATAATGAAAGAATGACTTTAGACGAAAGGAGTGGATTAAGCATGTCTTATGTTCATCTTCAGGTCCACAGTGGATACAGCTTATTAAGCAGTGCAGCAAAAGTAAAGGAGCTCGTGCTGAAAGCGAAAGAACTTGGCTGCAAGGCGCTCGCTCTTACCGATGACCATGTGATGTATGGAACGGTTGAATTTTATAAGGAATGTAAAAAACATGGCATCAAGCCTGTCATCGGTTTAACAGCTTCTGTCTTCATAGATGAACAAGAGACAGAGGCTTATCCCTTGGTACTCCTTGCCAAAAACAATGAAGGCTACCAAAATTTGATCAAGATCAGCAGTGTGCTGAAATCAAAATCAAAAGCTGGACTGAAAGAGAAATGGCTGAAAAGCTACCACCGCGGGCTCATTGCCATCACACCAGGCGTTTCTGGTTACATTGAAACGCTGCTTCAGCATGATCAGCTAGAAGAAGCGCATGATGCGGCGAAACAATTGAAACATATTTTCGGTGAGGGACATGTATACATCGCACTTCAGCCATTTCAGCAAGACGAATCGCTTACAGGTAAACTGAGGGATGTCTCAAAAAGTGCCGACATTCCTCTTGTTGCGACAGGAGATGTCCACTACATCAACCTGAAAGACAAAACGGCCTATATGTGTTTAAAGGCCATTAAGGCAGGGCAGCAGTTGTCCGAAATTGAGGAAGACCGAGCAGAAAAGCATTTCAGAACCTTTGAAGAAATGAAGGAATGGTATACGCAGGATACGGAGCTGCTATCTAGAACGGTGGAGATCGCAGACCGCTGTGAAGTCGATTTAAATCTTGGGCAGACAAAACTCCCATCCTATCCGACCCCTGATCAATCAACAGCAGATCAGTTTTTACGCAAAGTGTGTGTAGATGGGATGAAGCAAAGAAAGATTGCTTCAAATGACGCGTATGTGAAAAGACTTGAGTACGAACTGAGCATTATCCAAAAAATGAATTTCAGTGATTATTTTCTCATCGTGTGGGATTTTATGAAGTATGCCCATGACCAAGGCATTGTCACAGGGCCGGGCCGTGGATCGGCAGCAGGTTCACTTGTTGCATATGTTTTGTTTATTACAGATGTTGATCCGCTCCGTCACGGTCTGTTATTTGAGCGTTTTTTAAATCCTGAGCGAATCAGTATGCCTGATATTGATATTGATTTCCCCGATACGAGAAGAGATGAAATCATTTCTTATGTAAAAGACAAATACGGAGACATGCATGTGGCGCAAATTGTCACGTTTGGAACCCTTGCAGCAAAAGCAGCCTTAAGAGATGTCGGACGTGTGATGGGGATTGATTCAAAGGCAGCGGACCGTCTCGCAAAGCTGATTCCATCAAAGCCAGGAACGACGCTGAAAGAAGCGCTAGCTGCATCTCCTGAATTAAAAACAATGCTCCAGCAGTCCGAAGAGCTCAGGCAAGTCTTTCAAACTGCTTTAAAGGTAGAAGGCTTGCCAAGACATACCTCGACACATGCAGCCGGCGTTGTGCTGAGCGAGGAGCCGCTGACAGAGATTGTTCCTATTCAAGACGGCCATGATGGTGTGTATTTAACGCAGTATGCGATGAATTATTTAGAAGATCTTGGGCTTTTAAAGATGGATTTCTTAGGACTAAGGAACTTAACCTTAATTGAATCCATTAAAAACCAGATTGAAAGACAGGAAAACGTCCACATTAACTTTAGTGACATTTCATATGAAGATCAGAAAACATTTGAATTGTTATCAGCGGGAGATACGACTGGGATTTTCCAGCTTGAATCACAAGGGATGCGTCAGGTGCTGAGACGCCTTAAGCCCTCTAGTTTAGAAGACATCGTGGCAGTCAATGCCCTCTATCGCCCAGGTCCAATGGAGAATATCCCGCTTTTTATCGACCGAAAGCACGGCAGAGTCAAGGTCTCTTACCCGCATCCTGATTTATATGACATTTTAAAAGACACATATGGGGTCATCGTCTATCAGGAGCAAATTATGCTGATTGCAGCGAAGATGGCAGGCTTTCAGCTTGGCGAGGCAGATCTATTAAGAAGAGCTGTTTCGAAGAAGGATAAAAAGGTCCTTGATGAAGAGCGGAGCCATTTTGTTGAAGGATGCCTAAAAAAGGAGTATCCTGTTAACATTGCAAATGACGTTTATGACTTAATCGTCAAATTTGCAAACTATGGTTTTAATAGAAGCCATGCTGTTGCATATAGCATGATTGGCTTTCAGCTTGCTTACTTAAAAGCGCATTATCCGTTATATTTTATGTGCGGACTTTTAACGAGTGTGATTGGAAATGAAGACAAAGTCGCTCAATATTTCTATGAGGCAAAGGAAAAAGGGATATCTGTGTTGAAGCCTTCTATTAATAAGAGTGAATTTCCATTTACGGTTGAAAAAGGGGAGATCCGCTACAGCTTAAGAGCGATCAAAAATGTCGGAGTGTCAGCTGTAAAGGATATATACAGGGCAAGACAGGAAAAGCCGTTTGAAGATTTATTTGATTTTTGCGCAAGAGTATCAGCAAAGAGTGTCAACCGAAAAACGATTGAAGCGCTCATTTTTTCAGGGGCGATGGATGAGCTTTATCCAAATCGTGCTTCGTTATTGGCATCAATAGATATTGCATTAGACCACGTGTCATTTTTAAATCCAGATGATCAGCTCGACTTTCTGGGGGATACAACCTTCTCCATTAAGCCAAAATATGCGGAGATAGAAGAATTGCCGCTTGTCGATCTCCTGCAATTTGAAAAAGAGGCACTTGGACTATATTTATCAAATCATCCTGTACAAGCGTACCGAGATCGCTTAAGAGAGAATGGTGCAGTGGACATCATCAGACTTTCTTCCTATATAAAGCGAAAGGTCTCAATGGGTGGTCTTTTGACAAAAGTGAAATCGATTCGAACAAAAAATGGACAATCGATGGCATTTATCACATTTGGGGATGAAACGGGAGAAATGGAAGGCGTCGTCTTTCCAGAGCAATTTAGAAAGCTGTCCCCCTTACTTGAGGAGGGCGCCATGCTTTATGTTGAAGGCAGAATAGATGTCAGAAATGACAGCAGCCAGATCATCGTGCAAGAAGCCGTTCTGCTTGAAGAGATGGGCACACAAAGAAAAGAGTCTGTCTACATTCGGGTGAAAGAAGAAAATCATACGCAGGAGCTGCTAGAGCAAGTAAAGCGGGTGATCTCGATGCACAGCGGAGAAGCAGATGTCTATTTGTATTATGAGAAGCAAAAAAAGACAGTGAGACTTCCAGATGCATACAAAGTTCATGCAGATCATGCTGTCATTTTCCAGTTAAAAGAGCTGCTCGGTGAACAAAACGTTGTGATTAAATGATGACAAATCGCCTGAATATGTTTTACAAATTCACCTATTGTGTTATCATTTTAAAGATTCTGTGTATTTAAAACTGCCAGTATGTGCTTATCAACTTAGCAATTCATTAAATCATTTTCCACTTGAAGGAGTGTTCATCACATGTCATTAAGAGAAGAAGCATTACATATGCACAAAGAGAATCAAGGCAAACTTGAATCAAAATCAAAAGTACAAGTGAAAAATGCGAAAGACTTGAGCTTGGCTTACTCACCTGGTGTTGCAGAACCATGTAAAGATATTTATGACGACACAAGCAAAGTGTATGATTATACAATGAAAGGCAATATGGTCGCTGTTGTCACAGACGGAAGTGCTGTTTTAGGGCTTGGAAATATTGGTGCAGAAGCATCTCTTCCAGTCATGGAAGGAAAAGCTGTATTATTCAAAAGCTTCGCTGGCGTTGATGCCTTCCCAATCGCGCTTGCGACAAACGATGTAGACAAAATCGTTGAAACAGTAAAGCTTCTTGAGCCAACGTTTGGCGGTGTCAACCTTGAAGATATTGCAGCTCCAAACTGCTTCATTATCGAAGAGCGCTTGAAAAAAGAGACAAACATTCCAGTGTTCCACGATGATCAGCACGGAACAGCGATTGTGACAGTAGCTGGACTTGTAAATGCACTGAAACTGTCTGGAAAATCAATGTCCTCTATCAAAGTGGTGGCAAACGGCGCTGGAGCAGCGGGAATTGCGATTATCAAGCTTCTATATCATTTCGGTGTACGTGATATCATCATGTGTGATACAAAAGGCGCAATTTACGAAGGCCGCCCGAACGGTATGAATGCAGTGAAAAACGAAGTGGCTAAATTCACGAACCAAGACCGTAAAGAAGGTTCATTAGAAGAAGTGATTGAAGGCGCTGACGTCTTCATTGGGGTTTCAGTAGCAGGCGCTCTAACAAAAGAAATGGTTGGCAAAATGGCAAAAGATCCTGTCATCTTCGCAATGGCGAATCCTAATCCAGAGATCATGCCAGAAGATGCACATGCAGCAGGCGCAAGTGTTGTAGGAACTGGCCGTTCTGACTTCCCGAACCAAGTAAACAACGTACTGGCATTCCCAGGAATTTTCCGCGGAGCATTAGATGTACGAGCAACTCACATTAACGAAGAAATGAAAATTGCAGCCGTTGAAGCAATTGCTTCTCTTGTTTCAGATGATAAATTGTCAGCTGAATACGTCATCCCTGAACCATTTGATGCACGTGTAGCACCAGCGGTAGCAAAAGCAGTAGCAAAAGCAGCAATGGAAACTGGTGTTGCAAGAATCAAAGTCGACCCAGAAGAAGTCGCTGAAAAAACAAGAAAATTAACGATTATCGGCGAATAATCAATTGGAAAAGTGTGCACGTTCTTTCTGAAATTGGAGGAAAGACGTGCACCATTTCCTCTCATACGCGAAAATTTTTTCATCCGGAATGATATTTTTTTGTAGACGTTCACAATTCACATATATCAACTGCTCAGCGCCCCAAACACATACTCATTTCTCATCAATTCCCCACTGAAAAAATTGAATGAAGGATGACAGCGTTTGACAAAAAAAGTACAATAGTTTCGGTACAGTTATGACATGTCCTATAATAGTGGATGTGCGTGTAAAGAAAAAACCCTTCAAAAAGGGAGGTAGTCATTTGTCAATCAAAAATATTTTCAGTAAAAAGAAAAAATATGCATCTGTACCCTCTGAACAGGCAAGTCAAGATGTGCCTGAAGGCATCATGACCAAATGTCCGCAATGTAAAAAAATAATGCTCACCAAAGAACTAGATAAAAATTTACGTGTTTGCATGAATTGCGGTAGACATTTGCAAATGAATGCAAAACAGCGTATTGACAGCCTTGTTGACGAAGGCACATTTGAAGAATTTAACGGGCACCTGATCTCAGAAAACCCGCTCGGATTCCCAGGCTACGAAGAAAAGCTTGAGAAAGACAGAGAAAAAACGTCTTTGAATGAAGCCATTGTCACAGGTCAAGGTGAAATTGAAGGCCAGCGTGCTGTGATCGCTGTCATGGATGCCACATTCCGTATGGGCAGCATGGGCTCAGTTGTTGGTGAAAAGATCACACTTGCGATCGAGAAAGCAAAAGCGGACAAGGTGCCATTTATCATCTTTACTGCATCTGGCGGAGCGAGAATGCAAGAGGGGATCCTCAGTCTTATGCAAATGGCAAAAACAAGCTCAGCATTAAAATTGTTCAGCGAGGATCAAGGTTTGATTATCTCTGTGATGACGAACCCAACAACTGGCGGTGTATCAGCTAGTTTCGCGTCTCTTGGTGATTACAACTTTGCAGAACCTGGTGCTTTAATTGGGTTTGCAGGTCGTAGAATCATTGAACAAACCATTCGTGAAGACCTGCCAGAGGACTTCCAAACGGCTGAATTTTTAATGAAGCATGGTCAATTGGATGCTGTCATTCATCGTGCAGAGATGAAAGAAACACTAGGCCGAATCTTAGCATTACACAGCACAGGAGGTGAACGAGAGTGGCTGGAGAACTAGAATTTGAAAAACCTGTCATTGAACTTCGAGCGAAAATTGATGAACTGAAAAAGTTCACACAAAACTCAGAAATGGATTTAAGTGCAGAAATTGAGCGTCTTGAAACACGTCTGAGCAAACTTGAAGCAGACATTTATACAAATTTAAAACCGTGGGACAGAGTACAGATTGCTCGTCATGCGATGCGCCCAACAACTCTCGATTACATTCAAGAGCTGTTTGACAACTTTTTCGAGTGTCACGGTGACCGTTTTTATGGCGATGATGAAGCGATCGTTGGAGGAATTGCCACGTTTAAAGGGCTTCCTGTCACGGTGATTGGCCATCAGCGCGGTAAAGATACAAAAGAAAACTTGCGCCGTAATTTCGGAATGCCTCATCCAGAAGGCTACCGTAAAGCGCTGCGCTTGATGAAACAAGCAGATAAATTTAATCGCCCGATCATTTGCTTTATTGATACAAAAGGAGCTTATCCTGGTAAAGCAGCTGAAGAACGCGGGCAAAGTGAAGCAATTGCGAAAAACCTATTCGAAATGGCAGGACTTCGTGTACCGGTTGTCTGTATTGTCATTGGAGAAGGCGGAAGTGGCGGCGCACTAGGCTTAGGCGTAGGAAACCACCTATACATGCTAGAGAATTCAACGTATTCAGTGATTTCACCTGAAGGTGCAGCAGCACTGCTCTGGAAGGACTCATCACTTGCGAAAAAAGCTGCAGAATCAATGAAAATTACGGCTCCAGACCTAAAAGAATTAGATATTATAGATGATGTTATTAAAGAAGTGCAAGGTGGAGCACACCGAGACGTGAAACAACAAGCAGCCTACATTGAAAAAACATTAAAACAGTCACTTACATCTTTGCTCAAACTAACACCTGAAGAACTAGTCGAACAAAGATATCAAAAATACAAAGCAATCGGGAAAGTATCGGTTGAAAATCAATATATTGGGGTAAACTAAATAAACGTACAGCCTTTTTGGCTGGCGTTTATTTTTTTTCATCCTTTTTCATGAAAACCGACCTCATGTAAGCGCTATTTGAAAATAATTTTCTTTTGTTTTCATAAAGTTTGAAACGTCTGAAAACCCTGATACGGTGGGCTTTAGAAGGCTGGATCTTCCTCGCTTTTGAAAGAATTGCTTTCATGACTTTCTTAACTTTTGTTTAAAAACGGTTTATTTAATTGTATAATAAGTACGGTTTTAGAAATACGTATTGAAAACATCCGGTTTTGCTCATGATTGTTTTCAAGCAGTGGAAATGGTATGTTTAATTCATATATGGTCTCTGAGGTGAAAAAGATGAAGCGTATAGGAGTTTTAACGAGCGGTGGGGATTCCCCAGGAATGAATGCAGCTGTGCGCGCAGTTGTAAGGAAAGCGATTTACCATAATGTTGAAGTTTACGGTATTTATAATGGATATTCAGGTCTAATTAACGGTAAAATTGAGAAACTTGAAATAGGTTCAGTTGGCGATATCATTCATCGTGGAGGAACAAAACTTTACACGGCAAGATGCCCTGAATTCAAGACAGTTGAAGGTCGTGAAAAAGGCATTGAGAACTTAAAAAAATTCGGTATTGAAGGACTTGTTGTGATTGGCGGAGACGGTTCATTCATGGGAGCGAAGAAATTAACTGAGCTCGGTTTTCCATGTGTAGGTGTCCCGGGTACAATTGACAACGATATCCCAGGTACTGATTTCACTATTGGCTTTGATACAGCACTGAATACAGTCATTGACGCCATTGATAAAATTCGTGATACAGCCACATCTCATGAACGTACATACGTAGTGGAAGTAATGGGAAGACATGCTGGTGATATTGCTCTTTGGTCAGGTCTTGCAGGCGGAGCCGAATCTATTTTGATTCCTGAAGCAGACTATGACATGGATGAAATTATCGCGAGATTAAGAAGAGGACACGAGCGCGGCAAGAAGCACAGTATCATCATCGTCGCAGAAGGCGTAGGCAGCGGTGTTGAATTTGGTAAGCGGATTGAAGAGGAGACAAGCCTTGAAACCCGTGTATCTGTCTTAGGACATATTCAGCGCGGAGGTTCTCCAAGCGCATTTGACCGAGTACTCGCAAGCCGTTTAGGAGCATACGCAGTAGAACTTCTTCTTGAAGGAAAAGGCGGACGCTGTGTGGGTATTCAAAGCAACGAACTCGTTCACCACGATATTTTAGATATCTTAGATAAAAAACATACAGTCGATCAAAATATGTACCGACTTTCACAAGAGCTCTCTATATAAAACGAGAAGACCTTAGGAGGAACAGTAATGAGAAAGACAAAAATCGTTTGTACAATCGGTCCAGCAAGTGAAACCATTGAAAAGCTGACTGAATTGATTGAAGCAGGAATGAATGTAGCCAGACTAAACTTCTCTCATGGAGATTTTGAAGAGCATGGTGCACGCATTGAAAACATTCGTAAAGCAGGTAAAACATTAGGCAAGGACATTGCGATCCTTCTTGATACAAAAGGTCCAGAGATCCGTACACGTACAGTTGAAAACGGCTCAATTGAGCTAGTCGCTGGTGCAGATCTTATCGTAAGTATGGAAGACATTGTTGGAAATACGGAAAAAATTAGTGTGACGTATGAAGAGTTAATTCATGATGTAGAAGTAGGCTCAACGATTCTATTAGATGATGGTCTTATTGGTTTAGAAGTGAAAGAAATTAACATGGACCGCAAAGAAATCGTCACAAAGGTCATGAATACAGGCACGCTCAAAAACAAAAAAGGTGTAAACGTACCAGGTGTAAGTGTGAACCTGCCAGGTATTACAGAAAAGGATGCCAATGATATTCTGTTCGGAGTTGAACAAGGCGTCGATTTCATCGCAGCTTCTTTTGTGAGACGAGCTTCTGATGTTCTTGAAATTCGTGAGCTTCTTGAAAAGAATAACGCGGCTGACATTCAAATCATTCCTAAGATTGAAAACCAAGAGGGTGTTGATAACATCGATGAAATCCTTGAGGTATCAGACGGTTTGATGGTTGCACGTGGAGATCTTGGTGTAGAGATCCCGGCAGAAGAAGTACCGCTTGTTCAAAAAATGCTGATCAAAAAATGCAATCGCTTAGGCAAACCAGTCATCACAGCGACCCAAATGCTTGATAGCATGCAGCGTAATCCTCGTCCAACTCGTGCGGAAGCAAGTGACGTGGCAAATGCCATTTTTGATGGCACAGATGCGATTATGCTTTCTGGTGAAACAGCAGCAGGAACATATCCAGTAGAAGCTGTACAAACGATGCATAACATTGCATCACGTTCAGAAGATGCACTCAACTATAAAGCCATTCTTTCTCGCAGAAGCGAAGAAGTAGATGTCAGCATTACAGATGCCATCGGTCAATCTGTTGCACATACAGCGATGAAGCTTGACGTTGCAGCGATTGTGACACCTACGGAAAGCGGTCATACAGCGAGAATGATTTCAAAATATAGACCAAAAGCACCAATCGTAGCAGTTACAGCAAACGAATCAGTTGCGAGAAAGCTATCTCTTGTATTCGGTGTATTTGCAAAGAGCGGCTCAAAAACGACGTCTACTGATGAAATGCTTGAGAATGCAGTCGAGAAATCGATTGAAACAGGCTACGTGAGACATGGCGATTTAATCGTTATTACAGCTGGTGTGCCAGTTGGTGAAACAGGTACAACAAACTTAATGAAAGTTTATGTTGTCGGTGACATCATTGCGAAAGGTCAAGGAATTGGCCGTAAATCTGCATTTGGACCGGTTGTCATTGCGCAAAGCGGAAAAGAAGCAGAGGAAAAAATGTATGATGGTGCAATTCTTGTTGCAAACTGTACAGACCGTGATATGATGGGTGCTTTAGAAAAAGCATCTGCCCTGATCACTGAAGAAGGCGGACTAACAAGCCATGCAGCAGTCGTTGGACTTAGCCTTGGCATTCCAGTGATTGTAGGTCTTGACAGCGCAACAACACTGCTAAAAGAAGGCGAAGAGATTACAGTAGATCCGGCACGCGGAGCGATCTACAAAGGCCGTGCAAGCGTCCTTTAATTGATACACACGAGGGGAGTTGTCTGACTCCTCTCTTTTTTTATGTTACACTAAAAAAGTAAAACAGCTTTCGGGTGAAAGATACCCCATGAGGTGATATGGCTTGAAAAAATATTTGCTACTATTATTGATTCTGTTCCCTGCCGTGGAAATCAGTTTATTTTTAATATCAAGTAAAATCATTGGCATTTTGCCAACGATGCTGATGATCGTACTCACGAGTGCATTAGGTGCTTATTTTGCAAGAAAACAAGGAATCGAAGCTTTTCAAAAAGTGCAAAGAGATTTACAATATGGCAAAATGCCAGGGGTAGCGATTGTCGATGGTTTTTGCATTCTAATCGGCGGTCTGCTGCTACTCATTCCCGGCTTCTTATCAGATATCATCGGTGCGCTGCTGCTCATTCCGATGACGAGAAAGCAAATCAAGCCGCTTTTTGAACGCTGGCTCAGAAACATGTCTAATCGCAGTCGCTATACAATTATTCGCTAAAGAGACCTTGAGCTGAAGGTCTCTTTTACTTTTGCATGCCGTACCTAATGTACTGATAGACATCCCTGAAAACACCTGCATTACGAAATGCTTGCCACACGACAAGGGAAGCAGGGCCAATGACGAGTCCGAGGAAACCCAACCATTTTAACCCGACAAATAGCGCCACAAGCGTGGCTAAAGGATTAAGCCCAATGGATTTGCTTAAGACTTTTGGCTCTGATATTTGTCTTTGAATGAGCACGACAATATACAAAATGCCGAGCCCGATGGCGAGTGAAAGGTTTCCTGTCATGGCGGAGTAAATGATCCACGGCAGAAAAACGGTGCCGCTCCCGATATAAGGAAGTAAATCGACAAACCCAATACATAAAGCAATGACAAGGGCGTGCTCGACTTTTAAGATGATCAGTCCAATGATGACAAGGCCGATGGTCATCGCAACAAGCAAAAGCTGCGCCTTCATAAAACCGGTAATGGCTTTTTTGATTTCAGATAAAATGGCTCGTGTATGCTGCATCCATTTTGCGGGAAAGATACGAGAGCCATATTTTTTTAATGTAAACCAATCTTTCGTGATAAAAAAAGTCGCCAGTGCAGAAAACAAAAGGGTTGCGGCTGCATCAGGCAAAAGACCTAAAAAAGCCGGGATGAGCTCGAGTGTTTTTGAAAGAAAAGTCCCTATTTTTGCGGCAGCTTCATCGCCTAGCGCTTGGATTTGTCCCAAAATCGATTCCTTTTGACCAGCTTGAAGTGTATTAAATTGGGCGGTTACATCATGGTACAAAGGCAGGATCTTATCTGTAAAAAACTGTTCCACAATCCCAATCATGCGATCAAGGTGACCAGGCAGAACCTTTGCCAAATAAGCACTTCCTGAAATGATTTCTGCTACTAAGAGTGTGATGAAACCGGCTGCTACTACTAAAAAGAGCAGTAGTACAATGACGACAACAAATCCTCTTGGCATTCCGGTGATCTCTTCTATTTTGCATACAGCAGGGTGAATCAGGCAGGATACAATAAGTGCAATCCAAAAAGGATATAAAAAAGGAAAAGACTGATATAAAAAGACAACCGCAAATACAGCAATGCTGATCATCATCAAACTTCGTAGAAAAATGGCCATATAGGTGTGATTCACACAATCCCCTCCAAAAAACAAGCATGTCCGATACTTCATTTTATTCAAAAAGATTAGTAATATGAAAAGGTCGCAATAAAAAGAAAGGAAGGGGCGGCGTATGTTTACTCAAGCAAATTTATTTTTGGTTCTTTTACTCGTTATTGCACTTATTGCAAAAAACAATTCATTAATTTTAGCGGTTTCTGTGCTCATTGGGATTAAGCTGATTGGTTTGGATCAAAAAATTTTCCCAGTTCTTCAATCGAAGGGCATCAATTGGGGCGTCACCGTCATTACAATTGCTGTGCTTGTTCCTATTGCAACAGGTGACATTGGATTTAAGCAGCTTGGAGAAGCCATGAAATCTTCTTATGCTTGGATTGCACTTGGAGCGGGTATATTAGTAGCATTAATCGCAAAAAATGGTATTGTGCTACTCGAAAATGATCCGCATATCACAGCAGCGCTTGTGTTCGGGACGATTTTGGCAGTCAGCTTATTTAAAGGGGTAGCTGTCGGTCCGCTGATCGGAGCAGGAATTGCTTATTTGGCGATGCAGGCTGTGAAATTTTTCAGCGGTTGAAAAGAGAGTGGTTCATGCCACTTTCTTTTTTATTTTTTTCTTGCGTGAGCTTTTGCAAAAAAACATAATTAAATATAATAAAAGAAGCAAAATCCCTTTATTCCATGCCTGATATGGAAGACTGGAAAAAAAAATATCAAAAAAAATTATAGTTAAACATTTAACAAATGTCTGATTATTGTTTATAATGGGAATAGGCTTAATTTTGAACTCATTGATCACACAAGAGATATGAGGCTAAAAGCGCTCTAACCGTATAGGTAAATGTAAGCATTTTCTTTTCTGAACGTGCCGACTTATTCGGATTGGATAGCGCTTTCAAAAAGCGAGAATTCTGCAACGAAGGGGAATCTTTTTAAAAAGGGGAGATTGAACATGACAGCAACAAGAGGTCTTGAAGGTATCGTGGCAACAACTTCATCCGTAAGCTCAATTATTGATGATACTCTTACTTATGTAGGGTACAATATCGATGATTTAACTGAAAAAGCTACATTCGAAGAAATTGTCTACCTGTTATGGCACTTAAAGCTGCCGAATGAGCAAGAGCTGAGTGAGTTAAAACAGCAGCTCAACGAAAATGCTCACATTCCGCAAGAAATCATTGAGCACTTTAAATCGTATTCGCTGGATGGGGTTCATCCAATGTCTGCGATTCGTACAGCGGTATCCTTACTAGGATTACTTGATGACGAATCAGAGATTATGGACAAAGAAGCAAATTACAGAAAAGCCATTCGCTTACAGGCGAAAATTTCTGGACTAGTCGCTGCGTTTTCACGCATTCGTAAGGGACTTGAGCCTGTACAGCCAAAAGAAGAATACAGCTATGCTGCGAACTTCTTGTATATGCTAAATGGCGAAGAGCCGTCACCAGTAGAAATTGAGGCAATTGATAAGGCACTCATTCTACATGCGGATCATGAATTAAACGCATCGACATTTACAGCGCGTGTATGTGTTGCTACACTATCAGATATTTACTCTGGTGTAACAGCGGCTATCGGTGCGCTGAAAGGACCACTTCATGGCGGAGCCAACGAAGGCGTGATGAAGATGCTTTCAGAAATTGGCGAAGTTGAAAACGTAGATTCCTATATTCATGGTAAGCTAGAGAAGAAAGAAAAAATTATGGGCTTTGGCCACCGCGTATACCGTCAAGGTGACCCGCGTGCAAAGCATCTAAAAGAAATGAGCCAGCGTTTAACAAACCTGACTGGCGAGCCGAAATGGTATGAAATGTCTGTTCGCGCAGAGGAAATCGTGACATCAGAGAAAAATCTTCCACCAAATGTTGATTTTTATTCTGCATCTGTATATCACAGTCTTGGGATTGATCATGACTTGTTTACACCAATTTTCGTGATCAGCCGATTCTCTGGATGGATTGCTCACATTTTAGAGCAGTATGACAACAATCGTCTCATCCGTCCAAGAGCTGACTACATTGGACCTGATCTTCAAACGTTTGTTCCGATCAGTGAAAGAGACTAATGTTTATAGAATAAGCGGGGGCTGATCCTCACGAAGGCCAATCAGCCTCTAGATCAACAAAAAACGAATCACGTGAAAAACTTCTTCGCTTGCAGACATCAAGCCAAGAAGTTTCAAATATTCACTACATAACCTGGGAGGTAATATCATTGTCACAAGGCGAAAAAATTACAGTTACTGGCGGCGTATTGAATGTACCAAATAATCCAATCATCCCGTTTATCGAAGGGGACGGAATCGGTCCTGACATTTGGAAAGCAGCATCAAGAGTACTTGAAGCCGCTGTAGAAAAAGCATATAAAGGTGAAAAGCAAATCACTTGGAAAGAAGTATATGCAGGTGAGAAAGCTTACAATAAAACTGGAGAATGGCTTCCTGAGCAAACACTTGAAGACATTCGTGAATACTTAATCGCAATCAAAGGACCACTGACAACACCAATCGGCGGAGGAATCCGTTCATTAAACGTGGCACTTAGACAAGAGCTTGATCTATTCACATGCTTACGTCCAGTTCGCTGGTTCAAAGGCGTACCGTCTCCTGTGAAACGTCCAGAAGACACAGATATGGTCATCTTCCGTGAGAATACAGAAGATATCTATGCTGGTATCGAGTATGCACAAGGATCAGACGAAGTGAAGAAGTTAATTGACTTCTTGAAAAACGAATTAGGTGTAAACAAAATCCGTTTCCCAGAAACATCAGGTATCGGAATCAAGCCAGTTTCTGAAGAAGGAACTTCTCGCCTTGTCAGAGCGGCTATCCAATATGCAATCGACCAAGGCCGTAAGTCTGTGACACTTGTTCACAAAGGAAACATCATGAAATTCACAGAAGGTGCCTTCAAAAACTGGGGCTACGAAGTGGCTGAAAAAGAGTTTGGCGACAAGGTCTTTACATGGGCACAATATGATCGTATTGTAGAACAAGATGGAAAAGATGCGGCAAATAAAGCGCAAAGTGAAGCAGAAGCTGCTGGCAAAATTATTGTCAAAGACAGTATTGCAGATATTTTCCTTCAACAAATCCTAACTCGTCCAGCTGAGTTCGATGTTGTGGCAACAATGAACTTAAACGGAGATTACATCTCTGATGCTCTTGCAGCACAAGTTGGTGGAATTGGTATCGCACCAGGTGCGAACATCAACTACGAAACAGGACACGCTATTTTTGAAGCGACTCACGGAACAGCACCAAAATATGCTGGTCTTGATAAAGTGAACCCATCTTCTGTTCTTCTATCAGGCGTGCTTTTACTTGAGCACCTTGGCTGGCAGGAAGCAGCTGATCTAGTGATTCAATCTGTTGAAAATACAATTGCATCAAAAGTCGTCACTTACGATTTTGCTAGATTAATGGATGGCGCAACAGAAGTGAAATGTTCTGAGTTTGCTGACGAGCTCATCAAAAACTTGTCTTGATTCTTAAACTTTAAAGTTAAAGGGGAAAAAGGAAATGGCAAACAAGCGTAAAAAAGTATCTGTTATCGGAGCAGGCTTTACTGGAGCAACTACAGCATTTCTAACGGCTCAAAAAGAATTAGCGGACGTCGTATTAGTCGATATCCCGCAGCTTGAGAACCCAACAAAAGGGAAAGCACTTGATATGCTGGAAGCAAGTCCTGTTCAAGGCTTCGATGCAAACATTACAGGAACTTCTAACTACGAAGATACAGCCGGTTCTGATGTCGTGGTCATTACGGCGGGAATTGCAAGAAAGCCGGGAATGAGCCGTGACGATCTCGTGTCAACAAATGAAAAAATCATGCGCAGTGTGACACGCGAAATCGTTAAATATTCTCCAGAAACAATCATTGTTGTATTAACAAACCCTGTTGATGCAATGACGTATGCAGTTTATAAAGAATCAGGATTACCAAAAGAAAAAGTCATTGGACAATCGGGCATTCTTGATACAGCACGTTTCCGTACGTTCGTTGCTCAAGAATTAAACCTATCTGTTAAAGACGTGACGGGCTTTGTGCTTGGTGGACATGGCGATGACATGGTTCCTCTTGTTCGTTACTCTTATGCAGGCGGTATCCCGCTTGAAACATTGATTCCTAAAGAGCGAATTGATGCAATTGTTGAAAGAACAAGAAAAGGCGGCGGCGAAATCGTGAACCTATTAGGTAACGGTAGTGCATATTATGCTCCTGCTGCTTCACTAGTTGAAATGGTTGAGGCGATCCTTAAAGATCAGCGCCGCGTCATGCCGACGATTGCTTACCTTGAAGGTGAATATGGCTACGAAGGCATTTACCTAGGTGTACCAACAATCGTAGGTGGAAACGGCCTTGAGCAGATCATCGAGCTTGAGCTGACAGAAGAAGAAAGAAGTCAGCTTGACCGTTCTGTTGAATCTGTTAAGAATGTCATGAAAGTATTGTCTTAATATGAATAAAAAAGAAGGCTTCTCTGATGAGGAGTCTTCTTTTTGTTTACAAAACAAATCTTGTCGAAATTTTAAATTGTTCTCTTGTTAAGCTTTCGTTAAAATGAAAGAGAAAGCATGACTTCTCGCTTTTCACATAAGATACAAAAAACGGATGCAGGGGAAATCACTAATTGGAGGCACAACATGAATAAAAAAATATTAGTTGTGGATGATGAAGAATCGATTGTAACACTTCTAAGCTATAACCTTGAAAGAGCGGGCTATGATGTCGTCACAGCAAGAGACGGGGAAGAAGCACTTGAAAAAGCAGCAAGTGAACAGCCTGATCTCATTGTATTAGATTTAATGCTTCCGAAGATGGACGGCATTGAAGTGTGCAAACAACTGAGAATTCAAAAAATGATGTTCCCTATTTTAATGCTGACAGCAAAGGACGATGAATTTGATAAGGTGCTAGGTCTTGAGCTTGGGGCCGATGATTACATGACAAAGCCATTCAGTCCTAGAGAAGTGGGTGCTCGGGTAAAAGCCATCTTGAGAAGAGCACAGCAATCTCAGCCTACCCCCACGCAAGAGGAGAAGGAAGAGATCATTGCAGATCAAATCAAAATTGGTGAACTGCGTATTTTACCAGAACACTACGAAGTCTATTTCCAGGAAGAACGTCTAGAGCTGACGCCAAAAGAATTTGAACTGCTGCTTTATTTGGCGAAGCATAAAGGACGTGTCCTCACGCGTGATTTATTGCTAAGTGCCGTTTGGAATTATGACTTTGCAGGTGACACTCGTATTGTGGATGTCCATATTAGTCACTTGCGGGACAAAATTGAAAAGAACACGAAAAAACCAACATACATTAAAACGATTCGCGGCTTAGGCTACAAATTGGAGGAGCCAAAGTCAAATGAGTAAAATTAGAACCCGTCTGTTTTCGGGACTCATTTTTCTCCTTTTTATTGTGTTTGTGGCACTTGGTCTTTTCCTGGATCACATGTTCCATGTTTTCTATGAAACAAAATTAACGGAACGAATGGAAAAGGAATCGAGCTTTCTCCTGTCTTCTATGAATGGTGATGATTTAAAGGCGAAGCAACACAAAGAGGTCCTCAATCAGGCAAAGCAGCATTTTGACATGAATGCGTCGATTGTGGATTTAAAGGGGAAGATCATACATACAACGGGTCAAGCAGAACAAAAGGCCGTCATTCAAAACACACTAAACAATGAACGTCTCCAAACAAAAGGGGTCGTTATTGACGATGAGAAGGATGCGCTGTTCCATTATGCTGTCCCGATCTTAAAACAAAACGAACCGGCGGGTTATTTATTTCTCCATGCGTCATACGAGCCTTTAAATGAAATTGACGGCCAGCTTTGGCTTGCCTTAGCCTTTTGTCTTGGCTCGGCAATTATCATTATCGTTTTCTTTGGGTACCGCATGTCGATGAAATATGTGAAACCAATTGATTATGCGACAAAGGTAGCTAAACAGCTAGAACGCGGGAACTATGATACGAATAATTATGAAGAGCTGATGATTGAAACAAGTGAACTGAATACTTCCATGAAGCGTTTGGCAGAAAGTCTTCAAGAAATGACAAGTGCTGGTGAAATGCAGAGAGACCGGCTGCAAACGGTCATTGAAAATATTGGAGCGGGGATTATATTGATTGATAAGATGGGGTATATCCACCTCGTCAATCGAACCTTCCGCAAGCAGTTTAAGGTGCAAAAGCACATTTACATGCACAAGCTTTATCATGAAGCGTTTACCCATGAAGAGATTATCGAATTAATTGACGAAATTTTCATGACAGAAACGAAGGTGCGGAAGTTTTTACGTCTAGCCGTTGACATTGAACGACGCTACTTCCAAGTGGATGGTGTACCCATTTTAAGTACAGACGATGAATGGAAAGGAATTGTCCTCGTGTTTCATGACGTGACAGAAACGAAGCAGCTGGAGCAGATGCGAAAAGACTTTGTTGCCAATGTGTCTCATGAGTTAAAAACACCGATTACGTCGATTAAAGGATTTTCTGAAACCCTTCTTGATGGCGCGATTGATGACAAAGAAGCACTGACAGAATTCCTTTCTATCATTTTAAAAGAGAGTGTCCGTCTAGAAACATTGATTCAAGACTTACTTGATCTTTCTAAAATTGAGCAGCAGCAATTCAAGCTGAATATTCAAGAAGCCAATGCGACAGAAATCATCCAAGAGATTCAAGTGCTGTTAAAACAAAAGGCTACAGAAAAAGGCATTCAATTACACGTGCGTGTCCCGAAAGAACCGGTCTATGTCATGGCAGACCCGCTAAGGTTAAAGCAAATCTTCCTCAATCTCGTTAATAATGCCCTGACCTATACACCAGAGGGAGGAAGTGTCACCATCTCAGCAAGACCGAGAAAAGGTGCCTATGAATTTGATGTAGCAGATACAGGGATCGGTATGAAGAAAAGTGAGATTCCAAGAATATTTGAGAGATTTTATCGAATTGATAAAGATAGAAGCAGGAATTCAGGCGGTACAGGTCTTGGCCTTGCCATTGTCAAACACCTTGTGGAAGCGCATGAAGGAACAATTTCTGTCCGCAGCAAACAAGGTAAAGGAACAACTTTTACAGTGAGCCTGAAATCGACATAGAAAAAAAAGGAAAGTCACGTTAAAATTTACATGATCTTTACAATGAATTCATGTTTTGTTAAACATTCATTGATAGGATGAATAGGAACCCCTTCATCCAAGGAGCCAATTTTGGAAGGACGAAAACACTTGTTGTTTTCGTCCCTTTTTTATGCAGGCTCGACTATTTTCTTTTCAAAATAAACTTTGATAAAATGAAGATACAATGTGTGAAAGAGACGGCTGAGATGGCTCAGCCGATGGAGGATTAAAACATGACAGACAAAAAGAAATTAGTGTTAGTGGATGGAAACAGCCTCGCATATCGAGCCTTCTTTGCTTTGCCGCTATTATCAAATGATAAAGGCGTACATACAAATGCTATTTATGGCTTTGCGATGATTTTAATGAAAATGCTGGAGGACGAGAAGCCAACCCATATGCTCGTCGCATTTGATGCGGGAAAAACAACCTTCCGCCACGAGACATTTAAAGAATATAAAGGCGGAAGACAAAAAACCCCGCCAGAGCTATCAGAACAAATGCCATTCATCCGTGAACTATTAGATGCCTATCAGGTGAAAAGGTACGAGCTTCCTCAATATGAGGCAGATGATATTATCGGTACATTGGCTGTCGAGGCAGAAAAAAACGGCTTTGAAGTCAAAATCTTCTCAGGAGATAAAGACTTAACCCAGCTCTCAACAGATCATACGACAGTGGCTATTACGAAAAAAGGCATCACAGAAGTAGAATACTACACACCTGCTCATATTGAAGAGAAATATGGCCTGCGACCAGATCAAATCATTGATATGAAAGGGCTGATGGGAGATTCCTCAGATAATATCCCAGGCGTCCCAGGTGTAGGGGAAAAAACAGCCATTAAATTGTTAAAGCAGTTTGAAACAGTTGAGAACCTGCTTGAACATATTGATGAAGTGAGCGGGAAAAAGCTCAAAGAAAAGCTTGAAGAATATAAAGAACAAGCAGTCATGAGTAAAGAGCTGGCGACCATTCTCGTAGAAGCACCTATTGATGTGTCGAGCAAAGATCTTGCCTACGAAGGTCCACACATGGATCAAGTGATCTCTCTTTATAAAGAACTAGGCTTTCAAACCCTGCTAGAGCGTCTAGGAGAAGCACCAGAAACAGATGAACAGGTTGAAGTAGACGCATTAGAAGTGAAAAAAATGACAGCTGCAGGAGGCGACATGCTGACAGATCATGCAGCCCTTGTGGTAGAACAGCTTGGAGATAATTATCACGAAGCAGATTTGATCGGTTTTGCGATCCATAATGAAAATGGTGCGTTTTTTATGACGAAAGAAGATGCGCTTCAATCAGATGCATTTAAAGAATGGGTACAGGATGAAACGAAGAAAAAATGGGTCTTTGATTCAAAAAGAGCAGTTGTCGCTCTCAGATGGCATGATGTCGACCTAAAAGGTGTCGACAATGATGTTCTGCTCGCTTCCTACGTCGTCAACCCGCAGAAATCATACGAAGACGTTGCAAGTGTAGCGAAGGAATATGGTCTGAATATCGCTCTTTCTGATGAAAAAGTATACGGAAAAGGAGCAAAACAGGCGATTCCACCTGAAGATGAACTGAAAGGACATCTTGGACGAAAAGCAGCGGCGATCTCAGCCTTGCATGATTTAACACTAGAAGCATTAGAAAAAAATGATCAGCATGAACTATATGAAGATTTAGAGCTGCCGCTTGCGCTCATCTTAGGTGAAATGGAATCTCTTGGAGTAAAGGTAGATATAAAGCGCCTAGAGAAAATGGGTGAAGAATTAACGAAAAAGCTTAAAGAATATGAAGAAACGATTCACCGCTTAGCAGGAGAAACGTTTAACATCAATTCTCCTAAACAGCTTGGTGTCATCCTTTTTGAAAAATTAGGTCTCCCGATTATCAAGAAGACAAAAACAGGCTATTCAACGTCTGCAGATGTGCTCGAAAAGCTTGAAGATAAGCATGAAATCATTCGGTCCATTCTGCACTACAGACAAATTGGAAAGCTGCAATCGACCTATGTAGAAGGGTTAATGAAAGTAACGCGCAAGGATACCCATAAAGTGCATACAAGGTTTAATCAAGCACTCACCCAAACAGGAAGATTAAGCTCAACAGATCCAAACCTTCAAAACATCCCGATTCGTTTAGAAGAAGGACGGAAAATTCGTCAAGCATTCGTTCCTTCAAAAGAAGGCTGGCTCATGTTTGCAGCTGACTATTCACAAATCGAGCTGCGTGTACTCGCTCATATTTCACAAGATGAGAATTTGATCGAAGCATTTACGAGGGACATGGACATTCACACGAAAACAGCGATGGATGTGTTCCATGTCTCAGAAGAAGAAGTGACTTCCGCTATGAGAAGACAAGCCAAGGCGGTAAATTTCGGTATTGTATACGGAATCAGCGACTATGGACTTTCTCAAAACCTTGGGATCACAAGAAAAGAAGCCGCCGCATTTATCGAGCGCTATTTAACAAGCTTTAAAGGCGTGAAAACCTATATGGAAGAAATCGTTCAGGAAGCGAAACAAAAAGGCTACGTCACGACGCTTCTTAAACGCAGACGGTATATCCCAGATATCACAAGCCGAAATTTTAATATCAAAAGCTTTGCAGAACGAACAGCCATGAACACACCGATCCAAGGCAGCGCAGCCGATATTATTAAAAAAGCGATGATTGATATGGCGCGAAGGCTCAAAGAAGAAAACCTGCAGACAAATCTTTTATTACAGGTGCACGATGAATTGATCTTCGAAGCGCCGAAAGAAGAAATCGCCATCCTTGAAAAGATTGTTCCTGAAGTCATGGAAAATGCACTTCAGCTTGATGTGCCGCTAAAAGTTGATTTTTCTTCAGGTCCATCTTGGTACGATGCGAAATAAATAATAGAGAGAAAAAGGAGCGAGGAGAATGCCGGAATTACCAGAAGTAGAAACCGTCCGGCGCACTCTAAAGCGGTTAGTCGAAGGAAAGACGATTGAAACGGTCGATATCAAATGGCCAAACATCATCAAACGTCCTGGGGAGCCGGAAGAGTTCGCAAGAAGAATGGTAGGAGAAACTATACAAACCATTGAAAGAAGAGGGAAGTTCCTCCTCTTTCATTTAGACCATTATGTGATGGTCTCCCATTTAAGGATGGAAGGAAAATACCGTGTACATGAAGCGCATGAGCCTTATGATAAACACGTACACGTCGTCTTTACGTTTACAGATGGGACGGAGCTTCGGTACCATGATGTGCGTAAATTTGGCACGATGCATTTATTTCAGCCGGGTGAAGAGGAAAAGGAACTCCCGCTATCACAGCTGGGATATGAACCATTTGATGAACAGTTCACTCCTGAGTATTTATGGGAGAAATTGAAAAAAACAACCCGAATGGTCAAAACAGCACTGCTTGATCAAAAGATTGTCGTAGGACTTGGTAACATTTACGTAGATGAGGTCCTGTTTAAATCAGGGATTCATCCAGAAACGAAAGCGAATCAGCTCAGCCTGGAATCTTGCAAAGTGCTTCACAAACAGATCATCGATACGCTTCAGGTGGCGGTAGATGCGGGAGGAAGTACAATTCGTTCTTATATCAACTCACAAGGAGATATTGGCACATTTCAATTGCAGCTTCTTGTATATGACCGGCGGGGAGAGCCTTGCCAAACATGCGGAAGCATCATTGAGAAAACAGTAGTCGGAGGGCGCGGTACACACTTTTGTGTGACCTGCCAAAAACGTCCTCAATAAAGCTTAGCCATGAGCATGCTTCCTTTTTGCGATGCATACGATAAAAAACATTCATTTTTCAGCAAGGTGTAGACTGACACACAGCCCACCTGCTCTTCATATAGTGAAGAAGAGTCTAAGAACGCCTAGAGACTCTTGATCATCGTTGCATGAACAGAAAGGAAGAGTTCAGGTATGATTTCGATTTCGCTCCTGTTTTTAGCTATTGCAGTCAGCATCGACAGCTTTTCTGTAGGCTTTACGTATGGTCTCCGCAAAATGAGAATCCCATTTAAAGCCATCGTCATTATTGCATGCTGCTCAGGGATTGTGCTGCTCATTTCTATGCTGATTGGCAGCTTGCTGACGACATTTCTCCCTGTCTCAGTGACCGATAAACTGGGGGGAGGCATCTTAATTGCCATTGGCCTTTGGGTCCTGTATCAATTTTACAAACCAGCGAAAGAGCGTGATTTGCTTCTTCATGAAAAGACATTGCTTAATGTGGAAGTCCAATCGCTTGGGCTTGTCATTCACATTTTAAGAAAGCCAACAAGTGCAGATATTGACCGATCTGGGACGATTAATGGAATAGAAGCGGTACTTCTTGGAATTGCTTTATCCATTGATGCATTTGGCGCAGGGATTGGCGCAGCGATACTAGGCTTTTCTCCAATTGTCATGAGTATCACGGTCGCAGTGATGAGCTCACTTTTTGTATGTATCGGTCTGCGTGCCGGTCATTACTTGGCAAATTGGCGCTGGATCGATAAACTCGCATGCTTACCAGGGCTTCTGCTCATATTAATTGGGGTTTGGAAGCTGTAAAAGGAGGAAATCAATTGACGCTTGTCATTGGATTAACCGGCGGGATTGCTAGCGGAAAAAGCACAGTCTCGCAGATGATAAAAGAGCAGGGCATCCGGGTTGTGGACGCAGATGTGATTGCAAAAGAAGCGGTCGCCAAAGGAACACCCGCCCTTCATCATATCGTTCAAACCTTTGGTGAGGGTGTCCTCCTGCCAAATGGAGAGCTAGACCGGCAGCAGCTGGGAGCCATTATTTTTTCTAATGAAGAGAAAAGAAAGCAGCTAAATGCGATCGTTCACCCAGAAGTGCGAAAGGAAATGCTCAGGCAGCGAGATGAAGGAATCGACAGCCGAGAAACATTCGTTGTCCTGGATATCCCGCTTTTATTTGAGAGTCAGCTGGAAAGTCTCGTCGACCGCATTATTGTGGTGTATACAACACCAGAATTACAGCTATCACGACTCATGAATCGAAACGACCTTAGCGCGGAAGAAGCGCTGAATCGGATTCACTCTCAGCAGCCTCTTGAGGAAAAATGTAAGAAAGCAGACCGGGTGATAGAAAATACACAAGATCTTGCTTTTATTAGAAAGCAATTGCAGAACATATTAAATGAATGGGAACATACTGATAAGTAAGAGTACATACACGTACTCTTCTTTTTTTATGCTTTTTATATTTCTCATGAAAAGAACAGCCCTTTTTAGAAAATATACGTTTATATACTGGCAATTACAATCTAATGTGATATACTAATTTCATAAATAAATTTATTGAGTATAACACATAATAGAGGAGTGACCTGTTCATGAAGGTAAAAGCAGCGATCAATGGGTTTGGCAGAATTGGACGCATGGTCTTCAGAAAAGCAATGCTTGATGATCAAATTCAAATTGTAGCGGTGAACGCAAGCTATCCTGCGGAAACGCTAGCACATTTAATTAAATATGATACAAATCATGGACGTTACGAATGCGATGTGACAGCAGAAGATGACGCACTGATTGTAAATGGGAAAAGAGTGCTTTTGCTCAATAACAGAGACCCAAAGCAGCTTCCGTGGGGAGAGCTTGGGATTGATATCGTCATAGAAGCAACCGGAAAATTTAATTCAAAAGATCAAGCGATGGGCCATATAGATGCCGGAGCGAAAAAGGTCGTACTTACAGCTCCAGGTAAAAATGAAGACATTACAATTGTGATGGGTGTCAATGAGGATGATCTTGATCCTGAAAAGCACGTCGTTATTTCAAACGCATCTTGTACAACAAACTGTTTAGCACCAGTTGTCAAATTGTTAGATGATGAATTCGGTATCGACAACGGTTTAATGACAACGGTTCATGCGTATACAAATGATCAAAAAAATATCGATAACCCGCATAAGGATTTGCGCCGGGCAAGAGCATGTGCCCAGTCCATTATTCCAACGACGACGGGTGCCGCTAAAGCGCTTTCTTTAGTGCTGCCGCACATGAAAGGGAAATTGCATGGACTTGCACTTCGCGTGCCAGTTTCCAATGTATCGATGGTTGATCTTGTTGTCGACTTGAAAAAAGATGTCACAGCAGAAGAAGTCAATGCAGCCTTCTCAAATGCATCAAAAACTTCTCTTTCCGGTATTTTAGATTACACGGATGAGCCGCTTGTTTCTACAGACTTTAATACGAACCCTTATTCAGCTGTCGTAGATGGACTGACAACGATGGTGATGGGGGATAGAAAAGTAAAAGTTCTTGCATGGTATGACAATGAATGGGGTTATTCATGCAGAGTGGTGGATCTTGTGAAGTTTGTCGGATCGCAGATGAAAGAGCTTTCTGCTGTTTGAAATGAAGAAGACGAACGTCCCTTTTCAAGGAATGAGAGAAAATCCCATTGAAAACACAGCTTGCAAAATGGGTCTAAACAAAGTATACTATTTTTCGTGAACTTCTTGTTCGCAGACTCATTCGGGTATACTTAAAGGGTTAGGACCTCTTTGGACTAACTTTCCCCCGTGGTATATGTCCGGTCCGGCTGCTTAGAACTTCACTCTTTCATTCTTGTTTAAGGGGGGTCCATGATGGAAACAATCGGACGTCACGTTATCTCCGAGCTATGGGGATGCGACTGTGATAAACTGAACGACATGGATTTTATTGAAAAAACGTTTGTAAATGCAGCTTTGAAATCAGGAGCTGAAGTAAGAGAGGTTGCTTTTCACAAATTTGCACCTCAAGGAGTAAGTGGAGTTGTCATTATTTCTGAATCTCATCTGACAATTCACAGCTTTCCTGAACATGGTTATGCGAGCATAGATGTTTATACTTGCGGCGACCTAGATCCGAATATCGCAGCAGATCATATCGGAGATGAATTAGGTGCTGAAACAAGAGAAAACATTGAAATTCCTCGAGGCATGGGACCTGTACAAGTGAAACAGGCGCAAGCCAAAGCACTGTAAACATAAAAAAAGATCGCAATGGGAGCTGGCCAAAAGCATTGAAATGCCTTTGTGTTATGCTCCTTTTTATATTTGTTTGATAGAGAAAATCCAACATTCCCCAACTTGCCTATACTTTTGTTCTAGGAAAACAAAGGTTTTTTTTATAAAATAAAGAAGAGGCATTATGGCAAAGGGGATACGTAGATGATTTTAGGACAAAAGTTCAAACGGTTCATGTCAAACCATACAGAAACATCTGACGAGCATCCAGTGTCAGAACTGAAAAGCCATTACTACAAATCGACGAATGCGCAAGTTTTTCAAGCGGTGGAAGCCATGCTTTCTGGGCACGCTTCCTATCAAGTGACATCTGTTTCAGCAGAACGAGGTGAAATCAGCGCAAACATCAGTATGCCGAAAAAAGCCTTTCTCGTAGCGACTGTCATTTCAATTCGTCCTTTTGAAACAGCTGTCGATTTTAATGTGACAACAGAAACAGCCTTGCCAACAGATTTTGGCTATAGTGAGAAAACGGTTTTTTCCCTTTATGATGAACTAGACAAACAACTTCCAAGAATAGATCGGAGCTGATGAAATGAAATGTCCCACATGTCAGCACCTTGGCACAAGGGTGCTTGATTCAAGACCAGTAGATGAAGGGAAATCCATCCGTCGTAGAAGAGAGTGCGAAAGCTGCCAATATCGCTTTACGACGTTTGAGAAATTAGAAGAATTACCACTGATTGTGGTGAAAAAAGAAGGAATTCGAGAAGAATTCAGCCGCGAAAAGATGCTGAGAGGACTCATAAAAGCATGTGAAAAGCGACCTGTTGCTTTAAAGCAGCTGGAGGATGTCTGCTTTAATATTGAAAAAGAACTGCGTAATCAAGGTATGTCAGAAGTGAAAAGTGAGCTTGTAGGTGAAATGGTGATGGACGAGCTGGCAAAAATTGATGAAGTGTCTTACGTCAGGTTTGCCTCCGTTTACCGGCAGTTTAAAGATATCAACGTCTTTATTGATGAATTAAAAGATTTATTAAAGAAAGAACGCTAAAAAAGAGCTGAAGATACTTCATGCTCTTTTTCCTGCGTAAAGCGTAAAACGCAAAAAGGGTGTACAATAGAAACAATTGCAATTCATGGGGAGGATCAGCATATGACAGAGCATTGGAAGGAAGTGCTAGCCGTCGATCCGTATGTCGTCAAAAGCGCTTCATTGCTCGGTGACATCGATAGACAGCTCATCACTCTTTTATATCAGCCGCTTATAGGCATGTCCGCTTTCAGCTTATATATGACGCTGTGGGGAGAGCTGGAACAAAATCGTATGTGGGGGAAACCCGCACCTCATCGGCAGCTCATGGTCATGCTGCAAACGAATTTGAATGATATTTTTGAGGAACGTTTAAAGCTTGAAGCGATTGGTTTACTCCGCACATATGAACAGGAAACGGAAGAAGGCAGACTGTTTACATATGAGCTTGTGCCGCCGTTAAGACCAGATGAGTTTTTCCAAGATGGTATGCTGAATGTTCTGCTGTACCATCGTGTAGAGAAAGCGAAATATATGCAGCTTCGTGATTATTTCTCATATCCCGGTGTTCCGGCAGAGGCAAAGAACATCTCGCGGTCGTTTGAAGAAGTTTTTCACGTATTGCAGCCAGGTGAACGCAGGATGACAGAAGAAATCAATCAGGCGTCATCACTTGATCAGGGCTATGAATATGTGACCGTTGGATCGAGTCAGCCGGCTCCTCTCTCAGACGAATCCTTTGATTTCGATTTATTGTTAGCAGGCATGTCTGATATGATGATTCCAAGAAAGGCTTTGACAAAGCAGGTGAAAGAAACCATTAAGAAGTTAGCCGTTGTATACGGCATCACCCCGCTTCAAATGCAAAATATTGTAGCAGGCGCCTGTGGTTCGGATCAAATGATCTCAACAGAAGAGCTGAGAAAAGCGGCAAGAGACTGGTACCAAATTGAATACAGAGGCGAGCAGCCAAAACTCATTGATCAAAAACAGCCGAGACACTTGCGTCAAGATGCTTCAAAAGCGCCAGTGGCAGATACGCCGGATGCCAAATTGATTGAAAAGCTTGATCATATTTCGCCTAGGGAGCTGCTAAAAGATATGGCTGACGGCATTGAGCCAACATATGCCGACTTAAGAATTGTCGAAGATATTATGCTTGAGCAGCAGCTAGAGCCAGGTGTCATGAACGTTTTGATCTACTATACATTACTGAAAACAGATATGAAGCTGTCGAAAACATATATGCAAAAAATCGCCGCTCATTGGGTGAGAAAGAAAATTAAAACCGTAGCGGCGGCCATGAAAATGGCCAAAGAAGAGAACAGGCAAATGACAGAGTGGGCGCAGCAGAAAAAGCAGCGTAGCACATACGGATCAGGGAAAGTTGTCCGTGAAGAGAAGCTTCCTGATTGGATGAAAGAAACCGAAACGAAAGAACAGCCTGCAAAAGAACAAACAGACAGCCTGTCGACAGAAGACCTCGAACGAGAAAAAGAAAAACTGTTAGATCAGTTTAAAAATATGAAAAAGTACAATGCACATTAAGATGAGGTGAGATGAGGATGAAACCGATCGGTCGTTCATTTGAACAGCTAAAAGGGCGCGTAGATTTTCGTGTGAGATACAATCAGATTAAAGAGAGTGTGTTATCTGATGAAGATGTAAAAGCCTTTTTACAGGAGCACCAAGAAGACATACACGAAGACATGATCAATCGCAGCTTGAACCGGCTTTTTGAATATGTGCAGCAGTCGAAGGGCTGTTCATATTGCTTAGATGAAGAGAACGTCAATGCGATTTTAGACGGTTATCACCCGAAGCTTGTGATCAAAGGTCAGAGTATTGATATTGAATATTCCCCTTGTCCAGTCAAGCTGCGGCTCGATAGACAGAAAAAACAGCAAGAGCTCATGAAAAGCATGTACATTCCGCAAAATGTTCTTCAAGCGACGTTCGCTGATTTGAACGTTGTGGGAAGACAGGAAGTCATTCAAAAAGTAGGGCAATTCCTGCAAAGCTATGATGAGACGGGCAAAGGGAAGGGCTTATATTTACACGGAAAGTTTGGAGTAGGAAAAACGTATATTCTGGCAGCCATTGCGCAGCAGTTAGCGGAGAAGGAATACCCATCTCTCCTTGTGTACGTGCCTGAATTTGTGAGAGAGCTAAAAAATTCGTTAGCCGATCATACACTAGAATCAAAACTGAACATGGTCAAATCCACCCCTATTTTAATGCTTGATGATATTGGGGCAGAGTCGATGACAAGCTGGGTTCGAGATGAACTACTCGGAACGATTTTACAATACCGTATGGCAGAGCAGCTGCCGACTTTCTTCTCTTCTAATTTCTCACCAAGTGAACTGAAGCATCACTTTACGTACTCACAGCGCGGGGAAAAAGAAGAGGTCAAAGCCGCTCGTTTAATGGAACGGATTCTCTATTTAGCAGAGGCAGTCTTGCTCGAAGGAGAAAACCGCCGTCATTTATAAAAGCGTCTATCACCTGAAGGAGGAGCAAATGAAATGAACAAAAGAAAATGGCTGCTTTTTCTCGTGATTGCAGGTCTCGCTGTTTTACTTTGGTGGCTGAACAAACAGCATCTTCAGCTGGCGCCAAAAGATGTGAAAAATTGGGTGCTTCAATTTGGGATGCTGGCACCCTTTGTTTTTCTTTTCTTATCTCTTTTTCGCCCGTTTGTTCTCGTCCCTATTACGGTTTTTTCGCTGGCAGCAGGTTTGGCATTTGGCAGTGTTCTTGGGACGATTTATGCCCTCGTTGGTGCTACCGCCGGAGCAACATGCTCCTTCCTGCTTGCCACAACCTTTCGTGCAAAAAAGAAGGAAACACAATCAAGCAGCCGGAAGCTGAAAGCGGTGACGTCCCGCATTCAGGAGCATGGGTTTCTTTACATTTTGTTATTGCGAATTGCCCCAATCCATTTTGACTTTGTCAGCTATGCGGCAGCAGCTTCACGTGCAAATTATCGTGCATTTACGGCAGCTACCTTTTTAGGCTTAATACCGGGTACAGTTGCATTAAATGTCCTTGGCTCAAGCTTTGTCAGCGGCAATTATGCCGCTTTAGCAATCGTTTGTTTGATTTATCTAATCTTTATCTCAGTTCCGCTCATTTTAAAAAGAAAGATGCCTGATTTATTTTAGGCGTCTATTTTTTATGTTCTCCCCATATATATGTAACAGATGTCGTTAGGGGGGACAAACATGCTTGAAATAATCTTTGAAGATGAATATGATACCGCCGCTTTTTTACATCTTGCTGAACACTTGGACAGTCGGCATCACATGTCAATTCAACAAGGGAAAGACCGGCTTCTCATAGAGGCGAAGGAATCAAAGGAAGGACTTGAGTCCATTGTGCGGCCATTACTGGTTCACTTTTTTTTGGAATGCAAAGAAAATGAGCGCATGCGCAGCATTCTTGAAAACACGTATTTATTTAAAGATCCTGAAGAGCAGCACCAAATTCTTTCAATTGCCCACAGCATCATGAACGGGGATTTAGATGATATTCCCGGCATTCATCAAGAACCGTCAAGAGAAGCCCTGTTAACAAAGGAGCTCGAGACGATTTCTTTACAGCAAGGTATTTTTTCAATTGGTTCATTTATGACATTCAGACTGTCAGAGTATGACAGGAAGCTGAAGAACTATGTTGAAGTCTCCATTGAAGAATACAAAATGGAACAAGAATATCAAAACTTCATTCAATCGCTTCGAGACTATGTGATGGCAAAAGAACCGAAGCTCGAAAAAGTACATGTTGTGCATCAGGATCGTCTGATGATTTGGGAATTTCGGTACGCTTCTGAGCGTGATCAAAAACAATACATAGACAGACAGTTTGTAAGAGAGCATCCAATGTATATTGATTCGCAGCTGATTGCACCACTCGTATCCATAGCGCCCAAAAAGATTGACCTGTTTACAAATGATACAGGTCACTCGATGGTACAGACCATTCAAAATATTTTTCAAGAAAGGGTCGAGGTATTCCCGGCTCATTCATTTCAAGAACACAATGTTCAATTTGTCCATGACCATTTGGAACAGAAAAGTGAAAAGCTTTCTTGATTTTCACGAAAAAACGTTTTATAATACGGTGTAACTTCATACAAAGACCGTATTGATAAGGACATGAACAAATGAACACCCGCTTAAAGAGAGGGAAGCCGCGGCTGAAAGCTTCCTAGCAGAGGACCATTTGCTTTACCACCTTTGAACATCAGCTGTGAACGTTTTAGTAATGGCTGACGGGAGATTCCCGTTATCGAACCACAAGCCGTGTTTGCTTATGAAAAAGTAAGCTGCAAATACGGGAAAAAGGGTGGAACCACGATTCCGTTTTATTCAACCTCGTCCCTTTCCAGGGGGCGGGGTTTTTATATTGCCAAAAAAAGGAGTGACCAGAGATGTCAGAACAAATTCAACTTACATTTCCAGATGGAGCAGTCAAGGAGTTTGACAAAACAGCTACAACAGAAGACATCGCGGCATCAATTAGCCCAGGCCTAAAGAAAAAAGCGCTTGCCGGTAAATTGAACGGCAAAGAAATAGATCTGCGTACGCCGCTACTAGAAAGTGGAACAATTGAGATCATCACAGATAAAAGTGATGAAGCACTCGACATTATGCGCCACAGCACAGCTCATTTGCTAGCACAGGCAATCAAACGCCTGTATGGAAAAGAGCATCACGTTCAGTTTGGCGTAGGTCCTGTGATTGAAAATGGCTTCTACTACGATGTGGACATCGATGTTGCCATCACACCGGAAGATTTACCAAAGATTGAAAAAGAAATGAAAAAAATCATTAACAGCAATCTGCCAATCGAGCGAATTGAAGTATCAAGAGAAGAAGCGAAAAAACGCTTTGAAGCGATTGGTGATCAATTAAAGCTTGAGCTGTTAGAGGCGATTCCAGAAGGTGAAGCTGTCACGATTTATGAGCAGGGTGAATTCTTTGACCTCTGCCGCGGCATTCACTTGCCATCAACAGGGAAAATCAAAGAGTTTAAGCTGTTAAGCCTTGCAGGTGCATACTGGAGAGGTGACAGCAACAATCAAATGCTTCAGCGTATTTACGGTACAGCTTTCTTCAGCAAAGATGATCTAAATGAGCATCTACGCCTGCTTGAAGAAGCGAAAGAACGCGATCACCGTAAACTAGGAAAAGAGCTGAAACTGTTTGCGAACTCTCAAAAGGTAGGTCAAGGTCTACCGCTTTGGTTGCCAAAAGGCGCAACGATCCGCCGCGTTATTGAGCGTTACATTGTCGATAAAGAAGTACGCCTTGGTTATGAGCATGTGTATACACCAGTTCTTGCAAATGTTGAATTGTATAAAACATCAGGGCACTGGGCGCATTATCAAGAAGACATGTTCCCTGTGATGGAAATGGACAACGAAGATCTTGTTCTTCGTCCAATGAACTGTCCTCACCATATGATGATTTACAAAAACGAGCCGCATAGCTATCGCGAATTGCCAATTCGTATTGCAGAGCTTGGTACAATGCACCGTTATGAAATGTCAGGTGCTTTATCCGGCCTTCAGCGTGTTCGCGGTATGACATTAAACGATGCCCATATCTTTGTACGTCCAGATCAAATCAAAGACGAATTCATTCGTACAGTTCGCCTAATTGAAGAAGTGTATCAAGACTTTGGCTTGAATGACTACACATTCCGCTTATCTTACCGTGATCCAGAAGATACTGAGAAGTATTTCGACGATGATGCCATGTGGAATAAAGCGCAATCGATGCTAAAGGATGCAATGGACGAGCTTGGTCATGACTATTATGAGGCAGAAGGCGAAGCGGCATTTTATGGTCCGAAGCTTGACGTTCAAGTGAAGACAGCTCTTGGAAAAGAAGAGACACTGTCTACTGTACAGCTTGATTTCTTACTTCCAGAGCGCTTCGATCTCACATATATCGGAGAAGATGGCAAGCACCATCGTCCAGTCGTGATTCATAGAGGTGTTGTTTCTACAATGGAGCGTTTTGTTGCCTTCTTAATTGAAGAATACAAAGGAGCCCTACCAACTTGGCTGGCACCTGTACAATTCCAAGTCATCCCGGTTTCACCTTCTGTCCATTTAGACTATGCGAAAAAAGTACAAGAACGTTTGCAGCTTGAAGGTCTTCGTGTAGAGCTTGACAGCCGTGATGAAAAAATCGGATACAAAATTAGAGAAGCGCAAATGCAAAAGATTCCGTACATGCTAGTCGTCGGAGATCAAGAAGCAGAAAATGGCGCAGTCAATGTAAGAAAATACGGAGAGCAAGATTCAGAAACAATGGATCTTGAAGCCTTTGTGAAACATGCAGTAGCAGAAGCGAAAAAATAATCTTTTTCAAGCGAAGCAGTCAGTGATCTTTCTCCTTAGATCACTGGCTTTTTCTTTTTGGGAAAAATTCTCCACTAGTGATCCAGTCCCTTGAATGATACGTTTAGATAGTATGAAAGTATGGGTAAGTATGTACTATTGGTTCGAGTTAAATTGGGGGTATGAAAGCGATGATGAAAACAACAAACACTTTATCATCACAAGTATTGGAGCGATCAGCAGTACTTCGTGCATTGGAACACTCACTGGCGATGATTGAATTTGATGTGACAGGTGAAGTGCTATGGATCAATGATATTTTTGCAAAAGCCATGGGATATTCAAAGCAAGAGATGATTGGTTTAAAACATAGACAGTTTTGTCCTCCTCATATTGCAGAACACGCAAGCTATCAAATGTTTTGGAAGCGTTTGAAAGAGGGGCAAGTCTTTCAGGAAAAGGTGCAGCGGAAGACGAAGAATGGTGACAGTTTATGGCTTGAAGCGACATATACACCTGTCCGCAATGAAGAGGAACGCGTAGTGGGTGTTGTGAAAGTCGCAACAGACATAACAGAAAGAGAAAGCACGATGAAACAGGTCGTAGACGATTTAAAGGACATGTCTGCGAAATTAATGGAGCGAGCAGAAGTGGGCATCCAGCATAGTCAAAGAGTCAATGTCTCCTTTGATCATATAGCAAACGAAACAGATCAAAATATGAGCTTACTAGAAGGATTAACAGAGCAGGTAGAGTCCATCAGCTCCATCGCTAAAACGATTAACAGCATTTCCTCACAAACCCAGCTCCTTGCATTAAATGCGGCGATCGAAGCAGCTCATGCAGGTTCCTATGGAAATGGCTTTAGTGTAGTGGCGGCAGAAATTCGAAAGCTTGCAACTGATGCAAAAGAAGCGATCGTCAAAGTAGATCAATATGTAAAGGCGATTCATGCGGAAGTAGAGAAGGTCAGCAGCGGAACGAGCCGGGCCAAGACAACGGTGTTTACAAATCGCGATCTTGTAAAGCAGGCAAGTGAGGAATTTAATAATGTAGGAGAAGCAGCCCGCAGCTTAGACAAGCAAGCGCAAAGTCTAGCGGGAATTGTGTAGTTTGAGCACACAAAAAACACCCAATCTCGTTAGGAGAAGGGTGTTTTCTCGTTTGTTCTATTTTAATATATCAAACAATTCATGTAAGTCTTTGATTTCATAATCTGGCGTTACATCTGTTTCGTTCTTTTTGCCATGTCGATTGATCCAAACGGTTTGAATCCCGGCTCGAGATGCCCCAAGAATATCTGTTTTTGGATTATCTCCTACCATGATCACATCGTCTTTTGTTAGATTTAACAGCTGAAGGCAGTGCTCAAAGATGCCAGGGTCAGGTTTGCCTTTCCCGTAATCTCCTGAAATGACAATTTCATTAAAATAAGGTGCAAGCTCAGGAACACCTGCCAGTTTTTCTTTTTGAAGACTAGGATCTCCGTTTGTTAAAAGGAGCAATTCATAGCTGCCTTTCAGACGGTCTAAAACAGGGTACGTTTCTTCATAGACAAATGGACGTTTTCTCCGCTCTGCTGCAAAGAAATCAGCCAAATATTGTCCAAATGCCTTATCGTCAATTCCTGCTTCTTTTAAGCCATTGGTCCAAGCGTTCTTGCGATACTCTGGTGCAAGGGCATTCAATTTTTGAAAGCCTTCGCTAATCGGTTCACTAAAATTGGACCACAGTCCTTCGAAAGGATTAATTCCGATCATGACAGTATAATCATATGTTTCATAGGACGAATACAGCTTTCTTGCTTCTTCACGTACAATCTGTTCAAATGTTTCTGGATTCAGTCCATATTTCTTTTCCGCTTCGCGGCATGTTTCCTGAAAAGTGGTGTGAATGCTTTTTTCATCCCAAAGCAAAGTATCATCTAAATCGAAAAATACGGCTTTCATGATCTTCTCCCTTGTTATGTATGTGTTACCTTCAATTGCAAGTGACGGCTCAAGTTCATTTTACAATAGAAGATGAGGGCAATAAAGAAAAGATTTGAGAGATATTTGAACATTGACCGCACATGATAGAATAGAAAGACAGTAAATAATACATACATCAATTGAGGTGGCAGGTTTGCTTCATTTAATTATTATGATGATCGAGCGTGTTGGGATCATCGTTATTTTAGGGTTTGTGCTTGCCCATGTGAAGGGCTTTCGCAATCTATTGCTTCATAATGAAGGGTTTCGAAAAAAGGCAGTCCTTGTCTTTATTTTTGCTTCTTTTAGTATTATCAGCAATTACACAGGAATTGAAATCCAGCAGCAGATGGTCATGAATCATGAGTTTTCCTATCATCTCGGCTCGTCAAGCTCAATTGCCAATACGAGAATCATGGGAATCGAAATGGGCGGATTAATAGGAGGGCCGTTTGTTGGCATTGGCGCAGGGCTTCTAGCTGGGATTCATCGCTATTCATTAGGAGGAAGCACGGCACTCAGCTGTGCGATTTCTTCGATTTTAGCCGGTGTGATTGCAGGCTATGTCGGCAGCAGGTTTAAGCGGAAGAATCGAATGGTGACACCTCGCCAAGCCGCACTTTTTGGTGTGGCAATGGAATCCTTGCAGATGATCATTATCCTTCTATTTGCAAAGCCATTTGCTGAAGCTTGGGGGCTTGTGAGTATTATTGCCCTGCCGATGATTTTTGTGAATGGAATTGGTAGCTTTATCTTTTTATCGATTTTACAGTCAGTCATTCGGCAAGAAGAGCAGGCAAAGGCGATGCAGACACACCGTGTATTTTCAATCGCCGATCAAACGCTGCCTTTCTTCCGCCAAGGGTTAAATGAACAGTCATGTAAAAGCGTGGCGGAGATCATTCATCGATTAACAGAAACAGATGCGGTCTCCTTAACCGATACAGAAAAGATTTTAGCGCATGTTGGAGATGGGACGGATCATCATATTCCTTCGAAAAGCCTCATTACAGGGTTGTCGAAACAAGTATTGATGAGCGGCAAAATTATGAAGGCACATTCGAAAGATGAAATCAATTGTTCAGTCACCCATTGCCCGCTTCAAGCGGCGATTGTGCTGCCCCTCACCTCCAATGGTCAAACGATCGGAACGTTAAAAATGTATTTCAATTCTCCGGTCGGATTAAGCAGGGTAGAGGAGGAGCTTGCAGAAGGCTTGGCGATGCTGTTTTCCACACAGCTTGAGCTTGGGGAGGCAGAAACCCAAAGCCGTCTGCTAAAAGATGCAGAGATCAAAGCGCTTCAAGCGCAAGTGAATCCGCACTTTTTATTTAACGCCATTAATACCATCTCTGTCTTGTGCAGAACGAACGTAGAGATGGCTAGGAAGCTGCTGCTTCAGCTGAGTATATATTTTCGATCCAATTTGCAAGGCGCCCGCCAGCTGCTCATTCCACTTCATAAAGAAATTCAGCATGTAGAAGCCTATTTGTCACTTGAACAAGCAAGGTTTCCAAATAAATACCACGTGACCTTTCAAATTGAAAAGGAGCTAGAGCAGGTGATGATTCCGCCATTTGTGCTTCAGGTGCTTGTTGAAAATGCAGTGAGACACGCATTTCCTAAACATCAAACGAGCTGTGAAGTCATCGTATCTGCTGTGATGAAAGATGGGCATGTCAATATGAAAGTGACGGATAATGGACAGGGAATCGAGAATGACAAGATGGCTCAGTTATTAAAAGCGCCTGTTGAATCCAAAGAAGGAACAGGTACGGCTCTTTTTAATTTAGATCAGCGGTTAAGAGGGATTTTTGGCAGACAAGCCGCTCTATCTATTCATAGCGGCCAAGGCACTGACATCTCATTTCGCATTCCAATGGACTATGTAAAAGAGGATGATTTTCGTTGATAAATGTATTAATCGTAGATGATGAAGTGTTAGCAAGAGACGAATTAAAATACTTATTACGCAGAACGAAAGAGGATGTTCAAATAGAGGAAGCAGAAAATATAGAATCAGCTTTTGACCGGATGGTGGATCATAAGCCGGACCTGCTTTTTTTAGACATTGATTTATCAGGTGAAAATGGATTTGATATTGCCAAAAGGCTCAACCGGATGTCTGATCCGCCAGCAATTGTATTTGCGACAGCCTTTGATCAGTATGCGCTGAAGGCGTTTGAGGTCAGTGCGCTCGATTATTTAACAAAACCATTTGATGAAGAACGGCTTTTGCAAACGATCCAAAAGTTTAAAAAGTGGAAATCTGTTGAGACGCAAGACCACCAGCTATCAGATGAGAAAATCCCCCATCAGCAAAAATTAGCCATCTCAGTCGATGATTCAATTGTCATTCTGCAAGTAGAAGAGATCATGTATGTAGGGCTTAGTGAGGGGAAAAAGGTTGTGAAAACAAAGGATCACATGTATGAGGTCACAGAACCGCTTGTGGTCATTGAAAAGAAACTCCCTGAGGCTTACTTTATGAGGGTTCATCGAAGTTATATCGTGAACACCTCTCATATGAAAGAAGTACAGCCGTGGTTTAATTCGACGTATAATCTGCATATGACAGACGGGTCGATTATTCCTGTCAGCCGCACTTACGCCAAAGAACTAAAGAAGTCGCTCCTGCTAGAGTAGGACGGCTTTTTTTATTTGTATTTCAATACTCGTTTTCTGCATTTCATTCATTGAATCCGGCGAGTTTGATTGTAAACGCTTCATTCGTTTATTTCATGCCGTATACTGAGGGCAGTCGAAGAAAGAGGTGAAGGGGCATGAGTGCCACTAAAGTATATGGATTTCTATCTCAAGCATTTATCTTTGCAACCGTAATGTTCGTTTCTAATCTCATTTCAATGTATTTACCAATTCCGATGCCTGCATCTGTGATCGGTCTGGTTCTATTATTTGTTTTGCTGACAACGAAAATCGTCAAACTGGAGCAAGTGGAGCAATTAGGTACATCATTGACAGGGCTCATTAGCTTTCTATTTGTTCCCTCTGGTATCTCGGTTATTCAATCACTAGGTGTCATGCAAGAAGTAGGTGTGCAAGTCGTCGGTGTCATTATCATTGCAACGATTATGTTACTTGCAGCGACAGGGCTATTCACGCAGCTTCTCATGCAATTATCAGACAAACCACAGAAACGTAAAGAGACAAAGGAGAGCAAATCGACTCCTTCTCATTCTAATAAACCAGCTTCAAGTACGCATTAAAGGAGGGATGCAGGATGGGTACAAGTACGATGAGTCCTTATTTTGGTATAGTCGTCTCATTGGTCGCCTTTGGAATCGGTACATTCTTATTTAAAAAATCAAAAGGCTTCTTCTTATTTACACCACTTTTTGTCGCCATGGTGTTAGGTATTTTATTTTTGAAAATTGGCGGTTTTTCCTATGCAGATTATAATGAGGGTGGCAAGATTATCAAGTTTTTCTTAGAGCCTGCGACCATTGCTTTCGCTATTCCGCTTTATAAGCAGCGCGCATTGCTTAAAAAATATTGGTGGCAGATTTTATCCGCTATTTTTGTAGGATCACTTTGCTCCATTACAATTGTGTATGTCGTAGCAAAAGGCATTCATCTTGATGCGGCTGTAATGAAAAGTATGCTCCCGCAGGCAGCGACGACAGCGATTGCTCTTCCGATTGCAAAGGATATTGGCGGAATTGCAGATATCACAGCCTTTGCGGTCATATTTAATGCAGTCATTGTGTATGCACTAGGTGCTTTCTTCTTAAAATGGTTTCGAATTAAAAATCCAGTGGCAAAAGGGCTTGCACTCGGTACATCAGGACATGCACTTGGCGTCTCTGTTGGGATTGAGATGGGTGAAGTGGAAGCGGCCATGGCAAGTATTGCTGTTGTGGTAGTAGGAGTTGTGACCGTCATCGTCATCCCAATCTTTATGCAATTGATTCTTTGATGACGTCATTGTTTTGAAAAGCCTTGCCCAATTCGTTTAATCATGCTAAAATGAAAAAGTTGTTTCAAGAGTTCGGTTACTTGACGGACAAATGAAAATTGTGTAGAATAATTAACGAATTGAATAGGTATCACAAGCAGAAGCACCCGCTTCTCACCTGATTGACACGTGTTTGTAGTTGACAGGTTGACCGTACATTTATTTTTTCATGCAAATGTTCGCAGTGTGGGTGTTTTATATGCCCACACTTTTTGTTTGCCTGTAAAACATACAACGAAATGGTCAAAATGAATTGTGAACTCAATTCAAAATCTCATGGAGGTGGCTCACTATTAGCAAAGATCAATTAGTTAATGAAGGTATTCGTGCGCGTGAAGTTCGTTTGATCGGACAAAATGGCGATCAGCTGGGGATTAAAACCCGCCAGGAAGCTCTGGAAATTGCTACGAAAGCCAATCTTGACCTTGTGTTAGTTGCTGCAAATGCAAAACCACCTGTTTGCCGAATCATGGACTATGGTAAGTTCCGATTCGAACAGCAGAAGAAGGATAAAGAGGCACGTAAGAATCAAAAAATCATTAGCTTAAAAGAAGTTCGGTTGAGCCCGACAATTGATGAACATGATTTTAACACGAAGCTCCGTAATGCAATCAAATTCCTTGAAAAGGGCGATAAAGTGAAAGCTTCTATCCGCTTTAAAGGGCGTGCGATTACGCATAAAGAAATCGGACAGCGCGTGTTAGACCGTTTCTCTGAAGCTTGCGCTGAAGTAGCAACAGTAGAAACAAAACCTAAGATGGACGGACGTAGCATGTTCCTCATGCTTGCACCAAAAGTCGAAAAGTAAAGTAACAGAGGGAGGAAATATCCAATGCCAAAAATGAAAACTCACCGCGGATCTGCTAAACGTTTCAAAAAAACAGGTTCTGGTAAACTTAAACGTTCTCATGCGTACACAAGTCACCTGTTCGCTAACAAATCTACAAAGCAAAAACGTAAATTGCGTAAGAGCGCAATCGTAAGTGCTGGAGATTTCAAACGTATCAAACAACAACTTGCAAACATCAAGTAATTTGGAATAGGAATCATAGGAGGGAATTACAATGCCAAGAGTAAAAGGCGGAACTGTGTCGCGTCAGCGTCGTAAAAAGGTTCTTAAATTAGCAAAAGGTTATTTCGGTTCAAAACATAGATTATATAAAGTAGCAAACCAACAGGTGATGAAATCTGGAAACTACGCTTTCCGTGACCGTCGTCAGAAAAAACGTGACTTCCGTAAACTATGGATCACTCGTATCAATGCTGCAGCTCGTATGAACGGTCTTTCTTACAGCCGTTTAATGCATGGCCTAAAGCTTTCTGGTATCGAAGTAAACCGCAAAATGCTTGCTGACCTTGCTGTGAATGACCTAAGTGCATTCAATCAGCTTGCTGATGCTGCAAAAGCACAACTAGACAAGTAAGTCATATGAAAGATCATTCCGTCGAGGGGTGATCTTTTTTGCTCATCATGTGAGGTGAAATGAATGAATATCGCGTTGATTGTGCTGCTGATCTTGGTAAATGGCTATGGTTTCTTTCTCATGGGAGAGGACAAACGCCGGGCAAAAGCGCATAAATGGAGAATCTCAGAGGCGCACTTATGGAGTGCTGCCGTGCTTTTTGGGGCTGCTGGATCGTATCTAGGGATGCAGTATTTCCGTCATAAAACAAAGCATCCTGCCTTTCAAATTGGCATGCCAGTGTTAATCATGGTGCAGTTGATCATATTAGGATATATCAAGTTCATCTGAAAAAGGAGCAGACGCCATCAAGACGGCGTGTCTGCTCCTTTTTTTTGTTTGATTTTTTTAATGGGCTGATCCCAATCAATTTTTGTTTGAGGATAACGTTCGATAATGTTTTCCTCCAATTTTTCAAAGTCTTCTAATGTAAATTCACTTAGCTTCTCAGGTGACTCCGTCCAAACGTAAATGGAGTGGACAAATAGAGGATGATCCTTAGAAGGAACATGCTTCTCCCCTTCAAACAAGACACCTTTATAGACGAAATTAAAATTTTTACGTGCATTTTGTTGTTCGTCCATAAAATAAAAGCCTTCTTTTAATTGTGCTTGTTTCAGCTTTCTTCTCGGATTTGAGAAGAATTTTACCGCCATGTAGAAGATGTAGACAAGCAGTGCAACAAGAGCTAGTCTAATGAGGATTACAAACATGACAGGATGCACCTCCAATACCGTTATCTGATGTACTACGAATGAAAAGGCCAAAAGGTTTCAACTTTTTTTAAAAAAATATTTCGGAAAACGAAAAAATATTCATAAAAAGATCGTATTGAACGAAAAAGGTTTTGTATAATAAGAATGCACCATGAAGATAAAGGAGGATATATGGAATGACAAAGCTAGATCAAACATTAACTATGCTGAAAGACCTAACGGATGCAAAAGGGATTCCAGGAAATGAACGTGATGTCAAAAAAGTCATGCAGACATACATAGAATCATATGCAGATGAAGTCTCCAGTGACCGCCTTGGCAGCTTAATTGCTAAGAAGGAAGGAAACGCAAACGGACCTAAAATTATGCTTGCTGGTCACTTAGATGAAGTAGGATTCATGGTGACAAAAATTGATGACAAAGGCTACATTCGCTTCCAAACTGTCGGCGGATGGTGGTCACAGGTCATGCTCGCGCAGCGTGTGACGATTGTAACGAAAAAGGGAGACATAACAGGTGTGATTGGCTCAAAGCCGCCGCACGTCTTGTCACCTGAAGCTCGAAAAAAATCGATTGAGATTACAGATATGTTTATTGATATCGGTGCATCAAGCAAAGAACAGGCAATGGAGTGGGGCGTTCTGCCTGGAGATCAAATCGTCCCTTATTTTGAGTTTACAGTGATGAATGATGAAAAAATGCTCCTTGCAAAAGCATGGGACAACCGTATCGGCTGTGCAGTTGCGATTGATGTCATGAAGAACTTACACAATACTCAGCATGAGAATATTGCTTACAGTGTTGCAACTGTACAAGAGGAAGTTGGCCTGCGTGGTGCCAAAACAGCAGCGGCTACAATCCAGCCTGATATTGGATTTGCCATTGATGTTGGTGTAGCAGGAGACACACCGGGCATTACTGAAAAAGAAGCAACAAGCAAACTTGGCAAAGGACCAACGATTGTTGTATTTGATGCTTCTATGGTATCGCATAAAGGGCTTCGGGATTTTGTTGTCCAAACAGCGGATGAATTGAACATTCCGTACCAATATGACTCTATGCCTGGCGGCGGGACAGATGCTGGCGGTATCCATTTAACAGGTCATGGTGTGCCATCACTATCGATCGGGATACCAAGTAGATATATTCATACCCATGCAGCGATGATTCACCGAGATGATTATGAAAATGCAGTGAAGCTTTTAACAGAAGTGATCAAAAGACTTGATCAAAAAACGGTTGAGCAGATCACGTACGGTTCTTAAGTAAGAAAGCCTTTCCTCAGTATAAGGGAAGGGCTTTTTTTATTTCATTGAATTTCCCAGGAAATGAACTGTCATTTTAAGTTACGCCAAAAGAACTGTTTTTGAGAGAAGAAGAAAAAATATTCTAGTGAATAAGGCACATGTGATCTGGCTTTTATTTTTGTAAGATGAAAGCAATAAAAAGGACAGAGCCTAAAGAATGCCCTGTCAAAAGAGAGTTTATGGAAGTAGGTGAAGCTACCTTAAGAATAAACACATTATTCTTATTTGTCAACTTGGTTTTGAAGGAAAGAAAAATCAATCAATTTATGTTATATTTGTAACAAATTGTTTGTGCAAAGGGGATGGTTAAATGAATGCGGTTACAATTGTCATAGCATCTATGTGTATTTTAGCGATTGCCTATCGTCTTTATGGCACATTTATGATGGTCAAGGTCTTAAAGGTGACAGACGATCATCCTACACCGGCTCACACATTAGAGGACGGGAAGGATTATGTGCCAACCAATAAATGGGTCACATTTGGGCATCACTTTGCTGCGATTGCAGCTGCAGGTCCGTTAGTGGGTCCGATTTTAGCTGCGCAATTCGGGTATTTACCGGGTCTCCTTTGGCTGTTAATTGGCGCAGTGATAGGCGGAGCTGTACATGATCTTGTCGTCTTATTTGCATCGATGCGAAAAAAGGGGAAATCGTTATCAGAGGTAGCGAAGGAAGAGCTAGGACCTGTCGCAGGATTTTGTACAGGGCTTGCGATGCTGTTTATCATTACGATCACAATGGCAGGACTGTCTATGGTTGTGCTTCATGCGTTAGAACGTAACCCTTGGGGGACATTTGCAGTCGGAATCACGATTCCAATTGCGATGGGGGTTGGTCTTTATTATAAAAAGACAGGCAATTTAAAACTGGCGACAACTGCGGGATTTATTTTGCTGATGGTTGGTGTATTCCTTGGGCCGAATATTCAAGGAACGGCACTTGGCGATCTTTTAACACTTGATACAAAAACACTTGCTCTTGCCTTGCCGATCTATGCTTTTTTTGCTGCGGCATTGCCGGTTTGGCTGCTGCTCGCACCGAGGGACTATTTAAGCAGCTTTATGAAAATAGGTGTTTTTATCGCATTGATTGCTGGAATCTTTGTCGTCAATCCAACGATTCAATTCCCAGCCTTTACGGAGTTTGTGAATGGAGGAGGTCCTGTTTTAGCTGGTCCTGTCTGGCCTTTTATTTCAATAACCATTGCTTGCGGTGCCATATCTGGTTTCCACGCATTTGTTGGATCTGGGACAACACCTAAAATGCTTGACCGCTGGAGTGATATGAAGCCCGTCGCTTTTGGCGCAATGCTAGTAGAATGTCTAGTTGGAATTATGGCGTTAATTGCCGCTACCGCTCTTCATCCAGGCGATTATTTTGCGATAAACAGTACGCCAGAAGTGTTCAGAACACTCGGGATGAGTGTCGAGAACCTTCCGCAGCTGAGTAAGGAAATTGGTCTTGATTTAGAAGGAAGAACGGGTGGAGCTGTGACATTAGCTGTAGGGATGGCGTATATCTTTACGGGAATTCCGTTCTTTGGTCATTTGGCGTCTTATTTTTTCCAATTCGTCATTATGTTTGAGGCCGTCTTTATTTTAACCGCTATTGATGCAGGGACACGTGTGGCACGATATTTGATTCAAGACTTCTTTGGCGAAGCTTATAAACCGCTTAAACGAAATGACTGGGTCCCTGGGTCGGTGTTCGCAAGTGCGCTTGCTTGTTTTATGTGGGGGTACTTGCTTTACTCTGGAGACATCGGGTCCATTTGGGCACTATTTGGGGTATCAAACCAGTTAATGGCATCGGTCGGTCTCATCATAGGAGCAACCGTTGTCTTAAAAATTGCAGATAAAAGGCGATATATGCTGACTTGTTTAATTCCACTTGCTTACTTATATGTGACAGTGAATTATGCGGGCTATTGGATGGTAGCAAATGTATACCTTAATCCCGAGGCAGCAGGTTACAGCGTGCTGAATGCTGTGCTGTCAATCATTATGCTGATCTTAGGATTTGTGATTATTGTGTTTGCGATTAAAAAATGGGTCGACATTTGGCGTGATCCAGCGCTTCGGATGGAAACACCGATCACTGGCTAAATGAAAAAGCCGGTTTGCTATGATAAGCAAACCGGCTTCTTTTATTGCTGCTGATGAGGCTTTAAGCCTTGCTCTAATGTTTCAAGAATCTCGTTTTTCTCGTTTTCTGATGCTTCTTGCCATAGCACTTCGAACAACACGCCAAGGCCTGGCAGCATTTTTTCCTCACCGCTTTGAATGGCATCTAAAATCGTATGCTCAAGCTGCTCTTGATTATGGCCAGTGATGTTTTGAATGACTGCGCCTCTTAAATTAAAATCCATTGCCCACACTCCTTTTTTGATGGTAATAGCCCTATTCTGTCTCAAAGACAGGTTTATTATGTAGTGTGCATGAGATATAATAAATTCATGATATTTAAAGGAGTTAAAGTCGCTTGAAATATATAGAATCAGCTAAAAACACAAACATTAAACAGTGGAAAAAGCTCCATACGAAAAAAGAACGAACGAAAACGGGGCTGTTTCTTGTGGAGGGAATCCACTTAGTGGAAGAAGCATTGAAGAGCGGAGTTGTGAAAGAATTAATGGTCACATCGCCTGATAAGCTTCCTTCTCATATTGATCCGGACATTGAACTTTATGAACTGAGCGAGGAATCCTTTTTTGCCATGACCGAAACGGAAACGCCTCAGCACATCGCGGCAGTTTGTACAGTTCCTGTATTTGAAGAAAAGAAGTATGAACGACTTCTTCTATTAGATGCAGTGCAGGACCCAGGGAATCTAGGCACACTCATTCGGACAGCAGATGCTGCTGGACTTGATGCTGTGATCTTAGGCGATGGAACAGTGGATGCGTTTAACGGAAAAACGCTCCGTTCCGCACAAGGGTCACATTTCCACCTGCCCATTTTAAAGCAAAGCCTTCAGCAGACCATACCAGCATGTAAGGAGCAAGGCATTCCTGTATACGGAAGTGCTTTAAATAAGGCGAAAGCGTATAGAAGCGTAACGGCAGAAGGTTCGTTTGCATTAATTGTGGGCAATGAAGGCGCGGGTATAAACCCAGAGATTCTGCAAATGACAGACCATAATTTATATGTGCCAATGTATGGACAGGCAGAATCATTAAATGTGGCTGTTGCAGCAGCTGTTCTTGTCTATCATTTGCGTGGATAGTGTTGCAACATGCGCTTATTTTCACTATAATGAAACTAATATTTTAAAAACCATGATAGAGGAAGATTGTTTCAAGGAGCGGCCTTATAGGGAGAATGCATCGTAGACTGAAAGTGCATTTAAGGAATGCTGAAACAGGAATTCACCTCTGGAGTTGTCACCGGGACCGCAAGCTTTGCGTAAAGGTGAACCGGATTCGTTTGATTCCGTTATGTCAATGAAGCTTATTCGCACATGTATTTGTGCTTAACAAGGGTGGTACCGCGACCACAACTCGTCCCTTCTTTTCTAGAGGAGACGGGTTTTTTTATTGTCTTCAAACGATCAAACAGCCGTTTATCCAGACGGTTTTGTATATCAAAAGGAGGATTACACTCATGCAAGAAACGTTAAAACAGCTTGAATTAGAAGCGATAGCGAAGGTTGAAGCAGCTAGCTCACTCAAAGAAGTCAATGACATTCGTGTTCAATATTTAGGGAAAAAAGGGCCGATCACAGAGGTGCTTCGCGGAATGGGCAAGCTTTCCGCAGAAGAAAGACCAAAAATGGGCGCACTCGCAAACGAAGTGAGAGAGCAGATTGCTGGTGCTATTGCTGAAAAAAATGAAAAGCTAGAAAAAGAAGAAGTGAAGAAGAAACTTGCGTCACAAACGATCGATGTTACATTGCCAGCAAGCCCAATCAAAATGGGGGCAAGACATCCATTAACGATTGTTGTCGAAGATATTGAAGATTTATTTATTGGTATGGGCTATACCGTTGAGGAAGGTCCTGAGGTAGAAACGGATTATTATAACTTTGAAGCGCTGAATCTTCCAAAGGAGCATCCGGCACGTGATATGCAGGACAGCTTCTATATTACCGAGGATACACTGCTCAGAACACAAACGTCACCAGTTCAAGCACGTACACTTGAAAAATATAAAGGACAAGGTCCTGTGAAGATCATCTGCCCTGGGAAAGTATATAGACGAGACAGCGATGACGCGACTCATTCACATCAATTCATGCAGATTGAAGGGCTTGTTGTCGATCACAATATTAGCATGAGTGATCTAAAAGGTACGCTTGAGACAGTCGCAAGAAAAATGTTTGGTGAAGATCGTGAAATTAGACTGCGTCCAAGCTTTTTCCCTTTCACAGAACCATCTGTCGAAGTGGATGTGTCTTGCTTTAAATGCGGCGGGAAAGGCTGTTCTGTATGTAAAGGAACAGGCTGGATTGAGATTTTAGGAGCTGGGATGGTTCATCCAAATGTTCTGAAAATGAGCGGATTTGATCCAGAAACTTACCAAGGCTTTGCTTTTGGAATGGGTGTTGAACGGATTGCAATGCTCAAATACGGCATTGATGATATTCGCCATTTCTACACAAATGATATTAGATTCACAAAGCAATTCAAGCAGGACTAAGAGGAGGAAATCAACATGTTTGTTTCATATAAATGGTTAGAAGACTATGTCGATTTAGAAGGCATTCAGCCGGATGAATTAGCAGAGAAAATCACAAGAAGCGGAATTGAAGTGGAAGCCGTTGAATATAAAGGCGAAGGCATTAAAGGAGTTGTCGTTGGACACGTCGTGGAGCGAGAACAGCACCCAAATGCCGACAAGTTAAACAAATGTCTCGTCGATATCGGAGAAGACGAACCGGTTCAAATTATTTGCGGGGCTCCGAATGTGGATAAAGGACAATATGTGGCTGTCGCAACGGTTGGTGCAGTCCTTCCTGGGAATTTTAAAATTAAAAAAGCAAAGCTGCGCGGCGAAGAGTCTCATGGCATGATTTGTTCTCTGCAAGAATTAGGTGTAGAAAGCAAACTCGTACCAAAGGAATATGCAGAAGGTATTTTTGTTTTCCCAAATGACGTCAAACCCGGAGATGATGCTCTTCAGGCACTTCAATTAGACGATGCGGTACTTGAGCTTGGCTTAACGCCAAACCGTGCGGATGCCCTGAATATGCTAGGTGTCGCCTATGAGGTTGCAGCCATTTTAGGGAAAGGTATCAAACTTCCTGATATAGCACATGACACGTCTTCAGAAAAAGCAGCAGACTATATTTCAGTGAAAATTGAGGATCAAGAAGCGAATCCACTTTATGCTGCGAAGATCATTAAACATGTAAAGATTGGACCAGCACCGCTTTGGATTCAAACAAGATTGATGAATGCAGGCATTCGCCCAATTAACAACGTCGTCGATATTACGAACTTTGTACTGCTTGAATACGGTCAGCCACTTCATGCATTTGATTATGACCGCTTTGGTTCAAAGCAAGTGGTCGTACGTAAAGCGACTGATAGCGAAAGTATTCAAACACTTGATGAGCAAGAGCGTACACTTTCATCAAAGCATCTTGTGATCACTAATGGGACGAAAGCGCACGCTGTCGCAGGCGTCATGGGCGGTCTTGAATCAGAGGTGCGTGATGAAACGACAACAATTCTTTTAGAAGCGGCATATTTCAACGGTCAAACAGTCCGTCAAGCATCTAGAGACTTGGGGCTTCGCAGTGAATCAAGTACACGATTTGAAAAAGGACTTGATCCGCAACGTACGAAATCAGCAGCCGAAAGAGCAGCGCAACTGATCAGTCTCTATGCAGGTGGTGAAGTGCTAAGCGGGACTGTGGAGGAAAACCACCTTGAAACAAGTATGAATGTCATCCAAGTATCTACTGAGCGTGTGAACAAGGTGCTTGGCATGAGCATTTCAAAAGAAGATATGATTCAAATTTTCAACAAATTGGGCTTTACAGTAGGCGAATCAAATGACGTTCTTGTTGTAACGGTTCCTTCTCGTAGAATGGATATCACGATTGAAGAAGACCTCACTGAAGAAGTTGCGAGATTATATGGCTACGATAATATCCCGTCTACACTGCCTGCGACAGCTGGTACAGTTGGCGGTCTCACGCCATATCAAGTGAAGCGCAGAAAGGTGAGACGCTTCTTAGAAGGCGCAGGTCTTTCTCAAGCGATCACGTATTCATTGACAAATCAGCATAAGTCTACAGCTTTTGCATTGAATCCAGCTTATAAAACGAGACTTTCCCTGCCAATGAGTGAAGAACGAAGTGTGCTTAGACAAAGTCTTCTGCCAAACTTACTTGATTCTGTTGCATATAACTTGGCAAGACAAGCTGATTCATTTGGTTTTTATGAAACGGGTTCTGTGTTCTTAGCAGAAGCTGAAGGAGCAAAACCGGTGGAAAAAGAGCATGTCGCTGGTGCGCTGACAGGCTTATGGCATAAAAATCTTTGGCAGGGCGAGAAAAAAGCCGTCGATTTTTATGTAGCGAAAGGAATTGCAGAAGGTCTATTCGAAAAGCTTGGTGTATCAGACCAAATCACGTATGTTCAAGCAGAGCGTGAGGGTCTTCACCCAGGTCGTACAGCAGATGTTCATTTAAATGGAAAAGTCATTGGGTTTGTTGCTGCACTTCATCCAGTCATTGAAAAGGAATTAGATTTAAAAGAAACATATGTCTTCGAGTTTGATTTAACAGATGTGATGACGTCTGAATCGAAGGATATGAAATATACAGCGATTCCGAGATTCCCTGCTGTGACAAGAGATATTGCACTTGTTGTAGATCAGCATATCTCAAGCGGACAGCTGGAGCGGGTCATCTATGAGGCAGGCGGGGATTTACTGACTGATCTATCCGTCTTTGATGTGTATGAAGGTGAACACATGGAAGAAGGCAAAAAATCTGTTGCATTCTCTCTCCAATATTTAAATCCGGAACAAACATTGACAGAGGAAGAAGTCACGGCTGTTCATACAAACGTATTGAAAGCATTAGAAGATACGTATCAAGCCGTCTTGCGCGGTTAAAGAAAAAAGAGCTAAGGCCATATGGGCCTAGCTCTTTTTTATAACCATTTTTTCGCTTTTTGTGTGTTGGCAAAATGCAGCTTTGTAAATTGACGTAAAGCCTCTTCGCCGTGCAGCTTGATGAGCTTTGCAGCCGCCTTGTCCACATGAGGACCGGCTCCTTTTGGAATGTCAAACCCTGCTGCTTTAGATAACTTATCCATTTCAATTAAAAAAGCGTATCTTGCAATAATGGAAGCCGCAGCAACTGACAAATGAATGCCTTCTGCTTTTGTGCTAAAGTACGTCCGCTCCCGAATGATTTTTTTCCCAGCAAGATGCTTGAAATAAATACCCGGTTCTGCAAATTGGTCAATCAAAATAGCTTCAGGCTGTTTCCCATCTAATTTCTCCAGCACAGAGGTGATGACTTGGTTGTGAAGGAGCGCCTTCATTTTTCCTTGGCTCATGCCCTTTTCCTGCATCGCATTGTACTTTTCATTTCGGAGTACGAGCAGGCTGAACGGAATGGTTTTGATGAGATCTTTGGCAATGTTGATAATTTGCGGGTCTTTTAGACCTTTTGAGTCTTTTACGCCAAGCTCTTTCATGAGAGCAAGCTTGCTTGAATCGACATAGGCGGCACAGACCGTTATCGGTCCAAAATAATCACCTGTTCCTACTTCATCTGAACCGATGACGGACATAGAAGCAATCCCTGACGGCGGACTATATTTTGTGACAGCAGGTGCTTTTGGACTCTTCGGATCAGCTGTTTGTAAATGGCTGAATTGACTGGCTTCAGCTTCTGCCTTTTGACCTTGAAATAGCACTTTTCCAGATCGATAGGCTGTAATTGTACAGCCAGGAACCTTTGCTTGAAAAAGGGCGCCTGGTGGTAACGTATCAGTTAAGTGGTGCGCATACGCGCTCTTCATTTTTTTAAGGTCTTCTGATGTTGCTTTTAAGACGGATTGGGGCACAGTGGATAACTCCTTTTTACCTTGATATCATTGATTTCTAAAGTGTACCATAACAGGGAAGGGCTCGTCTTTCCATTCAATGTCTAAACATGTTATGATAGAGACTAGGATTCTCGTGGAATGGAGGAGAAACGTTGTCTGACGGCGGTAAAACGAAAACAACAGTTGAGATTTACGGACAGTCCTATACGATCATCGGTCAAGAAACGAAGATGCATATGCGACACGTTGCTTCAATTGTTGATGATAAAATGAGAGAAATAAATGAAAAAAACCCATACCTTGATATAAACAAACTAGCTGTACTGACAGCAGTCAATGTCGTCCACGACTACATGAAATTAAAAGAGCAATACGAAAAACTAGAGATTCAGCTTAAAGAAAAGGAATGAAATTACCGTGATCGATATCATCATTTTGTTTTTGCTTCTTATGGGAACGCTTGTCGGTCTAAAACGCGGGTTTATTCTTCAATTTATTAAATTGATCAGCTTTGTTGTTTCTATCTTAGTGGCTTCCATGTTTTATCAGTCACTTGCACCACAGCTTACGTGGATTCCAGCACCTAATTTTAGCGGCGGTCAAGCGCAGCTCGCTTTCTTTAGTGGGAATCTAGAAACAGCTTATTATAATACCATTGCGTTTATCATTCTGTTTATCTTGACCAAAATCCTGCTCGCCATCATTGGCGGATTGCTCACAACCATTGCAAGTATACCTGTGATTAAACAGGTCAACAAACTGCTTGGCGGTGTTTTAGGATTTCTTGAAACCTATCTATTTGTATTTATTCTCTTGTTTGTCGCTGCATTACTTCCAGTCGATGCACTGCAAACAATGTTGAGCAAATCCATATTAGCAGATGCGATCGTAAGCAACACCCCTTATCTGTCCGGTCTTGTTAAAGACTTATGGACGACGTATGGAGTTTAAAAACTTCTCCTTTCTTGGAGAAGTTTTTTCTCATTCCATGACAGAAAGTTGTAGGATGAAGGAAAAGTTTGTATATTTATAAAGGAAGATGCCAAAGCGGCTGGAGGATGAGAGATGAATAAAAAAGATATTATCAAACTTCTTGAAACAATTGCAGTATATATGGAGCTAAAAGGAGATAATCCTTTTAAGATTTCTGCCTTTCGTAAAGCAGCAGCGGCACTGGAGCAAGATGACCGCAGCCTTTCTCAAATAGATGATCTACTAGCATTACCCGGCATTGGAAAAGGAACCTTTGCTGTGATCACTGAGTATATCGAAAAAGGACAATCAGTAACACTCGAACAATTAAAAAAGGAAGTGCCTGAAGGACTTGTCCCGCTTTTGAAATTGCCAGGACTCGGCGGCAAAAAGATCGCTAAGCTTTACCAAGAGCTTGGCGTCCATGATGCACAGTCTCTAAAAGAAGCATGCGAAGCGGAAAAGGTACAAGCGCTTGCTGGCTTCGGCAAAAAAACAGAAGAAAAGATTCTCGCAGCTCTTGAGGAAGCAGGAAAGCAGCCGGAACGACTGCCAATTGGCTTTGCATTAGATGTGGCAGAGCGGATTGATTATGCGCTTGAAGAGATGAAAGGTATCATCCGTTTTTCAAGAGCTGGCAGTTTAAGACGTGCACGCGAAACCGTCAAAGATTTAGATTATATCATTGCAACAGACAATCCTGAGCAAGTCAGAGAGCAACTCGTTGCACTTGATGATGTGAAAGATGTCATCGCAAGCGGTGATACGAAGGTATCTGTTGTGCTTGCCCTTGATTTTGAGATCAGTGTCGACTTCCGGCTTGTGACAGTAGACCAATTCGCAACTACACTGCACCATTTCACTGGCTCAAAAGATCACAATATTAGAATGCGTCAGCTTGCGAAGGAACGCGGAGAGCGCATTAGCGAATATGGTGTGGAAACAATTGAAACTGGAGAAGTAAAAACGTTTGAAGACGAGAGCGCTTTTTATGCACATTTTCAACTTCCGCTCATTCCGCCAGAAATTCGTGAAACCGGAGCGGAGATTGATACGTATAAAGAAAGTATGCAGTTTGTAGAACTGAAAGATATCAAAGGCGACCTTCATATGCACTCGACATGGAGTGACGGAGCCTTCTCTATTCGTGAAATGGCGGAAGCATGTATCGCAAAAGGCTATGAATACATGGCGATTACAGATCACTCGCAATATTTAAAAGTAGCCAACGGCTTAACAAAAGAACGTTTGCGTCTGCAAGCAAAAGAAATTGACAAGCTTAATCAGGAATTCGAGCATTTTCACATTTTCAAAGGGGTCGAAATGGATATCCTGCCGGATGGATCGTTAGATTATGATGATGACTTTTTAAAAGACATGGATTTTGTCATTGCGTCTATTCATTCTAGCTTCTCTCAGCCGGAAGAAGTCATTATGGAACGCCTTGAAAATGCCTTGCGTAATCAGCATGTCGATTTAATTGCACATCCAACAGGCCGTTTGATCGGCAGACGGGATGGCTATGCCTTAAATATAGATCAACTCATAGAGCTTGCGAAGAAAACGGGCACTGCACTTGAGCTAAACAGCAATCCGTCAAGACTTGATTTAAAAACAGAGCATTTAATCAAAGCAAATGAAGCGGGTGTGCACATCATGATCAATACAGATGCGCACAACATCGCCATGCTGGAACATATGGAAGTCGGTGTAACAGCTGCAAGAAAGGGCTGGACACCAAAAGCAAATGTCGTGAATACTTTTACTCTAAACGAGATCAAAAAGTTTTTAACGCGTGACAGGTAGTCGTTAGGAGGCTGGACCATGCTGCAACAAAAAGTGTTAGCATCATTAGAATTTCATAAAGTAAAAGAAAAAGTGATGTCCTATACCGCATCCACATTAGGAAAAGAAAGAGCGCAGGATTTAACACCTCTGACGGATATAGAAACCATTCAGCATTTGCTGGAAGAGGTAGCAGAAGCGCAAGATGTGATCCGCTTAAAGGGATCAGCGCCATTTGGCGGGTTAACAGATATTAGACGCGCAGTGAAACGGGCAGAAATCGGCAGTACATTAAGCCCTTCTGAGCTGATGGAAATCGCAGGGCTATTATATGCGGTGAAAAATATGAAGCACTTTCTCACGTCCATGTATGAAGATGGAGTAGATATACCGCGCCTTCATACATATGCTGAGACGCTGATATTACTGCCTGAAATCAGAAAAGAAATCGAAAGCTGTATTGGTGATAATGGAGAAGTGCTTGATCATGCAACTCCTGCACTTCGTTCATTGCGTATTCAATTACGCTCACTAGAATCAAAGGTCCGCGATAAATTAGAAGCGATGATTCGTTCACAATCGGCTTCGAAAATGCTGTCAGACACAATTGTCACCATTCGTAATGACCGGTTTGTTATTCCTGTGAAACAAGAGTACCGCTCGAATTACGGCGGAATTGTTCATGACCAGTCTTCATCAGGGGCGACCCTTTTTATTGAGCCGCAAGTGGTCGTGGATGTAAATAACACCTTGCAGCAAACCCGTTTAAAAGAGAAGCAAGAGGTTGAAAAGATTCTGCAAATGCTGACAGAGAGCGTTTCAGAGCACATTGGGGAACTGCTTCACAATGTAAAGGAACTGCAGACGCTAGATTTTATTTTTGCTAAAGCTAAATATGCAAAGACAGAAAAAGCCACAAAACCTGCTGTGAATGATCAAGGAGAAATCTATTTAAAACGAGCAAGACATCCTCTATTGCCCCGGGATCAAGTTGTCGCAAATGATATTGAGCTCGGTAAAGATTTTTCAACGATCGTGATCACTGGACCAAATACAGGGGGAAAGACCGTTACTTTAAAAACGCTAGGTCTTCTGACGCTGATGACACAGGCGGGCCTCCATATTCCAGTTGAAGAAGGCTCTGAAGTGGCTGTGTTCGACCAAGTCTTTGCTGATATTGGAGACGAACAATCCATTGAACAAAGCTTGAGTACGTTCTCATCTCATATGGTCAATATTGTCGATATCTTAAAGCATTTGACTTCTAATTCTCTCGTCTTATTTGATGAATTAGGGGCAGGAACAGACCCAGCTGAAGGTGCGGCACTTGCGATGAGCATATTAGATGAAGTGCATCAAACGAATGCACGTGTCATCGCAACGACTCATTACCCCGAGCTGAAGGCATATGGGTATAACCGGGAAGGCGTCACAAATGCAAGCGTGGAGTTTGATATTGAAACCTTATCTCCAACGTACCGCCTGCTCATCGGTGTGCCTGGACGAAGTAACGCATTTGAAATTTCAAAGCGTCTTGGTTTGCCAGATCACCTTATAGACCGGGCAAAAGCAGATATGCATGCAGAGCATAATGAAGTAGACCAAATGATTGCTTCATTAGAAGATAGCAAGAAACAAGCAGAAGAAGAACTGCATGAGACAGAAGTCTATAGAAAAGAAGCAGAAAAGCTTCATAAAGAATTGCAAAGACAAATTCTTGAATGGAATGAGCAAAAGGACAAACTGCTTGAAGAAGCTGAACAGAAAGCGAAAGAGAAAATTGAACAAGCATCAAAAGAAGCAGAAGATATCATTCAAGAGCTCCGTTCAATAAAAAGTGAGCACCGCTCATTCAAAGAGCATGAACTCATCGATGCGCGAAAGCGTCTTGAAGAAGCTGTTCCTGAGTTTGACAGGAAAAAGAAGCCAGAGCCAGCGAAAAAAGCAGTAAGACAGCTGAAGGCAGGCGACGAAGTCAAAGTGCTTACCTTCGGGCAAAAAGGAACGCTGCTTGAACAAACAGGCGACAAAGAATGGAGTGTCCAAATGGGCATTCTGAAAATGAAGGTAAAAGAAAAAGACATGGAATTTATCAAATCAGCACCTGAATTTAAGCAAGAAAAAGCCATCACGGCAGTCAAAGGGAAAGATTATCATGTCTCGCTGGAACTCGATTTAAGAGGCGAGCGTTATGAAAATGCCTTAAGCAGAGTCGAAAAATATTTAGATGATGCTGTATTAGCTGGTTATCCGCGCGTGTCTATTATTCACGGTAAAGGAACTGGCGCCCTTAGAAAAGGGGTTCAGGAATTACTGAAACAGCATCGAAGTGTGAAAAATGCTCGTTTTGGCGAACAAGGTGAGGGAGGATCAGGCGTCACCATCGTCGAATTAAAGTAAAAAGGAGAAAACGCATGAAAGCCTTTTGGGAAAATGAACTTGTGGAAATTGCCGCCTATTATAGCGTGGCCGTCCTGTGTCTCGTCTTATTTCTAACCATTTTTGAACTCGTCACCTCCTATAAGAATTGGGAAGAGATTCAGCGGGGGAACTTAGCCGTTGCCATGGCAACAGGCGGGAAAATCTTTGGGATTGCGAATGTATTTCAACATTCAATCGCACAGCACAATTCCCTTCTTCAAATGATTGGATGGGGCGTATACGGCTTTGTGATGCTGCTTGTCAGCTATTTCATTTTTGAATTTTTAACACCACGTTTTAAAGTAGACAAAGAGATTGAAAATGATAATAGAGCGGTCGGGTTTATTTCACTCATCATTTCAGTTGGGCTGTCTTACGTAGTAGCAGCCGGCATTTAAGGAGACGACATGGAAAAGCTAGCAAAAGTATTAATCGTAGTTGCCTGCACTTTTGCGGTCATTGGTGCCGTTTATCTGTTCCTGTGAAATGAAAAAAACAGGCGTTAGAAAGCTGTCAGGGAATCCCTTGGCAGCTTTTATCTCATCAAAGGCGGCGAATGACATGAAGCACATTCTGCAAAAAGACGAACTGATCAAGCGCATTGATACTTGTCTTCAAATGACATCCCTTCCAAGAGACATATACAAACCGTATATTGCACGTCCATTTCAAACGTCAGGATTTTTTGATGATTTGAGTCCCTATATTCAAATCGATTCGAGTGGTTATATCCTCATTCAATATGAACGAGGCATTCAAATGCTGCATAAAAGAACAAAAGTGGCGGATGAAGTCATTTACTGGATTTTAGAAGACACGATTTTTCTCACGGTTTATATCGACATGATGAGGAAGTATCAAGTCGACAACATCCAGACGCATTTACCGAATGACCCTAGTATCCATCAACAGATCGTAGAAAGAGTCAACGACTCATTTCGTGCAATCGGTGGATTATATGAACAGTGGCATCATGAAGGAAAAAGAGCCTCTATCGAAACACCGGCGAAAAAGTAAACATATGCAATTGAACCAAGCCCTATTAGAAAAAAGCAAACTGCCCTAAGGAAAAGTTTGCTATAATATAATAGTACGAAAGTTCAGGAAGGAGGGTTTTTATGCAGTCAGATAAACGTTGGCTTCTGCATTACCCGAATCAAATTCCCCACGAACTCACCATCCCAAATGAAACATTACAATCTTACTTATTCAGCTCCGCAGAGGCTGCACCTGAGCATACAGCCATTCATTTTCTAGGAAAGAACATCACCTATGAACAGCTGCAAGAAGACGTATTGAAACTAGCCAGTCATCTGCTGAAAATTGGCGTGAAAAAAGGTGACAGAGTAGCGATCATGCTGCCGAACTGTCCTCAATCGGTCATTTCTTATTATGCTGTTTTAATAGCAGGCGGCATCGTTGTTCAAACAAACCCGCTTTATACGGAGAAAGAACTGGAATATCAAATAGAAGACAGCGGCGCCAAAGTGCTGATCACGCTAGATTTGTTGTATCCAAAGGCTTATAAAATGAAAGCGCTGACAAGTATGGAGCACTTAATCGTCACCAAACTACAAGATTATTTACCATTCCCGAAAAACATACTGTTTCCTATTGTGCAAAGAAGAAAAAATAAAATGGTCATCCAAGTGGAGAAAAATGACACCATTCATCACTTCGCGCAGATTATGAAAGAATCGGAAGGTGAACAGCAGATACCCGCACTTGCCTTTGATCCGAAAGAGGATATCGCTGTTTTGCAATATACTGGCGGAACGACCGGGTTACCAAAAGGCGTCATGCTCACACATGAAAATATTTTAGCGAATACTGAAATGTGCGCTTCCTGGATGTATAAAACGACCAGGGGGAAAGAACGCATCCTCGGCATCATTCCGTTTTTTCATGTCTACGGAATGACGACCGTCTTAAATCTTGCTGTCAAAGAAGGGCATTCAATGATTCTACTTCCGCGATTTGACGCAGCTGATACCCTCAAAACGATTGAAAAACAGAAGCCGACGCTCTTTCCAGGTGCACCAACCATGTATATCGCCTTGCTGCATCATCCGAACATTGAAAAGTATGATCTATCGTCCATCACTGCATGTCTAAGCGGCTCAGCGGCACTTCCTGTTGAAGTCAAACAAAGCTTTGAAAAATTAACAGGAGGACACTTAGTGGAGGGGTACGGACTTTCAGAAACCTCACCCGTCACTCATTCTAACTTTTTATGGGGAGCGAACAAAACAGGCAGCATTGGCTGTCCGTGGCCTAATACAGATGCCGGTATTTATTGCGAGGAAACCGGAGGCCTCAAAGAACCATATGAGCATGGAGAAATCATTGTCAAAGGGCCTCAGATCATGAAAGGATACTGGAATCAGCCAGAGGAGACAGAGGCTGTATTACGAGATGGCTGGTTTTTCACCGGAGATATAGGGTATATGGATGAGGACGGTTTTTTCTATATCGTCGACCGGAAAAAAGATGTCATCATTGCGAGCGGCTATAATATTTACCCAAGAGAAGTCGAAGAAGCCCTTTATGAGCATGAGCTTGTACAAGAAGTCGTCGTCGCAGGTATTCCAGATCCGTACAGAGGAGAAACAGTGAAAGCATTTATTGTACCGAAAAAGGATGCCTACTTAACAGAGGACGAACTTGATCGCTTTGTCAGGACGAGAATTGCCTCATTTAAAGTACCGCGCGTGTATGAATTTAAAGAGTCACTGCCTAAAACAGCCGTCGGGAAGATTTTGCGCAGAGTATTAATTGAAGAAGAAAAAAGAAAGCACGCTTCTTCATCTGAAACGCCTGCCGATCAACCGAAAACATAACGGCTTCATCATCCGGTCCATCGGCCGGATGATTTGAATGTTGACCGCCTACTCTGGTATGCTAAAGGTGGAAAAGAAAGAGAAGATCACTTGACAAATCGCCCGTTTCTTTTTAACATAAAGTTATGAATGAATACTCATTCAATTCAGAAAGGGACGAAGCACATTGAAGCAGAAAAGACCGAAGTACATGCAAATTATTGATGCAGCAGTTGTGGTGATTGCAGAGAACGGCTATCACCAATCACAAGTTTCAAAAATTGCGAAACAAGCAGGGGTAGCAGACGGAACCATTTATCTTTATTTCAAAAATAAAGAGGATATTTTGATCTCATTGTTCAAAGAAAAAATGGGACAATTCATCGAACGAATGGAAACAGATATTCAAAAGAAACCGTCGGCGAAAGAAAAGCTTCTACTGCTTATTGAGGAGCATTTTCGTATGCTTGCGCAAAATCATCATTTGGCTCTTGTGACACAGCTTGAACTCAGGCAGTCAAACCTTGAGCTGCGGCAAAAAATCAATGAGGTGCTGAAAGGGTATTTAAATATGCTCGAGTCGATATTAGCAGAAGGAAAGAAAACAGGAGAATTCAGAAAAAATCTAGATGTCCGCTTAGCGAGACAAATGGTATTTGGGACGATTGATGAAACCGCTACAACATGGGTCATGAATGATCAAAAATATGATCTTCCTGCACTCGCAGAAAACGTACGTGATCTACTCTTAAACGGAATACATCAATCTTAAAGACATTTTGAAAAAGGATGATTGACATGGAAAAGATACTCACCTTACATCATGAAGGACAGACAGCACTTATCACGATTCAGCATCCACCAGCAAACGCCTTATCTTCTCAGCTGCTCACCGAGCTTAATGACATGTTTGACCAGCTCGAACAAAATGAAGAAGTAAGAGCCATTGTGATCCACGGGGAAGGAAGATTTTTCTCAGCAGGAGCTGATATTAAGGAATTTACGACGTTACAGGAAGAGTCTGACTATTCAAGCCTTGCAGACAGAGGGCAGCAGGTCTTTGAACGGATTGAACAATGTCCAAAACCGGTCATTGCTTCAATTCACGGAGCGGCATTAGGCGGGGGCCTTGAGCTTGCCATGTCTTGTGATATCCGAATTGCCACAAAAGATGCGAAGCTTGGACTGCCGGAACTAAACCTCGGCATCATTCCGGGATTCGGCGGTACGCAGCGCCTGCCGCGCTATGTTGGTTCTGCTAAAGCGCTGGAAATGATGGGTACAGCTGAACCGATTACAGGTGAAGAAGCATTTGCCTGCGGACTTGTTTCAAAGCTGGCAGAAACAGAGGAAGAGGCGCTCGAAGCAGCCAAAATACTTGCGTCAAAATTTGCAACGAAAAGCCCAAAATCACTCGAGTATGTGCTGGATTTATTGAATGCGACAAAATTGTATTCATATGATGGTGGTATGAAGCTAGAAGCCAAAAAGTTCGGTGAGATTTTCCAATCGAATGACGCCAAAGAAGGCATACAAGCCTTTATCGAAAAGCGCAAACCGAATTTTAAAGGGGAATAAAGGATTCAAACGAAACAAGGGGGAGAAATGGATGAATATATTTGTTTTGATGAAGCGTACGTTTGACACGGAAGAGAAGATTTCCATTCAGTCTGGTGCAATTCAAGAAGATGGAGCAGAGTTCATTATTAATCCTTATGACGAGTACGCCATAGAAGAAGCCATCCAGCTTCGCGACGAGCACGGGGGAGAAGTGACCGTTGTGACAGTTGGCAGTGAGGATGCGGAAAAGCAGCTGAGAACAGCGCTTGCTATGGGCTGCGATCAAGCCGTTTTATTAAATGTGGAAGACGACTTAGAAGAGTGGGATCAATATTCAGCTTCTACGATTCTTTACCATTATTTAAAAGACAAAGAGGCTTCCTTGATTTTAGCAGGGAATGTGGCGATTGACGGTGGCTCTGGACAGGTTGCCCCGCGTCTTGCTGAATTACTTGGGTTTTCATATGTCACAACGATTACAAGTATTCAAATTGACGGCGGCTCTGCTTCGATTGAACGAGATGCAGAAGGTGATGTGGAAGTCATTTCTGCTGAGCTCCCGCTTGTCGTCACTGCGCAGCAAGGTCTCAATGAGCCTCGCTATCCATCATTACCAGGCATTATGAAGGCAAAGAAAAAGCCTTTAGAAGAATTGGAACTGGATGATTTAGATCTAGATGAAGACGATGTGCCATATAAAATCAAAACAATTGAACGTTTCTTACCGGAGAAAAAAGAGGGTGGCAAGGTGCTGAGCGGTGAGCTTCAGGATCAAGTCAAAGAACTGACAGATCTACTTAGAAATGAAGCAAAAGTCATCTAAACATCCACTTTACGATATCACGAGAACAAGGGGGAACTTGAAAGATGAGTAAAAAAGTTGTTGTACTTGGAGAAAGTCGTGACGGTAAATTAAGAAATGTGACATTTGAAGCGATTGCTGCCGCTCATCAAGTGGCAGATGGCGGTGAAGTCATTGGCGTGTTAATAGGGGATGACGTCAAAGACCAAGCAAATGAACTGCTATACTATGGAGCGGATCATGTCATGATTGTGGAGCATCCGCACCTTTCATACTATACGTCAGATGGTTTTGCGCAGGCACTTCAAGCCATATTAGATCAGGTTGACCCAGATGCCGTCCTCTTTGGCCATACATCTATCGGAAAAGACTTGTCGCCGAAAATAGCTGCACGCTTGCAGACTGGTCTAATTTCAGATGCGATTGATGTAAGCGTTACCGGAGAACATCTTGTTTTCACAAGACCGATTTACTCTGGAAAAGCCTTCGAAAAAGTGATTTCAACAGATCGTCTGCTTTTGGCCACCATACGCCCGAACAACGTGGGACCTCTTGAGCGGGATGCCTCACGCAGCGGAGACATTACACCGGTTTCTGTCGATATTCAGAACCTGCGAACGATCGTGAAGGAAGTCATTAAAAAAACGTCAGAAGGTGTAGATTTATCTGAAGCAAAAGTTATCGTCGCCGGGGGACGCGGGGTCAAGAGTAAGGAAGGGTTTGAACCGCTGAATGAACTCGCTGAGACGCTGGGCGCAGCAGTCGGTGCCTCGCGTGGTGCCTGTGACGCAGACTACTGTGATTATGCCCTGCAAATTGGGCAAACAGGCAAGGTCGTCACACCTGATCTCTATATTGCGTGCGGGATATCAGGAGCGATTCAGCATTTAGCTGGGATGTCTAACAGTAAAGTCATTGTGGCGATTAACAAAGACCCAGAAGCTGAGATCTTCAAAATTGCCGATTACGGAATCGTCGGTGACTTGTTTGAAGTGGTACCGCTTTTGAATGAAGAGTTAAAAAAGATGAATATCCACTCGTAACGCTCATACACTCAGAATGCCTAGGTATTCTGGGTTTTTTTGTATGTAATCAATACACAAAGGAGCGGTTGATAAGTGAAGGGAACAGTAAAAGTGAATGACGTGATCGGACGTATTTCTAAACACATCTATGGACATTTTCAAGAGCATTTAGGAAGAGGGATTTATGATGGGATTTGGGTCGGAAAAGATTCAGAGATCGATCATATTGAGGGGATTCGTACGGATGTGCTAAAAGCCCTTCAAGCATTACATATTCCGGTGCTTAGGTGGCCGGGCGGCTGCTTTGCAGACGAGTATCATTGGGCAAATGGTGTAGGTGATCTCAGCGAACGAAAGCCGATGGTGAACACTCATTGGGGTGGTACGGTTGAATCCAATGAATTTGGTACACATGAGTTTATGAAATTGTGTGAGCTGCTTGAATGTGAGCCTTATATTTGCGGAAATGTGGGAAGTGGGACTGTTCAAGAATTAGCAGACTGGGTCGAGTACATCACCTTTCCAAAGGGAACACCTATGTCTGATTGGCGCATTCAAAATGGAAAACAAGAACCTTGGGATTTGACCTATGTTGGTGTAGGAAACGAAAGCTGGGGCTGTGGCGGGAATATGACGCCTGAATACTATGCCGATTTATATAAACGATATCAAACGTATGTGAGAGAGTTTGCAGGTCAATCCATATACAAAATTGCGTGCGGAGCCAATTCAAATGATGTGAATTGGACAAAAGTATTAATGGAGCGCGCCGCACCTTGGATGGATGGACTCAGTTTGCATTACTACACTGTACCTGGTACATGGGAGAAGAAAGGGTCAGCGACTGAATTTGATGAAGATGAATGGTTTATTACGTTGAAAAAAGCCTATGAGATGGAACGGCTTGTCGTGGATCATGGAGAGATCATGGATCGTTATGATCCAGACAAGCGAATCGGGATGATCATTGATGAATGGGGGACATGGTATGACCCAGAACCAGGAACAAATCCAGGGTTTTTGTATCAGCAAAACACACTAAGAGACGCACTTGTTTGTGCCCTTCATTTTCATATCTTTCATCGTCATTGCCAGCGGATTCATATGGCGAATATTGCCCAGACGGTCAATGTTCTGCAAGCAATGGTATTAACGGAAGACGAAAAGATGCTTCTGACACCTACGTATCATGTGTTTCACATGTTTCAAGTGCATCAAGAGGAAGAAGCACTTGAAGTGGAATTCGTGTCAACGCCTTATGAACGCAGAGGAGAAAAAATACCTCAGGTTAGCGTGTCAGCTTCGCGTTCGTCAGATAAGATGCATATTAGCTTCTGTCACCTGAATCCGCATGAACAAAACGAAGTATCCCTTGCCATTGAAGGTGTGGATGCAGAAACGAAAGTCACGGGCCGCGTGCTGACAGCAAACCGCATGAATGCGCACAACACATTTGATGATCCTCATGCTGTCCAGCCAGCAGAGTTTCAGCAATTTGCTGTAAAACCCGGTGAGTTGAGCATAGAGCTGCCGCCAATGTCTGTGGTGATGATTACGATTGATCTCGCTTGATCGCATATTTAGATGTTTGATGAGCAGGATGTTGGGGCATCATACATTGTAAACGAAGCGGAAAGGGAGTTATTTATATGCTTAGAACGATTCTCATGATTATCGGTGCAATTGTTGTCATTGGTGCGATTGTACGGTTTGTTTTTTAATTCATTTCATAAAAAATGATTCGTAAGCATTTCATTCGCAAGTCACATTGGTAGATGCTATACTAAAAAGCATAATTTACATTGGAGGAATGAATAATGGCAATCGTAAAAGCTACTGACGCAACATTTTCACAAGAAACTGCAGAAGGTGTTGTTATTGCGGACTTTTGGGCACCATGGTGCGGACCTTGTAAAATGATTGCTCCAGTTCTTGAAGAACTTGATCAAGAAATGGGCGATAAAATGAAAATTGTAAAAATTGATGTAGACGATAACCAAGAAACTGCTGGTAAATACGGCGTGATGAGTATCCCAACACTTCTTGTTTTAAAAGACGGTGAAGTGGTAGAAACTTCTGTTGGTTTCAAACCAAAAGAAGCACTTGCTGAGCTTGTTAACAAACATCTATAAACCTGTCTATGCCCAATCGGCATACTCACTAAAGCGGTTCTCGTAAAGACGAGAGCCGCTTTTCTTTCAACATGGTATAAAACAAATGTTCGTGATACACTAGAAGGAGTGAAAGAGGAAAACAAGGACGGATGAAAAGATGAACAAACTGATCAAAGAAAAGCTATCGGTCTTGCCAGATCAACCAGGCTGCTATTTAATGAAAGATCGGCAAAATACAGTCATTTATGTGGGGAAGGCAAAGGTCTTAAAAAATAGAGTACGCTCTTATTTCACTGGATCTCATGACGCCAAAACGCAGCGGCTTGTCAGTGAAATTGAGGACTTTGAATACATTGTCACCTCTTCTAATATCGAGGCACTCATTTTAGAGCTGAATTTAATCAAAAAATACGACCCAAAATACAATGTCATGCTCAAGGATGACAAAACGTATCCTTTTATTAAAATTACGAATGAACGGCATCCTAAGCTGATCGTCACACGCAATGTGAAGAAGGATAAAGGGAAATATTTCGGTCCATACCCGAACGTTCAAGCAGCAAGAGAAACGAAAAAGCTGCTCGACCGTTTATATCCTCTCAGAAAATGTAGCACCCTCCCTGACCGTGTCTGTCTCTATTATCATCTTGGACAATGTCTCGCGCCATGTGTGTATGACATTTCTGAAGAAACGAATAAGCAGCTCGTGGACGAAATCATAAGGTTTCTAAACGGAGGACACCAGCAAATCAAAAAAGAACTCACCGAAAAGATGCAGGAAGCCGCCGAACAATTAGAGTTCGAACGGGCAAAAGAACTGAGAGACCAAATCGCGTATATCGACTCTACGATGGAAAAGCAGAAAATGACGATGAGCGATTTATCAGATCGAGATGTTTTTGCATATGCCTATGACAAGGGCTGGATGTGTGTCCAGGTCTTCTTCATCAGGCAAGGGAAATTGATTGAACGTGATGTCAGCCTGTTTCCTATGTATCAAGACCCTGAGGAAGAGTTTCTCACATTTATGGGACAATTTTATGCAAAGAACAACCACTTTCTGCCGAAGGAAATTTTGGTGCCAGATAGCGTAGATCAAGAGATGATTGAACAATTGCTTGAGACGAACGTTCATCAGCCGAAAAAAGGAAAGAAAAAGGATTTGCTATTACTTGCCCATCAAAATGCCAAAATCGCCTTAAAAGAAAAATTTTCGCTCATTGAGCGTGATGAAGAGCGGTCCATTGGTGCAGTGAAGCAGCTTGGAGATGCGCTAAATATTTATATGCCTTACCGGATTGAGGCATTTGATAACTCGAATATTCAAGGTGCAGACCCGGTTTCTGCCATGGTCGTCTTTCAGGACGGGAAGCCGTATAAAAAGGAATACCGAAAATACAAAATTAAAACCGTCACAGGTCCAGATGATTATGCATCGATGCGTGAAGTCATTAGAAGGCGATATACCCGCGTGTTAAAGGATGAGCTCCCGCTACCAGATTTGATTTTAATTGACGGAGGAAAGGGACAGATCAATGCAGCGATAGATGTGCTTGAAAATGAATTGAATCTGTCTGTTCCAGTAGCAGGTCTAGTCAAAGATGAAAAGCACCGGACGTCGAATCTGATGATGGGCGATACACTGGAAATTGTTGCACTAGAGCGGAATAGCCAGGCCTTCTATTTATTGCAGCGCATTCAAGATGAAGTGCACCGATTCGCGATTAGCTTTCACCGGCAGCTGCGCGGAAAAAATGCATTTCAATCTATTTTAGACGATGTGCCAGGTATCGGAGAAAAGCGTAAAAAACAGCTTCTTAAACATTTTGGCTCTGTGAAAAAGATGAAAGAAGCCTCTATCCAAGACTTTCAGGAGGCTGGTATCCCGAAACAAACGGCCGAGCTTTTAATGGAAGCTTTAAAAAAATAGATTGTACTTTTTCCAAAAGTCTGTTAAGATTGTGACTAAATTTAATAAATGAACGTGTTGTTTGTTGAAGATAGAGGTGCGAACTTCAAGAGTAAGCCTTCAGAGATCGATGGGATCTAGGAAGAGGGCTAAAAGGGGAGCGTCGCCGAAGTGAATAAAATCCACTCATTTTATTCGCTGGCTGTACATTGAAGAAATGTAGGGCTGTCAAGAATGTATTTCTTGGAGGGCTATCTCATTGTTTGCATCGTTTGATGATGATTATAAAGCAATGGGAGATCTGTTCTCTCATTGCTTTTTTTATTTGCAGTGAGCAGGCAGTCTCCAAAGCCGCTTCTTGCCTCTTCTCTCACACGTGATCTTTTGAAAAAGGGTGGTAGACATGGGACTAATTGTACAAAAATTTGGCGGAACGTCTGTTGGATCGACAGAAAAAATTCGCAATGCTGCAGAAAGGGTCATCGCTGAACGCGAGGCCGGACATGATGTGGTTGTGGTTGTGTCGGCAATGGGTAAATCAACGGATGTTCTAGTAGACCTAGCGGAAGAACTCACAGATCATCCGAGCAAAAGAGAAATGGATATGCTGCTCGCAACTGGAGAGCAAGTGACCATTTCCTTATTAACGATGGCGCTGCAAGCAAAAGGTTATGATGCGATTTCCTTTACAGGCTGGCAGGCTGGTATGAAAACAGAGCAGGTACACGGTAACGCAAGAATCGTGGACATCGATGAATCAAGAATAAAAGAGGAATTAAGTGCTGGGAAAGTCGTTGTTGTGGCAGGTTTCCAAGGAATTGCAGATGACCTGCATATTACAACACTTGGACGCGGTGGATCAGATACGACGGCTGTAGCACTTGCTGCCGCACTAAAAGCGGATAAATGTGATATTTACACAGATGTACCAGGAGTATTTACGACAGATCCGCGCTATGTACCGGCCGCGCGGAAGCTTGCAGGTATTTCATACGATGAGATGCTCGAACTGGCTAATTTAGGAGCTGGTGTCTTGCATCCGAGAGCTGTCGAATTTGCGAAAAATTATCAAGTCCCACTAGAAGTCCGTTCTAGTATTGAAAATGAATCGGGTACGTTAATTGAGGAGGAATCATCCATGGAACAAAATTTAGTCGTCAGAGGCATTGCATTTGAGGATCAGATTACACGCGTGACGGTGTGCGGTCTTTCAAGCGGTCTCACCACATTATCGACCATTTTTACGACACTTGCGAAACAAAATATCAATGTGGATATCATCATTCAGTCCGTCACAAGCACCAATCAGACGTCGATCTCTTTCTCTGTGAAAACGGATGATTTGTCTAAAACAGTTGAAGTGTTAGAAGAATATAAAGGAGCACTTGGCTACGAACAGATCGAGACAGAAAGCAAATTAGCCAAAGTATCTATCGTTGGATCTGGTATGGTCTCAAATCCAGGCGTAGCCGCTGAAATGTTCGCTGTGTTAGCGGAAAAAGACATACAAGTGAAAATGGTCAGTACGTCTGAAATCAAAGTCTCAACAGTGGTTGGCCGTGACGATATGGTCAAAGCAGTTGAAGCACTGCATGATGCGTTTGATTTATCAAAGGTAGCTGCCCATTCTTAAACAGGCAGAGAGGTGTATCTCTTGAAAGAGTGCACCTCTTTTTTATATCCGAAACCCCCCATGCTAGAAAGGAAAACGTGCGTAAACCCATTCACTAAGTATGCTATGATAGAAGAAGGCAAACAAAAAAGGCGTGACCTAAAGTCCGCGCCTTTCATAAAGAGTGTTAGCTAGGGTCTCTTAAATCCCATTTAACGGTTAAAATGACTTTATCAGCACGCTTTTTCACTTGTTCATAAGATTCAGCCACGTGCTCGTTCAGAAGCTGGATTTGTTCAGCAATAAAACCTGCTTCCATCTGAAAGCATGGCTCCTTTTGATAGGTGAGTCGATTTGATACAAGTGGACCTTCGAGCTCAAACTCAATTTCCTGTTTTTTCGAATGGACCATCGTGAGAGTTCCCCATCCGGCATCATGGAAAAATTCGGGGATTTTCTCCCATGACTCTTGAGGGAATTTACGAGCAAGCAGCTTACCCGCAAAATACATCATAGATGAATGATCCTGACCCAAAATATCAGGCAGCAGAACTTCGCGTATCAGCTCGTAGGCAAATCCATTGACTTCAATTTCTTTTAGCTGTTCTAAGTTAGATTCGAATTTATTCATTGTACGGCTCCCCTCTTTCAACAATTTATTATAGCTTATGTGAGCATATGATGACAGAGTTTTCCCTGAAGTCTAAGAAATTCTTATTGTAGTAAAACGAATTTTGATTTAAAACTTTTAAATTTCGGAAAATTTTAATTTATGTACGCGGTTTCTTGACGCTTTTTTGACATAGGAGTAAAATGAAATTGTCAATAAATTTGAATAAAGTGCTTACAATTGAAAGAAGCGGGGGTAAGACAATTTTCAGCAATTGCACTTTTTACTAGGGGGTAAAGTAATGTCGGGGAACAAAGAATTTTTTTATCGGAGATTGCATTCTTTGCTTGGCGTCATTCCGGTCGGTCTATTTTTAATTCAGCACTTAGTGATTAACCACTTTGCGACGAATGGACCAGAGGCGTTTAACAAAGCTGCACACTTTATGGAACAGCTTCCATTCAGATATGCACTTGAGCTGTTCGTGATTTTCTTACCACTGATCTATCATGCTGTTTATGGGGTGTACATAGCCTTTACGGCACAAAACAATACGTCTCGCTTCAGTTACTTAAGAAACTGGTTGTTCAGACTGCAAAGGATTTCAGGTATCATCACATTGATTTTTGTGACTTGGCATGTATGGGAAACACGAATTCAAGCTCAGCTTGGAGCTGAAGTGAACTATGACATGATGGCGAATATTTTAAGCTCTCCATTTATGCTAGGCTTCTATATTGTCGGCGTTTTATCTACTATTTTCCACTTTGCTAATGGCTTGTGGTCATTTGCTGTCAGCTGGGGAATTACTGTTTCACCACGCTCACAAAGAATCTCCACATATGTGACATTAGGTATATTTATAGCGCTTTCATATGTAGGGCTAAGAGCAATTTTCGCTTTTGTTTAAGAGGAAATAGATTAGTAGAAGAGGGAGAGGGGCTACAATGAGTAATTCTAGCATCATCGTTGTCGGAGGCGGCTTAGCTGGTCTCATGGCAACTATTAAAGCAGCAGAAGCGGGAACAGCTGTTAAACTATTTTCAATCGTACCTGTAAAACGTTCGCATTCTGTATGTGCACAGGGCGGAATCAACGGAGCGGTGAATACAAAAGGTGAAGGGGATTCACCTTATGAGCATTTTGACGACACGGTGTATGGCGGAGACTTCTTAGCCAACCAGCCGCCAGTTAAGGCAATGTGTGAAGCAGCGCCGTCCATTATCCATTTACTTGATCGGATGGGTGTGATGTTTAACAGAACACCAGAGGGATTATTGGACTTCCGCCGCTTCGGGGGAACACAGCACCACCGTACAGCATTTGCTGGAGCTACAACAGGCCAGCAGCTATTATATGCACTTGATGAGCAGGTTCGCCGCTATGAAGTAGCAGGACTTGTCACGAAATATGAAGGCTGGGAATTCCTTGGCGCTGTGTTAGATGACGAGGAAGTATGCCGAGGCATTGTCGCGCAGAACTTAACAACAATGGAAATTGAATCTTTCCGTTCAGATGCAGTGATCATGGCAACAGGCGGTCCTGGAATCGTGTTCGGAAAATCAACGAACTCCATGATTAACACTGGATCTGCTGCATCTATCGTCTATCAGCAAGGGGCTCATTACGCAAATGGAGAATTCATTCAAATTCACCCAACAGCGATCCCTGGAGATGACAAGCTTCGTCTCATGAGTGAATCGGCTCGTGGTGAAGGCGGACGTGTTTGGACATATAAAGACGGGAAGCCTTGGTACTTCCTGGAAGAAAAATATCCAGCATACGGAAACCTTGTACCGCGTGATATCGCAACACGTGAGATCTTTGACGTATGTGTCGAGCAAAAGCTTGGCATCAACGGAGAGAACATGGTATATCTCGATCTTTCTCATAAAGATCCAAAAGAACTTGATATTAAACTTGGCGGCATCATTGAAATCTATGAAAAATTCATGGGTGATGACCCGCGTAAGCTTCCAATGAAAATTTTCCCTGCTGTTCATTACTCAATGGGCGGATTATGGGTTGATTATGATCAAATGACGAATATCAAAGGCCTATTTGCTGCCGGAGAATGTGATTACTCTATGCACGGCGGAAACAGACTTGGTGCAAACTCACTGCTTTCAGCCATTTACGGCGGAATGGTCGCTGGACCAAATGCTGTGAAGTACATTAGCGGTCTTGAAAAGTCTGCGGAAGACCTATCTTCTGCAACATTTGACAGCGCCGTGAAGAAAGAGCAGGAGAAATGGGACAACATCCTTGGCATGGACGGAACAGAAAATGCGTACGTGCTTCATAAAGAGCTTGGAGAATGGATGACGGATAACGTCACAGTTGTTCGTTACAATGACAAACTCTTAAAAACAGATCAGAAAATCGAAGAACTAATGGAGCGCTACAAGCAGATCAACATCAACGATACAGCTTCATGGAGCAACCAAGGCGCTGCCTTCACACGTCAGCTTGACAACATGCTTCAGCTGGCAAGAGTCATTACGATCGGGGCTTACAACCGGAATGAGAGCCGAGGCGCACACTACAAACCGGACTTCCCAGAGAGAAACGATGAAGAGTTCCTAAAAACAACGATGGCTACGTTCAAAGGAAAAAATCAAAAGCCTGCATTCCACTATGAGGACGTCGATGTATCGTTAATTGCACCTCGTAAACGAGATTACTCGAAGAAAAAGGTGGAGAAATAAGATGAGTGAAAAAAACACGATTCAATTCATAATCACACGTCAAGATACAGCAGATGGAAAGCCTTATGATGAAGAATTCGAAATCCCTTACCGCCCAAATATGAACGTCATTTCCGCACTCATGGAAATTAGACGGAACCCGGTCAATAAACAAGGGAAAAAAACAACGGCGATCAACTGGGATATGAACTGTCTTGAAGAGGTGTGCGGAGCTTGTTCTATGGTCATTAATGGAAAGCCGCGCCAATCATGTACAGCCTTGATTGACAAGTTAGACCAGCCGATTCGTCTTCAGCCGATGAAGACATTCCCGGTTGTGAGAGATTTGCAGGTTGATAGAAGCCGGATGTTCAATTCCTTGAAAAAGGTGAAAGCATGGGTACCGATCGATGGCACGTATGACCTTGGTCCTGGACCAAGAATGCCTGAGAAAAAACGTCAATGGGCTTATGAGCTTTCGAAATGTATGACATGTGGTGTCTGCCTTGAAGCTTGTCCAAACGTGAATGATAAATCTTCCTTTATGGGACCTGCACCGCTTTCGCAAGTTCGTTTATTTAACGCACATCCGACAGGTGCGATGAATAAGTCTGACCGTCTAGAAGAAATTATGGGGGACGGTGGTCTTGCGAACTGCGGGAACTCCCAAAACTGTGTGCAGTCTTGTCCGAAAGGAATCCCGCTGACAACGTCAATTGCTGCACTTAACCGAGATACAACTTTACAAGCATTCCGTAACTTCTTCGGAAGCGATCACGCAGAATAACATCACATTCAGTCCTCTTTGCCAATCATGATGAGTGTTTAAGAGGCTGGATGCAATATTGAAACAAACGCCTCTTCCAATACGGGAGAGGCGTTTTGTTTCCAAATAAGGAGATGATCAAGTGAGATTGCCGTCATATATTGAAGCACCGTTTGAAGAGTGGAGGGCATCCTTTCGATTTTATGTCGAAACGACCGTTCGGTTTTCAGAAACGGATATGTTTGGCCACATGAACAATGTTACCCCTTTTGTGTATTTTGAAGAGGCGCGCATTGCCTTTTTTCAAAAAACAGGAATTGTTGATAAACGGATGAAACGTGTGCGAGAAACCATGACAGTCGTCGCTAACCTGCAATGTGATTACATCAAGCAGGTAGAGATTGGAGAGAGGCTTCGAGTGTATGTTAAGCCTGAGAAGGTCGGCTCAAGCTCACTCATTCTTCATTATTTAGGAGAAAATGAACAGCAGGAGCCATGCTTTACAGGCTCAGTCACCATGGTGCAGATTAGTAAAGACACAGGCACATCTGTCCCATTTACTGAAGAAGAAAAAGAGACATTTAGGGCGCAGAGAAAAGAGTAGCATGCTACCTCATCAACGTGCACGCTCCATTTTGTTATAATAAAAGCACCATATCAAGAAGAAACAAGAGGAGAACATATGAAGATTTTTCAATATGACACCATTGATAGTACAAATAATGAAGCGAAAAGGCTCATGCAGCAAGGAGAAAAGCCCTCATTTGCTGTCTATGCACGCCAGCAGACAGAAGGAAGAGGCAGACTCGGCAGGCCGTGGGAAACACCTTTAGGGAATGTGGCAGTGACCATGACAGTCATGCCGCCAGAAGAACTCTCCACCCAGTCAACGATCGCCCCGCTAACAGCGCTAGCAATCTATGATGTGCTGAAACCACTCATAAGAGCGGACGATCAGCTGGCGATCAAATGGCCGAATGATATCCTCATTAATGAAGCAAAGGTATCCGGCACATTAATTGAAGCAGATCGCAGCGCCATTTATATCGGTGTCGGCATCAATGTAGAGACGAAGCCGGAGCATGTCCCGTACAAAACCATTTGCTTATCAGAGCTGACAGAGGTGAAAGGCGATCAGCTAGTGAAAAACCTGGCAGCGGCTTTTAAAAAATACCATACACGCTGGCAGAATGAAGGGTTTGAAGCACTCACTGCCCTTTATAATAAACGGTTATATCGTCTTAACAAGCCGCTTCGCATTTCGTTAGATCGTGAAAAACAAACATGGGAAGAAGGCATTTGCTGCGGCGTTAACCGCTTTGGTCATCTTCAGCTAAAAGATGATAAAGGACAGATCAAAGCTCATTCTGCCGGAGATATTGATGCCCCGCTTCAGCATTAAAAAAAGCAGACGATGTTCTCGTCTGCTTTAGGCTTCTCTTTTAATATGAGGCTGCACAATATAATCTTGTTTCGTAAAGACAACCCCGTCTAGAATTTCTCTTGCAGTTCGAATGACTTTGACTCTATTTTGGGACACGTCAATGTCCGTTTGCATTATCCCGGCAGGATGCCCAATTCGAAGCGTATCATGTTGTCCATTATAAAGCTGTGCAGGAAGCGTATGTTCCATAAAACAGCTGGCTGACACGCAGACAGAACCGGTAATGGCAAGCGCTTGGTGTGGTCTTTGCATCGATAACATGCGTACGATGATATCCATATCGGCTGCTCGTCTCATCACTCCGGTTGTATCCACATAATCAGCAGGCTCGCTAATGATCGCAAGCTTCGGAACGGCTGGTGATTGTAATGTCGCCATGTCTTTGGGTGCAAAGTGACACATTTCAGCAGCGATGGAACGAATCTCTTCTAAATCATTCAGTAATGCGTCTGTAAACTCCTCAGGTAATTCGGTTCCTTTTAAATGAAGATCCTTCGCACGGACAAAGGCAATGGGATTTGCGATGTCAACGATCGAGATCGGAATCTCTCCGAATTTTGTCTGAATCGTATCCATGCGGTTCCCTGTCGGAAAGGTTTTACCAGTCACAGCGCCTTCAGGTTTTTCAAAGGATAGATAGATGGGAGATCCTGTCCCTTTTACACCTGGAATTTCTACATCTCCCTCAAATTTCACTTCACCGTTTTCAACCTCAACCTCTGCTACGATGACTTTATTTGTGTTGGTATTGAGGATACGTACAGTCGTAATGGGTTCAACCGCTTGAACAAGTCCTTTAATGATGGCGTATGGTCCAACCGCTGATGAGATATTCCCGCAGTTTCCTTTAAAGTCGACATATCTCTCATTGATGCTGACTTGTGCAAACGTATAGTTCACATCCACATCTGGACGTGTGGCTTTATCGATAATGGCCACTTTGCTTGTTAAAGAATTACCGCCGCCGATTCCATCGACCTGCAGCCGGTCAGGACTGCCCATAATGTCTAGTAGAAATGCCTCGAGCTCATCGTGTTCAAATGGTGAATTGTTTGCTTGAATGAATACCCCTTTGCTTGTACCGCCTCGCATCATTGTGATTGGAACTTTTCTCATTGCTCTCACCCTCAATTTTTTAATGAACTGTTTATCTAATCAAAATGGTAAAGTATAATAAGAAATAAGTTAAATACATTATTTTAAGATGAATCAATAAAATTTTTTTATAACTAGTGAAAAAGGAGGGCACACCATGGATGAGAAAGACTGGCGGTTTCTAAAGGTGCTCTATGAAGAAAAGAACATCACAAAAGCGGCGGAGAAATTATTTGTCTCTCAGCCTGCCTTAAGCTATCGGTTGAAGCAGCTTGAAGAGGAGTTTGATATGAAGCTTTTCTTTAAAAGAAAACGAGGGATTGAATTTACGTCAGAAGGCGAGTACTTGGCTGCATATGCAAATGACATGCTCAAACAGCTTCAGCAAACAAAAGATGGTATGCTCAACATGCAAAAAAAGGTCAAAGGGACAATCCGGTTAGGGGTCTCAAGTAACTTTGCTCAGTATAAGCTCCCAGAAATTTTAAGAGAATTTTCTAAGCAGTATCCACATGTTCAATTCATGGTGAATACAGGCTGGAGTACGAAAGTCATGGATTTATTAGGCACATCAAGTGTTCATTTAGGGATTTTAAGAGGGGATTACGACTGGAATGGAGAGCGGTTTTTGCTTGATAAAGAGCGGCTTTGTATCATTTCAAAATCAGAAATTCAGCTAAAGGACCTTCCGAAGCTGCCGCTCATTGACTATCATACAGATAGTTCATTAAAACGATTGATTAACAGATGGTGGCAGGAAACGTTTGCCATGCCTCCGCTTGTGACGATGGAGACAGATCGCCAGGATACATCAAAAGAGATGGTCAAGCACGGTTTAGGCTATGCCATTGTCCCGGAAATTTGCCTCAGGCCAAGTGATGAGCTATTTGTAAAAGGTCTTTCGTATAAAGATGGACAGCCTGTTTTAAGAGATACATGGCTTATGTACCAGCCTGACTCCCTTCATTTATCTGTTGTGAAAGCATTCATCGAATTTTTAAGAAGCCAGCAAGGCTGATTATAAAAATAATTTATAGAAGATACGAAAAAATCAATATTTTCATTATGAAAAAAGCTATTATATCCTTGAAATAGAAAGCGCTAACATTCAGATCACAAGTGCAAAGGGGCGCTTGCTGATCGTGTAAAGAAGAGGATGGAGGGATATATAGTGCTAGCTATTTTAGGGCTCTTAATGGTCGTGACTTTTACATTTCTTATTATGACAAAACGTATGCATCCGGTGGTGGCGTTAACCGTAGTACCGATCATCTTTGCATTGATTGGTGGGTTTTACAGTGGGTTAGGGGATATGATGCTCGATGGACTCAAAACGGTTGCGCCATCTGCTGCTTTATTGTTATTTGCCATTTTATTCTTCGGTGTCATGCTGGATGCTGGGCTGTTTGATCCACTGATTAAACTCATTTTACGTATTGTGAAAGGGGATCCTGTCAAAATTGCGTTTGGGGTAGCGATTTTGTCTATGCTTGTTGCATTAGATGGTGATGGGACGACAACTTACATGATTACCGTATCCGCTTTGCTGCCGCTTTTCTTAAGAATTGGGATGAACCCGCTGATTTTAGGGACGATTTCATTATTATCATTAGGCATTATGAGCGGTATGACTCCGTGGGGTGGTCCAGCTACTCGAGCAATTGCTGCGCTTGGCTTGGATGCAGCTGAATTTTTTATTCCATTAATTCCAACGATGGTAGCTGGCGGTCTATTCATCCTTTTTACTGCTTATGTGCTTGGGAAAAAAGAGCGGAAGCGAATTGGGGTTGCAGAAATTCAGTACAAAGAAGAGGTCTCGATCTCCCCTGAACTGGCAGCGTCAATCGAAGATGGCGTAGAAGATATAAAGAGACCGAATCTCATTTGGGTGAACTTCTTCTTGACGATTGCGGTGATGGCGACACTTGTTTTAGATATCGTACCGATTCCAGTTCTCTTCTTAATTGGATTTGTCATCGCTCTCATGATCAACTATCCAAAGGTTGAAGATCAGCGCGAGAGAATCTTATCACATGCGGGAAATGCCTTAACGGTCATCACCCTTGTGTTTGCAGCAGGAATTTTCACAGGAATCTTTTCGGGGACAAAAATGGTGGAGTCGATTGCCAACTTGGTGATTTACTTAATTCCGGATTCTTACAGTTCGTTTTTTCCGCTCATTGTGGCTTTAACGAGTATGCCATTTACATTTGTTCTTTCAAATGATGCTTATTATTTCGGGGTGCTGCCAATCTTGGCAGAAGCCGGCGCAGCTTACGGAATTGATCCAGTGGAAATTGCACGCGCCTCTATTATAGGACAGCCTGTTCATCTGCTGAGCCCTCTTGTGGCTTCAACGCTACTTCTTGTCAGTATGCTGAACAAAGATATTGGCGATTTGCAAAAATACGCATTGCTGTGGACCGTGTTAACTGCCCTTTTTACAACGCTTATTGCTTTGTTAACAGGAGCCATTTCTATCTTTTAAATACGTGTATGAAAAGGACGACGTCTCGGGTAGGAGACTCGTCCTTTTTTGTGCGGATAAAACCGTACAAAATGGACGCTCATATGCAGGAATTCTCGATTTTAACGTCACCTACCTCGGGCAGCCGGCATATGATATCTCGACTATACAGAATCCCATTCTATAGAGACTAGAGCTCTCACCTTAGCAAGGAGGGTTACAATACTTGAAGGAGAAAGAGTTTCAATCCAAGCCGCTATTAACCAAAAGAGAAAGAGAAGTATTCGAATTGCTCGTCCAAGATAAAACAACAAAAGAAATTGCAAGCGAGCTTTTTATTAGCGAAAAGACTGTTCGAAATCATATTTCGAATGCCATGCAAAAGCTAGGAGTCAAAGGTCGTTCACAGGCCGTAGTCGAGCTTCTGCGTATGGGTGAGCTAGAGCTCTAAAGTCAGCCGGTTTTCCTTCCACTCTAGGAAGGAACCGGTTATTTCTATATGGTTTCCATGAGTCTCTTCTTGCATTTTCTCTGAAAAACGAGGAAAATAGGAATGTACGTTTTAATCAAAGTGAGATGCTATAGTGAGGTATCAATGAAATGGAAACGAATGAGTTCGACCATGTAGCAGAGATTGAAAAATCATTGCGCCATATTGCTGCAATTATTAAGCAAAAAGGCAGAGAAATCCTGAATCAATATACGATTACACCTCCTCAATTTGTAGGGCTTCAGTGGCTTTATGAATTCGGAGATATGACAATAGGTGAGCTATCACAAAAGATGTATTTGGCTTGCAGTACAACCACCGACTTAATTGATCGAATGGAAAAAAGTGAACTTGTCGAACGAGTAAAAGATCCTTCTGACCGCCGCGTGGTTCGCATTCATTTATTGCCTGAAGGCGAGCGGATCATTCAAGAAGTGATTGTTAAACGCCAAGAATACGTCAGTGAACTTCTAGGGGCTTTCTCAGAAGAAGAAGCCATCGTTTTCAATCAATCCTTAACGAAACTACAGCAGCAAATGAAAAGAAAATGAGGCGATTTTGTTGGATCAACCAATCGGCGTCATTGATTCCGGCGTCGGCGGTTTAACCGTTGCAAAGGAAATCATGAGACAACTGCCAAAAGAAAAAATCATTTACGTAGGCGATACAAAACGGTGCCCGTATGGCCCTCGGAAAGAAGAAGAGGTTCTTCAATATACTTGGGAAATGGCACACTACTTATTAAGACATCATCATATTAAAATGCTCGTCATCGCATGCAACACAGCGACGGCGATCGCACTAGATGAAATCAAAGGAACGCTTGATATTCCGGTCATTGGCGTGATTCAGCCCGGCGCCCGCACAGCCATCAAGGTGACAAACAATCAGCAGATTGGTGTCATTGGTACAGCCAATACGATCAAAAGCGAGGCATACAAAGAAGCTTTGCTATCCCTAAAAGCAGGACTAGCGGTTCAAAGTCTGGCATGTCCGTTGCTTGTTCCCTTTGTGGAAAGCGGGACGTTTTTAGATCAGACAGCAGATGAAGTGGTGAAAGATTCCCTTGAACCGATGAAAGAAACAGGAATTGATACACTCATTCTTGGCTGTACACACTATCCAATTTTAAAAGAGTCGATTCAGCGCTTTATGGGCAGTGATGTGAGCATCATTTCATCAGGGGACGAGACAGCGAGAGAAGCAAGTACGATTCTTTCCTATAAAGGGCTGTTAAATACCTCTAAAGAAGCGCCTGTTCATACATTTTATACAACAGGGCAGCAGCAAAATTTTGAAAACATCGCTCGTGACTGGTTTGGCTACCTGCCAGGGAAGGTCGAAACCGTATCACTCGAACACGTCTATCAGCAATAACCCCCTTCTATTTGAAGTGGGTTATTTTTTTATGAAAAGGGTCTAATCCGCAGGAGGAGCTCGTATACATAGTAGTACAAACTACTAGAGGAGGGTGAAGTATGCTGAAAAAAGGATCTACAGCAGCTGTGACGTGTATCGCGTCAGCCATGCTTTTGTCAGGATGCGGATTGTTTCAAACAGACCAAGCGAAAACAGAGATTGACCCGCCACAAAACGTCACATATGTGAAAGAAAATAAAGAAGAGAAACAAACAGCGAAAGAAGGAAAAGAAGAGAAGAAGGCAGATACAGTCATGAGAGAATTATATTTAATTGATAAAAACGGGTATGTCGTTTCTCAATCCATTCCACTGCCGAAAAATGAGGGGAGTGCCAAACAAACCTTAGAATACCTCGTGGACGGAGGACCGATTTCTAACCTCATGCCAAATGGATTCCGGGCTGTTTTGCCGGCCGACACGAGTGTATCTGTCGACATTAAAGACGGAACGGCCGTAGTAGATTTTTCAAATGAATTCAAAAACTATAAAAAAGAAGACGAACAGCGCATCCTGCAATCGGTCACTTGGACGTTAACGCAGTTTGATTCTGTCGCCAAAGTCAAATTGAAAATGAATGGTCATGAACTAAAAGAAATGCCTGTGAACGGCACACCGATTTCAGATGATTTAAGCAGAGAAGACGGTATTAATATTCAGCACGAGGCTGCCGCTGATATGACATCGACAAAGCCAGTGACAGTTTATTACTTAGCTGAATCTGATGAACAGACGTACTATGTTCCTGTGACCAAAAGGGCGCCAAAAGATGAGGATGATCAAATTACAGCAGCCATTGATGAACTCGTCTCTGGACCAAGCAAAAAAAGCCATTTGCTCACAGACTTTGATCAAGATGTAAAGCTGAATGATATCCCGAAAGTAAAAGACGGACATGTGACACTTGATTTCAACGAATCCATTTTCGGCAGCGCAGATGAAAAGAAAAAGGTGATTTCACAAAAAGTTCTTGATAGCATCGTGCTCACATTAACAGAGCTGCCGGACGTCAAAAGCGTATCCGTTAAGGTAAACGGCAAGGCTGAGCTTGTGAACGAAAAAGGAGCAGAGCTGACAAAGCCGGTTTCAAGACCAGAACAAGTGAATACAGGTAGTTTTTAACGGCACACATTGATATAATGGAGAAAAAGAGGCATGCATATTCGCTGCCTCTTTTTTATTCCAAGCGATTAGAACGAGCCGAGGTTGTCAAAGTTAGTAGGAGAACCCCGCTGGCATCCGCGCGGAATGTATATTGTAACGGAGGTAAATCATGAGATTAGATGAAAGACACTATGACGAATTAAGAAAAATTGAAATAGAGGCAGGCTACATTACGCATCCAGAAGGCTCTGTCTTAATCTCAGCGGGCAATACGAAGGTGATTTGTAACGCATCCATCGAAGACCGCGTACCTCCTTTTTTAAGAGGACAAGGAAAAGGCTGGATTACAGCAGAATATAGCATGCTTCCAAGAGCAACCGCTCAAAGAACCATTAGAGAATCATCTAAAGGAAAAGTGACAGGACGTACAATGGAAATTCAGCGATTAATTGGACGAGCACTCCGTGCAGTCGTTGATTTAGAAAAACTTGGCGAACGCACGATTTGGATTGACTGTGATGTCATTCAAGCAGACGGGGGCACACGCACAGCATCTATTACCGGTGCTTTTGTCGCCATGACGCTTGCGATTCAAAAGCTTCGAGCAGAAGGTGTCATCAAACAAAACCCGATCACTGATTATTTAGCGGCGATATCCGTCGGAATTGATTCTCAGCAAGGTCTTCTGTTAGATTTAAATTATGAAGAAGATTCTTCAGCTGAAGTAGATATGAATGTCATCATGACAGGCGCTGGACGCTTTGTTGAACTTCAAGGCACAGGCGAAGAAGCGACATTCTCAAGAGAACAGCTAAACGGACTACTTGATTTAGCCGAAAAGGGCATCAAAGAATTAATCGAAAAGCAAAAAGCAGTGACAGGAGAAGTCATCGAATAAAGAGAAGGGTTTGATCAGGATGAAAACAGCCATCATTGCAACGCACAATGCGGGTAAAGCGAAAGAATTCAAAGCCATTCTTGAGCCAAAAGGATTCACGGTCAAAACACTAGCAGACATCGGCTTTACTGAAGAGATTGAAGAAACAGGACAAACCTTCGAAGAAAATGCCATTATCAAAGCCGAGGCGATTCAAGCCAAAGCAGGTGAAATGGTCATTGCAGACGATTCCGGTTTGTCGATTGACTATCTTGGCGGAAAACCTGGCGTATATTCAGCGAGATACGCTGGTGAACATAAAAACGATGCTGAGAATGTAGAAAAAGTGCTGAGCGAGCTTCAAGGCATTGAAAAAGAAGACCGTACAGCTAGATTCAGATGTGCCCTTGCTGTCAGCATACCGGGTAAAGAAACAAAGACGGTAGAAGGATCAGTAGAAGGTTTCATCGCAGAGGAACCAATCGGCGAAAACGGCTTCGGATACGACCCAATTTTCATCGTCAAAGACAAAGATCAGACGATGGCCGAGTTATCACCAGAGGAGAAAAACAAGATTAGCCATCGAGCGGTCGCGCTTCAAAAGCTTTCATCACTGCTAGACGCAAATGAATAAGGGGGAATGAAGCCATGAAGATACTCATCATTAGTGACAGTCATGGACTCACAGACGAACTTCAAACCATTGCCAAACGGCATGCGGCTGAAGTCGACATGATGATTCACTGCGGAGATTCAGAACTCGACACGAACCACCCAGCTCTCGAAGGATACAAGGTCGTCAAAGGAAATTGTGACTTTATGGGCGATTTTGAAGAAGAGCTCCTGCTTTCACTTGATGGAGGCGGAAAACTATTTCTCACTCACGGACATCTGCATGGCATCAAACAATCCTTGCTTCAAGTCTACTACCGTGCAGAAGAGCTAGGCGCAGACATCATCTGCTTTGGCCACTCGCACATCCCAGGCAGTGAGCTGCTAAGAGGAAAACTGCTCATTAACCCAGGCAGCGTGCACCTGCCAAGAGTGCGTAAAGAGCGCAGCTACGCTATACTGACACTAGATGGAAGCGAAGCGAACGTACAGTTTTTCACAGACGAAGGTCAAGCCATACAAGACCTCGAAAACACTGTCACATTGGAAGGTATTTCATAAGGGTGCAGCATTTGCCCCTTATGAAAAAACTTTCGAAAAACCGTTGACTTTAAAGAACAATAGTAATATAATAAATCTTGTCGGTGAGGTACTCACCAAAAAAACACTACATAACAACATGTCCCAGTAGCTCAGCTGGATAGAGCAACGCCCTTCTAAGGCGTCGGTCGGGAGTTCGAATCTCTCCTGGGACGTACTAATGTAAAAGCTTGAAATCCTTGATATGAAAGGATTTCAGGCTTTTTTGTTTCTTGGAATATAAGTTCGTTTATCGCTTCAAATTAGGGTTTTGGGAGCGAATTTGTTTTTAAGTATTTCCGTCCTATTTTTGTATCAAAGAAGCTATCAAGATGGGTGGCTGATTTCTGATTAGCTTCTTCAATGACTATGAACGTAAATGGCTCAAAATCAAAAATGTATAAATTGAAAATGGGCTTATATGTAGGGTTGCTACTAAATATATTGAGGTAAAGCAAAAACAAACGAAAAGCCCTTCCAATTTGGAGGGGCTTCTCAATATTCTTCATCACTGCCCAAATCCCATATTTTCTGACCGTCTGCTAAATATACTGCATTTGGTGGCTCTTTATAAAGAGATATTTCTACTAATGAGCTTTTTCCTGTACTAATCCAATCATATATACTGCTTTCATTATGAGTAGGCTGGGTCAAAACTTCTATTACCCTAAAAGCAACAGCATAGTATTCTGTATAATTTACATCATCGTCCTCTAAACCATTATCTGATTCATAGAGTGTGTCTGGTTTACCAACGATCTTTAATCCATTTTTCCAAACTAATATAAGTTCTTTCCCTCCATTTTCATCTAATGTTTTTATTAAAGAGTTATATTCCATAGTTAATCATCCTTTTCATTCATTCTAATGGTTTTGAAGGGACTATATGAGCACCGTTTTTTGAATAATGGATAGTACCTCTTGTAGTCTCTATATATTTCCCGGTTTTTAAGTCATAGGTCTGTCCTATTTTTTGACCGAAATTGACAACTTCCCTTCCATTTACCATCATTTCTCCTTTACCAGCATATTTATCAAGCAATTCTTGTGCTTTTTTATTGTCACCGTAAAAGATGCTTTTTTTCTTTCCATTAGCTAGCTCCTGTTTATAGTTAGGTGCATCAGGAATATGTTTCTCTTGAGCTCCTGGTTTTACCTTTGCAGGGAAACCATTTACTTCACGATACGGACCTTTTGGTACGGAGTGTTTGCCGAAGGAAGGTGTTTTGACAATCTTCTTGGCTACTTTCTCTCCTTTCATTATTTTAAAAACGTATTTTCCAACTTTAGCGATTTTAGCTCCTGGTATCATGTACAAGCTTGATACTAGACGGTCCATGTCAGCGACTTTATCACCTGTTACAGGATCTCTCCCTGTGATGACTCGAATTGCATCATTTATTCCTGTAAATTCAACCGCCGTATTTAAGATGTTTGAGGTTTGTTCACCCGTTTTCACATCAGAAATCTTTGTGATGCTTTCAATATTCACTTTGTTTTGATCCGATACTCGTAACCGATACAGCATTCCATCTCGAATAACTTCAACTGTTTTGGCATTTGCGAAGTCAATCTTTTCATTTGTATTATATACTTTTCCATTTACGATCACGGCGTTTTGATTGATTTTATTAGATGGTTTCTTCTTCACAACCGTATCCACATTCGATCGCTCTTTTTCATTCAGCTTCTTGAGCATGATCATCATTGGGTTTTCTTTAGGGTTGTCTATTTTTTCATTCAATCCGTTGATAGTGCTCTTGATTTTTTCTTCTTTTCCATCTTTGAAAATAGAGCCCTTTTGATAACTGGTCATCTCAATTTTCGGGCCAGTGAACATCGTGCTTAAAGTGTCTATGTATTGCTTCATTGTGTGAAGGGAACTTTTTGTTTCATTTAGAGCACTTGTTTGTCCTCTGTCAAATGCATGAAGTAGTCCAATGGTTTTGGACGTCTCAAGCCATGCTTTTTGATAGCTTTGTTGGAAAGTAGATTCGTCTACATGAGGCAAATGCACAATATGGTTTACTCTGCCAACGGCTTGATTCACATCTGATACGATATCAGAAATGGCCCGTTCGGCTTTTTTTAACCCTTGGTCAAGCTCGTGTTCAATTAATGATTGAGAGATAAAACCATTCGGGTTTGATTCAAAAGCATGAAGTGCCTGTTTTGTCTTTTTTAGCGCACCACTGTATTCTTCGATAATGATCTGAAAGAATTGCAAAAAGGGAATGTGACACTCCAAATAAAAAGCTTTTATCGCTTGTCCAGCTTCTCCCTTTAATGCGCCATCCAAGGAGATGATTTGATTGATTTGTTTTTCTAGGGACTTAACATTCTGTGATTGCTGCTTCAACTTGTTCAGCGTTTGATCAATTCCATTCTTCAACTCAAAGACGTCAAGGGTTTTCATTCCATTCTCCTTTAATTTCTCTACTCATTTACTTCCCTCTTTTTAATTCCAGTTGTTTTTGCTTTAATGTAGAAATTTGAGAGGGTTCACATAAAGAAAGGGAGCTGCATAAACGACAGCTTCCTAGATGAAGAGTTTAACTATTCTTTTTTCTGTAGTCTTTCACTAAGCTTGAAACCACTAAACCCATAACACTAAAAGCCACAATATAAAATAAAACATTTGTTACAGGTGTATCAATTTTCCCTAAGATCATCACAAGGGCGATAATAGCGCCGGGTAAAGTAATTAATAACATTTTGGATGGTTTGCTTTGCTGTGTCACTGAATGACCTCCTGATTGATCCATTATCTAGATATTTTAGTTAATTTTAGCATATAGAGATTATACGAACAATATAAGGGAGGGGAGAAACCCACTTATAGAGCGAAACAAAGGAAACCCACTTCTGCTTGTGGTCGAAATCAATCTAGACTTGCGTATATCTGATTTTGTGGAAATTATTTCAATAGAACCTTTTGTGTAATAAAATGTATATATGATGTATACAAAGGGGTGAGATGGCGGTGAAGCACTTTTTAACGGCAATCGTAGTGGCTATCATTGTGGGGTTCATTGTTTATGTTGCAGATGATCGTTTAAGTATGTTTCCGTTGATGCTGATTTTAGCGGTTGCGATCTATATCGTAAGCGGGATTAGCGAAACATTAATAAAAAAATATTCCAAAGAAAATAGATAATAACACAGCCCCTCCATTGGAAGGGCGTTTTTTAATGAACCTTCCATTTATTTTTAACTAATGAAAAAGACATCGCAAAGGGATAAATGTTCAAAAGAGAGAATATTCATTTTCCAACTAAAAAAATTAAAGTGTATAGTAGAAGGAGAACCCTTTGATAGAACTGTTTGGAGAAAAGTTATGAGGATACAAGAAGCTGGTTAGCCACGCGCTTTCAGGAGAAAGTTGATTTAGCGATCTTTTCTACTCGTTTTGGTGATGGCGTATACCCAACCTTTTGGGGGATGGACGAGAATGGAGATGAAACTTGTCTCGTTACAGATTTTTTATTGACGGATTAAATGGGGAAAAAGCACATAATCCCAAACGCCCTAGAAAAACATTGAAAGGAATGGTCACTTGTACAACATCAATCCAACAAACCTACTATATGAAAATGGAGAGAAATCAAGCAGCTCAGAAGGTGATCAATTATTCGCCAAACAGTTAGGCTATACCGAGATCACGAGCGGTCATATCGTTGCCTGCGATCCTTTTGTTTCAGAAGGGGACCAATCGTTTACGAGGAAGGTTGCTCTAGGAAAATATCCTATTCTACTTATAGTTAAGCGGTTGCAAAGCGGTGACGAACGCGTTGCCTATGCAATGATCAAGTTCACAAACGAGCAAGCAACAGAATGGGAGCTTGCCACAAGAGCAGGGCAAGAACTCAATCAATTTAAAGAAGACGAGTTCTTCGGCTACGGTGTAAATACGGGAATGGGTTGTATCATGGATGCGGAAGCAGCACTATATCTTCAAGCTTATGAGGATAAGCGATATAAAGAGGATAATGATTTCTATCTTTATGAAGAATTTGCAGAAGCGCTTGAGCAAAACTACAAGCACACATGGGACTGGCTCGTCGCCCGTTTTCATGACAAGGTGGACATTGCCATGTTTACAACAGGTTTCGGCGATGGGATGTATCCAACCTTTTGGGGGCTGGATGAAAGCGGAGAACCCGCTTGCTTAGTGACAGACTTTCTAATAATGAATTGATTCAAAACCCATGAAACTATGGGTTTTTTATTGTTTCTGATTATAGTGTATTCATAGAAATCGTGAAGAAGATAGAGTTTAAATGAAGAAAATCTGATTAAAAGAATAAACAGATGAACATACAGGGGTTAGTGAAATGATATTATAGTGTTAATTTATTAAAAATATAGCAAAAGTATGAAGAAAGTCATAAAAAAACCGATAAATGTTGGGTACACAATTTTAAGGAGTGATTTTTTTGAAGAAATTAGGATTAATATTCTTCTTATTTATCTCGTCATTAATTTATCCGTTACATTCAGTAAAAGCGGACACAGTAGAATGGAAAGAACAAGCAGATTTGCCAGAGGCACGTGTTGGTGCTAGTAGTGGAGTAGTTGACGGCAAAATATATGTCATAGGTGGTCAGGGACCAACTCAACGACAAGGTGCAGATCAAACTTTTGTTTATGATCCGGAGAAAAATGAATGGTCAAGTAAAACATCAATGCCAACTCCTAGATATGGGGCGGCTACGGCGATTCTAAATGACCAAATATATGTTATAGGTGGAATGTCTACAGATGGAGTAGTAAAGACAGTTGAAGTTTATAATACTAAAAATGATTCGTGGGAAAAGCTTGAAGATATTCCGTTGGAAACAAAAGTCTCACCATATAGAATATATGCGAGCAGTGTAAAAGGGAAAATTTTAGTTGTGACAAAAGAAGGTAACTATCAAATGAAAACATACAGCTATGACCCCGATACGAAAAAATGGGAAAAGAAAAGTTCTTTAGATTATATTGTGACTGCCGGAACGTTAAATGAGATAGATGGTAAGTTATATTTATCTGGAGGGACAGAGGCTTTAAATAAAATGATCGGTGAATACGACCCTGACACAGATAGGTGGACTAAAAAGCAAGGTGGTTGGTCAGCGGGGTATTATGCGACAGCTGTTTACAATAATAAAGTTTTACTTACAGGTGGCACTGCTAGATTATCGGTACATGATGTAATGTTAGGAACAAGGTATAGCGTTCAAACACCTAAAACCTTTTATAGAAAGGGACACTCCGCTGCTATTGTCAATGATAATCTTTATATCATTGGGGGAGAAGAAAACACAAATGGTGATATGCCTAGTGCAAGAGAAAAATTTAAATCTGTCATATCACTTTCTCTAAAAGACGCATTACCTCAAGAAAGCAACACAGAACCACCCGGTGACAAAGACCCAGAACCAACCACACCACCAAAAGACGGTGCAACCGATGAAGACGGAGATGCCCTCCTCATCATCACAATGGTCAATGGTTTGCAAAAAGAGTATGACCTCTCCATGAAAGAAGTCAACGCTTTCCTATCCTGGTACAAAAAGCGTGATGCCGGAGAAGGACCAGGGTTTTATGAGATTGACGAGCATGACAACAACAAAGGTCCCTTTGAAAGTAAAAAGGATTATGTGGTGTTCAAAAATATTCTCATGTTCGAAGTCAATAAATATAAGAAGTAATTAAAATCAAAGCCAGCTAGGTAAACTAGGTGGCTTTTGTGTTTATTCGACAGCTTTCAGCAATTTTAAGGCAAATTTAAGCTCGGATTTTATTTCAAATGTATTAAATCTTTGTTACAATAAGACAGCTTTGCGCAAAAGAGACGTTCCAAGGTTCGACATCTTTTTTCATGATTTCTTAAAATTTTTATGTTTTGATATGAAACTCTTTTAATGATTCATGCGTCTCTATAAGTGTCAAAAGAAAAGAGGTTATCAATATGCTATTCAAAAAGCTATCAGAAAATAAGTCTGTAAAATGGATAGGATATACGAGCTTTTACTTACTTATTTTGCTATTATTGTTCTTTATTTACGGATTCCACACAGCTAATACGGGATCATTCATTTACAACGATTTTTAATTGGAGATTAAACTATGAAACTATTACACACGATTCATGAATACCAACAAACGAAACCAACACAGCCAGCATTTGTTTCTCAGCATGCTTCGATCACATATGATGAGCTTTGGCATCTATCAGACCAAATGGCTGGTGCGATCGATGCAGTCGCTACAGATAGTGCACCTGTCATTGTATATGGTCATATGGAGCCAGAGATGCTCATTTCTTTCTTAGGCAGTGTGAAATCAGGTAGACCATACATTCCGGTCGACATCTCAATCCCTGCCGAGCGTATCGTCTCAATTATTGAAAGCTCAAAAGCCAGTCTGTTGATTTGTGCAAATGAGCTGAATGTACTAGATGTAGAAGAACACATTGAAGTGAAAAGTGCGGCATCTCTTTTAGCTCTTGAAAAAGAAGCACCGCCATCCTCGCAGTGGGTTCAACAGGATGATGTTTTTTACATCATTTATACGTCTGGCAGTACCGGAAAACCGAAAGGCGTTCAGGTAACAGCCAATAATTTAGAAAGCTTTACAGAGTGGATGTGCCGTGATTTCCCAATTGGCGAGGGACGCACGTTCTTAAATCAAGCACCATTTTCTTTTGACTTATCAGTGATGGATTTGTATCCAGCGCTTCAATCAGGCGGCACGCTTTACTGTTTAGTAAAAGATCTAGTGAATAAACCGAAGGATATGTTTGCAGCACTTGGTCAATCTGACGTTGAAGTGTGGACATCAACACCTTCCTTTGTGCAAATGTGCTTAATGGACCCTTCCTTTACAGGGGAGCTTTTACCAGAGTTGAAAGTTTTCTTGTTCTGCGGAGAGGCACTTCCTGTATCTGTAGCAAGTGCACTCATTGAGCGTTTTCCAAAGGCGCAGGTCTTTAATACGTATGGTCCGACTGAAGCAACTGTTGCGATCACATCGATTGAAGTCACGCAGGCCATTCTTGATCAGCACGATTCTTTACCAGTTGGCTATGCCAAACCGGATACAGATATCGTTATTTTAGATGAAGAAGGCAATGCACTTCCTGATGGTGAAAAAGGGGAAATTGTCATCGTGGGGCCAAGCGTCACGAGAGGCTACTTAGGTGAACAAGCCTTAACGGATAAAGTGTTCTTTGAATACGAAGGACGCCCTGCTTACCGTACAGGTGACGCAGGTGTGACGCAGGATGGTTTGATTACGTGTCACGGTCGTCTGGACTATCAAATTAAGCTGCATGGATACCGGATGGAGCTTGAAGAAATTGAATATCATGTGGGCGAGACAACGTATGTCAATGCTTGTGTGATTGTGCCGTTCCAGCCAAACGGTCATGTGGAGTATTTGATTGCAGCCATTGTCCCAGCAGCGCATTCATTTGAAAAAGAATATCAGCTGACAAGTGCGATTAAGAAAGAAATGGCGGATTCACTGCCAGCGTACATGATTCCAAGAAAGTTTGTCTATCTTGAGCAGCTATACATGACGCCAAACGGGAAGGTTGACCGTAAAAGAATCGCGAAAGAGGTTCTTCTATGATTCCGTTTAGTTCATTCTTTTTCTTCATTCTAATTGGTGTTCTTCTTTTGCCGACGATCATTCTTGGTCTTCGCGGCAAAAGAATGCAGGGCTACAACATGTTTGCAACGGTTGTGGCACTCGCCCTTATTTTCTCTAAGGATGCACATGGCGCGCTGCTACTCTTCTTGTTTACAGTGTGGCAAGTCTTGATCATCCGCCTGTACCTTTCGTACCGGTTGAAAGCGAACAGGGCGTCTGTCTTCTATATGGCAGTGGTGGCATCGATTTTGCCGCTTGTGCTATCAAAGGTTTTACCGTTCTTTTTAACTCATCAGCCGCATCAACCGCCGCCAATGAACTGGCTGAGCTTTTTAGGGATCTCGTACTTAACATTTAAAGGTGTTCAGTTAATTATCGAGACAAGAGACGGCTTGATTAAGAAGAAAATGCCGATTCATCGTTTGGTCTATTTCATTGTCTTTTTCCCGACGATTTCATCAGGTCCGATTGATCGTTACCGCCGGTTTGAAAAGGATATGGATACGCCCCCTGAAAAGGAAGCGTACAGTGATCTTCTATACGCCGGTATTCATAAAATTTTTATCGGCTTCTTATACAAGTTCATTATTGGTTATCTGATTCACACGTATATTCTCATGAATATTCATCACATTAGCAGCAGTCACTTTGTTCAACAGTTAACATATATGTATGCGTACAGTATGTATTTGTTCTTTGACTTTGCTGGTTATACAGCATTTGCTGTTGGTGTGAGTTATATGATGGGCATTAAATCACCAGAAAACTTTAACAAACCGTTTATCAGCCGGAACATTAAAGACTTCTGGAATCGCTGGCACATGTCCCTGTCCTTCTGGTTCAGAGACTACGTGTTTATGAGATTTGTGTTCTTTATGACAAAAAAGAAGTGGATCAAGAACCGTATGGCAGTATCAAATATTGGGTACTTTGTCCTCTTTCTATTGATGGGTGCTTGGCATGGTCTAGCACTTCAATATATTATTTACGGACTATATCACGCAGTTGTAATGTCCGGTTACAATTTATTCGAGAAATGGAATAAAAAACACAAGTGGTGGCCGGATAATAAGGTCACAATGGTTGTGTCGATCATTATTACATTCCATGTGATTTGTTTCGGATTTTATATTTTTTCAGGAAAACCATTTCATCATTAATGATTAAGGGAGTAGAAAATTATGGAATTTAAAAATCAAGTATACGGTATTATTGCAGAGGTTTGTCAGGATGACGTTGTGAAAGAAAATCCAGAGATTGCAATTTTTGACGAAGGTCTTCTAGATTCATTTGGTACAGTAGAACTGCTTATGGCAATCGAAAGTCAACTTGGAATTACTGTTCCGATTACAGAGTTTGATCGTGATGTGTGGGATACACCGAATCACATTGCTGAGCAGCTGGCAGAGATGAAGTAATGAAAAAGCGTTTTTTTGGGCCGCTTATTTTAGCGGCTGTTCTATTCATTGGTGTTCTTCTTGTACCAAATGCATGGCTCTCACATCTGATCCCAAAAGATAAATTACAAAAGTCAGCCACAGAATTAGATCCGGGGATGTTTCAAGGGCTTTATTTACAAGACGAAATGCTAAAAGATCCAACTTATTTGCCGATCTATGGATCTTCTGAACTATCACGTTTTGATCCATATCACCCTTCAAATTTCTTTCATGAGAATCCTCAAGGGTTTACACCTTATCTTATTGGAAAAGGTGGATCGCAATCATTAATTCATGCGATGAACTTTGCAGCGCATATGGATGAATTAAAAGGGAAGAAGCTTGTATTTATCGTGTCTCCGCAGTGGTTTGTAAAATGGGGATCTGACGAAAATCACTTTGCACCGAACTATTCAGCGCTTCAAGCACTGAATCTCGCTTATAATAAAGAAATTGATCCAGCTGTGAAAAAAGAACTGATCAAGAGAATCATGACGTTTAAAGCAGTAAAGAACGACATGGTCATCACAGAGCTTTTTAAAGCAGAGCTTTCTGGGAACAAATTCGCTTATGGCGCGATTTCTCCTATTGCAAAAATGTATTATGGCATGCTTCAAAAGAAAGACATGTACTATACAATTGGATCGGGGCATGAACGTAAGCTTCAACCGTCTCCATCAGTCAAAGGAAAAACATGGACTGAGCTTGAAAAAGAAGCAAGTGTCTTAGGTGCGGAAAAAGCAGGGAACAACCCATTTTATATTAATCAAAAACTGTTTGACCGCAAGCTGAAACCGATCATGAAAAAAATGAAAGATTCCCGTGAAGGTCATTCTTATGCGGAATCACCAGAATACAAAGATTTTCAAATCATGCTGGATATTTTAAAACAGGCAGGGGCAAAGCCTTTGTTTGTGACGATTCCTGTTAACGGAAAATGGTATGATTATACCGGTTTTCCGAAAGAGGGACGTACAGAGTATTATGAGAAAATCAATCGTCAAATACGCGATAACGGGTATGAAGTCGCAGATTTGACTAAGCATGAGTACGATCCTTATTTCTTTAAAGATACGATTCATGTGTCTTATAAAGGATGGGTGTACATCGATAAGGCAATCGAAAAGTTTTACAAAGAGCAGTAGAATGCAGCAGCTTTCTGCTGCTTTTTGTTTGTCGAATTGGCGAATATCTTGTATAACGAAGGGAAAAGGGCTATGCTGTAAATGGAGGCGATACAATGAATCGTTCTGAGAAAAAAGAACTATTGAAGCGTTCAAAGAAGCATTTTAATGATCATGCCTTTTGGGAAAAGTTAAAAAAGACGGCACAAAAAGCTGGTGTCTCACTTGTCTATGTTGTGCTATTACTTTACTATACATTGCAAAAACCTGAAGTGCCTGTCAAAGCGAAGACCCTTATTATTGGGGCACTCGGATACTTTATCCTTCCAATTGACCTCATTCCCGATACAATGATTGGTGTAGGCTATACAGATGATTTAGGAGCGATCACATTTGCTCTGATTCAAGTAGCGGTCTACATTGATGATGATGTGAAAGGAAAAGCGAAGGACAGGCTGTCAAAATGGTTCGGTGAAAAAACCGATACGTCTCTGATTGATCAAAAGCTTGAAGATGGCGGGATGCCGTCTACACGCTGAAAAGAAGACAAAGGGCTAAAATCAAGATCATTTTAGCCCTTTGTCAACAATATGAAGCCTCCACAGTTGGAGGCTTTTTTTCATTATCCTAAAAATTTCACGCAAACTGGATGAGGGACTGAGATGTCTGATTGTAAAACAGTGAGTCGTCCTGTTTCTTTGTCGCGTTTGTATAACACTAGGTTGCTAGACTCTTGGTTTGAACCGACGAGGAATTCTTCAGTTGGATCAAGCACAAAGTCTCTAGGCCAGTTTCCTTCAGAAGAAGCAATCTCGACAAGACTTAATTGGCCGTCAGCGTCTGTTTTAAAAATCGCAATGCTGTCATGTCCGCGATTTCCTGCATAAACAAATTGGCCGTCTGAAGAGACGTGAATGGCACTGCCTTGATTGTTCTCTGTAAAGTCGCTTGGAATGGTTGCGATCGTTTGAATCTCTTCGAAATGACCATCTTCAAAGTAACGAAGCACAATCACCTCTGAGCTTAGCTCTGTCATCACATATGCCACAGGTTTCGTTGGATGGAATGTAATATGGCGAGGCCCGGTGCCTGGTTTTGTTTCAAATGTATGAGCAAGCTCGAGTTTGCCGTTTTCTTTCTTATACGTATAAATGCCATCTGTCCCAAGGTCAACAGCCACTGCAAATTGTTCATCTGGTGTCAGACCCATAAAATGAGTGTGCGGTTTTTCCTGACGATCTTCGTTAGGGCCAGTTCCTTCATGCTGCGCCTGTGACAGCGTGCGAATCACTGAGCCATTTTTAGCATCGATTTCATACATCTCTGCTGTTCCTTTATGATAGTTTGCTGTAAAAGCTGTTTTTGTTTGACTGTCCACGCTGACGTGACAAGGAGAAGCGCCTTCGGCAAGTTCTTGGTTGATGAAACGAAGTGTGCCGGTTTCAGCATCGATTTGATAAGCAGCCACGCCGCCCTGTGATCCTTCTTTCACAACAGCATACACAAATTTTTGAGAATCTGAGACGGTTAAATATGTAGGATTTTCAAGTTCAGCAGCCACTTCTACTTGTTCGATCTGCTGCTTGTCCGTATTTAATGTAAAAGTATAAATGCCTTTACTGTCTCCCTTTGTATACGTTCCGATATAACCTCTGATGTTAGCCATGTATTGCCCTCCTTCTATAAGATGCTCTCATTCTATCATAAATTCATAGGAAAACGCTTTAGAAAGGCATACCGAAAGAAAATCAAAAGCGCTGGAATCTACCAGTCTTCATGAAAAATAATGTGAAAAAATATGACAAACGTTTTCTCAAATGAAAAGCGTTCAGGTAAAGTAAATCAATTGAAGAAAAAATACAAAAAATTTTAAGTTTTTTTCATTCCTTGTCTAGCAAAGGTGTAAGCGTATACATTTAATTTTGATTAGTCTAAATTGTCTAATAATTTTAAAAATGCTGTTGACACTGTATGGAAAGCGGCGTAAGATGGGTTCAACAAAAGCTAAACAAACACGCAGAGCAAGCGTGAGGCGCTTTAATATAAAGTGTCTGAAAATTCAACTACTTTTTGTTTGAAAGAGAGGGTGCTCACTGAAAATGGAAGACCAAAAGGAACAGTGGATCTTTTTAAACGATGAACTCGTGAAAAAAGAGGATGCGAAAATTTCAGTTTATGATCATGGCTTCTTATACGGTGACGGTGTGTTCGAAGGGATACGCGTGTATAACGGAAATATCTTTCGAATGAAAGAACATTTAGACCGCCTGTATGATTCCGCCAGATCGATTATGCTGAACATTCCATATTCACTTGAGGAACTCACGGAAAAAATGATTCATACAGTTGAAAGGAACGGACTGAAGGATGCCTATATCCGTCTTGTTGTCTCAAGAGGAGCTGGTGATCTTGGTTTAGATCCAAACAACTGCGGGAGAGCCAACACAGTGATCATTGTAGAGCCGCTGGCCATCTTTCCAAAGCACCTATATGAAACAGGTATTGATATTGTGACGGTACCGACGAGGCGAAATCGTCCCGATGTACTGAGTCCAAAAGTGAAATCATTAAATTATTTGAATAACATCCTTGTCCGAATCGAAGCCCATATGGCCGGTGTGAGTGAAGCACTGATGCTGAACGATCAAGGGTACGTGGCAGAAGGTTCTGCAGACAATGTGTTTATTTATAAAAAAGGTAAGCTCTATACACCGCCAGGTTATATCGGCGCTCTTGAAGGCATCACAAGAAATGCCATCATGGAGATTGCAGAAGACTTAGGCTATGAAGTGAAAGAAGAACCATTCACAAGGCACGATGTGTATACAGCAGAAGAAGTTTTTCTAACTGGAACCGCAGCCGAAGTGATTGCCGTTGTAAAGGTTGACGGCCGTACAATCGGTGAAGGGAAACCTGGGGTTCACACAAACAAACTTCTTGAACAATTCCGCAAGCGAGTCGTTAAAGAAGGAGAAAAAGTCGTTTTTACAGATGAAAACATTCACGCAAGCTAAATAGATATCGATAAACGTTGAAGAGGACTAGTAGTTTTAGAGTCAGTATCTACAGAGAGCCGGTGGTAGCTGGAAACCGGTGTTACTTTCTAAAGTGAACTCACCTCTGAGTGTCTGCTTGAAATGATAGTAGGGCAGACCGAGTGACATTGCTCACTCGTTACCAAAATGGATGAAAGATGTCCATGAGACGGCAGCAGATGTTGCCGTGAACAAGGGTGGTACCGCGAAAAACAAAGCTTTTTCGCCCCTTTGACCTAGTGAAAAGTAGTGTCATTGTGGGGTGAGAAGGCTTTTTTATATGGTTAAAATCTCGATCTTGAATAGAAAAGGGTGAAAAAACTTGACTGAAGCAAGACAAAGAGGAGGAAATCAAATGGGGACAAATGTACAAGTGGAGACGGAAACATCTAAAGCACCACAAACGATGAACGGTGCACTCATGCTAATTGAAGCACTCAAAAGAGAAAAAGTAGAAGTCATTTTCGGATATCCAGGCGGAGCGGTTTTACCGATCTACGATAAAATTTATGATTCTGGTTTATTTCATGTCCTGCCAAGGCATGAGCAGGGAGCGATTCATGCAGCAGAAGGATACGCTAGAGTATCTGGTAAACCGGGTGTTGTCATTGCTACATCAGGACCAGGAGCGACAAACCTAGTCACAGGAATTGCAGATGCGATGATTGATTCACTTCCTCTTGTTGTCTTCACAGGACAGGTGGCAACCTCAGTCATTGGATCAGACGCTTTCCAGGAAGCAGACGTGCTCGGCATCACAATGCCTATCACAAAGCACAGCTATCAGGTGAGAAATCCAGAGGAATTACCGGGTGTCATTAAAGAAGCATTCCACATCGCAACGACAGGGAGACCTGGCCCAGTCTTGATTGATATTCCAAAAGATGTGGCAGGCATTGAAGGAACGTTTGAATACGATCAGCCAATTGATTTACCTGGTTATCAGCCAAAAGTAGAGCCAAACTATTTGCAAATTCGCAAATTAGTAGAAGCTGTCAGTAGAGCGAAGAAACCGGTCATTCTAGCAGGAGCTGGCGTTCTTCATGGCAAAGCATCTGAAGAGTTAAGGCAGTATGTAGAGCAGCAGCAAATTCCAGTCGCTCATACACTGCTAGGACTTGGCGGCTTCCCGGCAAAGCATCCTCTTTTCCTAGGGATGGCTGGTATGCATGGCACATATGCAGCGAACATGGCTCTTCATCAATGTGATTTGCTCATTTCAATTGGTGCGAGATTCGATGACAGGGTAACTGGCAATCTCAATCACTTTGCGAAACATGCGAAGGTAGCACATATCGATATCGACCCAGCAGAAATTGGCAAGAACATTCATACCCATATCCCGGTTGTTGGAGACAGTAAGCTAGTCCTTGAAGAGCTGATTAAGCAAGACGGGAAGCAAGGAGAGTCAGACGAATGGAAAAACCAACTAGATCAGTGGAAGGAAGAATATCCACTCTGGTACGTTGAAAACGAAGCAGAGGGTTTTAAACCTCAAAAGCTGATTGAATACATTCATCAATTCACAAAAGGTGAAGCCATTGTGGCAACTGATGTTGGACAGCATCAAATGTGGGCAGCGCAGTTCTACCCGTTTGAAAATGCTGATAAGTGGGTCACATCTGGTGGCCTTGGTACAATGGGCTTCGGTTTACCGGCAGCCATCGGCGCTCAGCTAGCTGATCAAGAGGCAACCGTTGTAGCGATTTTAGGAGACGGAGGTTTCCAAATGACCCTGCAAGAACTTGCCGTTATCCGTGAGCTGAACCTTCCAGTCAAAGTGATTGTGCTCAATAATCACTGCCTTGGAATGGTAAGACAATGGCAAGAAATTTTCTACGAAGAACGCTACTCACATTCTAAATTTTCAGAGCAGCCAGACTTCGTCAAATTATCTGAAGCTTATGGCATTAAAGGAATCAGAATCTCATCAGACGAAGAGGCGAAAGAAAAGCTTGAAGAAGCGCTAACCTCTAGAGAGCCTGTTTTCATCGATGTCAATGTAGCGAGAGATGAAAAAGTATTCCCGATGGTAGCACCGGGGAAAGGACTTCATGAGATGGTGGGGGTGAAACCTTGAAAAGAATTATTGTGTTGACTGTATTAAATCGATCAGGCGTACTGAACAGAATCACAGGCCTCTTTACTAAAAGACACTACAACATTGAAAGCATTACGGTCGGCCATTCTGAGATTCAAGATGTATCACGCATCACGTTCGTCGTCCATGTAGACCAAGAGAAAGACATCGAACAGCTGACAAAACAGCTGAACAAACAAATCGATGTTCTGAAAGTAACAGACATTACAAACCAATCAATCGTTCAGCGAGAGCTGGCTTTGATAAAAGTCGTATCTGCACCAGCATCTAGAATGGAGATCACGGGGGTCATTGAACCATTTAGAGCTTCTATTGTAGATGTGAGCAGAGAGAGTGTCGTCATTCAGGTGACAGGTGAGTCTTCAAAAATTGAAGCACTCATTGAATTACTTAAGCCATACGGCATTAAAGAAGTCGCCAGAACTGGCACCACGGCCTTTGCGAGAGATAATCAGCAAAAGCCGCAACAAAATAAAACAATTTCAATTGTCTAAACAAAAGGAGAGAGTCAAATGGTAAAAGTATATTATAACGGTGATATTCAAGAAAACGTATTAAATGGTCAAAAGGTTGCCATCATTGGATATGGATCACAAGGTCATGCACATGCATTGAACTTAAAAGAAAGCGGCGTAGATGTCATCGTCGGCGTGAGAAAAGGCGGATCTTATACAAAAGCACAAGAAGACGGCCATCAAGTATTCACAGTAAAAGAAGCGGCAGCACAAGCAGACATCGTCATGGTACTACTTCCAGATGAGCAGCAAAAGAAAGTATATGACGAAGAAATCAAAGATCAATTAGAAGCAGGCAACTCACTTGTATTCGCACACGGATTCAACGTTCATTTCCATCAAATCGTTCCTCCAAGTGACGTAGATGTGTATCTTGTGGCTCCAAAAGGTCCAGGACATCTTGTGAGAAGAACATATGAGCAAGGCGCTGGTGTACCTGCACTATTTGCCATCTATCAAGATGTATCTGGTCAAGCGAAAGATAAAGCACTTGCTTATGCAAAAGCAATTGGTGGAGCAAGAGCGGGCGTTCTTGAAACAACATTTAAAGAAGAAACGGAAACGGATCTATTCGGTGAGCAAGCAGTCCTTTGCGGGGGTCTTACTTCACTAGTAAAAGCAGGATTTGAAACATTAACAGAAGCTGGTTATCAGCCAGAGCTTGCATACTTCGAGTGTCTACATGAACTGAAACTGATCGTTGACCTTATGTACGAAGAAGGATTAGAAGGCATGAGATATTCAATCTCTGATACAGCACAATGGGGTGACTTCGTATCAGGACCACGCGTTGTGGATGCAAACGTAAAAGAATCGATGAAAGCCGTCTTGACTGATATCCAAAACGGAACATTTGCAAAAGAATGGATTGTTGAAAACCAAGTGAATCGTCCACGTTTCAATGCGATCAATGCTAATGAAAATGAGCACCAAATTGAAATCGTCGGAAGAAAGCTTCGTGAAATGATGCCTTTCGTCAAACAAGGAAAGAAAAAGGAAGCGGTGAGCATCGGTGCGGAAAATTAATTTTTTTGACACAACACTTCGAGATGGAGAGCAATCACCAGGAGTGAACTTAAATGCACAAGAAAAGCTAATCATTGCAAAGCAGCTTGAGCGCCTTGGGGTTAATATCATTGAAGCGGGTTTTCCCGCTTCATCCCGAGGGGATTTCTTAGGCGTACAAGAAATTGCTAGAACGATCAAAAATTGTTCAGTTGCTGGTCTTGCGAGATGTGTAAAAGGTGACATTGATGCTGCATGGGAAGCGTTAAAAGATGGAGTGGGACCAAGAATTCATATCTTTATCGCTACTTCTGATATTCACTTGGAGCATAAACTAAAGAAAACACGTGAAGAGGTCGTAGAACAGGCTGTCTCCATGGTGAAATACGCGAAGGAACGTTTTCCAGTTGTCCAGTGGTCAGCAGAAGATGCATGTCGTACAGATCTTGCTTTCTTAGCAGAAATTGTAGAGAAGGTCATTGACGCTGGAGCGAGTGTCATTAACTTGCCAGATACAGTTGGATACTTAGCGCCAAAAGAGTATGGCAATATCTTTAAATATATGAAGGAACACGTTCCAAATATCGACCGCGTCAACTTGTCTGCTCACTGTCATGATGATCTAGGGATGGCTGTAGCAAACTCACTTGCAGCCATTGAAAATGGAGCAAATCAAATTGAAACGGCTGTTAACGGAATTGGAGAACGTGCAGGAAATGCCGCTTTAGAAGAAATTGCAGTCGCTCTTCATATTCGAAAAGACTTCTACCAGGTCGAATCAACGATTCAATTGAATGAAATTAAGCGTACAAGTGATGTAGTGAGCAAATACTCAGGAATGATTGTACCGCGCAATAAAGCTGTCGTTGGTAACAACGCTTTTGCACATGAATCAGGTATTCACCAAGATGGTTTCCTCAAAGAAAAAACAACCTATGAAATCATATCTCCAGAGCTTGTCGGTGTGACAACAGATGTACTTGTCCTTGGGAAACACTCCGGAAGACATGCGTTTAAAGACCGCATGAAAACGTTAGGTTTTAAACTAACAGAAGAAGAAATCAATAAGTTCTTCGAAACCTTCAAGAATTTGACGGAGAAGAAAAAAGAAATTACAGATGATGATTTGATTTCTATTATATTGGAAGAAAAAGTAGCAGACCGAAAAATTGGCTACGAATTTGAAAGTCTTCAAGTGCATTATGGAACAGAACAGATGCCGACAGCAACGGTCTCTCTGAAAAATCAAGAAACGCAAGAAGTTATTCAAGAAGCAGCTACAGGCGCAGGCAGTGTAGAAGCTGTGTACAACACACTGGAGCGCTGTATGGAGGAAAGAATTCATTTGCTAGACTACCGTATTCAATCAAATGGAAAAGGCAGAGATGCACTAGCGGAAGTATATGTGAATGTTTCAATAGAAGGAAAAGAAACAGCTGGACGCGGTGTAGCGCAAGATGTGCTGGAAGCATCGGCGAAAGCCTACGTCAATGCAGTAAACAGGCATTTAATCTTTAAATCAAATCTCATTGAAATTGAGAAACATCACGCGATCTCATAGGAAAGGAGGTAGGTCCTCATGAAAAAGAAAATTGCACTTTTGCCCGGCGATGGAATCGGACCGGAAGTTGTGACATCAGCGGTCGCTGTCCTCAAAGAGACAGCGGCTCAATTTAGGCACGAATTCGAATTCGAAACGGCGCTCATTGGTGGTATCGCAATAGATGAAAAAAACAATCCGCTCCCAAAAGAAACGGTTGATGTCTGCAAGAGCGCGGATGCGATTTTATTAGGAGCAGTCGGCGGACCGAAATGGGATCAAAACCCACCAGAGCTTCGTCCGGAAAAAGGCTTGCTCGCCATCCGCAAACAATTGGACTTATTTGCTAATATTCGTCCTGTCAAAGTGTTCGATAGCTTAAGCGAGGCGTCACCGTTAAAACAGGATCACATTAACGGAGTCGATTTTGTCATCGTTCGTGAATTAACAGGCGGTCTCTATTTTGGTGAACCAAGCGAGCGCTATACAGATGAAGAAGGAAAAGAAGCTGCGGTTGATACGCTTCTTTATACAAAGGAAGAGATTGTCCGTGTACTAAAAGAAGCATTCGACATGGCGTTAACGAGACGGAAAAAAGTAACGTCTGTGGATAAAGCGAATGTTCTGGCTTCTAGTAAACTATGGCGGGATGCGGTAGAAGAAGTGGCTTCTCAATATCCAGACGTTGAATTTGAGCACATGCTCGTTGATAATGCCGCCATGCAGCTGATTTATAAGCCTGCACAATTTGATGTCATTGTGACAGAGAATATGTTTGGTGACATCTTAAGTGACGAGGCTTCAATGATTACTGGATCACTCGGTATGCTGCCATCTGCTAGTCTATCAAGCACCGGCCTTCATTTATATGAGCCGATTCATGGATCAGCACCCGATATTGCGGGGCAAAACGTCGCAAACCCTCTGGCAACTATTTTGTCGGCAGCAAGCTTGCTTAGAACATCCTTTGCATTAGAAGATGAAGCGGCTGCCATAGAAGAAGCTGTGGAAGCTGTTCTTGCCTCTGGCAAAAGAACAAAGGATTTATCGGCAAAAGAGGGAACGTATCAAACAACTGAAGACATCACTCATGCAGTTGTAGATGCACTCAAGCAGCGCGCGAAAACAATTGTATAAATAGAATCTTGTGGAATTAGGTAGAGGGAGGAAAAGGGTTATGCCTCGAACAATCATCGAAAAAATATGGGATCAGCACGTTGTCAAAAGCGGCGAGGGGAAACCAGACCTTTTATATATTGATCTGCACTTGGTGCATGAAGTGACATCGCCTCAAGCGTTTGAAGGATTAAGACAAAAAGGGCGCAAGGTGAGAAGACCTCAAAATACGTTTGCGACGATGGATCACAACATCCCGACTGTGAATCGATTTGTGATCAAAGATGAGGTTGCTAAAAAACAAGTGAGTGCTCTAGAGCGCAACTGTGCTGAATTTGGTGTCCGTCTAGCTGACCTTCACAGTGTAGACCAAGGAATCGTCCATGTCGTTGGACCAGAGCTTGGTTTGACACTTCCGGGAAAAACAATCGTTTGCGGAGATAGTCATACATCCACTCATGGCGCATTTGGCGCACTTGCTTTTGGCATCGGTACAAGTGAGGTTGAACATGTACTATCCACACAAACACTTTGGCAGCAGCGTCCGAAAACATTAGAAATTAGAGTAGACGGAAAGCTGCAAAAAGGGGTAACGGCCAAAGATGTCATTTTAGCAGTCATTGGTGCGCATGGCGTGAAGTTCGGATCAGGTTATGTCATTGAATACACTGGGGAAGTATTTAGAAACATGACGATGGATGAACGTATGACCGTTTGTAATATGTCGATTGAAGCAGGCGCAAGAGCAGGGTTGATTGCACCTGATGAAGTCACCTTTGAATATTGCCGTGGCCGCAAGTATGCACCGCAGGGAGAAGACTTCGAAGCAGCGATTAAAGAATGGGAAGAACTTAAAACAGATCCGGGTGCAACCTATGATAAAACGATTGTTTTAGATGGGAATGAGATTTCACCAATGGTCACATGGGGAATTAACCCAGGAATGGTGCTGCCTGTAGATGCATCCATCCCAGGACCTGATGATTTTGCGCAAGAGGATGACCAAAAAGAAGCGATTCGTGCGTACGAATACATGGGGGTTCATCCGCATCAGCGTATTGAAGATATTACGATTGAGCATGTGTTTATTGGCTCATGTACGAACTCAAGAATGACTGATTTACGCCAAGCAGCTTCTATGATAGAAGGACAAAAGGTAGCTGATCATGTCAGAGCGATTGTCGTGCCTGGCTCTCAAAGCGTCAAATTGCAAGCAGAAGAAGAAGGTCTTCATGAAATCTTCCTTGAAGCAGGATTTGAATGGAGAGAATCTGGCTGCAGTATGTGTCTAAGCATGAATAACGATGTGGTACCAGAAGGCGAACGCTGCGCATCCACATCAAACCGTAACTTTGAGGGTCGTCAAGGAAAAGGTGCGAGAACGCATCTTGTCAGCCCGGCAATGGCCGCAATGGCTGCAATACATGGCCGATTTGTCGATGTCAGGAAGTTTAATCAAGAGAAAACAGTCGTGTAAGGAGTTGTCATAGATGGAGCCTTTAGTCACACACAAAGGAAAAGCCGCTGTGCTTAACCGTATCAACGTAGATACAGATCAAATTATTCCGAAGCAATTTTTGAAAAGAATTGAACGAACAGGATATGGCCGGTTTGCCTTTTTCGACTGGCGGTATTTAGCCGATGGCAGCCCAAATCCTGATTTCGAACTGAATCAGCCGATTTATGAAGGTTCATCCATTTTGATCGCAGGAGAAAACTTTGGCTGCGGATCATCAAGGGAACATGCTCCTTGGGCACTTGATGATTATGGTTTCAAAATTGTCATCGCACCATCATTCGCAGATATTTTTCACCAAAACTGTTTTAAAAATGGGATGCTTCCGATTCGTCTTGATTATGATGTGTGGAAAACATTCGCTGCGTCATATGAGAACAAAGGGTATGAGATGACGGTTGATCTTGAAAAACAGCAAATAGAAGATCACGAAGGGAATATCACTCCTTTTGATGTGGATTCTCACTGGAGAGAAATGCTCCTGAATGGCTATGATGAGATCTCATTAACTTTACTACTAGAAGATGACATTCAAGCATTTGAAGATAAGCGCAGCAGCTGGCTGCGTGCGTAAACAAAAAGAAGCCGTCCGCCCGAGGTGTGACGGCTTCTTTTTTGCATGAAAACCTCTCGTTACTTGTGTTTACTAACCTTCGTTGGTAAACTGATAAAAAATATGCGCCCGAAAGGAACGTAAGCATGAAACATGACAAGAAGAAAGATAATGTCATTTTGTTTCCTGGTCTGAAAGAAAGACTGATTGAAAAAGGAATGGCAGCATTAAAAGATAAACAGTATCAAGAGGCACTTCACTTGTTTTCAGAAGCAAAATCTTATGATGACGATGAAGAATCCGATATTCATCTCGGTATGGCGATTTGTTTTCTGGAGCTGGGCGAGCTGCAGGATGCAAAGCGTGTGTGTGAAAAGATGCTGCATGAAGGATATGGTCATTACTTCACCGTGCTTCAAGTGTATATGACAATCTTAATTCAGCTGAAAGAATATGAAGAAGTGAAGCAGACAATTGAAGCAGTACTTGAGGAAAACCACCTTCCAGCAGAAAGCGCGGAGCATTTTTACAAGCTGCTCGAATTTAGTAGAAAAATGATCGAATCGCCTGAACAGATTTTAGATGAAGATGAAGAGGACGGCAGTGAAATCAATATAGATGATCTGCTCGAGCGTCCAGAGGAGCAGGTGCAGTTCATCCATTCGCTGAAAGACCGAAACATCACGCCGCACATGGGTCTATTAAATACGATCCTACAAAAGCCTGATGGAAACCCTTTGGTCAAATCATTGATTCTGCAGCTTCTGTCAGATCATGATGTGGCAAAGCCGGTTCATGTGACGAAGTTCGGTGATTCTTTAACGCTTGTTCCTTCTGAGGCTGTTAAACCAGAGCAAATGCCGCTGCTTCAGCAAGTCCTTCGAAAGCTCGATGACACACTCGGCAACGAGAACCCAACCCTTTACCAAGGCGTGGAAGAGTTATGGCGCCGGCACTTATTTGTACTATATCCATTTCTTCCTAAATACACAGATCCGAATCTTTGGGCAGCAGCACTTCATAAAGTCGGCTATGAAATGCATGGGATCGAGATTGACCTCGAAGAATTGCATCTATTGTATGAATTTGATGAACGAGAGCTGAGAGAAGCTTGCACAATGCTGAAAGATATTGAAGAAATTTCTTATTTGTAATTTGTCGATTTAGTTGAAAGACGGACTTGTTATGTTATAATATAATGGTTGTATTTGTGCATATATCGTGCAGTTGTCGATTCCAATGGTTGAAAGACGATATGTATAATCAAGTCAAATGTTGTATACATAATACCGCTTCTTTAGCGGCGTGCGTGGTTTTTAATTGGACGAAGTCTTTATGATGCTTTAGAATGTAACAACGCACAATCTGAATAGATTTTTGGAGGGAAACACACATGTCAGTAAAATGGGAAAAACAAGAAGGTAACGAAGGCATCTTAACGGTAGAAGTTGATGCTGAAACATTTAACAAAGCACTTGATGATGCGTTTAAGAAAGTTGTTAAGCAAGTATCGATCCCTGGATTCCGTAAAGGGAAAGTACCACGTGGTCTTTTCGAACAGCGTTTTGGTGTAGAATCTCTTTATCAAGATGCATTAGATATTCTTCTTCCAGTTGAGTATCCAAAAGCAATCGACGAAGCTGGTATCGAGCCAGTTGACCGCCCTGAAATCGATGTTGAGAAAATCGAAAAAGGCGAAAGCTTAATCTTCACTGCAAAAGTAACAGTGAAGCCTGAAGTGAAACTTGGTGACTACAAAGGTCTTAACGTAGAAAAAGACGACGCTACTGTCACTGATGAAGATGTACAAGAAGAGTTAAAAGGCATGCAAAACCGTCAAGCTGAGCTTGTTGTCAAAGAAGAAGGCGCAATCGAAAACGGCGATACAGTTGTTCTTGATTTCGAAGGATTCGTTGATGGAGAAGCATTCGAAGGCGGAAAAGCTGAGAACTACTCTCTTGAAGTAGGTTCTAATTCATTCATCCCTGGTTTTGAAGAGCAGTTAGTTGGTCTTGAAACTGGAGCTGAAAAAGACGTAGAAGTCACTTTCCCAGAAGAATACCATGCTGAAGACCTTGCAGGTAAACCAGCTGTATTCAAAGTGAAAATTCACGAAATCAAAGCAAAAGAACTTCCAGCACTTGACGATGAGTTCGCGAAAGATGTTGATGAAGAAGTAGAAACTCTTGCTGAACTAACTGAAAAAACAAAGAAACGTCTTGAAGAAGCGAAAGAAAACGAAGCAGAAGGTAAACTTCGTGAAGAGCTAGTTGAGAAAGCTTCTGAAAATGCGGAAGTTGACATCCCACAAGCGATGGTTGACACAGAGCTAGACCGTATGATGAAAGAATTCGAACAACGCCTTCAAATGCAAGGAATGAACCTTGAGCTTTACTTCCAATTCTCAGGACAAGATGAAAATGCGCTGAAAGAGCAAATGAAAGAAGATGCTGCTAAACGCGTAAAATCTAACCTAACACTTGAAGCAATTGCTGCTGCAGAAAACGTACAAGTGTCTGATGAAGAAGTAGAAGAAGAGCTTTCAAAAATGGCTGAAGCATACAACATGCCAATTGAAAATATTAAACAAGCGATCGGATCTACTGACGCAATGAAAGAAGATCTAAAAGTTCGTAAAGCAATTGATTTTCTTGTAGAAAACCGTTAATATGGTGCATAATAATAAAACAGGGCGCGAGTGACTCGTGCCTTGTTTTGTACAATTTTTGACTTATCATCGCTTCTTTTGGAAACGATAGTGTAAGTCGCATCTTTCTGTTATACATATCTCGATGTGCAGTGTTAGAAACACATCATTACCGTCTTTTAGGAAAGTATGGTAAAATGCATACATACTGGACCCAGAAAGGTAGCTGACTGTTAGCTACAGGCAAGTGAAGAAGAATAAGGGGTGAAAGAATGTTTAAATTCAACGAGGAAAAAGGTCAATTAAAATGCTCGTTTTGCGGAAAAACGCAAGATCAAGTGCGTAAACTGGTCGCAGGACCTGGCGTATATATATGTGATGAATGTATCGAGCTTTGCACGGAAATAGTTGAAGAAGAGCTCGGCACTGAGGAAGAAGTTGAATTCAAGGATGTTCCGAAGCCTCATGAAATTCGGGAGATTCTTGATGAATATGTCATCGGCCAAGAAAATGCGAAGAAATCCTTAGCTGTAGCGGTTTATAATCACTACAAACGGATCAATTCCAACAGCAAGATTGATGATGTTGAGCTTTCGAAAAGTAATATCTCTATGATTGGGCCAACAGGAAGCGGTAAAACATTACTTGCTCAAACGCTTGCTCGTATTTTAAATGTGCCATTTGCGATTGCAGATGCAACATCTTTAACTGAAGCAGGTTATGTTGGTGAAGACGTAGAGAATATTTTACTAAAGCTGATCCAAGCAGCCGATTATGATGTAGAAAAAGCAGAAAAAGGTATTATCTACATTGATGAAATCGATAAAGTAGCAAGAAAATCAGAAAACCCTTCTATCACTCGTGATGTATCTGGGGAAGGTGTTCAGCAAGCACTATTGAAAATTCTTGAAGGAACTGTCGCTAGTGTACCGCCTCAAGGTGGACGTAAGCATCCTCATCAAGAATTCATTCAAATCGATACAACAAATATCCTCTTTATTTGTGGTGGAGCCTTTGACGGCATTGAGCAAATCATCAAACGCCGCTTAGGTCAAAAAGTCATTGGATTCGGTGCGGAAAATAAAATCGAAGATCTTGAAAAAGAAGTTCTTTTATCAAAAGTACTCCCAGAAGACTTGCTTCGCTTCGGTTTAATCCCAGAATTCATCGGCCGCTTGCCGGTTATTGCAAGCCTAGAGCCGTTAGATGAAAAAGCACTTGTAGAGATCTTGACGAAGCCTAAAAATGCACTCGTTAAGCAGTATACAAAAATGCTTGAGCTTGATGATGTAGAGCTAGAATTTGAAGAAGATGCTCTTAGCGAAATTGCGAAAAAAGCAATTGAGCGTAAAACAGGAGCTCGTGGTCTACGTTCAATCATTGAAGGCATCATGCTTGATGTGATGTTTGACCTTCCATCACGTGATGATATTGAAAAATGTGTCATCACTGGTGCAACAGTTGCTGATGGCGTGTCGCCGCGTCTTGTGTTAAAGGACGGCACAGTCGTTAATAAAGATACGAAAACATCTGCATAAGAGTAGTCTCACTCCTGAATCCTTTTGATTCAGGAGTTTTTTATTTATCGTGGAAGTTGTGTTTATTCCGTCCAGCTCTAGGAAATACTAGCAGACAGAAACCAATACATACGATAGATGAAGGAGGGAGCACCGATTGAGCTGGACAGGAATCGTTTTATTCATACAACTGTTCTTTGGTATCGTCATCGGGCTGTACTTTTGGAACTTACTGCGAAATCAGCGCACACAAAAGGTGACGATAGACAAAGAGTCAAAGAAAGAAATGGAGGCACTCAGAAAGATGCGGTCAATCAAGCTGAGTGAACCTTTATCAGAGAGAGTCCGGCCAAAGGGGTTTCAGGATATTGTAGGGCAGGAAGACGGCATTCGTGCACTAAAAGCGGCACTATGCGGGCCGAACCCACAGCATGTCATCGTCTACGGACCACCGGGAGTCGGTAAAACAGCCGCTGCCCGTCTTGTGATGGAAGAAGCGAAGCGTCACGCTGATTCTCCTTTTAAAAAAGATGCGGTCTTTGTAGAGCTCGATGCCACAACCGCGAGATTCGATGAACGAGGCATTGCAGATCCGCTTATTGGTTCCGTGCATGACCCAATTTACCAAGGGGCTGGAGCAATGGGACAGGCAGGCATTCCGCAGCCAAAACAAGGAGCCGTCACACATGCTCATGGCGGGGTTCTGTTTATCGATGAAATTGGCGAACTGCATCCGATCCAAATGAACAAAATGCTCAAAGTGCTGGAAGATCGGAAAGTCTTTTTAGACAGTGCCTACTACAGTGAAGAAAATACCCAAATCCCGAATCACATTCATGATATTTTCCAAAATGGACTTCCGGCCGATTTTCGATTGATAGGTGCCACGACAAGAACACCTGACGAAATTCCACCAGCGATCCGGTCAAGATGTCTCGAAATTTTCTTTAAAGACCTTGACCAGCATGAACTGAAAATCGTCGCTGCCAAGGCTGTCCAAAAAATTCAAAAGGAATTAAGTGATGAAGGGCTGAACCTGTTAACCTCCTATGTGAAAAATGGACGTGAAGCCGTCAACATGGTGCAGATTGCCGCTGGCATGGCGGTCACGGAAAATCGAAAAGACATCACGATCGAAGATGTAGAATGGGTTATTCATTCGAGCCAGCTGACACCAAGATATGAACAAAAAGTACCGGAAAAGCCAAAAGTGGGGGTAGTCAATGGATTGGCTGTTTATGGACCAAACAGCGGTGCCTTGCTTGAGATTGAAGTGAACATCTGTAAGGCGCTTGAAAAAGGTAGTATCAACATTACAGGGATTGCAGAAGAAGAAAGCATTGGCAATCAATCGAAATCCATTAGACGAAAAAGTATGGCCAAAGGGTCAGTTGAAAATGTATTAACGGTACTTCGAAATTTAGGCATTCGGACAAATGAATATGACATCCATATTAATTTTCCAGGCGGTGCCCCTATTGATGGACCGTCTGCTGGAATTGCCATGGCGACCGCAATCTTCTCAGCCATACATCAAATTCCGATTGATCATTTGACAGCCATGACGGGTGAAATCGGATTGCAAGGTCAGGTGAAGCCGATCGGTGGTGTGATACCGAAGATAAAGGCAGCGAAGCAGGCTGGTGCCACAACCGTCATTATTCCTTATGACAACCAGCAGTCGATCTTAAAAGAGATTGAAGGGGTCACCATTGTGCCTGTGAAGCACTTCCAAGAAGTGCTGGATCAGTGTTTGGTTAACCCGCCAGACGAGAAGAAAGATGGACTAGAAGAAGAAATGAAAAGAAAATCTGTTTAATCCCCATCACATATGGGGATTTTTTAGTGAAATAGATCTTTTTTTCTTTTTCAAGATAAAAAGAAAGGGTATACTACGGTAAGATCAACATTTCTCAAGTCTTTTACATTGTACAAGACTGAAACAGGTATATTATAATGATTCATACTAGTGACGGAGGTGTCAATCAACATGGCAGATGAAATCAAAAAGAATGTTCCGCTCCTTCCATTGCGAGGTTTGCTTGTTTATCCAACAATGGTCTTGCATTTGGACGTTGGACGCGAAAAGTCTGTTCAAGCATTAGAACAGGCGATGATGAACGATCATATGATTTTTCTAGCTACACAGCGGGAAATTTCAATAGATGAACCAGGTGAAGAGGAAATTTTCAAAGTCGGCACCTACACAAAAATTAAACAAATGCTGAAGCTGCCAAATGGAACGATTCGTGTACTCGTTGAAGGCTTAAATCGAGCACAGATCGAATCATATGTCGAGCTGGAGGACTATACGTCCGTCGACATTAAAGAATTGACAGAAGAAGAATTAAAGGACGCAGAAGCAGAAGCCCTCATGCGTACATTGTTAGATCACTTTGATCAATACATAAAAATTTCAAAAAAAATCTCAGCTGAAACATATGCAACAGTGACGGACATTGAAGAACCGGGGAGAATGGCAGATATCGTTGCTTCTCACCTGCCGCTTAAATTAAAGGACAAACAAGAAGTACTGGAAACAGTAGATGTCAAAAAACGGCTGAACCGGGTCATCAGCTTAATTCACAATGAAAAAGAAGTGCTCGAGATTGAAAAGAAAATTGGGCAGCGCGTGAAACGTTCAATGGAACGAACGCAAAAAGAATATTATTTACGTGAACAAATGAAAGCCATTCAAAAAGAGCTTGGAGACAAAGAAGGGAAAACGGGCGAAGTCAGTTCTTTAATGTCTAAAATCGAAGAGTCGAGCATGCCGGATTCTGTTCGTGAAACGGCGCTAAAAGAATTGAATCGTTATGAAAAAATTCCTTCAAGCTCTGCTGAGAGCTCTGTGATTCGAAATTATATTGATTGGCTGATCGGCCTCCCGTGGGGCATCTATACAGAAGATCGCCTCGATTTAAAGCTTGCAAGTGAAATTTTAGATGATGAGCATCACGGGCTGGAAAAGGTCAAAGAACGAGTGCTTGAATATCTTGCTGTACAGAAGCTGACCAATTCATTAAAAGGACCGATTCTTTGCTTAGCAGGACCTCCTGGCGTAGGGAAAACGTCACTTGCCAAATCCATTGCCAAATCACTTGACCGAAAGTTTATCCGTATCTCCCTTGGCGGTGTGCGTGATGAGTCTGAGATTCGTGGACATAGAAGAACGTATGTAGGTGCGATGCCAGGCCGTATCATTCGCGGAATGAGCAAGGCAGGAACGATGAATCCGGTCTTCCTTTTAGATGAAATTGATAAAATGTCCTCTGATTTTAGAGGCGATCCATCTTCTGCGATGCTCGAAGTCTTAGATCCAGAGCAAAATCATAACTTCAGCGATCACTATATTGAAGAAACATTTGATTTGTCTCAGGTGCTATTTATTGCCACTGCCAACAATTTAGCAACCATTCCAGGTCCACTTCGTGATAGAATGGAGATTATCACGATTGCAGGGTATACAGAGGTTGAAAAAGCAGAAATTGTGAAAGATCACCTTCTGCCGAAGCAGCTAAAGGAGCACGGATTAAAGAAAGGGAACTTGCAGCTCCGTGAAGCAGCGATTTATGATACGATTCGCTATTACACAAGAGAAGCGGGTGTTCGTGGATTAGAGCGTCAGCTTGCGGCGATATGCCGTAAAGCAGCAAGAGCGATTGTGGCTGAAGACCGCAAACGCATCACAGTGACGGAAAAGAACTTATCTGAATTTCTCGGAAAAAGACTTTACCGTTATGGTCAGGCTGAAACGACAGACCAAGTGGGGGTTGTCACAGGACTTGCGTATACCACTGTTGGCGGAGACACCTTGTCGATTGAGGTATCACTTTCTCCGGGTAAAGGCAAGCTGTTGTTAACAGGTAAGCTTGGTGATGTCATGAGAGAATCTGCACAGGCGGCATTCAGTTATATTCGTTCGAAAGCAGATGAACTGAACATTGATCCTAATTTTAATGAAAAGCATGATATTCATATCCATGTTCCAGAGGGTGCGGTTCCAAAGGACGGGCCATCAGCTGGTATCACCATTGCGACGGCTCTTGTATCAGCCCTCACAGGACGACCTGTGTCAAAAGAGGTTGGTATGACAGGAGAGATCACGTTAAGAGGAAGAGTGCTTCCAATTGGCGGACTAAAAGAAAAAGCATTAGGCGCACATCGTGCAGGACTGAAAACCATTATTCTTCCAAAGGACAATGAGAAGGATATTGATGATATTCCTGAAAGTGTGAGAGAAGGACTAACCTTTATTCCGGTCTCGCATTTAGATGAAGTGCTTGAGAAAGCGTTGGTAGGAGAGGGAAGATGAAAGTAACAAAATCAGATATCGTCATTAGTGCGGTAAAACCAGAGCAGTACCCAAGCGGGGGACTGCCTGAAATCGCTCTTGCTGGACGATCAAATGTTGGGAAGTCCTCGTTCATCAACTCATTGATTAATCGTAAAAATTTAGCACGTACGTCTTCTAAACCAGGTAAGACTCAAACGCTTAATTTCTACATTATTAATGATATGCTCCATTTTGTGGACGTTCCAGGTTACGGCTTTGCTAAAGTATCAAAGACAGAGCGTGAAGCCTGGGGTAGAATGATCGAAACGTATATTACAATGCGTGAAGAATTAAAAGCAGTTGTCCAAATTGTGGACCTGCGTCATAAGCCATCAGTAGATGATGTGAACATGTATGAATTCCTGAAATATTACGGCGTTCCTGTGATCGTCATCGCAACAAAGGCGGACAAAATTCCAAAAGGCAAATGGGAAAAACATGCGAAAGTTGTTAAACAGACACTCGACATTGCCCCATCAGATGAACTAGTCCTATTCTCTTCTGAAACAAAAAAGGGAAAAGACGAAGCCTGGAATGCCATCCTTGCGAAGATTAATAACTAAAAAAAGGCATCTGTCATGAGCAGATGCCTTTTTATTGTATAAGTTATTTCCTTTTTAAAAATAATAAGAGGAGACTGACAGCAATCAGTACATAAGGCCAGTACAATTCAAAACCGGAAGTAGGGATCGAAAGGGAACTTAGCTGCTTTGTAATTTGCTGAAAGAAATAAAGGAACAGACCGAGTGCAATGAGAACAACACTTTCAATACGATATTCTTTTTTCTGAGATGATTTCACAAAAAGAGCAAGTCCAACGATGAATACGATCATCGTAAATGTGTCTGGCCAGTAGTCCAATTTTGGCTGAAGAATAAAGTGTAGCGAAAGGCCCGTCATCAGCATACCGATAAACACATGAGCGCTTTCTTGCTCCTTCTTTCCTTGATATAAGAAAGCAAGGCCAAAAAGCAGTACGAGTGTATACCATTTCTCTTGATCCTTCCAAATGTCAAATTGACCTCCTGAGAGAATGGCATATAGCGCTACAGCCAGCAAAGTGAGCGGTAGCAAAATGGATTTCTTCTTCAAAGATGTCACCTTCTTTTAAGCAGATCATTTGTCCGCACGCGCCAAATCTGGTAAATTGCTTGAAGTGATGATATGGCATAATGGGTGTCGAACATTTTTCTACTATATCACAACATTTTTGAAATCTGTTCACAATTTTCATCCAGTTAAAAATGAATATATGTTATAATCACTATAAATAATAAATTCTATATTGTAATTATTATAAATTAGACAGGGCGTTGGGGGTGCAAGCTGAAGTTATGCATATTCTTGTTGTGGGTTTAGATTATAAAACAGCCCCTGTTGAGATACGGGAACAGCTGAGCTTTGAACCGAGCGAGCTCGGAACAGCGATGTCCAAGCTTAAAGAAGAAAAAAGCATTCTAGAGAATATCGTCATCTCAACATGTAATCGAACAGAGATCTACGCAGTGGTAGATCAGCTTCATACTGGACGGTTTTATATAAAAAGATTTTTAGCTGATTGGTTCGGTTTAGAAAAGGAAGATGTCTCGCCGTATTTGAAGTTCTATGAAAATGATGGAGCGGTCGAGCATTTATTCCGTGTGGCCTGTGGACTTGATTCCATGGTGATTGGCGAAACACAAATACTTGGTCAAGTGCGCTCTAGCTTTAAAGTAGCTCAAGAGGAGAAGACCATTGGTACCGTTTTCAATTATTTATTCAAACAGGCGGTCACCGTTGCAAAACGGTCTCATGCGGAAACAGACATTGCGTCTAATGCCGTGTCTGTCAGCTATGCAGCTGTCGAGCTTGCGAAAAAAATCTTTGGACGTCTTTCTGATAAACATGTCCTGATTCTTGGTGCGGGTAAAATGGGCGAACTAGCGGCTCAAAACCTTCAAGGTCAAGGGATTGGTCAAGTAACGGTTATCAATCGAACGTATGAGAAAGCAAAAGAATTGGCGGGCCGTTTTTCAGGAGAGCCTAAAAGCTTAAACCAATTGGAAAAAACATTATCCGAAGCGGACATTTTAATTAGCTCCACTGGTGCGAAACAATTTGTCATTACAAAAGAAATGGTCGAAAGTGCGAATAAAAAGCGGAAAGGCAGACCTCTATTTATGGTGGATATTGCTGTGCCCCGTGATTTAGATCCAGCCATTTCTGAAGTAGAAGGTGCTTTTTTGTATGACATTGATGACCTTGAGGGCATCGTGGCAGCTAACTTAAAAGAACGCCGTGCGGTGGCTGAGCAGGTTGAGCTCCTCATTGAAGCAGAAATTGTGGAATTTAAGCAATGGCTGAATACGCTTGGTGTGGTTCCTGTCATTTCTGCACTTAGAGAAAAGGCGCTGACGATTCAAGCGGATACGATGCAGAGTATTGAGCGAAAGCTTCCGAATCTCACACACCGTGAAATGAAGCTATTAAATAAACATACGAAAAGCATTATCAATCAAATGCTGAAAGATCCTATCTTAAAGGCAAAAGAAATTGCCGCGGAGCCGAATGCAGAGGAAAAACTTTTACTCTTCAAAGAAATCTTTGATTTACAGGTTGAAGATGAAGAGCAAAAGGCGGAGCCGATGCAGGTGGAGCAAGGGTCATTTCAGCTGTTTAAACCAAATATGGCACAAGGCCTTGCTACAGTTGCCAGTGAGTGATTAAGCGATGATGGAATCCATTGTAGCGAGACTAGGCGAAGCGACGACCTTGATCTATGCACTAAGTGTCTTGTTCTATTTCATAGATTTTCTTCAACACAACCGGAAGGCTGGAAAAATGGCTTTCTGGTTGCTTTCTATTGTCTGGCTGCTGCAAACAGTCTACATGTTCTATATTATGATGGAAACAGACCGATTCCCTGTGTTGAATGTAGCAGAGGGGTTATATTTTTATACGTGGGTGCTTGTGACACTTTCACTTGTTCTCACAAAAGTACTGCGTGTTGAATTTATCGTCTTTTTTACAAATGTCATCGGTTTTTCCTTGATGGCGATTCACACCTTTACACCATCGGATCTCCACTCAGCAGAACTAACGGGGAAGCTGACGAGTGAATTGCTAGTGATCCATATTACGATGGCGATTCTATCATACGGTGCCTTTTCACTTTCATTTGCTTTCTCTCTTCTCTATCTCTTTCAATATCGTTTGCTGAAAAAGAAAAAATGGGGAAAATGGCTTCTAAGAATTGAAGATTTATCGAAGCTTGATCATATGGCATACGTATTAAACATTATTGGCGTGCCGATGCTCTTACTTAGTTTGATTCTTGGCATCATTTGGGCATATATTTCGTATGATACGTTGTACTGGACAGATACAAAGGTGCTTGGTTCGTTTATTATGCTGTTTTTATATGGTGTTTACTTATATATCAGATTGGTGAGAAATATGCAGGGCAAAGTCGTGGCACTGTGGAATGTCGGTTCATTCCTTGTGCTGATGATCAATTATTTTCTGCTTGGTAGCTTATCAACCTTTCATTGGTTTCAATAAATAATGATGAGTCTTAAGGGCATTGTCGGGAGGAAGACGAATTGCGTACAATTAAAGTAGGTTCTAGAAGAAGTAAGCTTGCAATTACACAAACAAAATGGGTCATTCAAAAGCTGTCTGAACTAAACCCTTCTTATTCTTTTGAAATAAAAGAGATTGTGACAAAGGGTGATCAAATTTTAGATGTGACCTTATCAAAGGTTGGCGGAAAAGGACTGTTTGTCAAAGAAATTGAACAGGCGATGCTAAATCACGACATCGATATGGCCGTTCACAGTATGAAGGATATGCCGGCTGCTCTTCCTGAAGGATTAGTCATTGGCTGTATTCCTGAGCGTGAAGATGTAAGGGACGCTCTTATATCGAAGGATCATCTGCGTCTTCACGAGCTGCCGAAGGGTGCTATTGTGGGAACGAGCAGCTTACGGCGCAGTGCCCAGCTTCTTCAGGAAAGACCAGATCTGAACATTAAATGGATTCGAGGAAACATTGATACACGATTGGAAAAGCTGAAAAATGAAGAATATGATGCCATTATTCTAGCGGCTGCCGGTCTGTCCAGAATGGGCTGGAGCAAAGAGGTCGTGTCTGAATTTTTATCTCCTGAGACTTGCCTGCCCGCAGTTGGCCAAGGCGCTTTGTCAATTGAGTGCCGCGGAGATGATGAAGAGCTATTGCAGCTCCTCGCTCAATTTACGAATGAATACACAAAGAAAACGGTTCTCGCTGAACGAGCCTTCCTCAAACAAATGGATGGCAGCTGTCAGGTACCGATCGCTGGCTATGCAACGATAAATGAGCGCGATGAAATTGAACTGACGGGTCTTGTGGCATCTGCTGACGGACACACGATTATTCGAGAAACTGTATCAGGCTCTGACCCTGAGGCAATTGGAACAGCATGTGCGAAGCAGATGGCTGATAAGGGAGCAAAGGATTTAATCGACAAGGTGAAAAAGGATCTGTCCTCCCAATGACCATAGGCCAATCGCTTCACGGACAGACGGTGCTTGTCACTCGAAATGAACGTCAAGCGGGTGTGTTTCAGCAGAAGATTGAAGAGCTGAACGGCCATGCTGTTTTAACCTCTCTTATTCGGTTTGAGCCTACGCTCACAAATGAAAAAGCGCAGGCCTTTTTAAAGGACTTAGAAAATAGCCAATGGCTTGTTTTCACGAGTGTAAATGGGGCGTCTTTTTTTCTGAGCTACATAGAAGACCATCATTTACATAAGAGTTTATCCCATTTGAAAGTGGCTGCGGTAGGTGAGAAAACCTCTGCCTATCTTGAGCAGCACGGCTTGAAGGTGGATGTCGTACCAGAACGATTCATAGCGGAAGAGCTCGCAGATGCGCTGCTTGACCATGTGCGTCCGGGAGAGCGTGTGTTTGTAGCAAAAGGACACCTGTCTCGAGATGTCGTGAAGAAAACGCTTGTTCCACTTGGCATAGAAGTAAAGGAATGGATTTTATATGAAACGGTCAAGGATGAGGAAGGAATTGCCGCTCTCAAAACGGCAATGACGAAGCAATCATTTGATTTTATTACATTTACGAGCTCATCCACTGTCCATTCATTTATGCATGCCATGGAGGCAGGTGCAGCGAAGCTAGCTGCTTCTGACACCTGTTTTGTGACGATCGGTCCTCTGACAAAAGAGGCGCTGCTTCAATACGGGATTTCTTCTGAAACCCCAGATACTTATACGATAGACGGAATGCTTGAATTGATGTGCCGTTTATCTGAAAGGAAGTTGAACCAATGATGAAATTTAACAGACACCGCAGACTGCGGACAAGTGCAGGAATGAGAGAATTAGTCAGAGAAACCTTTTTAAGACCATCTGATTTCATTTATCCGATCTTTTTTGTAGAGGGAGAAAATGTCCGAAAAGAAGTCCCTTCAATGCCGGGTGTTTATCACATTTCAGTGGACCTTGTAAAAGAAGAAGTCCAAGAGCTTGTCGACCTAGGCATCAAATCAATTATTGTATTTGGTGTTCCAGATCATAAAGACCATGTGGGCAGTGAAGCGTATCACGATCATGGCATTGTTCAAAGAGCAACGCTTGAGATCAAAAAGCATTTCCCAGAGCTTGTGGTCATTGCAGACACTTGCTTATGCCAATATACAGATCACGGACACTGCGGAATCGTTGAAGATGGAGAAATTTTAAATGATGAATCTCTTCAGCTATTAGCGAAAACTGCTGTTAGCCAAGCGCGCGCAGGTGCAGATATCATTGCTCCTTCTAATATGATGGATGGATTTGTTATTGCCATTCGTGAGGCGCTTGATGAAGCTGGCTTTATTCATGTACCTGTCATGTCATATGCTGTGAAATATGCAAGTGCGTTTTACGGTCCGTTTCGTGACGCGGCGCATAGCACACCGCAGTTTGGAGATCGTAAAACATACCAAATGGACCCTGCAAACCGTTTAGAGGCACTAAGAGAAGCGCAATCTGACGTAGAAGAGGGAGCTGACTTCCTCATTGTGAAACCATCTCTTTCTTATTTAGACATTATGCGTGATGTGAAAAATGAATTTACACTCCCTATTGTTGCTTACAATGTGAGCGGAGAATATGCAATGGTCAAAGCCGCTGCTCAAAATGGGTGGATTTCTGAAAAAGAGCTTGTTCTTGAAATGCTGACAAGCATGAAACGTGCAGGAGCAGAACTCATCATTACGTATCATGCAAAAGATGCAGCAAAATGGCTCTCAGAATAAAGAACGGATAGACAGGAGGACGTTGAAATGGGACGTAGCTATGAAAAATCAAAGCAAGCATTTGAAGAAGCGCAGCATTTAATGCCTGGTGGTGTCAACAGCCCTGTACGTGCATTTAAATCAGTGAACACAGATCCGATTTTTATGGAACGAGGCAAAGGCGCCAAAATCTATGATATTGATGGAAATGAATACATCGATTATGTCTTATCGTGGGGACCGCTTATTTTAGGTCATACGAATGACCGTGTGGTTGAAAGCATTCAGCGAGTGGCAGAAAAGGGGACAAGCTTTGGTGCTTCGACATTAGTTGAAAATGAATTAGCTAAGCTTGTATCAGAGCGGGTTCCTTCTATCGAAGTCATTCGTATGGTCAGCTCTGGTACAGAGGCAACCATGAGTGCACTTCGTCTGGCTCGAGGCTTTACAGGCAGAAATAAAATTGTGAAATTTGAAGGCTGCTATCATGGCCACGGTGATTCTTTGCTCATTAAAGCAGGTTCAGGTGTCGCAACGCTAGGGCTTCCAGATAGCCCAGGGGTACCTGAAGGAACTGCAAGCAACACGATCACAGTGCCCTACAATGATTTAGAAAGCATTCAAGTTGCCTTTCAGGAATTTGGAGACGATATTGCAGGTGTCATTGTCGAGCCGGTTGCAGGAAATATGGGGGTTGTCCCTCCGCAAGACGGTTTCTTACAAGGGCTGAGAGACATCACAGAGCAATACGGAGCTTTACTCATTTTTGATGAGGTCATGACCGGCTTCCGTGTGGATTATCACTGCGCGCAAGGCTACTTTGGCATCACACCTGATCTGACGTGTCTTGGTAAAGTGATCGGAGGCGGTCTTCCGGTCGGCGCTTATGGCGGAAGAGCGGATATTATGAGACAAATTGCGCCAAGCGGTCCAATTTATCAAGCAGGAACGTTATCTGGTAACCCACTTGCGATGACAGCAGGCTTAGAAACCTTAAAACAGCTGACACCTGAGTCTTATGAAGAGTTTAGACGAAAAGGAGACCGGCTGGAAGAAGGCATTTCAAATGCGGCGAAAGCACATGGAATTCCATTAACGTTTAACCGTGCGGGTTCGATGATTGGATTCTTCTTTACAAATGAAGAAGTGGTTAATTATGACAAAGCCAAAACAGCTGATCTCGCTTTATTTGCTGAATTTTACAAGGAAATGGCCGACCACGGCATCTTCCTTCCCCCTTCTCAATTCGAAGGACTATTCCTGTCAACAGCTCACACAGATGAAGACATCGAATATACGATTGAGACTGTGGAAAAAGTATTTCAAAAACTACGTCGATAAACGAAAGCCGATATGGAGACATATCGGCTTTTTTGTGTTGCTGAAAACCAATCATATTTTCACTGCCCCTCACATACATCTGTATTGACATCTAATTTTATTTTGAAGGATTAGATGAAAGGAGGACACCGACTTGTCTCAAAACAATCGATTACAGTTTTCAGTAGAAGAATCCATCTATTTCAAAAGCGGACAGGAAGTCAGTGAGCTGCTGTCTATTTCTCTCGATCCTGACATTCTCGTTCAAGAAGTGAATGATTATGTTTCGATTAGAGGTTCACTCGAGCTAACAGGAGAATACAACATAAATCAAGAGGAGCTATTGGGTGAATTGAGTTCCTATGCATCATACAGAGAAGCTGATGAGGTGAAGGTCAGAGAAGACGGGACGGCGGAGCTTCTGCATCAATTCCCAGTCGATATCACGATTCCTAAAAACAAAATCAGTCATTTAAATGATGTGTTTGTGTTTATTGATGCGTTTGATTACCAGCTGACAGAAAATCGTTTGCTCACCATTCAAGCTGATCTGGCGATTGAGGGTCTATTAGACGAGGAAATGCCCCAAGCGCCTGTAGAGGAGCCGTATGAATTTGTTCATCGTTCTGAAGAAGAATATGGCGACGTGACCTACGATTATCAGCTGCAGCCAGAAAATGAAGAGCAAGAAGAGCTACAAGACTATGAACGTGAGATTGATGAGGATCAGGCTGTATTACAGCATGACACGCGCGCCGAAGAAGAAAAGCAGGAAGAAGAAATTGAGATAGAGCTGGTGAGTAGGGAAGAAGAAACCGAAGAACTGGAAGAATCGGAGAGCCAAGAAGAAGTGGCGCTTGGTTATCGCTCCTTACCAGAAGCTCAGGTGCAAGAACCACCATTTTTTGAACCGCCTAAGCTCTTAGAAGAAGAGAAACGGGAGGATACATTCTTTGAGGTGGAAGTGAGAAAAGATCCCGAAGCAGCTGAAGAGCTGGAAGAAACGGTTCAGCCGTATCCAGTATTTGAATCACCGGCTTATCACGTGGAAGAGGAGCAAGAGGCGCAGGATGACACGTACCAGCTCGGACGGTTATATGAACGAGAAGCGCCAAAAGTATATGAGTCAGCTCAAGAAGAAGAGGAGTTTGAAGAAGATGTGAGAGAAACGTCTGGCAGTGAAAACTCTCTTTATTTAACAAAGCTGTTTGCTAAGCAGGAGGAGGAAGATTTTTCTCGCATGAAAATATGTATAGTTCAGCAAGAAGATACGGTCGATCGTATTTGTGAGCGATATCAGTTGAATGTGCAGCAGCTTCTTCGCACAAACTCATTATCGGTGGATGCGGAGCTTGAAGAAGGGCAGATTCTTTATATTCCTGAATATCAAAAAAGCAATGCCTAACAAGAGATGACCGATCGAGAAAATGTGGTGAGTGAACGTGGATGAGATCCAATCTGTCCTATACGAATACGGGCTTGAGGCGGAATACGTTGAACCTGTCAGTCCTGCTGTCGTCAAAGTATATACAAAGCAGGGCGTATTTGCCTTAAAGCGAGTAAAAGCCAACAGGCATATGCAGTTTACAGAGCAAATGCTTGAACTAGAATCAAAGGGCTATCGCTCTTTTGTGCCGATTTATCGGACGAAGAGCGGTTCTTTTTTCTCAAGTCATCGTGAAAGCCAGTACGCATACTATCTCATGCCTTGGCTGACGAATGAAAAGAGAGAAGAGCAGGACGATAAACATGAATATTTATTTCAAGAGATTGCAAGACTTCATAAGCGGACTGAAGTGATGATGGATATCACAGAGCAAGAGATCGAAGCGCACTACACACAAATCAAGACCAAATGGGAAACAGAGAAAGACATGTATGAACGATTCATAGAGCGGGCAGAGCAAACTTGGTATATGTCGCCATTTGAACTGGCTGCTGCGATGTATTTTTCAGAGGCGATGTCTGCCAGCGAATTTGCCCTCGAACGACTAGAAGACTGGCATGAAGAAATGAAAGATAAAGAAACAACACGTGTTGTGTTAAATCATGGGCAGCTGTCGATTCATCACTTTTTGTATAATGATGTGGGTACAGGACATTTCACCAATTTTGAGCGGTCAAAAAAAGCCGCCCCCATTTATGACCTTCTGACCTTTTACTATCGGACATTCAAAACCTATCCCACGTCTTGTCCTGAATGCACTTCCTTGTTTTATACGTACCAAAAAGGAAATCCTCTTCGGGAGGAAGAGCTTCATTTGTTTCTTAGTTACCTTGCTTATCCGCAAGGTCTGTTTGATACAGTTAAAACCTATGAAGCAGGCGGGCAGGATGAGATGGAAAGCTGTCAACAGCTGTTAAGAGCGTATTGGCAGATGAAAAATTCAGAGCCGACCGTCATGAAGATTCACGAGATTGAGCAGGCTAGACGGCTTGAAGAAGAACAAAGTGCCTCGTCATCAGCGGAATGACGAGGTTATTTTGTGTGTACATAAGCGCGAGTGTTTAAAACCAATCAAGGTGAAAGGCGCAGGCGAGAAAAATGAGAATACCTAGGATGAGGACGTCAAATGTTGTGGGGAAAATGATCGTACGAAACCCTTGAAATATCGCAATCGGGAGAACGACTTGGGAGGCCACTGCCCGAATTTGTCTCAGCCAGGGGGGAAGTGTGTAAGGATTGATCTTTTTCAAAGCAAACGCCCTCCTTCTTCATTTTGTTATTATCATATGAGCAAAGAGGCAAAGGGTGCTTGCCCAATTTGTATAAAGAAGAAGAAAAGCGGAAAAGATGATTGACGAAAACAAAAGGCATTTAGTAATATAAATAAAAGATGAGTATGTGCTGATGAACGTGATATATCGTAAGCGTGGATCAGGAAGAGTACAAGCAAGACCCTAAAGAGAGGGAGACCATGAGCTGAAAGGTTTCCTAGGATGCACTTGTTTGGAAGGTCGCCTGTGAGCTTAATTTCTTGAATGAACAAGTAGAGAAATTCGGGAGAACCCCGTTATCCTTTAGAGTGTATGGGACACGTCTATGTGTTCCATGAAAAAAGGTGGTACCGCGAAAAAGCTTTTTCGTCCTTTTATAAGGATGAAAAGGCTTTTTTTATGTTTCATCAGCCGAAAAAATGTGGAGGTTACATAAATGGAAACAAATAATCAAGAAATGCCAACAAAGTACGACCCAAATGCGATAGAAAAAGACCGCTATACGTACTGGCTTGAAGGGAAATTCTTCGAAGCACAAAATGACAAAACGAAAGATCCATATACAGTCGTCATTCCTCCACCAAACGTGACAGGAAAACTGCACCTTGGGCATGCATGGGATTCGACCCTTCAAGACATCGTGACACGTATGAAACGGATGCAGGGCTATGACGTTCTATGGCTTCCAGGAATGGATCATGCCGGTATTGCGACCCAAGCAAAGGTTGAGGCAAAGCTTCGCGAAGAAGGCGTAAGCCGTTATGACCTTGGCCGGGAGAAATTTGTGGAAGAAACGTGGAAATGGAAAGAAGAATATGCGGACTTTATTCGCAGTCAGTGGGCGAAAATGGGACTTGGTCTTGATTACTCACGTGAACGTTTTACATTAGATGAAGGTCTGAATAAAGCGGTACGCCAAGTGTTTGTTCAATTGTATGAAAAAGGGCTGATCTATCGCGGAGAGTACATCATTAACTGGGATCCAGCGACGAAAACGGCACTTTCTGATATTGAAGTCATTTATAAAGATGTTCAAGGCGCGTTTTATCACTTAAGATACCCACTTTCAGATGGCACGGGTTCAATTGAAATTGCGACGACAAGACCTGAAACAATGCTCGGAGATACGGCCGTTGCCGTGCATCCTGATGACGAACGTTATCAGCATTTGATTGGAAAAACAGTGGTCTTGCCAATTACAGGACGCGAGATTCCAATCGTTGCTGATGATTATGTCGATATGGAGTTTGGTTCAGGAGCTGTGAAAATTACACCTGCTCATGACCCGAATGACTTTGAACTTGGAAACCGCCATAACTTAGAGCGTATCCTTGTCATGAATGAAGATGGCACAATGAATGCAAATGCACTGCAATACAAAGGAATGGACCGCTTTGAATGCCGTAAACAGCTTGTAAAAGACTTGCAAGAAGAGGGTATTTTGTTCAAAATTGAGGACCATATGCATTCAGTTGGTCATAGTGAGAGAAGCGGAGCTGTCGTTGAACCTTATTTATCTACTCAATGGTTTGTAAAAATGCAGCCGTTGGCAGACGAAGCCATTAACCTTCAAAATGGGGACGACCAAGTTCAATTTGTTCCAGACCGCTTTGAAAAGACGTATTTACACTGGATGGAAAATATCCGTGACTGGTGTATTTCTCGTCAGCTATGGTGGGGACACCGCATTCCAGCTTGGTATCATAAAGAAACGAAAGAAGTATATGTTGGACTGGAAGCACCAGAAGATATAGAAAACTGGGAACAGGATAACGATGTGCTTGATACATGGTTTAGTTCAGCGCTTTGGCCTTTCTCGACAATGGGCTGGCCGGATGCAGATAGTGAAGACTTCAAGCGCTACTATCCAACAAACCTGCTTGTTACAGGCTATGACATCATTTTCTTCTGGGTCTCTCGCATGATCTTCCAAGGTCTTGAATTCACAGGAGAAAAACCGTTTAAAGACGTTCTGATTCATGGGCTGATCCGTGACGAGCAAGGACGTAAAATGAGTAAGTCGCTAGGTAACGGAATTGATCCAATGGAGGTCATCGACAAGTACGGTGCAGATTCATTAAGATATTTCTTAGCAACTGGAAGCTCACCAGGTCAGGATCTTCGCTTTAGCTTTGAAAAGGTTGAATCCACTTGGAACTTTGCGAACAAAATTTGGAACGCATCACGTTTTGCTTTAATGAACATGGATGGCTTAACGTATGATGAGCTTGATTTAACAGGAGAAAAATCAGTTGCTGACCAATGGATTTTAACCCGCTTAAATGAAACGATTGAAAGTGTCACACAGCTAGCTGACAAGTATGAATTCGGTGAAGTGGGCAGACATTTATACAACTTCATTTGGGATGATTTCTGTGATTGGTATATTGAGATGGCGAAGCTTCCGCTTTATGGAGAAGATGAAGCAGCGAAGAAAACGACTCGTTCGATCCTTGCGTACGTATTAGATCAGACGATGAGACTTCTTCATCCGTTCATGCCATTCTTAACAGAAGAAATCTGGCAGCATCTTCCGCACGAAGGTGAATCGATTACTGTAGCGGCTTGGCCTGAGGTGAAGCCGGAGCTTTCAAACGAACAAGCGTCTGCTGATATGAAGCTGCTCGTGGAACTCATCCGTTCTGTTCGTAACATCCGCAGTGAAGTGAATACGCCAATGAGCAAACAGGTGGAGCTTTACATTAAAGCTTCTACATCTGATGTGCAGGAACGCTTAGAGAAAAACCGTTCATATATCGAGCGTTTTACGAACCCAAGTGTACTTGAAATTGGCACAGATGTCCCAGCTAGTGATAAAGCGATGACGGCTGTTATTTCTGGAGCAGAGCTCATTCTGCCGCTTGAAGGCTTAATCAACTTAGATGAGGAAATCGCTCGTCTGCAAAAAGAGCTTGATAAGTTGACAAAAGAAGTAGAGCGCGTCCAGAAAAAGCTTGGCAACGAAGGCTTTATGAAAAAAGCGCCTGAAAGTGTCGTAGAAGAAGAGCGTGCGAAAGAACGTGACTATGTCGCAAAACGCGAAGCTGTTCAAAAGCGTATTGAAGAGCTGAAAGCATAAGGTTGAAAAGACGGCTCCTAACAAAATGGAGTCGTCTTTTTTGAAAATTTCGGATGAAATGAGAGATGACATTGTTTACAACCTATCATGAAGCCATTGAGTGGATTCACAGTAGACTGGCCTTTGGTGTAAAACCGGGTCTTGAAAGAATGAAGTGGCTGATGAACAAACTAAGCCATCCGGAACAACGCATAAAAGCGGTACATGTTGCAGGTACAAATGGAAAAGGTTCAACGATTGCGTTTACTCGTTCCGTTTTACAGGCAGCAGGCTATTCAGTTGGCACCTTCACCTCCCCGTTTATTTTAACGTTCAATGAACGAATCAGCGTGAACGGAGCACCTATACAGGATGAAGAATGGCTGAGTTTGGTGAATAAAATCAAGCCTTTTGTTGATGAGTTAGATCAAACAGAGCTTGGCGAAGCAACAGAGTTTGAAATCATTACCGCATGTGCATTTGCTTATTTTGCAGATGTGCAGCAAGTAGACTTTGTCCTATTAGAGACAGGGCTTGGCGGAAGACTTGATTCAACAAATGTTGCCGTACCTATCTTAACAGCGATTACATCGATTGGTCATGATCATATGGCGATTCTAGGTGATACACTTGAACAAATTGCATCTGAAAAAGCGGGCATTATCAAAGAGGGTATTCCGATGATCACCGCAGTTCATCAACCGAAAGCACTTGCGGTCATTCAAAATATCGCAAAAGAAAAGAAGGTGGAATGCATTTCATTACAGGATACTTGTACCTTCAGTCATCAGCAGCCAACAGAAACAGGAGAACGATTTACGTTAAGCACATCAAAAAGGCAGTATCCGCAGCTTGAAACAGGGTTAATCGGAACGCATCAACAGCAAAATGCTTCCCTTGCTGTTCTACTCATTGAATGGCTGGAGCAAGAAGGCTATATTAGCGTGACAGAAGAGCAGGTATATGAAGGTATTCGGCATGCAGTTTGGGCTGGAAGATTTGAAAAAGTCAAAGACCATCCACCAGTTTATTTAGACGGCGCTCATAATGAAGAAGGAATCGACCGTTTAATTGAAACGGTACAAGCTCATTTTTCTAGTAAACAAGTGCATGTTTGTTTTAGTGCTTTAAAAGATAAGCCGTACAAGCAAATGATTCAAAAACTTGAAGCCATTAGTTCCTCTATCCATTTTGTTTCATTTGATTTTCCAAGAGCTGAATCAGCGGAAAAGCTTTATGCATGCAGTCAGTTAGAGGCAAAATCGTATGACGATGACCCTCGAACAGTGCTTGAGTTCATTCAGAAAAAAAGTGATGATCCTTCAGCGGTGATCCTTGTGACAGGCTCTCTTTATTTTATTTCAGATATACGAAATCGTATTTTAAGGTAGTCAAAAGACGCAATTGCTTTTAGGCAATGTGCGTCTTTTTTCTTTTGAAATGTAAAAGATTGAGTTTACTAGGCACTCAAGGTAATTCGCTGATGACGGGAAGGAATTCTAAATGGAGTGAGCGGCATGGGCCGTTTATCCATGTTGCTCAAGCATTTTCTTCATAATGAAAAGCCTCGAGAACGATTTTTCAAATATGGTCCAAGTAGTTTGTCAAACCATGAACTTGTCGCGATCCTTTTAAGAAATTGCACAAAAAATTTGTTCTTCAATTATTCGCAAGACTTCTGCAATTATTTGGCGGTCAATATGTCATTCGTATACAAGAGGGCGAGGCGTAATTGTGTTGTGATGGAAGAGGTGAGATTTCTTACACATGAGAACTTTGTTTGTCTTTATCTCAATACAAAAAATCAAGTTCTTCATCGATTGTCCACCCACGCAAAATGTTTAAAGAAGCCTTTAAACATAATAGTTTATTTTGGGTTTAATGTAATTATATGGTACAATAAATAAAAAATGTATCACATAATTTAATTTTTAAAAGGCTTTCCTGCAAGGTTCATCTGAAAGGAAGGATAGCATGTTTATTATCAGTGGAGTACTTCTTTCTTTTATGTTATTAGTAGTTGTTTTAATAGTTATAATCCTTTTTAAACGAATTATTTTAGGTAAAAGCATAGGTGTTCACTATACTCCCTTTGACAATATTACTGGAAACACCAGTATTGAATTTCATGAAGAGCAAAATGAAGACGAAAATGAAGACAATCAAGGTAATGATAAGGATAGAAATAAAGAAAAAAGGTTCTAGTCACTATTAAATAATTAATTATATCCACCTGTATAAAAAAGCCAATTATATAACGTCTATCAGGGACATATTCATCCCCTTATATTTAAATAAACATCTCTTCAAACGAATTTTATTTCTTTTTAACTAGAACATAAGTCCATATTCAATACTTATAGTAGGGGCTTGTTATTTCCTCTATTTAAATATTATGTAATTGAGATAATATGTTGTGTTATTTTTAACACTCTTCTTTAAAAAACGGACGTAAAATAATTGCTTATTCAACATTCAGATTGTTGACAAAGGCTAAAATGATCTTTATTTTTTGTCTTCTTTTCAGTGTGATAGAAAACCATTGAAGTCTAGGAAGAAAATCTACTTTTGCGGAGCGCATTGAACATTCGTGAGCATCAGCGCGCAGGACAGACAACGAATGCGGGAGTTTGTCTACACGTGTATTTATAGGGGAATTTTATAAAGGAGTGATAAACTTCTATCTTGTGCTCTTTCTTGTTAGGATATTTGCTTTATTAACTTGTAATATTTGATCAAAAATTTGTGAGTTTGAAGGAAAAAGGGGAGGGTATTTGTAACACTTTTTTCTCAGATATCCGAAATCGTATTTTAAGGTAATCAAAAGACGCAATTGGTTGTATGTAATGTGCGTCTTTTTTTCTTTTGAAATGTAAATGAGAGGGGAAATCACATTTTCATTAGGTGTTCAAGGTGAATCGCTATGGTACAATCCGGGATATTCTATTTCCGGAAGGAGCCGCGATATATGATTGGCATTTTTGTGTTTCTTGCAGGCATCACCATGGGGTCGTTCTTTCATCTAGTTGGTGAAAGGCTGCCACTTAAGCGGTCTATTCTTCTTCCTCGATCTCACTGCACAGCCTGTAAACAGCCGCTATCCCTGCATGAGATGATCCCGCTCGTTTCTTATGCTGTATGGAAGGGGTCTTGTAAACATTGCGGCATTCGGCTATCTTGGCTCTATCCAACGATTGAAATGCTGTCAGGCGGTCTTTTTTTGTTCATTTATAGGATCGCTGGTGTTTCGTTTGAAAGTCTTTTCCTTGTGATTCTTTGTAGTTTATTCGTGATTGCTGTCGTGAGTGATCTTCTCTATATGAGGGTGCCGAACGAGCTGTTTCTCTTCTTTTTCCCTCTTTTCGTCATATACCGCACGCTGGAACCGCTTCTTATCTGGTGGGAAGGGGCGGCTTCTCTGATTTTTTGCATTCTTTTGTTTTCTAGTTTAGATTATTTTAAGCCGAATAGTCTGGGCGGAGCTGATATGAAGCTGTTCAGTGTGCTTGCGTTTTGCTTTGGCTTCAAGCCGTTCCTTCTCATGCTTTTTCTCTCATGTATCGCTGGAATGGTTTATGCAAAGGTCTTTTCCTTTCGAGTAAACGAGCCATTCCCTTTTGTTCCTTCGATCGCTATTTCTTTTTTGCTGTATCTCTGTGGTGCTCCTGTCTTGTTTCAATTTGGTTAGTCGAAGGGGTGAAAAAATTGGCGAACACTTTTTTGCCCTGCCGACAAAAGTCTTGTTCTTTTTTTTTACTGCTATGGTAAAGTGTGAAACAGAAAGAAGGACGGGTTAAATTCGCGCTGATTCATTGGACAGAAAAGGTCTTTCTTACAAACATGTCAGAAAGCGGGGAATGACAGTGAAAAAGAGGCAGGCAAAAAAACAAGGGCTAAAGGTCAATATTAATGGCAAGGAAGAAATGGTGCATGAAGATGATCATCAGCCGCCAAAACAGCAAGAGGATCAAGTGACGTTTTCGAATTGGGAGGAAAAGAGACATTCGGAACAGGAGACAGCGGCTTCTCAGGAAGATTCGTCTAAACCGAAAGAAGAGGATTTCCAGTGGGATGATGCTGCTGATCATATTTATCATTCTGATCCAAAAGTCGTCACACCTTATCAAAAGAAAAAAAGCTCCTTTGATCAGAAGTTCGGTAAAAATCGCGGTCCCTTCAAGAGAGTGATGACAACGATTGTGTTTGCGGTCGTTCTTGGGACAGGCCTTGGGGTGTTTGCGCTTAGTTTAAGTCAAGATGGTACATCAAATCCTTCAGGTGGAGATATCAGTGTCTCGGCATCTGGTTCTGGAAATCAATCATCGATGAAAGCTGGCGGGGATGCGCCGAATGCAGGTACTACAGATGAATCAAAAGAGAACAAAGATGAAAAAAGTGCCTCTGGCAGTTTATCAACCTTTGTTGTACAGGCTGGGAAATTCTCTTCTGAAAAAGGAGCAGATGACTTAGTTGGCAGTTTAAAAGATGCAGGATATGCTGGGAAAAAGGTTTCCATGGATGATGGATATTATGTCATTGCCGGGCTTGCGACAGAGCAGGGGATGACAAGCGCTGTAGGGAAGAAATTGATTGATCAGCACTTTGAGGCGTGGGGAGGAAAGGAGCTCTCATTTCAAGTGCCGGATGAGCTGACTAGTTTAATAGAAAAGGCATCTGTATTATCATCCAAAGTGATTGCAGGCGATGAAGTGGATCAAAAGGAAGTCACGCAGCTAATTTCTGAGCTTGAAAGTGCCAAAACAGAGGATGCACCGGCTAAAAGCAGTTTGCTAAAAGCTGTGCAGCTCTTAAATGACCCAACTGCTGAAAATGGATGGAAATCTCAGCAGGCATTGCTTGATCAATTAAATACGTAAAATCATTTTTTAAGAAACGAAACTAGTCAAAAAATGACTAGTTTTTTTCTTTTGCATCCAACATAATGATGAAGGTACATGAAAAATGAATTTTCGTAAATTGTCGGTAAGATGTACATTTGCTAGGATGAATGGGTATCTTACTTCTTAGGCTAAACCCTGAAAGGATGAACAAACATGAACCAATTGATTCTCGCATCGCAATCACCTAGAAGAAAAGAATTGCTTGATCTAGCAGGGTTTTCTTATGACATTCAAGCAAGTCATTTAAAAGAAGAAATAAATCGAAACCTTTCCCCTGCTGAGAACGTCCAATGGTTGGCAGAACAAAAAGCAAATGATATTCAAAGATTAAATCCCAAAGCTGTGGTCATTGGTGCAGATACAATTGTTGCAATTGACGGCAAATGTCTTGGGAAACCAAAAGATAAGAAAGAAGCGGCTTTTATGCTTCAATTATTATCAGGAAAGACACATCAAGTCTTGACGGGTGTCACGGTTCAGTCAGAGAATAGAAAAGAAACATTTTATGAACAGACAGAAGTGACATTTTGGACGCTGACTCAAAATGAAATAGACCGCTATATCGATACGGGCGAACCCCTTGATAAAGCGGGAAGCTATGGCATTCAAGGGAAAGGCGCACTGTTTGTTCAAAAAATAGATGGTGATTATTTTTCCGTTGTCGGTCTACCTATTGCGAAAACAGTCAGAGTGCTTGAAACCTTTGGAATCACCCCTTTTTGAAGACAGGAAGGAATTCTAAAAGGAGTGGTCATCCTGAACGATTTCCCTATGCTGCTAAAGCATCTCCCTCATGATGAAAAACCGAGAGAACGATTTATCAAATACGGGCCCAGCAGTTTGTCAAATCATGAACTTGTTGCGATCCTTCTAAGAACAGGCACGAAAAAAGAATCAGTTCTCCAAATTTCCGCAAGACTTCTGCAAACATTTGGCGGTCTTCGCTCTGTAAAAGAAGCCTCAATTGAAGAAATGTCGAAGATTAGAGGAGTTGGAAAGGCGAAGGCGATTTCTCTTTTAGCTGCTTTAGAACTCGGCACTAGATTACACCATCAAACGACGGATAACCGCTATGTGATCCGCACACCAGAAGACGGAGCGAACTTTGTGATGGAAGATATGAGATTTTTGACACAGGAAAATTTCGTTTGTCTTTATCTCAATACAAAAAATCAAGTTCTTCATAAACATACCGTGTTTATTGGAAGCCTGAATTCATCGATCGTTCACCCGCGTGAAATTTTCAAAGAAGCCTTTAAACGATCGGCCGCTTCATTTATATGTGTGCACAACCATCCATCTGGAGATCCGACGCCCAGCAGGGAAGATATTGAAGTTACACAGCGACTTTTTGAATGTGGAAAGCTGATTGGAATACAGCTGCTTGATCATCTGGTCATAGGTGATCAAAAATTTGTGAGTTTGAAGGAAAAAGGGTATTTGTAACACTTTTTTTTTCAATGTTTTACGATATAATAGAGTTTATGAGTTTTTCCCTAAAGGGAATTTTGGTTTAAGAAAGGAAGATACATACATATGTTTGGAATTGGTACAAAAGACCTTGGAATAGATCTTGGAACAGCGAACACGCTTGTTTTTATTAAAGGAAAAGGCATTGTTGTAAGAGAACCTTCGGTCGTAGCTTTGGAAACTGATACGAAGTCTATAGTGGCGGTTGGAAATGACGCGAGAAACATGATTGGCCGTACACCTGGTAATATTGTGGCACTTCGCCCAATGAAAGACGGAGTCATTGCAGATTACGAGACGACAGCAACAATGATGAAATATTACATTAATCAAGCATTAAAAGGCAAAGGGCTTTTTGCTCGTAAACCTTACGTGATGGTATGTGTACCATCTGGTATTACAGCTGTAGAAGAGCGTGCAGTTATTGATGCAACAAGACAAGCTGGTGCACGTGACGCATACCCGATTGAAGAGCCATTTGCTGCGGCGATCGGTGCTAACCTGCCTGTATGGGAGCCAACAGGAAGTATGGTTGTTGACATTGGCGGCGGTACAACAGAGGTAGCCATTATTTCTCTTGGCGGTATTGTGACATCACAATCAATCCGCGTGGCAGGAGATGAAATGGATGATGCGATCAGCAGCTACATCCGTAAAACGTATAACCTGATGATCGGTGATCGTACGTCAGAAGCTATTAAAATGGAAATTGGTTCTGCGCAGCCTGATGTGCATGATGAAATGGATATTCGGGGCCGTGACCTTTTAACTGGTCTGCCAAAAACAATCTCGATTACAGCAGATGAGATTGCAAAAGCGCTTCGTGATACAGTGGAAACAATTGTTGATGCGGTGAAAATGACACTTGAAAAAACTCCGCCTGAGCTGGCAGCAGATATTATGGACCGTGGAATCGTCTTAACTGGCGGCGGTGCATTGCTTCGTAATCTTGACAAAGTCATTAGTGATGAAACGAAGATGCCAGTTATTATTGCTGAAGATCCGCTTGACTGTGTGGCGATCGGAACAGGAAAAGCACTAGAGCATATTCATTTGTTCAAAGGAAAATCAAAAGATAATCGATAATCGGGCGTAAATAAAGAGGTGTAAGACATGCCGCAGTTTTTTATGAATAAAAGATTAATGTTGCTCCTTGTCTGTGTCATCGTACTGGTGGCCATGATTGGTTTTTCAGTGAAAAGCGGCAGAGGTGCTTCATGGCCGGAAAAATTAGTGGGGGATACGACAGGCTTTTTTCAAGGTGTCTTTCATAAACCATCACAATTTATTGCCGGTATTTATGGGAATGTACAAGATTTAAAGAACACATACGATGAAAACGAACGTCTTCGAAAAAAACTTGATGGACAAACCCAATATGAGGCGAAACTACAAGAACTAGAAGATGAAAACAAAAAGCTACGCAAGCAGCTCGGTTATGTGAACTCTATTCGTGATTATACGCCAATTCTATCAACGGTTATCGCGAGAAACCCGTCCCTTTGGGATAGCTTTATCATGATTGATAAAGGGAAAAAACAAGGCGTTGACAAAGATATGGCGGTCACAAATGAGAGTGGTGCGTTAATTGGGAAAATTGAAAGTGATAAGCTCAACAATTTTACTTCGACTGTAAGGTTGCTAAGCTCTACTGACCAAAATAATAGAATTTCAACGAAAATTTTTGCGAAAAAGGGCAAAGAAGAACTCAACGGAATTATTAACGGCTATGACAGTAAGAAAAAAATGCTGACAATGAATATTCTGAAATCTGATGCAGATGGAGATGTCAAAAAAGGAGATCTTGTTGAAACATCTGGAGCAGGGGGCGTATTCCCTCAAGGCTTGACGATTGGTAAGGTGAGTGAAATCGAGCCAGATCATTACGGCCTGACAAAAATCATTTATGTAGAACCAGCGGCTGAACTTAACAATTTAGACCGTGTGATTGTGGTGAATCGCAGCTCAAGTACGGCAGATGCATCTGAATTGACGAAGGAGGAAGGCTCGTGAGACGTGTCCTTCTTGCTTTCGTCATGTTGTTTATCTTCGTATTTGACAGTATTTTTGTCGATCTAGTGAAGCTCCCATTTGTTTCAGACAATCAAATTTTAGCTCCTCATTTCATCTTACTCGCACTTGTATTTATGACGGCGTTTGTGAATCAAAAATATGGTGTGATTTTCGGTTTTATCTTTGGACTTTTATATGATATTTCGTATACAGGCATACTTGGTGTTCATATGTTTGGCTTTGGAGCGCTCTGCTATTTGCTAGCGAAAGCCTTTAAAGTTTTGCAAACGAATATGTTAGTGGTCGTCTTTCTGTCGATTATTGCTGTTTCCGTGATGGAGTTTTATGTGTACGGCGTTCAAGCGACAATTCAACCAGGGATTATGCCGTTTAATACGTATGTCATCGAACGCTTTATTCCAACGATTCTTTTAAATACTGCTGCGTCTCTCATACTTGTTGTGCCGCTTAGGCTCTTTTTCATCAACATGAAACAAGGACTGATCGACGAATAAAAGCAGGAGTTTGTCCAAATACGGCGAAATGAGTATGTTGTTGAGGTGAGCATCTTGAAAACTCAAAAACAGCAATATGTGACAATAAAAGGTACAAAAAACGGATTAACATTACAGTTAAATGATGACTGTTCGTTTGATGACCTTCTTTCTGGCTTGCGAGAGGTTCTTTCACTTGAGCAATATACAGATGGAAGAGAAGGTCATAAGGTTAATGTGCATATTAAGCTTGGTTTTCGGTATTTAACAGAGGATCAGGAAATGCGTTTGACTGAAGCAGTCTCTGAAAATGAACATCTCGTCATTCACTCTATTGAAAGTGACGTCATGTCAACTGAAGAGGCGAGACGATTAAAAGCAGAGGCTGACATTACCTCTGTAGCCAAAATTGTGCGCTCTGGACAGGTGCTGTATGTCGAAGGAGATCTTTTATTAATAGGAGATGTCAATCCTGGCGGAACGATTCGTGCAGGGGGAAATATTTTTGTGCTCGGTGCTTTAAAAGGCGTGGCACATGCTGGATGTAATGGGAATAAACAAGCTGTCATTGCGGCATCTCGTATGATTCCAACACAGCTTCGTATCGCACAAGTGTTTAACCGTGCACCAGATCAAAAAGAAGATGGAAATGAAATGGAATGTGCTTATTTAGATATAGATGGCAACATGATCATTGAACGCCTGCAGCAATTGGCTCATATAAGACCTAATCTGACAAGGCTTGAGGGAGGAATGTGAAATTGGGCGAGGCTATTGTGATTACCTCAGGAAAAGGCGGCGTTGGCAAAACAACAACATCTGCAAACTTAGGCACAGCACTAGCAATTCAAGGGAAAAAGGTGTGTCTAGTTGATACCGATATTGGCCTTCGGAATTTAGATGTCGTGATGGGGCTTGAGAACCGCATTATTTATGATCTAGTCGATGTAGTAGAAGGAAGATGTAAAATTCACCAAGCGCTTGTAAAAGATAAGCGTTTCGAGGATCTTTTGTATCTTTTACCCGCTGCTCAAACAAGCGATAAAACGGCTGTAGAACCAGAGCAGATCAAAGAATTAATTCAATCATTGAAACAAGACTTTGATTATGTCGTCATTGATTGCCCTGCTGGAATTGAGCAAGGCTTTAAAAATGCTGTATCTGGTGCAGATAAGGCAATTGTCGTGACGACGCCTGAGATCTCAGCTGTAAGAGATGCCGACCGTATCATCGGCTTGTTAGAACAAGAAGATATCGAACCACCTCGTTTGATTGTCAACCGTATTCGTACACACATGGCGAAAAGTGGCGATTCAATGGATGTGGATGAAGTTGTCCATCACTTATCGATTGATCTTCTTGGCATTGTCGCTGATGATGATGACGTGATTAAGGCTTCAAACAATGGTGAACCGATTGTCATGGATGCTAAAAATAAAGTCTCGATTGCGTATCGTAATATCGCCCGCCGCGTACTAGGCGAATCTGTTCCACTTCAATCATTTGAAGATGAAAACAAAGGAATGTTTGCTAAGCTGAAAGCATTTTTTGGTGTAAGAGCTTAATAAGCATTCATGTAAGATGAGACCGATTCGATCAGAATCGGTCTTTTTGTTGCATATCAGATGAGGTCGCCACATAAAATGTACAAACTGTTTGTATGTAAAGGGTGATCTCATGAAAAGAGTGGACGAGTACCGAAAGAAAATCGCGCAGCGCCGCAAAACGAAGCAGTCAGCTGCTCCATCTAAGAAGACGACTTTTAAGAAAAAAAAGGATATCCCTCCATGGGTCATGCTGACAGAGGAAGAAAAGCATTCAGGGTCGTCTTCCTTTGAATTGTCGTCTCATCAGCCGAAGAAATATCAGCATCCGCTATTTAACCCCAATGCCTTTGTGCTGAAATGTTTATTATCTGCGTCTCTTGTGTTGATTGTAGCCATTTCATTTAAAGGTCAGGCAGGGCCGTTTCAGCAGCTGAAGCCGATCATTACGCAGACCTTTGAGCAAGATTTTCAATTTGCTGCTGCCAATCGCTGGTTTGAGAAAACAGTTGGAAACCCCCTTGCCTTTTTAACAGACAAAAAGGAAGACCAAAAAGATGTACAAGCGAACCAAGAACTGGCCGTACCTGCTTCTGGAAAAGTACAGGAATCCTTTACGCAAAATGGAGCAGGAGTCAAAATCGAAACATCGGCTGAAGCGATTGACAGTATGAAGGAAGGCTATGTAGTAGAAGTGAAAAAGAAAAGTGACACAGGGCTGACAGTGGTCGTGCAGCATGCGGATAACAGCTATAGCTGGTACGGTCAATTAAAGGAAGCCAATGTGGCCTTATACGATTTTGTCGATAAGGGTGAGAAAATTGGCCAGATCTCACTGGATGATCAAGGAAAGGGCACGTATTACTTTGCCATTAAGCAAAATGAACAGTTTATCGATCCTATTCAGGTGATGACCTTTGAATAGATGGCTGGTCATGCTGACGAAAATTCACATTCATCCGCTGCTGTGGATTGTGATGGCGTTTGCGATCCTCTCTGGTCAAATCAAGCCGCTGCTTTGTCTGCTCATTATCGTCTTTGTCCATGAGCTTGGACATGCAGCGGCTGCTTGCTATTATCATTGGCGCATTCGGCGGATTTTTCTACTCCCGTTTGGCGGAGCGGTAGAAGTAGAAGAGCATGGGAACCGCCCGCTAAAGGAAGAGCTGGCGGTCATTTTATACGGGCCGCTCCAGCATGTACCGCTCCAGCTTATGGCATGGTTTTTCATGGAAGCTTCTTTTATTTCACACGACATTTTTACGATGTTCACTTTTTATAATATGGCGATTTTCCTTGTGAATCTTTTGCCGATTTGGCCGCTAGATGGCGGGAAATTATTCTTTTTGCTCTTATCAGCATATTACCCTTTCCAACGTGCACATGCCCTTGCCATAAAAGGCTCCCTTGTCTTTTTTAGTCTGTTGACAGGCGGATTACTTTTGTTTGCGCCGCTTCAATTCAACGGCTGGGTGCTGCTCACTTTTTTAGCCTATTCACTCGTGATGGAGTACCGGCAGCGGCATTATGTCAGGGTTCGTTTTTTACTAGAACGTTATTACGGTAAAAAAGAGCAAAAGGTAGAAAAGCTGATTCCGCTGAGAGCGAGCGCTGAGGAAAAAGTATATGAAGTCATGGCGCGATTCCAAAGAGGCTGTAAGCATCCGATTATTATTGAAAGAGATGGCGTGAAAATGAGCCAGCTTGACGAAAATGAACTGCTTCATGCGTATTTTTCAGATCGAAGAACCACCTCCTCAATGGAAGAGCTTCTTTTGCCGTACTAGTGATGAAAATACATTGACATTCTGCGTCTAATTTGATATATTTTTTAATGTTATGGATATGTAGCACCCGTGCTACAACCGCGCGAAGCAGGTGTAAAGAGCCTAAGGCCCCCTGTATTCGGCGAGTCTGAGTTTATTAGGAGGTGCAGAGATGTACGCAATTATCGAAACTGGTGGTAAACAAGTAAAAGTTGAAGAAGGTCAAACTGTTTATGTTGAAAAACTAGCTGCTGAAGCAGGTGAAACAGTAACTTTTGAAAACGTATTGTTTGTCGGCGGAGACACTGTCAAAGTGGGTAACCCTTCAGTTGCTGGAGCAACAGTAACGGCTAAAGTTGAAAAACAAGGTCGCGGTAAGAAAATTACTGTGTTCAAGTACAAACCGAAGAAAAACAACCACAAGAAACAAGGTCATCGTCAACCTTACACTAAAGTTGTTATCGAAAAAATCAACGCTTAAGGCGTGTGAGTGATATGATCAAAGCAACCATTACTCGGTCGGCAGCAGATGAAAGCATTACGTCTTTTCAGATGACTGGACATGCCGAGTTTGCTGAAAAAGGTCAGGATCTCGTTTGTGCAGGAGTATCTGCTGTTGTTTTCGGTTCAGTCAATTCAATTATTGCACTGACAGGATTGGACCCTCTGCTTGATATTGGCGAGGAAGGCGGCTATTTCTCTTTTGAATTGCCGGCTGATACAGATCCAGTATCCTTTGAAAAAGCCCAGCTGCTTTTAGAAGGCATGGTCGTTTCCTTAGAAACAATCGAACGAGATTATCACGATTATGTGAGAATATCTACAAAAAAATAGGAGGTGAACTTCATGCTTAGATTAGATCTTCAATTTTTCGCATCTAAAAAAGGGGTAGGTTCTACAAAGAACGGACGTGACTCTGAGTCTAAACGTTTAGGCGCTAAACGTGCTGATGGTCAATTCGTAACTGGTGGTTCTATCCTTTATCGTCAACGTGGAACGAAAATCTATCCAGGTGAAAACGTTGGACGCGGAGGCGACGACACTCTTTTCGCTAAAATCGACGGAACAGTTAAATTCGAACGTTTCGGTCGTGACCGTAAAAAAGTGAGCGTATATCCTGCGGCACAATAATTGCTAAAAACTCCGGTCATTGACTGGAGTTTTTTTCACTTTTTACAAGTAGTATCGAAGATGAAAAAGAGATGCACTCCATCAATATCAAAGAACGTTTGCTGACTTTGCCTCATTTTCTCCTATAGATCAGAAAAAACAACCTTTCCTCACATAACTAGTGTTTTTCTATGCTGTCTTCTCTGTTATAATTCAGGGAGACATATTGATGATAAGACTCCTAAAAGAGAGACCAAACGATTGGGAGTGCGATAATGGAAGAGATATCAAGTAAACAAAACGAAAAATTAACTCACGTTGCATTAACAAATGAATTGATCTATCTGCTCAGTCGTTCAAGACATGACTGGATGAATAAATTGCAGCTGATCAAGGGCAACTTGACATTAGAAAAATATGACCGTGTGTTTGAAATTATAGAAGAAATGGTCATTGAAGCACAGCATGAATCCAAACTCTCAAATTTAAAAATTCCCCAATTGGCCTATTACTTTCTAACATTTAATTGGGAGTCGCATTTTATCACCTTAGAATACGAAGTGCTTGGTGAAACCCGAGACTTATCAGCATATGAATCGCAGCTGCTAACGGTATCACAGGAGTTGTTTTCGATATTCGATCAATCAGTTTGCCAAAAAACTGAAAATCATTTAACGGTCACGTTCCAAACAGATCATGAAGAGAATGATGTGATCTTATATTTTGATTTCAAAGGAAAATTAACAAGTTTGGATGCGTTAAATGCGTTTCATGACGCAAACTATCCATGTATGAGTGTAGTTCAATTTCATGTGACAAGTCATGAGTCCATGATCGAGCTTTGTTTGAGGCAAGAATGAGATATGTGATGCAGAGAAACGGAGGAAGTTATGTTTGTAGATCAGGTTAAAGTGTATGTTAAAGGCGGTGACGGCGGAAACGGTATGGTGGCGTTTCGTCGTGAAAAATATGTGCCAAAAGGCGGACCGGCTGGCGGCGATGGTGGAAATGGTGCAGATGTTGTATTTGAAGTAGACGAAGGACTCAGAACATTGATGGACTTTCGTTATAAGCGCCATTTTAAGGCGGATCGCGGCGAGCACGGAATGAGTAAAAACCAGCACGGCCGAAATGCGGAAGAAATGGTTGTCAAAGTTCCGCCCGGTACGGTTGTGACGGATGCAGAGACAGAACAAGTACTCGCAGACTTAACAGAGCATGGACAGCGGGCAGTCATTGCAAAAGGCGGACGAGGCGGACGTGGAAATTCACGTTTCGCAACACCGGCAAACCCTGCACCACAGCTTTCTGAAAATGGCGAGCCAGGTAAAGAACGTGACGTCATCTTAGAATTAAAAGTACTTGCAGATGTTGGACTTGTTGGTTTCCCAAGTGTCGGGAAGTCGACACTGCTTTCAATTGTCTCTTCTGCGAAACCGAAAATTGCAGATTATCATTTCACAACGCTTGTGCCGAACCTAGGAGTTGTCGAAACAGATGATAACCGAAGCTTCGTCATGGCGGATCTGCCAGGACTGATCGAAGGCGCGCACGAAGGTGTTGGCTTAGGTCATCAATTTTTACGCCACATTGAGCGGACACGCGTCATTGTCCATGTCATTGATATGTCAGCACTTGAAGGACGTGACCCGTACGAAGATTATGTGACGATTAATGAAGAGCTTGAGCAATACAATATGAGATTGACTGAGCGTCCACAAATCATTGTAGCGAACAAAATGGACATGCCAGATGCAGCTGACAATCTAGCGGCATTTAAAGAAAAATTAACGGATGACTATAAAGTGTTCCCAATTAGTGCGATCACAAGAGAAGGGCTTCGTGAGCTTTTATTTGAAATCGCCAATCAGCTTGAAACAACACCGGAATTCCCGCTTTATAATGAAGAGGAACTGTCTGATAACCGCGTAATGTACAGGTTTGATGAGGGAGATGCACCATTCGAGATCACAAGAGATCCTGACGGTACATTTGTCATAACGGGTAAAGCACTTGAGCGACTGTTTAAGATGACAGATTTCTCAAGAGATGAGTCCGTGAAACGATTCTCTAGACAATTGCGCGGAATGGGTGTCGATGATGCCTTGCGTGAGCGTGGTGCACAAGACGGCGACATCATTCGCCTGCTTGAATTTGAATTTGAATTTATTGATTGATCAAAAGGAGGGTCCAGTCCATGGGCTCTCCCGTTTTTAAAAGGGGAGAAAACAGGTGAAAGAAGAAACGTTCTATTTAGTAAGAGAGGATGTCCTTCCAGATGCGATGCGAAAAACGCTTGAAGTCAAAAAGCTTCTCGATCGCAAAAAAGCGGATTCAGTTGCCGATGCTGTTCAACAAGCGGATTTAAGCCGCAGTGCTTTTTATAAATACAGAGATGCTGTTTTTCCATTTTATACGATGGTGAAAGAGCAGATCATCACATTGTTTTTCCACCTTGAGGATCGGTCTGGGGCTTTGTCAAGACTGCTTCAAATTGTGGCTGACTCTGGCTGTAATGTGTTATCCATTCACCAAACGATTCCGCTGCAAGGAAGAGCGAATGTCACGCTATCCATTAGCACGGCTGGTATGGCAGATGATATCAATACAGTCATGAATCAATTAAGAAAACTTGAATTTGTCGAAAAAGTTGAAATTCTAGGTTCTGGGGCGTAAAAGGAGAGATCATAGCAGATGAAGCAATTAACTGTAGGTTATTTTGGACCAGAGGCAACATTTACTCATTTGGCCGTATGCTCTTGCTTTCCAGCAGATGCAATGCAGCGTGCCTATGCAACGATTCCGCAATGTATGGATGCTGTGTCAAAAGGCAAAGTCGATTTGGCGGTCGTTCCACTTGAAAATGCACTCGAAGGATCTGTGAACTTAACGATTGATTATTTAATTCATGAAGAAGCGCTGTCCATTGTTGGTGAAATGACAGCACCGATTCGGCAGCATTTGCTTGTCCACCCATCAAGAGCGGAAAGCTGGGAGACATTAGATGTGATCCAATCACATCCGCACGCGATTGCCCAGTGTCATCAATTTCTGAAAAAGCAGTACCCAGATATTCCGCATCGTCCAGTTGAATCAACAGGTTATGCAGCGAAATATATCAGTGAGCATCCGGATGAGGCTGCTGGGGCCATTGCGAATGAAATTGCCGCACAAACGTATGGTTTAACAATTGCAAAAAAAGACATTCATGATTATCCGCACAATCATACACGCTTTGTTATTTTACATAAAGATCCTAAAGCATCGTTCCCAATGAATGCAGGGTTCTCATCGAAGCCAAAAACGACCATTGTCGTCAGTCTGCCAAAGGATGACCAATCAGGTGCATTGCACCGCGTGTTATCTGCCTTTTCTTGGCGAAATCTCAACTTGTCAAAAATTGAATCTCGTCCAACAAAAACTGGTCTTGGACACTATTTATTTATTATAGATATAGAAAAAGAAATGGATGATGTCCTTGTCCCTGGTGCGATTCAGGAATTAGAAGCAATTGGCTGTGAAGTCAAATTGCTCGGCAGCTACCAAACATATGAACTAACGAATGAAAAATAGTGTCCCTTATAGGACACTATTTTTTAGTCTTTAATTAAAAAGCCAGCATCATCGAGCGCTTGGATGGCTTGGTCAAGCTGCTTTTGACTGTAAGAAGTGAGTGTATGTAAATGCACACCGTCTGTTAGTTCTGACAAGTAGGAGGCGCCCGTGTTAGAAATATGATGAACGAAATCAGCTACTTGCTTGCGAGTGCTGACGCGAATCGAGGCCGTTAGTTCACCGTAAACAGGGTGCTCTATAATCACATCTTTTACCGTCACCCCAAAATCTACAATTAAGGTCAGTTCCTCTTCTGTACGAACAGGATCATGCTTGCAGGCGATGATTTGTTCAATTTCTCTTTCTGGCGCATGCTGAGATGCCATATACACATAGCCTTGACTTGTGGCAATAATGGGTTCGTTTTTTGCTTTCAATAGTGAGATATCTTGTACAATGACTTGTCGAGAGACAGCCGCCTTTTTAGCCAAAAAGCTTCCGGTGAGCGGTGTATCTGTCTCTTTTAGCCACTCTAAAATGGCGTTTCTTCTCTCTTCGCCAATGAGTTTCCTCTCTTGCTCCACGTCTTATGCTCCTTTCTTCTCCTTTTGCAATTGTTCAAATGTATGCAAAAGCTGATCGATGTCCTCTTTTGACGACTTCGATCCAAATGATAGTCGAATGAATTGAAGAGCATCACGGTCTGATACGTGCAATGCCTTCACAGCCGGGGAAGGATGATGATAACCAGAAGCACATGCGCTTCCAGTCGATATACAAATCCCATGCCGGTTACATGCTAACATTACATATTGTCCTTCAAACCCTTCAAAAAAACAACCAATAATATGAGGCAGCATAAGGCGATTGCCATTGTTCTGAAGTGTACGAACAGGAAGCTGTCTCATTTTCAGCTGCTGAAGAAAATAATCACGAAGCTGCTCATTTTGCCGTTTTTGCTCATCTAGCTTAAGCATTAATTGTTCGCTCGCAGCAGCAAAAGCACCGATGCATGGAACGTTCACTGTTCCAGGGCGGAAGCCATTTTCCTGAACTGCACCTGAATATAAAGGCTTCCAAGGAACGTGAGCGCCCATATAGACAGCACCAGCGCCCTTAGGTGCATACACTTTATGGCTAGAGATGGATACGGCATCAACCCCAAGCTCCTTGATGGACACACGAACCTTTCCGAATGTTTGCACGGCATCTGTATGAAAAAGAATGTGCCTTTCTTTTAAAATGGGTGCTAATTCAGCGAGCGGCTGGATAATCCCTGTTTCTGAATTAGCATGCTGGATAGATACTAATCCTGTTTCAGGCAATAATGCATCTTTGAGAATGTCCTGAGTGATGATCCCATCTTGATTCGGTTCAATGATCGTAACCTTCGCGCCAAGACGCTCTAAGCTCTTAACCGCATGATGAACAGAAGGATGCTCTACAGAAGTTGTGATGACATGCTGCCTGTCTGCTGGCAGACCATTTGCCATCGATTGAATCGCAAGAAGATTGGATTCCGTTCCGCCGCTTGTAAAGTAGATGCCCTCTGGTTCGCCCTCAAGAATGGCAGCGATTGATTGTCTGCTGTAAGTCAGTATGTCATTTGCTCTTCCGCCTGCATCATGTAGACTGCTTGCATTCCCGTAGCAATCTTTACTTAGCTGATGAAAAACATGCAGTGCCTCCTCCGAAACAGGTGTAGAAGCTGCGTAATCTAAATAAACCAATCCATCCATCTCCTATGAGAAAATTTTTTCTTGTATTTATTGTAGTGTTGTGTAATGATATGTGTCAAGACAGGTGTAAATGACAGGAGGGGCGATGGTGTCATCAATCAAAAAAATCATTGTGGTGGGATCAGGCATTGCAGCGCTTTCCTTTGCAAAAACCATTTCAGCAAGCTGCGAAGTCATCATGATGACAAAAAAACAATTTTCCTCTAGTAATTCCATGCTTGCACAAGGAGGAATCGCTGCTGCCTTTTCAGCACAGGATTCTGTTCATCAGCATGTACAAGACACATTAGCCGCCGGCTGTGATCACAATGATGAAAGGGCGGTACAAGAGATCGTACGTCTTGGAAAGCATATGGTGGAGCAGCTCGTAGAAGAAGGCTGTCCATTTGATCAAACGGAGACGGGCGTGCCGCAATTAGGTAAAGAGGGGGCGCATACGACTCATCGCATTTTGCATGCAGGAGGAGACCAAACAGGTAAAACCCTCGTGCAGTATTTAAAAAATCAGCTTGGCTCACATATTCATTTATATGAAAATTCCCATGTCGTTGATCTGCTCGTTCACGAAGGAACCTGCATAGGAGTGGTCTGGAAAGATGAGAAAGATCGCGTACATACCATGACCGCAGATGCCGTTGTTTTATCCACGGGCGGCTGCGGCTCCCTATATGAAACAAACACAAATGACCCTTCTGTAACAGGAGACGGACTGATGATGGCTTATCGAGCCGGAGCACAATTAGCTGATCTCGAATTTGTTCAATTCCATCCCACCCTCTTGACGATCGCTGGAAAAGCAGTCGGTCTCGTTTCAGAGGCAGTCCGAGGAGAGGGAGCCTATTTAGAAGATGAAACACGCAGGAGGATCATGAAAGGCATTCACCCACAAGCTGATTTAGCGCCTAGAGATATTGTCGCTAGAGCTATTTTTCATGAACAGCAATTAGGTCATGATCTGTATCTCAATATCAGCGAAATTCCACATTTCTCAGTTCGTTTTCCAGCCATTGCTGCAATGTGTGAGCGTGCAGGTGTCGATATAGCAAGCGGCAGGCTCCCAGTTTCCCCTGGTATGCATTTTTTAATGGGCGGAATCTGCGTGAATGAATATGGAGAAACGACGGTTCCATCTCTTTTTGCTATCGGAGAAGCGGCCTGTACAGGCTTACACGGAGCGAACCGATTGGCGAGTAATTCTCTCTTGGAAGGTCTCGTTTTAGGAAACAAAGCGGCACGGAGAATTGAACAAGTACCTAAACAGAAAAAAACAATCCCCTCTTTCTCAATTCAAGAAATATGGTCCGTGCCAGAGATTTCAGAGAATCAGTTGAGACAATGGATGACGACATATGCCGCAATTGTAAGAGACGAAAAAGGGCTAAAGACCTTACTGCAAACATTACAGCAAGTCCCTTATCAGCAAATGAATGTGAAGGATATCACAAGTGAACAGATCGAATTAAGCAATCAATGGGCATTAGCGATTTGCCTTGTGAAGTCTGCATTACTTCGTACAGAAAGTAGAGGTGGTCATTATCGATTGGATTATCCAAATCGGAATGATGCATTATGGCGGGGCGTGCAAATTGTCCATGAAAAAGGCCACATTCACATGATGAAAAATGAAAGGATCGGTGTCAAATGGAACGTTTACAGTTAAAACAAATGCTGACTCATTTTTTCACAGAAGATATTGGTTTTGGAGATGTATCAGCTGATGGCATTTTTGGAGAAAAGAAAGGAACAGCCTATATCATCGCAAAACAATCGGGTGTATTGGCAGGTTCTCAAGTCATTGACATAGGGTACCGCCTGCTGAATGAACAGATTCAGACTGAGTTGTTCTTTGAAGAAGGTGATTGGATTCATTCAGGGGCAGTGCTGGCGAAAATAAAGGGACCAGTCAGCGACTTATTAAAAGGAGAACGGGTCATTTTAAATGTCTTGCAGCGCATGACAGGTATCGCCACTTTAACACATGAAGCAGTGCAGCGATTAGCGGACCCGTCGATTACGATTTGTGATACGAGAAAAACGACGCCCGGCTTGCGTATGTTAGAGAAATACGCTGTGAAGACAGGTGGGGGAAAGAATCATCGCTTCGGCTTATCAGATGGGGTGATGATTAAAGATAATCATATTGCCGCATGCGGATCTATTCGTGAAGCAGTAGAGAAGGCAAGAGCATATGCCGGTCATATGGTGAAAATTGAAGTGGAAATTGAATCAGAAACGCAGCTAAAGGAAGCCATTGATGCAAAAGCCGATGTCATCATGTTTGACAACTGCTCTCCAGACGAAGTCAAACGTTTTAAACAAATGACGCCTGAGACAATTTTGACAGAGGCTTCAGGAGGCATCACGCTAGAGACATTGCCAAGTTACAGAGGGACAGGTGTCGACCTTATTTCACTTGGTTTTCTGACACATTCTGCTCCAGCATTTGATTTTAGTATGAATATGGAATTCAGTCATAAAGGGGGAACAACTCATGTCACTGCTTGATGTACTTGCGAATCAACATGCAGCCATGATGCCAGAAGAATATAAACACCGATCAGTTGATGATATGAAGCAGCGTGTGTTAGACATTAAACGAGCCTTTGGATCAAAGCTTTTTATACCAGGGCATCATTATCAAAAGGATGAAGTCATCCAATTCGCAGATGCAACAGGGGATTCATTGCAGCTCGCACAAATAGCCGCGGACAACAAGGAAGCGGAGTACATTGTGTTCTGCGGTGTTCACTTCATGGCTGAAACGGCAGATATGCTGTCAAACAAGAATCAAAAGGTTCTATTGCCAGATATGAGAGCAGGCTGTTCAATGGCAGATATGGCAAACATGAAACAAACGGATAGAGCATGGGAGCAGCTCACTAATCTGTTTGGGGAGACAATTCTTCCACTTACGTATGTCAACTCAACAGCTGATATTAAAGCATTTGTCGGAAAGCATGGCGGGGCCACTGTGACATCATCAAACGCTAAAAAAGTGCTGGAGTGGGCGCTCACACAAAAAGAGCGCATTCTGTTTCTCCCTGATCAGCATTTAGGGCGTAATACGGCCTTTGATTTAGGCATTTCACTTGAAGAAATGGCTGTCTGGGATCAAATAGAAGAAAGGCTCATCACCGATCAGCCTCTTTCCCGCATCAAGATGATTTTATGGAAAGGCCATTGCTCTGTCCATGAGAAATTTACGGTGCGGAATATTGAAGAAACAAGAAAAAGAGACCGTGACATTCAAATTCTTGTCCATCCAGAGTGCACGCATGAAGTCGTCACGGCTTCTGATCTTGCCGGTTCAACGAAATTTATTATTGATACGATCAAGGAAGCAGCAGCAGGAAGCAAGTGGGCGATTGGAACAGAGATGAATTTGGTCAAGCGAATCATAGATCAGCATCCAGATAAACAAATCGAATCCCTCAATCCGGATATGTGTCCATGTTTGACGATGAATCGGATCGATCTCCCTCATTTGTTATGGTCACTAGAAAGCATAGAGAAAGGTGATCCGGTCGGTTTGATTCAAGTCAATGAAGACACGACAAAAGACGCTTTACTTGCACTGAATAAAATGCTCGCCATTAAATAATGAATCAGCCCCTCCTATCAGAAAACAAGTTTTTATCATATCGGCTTGTAAATAGGCATAAATTTATGGTGAAACATATTGTACTTCTGACATAACCGTTACGTTCACGTTTTGCATAGGAGGGGAAAACGTTGAAAATTCATATTGTGCAAAAAGGAGACTCCCTTTGGAAAATTTCAAAGAAATACGGAGTCGACTTTCAAGAATTGAAAAAACTAAATTCACAGCTCAGTAACCCAGATTTGATCATGCCGGGTATGAAGATCAAGATTCCATCTAGTGGTGTTCCTGTAAAAACAGATCATCAGAAAGCAAAAGAAATGCCAAAGCCGAAAGAACATCCGTATGTGAAAGAAAAGCCAAAAGATGTCGTGCAAGTGCAAGATACGAAGCCGAAAGAAAAGCCAAACGAACCTGTACCTTATGTACCGCCAGTGCCAAAGATCGAGCAGCCAGCTTTTCCACAAGTCGATGTGAATTATTATCAGACCAATCTCTACCAGCCATTCACGCCTCCTCCCAAAAAAGAACATCATGAGAAAAAAGATCACGTTCATGAAAAGAAAGATCATGTTCATGACAAAAAGGATCATAAAGATCATGTTCATTATGAGAATAAGGAGCATAAAGACAACAAGGACCATTTTCATCATGAGAATAAGGAGCATAAAGACAACAAGGACCATTTCCATCATGAAAATAAAGGTCATTTAAAAGATGAAGTGGCAAAGGGGTATGATCCGTTTATTCATATTCCGCATCAAAAGGAGGAGGGAAAAGATATGGAGCACAGCAATTACCCAAACCTTCCTAATTTCCCGCAAATGCCGAATGTAGGAGGCGCAGCGGTAGGGGGAATGGCTGAGAATAAGGAACATCATCACCATCACCAGCATCATGACGCATATGATCCTTATTATGGTCATGGTCATTACATGCCGGCAATGTATCCATATCCGCAGCAAATGGTGCCAGCATCGCCAATTTTACCAGGGTCAGGTCTTTGCTATCCTGTCCAGCCATATTATCACCATCACATGATGCCATATCCATACCCAGCGCAGCCGTATTATCCTGCGTATCAAGCGCCAGCTTATTACGGAGAACATTATGAACATCATGCAAACGATGGGCATCACTGGCACCACCATATGCATCCAAATGCCAATGCCAACGCCAATGTCAATACGAACGTGAATCAAGGCTTTTATCCAAATGTTTCAAATGAAGCTTATGGCAAGGAAGACTGCGGATGTGATGATGGCATGAAGCAGCATCAGCCATGGCCAGGACATTACCCGAATCCTGTACCTTATGGCCAAATGGGGGCTTATCCAGCTCAGCCTTATATGCAGCCATATCCAGGTCAATCTGTTTTTGCAAGACCAGAGGAAGACGAAGAAGAGTAATAACAGAAGGAGCGATCTCAATCGTTCCTTTCAGCGTGTAGACAAACCCTCGCATTCTTTGTCAGGGCTGCGCTCCGGTGCTCACGAATGTCAAATTCGCTCCGCTCCGATGCTCGTCCTTCCTAGACTTCAAAGGTTTTCTATCACGCTGAAAAGAAGAAAAAGGGCTAAAATAAAGATCATTTTAGCAAACTGGAGGGAACGATCTCAATCGTTCCTTTTTTTGTTTATAACTGACAGCTTGATTTTTCCCCAAACTGTACATGCTAAAACAGAGCCTGTTTCGCGCTCATGAGATTGAATTTGTACAGGGGGTTTTTCGTTTGAGACAAAAATGGCAAAAAACGATCGCATTAGTGCTTCTTCCTATTGGGTTAACGGCATGTGGTACAAATGACAATGCAGGTGTAGATACACGTCATAATCAATCAGGTCAGCCAGTCGGATATCATTCGAATAACCGTGCGGATGACAATAACCAAGATCATCAAGGGCCAGTTTCTGAACTCATGGAGGGAATGAACGGTGGGAATACAACGAATGTTGATTATCGCACCCGCCCTCAAGCAGATGATCGAATGCCTCTCGCAGGTGGTGATGGACGCTACAGTCATGGAGATATGAACTATCATAACCAAATGTCGTTCTCTGGCTACGATAAACAAGAGAATGTGCAGCGTTCAAGAAAAATTGCCAATCGCGTCAATAAAATGAACCACGTTGCAGACTCACAGGTGATGGTAACAGATGAAAATGTGTATATTGCCATTAAATCAGATGGACGTCTGACGTCAGAGGGCGTATCACAAGTGGAAGAAGCAGCGACTCGTTATGCGGATGGAAGAGCTGTCCAAGTCATTAAAGACGAGGGAGCTTTCACACGCTTTAGAGATATGAGAAGAACACAATTTGAAACAGGTCAAACAGGCATGACTCGATAAGTTGAAGTATAAAAAAGGCTAAAGTTCCTCAAGAACTTTAGCCTTTTCTTAAAAATAAACCTTAATGCCTATATAGAATTCGTAAAAGAAATAACAGCCAAATCCAAGTAATAAAATACCAGCAATAATGGATGTCCATTTGATCATCGTTCGATTCATCACTTTTCTTGTTAAGGATACAAGGGTGAGAAGACCGATGTCATGAAGGAGAATCCCTGCCAAAATACCGCCTGATGCCAGCATAAATTCAGATGAATCTGTTTTTGTATATGCATCTGCCAGTACAGCTCCGAATACAGAAACCCAGAACACAAGGTTTCCAGGAGACACCGCGACAAGCAAGCCGTTTCTGTACGTTTTTGCGAAAGATTTATTGACTTTTTCGCCAGCTAAATGGATGTCTTGATCCGCATGTTTAATGGAATCGTATGCGAGAATCATTAAGAAGATAGCTCCGATCAGCCAGAGCGGGATTTGGACAAATGGCAGTGATAAAAACTGAGCAAATCCAGCATACAAAGCCAAGATTAGTAAGAGATCAATGGTCATGCCGCCTGCTCCTACAGTTAAACCATGAAAGAAGCCGTTTTTTAATCCTTGTTTAGTCATTTCAACCGTGATCGCTCCAACTGGTAGAGCAATTGAGAATCCTATGACGATAAATGTGAGAAATGTTTGCAATCGACTAGAACTTCCTTTAAAAAAGTCTGTATAAAAATTCTCCGTTTAGATTAATTATACATAATAGGAGAAAAGGATCAATGATTATTTCAGATTTTATCTAAATGTTTGAGGAGGATGATGTATATAAAGGTGTATATCAAGCTGGCTTTATCTCTTTTGTAGTGAAAAGGAACTATTTTCCTAAAACTCCTTTTTTTCATGGCATCTCTATGCTACACTGTTGTGGAAATGAATAAATGTGACTAGGGGTGCCCGCGGCTGGGCTGAGAGAGAAGTGTATGCTTCTTAACCCTTTGGACCTGATCTGGCTCGTACCAGCGTGGGGAAGTTGAAGATGATACATGTGTCTTATAAATGAGATTCATGTTTATTTCTAACGACGAAACCAGGTTCTGTTCATAGAGCCTGGTTTTTTTGCTGGTGCTGATTCCATCCTGTCCTGTGACAAGAAGAGAAGGAGAGAACAGCAAATGAAAGAAAAGAAAAATACCCTAACAACTCAATCGTTATTATCAAGCTTTGATGGCAGCCGAAAGGTGTATGAGAAAGGGTCAAGACCTGACATTTTAGTGCCAAAAAGAGAGATTGCCCTCTCACAAACGGTGACGCAGGCAGGAAACATTCAAAATGAACCGATTCGTGTGTACGATACGAGTGGACCTTACACCGATGAGCGTGCCCATATCGATGTTACAAAGGGGCTTCATCGTCTGAGAGCGGCATGGATCGAAGAAAGAGGGGATACAGAAAGCTATGAAGGACGTCATGTAAAACCTGAAGATAACGGATATCGCTCCAAAGAGAAATCGTCACATCAGCATGTTCTTACTGATTTTCATCATGAGCCGCTTCGCGCAAAACAAGGTGCCTGTGTGACGCAAATGCATTATGCAAAAAAAGGTATTGTGACGCCTGAAATGGAGTTCATCGCGTTAAGAGAAGGGCTAAGTCCTGAGTTCGTGAGAGAGGAAGTAGCGAGCGGAAGAGCCGTCATTCCAGCGAATATTAACCATCCTGAAAGTGAACCGATGATTATCGGAAGGCATTTTCATGTCAAAATCAATGCGAACATTGGCAATTCAGCTGTGACATCATCCATTGATGAAGAAGTTGAAAAAATGACATGGGCGATCAGATGGGGTGCAGACACTATGATGGATCTGTCTACAGGAAAGGACATTCATACAACGAGAGAATGGATCATACGCAATTGCCCAGTCCCAGTAGGCACCGTTCCCATTTATCAGGCGCTTGAAAAAGTGAATGGCGTGGCAGAAGATTTGACGTGGGACGTGTACAGAGACACGTTAATTGAACAAGCAGAGCAAGGAGTAGACTACTTCACGATACATGCGGGCGTGCGGTTAAGGTATATTCCGCTGACAGTCCATCGGGTAACCGGAATTGTTTCAAGAGGCGGTGCCATTATGGCAAGATGGTGTCTTGCCCATCATCAAGAAAATTTCCTTTATACCCACTTCGAAGACATTTGTGAGATTATGAAAACGTATGATATTGCTTTTTCACTTGGAGACGGACTCAGACCAGGCTCGATTGCTGATGCCAATGATGAGGCGCAGTTTGCAGAGCTGGAAACATTAGGTGAATTGACAGAGATCGCTTGGAAACATGATGTTCAGGTGATGATTGAAGGACCTGGGCATGTTCCAATGGATAAAATCAAAGAGAATGTAGACAAACAAATGGAGATTTGCAAAGAGGCACCATTTTATACATTAGGACCTCTTACAACAGATATTGCTCCGGGATATGATCATATTACATCTGCTATCGGCGCAGCTATGATCGGCTGGTATGGAACAGCGATGCTATGCTATGTGACGCCAAAAGAGCATTTAGGGCTGCCGAACAAAGAAGATGTAAGAGAAGGTGTGATCGCCTATAAAATTGCTGCACATGCTGCTGATCTAGCAAAAGGACATCCTGCTGCTCAAAAGCGCGATGATGCTTTATCGAAAGCAAGGTTTGAATTTAGATGGCGGGACCAATTCAACCTGTCACTTGATCCAGAAAGAGCGATGGCGTTCCATGATGAAACATTGCCTGCCGAAGGCGCTAAGACTGCCCATTTTTGCTCGATGTGCGGACCGAAGTTTTGCAGCATGAAAATTTCCCATGATATTCGCAATCAATCAGAAGAAGTAAAAAAAGAGATGGAGAAGAAGGCGAAGGAGTTTATCAGCCAAGGAAGTCAAATATATTCATCCTAAAAAAGAACCTCGCACGCATGTTGTGCGGGGTTTTATCAGATCGCGGATAAGGCTTTTCTTAAGAGGTGGAAAAATGCCTTTAATGCAACCCCTATCATGTCCAGACTCGGAATGAGGGCATCTGTTAAATGAAACACGACTGTTTGTCTTTCTGGGGATGTTCGTTTCTTTTTCCGTTTCATAAAGAAAACCTCCTTTTTAAAATAATATACTTCTTTGCAAAGAAGAGGGATAGAGATATTGTTTGAATTTAAACAAAATTTAAACTTCTTGTGTTTGAAAGGAAAGAAGGAGGGGAAACGAGTTGAGTAGAGAATGAATGAAAAGAGCCGATCTATTTGGCCAGCTAACAAGAGAGAGTGGAAGGTGATCTTATGATGAAAGTATTTAAGGTAACATTTCATATGAACAATGGGGAAGTGCTTGATTTCGAGCTAAAACGTCCAGCTACCTATGATGTGTATAAGAAAATTGAAGAAGCCAATCATTGGTTTAAGCTGAATAATGAAATCATTAACTTATTAAATGTGAATAGCATCCATGTTGAAACAGATTGACACAGAAAAGCCGCTCAGTGAGAGCGGCTTTCATTATGCAGAGAAATCATTCCGATTATTAAGCTGACCGCGAGACATCCAGTTCTTTTTATACAAATAAGCAATCACTTCAAGCCAAAGACGCGGTGCTTTTTTCGGGAAGAAAGGTTTTTGATAATAAGCGTAAGCGGCTTTTAAGTCATCCCATTGGTGGCATGCTTTTGTTTGTGTGAAACGGGCAACGTCGATGACCCTGACCTGTCCTTCCTTTGTTAAGATCAGATTCCTCAGATGGATATCTGAAGGATTCAATCCTTTCTCGCGTGCTTCTTCTAGCGCATCATCGACTTGTTCAATCATTTGTTTTTTAATAGGAATCCCCTTTGTGAGGCATTCATAGAATGTATATCCTTTAATATATTCCATTAAAATATACTGATCCCCAGATTCATAAATCTCAGGGTAGTAAGACGAACCAGAGAGTTTTTCATAAATGGCGGCTTCTTTGCGGGCAATATGCTGATAAGAAGGGAAAAAGACTTTTAACGCCATTTTCTTGCCGTTTTTTTTGTATGAAAAGACATAGGCACTTCTTCCTTTGCCGCACAGCTCAAGCTCTGCCGGTTTAAAGGCAAGCTTATGAAGACGTTTATTCTCATGATACTGAATCGATTCGGCTAATCTTTTGACTTCTGACATTGACTTCACCTTCTTTGGTTTCAGTTTATGCGGCTGAAAAACGAATGATGAAAAAACCGAGCATTCGATAAAGCAATGGATTGTATAAAACATACCATTTACGAATGAAGGATACAACGAAAGACTCTTCCCATATATTCATGTCATCGATTTGGTTAATGTTTAGAAAAATGGGTCAAACTACATATGTCATGCATCGATCTCATGTTTTAAAGAGGTGTAAATAGTGAAAGTGAAGATGAAATGTTTCGTTATAGGACTTATCATGACAAGTGTGCTTTTTTTCGCTACGGATATGGAAGGAAAAGAACACTTGCAAAAGCAGTCAAACTCGATCACCGTACAGCTTGAAAAAGTTTATCTAGACGGAGATGTGAGTATTGAAAGACACCGGGCATCATTAGAAGACAAAGACACATTCTGGTCGCAGTATAAAGGCTGGACGCTAGTAGAGCAGAAAGAGGATTTTGCGCTTTTTAGAAAGCAAATTGATGATATCTCTCCATTAAGTAAAGCAAATGGATATATCGGATTATCAGAGGACGGTGTGATTTCTACGTTTCATGGAAGGCCTGACGGCTGGGCGGAGCCCATTCATCTCTTTTTTCAAATTGATACGTCCCGTTTAGAAAGTCATGTGGAGGAGCAGCTTGAGCAAGGCATTCCTTTTCGAACAAAGGATGAATTTGAGCATGTGCTTGAAGTCATGAAGCCTTACCGAAATGAAATATCGTTTTAAAGCGTATAACAGCTTGCTGGTGTGAAGGCCGCAAGCTGTTTTTCGTAGTGTCATCGTAAAAATGCATTGAGCGAACGTATGTTAACTTTTATTGCGGTTTTCTTCTCGATTTATGTTACAATGAAGAACAGTCAAAGAGGTGAAAACGGTGATAGAGTTTGTAAAAGGGACCATTGATTATGTGTGCCCGCAATATGTTGTCATAGAAAACGGCGGAGTGGGATATCAAGTCTATAGCCCAAACCCGTTTATCTATCAAATCAATAAACAAGAAACGATTTATACGTATCATTACATAAAGGAAGACGCTTTTTCGTTATATGGATTTCAAACACGAGAAGAAAAAGCGCTGTTCACAAAACTGTTAAATGTCACAGGGATTGGGCCGAAGGGGGCTCTAGCGATTCTTGCTTCCGGTGATCCAGGCGCGGTCATTTCAGCGATAGAACGTGAAGATGAAGCGTTCCTGATTAAATTCCCTGGTGTTGGCAAAAAGACAGCTCGCCAAATCATTCTCGACCTAAAAGGAAAGCTAGCTGATGTTGTGCCTGAAATGATTGGCAATCTATTTAATCACGAGGACCATATTCAGGTCGAAACGCAGCAAACGGCATTAGACGAAGCGCTTGAAGCCTTAAGTGTTCTCGGATACGGTGATCGCGAAATTAAAAAGGTTCTTCCATTATTAAAAGAAGAAAAGAATCTCACAACCGATCAATATGTGAAAAAAGCTTTACAAAAAATGTTGAAATAGGGTGATGTCTCATGGATGAACGGCTCGTCTCAACTGAAGCAGACAACCATGAATCAGCCATTGAGCAAAGTCTGCGGCCTCAGACACTTAGCCAATATATCGGTCAGCAAAAAGTAAAGGATAACCTCAGCGTGTTTATTGAAGCTGCCCGGATGAGGCAGGAAACACTCGATCACGTCCTTTTATACGGACCGCCCGGACTCGGGAAAACAACGCTCGCGTCGATTATTGCCAATGAAATGAATGTTCAGCTGCGGACAACGTCTGGACCAGCGATTGAACGTCCTGGCGATTTGGCGGCGATCTTAACGTCTCTTGAGCCAGGTGATGTGTTGTTTATAGATGAAATTCATCGCTTGCAGCGCTCAATTGAGGAAGTGCTTTATCCAGCAATGGAGGATTTTTGTTTAGATATCGTCATTGGCAAAGGAGATACAGCGCGCTCTGTACGGCTTGATTTACCGCCATTTACACTTGTAGGTGCTACGACCCGCGTCGGGCTTTTAACAGCGCCGCTTCGTGACAGGTTTGGGGTACATGCAAGATTGGAATACTATGAGCAAAGAGATTTGGCTCACATTGTTTCAAGAACAGCAGAGCTGTTCGAGATTGGGATCGATCTTCGCTCAGCCGAAGAGATCGCAAGACGTTCCCGCGGTACGCCGAGGGTTGCCAATCGTCTACTCAGAAGAGTAAGAGATTTTGCGCAGGTGCTTGGGAATCACGCGATTACCGAGGACATTGCGGAAGATGCCCTTGAGCGCCTTCAAGTCGACAAGCTTGGTCTTGATCATATCGACCATAAGCTGCTTTTAAGTATGATTGAAAAATTTAGAGGCGGGCCTGTTGGGCTTGATACGATCTCAGCGACAATTGGAGAAGAATCACATACGATTGAAGATGTGTACGAACCGTATTTACTGCAAATTGGTTTCCTGCAAAGAACACCAAGAGGACGGGTCGTCACAAGAGAAGCGTATGAACATTTTCAAATGGAGGTTCCGATTCGTGACTGAATTCCCTAAAATATTGATGATTTTAGGTGGTGTCCTTTTTGCCGCAGGATTAGGTTTTCAATTGGTTGGTAAGCTTCCAGGTGATATTTTTGTAAAAAAAGGAAATGTGACATTCTTTTTTCCTGTGATCACATGCATTGTCATTAGCATCGTGCTAACCATATTACTGAATATCTTTGGACGGATGAAATAACGTTAACTAGTTAACTACAGAATAGGTGAAGGAAATGAAGTTAGAACTATTTGATTTTGATTTACCAGAAAGATTGATTGCACAAGTACCGCTTGAAAAACGAGATGCATCAAGACTGATGGTCTTAAATAAACAAACGGGTGCAATCAAACACGATACATTCTCACAAATTACCGATTATTTTCAAACGGGTGATTGTCTCGTTTTAAATAATACGCGCGTTCTGCCGGCACGGTTGTTTGGAATGAAAGAGGATACAGGTGCAAAAGTTGAACTTCTTCTCTTAAAACAAGAGGAAGGCGACAAATGGGAGACACTTGTAAAACCAGCCAAACGGGTGAAAAAAGGAACAGTGATCACATTTGGTGATGGACGGCTTCAAGCGGTATGTACAGAAGAATTAGATCATGGCGGCAGAAAAGTTGAGTTTCAGTATACCGGCATTTTTTATGAAGTACTTGAATCCCTTGGTGAAATGCCGCTGCCTCCTTATATTAAAGAGCAGCTTGACGATCGTGAACGCTATCAAACGGTGTATTCGAAAGAGGTCGGCTCCGCTGCTGCTCCAACTGCTGGTCTTCACTTTACAAACGAGCTGCTGGATGCGCTGAAAGAAAAGGGTGTGCACATCGCATTCATTACACTGCACGTGGGGCTTGGTACTTTTCGTCCGGTCAGTGCAGATCGTATTGAAGAACACGAAATGCACGCGGAATTTTACGAAATGAATGAAGAAACAGCGGCAGAGCTTAATCGCGTTCGCAAAGAAGGCGGGCGGATTATTTCAGTGGGGACAACGTCAACGAGAACGCTAGAAACCATTGCAAGTGCGCATGACGGTGAATTCAAAGCGTCAAGCGGCTGGACGTCAATCTTTATTTACCCCGGCTACACATTCAAGGCAATTGATGGCATGATCACGAATTTCCATCTGCCAAAATCCTCGTTAATCATGCTTGTCAGCGCATTAGCTGGACGAGAGCATGTCCTAAAAGCGTACAATGAGGCTGTAAAAGAGGAATACCGATTCTTCAGCTTTGGCGATGCCATGCTGATTCAATAACATCATACAACAAAGACAGGAGGGCTCATTTTTGTCGCAATTACCGATACGTTATGAGTTCATTAAATCATGCAAACAAACAGGTGCACGACTAGGACGCGTTCATACACCGCACGGCTCCTTTGACACACCTGTATTTATGCCGGTAGGTACACTGGCTACAGTCAAAACGATGGCGCCTGAAGAACTAAAGGCAATGGAAGCAGGCATCATCTTAAGCAATACGTACCACCTATGGCTCCGTCCGGGTCATGACATTGTGAAAGAAGCAGGCGGCCTGCATAAATTTATGAACTGGGATCGAGCGATTTTGACCGACTCAGGCGGATTCCAAGTCTTCTCTTTGAGTGAATTTAGAAAAATTGAAGAAGAAGGCGTCCACTTCCGTAATCACTTAAATGGAGATAAGTTGTTCCTTTCTCCTGAGAAGGCCATGGACATTCAAAATGCGCTTGGCTCTGATATTATGATGGCATTTGATGAATGCCCGCCATATCCAGCAGAATACGATTACATGAAACGTTCTGTAGAGCGGACAAGCAGATGGGCAGAACGCTGTCTAGAAGCACATCAGCGTCCAGAGGATCAAGGGCTGTTTGGAATCATCCAAGGCGGAGAATACGAAGAGCTTCGTAAACAAAGTGCAAAAGATCTCGTGTCACTTGATTTCCCAGGTTACGCCATCGGAGGCTTATCTGTTGGGGAACCAAAAGATGTGATGAACCGTGTACTCGAGTTCACAACGCCATTGTTACCAGCAGACAAGCCAAGGTACTTAATGGGTGTCGGCTCACCAGATTCCTTAATTGACGGCGCCATTCGCGGTGTAGATATGTTTGACTGCGTGCTGCCAACACGAATTGCTAGAAACGGTACGTTGATGACAAGCGAAGGACGTCTAGTTGTGAAAAATGCAAAATATGAGCGTGATTTCAGACCAATCGATGAAAATTGTGACTGCTACACATGTAAAAACTACACACGCGCTTATATTAGACATTTGATCAAAACAAATGAAACGTTCGGAATTCGATTAACAACTTATCATAATCTTCATTTTCTGTTAAAATTAATGGAGCAAGTGAGAGAAGCTATCCGTGAGGATCGTTTAGGTGATTTTAAAGAAGAGTTTTTTGAGCGTTACGGCTTTAACGAACCGAATGCGAAAAACTTTTAACGCATAAACGAAAAGGCTTTACAATGCTTTAGAAAGGGGTGAAATAGAATGGATGGTGGTATGGGTTCAATCATTATGATTGTTGTCATGTTTGCTGTGCTTTACTTCTTATTAATCCGTCCACAGCAAAAGCAACAAAAAGCTGTGCGTCAGATGCAGCAATCTTTATCAAAAGGCGATAAAATCGTCACAATCGGTGGTTTACACGGTGAAATCGACTACATTGATGAATCAAAAGTGGTCATCAAAACAAGCGAAAACAACCGTTTAACTTTCGATCGTCGTGCTATTAGAGAATTAGCTGACAAAGGCTAATCCTCCGATACATAGCCATAAAAAAAGAGCGATATAGATCCGCTCTTTTTTTATTTGCCTCGAAGATTGACGCCAATCATTCCGCCGAGCATACAAATCCCTAGAAATGCCCCATGATAGATGAACTGCTCTGGTGAAAAGGTTTCTCCAAACCCTAAATATTGAAACAAAAATACAGTGAGGGAAAAGATCAGCGAAGTAATCGCACCAATGAACCAGCCGCGCTCCTTTGCCTTTCCTCCAGAAATGATCCCCCCTAATAAAAGTGCCACAAAGGACAAAATCATAATCATCCATTTAAACGATGATTCCTGCATACTTGTGAAGGTAAGCATGAGCGATACAAGTAAGCTTGTGACAATCATGACGATAAAAATGGCCATTAAGCCGGATAAAATCCCTTTTCCGATTTGTTTCGTTTCCTGCATGTGATTCGTCTCCTCTCCAATTGACCGAAGCTTGTCTTTTACTAAAATGTATTCACATAGAAGAAAAAATAGACATGTTTCTCACGATAAAAACAGAGGCTTTCTTTTCTACATAAATAAAGGGTTTTGACACAAGCTATGGTGGAGAAGGAGGGTTTACATCACATGCAGGACATCTTGATTATCTCCATGAGAACAATCATTTTATATTTTCTTATTTGGTTTATTTTTCGGTTAATGGGCAAGAGAGAAATTGGCGAATTGAGTATTTTAGATCTTGTCATTTTTATGATGATCGCAGAAATTGCGGTTCTCGCTATAGAAGAAGTCGAGGATCACATGTTACATACGGTATGGCCGATCCTGCTGTTAACCTTCATTCAAATCACACTTGCCTATCTCTCATTGAAATTCCAAGGTGTCCGGCGCTTTCTTGACGGCAAACCGGTCCTGCTCATCATTAATGGGAAAATTGACGAGGGTGCGATGAGAAAACAGCGATACAATTTTGATGACCTGCTCATTCAATTAAGAGAAAACAACATCGATAGCATTCAGGATGTGTCTTACGCCATTTTAGAGCCATCCGGAAAGCTTGCGGTTGTCGAAAAAGAAAACAAGCACACACACGGAGCGCTTGAGCTGCCACTTATTGCTGATGGCGTTGTACAGCACGATCATTTGAAGCAAATTAATCAAAATGAACAGTGGCTGAAAGATGAGATTGCCAAAAGGGGCTATCATGAAATTGATCAAATTTCCTACTGCAGCTTTAATCAAAAGACATTTTATATTGATTTGAAAGATGAAGTGATTAAGAAGAAATGAGCTAAAGCAGTTTCCCTATAAACGGGATACGGCGAAGCTCTTCTCGCTTCACTAGCCCTAGACAGATTAATAGAATGACATACAGCGCGCACGTAACAAAGATCAGCATCACAAGCTCAATCGGGGCAGAAAAGAGCCCGTTTACTTGAGATTTCAGCCAAAGGCTCACGGCCCCAGTGCCGATGATCACAAGAACGCATATCCCATATTCCTTCATTGGTAAATGAATAGGCAGTACTTTACCGACAGTTGCCGCATGAAGCAGCGTGACAAGGACGATGCCGATTAATATTGCAAGTGCTGCCCCCATAATGCCAAAGCCCGGCTGTGAAGCAAGGACAAAAATCATTCCTGTTTTCACAACAGCACCTATCAGACTATTCGTCATCGCCGCACCAGCTAAATTGAGTGCTTGCAAGACGGCTTGAAGCGGCCCTTGAAAATAATATAGAAGAAAAAATGGTGCCATGAATTTTACATAAATAGCCGCATGCGATGAACCATACATAAAGAGCGTTAAATCTTCTGCGTAAACGAAAAGAATAATACAGGAAATACCTCCGCTGAGTAGACAAAGACGCATCGCCTGCTTCAGCCTGTATTCGACCGTTTTGCGTTTGTTCTGCTCCATTCCTTCACTGATTGCTGGGACCAGTGCAGTGGAGAGAGAATACGTAATAAAGCTAGGCAGTGTCAAAAGGGTCAGCGCAAGACCAGTCAATTCCCCGTATTGTCTTGTCGCCTCGACGGCCGCATATCCAGCAATGGCAAGACTTTGCGCGACAACTATCGGCTCTAAAAACCACGAAATATTCCCGATAAAACGGCTGCCTGTTGTTGGCAGGGCAATACTCATCAGCTGCTTAAACGTGTCCTTACCGTCATGAATCGCCTTAAAAAATCGTTTTCGAATACGAATGGTCTTTTTATAACGAAAGGCAATCAGTAAATAAGCAAGTGAAATCATCTCTCCAATAACAGATGAAATCATCGCACCTGCTGCCGCATATTCAATCCCATAAGGAAGGAAAGCCGTTGTACATACTGCCACTAGAGAAATTCTTGCAACCTGTTCCAGTACTTGAGATATGGCAAGCGGGCTCATTTGCTGTCTGCCTTGAAAATATCCTCTTAGCACACTGGAAATGGCGATGACTGGGACAACGGGCGTAATGGCAAGCAGTGGATAGACCGTTCTAGGATCTGTCAGCATATTTTCTGCCATGATGGGTGCAAACCATAAAAAGAGCGGCGTGAATATCAGGCTGAGAGTCCCTGTTATCGCAAGAGACATGACAAGAATTCGTTTTGTTTTCTGTTTGTCACCCCGGGCTTCTGCTTCTGCGACAAGCTTGCTGATAGCGACAGGCAGTCCGAATTGTGTTAGCGTCACAGCGAGAAAAAAGGTAGGAGCAGCCATCATATAAAGCCCGACTCCTTCTTCGCCAATGAACCTTGCAATGACAATTCGATTGACAAAACCCAATATTCTCGTGATAAAACCTGCTAAAATTAAAATAATCGTGCCCTTTAAAAACGTTTGCTTCGTCAAATCAAAGATCACCTGCCTTCTCAAACGACATAGAATCATATACAATAAGATATGCGTGTATATCGTCCAAGCATGACAAGTCTCTCGATAAAAACTGAAAAGGGGGAGCGTCCCATTGACACAACATCCGGCTGCAATTTACAAAGACCATTTAAAGCCTTTTCTGTTCAGTAAGCTTGAAGAATTCATCGTTTTGGGCTATAAAGATGTAGATTTAGAGGAATTATGGTCATACTTAGAGAATAAGAAGTGGAAGAAAAAACAAGAGTATCCGATTCATGAAATGGTTGCAGATATTTTATCTGTGAAAATTGGCGAATTTATGAACTATGCAACCGTTCAGTCGTTTAAAACGTCTGCTTTTTTGGACAGTGAAGATGGCAAGAATATGCTAGATGAACTGTTGAAATAAGCCATCTTAATGGATTCAGGTGTTTAAGGAGGAAATACATAATGAAAAAAGGGCGCATTCTTGCGTTTTTCTTAGTGGTTCTGTTAATCGGAACTGGCGTAGGCTTACTAACAAAGCCTGTTGCGAAAGATATGACGCTAGGGCTGGATTTACAGGGTGGATTTGAGGTCCTGTATGATGTACATCCAGTGAAAAAAGAGGATAAAATCACAAATAGTGTCCTCGTCAGTACAGTGGAGGCTTTAAACCGAAGAGCCAATGTGCTAGGTGTAAGTGAGCCGAACATCTCGATTGAAGGCAACAATCGTATCCGTGTGCAGCTTGCGGGAGTAAAAGATCAAAACAGAGCTAGGGAGATTCTTTCCACTGAAGCACAGCTATCCTTCAGAGATACGAATGATAAAGAACTCCTTAACGGGGCTGACCTGGTCGAAAACAGTGCAAAACAAACATTCAGTCAAACGAATGAGCCAATTGTGACGGTTAAACTAAAGGATGCGAAAAAATTTGGTGACGTCACAAGAAAAGTAGCGGCGATGGCGCCGAATAACCAGCTTGTCATTTGGCTTGATTACCACAAAGGAGATTCCTTCAAAAAAGAAGTCTCAAAATCAAACCATAAGTATGTCTCTGCGCCGAATGTGAATCAAGAAATTAACAGCAGTGACGTGCAAATTGAAGGGAAATTTACTGTCCAAGAGGCAAAGGACCTTGCAAGTATTTTAAATGCCGGGGCATTGCCAGTGAAATTAACAGAAAAATATTCAACATCTGTGAGTGCACAGTTTGGTGAACAAGCACTGGACGAAACAGTGTTCGCAGGAATTGTAGGAATCGCATTTATCTTCTTATTCATGCTGCTTTATTACCGATTACCTGGTCTTATCGCTGTCATCACACTTTCAGCTTATATTTACATTACGCTTCAAGTGTTTGATTGGATGGGTGCAGTCATGACGCTGCCTGGAATTGCGGCGTTGATTCTAGGGGTAGGGATGGCTGTTGATGCCAACATTATTACTTATGAGCGGATCAAAGAAGAGCTCAAGCTCGGCAAATCAGTCCGTTCTGCTTTCAGATCAGGTAACCGCCGATCATTTGCAACCATCTTTGATGCAAACTTAACAAGTATTATTGCCGGCGGCGTGCTGTTCTTCTTCGGGACAAGCTCGGTAAAAGGATTTGCAACGATGCTCATCCTATCGATTTTAACTAGCTTTATCACAGCTGTCTTCCTATCAAGATTCCTTCTTGGTCTTCTTGTTGAAAGCCGCTATCTTGACCGGAGAAAAGGCTGGTTTGGTGTTCGTCAAAAAGACATTATGAACATTCATGAAACAACAGAAACCACCGAGCCAAAAACACCGTTTGATAAGTGGGATTTCGTCAGCAAACGTAAAGGATTTATGATTTTCTCAGCTACTATCACCATTGCGGGAATCATCGTTCTTTCCATCTTCAAGCTGAATGCGGGAATTGACTTTACAAGTGGAACTAGAATTGATATCCAAAGTGATCACAAGCTGTCAACTGAACAAGTCGAGCAAGACTTTAAAAAGCTGGACCTTGAGACAGACAGTGTCGTGTTATCGGGTCAAAAAGAAAATCAGGCAGCAGCGAGATTTGTCGGTGTGCCGAACAAAGAAAAGATTGCTGAAGTGAAAGATTACTTCAAAGATAAATACGGAACGGAGCCGAACGTAAGTACAGTGTCTCCGACTGTTGGGAAAGAACTTGCCCGAAATGCATTATATGCTGTCATCATTGCTTCAATCGGGATCATTTTATATGTATCCGTTCGATTTGAATATAAAATGGCCATTGCAGCGATTATTTCACTGCTGTATGACGCGTTCTTTATCGTGGCCTTCTTTAGTATTACGCGTTTAGAGGTGGATGTCACCTTCATTGCGGCGATCCTCACAGTCATCGGATATTCGATCAACGACACGATCGTCACCTTTGACAGGGTTCGTGAACAAATGAAGAAGCGCAAACCAAAAACCATTGAAGATCTATCGTACATTGTGAACTTAAGTTTACAGCAAACCTTTACGCGATCTGTCAACACGGTATTAACCGTACTTGTCGTTGTAATCGCACTGCTTATCTTTGGATCAGCGTCAATTACGAACTTCTCCATCGCCTTACTTGTCGGTCTGTTAACAGGGGTGTACTCATCTCTATATATCGCAGCGCAAATTTGGCTCATGTGGAAAGGCCGTGAGATGAAAAAACCGGCGAAGATTGATACTGAGCAAGATGTTTAATTGAGTGAGACTGCCTGAATGGCAGTCTTTTTTCTTTAGTTTTTCCGAAAATAAGACGATTCGAAAAAACATTTCTGGTATCATTGATCTTGAAATGGTCTTTTGCTATAATGACATACGTTTAGACAAGTATAGAAAGCAAGTGTCCGTTTGAGGCATTTGGCTTTGGAGGGGCTGTTATGAAGGTTCGGGAAACTGAACTGCCAGGTATCGGGATGATTGAATGGTTTAAGATTGATAAGAATGCACCAGCTGTTCAGCAGACAATCGGAGACCTGAGTGTCCGCCAAAACGATCAAGTAACAGTCATCGCTATCGTGAGAAAATCACATGAGAAGATTTTAAATCCAGGACCTGAAACGGCCATTGAAGAAGGGGATACCCTTGTTATTTCTGGAGAAAGACAAGAAATAAAGAATCTCATGAAAGAAAAACTAAGCAGCTAATCATGCCCATGCTGATAGATTTTCTTCCGCTCATTTCTTTCTGTGTTTAAAAAGGACAATAAAAAGGGAAGAATAAAAGAAAAAGCTTGGGGGATATGTAGATGAACAAACAACAATGGACCATCATACTCGCATTTATTTTCGTGTTAATTGTCTCAGTATTTGCCGTAATCAATGTGCGGCCGGTGCAAGTTGACTACTTATTTGGATCGGCTGAATGGCCGCTGATCCTTGTCATTATTGGTTCTGTGCTCATGGGCGGACTCATTGTGGCTTTTGCAGGGATTTTCCAAATTATGAAACTAAAACGTGAACTAAAGGCATTAAAAGCTGAGCGTGCAGCCGCACCTGCACCTGCTGTTTCGAATAAAAAGATCGACAAAGACGTTCAAAAGAAACCGAATGTGACGCCTTTAAAAGAACAGCCAGCATCATTTAACCGGAAGGAAAAATAATCTTCCAGCACAATTTCATAAAATAAAAATTGAAACCCCTCAGGCCACTCTAGTATAATAGTGTGGTTGAGGGGTGAATTTATGTTATTATCCAAAATGCGCTGGGAATATGAACATCCAAGCGAAGAAAAAGTGAAATCACTCTCTGAAAATCTGAATATTTCAGCGCTGACTGCATCGCTTCTTGTAAAAAGAGGACTTGAAGAAGTAGAAGAAGCGAGGTCTTTTTTATTTGATCAAAAAGCCGAATTTCATGATCCATTTCTATTAAAAGGAATGAAAGAGGCAGTAGAGCGCATCAACAAAGCGATCGAAGAGCAGGAATCGATTGTGATCTTCGGAGACTATGATGCGGATGGTGTGACAAGTACGTCTGTGCTTTTACATACATTAAAAGAGTTGTCTGCGAAAGTAGACTTTTATATTCCAGATCGATTTAAAGAAGGCTATGGGCCTAATGAACAGGCTTTCCGATATATCAAAGAGCAAGGCGCATCGCTTGTCATCACCGTCGATACAGGTATTGCAGCTGTAAATGAAGCACGTATTGCAAAAGAAATAGGGTTAGACCTGATCATTACAGATCACCATGAACCAAGTGAGGAGCTGCCTGAGGCACTTGCGATTGTTCATCCTAAGCAGCCAGGCTGTGAGTATCCCTTTAAAGAACTTGCCGGTGTAGGCGTAGCATTTAAAGTGGCGCATGCACTTCTTGGAAAGCTGCCAACTCAGCTGTTAGATCTTGCGGCAATTGGGACAATAGCGGATCTTGTGCCGCTTCATGATGAGAATAGATGGCTCGCTAAAAAAGGGCTTATGCAGCTTAGGCAGTCGAATAGACCAGGGCTGAAGGCGTTATTGAAAGAAGCAGGTGCTACTCTTGAAGAAGCAAATGAGGAAACGGTCGGCTTTCAAATTGCGCCAAGGCTGAATGCTGTAGGACGAATTGAACAGGCCGATCCAGCTGTTCATCTTCTCATGACAGAGGATAAGGATGAAGCAGAAGAACTCGCTCGTTCTGTACAAGAACTGAATAAAGAACGTCAAAAAATTGTGAGTACGATCACAGAAGAAGCCATTCAAATGGTGGAAGAGACAGGTGATGACCAGTCTGCAATCGTTGTAGCGAAAGCTGGCTGGAATCCGGGTGTTGTCGGAATTGTTGCCTCTAAATTGACGGATAAATTTTCTCGTCCGGCGATTGTGCTTGGAATAGATGAAGAGACGCAAATGGCAAAAGGATCAGCGCGGAGTATTCCTGGCTTCGATCTATTTTTCCATTTAAGCAAATGCCGTGACATTCTGCCGCATTTTGGCGGGCACCCGATGGCTGCGGGTATGACACTTCGAGCGGATGATGTTCCTTTACTAAGGGAAAGATTAAATCAATATGCGAATGAAACGTTGACAGAAGAAGACTTTATTCCGATTCAGCGGGTTGATGCTGTATGCAAGGTAGACGAGTTGACGGTTGAAGCAATTGAAGAAGTGGGGATGCTGTCACCATTTGGCATGCAGAATCCAAAGCCGTTCATCATGATTGAAGATGTGAGACTTGAAGAAATTCGAACAATTGGAGCAAATCAGAATCATATTAAAATGTCTCTGAAAGACGAAGACCAGCTGCTTGACTGTGTCGGTTTTCATCAAGGTCAATTAAAAGAAGAAGTTGTCACAGGTAGCCGCATTTCCGTCATTGGTGAAATGTCCATCAATGAATGGAATAACCGGAAGAAACCACAGCTCATGCTAAAAGATGCCCGAGTAGATGAGTGGCAGCTGTTTGATTTGCGCGGCAAAAAGGATTGGGAAAAGACAATCTCCACGCTTGACCCAGAAAAATATGTGGTGGTCTGTTTTGACGAAGAAACAAAACAGGAAGTCAAAATCCCGATTCATCATGTCCATGCAGAAAATGTTTCAACATTCGATGTAGAAGGCAAGTATGTTGTCTTTGCAGATGTTCCAGCAGATGAACACTTACTAAGGCAGCTGTTAGAAAACCAAAAGCCAGCTAGAGTTTATACGGTTTTCCAAAGAAAAGAAGATCATTTCATGTCCTCTTTCCCTAGCCGTGATCAATTCAAATGGTTTTATGGATTCTTGTTAAAGCGAGGAAGTTTCCCTCTCAAGGAGCAAGGAATGGAGCTTGCGAAACATAGAGGCTGGACAAAAGATACAATGATTTTTATGACAAAGGTGTTTTTTGAACTCGGTTTTGTTAAAATAGAGAATGGTGTGCTGTCAATAGTACGTGATGCCCCTAAAAAAGATTTAACGGCATCAGCATCCTATACAGCAAAACAACGATTGATGGAACTCGATCAAACACTAACATATTCCTCAGCCAAAGAGCTGAAGGAATGGCTGAATAGCATGATGAGCGAAGTCTCACCTGTGCTTTGACGTACGAGGAGGAAAAGGAAAAGATGGATTTAAAACAATATGTGACAGTTGTACCTGACTACCCAAAGGAAGGTGTACAATTTAAAGATATTACAACGTTAATGGATAAAGGCGAAGTGTACCGTTATGCAACGGATCAAATCGTTGAATACGCGAAGGAAAGAGACATTGATCTCATTGTTGGACCTGAAGCGCGTGGATTCATTATTGGCTGCCCTGTAGCTTACGCACTTGGTGTAGGTTTTGCACCGGTTCGTAAAGAAGGAAAGCTTCCTCGTGAAGTCGTTAAAGTCGAATACGGCTTAGAATATGGGAAAGATGTATTAACGATTCATAAAGATGCGATTCGTCCTGGTCAACGTGTATTGATTACAGATGACTTACTTGCGACTGGTGGAACAATTGAAGCGTCCATCAAGCTTGTAGAGGAATTGGGCGGCGTTGTGGCAGGAATTGCATTCTTGATTGAGCTGACGTATCTGGACGGCAGAAAGAAGCTTGACGGTTACGACATCTTGACGTTAATGCAATACTAATGGAGTTTTACGAAAAAAGCACTCGGTAAGAAGGGTGCTTTTTTCCTATCAAAAATCTTTTAGCGGACTTCTTCTCTTTACATCTATCGAATTTTTCTTGATAATAAACTACAATACAGTTTTCATTTAAAAAGGTGATTCCATGGCGAACGAACAAGTTTTAACGGCGCAGCAGGTCATTGACAAGGCAAGAGAATACCTGTCCGCTGAACATATTCAATTTATAGAGCGAGCATATGAATATGCTGAAAATGCACATAAGGAGCAATACCGGAAGTCTGGTGAGCCTTATATTATCCATCCAATTCAAGTGGCGGGGATTCTTGTTGACCTTGAAATGGACCCATCGACCATTGCAGGAGGTTTCCTGCACGATGTTGTCGAGGATACAGATGTGACATTACAGGATTTAAAAGAGCATTTTAACGAAGAAGTTGCGATGCTTGTTGATGGTGTAACAAAGCTCGGGAAGATTAAATATAAATCACAAGAAGAACAGCAGGCCGAAAACCATCGAAAAATGTTTGTGGCAATGGCGCAGGATATACGCGTCATCTTGATTAAACTGGCAGACCGTCTGCACAATATGAGAACGCTCAAACACCTTCCTCAGGAAAAGCAGCGTAGAATTTCAAATGAAACCCTTGAAATCTTTGCACCGCTTGCGCACAGATTAGGGATTTCAAAGATTAAGTGGGAGCTTGAAGATACAGCGCTCCGTTACTTAAATCCGCAGCAATATTACCGGATCGTGAATCTCATGAAGCGTAAACGAGCGGAACGTGAGGAATACTTGGACGAGGTTGTCAATGAAGTAAAAGATCGGGTGTCAGAGGTAAACATCAAGGCTGAATTTTCCGGAAGACCAAAGCATATTTATAGTATTTATCGCAAAATGGTCCTGCAAAATAAGCAGTTTAATGAAATTTATGATCTGCTGGCCGTTCGTATTTTGGTTGACAGCATTAAAGACTGCTATGCTGTGCTCGGGATTATCCATACATGCTGGAAGCCGATGCCAGGCAGGTTTAAGGATTATATTGCAATGCCAAAGCCGAACATGTACCAATCGCTTCATACAACAGTGATTGGGCCAAAAGGTGACCCGCTTGAAGTTCAAATCCGAACAGTGGAAATGCATGAAATTGCAGAGTACGGAATTGCTGCGCACTGGGCATACAAAGAAGGAAAAGAGTCAGCAGAATCAACGGAGGAAGCTGTCTTCCAGAAGAAGCTCTCTTGGTTTAGAGAAATCCTTGAATTCCAAAATGAATCGACAGATGCAGAAGAATTTATGGAATCGTTAAAAATCGATCTCTTCTCTGATATGGTGTTTGTCTTTACTCCAAAAGGAGACGTCATTGAACTGCCATCGGGTTCCGTGCCGATTGACTTCTCTTACCGGATTCACTCGGAAATTGGGAACAAAACGATCGGTGCGAAGGTCAACGGAAAGATGGTCACGCTCGATCATAAATTGAAAACAGGTGACATTATTGAAATTCTGACATCAAAGCACAGCTATGGACCAAGTCAGGATTGGGTCAAACTTGCCCAAACCTCCCAAGCGAAGCACAAGATCAGACAGTTTTTCAAAAAACAGCGCCGTGAAGAAAATGTCGAAAAAGGCCGAGAACTCGTGGAGAAAGAAATCAAAAACCTTGAGTTTGATGTCAAAGACATTCTGACAGCTGAAAACCTGCAAAAAGTGGCTGACAAATTTAATTTCTCAAACGAAGAGGACATGTATGCAGCGGTTGGTTATAACGGAATTACTGCACTCCAAGTCGCCAATCGTTTAACTGAAAAAGAAAGAAAACAAAGAGATCAAGAAGAACAAGAAAAAACAGTTCAAGAAGTGACTGTAGAGCCAAAGACGTATCACGGGAAGAAACGAGAAGCAGGTGTAAGAGTCAAAGGGATAGATAACCTGCTTGTCCGCTTATCTAAGTGCTGTAATCCTGTTCCAGGTGATAGCATTGTTGGTTTTATTACGAAAGGCCGAGGCGTATCTGTTCACCGTGATGACTGTCCGAACGTGAAGACAGGAGAAGCGCAGGAACGGTTAATCCCGGTTGAGTGGGAGCATGAACAGCCTGCTCGAAACCGTAAAGAATACAATGTGGAAATTGAAATATTAGGATATGACAGACGCGGCTTACTCAATGAGGTGCTTCAAGCAGTCAACGAAACCAAAACGAACATCTCGTCGGTTTCTGGTAAGTCTGATCGTAACAAAGTGGCGACGATCCATATGGCGATCTTTATCCAAAATATTAACCATTTGCACAAAGTGGTAGAACGCATTAAACAAATCAAAGACATTTACTCTGTTCGCCGATTCATGAATTAGAAAGGAAGTATATCGTCTATGAGGCTTGTTGTGCAGCGTGTGACAAGTGCATCTGTGAAGGTAGAAGAAGAGATCACAGGTGCCATCAATGAAGGATATATGGTACTCGTTGGTGTCACACACGAAGATACAGAAGAAGATGTGCATTATTTAGCTGATAAGCTTGCACATTTACGTATTTTTGAGGATGAAAACGGGAAAATGAATCATTCGTTATTGGATGTAAAAGGAAGCGTGCTGTCTGTGTCTCAGTTTACCCTTTATGGTGATACGAGAAAGGGCAGAAGGCCAAATTTTATGAAAGCAGCCAAGCCAGATGCGGCGAACGCCCTTTACGAATGTTTCAATAAAGCCCTTAGAGAAAAAGGCATTCATGTAGAAACTGGCCGTTTTGGCGCGATGATGGATGTGTCATTGACCAATTCAGGACCCGTCACCATCTGGATGGATAGCAAAGAATAGATTTACTTTAGACTGTAGATAAACTCATGCAGGAGTTTGTTTAGAGTCTTTTTCTTTTGCGACCAAACAAAAAAGAGGCGCAGTGGCCTCTTTTTTCTAGCGGAAATATTGTTTTAATCCTTCTGTCATTCCTTCTGTGACTCGTTCTTGGTAAGAGGCGCTATAAATGATGGCTTCCTCTTGAGGATTGCTTAAATAGCCGAGTTCATATAAAAGAGAAGGACGTTTGTTTTCTCTTAACACAAAATAATCTCCGAATTTGACACCCTTATCAGGGATTTGAGAGCGTTTAGCGACTTCTGTATGAACGTTTGTCGCTAATTGCTGGTCTTTTGCTGCTTGATAATAATATGCCGTACTTCCTCTGACACTTGGGTCCATAAAACTATCATAATGAAGACTAATAAATGCATCTGCATTTCTGTAATGAGATGTCGCGACCCTCGATTGAAGGCTGATAAAAGTATCTTCACTTCTAGTTAAATAAACATTTGCTCCAGAAGCCCTTAATTTGCCTGCCAGTAAATTAGCGGTTTTGATGGTAATGTTCTTCTCAAACGCACCATCTGCGCCAATCGTACCGCTGTCTTTTCCGCCATGACCTGGATCAAGAACAATCGTTTTTCCTTTTAAAGAACCAGTTCCTGACGATGAATCCTGCTGTGGTCTTGGTGCCTCGCTGCTATTTTTATTCGTTTGAACGACCCAGCTTGCCACATAACCAGTTCCGCCGTTTGATAATGTCACCTCGTACCAGTCACCTTGCGTGCGAACAATTTGATAGGCAGCACCTTTTGTGGCTCTTTCTGCAATCTGAGCAGAGGTAGAAGCACTTTTTCGAATGTTGGTGCCATCGTAAACAATGTACGCTTTCTTTTGGGAAGCCGATGAAGATGAGTTCTTTTCACCCTCCGAACTCGCTCCATTGCTTGTGACGATGTAATAGCTTGCTGCCCAGCCTTTCACGCCTTTTGCCTCAATTTCATACCAGCCGTTCTGCTCGCGCAAAATGGTGATCTGTGTGTTGCGGGCAAGTGAAGCGACGACTTGTGCATTTGGTGCCGCCGATTGCCTTACATTCAAGCTCGATACGCCAACTGTGCCTGTCTGTTTAGAGCGAGAGGACTCGCCAGCGTTTGATTGAGAAGCTTTTTGGCCGCCTGACACATAATCAGAGTGAACCCAGCCTACTGCTTGTTTATACGAAATTTTTGTCCATTCGCCGCTTGTCTGCAGCTTTTTAGCCGAAGCGCCTTGCGGGAAAGTTCCGACGACTTGATAGGAAGTCCCTGGGCCCGTCCGTATGCGAAGATCAGAGGCTGTCGATGTAATGGAACTGCTCTCTGCTGAGCTTTGATTTTGTGTCTTCGGCTTAGCAGACTTTTGGCTGCCAGATGATGTTGTAATCAGCCATGAGACGACCCAGCCTTTTTGACCGTTCGATAGCCCGATCTGCACCCATTCTCCTTGTTTCGTGAGAATGGGATAGCTTTCTCCGCGCTTCACAACAGCTGCGATTCCATAGCTTAAACCAGGACCCGTTCTCACATTGATTTCATCTGTAGCGACCACAGCTTGATCTGTTTGTGCTGTAGCATGTGCCATAGGCAAAGTACTTGCGATAAGAACAAAACAGGTAAGAAGCATCATCATTTGATTGTGTTTTTTTAGATTCAAAACGGTGTTTTCCCCTCCCTTATAAAACCGATGAATGTAAATTCGTTATGTAATGGACTAATTCCTTGCAGTTTCCCTAATAAAATTGAATCAATCTGTTTATACTAAATAAAAACGTGATAAAAGGATGTACAAACATGAGATTAAGCAGAAAATTAGGACGAGTGCAATATAATGGACATCGTGATATCGATCGCTGGCAGCACGACGAAATGGATCAACCAGGCTTCCTTGAAGAAACCGCATCTGAATACGGATGTACGTCAAAAGAAGAGCTGGAAAAGAAAAAGAGGCACGGCAAGGGTTGACAGAGTGGCAGCACCGACCTTATTATAATATAAATCAACACACTTGAAAATTTAAAATGTGGAACTGATGATAGAGAATAGTAGGGTAAATTGCGTGAGCAGAGAGGAATCGCCTTAGGCTGAAAGCGAATCCGCATGGCATTTATCACGAAAGAACACTCTGTAGGTTTCCTGCTGAACGCTCTAAAAATGAGTCAATAGGCGGAGAACGTGAATCTGCGTTAAGGATTTGAGCGGGAACATGGCTAGATCATGTTCCAACTAGGGTGGCACCACGGGTATAACTCTCGTCCCTACTATACACATAGTAGAGGCGGGGGTTTTTTATATGTCCACATAAAAAAATGAATGATGGTCGTAGGAGGACGAAAAATGAGTTTTAATATTCCAAGAGGCACACAGGATATTTTACCTGGAGAGTCAGAACGCTGGCAGTATGTTGAACAAATTGCAAGAGATACATGTGCGGCCTTTCAATACAAAGAAATCCGCACACCGATTTTTGAGCATACAGAGCTGTTTGCACGGGGAGTAGGCGAATCAACCGATATCGTTCAAAAAGAGATGTATACATTTGAAGATAAAAAGGGACGCAGCATCACCCTTCGTCCAGAGGGAACGGCATCAACCGTACGTTCTTATGTTGAAAATAAATTATTTGCACAGCCGGCGCAGCCAACAAAGCTGTATTACATCGGACCAATGTTCCGCTATGAACGTCCGCAAACGGGAAGATATCGTCAATTTTATCAGTTTGGGATTGAAGCGATCGGTTCAAAGGATCCAGCCATTGATGCAGAAGTTATTTCCCTTGCGATGAGTGTTTATGAGAAGGCAGGTCTTTCTAACTTAAAGCTCGTCATTAACAGCCTTGGTGACAAAGAGAGTCGTGCAGACTACCGCAAGGCACTTGTCGAGCACTTTGAGCCAAGAATCGATGAATTCTGTCATGACTGTCAAACCCGTTTACATCAAAATCCGCTACGAATTCTTGATTGCAAAAAGGATCGTGACCACGAATTGATGGCAACGGCTCCATCCATTCAAGATTACTTAAATGATGAATCACGGACTTATTTTGAAAAGGTCAAACAATACTTAACAGATATAGGCGTTGAATATGTCGTCGATCCGAACTTAGTGCGCGGCCTTGATTACTACAATCACACGGCATTTGAGATCATGAGTAATGCTGAAGGCTTTGGTGCGATTACCACATTAGCCGGCGGAGGCCGATATGATGGACTTGTTGAAGGAATTGGCGGTCCTGAATCACCAGGAATCGGTTTTGCTATGAGTATTGAGCGTTTCCTATCAGCAATCGATGCTGAAGGGATTGATCTTCCATTGCAAGATGGCATTGATCTATACATTGCTGCACTCGGTGATGATGCGAAAGATTACGCTGTTTCATTATTAAATCGTCTAAGAAAAGAAGGCATTTCAAGTGAAATGGACTATACAGGGAAGAAATTAAAAGGACAATTTAAAGCGGCTGATCGATTAAAAGCCAAATTTATTGCTGTCCTTGGTGAAGATGAGCTGGCACAGCACATTGTGAATGTAAAAGATACGACAACGGGTGAACAAATTGAAGTGAAGCTTGATGAGCTGATTCAAATGATGAAGGCCCACAAGAAGGCGTAAAGAAGGAGTGGAATGTTTGTGTTTGGTAGAACTTTTTATTGTGGAGAAGTAACAGAAGACCAAATCGGTCAAACCGTTGTATTAAAAGGATGGGTTCAAAAAAGACGTGACCTTGGCGGATTAATCTTTATTGATCTGCGTGACCGTACAGGAATTGTACAAGCTGTCTTCAATCCAGACCTTTCAAAAGAGGCACTTGAGACAGCAGAATCGATTCGTAATGAATATGTCCTTGATATTAAAGGAACGGTTGTCGCAAGAGAAGAAGCAACAATTAATCCAAATCTAAAAACAGGGAAAATTGAAATACAAGTCGAAACGGTCAGCGTGTTAAATGAAGCGAAGACCCCTCCTTTTGTCATTTCAGATCAAGCGGACGAGGTATCAGAAGATGTGCGCTTAAAATACCGTTACTTAGACCTTCGCCGTCCTGCTATGTTTGAAACGATGAAAATGCGACACGAGGTCACAAGAGCATTCCGCCATTTCTTAGATGACAACGGCTTTCTAGATATTGAAACACCGATTTTAACAAAAAGTACGCCAGAGGGTGCACGTGACTATCTTGTTCCAAGCCGTGTACACGAAGGAGAGTTCTATGCCTTGCCTCAGTCCCCGCAATTATTTAAACAATTGCTGATGGTCTCAGGAATGGATCGTTACTATCAAATTGCCCGCTGCTTTAGGGATGAAGACTTGCGTGCTGACCGTCAGCCGGAATTCACACAAGTCGATATCGAAATGTCCTTTATGAGTCAAGAGGACATTATGACGCTTGCTGAAGAGATGATGGCAAAGGTGATGAAAGATGTCAAAGGCGTAGAGCTGACATTGCCATTACCTCGTATGACCTATGATGAAGCGATGAATTCTTATGGTTCTGATAAACCAGATACACGTTTTGAGATGAAGCTTGTCAACATTTCAGACACGGTAAAAGACTCTGATTTCAAAGTCTTTAGCGGAGCTGTAAAAAATGGTGGAGCTGTGAAAGCCATCAATGTCAAAGGGGCTGCAGCGAATTACTCAAGAAAAGACATTGATGCCCTTGGTGCATTTGCTGCGAACTACGGTGCAAAAGGTCTAGCTTGGCTTAAAGCAGAAGGCACAGAATTAAAAGGGCCGATTGCTAAATTCTTTGACGAAGCAAAGCAAGCAGAATTAAAGGAGCAGCTTCAAGTCGAAGAAGGCGACCTTTTACTCTTTGTTGCAGATAAGACGTCTGTTGTCCATGACGCACTTGGTGCCCTTCGCTTAAAACTCGGCAAAGAGCTTGAACTCATCGATGAGTCTGTATTCAACTTCTTATGGGTCGTTGATTGGCCGCTGCTTGAAAAAGATGAAGAAGAAGGACGCTTCTATGCTGCCCATCATCCTTTCACAATGCCAGTACGCGACGATCTTGAATTAATTGAGACAAGCCCAGAGGACATGAAGGCACAGGCATACGATCTTGTCCTGAATGGCTATGAGCTTGGCGGAGGTTCGATTCGTATTTTCGAAAAGGACATTCAAGAAAAAATGTTTAGCTTACTTGGGTTTTCAAAAGAAGAGGCTTATGAACAATTCGGCTTCCTTCTAGATGCTTTTGAGCACGGTGTTCCTCCGCACGGCGGAATTGCGCTTGGTCTTGACCGCTTAGTGATGCTGCTTGCCGGCCGCTCTAACCTAAGAGACACGATTGCATTCCCGAAAACGGCAAGTGCGAGCTGCGTGCTAACAGATGCTCCAGGTCATGTGAGCGAAGCGCAGCTGGATGAGTTAAGTTTAGCCATTAAAACAAAAGCAAAACAGTAAAATAGACGCATGGATATAGGCATGTAAACGCTTGAAAAAGCGGCATGCCTATGATATGCTTTCTTCAATCAATAAATAAAGTCCTGATACGTACGGTGGTTACCTAGTTTTGACCGAACATTTTTTTATACGGGAGCTTGCCTTTCCTTTCTGCATAAATGCCTCTTTAGAGGACTTATAAAGTCAGGAAGAAAGCACCCACCTGCATGGTGCGGGGTTCAAAACGAAGGAAAAGCTGGCGGCGTTGTCGGGACTTTTTTGTGTTTTTTTCTTTTTCAGAAGGATGACGAAGAAGGTTGAATATGATATGATTCTTTCGATTCATTTTAAATAAAGGTGGAGTGAGGCACTTGTTACATCAGTTTTCAAGAAACGAGCTTGCCATTGGCAAGGAAGGCTTAGATATATTAAAAAACAGTACAGTTGCAGTGCTTGGTGTGGGCGGCGTTGGTTCATTTGCAGTTGAGGCACTCGCTCGTTCAGGCGTTGGCCGTATTGTTCTTGTTGATAAAGATGATATTGATATTACAAATGTAAATCGTCAGCTGCCAGCATTGCTTTCAACAGTTGGTCAGCCAAAGGTTGACTTAATGCAGGCGAGAATCGCTGATATTAATCCAGAATGTGAAGTTGTTGCACTCAAGATGTTTTATACAGAGGAAACATATGAACAATTTTTTGAATATCCACTTGATTATGTCATCGATGCGTCAGATACGATTCACTATAAAATTCATTTAATGAAAGAGTGTCTGAAACGCAATGTGAACATCATTTCGAGTATGGGAGCTGCAAACAAAACAGATCCGACCCGCTTCAAAATTGATGACATTTCAAAAACACATACCGACCCAATTGCAAAAGTCGTGAGAACGCGTCTACGCAAAGAAGGGATTCGTAAAGGAATTGAAGTCATTTTCTCTGATGAAAGTCCGATTGTCATCCGCGAAGATGTCAGAAAAGAAGTTGGAAATGATGAAGCGAAGATTCGCAAGGCACAAATGCCGCCATCATCCAACGCATTCGTCCCATCTGTTGCAGGACTGATCATGGGTGGTCATGTCATTATGCAGCTTTTAAAAGATATTCCAATTACACGTGTGAAGGATAAATAAACAGCCCACCTGCTAATTAGGCAGGGGCCAGCGTGTAGACAAACCCTTGCATTCGGTGTCAGATCTGCGCTTCGGTGCTCACGAATGTTAAATTCGCTCCGCTCCGATGCTCGTCCTTCCTAGACTGCAAAGGTTTTCTATTACGCTGAAAAGAAGACAAAGGGCTAAAATCAAGATCATTTTAGCCCTTTGTCAACAATCTGACAGCCCACCTGCTAATAGGCAGGTGGGCTTTTTTATTTTTGGCGTTTTAAATTCTCATATACCTGTTTTAGTGCGCCTTCAAATTTACCTGTTTGCTTTGGTTCATAGTATTGCTTGTTTTTCAGCGGATCAGGTAAGTATTGCTGCTTCACCCAGCCGTTTTCATAATCGTGTGGGTATAAGTAATCGACGCCTCTGCCAAGTGCTGTGGCTCCTTTGTAGTGAGCATCCTTTAAATGAACAGGGATTTCACCAATTTTCCCTGAACGAATGTCACCAAGTGCCGCATCGATCGCCTTATATGCTGAGTTGGACTTAGGAGAAAGACACAGTTCAATGACTGCGTTAGCCAGCGGAATTCGTGCTTCCGGGAAGCCGACTCTTTCTGCTGTTTGAACAGCGCTTAACACACGAGGGCCTGCCTGCGGACTAGCTAAGCCAATATCTTCGTAAGCCATCACGAGTAATCTCCTTGAAATGCTTTCGAGGTCCCCTGCTTCAATCAGTCTGGCAAGGTAATGCAGCGCCGCATCTGCGTCAGAGCCTCTAATGGATTTTTGAAAAGCCGAGAGGACATCGTAATGAGCATCACCATTCTTATCATGTGAGAAGCTCTTTTTTTGTAAACATTCTTCTGCTGCGGCAAGAGTGATCATAATATGCCCAGCATCATCTGCTTTTGTCGATAAAACAGCTAGTTCTAACGCATTTAAAGCAGAGCGTACGTCCCCGCCGCATCCATTGGCAAAATGATTCATCGCTTCATCGTCCACTGTCACCTCATAACCGCCAAGTCCGCGATGTTCATCCTGTAACGCTCTTGTTAATGCAGCCTTGATTTGCTCTGTTTCAAGCGGTTTTAGCTCAAATATTTGTGTCCGGCTTCGGATGGCAGGGTTGATCGCATGATAGGGGTTAGCTGTCGTTGCGCCAATTAAAATGATCATGCCATTTTCTAAATAAGGAAGAAGAAAATCCTGCTTTCCTTTATCAAGCCTGTGAACCTCGTCTAAAATGAGGATGACCTGGCCGCTCATTTTCGCTTCAGCGGCGACAGCTTCCATATCCTTTTTGTTATGAATGACCGCATTCAACGTCCGAAACGCAATGCTTGTACTGCCAGCGATCGCCGTCGCAATCGATGTTTTCCCGATGCCCGGCGGTCCGTATAAAATCATCGAGGATAAATGTTTTGCCTCGACCATTCGTCTAATAATTTGACCTTCTCCAACGAGATGCTCCTGCCCAATGATGTCTTCAATATGACTTGGGCGCATCCGGTACGCTAAAGGTTTCATGATTATCTCTCCTAAAGCAATGTCTTGTTTGTATAGAGTACCGAAATTTCTTCAAATAGAAAAGGGATGCGTCCTCTTATAGCGCTCAGAACCGGCAAATGAAAGTTGGCTAAAAGTATGATATAATTGCTTTTGGTCTATATAAGCGTATATGAAATCAGAAAAATAATTGATGACATAGAAATAGAAAACGCAGAGGTGTTTAACTTGAAAATTTCTACTAAAGGCAGATATGGTCTGACGATCATGATCGAATTAGCCAAAAAACATGGCGAAGGCCCTACATCATTAAAATCAATCGCTCAAAACAATAATTTGTCTGAGCATTATTTAGAGCAGCTTGTATCACCACTTCGGAATGCCCGTCTTGTGAAAAGTATTCGCGGTGCATACGGCGGCTATGTTCTTGCACATGAACCAAACGAGATCACAGCCGGTGATATTATTCGTGTATTAGAAGGACCGATTAGTCCTGTCGAAGTCATTGAAAACGAAGAACCAGCAAAGCGTGCACTTTGGATTCGAATTCGTGATGCAGTAAAAGACGTACTGGACAATACAACTCTTGAAGACTTGGCAAGCTATAAAGATGACGAGGATCAAGAGGCGTATATGTTCTATATTTAGATCAGAGGTGTACCGGGAATGGAACGTATCTATTTAGATCATGCAGCCACAACGCCGATGGATCAGCGTATTGTGGACAAGATGATGCCTTACTTTACAGAGATATTTGGCAATCCCTCTAGCATTCATTCATATGGGCGCGAGGCAAGAAAGTGGCTCGATGAAGCAAGAGAAGTGATTGCAGGAGAATTACACTGTAAGCCGCAGGAGATCATCCTCACAAGTGGAGGAACAGAGGCGGACAACCTGGCGATTACAGGTGTGGCAATGGCAAGACAGCATGAAGGAAAACATATCATCACAGCAAAAACAGAGCATCATGCGGTGCTGCACACATGTGAACGCCTAGAGAAGCTAGGATTTGACGTGACATATTTAGATGTGGATGAAACTGGATTGATTCATCTTGAACAACTAAAACAAGCACTAAGAGATGATACGATTCTTGTGACCATCATGTACGGCAATAATGAAACAGGTGTGATTCAGCCAATCAAAGACATTGGTGAGCTTTTACACAATCACACTGCTCATTTTCATACAGACGCCGTGCAGGCATTTGGAACAATGCCAATCGATGTAGCAGACCTTCATATTGATCTCTTATCTGCTTCTGGCCATAAGCTAAATGGTCCAATGGGAACGGGCTTTTTATATGTAAACGAAGGCGTGAAACTTTCTCCGCAAATTTTCGGAGGAGAACAAGAAAGAAAACGCCGTGCTGGCACTGAAAATGTGGCAGGGATCGTCGGACTTGCAGAAGCTGTTCAATTAACGAAGCAAAATAGAAGAGAAAAAGCCATGCATTATGGTAAGCTCAAAGAAATCATGCTACAAGTATTCGAAGAGGAATCACTCGACTTCTCTATCAATGGGCACCCGGAAGAGACATTGCCGCACATTTTAAATGTTCATTTCCCGGGCGTTTCTATCGAATCGTTACTTGTGAATTTAGATATGGAAGGAATTGCTGTTTCAAGTGGGTCTGCATGTACGGCTGGATCCGTCCTTCCTTCACACGTGTTAAGCGCCATGTATGGCGAAGAAGCAGACAAGCTGACGTCCTCAGTCAGAATAAGCTTCGGTCTTGGGAATGAAGAGGATCATGTGAAGCAGGCGGCGCGCAAGATAGTAGCTGTTGTCAAACGCTTAGCCAAATAAACGTTCCTCTTTTGTTCGTGTGTGAAAAATGAAACAGCCAGGCACCTGAAGAACGAAACGCACATGCTGTTTCATTGAAAATGGAGTTGATGAAGATGACAAAAAGACCAGAAGACACAAGAGTTGTGGTCGGTATGTCCGGAGGAGTCGATTCATCAGTTGCTGCTCTTATGTTAAAGGAGCAAGGCTATGATGTAATCGGCATATTTATGAAAAACTGGGATGACACAGATGAAAATGGTGTATGTACAGCAACGGAGGACTATGAGGATGTCATCCGCGTATGCAACCAAATTGGAATCCCTTATTATGCAGTGAATTTCGAGAAGCAATATTGGGACAAAGTGTTTCAATATTTCCTTGATGAATATAAAGCGGGCAGAACGCCAAACCCTGATGTCATGTGCAACAAAGAAATTAAGTTCAAAGCGTTCCTTGAGCACGCATTGTCACTCGGTGCGGATTATTTAGCAACAGGTCACTATGCGCGCGTCGACAGAACTGGCGATGAAGTCAAAATGCTAAGAGGTCTTGATGCCAACAAAGACCAAACGTATTTCTTAAATCAGCTGACTCAGGAACAGCTTGATAAAGTCATGTTCCCAATCGGTGATCTAGAGAAAAAAAGGGTTCGTGAATTGGCAAAAGAAGCAGAGCTCGCAACAGCAACGAAAAAAGATTCAACGGGTATTTGCTTTATTGGAGAAAGAAACTTTAAAACGTTCCTCAGTCAATATTTGCCTGCACAGCCTGGCGTGATGCAGACGATGGACGGAGAAGTCAAAGGGGAGCACGATGGACTGATGTATTACACGATCGGTCAGCGCCAAGGTCTAGGCATTGGCGGCAGCGGTGATCCTTGGTTTGTCGTTGGAAAAGACTTGGAACAAAATATTCTGTTTGTCGAACAAGGTTTCCACAATCCACTTTTATATTCTGAAAGCATTTCAGCCGTCAATATTAGCTGGACTCGTCCTCATATTGTCGGTGAAAACGGTGAATTAATCTGCACAGCTAAATTCAGATACCGTCAAGAAGATCACCATGTGAAGGTGAAAATGACTGGTGAGCAAGAAGCGATGGTCATCTTTGATGAACCTGTTCGTGCTGTCACACCAGGACAAGCGGTTGTCTTTTATGATGGCGACGAATGTCTCGGTGGCGGAACAATTGACGATGTCTTTAAGGACGGCCAAAAGCTGTCGTATGTGTAACATGTTTTCAAAACCTCAACGTCGCTGTTGAGGTTTTTTAATGAAAGGATGAGAGAGCGAATGAATCATAACGAAATCGGCATAGAAGCCTTAAATCAAGGGAACATCGAAAAAGCAGCAGAAGCTTTTACGAAAGCCATTGAAGAAAGCCCGAAAGACCCGGTTCCATATATTAACTTTGCGAACTTGCTTTCAAGCATCAATGAATTTGAACGTGCGTTAAACTTCTTTCAAAAAGCAATAGAACTTGATCACGCCGCAGCTGCAGCCTATTACGGGGCAGGAAATGTATACACATTAAAAGAAGACTTTATGAAAGCAAAAGACTATTTTGAACAAGCACTTCAAGCTGGGATGGAAAATAGTGATTTATTTTATATGCTGGGGCAAACGCTCATCAAATTAGAGCAGCCGAAGCTTGCGATGCCTTATCTTCAGCGTGCCATCGAACTGAATGAAGATGATAATGAAGCAAGGTTCCAATTTGGCATGTGCTTAGCCAATGAACAATTGCTGGAAGAAGCGGTGACGACCTTTACCGAGGTGATCGCGCGTGATCCGCAGCATGCAGATGCCTTTTATAATTTAGGGGTTGCGTATGCATACTTAGAGAAAAAAGACGAAGCACTTGAGATGCTAGGAAAAGCGATTGACGTGCAGCCTGACCATATGCTGGCACTACATGCACAAAAGCTAATTCAAGAGGCAGAATAGACGGAAGGAGGGAAGACCTGTGCAGGAACATCCAGATCAAATGAAGCTTGAGGACGAACCGTTTTTAAAGGGGACAGTTCAAGCCGTTATTTTCCATAATGAAAGTAATTTATACTCGGTGTTAAAGGTGAAAGTCATTGAAACATCGGAAAACTTAGAGGAAAAAACAGCATCTGTCACAGGCTACTTCCCAGCACTTCATGAGGAAGAAACTTACACCTTCTATGGCAAAGTCACAAGCCACCCGAAATTTGGTGAACAGTTTCAGGCGACTCATTTTCAAAAGGAAGTACCGACAACAAAGCAAGGAATCATTCATTATCTCTCAAGTGATTTATTCGAAGGGATAGGGAAAAAGACGGCGGAAGAAATTGTGGGGCAGCTTGGCAATCAGACGCTTCATAAAATTATGCGTGACCCAGCGGTTTTGTATGACGTTCCGCGTTTATCAAAAAAGAAGGCAGATAAGCTGGCCGCAGCGCTCCAGGAGCATCAAGGATTGGAACAAATTATGATCAGCCTGAATCAATATGGCTTTGGTCCACAGCTCAGCATGAAGATATATCAAGTGTACGAGAGTGAGACGCTGCAGAAGATTGAAGAAAACCCTTATCAGCTCGTCAAGGATGTCGAAGGAATCGGATTTATTAAGGCGGATGAACTTGGCGCTAGAACCGGTATCTCAGGAAATGACCCAGAGCGAATCCGTGCAGCCTTGCTTTATACAGTGGAGACAGCCAGCCTTCAGGACGGTCATACGTACATACAAACAAAGGATTTGATCGTCGAAACCCGAAAACTGCTCAATCAGACAGGCAATGAGTACAAAGTGACGGAAATGGACGTCGCCAATCAGATCATTGCACTTGGCGAAGGGAAAGAGATGATCATTGAAGATGAGCGCTGCTATCATCCGTCCTTATTTTATGCCGAGCAAAGTGTCGCCAAACGTATACAAAAAATCGTCTCCCAAACGGAATATGCAGACCAATTCCCTGAATCAGAATTCCTTCTAGCCCTTGGTGAGCTAGAGGAACGGCTGGGCGTCCAGTATGCACCGACACAAAAAGAAGCGATTCAAAAGGCGCTCATGTCCCCAATGCTGCTTTTAACAGGCGGACCTGGGACTGGGAAGACAACAGTCATTAAAGGGATTGTTGAGCTTTACAGCGATCTTCACGGTGTATCTCTTGATCCGAGTGATTACAAAAAAGATGAATCCTTTCCATTTGTGCTTGCGGCGCCAACTGGACGAGCAGCTAAACGAATGACAGAATCAACAGGGCTTCCAGCTGTGACGATTCACCGGCTGCTTGGTTGGAATGGGTCAGAGGGATTCTCGCATGATGAAGAACAGCCGATTGAAGGAAAGCTTGTCATTATTGATGAATCAAGCATGCTAGATATTTGGCTTGCGAATCACTTGTTTAAGGCCATTCCTGATCATATCCAAGTGATCATGGTGGGGGATGAACATCAGCTTCCGTCTGTCGGACCAGGCCAAGTGTTAAGAGACTTGCTTGCATCACAAGCTGTGCCAGCTGTTACCCTGACAGATATTTACCGTCAGGCAGACGGCTCCAGCATTGTTGAGCTTGCACATGATATGAAAAATGGCGTCCTGCCAAAGGATATTACCGCACGTTCAAAGGATCGATCTTTCATAAAATGCTCAGTTGATCAAATGAAAGAAGTGATTGAGAAAGTCGTCAGCAATGCTGCTCAAAAAGGCTATTCAGCTAAAGACATTCAAGTGCTTGCGCCCATGTATAAAGGAAAAGCAGGCATTAATGAGCTCAATAAAATGCTGCAGCACATTTTAAATCCTAAAAAACCAAAAGGCAGAGAAATCCCGTTTGGTGATGTGGTGTACCGGACCGGTGATAAAGTGCTTCAGCTTGTGAATCAGCCGGAGAACAATATTTTTAACGGTGATATTGGCGAAATTGTCTCGATTTTTTATGCGAAAGAAAACACGGAAAAAGAAGACATGGCTGTGATCTCCTTTGATGGGAATGAAATTACCTTTACAAAAAAGGATTTTCATCAATTTACACATGCCTATTGCTGCTCCATCCACAAATCACAAGGCAGTGAATTCCCCATCGTTGTGCTTCCAGTCGTGAGAAGCTACTACAGAATGCTTCGGCGAAATCTGCTGTACACAGCCATTACACGAAGTAAAAAGTTTTTAATTCTGTGCGGCGAGGAATCAGCACTGGAGTGGGGCGTGAAAAACAATGAGGATTCGCTCAGACAAACGTCCTTAACGATGCGGCTCGTGCAAACCGAAGAGGTTATGGATGCGGAGCTTGCAGCACTTCAAAAAGAACTGCCGTTTAGCGTGCATGATGCAAATATCGGTATGGAGGGAATCACTCCATTTGATTTTATGCATGAATAAAAGGCTTCCAGATGGGAGCCTTTTTTAGCATGAAAAGAAATCCTCATATTTCGTTCATGGAAGCCATTTCTTCGTATGAGTCTTGCAGTAAACGCACACGATAAGACTGTTCCGCAAAAGGTGGTTGAGCACATTTTGAGAACATGTCGAGAGCTTGAAGGAATGTCAATCTATACAGGTGAAACGTCTCATTCACTTGGTTCGATAAAAGATATTTGCTTATTAGCCGGAGGCAGCTGCGGAGGATATGTGTTAGATGGGAAAAAGAAAGACTGTGCACTCGTTCCATTCTCGGCTGGGGATCAGCTGACAGACAAAGGCTTATATGTGAGCTGCCTGGAGGGAATAGGCATGGATTCCTCCGCCCCATCCTTCTTATTTTCGAAATTGAAAAAGAAAATGATACAGTCGCCTGATGGTGAAAATTTAGGCGTTTTGGAAGATGTATACTTTTGCACAAATTCGGGCACAATCGTAGCATATGAACTCTCGGACGGCTTCTTTACAGAGCTTTCAGGGATTCGAAAACAGCTTCAGGCTGCCGGAACCTTGATCAACGTTCAAAAGGAAGCACTTGTTCTAAACCGAACGTAAAGAGGTGCTGATTATGCTCATTTGCCCAAATTGCAAATGTAAAGACATCGGAAAAATTGGGGTCAATCAATATTATTGCTGGGGCTGTTTTATTGAATTGACGCTGTCAAAAGGCAAAATATCTACACACCAAGTGGAAGAAGACGGAACACTAAGCAGCTTAGATGATCTGTTTAGTGATGATGAACGTTCAATTCAACTATAAGTGTTAAGGGGGAATTTCGAATGGGCAAAATGACTTCTTCACTATTAACGCTTGGTGCAGGTGCACTCGCATATCACTTTGCAAGCCGATATGATATGCCATCAAAGCGGGATATGAAAAAGCTAAGAAAACGCGTTATGAGAATGATGTAAGCAAAAAGACATCCGCCAAAAGCCAAAAGCGGATGTCCTTTTTTATGCCTGCCTATATTCTAATCGGCGCGCGAGTAATGATAAGCTGAAATTGACGACAAAATACATCATCGCTGCTAATAGGAAAATGGGCAGTAAGTAAGATTGGCTCTGACCGTTTAATATTTGAGCGTGATGCAATAGCTCTGGAAGGGCAATGACAACAGCTAGTGACGTATCTTTTAAAAGAGAGATGAACTGACTAACAATTGGCGGTACCATACGGCGTAAAGCCTGCGGCATAATAATCATTTTTAACGTTTGGATATAGGTTAAACCAGAAGACCTAGCTGCTTCGATCTGCCCCTTATCAATTGATTTTAAACCGCTTCGAATAATTTCTGACAGCATCGCTGATTCAAATACGGTTAAAGCTGCAATAGCCGAGGCTATAATGCTCAGCTTAATGCCGATTTCGGGCAGTGCAAAATATGTGAAAAAGATGATCAATAAGAGCGGCAGGTTTCGAATGGTTTCGACGACGACTGCAAGTATCTTTGATAAAACCGGAATCTGAGCGAACCGCAATGTGCCAATGACTAATCCAATGAGAAAGCTCAAAATGATGGAGATAAAAGCCACTTTTAAGGTGACAGCAAATCCTTCAAGTAAAAAGGCGAGATGATCAGGCTGGTAGGCACCTAGAAAATCCATGATGTTTCCTCCTTTCTAGTGGCTTCTTGCTAATCTTTTTTCTAAATAACCAACGCCTAAACTGAGCGGAATCGTTAATAGTAGATAGAACATGGCAACAAAGATGTAGACATCAAATGTCACAAATGTTCTAGAAGCGATGAGGTCTCCTTGATACATGAGATCAAACCCTGCAATGACACCTAAAATAGAGGAGTTTTTGACAAGGTTAATAAATTGATTCCCAAGAGGGGGAATGACAATTTTAATCGCTTGCGGCAGAATGATATACCGCATCGTCCCGCCATAGGATAGACCTGAAGCACGGGCTGCTTCCATTTGTCCAAGCGGTACAGCTTGTATCCCTGCGCGAATGGCTTCAGCAATAAAGGCAGACGTATAAATGGCAAGGGCAATTGTGCCAGCGGTGAAGCCATCTGCTACAATGCCAAGCACGGGTAATCCAAAGAAGAAGACAAATGTAATCAATAATAACGGAATATTCCGAACAAACTCCACGTAAGCCGTTCCTAACCAGTTGAGCGGCCTAAGTGGCGCAATTCTCATAATGGCAATGAGTGTACCGATCAAAAAGCTTCCAATCAAAGCAATGACACTTGCACCAATGGTATATTTAAAGCCTTCTATATAAAGCTGAAAATTTTCAATAAGAATGGAAAACCGTAGCAATCAGTTCACTTCCTTCCTGATCAACAGGTGAGCCAATGAGCGGCTCACCCTGAGAGAATCATTCTTCACACGTCAAACGGTCATTCTTTGATCCATTTTTGATGAATCTTGTCATACTCTCCATTGTCTTTTAAGGTTTTTAGGGCTTTATTGATCGCAGCTGTTAATTTCTGATCACCTTTTTTCACAGCAATACCATAAGGCTCATCTGTAAAGGTGCCGCCGACGACTTCGTAATTTGAATCCTCATCTGCCATACCAAATAAGATCGCATTATCGGTTGTCAGCACTTGCCCTTGGTTTGATTTTAAAGCTGTAAAAGCCTCCTGATAGTTCTCAAATTCTAATACAGACGCTTCAGGTGCTTTTTCACGGATATTTTGAGAAGAAGTAGATCCTTTCACTGCAAGCACTTTCGTCCCTTTTTTAAGATCATCAATCGATTGAATGTCGCTTCCTTTTTTCACAAGCAATGATTGTCCTGCTTCAAAGTAAACATCTGAGAAATTGACTTCTTTTTTACGCTCTTCGGTAATCGTCATAGTTGCGACGATCGCATGAATATCTCCTTTTTGCAGTAAAGGAATTCTCGTTTTTGATGTCACTTCTTTGAATTCTGCTTTTCCTTCATCACCGAGCATTTCCTTTGCGATGGCTTTTGCAATATCGATATCAAACCCTTCGATATCTCCGTTGCTAGGATTTTTTAGACCGAAGAGACGTGTATCATTCTTGACCCCGAATATGATTTTTTTGTCTTTCTGAATGGTTTCTAAAGAGCTTCCTTGTTTTGCATCAGTCGAGCCTTTTTCAGCAGATCCGCAAGCAGCCAATGCAGCAATACAGCAAGTCATAAAGAGTAGTAGGCCAAAGCGTTTCATTTTTTTCATCAAATCATTCCCCCTAGTGATTTAAAATACGGCTTAAAAAGAGCTGAGCGCGTTTCTCACGCGGTTTCTCATAAAATGCAGCCGGTGTTGACTCTTCAAGAACTCTGCCTTCATCAATAAAGACAATACGGTCGGCGACCTCTCTGGCAAATCCCATCTCATGTGTGACGACAACCATGGTCATTCCTTCTCGGGCGAGCTGCTTCATCACATCTAGTACCTCTCCGATCATCTCTGGGTCAAGAGCCGATGTCGGTTCGTCGAACAGCATGACCTCTGGCTTCATCGCAAGCCCTCTTGCAATCGCAACACGCTGCTGCTGTCCGCCTGAGAGTCTTGAAGGGTAGGCGTCAGCTTTATCAGGAATGCCAACTTTATGTAAATAAAATTCGGCTGTTTCCCTCGCTTCTTCCTTGCTCACCTTTTTCACCTTCATTGGGGCAAGCATAATGTTTTCAAGCACCGTCTTATGCGGGTAGAGGTGAAAATGCTGAAACACCATCCCAATATTTTGCCTGACAAGATTGATGTTGGTCTTCGGATGCTGAACAGGCACTTCGTTGACGAGTACCTTTCCCTCATCAATGCTTTCAAGACGATTGATGCATCTGAGCATCGTGCTTTTACCTGATCCTGAAGGACCGATGATCACGACAACCTCACCTTTTTGAATATGTAGGTTAATGTCTTTCAGTACATGGAACTGGCCATAATGCTTGTTGACTTCTTCGAATGTGATCATGAAGAACCTCCTCTTGTACATGATGGAATATTCAGTGTAGACATTTTAGTGACTTTGGATGGAGCTGTATGTTTCATGTGTATTCATTTTTAACAAAGTTAGGACAAATTTTATTTACATGGATAATTACAGAAGATGGATAAACAATAAGAAAAGAGGTGAAAAAGGTGAAGAAACGTCCGGTCCAATTTCTGATATATGCCGCAGGGGTCCTGCTTGTCCTTGCATCCTTGCTCATTTTATTGCAGCTCGACGAGTTATGGATGCCTATTTTTTTGTTGTTAAAGGCGGTTCTAATTCCGCTGCTCATTGCCATTTTTATTTCTTATCTGCTTTATCCGATAGTGGAAAAATTGCACGCGGGGGGCTTGCCAAGGACTGTTAGTCTCTTATTGATTTATGTACTGTTTTTTGGCGGGATTGGGCTTGCGGTTTATAAAGGAGCGCCTGTCATGATCAAGCAGTTAAATGAGCTGTCAGAACAAATTCCTGTACTTGCGGAAACGTATAATGGCGCTTTATCACATATTCATCATCATACAAGCCATTGGCCCGACGGACTTCACGACCGCTTGGATCGCTTAATTGTTCAATCGGAGACATATGCAGCTAACGGCGCGGAGCGAATGATTCTTAGCTGTAAAGTATTACTTGATTACGCATTAGTTGCAGCGCTCATTCCTTTTCTTGTTTTTTATATGGTGAAGGACATGAGTACGATGAAGCGGGCTGCATGGTATTTGACGCCGCCATCATTTCGGAAGAGGGGACATGCGTTTGTGAAGGCAGTTGATGAATCGCTTGGTAATTATATTAGAGGGCAGCTGCTTGTCTGTTCATTAATTGGAGGTGCAGCAGCCATTGTGCTTTGGCTGTTTCATATCCCGTATCCGCTTGTCCTAGGTATGCTGATTGGCGCAACGAATGTCATTCCGTATTTTGGACCGATTATCGGTGCGGTTCCCGCTGTCTTTATTGCGTTTACCATCTCGGTTAAATCGGTTATGATTGTGCTGATTACAGTAGCGGTGCTGCAATTTTTAGAAAGCAACGTCCTCAGCCCGATCATCGTAGGAAGAAGTCTTCATATGCATCCTGTCGTCATTATGCTTGTCTTGCTAGCAGGAGGAGAGTTATTTGGTTTAATAGGCATGATTTTAGCCGTACCAACTGCCGCTATCATCAGAGTAATCATTGTGCAATATATTCTCATGAGACGAAGCGTTCATTGACAAGAGGAGCCGAGTTGTCTATAATAATTTCGATTCATACTACATACTGAATTCAATGACGGACCCGAGTACGTTAAAAAGCTGTTGCAGAGAGAGGTTTTATTTTGCTGAGAAAAGCCTTATCAGACCTTTAACGGAAGCTAGTCCCGAGTGCAGATAAACACTGCCGCTCTCTTCCGGCGTTATCGGATGTGAAGGTGATAGACGGAATAGGTCTATAATCAGGGTGGTACCGCGAGAGCATCTCGTCCCTGTGTAAGTCGTTTTGTGCTTGCATAGGGCGGGATGTTTTTTCGTTTGTGTGGAGATTGATGAATGATAAGGGAGGATTTTTTGAATGAAAACTTTAACTTCAGCTCAAGTACGCCAAATGTTTTTAGACTTTTTTAAAGAAAAAGGACATGCTGTAGAACCGAGTGCATCACTCGTACCGCATGATGATCCGACACTTTTGTGGATCAACAGCGGCGTGGCAACATTAAAGAAATACTTTGATGGCCGCGTCGTACCTGAAAATCCGCGTATTTGCAACGCGCAAAAATCGATTCGTACAAATGATATTGAAAACGTAGGAAAAACGGCACGCCATCATACGTTCTTTGAAATGCTCGGCAACTTCTCTATTGGTGATTATTTTAAAGAAGAAGCGATCGAATGGGCGTGGGAATTCCTCACAAGTGACGAGTGGATTGGTTTTGACCCGAATTTGTTATCTGTCACTGTCCATCCAGAGGACGAAGAAGCGTATGTTCTATGGAGAGATAAAATCGGTGTACCTGAAGAACGTATTATTCGCCTTGAAGGCAACTTCTGGGATATTGGCGAGGGCCCAAGTGGACCGAATACAGAAATTTTCTATGACCGTGGTGAATCGTACGGTGACGACATGAACGATCCAGAATTATATCCTGGTGGAGAAAATGAGCGTTATCTAGAAGTGTGGAACCTAGTGTTCTCTGAATTTAACCATAATCCAGATGGGTCATACACGCCGCTGCCGAAGAAAAACATTGATACAGGGATGGGTCTTGAACGAATGGTATCTGTCATTCAAAACGTGCCTACGAACTTCGATACAGACCTATTCATGCCAATTATTCGTGCAGTTGAGACCATTTCTGGAGAAAGCTATGGCGAGACAAAGGAAAAGGATACAGCATTCAAAGTCATTGCGGACCACATCCGAACGGTTGCCTTTGCTGTAAGTGATGGAGCGCTTCCTTCCAATGAAGGCCGCGGGTATGTGTTAAGACGTTTGCTTCGCCGTGCCGTGCGTTATGCAAAAACCATTCACATCCATCGCCCGTTTATGTTTGACCTAGTTCCAGTTGTGGCGGAAATCATGAAGGATTTCTACCCAGATGTACAAGCGAAAGAAGAATTTATTGCGAAAGTCATCAAGAATGAAGAAGAACGCTTCCATGAAACACTGAACGAAGGCTTAGCTATTTTGTCAGAAGTCATCAAAAAAGAAAGAGACAAAGGCAGCACACAGATTTCAGGTGAAGATGTATTTAAGCTGTATGACACGTATGGATTCCCTGTCGAGCTCACAGAAGAATACGCAGAAGATGAGAACATGACTGTGGATCGAGAAGGCTTCCAGGCTGAGATGGAGAAGCAGCGTGAACGTGCAAGAAATGCGAGACAAGATGTCGGCAGTATGCAGGTTCAAGGTGGCGCTTTAGGAGATATTAAAGTAGAAAGCACATTTGTTGGCTACGAAAATCTAACGGCAGATGCCCGTATCGTCGAATTGCTTCAAAATGGTGAAATTGTTACAGAAGCACATGAAGGCGATACAGTGCAAATTTTGTTAGATGAAACACCTTTCTATGCGGAAAGCGGCGGACAAGTGGCTGATAAAGGGACATTGAAAAGCGCTGAAGTGAACATTGACATCAAAGATGTGAAAAAGGCGCCAAATGGTCAGCATGTTCATGAAGGAGTAGTCGTAAGCGGTACAGCCAAAAAAGGACTTGAAGTCACTGCGGAAGTGGAATCAGCTCTTCGAAAAGGCATTGTGAAAAACCATACAGCGACACATCTTTTGCATCAGGCGCTAAAAGACGTTTTGGGCAGCCACGTGAACCAGGCAGGATCATTGGTGAATGAAAATAGACTTCGCTTTGACTTCTCTCACTTTGGACAAGTCACAAAAGAAGAATTGTCACAGATTGAAAAAATCGTGAACGAAAAGATATGGGAAGGCATCTCTGTTGCTATTGACCTGAAGCCGATTGCTGATGCAAAAGAAATGGGTGCAATGGCGCTCTTTGGCGAGAAGTATGGTGATATTGTCCGAGTTGTCCAAGTAGGCGATTACAGCATCGAGCTATGCGGCGGCTGTCACGTTCAAAATACTGCGGAAATCGGGTTGTTTAAAATTGCATCTGAATCGGGTATTGGTGCTGGAACACGCCGGATTGAGGCGGTGACTGGTAAAGGGGCATACGAAGAATTAAATGACCAGCTGGCGATTTTAGAGCAGGCAGCGAGTGAGCTGAAGTCAAATACGAAGGATGTACCAAAACGTATCGCTTCATTGCAGGCAGATTTAAAAGAGGTTCAAAGAGAAAACGAATCTCTTCTTGCAAAATTAAGCCAGGCTGAAGCAGGCTCTATTTTAGAGAAAGTGACAGAAATCGGCGGAGTAAAAGTGTTAACTGAAAAAGTAAACGCGAAAGACATGAACCATTTAAGAACCATGGTTGATGACTTAAAAGCCAAATTAGGCTCAGCTGTCATTGTGCTCGGAGCCGTTCAAAACGGAAAAGTAAACATTTCAGCAGGAGTGACAAAAGACGTCATCGAAAAAGGTCTGCATGCAGGGAAACTTGTGAAACAGGCAGCTGAAATCTGCGGCGGAGGCGGAGGCGGACGCCCAGACATGGCACAAGCAGGCGGAAAACAACCGGAAAAGCTAGAAGAAGCACTGGCAATTGTCGAAGAATCTGTCAAATCCGTTTTATAATCAGGCGATGTAGTGTAGAATAATGGTATTAGATGAGCGGTTAGAAAAAGCTTGCTAGTAGAATGTTGGAAGAGAGGTGCAAGAAGCAGTGAGTTCATTTGATAAGACAATGAAGTTTAACTTCTCTGATGATTCAGCTGAAACCAATGTGAATGAAGTGCTCATTAAAGTACATGACGCACTCCAAGAAAAAGGATACAACCCGATCAATCAAATTGTCGGATACTTGCTGTCAGGCGACCCTGCTTATATTCCAAGACATCAGGATGCTCGCAACCTAATTCGTAAACTAGAACGAGACGAATTAATTGAGGAATTGGTTAAATCGTACTTAGAGACACATAAAGAGGCGTAAAACATGAGAATTTTAGGCTTAGATTTAGGCACGAAAACCCTTGGTGTTGCGATCAGTGATGAAATGGGCTGGACAGCGCAAGGGATTGAAACAATTAAAATTGATGAAGCAGGCGGAGACTTCGGTCTCAGCCGCCTGTCCGAAATCGTCTCGCAATATGGAACGGATAAAATTGTACTTGGTTTTCCAAAAAATATGAACGGTACGGTCGGTCCTAGAGGCGAAGCCAGCCAATCATTTGCGAAAGTGTTAGAAAACACGTACAATGTTCCTGTTGTGCTTTGGGACGAGCGCCTGTCGACAATGGCAGCGGAAAAAATGCTCATCTCTGCAGATGTGAGCAGACAAAAGCGTAAAAAAGTCATTGATAAAATGGCGGCTGTTATGATCCTGCAAGGGTACTTAGACAGCTTAAATTAAAATGAGGTGAATCAAATGGAACACGGAGAAAAGCAAATTACAATCGTTGATGATAATGGAAATGAACAGCTTTGCGAAGTACTATTTACTTTTGAAAGCGACCATTTTAACAAATCATATGTTCTTTACTACCCAATTTCTGAGCAAGACAATGAAGAAATTGAAATTCATGCATCAAGCTTCACGCCGAACGAAAACGGTGAAGATGGCGAGCTAGAGCCTATTGAAACGGATGAAGAGTGGGACATGATTGAAGAAACGTTAAATACGTTCTTAGATCAAGAAGAAGACGAAGAATAGAACGAATAAAAGGCCTGTGAACGGATCTTAGTGATCTTTCTTCACAGGTCTTTTTTTACGATCAATATGTTAACTTTATTTTATTTTTTGTTGACATAATAAGTCGTACCTTTTACGCTATTTTTAACAATGAATTGAGTGAGGGGTATGAATATTGAAAATCCAAGACATGATGCAAATGGCGCTAATGACTGCGGTTATCGGGATGTTAGGATTGATCCCGCCGATTTTACTTACGTTTACACCTGTACCCATCACATTGCAAACGGCAGGTCTTTTGCTTGCTGGGGGTCTGTTAAAGCCAAAACATGCACTGATCAGTTTACTTCTGTTTCTTTTGGTTGTGGCAGCTGGGGCACCCCTTTTGTCAGGTGGGAGAGGCGGAATAGGGGTCTTTTTTGGACCAAGCGGTGGATTTTTACTTGCCTATCCAGTGGCTGCCTTCATGATTAGTTTGTGGATCAACCGACTAAAAAAAGTGACCGCTCTGCGTCTTTTTATGATCTATGCGGTATGCAGTATCGGAATTTTGTATGTATGCGGCATTCCTTTTCAAGCGATGATGATGGATATCAAGGTCACTCAGGCAGCTCTTCTTAGTCTGATTTATATTCCAGGTGATTTCATCAAAGCGGGCATATGTGCCGTTCTCACGGTGAAAATCATTTCGGCCATGTCATATCGAAAAAGGGATGTGCGTAAAGGGAGGCGTGCAGTTTGAATAGAATAACGGAATGCTATGCATCACATGCAGAAATGAACCCAGATCATATCGCCATCATTGATGGACAAGAAAGGATCACTTATCAAGATTGGTATGAGCGTGTCCGGCTATCAGCGCAATGGTTACAACAAACGGCTCATGAGCAAAAAAGAGTCGCTTTTTTATTATCAAATGGTGCTTCTTTTCTCCAAATATTTGCTGGCGCTGCTTATGCAGGGTGGACAGCTATCCCGCTTGATCCGAGATGGAGCCATGAAGAATGTGTAGAAAAGCTTTTGTTAAGTGAGGCAGCTCTCGTCATTATCGAGGATCGATATTTAAATAGATTTGAAAAGTACAGCGAAGACATGCAGGTTCTTTCTTTATCTGAATGGAAGGAAAAAATGAGCCTCATCACACAAGGTCCATTTAACAAATGCGACAGCGAGATCGACCCTATCTTTTATATGGGATTTACGTCAGGATCAACGGGTTCGCCTAAGGCCTTTATCAGGCGTCAGCAGTCATGGATCGAAAGCTTTCGAACGACAGCCGGTACATTTGGAATCACTCATCAAGATCATGTTCTGATAGCAGGTACACTCTTATCCTCTCACTTTTTATATGGTGCCATCAGTACATTATACTTTGGCGGCACAGTGACGCTTTTAGAAAAATTTACGCCAGTGAAAGCGAAAAAAACCTTACAGACAGGAGACATTACTGTGATGTATACTGTCCCGACAATGACAGAATCGTTGCTGGAAATAGACGCTTTTGCGAGAGACAATTCGCTTCTTGTCATATCATCTGGAGCAGATTGGGGCATTCCTTCAAAGAAACAACTCGTGACCAACTATCCGCATGTGACATTTTTTGATTTTTACGGCACATCAGAGCTAAGCTTTGTTTCCTACTTATCTTCAAATGACTTTCTACAAAAGCCTTCTTCTGTCGGACGGCCTTTCTCTCCCATTCAAATTGAAGTGAGGCGAGCTGATCAAACTGTCTGCCAGCCAAATGAGACAGGAAGAATTTATGTGAAGAGCCCGATGTCTTTTGCAGGCTACTTACATGAGGTGAAACCGCCGGAAGAGTGGATAACCGTTTATGATATGGGCTGGCTGGATGAAGACGGCTATTTGTATATGAGCGGCCGTGAAAATGGCATGATCGTCTATGGAGGGCTGAATATTTTTCCAGAGGAAATTGAGCGTGTGCTAAATGAACAGCCAGAGGTGAAGCGATCGGTTGTAGTTGGCGTTCCTGACCCATATTGGGGTGAAATTCCTGTTGCCATTATTGAACAAGGACAGCACACAAAGACGGTTCGGCAAGCTGTCAAAGAAAAACTTGCGGCCTACAAGGTGCCTAAAAAATGGCTTGTCATTGATCAAATAATTGAAACATCCGGCGGAAAAATAGCACGTGCCAGCATGAAAAAGTGGGCGGAGGAACAATTGTCATGCAAGCAGTAATCGTACAAGCAAAACGGACACCCTTCGGTGATAAAAACGGGATGCTGAAGGATTATCGTCCAGAGCAATTAGCTGCGCCTCTTATTCAGTATTTGTCTAAAGGGATGACACCGGACGACATCATATTAGGAAATGTTGTAGGAGGCGGCGGAAATATGGCCCGTCTGTCCTCATTAGAAGCAGGGCTTTCTTTAGGAGTGCCCGGTATGACGGTTGATAGGCAGTGTGCCTCTGGTCTAGAAGCAATCCGAACAGCTTGCGTCATGGTTCGATCAGGGGAAGGCTCAATGTATATCGCTGGCGGGACTGAGAGCATATCCAGATCACCAATGAAAGAAAGGGCACGCTTTTCTCCGGAGTGGATAGGAGATCCGTCTATGGGAGAAGCAGCAGAGCTAACGGCTTCTAGATTTTCCGTCACAAGAAAAGAACAAGATGACTATGCACTTTTAAGCTGGGAAAGAAGTATAGACGCAATCAAACGTGGTACATATTCTGAAGAAATCGTTTCGATTGACGGACTGAGCATAGATGAAGCGGCCGCGAAAATAAGACCGATGGCGAAACTGATCCAGCGGGCAAAGCCTATATTTTCACCGGGAAAAGGATCTGTGACTGCCGCCAATAGCTGCAAAGAAGCAGATGGTGCAGCAGCGGTCGTTGTGATGGAAAGAGCGCTAGCGGAGGCGAATGGATTTCAGCCAATGCTGCGATATGCCGGAAGTGCTGTGGCGGCGATGCATCCCGATTTTCCAGCTGCTGCGCCGATTGATGCGATGAAGAAACTTCTAGATCAAGAGAAAATCAAGGCAGAGGATGTCGCACTGTTTGAAATCAATGAAGCTTTTGCTCTGAAAATAGCGCTGATTGCTCGTACGCTGGATATTCCTTATGACCGAATCAATAAAAGAGGCGGTGCACTTTGTCTTGGGCATCCATATAGCGCATCGGGCGCTGCGATGATGGTGAGACTATTTTATGAAGCGCGCACCTTACAGAATGGAAGCTATGTCATGGCTGCTATTGGGAGCGGTGGCGGCGTTGGTTTAGCCGTATTATGTCAAGTTCTGTCATGACATGCATGAGCAAGTAATTGCCGAACTCCGTCGAATCATGTACTATAAAAGCTAGATGTGAGGAGGGCCATGCATGTTTTCAGAACAAAAGAAACGACCATTTTTCAAAAGGAAAATGGGGATCGTCCTGTTATCTGTCCTTGCTGTCATCATCATTGCAGCATTATCAGGCTTTTTATATGTTAAATCAGCACTTGGACCGGTCGATCAAAAAAGCAAACAAACGATTAATATTCATATTCCTAATGGGACATCAGTCCGTGAGATTGCGGGCATTTTAAAAGAAAATGGGCTCATTTCGAATGACACGATTTTTACTTATTATGCAAAATACAAAAATGCGTCCGGCTTTAAAGCAGGATACTTTCATTTGAAACAAACGATGGACGCAGACACGCTGATTCAAAAGCTGACATCTGGAGGGACAGACTACGCCTTTCAGCTTGTGATTCCAGAAGGAAAACAGCTGTCTGATATTGCGGCAGTTATTGCAAACCAGACGAATTTTTCAGCGAAGGAAGTGGAAGCGAAGCTAGATGATCCAGCGTTTATTCAAACGTTAATGAAAAAATATCCGAAAACGGTGACTTCACAGGTAAATGGCAAACAGGTGAAACATCCGTTAGAAGGTTATTTATTCCCTGCGACGTATCCATTTTATCGTGAGGATGAATCACTCGAAACGATCATTGAAACAATGATTAAACAAACAGATCAATACGTGAAAACGTATGAAAAAGACATGAAAAAGAGAAACATGTCCATACATGATGTGTTAACGATGGCATCACTGATTGAAATGGAAGCAACGGAAAAGACGGATCGCGCAAAAATCTCCAGTGTTTTTTATAACCGGTTGAAAAAGGACATGCCGCTTCAAACCGATCCAACCGTTCTCTATGCACTAGGTGAGCATAAATCCCGTGTTTATTACAAAGACCTTAAGGTGAAATCGCCTTATAATACGTATAACAACAAGGGACTGCCGCCTGGACCTATTGCAAATGCTGGCGAATCTTCATGGAAAGCCGCACTGCATCCAGATAAAACAGATTATGTGTACTTCCTTGCGAAGAAAAATGGAGAAGTCGTCTTTACAAAAACGTTAAATGAGCACAACAAAGCGAAAGCCAAATACATCACAGGCAGCAATTAATGTACATGTGAATCGAAAAAGACTGTAGACAATACAAGATTGCCTGCAGTTTTTTTCGTTGGAATATCCATTTTATAGGTTCGCAATTACCACTTCTTTGTGGTAAAATATATCGGGTTGTTTTACTTAGATGAACGAAAGATTGACGAGAAAGAGAGCTGCAACAGGCAGGACTCTTCTTTTTCAGGTCATGAAGGAGCTAGACAAATAATGACTATCGAAGATGATCAAATGAATGATTATATTGAACATTTAATTCACCCAAGTCCTGATACAATCGCTCAATTAGAGGCATATGCAAAAGAGCATCATGTGCCAATTATGGAAAAGGTGAGCATTGAACTTTTACTGCAGCTGCTGTCGATGAAAAAGCCGAAGAAAATTCTTGAGGTTGGGACAGCGATAGGCTACTCCGCCATTCGAATGGCGACAGCTCTACCAGCTGCTGAAATTTTTACGATTGAGCGAAATGCGAAACGCTATGAAGAAGCGACACGGAACATTGATGAATTAAAGTTAAAAGAAAGAATACACGTGTTCTTTGGTGATGCCATGGAATCGGCTAAAACAGTCCAAACGATGGCGCCCTATGATGTGATCTTTATTGATGCCGCAAAAGGGCAGTACAAACGTTTTTTTGAGCTGTTTGAACCGATGCTTGCTCATGACGGAATGATTATTACAGACAACGTATTATTTAAAGGCTTAGTGGCAACGAACTATGAAGAAGAAATAGAAGATAAAAGAAAAAAACAATTAATTGGAAAAATTGATCGATACAATCAATGGCTTATGTCAAACCCCGATTTCCAAACGTGCATTATTCCAGTGGGAGACGGGATCGCCATTAGTACAAAAAGAGGTGACCAATCATGAAAAAACCAGAATTGCTTGTGACGCCAAGCAAGGTGTCAGATGTACTGCCATTAATCGAGGCGGGAGCTGATGCATTCTTAATAGGCGAACAAACATACGGTATTCGTCTTGCAGGCGAGTTTTCAAGAGAAGATGTGAAACAGACGGCTCTGCTTGCACATGCGCAGCACAAAAAAGTGTATGTGGCGATGAATGCGATTTTTCATAATGATCGTGTGCAGCTGCTTGGAGATTACTTAACCTTTCTCGACGCATTAAACGTAGACGGCGTCGTCTTTGGAGACCCAGCTGTGATCATGGCCGCCAAAGAAGCAGGGGTAAGCCTGAATCTCCACTGGAGTACAGAAACGACTGGGACAAACTACTACACTTGTAACTACTGGGGCAGAAAAGGTGCAACGCGTGCTGTTCTTGCCAAAGAACTGAATATGGACAGTGTCATCGACATCAAAGAAAATGCCGAGGTGGAAATCGAAATTCAAGTCCATGGCATGACATGTATGTTCCAATCAAAACGTACGCTCATTGGCAACTACTTTGAATATCAGGGCAAACAAATGGACGTCGAAGGCAGAAATATGGAGGAAGGACTATTCCTTCATGATCAAGAGCGTCAAAACAAATACCCTATTTTCGAGGATGCAAACGGCACTCATATTATGAGTCCAAATGATGTGTGTATGATTGATGAATTAGAGGAATTTGTTGATGCAGGCATTGACTCATTTAAAATTGACGGAATTTTAAAGTCACTTTCTTATATGACAGAGGTGACGTCTCTATATAGAAAAGCAATTGATTTATTAGCGACTGACAAAGACGCGTATGAAGATCAGAAAGAGGACTGGGTGAAGCGGATTGAAGAGATTCAGCCAGTGAATCGTTCAATTGATACAGGGTTCTTCTTTAAAGAAACGGTTTATTAATATAAGAGGAGGCAGAGGAAATGGCACTATTGAAAGATGGTATTTCTGAAATGATTGACGGGAAACGTGTCATTACAAAAAAACCAGAACTGCTTGCACCAGCAGGAAACTTGGAAAAGCTGAAAATTGCTGTACATTACGGAGCAGACGCTGTCTTTATAGGCGGAAAAGAATTTGGACTTCGTTCAAATGCCGACAACTTTTCGATTGAGGAAATGGCTGAAGGTGTTGCATTTGCAAAAAAATACGGTGCACGAATCTATGTGACAACGAATATCTTTGCCCACAACGAAAACATGGACGGGCTGGAGGAATACCTTCAAGGGATTGAAGGCGCTGGAGTAGCGGGCATTATTGTGGCTGACCCGCTGATCATTGAAACGTGTAAACGTGTCGCACCGAAGCTTGAAGTCCATTTAAGCACACAGCAATCTCTTTCGAACTGGAAAGCTGTTCAGTTTTGGAAAGAAGAAGGGCTTGAGCGTGTGGTGCTGGCTCGCGAGACAAGTGCGCTGGAAATTAGAGAAATGAAAGAAAAGGTCGATATTGAAATTGAAACGTTCATTCACGGTGCGATGTGTATTGCTTACTCTGGCCGCTGCGTGCTCAGTAACCATATGACGGCAAGAGATTCTAACCGCGGAGGCTGCTGCCAGTCCTGCCGCTGGGATTATGATCTTTATAAACTAGAAGGTTCTGAGGAAGCGCCATTATTTGGAGAGGAAGACGCATCATTTGCGATGAGTCCAAAAGACTTAAAGCTTGTCGAATCCATTCCTCAAATGATCGAAATGGGAATTGACAGCTTGAAAATCGAAGGGCGAATGAAATCAATTCATTATGTGGCAACTGTCGTGAGTGTGTATCGCAAAGTCATCGACGCCTATTGTGCGGACCCGGACAATTTTGTCATTGAGCAGGAATGGTTAGATGAATTAGATAAATGTGCAAACCGTGACACAGCACCAGCCTTTTTTGAAGGTGTACCAGGAACGGATGAGCAAATGTTTGGCATTCATGGAAAGAAAACGACTTTTGATTTCGCAGGTCTCGTTCTTCATTATGATGAAAAAGAACAAATCGTCACATTGCAGCAGCGTAACTTCTTTAAAGCTGGTGACGAAGTCGAATTTTTCGGACCAGAAATTGAGAATTTCACATGCAAAATTGAGACGATTTGGGATGAAAAAGGAAATGAACTAGATGCCGCTCGTCATCCGCTACAAATCGTCAAATTCAAGCTAGATCAAAAAGTATACCCAAGCAACATGATGAGAAAGGGGAAATAACAGGCACATGAGGAGTAAACCAGTTGTCATTGGGATTGCTGGCGGCTCAGGTTCAGGTAAAACGAGCGTCACCAATTCAATCTATGAAAAATTTAAAGGACATTCCATCCTCATGCTTCAGCAAGATTTATATTACAAAAATCAAAGTCATATGCCATTTGAAGAGCGTCTGCTTACGAACTATGATCATCCGCTCGCATTCGACAATGACCTGATGTTTGAGCATTTGGAACAGCTCTTAAGGTACGAATCCATTGAAAAACCAATATATGATTTCAAGCTCAACACACGTTCAGAAGAGACTGTCCATGTTGAACCAAAGGATGTTATCATCGTTGAAGGCATCTTTGCACTAGAAGACGAACGTCTAAGAGACTTAATGGATATTAAACTGTATGTCGATACAGATGCAGATCTTCGCATCATTCGCCGCATTTTACGCGATACGAAAGAAAGAGGCCGTTCAATCGATTCTGTGATTGAACAGTATGTATCTGTTGTCAGACCCATGCATAACCAATTCATTGAACCGACAAAGCGATACGCTGACATCATCATCCCAGAAGGCGGCCAAAACCATGTGGCGATTGATTTAATGGTGACAAAAATTCAAACGATTCTTCAAGATCGTTGATTTAATAGGGTGTAATCAAGTGAGCAAAGTGTAATTAGATGACTTTGCCCACTTTCTGCCCACAAATATTCTAAAAAATATCATTTGCTATTGCGTTAAACTGTATAACAGATTCTATTTTTGTTTCACGCATTACGTGCGAATAGACATCAAGAGTGGTTTTGGAGCTAGAGTGTCCCAAGCGCCTTTGTGCTTCTTTAAGGTCTATTCCTGCTGCAAATAGCAAAGACGCATATGTGTGTCTAAGATTGTGGGGTGTTATTTTTGTAACACCCGCCTTTTTTATATAGGTGGCCATTCTATAATTGAAGTTTCGAGCCGGTTCAGGCATTCCAGAATTATCAGCAAAAACGAAATCTTCATCTTTGTATAGTTCGCCCACATCATTCTTTACTTGTTCCTGAACGTTCTTTAAAATCCTTAATTGCATTATGACTTGAGGTGGCACAGTTACATTTCGAATAGACGATTCAGTTTTGGGACTGAGTAATTCATAATTACTCTTTAAATCTTTTTCTCTAAAAAGAGTGTATCTCACTTTAATCTCCGATTTTTTAAAGTCTACTTTATCCCATGTCAATGCAACTGCTTCACCTATCCTCAAACCCGAATAAATGAGCAGGAGAAACATAGCTAAATCTCTGGGACGCCCTTTTCTGCTGACAACTTGAAGGAATAGTTTTATTTCTTCTTTCTCCCAAAATTTCATATCCTTTAAATCTTCATCTAATTCCTCTACTTTTTTCTCTTTTGCCTTTTTCGGAAGATTCACGGCATGAATTGGGTTATCCTTAAAGTAAGAATCTCGCACAGCTTCACTGATCATCATATTAAAAACTTGATGAATATTAGTTCATGTGTTTTTAGCATACTCTGGTGCGATCTTATAAAACAAGCCCTAAAAAGGAAACGGCACCAAAAGGCGTTAAAATGACCGTAGTGAAGCCGAATGCTGACGGGTGACTATGGGTCTATGATAAGCCGAACTGGTCAGCAAAGCACAAAAAAGTAAAGCCGGGTGAAGCATTTACGATTGATAAGTCCGTTACGGTCAACGGGTCAAAAATGTATAAACTGAAATCAGGTCTTTATATCACAGCTGCATCTAAATATATTGAAGTTAAACAGAAGTAAACAGAGAAGCCCTTCCTTATTGGAGGGGCTTTTTTGTCTTTATTCAGTTACCACAAGTTCACCTATATATTTTCGAAAACAAGCAGCAAAAGGAGGTTTTCACCTATTATGTGTCATGATTCTTATTGCTTATTTTTACATAAATATTGGAAAGTGAAAGGATATTTGCGATAATAAATTGAAATCACGTTGAATAGTGATTAAAAGTCAGCGTGTGGACTGTTTGATTTTTCTCTGAATTAGGAGGTGAACTATAATGAATGGCATAGATATATTGGAGAATGTCTCGAAAATTGGTCAATTAATACTGTTGTTATCTGGTTATGCTCTTCATCGGCGATTGTCGAAATTAAAAAAGGAACGTCCTCTTACAAAGTACGAGAGTTTTCTGAAAGTATTCGTAATGCTTGGTATATATGCTTGGGCGCTATCATTCTTCCTTCTATTTATGTGGGGTTAACACCCAACTATTATGTGTCACGATATGTCGATTTTTGTCATAAGAGATTAACTCTCTATTAAAACCCTTTATTTTCTAAAAATGTATTATAAAGTTATTTTGAAAACTTAAAGGGGGTTTTAATATGAAGAGATTATTATTTTTCATGTTAGCATTAGTTCTGGCTGTAACTGCATTTGCGCCAGCTGCTGCCGCAAAGACACAAAGCACAAAGGGATTAGAAGGTTTGACAGAAGAACAAATCGATAAGTCTTTAAAAGAAATTGAATACATTTTCACAAAGATTATCGTTTCTGAGAAAAAGGGCTTCGTTATTAATGACGAAGAGCTTGCAAAGTCACCTTACTCGGCTGAAGTGAAAGATGGAATGGTCGCTTTTGCAAAATACATGAATCAAGAAGTGACTACAAAAAGTAACACAGTAACTCGCTGTGTCGAGGATGCAATTGGTGTCGCTAAGGGCACATTAAAGCATCTGCAAAAATCAATTGAAAAGGGAGATTGGATATCTGTATTAGGCGCTCTTGCAGTTATGAATATAGCAATTAAGCCGCCTATATTATTCGCATTCATGCTAGTTTGTGGTGCACCAGTAGCTAAAATTGCTCCTGCTCAATATGAATAAGATTATTATGTGAAATTGGCCGTCCACCTGGGCGGCTTTTCTCTTTTATTTAAACCTCCATTCCTTCTTCTCTTTATCCCATTTTAATTTATTTCTTGATATAAGGTTCTTAACCGCCTTACGGATCGCCGGCTCTTTCCTCTTAAGGTCATCCATCGAGGGATTCTTTCTGAATCTGCTCATGTTATAGATGATTCGATAAAGTTTCCTTTCAAGATCGGTCACGGCGTACCTCTTGTAAAATGGAATATATGTTCGATTATAAGCGGAAATAAATAGCCCTTCAAGTCGAAGGACTATTTCAGAATGGTTGATTTGCTTTTAATTATCATGTTATCCCCTGATCGTTCGTAGGAGAATTTGGCTGCGCTCTTATCGCTTTTGTATGGCACTTTCCAGAATACGGATAACTGCGAAATTGAGTCATTATCCGATCCAATCTTAGCAGCTAGATCTTCACTAAACATTTCCGTCATATTATAAGAGGTTTGAGCAGAATTCTTTGCATCAAATGACAAGTGAACAAGAGCAATTAATTTATTTGGCTCACTCGATCCCATATCTTCATTAATTTCAATTTTTTCAATTGAGGCAGTAGTGTAATTATCTTCTACAATAGATTCAATTTCATATTCAGCATCACTTTTCAAAGATTCTAATTCATCTTCTTCACCTGCTACTTCTGACTCGTATACCTGTTCGGAATCTGTTTCATTGTGCTTTGTCAGCAAACCACTTTCAAATTTAGAACTTAGTCGATCATCTTCAAATATTAAGTCTGCCGAGGCATCATTTTCAATTCCTTTTTCCCCTTCATATTCCCAAATGAAATAATTATCTTCTTTTATTTCTTCTGATCTAGCGGAACCACCAACAATTTTCTTAACTTCTTTAGGAGTCATACCTTTCTTTAATTGATTATATTTTTCAGGAGTTATTGATGCTATTTCTGAGCTTTCATATTTCCAAATAAATGAATTCAAAAATGATATTGATAACAATATAAGAAGACAAGTAATAAAAACGCCTTTTCCTACTTTCCTTGATTTCGAGAAAATTAATAGAATAAGTCCTACACAAATTCCTATAATCATTAAACCGGCAAATATTGAAATGAAAATTCCCATTTTGTTCCCCCTAAGAATGGCGCTCTTTTAAGTAAATAACCATTATATAACAATAAAGGAATTTATGAATGGTTTTCAACGAAATCTTCAAATATGATGACCACTCTTCAAGATCAGTCATGATGAACTTCCTTAGATATCAAAACTTACTTCTTTTCCATAGACGATTGCATCAGGCTTGTTGTTGTCATTCTTTAATACATCTTCGGCTTTTATTCTAATAGCCCTCTCATTTTCATTTACAGGAATCCAGACCATGTTATTTTCCAATTTCGATTCTGGCAACATTTCTATAGATGATGGATTTGGTAATCCCATATATAAATTAAAATCTAAATTTACTTGGTGTTTTCCCTGAGTGACAGCAGTTCTAAATCCTCTCCAAGAGATTTGATCTTTACCTGTGTTTTCTGTTTCATAAAGGATTTGGGCATAAGTGAATTTATTTAGTTTCCCATCGAAATGTTCCTCCAATTCAGCTTTGAAATTATCAGTAAGATCGGTGACTGTAATAACTTTTATATTGTGGAAAACGATTTTCAAATCACCTATTCGTACCTTTTTATCACTTATATCTTTTACATTGTTTAAAGTGACTGTTCCGGTATCAGGGTCGTTTAAACTGTCACCAACTTTATCTAATGTCTTTTTATTGCTCTTTTCTAAGTTGTTATTGGAATTATAGCTTTCACTCTCTGTGGTTGTTGTCCCGCTTTCTTTTGAAGTGGTGTTGCATCCACTTAACAATGTAATACATAATAATAGGAAGAAACACGATTTTATGTGATTCAATATAAACCCTCCATAACAATTATTTTCCATATTAGTTTACCATAATATCCATAATTGAAGTTTAAAAACAAAGGGTTTTTGAAGAGTATGAATCTAAAAACAGTATTCAAAAAGATTTCTGTTGCAAAATTTGTCTCTGCCCACAGATTGCCCACAAAAAAATATAATTGATCTAAAAATAATGAAAATAACAACATAGTGGAACAGGGAGAAACTCTGAAAGCATTGGGTTTTAGTTGATTTCGTTATCAATAAATAACATATCAAGACCATTGACTTAATGGTGACAAAAATTCAAACGATTCTTCAAAACCGAGCAGAGTAAATGGTGGAGGAGAAAAAAACCTTTACTTGTAAAGTCTTTTCAGCATCATAATAAAGAGAATAAATACCATATTTCACTTGTTTCTAAAAGTAGAAGCTGCTTAAATATTTTAAGAAGTAACACTTTGAATGAAAGATTTGATATGATAGGAAAACAATGATGTGAAATAGATGTAGAAAAATGTCGTTTTCAAGCTGAATATTGAAGTGGTTTCGATTTTGTAAAAGTATATTAAAAAAACGACAAACAAATCATCACAAATTTTCAAACAATTCTTGATCAAAAAGCAATTATGTAATAATATAGCATAGACATATCGTACACTGACCATATTATGTATTGGGAAGATGGAGAATGGATAAGCTATTCTTCTACATATGATCGAAATGGCGAACGAGGTACAGGAGCTTCCTGTGCCTTTCCACAGTTTGTGCGATAAGATAGATCATCTTTTGACCGCTGCGGATGGTCCTATCTGAGAAAAGGCATAATAGTTGCATCTAAAAGGGACGCCATGTAAGATGGACTTTTACAAATATGGGACAGAAGGAATGAGGGCATGAAGAAGTCCTCATTCTTGTATATTTCAGTCGTCACTCACGTGCAGAAAGTATGTATGATGAGGATTAATAGAAGGAGTGAATGATTCATGGCACAAGAGAAAGTATTTCCAATGACAGAAGAAGGAAAACGTAAATTAGAAGAAGAGCTTGAACATTTGAAAACGGTTAAACGTAAAGAGGTTGTAGAGCGTATTAAAATTGCTAGAAGCTTTGGAGACCTCTCTGAAAACTCGGAATATGATTCTGCTAAAGAAGAGCAAGCGTTTGTAGAAGGGCGTATCACTACGCTTGATAATATGATTCGCAATGCCAAAATTATCGAAGATGAAGGAAACTCAAATATTGTCTCACTTGGTAAAACAGTCACTTTCGTTGAATTACCAGACGGAGAAGAAGAGTCTTACACAATCGTCGGAAGTGCAGAAGCTGATCCGTTCGAAGGAAAGATTTCAAACGATTCACCAATTGCAAAAAGCCTATTAGGCAAACAAGTAGACGACAAAGTAACCGTTCAAACACCTGGCGGAGAAATGTTCGTCCAAATTGTAAAAATTTCATAATCACGTTTATACGATAAACACCTCGTCCACAATAGGGACGAGGTGTTTTTATGCGCAAAAAACGTAGAATTCAATGGACAGGTGCTATTATATTTATACTGCTGCTTGGTCTTCTCATCAGACTGGCAGAAATTCAACTGTTTTTCACAGAATCTTTTTCAAAGCTTGATATCAATTTAATACAAGAAAGTGTCAAACAGCGTACAGAAGAAGTGGTCATTTCAGATGGCCGCGGTGAATTTTTAGATCGAAACGGCGAGGCGCTTCTCACAAAAGAACAGCCTGCGGTGATCTTATTTCCTTTTCTGCAATATGATCTTCCTCATTTAAAACAAACCGCCTCTATTCTTGAGATGGAAGAAGATGAACTCAAAAAACAGCTGACAGAAACCAAAAAACCTCTGATTCTCAAAGATGACATCACGAAAAAAAAGCTGAAAGACATCAATGATATGAAATATTCAGGTGTGTACGGCGTATATATGAAAGAGAAGGACAAAAAAAGACTTGCCCTCCACACATTAGGCTTCACGAGCGAGAATCCAGAATTGCTCAGAAAGCGTTATCCTGACAAAAAAGAGCTTTCCATCCGTACAGAAATCGGCACTTTTGGGCTGGAAAGTACCTTTGACGAATTTTTATTACCCGAGCAAGACACAAAATTGTTATATCATGTGGACGGAAGGGGAAACCCTTTGTTTGGGATGGACGTCAAATATACAGCAGAGGCTCATTCATTTTATCCTCTTCAAGTTCAAACAACAATTGATGAAAACATGCAAGCTGAAATGGAGAAGGTACTGAAAGACCAGGGCGTCGAAAAAGGCGGGGCCGTTCTGCTCGACATTGAAAGCAGCAGTGTGCTGGCGATGGCAAGTATGCCAAACGTCACAAGCAAAAACCGGCATGAAGCAAGAAATTACATGCTGACTGCCATGGCACCAGGCTCTGTCTTTAAAACCGCTGTACTTGCCGCAGCAATCGAAAAAAACCTCGACCAGCCACAAACGATGTATGACTGTCGAAAGAATTTATATGGAGAGCCAGAAGGAACGCAGGAAGTGCTGAATCTGTCTGAGAGCTTTTCGCAGAGCTGTAATTATACCTTTGCAACACTTGCTGACAAGCTGATCCAAACAGATGATCAAATCATTGAAAAGACGGCTGCAAAGCTTGGACTCATTGATCGAGCTGGCTGGGAAGGGGATGTCTATCATAAGCAGCATTTCAAACAGTTTGATCGTGAAGAAACCGGCAATGTGTGGGGGGATAAAAGAGACAAGCATGTTAAAAAGGCTATTGCCCAAACCGCAATAGGGCAAAAAAATGTCAAAACGACTCCTTTGCAAATGGCCAATATGATGGCGTCGATTGCAAGAGGCGGAGAACGAAAAGAAGTGAAAATCGCTGAAAAAGTGCTGTATCAAAACGGAACAACGATGCTAACCTTTCAAAACAAACGACCAGAAGGGGGCAGTATTGACCGCTATACAGCACAAAAGCTGCAAAAGTACTTAAGGCAGGTGGTGACGTCTGACAAAGGAACAGGAAGAAGGTTTCGAGACCTTCCATTTGATGTGGCGGGGAAATCAGGCACTGCCCAAACTGGCAGTAAAGATAAAAAGGGGAATCCGCTTTATCATAAGTGGTTTGCTGGATACTTTCCGGTGGAAAAACCAAAATATGCTCTTGTCGTTGTTCACCTTGATGAGACAAGTGGGCGGGCTAAGACAAATGATGCGTTTTATGATATTGTAAAAAAGGTCAACGAAATTGAAAAGAAACAGACATAGAACATCCCTTCATGTCATGTTAAAATAGTAACGACTTAGGGAACAGAGGCAAAGGAGTGCAGAGATTTTGAGTAGAAATTCTCGATTTGAACATCGTGATAAGCGCAGAAAGGCCAATATGGTGCTTAACATATTAATTGGTATCGTTGTGGTGCTTATTTTGGTGGTCGCAACGAGTTTATTAATTTTTAATAAACCGAAAGACACAGATGTAGCGAAAGAACCATCTAAAACAGCGCCTGCATCAAGTGAAAATAAACAAAAATCAGATGAAGATGTGAAAGATCAAAAGAAAGACACATCCGATGATTCAGATGCAAAAAAAGATGACTCATCTGATCAAGACGACGATGCGAAGAAGTCAGATGATGAAAAAGAGCCTAATAAAGATGCGTTAAAAGACGCCAAAGAAACAGATGGCGGCAAAACGAGTGACGTAGACAAAACATACGAAAGCGATGACTGGGAGCCTGTAGGAACAGAGCAATCCGGTTCACATACAGCAACCTATGATTCTAACTCAAAAGACTGGAAAGAAATGATGAAAGCCATGTCCTATGCAACGGGAATTTCAGAAGATCAAATGACAGTTCTTTGGTTAGGAAATAACGGAGGCCCTCAAGATGCAAAGGGAACCATCCGTGACAAATCAACAGGCGAACGCTACCGCGTGGAAATCACATGGGTAGATGAAAAAGGCTGGAAACCTGTAAAGGTTGAAAAATTAAAATAAACATGAAAAAAAGATAGCAGCCATGCTATCTTTTTTTAGATATTCGCCTTAAAATGAACAACCGCTGTATACAAAATTCGGTCATCGATCACAGTCGTTTGATGACTGACAGAATGAACGGTCAGCAAGATTGCCTGATTATGTTCAATTTGTTTTTGGATCTTTTGTTCAAGTTCTTTTAAAGACGATGCTTCAAAGAATTCAATTTTATCCTTTAGAAAATCCAACTGGAAATCCATTTGATTCACCTCTCCATACTCTTCATTCATCTTAATCTCTCTCCTCTAAAAGAGCAAATATTTTTCTACCCCTCCCAGTATTTTTTAGTAGGAAAGAAACTGAACATGTGGTAGGATAGGAACTGTTCGACGGATTAAAACATACTATACGCATAGGAATAAATAGATAAAGTGGAGGAAAAGAAAATGGGACGTGAGTTTCTTTCTTTATTTGATCATTGGGCTGACTCTTATGACGACACGGTAAGTGGTCATGATGAGCAGTATGAAGAAGTGTTTCGCCGGTATCCGGTTATTTTAAAAGAAATTGTTCTGCGTGCAGGTCAAGATGTTCTTGAGTTTGGAAGCGGCACGGGGAATTTAACAGCGGCACTGCTCGCAGCAGATAAGAACGTATTTGGCGTTGAACCATCAGACGCCATGAAGAAAGCGGCTCTTCAAAAGGGAATACCCGATGTGTTTCATGATGGGGATTTTTTATCATTTCCAGCGCCGCCATTTGAGCCGGATACAATCGTCAGTTCATATGCTTTCCACCATTTAACGGACGAAGAAAAAAAACAAGCCATTCACACCTATAGCAACATCCTTCACTCAGATGGTAAAATAGTCTTTGCTGATACAATGTTTCAAAATCAAGCAGCACATCAAGCTGAAATTGACAAAGCGAAAGCGGCAGGGTTTGATCAGCTTGCTGAAGATTTAGAAACGGAATATTATCCATCCATCGATGTGCTAAAGCAAATCTTTGAAGAAGAAGGTTTTAGTACGTCCTTTCATCAAATGAATGATTTTGTTTGGATCGTAGAAGCGAAGAAAAGGGAATGAAAGGATGTTTTTGATTTGAAAATCGCAGTCATAGGTGCAATGGAAGAAGAAGTGACGATATTAAGAGATCAACTAAAGAATGCTACACAAGAAAACATCGCTGGGTGTGAATTCACAACAGGTGTTTATGAAGATAAAGAAGTGATTTTATTAAAATCAGGGATTGGAAAAGTGAATGCAGCGGTCAGCACAACACTTCTGCTTGACCGCTTTCAGCCGGATTATGTGATCAATACAGGATCAGCTGGCGGTTTCCATCACACATTAAATGTAGGGGATATTGTCATCTCTACTGATGTTAGACATCATGATGTGGATGTCACGATCTTTAATTACGAATACGGACAAGTACCAGGATTGCCAGCTGCTTTTGTTGCAGACGAAAAGCTTGTGAAGCTGGCAGAGGAATCGGCTTTAGAGATCGATCATATACAAGTGGCAAAAGGAACGATTGCAACCGGAGATTCATTTATGAATGATCCGGATCGTGTAGCGTTTGTGAGAGAGAAGTTTCCAGAGCTATATGCGGTGGAAATGGAAGCCGCAGCCGTTGCACAAGTTTGCCAGCTCTTTGGAACGCCATTTGTTGTCGTTCGAGCGCTATCTGATATTGCAGGGAAAGAATCCAATGTCTCATTTGATCAATTTCTTGAGCAAGCAGCGATTCACTCAACCGACCTTGTCTTGCGTATGATAAAGCAAACTCAATAAAAGAAGGGGATTCCCCCTTCTTTTCCATACAAAGGAAGGGAATCATATGGCTGTCATAAAGGATATTACAGAATTAATTGGCCGCACACCGCTTTTAAAACTGTCAGGAATCGGCATCCCGGAAGGTGTAGAGGTATATGCAAAGCTTGAAATGATGAATCCGGGTGGAAGTATTAAAGATCGTTTAGGTGATATGCTCATAAGAGAAGCATTGGCATCTGGCAAATTGCGCCCTGGTGGAACCATCATTGAAGCAACTGCTGGAAACACAGGAATTGGGCTTGCCCTCAGTGCAAGAAAGCATCAATTGCGGACCATTTTTTGCGTACCAGAACATTTTAGTCAAGAAAAACAACAGCTCATGAAAGCGCTCGGTGCAGAGATTATTCATACACCAAGAAAAGAGGGCATGAAGGGTGCGATTGATCGAGCCCTTGAACTAGAGGCAAGCCTTGACAATGCCTATTGCGTTTTACAATTTAAAAACCAAGTAAATCCATTGACTTACTATAAAACACTTGGCCCAGAATTATGGTCCGATTTGCAAGGAAATATCGATGTATTCGTGGCAGGAGCGGGATCTGGCGGGACTTTTCAAGGGTGTGCTGCCTATTTAAAAGAGCAGCATCCTGCGTTAAAAACAGTTGTTGTCGAACCAGAAGGATCGATTTTAAATGGAGGAAATCCGGGTCCGCATAGAACGGAAGGAATCGGCCTTGAATTTATCCCAGATTATATGGAATCTGCTTTATTCGATGAGATATATACCGTCAGTGATGATGATGCTTTCCAAATGGTGAAAGTAGCTGCTGAAAAAGAAGGCGTTCTCATCGGGAGTTCTTCGGGTGCAGCGTTATTTGCCGCTTTAGAAGAAGCGAAGAAGGCAGCACCTGGGACAGTCATCGTCACCATTTTTCCTGACAGCAGTGAACGGTATTTAAGTAAAGGAATTTATGAGGGAGGAAAATAAAATGAAACGAAAAACAATGATGATACACAGCGGAACAACTGGTGATGAAAAAACGGGCGCTGTGTCTGTGCCGATATATCAAGTGAGCACATATAAGCAGCCGAAAGCAGGCGAACATACAGGATATGAATATTCAAGAACTGCGAATCCAACAAGAACGGCACTAGAAACCGTCATTCGTGACCTTGAAGGAGGAGCAAACGGCTACGCATTTGGTTCAGGAATGGCTGCCATTACGGCAGTGATGATGCTGTTTAACAGCGGAGATCATATTGTCCTGACAGATGACGTATACGGCGGAACGTACCGCGTCATCACAAAGGTACTCAACCGTATTGGCATTCAAGCGACCTTTGTTGACACAAGTGATCCTGAAGCAGTGAAAAAGGCGATTTTACCTGAAACAAAAGCGGTTTACATTGAATCACCAACCAATCCTTTACTGAAAATGACTGATCTCAAAGCGATCGGCCAATTGACAAAAGAAGCCAACATCTTAATGATTGTTGATAATACATTTTTCACACCTTATTTCCAAAGGCCGATTGAATATGGGGCGGACATTGTCCTGCATAGTGCCACTAAATATTTAGGCGGCCACAGTGATGTCGTAGGCGGGCTAGTTGTAACAGCGACGGAAGAGCTTGGGGAAGAACTGCATTTTGTTCAAAATTCTACTGGTGGAATTCTTGGACCGCAGGATTCATGGCTTCTCATGAGAGGAATCAAAACGCTTGGACTAAGAATGGAAGCACATCAGCAAAATGCACAGAAAATCGCTGAGTTTTTAGAACAACATCCAGCAGTCACACGTGTTTATTACCCAGGTCTTGATGCTCACCCTGGACATGAACTTGCAAAAACGCAAGCATCAGGCTACGGCGGCATGATCTCTTTTGACATTGGAAAAGAAGAACATGTCGATGTGTTTTTAAGTCAGCTTAAGCTGTTTACGATCGCAGAAAGCCTTGGAGCGGTTGAAAGCTTAATCTCTGTTCCTGCTCGAATGACTCATGCGTCCATTCCAAGAGACCGCCGCGAGGAGCTTGGCATCACTGATGGGTTAATTCGTATATCCGTCGGGATTGAAGATGTGGATGATTTACTGAATGATATGAAGCAGGGGCTAAACGCACTAGTGAATGGATAGATTTACATGCCACTACCTTTCTTTTACTATGTTAAGCTATCAATAGACATGTTAAACAGGAAGGTGATTCAAGTGAAGAAAAAGTGGAGTGGTTTAGTGACAGATTACAAGCAGTACGCTTTTATTTTGCTTGCTGTCAGCACCTTTTTATATATTGGTACGATCATACCAAACCAACACATCGAAGCATCTCCAAAAATGCTGATGATGGGAATTGATTGTATTTTCTTATTAGCAGCTTTTCTTTGTGTGAGACGCGCGATCTTTTTTCAAAAGAAACTGCAAGAACTAGATGAAGATTAATTCGAAAAGTCTCCTCATATACGTGAGGGGGCTTTTTTGATTGTATTGGACAATCGGACAAGAATAAATGTAGAAATTTAGTCAAACACACAAAAATCATCTATTTTACTAAAAACAGGTTTACAAAATGGTGCTTGCTGGATATACTAACAAAGTAATTAAAAACGTAAAGGAGGCTGAAGAATATGTTATTCGTATCTACTTGTGAACAATTCAACCAACAATTTCATCATGTCATCAGCCTGTGGAAGAGCTCGTGTCCTTCCTTTACCTTATACGGTGCACGCTTCAAAACTGTTTAAGTAAACGAGGATTTTACGTATCATCCATTGCAGGTTGGAAGACACTGTCTTTTGATCTGCATTTTTGTGTGCCCACAGGTCAACTGACAAAGAAGATCTGCGGGCTATTTCGCGTGCTGCGAACTGAAGGGAGGTGAGCGTATATGACAATCCATTTATTTTTTATCACATTGACGATCCGACGAAAATACAAAGACATTGAAACAGTTCTTTATGAACAACAAGTCGAAACATTTTATGAAGAAATGAAGCAGAAACAACTAAAGTACATGAACTAAAATACGAAAAGAAAAATGCGAAAAGGAGGAGATTGACATGTTTATGATGCTTGCAATACTTGATTGTTATACTATGGAGAAGGACCAGGTTTAGACACGCTCCACATTGATCATCTGCACATATGATATCCGTAAAAGGAGATTGTGAGGTGATCAACGAATGTCGATGTCACCATATATGAGGTTTCCGTCAGTGGGGCACGGATATGCATCCATTCCGCATTCCTTAAAGCATGGATACGGCAATCCGTACCGAATGCAAAGAGAGCAAGAGGAAATGCTCAGACAATATATGTATCAGTACCGAGCTTATTGGTATTAAAGAAAAGGAGCAGGAAACGTTATCGTTTCCTGCTCCTTTTACATTAGCAAATCCAGCTTGCACCGATGATGATCAACAAAATGAACAGTACAACAAGCAATGCGAATCCGCCTGCAAAGCCGCCACCGTAACCACCGCAGCCTCCAGCATAACCTCCACCAAAGCCCATAATCTAGCACCACCTTTATCTAATCAAGATACATTCATAAAATATGCAGCTCATGCAGAAAACGAAATCAATCTGAGCACAATTAATGAAAACGCCTATTCGGATTAAATTTTTTGAAGTTCTGCGAAACATTTTCTGAAAAGATGCCGTCTAATCAATAACAAATGATTAGGACTAGGTCTTAAACTTTGTTAGGTGTGAGCCGATATGAAAAGTAAGAAAATTCGTAAATAGTTTTATTTACTGGTGCAAAGCAGGTGTTAACATTGATTCAAAGCTGGATTGGAAAACAAATGAGGGAACCAAAAGGCTTGTTCTCAAAATGGGTTGCCCGCTATATGGAAAAAAATCATCATAATATCAATGAATGGACGATTCAACTCTTAAATATACAAGAAAATGACCGGATTTTAGAAATCGGTACTGGAAGAGGCATGACATTATCGAAGGTAGCAGAGAAACTTGATCGCGGTAAAGTATATGGAGTGGATGCCTCTCGTCATATGATCAAATATGCAAAAAGAAAACATAAGAAGCTTGTGGAACAGGATAAAGCCGTTGTGACTCTTGGTAAAGCCGAGCATTTACCTTTTGAAGACAGATCATTCAATAAATTATTTACGGTGCAGACCATTTATTACTTGAAGGATATTGAGCAAGTCATGAAGGAAGTGTACCGCGTTCTTCAAGTGGATGGAGAAGTATTCTTATCATTCCAACAGCAGGAACTGATGAAGGAACAAAAGCAGTCACATTCTTTTTCATCGTATAGTGAACAAGAGATCAGCCGCCTATTTTCAGCGTATCACTTTAGAGAAGTTTCGGTTTATCACTATGATACATACATCTGTATCAAAGCGTTAAAATGATGAAAATATTTCCCAGGTAATGAACAAGCATTCTAAAAGAGGCTCTTCGTGAGAGGAGCTTCTTTGCGTGTCATTGAATCATGTTTGAGCGAATTAAAAAAAGTCTCTTCATCAGAAGAGACTTTTGTATATGATGTAGGCGCCAGCCAGGTGTGTAAGGAATGATAGTATATATAAGGAATTTGTTTGTCGATTAAGGATACCTGTCTGGCTTATTTATTATATCGACACCGTTCTTCAAAAGTTTAGCTTTTTTTTCAATATTTTCTTTTTTATTTGACTGGAAGATACATTTTTCTCTCCGTGATAGACATTTTTCGCTTTTTTTTATCAATTGTGCCATTTGGAGCAGGGAATTGCTTCAGAAGTAGAGAAAATTGTAGAGACTTCATTTTTAAACAAAAAGGGAGGAATGAAAATATGTCGGGAAACAAAGGTGTCGTTTATAAAGGAGCAGGAAATGTAGCAGTTGAGGATATTGGATACCCTGATTTGATTTTAAGAGATGGCCCGGGTGTACCGAAAGCCAATGTGGGGCGCAAATGTGAGCATGGCGTCATTTTAAAAGTAGTGACGACGAATATTTGCGGAAGTGACCAGCACATGGTGAGAGGTCGTACCACTGCGCCTGCAGGACTAGTCCTTGGTCATGAAATTACAGGTGAAGTCGTTGAGGTTGGACGAGATGTGGAGTTTATTCAAAAAGGAGACCTTGTGTCCGTTCCCTTTAATATTGCTTGTGGACGATGCGTCATGTGTAAGGAACAAAAAACCCATGTGTGCTTAAATGTAAACCCGGACCGTCCAGGCTCTGCCTATGGATATGTCGATATGGGCGGATGGGTTGGCGGCCAATCCGAGTACGTCATGGTGCCATATGCAGATTTCCAGCTGCTGAAATTTCCAGACAAAGATCAAGCGATGGAAAAAATACTTGATCTGACGATGCTTTCCGATATTTTCCCGACAGGTTTTCACGGTGCTTATACAGCTGGAGTAAAGCCTGGTTCGACCGTATATATTGCCGGTGCAGGGCCAGTAGGTCTTGCCGCAGCACATTCCGCTCAGCTCCTTGGCGCTTCTACGGTCATTGTCGGTGATTTGAATGAACAAAGGCTGGAGCAGGCCAGAAGCTTTGGCTGTGAGACGATCAATTTAAGAAAACATGATCGAATCGGCGAACAAATCACCAATATCTTAGGAGAGCCAGAAGTAGACTGTGCCGTCGATTGTGTCGGCTTTGAGGCTTCAGGTCATGGAGATCAAGGAGAAGCACCTGCAACCGTTTTAAATACAATTATGGATATTACCAAAGTTGGCGGTAAACTCGGAATCCCAGGGCTTTACGTCACAGAAGACCCAGGTGCAGTGGATGCTGATGCAAAAGTTGGATCACTGAAAGTGCGAATTGGACTCGGCTGGGCAAAAGCCCATACCTTTGTGACAGGCCAAACCCCTGTCATGCAATATCACCGCAGTCTAATGAAATCCATTTTAAGCGGAAGAGCACAAATCGCCAAAGCGGTGAATGCAACCGTCATTAACCTTGATCAAGCCCCTCAAGGATACAGCGACTTTGATTCCGGTGTAGCGAAGAAATTTGTCATTGACCCGCATGGGATGATTTCTAAATAATGAATCAATGAGAATAATCGAAAAAACTTACGGGAGATTATATCCTGTAAGTTTTTTTATGTTCTATTTTAAAATGACCTGTACTATTCTCCTGCAATACATCTCATGTTAAAATATATGAATTGGAAAAATTATTCTACAGTTGAAGTTCATACCAGATAATTTAATTGATATTAAATGACTAGGGAGAGGTATTGATTGCTAAACGTACACAACATCAAGAAATATTATGAAGATAAACAGGTATTAAAAGGGATAACCTTTCACTTAAAAAAAGGAGAATCTTTTGGACTATTAGGTCCGAATGGTGCGGGGAAATCCACATTGATTGGCATCTTGACAGGGCTGATTCATGCCACAAGCGGTACCATAACGATTGAAGGTATAGATGTAAAAAAAGAAACAAAAAAGGCGCAGCAAATGATAGGAATTGTTCCGCAAGAGATCGCTTTATATTTACATTTGACAGCAAAAGAAAATTTAATGTTTTGGGGGAGAATGTATGGACTCAAAGGAAAAGAGTTGAAAAGCAGAGTACAAGAAACACTTGAGCTAATTGGTCTTAAAGATAGAGCAAATGATCAAGTGAAAGTATTCTCTGGAGGAATGAAAAGAAGAGTAAATATCGGTTGCGCGATATTACATCAACCAAAACTATTAATCATGGATGAGCCTACTGTAGGCATAGATCCCCAATCTAGAAGTCATATATTAGAAACAGTTAAGACATTAAATGGAGAAGGAATGACCATTATATATACTAGTCATTACATGGAAGAAGTTGAATTTTTATGTGAAAGAATGGCCATTATGGATCATGGGTCTATCATCGCTTTAGGGGATCAGCATGAATTAAGTGAGTTTGTCGGAAATCAAAGAGAAATTGTTTTGACCATAAAATGTGAACATGGACAAAATGATATAGATCGAGTGCGTCAATTCATACATGAAGTCGACCCTTTAAAGGAAATCGACGTTCAAGGAAATCAAATGAAAATATTTGATCAACATCCTCAGCAATTATTAAGTCATCTCATTCAAGGTGTGACCGCATTAAATATTCAAATTATTTCAGCAGAAATCGTAGAACCAAATTTAGAAAATGTCTTTTTGTATTTAACTAGTAAAAATTTGAGGGATTAGACTGTTTAGAGGTGAACACATGAGCATCTGGGTTGTACTAAAAGATCTATTATTGTTTTTTAGAGATAAGAAAAGCTTTTTTACACTTTTTTTTATGCCTATTATATTGATTGCTATTTTAGGTGCAGCATTTGGAGAGAATATGAAGCAAGAAAGTGAAGTCAGCATCAATTCATTTCGTGTAGGAGTTACAGATCAAGATAAGTCCGCTACAAGTAAAATGTTTCTATCGACATTGTCTAAGAATGAGCTCAGTGACATCATTGATGTAAGGGTCATCTCCAAAGATCAGCTAGAGAAAGATTTAAATAATAGAGAAATCAAAGTGGGCATCATCATCAAGCCAAATTTTGAAAAAAGCCTATTTAATCATGAACATGTGCAATTGAATATTTTGAAAGGACCAAATTCAGCCTTACAAGAAATAGTCTTAGAAAATGTGGTTCTACAATTCTTTCAAAATTATCATATGAATCGTATTCTGATGCCGTTAAATCAAGGTGAAAAAGTGGAAATCGTTTCTCATCAACTAAAGAAGGAACTGGTGAACGAAAGGGATATTCATATGAACAACCAGCCGATCACTTCTTTCCAATACTACTCGGGCGGGATGGGTGTTCTCTTTTTATTAATGACTGTTGTTTTCTTAGTTGGAAGTATGATAGAGGAAAAAGAGGAAGAGGTTTATAAAAGGTTAGTTGTATCAAAATTAAGCAATACTAGTTACATCGTTGGGAAGTTATTGGGTATTGTTTTGATGAGTATGATTCAACTTGCGGTCATTATTTTATTTACTAGCTTTGTCTTTAAGGTGAACTGGGGAGAGCCTTTTACTGTTGTTATGATCGGATGTAGTTTTATATTAAATGCTGCAGGTTTCGGAGTGCTGATTGGTTCTTTTATCAATAGAGAAAAAACGTTTAACAGTGTGGGGATTTTAGGAACTCAAGTGTTAGCTGCTTTAGGTGGGAGTATGGTGCCCTTATACTTATTCCCACAATGGGTGATTGATATCAGCTATTTTTTACCTAATTCTCTTGCACTTCAAATGTTTTTGAAAAGTATGGCAGGTGCTGATTTTAGTGAAATTCAAAGTGGATTATTACTTAGCTGTGGGATGGGACTTGCTTTCTTCATCATTGCTTTATTAAGAATGTCTTTTGAAAGGAAGCATCACTATGCATAAAATATCAGCCATTATTGCTTTAAAGCTAAAAGAAACATTAAAGTCTCCATTGACCCTCATTTTTTTATTTGTTATGCCAATCGTATTTAGTTTTATTTTTGGAAGTACGGCATCTGATACTAAGAAACCTACAGTTGCTTTTATTCAAGAGCCCAGTCAAGATAATCTGAATCAAGAAATTTTTCAGATTCTCGAAAAGAACACCAAATTTCTTTGGGTAAAGGCGACTAAAAGTGAAGCAAAAGAATTATTATCCGATGAAAAGGCAGTTGCGTCTATTACAGTCACGAATCAATTAAAATCCCATTTAAAAGAAAATAAAGAAATTTTTGATGTGACGGTTTATAAGAAAACAGAGGAATATGCGGTCTTAGCTCCCTATTTAAAAGAGACGGCGGCCATCATTTATCAGATCAATCAAGGTGTGAAAGAGCAGAATAGCGTTTCTCTTATCAATGCACTGAAAGAATTAAACGAATCTGGCACCATTTCATTGGATGAAGACAATCTAAATAGTCAAGCAAGTCAGCACCCAAATTTAATACCACTTGGTTTTACGATCATGTTTATGATGTTTGCGATCTCAAGCTCGGTGTCGTCTATTCATTTGGAATATAAAGATTATACATGGCAAAGATTGCTTTCGAGTCCTATCCATAAAGTATACGTGTTACTGGGATATTTCATTGCTTATTTCCTTCTTGGTTGGCTACAATTAGGCGTTTTATTGACCGTCTTATCTGTGTTCTTCAACATGTACTTAGGCAATCTCATTCTCATTTTCTTGTTTGGGTCATTCGTTATTGGACTTGTAGTGAGTTTAGGTTTTATGATTGCCACTTTATCTCATACAAAGAAACAAACTGAAATCTTTAGTGCAATTATCATCGTAGGAACATGCATGTTAGGTGGTGTTTATTGGCCTTTGGATATTGTTCCAGACATCATGAAGAAGATCTCAATGGCCATTCCACAAACATGGATGATGTCTGGTTTCGGTGAAATCATGAGCGGCACCGTCAATCATTCAATCTTATTACTAGACACGACGGTTTTAGTTGCTTTTACGATTGTATTTATGATCATTGGGTTGAAAAGTATCAGGTCATATTAATCACTTTATCTTCTTCGTTTCATTCTTCCGTATACAAAAACCCCCAATAGCTCGCTTGCTATAGGGGGTTTTTGTATACATGTAATCTCATCAAAATGGTGTGGTGAAAGAAATCGTGAAAATGCCTAACACATTCCTTACATTTATCAAATTTCTTTTAATAGGTGTTATAGAATACGTTGTGAAATATTGATTACGATATAACTAGTCACACTTCATTCAACAGGGAGCTTCCTTTCTGCTAGCCGTGCATTGAGTATATAATCCTCTGTTAAATCCACAAATGCCTTTAAAGCAGGGGACATCCATTTGTTTTTATGCCAAAATAGTTGGATTTTCGTTGTGAAACAGGGTTCCATCCAGTTGATTTTAATGATATTGCCTTCCGCTATTTCTCTTTTCACAGAAATTTCGGGAAGTACAGCGATTCCTAAGCCTGCCATTACACATTTTTTTATGGCTTCTACATCTGCTAATTCTAGTTTACTTCGCGGTTTTGCTCCCGCCTGTGTTAATGAATGTTCAAAGGCGTAGCGATAATCACAGTCTTCAGTTAACAACAATCTTTGCTCGTTCAAATCAATTGGATATACTTGTTGTTTTTTGCTCAAAGGATTTGTTGGACAGCATACAATGGCCATCGGTTCATCTTTTAATTCTTTTACAAGTAAATGTGAGGATATTACAGGATTCATGGATAATAAAGCGACATCAATTTGTCCTTCTAATAATAGATTTAGAACATCCTTTTCCGCTATTCCTGGGCGGAAGATCAGTTCGACTTTTGGATACTTTGTTTGAAAGTCCGTTAAAATATGAGGAAGCCGGTAGGTGCATTGTGTTTCAGATGCACATATTCTCAAAATGCCGCTTGGCTCATTCATTCCGCCAACAGCCTCTAATGCTTCCCCTGTTAAGCCTAAAATTTTATCCGTATAATGTTGAAATTGTTTGCCAGCTTCTGTTAAGATCACCCTTTTTCCAAGCCTTTCAAATAGAGGGGTTCCTAGCTCTTCTTCCAATGCAACAATATTTGCTGTGATGCTAGATTGAGCATAACCAAGCATTTGTGCAGTTTTTGTAAAGTTTAATACTTTTGATGCTGTTTGGAACATCATCAGTTGTTTGATCTCCAACTTCAAGCCTCCCTAAATCGGACGAGCCGATTGATATCATCAGAAAACCTCTATAGATTGATCATAACATTTTTACTATCATAAAAGTAAGCGCTTGCAAGTTGTATTATTTCAAATATTCAGATTTGAAAAGGGGAGATGGCTTTGTTTGAAGTGATTGTCAATTCAGTGAATGATTTTTTATGGACATATATTTTAGTAGTCATGTTAATCGGCATAGGAATTTACTTTACAGTGAGAATGAAATTTATGCAAATTGTCTTACTAAAAGAGATTTTCCGTTCTATTTTTGAAAAAGCGCCCAAAACCAAAAAGGGAAGTCATGAAATTTCCTCTATGCAAGCTTTTTTTATTGGAGCTGCTACAAGAATTGGTACTGGAAATATGGCAGGCGTAGCCATTGCCATCACAGTGGGCGGTCCAGGAGCTATTTTTTGGATGTGGTTTGCGGCCGTTTTAGGGGGGGCTTCTGCGTTTGTTGAAAGTACACTAGCTCAAATTTATAAAATTAGAACAAATGATGGATTTAAAGGGGGACCAGGCTACTATATTCAAAAGCAATTCGGAATGAAGTGGCCAAGCAGGGTTTTTGCCTTTTCTGTTATTCTTAGTTTCGGCTTAATTTTTAACGCTGTACAAACGAATACAATTACAAATGCCTTTCAATATTCATTTGGGATCAGCCCAATTGCCATGGGGCTATTTGTCACAATTTTTACTGCTTGCATCATTTTTGGTGGTGTCAAGCGAATCGCTAATTTTACACAAATCATTGTGCCAATTATGTCGGCATTTTATATCATTTTAGCACTTTATGTGATTGTCACAAATATCGGTGCTGTACCCGCGGCATTAACAAGTATTATGAAAAGTGCGTTTGGGTTAGAGCAAATCGTTGGGGGCGGGATTGGTGCTGCGATAATGAACGGTGTAAAACGTGGGCTCTTTTCCAATGAAGCAGGAATGGGAAGTGCTCCAAATGCCGCTGCTGCCGCTAATGTTTCGCATCCAGTAAAACAAGGGTTTGTTCAATTATTAGGTGTATTTTTTGATACATTAGTTGTTTGTAGCTGTACTGCCTTTATTATTATGCTATCGACAGTAGAAACAGCTGGTGAATTATCTGGTATCGAAATTACACAAGCAGCAATGGCACAGCATTTTGGATCTTGGGCTAGTATTTTCTTAGCATTTGCTATATTTACTTTTGCTTTTAGTTCTATTGTAGGTGGCTACTATTATGGTGAAGCCAATATCGGTTTTATCCATAAAAGTGTAACAGCGCTATTGATGTATCGAATTATGGTATTAATGATGATCATGTTTGGGGCTGTGGCCAACATACAAATCGTTTGGACGTTGGCCGACTTGTCGATGGCCATTATGGCAATTGTCAACTTGATTGCGATTGCAATTCTAGGCAAGTTCGCTTTTGCCGCTTTGGATGATTACATTCAACAAAGATTGTTAGGCAAAGATCCTGTCTTTTATGCATCTAGCATACCAGGTTTAAAAGAAATAGAATGGTGGGGAGCAGAAAAACAAACTGCTAACTCCATAAACACAAATGAAGGAGTAGAAAAATCATGATGAATTTTAAATATCATTGCCAAACAAAAATGATGATGGGGACTGGTCAATCAAAAGAAATCGGATCTATAGTAGAAGATATTGTATTGCCGGGTGCCACAGTTATGCTGGTGACGGACTCTGGTGTGAAGAGCGCAGGGCTCGTTCAGCCTATTGAAGCGTATTTGCAGGAAGCTGGTTATTCTGTCGTTGTATTTGATCAAGTATCTCCAAATCCTAGAGATAGTGAATGTCTAGCTGGTGCAGAGCTCTTTAGAAAAGAACAAGCATCAGCGGTCATTGCGATTGGTGGCGGAAGTCCAATGGATACGGCGAAAGCGATTGCTTTATTAGGTCCAAATGGCGGCATTCCTGAAGATTATATATCAGGGAAGAAGGCGTATGCTAATCTATCTCCATTAATTTGTATCCCAACAACGGCTGGTACTGGTTCTGAGGTGACCCGTTCATCTGTCATTACGTTAGCTGCTTCACATAAAAAAATCACATTAAAGCATGGCTTGCTTCGGCCAACCATTGCGATTTTAGATCCTGCCCTTACATTGACGGTGCCAAAAGGCATAACAGCCGCAACAGGCGTGGATGCATTGGTACATGCTATTGAGGGCTATTCATGTAAAGTAACAAATCCTATTTCGAAAGCAATGGGTGCAAGTGCAATGGAGACAATTGTGAAATACTTACCCAAGGCATATGAAAATGGATCTGATCTAGAAGCGAGATATAAAATGCAGGAAGGGAGCTTACTAGCCGGCTTATGCTTCGGTTCAGCCGATGTCGCAGCCGTTCATTGCTTAGCAGAAGCACTTGGTAGTCTTTATGATACACCTCATGGTATCGCAAACGCGGTATTTTTGCCTTATGTTATGCAATTCAATGCAGTCGAAAATAAGGTATTACACGCAGAGCTTGCCAAAATAATGAGCTTTGCAGATAAAACGGATTCAGATGATGTGGCGATTCAAAAATTAATTGATGGCATGTATACATTCACAAAAAAATTAGGTATTCCAGCACTAAAAGATTTATCTTATGTAAAAGAAGAGGATTTTGAAAAAATGGCTGAATTAGCAGAACAAAACGGCTCTACATCAAGCAATGTTCGTACTGTTACGAAAGCCGACTACTTAGATATTTTAAAGGCTGCTTTTTAAAATCACCATATAGAAAAATAGAATCAATGAATTCCAAAGAAACACCCTCTTCATGACACGATCACTTGGAGGGTGTTCTTTTATGTTTCATGTGGCTAGGTATCGTCTATATATGAGTGGTATGATAGACGACAACATCTGATGGAGAAAGGGTTGGATAAACAATGAAATTTCACAATAAAACCGTTATCATCACAGGCGCAGCCAATGGAATTGGTGAAATGATCGCCTGGGGCTATGCAAAAGAAGGAGCACGAGTGGTGCTTGCGGATATAGATGAAGAAAAGGGTAATCGCTTGGAGGAAAAGCTAAAAAAAGAATCATTAGAAGCTTATTTTAAGAAAACGGATGTGAGGCAAGAAAAGGAGATTCAGCAGTTCATGTCGTTTGCGGCGGAGCGCTGTAAAACGATTGATATTCTCATTAATAATGCTGGTGTCATGTACACAGTATCGCCTTATGAATTAACGCTTGATGAGTGGGATCGTGTGTTACAGACGAACCTAAGGGGGACTTTTTTATGTGCAAGAGAAGCAGCACGTTATATAAAAGAGAATCCAAAAGGCGGTTCTATTGTGAACATTTCATCCACCCGCGCGACCATGTCAGAGCCTCATACAGAAGCATATGCCGCATCAAAAGGCGGAATATCTGCGCTGACTCATGCCTTAGCGGCTTCTTTTAGTTCGGATCATATCACGGTGAATAGCATTTCACCTGGATGGATTGAAACGAAGGATGAGGAGAATCTTCGAGAGATCGATCACCAGCAGCATCTTTCCAATCGAGTCGGCACGCCAAAGGATATTGTGAAGGCCTGCTTTTATTTAACCGATGAGGAGAATCAATTTGTGACCGGCACAGATTTAGTCGTTGATGGCGGCATGACCAGAAAGATGATCTATGCTGATTAACTTGAAAAAACATTGACGCTTTGATCAAGGCGCAGTACAATATGTAACAATTCAGGTGAAGATCGTGATGAAATAAAGACATAGCGCAAATAGAGAAGAGTACATCATGAGCTGTCCCGCACAGAGAACTCCGTGAAGCTGAGAAGGAGCCGGGCAGCATGATGGAACCAAGCCTCTTAGCTCTGCACCGGATTCCTTCAGATGATGGTGCAGCGATATTCTCCCGTTACAGAGATGGGTTCATGATGACCTGCTAAGGTTCATCTGGCAACAGATGAATAAACTGAGGTGGCAACGCGGAGTAAATCCCGTCCTCAAGACAGAAATGTCTTGGGGGCGGGATTTTTTTATGAAAAATAGGAGGAAAAGTGATGAAAAAACATTGGCGGGATATGAGTTTGCTGCTTGGAGCCATCGGAATTGCGAACATAGGAGAATGGATTTATATGATTGCTCTCCATCTGCTCATTTTTCAAGAAACGGGCTCTGTGCTGGCTGTAACAGCCGTCTATATGCTGAGACCGGCTGCGGCTCTTTTGACAAACAGCTGGTCTGGCAGTTTGATTGACAGGCTGAATCAGCGGAAAGTGATGATCAGCTTAGATATCAGCCGAGCTATCCTGATCGCATGCATACCCTTTGCGTTATTTTCAGGACATCTGCTCATCCTGTATGTGATGGTGTTTCTCATTCAAATGGCACAAGCGATGTTTCATCCAGCGTCGATGGTCTATATGACAGGATTGATCCCGGCGAATAACCGAAAACGGTTTAATGCCATTCGCTCATTATTACAATCGGCTGGGTTTTTACTTGGCCCCGCTGCAGCAGGTCTGCTTTTTTTAGTCGGTACACCTGTTTTTTCAATTTATATAAATGCGATCTGCTTGTTGGTATCTGCTCTATTAACAATGTGTTTACCGAATTTGCTCAAACAAAATGCTGGCCAAAAGGGTTTTACCCTTTCAATGTTAAAAGAGGATGCGAGGCTTGTTCTTCGATTTAGTTTGACATCACGCCAAATTATGGCGGTGTATTTATTATTTAGTGCCGCTATCACGGTACTTCCTACTGCCATAGACTCTCTTGAAACAGCCTTTGCAAAAGAAGTGCTTCTGCTAACTGATACACAATATGGTCTTCTTGTGAGTATAGCTGGGGCAGGCATTATCGCAGGCGCAGGTCTCAATTCGGTGATTGTGGAAAGGCTGCCTGTTTCGATCATGCTTGGGATTGGCAGTTTGTTTGTGGCATGTGGCTATCTCATTTATGCTTTTTCCAGCACATTGTTTATAGCCGCTGTTGGATTTTTTATATTAGCATTCTTTTTAGCATTTGCGAACACAGGTTTTATGACTTTCTATCAAACGAATATTCCGATAGAGGTGATGGGGAGGGTAGCCAGTTTTTATGCTTTAGTTGAAGCCATTCTGACGATCATGCTGACAGGTGTCTCTGGTGGGCTTGCACATGTTTTATCAATCCGAACCTCCGTTGTCACCGGGAGTCTATGTATGCTTCTTGTCTGTTTATTGCTATGTTTTGTCATCTTTCGTCCATTGACTGGCAAAAAGATAGTGCATCCTACTTAGAAAATTAAAAAAATTATGTTATAATTATTTAAGTAAGTTAATTAAATTGATGAGAAAAGGAGTCTTACACATGAAAGCACTACGCTGGCACGATCAAAAGGACATTCGACTAGAGGAAATTGATGAACCAAAAGTTGCTCCAGGAAAAGTGAAACTTAAAGTGAAATGGTGCGGCATTTGTGGTAGTGATTTACATGAATATCTAGGAGGACCTATCTTCATTCCAGTGAATGAACCTCATCCACTGACAAAAGAAAAAGCACCTATTACACTGGGGCATGAATTTTCTGGTGAGGTTGTTGAAGTAGGAGAAGACGTCAGCAATTACAAAGTAGGCGACCGAGTGGTTGTTGAGCCTATTTTTGCAACTCACGGACATCAAGGTGCTTACAACTTAGATGAAAACATGGGCTTTTTAGGACTTGCCGGAGGCGGCGGTGGATTCTCTGAATATGTATCTGTCGATGAAGAATTACTTCATTTATTACCAGACGAAATTTCATATGAGCAAGGGGCACTTGTAGAGCCTTCAGCAGTTGCTTTATATGCCGTTCGTTCTAGTAAAGTACAAGCTGGCGATACAGCGGCTGTGTTTGGTTGCGGACCAATTGGCTTGCTTGTTATTGAAGCATTAAAAGCAGCTGGTGCTACTGATATTTACGCAGTAGAATTATCTAAAGAACGCCAAGAAAAAGCGAAAGAGCTTGGAGCGATCATTGTTGATCCTTCTCAATATGAAGATGTTGTTCAAGAAATTGCACGCCGTACAAACGGTGGCGTCGATGTTTCTTTTGAAGTGACAGGTGTACCTGTTGTATTGAAGCAAGCAATCCAATCAACTAGAATTTCAGGTGAAACAGTCATTGTAAGCATTTGGGAAAAAGGCGCAGAAATTATGCCAAATGACATCGTCATTAAAGAACGTACAGTTAAAGGGATCATCGGCTATAGAGACGTATTCCCATCTGTATTAAACTTAATGAGAAAAGGCTATTTCTCTGCTGATACACTCGTTACGAAAAAAATCAAGCTTGACGATGTAATCGAGGATGGCTTCAATGCATTAATCAATGAAAAAGATCAAGTGAAAATTTTAGTTAGTGCTGAATAGTAAGACAACGAAGGGGAATGGCAAAAGCCATTCTCTTTTCTATTCATAGCGATCAATCAATGGAAAGAGCAGGACAATTTCCTTTAACACACTTAAAAAAAGGTGAATAAATGGATCAAAAAAAGTCGATCAGGTTCTCGTGCCTGATCGACTTTTTTATCGTCCAAGAGATCTTCCGTACACGCTGACTCGTTTCTCTAACAAGGCAAAAGCGAGTTCAAAGAAAATGCTCAGCAGCCAATAGATCAAAGCAGAGACGAGATACGTTTCTAAAAACTGATAGCCGTCGTTCGCAATGATTCGGGAAATCCCCATGATCTCAAGTACTCCAATCGTAAACGAAAGAGAGGTGGCTTTTAATAGCTGAATGAGCTGATTGCCTAAGTTCGGCAGGGCTACCACAAATGCCTGCGGCAAAATAATGCGCATCATCGCTTGGCGTGTCGTCATCCCCACAATTTTTGCCGCTTCAAGCTGTCCTTTGTCTACCGCAAGAAGTGCACTCCGAACGACCTCTGTTAAATGGGCGGCTGAATGGAGGCTGAATGTAATAAGGGCAACAGCTAATGGGGAGACCATATCTGGATGAAAGGTCAGCCCGAATGTACCGCTCACTTTGGTTAGAACAAAAGGAAGTCCATAAAAGAAAGCGAACAACTGAACAATAAGAGGCGTTCCTCTAAAAAAGGAGACATAGAGCGTCACAAGCTGCCTGAGTACAGGAATGCGGAAGAGACGAATGAAAGCAAAAACAGATCCAATCATCAGGCTTACAGCCATGGAAACGAGTGCAATCAATAAAGTAAAAGGAACGCCTTTTAGAATAAGAGGTACTTGGTCAATCGCAAATGGAATATCAATGGTTTGCATCAAATCGCCTCCTTAACGTGACAGGCTGGTGCGGCCTTTTACAAATTTCCTTTCAAGCAGCATGGTGATCAGTTCAATACTCATGCAAATAAGCCAATACACAATCGCAATGATCACATACACCTCAAACAGACCGATTCCGTAGTTATTTCCTAAAATGATCTTCACCTGCCCCATGATATCAATGAGTCCGATTGTAAAGGCAATTGCCGTGTCTTTGACGAGATCAATGGTGTAATTTCCGAGGTTCGGCAGTGCAATGAGGAAGGCCTGCGGGATAATGATCCTAATCAACGCTTGTGTATCTGTCATCCCAACAATGTAGGCGGCCTCCAGCTGATCCTTCCCGACAGATGAATACGCACTGCGAAAAACTTCAGATAAATAAGCGCCCGTATGTAAAGAAAACGTCATCATCACAAATAGCACACGATCCCAATGATTGATTTGAATCCCTGCCACAAGCAAAAGCTGAGGCAGTCCAAAATAAATCAAGAAAAGCTGAACAATTAAAGGTGTACTCCGTGTAAAAGATAAATAAATAACAGCCAATTGCTTCAGTACTGGGATTTGCTTGATACGAATACATGCAAATAGCAAGCCGATGATGATGGCAAAAAACAATGACACGATAATAATGAGAAAAGTGATTGGCAGGCGTTCAAGCACCTGTAAAAAAATGCGCAGCCAATCTCCAGCTGTAAACGTCATGACGCTTCATTCCTTCCTTCATTTTGATCGCCTTGCTCTGAGATGTCATCAATATCTTGAAAGAAATCAATCCCAAACCACTTTTTCGCCAGCTTAGGCAGTGTTCCATCATCAATCATCTCTTGTGTGATCCGGTCCAAATCTTTTGCAAGCTTCTTCTCGCTTGGCTGTAAGACAAGATAGATAGGCTCCTTTGACACAATGCCGCCAACTTTGACCTTTAGGTTTAAATGCTTTTGAATGGTATCAAAGGTTGAAATGTTCATAAATGCTGCATCTGACCGTCCACTTTCAACGCGCTTTAAGTTAAGCTCATTTGAAGGGCTCTCAATAGTCGTCAGCGGAATATCCGGATCATGCTCTTGATTATATTGATTTAATATCGAACGCAAGCCTCCGCTAGGGCTGACAGGAGCCAGCTTTTTAGATGTCATATCATCAAGCGATCGAATCTCTTTGTCTGATTCATTCACAATTAAACCTGTCATCGAATAACCATACGGAACCTTAGGGTAAAGGAAACGCTTTTCACGTTCAGGATTACTAAAAAACCAATTAGCCGCCATTTCAAACTTCCCTGCGCCTACACCAATTAAATTCGATTCTTCCTCGCCAAAAATGTAATCAAAATGTACGTGAGGAAGTCTTTTTTCCACTTCATTTAAATAATCAATGTTATAGCCAATTGGTTCGTTTCGGTCATTTGTTGCTAAAAAGGGTGGATTGACCTCTGCACTTAGTGCGACTTTTACAATTTTTCTACCATCATCTGTCGTGGTTTTCACACTGCTGCAGCCCATCAGAGAAAGAAAAAGCAGAAGGACACCGGACATCATGAATGCTGTCTTTTGTTTCATTTGTCTTTCTCCGATTCTTGCCACATGCCGCGATGAATTCTTGATAAAAATTGTTTCGTTCGTTCATGCTGTGGCTTCAATAGGACGTCTTCTGGTGAGCCTTTTTCAACGATTTCGCCATCTGCCATAAAGATCACCGTATCCGCCACGTCCTTTGCAAAAGAAATTTCATGCGTCACAATGACCATCGTCATGCCTTGACTTGCAATATCTTTGATCATTTCTAGAATTTCTCCTACCATCTCTGGGTCCAGTGCCGACGTAGGTTCATCAAACAAAAGCAATGAAGGGTTCATCGCAAGAGCGCGGGCTATGCCAATTCGCTGCTGCTGACCGCCGGACAATTCACTCGGAAATGCATCCTTTTTATGTAGCAGTCCAATCCGCGTTAAAAATTGCTCCCCTACCTTTTCAGCTTCTTTTTTAGACATGTTTTGAGACACGATCAATCCTTCTGTAATATTTTCAAGTGCTCGTTTATTCTGAAACAAGTGATAATGCTGAAACACCATGGAGGATTGCTGCCTGAGTTTTAGCAGATCTTTTTTATGATATCGTTCAAATTGAATCGTGGCTTCACCAACCGTCAGCTCACCTTTGTCTGGAATATCGAGGCTGTTTAAGCTGCGAAGAAGTGTTGTTTTTCCTGACCCGCTCGGTCCAATAATGGCGACCACTTCACCTTCTTGTACGGTGAAATCAATGCCTTTTAACACATGGGTCTGCCCATAAGATTTATGTAGATTAGTAGCTGAAATCATAAAAGCATCACGTTCCTTTGACATATGTACTTAATATTGATAAAATTTAACACATTAAATCCTATAAGTAAAGTGTGTTTTATTTATTCCGATTGGAAAAATCAGATATGATAGATTGTGAGATATAGAGGAGTTGGATACGTTTTGTCTAAAGCATTATTTGTCGATACCGATTTTCAAAAAACATGGCTCAATCAACTAGAATCTCTTCGTGAAACGATCGAACAAACGGCAAAAGAACATGATGAAGGCGCTTATTTTCCTGAAAAAAATATTGAATCATTAGTAGAGATGGGCTATACAACGTTGTCTCTTCCTGCTGAATACGGAGGCGGAAGTCAATCTGTGAAAGATATGGTTCTGTTTCAAGAGACGCTCGGCAGTATGGACGGAGCGACCGCTTTATCAATCGGCTGGCACCAAGGGGTTGTAGGCGAAATTTACGAAAAGAAACAATGGAATGAGCAGCAGCTGCAATTCTTTGCGGAAGAAGTGAAGAAGGGCGCCCTTGTCAACCGTGCCGTGAGCGAGGCGCAGACAGGCAGTCCAACAAGAGGCGGGAAGCCTGGGACAACAGCCACTAGATCAGGTAATGAGTGGATCATCAATGGACGTAAAATTTTCACAACGATGTCACCGGCACTTACATACTTTTTAGTCGGCGTATGGATCGAGGAAAAAGAGGCCATGGGCTTCTTCTTAATTCACCGTGAGACAGAAGGTGTTTCAATAGAAGAAACGTGGAATGTTGTGGGCATGAGAGGAACTGAAAGTCATGATTTAATCTTAGATCAGGTGAAGGTTTCAGATGACATGCTTGTGGAGGTGCAAAAAGGGCCGCGGGGTGTTACGCTAAATCCTTGGATTGCACATATTCCTTCCTGCTATTTAGGGATTGCGCAAGCGGCAAGAGACTATGCTGTTCAGTATGCCATCACCCACTCACCGAACAGCATCAGCGGAACGATTAGTGATCTGCCAAATGTCCAAACACTGATTGGCGAAATCGACTTACTATTAAAGCAAGCACGCCACGTCATCTACTCAACGACCACTTTGTATGAAAAGCCAGAGAAAAGAGAGCTGTTAATCAATGAATTTGGTGCTGTGAAGCATACCGTCGTTAATCATAGTTTGCAAGTTGTCGATAAAGCTATGCGTTTAGTGGGTGCGAAAAGCTTAAGCCTAGACTGTCCACTGCAGCGCTACTATCGAGATATTCGTGCCGGGCTCCATAACCCGCCAATGGACGATATGACGATATCAAAAATGGCGAAACAGGCCATTCAAGAGAAAAAAGAGAGCTAATATACAGTAAAAAGCCGGATAAATCGGCTTTTTTTTATTTGAAAGAAAAGAGGACAAGCGTACCTTATATCCCATCGCTTAAACATGCTACAATCATGGCAATCATGGGAAAAGGAGCGGTTGTCTTGAAGAAAAAGTATATAAAATGGCTGTTTTCTAGCATCATGCTGATGGCACTTTGTATCAGCCAGCCTTCATCAACTGTAGCAAGATCACCAGCGTGGTCAGTAGATGAATTCTTTAAAAATCGGGAAGGCACGTTTGTGATTCAAGAAGTAGAAGAAAAGTCCCCTTGGGTGTATAACAAAAAAAGAGCGAAAGAGCGCTTTGCACCTCAATCGACATTTAAGGTAGCAAATGCCTTAATCGGACTCCAAACGGGCGCAGTGAGAGATGAATACGACATCAAATATTGGGATGGCGTAAAAAGAGAGATTGACAGCTGGAATAGGGATCATACATTAGGATCTGGCATGAGAGATTCAGTCGTCTGGTACTATCAAGCCATGGCACGTGACATTGGAGAAGAACGTATGAATCATTGGGTGAAAGCCATTCATTATGGGAACAAAGACATATCTGGCGGAATCGATCAATTTTGGTTAAGTAGTACCCTGCGAATTTCTCCTATCGAACAAGTTCGTTTCCTCAAACAGCTATATGAAGAGACTCTTCCATTTGACCTAAAGAACATGAGAACAGTTAAACGAATGATGGTACAAGAAGAAGAGAAACACGCCACCCTATACGGAAAAACAGGCTCGGGATCAGGTATCGGCTGGTACGTAGGCTTCATCAAACATGAAAACAAAACCTACATCTTTGCCACAAATATCGAAGGCACCGGAATAGAAGCAAAAGAAATCACCTATCGCATTTTGAAAAAATATCATTTGATTGAAGCATCCGTTTAGGGTGCTTTTTTTATGTGAAAAAGGGGATTTATTGATAAGTTGATGATATATGGTTTAGTTTGAAAGAATGATATATTTATTGAAATATATTGAAGTATCATTTCAAATGTATTATTATATATGGCGTAATGTTACAAATGTTACAAATATATGATAAGGAGATTAATATGAATCTAAAAAGAAAAGTAAATTGGAAAAAGAATATTGCAGCACTACTATCGTTTGTGATGCTTTTATCAATGTTTCCTTCTGATATTTTTGCAGAAGAACATGACGAAAATACAAAACCAAGTCATAACAGCTTAGAAGAATTAGATAATTCAAAAGCCCTAGAAATGGCAGGTATTGACGAAGATGAAATTGGAAAAGACGGAGAAATTCTTTCAGAAAGAACAGAAAACAGCAAGCTTTTTTATGAAGGAGAGGGTGTATTTACACAAGAGGTATATCCTGATCCAATTCATATAAAAGAGACCCCAGATGCTGAGTGGGAGGATATCTCTCCTGAATTAAAGACGAGCTCGAAAAAAGAAATAGAAACAGAAAATGCAAGATTAGAATCAACTTTTCAAAAGCAAATGAAACAAGGGCTATATGCCACATTTGAACACAAGAAGCATCAAATTGAATTTTCAATTTTAAAAGCTTCAGGGAAAAATAAATCAGAAATCGATTCCAAAGATTCATCTGCACAATTTAAAGAGAACACCAACGAGCTTACATATGAAGAGGTATTTCCAAATATAGATTTACGTTCATTTACCTTTAATGAAAATATCAAAGAAGATATTGTACTCAATCGATATGATGGCTACAATTCATTTACATTTAAAATAAAGACTGATCTAACTGGGGAAATCGAGGAAGACGGTTCTATCACATTTTATGATCAGAAGAAACGGACCATTTTTCAAGTCCCAAAACCGTTTATGACTGATTCTAATTTAGATGAAAAGTCAGGTGAAGTGGCTCGCTCAGAAGATGTGAGCTTTAAATTAGAAAAAGAAGATGATGGCTATTTACTTCGTGTGACAGCAGATGAAAAATGGCTAAAAGATCCTGAACGAGTTTATCCTGTGTCTATCGATCCTTCGACTTCTTTATCTGTGTCAGCAGACACATTTATCATGAGTAAATACCCAACAACAAATTATTCATCCTCTACGCAAAAATGGGATGCTAAACTTAAAAGTTATGTACTGAAAACAGGTTATTATGATAAAACAACTGGTACAAACTATGCGTTTATGAAGTTTAATTCATTCAAGCCGATTCAAAATATGAATGTAACGAAAGCGACGCTCAAAACGTATGTTGCTCATTCATATTACGGGACGAAGGCTACTGGTCTTTGGCTGGATACAGTGAATGCCAACTATGATCATACAAAACTAACATGGAATAATAAACCAAGCTCCAAAAATATCGGCAAAGCCAATGTATATAAAGGACAATGGGCGAGCTATGATGTGACATCGACCATCAAAGCTTGGAATAGCGGAACAGCTAACTATGGATTTAAATTACATGCAAATGGAAATGGGCAAGACCATTGGAAAAAAATAATCTCATCAACAAACTCTACCAATAAACCAGTCATTGAAGTAACGTATACCATTCCGCAGGCAAATGCACCAACTGTAAAAGGTTTTAGTAATGGAAATGGGACAGGCTACTTCAATTTAAGTTGGAAAAAGGTGTCTGGCGCAAAAGGCTACAAAGTATGGCTGTACAACGGAAAAGAGTATGAAGCCATTTCAGTTGGAAATGTGGCATCATGGAGTACAAAAGGAAAGAATATATGGCCGACAGCAAGCGAGATTGCAGCAAAAAAATACAAACTCCATTTAGATGGAAAAGGCGGGACTGAATTAGCAGTTGATCCTTCCCCGGTTTACAAAAACTCAGGCGGCAATTATGCGGCAAGTAAAAATTATTGGGTAGCTGTAAGTGCGATTTTTGACCAAGGTGAAGGCGCAATGTCCGCAAAAGTAAAACCTGTCGTGCCGAATGTGGCTAGAGCGAAAGCACCTAGTACAAAAGGATTCAATAATAATAACGCAACAGGTTACTTTGATCTTTCTTGGAATTCAGTATCCGGTGCGACCGGTTATAAAATACAAATGTTTAATGGGAAAAGCTATGAGACATTGGATCTTGGGAATCAAACATCATGGTCAACAAAAGGGAAAAAAGTATGGCCGACAGCTGCTGAGATTAAAGCAGGTAAATATGCATTGCACCTCCAAGATGGAAAAGGTGCTGAGCTTCCAATTCATCCTGGTGCGACTTACAAAAATGCTGGAGGAGATGGGGCTCAAAAACATTATTCCTTCAGAGTGATTGCCTATAATAAAGATGGAGAAGCCATTGCTTCACCGCCAGCTGGACCAACTTTACCTGATTTATCTAGACCGAAAGCTTTATCTGGATATGCTTATACCAATACAAAAGAGAGCCAAACAGGTTATATCAATTTACATTGGGACAAAGTGAAAAATGCAAAAGGGTATAAAATTAACATCTATAATGGTAAGGCATATCAAACATTTGATGTTGGTGATGTCGATCATTGGACTACACAAAACAAGAACATTTGGCCGACTCCTACTGAAGTTAAAAGTGGGAAATATGTGCTTCATACAGATGGAAAGGGCGGAGAATTAGCGCTAGACCCATCACCAGTATATGAAAATGCGAATGGAAATTATAAAGGACGCAAGAACTACTCCTTTACTCTTTCCGCCTACGATGCAAATGGAGAAACCATTCCGACACCAGCCTTTAACCCGACATTCCATGAAGGGGCTGAATTCCTTGGAACAGAGGATTACTGGTCGATTATTGATATACCAGACGGCCAGCTAAATGGTGCGACTGGTAATGTGATTGTCAGTGAAGAAGAAATGTCGATTGATGGAAGAGGACCGGGACTTGGAATTGGTCGCACATACAATAGTTTAGATGCAGCTGACCACCTGTTTGGTCAAGGGTGGTACGCAGATGTAGAAACGAGTATCACGCCAACAAAAGAAGGTGCCATCTATCTTGATGAAGATGCCACAACTCATGTTTTTACAAAAAAAACAGATGGTACGTATCAACCACCAACAGGTATTTTCCTTGAATTAACGGAATCAAAAGATGAATACATGTTAAAAACGAAGGATCAAACCTTTGCACACTTTAGTAAAAATGGTGGGAAAATCACCAAGGTTGTAGATGGACATAAAAATACAACGACATACAAATATAACGAAAACAATCAGCTCACATCAATAGAAGATGCATCTGGCCGAAAAATAACAATGGAATATGATGAAGGTGGTCATATCATCTCGGTTCAAGGACCAAAAGGAAAAAAGCTTTCATATGAGTATGATGCAGGCTTCCTAATGAAAATCATTGATTCAGATGGAACGAGCATCTCGTATGAATACGACAAAGATGGCAAACTGATTAAACAATTCTCTCAAAACAGCACAGAAGATCAGCCTGTTTTTACAGAATACCAATATGAAAATCATCGTTTAGTCAAGGCAATCAATGCAAAAAAAGAAACCTTTGAGTACGCATATGATTTATCTAAAAAGACACTCATGCTGACGCAGCCAAACGGTCGGAAAATACAGTATACGTATAACGAAGCAGCCAATCCAATTCAAGTTGTAGATGATGCGGAAGGGCTTAAAATTACCACTAAAACGAAATATGAAGGCAACCAAATCGTAGAAGAAACTGACCCAAATGATGTAGAAAAAGGAAAAGCTACAGAAAGCTATTCGTATGACAAAAATGGCAACGTCATTCAGGCGAAAGATGCTTATGGCACAGAAACCTACGAGTATAACAAAAACAATGATGTCACTAAAGTGAAAGATACAGAAGGAGATATCACAGATATCGCCTATGATGGATTAGATGCTGTATCTGAGACAGATCAAAGTGGAAATATGTCTTCAGCAAGTATTTATGATTCTTACGGGAATTTGGTACAAACGAGTAAAGAACTTGCTTCAGGTGCGAGTATATTAAAAAATAGCAGTTTTGAAGATACGCTAACTGGCTGGAAGCTTACCTCATCTAAGGATGACGGGAAACTAGCACAAACAGCTGGGAAAAGTGGTGCTTTATCTGGCGGCCGAGTATTAGAGATCAGTTCACAATCGACAACTGAAGGAACAGAACTTGGCTATTCTTCTGCTACTCAAGAAGTAATACTAGAGCCAAATACGACGTATACACTTAGTGGAAAAATAAAGACAGAGCTAACGAAAGCAAGAGCATTTTTTAACATCGATTTAAGAGATACAAATAACAAACGAATTCAATGGATCAGCAACGGCTACAGCACATTATCAGGCAAAAACGATTGGACAAAACGCCAAGTCACGTTTACGACGCCATCTCATGCAGGCAAAGCTGTAATCTATATGGAAGTGGATCATCGAGATAAGGCTGGAAAAGGAAAAGCCTGGTTCGATGAGATTCAGCTAGAAAAAGGAGAAGTTTCATCAAGTTATAATCCAGTCAAAAATAATTCCTTTACGGATAAAACAACAAGCTGGAGCGGAACAGGTGGTTCATTAGATAATGAAGAAGGCTTTAACGATGACGTTTCGTTAAAAATGACAAGAACCTCTACAACTCAAGCAAATGCCATCTATAAACAATCTGTACCGATTGAACAAAGTGTGAATGATCAATCTGTGTATGTCACATTGACTGGGATGTCTAAGGCTGAAAATGTCAAAGCCTCAATTGAGAATGATTACTCACTTCAAGCGTCCGTTACATATACAGATGGCACAACAGGAACGTTTAATGCGAAATTCCCAACCGGTACACAAGAGTGGAACCGAGCGGCGGTTGTCATACCAAAAACAAAACCTTTGAAAAAAGTCGACGTTCAGATTGTTTTCCAAAAAAGCGCGACTGGAACGGCTTGGTTTGATGATATCCGTCTAGTAGAAGGTAGTCTGTTAACGAAAACCACTTACGATGAGAAAGGGAACTATGCTGTTAAAGAAGAGGATGAACTTGGTTACTCATCTCAATCTGCCTACGACGAAACGGGCAAAAAGCTTTCTGAAACAGATGCGAAAGGCGAAAAAACAACATTCGAATATGACCAGGCTGATCAGCTGAAGAAAATCACTTTATCTAACGGGACATCCATTGTGAGAACGTATGATAAAGAGGGCAATGAACAGTCGAAAACGATTCGTGCAGAGTCAGATCAGACGTATCAATTTGAATACGACCTGATGGGCAAATTGACGAAAACCATTGATCCTTTAGGAAATGTGTTAAAAAGTGAATATGATGCGAATAGCAACTTAATCAAAACCATTTCTGCTAATGGACATGAAGTGTCTCTCACGTATGATGGAACAGACCGAGTGAAATCAAAGTCGTATAATGGAACAGAAAAATATCACTTTAGCTATGATAAAAACGGAAACGAAACAACGGTTGTCAACAAAGAACAAAACACAACCAAAAATCGCACGTTTGACCAACAAAATCGCATCACAAAGTTAACAGAGCGTGGCAGCAGCCAAACTTGGACGTATCCAGCCGATTCAGATAAACTGAAATCCTTTGAGTGGACACACGGAAATCAAAAAGGGAAGAACCAATTTAGTTACAATAAGCTTGATCAAATGACGCAGATGAAGGATTCGAGTTCTACGTATTCGTTTGATTATGATGAAAATGGAAATGTTCAGTCCTTTATTACAGGTAACGGCAGTGGTGCTAGCTTTGCTTATGATGAGCGCAACTTAATCAATGATTTGCACATTGGAACAAGCCAAGGCACGACGATCTTAAACGAAGCTTACGAATATGGTCAAAATGGAAACAGAATAACGGTTGATCAAGGAAGCAACGGGAAGATTCGTTATGAATATGGAAAATTAGATCAATTGATCAAAGAAAGTCATCCAGATGGCACGGTCATTGAGTACACATATGATGGGTTTGGAAACAGAAAAACAGTTACGACTGAAAAAAATGGCACTAAAAAAACAATCAACGCATCATTCAACATCATGAACCAACTGACAAAGGTAAATGATGAGACTTTAACTTATGACAAAAATGGCAACCGAACGTCTGACGGACAATTCCTTTATGAATGGGATGCAGAAGATAACATAACGGCCATCACGAAAAAAGGCGAAGACAAGCCATTTGTCACTTACAAATATGATGAGCGTGGATACAGAATTCAAAAAACAGTGAATGGAAAAGTCACCAATTACTTTTATGACGGCGACAGCCTGAATGTTTTATACGAAACAGATGGAGACAACGAAGTCACAAAAGCATACACATACGGTGACAGTGGACAACTCCTTGCATTCACGCAAAATGGAAACAAATATTTCTATCACTACAATGCACACGGTGATGTCATGGCCATCACAAATAGTGCAGGAAAAATCGTTGCTGAGTACGAATACGATACATGGGGCGTTCCAACAAAGGTAAAAGAAGATGAAGAAGTAAAAGGCAACCCATATCGCTATGCTGGTTACCGCTTCGACGAAGAAACAGGACTGTACTATTTAATCGCACGCTACTATGAACCAAGAAACGGCGTATTCCTATCACTTGACCCAGATCCAGGAAGCGATGGAGATTCACTAGATCAAAACGGATATACCTATGGAAACAACAACCCAGTCATGAATGTAGACCCAGACGGCCATTGGGTATGGTTTGTTGTCAATGCAGGATTTGCAGTATATGATGGATACAAAGCTTATAAATCGGGCAAGGGCTGGAAAGGCGCAGCTTTAGCAGCAGCATCGAATTTTGGACCTGGGAAGGTATTCAAGGTGTTAAAAGTAGTAAAGCGTGCTAAACGATCTTCAAATATTGCCCACAATGCTGCTAGGCATAGCAAATTAAAAGAACATTATAAGCAATCACAAAAATATGGCAAGGCAAAAGTTAGGCATTTATCTGGGGGACGTTACCGTTACTATGGCCACGTAACACCGGCTAAGAAAAAAGGGGAAATGGCGGGCAGAAGAGTAGTAAGAGAATGGAATTATAAAACAGGAAAAAAGAGAACATGGCATGAAACTATTGATCATCGTGGTAAAGTAAGACAAGTAAGACCACAAAATGGTAAAGTTAAAGTGCATTACCGCTTTAACAGTAAAGGTCAGTATATAGGGAAGTGGTAATTTATGGTCGAACCAGAAATGATAGACTGTATAAATAAAATACAAAAAGTCTTAAATGGGACTATGACTAGAGAAGAAGTTTCTGATTGGGCTGAGATTTATGTTAGTGCAGATGATCCTGAAGTCGATGATGAAAAAGTTTGGGATATGCTGATTCTTCTAAGTGGAATTGATTTGAAAGATGCTCCCAATTCCTATTTCCACACAGAAGAGGATTTGGAAGAATGGATAAGAAAATATAAATAGCTTTAGTAGAAATGTGCCTTTTAGTATGTTATTCACTATAAGGCGCATTTTTTGTTATTTATTTGTTGCCCAAATTTTAAACATGAGAAGATATGCCAAAAGGGTATATAGTTTTATGAAACCTTATAAACTTTTACGAAAGTTAAAGTAAGTGTATTGTTATAGAGGTAATACAAAAGAAGTCCAAGAATTAAAAATTATTCTACAAATATAAGTAAAAAGTAATTCAAGAGAATAATTGAAAATAAAATAATCAAAATTACAAAATGTCACTCATCATGAAATACGATTTATAAATGTGGTAAGGTAATTCTAGATTTGAAGAATTAATAACAGAAGGGGTAAAATAGAAAATTTTAAATCTGTCTTTCATCTTTATGATACAGGGAACTTGAACAATGAACTACTTGAAGAATTTGAAGCAAATGCAAATTTTCTATTTAACATCAATGGGATGTTACTCGCAATAGAATCGAAAAACGTATGTTTCGATTCACAAGAATTTATCTGCAGTGTATAGGAAGATCTCATTAGCGTCTAAATAAGAATTTAAAACAATGAGAGATTGGGGAAAGGTCCATGAAAATCAGCCGTGATAAACAAGATTTATTCGATGATTTAAAACAACGTTATCAATACTTATTAGATTCAGCTTATCCAGATGAAATCGTCTCTTTTGAGGAAGAAACTGGTATATGTTCAGGTGATTTTTATATGTTTTTTTCACTTGTTGCAGGCAGCTTAAGTTATGTGATCGATCATAAACGAATACCGAAAAAACAGTTAAACGTGCTACGTCAGTCATTTGAAGAGCAATATCCCCAAATCAAATCGTATCAACAGATCCTTGAATCGTATCCTTTATTGCATTCCTATGTTCAATACCATGAAGAAACAAGAAAACGAATGATTGCACTTATACAATAACCTTTTAGAGGACAAACGATGACATGGTTTTTAGATAAAAAAATCCAGAAACAAATCCCTGATTTCAATATCAACCATCTAAAGCAAATCAATGAATTTCACTACTTTAAAGAGTATAATGAACATTACGACTTGATCAACTGTATTGTAATGCACATCCCATATGTATCCCCGAATCTACAAGCAGACATTCATCTGAAATTCACCAATGTCGCTTCTGTTCAAATCAAAAATTTGGAGTTAACAAACGATGACCATATTTTATTGGACATTCAGTTTTTGGATAGAGGCTGGGAAAATTTGAATTACTTTGTCGAAGACTTTGAAGAACAGTATTTTTCTTTTTATTGTCAAACGGTACAAGTCATACAAGTCGTATCAAATGAATCGGGCTAGTCTCTTTACATATGTGCGAATCAAGCTTCCCCATCCCAACACAGAAAGGTGCAATGACATTGAATCGAATCATGAAATGGCTCTTATTTGCGGTGGTCATCGCTGGATTATTGGTATGCGCATTCTTTGTGTTCCGTTTAAATCAGCCTAAGCCGACGACAAACATCCATTATGCAGACACACAAAACAAACAGCAAACACTCGATATGTATATGCCAAAGGGAAAAGATGAAGACAAAAAGAAGAAGCATCCAGTCATGATCTATCTCCATGGCGGCGGCTGGACAGGCGGCGATAAGAATAGAGTCGCTTCAAAGGCTGATTATTTTACCGGTCAAGGGTATGTGTTTGTTTCGATGAATTATAGGCTTCACCCTGATGCCAACTATGAGCAGATGGCAGATGATACGGCAAACGCCATTAAATGGGTCAAGGATCATGCAGATGAGTATCAAATTGATTCATCAAAAATCAATGTCATGGGTCACTCAGCGGGCGGTCATTTGACGGCATTGGTGGCCACAGATTCGACTTACTTAAAACGTGTGGGGCTGTCGCCAAAAACGATCAATTCTATCGTGATTTTAGATGGTCCGTTAAACATCAATCAATTTATCCAAGCCATTCCATCGTATAAAAAAGTATTTGGTAAACAGGAGAAGAACTGGACAAAGGCATCACCTGTCACTTATATGAATCAAGCGAATGTACCGCCTGTTTATTTGGTCACGGGGTGGGAAAATCCTGAGGTGTATCGATTTGCAGAAAAACTGAACCATGATAAAGGTTCTAAGTTTGTGTTTCGGGTCCATTCGCTGAGCCACAGTGACTTGAATAAATGGTTTGGATCAGACAGGGCGCCAAAAGAAGCGCAAAAAATGACAGAGTCTGTTATGACATTTGTGAACAAACAAAATCAATAACAAAGACTGTATGCTCGACAATCCATTTTGCCGGAGTATATGATAAAGCGTAAATGGTTTGTACCAAAGGAGTGTATGTTGTTGTCATCACGTATGGAAAATAAAGTGTTCAATTGCGAAAAAGAGCTGACGCTAAATATTATCGGCGGTAAGTGGAAAATGCTGATTTTATGGCACCTGGGCAGAGAAGGGACAAAACGGTTTGGTGAGCTAAAGTCGTTAATGCCTGGGATTACGCAAAGAATGCTTGTCAATCAGCTAAGAGAATTAGAGGAAGATCACATTGTGCATCGGGAGGTTTATCCTGTCGTTCCGCCAAAGGTTGAGTATTCCCTGACAGAACTAGGAGAAAGCTTAATGCCGATTTTAGAGTCGATGTATGATTGGGGAAGACAGTATCTCGACAGCAATTTTTTAAAGGATGATAAATAGTAATACATGCAAAAGATACTGGTCGAAAGACAGTGTCTTTTTTGTAACCATATGCGAAAAAGTATAGTATGTAAAAAAAAAGTGCGTACTTGGATTGCTCCCATCCTGTTGTTATACTCATTTCATCGTGCAAGAAGCCCTATTCACAGAGCTCTTGAAGATGAGATGAAAAAACGGGAGTGAACATTCATGAAATTACAATTAGCATTAGATTTAGTGAATATACCAGAAGCGATTGAGCTGATCAAAGAAGTAGAAGGATCTATTGATGTAGTCGAAATTGGAACACCTGTTGTGATCAACGAAGGCTTGCGTGCCGTCAAAGAAGTCAAACAGGCATTTCCAAACTTACGTGTACTCGCTGATCTGAAAATTATGGATGCTGCCGGCTATGAAGTGCAGCAGGCATCCGAAGCTGGAGCAGATATCGTGACCATTCTTGCAGCGGCAGAAGATATGTCCATTCAAGGAGCGGTGAAAGAAGCGAAAGCAAGAGGGAAACAGATTTTAGTGGATATGATTGGTATCAAAGATATCGCTGGCCGTGCAAAAGAGCTGGATGAGCTAGGAGTCGATTATATTTGTGTACACACAGGCTATGACCTGCAAGCGGTTGGTCAAAACTCATTTGATGACCTGATGACCATTAAACAAGTCGTCAAACAAGCGAAAACAGCGATTGCAGGCGGAATTAAGCTTGATACGTTACCTGAAGTCGTAAAATTAAATCCTGATTTGATCATTGTCGGCGGCGGTATCGCAAGCCAGGATAATAAAGCAGAAGTGGCCGCACAAATGAAGCAGCTGATCGCACAATCATGAAGACCAGTGACTATGTGAAAGCCATTTTGAATGAGCTTTCTGAGCACTCGCCCGCTATTCAAGACGAACAAGCAGAGCGGCTTGTCTCAAGCATTTTAGCTGCAAGAAAGGTCTTTGTGGCAGGTGCTGGCAGGTCTGGTTTGATGGGAAAATCATTTGCCATGAGACTCTCGCATATTGGAGTCAAGGCTTATGTGGTCGGTGAGACCAATACACCTTCCTTTACTGAAGAAGATCTCTTGATTGTGGGGAGCGGATCTGGCCGAACAGAGACTTTGCTTGTCCTTGCAAAAAAGGCGAAAGCAATTGGCGGAAAAGTGGCAGCTTTCACGCTTTCTGCTGAGTCACCTCTAGCTGATCTATCGGATAAAGTCATCTTACTGTCAGGTGCACCAAAGGATCAACAGGAAGGAAGCCATCATACCATTCAGCCAATGGGCTCGCTATTTGAGCAAGCGCTACTTCTGACATACGATGCGGTCATTTTACGTTTAATGGAAATAAAAGAACTCGACACTCATAAAATGTACGGTCACCATGCCAATTTAGAATAGTCATTTTCAAAGCCTTTCCTTTCTTAAAAGGAGAGGTTTTTTTCATTTCAATCAAGATCAGAATCTTGACATAACCGATTTGATGTAACTATAATTGTTACATCGTTGAAGAAAAAGCGTAAACACGAAAGGAAGATGAACATGAAAGTACAAATCTGGTCAGATATCGCCTGTCCTTTTTGTTATATAGGAAAAAAACAACTAGAAACAGCGCTTGAACAATTCCCTCAAAAGGAACAGGTAGAAATCGAGTTTAAAAGCTTTGAGCTTGATCCACATGCACCTGCTCAGGTCGATTATGATGTCCATGATATGCTCGTTAAAAAATATGGGATGAGCCGCAGCCAGGCCATGGCGATGAATGAGCAGGTGAAGCAGGCCGGCAAAGAGAAAGGAATCGATTTTCAATTTGATCCACTTGTGTTGACAAACACCTTTGATGCCCACCAGCTGGCGCAATATGCTGGTCAAATGGGAAAAGGCGATTTCGTCATGGGAGAGCTGTTTCAAGCTTATTTCACAGATGGAAAGCATGTTGGTGATCGTCAAACCCTTTTAGATATTGCAGAAAAAGCAGGTCTTGATTTGCAGGAAGTACAGCAAGTTCTAGGCGGCGAAGAGTTTGCAGATCATGTCCGAAAAGACGAACAAGAAGCGAGACAGCTTGGTATCAATGCTGTTCCGTTTTTCTTGATCAATGGCAAATATTCAGTGGCAGGTGCACAGCCAGCCGATACCTTCCTGCGTGCACTTGAAACGGCTTGGACAGAAGAAGCAGCTCAAGCTGAGAAAGAGGCTGCCAATTCATTTGAAGCAGCATGTGCAGATGGCGTATGCGCAGTGCCTGCCCCTAAAGAAGAGATCTAACCATATAAAAAATGAGCCTTCTCCAAAAAGGGCTCATTTTTTTCTTGCATTCATTTGTTTGATCGTTTCACCTGGAACCAATTCAGGTTCGTAAAAGGTTTGATGAGGGAGATTCTTCTTCCCTTGCACCTTTTTAATCATCCAGTCTGCTGCATCCCGGCCCATTTGCTCCTGAGGGTGCGTCAGTGTTGTCAGCTTCACATGGGCATTTTTCTGGGCAATATACGAATTATCCTGTCCAATAATGGAAAGATCCTCTGGAATGGACAGACCGATGTCACTGCATACATTGGCAACCTCTAATCCAACCTCATCGTTATAGCAAACAAGGGCAGTCAGCTCATGCTGATGCTTTAATAAGAAAGTTTTAATATCATCCCCCAAATGCTGCTTCGATTCTGTATCGAAAAAGAGTACGTGCTCAGGCAGGAAATTAAGCTTGGCTTCACCGAGCGCTTGAATATAGCCCTTCATTCGGTACTTTCCCTGTAAATCATCTGTTTTTGAGATCAGGCCGATTTGCTGATGTCCCGAGGTGATCAGCTCTTTTGTGGCTAAATAGCTGGACTTCACATCATCCAAACAGAGAAAAGGGACCTCTAACTGCTCATAATAGGCATTGATCATAATGAGCGGTACATCCTGTTCTTTAAAAGATAGGTAGTACGAGATGTTCGGGTTGTATAAATTGCTTTTCGTCGGCTCGACAATGAGTCCGTCCACACCAAAGGACAGCATCATTTCGAGCGCTTTTTTCTCCTGTTCTACATCATTATTCGTACTCGCCAGTAACAAAGAATAGTTCTCTTCGTTTAATCGGCTTTCAATGCCTCGAATGATGGAAGGGAAAATGTAATCGGATATGTATGTCGTGATAACCCCAATCGTTCTCATATGCGTATGTCCAGCAGGCTTTGTTTGATATTGATTGGTCACAAATGTGCCTGAACCCTTTTCACTTCGCAAAAACCCTTCACTCGACAATTCTAAGATGGCCTTTCGAACCGTATGCCTGCTCACTTGATACATCTCCTGCAGGCTTGATTCAGTTGGAATACGTTCCCCGATCCGGTAATCCCCTGTGAGTATTTTGCTTTTTATATCATCGATAATGATCTGGTACTTCTTTTTCATCGTTTCACTTCTTTCTCAGTTGATCATCTACTCGGATTGAGAAGAAATTGTATGGACATATTTTAACATGGTTGGCGAATCAAAAACAGGCGCTTCCCCTTTCTGTCGTACCAGCTTTAGAAAAGTGCAGGTTTTTGTCATATTGTGTATGTACAACTATATTTATTATTGACATATGTACGTACAAATATTATATTGTGAATGTGCACAGAGAATCAATGAATCTAGAAAACGAAAATTGAAACCGCTATCAATCATGGAGGTGAACGCAGAATGAATCATGAAGAGACGACCAAAGCCTTAAAAGAAGGACGGACATCTTTAGGGATTGAATTTGGTTCAACACGAATTAAAGCCATTTTAATAGATGAAGCGTTTCAGCCAATTGCCCAAGGTGCATTTGAGTGGGAAAGTTCTCTCCAGGAAGGAATTTGGACGTACAACTTAATTGATATCATTACAGGTCTTCAAGTAGCGTACCGAGAGATGAAAGAGCAAGTCGAGCAAAGGTATGGCGTGACCATTCAAACCATTGGCTCAATTGGGGTATCAGCTATGATGCATGGCTATGTGGCATGTGATCATACAGGAGAGGTCCTCGTTCCGTTTCGCACATGGCGGAATGCAACAACCATTGAGGCGAGTCAAAAACTGACGGATGTCTTCCAATTTCATATTCCAGAAAGATGGAGCATTGCCCATTTGTATCAAGCCATATTAGAAGAGGAAAAACACCTTTCCCGTTTAGAATATATAACCACTCTATCAGGATACATTCACTGGCTGTTAACAGGAAAGCAGGCCATTGGCATTGGGGATGCGTCAGGCATGTTCCCAATTGATGAACAAACGAAGGATTACAATGAAGAAATGCTCCATCAATTTGAAGACTTGATCGCAGAAAAAGGCTATCCGTGGAAGCTCCGTCACCTTCTGCCGCGTGTTTATTTAGCAGGCGAGGAGGCTGGCGTGTTAACGGCAGCAGGAGCAGCCATTTTAGATCAAGGCAAACATTTGCGGCCAGGCATTCCATTTTGCCCCCCGGAAGGTGACGCCGGAACGGGCATGGTGGCAACAAACAGTGTAGAAAAACGGACAGGGAACATTTCAGTTGGGACATCTGTTTTTGCCATGATTGTGCTAGAGCAGGAGCTAAAGGGTGTGTATCCAGAAGTGGATATGGTCACAACGCCGGACGGACTGCCAGTCGCAATGGTTCATGCGAACAACTGTACAAGTGACTTAAATGCTTGGATGAATATCTTTAGAGAGGCATTTGACGCACTAGGCGTGCAAGTGTCGTCAGGAAAGGTATACGAAGCCTTATTGCAGCAGGCGTTAGAAGCAGATCGAGATGGCGGCGGACTCTTAAGCTATGGCTATTATTCTGGTGAAAATATTACAAGACTGCCAGAAGGAAGACCTCTTTTTGTCAGATCAGCTGAAAGCCGCTTTAATCTGGCTAACTTCATGCGTACCCATCTTTTTTCTGCTTTTGGCGCAATGAAAATAGGGATGGATCGCTTAAAAGAACAAGAACAGGTTGTGATTGATCGTTTATTAGCACATGGAGGGCTATTTAAAACACCGCTCGTTGGCCAAAAAATGGTGGCGGCAGCGCTTGATACACCTGTATCAGTCGTTTCCACTGCGGGAGAAGGCGGTGCGTTTGGAATGGCTGTCCTCGCTTCCTATATGGTCCATCATCAAAAGCAAACATTGGCTGAATTTCTCACGCATCAAGTGTTTGCCCATACATCAGAAGAACTGATAGAACCCGATCCGCTTGATGTCAAAGGCTTTGGCGAATTTTTAAAGCGCTATCAAGACGGCCTTCCGATTGAAGAGGCGGCAGTATCACATCTGATGCCAAAGAAAGGAGTGACAACCGTATGCTAGAACGCTTAAAAGAAGAAGTATACGAAGCCAATTTAGATTTACCGAAATATGGACTTGTGAAATTCACATGGGGCAATGTCAGTGCGTGTGATCGTGACAGCGGTCTATTCGTTATTAAGCCTAGCGGTATAGCGTATGACCAATTATCAGCTAAAGACATGGTTGTGGTCGACTTTGACGGTGAAGTAGTGGAAGGGGAATACAGCCCTTCATCAGATACAGCAACACATGCTGTCCTTTACAAACACTTTGAGGAAATTGGCGGTATTTCACATAGCCATTCCATGTGGGCAACCGTTTGGGCGCAGGCAGGTCTCGATTTACAGGCAATGGGCACAACACATGCCGATACATTTTACGGCGCTGTTCCATGTGCTCGATTTCTGACAGAAGATGAAGTGAATCGTGGTTATGAGGTAGAGACGGGCCGGCTGATCATCGAAACGTTTGAGAAAAGAAACCTAGATGTGATGGCGGTGCCGGGTGTATTGCTGCAAGGTCACGGTCCATTTACGTGGGGGAAAGATGCAAAAAGTGCGGTCACAAACAGTGTAATTTTAGATGAAGTTGCCAAAATGAATTTGTTCGCAAAGCAATTAAATGAATACGCAGAACCTCTTCCGCAGCGAATTTTAGATAAACATTACTTAAGAAAACACGGCGAACATGCGTATTACGGACAAAAACCTTCAAGATAAAGAAAAGAGGGATATCTATGTTAACAAGTCAACATAAAGAATGCTGGTTTATTGTCGGATCACAGCATTTATACGGAGATGAAGCACTGCAGAAAGTAAAAGCAGATGCACAAAAAATGACGGATGCCTTAAATGAGAGCGGTTTACTTTCTTATCCAGTGATCTTGCAGGAGCTAGCTGTCAGCGCGGATCAAATCACAAAGCTGATGAAAGAGGTCAATTATCGTGATGAAGTTGTCGGCGTGATGACGTGGATGCATACATTTTCACCGGCAAAAATGTGGATACGCGGGACCAATCTTTTGCAGAAGCCTCTTTTGCATCTTGTCACACAGTATTATGAAAAGATTCCGTGGGACACGATCGACATGGACTATATGAATCTTCATCAATCTGCCCATGGAGACAGAGAATATGGCTATATCAATGCACGTTTAAATAAACAAAATCAAATTGTTACCGGTCATTGGTCTAAGCCGGATGTGCAGCAGCAAATCGCTGAATGGATGGACGTGGCAGCTGCCTATCATGAAAGCTTTCAGATCAAAGTGGCTAGGTTTGGTGACAACATGCGCCACGTGGCTGTAACAGAAGGTGATAAAATCGAAGCCCAGATTCAACTAGGGTGGACCGTTGATTACTTTGGCATAGGCGATCTCGTCGAATATGTGAGTGCAGTAGAAGAAGCAGAGGTAGATGCATTATTTGCAGAGTATTTAACGCAATATGATGTGGATTATGGAACGTATTCAGTTGAAGATTGGGAAAAAAGTGTTAAGGTGCAAGCGCGCTATGAAATCGCTATCAAACGCTTTTTAGATGAAGGCGGGTACAATGCCTTTACGACAAACTTTGAAGATTTACATGGAATGAAGCAGCTGCCAGGACTTGCGGTACAGCGGCTAATGGCAAAGGGATATGGCTTTGCGGGGGAAGGCGATTGGAAAACTGCTGCGCTGGACCGGTTATTAAAAGTGATGAGTCATCATCAATCCACTGGTTTTATGGAGGACTACACGTATGAAATGACCTCTGGACAGGAAGCAGTGCTGCAATCTCATATGTTAGAAGTAGATCCAGCGCTCGCCCATACGAAACCTGTCATTGTCGTATCTCCGCTTGGAATCGGAAACAGGGAAGATCCAGCTCGCCTTGTGTTTGATGGAAAAGCAGGGGAAGGTGTTGTCGTTTCTATTGCTGACTTTGGAACTCATTTCAAATGGCTCATACAAGAAGTCGAAGCCTTTGAGCCGGAGGAAGCAGCACCTCATTTACCGGTTGCACGTGTGCTCTGGAAAATCAAGCCGAATTTTCAGGACGGCGTCAAAGCATGGATTAAGCAAGGTGGGGGTCATCATACAGTCGTATCCCTCAATTTAACGGTTGATCAAATTGTTCATTTTGCAAAGCTTGTCAATGCAGAATATGTGGTTTTATAGAAGGGTGAAAGGTCTTCTACTGAGTGAAGTAGAAGCACGGGATGAAATGAAAGCGGTTAATTAAGTGAGGGGGTCATCCACTTGGAGAAAAAAGTGTCAAGCAAATTTATTTTCTTTTTCGGATCCTTTGCAGGCATCTTATTCGGATATGATATTGGTATTATTGCAGGGGCAGAAGGACATATTCAGCAAGAATTTCAGCTCAGCCCATTATGGCTTGGAATTGTCGTCTCTTCATTAATGGGCGGGGCGATTATCGGCTCCATTTTAAGCGGTCTGTTAGGGGATAAATTTGGCCGTAGAAAGCTTATTTTGATCTCATCCGTTATCTTTTTTGTCGGAGCGATCGGATCAGCTATCGCATCAGAAGAGATTTCATTAACCATTGCACGTCTCTTTTTAGGAACAGCCGTAGGAACAGCTTCATCTTTGGTGCCGGCATACATGTCTGAAATTGCTCCTGCTAAAATTCGCGGGAAATTGTCTGGGCTCAATCAGCTCATGATCGTGAGCGGACTATTGCTGAGCTATATTGTTGCATTTGTGTTTGAACCTGTTCCAGACAGCTGGCGCTGGATGCTCGGTAGTGCCGCTTTATTTGCCATCGTACTTTATATTGGGATGCTGAAGCTCCCTGAATCTCCGAGATATTTAATTAAACACGGAATGCCTCATAAAGCACGAGAGGTATTAGGATCACTACGCTCTTCTCGTGAAGAAATCGAAGCAGAGATGCAGGAAATTTTAGAAGTTGCAAAAGAAGAACGCTCTGGTATTCGCGAATTGTTCCAAAAGAAATTCAGAATGGCTCTTTTCATCGGCGTTGGGATGGCGACCCTTCAGCAAATTCAAGGGGCGAACTCCATTGTGTATTATGCAACGAGTATTGCTCGGAATGTAGGCCTTGCACCTCAGGTTGCCGCAGGTTTTACAGTCATTGTCGGTGTCATTTTTGTCGTCACCACCGTGATCTTTTTACAATTTGTCGACCGGTTCGACCGCCGAACGATTCTCACCGTAGGGGGAACGGGCATGGCCCTTTCTTTCTTTGCACCAGCCGCATTAGGTGCACTTGGCGTGAGTGAAGGGATTTTAAACTGGGTGACATTGATTTCACTTTGCTGCTTTATCTTGTGCTACGCCTTCTCATGGGCACCGATCACGTGGATCATCATCGGCGAAATCTTCCCGCTTTCTGTCAGAGGTATCGGCGCAGGTATTTCATCTGCCTTTAACTGGACGGGATCGTTAGCCGTCGGACTCGTGTTCCCTATCCTGGCAGATAAATTCAGCTTTGGGGTCATTTTCTCCTCATTTGGTGTCATCTGCTTAATCGGACTATTGTTCACCCGCTTTGTACTAGTTGAAACAAAAGGAAGAAGCTTAGAGCAAATCGAAACCGATATGGCAGCACGAGTATAAAGAAAACCCTCTATCCCGTGTGGATAGAGGGTTTTTTACTCAAGCGTCTGTTTTAGCTCATCTGGCAATAAATCAATCAATTGATCATAAGAAGATAAATCCAGCACTTCAAGAAGCGCATAATATTTTGCATAAACCTCACTCAGCTGATCAGGATGATTCGTTTCATATCGATTCAAATGCAATTGAGTCAGTTCAAGTGCAATGTCCAGCTTGTTTCGTTCGATTGGTTGTGTCGTATTGATCATATCGTTCACCTCGTGTTTGATGATGAGTGGGAAGGTTATGGGGCGGTACCGCAGCTAACCTTATATTCATTTTTCTCGACCTTTTTCGAATAGCAGACAGAAGGTGTCATCCCTGTTTCACTTTTCCAAGCCTGCCAGTAAACATCATAAAGCTGGCCATACTCAGGATCTTTATACTTCGTTTTTTTCAAAATAGCAAAATAGCTTTGGTAAGGGTATCCTTTTTGGTAAATTGATTTCCGGATAGCGCCTTTTTCGGTTGAATTTGTGAAGATCATAGGTGATAGCATTGGAAGAGCAATGATGATGACAATAAATGTCATGAATAAAAAGAGTTTATGTTTTGTTTTCATAGATGTCCTTTCTGCGCAAGATATCATTTGTATAATATGTTAAAAATGACCTTTTGTAAAGAAAGAGAAAACGAGATGAATAGTGGATTTTTTAAAAAATAGACAAGCATCTAATCACAAATGACGTCTCTTACATACGATAGAGTGTAAGTGAAAGACAAATTGAAGGGGTGTTGAGATGAGCCGGAATCGATTAGATGATTTTTTCTTTGGACCTCGCAGAGGAAACCATGGAGAAGATGAAACGGTTGTTTTCCCCACACGTCAAATTGTCAACACAAGAACGAATGAACAAACCATCAGAAAAATTCATCCAACGCATATCACAAACGTCAATAAAAATATCAAAAGAATTGAAAACTACTATCCTGTCACTGAGTCGACTCATAACGAGTATATCGTGAAAGAATACGATTGCGGCAGTGATATCAAAAACCCTTGCTGCCGTCCAGTGAAACGCTGTAAGTGGTAATGAAGGGGGCATCCTTTTATGGGATGCCTTTTTATTTTCAGAAGAAACATTTTGATCAAAATCTCCTTTCAAGATAAAATTGGAAGTATGAATCATTCTGTTGGGGGCGATGTTCTAAATATTCGATTGTTAATTCCAGATGATGCTGAAGAATATGCCGCGTTGAGACTAGAAGCACTACGATGACATCCAGAGGGCTTTGCGATGAGTTATGAAGAAGAGCAAATCGGTACAATAGAAAAATACGCAGCTCGTTTTGCTTCGGTACAATTGATGTGGACCTTTGGCGCCTTTGATCAAGGGAAGCTTGTGGGCATGGTCACGCTCATCCAAGAAAACTTACAGAAATTAAAGCACCGAGCGAATGTGGCAGCGATGTATGTTACAGCGGGTGCCCGCGGAAAAGGAGTAAGCAAGACCTTGATGACAGAAGTTCTTTCATTCGCCGGAGAACGACACGACATCGAGCAAATGTATTTATCAGTCGTGACGACCAATCACTCAGCTAAACGCCTGTATCGCTCTATTGGATTTGAGTCATACGCGCTTGAAGAAAAAGCACTAAAATGGCCAGATCATACATATGCAGATGAGGAAAAAATGGTTTTATTTTTATCATAGTCTGGAGGAGATAGAAGTGGATCAACAAGCCATGTGCATCACATTAGCAGCAGGACCTAATAGTGAACTGGAATCTTTTGCACTGCGTGCAGCACTTGAAAACTTCGGCGCGAACGTCGATATGCATTGGATTGGAAGACCGAATGACCTGATTCATGTGTTATCTGGTAGAAATAGAAGAGAAATAGATTACCTTCTTTTATCGTTTCACGGTGAAGAAGGAGCATTGATCATGCCTGAATTAGGGGAAGATGTATACGAAGATGAGGAGCCTAGAGGCGCTGCTTTTGGAGCGGATGAAATCAAGCAGTATGCTTCATTAAAGGGGATTCACGTCATTTCTACAGGCTGCACACTAGGTGAGAAAAAATTAGCAGATGCCTTCTTAGAAGCAGGTGCCCTGTCCTATATAGCGCCGGATGATTACATTGATGGAGATGCGGCATTTATCTTTGTATTGACTATGCTTTATGAGCGCTTGAACAATACAAAGACGGTCAGAGCGGCTTTTGATCGAGCGAGTTCGATTGATGAAGAAACGAGATTATTTCAACTATATATGCAAAAATAATGATAGGGCTGAGAAATCAAGCCCTTTTTCTATTCCTCTTTTAAAATGTGTCTAAAGTGTGACAAGTTTGTTTTTTGAAAACTAAATTGGGTTCGCACAAAGTCTATCCTACAAACACACGTCATCAAGGCATGACGCCATCACGAGAGGGGAATTATTGTGTCAATGAAATGGAAAATCAGTCTCGTCCTATGCGGACTTGCAATCATCATCGGAATTGCTGCATTTTATCATAATCAGCAGGCAAGTGGGACGGAGAAGAAGAAGGTAGAACCAGATGCGAGCTATAAAGAAGTGGAGATAGTCACCCTCGTGAATGACGGGAGATACATGAGATATGCTGTCAACTATCCGGTCTTTCATCAAGAAAAGCTAGATCAAGAGATGAAAAGATATGCAGAAACAGCGCTAGACAAATTCAAAACATCATTTAGCGAAGCGAGCGATGTCGATGAAGAGAATCGATACGAATTAAATATAGATTACGAGATTATTCATTATGCCAAGCAAACTGCTGCGATTAAATTCAATACATATGAATTGAAAGGCGGAGTAAAAGGCGCACATCAAACGAAGATATTCAATTTTGATTTCAAGAAACAGCATTTTTTATCAATAGATGATTTATTTTTATCAAAGAAAGAAGATCTGCAAAAACTGTCTCAAATGACATTTGAGGAGTTAAAGAAAGATCGTTCTCTTGCTGAAAATGAGCATTTACTCAAGCAAGGAACGTCTCCTGCGGCAGAGCATTATCAGTATTTTGCCATCAAGGATCGTTTTATTGAATTCTACTTTCCAGCAGGGCAAATCGCACCAAGCGAACAAGGCCCTCAAGTGCTGGCGATTAAAAAAACCCTGCTTAAAGGAATGTTAAAGCCTGAATATATTAATAAAGAAAAGAACAAAAATGAGAAAAAAGAACCGATTCCAAAAAGAAAAATCGTAAAACTGCCAAAACAGTCAGCGTTTAATCCAAATCAAAAAGCCATTGCCCTTACGTTCGATGATGGACCAAATCCATCAACGACCTCAAAGATTTTAAATGCCTTAAAAGAAAACAAAGGACATGCGACATTTTTTGTATTAGGCAGCAGGGTTCAATATTATCCCGATATGCTAAGTAAAATCAGAAAGGGTGGGAATGAAATCGGAAATCATTCCTATAGCCATCCTTTACTCACAAGACTGCCATTAAAACAAGCCGTCAAACAGGTAGAAGAGACCCAGCAAATCATTGAAAAAGCTGGCGGTTTTACACCGACTCACTTTAGACCGCCATATGGAGGAACAAACGGGCAAATCAACGCGGCTGTCAATATGAAAGTCACGCTTTGGGACGTAGATCCTGAAGACTGGAAATATCGCAACAGCCAGTACGTTGCTAACTACATTCTCACACATGCGTCTAGCGGAGAAACCGTCTTAATGCACGACATCTATGACACCTCGGCAAATGCAGCTGTCACGATTATCAAGGAATTAACCAAACAAGGATATCAATTATTAACAGTTTCAGAGCTTGAGCAGTGGAAGGAATTGCGGGCGAAGAAAGGTGAATTGAATACGTAATGATCATGCGAATCTTAGTGGATTCGCATCTTTTTTTAAAGCCATTTATGAAAATAAAGGGAAATGATGTTAAAATGAGTGTGGAAAGGGAGGGCTTCGGATGGTATTGATGAGGTTGATCAGCCTATATATGCTGACAGCGTTTTGTTTGGGTTTTATCGTCAATTATGTACCTGGTTTGATGCTGCCCATCTATATTATTGCGATGATCGGGCTCATTTTATGTCTCATTCATATTGCTCTGCATTATATTCGTAAAATCAGATATATGTTGCTTCATGAGAAACGGTAAGAATTCTCTAATTGCTTTCTCTAAAAAACTTCCCTCTAAATGAGAGAAGTTTTTATTTTTTCGGTTTTTGATGTTCTAACAGTTGTATGATTTTCTCGTTTGACTTTTTCATTTGTCTTAATAAGGAAACGATATTCCCAGTAAACCCAATGAGGACAATAAGTAAAATGATGATGATCCACATGCTGTGGCCTCCAATCTGCTCACGAATGCTGTTTTGCTTCCTTAACCATTACCTTGTATCAAGGATACCGTATAATGAATGTATTGAAATGAACAGTTCGTGCTATTTATTCGACAATTGATGTGAACAGAGAATGATTGAGGGGGATTCATTTGAAACGAGTAGACGTAGTATCAGCTATTATTTATGATGAGGAAGAAAATATGTTAATGGTCAAAAATGTAAAGGGATATTGGGAAGTTCCTGGTGGTGCTGTAGAAAAAGGAGAACACCTGCATCAAGCCGTGATTCGCGAGGTGAAAGAAGAGACAGGGTATGTTTGCAAAATAAATGAACTTCATTCGGTTCGAGAAGCATACTTTCAAGACAAAAAGCATCATGCGCTGATGATCACCTTCTTTGCCGAAATCACCGGAGGACAAATGAGTATTCTCGATCCGGATCATGATATCGAAGAAGTAAAATGGGTCAGTAAGCAAATCGTTCAAAAGCTAAACCCCAAGCTATATAACTGGCTAAAATTAAACGAAGAATCACAAGCTTTTTATCAATTTGAAGGAAATAGAACAGTTGGATAACAAGTTGATATAGGTATGAAGGAGAGATATGGATGTTTTTATACTACGGCCCCACAGGAGCTCCAGTAGAAAATCCAGAAGAAGAATTCTTGAAAAGAATCTTCTTTCAAGAAGATGAAGAGTATTGGAAACAAGGAAATGGGGAATCTTCCATTGAGATTGAGGGAGATTGGGAAAGTGAAAGTCTAGTTTTCTTTTATACGGAACCGTATGGTTTCTTGATCATGAGGTATCCGAATTTTTTGGTTCCTTTTAAAAAGGGAGAAAAAATTGAAACCATCGAACATTTGGTCGCAGGATCCCCATTGTATGTGCCGTCGTGTAGCTACATCAATCGGGATCAAGCATATCAAATCGTTCATCATTTTTTGACGACAAAAACGTTTCCTGATTTTGTTGAATGGGTCGAGTTGAGAGATATTGATTTTCAGGAGGATATGGAAAGCTAGGGGTGCCAGATGAAAGTGAGTACAGAAGAAAAATTACATAGCTTAGATGAAACTATGCATTTACATGTAGGGTATTATGAACATGGCTTAGATTATGAAGGCGTGTTTTTTAAGAGTTTAGAAACAGGAAGATGGCTCTTGTTTTTTGATCAAAAAAGTTATGGAGTAACACTTTTGAAGGAATATGAGAAGTGGAATGATCTAGGGCTATTGATTGGAGAATATCTGATTGAAGATGACCAAATTGAGGGTGAAGGTCATAAGCTTTTTGAGCGTTACTTAAAAGAAAACAGCATAGTGAGATAAATGGGGATAAAACATGACATAGTTTTCTTTTGTGTATGTGGGCTATATTGTGATGTTCAAATAAAAACAGACCCAACAAGGTCTGTTTTTTTAATAGGAGTTGGGAAAAGTTTGTTTTCACTTCCCCTTCTCCCGCTTCCGCTTCTCCTTCTCCGCCCGGTAAAACTCATGAAACATCTTCATCAGCGCCCGCTTCTCAATACGAGACACATAGCTCCGCGATATCCCGAGCTCCTTTGCTATTTCCCGCTGCGTTTTTTCTTTCTTTAAATCAAGGCCGAACCGGCCGACGATCACTTCTTTTTCCCGGCCGTCGAGAATGTCGATATACTCCTTTACTTTTTCAAGCTCCATGTTGAGCTGAATCGTATCAATCACATCTTCATTTTCGGATTTTAAGACATCAATTAAAGAAATTTCATTGCCTTCTTTATCCTGACCAATGGGGTCATGTAAGGAGACGTCTTTTTTTGTCTTTTTTAGCGCGCGTAAATGCATCAGAATTTCATTTTCAATACACCGCGCCGCATACGTTGCCAGCTTTGTTCCTTTTCCAGAGGAATAGCTTTCGATGGCTTTAATGAGTCCGATCGTCCCGATGGAGATGAGGTCTTCAGCGTCTTCCCCGGTATTTTCAAATTTCTTGACAATATGGGCGACGAGCCGAAGGTTATGTTCAATCAGCATATTTCTTGCGTGTTCATCGCCCTGTGCCATAAGGGCTAAGTATTTTTTTTCATCATCTCCCGAAAGGGGCTGTGGAAAGGCATTGTTTTTGACATAGGACACTAAGAACACCAATTCTTTGACCATCAATCCCATCGCTGTAAATACTCCTGCCACGATTTTCACCTCCACCATGTTTAGGCCACTGCCTATATCCTCAAATGTATGTGAAGGGGGGATTGTCTGTGTCTGTACGATGAAAAAATCATCTTTTTCGAAAAAAACGGGCTTCTGTTCGTCTGTTTTTGCTGCCCTTCTCATATGTTTGCGGTTTCTTTGCGGTGCTTGGCGGTCAAGAAGCGTGCTAAAATATGTAATATTAGACCGAAAAGGAAGGGGTTTTTTCGGAACATGGGGAAGGTTCTATCTTCACATGTAGGTATGAAAATTAATGAATGGTATCGAATGATACGGCAGTTCAGTGTTCCAGATGCGGAAATCCTGAAAGCAGAAGTAGAAGCAGAAATTGAACGGATGGAAGAGGACCAGCATTTACTGATTTATTATCAGCTCATGTGTTTTCGGCACCAGATCATGCTTGACTATATACACCCTTCAAAATATCAACCTTTCTCAGTATCTAATCTTGTCGATAAAATCGAAAACTCCAATCATGAGTTATCTGATATGCTGCATTATTACCATGCATTTTTTCGTGGCATGCATGAGTTTAGTCAAAAAGAATATTTAGAAGCCGTCAAATATTACCGAGTGGCAGAAAAACAGCTGTCTATGGTATTTGATGATATTGAGCAGGCTGAGTTTCATTTTAAAGTAGCAGAAGCCTACTATATTATGAAGCAAACGCATGTCTCGATGCATCATATTTTAAAGGCGCTAGAAATATACGATCAGCATGATGCCTATACTATTCGCATCATTCAGTGCCTGTTTGTGATCTCAGGAAACTACCAAGATTTAAAACGAAAAGATCGGGCACTGCCTCATTTAAAAAAGGCAAAACAGCTCGCATCACAAATCGATCACCCGCGGATATACAGTTCAGCGCTTTATAATTTAGGAAAATGTTACGGGGAGCTGGGCTACCTTGAGGAAGCAGAACGCTATTTAACGGAATCGGCTGATATTGCCTGTAAAGAGAAGCTTCCCACGCTTCCACATACACTCTATACGCTCGCAAAACTGCTTTTTAGACAAAATGAACAAGTAGCAGCACGCCGCATATTAGAAGATGGAAAATTAGCTGCAAAGAAGCATGAAGACCAGCTGTTCTGTCATATGTTTGAGTATCTGGATGCTTTATATGTTCAAGGAATAAATGAAGAACAACTGCAAAAAACCATTGATTATTTGGAAAAACTTAGCCTATACTCTTATATAGAGGATATCTCACTAGAAATTGCGACAGCCTTAGAAGCCTCTCAACAATACCAGAAGTCCAACCAGTATTATCAGAAATTATTATGGGCTCAAAATCAAATCCAAGAAGGAGAGTGTCTGTATGAATTCTAAGCAACGTTCGACAGTTGAAGAGAGAAACCAAACGTGAAACAAAAAGCGGGCCTGATGGGCCGGCTTTTTTTATGTGAAAAAAGAAGTCAGATATGCGGATCGTGACCATGAATGCTGAATGATTCATCAAAAAGCGGGCAATTTAATCTGTAAGAATGTTCTGTGGAGGCGGTCAAATGAGAGGGTTGCATGTCTTGATGTGTATATTGCTGCTATGTGCTTTTGTTCCTAATGAAGTAGAGGCACATACATTAAAACGAGTCGATCTCGAAAAAACGGGACGTGCCTTCTGGGACATGAGAGCGGAACGGAAAAAGATTGCGATCACCTTTGATGATGGACCTCATCCAGTTTACACGAATCAAATATTGGATGTGCTGAAGCAGCATCAAGTAAATGCCAGCTTTTTTGTCGTAGGAAGCCGGGTTCACGCATATCCAAAGATCGCAGAACGGATTGTGGACGAAGGAAATGAGCTTGGCAACCACACGATGAATCATACGTATTTTGACCTGTTATCATCAAAGGAGATCAAGCAGGAGCTAAAAGAATCAGCGGCTCATATCGCTTCACTCCAGCCTGGTGGGCCCTTATTATTTCGTCCTCCTGGCGGCCGCTTGACGATGAAATCTTTCCGCATTTTGTCAAAGCAAGGATATGATGTGGTCATGTGGTCCTTTACGCAAGATCCGAAGGACTGGTCAAGACCAGGCGCACATAAAATTGCGAGCCGTATTATTGATCATATTCAAGGCGGCGATATCATTCTTTTGCATGATGGCGGGGGAAACCGGAAGCAGACGGTCGAAGCACTGAAACAAGTGATACCTGAATTAAAGGATCGAGGATATGAATTTGTCAAAGTGAGCGAACTGCTGCATCATGACAAAGCGTATGTACCTGTTCAACTGCAATAGGAAGTATTCGTCAAAAACAGTCATTCATTGAAACCAAAAGTCTTGTCGTTTACTATATGAAGAGGGCTTTTGGAGGTGAATGTTGTGAAGAAATATGTTGTCCTTTTCATCCTGCTTTGTGTCGCTGCTGGGTGCTCAAAGCCAGAACAAGAAAGTGTCATTGCATTTGGCGACAGCAATACAAAGGGATCAAACTGGGACTTCCGAGATTATCCAACATCTGAAAAATGGGTGAATCTCATGAAAAACGTCGAGCGCGGTCAAATTCAAGTGAAGAACGCAGGGATTGGCGGGCAGACGACTGAAGATGCGAAGCTTCGCTTTGAGCAGGATATTTTAAAGCAGAAACCAACTTACGTCCTTATCATGTTCGGTACGAATGATGCGGCGATTTTAGACGGGAAACATCCCCGAGTGACGAAAAAAAGATTTAAAGAAAATGTATCCTACTTCATTTCTGAAAGTAGAAAAGCAGGCATTACCCCGATTCTCATGACTTGTGTACCTGTTGTAGAAGGCGGAAAAAAGGGCTTGTATTATTACTCTAGGTATAAGTCATCTTATTTTGCTGAGAGAGGCGGGGCAAGAGCTTGGCAAAATTCCTATAATGACATCACGAGAGAAATAGCCAAGGATCAGCAAGTACCGCTTGTCGACAACTGGAAAGCGTTCATCCGAGAAGCTGGTGAAGATAGTGACAATGCGTTGATTCAATCAGGTTTGATCGACCCTTCTGGCAATCATATGACGCCAAAAGGGGCAAGAATCATTTATAACGAAATCAAAGAGCGTGATATCATCAAACATTTTTAAATGATGGCCATCTGCCTAAACAAGACCATCCATTTAGCATAGTCTAACAGTATATCTTCCTAGAAGGAGGTAACTGATATGTGGGGATGCCCTTATCCTTACCCTGCGTGTTCGCCTTATCCAGCTCAAGGAGCAGGAATCGGTTACGCTTTTCTTGTTGTATTCCTTGTGGTTATTTTGGTCGTAGGTGGAGGGTTATGGTTTTGGAATGAACAGCCTTGCAAATAAGACACCTCTTCTTTACTTGAGAAGGGGTGTTTTTTACGGAAAATAGTAGTAAGCCTATAGCGCAAGTGATATAATATCAGTCACCTGAGTTTAAAAAAGAGAATGCTCGGGAGGCATGGTTCCTGTAATATGGAATTAAGAGGAAACAGAGAGCATATGCCCGAGCGAACGTCTTTTCATTTCTGTCTCAATTAATTCAATGAAGTCGCGATTTAAGTTCATTTCATTTGCTTTATAATACGATTCTATAAGTAAATCATCTGACAGCTTTTTCATACTAGAAACCCATATGATGGGAAAAACACCTCCCCTGAAAAAGTTGGCATAAAACTTGAGGAAAAGACATATCATCATAGGTTGATCGAATGTCTCTGAAGTACCTTTAATCTACCATGAATGGGAAACAAGAACAATCGTTCTGTTATCCACATGGTGAAGTGGATAACTTGTGGGTAGAGTGTTTATAATTGAATGAAAGCGTGATGAAATATAGGTGGATAATGTGTGTAAAATTATCCACAACTGTTGAAGGTCCTCGTCATATGTCGAAAACTTTTTCATTGTATTCGATAGACAGACAAATTGTGATTTGATTCGACACTATCGCTGAAAAACCAATGGAAGAAAGGGTGCAAATTGTGCTAAAGAAGTATTTCTTACCGGATGAATTTGTGAAAAGCATTTTCCACATTTCACCGCAAAAACTAAAAGAACGAAATGTAAAAGGAATTATTACCGATTTAGATAACACACTAGTAGAATGGGATCGTCCAAGTGCGACGCCCCGCTTAATTGAATGGTTTCAAGAAATGAAGGATCACGGGATACAAGTGACGATTGTATCGAACAATAATGAAAAAAGGGTCAAGCTTTTTTCTGAACCAGTTCATATTCCGTTTATTTATAAAGCGAAAAAGCCGATGGGAAGAGCTTTTAATAAGGCCGTCGCTGATATGCAATTGAAAAAAGAAGATGTGGTGGTCATTGGGGATCAGCTCATGACCGATGTTCTAGGCGGGAATCGTCACGGCTTCCATACGATTTTGGTCGTCCCTGTTGCTGCCTCAGACGGATTTATCACTAAGTTTAACAGGCAGATTGAACGCAGAATTTTAGGAGCCTTAAAGCGTAAGGGCCACATTCAGTGGGAGGAAGAGTAATAATGGAAAAGGTTGTTTGTATTGGCTGCGGTGTAGCCATTCAGACGGAAGATAAAGATCAATTAGGATATGCGCCGGCAGCATCTCTATTGAAAGAAGATGTGATCTGTCAGCGCTGTTTTAGGTTAAAGAACTACAATGAAATACAAGATGTTTCTTTAACAGAAGACGACTTTTTAAATATATTGCACAGTATCGGAGAGACAGATTCTCTGATTGTCAAGGTCGTTGATATTTTTGACTTTAACGGAAGCTGGATTAATGGGCTGAGTCGTATTGTCGGTGGTAACCCGATTTTACTCGTCGGCAACAAAGTAGATATTTTACCGAAATCCGTGAAAAAAGATCGTTTAATTCATTGGATGAAAAGGGAAGCGAAAGAAAACGGATTGAACCCGATCGATGTTTTCTTAATCAGTGCAAGCAGAGGTCAGGGCGTACCTGAGGTGATGGAAGCGATCGATCATTACCGCGAAGGAAGAAATGTCTATGTCGTCGGCTGTACGAATGTTGGGAAATCCACATTTATCAATCGAATCATCAAAGAAGTATCTGGTGAAGAGAACGTGATCACCACATCCCAATATCCAGGTACAACACTTGATGCCATTGAGATCCCGCTTGATGACGGATCTGCTCTATTTGATACGCCGGGCATTATCAACCGTCATCAAATGGCGCACTATGTCAGCAAAAATGACTTGAAGATCTTAACGCCGAAAAAAGAATTGAAACCGAGAACGTTCCAATTAAATGAAGCCCAAACGCTTTATTTTGGCGGGCTTGCTCGATTTGATTATGTAAAAGGCGGCAGAACGTCATTTGTCTGCTATATGCCAAATGAGCTGAACATACACAGAACAAAGTTAGAGAACGCAGATGATTTATATGAAAAGCATGCAGGGGAATTACTATCACCTCCATCAAAAGAGGGGATGGAAGATTTTCCTCCACTCGTTCCACATACCTTTACCATTGATCAGCCGAAAATGGATATCGTCTTCTCAGGCTTAGGGTGGATCACGGCAAATGATGCAGGTAAGCAAATTAAAGTCTATGCGCCAAAAGGCGTGCATGTGTTTATGAGACGTTCGTTAATTTAAATGTTCAGAGGGGGGAGAGACCTTGAAACCTTTATACGGAGTAATCGGTAACCCTGTTGGCCATTCAATGTCTCCGGATATTCATAATGCAGCATTAAAGGATGCTGGAATTGATGGACATTATCATGGCTTTCAAGTAGAAAATGATGACCTGAAAGATGCCATTAGCGGTATGAAAGCCTTAGGAATCAGCGGCTTTAACGTCACTGTTCCGCACAAGGTAGACATCATGCAGTACCTGGACAAAATTGATGTGACAGCTGAACGCCTGCGTGCAGTCAATACGGTGCGGCTCGAAGGAGGTCAACTCGTCGGGTACAACACAGATGGGGAGGGCTTTCTTCATTCATTGCTTGAAGCCTTGGATCAGCCTTTATCAGAGCTGTCATTTCTAATGATTGGTGCTGGCGGAGCGGCAAATGCGATTTATACGACAATCGCTGACTATGCACCGAAAAGCTTTGATATCACCAATCGTACCATTGAAAAAGCGGAGGCTTTAATTGAAAGTGCAAATGGGAACTTCACTTCTAGTGCCATTACATTAAAGACGGCGGAAGAGCAGCTTGGGGAATATGATGTCATCATCCATACAACCTCAATTGGTATGCACCCGAATGTTGAAGAAACCCCGATTTCTTTAGCAAACACAAAAAAAACAGCGGTTGTTTGTGATATTGTGTATAATCCAATAGAAACAAAACTGCTCAGAGAAGCAGCCGGGTTAGGTTTGAAAACAGTAGATGGTGTCGGCATGTTTGTTGGACAAGCAGCTAGAGCCTTTGAACTGTGGACAGGCATCGCGCCTGACGCAAGAAAAATGAAGTCAATTGTGATACAGAAATTAGGAGGAACACCATGTTAAAAGGGAAACAAAAACGTTTTTTACGTGCAAAAGCACATCATTTATCACCTATTTTTCAAGTAGGAAAAGGTGGGGTAAATGACAATATGATCAAGCAAATTTCCGAGGCGCTTGAAGTAAGAGAACTGTTAAAGGTCAGCATATTACAAAACTGCGACGAGGACAAAACGGAAGTTGCGAAAGCACTTGTCAAAGGTGCAAAAGCTGAACTTGTTCAAACGATCGGAAATGTGATTGTCCTTTATAAAGAATCGAAGGAAAATAAACAAATTAAGCTGCCGTAAAGGTGGATGTGATATGAAAAAAATAGGGTTGTTCGGCGGTACGTTTGATCCTCCTCATAATGGGCATTTGCTGATGGCAAATGAAGTGCGTTTTCAAGTAGGGCTTGATGAAATTTGGTTTATCCCAAATCACAAGCCTCCTCATAAAACAGACCGGAAGCGAGCAGATAGTCGTCACCGGGTGAAAATGGTGGATGCGGCGATCCAGTCAAATCCACATTTTCGATTGGAGCTCATTGAAATGGAGCGAGAGGGTCCATCTTATACAGTAGATACGGTGGAGCTTTTAAAGAAGCATCATCCTGAAGATGAGTTCTTTTTTATGATTGGAGCGGACATGGTCGAGTATTTGCCAAAATGGCATCGGATAGATGATTTGCTTCAGATGATTACTTTTATTGGGATGAAAAGACCGGGTTATACCCGAAATACGACATATCCTCTTTTATTTGCAGATGTTCCAGCTTTTGATGTATCATCGACATTGATTAGGCAGCGAATCATGCAGGAAAAACCTGTCGATTATTTGATACCGAAAGCTGTTGAGCGTTATATAAAGGAGCATCACTTATATGAATCGTGAAGAAGCATTAAGCTGTGTCAAAGAGCAGTTAACAGAGCATAGATATACACATACACTCGGGGTTATGGAGACAGCTATTTCTTTAGCGGAACGGTTCGGTGCAGATGTGAAAAAAGCAGAGATCGCCGCTATTTTTCATGATTATGCGAAATTTAGACCAAAGGATGAAATGAAGGGGATTATCCAGCAGGAACAGATGAACCCTCTATTGCTGGAATATTCGCCCGAGCTTTGGCATGCCCCGGTTGGTGCCTATTTGGTTAAAAAGGAAGCAGCTATTAACGACCAAGATATTTTAACGGCCATTGAATTTCATACATCAGGCAGACCAAACATGACATTACTTGAAAAGGTCATTTATGTCGCTGATTATATCGAACCAGGACGTCATTTCCCTGGTGTTGAAGAAGTAAGAGAGTTAGCAGAGCAAGATTTAGATAGCGCACTGATTCAGTCACTAAAAAACACGATCAGCTTTTTATTGAAAAAGAACCAGCCAGTCTATCCAGATACGCTTGCGACTTACAACTCACTTGTGCATAAGAACAATTAAGGAGGAATTTGGATGGATTCATCATCAATTTTAAACGTCGCGGCAGGAGCATGCGATGATAAACGGGCTGAGGATATTATTGCCCTTAATATGCAAGGAATCTCACTTGTTGCCGATTATTTTCTCATTTGTCACGGGAACTCTGATAAACAAGTGCAGGCCATTGCAAGAGAAGTAAAACATCTTGCAGAGGAAAGCGGAATCGAAGTGAAGAAGATGGAGGGCTTTGATGAAGCAAGATGGGTATTGATTGATCTTGGTGATGTCATTGCTCATGTGTTCCACAAAGAAGAAAGAGGATACTACAACCTAGAGAAGCTATGGGGAGATGCGCCGAGAGAAACGCTTTCACTTGGCATTAACTCATGATTTATCAAGGGTTTGCAGGTGTGTATGACGAGCTCATGACACATGCACCTTATGATGAATGGGTTCAGTGGATCCAGCAGAATATCAAACCGAATGCTGCCATTATTGATGTTGGCTGTGGAACTGGAGAGATTTCTCTTCGGTTAGCTGAAAAGGGTCACGCAGTCACAGGAATTGACCTCAGTGAAGAAATGCTGGTTTTCGCGCAGCAAAAAGCACAGGCGAAAAAGCAGTCCATTCAATTTTTACATCAAGATATGAGAGAGCTGACGGGTTTTGAGCAAGTCTTTCAAGCGGCGGTTATATGCTGTGATTCCTTGAATTACTTAAAAAACGAAAATGACGTCAAAAAAACCTTTAAAAACATGTTTCAGCTTTTAGAGGCAGATGGGGTTTTACTCTTTGATGTTCATACTCCTTATAAAATGGAAGAGGTATTCCCAGGTTCGACTTATGCCGATCAAGATGAAGAGATCAGCTATATTTGGCAGAGTGATAAAGGGGATGACATGTATTCGGTCATTCACGATTTAAGCTTTTTTGTAAAGGACGGAGACGTGTATCAGCGTTATGATGAGACACATGAACAGCGTACATTTCCATTTGAGACCTATGCGGCGTTCCTTGAGTCCGCTGGCTTTGAACAAATAGAAGTGACCGCTGATTTTACAAATGAAGCGCCTGGGGAATTCGCCGAAAGATATTTCATTTCAGCTAAGAAGCCAAAAACCATCGTTTAATGGAACGATGGTTTTTTAAAACCCTTTTTTCGCTTGTTGCAGAGTTGATTAATTTCTGCGATCATCAGTAAACACACTTGGCGGATATTGATGCGCAACCGCTTCAAGATCTTCATCGAATTTTTCATGAGTGTTTTGAAAAAGGCGGTGGAACATATCTTGAACACCTGCTTCAAGTGCTTTAATCCCTTCACCCGTAACGCCGCCTTTTACACACACTTTGTCTTGTAGTGTCGGAAGGGTATAGACTCTTTTTTCAATCAAACGGCCAAGCCCTACAAGCATATCTTCTGATAAGGTGGTGGCTTCTTCTTTAGAAATATCTGTTTCTTCAACGGCTGCTTCAATCATTTTCTGAACGAGGAAGCTGATAAAGGCAGGACCGCAGCTGACGATATCTGACGCCGCTCTTGTAATCGAATGATGAATTTCAATAGGTGTTGAAATGCAGGAAGCTAATTGTCTTAACGCTGTTTTCGTCGCAACATTACATGACGATCCAAATGTTAAAAGTGACGCACCTGATAAAGCGCGGTTCGTAATGCTTGGAATCAGCCTGGCTGTTTGACAAGGAACGATATCCTGAAGCTGTTCAGGATGAACCGGACTTGTAATGATGACAATGGTTTGGTGCTCTTTTAAAAGAGGGCTCAGCTCTTTTAAAAGAGGATAAATATCAAGCGGCTTGACACAAACAAAGATGAAATCTTTATCCATGACAGCTCCTGTAAGCTGTTTTGTTACTTCAAGCTCTGGGTGGTTCTTTTTTATATTGAACGCTTTTTCTATGGTCCGGTTTGTAATGGTGATGGATGAGGGATTGACTGCCTTTGATTCAATAAATGCCTCAGTAAGTATGGTACCCATGTTTCCTGTACCGATTATCCCGATATTCAAACGTTCTCCCTCCTTAGGCGCATAGGATCTGTTATCTTCTAAACAGTATGTTGAGCAATAGAAAAATATGATTGAAAGAAGCGTGAGCACGTGAAGCGACTCATTCCATTGAAAAAATACAGTCTTTATATCGGAGCTGGGCTCATGGGCGCGATCATCATCACTTTCTTCCTTTTGGCAGGAAATAAGGGGAGCACTAGAGAGCCAAGTGTATTGAAGGGCGATCAAGACAAACAAGTCACATTAGAAAACAAACAAGAAAAGACCGATAATGAATCATCCTCCATTTTTGTGGAGGTCAAAGGGGCTGTAAAAAAGCCAGGTGTTTATACGTTTCAATCTGATGCACGGGTAGAAGAAGCCATTCGAAGAGCAGGAGGTTTTACTAGTAAAGCAGACACGATTGAAATTAATCAAGCAGCAAAATTAGAAGACAGTATGATGATTTATGTCCGGAAGCAGGGAGAAGCAGAGAGAGAGGCACAAACAGCAGGTGCAGACGCTCCATCGGGTAATGAAAAGAGTCAAGGTGTCAATGTGAATCAGGCTGATGCAGCGGAATTGCAAACCATTAATGGAATAGGGCCAGCTAAAGCAGAAGCCATCATTACGTACAGAGAGGAGCACGGAGAATTTCAACAAATTGAAGATTTGCGGAACATTTCAGGTTTTGGGGAGAAGACCATTGAACGGCTGAAAAATGAATTGACCGTTAAGTAGAATTGACGGTATAGAAGGAAGGCATGTACACTTAATACCAACCATCATTCTGGAGGGATCAGCTCGTGGAAAGAATTTCATGGAATCAATATTTTATGGCGCAAAGCCATTTGCTTGCTCTGCGAAGCACCTGTGAGCGGTTAGCTGTTGGGGCGACCATCGTCAGAGACAAGCGTATCATTGCAGGGGGATATAATGGCTCAATTGCTGGTGATGTCCATTGTGCAGATGTGGGATGCTATGTCATTGATCATCACTGCGTTCGCACCATCCATGCGGAAATGAACGCTATTTTACAATGTGCCAAATTTGGTGCACCTACAGCCGATGCTGAAATATATGTCACACATTTTCCTTGTTTGCAGTGCTGTAAAGCCATTATTCAAGCAGGTATTCGAACCGTTTACTATGCAAAGGATTATAAAAATCACCCATATGCCATTGATTTATTTGAGCAGGCAGGTGTTCAAACGGAACAAGTTGAACTCGATGAAATGATCATCGACTTAAAAAATCAAGAAAAATTAGCCTTTGTTGCAGATCTAATTGGCAAACTAAGTGAATCAGGACTTAGTGAATCAGAAATTCGCAATATGCATGAGAAGGCGAATCAATTATTTACTTCCTATGTTTAATTATTTGCCGTTTGGGGCAATTTCAGCAGCTGTTGGAATTGCTCTGGCTGCATATCATCTTCATTTGTACTTCCTTCTCTTTCTTCTCATCATCTTCCTTCTCAGCCTACTGAAAAAAATCCCCAAACTCTTTCTCATGATCAGCCTATGTGGAGCCGTCTATACTCTTATTTTTATGGTTCATGAGTTTTTTGAAACGGATCAACCTGTTCAAGAAAAATTCTTTTCCGGCTCTGTTGTGATTGAAACGATTCCGAAAATAGATGGCAATCGTTTTTCGGCAACTGTGTCAACAGAAGATGACCGGCTAGCCGCTTTCTATACCATTCAAACAGAGCGTGAAAAAGAGACGTTAAAAGACGTAGAGCCAGGTATGAGCTGTCATATGACAGGTGATGTTCGACCGCCTAAACAAGCAACCATTCCTAACGGGTTTCAATACGATCAATTTCTACAATCAAAAGGCATTCGCGCTATTTTCTTACCGCAGTCAATCAAAGGCTGTACAACAAATGATCGTCCTTCCTATTATCTTCAAAAGATGAGGCAAAAGGGCTTAAAATTCTTAGAAGATCATGTGCCGAAAAACTCTGTAGGTATTGTACAGGCTCTTATTTTTGGAGACCGTGATTTGATTGATCCTGATACGCTAAGAGACTATCAAATGCTCGGTATTATTCATCTGTTAGCGATCTCAGGACTGCATGTGCAAACGCTTCTTGCCTGTTTATTTTGGTGTCTGCTTCGTGCCGGTGTGACAAGAGAGACAGCGCGTCTTCTTCTATTATGCTTTCTTCCTGTTTATGCTTGTTTGACAGGTGCTGCACCATCAGTTTTAAGAGCTTGCCTTATGGCAGGAATCTATTTAGTGATGACAAGCCTGCCAAAAGAAATGAAACAGCCTTCTGCTGTCGTATTAAGCGCAACGTTTTTATTCTTATTAGCGATTCATCCTCTATATCTATTCGAGATCGGATTTCAGCTTTCATTCGTGGTTACGTTTTTTATTTTGTTATCGACCAGAATCTTATCGCAAGCGAAAAGCGCCGTGATGCAGTTGTTCCTTGTCTCATTTGTTGCACAGCTTGCCTCGCTTCCTGTTCTTTTATATCATTTTCAGCAATTTTCTTTGCTGAGCATCCCATTGAATATGATATTTGTCCCTTTTTATACAACAGTTGTCCTGCCTCTATCCTTACTCTTTTTTCTTTTGTCTATCATTTATCTTCCGCTTGGACAAGTGTTGTTCCAGTTGCTTGATTCGGTCATCCAGCTAAGTCATCAGTTGTCAGCACATATGGCAGTTTTTGATGGGTTCAACTTGATTTTTATGAAATCGACTTGGTGGCATATTCTGCTTGAAGTGAGCGCCATTGTTTTTTTGCTGTTTGTGATGGAGTGCAAAATGTCCGTGAAATCCTATGCCGTGCCGATTATATTACTCATCGGTGTCTTGAGTGCACACTATTTCACCCCGAATTTTCTCCAAAAAGGGGAGGTCACGATGCTGGATGTCGGACAAGGGGATAGTTTGTTTATTCAGCTCCCTTACCGAAAGGGACATCTACTTGTGGACACAGGTGGCAGACTTTCTTTTGATGATGAACCATGGAAAAAAAGACGTAAAGTGTCTACGATCGGTGAACAAACACTAATCCCGTTTTTGCATTCTAAAGGTATAGCAAAACTTGATGTGCTGATTCTCACGCATGCAGATCAAGACCACATGGGAGAAGCAGTTCGTTTAATCAAACGAAATAAAGTAAAGCGGCTAGCCATACCAAAAGGTTTTGCCCGAAGTCCAGAAGATGCAAAGCTGCTAAAAGAAGCAGCTGAAAAAGGGATTATGATTGATGAATTAGAAAGAGGAGATCAGCTCCAAGTTGGAGAGCACATATTTGAGGTTCTTCACCCTTCGCAAGACCGGGTGACAAGTAAGAACAATGATTCACTTGTTCTAACTTTTAATCTTGGCGGGAAACGGTTTCTGTTCACTGGAGATCTTGAACATGAAGGGGAACGAGATATTATAGAAGCCTATCCTCACCTGCAAGCAGATGTCTTAAAGGTTGGGCATCATGGGAGCAAAGGGTCAACAAGTGATGAGTGGCTTCGGCATCTGGAGCCGTCGCACGCACTCATTTCGGCTGGTGAACGCAATCGTTATCAGCATCCTCATCAGGAAGTCTTGAAAAAACTAAAGGATCATCAAACGAAGGTGTACCGCACAGATCAAGACGGAAGTGTGACCTATGGATTTCTTGAGAAGGAAGGAACGTTTTACACGCATCCTCCATATGATATCTTACAAAAACAATAAAAAAACTGCCAAAACGGCAGTCATGTAGCAATCATGAAGTTAAGATCCAACGAGGTGTATAATGGTTGCCAAAATAAACATTGAGGCGAAAAATCCGAATGTGACGATAAAACCAACGGCTGAGTCGGTCACATCATTCCGCTTGCTTTGAACATTTTTTTCAAATTCATTCATTTTCATCCCTCCTGGCTAATTTTAGTATACTTGAACTCATTTGGAATTGCTAGAAGGTAAAGTAACCGTTTTCCATTTTCATGATCATTTTATGAATATCGTCTGAAGCAAGCTGACCCGGGAGCTTGCACCAGACGTTTACTATAAATGAGGAGGCGGTACTTTCAGCTTCCTCTTTACTAATGTCTTCGCACACTTTAGGATAGAGGAGGAAGTGAAAGAGAGGGATTCAATTTATGGTCTTTGAGGTTTGGAACAATTTAAAAAGAGGGGATATCCATCCCGTTTATTGCTTATATGGAAAAGAAACGTATTTACTGCAAGAAACAGCAGCTAAATTAAGACAAGCTGTAGTAGACGAAGAGACAAAGGATTTTAATTTCTCCGTCTTTGATATGGAAGAAGTGCCGCTTGAACAGGCTGTGACAGATGCAGAAACCTTTCCGTTCATGGGAGAAAGACGTCTCGTTGTGATCAAGAACCCTTATTTTCTTACAGCGGAAAAGAAAAAAGAGAAGATTGAGCATGAGCTTTCTCTGTTAGAAGCTTATTTAGAAAAGCCGGCGCCTTATACCATTCTCGTCTTATTGGCACCATATGAAAAGCTGGATGAACGGAAGAAAATCACCAAATTGCTAAAAAAGAAAGCGGCTATGGTTGAGGCAAAAGAGTTAAACCCAAAAGAAACAAAGGATTTCACCATTACGCTGGTGAAAACAGAAGGAAAGGCGATGACATCTGAAGCGGCTGAGCAGCTTGTGATGCTGTGCGGCGGAAGCCTATCCTCATTGTTTCAAGAGGTCAGGAAGCTGAGTACATATATTGGAGAGCGAGAAGAAATTGAATTAGCGGATGTCAATCAGCTCGTTGCAAGAAGCTTAGAGCAGAATATTTTCGAATTAATTAACCAAATTGTCAACAGACGCCGCTCTCAGGCCATGCAGATGTTTTATGATTTGCTGAAACAAAATGAGGAACCCATTAAAATATTAGCGCTTATATCCACTCAATTTCGTTTGATTTTACAGACGAAGTATTTCGCTCAGCAAGGATATGGGCAAAAACAAATTGCTTCAAATCTAAAAGTCCACCCATTCCGCGTGAAACTTGCTATGGATCAGGCAAGGCTGTTTTCAGAAGAAGAGCTGAAGCAGATTGTCAAAGAGCTATCAACGATCGATTATGAAATGAAAACCGGTAAAAAGGACAAGCAGCTATTGCTAGAATTGTTTCTGCTTCGCCTATTAGGCGCTTGAACATAAAAAAAACGACCTTCTAAAAAGAGGGTCGTTTTTGTTTAGATGTATAATTGTCAGTCTGTCCTAATGGCTGAGCCGGTCAGGACGGACGTACAGTTAAACAGTTGCCTCATTACTGAGGCGTTGCAAGCATTATGCAGAAAGTCCGTTTACTTGTTTAGCAAGTCTTGACTTGTAACGCGCAGCTGCGTTTTTGTGTACAAGACCAGTTTTAACGGCTTTGTCAATGCGTTTTGCAGCAGAAGAAAGAGCAGCTTTTGCTTGCTCAGCATCGTTGTTAGCTACAGAAACTTCAACTTGTTTAATCGCAGTACGCATCGCAGACTTGATTGTCACGTTGTGTGCACGGCGTTCGTTATTCGTTTTTGTACGTTTGATCGCTGATTTAATATTTGGCATGTGTTTCACCTCCTAAGATACAACCTAAACACAATTGTCTTAAGGTTAAATCTTCACAATAGAACAAGTTGTATTCTATCAAACACACCTTTAGAATGCAATATAAATGTAAAGTATTTTTCATTGATGAAGCGCTCGAATGTTTCTTTCAAGAGATGGAAAGACTACTGTTAATTACTTGGTGGAAGGAGTCTTTTTATGGAGAAACAGAAACTTGATTTAAGTGCTTATCAAATTCGGACAGACTTGGCTGTTGAAACAAAAGAGATACTAGAACAAGAGAACGATCCGAATGTTGTCAAAAAGGATGGAATTCAAGGGATTGTCGAAAAGGAAAAAGAGGAGCATGGCATCCGTATACGCACGGTGGAGATTACGAAAGAAGGGGAGGCGCTGACCAGCAAAAAGGCAGGAACATACTTGACACTTGAGGCGCAGGGCATTCGGGAGAAAGATTCTGAGATGCAGGAAAAAGTTGTCGAAGTCTTTGCCCATCATTTTGCTCAGTTTTTAAAAGATCGAGGCATTCAGACTGATGCGAGCTGTCTTGTAGTAGGACTAGGAAACTGGAATGTCACGCCAGATGCGCTAGGTCCGCTCACGGTTGAAAGTCTGCTTGTGACTCGGCATCTCTTTGAATTACAGCCGGAAAATGTACAGGAAGGCTACCGCCCAGTGTCCTCTTTATCACCGGGAGTGATGGGACTGACTGGTATTGAAACAAGCGACATTATACAAGGCGTGATCGAGAGGTCCAAACCCGATTTTGTCATTGCAATCGATGCCCTTGCTGCTCGTGCAGTGGAACGGGTGAATACGACGATTCAAATCTCTGATACAGGTATCCATCCCGGTTCAGGTGTAGGGAATAAGCGAAAAGAATTAAGCAAAGAAACGTTGGGAATTCCAGTGATTGCGATTGGCGTTCCGACAGTGGTAGATGCAGTCACCATTGCAAGTGACACAATTGATTATGTCTTAAAGCATTTTGGTAGAGAACTGAAAGATGACAGGCCGTCCCGCTCTCTTGTGCCGGCTGGTTTGACGTTTGGGAAGAAAAAAGTACTAAACGAAGAAGACTTACCAGATGAAGAAACGCGTCAATCATTCTTAGGTATCGTAGGAACTCTTCCAGAAGAAGAGAAACGGCAGCTGATCCATGAAGTGCTTGCGCCGCTAGGGCAAAATCTCATGGTCACGCCTAAGGAAGTGGATACATTCATTGATGATATGGCAAACGTGCTCGCCAATGGATTAAACACAGCGCTTCATCAAAAAATCTCTCAAGATAACATGGGTTCTTATAATCATTAATCGGTTCTACTTTCTCTAGCTCGCTCATAGTGTAATTACTAGAAAGCGTGCTGGAGGGAGTAAATCATGAAAAAAAGACCCCGCCGTCCTCGACAGTTGGTCGTTGCGATTAATGGAACAAAAGTAGTCAAAAGCATTTTCTTATTTATAGCCTCGCTTGTTGTAGTGTTTGTGATGTCAGGGGCGTTGACATCTTTAAAACCTGAGCTGAGGCCACAAGCCTCGCTATATGGTGTAGCAGATGAGCTTTCCGGGGCGTTTTTCGCCACATTAATGGGCATGGAAAACCAATATTTCGCCTCAGCCGTCCCGAAAGATCAAAAAGGGTTTCATTTCTCTGGACTGTCACTCAAGCTTGCGACCAGTATCAATTTAGAAGACCCGCGTAGTTTTCTAGGTAGAGAACTTCCAGGCTTTGAACATTTTGATACAAAAATCATCTTAGCAGGTGAAGGAACAGACTATACCAACATGCCAATGGAATCGCCGCCGCCAAGTGAAGTCATTCAAGATGAAAAAGAAGCAAATTTAGCAGAGCTGGACAAGCTCGACAAAGATGTGCCGAAAAAGCCTGCGAAAGAGCCGGACCGGTCGACAGGAAAACGAAAAGCTGTGTACATTTACCATACACATAATACGGAATCATATTTACCATTTTTAAAAGGAGAAACGAATCCAAACAATGCACGGCACTCAAAAGTGAATGTCACCCTTGTCGGTGACATGTTCGGAAAGGCGCTTGATCAGCAAGGAATCGGGAATACGGTCGACAAAACAGAAGTTGAAAAACGGCTTCTGCAAAAAGGACTAAAGTATCCCCAGTCTTATAATGAATCAAGACTGGTCGTAAAAGAAGCCTTAGCGAAAAATGATGACCTCGAATATTTAATCGATATCCACCGTGACTCAAGAAGAAAGAAAGACACTACTGCCGAGATCAAAGGGAAAAAATATGCGAGAATTGCGTTTGTTGTGGGAAAGAAGAATCAAAGCTATGAGAAAAACCTCAAGCTTGCGACGGAGTTCCACCATTTGATGGAGAAAAAATATAAAGGACTCAGTGTCGGTGTGTTTGCCAAAGGCGAAATTGGTGATAATGGAATTTATAATCAAGATTTATCCGACAAAGCCCTTCTTTTAGAATTTGGCGGAGTGGATAATAATATGGAAGAATTGAAAAATGCATCCAATGCAGCAGCTGATGTCTTCAGCGACATTTTCTGGGATGCGGAAAAAGTAAACGGCAAAGCAAAGGATGAGAAAAAACGCTCTTGAGGTGGTGACGGTGCATGGGATCATTTATGGGAAAAACCATTATTTTAGGACTGGTCTTGCTATTTGGCGTCTTTTTAGGAATGCAGCAGGCAAATAATGGCATGCTGCAAATGAAGGGTTACCATGACCCGCAATTAAAAGGCGCTTTCTCCATCCAAATGAACGACGAAGAAGAACGAGAAGCCTCTATCTTAGGAACGGCTGTTACAGAAAAGGATCTTGCCGAAAAACAAAAGCAGCTTGAGGAAATAGAGAGCTTTAATGCTTTCTCCAAAGCAGGAAAGGTGTTGTCTGATGGCATGACACATGCAGCTCGTTCTCTTTATGATTGGGTAAATGGGAAATAAATAAATCTACACCTTATGACTAAAGCCGCTAATCAATGAGCGGCTTTTCTTGATTTCGATTGAATCTTTACAGCCCTATTGATATAATCTAACCTAGCGCAACCCGCGTTTTATAGTAGGAGTGATAGATTGTGACAGATAAAGAAAAACGATTAGAACGGCAATCAAGAATTCGAAATTTCTCCATTATCGCCCATATTGACCACGGGAAATCCACATTGGCCGACCGTATTTTAGAAAAAACAGCGGCGATTACGCAGCGAGAAATGAAAGAACAATTACTTGATTCCATGGACTTAGAGCGTGAACGCGGCATAACGATTAAATTAAACTCTGTCCAGCTGAAATATAAGGCGAAGGATGGAGAAGAATATATTATGCACCTGATTGATACACCAGGGCATGTCGACTTCACCTATGAGGTATCTCGAAGCCTTGCTGCCTGTGAAGGTGCGATTCTCGTAGTAGATGCAGCACAAGGAATTGAAGCACAGACACTTGCGAATGTTTATTTAGCTCTTGATAACAACTTAGAAATTCTTCCGATTATCAATAAAATTGATCTGCCAAGTGCAGAGCCTGAGCGTGTAAGAGGAGAAATTGAAGATGTCATCGGGTTGGATGCATCTGAAGCTGTTCTCACCTCTGCTAAAGCTGGTATTGGGATCGAAGATATTTTAGAACAAATCGTCGAAAAGGTGCCAGCACCTGCTGGAGACCCAGAAGCACCGCTTCAAGCTCTTATATTTGATTCTCTCTACGATGCGTATCGCGGCGTTATTGCGTACATACGAATTGTGGAAGGAACCGTCAAACCAGGTCAGAAAATCAAAATGATGGCGACGGGCAAAGAATTTGAAGTACTTGAAGTCGGCGTATTCACACCAAAAGCCATGCCGACAGATGAACTCACTGTTGGAGATGTTGGCTACTTAACAGCAGCAATTAAAAATGTCGGCGATACACGTGTGGGGGATACGATCACAAGTGCGGTGAACCCAGCGAAAGAAGCGCTGCCAGGATACAGAAAGCTGAACCCAATGGTTTACTGCGGTCTTTATCCGATTGATACAGCGAAATATAACGATTTACGTGAAGCACTAGAAAAGCTTGAATTAAATGATTCTTCACTTCAATATGAGGCAGAGACGTCCCAAGCACTTGGCTTCGGTTTCCGCTGCGGCTTTCTTGGAATGCTTCATATGGAAATCATCCAAGAACGGATTGAGCGTGAATTTAAAATCGATCTCATTACGACAGCACCAAGTGTTATTTACGATGTGTATATGACAGACGGAGAAAAAATCATCGTCGATAACCCGTCCAATCTGCCTGATCCGCAAAAGATTGAGAAAATTGAAGAACCATACGTGAAAGCAACAATGATGGTGCCGAATGACTATGTAGGCTCTGTCATGGAGCTTTGCCAAGGAAAGCGCGGACATTTCATTGATATGCAATACCTTGATGCAAACCGAGTGAGCATTGTGTACGAAATTCCTTTGGCGGAGATCGTGTATGAATTCTTTGATATGCTCAAGTCCAACACAAAAGGCTATGCGTCCTTTGACTATGAGCTGATTGGCTATCGCCCATCTACTCTAGTGAAAATGGACATCATGCTGAATGGTGAAAAAATCGATGCCCTTTCCTTTATTGTTCACCGCGATTACGCCTATGAACGAGGCAAGATCATCGTAGAAAAGCTGAAAGAACTCATTCCACGCCAGCATTTTGAAGTACCAGTTCAAGCGGCGATTGGACAAAAAATTGTGGCTCGTTCTACCATTAAAGCGATGCGTAAAAACGTACTTGCTAAATGTTATGGTGGAGACATTTCCCGGAAAAGAAAGCTTCTTGAGAAGCAAAAAGAAGGGAAAAAGCGCATGAAACAAGTGGGCTCTGTTGAAGTCCCGCAAGAAGCATTTATGGCTGTGCTGAAGATGGACGACAGCACACCGAAAAAATAACATCCTCCTCAAGGCAACCTGCTTTACAATGTCAGCCTTGGCGTTTATAGTCGAAAACAAACAAAGGTGCCGCAGCGATAAACTGCGGCTCTTTACCTGTAAAGAAGGTGTCATCAAATGAAAGCAGCATACATTCACATTCCATTTTGTGAGCACATTTGCCACTATTGTGATTTCAATAAATTTTTCATTAAAACGCAGCCAGTCGATGAATACTTAGCGGCTCTTGAAAAAGAGATGCAGCACACGATCGAGCAAAAGGGTGAGCAAGAACTCAAGACGATCTTTATTGGCGGGGGAACTCCGACATCATTGACCGTTAGCCAGCTAGACCAGCTTATGAACAGCATTCACCGTGTGTTAAAGCCGGCAAAAAACCTGGTTGAATTTGCAGTTGAAGCGAATCCAGATGAATTATCACTCGAGAAGCTGCATGTGTTAAAAGAAGCCGGTGTCAATCGGCTAAGCTTTGGCGTCCAAACCTTTGAAGATGATTTGCTCAAAAAAATCGGACGAGTTCATCAAAAGAAAGATGTTCTCACGTCCTTTGAGAGAGCTAGAGCGGTTGGATTTGACAACATTAGCCTTGACCTCATGTTTGGCTTGCCGCATCAAGAAAAGCATCATGTTATGAATTCACTTGAGACAGCTTTCTCTTTAGGAGCAGAGCATTATTCTGTCTACTCACTGATTGTGGAGCCGAAAACGGTGTTTTACAACTTAATGCAAAAAGGAAAACTGCATTTACCGCCGCAAGAACGTGAGGCTGAAATGTATGAACTTGTGATGGATGAAATGGAGCGCCATGGATTACATCAATACGAAATCAGCAATTACGCCAAACCTGGCTTTGAAAGCCAGCATAACCTGACCTATTGGAGCAATGAAGATTACTTCGGTTTCGGTGCAGGGGCACACGGGTATGTAGATGGCATCCGAAATGTGAACGCAGGACCAGTGAAGCATTACTTGGAACTGATTGAGCAAACTGGGTTCCCGTATAAAGAAACTCATCAAGTCACAAAAGCAGAGCAGATAGAAGAAGAAATGTTTCTAGGCCTTCGAAAAATCGAAGGGGTGAAAAGTGCCGACTTCCAAGCCAAATATGGTGCTTCACCAGAAGCTCTTTTTCCCTCAGTTCTTGAAGAATTAGAAGAAAAAGGTCTCATTGTAAAAGATGACATTGGAATTCGTTTGACAAGAAAAGGGAAATTGTTAGGAAATGAAGTATTTCAAGCGTTTCTCGGTGAGTTATAATTGACATTTTAATTTGAGTTTGGTAATTTTGTTTATACAATTAGCACTCGTTGAAAGAGAGTGCTAACAGGGGTGATGATGATGTTAACAAATCGTCAGCTTTTGATTCTGCAAGTCATCATTAATGACTTTATTCGTTCGGCGCAGCCAGTTGGATCAAGGACTCTTTCTAAAAAAGAGGACATCACATTCAGCTCTGCGACGATTAGAAACGAAATGGCTGATTTGGAGGAACTTGGTTTTATCGAAAAGACCCATTCTTCATCAGGAAGAATTCCTTCAGAAAAAGGATATCGTTATTATGTAGATCATTTGCTCTCTCCGCGAAAACTGTCGTCTAAAGATCTTGTGCTTATCCAGTCGGCTTTTCAGGAGAAAATTTTTGAGCTGGAAAAAACAGTTCAAAAATCGGCGGAAATTTTATCAGATCTCACAAACTATACATCGATCGTGCTTGGTCCAAAGCTGAGTGAAAATCGATTAAAGCAAATTCAGCTTGTCCCCGTTCAGCCAAATAAAGCCGTAGCAATCATGATTACAGACAGCGGACATGTTGAAAACAAAACCATTACCTTCTCTGAGCATCTCGATGTCTCCGATATTGAGAAGCTGATGAATATTTTGAATAGCCGCTTAGCTGGCGTTCCAATGGACCAGTTGAAGGACAGGATGTATAAAGAAGTAGTCATGCTTCTGCGCACACATTTAAAAGATTATGATCACATTTTAGATGCGCTTGGCAACACATTTACATCGACACAAAATGAATCAAAACTTTTCTTTGGCGGGAAGATTAATATGTTGAATCAGCCTGAATTTCATGACATCGACCGCATTCGCTCACTCATGATGCTGATTGAGCAAAAGAATGATGTCATGCAGCTGTTTCATCCAAATCAGCAAGGTATCACCATTAAAATCGGTTCAGAAAACAATTTGGAAGCAATGGAGAACTGTAGTTTGATCACAGCGACTTATTCGATTGATCAAAAATCACTTGGCTCCATTGCCGTCATCGGACCAACCCGCATGGATTACGGGCGAGTCGTTAGTCTTTTGCATCATGTATCAAAAGACTTGTCAAACGCACTTTCCAATTTGTATGATGAGTAGGGTGATAAAAAGATAGGGGCACTGCCCCTTCGTATTCTTGAATCTTTTGAGGGAGGTGAACACAATGTCAGAAGAAAAACAGACACCTGAGCAAGAAGCAGAGGTTGAAGCACAAGAAGAAGCAGTTCAAGCAGATACTGAGGAAGCAAAGCATGATGAACAGTCTGCCTTCCAAGAGAAAATCGATGAATTGCAGCAGCTTCTAGATGAAAAAGAAAACAAGATTCTGCGTGTTCAAGCAGATTTTGAAAATTATAAACGCCGTGCTCGAACTGAAGTGGAGACCGTGCAAAAATATCGTTCTCAACATGTTGTTAGCGATCTTCTCCCAGCTCTTGACAACTTTGAAAGAGCGCTTGGAATTGATCCAGACAATGAGCAGGCGAAAAGTTTGTTAGAAGGAATGCAAATGGTTTACCGCCAGCTGGTAGAAGCGTTGAAAAATGAAGGCGTTGAACCAATTGAAGCTGTCGGCAAAGAGTTCGATCCAAACCTTCATCAAGCCGTCATGCAAGTTGAAGATGAAAACTTCGATTCAAATATCGTAGTAGAAGAATTGCAAAAGGGCTATAAACTCAAAGACCGAGTTATTCGTCCATCAATGGTAAAAGTAAATCAATAACTACATAATGGGAGGTCATCGATTATGAGTAAAATCATTGGGATTGACTTAGGAACAACAAACTCATGTGTTGCAGTACTTGAAGGCGGAGAGCCAAAAGTCATTGCAAACGCTGAAGGAGCACGTACAACACCATCTGTTGTCGCTTTTAAAAATGGAGAGCGCCAAGTTGGTGAAGTAGCGAAACGCCAATCAATTACAAACCCGAACACAATCATGTCTGTTAAAAGACATATGGGTACAGATTATAAAGTAGAAGTTGAAGGCAAGAACTATACACCGCAGGAAATCTCTGCAATCATTCTTCAACACCTTAAATCTTACGCTGAAGGCTACCTTGGCGAAGAAGTAACAAAAGCTGTTATCACAGTTCCTGCTTACTTCAACGATGCAGAACGTCAAGCTACAAAAGATGCTGGTAAAATTGCTGGTCTTGAAGTAGAACGTATCATCAACGAGCCAACAGCAGCTGCGCTTGCTTATGGTTTAGATAAAACAGATGAAGATCAAACGATCCTTGTATACGACCTTGGTGGTGGTACATTTGACGTATCAGTCCTTGAGCTTGGAGACGGCGTCTTTGAAGTACGCTCAACTGCTGGGGACAACCGTCTAGGTGGAGACGATTTTGACCAAGTGATCATTGATCACTTAGTAGCTGAATTCAAAAAAGAAAATGGCATTGACCTTTCAAAAGATAAAATGGCGCTTCAGCGTTTAAAAGATGCTGCTGAAAAAGCGAAAAAAGATCTATCTGGTGTATCTTCTACACAAATCTCACTGCCGTTTATCACAGCTGGAGATGCAGGTCCTCTTCACCTTGAATTAACGCTAACACGTGCTAAATTCGAAGAGCTTTCTGCAGATCTTGTAGAGCGTACAATGACACCTGTACGTCAATCATTGAAAGATGCTGGTTTATCTGCTAGCGAGATTGATAAAGTCATCCTTGTTGGTGGATCAACTCGTATTCCTGCAGTACAAGAAGCAATCAAAAAAGAAACAGGCAAAGAGCCTCATAAAGGTGTAAACCCTGATGAAGTGGTTGCTCTTGGTGCGGCGATTCAAGGTGGAGTCATCACAGGAGATGTCAAAGACGTTGTTCTTCTTGATGTAACACCACTTTCTTTAGGAATTGAAACAATGGGCGGCGTATTCACAAAGCTGATTGAACGTAATACAACAATTCCAACAAGTAAATCTCAAGTATTCTCAACGGCTGCTGACAACCAAACAGCGGTAGACATCCATGTTCTGCAAGGTGAGCGCCCAATGGCAGCAGACAACAAAACATTAGGTCGTTTCCAATTGACTGACATTCCGCCAGCACCACGCGGCGTACCACAAATCGAAGTATCTTTTGATATCGATAAAAACGGTATTGTCAACGTACGTGCGAAAGATATGGGTACAGGCAAAGAGCAAAACATCACCATCAAATCTTCTTCAGGTCTTTCTGATGATGAGATCGAAAAAATGGTCAAAGAAGCAGAAGAAAATGCTGAAGCAGATGCGAAGAAAAAAGAAGAAATCGAAGTGCGCAATGAAGCAGATCAATTAGTGTTTACAACAGAAAAAACATTAAAAGATCTAGAAGGCAAAATCGATGAAGAGCAAGTGAAAAAAGCAAACGACGCGAAAGATGCACTAAAAGCTGCGATCGAAAAAGGCGAGTTTGAAGACATCAAAGCGAAAAAAGATGAGCTGCAAACAATCGTTCAAGAACTAACGACAAAGCTTTATGAAGAAGCTGCAAAACAAGCACAAGCTCAGCAAGAAGGCGCTGAAGGTGCTCAAAAAGCAGATGACAATGTAGTGGATGCAGAATACGAAGAAGTAAACGACGATCAAGAGAAAAAATAATCACCTTTACTTTTGAAAAAGACTGCTGAAACGTACTCGTCAGAAAGTCAAAGTCAGGATCTCTTGGCTTTGACTTTTTTTCTTTCCAACGATGAAAGCAATTGAAAAAGGTCAAATCAAAATGATACAATCGTACTTATGTGAGAAAATCGGGAGTGTGAAGAGATGAGTAAGCGTGATTACTATGAAGTGCTTGGCGTGAGTAAGAGCGCCTCAAAAGACGAGATCAAAAAGGCATACCGCAAGCTTTCAAAAAAGTATCACCCTGATATTAATAAAGAAGCTGGCTCAGATGAGAAATTCAAAGAAGTAAAAGAAGCCTATGAAACCCTTTCTGACGATCAAAAACGTTCGCAGTATGATCAGTTCGGTCATACCGATCCAAACCAAGGCTTTGGCGGCGGCGGTTTTGGCGGGGGAGGAGACTTTGGCGGCTTCGGCGGCTTTGATGACATCTTCTCTAGTATTTTTGGCGGCGGAGCCAGAAGAAGAGATCCAAATGCACCGCGTCAAGGAGCAGACTTGCAATATACAATGACGCTTTCATTTGAAGAAGCAGCATTTGGGAAAGAAGCAACGATTGAAATTCCTCGTGAGGAATCATGTGAAACGTGTCATGGATCAGGGGCAAAGCCTGGAACAGATGCGAAGACTTGTTCACATTGCGGCGGCTCTGGTCAATTAAATGTTGAGCAGTCAACTCCGTTTGGTAAAGTGGTCAACCGCAGAGTATGTAACTACTGTAGCGGAACAGGAAAACAAATCGATCACAAATGTTCTACATGCGGCGGCTCTGGTAAAGTGCGTAAGCGTAAGAAAATCAATGTGACGATCCCAGCTGGTGTTGACGATGGTCAGCAGCTCAGAGTGTCTGGTCAAGGGGAACCAGGTGTAAATGGAGGACCTCCAGGCGATCTATTTGTTGTGTTCCATGTGCGTTCGCATGAATTCTTCGAGCGAGACGGGGATGACATTTACTGCGAAATGCCGTTAACCTTCGCACAGGCTGCATTAGGTGACGAAATTGAAGTGCCGACATTACACGGTAAAGTGAAATTAAAAGTCCCTGCTGGCACGCAAACTGGCACGAAGTTTAGACTCAAAGGAAAAGGTGTGAAAAATGTACGCGGCTATGGCCAAGGCGATCAGCATATCGTTGTACGAGTCGTCACACCAACAAATTTAACGGACAATCAAAAAGATATCATTAGAAAATTTGCTGAAGTGAGCGGAAATAAACCGGACGAACAAGAGATGAGCTTCTTCGATAAGGTAAAACGCGCATTTAAAGGCGAGTAAGACGGATAAGGAGTTGGTAGTATTGAAGTGGTCAGAAATTAGCGTCCATACAACAAATGAAGCGGTGGAACCAATCACCAATATTTTGCATGAAGCAGGTGCGAGTGGTGTCGTGATTGAGGACCCGCTTGATTTAGTCAAGGAACGTGAAAATGTATACGGTGAGATCTACCAGCTCGATCCGAATGACTATCCTGAAGAAGGGGTCATCGTCAAAGCCTATCTTCCAATGAACAGCTTTTTAATGGAAACGGTAGATGAGATCAAAGAAGCCATCAACAATCTTCTTCTATACGATATTGACCTTGGACGAAATACGCTGTCCATTTGTGAAGTAAATGAAGAAGAATGGGCCACCGCATGGAAAAAATACTATCATCCTGTGAAAATCTCTGAAAAATTCACCATCGTTCCAACATGGGAAGAATATACTCCGGTTCATTCTGATGAACTGATTATTGAAATGGACCCAGGAATGGCATTTGGAACAGGGACACATCCAACAACCGTTCTTTGTATTCAGGCGCTTGAGCGCTATGTGAAGGAAAACGATACGGTGATTGATGTTGGAACAGGCTCTGGGATTTTAAGTGTGGCAGCAGCGATGGTTGGTGCAAAGGACATTCAAGCCTTTGATCTCGACACCGTTGCGGTTGAAAGTGCAAAGCAAAACATCGAGCTAAATGGTGTAAGCGAACAAGTGACGGTCAAGCAAAACAACTTACTTGATGGGATTTCAGGTGAACGTGATGTGATCGTCGCCAACATTCTCGCAGAAGTGATTTTGCGCTTTACAGATCAAGCCTATGACTTATTGAAGAAAGATGGCTATTTCATTACATCAGGCATCATTGGACAAAAGAAATTACAAGTCAAAACAGCATTAGAAGAAGCAGGTTTTGACATTGTTGAAGTGCTGTCAATGGAAGATTGGGTCAGCATTATAGCGAAAAAATAAAGCGAGTAGGTGTCAGGACACGTATGCAACGATATTTTATCGACCTCACGAAAGAAGAAGTGATCGCAAAGGGATCTATCGTCATCAATGGTGAAGATGTACATCACCTTTCCAACGTCATGCGCATGAAAGCAGGGCAGGAAATCCTTTGCTTAACGACAGACGGCTTTGAAGCGCTCAGTAAAATTGATACAATAACAAAGGAAGAAGTCATTTGTCACGTTGAAGGCTGGACAAATCAGGACAGAGAGCTTCCGGTAAGAGTAACAATTGCGAGCGGTCTCCCAAAGGGAGATAAGCTTGAGCTGATTATCCAAAAAGGCACAGAGCTTGGCGCAAGCGCATTTATCCCGTTTCAAGCGGCTCGTTCTATTACAAAAATTGACCAAAAGAAGTCACATAAAAAACGAGAGCGCTGGGAGAAAATCGCGAAAGAAGCAGCTGAACAGTCCTACCGGAATATCATTCCTCGTGTTGAACCAGTATCAACATTTAAAGAGCTGACTCAATTAGCTGGTGAATTCGATAAATGTGTCGTTGCATACGAAGAATCATCGAAAGAAGGAGAGCAAAGCCGCTTTCAAACTGTGCTCCAACAGATGAAAGGCGGACAAACCTTGCTAGTGGTTTTTGGCCCTGAAGGCGGTTTAGCAGAAAAGGAGATTGAAGCGCTTGAAACGCATGGTGCAGTCATTTGCGGGCTCGGACCACGCATTTTAAGAACAGAAACAGCTCCTCTTTACGCGCTTTCTGCTATATCTTATCAAACAGAGTTATTAAGAGGTGAATCATGATGGGAACAGTAGCGTTCCATACACTTGGCTGTAAGGTCAATCACTATGAAACAGAAGCGATCTGGCAGCTGTTTAAAGAAGCAGGCTATGAAAGAAAAGAGTACGAATCAAAAGCAGACGTATACGTCATTAATACATGTACGGTCACGAATACTGGCGATAAAAAAAGCCGCCAAGTCATTAGAAGAGCCATTCGTCATAACCCGGATGGTGTCATTTGTGTAACAGGCTGTTATGCGCAAACATCTCCAGCAGAAATCATGGCGATTCCTGGTGTTGATATTGTCGTGGGAACACAAGACAGACATAAATTACTCGGTTACATTGAAGAATATCGCAGAGAAAGACAGCCGATTAATGGGGTTGGCAATATTATGAAAGCACGTGTGTTTGAAGAACTCGATGTTCCTGCTTTTACAGACAGAACACGTGCGTCATTAAAAATCCAAGAAGGCTGTAACAATTTCTGTACATTCTGCATTATTCCTTGGGCTCGCGGACTTCTTCGTTCTCGTGATCCAGAAGAGGTCATCAACCAAGCGCAGCAGCTTGTGGATGCCGGCTATAAAGAAATTGTATTAACAGGTATTCACACAGGTGGATACGGAGAAGACTTAAAGGATTATAACTTTGCAAAGCTTCTGAAAGAATTAGATGAACGTGTCAACGGCTTAAAACGAATTCGTATTTCATCTATCGAAGCAAGTCAAATTACAGATGAAGTGATAGAAGTGCTTGATCAGTCAGATAAGATTGTCAGACACCTTCACATCCCGCTTCAATCTGGCTCTAATACAGTGCTGAAAAGAATGCGCCGTAAATATACGATGGAATTCTTTGCAGAGCGTTTAACAAAGCTGAAAAAAGCATTGCCAGGTCTTGCTGTCACCTCTGATGTGATTGTAGGATTTCCTGGAGAAACAGAAGAAGAGTTTTTGGAAACATACAACTTTGTCAAAGACCATCAATTTTCTGAACTGCACGTATTCCCTTACAGCAAACGTACAGGTACGCCAGCTGCAAGAATGGAAGATCAAGTGGATGAAAATGTGAAAAACGAACGTGTCCACCGCTTGATCGCTCTTTCTGACCAGCTTGCGAAAGAATACGCATCAGCTTATGAAGGAGATGTCCTAGAGATTATTCCGGAAGAATCCTTCAAAGAACAAGAAGGAAAGCACAATCTTTATGTGGGCTATACAGATAACTATATGAAGGTTGTTTTTGAAGGAACAGAGGACATGATCGGCCGTTTGGTCAAAGTGAAAATTACGAAAGCGGGTTATCCTTATAACGAAGGACAATTCGTTCGTATAAGCGATGAAGTACAAACAGACAAAGTGAGAATGACCTCATAATCAATCAAACACCGGTGCCAAAAGGGCAAGCCGGTGTTTTATTTTGATTGATTCGGTAAAAGACATAAAATCAATGTGTGAAATGGACGGATGAACGGGAAGAAAAGCAAAGAGCTTGCCACATTAAACAGCAGGCTGAAGTGCGCAATTTGCTGTGCGGGAGCGTTTGCAAGAAGGGCGACGAATTCTGTCATCATGGCGAGAAATGGGAGACATAAAAGCACTCCGAGCACATTAAACAAAACGTGTGCATAAGCCGTTTGACGTGCTGCATAGCCGCCAGATATGGCAGCCATTACGGCTGTAATACATGTCCCAATATTGGACCCTAACACAAAGCTGATGCCTTCCTGAAGCCCAACCGTTCCTTCATTCATAAACCCCATTAAAATGCCGATACAGACGGAGCTTGAATGAACAATCGCTGTGAAAATAGTACCAGAAAGCAGCGCCGTCCAGTCAGAATGCTGCATCATTTCGAGAAAGCGCAATGTCTCAGGCTGACTTGTCATCATACCTGCAATTTTAGAAAAGCCTTGAATACAAAAAAAGATCATCCCGAGTCCAAATATACTTTTTCCTGCATGCCTAAAAGATTTTTTGCCTAACATCATGCATATCAGACCAGCTAGGATTAAAACCCACATGAAAACATCCATTTTAATGGCGATAAATTCTGTTGTAAACGTAGAGCCAATATTGGTACCAAGAATCATTGGAATGGATTTTTTAAAAGAGAGAATACCTGTACTGACAAAGCCAATCACGATGACCATAAACGCTGAACTGCTTTGAAGAATCCCTGTAAATACGATGCTGACTAAGAATGCTTTTACCGGATGATCTGTAAAGAGAAGAAGTGATTTCTCAATACGAGACGACGCAAGCGCCATTAATCCTTTTCTCAGCAAACCCATTGACCATAAAAAAATGAAAATAAGTGCACAAAAATAAATGATCGCCATCATAGAAAAGTCCTCCTCTTACCAATGAATATATGGACTTGTCTACCTGCTCATGACGAAAATATATTTCCAAATCACTTAGTTGACCTCACACTAGGCTTATATTATAATGTCTAGGTACATGTTTTACATGTATATCTTTTTTTAATGCAGTCGATTGGTGTATTCGGAGGGAGGGAAAGAGAATGTCAAAAACGGTCGTTAGAAAAAACGAATCGCTTGAAGATGCTCTTCGTCGCTTTAAACGCAGTGTATCCAAAACTGGAACATTGCAAGAAGCAAGAAAGCGTGAATTTTATGAAAAGCCTAGCGTAAAGCGCAAGAAAAAGTCTGAAGCTGCTAGAAAACGTAAATTCTAAAGAGGGTGGATTTTATGAGTCTTCTTGAGCAATTAAATTCTGATATGAAGCTTTTTATGAAAAACCGTGAGAAAGACAAGCTTGTTGTCATTCGGATGGTTAAGGCTTCGCTCCAAAATGAAGCAATTAAGCTTAAGAAAGACAGTTTGACCGGCGATGAGGAACTAACCGTCCTTTCCCGCGAGATTAAGCAACGTAAAGACTCCCTCCATGAATTTTCGAAAGCTAATCGCTTAGATTTAGTAGATAAAGTTCAAAAAGAGATTGACATCTTAGACGTTTATTTACCTGAACAGCTTTCTGAAGAAGAACTGCAAACGATCGTGAAAGAAACGATTGCTGAAACAGGTGCTTCATCGAAGACTGATATGGGTAAAGTCATGAGCGCTATTATGCCAAAAGTAAAAGGTAAAGCTGATGGAGCTGTCATTAACAGACTTGTCAGCGAACAGCTGTCTCAATAAAAAAGTATCCTTCTATTGTTAGAAGGGTACTTTTTTTATACCTTCATCATTCTGTCATATAAAAATGAAACCTATGATACATTTGTAACGTATGTAAAGGAACAGTAAAATGGAAGATAGAGAGGAGGGATCACCAAATAGATGAAAAAAATAAAAATTTCTATTGCTCTCTTCAGTTGTTTTATAATATGCTTATTATTAGGGGTTCAATTGACCGCGAAATCAGTAGATCAGAAAGTTCATGTTATCCCTATTGAAGATACAGTAGAAAAAGGACTTTCTCAATTTATTGAACGATCATTTGAGCAGGCAAAGTCCGAACGAGCAAAACATATCATTCTAGACATCAATACACCAGGTGGTGCAGTCGATGCTGCGCTAGAGATCGCAGATGCCATTCGTGCGTCTGATATCCCTGTGACAGCGTTTGTGAATCATAGAGCGCTTTCAGCTGGGGCATTCCTTGCACTAAATGCCGATCAAATCTATATGACCCCAAATGGAAAGATGGGGGCTGCGGCGATCATTGATGGAGAAGGCAATGCTGCCGATCAAAAATCTGAATCGCTATGGCTTGCTGAAATGAGTGATGCTGCCGAAAAGCAGGGGCGTGATCCAAAGTATGCACTTGCAATGGCAGATGTAGATATAGACGCAAAAGAAGCTGGTGCACCAAAAGGAGAATTGCTCACCTTCAACACAGACCGTGCGCTTCAATTCGGTTATGCAGAAGGGGAAGCGAAAAATATGGATGACTTGCTTCAAAAGCTGAATTTAGCCGATGCTTCTGTTCAATACGATGAAGTGAGCTTTGCTGAAAAGGTTGCGCGCTTTCTCACGCACCCAATCGTCATTCCAATCCTTTTATCCATCGCAAGCTTAGGGTTAATTGTTGAGCTCTATTCTCCTGGCTTTGGGATTCCAGGCACCATGGGAGTGACAGCGCTTCTTTTATTCTTTTATGGTCATCTCGTGGCTGGTTTTGCAGGATATGAGACGTTGTTCCTGTTTATAGCAGGGATATTGCTCATGATTCTGGAATTGTTTTTGCCGGGGGGAATCGTAGGTGTCATTGGACTGATCTGTGTGGTTGTCAGCTTGTTTTTAGCAGCTGGAAGCTTTACAGAAATGGCGATTTCCATCTTGATTGCCACTGCTGTTTCAATCGTAGCAGTTATTTTATTGACAAAGGTGTTGGGGAAACGTATGAAATTTTTCAAAAAGTTCATTTTAACCGATTCAACCAATAAGGAAAGCGGTTATGTCTCAAATGAAACAAGAGAAGATCTTGTTGGGCAAATCGCGGTGACAGCAACCGCACTTCGTCCGTCAGGTACAATAGTATTTGGAGATGAGCGCATTGATGTTGTGTCAGAAGGTGCATTCATCGATAAGGATGAACAAGTAAAAATTGTGAAAGCGGAAGGCTCACGCATTGTCGTGAGGAAAGTATAGATAACTGATTTTATAGGAGGAATAAAATGGATCCATCTACTTTACTATTATTTGTGATTATCGCAGCAGGTCTGATCGTTCTATCGATCTTCTTCACCTTTGTACCGGTGATGCTGTGGATTTCTGCCCTAGCGGCTGGCGTAAAGGTAAGCATTTTTACACTTGTAGGAATGAGACTTCGCCGCGTTATTCCAAACCGAGTGGTCAACCCGCTTATTAAAGCACATAAAGCAGGTCTTGATGCGACGATTAACCAGTTAGAGAGCCACTATCTTGCAGGTGGTAACGTGGACCGAGTTGTGAACGCATTAATCGCAGCTCAACGCGCGAATATCGAATTGAACTTTGCACGCTGTGCAGCGATCGACCTAGCAGGCCGTGACGTACTTGAAGCAGTTCAAATGAGTGTAAACCCTAAAGTCATTGAAACACCATTTATCTCTGGTGTGGCGATGGACGGGATTGAAGTGAAAGCAAAAGCACGTATTACAGTTCGTGCAAACATCGACCGACTTGTTGGTGGTGCAGGGGAAGAAACGATTATTGCTCGTGTAGGTGAAGGGATTGTCTCTACAATCGGTTCATCAGATAATCATAAAAAGGTTCTTGAGAACCCTGATATGATTTCACAAACAGTTCTTGGTAAAGGATTAGATTCAGGTACTGCGTTTGAAATTCTCTCGATTGATATCGCAGATGTTGATATCGGTAAGAACATCGGGGCGATTCTGCAAACAGACCAAGCAGAAGCAGACAAAAACATTGCACAGGCAAAAGCGGAAGAACGCCGCGCAATGGCTGTTGCCCAGGAGCAAGAAATGCGTGCAAGAGTTGAAGAAATGCGCGCGAAAGTTGTAGAAGCAGAGGCTGAAGTACCACTTGCAATGGCTGAAGCATTACGTGAAGGTAATATTGGAGTCATGGACTACATGAATATTAAGAATATCGATGCTGATACGGATATGAGAGATTCATTTGGTAAAATGACTAAAGGTCCATCTGATAATGAAAACAAATAAGCATCCTCTCACGCTTTAAGGAGGGAGCCCATTGGACATTCTATTTGAAAATCCGCTACTAATTGCGATTATCATCGGTATCATCTCTGCTGTCTTTGGGAAAATCGGCAAACAAGAGGAGAACGAACAAAAGAATCAGCAAAACAAGCCCGCTCCTCAGCGTAAGCAGATGCCCCAAAAGCAAACAAAACAAACAAGTCCAGATCCAGTCGTGACGGATCAGATGGACGATTTCGGCGATGTACATGATCATGGCGGGATGAAGAAAAAAACATCTCAATCCTTACAGGACCGCTATACCGCTACACTTGCCGAAATGGAAGAAAGGAAAAGCGAGCTGAATAGAGAATTCCAATCGCTTGAAAGAGAACTGACAAGGCCAAAGGCTGCTTCTGCCGAAGTGAAGCCAAAGATCATTGAGAAGCTCAATCAAGATACAATTGTTCAGGGGATGATCCTTGGAGAAGTATTTGGAGAGCCGCGCGCGAAAAAGCCGCACAGAACGATGAAACGGCCATATAACAGATAAACGAGAAAGTCCCTTTATATAAAGGGGCTTTTTTTGTTTGACCTGATGGAGATTTCTTGCAGTAAAAATGCTGAAACGGCTGTTTTGCGGGATTCATTAGCATGATCTGAACCGCTGAGGAATAGGATGATATAGAGGCTTTCTCATCAGTCTCACCATCTTTCAGTTTGATCTCATACACATGGGGCGGGAAGGGGTTCTTATTGAATGGGAAAAAGAAAAAATCGACTTAAAGCATGGCTGACAAGAACACTTGAAATCCCTCCAGACGTCATGATGGATCTTCCCCGTATTACGATGGTTGGCAGACTCCACATTTACATAGAGAATCATAAAGGGCTTTTGCTTTTCAGTGATCAAGAGGTAAGGCTGATGCTCAAACAAGGACAATGCATTATTTCAGGGAAAGATTTTGTGATTAAAACGATTTTGCCAGAAGAGATCTTATTAGAAGGGAAAATCGATGAGGTCCGTTATATTGATTCTTAACTGACGGAGGGGAGAAGTGTGAAGAATAAATGGTTCGCCTATTTTATTGGCAGAGTGGAAGTGGAAATCAAGGGAAACGGCATTGAGCGGCTCATCAATGAGTGCACGAGACAGGGGATCACAATGTTTCAAGTGAGCCGCCGTCAAGACAGCGTGCGCTTATTTATTCGCTTATCAGATGTACATGCCTTCAGAAAAGTACAAAGACATCATGAGGTAACATGTTCATTTCATCAAAAGAAAGGATTTCCGTTCCTTCTCCTATGGTCAAGGAAGAATATTGGGTTTACCCTTGGGATTGTGTTTTTTCTAGTGACAATATTGGCACTTTCTAACATGGTGTGGAAAATTGATATTAAAGGGGCCAATCCAGAAACTGAACATCAGATGAGAAAGCATTTAGACGAGATTGGTGTGCAAAAAGGCCGTTTTCAGTTTCTAATGGGAACACCTGAAAAAATTCAAAAATCACTGACCGCCAATATTCAAAGCATTACATGGGTCGGCGTTGAACTAAACGGTACAACATTTCAAATGAAAGTTGTGGAAAAAAATGAGCCGAAAAAAGAGAACTATACGAGTCCTCAGCATATTGTGGCCAAGAAGAAGGCGGTCATCACGAGAATGTATGTGGAAAAAGGGGAGCCGCTTGCCGCAATTGATGAACATGTGAAGAAAGGACAAATGCTTGTCTCTGGCCTCATCGGCAGCGAAGACCAGCAAAAAACGGTTGGTGCTAAAGCGAAAATTTATGGTGAAACGTGGTATCGTTCTGAAGTTTCTGTCCCTCTTCGAACATCTTTTGATGTCTTTACGGGTAAAATGAAGACAAAGCACAAGCTCTCCGCATTTGGAGGTTCAATGCCATTTTGGGGCTTTTCCTTTAAAAAGGATGATTTTAAGCAGCCAAAAACAGAAACTGAAGTTCACCCACTCCATTTCTTAAACTTCCAGCTCCCATTTTCCTATGAAAAAGAAACGACACGCGAAAGCGAAAAAATAAACCGGACATACACAAATAAAGAAGCGGTTCAAGCAGGGATTAAAATGGGTAAAAAAGAATTAGAAGAGAAGCTAGGTCAAACAGGAGAGGTGAAAAGTGAAAAAGTTTTGCACGAGACAACAGGGAATGGTAAAGTTAAGTTAATCATCCTTTACCAAGTAATAGAAGATATTGTTCAACCAACACCTATTGTTCAGGGAGACTAGAGAATGACAGAACATTTACTTGAAATTCAACAAAAATTAGATAGCCCAAACGAAGCCATTGCTTTATTTGGAAATCAAGATGCTTATCTGAAACTGATGGAAAACGAGCTGAATGTCTCCATTATTACGCGCGGAGAAAAGGTGTATGTTTCTGGTCAGGAAGCATCAAGAGAAACAGCGAGCCGTCTGATGACATCTCTCTTACATCTCATCCGAAAAGGAATTGAGATTTCTGAACGGGATGTCGTATATGCCATCAAAATGGCGCAAAAAGACAAGCTCAATTATTTTGAAAATATGTATGAAGATGAAATTACGAAAAATGCTAAAGGAAAGTCAATCAGGGTAAAAACCATTGGCCAGCGGGAATATGCTGCGGCGATGAAAAAAGATGACCTGGTCTTTGGAATTGGACCAGCTGGAACAGGGAAGACGTATTTGGCAGTCGTCAATGCCGTTCATGCACTGAAAAATGGACATGTGAAACGGATTATCCTGACAAGACCAGCTGTTGAAGCAGGAGAAAGTCTTGGCTTTTTACCAGGTGATCTAAAGGAAAAAGTAGATCCTTATTTAAGACCACTATATGATGCCTTGCATGATGTGCTTGGCAGTGATCATACGGAACGTTTAATCGAGCGCGGTGTGATTGAAATAGCGCCTCTTGCCTATATGAGAGGACGGACACTCGATGATGCATTTGTTATTTTAGATGAAGCGCAGAATACAACGCCTGCCCAAATGAAAATGTTTTTGACGAGACTTGGGTTTGGCTCTAAAATGGTCATTACAGGAGATATTACACAGATTGACCTACCGAAGGGCATGCAGTCTGGCCTTGCAGCTGCAAAGGACATGCTTGCAGAGATCAAGGGCATCTCATTTATTGAGCTAGACCAGACAGATGTGGTCAGACACCCGCTTGTGGCAAAGATCATCGGAGCATACGAAAAGCAAAAATGACCTTAGTGACCCGATCGTCTTCATCGGGTCATTTTGTTTCGATCGTGGTTTAAAGTAAAAAAGGAGGTACTTTCCTTGAGAAAGAATCAGAAAGACAGTAAGCGCAAAAGACTGCTGTCTAAAAAAGAACCTCAGAAAATGGAGCGCTCACGTTATTTAAATGTTTTGCTATACGCTGGTTTAGCAGCCATTCTATTCGTGGTGCTCTTCTTCCATGTAAAGCCTGAATCGCTCGACTTAGATTTATTTTCAGTGAGCGAACAGACCATCTATTCTCCATCAACCGTCGATGATCAAGAAGCGACAGAAGAAAAGAAGCAAGAAGCAACAGATCAAGTAGAGGATCAATATACACTCAAAAAAGCGTATTCTGACAATCGTGTTGACCTCATCTCCTCCCTTTTCGAAGCCATTAAAGAAGAGAAGAAAGCAGCTGATGAAAAAGAAAATCCACCATCAGATAAAGAAATGGTCAAGCGTGTCAAAGAAAAACTCACATCAGATATGCAGGAGGCTGTTTCAGACCAATCCATCAAAGCACTGCTTCAGGCAAGTGACGAAAATCTCTCTTTTACTAAGGATTCCATCATCACAGTGGTGAATTCACTGATGAGTAAAGAAATCACAGCAGCGAAATTACAAGATGAGAAAAAACAAGTGAAAACAGAGCTTGAAAATAACTCAATTCCATCCAAATACTTAAATGCGGCGAAAGAAATCGGTGAATTTGCGATCATTCCAAACTATGTATTTGATCCAGTGGCGACAGAGAAGAAAAGGCAAGAAGCCGCTGATAATATACAGCCGGTTCAAATTAAGCAAGGGCAAATCTTAGTCGAAGAAGGAGAACTTATCGACCGAGAAGTGTATCGTAAATTAGAACTGACAGGGCTCTTAAATAGCTCCAATTTGATTAAACCTGTAAGCGGTCTTATGATCTTGATTGGTCTATTCTTAGCAGCGATTATTCATTCACTTGAATCGAGGAAAAAATCGCTTGTTCATAAGAATAAGTCGTTGCTTCTCTACTCGCTCATTTTCACCATTATTTTAGTTATCATGGAAGTATTCAGTCTCTTCCAGGAAACGAAGTATACGACGATAGGTTATGTGGTGCCAGTGGCGCTTGGCACGATGCTGATCAAGCTTCTTATCAATGAGCGGCTAGCGATCTTCTCTGGCCTTGTATTTGCTCTTTGCGGCAGTATGATGTTTAATCAAGGAGTAACCGGCGTCTTTAACTATGTGATCTGCGCTTATTACCTTGTGAGCGGGATGGCGGGCATTTTATTTTTGAGAAAGCATAATGCACGTTCAAAAATATTGCAGGCAGGGCTTTCGGTCGCTTTGGTGAATGTCCTTGTGGTTCTATCCATTACGCTGATTCAAAACTCCTCACCATCAGGACTTGAAATCGGTGTGAACCTTATGATGGCGATTGTGTCAGGGTTTGCATCATCTATTTTAGTCATTGGGCTAATGCCTGTGTTTGAGAGTATGTTCGGCATTCTTTCAACAATGAAGCTGATTGAACTATCAAACCCAAACCATCCGCTGCTTAAAAAGATTTTAACAGAGACACCAGGTACATATCATCATAGTGTCATGGTGGCAAATTTAGCGGATGCTGCATGTGAAGCAGTCGGAGCAAACGGTCTTTTAGCAAGGGTCGGCGCTTATTATCACGACATTGGGAAAACGAAAAGACCGCAATACTTTATCGAAAACCAAATGAATATTGATAATCCGCACGACAAGCTTTCTCCTCAGCTAAGTAAAAATATCATTATTGCCCATACGACAGATGGAGCTGATATGCTGAGAGAAAAGAAGTTTCCTGAAGAGCTTGTCGATATTGCCGAACAGCATCACGGGAAGTCGCTGTTAAAGTTCTTTTACTATAAGGCAAAAGAGCGTGATGATCAGGTGACAGAAGAAGAATTCCGTTATCCTGGGCCAAAACCGCAATCAAAAGAAGCGGCGATTATTTCTGTAGCGGACAGCGTGGAAGCGGCGGTACGATCGATGCATAATCCAAATCCAGAGCGGATCGAAAAGCTCGTCAAAGGCATTATTTCCGATAAAATGCAGGATGGGCAATTTAGCGAATGTGATCTGACATTTAAAGAGTTAAATATTATTAGTCAAACGATTTGTACAACATTAAAGGGGATTTTCCATTCTCGGATTGAATATCCAGATGCCCCAAAGCAGAAGGTGAAGTAAATGACATTGTTAATCGATTTAATAGATGAAACAGGACAAGTATCAAAAGAGCAGCTTGAAGAAGTGGAAAAGCTTCTTCAGTTCGCTGCTGATGCCCTTGAGGTCAAAGATCAAGCGGAGGTATCAGTGACGATCGTTTCGAATGAAGAGATTCATCAAATTAATAAAGAATACCGCGGAAAAGACGCACCCACGGATGTGATCTCCTTTGCACTCGAAGAAGAAGGAGAAGGGGAAATTGAAATCATTGGTGCTGATGATATTCCGCCTGTACTCGGTGACATCATCATTAGTGTGGACCGTACGAAAGAGCAGGCAGAGGAATATGGACATTCCTTTATGAGAGAGCTTGGATTTCTCACCATTCATGGGTTCCTGCATTTGCTCGGGTTTGATCATATGACAGAGGAAGATGAAAAAGAAATGTTCGCCAAACAGACAAAGATCTTGGATGATTATGGCCTTTCAAGATCTTCGTAAGAAAAGAAGGCCGCTTGCCCGTTTTTTTCGGAGCTTTTATTATGCATTTAGAGGAATATGGCGAACTTTCTTGAATGAACGGAATTTTCGATTTCATACAGTCGCAGCCATCATCGTGGTGATCTGCGGCTTTTGGTTTCACATTGAACCATTCGAATGGATGATCGTTTTGCTTTTATGCGGGGGGATGTTTGCCCTTGAACTTGTCAATACAGCCATTGAACATACAGTGGACCTTATGACAGAAGAGAGGCACCCGCTTGCTGAGAAAGCGAAAGACGCCGCAGCAGGCGCTGTTTGCGTTTACGCCGCGATTTCGGTTATGATTGGGTTGATGATCTTCTTACCGAAGATCATGCAATAGAACAATATTACTATTTATTAACATTTTTAGAAATGGGCGTGAAAATGTCACGTGAATTATGTAAAATATAAATGTGACAGTGGGTCCATTTCTTCTGAAAGTGGGAACTAGGAATGAACAAACAAGAGTTGATTTCAGAAGCAGTTAAAGCAAGAGATTTTGCATATGTACCCTATTCAAAATTCAAAGTCGGTGCAGCATTGTTGTCGAACGATGGAAAAGTGTATGGCGGCTGCAACATTGAAAATGCAGCATATGGTATGTGTAATTGTGCGGAAAGAACAGCACTTTTTAAAGCCTATTCAGAAGGCATCACATCGTTTCAAATGCTAGCGGTAGTGGCTGATACAGACCGGCCTGTTTCGCCGTGCGGCGCATGCAGACAGGTTATTTCAGAGCTATGTGCACCTGACATGCCAGTGATTCTAACGAACTTAAAAGGACAAATATACGAAACAACAGTAAACGAACTATTGCCAGGCGCATTTTCACCGGAGGATTTAAATGACTAACGAAAGCTTCAAATCAGGATTTGTATCCATTATTGGAAGACCAAATGTAGGAAAATCAACCTTTCTTAATCGTGTGATTGGACAAAAGATCGCCATCATGAGTGATAAGCCCCAAACGACACGAAACAAAGTGCAAGGTGTCTTAACAACAAACACGTCACAAACGATCTTTATCGATACACCAGGGATTCATAAACCTAAGCATAAGCTTGGTGATTTTATGATGAAAGTAGCTACAAATACACTGAAGGAAGTCGACCTGATCTTGTTTATGATCAATGCAAAGGAAGGCTATGGCAAGGGTGATGAATTCATCATTGAACGACTCAAGCAAACATCTACACCGGTATTCCTAGTCGTCAATAAAATCGACCAAATTCACCCAGATGAGCTGTTCCTTTTAATTGATGAATACCGCACACGTTATCCATTTAAGGAAATTGTGCCAATTTCAGCTCTTGAAGGAAACAACATTGACACGCTTCTTCAGCAGGTTGAAGGTTATCTTCCTGAGGGCCCGCAATTTTATCCAGCAGATCAAGTAACAGATCATCCAGAGCGGTTTATTATTTCTGAATTAATTCGTGAAAAAGTGCTGCATTTAACAAGAGAAGAGATCCCGCACAGCATTGCAGTGGCGATCGAATCCATTAAGCCAGATGAAAATGGCAAGATCCATGTGGCGGCGACCATTGTCGTAGAACGTGATTCACAAAAAGGGATTGTTATTGGGAAACGAGGCAGCTTATTAAAAGAAGTGGGACAAAAAGCGCGCAGAGATATTGAAGCACTTCTCGGTTCAAAAGTGTATCTGGAGCTTTGGGTAAAGGTTCAGAAGGACTGGCGTAATAAATCCACTCACCTTCGTGACTTCGGATTTAGAGACGACGAATATTAAAAAATTGCTGCTGTTGTCATAAAATCTGACAATGGTGCGGTTCGATTAGTAAAAATTGTTTATCATGAAATGGAGGTAGCCTGGTCAAGATATAATTAATATGTTGGATGTAGCGTTGCTGCTTCTAATAAAGAAAGGTGGGGTTTTTATGTTGAATTTTACATGGAACGTATTTTCACAAACAGGAAGCGTTGACACGTATCTGCTTTTCAAAGAGTTAGAAAAGGAGAACCTGGAAAGACCCGATGTACTTGAAGAAGAGATAGCACGATTTGATTTTCCAATCTTATAATTCTTGACCCCCTCCAATGCTCGGAGTGTAGACAAATGCTCATTAAAAGTGAAGGAATCGTCCTTAGAACAACAGATTATGGCGAAACAAACAAAATTGTCACGCTGCTCACTAGAGAACATGGGAAAATTGGTGTGATGGCAAGAGGCGCAAAAAAATCAAACAGCCGCCTGTCAGCCATAAGCCAGCCGTTTTTATACGGAACCTTCCTGATCCAATCATCAACAGGACTTGGAACGCTCCAGCAAGGCGAAATGATTGAAAGTATGCGAACCATTCGGGAGGATTTATTTTTGACCGCATATGCCGCATATATGACAGAGTTACTCGATAAAGGTACAGAAGAAAAAAAGCCAAACCCTTATTTGTTTGAGCTCCTGCTTCAATCTTTGCGTCATCTGAATGAAGGCACAGATGCTGATATTATCTTATTTATCGTAGAGGTCAAAATGTTATCAGTGATGGGAATGAAGCCCGAACTGGATCAATGTGTCCACTGTGGTCAAAAAGAAGGGCAGTTTCATTTCTCGATTAGAGACAACGGCTTTATTTGCCAAAATTGCTTTTCTAAAGATCCGTATAAAATGCCCTTATCTCCAGCAGCTGCAAGGCTGCTCCGTTTATTTCATTATTTTGATTTATCAAGGCTCGGTCAGGTTGATGTGAAACCGCAGACGAAACAAGAAATTCGTCAAGTGCTCGATCACTACTATGAAGAGTATTCAGGCCTTTATTTGAAATCAAAAAAATTCATGAATCAGATGGAATCCATGAAAAAGCTCATGGGCGGGGAAAACAAAAGTTGACATCTTCCATAACTTTTTGTAAGATCATCTAAGATAAAATATGTTGCATTGACAGAAAGAAGTACTTGCGCAAAATCCATAAAAGCGACCTTAGGGCGGTGTGAGCTAAGGATGGAGGCGTAACGAAAGGCATTCTTGAGCAACGTAAAACAAAGCGGCTGGATGCTACGATACCAGCAAATAGGGTGGAACCGCGGGAAAAACTCTCGTCCCTATGTTTGCAAGGAGCCTTGCGAGCATAGAGACGGGAGTTTTTGTGTTCTTTTGCGGGGTTCTAGACCCACCCGCCATACATAGCGGATGGTGTAGAAAAGATGGAGGTGCGATCATTGAATATTCAAGACATGATTTTGACGCTGCAAAAGCATTGGTCAAATGAAGGCTGCGTATTAATGCAGGCGTATGACACAGAAAAAGGTGCCGGAACGATGAGTCCATACACGTTCCTGCGAAGCATTGGTCCAGAGCCATGGAAGGTAGCGTATGTAGAGCCTTCAAGACGCCCGGCTGATGGCAGATATGGAGAAAACCCAAATAGATTGTATCAGCATCATCAATTCCAAGTAATCATTAAGCCGTCACCTGACAATATTCAAGAACTGTATCTTGAATCTTTGAAAGCGCTTGGTATTGACCCGCTGAAACATGATATTCGTTTTGTAGAAGACAACTGGGAAAACCCATCTCTTGGCTGTGCAGGGCTTGGTTGGGAAGTATGGCTTGATGGGATGGAAATCACCCAATTCACGTATTTCCAGCAAGTCGGCGGCTTAGAATGTAAGCCCGTTTCCGTTGAAATCACATACGGTATTGAACGTCTTGCTTCCTACATCCAAGACAAAGAAAATGTCTTCGATCTTGAATGGACTGACGGATTTACGGTGAGAGATTTATTCTTAATGGCTGAATATGAGCATTCTGTTTATACATTTGAAACATCTAATACTGATATGCTGTTTGATTTATTTACAACCTATGAGAAAGAAGCGCATAGCCAAATGGACAAAGGGCTTGTTCACCCGGCATACGATTATGTGCTCAAATGCTCTCATACGTTTAACCTGCTCGATGCAAAGGGCGCAATTTCTGTTACTGAGCGAACTGGTTATATCGGAAGAGTGCGCCAGTTAGCAAGAAAAGTAGCCAAAACATATTATGAAGAACGAGAAAAATTGGGATTCCCTATGCTAAAAGAGGAGGCGGCTTCTCATGAATAAACAAGATGTATTACTCGAAATCGGCTTAGAAGAGATGCCGGCTCGTTTCATGCCAGAAAGCACAAAGCAGCTAGGCGAGAAAGTAAAAGTGTGGTTTGAAGAGCAAAACATTTCATTTGAAGATGTTGCTCTATTTAACTCACCAAGACGTCTTGCTGTACTTGTGAAAGGTGTCGCAGAAAAACAAGAAGACATCAAAGAAGAAGCAAAAGGTCCGGCTAAAAAGATCGCACAAGATGCGGAAGGCAATTGGACAAAAGCAGCGGAAGGCTTTGCCCGCGGACAAGGTGCTTCAACAGATGATCTCTATTTTAAAGAGATCAAAGGAGTAGATTATGTCCATGTCCAGAAGTTTCAAGAAGGAAAGCAAGTTAAAGATCTTCTGCCAGCATTAGGTGAGATCGCCGCTTCATTAAGTTTTCCAAAGAACATGAGATGGGGAAGCAAAGATTTACGCTACATCCGTCCGATTAAATGGATTGTTTGTTTATTTGGAGAGGAGATTGTACCTGCTCACATTGCTGGGGTGAAAAGCGGCTGCGAGACAAGGGGACACCGTTTCCTTGGTAAGGCAGCCACCATCGACTCGCCTGCTTCTTATGAGCAAACATTGCGTGATCAATTTGTCATTGCAGATTCAGATAAAAGAAAACAATCCATTATCGAGCAGCTAAATGCTCTATCTTCAGAAAAAGGCTGGGTGATACCTGTTGATCCTGAGCTTCTAGAAGAGGTCAACAATCTTGTAGAATACCCAACGGTACTATCTGGTTCCTTTGAAAAAGAATTCCTTGCATTGCCGGAAGAAGTATTGGTAACGACAATGAAAGAGCATCAGCGCTATTTCCCTGTGAAAAATGAGCAAGGTGAATTATTGCCTCACTTCATTACGGTGAGAAATGGAAACAGTGAGGCGCTTGAAAATGTCGCAAGAGGGAACGAAAAAGTACTTCGTGCCCGTTTATCAGATGCTGCCTTCTTCTATAAAGAAGACGAAAAACTAGTCATTGAAGACAATATTAAAAAGCTTGATAAGGTTGTATTCCATGAGAAACTTGGCACAATTGGCGACAAGCTCAAGAGAGTGACAGACATTGCGACGCGTCTAGCAGCGCATGTCGGTGCAGATGACGAAACGACAGAGCGTGTGGCAAGAGCCGCAAGTATTTCGAAATTTGATCTTGTGACTCAAATGGTCTATGAATTCCCAGAATTACAAGGAATCATGGGCGAGAAATATGCAAAAGCACTTGGTGAACATGAAGAAGTGGCAAAGAGCATCAATGAGCACTATATGCCGCGCTTTGCCGGTGATGAGGCGCCTTCCACTTTAATTGGTGCGATTGTGGCAGTAGCCGATAAGCTGGATTCTATTTGTTCCTTCTTCTCAATTGATGTCATTCCAACGGGCTCTCAAGATCCTTATGGACTAAGAAGACAAGCGAGCGGTATCGTTCAAATTCTGCTTGATCGTCATTGGAACATCTCATTCAAAGAGCTTTTGGCACTTGCTCAAGTAGAAGCAGCACATGAAACGGCTCTCATTGAATTTTTAACACACCGTTTAAAATATGTCCTTCAAGCAGAGCATATCCGTCATGATGTTGTCGATGCAGTACTGGATGTTGAAAATATTGAACCTTATGCAGTCGTGAAAAAAGCAGCTGTTCTTGAAGAGAGCGTGAAACAAGAAAGCTTCAAAGAAACAGCAGAAGCATTAGGACGCGTCATTTCAATCAGTAAAAAAGGGGAAGACGCAGAAATTCAGCCTGAGCTGTTTGAAAATGAGCATGAGCAAAAGCTATATGAGGCGTATCAGCAAGTAGAGACAGCTGTCAAGGAACATGTAGCAGCAGGGCAATACAGCGCAGCACTTGAGGCGCTTGATACGTTAAAAACACCGATTGTTCATTATTTCGATCACACAATGGTTCATGCAGATGATGAAAAGCTGAAGCGAAATCGTTTGGCACAAATGGTTAAACTAGCAAAAGTCATTCAATCATTTGCGAATATGAACAATTTAATAGTAAAATAAATACCTAAGAACGGTTGCCTTTTTTGAAGGGCAATCGTTTTTTACTCATTTAATTCACGGTTTTTGAGTGGATTTTTGTTTCATTCGGACAAAGATGCGCTATAATATGATGAGTTATGAAAATGATATACATAAAGTAAAGATTCGCTCTCTCTATTTAAAGGTGGTGAGTACAATCGAGTTAAATAAACGGCAAGAGCAGATTTTACAGATTGTCAAAGAGAATGGTCCGATCACTGGAGAGCATATCGCCGATCGGCTGAACTTAACTAGGGCGACCCTCAGACCGGATTTAGCCATATTAACGATGTCAGGCTTTTTAGAAGCAAGACCAAGGGTCGGCTACTTTTTCACAGGAAAAACAGGTACGCAGCTTCTAGCAGATAAGCTGAAAAAACTTCAAGTGAAAGATTTTCAATCCATTCCAGTGGTGATACATGAGAATGTTTCAGTTTATGATGCGATTTGTACGATGTTTTTAGAGGATGTGGGCACATTATTCGTTGTGGACGATCACTCTATTTTAACAGGCGTGTTGTCAAGGAAAGACCTCCTTCGCGCAAGTATTGGAAAACAGGAGCTTCCATCGATCCCTGTCCATATCATTATGACAAGAATGCCGAACATCACCGTTTGCCGCAAGGAAGATTTCATTATGGGTGTGGCGAAGCACTTGATTGAAAAGCAGATAGACGCACTTCCTGTTATAAAAGATACGGATAAAGGCTTTGAAGTGGTCGGCAGAATTACAAAAACAAACATGACGAAAATACTTGTTAACTTATCGGAGAATGAAATAATCTAATTACAGAAGACTGCGAGGGGATGTTATGAGTAATCGCGTAATTTTTGTGGTATCAGATTCAGTAGGAGAAACGGCAGAGCTCGTAGTCAAAGCGGCACTTAGCCAATTTGATGGCGGCTCATCAGACCATTCAAATATCAGAAGAATCCCGTATGTAGAGGATGTCGGTACGATTAAAGAAGTCATTTCACTGGCGAAAGCAGATAACGGAATCGTCTGCTTTACTCTTGTTGTGCCAGAAATGCGCCAATTCTTAATTGAAGAGGCAGAAGCAAACGGAGTCGTTTATTATGACATCATCGGACCACTGATCGATAAAATGGAGACTGCTTATGGAAATGAAGCGAAACATGAGCCGGGGCGTGTACGTCAATTAGATGAGGACTATTTTAAAAAGGTTGAAGCCATTGAGTTCGCAGTGAAGTATGATGACGGCAGAGACCCAAGAGGCATTCTAAAGGCTGATATTGTGCTCATCGGTGTATCACGCACATCTAAGACACCACTATCTCAATACTTGGCGCATAAACGGCTGAAGGTAGCAAACGTTCCAATTGTTCCTGAAGTAGATCCGCCAGAGGAGTTATTTTCAGTTGATCCAAAGAAATGCATCGGTCTGAAAATCAGTCCAGACAAACTAAATCATATTCGTAAAGAGCGTTTGAAATCTCTAGGTTTAAATGATCGCGCGATTTATGCGAACATTGAACGGATTAAAGAAGAGCTAGAGTATTTTGAAAAAGTGGTGGACCGCATTAACTGTCAAGTTGTTGATGTATCGAATAAAGCAGTTGAAGAAACGGCAAATGTCATTCATCAAATGCTGACCAAAAGAGGTTCCGAATAAACTCAGGATGCTCCTCCTGGGTTTTTCCTATGGTGGGAAACGGGTAAACAAAAACAATGGCATATTTGCTGCATTTGTATTATAATAAAAAATTGTGATAAAATGATTGATTTTAGGTTTAAGTTAAGTCAAGAACGAATAAACTAATATTGGCAGAAGTCAAGTGATTCTGAACATAACTTTTCGACAAAATGAGTTTTACTGTTGTTTGCTATATGGGGGAAAAGTATGGTCTTTTTGCTTCTCTAAAGCAGGAATAAGGTGGAGGGATGGAGAATTAGTCACCTGAATGAACATAAACAAGAGAGGACGATTTATGTCGATGCAGATGCTTGTCCTGTAAAAGACGAAATCCTTTCTGTCGCATCTCAATTTCAAGTACCTGTGACGTTCATTGCTTCATATGAGCATTTTCAAACCAAAAGATCTCCACTTGAAGATTGGCGGTTTGTAGATACACATAAGGAAGCAGCGGATTTAGTCATTGCGAACTCAGCTTCAGCGCATGATATTGTCGTCACCCAAGACATTGGTCTTGCCTCCTTACTGCTTCCAAGACAGGTCATTGTACTGTCTGAAAGAGGACGGATGTACACAAACGAAACAATTGATTTTGATTTGGAACGCAGACATGTTTCCAGTAAACAGCGAAGAAAAGGTGTATATGGAAAAGGTCCCAAAAAGCTTTTAGAAGAGGATAAAAAGCGATTTATTACGCAACTACAAAAAATCCTGTCGAATCATGAAGGATTTTTGAATTAAAAGGCGAATAATGTACGACGGAGTGTTATTAGGATGAGCAAACGTATACCAGATGAACTTTTGGAGCAAATCCAAAAAAACGCAGACATTGTCGAAGTGATTGGAGAATACGTACAGCTTAGAAAGCAAGGTCGAAATTATTTCGGTCTTTGTCCATTCCATGGTGAAAATACTCCTTCATTCTCTGTTTCAGCAGATAAGCAAATCTTCCATTGTTTTGGCTGTGGTGCAGGAGGTAATGTATTTTCGTTCCTCAGACAAATGGAAGGCTACTCATTTATTGAAGCCGTTTCACATGTTGCTGATAAGTACCATATTGATTTGCCTGATCATGTAGCAAATGCTCAGATCAGCTCCTCACAGCAAGAGGACACTGCAGATCATAAAATGATTGAAGCGCACGAGCTTCTTAAGAAATTTTACCACCATTTGCTGGTAAATACAAAGGAAGGTCAAAATGCACTCGATTATTTACGGGCGAGAGGCTTTACAGATGAAACAATTGCCAAGTTTGAGATCGGATATGCTCTTGACTCTTGGGATTTCGTGACCAAGTTTTTAGAAAAGCGAGGGTTTGATCCTGCGATGATGGAGAAGGCCGGTCTTTTGATTCAACGTGAAAACGGAACAGGCTTTTTTGACCGCTTTAGGGATCGTGTGATGTTTCCCATTCATGATCATCACGGGACAGTCATCGCTTTTTCCGGAAGATCGCTTGGTGATCAGCAGCCTAAGTATATGAATAGTCCTGAAACGCCACTTTTTCATAAAAGTAAGCTGCTTTATCACTTTCATGACGCGCGTATGCATATTCGAAAACGCGAACGGGCGGTTCTTTTCGAAGGATTTGCTGACGTCATTTCAGCTGTCACATCAGGTGTCGGCGAAAGTGTTGCAACAATGGGTACGTCTCTAACAGAAGAGCACGTAAAACTTCTCAGACGGAACGTAGAAGAGATCATTCTTTGCTATGACTCTGACACGGCCGGTTATGAAGCCACCATGAAAGCATCAGATTTGCTTGGAAAAAGAGGATGTAAAGTTCGCGTTGCCATGATACCAGATGGACTTGATCCAGATGATTACATTCGTAAATATGGTGGCGAGAAATTTAGGAATGACATCATAGATGCAAGTGTGACATTAATGACTTTTAAGATGAACTTTTTCCGTAGGGGAAAGAATTTATCTGATGAAGGAGACCGGCTTACTTATATGAAGCAGGTACTCCGAGAAATTAGCCGATTAAACGGTTCCTTGGAACAAGAGATTTACATGAAACAGCTTGCTGGAGAGTTCTCGATCTCACTTGATTCATTAAAGGAACAACTGGAGCTGTTTGAAAAACAGCAGCGTCAAGAAGCCAAAAGCACGCAGGAAGAAAGCGGGCTTGAAAAACGGCGTGCACATCTGTCAACACAGGTACGAAGAAAGCGTCTGCGGCCAGCATATGAAAATGCGGAGCGAATGCTGCTTGCTCATATGTTAAAAAGCGATGACGTGATCCGAAAAGTACTTGACAGAGTAGGGATTGAATTTAATATAGATTCTCACAGGGCGCTGGCCACGTACATTTATGCTTTGTATGAAGAAGGCAAAGAACCAACGCCGCAGCACCTGATGAACCGTATAGAAGATGATATCATCAATCAGCTTCTGACGGATATATTCATGATTCAAGTTGGAGACGAACTAAGTGAAGCTGAATTAAGTGATTATGTAAAAAAAGTGTTGAATCATCGGAATTTGTCAATGATAAAGGAAAAAGAACTAGAACGTGCAGAAGCGGAGAGGCAAAAAGATTTCTTCAAAGCGGCAACACTTGCAAAAGAAATTGTTCAGTTGAACCGTTCGCTGAAGTAATACGTCTAATATTTATGACAAGACTTACGGCTGGCAATGAATCCTTTACGGGAGGAGCATAAGACCGCAAGCATCTTGCCTTCATCATTTTTTATTTTATTCCTATTTGCTCATCTGTTTGATAAAGAGAGAAAAGCAGAGCGGAAGCAAATCGCAAGTTACTTTAGAATTCGTTGCAAGCTTTGGAAGGAGGGATCCATAATGGCTGATAAACAAGCCCACGAAACCGAAACTGAATTAACCTTTGAACAGGTGAGAGATAAGCTCACTGAAACGGGTAAAAAACGGGGCGTTTTAACATACGAAGAAATTGCAGAGCGTATGTCTAGCTTTGAAATTGAATCAGACCAAATGGATGAATACTATGAATATTTAGGCGAACAGGGTGTAGAGCTCATTAGTGAAAACGAAGAGACAGAAGACCCAAATGTTCAGCAGCTGGCTAAAGCAGAAGAAGAATTTGACCTAAATGATTTAAGCGTACCACCAGGTGTCAAAATTAATGATCCTGTTCGTATGTACTTAAAAGAAATCGGACGCGTCAATTTGTTATCTGCTAAAGAAGAAATTACGTATGCTCAAAAGATCGAAGAAGGCGATGAGGAATCAAAAAGAAGATTAGCGGAAGCAAACCTTCGTCTCGTTGTCAGCATCGCGAAACGCTACGTCGGACGTGGTATGCTGTTCCTTGACTTGATTCAAGAAGGAAACATGGGTCTTATGAAGGCAGTTGAGAAATTTGATTACCGCAAAGGATACAAATTCTCAACATATGCGACTTGGTGGATTAGACAGGCGATCACGCGTGCGATTGCCGATCAGGCAAGAACAATCAGGATCCCGGTTCATATGGTCGAAACCATTAATAAATTGATCCGTGTTCAAAGACAGCTTCTGCAAGACCTAGGCAGAGAACCAACGCCAGAGGAAATTGCTGAAGACATGGATTTAACGCCAGAAAAGGTTAGAGAAATTCTTAAAATTGCACAAGAGCCAGTATCTTTAGAAACACCTATTGGTGAAGAAGATGACTCGCACCTTGGTGATTTTATTGAAGACCAAGAGGCGACATCTCCATCTGACCATGCTGCATACGAATTGTTAAAAGAGCAGCTTGAAGATGTACTAGACACGCTAACGGACCGTGAAGAAAATGTACTGAGACTACGTTTCGGACTAGATGACGGAAGAACACGTACGTTAGAAGAGGTTGGAAAGGTGTTCGGCGTCACAAGAGAGCGTATCCGCCAAATTGAAGCGAAAGCTCTGCGTAAATTAAGACACCCAAGCAGAAGTAAACGATTAAAAGACTTCTTAGAGTAGAAACTGGACGGATCTTGAAAGAGATCCGTTCTTTCTTCATCAAAAATGAAAACGCTTTTTTCAATCTGATTATATTTTACTGAATAAATAATAAATTTGCAACGTTCTTAGAGAAAAGATGTATAAAAAATACATCAAAATGTGCTGAAGGCTTCATTTCTCATCTTTGCATCATTTTTGTCTAATCTGTGAACTTGACCAAAGTTTTGTATCATAATTCGTTTACTTTTTGTAAAATTAAAGTAGAATTAGAATTGTTTGTATAGTCTTAAAGGGGTTTTCACAAAGGGGAGGATGAAAGAAATGAAACGGAATCCACTTATACCATTTTTATTGATTGCCATTTTAGGTATTGGACTCACTTTTTTCTTATCAATGAAGGGGCTGAAAGATGAAGACAAAATCGCCTCTGGAGGCGAGGAGCAAAAGCAAGAAGAAACAGCGAATGCGACGCCGGAAGAATTGTATAAGCAAAACTGTCTGAGTTGTCACGGGGAAAACTATGAAGGCGGTGCTGGTCCTGCATTAAAAGGTGTTGGAGACAAGCTTGAAGTAGCAGACATTAAGAAGAAAATTCAAGAAGGCGGCAACGGGATGCCAGGCGGGCTAATCCCGAATGAAAAGCTCGATGAAATGTCAGAATGGGTATCCAAAATTAAATAATGTTACGCAAAAAGCTCTTTTTGATCAGAAGAGCTTTTTTCATTTGAAAACGACTTTTAAAAAGTCCATAATTTATATAAGATAGACAAGTATGAACATTAAAGAAAAGTAGTGATACGTATGAATGAAATGAATTTATCAAAACGATTAAAAAGAGTCGCAGACTTTTTACCACATGAGGCTGTCTTTGCTGATATCGGCTCAGATCATGCCTATTTGCCGTGCTATGCAATCCTGCATCAAAAAGCAGTAAAAGCGGTGGCTGGTGAAATTACAGAAGGACCGCTTCAATCGGCGAAGCAGCAAGTACATAGACTTGAATTAGATGACCAGATCTCGGTCAGAAAAGGTAATGGTCTTGAAGTCATTGAAAAGGGCGAAGTGAATGCTGTAACGATTGCAGGTATGGGCGGAGCACTCATCGCAAGCATTTTACATGACGGCAAGCATAAGCTCACAGGCCATGAAAGGCTTATTCTTCAGCCGAATATCCATGCTCACCACATTCGTTTATGGCTCTATCAAGAGGGGTATGAATTGATGGGTGAAGTCATTTTAGAAGAGGATGGCAAAATATACGAAATCATCATCGCCGAAAAAGGCGACAAAGATAAAGCCTATGAAGGGATGTCAATTGAAACAGGCATGCTAGTTGGTCCGTTTCTTGCGAAAGAGCAAAATGACGTCTTCCGGCGCAAGTGGATGCAAGAGCTCCAGCATATGGAGAAGATAGAAAGTCAAATTCAGCAGGCAGCGCGAACAGAAGAGAACAAGGAGCGTCTTGAAGAGCTGCATGTAAAAATAAAGATTCTAAAGGAGGTTTTGACTGTTGGCTAAAACAGTAAACGGACATGAAATCATCCAATTATTTGAACAATTTTCACCAAAGGCATATGCCATGGAAGGAGACAAAATCGGTCTCCAGATTGGGACGTTAAATAAAAAGGTAAACAATGTCATGATCACCTTAGATGTACTAGAGAATGTGGTAGATGAGGCGATCGAAAAAAATGTGGATCTCATGATTGCTCACCATCCGCCGATCTTCCGTCCGTTAAAACATGTAGCGACAGATCAGCCAGCTGGACGAATCATTGAGAAATGCATCAAACATGATATTGCAGTATATGTGGCACATACGAATTTAGATGTGGCTGATGGAGGAGTCAATGACTTGCTTGCGGAGGCTTTAGAGCTTGAAGAAACAAGTGTGTTAGTCCCGACATATGAAGATCAAATCAAACAGCTTGCCCTCTATGTCCCGCAGGAATTTGAAGAAGCCATCCGGACAGCTTTAGGAAATGCGGGCGCCGGCCATATTGGCAACTACAGCCATTGTGCGTTTTCAAATGAAGGGACAGGCAGCTTTTTGCCATCAGAAGATGCGGACCCGTTCATTGGTGAGACCGGTCAATTGGAATTTGTTAAAGAAGTACGGATTGAAACCATTTTCCCGGCAAGTATTGAAAAACAAGTCATTCGTGAAATGATCAAAGCACATCCTTATGAAGAAGTCGCTTATAGTGTACACACGACAGACCTTCCTCCTATTCAAAAAGGGCTTGGCCGTATAGGGGAGCTAAGAGAGCCTATGACCCTTGGAGACTTCGCGCGATTTGTGAAGACAAAGCTGGATGTAAATGGTGCTCGCTTTGTAGGTGATCAGGACGCTGTTGTGAAAAAAGTAGCTGTGCTTGGCGGAGACGGAAATAAATACATTCATCAAGCAAAAAGAATGGGTGCTGATGTGTATGTGACAGGGGATCTTTATTTCCATGTCGCCCATGATGCCATGATGCTCGGGCTGAACGTAGTGGACCCAGGGCATTATGCAGAAAAGATGATGAAAGAGGGCGTAAAGTCGAAGCTTCAATCGCTATGTTCAGAGAAAAAGTATGATGTACAGCTCTTTGTTTCTGAATCAAACACAAATCCATTTCAATTTATGTAAACAAAAAACGTCAGAGCATAGAAGCTCTGACGTTTATTTATTTCTTTGTTTTCACGCGCGGTAGTATTTTCGAAAGAGGAACCGATCGTTCAATCTTCCAAGTTGATTCATCATCCGGCTCGTAGTTTTCTAAGAAACGGATCACTTCTTTTGTAATAGGCGTTGGTGTAGAAGCGCCAGCAGTAATGGCAACGGTATTTACGCCTTGCAGCCACTCCAGCTTGAGCTCACTTAGGTCACCAATACGGTAAGCCTGCGTTCCAGCAATCTCCATTGACACTTGTGCCAGACGGTTGGAGTTATTACTTTTTGGATCGCCGACAACAATGGTAAGATCGGCTTGGCCAGCTTGCTGAGATACAGCTTCCTGACGTACTTGTGTCGCAAGACAAATTTCTTGATGGTACTCGACGTGAGGATATTTCTCTTTTATGAGCTCCATCAGATCGTGGACATCCCACTGAGACATCGTTGTCTGATTGGTGATAAGCAATTTATCTGATGTTAAATCGAGCGCCTCAATGTCCGCTTCTGATTCGACAAGATGCACCTTGTCAGGGGCTACTCCGACAGCTCCCTCTGGCTCAGGATGACCTTTTTTTCCGATATAAATAATGTCATACCCATCGGCTGTTTTCTCTGAAATGAGTTCATGTGTTTTCGTTACATCGGGACAGGTTGCATCAATGGCGACAAGACCTTTTTCTTCTGCAATTTGACGAACCTCAGGTGAAACGCCGTGAGCAGTGAAAATAACTGTTCCGCTTTCAACCTGCTTTAAAATGTCCAAGCGGTTTGGGCCGTCCAGTGTGTAGATCCCATCTTCTTCGAAGGCATCTGTCACGTGTTTGTTGTGCACAATCATACCTAATATATAAATTGGGCGTGGCAAGTTTTTATCAAGTGCGGCATTTTTAGCAATGACCATTGCATCTACAACGCCATAGCAATAGCCACGCGGCGAAATTTTAATTACATTCATTTATTCGTCCTCCTGTAGGGAAGTGCTGCTAGAGAAGAACAATATAAAAAGCCGTGGAAAAACGGCTTTTTATCATTCTCTAGCTTCCATTATAGCCAAAGTAAGCGTATATATCAAAGATTGTTATACGCAGGGGACACTTCGCCGTTAAAAGATCACTAGACATATAGTTTTGGAACAGAGCTGCCAGGTCTTTTTTTCGGTTTTGCTTCAGGAGCAGGTGATGTGTGAGGAGCTGCTTTTTTGACGAGGATGTCCTCTGGTTCTTCGTTTTCTTCTATTTCATCATCTCCTGATGCAACCTCTTTTTGCACTTCTGTTTCCTCGCCGATTTCTTTAGGTTCTTCATCTGTACTTGTTTCATCATCATCTGCACTGCCAAGCTGGCTGTACAGCTTAATCATCGCAGGCAAATTTCTGACTAAAGGACCGTATTGCTGAATCATTGGCGTAAATTGCTGCGCCATTCCGAGCACCTTTTGAACATTTCCCAACATGCTTGAGAGGGTTGCAGGATTTGCGAAGCTCTGGATTCCTTGTAATCCCGCACCACCTCCAGAAACCCCTGCTCCCCCTGCGCCAGGAAGAAATTTAGAGAGCAAGCCTTTCATTCCTGCTCCGCCGCCTAGTGCACGGCTTTCGCCTCCTGGAATTCCGCCCATTCCGCGTACACCGCCTCCCTGTACAGACGGGGAGCGAGGCATCATTTGCTGAAATTGATTGCCTTGCCCTTGAAAAGGCTGTTCGATAGGAGCCTGCTGCCTCCTTTGAAAAATTCCGGGCTGTCCGCCATTTCCAAGATGCCGGCGTGAGGGACGGTGCGGCTGAAAATCGCCCATAGGCCTTTGCCCTAACATACTTGTACCTCCCTTACTGCATTCTCTTTCTAATCATAGGTTATGCAAGGAAGCATCAATTGGTTTCCTGTAAGAAAAGCGGACATGGTTTTTTTGCTGAAAATCAGCTATAATGAGGAGATGAGCAAAAAGGCATTGCCTTAAGGAGTGAAAACATGAACGAAACAAAATTTACGACATATGAATTAAAGTCTTTTATAATAGATGCTATTCATGAACTGGGCTTTTATGAGCCAACTGATATTCAAAAAAGAATCATCCCTGCTGTGTTAAAAGGAGAAAGCGTGATTGGTCAATCACAAACAGGAACAGGGAAAACCCACGCGTACTTATTGCCGCTTATTCATTCAATTGATCCAAGCAAAGAGCACGTACAAGTCGTGATTACTGCACCTACAAGAGAATTAGCCAATCAAATTTTCAAAGAAGCCCAAACGATCTTAAAGAAGGCCTCTCCAGAAGAAGAAATTAAAGCAAAGCTTTACATTGGCGGAACGGACAAGCAGAAATCCATTCAAAAGCTAAAAAAACAGCCGCATTTGGTTGTCGGCACACCTGGACGTATTGCGGACCTCATTCATGAGCAGGCGCTGAATGTTTACAAAGCGACATCTCTTGTCATTGATGAAGCGGATTTAATGCTGGATATGGGCTTTTTAGAAGATGTGGACCGTATTGGTTCACAAATGCCAGAGCAGCTGCAAATGCTTGTGTTCTCAGCAACGATTCCAGAAAAACTAAAGCCATTCCTGAAAAAATATATGGACAATCCAAAATATGCCCATGTTGAACCAAAACGGATTACAGCTGAAAACATCCAGCATATTTTAGTCCCATCTAAACAGCGCGACAAGCTAAAATTGCTCCATGAAATGGTGACGAATGTACAGCCTTATTTAGGTATCATTTTTGCCAATACAAAAACAACCGTTGATGAAATCGCATCATTCCTACAAGAAAAAGGAATGAAAGTTGGAGTGCTTCATGGTGGATTAACGCCGCGCGAACGTAAAAAAGTGATGAAACAAATTGATGATTTAGAGTTCACTTATATTGTGGCATCTGACCTTGCAGCCCGCGGAATTGATATTAAAGGTGTCAGCCATGTGATCAACTATGAACTTCCATCTGATCTTGATTTTTATGTTCACCGTGTTGGTCGAACGGCTCGAGCTGGTTCATCTGGAATTGCGATGACTATTTATGAGCTTGCTGATGAGGATGCACTCATTCAAATTGAGAAAATGGGCGTTGTGTTTGAAAACAAAACCATTGTTCATGGCGAATGGCGAGATGCAGATGACCGCTTGAAGCGTCAAAGACGTAAAAAAGCACCTAATGAAATTGAAGAAAAAGCAAAGCGTCTTGTGAGAAAACCGAAAGCCGTCAAACCTGGATATAAAAAGAAAATGACACGTGAGATGGACAAAATCAAAAGACAGGAACGTAGAAAGTCAAAGCGTAATGGAAAGTAGGGGGAAACATTGTTGAAGATTGGTTCACATGTATCCATGAGCGGAAAACATATGCTTCTTGCAGCGAGTCAAGAAGCTGCCTCTTATGGTTCGAATACGTTTATGATTTATACAGGTGCACCGCAAAATACGCGCCGTAAAAAAATTGAAGACCTCAATATTGAAGCTGGACAAGCGCATATGAAAGAGCATGGTATGACAGATATAGTCGTGCATGCACCATATATTATTAATATTGGGAACACCGTCAATCCAGCGACCTTTGAGCTTGGTGTGGACTTCCTTCGCTCTGAGATTGAACGTACAGAAGCGCTAGGTGCGAGGCAGATTGTTCTCCACCCAGGTGCACATGTCGGAGCAGGACCAGAAGCAGGAATCCAAAAAATCATTGAAGGTTTAAACGAAGTCATCGTAAAAGGGCAAAAGGTTCAAATTGCACTTGAAACAATGGCTGGCAAAGGATCAGAGTGCGGAAGAAGCTTTGAAGAGCTTGCCCAAATTATCGACGGAGTGACACATAACGAAGCACTTTCTGTCTGCTTTGATACGTGTCACACACACGATGCTGGTTATCCGATTGTGACTGACTTTGATGGGGTGTTAGAAGAATTTGATCGAATCGTCGGTATTGACCGAATCAAGGTTCTTCATATTAATGACAGTAAAAACGTACAAGGCGCAAGAAAAGACCGACATGAAAATATCGGCTTTGGTGAAATTGGCTTCGATGCACTGAACAATATTGTGCATCATCCGCAGCTTCAAGATGTACCAAAAATTTTAGAAACGCCTTATGTAGGTGAAGATAAAAAGAACAAAAAGCCACCTTACAAATTCGAAATTGCAATGCTAAAAGAAAAGCAATTTGACGAAGGCTTACTAGATAAAATTAAGAATCAGTAAAAAAGCATATAACATCATGAGGTGCCGCTAAATGCGGCCCTTTTTTGTTTAACTTGTAAACTGATTAAACAGATCATTGACAGTCTGAGCTGTCTGTTTAGATGTAATCGCTTCTACTTGCTTAAGAAGCCGGCTACGCTCTGCATCATTAAAAATATTGATGTTCTTCCCATTCATGAGTTTGGCCACCTCAGCAGCTTGGTTTGACGTTAAACTGACACCATACTGCTTCGCATACCTTAACAGATCATTTGCTGTGATCTGATTGAGCCGTTGCAGGACAATTTTTTGAATTAAAATCAATTCCATTCCTCCCCTCTGTAACAATGTATGGGCGAAAACGGAAAATGTGCAAAAAATTTTATTTTACCCTGTGAAATGATAAAATAGTAAAGTGAATAAAATGTTCATTGAAAATTTAAGTTGTGTAGAGGGGAGAACGTATGGCAAATAGTAAACAGCATAGAAAGGAATCAGTGCCTCATTTTATATTTAGAATTTTCCTGATTCTAGTAGGAGCTACATGCGCAGCAGTCAGCATTGAATTATTTTTAGTGCCAAACAATATTATCGATGGAGGCATCATCGGCATTTCGCTTATTTTGGATTATCTCTTTACAGATAACCCATTCATCAATTTTGCGACGATTGTTGTCATTTTGAATATTCCATTTATGATATCAGGATACAAACATATTGGGAAAACCTTTCTGGTTTCCACAGTGATTGGGATTGTCAGCTTAGCCGTGATTGAATCTTCGCTCCATCATGTAGAGGCATTTACAAATCAGCCAATCTTAGCCACTGTATTTGGCGGGCTATTACTTGGTTTTGGTGTGGGTCTTGTCATTCGAAATGGAGGCTCAATGGATGGAACAGAGATCTTAGGCATTCTGCTAACGAAAAAAATTCCATTCTCCGTCGGTGAGTTTGTCATGATCGTCAATGTGTTCATTTTTATTTGGGCAGGCTTTGTCTTCGGACCAGAGCAGGCTATGTATTCTGTTATGACATATTATTTGGCAATGAAAACAATTGATGCTGTCATTCAAGGGCTTGATGAAACAAAAGCTGTCATTATCGTGTCAGATTATTATGATGAAATTTCAGATGCGATTCTTCATCGACTTGGAAGGGGAACGACAAAGCTGAGAGGGAAAGGCGGTTATACAGATGAAGAAAAAGATGTCATCTACGCCGTTGTCACAAGACTTGAAATCACAAAGCTAAAATCCATTGTATTTGAAATTGATAGTCAAGCATTTATTACGATTATGGATACGCATGAAACAAAAGGCGGTAAGTTCAAAACAGCCATTCATTAGCTTTTATTTTACTTTTTAATCTTTCTTTTATATAATGAAATGTATGTATGGACAGAGAAAATGGCAAAAGCCATTTTCTTTTTGTTGTATAAATCGTAATCATTCTTTTTATATTGATTAAAGGTGGAAAGATTCATGGCAAAGCCAATTATTGAAATGAAGGACATTTCGTACTCGTATGGACAGCGAAATGTCATAGATCACATTCATTTAACAGTCGAGGAAGGAAATTTTCTAGCACTTGTTGGACCGAATGGATCTGGTAAAACAACCTTATTAAAGTGCCTGCTTGGGCTCATTAAACCACAGCAAGGTGAATTAAAGCTATTTGGCACGCCTGCTTCAAAATTTAGAGACTGGGATCAAATTGGATTTGTTTCTCAAAAGGCGAATAGTTTTAATACAGGTTTCCCTGCTTCTGTTTACGAAGTCGTCGCAAGTGGATTGACGGCGAAAATAGGTTTATTCAAACGAATGAGCAAGCAGGACAAATGGCAAGTTGAGGAAGCCATTCGTTCAGTTGGGATACAAGATTTAAAGCACCAAAACATCGGGGAACTTTCAGGCGGTCAGCAGCAGCGTGCCTTTATTGCACGTGCGCTCGTCAGTCAGCCGAAGCTGCTCATTTTAGATGAACCGACGGTTGGGGTAGACCAGCGGACAGTAGAAGGCTTTTATCAGCTGCTCGAAACATTAAACAAAGAAAAAGGAATGTCTTTAATTCTCGTCACACACGACGTGGGCACCGTTTCTGATAAAGTCACCCATGTGGCTTGTTTAAATCAGACACTTCATTTCCACGGAGATGCAGCAACGTTTGATTCAATGGATGATCAGGCGTTATCTCAATTTTACGGACATGACATTCAAGTGATTCATCACGATCATCACCATCATGGGGGACATGAATAATGCTATTTCCATTTTTTCATTATGAATTTTTACAAAATGCGTTTATCGCAGGAATGCTGATCGGTTTTATTGCGCCCTTGCTTGGTGTATTTATCGTCGTGAGAAGGCTCTCGCTGATTGCAGATGCCCTCAGTCACGTATCACTTGCCGGTATTGCAGCTAGTTTATTCCTTGATAAAAAGTTTGGCCTTTTGACAGGGGTGAGCCCGCTGTACTTAGGGATGGCGTTTTCTGTTGCCGGTTCGTTATTTATTGAACGCCTGCGTTCCGTGTATAAGCATTATCAGGAACTTGCGATACCTATTATTTTATCAGGCGGTATCGGGATTTCCGTCATCTTCATTTCACTAGCGAATGGCTTTAATACAGATTTGTTTAGTTATTTGTTCGGAAGTGTCAGTGCGGTGTCGAGATTAGATCTTTGGATTGTTGTTGGGATCTCACTCGTTGTAGTGTTAGTTGTCGTGCTTTTATATAAAGAATTATTTTTACTTTCTTTTGATGAAGAGCATGCAAAGGCTTCTGGTATTTCAGCGAAATGGATTCATTTTATTTTTATCTTAGTTGTCGCACTTGTCATTGCGGCATCGATGCGTATCGTAGGTACACTACTTGTCTCTGCGCTCATGACACTTCCTGTTGCGGCAAGTATCCGCATTGCCAAAGGGTTCAAACAGGCGATTTTCCTTTCGATCTTGTTCGGTGAATTGTCTGTATTGGCGGGATTGATCTTAAGCTATTATCTAGATTTAGCGCCAGGCGGAACCATTGTGATGCTGTCCATTTTGATTTTAATCGGATGTATTTTTATTGGAAAATTCAAAAGGGGGAATCATCATGAACGTACAAGAAGCGCTTGATTTATTAAAGGAAAAAGGCTACAAGTATACAAGCAAACGTGAAGACATGCTTCAACTGTTTTCTGATTCTGATAAATATTTGACTGCTAAAAATGTGCTGACGGCACTAAGTGAAGACTACCCGGGTCTTAGCTTTGATACGATTTACCGAAACCTGTCGCTATATGAAGACTTAGGTATATTAGAAACAACGGAATTGTCAGGTGAGAAGCTTTTTCGTTTTAAATGTTCCTTTTCTCATCACCACCATCATTTTATTTGTCTGACATGCGGTAAAACAAAGGAGATCGATGCCTGCCCTATGGACAAGTTAGACGCCGATCTAGAGGATTATCACATTAGCGGACATAAATTCGAAATATACGGAACGTGTCCTTCCTGCGAACCGAAGGAAGTTCACTCATAAAACAGCCAGCCGCAGAGCTGGCTTTTTCTCTTGTCTTTTTGAAAACGTTTTACAAAGGGCGGCTGTTTCATTAAAATGAGAACAAGGTACTGAAGAAATTTGTGTCTTTTGGAGTAAAGGGAGGGTCAAAAGTGGCGTATTATGTCGTGTTTGATGTAGGCGGGACGAGAACAAAACATGGATTAATGAATCGGGATGGGGAGCTGGTCACGAGCGGTGACTATGAAACGAACTGCCGCCAGCTTGAACCGTTTTTAGAAGCGATGGCGGATGTGGTCAAACAATATCAGAGAACGTCGGATGTTAGCGGAATCGCGATTAGTCTTCCGGGCTTTGTGGACAGTGAAACAGGTTATACAGAATTTGCAGGAGCCATCATTGCCTTAAATGGTCAAAATGTAAAAACTCTTTTAGAAGAGAAAACCTCTCTTCGTGTTGAAGTCGAAAATGATGCGAACTGTGCAGCTCTTGCAGAAAAATACAGTGGCCATGCGAAAGAGTGTGACAGTTTTATTTGTATGACGCTTGGCACAGGTGTTGGCGGTGGTATTTTCGCTGGCGGTCAGCTTGTACGCGGGGCTTCCTTCCGCGGCGGTGAATTTGGCATGATGCTGACAGAGACAGACAATGGACAATTTACAACACTCAACAGCAGTGCTTCAACAGCTGGTTTAATTCGCAGCTATAAAGAAAAGCAAGGAATTCCGCAAAGCACGCAAATAGACGGTCAAGCCATTTTTGAAAAGGCAAAGCATGATCCGTCCATTGAAAAGCTAGTGGATCAGTGGTACAAGCGAATCGCCATTGGTATTTACAATGTAGCAACTGTCCTTAATCCTGAGAAAATCCTCATTGGTGGGGGCGTTAGTGCCAGACCAGATTTGCTATCAAATATTGAGAAACATTTACATACTCTACCTGCGTGGAAAAACATTCAAGTGAAGGTGGAAACGTGCTATTACTTGAATCAGGCAGGCATGAAGGGAGCGCTGTACCATTTCCTCATGACAGAAGGGAAGCTTGCTCCATCAAAAAAGCCGATACATTAGAGTATCGGCTTTTCTGTATTAATAAGCAGTTTCCAAACGCTGCTCGTATTGTTTAATCCATTGAGATGCTTCCTGCCAGTTGTTGACACGTATAATCCTGTCGTCAATGGGCATTTGATTATATGGGGAGTTAAAAAGAATAACCGGGATGTCAGCCTCTTTTGCAATCATTGTGGCATTTCCATGATGATCCTCGAAAAACACATCAATTTTGTGCTTTTGAACAGCTTCGAGCTTATGATGACCGCCAACCAGCTCAATGTCATCATAGTGTACGTGATGTTTGTGAAACCACTCGTAGGTGATATCCGCATGATGCTGCCTTCTCGCTGTAATATAGATCAGCCTGTGTTGATGTTTCATTTGATCAAGCATCTCTTTTGCGTCCTTAGCAGGCTTTGCCTGTTTATATATAAGAGGCTCATGCTGATTCATCCAGCCCCAAAACTCTTCTTGAGAAATATTTAAAAGCTTCGTCAAATCATATTCTGTCATATCATCTAGTGTCATGGCACATTGGAACGACTCATTTAAATAGGGAACAAAGGTGTCCTGCGCCGTCACTGTGCCATCTATATCAATTCCTAAACGTAACATGCCCACACTCCTCATTTTTATACTCTTAAAGTGTAACATAATCAATTCACAATTCCAGCAAGTTTTAGCAAACATGAAACAGACATTTTTGCTCATACTAAAAAAGCTCCTTTCTATTAACCAAAAGGGGGAATTGATCATGGAAAGAGACGAAGATTTCAGAAGAAATGATCGTGAAATCGACACACACTTTAGTAATGATGATGGCTATCTAGAGGAAACAGCTGCTGAAATTGCAGAGCCATATCAGGCTTCAAGAGATCGAGTAGACAGACGAGAACGTGACCAAGTAGGTGACGATTCAGGCAGTAAGGGGATAGGCTATACAGCACTCGCGATTGCGATTATCTCGTTATTTGTCTTGCCGGTGCTATTAGGAGTAGCGGCAATCGTCGTTGGTTATATTGCAAGAAGAAAAGGAGCACATGCGCTTGGCGCATGGTCAATCGGGATCGGAATTGTTTCCGTCATCCTTGGCATATTTATCACCCCGTTCTTTTAACAAGAACAGAAAAACGCCTGACAGTGACGTCAGGCGTTTTTTGTTATGCGTTGGCTTTTGCTTTTTCAGCTTCCATTTTTGCATAATGCTCTTCAGCAATTTTATCGATTTCTTTTTTCAGTTCTTCGACCATTGTTTCTTCTGGCACTTTACGAACAATTTCACCTTTACGGAACAATAGGCCTTCGCCTCTAGCTCCGGCAATTCCGATATCAGCTTCACGCGCTTCACCTGGACCGTTTACAGCACAGCCAAGAACAGCTACTTTAATCGGTGCTTTAATCGTGGAGATATATTCTTCGACTTCATTTGCAATGCTAATGAGGTCAATTTCAATTCGTCCACAAGTTGGGCAAGAGATCAGTGTGGCTGCATTTGCTGCAAGACCAAATGATTTCAACAGTTCACGTGCTACTTTTACTTCCTCAACTGGATCAGCACTTAATGAGATGCGGAGTGTATTCCCAATCCCCATATTCAAGATAGCGCCGAGACCAGCTGCACTTTTAACCGTACCTGCAAATAATGTACCTGATTCTGTAATTCCAAGGTGAAGAGGGTAGTCAAATGCTTTTGCAGCTTTTCCGTACGCCTCAATCGCTAGGTTGACATCAGATGCTTTCATGCTGACGATGATATCATGAAAATCTAGATCTTCAAGAATTTTAATGTGGTGCAGTGCACTTTCGACCATACCATCTGCTGTTGGGTAGCCGTATTTATCAAGAATTTTTTTCTCTAATGAACCAGCGTTTACCCCAATACGGATTGGAATGCCCTTTTCTTTTGCTGCTTTCACAACCGCTTCGACTTTTTCTCGTCTTCCGATGTTTCCTGGGTTGATTCGAATTTTGTCTGCACCTGCTTCAATCGCTTTCAGTGCAAGCTTGTAGTCAAAATGAATATCGACAACTAGCGGGATGTTGATCTGTTTTTTTATGTCTGCAATCGCATTTGCTGCACGCTCGTCTGGGCATGCGACACGCACGATTTGACAGCCAGCTTCTTCAAGACGCTTAATTTCAGCTACTGTCGCTTCGACATCATGTGTTTTGGTTGTTGCCATACTTTGAATGACAACCTCATTATTTCCACCTATAGTTAAAGGTCCCACTTTGACGGGACGTGTTTTAGTACGATGTGTGACTTCACTCACTTGTCAATCGCTCCTTAGTGTACAAGCAATTCTTTGCCATGTACGTCTTGTTTTACAGTTCATATTGTAACAGTCTCTTTGTATGAATGACAAGGAATTAACGTTTTATCTCTTATATACCGGAAACTTATATGTGCTGCCTGCCCGAATTTCGTTTGCTTTGACGCCTTGATTCAGCTCTTCAAAATCTTCAATGACTTCATCAAGTGGCTTGCTTGTATGGACGATAGAGACGACAGTTTCACCTTGTTTCACTGTGACGTTCTTATATGCTTTTTTCTCAGGTGTTTGAAAGGCATTTGCAGGGACAGCTGGACCTTCTTCAACGGGAATGGTGCCATTTTTTAAATCAAAAAAGATAATAAAGAGGACAAACAAACTGATTAGCATAAAAATAATACGTCGCATTTCACTCACCGCTTTTAAGAGTTTACTTCAGTCTATGCATGTCCCGAAATGATAGAACCAACATGAGGAGAAAAGCTGGAAAGGGAGGTTCTAGTTCGTTCTAGTGTGTCTTGTATTGAATTTACGCTCGGCGGTGCTTTTTCAAGCTTCTATCACGATTATGATAAAATAAAAGCAGGGGGGAGAGTTTATGAAGAAAATCAGTCAGCATATATATGTGAGAGCGCTAACAGAAGAAGATGCACAATCACTACTCGCACTTGAACTTGAGAATCGCTCATATTTTCAGCAATTTACACCTTTGGTCAAAGATGATTTTTTCACGTTATCTCGTCAAATTGAACGAATTCAGCGCAGTGTGGAAAGATGCGTACAGGATGAAGCCTACATGCACGGTATTTTCTTAAATGAAACAGATGCCTTAATTGGGACAATTTCATTAAATTCTGTCGTAAGAGGCCCGGTAGAAGGAGCTTGGCTGGGGTATGTACTTGATGAAAAGCATGGCGGGAAAGGGTATATGACAGAAGCCATTCGTTTAATCATCGATTATGCCTTTGATGAGCTGCACCTGCATCGTATTGAAGCTGGAGTAAAGCCGAGTAATATAGGTTCCATTCGTGTGCTTGAAAAGACAGGTTTTGAAAATGAGGGACTCAATCGTAAAAAAGTAAAGATTAATGACGTATGGGAAGATCATTATTTGTTTGCGATCATTCATCCGGATGAATCATAGAGCATGCACATACATAAAAAGCTCCTCCAAGTTGGGGGAGCTTTCATATACTAAATTAATTTTTGACAAGTGGTTTATGTTTAGCGGGTATTTCCTTTACGACAAGGTATAAGAAGATAAAGTTAATGACCCAATTTAATAAAAATGAATTCGCAACAGGCGTGTTTAATGCACTCATGATGGCGAAAAAGACTGTTGTTAATGTGAGTGAGTAAGCAGAGAGCTTCCATAGCATTTGGAAGGACAGCTCTTTTTGCTGCATGCGTTTAATAAATGTACCAAGCATCGCAAGGAAAGTTGCGCTAATGAACATGAGAGCCGCAGTTGATAGATATAGCAGCACACAGATGACTGGGATAATAATCGCTTGATTCTGATTTGTGACGCGGGCGAGTTCGTCTTTTGTCAGCGTCCCACCAAGAAGCTGATACGGGATATCTGTCATTTGCCCATCAATAGCAATCACAGCTTTTTCTTTTAATAATGCGATGGCCGTTTGCTTTGATTCAAGCTCACTTGCTTTTATTTTTTCAGCAGGATCAAAAATGATCGTAATGCCGTTTTCTTCTTTTTCTATCGGTTCACTTTGATCCGCTTGAAGCTTTCCTTTTTCGATTGAGAAATCAGGTAAATCTTTTTTGATCACATGCTGAAATCCTGACATCGCATTCGAGATCTCTTGACTCATATGATAGCCCTGCGGAACTGCTGCGATGATCGAAAGGATAAAAATGAATAAAATCGCTTTGCCAATCCCTGTAAACCGTGCTTTCGCAATATCTTTTGGTGAATAAATGCCTTTTAACAATAGTTTAAATACGTTCAATCAATTCACTTCCTACATTCTTTTCTATTTCTCATATTGTATCAATGTCTATCTAACAAGTACAAGTATGGCCTTCATTGCTGGTTAAGATAGAGGGAATGAGGCATAATGTATACAGCAAATAAAAAGGAGGCGGCTGTGACTTGGACGTGCTGTATTGGATTCTGATCATTTGTGCATTTATCATTGCATTTGTTGGACTTGTTTATCCAATTATCCCTAGTGTGGTTTTTATGGTTCTCGGATTTATTCTATATGGTTTCTTTTTCAGCTTCGAGCCGCTGACACTGACGTTTTGGCTCATTCAAGCCGTATTTACCGCGGTATTATTTGCGGCAGATTATGTCTCGAACCTGATTGGGGTCAAGCGTTTTGGCGGTAGCCGTGCAGCTATTTGGGGAAGCACCATTGGGTTATTAGTCGGTCCTTTTGTGATTCCGATTGCAGGAATTATCATTGGTCCATTTATCGGAAGTGTTATAGCAGAGCTCCTTGTTCATCAAAAAGATGTGAAAACAAGTGTGAAAGTAGGATTAGGCTCGTTAATCGGATTTATATCAGGTGTATTTGCCAAAGGATTGATTCAAGCGCTGATGCTGGGCATCTTTTTATTTTATGTCCTTCGATAAATAGAAAAAGGGCGTTTAAAACTCTTTCTAAAGGGTTAAATACAAAATAAACACTGAAATGTTTCAGATCATGAGCAATAACGTTGAAACAAGCCAATTCTTTTGATACTCTTTGAGTAGGGTGAATTGCTTGCTTACGACCTAAGGAAGCATTTCAGTACATACATTTCTAAGGAGGAATTTAACCATGGCTTTTAAACTTCCAGAATTACCATATGCTTACGATGCATTAGAACCACATATCGACAAGGAAACAATGACGATTCACCACACAAAACACCACAACACATATGTAACAAACTTAAACAAAGCAATCGAAGGTGTATCAGCTCTTGAAGATCAATCAATCGAAGAGCTAGTGGCTAACCTAAACTCTGTACCAGAAAACATCCGTACAGCTGTACGTAACAATGGCGGAGGACATGCTAACCACTCATTATTCTGGACGCTTCTTTCACCAAACGGTGGCGGCGCACCAACTGGTGAACTTGCAGATGCAATCGAAAAAGAATTAGGCGGATTTGAAAAATTCAAATCTGATTTCGCTGCAGCAGCTGCAGGACGCTTTGGTTCTGGTTGGGCATGGCTTGTTGTGAACAATGGCAAACTTGAAATCACAAGCACGCCAAACCAAGATTCTCCTTTAACTGAAGGAAAAACACCAATTCTAGGACTTGACGTTTGGGAGCATGCTTACTACCTAAACTACCAAAACCGTCGTCCTGATTACATTTCAGCTTTCTGGAATGTTGTGAACTGGGATGAAGTGGCTCGCCTTTACAGCGAAGCTAAATAAACCATTTGATTTGAAAAGACCTGCTCTTTAGAGAAGCAGGTCTTTTTATATTTTCCCTCCTTTTTTTACATATCTGCCTTTTGATGAGACAGACTATTGTGTAGAAAAGGAGAATGAAATATATGAGCAGATTAAAGAAAATGTTCGGGGACATGGATGTTACAAGAGATTTAATGCTCCTCCTCACGATTGGCGGATTATACGCACTTGCCATTGCACTTTCTAATACGTTTGTAAACGTGTATTTATGGAAACAGTCTGGGAAATTCACAGATCTTGCGATTTACAATCTGGCTATTGTTGTGCTTCAGCCCATTACATTTTTATTCGCAGGCCGGCTTGCTAAAAAAATAGACCGGGCGTTTGTCCTTCGTTTCGGCGTGATCTTCTTAGCCGCTTTTTACTTAATTGTCTTAATAGCAGGAGAGCACGCGGCCGCGCGGCTTGTTTTATTAGGGAGTGTCCTTGGGATCGGCTATGGTTTTTACTGGCTTGCTTTTAACGTACTTACCTTTGAGATCACCGAGCCTGAAACAAGAGATTTCTTTAATGGGTTTCTCGGAGTCCTCACCTCTACAGCTGGCATGATCGGTCCACTGATCGCGGGTATTGTCATTTCTCAATTAACAGATGATACGGGCTATACAGTGATTTTTACTTTATCGCTAATTTTGTTTTCATTAGCGGTTGTGATGAGCTTTTTCCTCAAGAGAAGGCAGTCCAAAGGAAAATTTATCATCAAGCAAATATGGAAAGAACGCCATGCCGACGAGAATTGGCGTAAGATTACAACAGCTCACTTTTTTCAAGGGCTTCGTGAAGGGGTCTTTGTCTTCTTAATCAGTGTCTTTGTGTTTATCGCAACAAACAGTGAGCTTGCTCTCGGGACATTTGGTTTGGTGAACTCAGGTGTTGCCTTTTTCGCTTATTTCTTCGCTACGCGTTTGATTAAGAAAAAATGGCGTAAGAAAGCCATTATGCTTGGCGGGCTGATTTTATACGGCGCTTTGTTCTTAATCGTCTTTCACTTGTCCTATGTATCACTTCTCATGTATGCGGTAGCCATCGCGATAGGATACCCGCTTCTGCTTGTTCCATATGTATCCTTAACATACGATGTCATCGGTCATGCAAGGTATGCAAGGAAAGCCCGGATTGAATATATTGTGGTCAGGGAGCTGTTTTTAAATGCTGGCCGTATTTGTTCCATTGTGTTGTTTCTTCTGTCTGTCACTTTACTTGGTGATGAGCTCGGGATACCTGCATCTCTTGTTGTGCTTGGAGCGGGACATACCCTCATTTATTTCTTTGTAAAAGATATTCATTTGAAAGAAAAAACAGCTGATATGAAAGAGGCAGACGGTCAAAAGCCAGTTTCTCAGACGAACCTTATTAAGGGAGAAAGGTAAAATTTCTTACCAATGGAACATCAAATTTCTAGATAAATAATAGAAAAACCGCTAAAATGATGATGGCACCTTTTATACACAAAAAGGGGTGCCATTTCTTTCTTGATAGAAAAGGTGATGTGATGAGAAACAAGAAAAACAAAAAAGACGCGAAGGAAGGGCGCAAAACACTTCCACTTCGGCTGAATTTACTATTTTTAGCTGCGTTTATTATTTTTACCGGTGTTGTTGTAAGACTCGGATTTGTACAAATTGTCAATGGAGAAGATTATAAAAAGCAGGCAGAAAAACAAGAGGATGTGAATGTCAGCTCATCTGCTCCGCGCGGAAAAATTTACGATCGAAACTATAATACGATTGTCAGCAATAAAGCGCTAAATGCCATTACATATACGAGAACCTCGACGACTTCACAAGAAGAGCGGCTCAAAGTGGCTACAAAATTAGCGGATATGATTCATGTGAGTACGAAAAAAATCACCGATCGTGACAAAAAAGATTTCTGGATTTTAACGCACCCGAATGAAGCGAAAAAGCTTGTTCAAAAGGAATCGGAATTAAAGGGTGACGATAAGGTCGCTGATGATAAATTATATGAGCTTCAGCTGAAACGCATCACGGACAAGGAATTAAATCAACTGACGAAAAAAGACTTACAAGTGCTTGCGATTAAAAGACAAATGGATGCAGGCTATGCACTTACGCCTCAATTCATTAAAAATGATGATGTGAAGCCAAGCGAAATTGCTTACGTCTCTGAGCATTTGGACGAGCTGCCAGGTGTGGATGTCACAACAGACTGGTCACGCAGCTATCCGTATAAAGGACTGCTTCGCAGTATGCTCGGCAGCGTGTCCTCAAGTGATGAAGGACTTCCGCAGTCACTTCTTGAACATTATTTATCGCTCGGCTACAGCCGAAATGACCGTGTAGGAAAAAGCTATCTAGAATATCAATATGAAGATGTCCTGCAAGGCCAAAAGGAAAAAGAGCAGAGTACAACTGATAAAGAGGGCAATGTGACAAGCTCTAAAGTGCTAACAGAAGGAAAGAGCGGGAAAGACCTAGTGCTCACCATTGATATTCAGCTGCAAAAAGCAGTAGAAAAAATCGTTGAAAAGAACTTAAGAAGTGCGAAACAAAGAGGCGGGACAGAGCTTCTTGATCGTGCGTTTGTTGTCATGATGGACCCTAGAAATGGAGAAGTTCTCTCCGTTGCGGGGAAACAGATTTCAAACAAAAACGGAAAATACAAATTTGATGACTACGCATTAGGAACAATGACTTCATCCTATGCGATGGGCTCAGCTGTAAAAGGGGCCACTGTACTGACGGGATATAAAACAGGCGTGATTCATATTGGAAGTACCCAGTACGATGAACCGCTGTATATCGCGCAGTCACCGCCTAAGAAATCCTATCAAAATATGGGACTCATTAATGATTTAACGGCACTCGAGCGTTCATCTAACGTGTATATGTTTAAAACAGCGATTGCCGTTGGAAAAGGGGAGTATCGTAAGAACCAGCCGCTCCCAATCGATCCGAAAGCTTTTGATACATTCCGTTATAATTTCAGTAAATTTGGTCTTGGTGTCAAAACAGGGATTGACCTGCCAAACGAAGCGACAGGCTACCGGGGAACGTCTACACAATCTGGTCTCCTGCTTGACTATGCAATTGGACAGTATGATACGTTTACACCGCTGCAAATGGCGCAATACGTTTCAACGATTGCCAATGGTGGATATCGTTTACGTCCGCAGCTTGTTAAAGAAGTGAGAGAGCCAGATCCGCAGCGCGGCATTGGTGCTGTAACAGAATCCGTCAAACCAGACGTATTGAATAAACTAGACATGACAGGTGATGAGATCAAGCGTGTTCAGCAAGGCTTCAAGCTTGTCATGCAGAACCCAAGAGGGACGGCCTACTCGAACTTTGGCAACAAAAAATATAACCCAGCTGGCAAAACAGGGACCGCTCAATCATTCTATGACGGCCCAATTAAAAGCAAACGCGGCACACCAACATATAACACAACACTTGTGGCGTATGCGCCTGCTGATAATCCAGAAGTGGCCATTTCCGTCGTTGTACCATGGGTGTATCAAGACTACAATCAGCGCTATCCAATTACAAATGATATCGGTGAACAAGTATTAGACAAGTACTTTGAGCTGAAATCAAAACAGGAAAGCAATGATACACAAGCGAAGAACAAAAATAAAATTGAAAATGAAGCAGAAACAAATGACTAGACCTTTTCTAGGTAAAAACGCTCACTTTTTGTGGGCGTTTTTTTACGTTTTCTTCAAATTTTTCGCGATAAATTGACAAAATGCATAAAAAACATCGCAAGATCTCTACAAAACTTCGACATTTACAAAACCTTAACATTCCATTTAAACGAAATTAATAAAGAACCTTTAATGTATTACTCGTAGGACAAATTATTCAGGGGGTATTCTTGAAATGAAAAAGAACAAATTATGGCTGCTTACTTTCCTTACTATCGCATTGTTAGCATTCGTCACAGCATGCGGAAACAGCAGCTCAAGCGGAGATTCAAAAGACAGTAAAGGAAATGCTTCAAACAAAGATGAGGCATCAGGTTCCATTACCATCTCAGGATCATCTGCGATGCAGCCTTTAGTTCTTGCGGCAGCAGAAAAATTCATGGATAAACATCCAAAAGCCGATATTCAAGTACAAGCCGGCGGTTCAGGAACAGGACTTTCTCAAGTGTCAGAAGGATCTGTACAAATTGGTAACTCAGATGTATTCGCAGAAGAGAAAGACGGAATCGACGCAAAAGCTTTAACAGACCACAAAGTAGCAGTTGTTGGAATGGCCGCAGCTGTAAACCCTGAAGTGGGTGTCAAAGACATCACAAAGGACGAATTGAAAAAAATCTTCACTGGTAAAATCAAAAACTGGAAAGAGCTTGGCGGGAAAGACCAAAAAATCACTCTTGTGAACAGACCTGACTCTTCAGGAACTCGTGCAACATTTGTGAAATATGCACTTGATGGTGCAACACCTGCAGAAGGAATCACAGAAGATTCTTCAAACACAGTGAAAAAACTGATTGCAGAAACGCCAGGTGCGATTGGATACCTAGCTTTCTCTTATTTAACAGATGACAAAATTACACCGCTTAGCATTGATGGTGTGAAACCGGAAGAAAGCAATGTAGAAAGCGGTAAATATACAATTTGGGCTTACGAGCATTCTTATACAAAAGGTGAGCCAGATGGTCTAGCAAAACAATTCTTAGATTACCTCATGAGTGATGAAGTACAAAAAGAAATCGTCAAAGACCAAGGCTACATCTCAGTTGCTAATATGAAAGTAGAAAGAGACGCAACAGGCAAACAAACAGATAAGTAAGAGGTCTTGAATTGCTGATGAAGGAAAAGTGGAGCTTTTCACTTTTCCTTTTATGACATTCATAGGAGTGTAGAAAAAGATGAAGCAGATAGAACATACAGAAGCGAGCGATCGGCTGATCAGCTCGAAGAAAAATAGGCAAATGGATGAAGTAAGAGGAAGTATTTTGGTGAGATTTTGCGCATTCTTAATGATTGCTGTATCAATCGCCATTACCATCTTCCTTGGCATTAAGGGTTTACAATCTTTCATCGTAAATGGTGTAAGCCCAATTGAGTTCTTAACCAGTATCAATTGGAACCCAACAGCAGAAAACCCGCAGTACGGCGCATTTCCTTTTATTTTCGGATCAATCGCTGTCACGCTCCTATCGGCAGTCATTGCAGCGCCGCTAGGCATCGCAGGCGCAATCTTTATGACAGAAATTGCACCTGCTTGGGGACGTAAAATCCTCCAGCCAGTCATTGAATTGCTTGTAGGGATTCCATCCGTTGTTTACGGATTCATAGGTCTTACAGTATTGGTGCCGTTTATCGGACATTTTAAGTCAAGCGGCTCAGGGCATAGCGTGCTAGCAGGAACGATTGTCCTGTCTATTATGATCCTGCCAACCGTTACATCCATTGCGACTGATGCAATGGGTTCACTACCAAAAAGTTTACGAGAGGGATCGTACGCATTAGGTGCAACAAGGTGGCAAACGATTAGACGTGTGCTTGTTCCAGCAGCTCTGCCAACATTAATGACAGCGGTCGTTCTTGGCATGGCTAGAGCATTTGGAGAAGCCCTTGCTGTACAGATGGTCATTGGAAACACGCGTAATTTACCAGAGAGCATTATGGATACAGCTGGTACATTAACAACCATTATTACGTTAAACATGGGTCACACAACGTATGGAAGTGTTGAGAACAATACACTTTGGTCAATGGGACTTGTCCTTCTAGTTGTATCATTTATGTTCATACTCATTATCAGATACTTGTCGTCTAGGAGGAAGATTTAATGAATAGCAAAATGACCGATCGTTTTGCCACATTTATATTTGGATTATGTGCTGCCATTATTACGGCGATTCTCGTTGGTTTGTTTTCTTATATCATTTTCAACGGTGCAAAAGAATTAAACTTCGACTTTTTAACAACCCGCTCAAGTGCGATTGGCTCTGGCGGCGGCATCAGGGATCAGCTGTTTAACTCGTTTTATATTTTGTTTATTACGATGCTGATTACAGTACCGCTTGGCGTCGGCGGCGGAGTGTATATGGCAGAGTACGCACCTCAAAACAAAGTCACAGACTTTATTCGTACATGTATCGAAGTGCTGTCTTCACTTCCGTCTATCGTCATTGGTATGTTTGGTTTACTCATGTTTGTGAATTTAACAGGCTGGGGCTATACGATCATTGGAGGAGCTCTTGCACTCACTGTGTTTAACCTGCCGGTGATGGTCAGGGTGACAGAAGATGCGCTGCGCTCTGTACCGAAGGATCAAAAGGAAGCATCATTAGCGCTTGGTGTAACGAAGTGGCATACAGTCAAAACGGTCCTTATTCCAGGTGCGCTTCCGTCTATTATCACTGGTGCGATTTTAGCATCAGGAAGAGTCTTTGGTGAGGCGGCTGCTCTTCTTTTTACAGCAGGTCTCTCCACACCGCGCCTTGATTTCACAAACTGGAGTCCTTTTTCTGATACGTCACCGCTTAATATTTTTAGACCGGCAGAAACATTAGCCGTTCATATATGGAGCGTCAATACACAAGGAATCATTCCAGATGCAGAGGCCATTGCAAATGGTGCATCAGCTGTACTTGTGCTTTCAGTCTTATTGTTCAACCTAGCTGCTAGATGGCTTGGTTCATTTATTCATAAAAAGCTTACGTCAAAATAATGTGAGAGAGGTGTGAAGGGGATATGGTTCAAATGCTAGCAGAAAAAAAAGAGATTGCAGCGAAAAAGGCTCCACTTCAGGCGGAACAGATTTTACAGGTGCAGGATTTAAGCATTTATTATGGTGAAAAAAGAGCGGTCAATCACATTTCATTCGAGATTGAGAAGAATGCAATCACCGCATTAATCGGCCCATCCGGCTGCGGGAAATCTACCTTTTTACGCAGCATTAATCGCATGAACGACTTAATTTCAGGTGCGAGAAGTGAAGGGGCGATTATGTACGAAGGATTAAATATTTTGGATGACCGTATTAATGTGGTGAATTTAAGAAGAGAAATCGGCATGGTCTTCCAAAAACCAAATCCATTTCCTAAATCGATCTACAATAACATCACCCATGCGTTAAAGTATGCCGGGGAAAAAAGAAAATCTGTGCTTGATGATGCGGTTGAGGAAAGCTTAACAAAGGCGGCGTTATGGGATGAGGTCAAAGATCGTCTGCACCGATCTGCTTTGTCATTGTCAGGCGGTCAGCAGCAGCGACTTTGTATTGCACGTACACTTGCGATGAAACCTAGTGTCTTATTATTAGATGAACCGGCTTCTGCCCTAGACCCTATCTCAAATGCGAAAATTGAAGAGCTATTAGGCGAATTAAAAAATGATTATTCAATCGTCATTGTGACACACAACATGCAGCAAGCGCTCCGTGTATCAGATCGTACGGCCTTTTTCTTAAACGGAGATCTAGTAGAATATGATGCCACAGAACGTATCTTTACACGTCCTGCACAGCAAAAAACAGAAGACTATATCAATGGTCGATTTGGATAAGGCGGGTGGATTTGATGAATGCAGTAGCAACTAAAGTAGCAAAAAAAGAAGTGTTTCGCGTAAATGATATGAATCTTTGGTATGGACAGCATCATGCATTGAAGCATATTGACTTAGCGATTAGAGAGCATGAAGTCACAGCGATTATCGGCCCGTCCGGCTGCGGAAAATCAACGTTTATTAAAACGTTAAATCTTATGGTCAAAACAGTGCCAGGTGTGAAAATCACTGGGGATATGATGTATAAAGATGACAACATTTTAAAAGGTCGTGTCGATTTAGTGGAGCTGCGTAAAAATGTCGGGATGGTGTTTCAAAAAGGGAATCCATTCCCTCAGTCAATTTTTGATAATGTCGTATACGGACCAAGAATTCATGGAGTTAAGAGCAAGCAGCAATTGAAAGAAATCGCGGAAAAAGCGCTTCGAGATGTTGCCCTATGGGATGAAGTGAAAGATCGATTAAGTGCTCCCGCTCTAGGCCTTTCTGGCGGTCAGCAGCAGCGTCTTTGTATCGCAAGAGCCATTGCTACAAGCCCAGACATCTTATTAATGGATGAACCAACATCAGCGCTTGATCCTGTCTCAACATTAAAGATTGAAGAATTGATTATGAAATTGAAAGAGAAATATACGATTGCCATTGTGACGCATAACATGCAGCAAGCGGCTCGGGTATCAGACCGAACGGCATTCTTCTTAATGGGGGAGCTTGTTGAGGTCAATGATACGAATGTGATGTTTTCTGAGCCAAACGATCAAAGAACGAATGATTATATATCTGGTCGATTTGGATAAGGAAACCCCCCTGGAGGTCAGTGCCACCAGGGGGGTTTTGTTGTTATTTTGTTAAGGCTTTGACAATCTGTTTGAATGTCATTCCTGTTTTTAAATTGAACTTGCCTGCACGAATTTCTTTATGGTAGCCGGCGTCAATTACGTAATCATTAAAATCTTTAGACGAGTTGATGATGCCGTCCTTTTCAAGCATGTCTGAAACATCACTTGTACTCATACCGTTTTTAATCACAAATTTGATCGATTTGCCTTTAGGCTTGTCCTCTTTTTGTTGATCACTTTTAGAATCTCCGTCTTCATTTGCCTTCAGCGCTTTTTCCTTATAGTCAAGAAGCTGCTGGTACGTTTCACGGCTGACAGTGACTTCTTTTTTGGAGTCTAAATAGTTTTTCACGTCAGTGTCTGTTACTTTCTGTGCGAGGGTTTCTTTTGTTGTTGTATCAGCTGCTGCCTCGTCTTTCCCAGTGAGGAAAAAGACAATCGCAAGAACCCCAGTTGCAAGAATCATACCTGCTGCAAACGTTTGGATGCTTTTTTTCGTCATACAAGCACCCTCTCGTTGTCTTTAATGATCATGTTGACATCTTCTACAGATACATGCTCAGCGCGCGCAATGGCCTCAGGAGACATGCCATTTTGGTGCTTTGAAATGATCTGTCTTGCGATGGATGGATCAATTTCTGAATGCTTGCGGACGACGATGTTTGTTTCAAGTAATTCTTCTTCAAGCACTTTCATTTTCTTTTTCAGTTTATAGATTTCTTGCATTGCAGATAGTTGAAGTGTTTCAAGTTCCTGCTCGACTTCTTTAATCGGTTCTCTTTGAAAATATGAGAATGCGATCAGTACAATACTGACAACAAGCAATCCGATAATTGCAATTTCCATGTTTCATCACCTTTTATTCATATTTTAATGCTGAAAGCCATAAAAGGCTTCCAAGATTGTTTCAGACAGTTTTCGACCCTTCTTTTTTATACCATAAAAAAGCTAGTTTCAAAAGGAATTGCTGAAGAAAATCACCTTTTTTTCATCTTTTTTCTTTTTATATGTAAAACGGGTATGAAAACCTTGCCTCGCTGTCAAAATAAATGAAAGCGGCGGGGAGAAGAGGGTCTCTCATGTATACAGTACGACAAAGGATCAGGTTTTATAGGGGAGCAGACGATTTTTCATGACATAAGCATGCGATATGTAAGTGGATGCACTCAAATTGAAATTGGTGAAAAAACATTCTAGCATTCCTAAGCTAGAAGTGGTATTATAGTTAGGTCTGAATGTGAATTGATTTTAGTTTGGAGGGAAAAATATGCGCGTAAATATTACTCTAGCTTGCACTGAATGCGGTGAGCGTAACTATATTACTAAAAAGAATAAGCGAAACAATCCAGATCGCGTTGAATTCAAAAAGTATTGCTCACGTGATAAAAAACAAACTGTACATCGTGAAACAAAGTAAGCAGCAGGGAATTTTCCTGCTGTTTTTTTATGATGGGAGATGATCTGTATGAAAAAGGAGCTTCGCCTTCAAACATTAGCCAAGCTTGATCAGATAAGCCCTGAAGAATTTGAGCGCAGCACGGCTTTACTTCATGAGCACTTATTGCAGCTGCCAGCATGGAAACAGGCGAAAACGATCGCTTTGACGATGTCTAGAGGAAAAGAGATACCGACAATGCCTCTAATTGAAAAAGCGTGGGAAGAAGGAAAAACAGTATGTATCCCTACCTGTTTTCCGAAAACAAAAGAGATGATGTTTTATGAATATACACCCGAAACAAAGATGACATCCAGCTACTTTGGGCTATTGGAACCAGACCCTCAAGTATCAACAGCTGTACATAAAGAAACCATTGATTTAATCATTGTGCCAGGGGTATGCTTCGATCAAAAAGGCTACCGGATTGGATTTGGGGGCGGCTATTATGACCGCTACTTAGCTGACTATCACGGGGTAACCATTGCACTTTGTCTGTCTTTACAGCAAATCAGAGATGTGCCGACTGAAGCGCACGACATACCGGTGTCTATGATTGTCAGTGAAAAAGGCACGTCATATCAAAAGTAAAAGTCCGCTCATTGTCCAAAGAACAGGCTTTTTCGTGTTTCATTAGGTCATGTCATGTGAGCTGATAGGAGGTCCGTTTTGAAAAAATTTCGTGGAAAGAAAAGATACTTCCGCAATATGTGGGAGGAAGTAAATACTTGTGACCTCAAACTTGATCAGGATTCATGGTTTTATTTTTGGCATACACACCTTGATTTTTTTGGGGTCGGGGAAAATAGCTTAAAATTAAGAAGAGAGCATATCAAAGCCCATATCGCTTTATATCATAGGCTGTTAAAACAGCTTGAAGGCTTTGAAAAGCCATACCAAACATGGATTTGTATTCACGAACATGACCCTGGTTTAGACGCTGTATATGTTCATACACCAAATCCATACGACAGTTACTTCCCTCACAAGATGGAAGAGGTAGAGCAGAATTGTAAGCTGCCTCATACGTTCAAGGATTTAATCGATCTTCATCAATTTGACGTTTCTTATGATCAATCTGAGTGTGAAGAGGTCTATTATATTCAATCAAAAGAACAAGGGATTAGAGTGTGAAAGCATATCGCATGGTAAGCGATAAAAATGATGGTTCATGCATAAACACATCCTATTTAAGCCACGATACGAACATAGGAGGGAATATGATGAATAAAATGATTTGGAGCATTGTGTTCACATTGTTTGCATTCGTTCTCGTGCAAAATCGTTACCGGCTGATGAATTTGATCTTAGGTCAAAATCAAGTGCGTCACTTTTTTATTAAGTGGCTGATGAAAATCCCATATTTTCGGACGAAATTTATTCGCCAAGCATTCTAATCCCGCAGACGCCGGGATTTTTTTGTTCAGAAATGCGGATCAGAACGATTCTTGTTATAATAATGTAAAAAATGGAGCGCGAATGAATGAATGTCATAGATAGTTTATTTTGGCGAGTTGTTGATGAATTAAGACAAAAAGGGTACGAGATGATTCAAAGTCCGTTTCCAGAAGATGAAATATTTTTTGAAGCACCACGAAACTCAGGGTATGATCTCATCCGTCTATATAGAAAAGATGTGAATTTTAAACAGGAGATCGTTCGAGATATCGAAGAACAGACGTATCGGATGGATCAGCTGAGAGAGGCCATGCGTAAACGTTCTCTGCATCTCTTACAGCTCCAATTTACAGCTGACGACCCTGTAGATGATTGGGAGGACCTAAACGGTCAACCGCAAAAAAAGCAAAAGGTGACGGTTACACCTGTATTACTGAATGCAGACACTCTTCAACACGACGTAAATGAGCTGCAAAAATGGCTCAATACATCGCTGACAGTGGATGTAGAAGAGGCAAAAAGAGACACAGCTGAAGATGTCATCCAGCTTAAAGTGAGCGTACTTCAAGCATTTGATGATCAGGAAAAGCAGCGTGAACGAGAACGGGCCGTTTTTCAAAATGGCAGACCGATTTTCACCTACCTGTTCATCGCTGTTCAAGTGGTGATGTTTCTTTTACTTGAACTATTTGGCGGAAGTACCAATACGGCAACTTTGACAGCATTTGGTGCTAAAAATAATGGGCTGATCTTAGATGGAGAATGGTGGCGTCTGATTACACCAATGTTTTTGCATATTGGCTTGACACACTTACTCTTTAATACATTTGCTCTTTGGTCTGTCGGAGCGGCTGTTGAGAAAATTTATGGCTCATGGAGATTTTTGCTCATCTATTTCATTTCCGGCATTTTTGGTTCCATAGCGAGCTTTGTCTTTAATACGGCCATCGCAGCCGGTGCATCAGGCGCGATCTTTGGATGCTTAGGTGCACTATTATATTTGGCAATTTCTAACCGCAAGCTCTTCTTCCGGACGATGGGGACAAATATTATTGTGATCATCCTCATCAATTTAGGGATCGGCTTTACCGTATCAGGTATTGATAACGCAGGGCACCTTGGCGGTCTGGTTGGCGGTTTTTTAGCGGCTTTAGCTGTCCGGCTTCCTAAACAGGTGAAGCCTGTCAAAATGTTTCTTGCTAGTATTGTTCTACTGTTGATTGGTGGTTTTGGATTGTATACAGGGTTTCATTCAGACGATCAAAAGGAAGCGGCAGCAGTAAGTGAGGCAGCAAGTTTATTTGATGACAAGAACTATAACGAAGCAAGTAAACGTCTAGAGGAATATGTACATCAAAAGGATGCATCAGCTGAGGCTCTACATATATATGCACTATCGGAAGCCCAGCTCGGACACCTTGACAAAGCGATTGGATTTTTACAAAAGTCGCTTAAAAAAAATCCAGATGATCCAAATAAACTGTATCATTTATCGTTGTTGTACGTAGAAAAAGGAGAGACAGCGAAAGCAGAGGAACTAATAGAAAAAGGGTTAGACCAAGATCCAAAAAATGATCAATTTTTAAAGCTGAAACAATATATTGAAAACACGCAAACACATTGAATGACTTGACTGAAAGCGCATTTATGAATACGCTTATTCTATCTGTTGATGAGAAGAAATGGTGGAAACAATGAAAACGTTATATGATGTACAGCAGCTGCTCATGAGATTTGGAAATTATGTGTATTTCGGAGATCGTGAAGTGGAATTAGAATTTATGGCAGATGAACTGAAGGAAATGTATACATCGGGCATTATTGACCGGACAGAATGGTCAAACGCAATGACGATTCTTCAAATGGAACTAGCCAAATTAAATCGAAAAACAATGTGAAGGTGGAGGGCATATGATCGGGGATTGGTTTGTAGGAGTTGATCTTGGCGGTACGACAATTAAGCTTGCGTTCATTAATCTATATGGTGAAATTCAGCATAAGTGGGAGATTCCTACGGATAAATCAGGGCAGACGATCACAGTCGATATTGCCAAATCAATTGACCACAAACTAGTCGAAATCAGTATGCCCAAATCAGCGCTGATTGGGATTGGAATGGGTGCACCTGGGCCTGTAGATAAAGTATCTGGGATTGTCTATAAAACAACGAATCTCGGCTGGACAAACTATCCACTCAAAGATCACCTAGAGGCAGAGACCGGACTTCCATCTGTCATCGAAAATGATGCGAATATTGCTGCACTCGGTGAAATGTGGAAGGGTGCAGGCGATGGCGCAAAAAACATCCTGATGGTCACACTTGGCACAGGTGTTGGCGGCGGCATTATTGTAAATGGTGAAGTTGTTCAAGGTGAGACAGGGGCTGGCGGAGAAATTGGCCATATTTGTGCCGTTCCATTCCAAGGAGCACCTTGTAATTGCGGGAGAACAGGCTGTATTGAAACCATTGCATCTGCGACTGGCATCGTCCGGCTTGCAAAGGATAAATTAGTAACAGAGCAGCATACATCTTCACTTGGCACGCTCACTTCACTGACTGCAAAGGAAGTGTTTAAGGCCGCTGAAAGTGGAGATGATCTTGCCATGCGTGTCGTAGAAGAAGTGACGACTCATCTTGGGCTTGTGTTAGCGAATCTTGCCAGTGCGTTAAACCCAACAAAAATCGTGATTGGCGGCGGTGTTTCAAAAGCAGGTGAGCTCCTTCGCAGTAAAGTAGAGCGCGTTGTTAAGCATCACGCATTTCCGCCTTGCGCTGATGATGTCGAAGTCGTGATTGCCTCTCTCGGAAACGATGCAGGAGTCATCGGCGGTGCATGGATGGCAAAAAACAAATGGTTGTCTTAAACAAAAAAGTCATCATGATGTCATTTTTATTAAAAAAAGCGATAGATGGGCATGAAATGAAATGTTTAGCATATTCATAAGTTTGTCATGAGGAAAAAGACATTGATTTTCCAGCACATACAGGATAAGATATAGTTTAGTTATTTTTGAAGAAGCACCAATAATTAGGGTGTATCCCTAGCTTGAGTGCTCGCTTAGCATAAGGAGGTTACAATGCGAAAGAAAAGATTAAAGGCGATTTCATTTTTACTGATTGCGACATTGCTCATGTGGGTCAAAACCTATGTTATCTATAAATCTAGCTTCAATATTAAAATAGAAAATTTCATGCAGGAGTTCATCCTGTTTATTAATCCGCTTAGCTTTATCTTGTTTATCTTCGGAATCGGTTTATTTATGAAAGAAAAAAATCGCAATCGATATATCATCGTGACGAGCTTTATTCTGACATTTATTTTGTTAGCTAACATTGTGTTTTACCGATTCTATAGTGACTTTTTAACCATCCCCGTCCTATTTCAAACAAACAATATGGGTGACCTCGGGTCAAGTATTACCTCTTTAATTGAACCAGTCGATTTTCTAATGTTCGTTGATATTATCATTTTAATGTGGCTCTATAAAAAGCAGCCTTCCTTTAGAACGGATGTCACCATTTCACGAAAAGAACGAGCAGCCTATTATTTATTTGTGACAGCGACTTTCTTCTTTAACCTTGGTTTGGCTGAAACAGAGAGACCAGAACTGCTCACTCGCTCATTTGACCGTGAGATGCTGGTAAAAAATATCAGCTTATATAATTTCCATATTTATGATGGAGTGCTGCAATCGAAGCAGTCTGCTCAACGAGCCCTTGCTGACAGCAATAGCTTAACAGAAATTGAAAACTATATAAGTGCAAATCAAACCGACCGTAATGAAAAGACGTTTGGTCAAGCAAAAGGACGAAATGTCATTCTTGTCTCACTTGAATCTACACAAAGTTTCGTGATCAATGAAAAACTAAACGGGAAAGAAATCACCCCGTTTTTAAACAAATTAATCAAGAAAAGCTACAACTTTACTAATTTCTATCATCAAACAGGTCAAGGGAAAACATCTGACTCAGAGTTTATTGTTGATAACTCTCTCTATCCACTTGGAAGAGGGGCTGTGTTCTTCACAAATCCAAGCAATGAGTTTACAGCCACACCTGAGCTGTTAAAGGATGAGGGGTACCATTCTTCTGTCATTCATGCGAATAACAAAAGTTTCTGGAACCGTGACCTGATCTACGATAGCTTTGGCTACGATAAGTTTTTTGATATTAAATCATTTGATGTAAATGAAGAAAATTCAGTTGGCTGGGGGCTGAAAGATGGTCCATTCTTCGAACAGTCAGCGGAATTGATGAAATCGATCCCGCAGCCTTTCTATACGAGATTGATTACATTAACGAATCACTTTCCGTTTGATCTAGATGAAGAAGATAAGCTCATTGATGAATATGATTCTAAGAGCAAAACGCTAAACAAATATTTCCCTACAGTGCGTTATCAAGATGAAGCACTTAAGCTTTTCTTTAAGAAGATGAAGGAAGCTGGGTTATACGATAACTCCATTTTTGTTTTGTATGGGGATCATTACGGAATTTCTGAAAACCATAACGAAGCCATGGGGCAATTTTTAAATAAAGAGATTACGCCATTTGAAGAAGTACAGCTTCAAAAAGTCCCGTTTGTTGTACACATTCCAGGGATCACAGACCAACATCCAAAAGAAATTGATACGGTAGGTGGTCAGGTCGATCTCCGCCCAACTGTACTCAATCTATTAGGAATTGATACAAGTAAACAAATTCAATTTGGCCATGACCTTTTATCGAAAGATACGAATGATTTTACCGTGCTTCGTGATGGCAGTTTTATTACGAAGGACAGTGTGTTCACAGATGGTGTTTGCTACAATAAAAAAACGGGTGAGCCAAGAGATGATGAGACTGTGTGTCAGTCTTATGAAGAGAAAGCAAAGCAAGAGCTCCAATTCTCTGATCAAATCATCTATGGGGATCTCCTTAGATTTTATGACCGGAATAGCCCGGACCATTCTCCATCTAAAAAAGAAGATGAAACTCAGCTAAAAAAGGCGTCCTAACATACGAGAAAACCTCTGTTATTTTTACATGCAGAGGTTTTCTTTTTTGGTCTGCCGGCTCATATAGTATGAGAGGAGGGATGTAAATGAAGACAACGTCGTTTGGGAAAATTGAATGGCACCTAGATGGAGAGGAGAAGGATCATGTAGCAAAGCAGTTAGGGATAGGGAATGCAGCTTTCCATTTATCCAATCAAATCAGCAATGAGTACCTCCTTTTACCGGGATACCGACTTCCGGAAGGCATCCATTCATTTTCTTCCATAGGTGAGCTGCAGAAATTTATTGCGCCTTACAGGCTGCAGCAATCCGATGATTGGATCAATGGAACCTTTGAATATGATAGTGCTCAATTAGAAGAAGAGCTGAGCTACTTGAAAGCCGCATTTCCTTTTCTTCAAATGAGCATCATAGGTCATTCAGTGCTTGATACACCTATTTATGAAATCCGAACAGAGCCTGTTCAGCATTTACATTCTATTCATTTGAATGCCTCTTTTCATGCAAATGAATGGATCACGACGTCTGTTTTAATAAAATGGCTGAAATCGCTGTGTTTGGCTGCATCTGACCCGGTGCAAGCAAGGCATCATGAAGCCGTTCATATTCTGCAAACCACAGCTCTCTCTATCGTACCATTGGTGAATCCAGATGGTGTGGACCTCGTACGAAATGGACCAGAGTCACTTGGTCTGAGCAGTGAAGAATTCACACCGCTACATGATGGATATGCTGACTATCAGGAGTGGAAAGCAAATATACGAGGGGTGGATTTGAACAATCAATTTCCTGCTTATTGGGAGATCGAATACTACCGTCATGAGACTAAGGCTCCGTCCAATCGAGGTTTTCCTGGGTATCAGCCGCTAACAGAACCAGAAGCGAAAGCGATGGCAAATCTAGCGTTACGAAAACGCTTTGACAGGCTTGTTGCTCTCCATACACAAGGAGAAGAGATATACTGGGGGTTTCTTGGTCATGAACCAGCCAGCTCAAAAGAAACGGTCAAACGATTCGAACAAGTAAGCGGCTATAAACCGATTCAATATCTTGACAGCTATGCAGGCTATCGCGATTGGTTTATTTATCAATGTCACAATGAGGGCTATACAGTCGAGCTTGGCCTAGGAAAAAATCCTCTTTCCATGAATCAATTTGACACGATCTATGAGAAAACAAAGCGGTTGTTATGGGAAGCATGTAAGTGTTAAAAAGCACCTGTCAGGTGCTTTTTACATTTGAACATGAAGCAATTTCTTATTGTCAATAAAAATAATGTTAGGGCAATTGACGAAGGCCGAATTGTGAGCTATTGTGAAAGGTATGGATGTAAAAAAAAGGATATGTTTTAGGGAGATGTCGATCATTGAGTGCTCAAAGCCTGTGGAAAAGGAATTTCACTTACTTATTTATGTCTAAAATGTGCAAAATAACAGCTGATAGTTTATCTTTCAACACCATCTTGTGGCTTTTAGTACTAGGCGGAAAAGGGGCAATTGGAACAGCCTTTTTTATTGCGGTCAGCTTTGTTCCGCAAGCCATTGTTGGGCCACTAATTACCCCAATGATGAAGCCGCATCAATTGAAATTTTGGATGTGTTTTGCTGATTTAACAAGAGGAGCGATAATTCTTGTGATTGTGGTCAGTTACTTTTATGGTTTCACGCCATTAGCACTTGTTATTGGGTGTATGCTGCTTCATTCGGCAACTGGTGGCTCCTACGAACCGGCGTCTGTATCAATTATTCCAAAGCTTGTCCATGAGGACCTCATACAAAAAGCGAATGCAACTATTCAATCAGCAAGTCATGTAGTCAGGCTTGTGACGGTCACGGTTTGTGGTGTCATGATTGCGTTTGTAGGGGTAGGATATACAATGCTTGTGATTATTCCTCTTTATCTCTTGTCCGCTTTACTTGTATTAATCATTACATATGAAACAGAAATCATCATTGATAAAGCCAAAAAAGGGGTATCATACGGCAAAAGATTGATTCGGGGATTTTCACTTGTGAGAAGGCATCATATTTTGTTCCCATTGGCGATTTTTTGTGTCTGCTCAAACTTTGCTGCCGCACCATGGGAAGCATTGTCTGTTATTTATTTAACAGAGGATTTACATAGTGGACCCGTGATCTATTCATTTATTAAAGTCACAACGGCACTAGGTGCATTCTTGATGGGGTTTGTTTTGACAAAGGTAAAAGTGAACCGGTATGGGCTGCTGTTTATAGGTGCCGGGATTGTTGATGGAATCTCGTTTTTCATCACAGGCATGAACGCATTTTTACCACTTGTATTTATATCAGCTTTTGCATTAGGTGCCGCCATCAGTGCAGTCAACGTGCCTGAACATACAATGATTCAATTGTCAGTAAAAGCAGAGGATCAGCCGCAAGTGTATGCAATTATCAATATGATCTCCTTCTTCATGATCCCTTTAGGCGCTCTCATTGGCGGCTATATGGCGACATTATTTGGTTCCGGATATGTCATTGCGGCTGGAGGCATCATTGAAGCTGTATCAGGGATATGCCTGCTGATATTCACAAAAATTGGGAAGGTAGAGAGGGCGGATTTGACGATAGAACGGGACAAACCTTCTTTAAATGCAACGTGAGCATGGCATGATGGATTGCGAATAGGTTACAATGAGGACGAGAAAACATGAGGATTTGAGTGGAAAGGGGCAATAAACATGGCCATAGCAGATGTCACTATCATTCCAATAGGCACGGAAACACCAAGTGTCAGTGCTTATGTAGCAGATGTACAAAGAATTTTAGAAGGCTTTCAAAAAGAAGGGAAAATTAATTATCAATTAACACCAATGAATACGTTAATTGAAGGTGAATTATCCGTTTTATTTGAGGTCATTCAGCGCATTCATGAAGCACCTTTTGAAAAGGGACTGCACCGTGTAGCGACCAATATCCGCATTGATGACAGGCGGGATCAAATCACAACACTTACAAGTAAAATAGAAAGCGTGAATAAGCACTTGAATCAATAAAAAAAGCCTGCTAAATGCAGGCTTTTTAATGTGCAGTTGGATAACCGCTATAGATGATGGTCATGACAGTAAACCAGCCAAAAACCAAAAATGTCGCGCCAGCAAAAGCGATGGCAAGTACGTTCACTTTTTTAAGTGAGCGATAGATCCCGAGTGCAGCTAAAATCGTGACTAGACCAAAAATAATGACGAGCATCATGTGAAAGTCCCCCTTTGTCATCAATCCCCTTGATTTCCTTTCTTTTCATTTTAACCGTTTTCATAAAGCTTGTCGAGTAGATTCCAGTTGACGATTGTTTGAATTTTTATTGTGTAGCCTTCATAATAAAAAAGAATGAATAAAGTAGGTGATGAAAATGAATTGGAGAAGAATGCCACTAGGCTATGTACAAGCGAATGCGTATATTTGGAAAAATGAGCACGGAGAATGTTTAATCTTTGATCCAGGCGGTGAAGCACAAAAGCTAATTTCCTATGTAAAAGAAAAACAGCTCACACCGCTTGCGGTCTTACTGACACATGCTCATTTTGATCATATCGGTGCCGCAGATGAAGTGCGCGCAGAGTGGGGAGTGCCACTCTATGTACACGAGAATGAAAAAGAATGGCTCACGAACGCTGAATTAAACGGTTCAGCTCGATTGATTGGAAATGGAATTACGGTCAAAGAAGCTGAAAAATTAATTACGTCAGAAGGAACTCTTCAAATTGGATCGTTTACATTAGAGATGTTCCACACTCCTGGGCATTCACCAGGCAGTGTGTCTTACTATTCGGCGGAAGAAGGATTTGTGATTTCTGGTGACACGCTATTTGAAGGCGGCATCGGGAGAACAGATTTAGTAGGGGGCAGTCAAGAAGTGCTGCTTCAATCAATTCATAACAAATTATTGTCTTTACCAGAATCAACTCTTGTTTTAAGTGGACATGGCGGAGAAACCACTGTACTTACGGAGCAGGAACAAAATCCATTTATCAATGGCTTTTCTCTTTAAACGTATGAAATAAAGCATCTCTTTTTATAGAGATGCTCAGCGTGTAGACAAACCCTCGCATTCGTTGTCAGGTCTGCGCTCCGGTGCTCACGAATGTCAAATTCGCTCCGCTCCGATGCTCGTCCTTCCTAGACTTCAAAGGTTTTCTATCACGCTGAAAAGAAGACAAAGGGCTAAAATAAAATCATTTTAGCCCTTTGTCAACAATCTGAGCATCTCTTTTTATAGCGATGCTTTTTTTCAATTAATGTCCGGTACCGGGAACCATGATGAAAATCGAATAATATGTAAATCCGGCAAAGAAAATCGTCAAGTACGCTCCGAAAATGTAAATATACATTCTTTCGGATAAATTCAAGTAGGATAAAAATACAAAAAGAACGGTTTGACCGAAGAACAGCAACGATGCATCTTTCATATGCCCTAAATAGAACATGACAGCAAAAATACCCGTCCAAAAGCCAAGCACGCGGAACATGCGATTCATTTCTTTCCCTCCCCTTAAAAAAACCCCTTTGATTCATATTATAGCTGATCACCACTTGTTATGTAAACATTTACATTTTTGACAACGTGTGAACATTTATTTTACGAGGAGAAAAATTTTTTTGAAAAAGTGATCAAAACGTGTTTATGCTGAAATACATGAGGGTACTTACTCCATAAGAGAAAAGGTTAACGACCTAAGGAGGAAGACTAATGAGTGACATTACTTTTTATTCATACCCGAGCTGCACGTCTTGCCGCAAAACAAAACATTGGTTAAAGGCGAATCAAATTGATTTTAAAGAGCGTCACCTTTTCAGAGAAACGCCAACACTAGAAGAATTAAAAAAGATCCTTTCCTTAACAACAGAAGGAATGGATGAAATTTTAGCCACACGAAGTCAGGCTTTTAAAAGCTTAAATTTAAATATTAATGATTTAAAAGTAAACGAGGTTCTTCAGCTTCTCATTGAAAAACCAAAACTGCTCCGAAGACCAATTATCATTGATGGAAATAAATTAGTAGTAGGCTATAATCCAGGCGAACTCATGAAATTATCAAAAAAGAAAGCGATACATCAATCAGTTTCCTAATAAAAACGAAGATCAGCTGAAACATGCTTCAGCCGTCTTCGTTTTTGTGCTGAACTGGGCTAGCTGGGTTCGAACCAACGATCACGGAGTCAAAGTCCATTGCCTTACCACTTGGCTATAGCCCAATATCAAACGTGTAATGATATTCTTCACCATCTGCGGTCATTTATACATAAAAGTTGTATGTCACGAGTTTTAAGTGAAAAAGGAGCGGAAGAAGTAAATGAAAAATGAAAAATCGAAGCAATTATATGAATTTATCCTAAAAGAAGCCCCCGTCATGACCGAAGAATGGCTGAAAACAAGAACAGAAGAAGGCTCATTATATTCCAAACATGCTTCAGAGGAAACGGAAATGAAGTTGAAGGAACAGAACACAGCGTTTATTCAAACCATTGCAGCAACGCTTGTGACGCTGTCAGACAAAGTAGAAAATCATTTGAAAAAGTGGTCTGTTGATATCGCACGTGATCGAGCCGTTCACGAAGTGCCTTTATATGAAATCATTGGACAATTTAAGATATTTCGTCAGATTTTCTGTTCGAGAATCGAGAAATTCATACTAGAAACTGAGCTTGAAGTGACGCTCCAAGATGTATGCGGGTGGAATCAGCATTTTCATTCAACGTTTGATGATATGATCGAGCGTTTATCAGAGGAATACGACCGCGTGACACTGAGTCAGCTCAATGCACAAAGAGAGATGATTCAGGAACTGAGTGCTCCTGTTATTCCAGTTTCAAAGGAAATCGGAATTTTGCCGCTCATCGGGGAGATTGATACGTACCGGGCCAAAATTATTTTGGAATCCGTGCTAGAACAGGCTTCAAGACTGCGTCTAACGCATTTGTTTATTGATATATCAGGCGTACCGATCGTTGATACGATGGTTGCTTATCAGCTGTTTAAAGTGGTGGATAGTGCGAAGCTTCTAGGCATTGAGACGATTATTTCAGGCATCCGCCCAGAAATTGCTCAAACCGTTGTGAAGCTCGGCATTGATTTCTCAAAAGTAAATACAGAACACAGCCTTGCAAAAGCCTTGGAAAAAAGAGGATTTCGTATTTTTGAAGAACAGCCGCAAGAAGCCACATGACCAAAAAACCTGCACTTGTAAAAGTCAGGTTTTTTTATATGCACTTTTTTAAAAAACCACGTTTTCCATCGCAAGCTGATGATTTTTTCGATTGATTAGGCATTAAAATGATAAATTGCTCTTTTGTCAGACAGGTTCCTCTGACTTACAATATGGTCAGAGAAGGGAGTGGACCATTTGTATGGGATTGAATATTTGGGACAAGAGCTGCTAGAAGAAGCATGCCGCATGAGAGCATCTGATGTGCACATTGTTCCAAAGGAAAAGAAAGCGTCGGTATCTTTCCGCGTAGACTCAGATTTAATTCAGCAGCGAACCATTGATAAAAAAAGCGGCGAGCGGCTCATTGCTCATTTTAAATTTTTATCATCCATGGATATCGGAGAAAAACGGAGACCGCAAAATGGGTCATTAGCTGTGATGCTAAGAAGGGGTCAGGTGTTTATTCGGATGTCTACCCTACCAACTGTAAATGATGAGAGCTTAGTGATTAGAATATTGCCGCAGGATCATGTTCCAAAAATAAAACATCTGTCACTATTTCCGAAAGCATCCACCAGGTTATTATCATTTTTGAATCATTCGCATGGGCTCATTTTATTTACCGGTCCAACCAATTCAGGGAAAACAACAACCCTTTATTCATTGATCCAGTTTGCAAAAAAGAATTTCAACAGAAATATTATTACACTTGAAGATCCTGTGGAAACGAGAAATGAAGAAGTGCTGCAGGTTCAAGTAAATGAAAAAGCCGGTATCACATATGCGGCAGGATTACGCGCTATTTTAAGACATGATCCAGATATGATTGTGCTAGGAGAAATAAGAGATGCTGAAACGGCTCGAACGGCAATTAGAGCAGCACTGACAGGCCATTTAGTGATGAGTACACTCCATGCGAAAAATGCAAAAGGAGCCCTTTATCGTATGCTTGAATTTGGTGTCACGATGAATGAACTCGAACAAACGATGGTGGCGATTGCTGCGCAGCGATTAATCGAGCTCACCTGTCCTTTTTGCGGAGAAACATGCCAGCTTTACTGTAAATTAAATCGACCGGTCAGACGAACAAATGTATTTGAACTGCTGTTCGGAAAGGAGCTTGGTGAGTGTATCAAGGAGGCTAAAGGAGAATATGCTCACTCGTCATATGAAACATTGCAAAGATTAATTCGTAAAGGAGTGGCACTAGGCTATTTATCGAAAAACACCTATCATCGCTGGGTTTATGAAGAAGCAAGCCTCTAAAGCATGGTCTAAAAAGGATCAAGCGGAATGTCTATCAAAACTTGCTCAATTGATTCAGGCTGGATATACATTGATTGAGGCATTAACGATGTTGAATATCCAATTGTCGAACAAGCAGCAGCAACAATTAGCACCGGGCATTCAGTGGCTGCTCGAAGGGGAGCCTTTTTATGTGGTGCTAGAAAGACTCCATTTTCAGCGGGAAGTCATCGCCATTTTAAGTTTCTCCGAAAAGCATGGAAGTCTAGCAAAAGCACTTGAACAAAGCGCACGGTTTTTAGAGAAAAAAATTAAACAGGTAGATACGTTTAAACGCATGTTACGTTACCCGATTTTCCTCATCTTTACAGTTTTGATCGTGCTCATACTCGTTCAGCAAATGATCATTCCTCAATTTTCTCTCTTGTACTCCTCGATGGATACCCGAATGTCATGGCTGATTCAAGGTATGTTTGGACTCTTTCAATTGCTGCATGTATCTCTCCTCCTCATCGGCTGTGTGTGTATCTGTCTGACTGGATACTATGCTTTCTTTTTTAGGAAAAAATCTACCCTTGAGAAGCTAAGGGTAATAAGCAGGTTTCCTTTTTTATATAAAGGAATGCGGCTGATGCATACGTATCTTTTCTCTCTACAGTTAAGCGGACTGCTTCAGGCTGGATTATCGATGTACGAGAGCTTGCTAGCTTTTAAGCAGCAAAGCTACTTACCCTTTCTTCAAGAAATATCAGAACAGATGATTAAAGAGTTAAGAAAAGGAGAGAGAATGGCACATCAAGTGAGCCTGTCTCCTTTTTTTGAAAAACGTTTTGCAGCCGTCATCGAGCATGGTGAAGCGAGCGGGATGCTTGCAAGAGAAATGTACACGTACAGTCAATTTCTATTAGAGAATGCAGAGCTGAAAATTGAAAAATGGATGTCGTGGCTGCAGCCGGTTATCTATGGACTGACGGCAATTCTTATACTCATTGTGTATTTATCTATTCTTTTACCAATGTATCAACTGATGGAGCAAGTGTAAGGAGGAGGGCAAAGACATGAATGATAAAGGATTTACTCTGTTAGAAATGTTAGTTGTCATGCTTGTGATTTCGATTCTTTTACTTATTACCATTCCGAATATTACTCGTCACCACCAAACGATTCAAGCAAAGGGCTGTGAAGGGCTTAAATCAATGGTGAGCACTCAGGTGATGGCATATGAATTAGAGCACGATGGCAAGACACCATCTTTAGCTGAATTAGTAAAAGAAGGCTATGTTAAAAAGGGATTAACGTGTCCTAATGGAAAAGCGATTGTCATTCAAAACGGCCATGTGAAGCATGAATAAATTAATTTTTCATGAAAAGGGTTTTACCCTCATAGAACAGCTAATGATCTTACTGGTTCTATCGATTCTATTGTCGATCATAGGAGTAAAAATCCCAAATTTAATAGAAGACGCTGAAGCCAAAAAACAAGTGAACATCATGAAACAAGATTTTCAATTGGCTGCTAATACTGCATTTGTCAAAAAAACACGTGTATATGTTGAATTCCATCCGCCACATGTATCGTATCAAGTAATCGATCAAAAGGATGGCGAAGTCATTGCTTCTTTTCAGCAACAAAAGGGAAGCATTCAGGCTTCTACATTTACACAAGGTATCTATTTTAATGTAAACGGACATCCAAGCAGCGGCGGGTCTCTCATCATTCAATTTGGCAGTCAAACGTATAAGCTCACGATCTATTTAGGAAGCGGGCGAATCCATGTTCAAAAGCAATAGAGGGTTTAGTACGATAGAAGCGCTGTTTGCTTGTCATATCTTCCTATTTGCAGCCCTTGTGCTTATGCCGGCCTATGAAAAAATCATAATAGGGAAAAATGAAGTAAGAGCCAAACTTGAGGCTTATCAAATTTTGCATGAACAGATGAATGAATCGTTCATAGAGGGTACAAAATCTTCTGTCAAAAAGAAGCGAGGCGACATCACATATGTATTCAATTGGAGTAAAGAGAAGGGATGTGTATCATACAACATACAAAAAAAGCAGACCATATGCTTTCATCAGGTTGCTGAACGGTGAACAAGGTTTTACCCTTGTCCAGGCTTTATGGCAATTGCAGCTATTTTTGTTCCTTTCAATTGGCTGTGTACTGATCTTTTCTACAGCTGAGAAAGCCCGTCCTTTTGAAGAGATTAACCGATTTTCGCAAATGGAGTGGAAACAGACTGTTCTGCAATTAGATGAGGAATTAAGCCGAGCAACGGCTGTTCGATCGGTGCAAGGAGGTAAAGCGTTAGAGTATGTATCTGATCAAGGGCGAGTGGTAACGATTGAGCCATATCAAGAGATGCTTCGGAAGCGAATGGATCAAGCAGGCCATCTCCCTTTATTGCAAAAGGTGAAAGAATTTCGCGTGAGAACAAATCAGCATAGAGCTATCCTTAAAGTCACAGATGAGTCTGGTAAGGTGTATGAAGCTGTTTTTTTCATATATAAAGGGATGGTTCCTACATCGTGAAAAGGGAAGGAGGATTTATCTATCCGCATGTACTGGCTGCAATTCTATTTTTTCTCGTGATCCTAGGGGCGATGACGATAGGGTTTCAAAAAGAGCTGAGAAGTGCAGAGCTGACGATTTCGTTTTATAAAAAACAGCAGCTTTTCAGGGTGGGTGCGAGTGAAGCTGCCCGTACATTCCATCGTTTGTGTGAACAGCAGCAAACTCATATTCACACTGAAGAAGGCCGCGTGACATTAAAGAAGATAACATGCGATCAAAAGAAAAAGCGTATCCACATGTTAGTCAGGGTGAAAACAAAAGATGGTTTATCAGATGAACGGGAACTCGTGCTGAATTGGAAGACCAGTGAAATCATGAAATGGGCAAACCGTGAATAGCCAGTGTATAAAATGATCCTCTTCCTGGTAACACTTGAAGAAAGAAGAGGTGAATGTGCTTGAAAACCAATGACTATGTAAAATATATGACACAGGAAATCATTAAATATATGAATACACCACGTGACGAACGGAAAGAACATAAACAAGAGAGAATGGAAACGAAACCGCCATTTTCACAGCGTTTATTTGGGGTTCTGCCGTTTGGGTTTTCAATGATGCTAAAAAAACGTAAGCGACATCGACAAAAGTAAAAAGCCGCCAGTAGGCGGTTTTTTTATGCCCCATTAGCTGTATTCTTCCACAACAATCACTTTATTGACCTTGTTTGAGTAAGGGTTATAAGAAATAGTGACAAATACCCCAAATTCTTTGGTGTGGTCTCTTAACGTAATATGATACTGTTTCACAGATTCCTTCTCACGATGACGGTCCCATACTTTTTGTTTGAATAAGACTTGCGTTAGCGGATATCGTTTCTTTGCTTCTTTGACTGCCCGCGTTTCCCATTGATCTGCGGCGGCAGTGAAACCTCTCGCATCCGCAGGATTGGCGTCTTGTATCATAGGACCCAACAGTAAACTGAGCATGATTATCATCTTTCCATATTTCACTTCACATCACCTCACCTGCTATTATTCTGACCAAATGCTGCACTTTTATGTAAATTTTTAAGAAGTACAAATGTCACACAAAAAAATATTGAATACGGCGAAAGAATGAGAAAATGGAAGAATTTTCTCGTAATCATTCTTGTTTAAGAACAAAATGGACTAATTTGACGTTTTGGGTTTTATAGGTATTTCCTTATACTGTATGTAATCGTTCTTATTAAAGAACAATCGTTCAAGGAGTTGGAGAATGAATGAAACAGTCGTTCTTTGTACTTTTTTGTGCCATTTGTTTGATTTTCACGTCACTCTTGATCTCAACAACGAACGCTTCTTTTAACGATATTGAGCACTCAAATTTTGTCATGAAAACATGCGAAAATTTTGAACAGACGGACCAGCATTGTCAGCCTTCCAAATGGGATAGAAGTCATTTGGAACTCATTGATCAAACGATGATCAAAGGAACAGTCTGCGCGCCTCAAAGCTTGAGCATGACATTAAAAAATAGTGGACAACCTATTGCACACTCTGAATGGAAATGGGAATTACATAAAGTGAAAAGTGAGCAGAGGCCGTTACAAGATGGTCATATTCTTGAAAAAGGCTCTATACAGTCCCTTCTTTCTCAACAAACAACGACTGTCACGACAGATAAAGCAAAAACGAATGGAATCTATGTGTTTAAAATCTATTACCCTAAAGGTTTTGAAGGATCTGGAGAAGCATTTATATGGTCTAAACATATGCAGCTCGCAAAGTGTCAAGAAAAGGCATCCTAAATGGAGCTGTCTTCTAAATGAAACAATGATAGGCGAAGGGGAGAAGAGGTCATGAAAAAATGGATGAAGATGTCTGGAAGTATTCTTTATGTGGTGGTGTTCACGGTGATGATTGCATGTATTATTGTCGTATTGTCATCAAGAACTACAGGGGGAGATCCTCAAATTTTCGGTTATCAATTCAAGCAAGTATTATCTGGCTCAATGGAACCAGAATTTTCGACTGGCTCACTCATTGTCGTAAAAGAAGTGACTTCACCGGAGGCACTTAAAAAAGGGGATATTATCACATTTCAAACGAAGCAGGACCAGTCTTATGTGACCCACCGAATTGTTGGGGTGAAAGGAAAGGGAGCAAATAAAGCCTTTGAGACGAAAGGTGACCACAATATGTATCAGGACGGCACGCTAGTAAAAGCGGATCAGGTGGTTGCGCAGTATACGGGTGTGACCATTCCATATGCAGGAAAGCTTCTTTCGTATGCAGGGACTTCGGCTGGAACCGCGTTGCTGCTCATTATACCAGGTGTGATGCTGCTCGTTTATTCGACTCTTCATTTTGTAGGCGCTGCAAAACACCGAAGACACACGGCCGATTTACAGATGTCAGAGGAACAAGCTTAAATTTTCGTTTGTAACCTAATTAGGTTTCAATAAAACAATTTATTAGGGGGTTCATTCATGACAAAGAAAAGATCAATTCGTTTAGGTGTATTATCAGGGGCTTTAGGCCTGGCATTAATTGGTGGGGGGACATGGGCGGCGTTTAACGATGTAGAAACGGCAAATGCGGTCTACTCGACAGGAGAGCTGGATTTATCTGCAAAAGAGAACTCCGGCGCCATCAACCTTTCAAACTTAAAACCTGGTGATCGCATCAAGAAAGAATTTAATTTTGAAAATAAAGGATCACTTGCGATCAATCAAGTGCTGATGAGTCTTGATTACAGCCAGTTTCAAGATGGAGCTTCCTCGAAAAATGGCGGTAAGAATACAGCTGAAGAATTTCTCAGTCAGTTTCAGGTGAGTGTTCTGACGGTTGGAGCCGAAGGTGGAAATGGTTATCCGAAAAATATTATCTTAGACGCTGCAAACCTGCTTGACTTGCATGAACTAACGGCAAAACAGGATCAGACTGCATTTGAAAAGCTTCGTCATGCCGTCGATGAGAAGTTTTTACATGAAAGTGGGAAGATTAATGTAGCAACTGTTGATGGAACAGTGGCTCCAGAGTATGACGGCATACCAAAGAACCCGTTTGATTACGATAAAATGGAAATGATCATTGAATTTGTCAATGACCAGACGAAGGATAAAGCTGGTCACTATATCCAAAATAAATACCAAGGCGATGCGATTCAAATTGATCTTTCCTTCGAAGCGACTCAGTGGAATGGTTTAACGATCAATCCCAAAAAGCATACGGATGAAAAAGGCTACGTGAAAGAAAACGAAAAAGCACACAGCGAAGATAAAAAATAAAGTCAGTCTTTAGACTGATATCAAGTTCTGCATAGCAATTGGAGGAGTATGCGCTAAAATGTGCGCTTTACTCCTCTTCTTGCTTTTTTCTCCAGATTTGATAATCTAAAAATTCACGAAATTGCTTTTTCGAAACCCCTGATGTCATTGCATCTCGAACTAGTTTTTCCCATTCACTATCTAATTGACCATCGTATTCGGTTTCATCTTTTTCGTGTAACAGTGTATGAACCGAGACGTCCAGAACAGCGGAGACTTTTTCAAGAAATTGAATGGAGGGGTTTGTTTGCAAGTTTCTTTCTATTGAGCTTAAATAAGACTTCGCTACCCCAGCCTTTTCGGCCAGTTCTGATAGTGAGTAGCCTTTTTCATTGCGGTATTGTTTAATACGCTGGCCAATCAATGTCATCACCTTCCTTTCGATATTATAGCACATTCAGAAAGGTTTGATAGAATGACTTCTTACCAGAGGGTGAGACTCAGAGGACTTTTCACTTGATTTGAGGAATTGACGGACTTCTTCTACTGTTAGCCCTGCTTTACGAGCTTCAAGTAATAATTGAACCCATTCACTGTCTAATATGTTCGTTTTCTTTTCCATACAAATACCCTCCTAAAATACTGAATCATGTATTTCAGGCACTTAACGCATGAAATGGAAAGACACAGGTGGTAAGACCTCATAGTTTGCTTGCGTCATTTTTCCGCCCAATACAAACAGACAAACGTTGCTTTTGGCTGATCGAAAATTGTACGTCACATGAAAGGGAGGGGACCTATAGGTCAACCTCCTCTTTTTTGCTGTAAGTAAAAAAGTCCGCCATTTTCAATCGTTAGACTGATTTTTGGTTCGTATAAAGTTTTGAGTGCTTGTCTTTCTATTTCATATTCTACAGACGTGTCTGAAGTCCCTTCATAAAATTGGTTTAAAAGTTCAGTGTCTTCTTTCCATTTTTGAACAGCTCTTACCGCCCAATCATCTGGTTCCTCATGGGCGTAATGCTCCATTAAACTGTAGAGCCGTTTGACGCCGCTTTCTGGCTTGATCATTGTACTCATCGTAAAGCAGTAATCGGGAATTTGAGATGACAGCTTACGGGTTTCCAGCTTTTCTTGAAATTGTTCAACGACTTCTCCGCGTATTAGATGAAGTCCTAGTGATAAAAGCTTATCCTTCTTTCGATCTGCCAGATAAGAAATTTTCACATTGAGACCAAGCCAGGGCTCGAGTGCGATCTGGTTGGCCATGAGCGAGGTGACTCGTTCATAGAGACGGATAAATCGGCCCTGCTGTTTGACGACTTCGAAAATTTGAAATAAACGAGGGGAGCCGAAGTGGATAAATTCACCCTCAATGGTATCATCCACTTTTTTTTGATCGGTGATGAGGGTCAATTGCCGCGGCTCCGGAACACCACCAGTTTTTTCAAGCCAGTGCCAATAAAAAGGGCGGTTCATAATCAATTTATCCATATCGATGGTTAGTTGTACGGTCATATGTCCAGCACTTTCTTCTAGTATGTCGCATTGATTTGCCTGAAAGAAACGGAGAAGAAAGGTATGTATGTCACGCTGCTTCATTGATCAACTCTCCTTTATGAGCCTTGCTGTCTTTTTTCTAAAAGCGGTGTTTTTGCTTCTGTTAAATAGGAAGCAAACTGAGTTAATTTCTTTTTCATGTCACCGTCTGATTCGTGCTGAAAGAGAATCTGATGCAGTTCTGATTCGGCATCTTTGATATCGATTCGCGTTAAAATATCATCTAGATCGCCAATGACGTTTTCAAACAGCTGAATTTTTTCATATAAAAGCTTTAAGATGTGTTCCTCAACGGTACCGTTAGTTGCCATATTGTAAATGTGGACATCTCGCTCTTGTCCAAGGCGGTGGATTCGTCCAATCCGCTGTTCTAAACGCATCGGGTTCCACGGAAGATCGTAGTTGATGATTTGGTTACAAAACTGAAGGTTGATTCCTTCGCCGCCGGCTTCTGTAGCAATTAACACTTGCGCCCGTTCTCTAAATAAATCTTTCATCCAATCCTTTTTGCCCCGCTTAAAGCCGCCCCGAAAAGGAACGGAGCTGATGCCATTTTGCTGAAGAAACCATTGTAAATAAATTTGTGTCGCGCGGTATTCGGTGAAAATAATGACTTTTTCATTTAACTGTTGAATAAGCCTAACGACTTCAAGCGCCTTTGTGTTTTGCTGCACTTGATTGATTTTCTCCATAATTTCCGCTATAGCAGAGGATCCAAGGATATGTGTTTCATCTTCCTGCATTTTTTTAATTGTCATATAGACCGCCTCGCGGCTTGAACAGCATTCTCGTTCCAAGGTCATGATGGAAAACATGTGTTTAGTATAGGACGGGTTCTCTTTCAGCTTGCAGATTTCATCATATAATGCTTGTTCCGTCGGAGAGAAATCAATGGAAATCGTTTTGACATGCCGTTTTGTCCACTCGATGCCCGTGTCTTGCCTTCGGTTACGAATCATCACTTTATTCACAAGCTGTTTTAAACGGTCATGGTCTTCTAACTGTAAATCCTTTTTGGCAAAGACATCTTTAAACTGATGTTCATTCCCTAGGTGACCTGGCTTCAGAAGGGAGACAAGATTAAATATTTCTCCAATACGGTTTTGGATAGGCGTCGCTGTCAGCAGCAAGCAGAATTTCTTATTTAGATTTCTCACAAATTCATAGTTTTTCGTTTTATTGTTTTTCAGTTTGTGTGCTTCATCAATAATGACCATATCGTAGGCAATGGATAAAATAGTGTCTCGATGCGGCTGTCTTTTGGCTGTATCAATGGAGGAAACCACGACGTCACACTGCTCCCACACGTAGCTCTTTTTTTGTTCGACAGCATCAATATAAAATTTCGTCCGCAGCTCCTGTACCCATTGAGATACGAGAGAGGCGGGGACGAGTATGAGAATTTTTTTGGCAAGTCCACGAATCATGTATTCTTTGATAATAAGTCCTGCTTCTACGGTTTTTCCAAGTCCCACTTCATCTGCTAAAATGGCTTTTCCGTTCATCTCTTCTACGACTCTTCTGGCTACTTCAAGCTGATGTTTTAAAGGCGTGAATGCAGGCAGATGGGCAGGAGCTTGCAGTCCTTCAAATGAATCAATGGCTGTGACTTTTTGGACCTGCGTCGCTAAACGGTACATTTCCCAGTTCGCCCAGGGGCCGTCTGCTGCAAGCCGCTGCTGAAATTCACTTGCCCATTCCTGATCAAAAATCGTTTGAATATTCAATGTGGTCGCCTGCCTTTCTAGTAGGTTGAGGATAAAATTGTTCTGTATTTAAACGCTTCATTTTTTAAGAGGTCTTGAAAAGACTAGATATTTGAATAAAAGCGAACGATAATGAATGGTTGTTTAAAAAATGTTAATGATTTTTCTGTTGCTCTTCATCCGTTTCTAATGGTAGGATGTTGGTAAGTGATCTAGCAAATAAGTCACCCATTTTGATAGTATGTCCAATAAATGTGAAGAATATGAGCGGATGATGGTATGGGGAGAGACTTGGCGGTTATTTAGCACTGGCAGGCGCCGAAGGAGCAAGCTGAATCGTTTCAGTGAATCTCTCAGGCAAAAGTACTCTTACCGGACGCAACTCTGGAGAGTGTTTGCTCATCGTTTTTTTAGCAAACCACCAAAGGGGAAAACGCACAATGATGTTGTGCTGTAAACTTTCAGGTGCAAGGACAGAGACTTCTTTTTGATAAAAGGGAGCGCTCTGTCCTTTTTTGCTGTGATTTTTTTCTGAAAATTCAGCTTGTGATCTGCACTGAAAGAAAAAAGGGGGAAACGATTGATGTTGAAACGAACACCGCTTTTTCATGCGTATGAAACGTTTGGCGCAAAAACCATTGACTTCGGGGGCTGGGAATTACCTGTCCAATTTTCTTCCATTAAAGAAGAGCACGAAGCTGTTCGAACAAAGGCAGGGCTTTTTGATGTGTCTCACATGGGTGAGGTGGAAATCAAAGGTCAAGATGCCCTTTCTTTTTTACAAAGGTTATTAACCAATGATGTGTCTAAGCTGACAGACGGCAAGGCACTATATACAGCCATGTGCTATGAAGATGGCGGGACAGTGGATGATCTGCTCGTCTACCAAAAAGAAAAGAACGATTATTTGCTTGTCATTAATGCATCAAATATTGAAAAAGATGTGGAGTGGCTGCTTCAGCATCAAGGTGAGAACGACGTATTGATCCAAAATGTCTCTGATCAAATCGCCTTGCTAGCCCTTCAAGGACCTCTTGCCGCTGACATCATGAAAGATGTGGCGGATGAAGAAGCGACATCGCTCAAGCCATTTACATTTTTATCAAGAGCTGAGGTTGCTCAAAAAGAGGTGCTTGTTTCAAGAACTGGCTACACAGGAGAAGACGGCTTTGAAATCTATTGCCAGTCAGAAGATGCGGTCCACATTTGGTCGGCTTTATTAAAAGCAGGCGCACCAAAAGGATTAATACCGTGCGGGCTCGGTGCACGTGACACCTTGAGATTTGAAGCAAGACTTCCGCTTTATGGGCAAGAGCTATCAAAGGATATCTCTCCATTAGAAGGCGGGATTGGCTTTGCTGTCAAAACGGATAAAGAAGCCAATTTTATTGGCAAGGAAGCGCTCAAGAAGCAAAAAGAAGAAGGGCCGAAGCGAAAGCTTGTCGGCATTGAAATGATAGATAAAGGGATTCCGCGCACAGACTATCCGGTCTTTTCAGGAGAAAAGCAGATTGGGGTAGTCACAACGGGCACACAGTCCCCAACATTAAAGAAAAATGTCGGGCTTGCTTTAATTGAATCTTCTCAGGCGCAGCTTGGAACAGAGATAGAAGTACAAGTTCGCAAAAAACGTCTAAAAGCGAAAATCGTCGCAACACCATTTTATAAAAGAGCCAAATAACGAGGGGGAATAGAGGATGAAGCATAGGTATTTGCCGCAAACCGAGCAAGATCAAAAAGAAATGCTGGATGTCATCGGCGTTCAGTCGATTGATGAGCTTTTTTCAGATATCCCAGAAAAAGTGAGATTTAAAGGAGCATACAACATTAAAGCAGCCGCATCTGAAACAGAGCTTGTAAGGGAATTATCCCGATTAGCTGCAAAGAATAAAGATACGGTCTCCTATGCATCGTTTCTTGGTGCCGGTGTATATGATCATTACCAGCCTGTCATTGTGGATCATGTCATCTCACGTTCTGAATTTTATACAGCATACACACCTTATCAGCCGGAGATTTCGCAAGGTGAACTACAAGCCATTTTTGAATTTCAAACAATGATTGCTGAGCTGACGGGTATGGATCTTGCTAACTCCTCGATGTATGATGGCGGGACAGCATTAGCTGAAGCGGCAATGCTAGCTGCTGGGCATACAAAAAAGAAAAAAGTGGTTGTTTCTGAAACGGTTCACCCTGAAGCAAGAGCCGTGCTAAAAACATATGCCAAAGGACAGCACATCGAAGTTGTTGAAGTGCCTGCGAAAAAAGGGCAGACGGACCTAGCAGCATTAGAAAAGGCTGTCTGCGAAGATACAGCAGCAGTTCTTGTGCAATATCCAAACTTTTTTGGTGTCGTCGAACCGTTAAAAGACATTGAACCTATTGCCCATCAAGGGAAAAGTTTGTTCGTTGTCTCTAGTAATCCACTTGCACTCGGGTTACTGACGCCGCCAGGAAAACTTGGAGCAGACATTGTCGTTGGTGATGCGCAGCCGTTTGGTATTCCAGCAGCGTTTGGCGGGCCGCATTGCGGATATTTTGCTGTGACGAAAAAGTTGATGCGAAAAGTGCCAGGTCGTTTAGTTGGGCAGACAGAAGACGAAAATGGTGTTCGTGGGTTTGTACTAACCCTTCAAGCGCGTGAGCAGCATATTCGAAGAGATAAAGCGACGTCTAATATTTGTTCGAATCAGGCATTAAATGCATTAGCCGCTTCCGTTGCCATGACAGCACTCGGAAAAACAGGCATCAAAGACATTGCGTATCAAAACGTACAAAAAGCCCACTATGCGAAGACGCAGGCAAAAGCATATGGACTGCTTGCTGATGTAGAAGGGGCCCATTTCAATGAATTTGTAATCAAATTACAAGAACCTGTAAAAGAAGCCAATAAACGATTGCTTGAAAAAGGAATCATCGGCGGCTATGACTTAGGGAGAGACTTCCCAGAGCTTCAACATCACATGCTTGTCGCCGTGACAGAGCTAAGAACGAAAGAAGAAATTGATACGTTCATGAAGGAATTGGGGGATCGCCATGAATAAACAAGATCAGCCGCTTATTTTTGAATTATCCAAAGAGGGAAGAATTGGTTATAGCCTGCCTGATTTAGATGTACCTGAACAGGAGATCCCAGCTTTATTTGATGACACGTATATCCGTCATGATGATGCTGAGCTTCCTGAAGTATCTGAGCTTGATATTATGCGTCATTATACAGCATTATCAAGACGTAATCACGGGGTCGATTCCGGATTTTATCCTCTTGGCTCTTGTACAATGAAATATAATCCAAAGATTAATGAAAAGGTTGCACGCCTTGCAGGCTTCGCGCAAGTCCATCCACTACAAGAGGCAGACACTGTGCAGGGAGCATTAGAATTGCTGTATGATCTAGGTGATCATCTTGAAGAAATTACGGGGATGGACGCTGTGACATTACAGCCTGCGGCAGGAGCACACGGGGAATGGACAGGACTCATGATGATCCGTGCGTACCATGAAGCAAGAGGAGATCATAAACGAACAAAAGTCATTGTGCCGGATTCTGCTCATGGAACGAACCCAGCATCTGCGACAGTGGCTGGGTTTGAAACCATTACCGTCGCATCTGATGAGAATGGGCTTGTTGATTTAGAGGACCTGCGCCGTGTTGTCAATGAAGAAACTGCGGCTTTAATGCTGACGAATCCGAATACACTCGGCCTATTCGAAGAAAATATTTTAGAAATGGCTGAAGTCGTTCACGGAGCTGGTGGCAAGCTTTATTATGATGGAGCGAACTTGAATGCCGTTTTGAGCAGAGCAAGACCGGGGGATATGGGATTTGATGTCGTTCACTTAAATCTTCATAAAACCTTTACAGGTCCACATGGAGGCGGAGGCCCTGGTTCAGGTCCTGTAGGCGTAAAAAAGGATTTGATTCCGTACTTGCCAAAGCCGGTGCTTGTGAAGAAAGAAGGCCGCTTTTACTTCGATGATGATCGACCAGAATCAATTGGCCGCGTGAAGCCGTTCTATGGTAACTTCGGCATTAACGTCAGAGCATATGCGTATATTCGCTCTATGGGTCCAGACGGCTTAAAGGCTGTCACTGATAATGCCGTATTAAATGCGAACTATATGATGCGCCGCTTAAGTACTCATTTCGATTTGCCATTTGACCGTCACTGTAAGCATGAATTTGTCCTTTCAGGTAAACGTCAGAAAAAATTAGGTGTGCGCACACTGGATATTGCCAAGCGATTACTTGATTTTGGCTATCATCCGCCAACGATCTACTTCCCGCTCAATGTAGAGGAATGCATCATGATTGAACCAACTGAAACAGAATCAAAAGAAACACTTGATGCCTTTATCGAAGCGATGATTCAGATTGCAAAAGAAGCGGAAGAGAATCCAGAAGTCGTGCAGGAAGCGCCGCATACAACGGTCGTCAAACGAATGGACGAAACAAAGGCTGCCCGGAATCCAGTTCTCGTTTTTGAAAGATAAAGAAAAAAGACTCAGGGGGATCATGCTCCCAGAGTCTTTTTTGTTAGTTCTTCGTTTTAATGCGGCCGCCCCATTTTTTAAAGCCGCCTTTTAAATTATAAATCTCACGACAGCCGTTTTTACGTAACGTTTGCGCTGCTTTTCCGCTTCTCAAATTGTTTTGGCAATAAAGATAAACAGGCTTGTCAGGACGAATTTCATTTTTGCGCTGCTTTAGCTGGGAAAGGGGGATGTTTCTTGCCCCTAAAATATGTCCGCCATCAAACTCATTTGGCTCTCTCACATCAATGAGTTGAGCTTTGCGGTAACCTTTAATAAATTCTTCTTCCGTCAGCGTTTTCATAATACGCTGCTGATAAATGTAGCTGCCGACAGAATAAAGAACGAAAAGTCCACAAAGTGAGAGGACGATATAGTTGAACATTGACAATACAACTCGACTCCTTCTTGAGCATCAGCACAGTGGCCTGTCTGATGGTACGTTTTAGACAAATACTATTATAGTAAAGCAAAAGAAACTTGTCATCATAAATGGTAAGAATTATTTTCAATTCGTTCCCTATTTGATAGACTGATGGAGAGAGAATATCGGTGGTCATGACCATCATCTAACATTGACTACGTAAAAGAGAAGGGATTTTTATATGCAAAAAGAGAAATGGTGTTTCATTGATACAGGAAATCAAGACCCTGCCTTCAACATGGCAATGGATGAAGCCTTGCTTTATTGGCATAGTGAGAAGCTGATCCCGCCTGTCATCCGCTTTTATGGATGGAATCCTGCGACATTGTCTGTTGGGTATTTTCAGCATGTTGAAAAAGAAATTAACATGGAAGCAGTCGAGCGCTATGGCCTTGGGTTTGTCCGCAGACCAACTGGAGGGCGTGGGGTTCTTCATGATCAGGAGCTGACCTACAGCGTGATTGTGTCAGAGGAACATCCAGAAATGCCGGCGACGGTGACAGAGGCGTACCGCGTCATTTCAGAAGGCATTTTAGAGGGCTTTAAAGAACTGGGACTCGATGCGTATTTTGCCATTCCTCGAACAGATAAAGAAAAAGAAAGCTTAAAAAATCCAAGATCGTCTGTATGCTTTGATGCCCCTTCCTGGTACGAGCTTGTCGTAGAAGGCAGAAAGGTAGCAGGCAGTGCTCAAACGAGACAAAAAGGAGTGATCCTCCAGCACGGCTCCATCTTAATTGACCTTGATGAGGACAAACTGTTCGATTTATTTCTTTATCCTAACGACCGTGTGAGAGAGCGGATGCAGAGAAGCTTTAAAAACAAAGCGGTCGCCATCAATGAAATCTCAAACCGAACTTGTACAATAGACGATGCGCGTGTGGCGTTTAAACGAGGATTTGAAAAAGGATTAAATATTGAGCTTGTGCCTTATGAGCTGACAGATGAAGAGTTAGCATTTGTCCACCATCTTGCCAAAACGAAATATGCCTCAGACGAGTGGAATTACAAGCGTTAGGACAAAGGACACTCCTTGTTTTTTAAAGGGCGATGGTGTAGAATTGTTATGATTATTAAGTAAAGGTGCATTATGGAGGGGTTTTATGACTACACCTAGTATGGAAGATTACATTGAACAAATATATATGCTGATAGAAGAAAAAGGATATGCCAGAGTCTCTGATATTGCAGAAGCACTCGCTGTCCATCCCTCCTCTGTAACAAAAATGGTTCAGAAGCTAGATAAAGATGAATACCTCATTTATGAGAAGTATCGTGGTCTAATTTTAACCCCGAAAGGCAAAAAAATTGGAAAACGTCTCGTATACAGACATGAACTGCTAGAGCAATTTTTAAGAATCATTGGTGTAGACGAAGAGAAAATTTATGATGATGTAGAAGGCATTGAACATCATCTCAGCTGGAACAGCATTGACCGCATCGGCGATCTCGTTCAATTCTTTGAAGAAAACGACGAGCGATCTGTTCAGCTGAAAGCGATTCAAAAGAAAAACGAACAAACAAATCAAGAATCTTAAGAAAAAGGACACCCATGCAGAGGGTGTCCTTTTTGATTAAAGTTCTAATTGAAAGCATATGCTCTTACACTATTAATAGCGTGATATCAAAGGGGGCTCCTTGATGAAGATAGATGGTGTGTTCTCAGGTGGAGGCATTAAAGGGGCAGCACTTGCGGGTGCCTATGAAGCGCTTGAAGCAAGAGGATATCAATTTGTCCGCCTTGCTGGTACAAGTGCTGGAGCGATCATTGCTTCACTCATCGCAGCAGGCTTTACAAGTCAGGAGATTCGGGAGCTTTTAGATGAAATGGATGAACATCACTTGCTTGATAGGAGATGTCAATTCATTCCGTTTAAAATGCTTAGGTGGGTCTCCATTTACTGGCGTCTCGGTCTGTACAAAGGCGACCGGCTGGAAAAATGGCTGACAGATGTGTTGAAACGAAAGGGGGTCACCGTATTTGGGGATCTCAAAAAAGATTCGCTGAAAATTGTTGCCTCTGATTTAACAAATGGGAAAATCCTCGTTCTGCCAGACGACCTTCCTTCATACGGCTTAAATCCAGAGCGCTTTTCTGTTGCAAGGGCAATCCGGATGAGTTGCAGTCTGCCGTATTTTTTCGAGCCTGTCAAACTAAAGTCATCAAAAGGCATTTGTACCATTGTGGATGGAGGCGTGCTTAGCAATTTTCCAATTTGGTTGTTTGCCGAAGAGAAAAAAAGACCATTCGTCGGTGTCACATTAACCCCAAACGAAAAAGAACGCCCTCAACACTCCATCCGCAATGCGTTTGAACTGTTTGGCGCTCTTTTTGAAACGATGCGTGGTGCTCATGACGAAAGACACATTGCCACAAAACACGAACGTCATGTTATTTTTATTCCAGTAGAACACGTCATTGCCACTGATTTTCAGCTGATGACAGAAAAGAAAAAGGCGCTCGTCGATCTAGGCAGACAGAAGGCCGAGCAATTTTTAAAAAGCTGGACATTTTAAAACAAAGCGCGATTCTTCTTTTTGTTTTTCTTGCCTTCAATCACAGTTAACTGTGTTTGGCTTTTCTTTTTGAGAAGGACGGGCTTAGACTTGTGGTCAGTCGGCACGCTTCGCAAATGAGTGACCCGATTTTTCATCTGGCTTTTCGTTTTTGGTTTAGGCTGCTGGTAGCGACGTTTTGATTGTTTGACTGCTTTACGATAAAGATTGCCTTCTGTTCCAGTTCTTCGATTCATCAGCCATCTAAATAGGAAAAACATAACCGCTCCAATGATCACAACTGATAGCAGCATTGTAAAAAGTCTGCCTGGATTCGTTGTGAGTAAATACACAAATCCCAAAACACCTAAAGCGAAAATAATGGTAAAAGCAGGATGTACTCGGCGATTCATAACTGTCCACCTCCGAAGGAATTTACCGGATTTATAAGTTAGATCACTTGATGAGCAGAATCTGACGCTTGTTTCAGAGACGCTTCCTCTAAACGAAGAAGTTCATTAAAACTTGCAATGGCTACCTCGACTTGATCGTCAGAGGGTTCTTTTGTTGTGAGCAATTGCAGCCAAAGGCCAGGATAGCCAAGCACTTTCAGCACAGGCACTTCTCGGAGTTTGTTCGTAAGCTGAAGCACTTCAAATGAAATGCCGAGAACAACCGGAATGAGCGCCAAGCGATTCAGAACTCTCACCCATAAAGGATCTGTCGGTACGAGTAAATAGACGAACATTCCGACAATGACAGTGAATAAAATAAAGCTGCTACCGCATCGATAATGAAGCCGTGATTGTTTTTGGACATTTTCCACTGTGATGTCAAGATTCTGTTCATAGCAGTTTATGACTTTATGTTCTGCGCCATGATATTGAAATACCCTTTTAATTAAAGGGGTCATGGAAATAAAGTAAATATAGCCTAATAACAGGACCAGTTTAAAGAATGTTTCCACTGCGATTTGTGCGAAATTCCCTGAAAAGACGGGCCGCACAAGTTCAGCTAAAAAGACAGGTACTAGGGTAAAGACAAATTTACTAAAGAGAAGAGAGAGAACTCCGATCACAGCAATGCCGAAAATCATAGATAATTTCGAGCTTTTTTGTTCTTTTTCAAGAGTATGATCTTCTGAAGGATCTAAGTCATAGCGCTCGCTGGAGAAGTTCAAGTGCTTACTGCCATTTGCGCTTGCTTCAACAAGTGCAGCAACACCCCTGACAAAGGGGATTTTCTTGAGAAAGGCGGTTCGTTTATTGGAGGTCCGGGGAAGCTTTAAAAACTCAATGGACTGATCCTTACGCCGAATCGCTGTCACATAGTTCTTTTTACCTCCGAACATGACACCTTCGACAACTGCCTGCCCTCCATATGCTGGAGGTTTTGTTTGATTGGACATATTTCATCAACCTGCCTGTTTCCTGTAATTTACATGCATTTCCTTATACCTTTATTGTACAGGAAATGAGGGGAAATCACTAGCGCACAGGTCGATTATCTACTAGAATTCTATCTACCTCTTTTTAGCCAGTATACCCTGTTATAAAAATTTTACACTCACGGATGGAAATCCTTTTTTTTATGACATTTTGGACATACTACTTGCTGGAGGTGTTCACAAATGAAACGTGATGAAAAGAAAAACCAAGAAGAAAAAAATCAGGCTGTACAAACGTCATCGCTGTTGGCAAGAGCAGCTGCGACAGGCTTTGTTGGCGGTGTTTTTTGGGGCTTTATCGGGTTTCTGACCCATATGTTTCATTTCTCAGAGGTGAGTCCCAATATGCTCCTTCAGCCTTTTGTGCTCGGAGAGTGGAAAAAGGGCGGACTTGGTACTTTTATCAGTATTGTACTTTTAGGGGTTTTATCGATCGGAGCAGCCTTTATTTATTATGGGCTTTTGAAACGGATCAAAGGCTATTGGATGGGGCTGATATATGGCGCGCTTTTATGGCTGCTCGTTTTTTACGTATTTAATCCCATTTTCCCAGATGTAAAGCAAGTCCAGGATTTGCAGCAAAGCACCATCGTCACGACATTTTGCCTATATATTTTATACGGCATGTTTGTCGGATACAGTATTTCGTTTGAATATAATGAATTAACGAGTCAAAAGCTTGCGAGGGCACTCGGGAAAAAGACAGAATAAAGTGTAAATCACCTATTCATATGATAAAATATTTTTGGAAACGAAAGGTTTCTAAGGAAAAAGAAACAGATCTCGATATAGATTGAATTAGGGTGAAGGAGTGGTTGTATGCCTCATTTTCTTGTACTGAATGGGCCCAATTTAAATAGGCTTGGCAAAAGAGAGCCGGCTGTTTACGGAAGTAAGACGCTGACAGATTTAGAGACAGATTTGTTCCAGTTTGCAGAAAGAGCCAATATCCAGTTAACGTTCTTTCAATCAAATCACGAAGGAGATTTGATTGATGCGCTCCACGAAGCAGAAGACCAGTACGATGGAGTCGTGTTTAACCCGGGGGCTTTTACACACTACAGCTATGCCCTGAGAGATGCCATTGCAAGTATTTCTTTATCCGTCGTTGAAGTACATATCTCAAACGTTCATAAGAGAGAGGAATTCCGCCATCATTCTGTACTTGCTCCAGTATGCCAAGGGCAAATCGTTGGTCTTGGTTTAGAAGGGTATAAATTGGCGATTCGTTATTTAGTGAGTGAAGGGGGAGCAGTATCATGAAACTCGAAAAGTTAAGAACACTTTTATCTGAATTAGAGATCGATGGTCTAGTCATTACGAGCAGCTTTAATTTACAGTACATGACCAGCTTTACTGGCTCAGCCGGTCTCGCCGTTGTTTCAAAGGACCGGGCAGCTTTTATCACGGATTTCCGTTATACAGAGCAAGCGAAGGACCAAGTAAAAGGCTTCGACATTATTGAACATAAAGGAAACATCGTAGAAACCGCAGCTCAAACGGCAAAGGAATTTGGGATCAAACGCCTTGGGTTTGAACAAAACCATATGACATTTGCCACTTACCAGCAGTATGCAGGTAAAGCAGGTGATATTGAGCTTGTTCCGGTCTCAGAATCAGTTGAAAAGTTGCGCTTGATTAAGTCTAGTGAAGAGATTAAGATATTAGAGGAAGCTGCGAAGATTGCAGATCACGCCTTTGATCATATTCTCACTTACATCAAGCCGGGCTTGACGGAAATTGCTGTCATGAACGAGCTTGAATTTTTCATGAGAAAAGAAGGCGCTGAAGGATCTTCATTCGATATGATTGTCGCCTCAGGTGTTCGTTCAAGCCTGCCGCACGGAAGAGCGAGTGAAAAGGTGATTGAATCTGGTGATTTAGTCACACTCGATTTCGGTGCTTACTATAAAGGATATTGCTCTGATATGACAAGAACGATCGCTGTTGGCACACCGAGCGATAAGCTAAAGGAAATTTATCATATCGTATTAGAAGCAGAAAACGCTGGTGTGGATAGAATCAAGCCTGGCTTAACAGGAAAAGAAGCTGATCGCATCACACGTGACATCATTGAAAAGTATGGCTATGGTCAATACTTCGGGCATTCAACTGGCCACGGGCTAGGGATGGAAGTGCATGAAGCGCCAGGCCTTTCCTCACGATCAGAGGTCGTCTTAGAAAAAGGAATGGTCGTGACAGTTGAGCCGGGAATTTACTTACCGGATGTCGGCGGCGTGAGAATTGAGGATGATATTGTCCTGACAGCTGACGGCAATAAACGATTGACCCACTCACCGAAAGAACTTATCATATTATGATGGTGAAATGTAGGAGGATGACAAAATGATTTCAGTAAACGATTTTCGTACAGGCCTGACAATTGAAGTGGACGGCGGTATTTGGCGTGTAGTGGATTTCCAACACGTAAAGCCAGGGAAAGGCGCAGCGTTTGTTCGTTCGAAACTGCGTAACCTGCGTACTGGTGCTATTCAAGAAAAAACATTCCGTGCAGGCGAAAAAGTAGCGAAAGCTCAAATCGAAACAAAAACAATGCAATACTTGTATGCAAATGGCGACCAGCATGTCTTCATGGATACAAGTTCTTATGAGCAGCTTGAACTAAGTGAAACACAAATTAAAGATGAGCTGAAATATTTGCTAGAAAATATGTCGGTTCATATTGTGATGTACGGTGCTGAAACACTTGGAGTAGAACTTCCAAACACGGTAGAACTAGAAGTAGTAGAAACAGAGCCTGGTATTAAAGGCGACACAACATCAGGCGGATCAAAACCTGCAAAAACAGAAACTGGTTTAATCGTCAACGTTCCTTTCTTTGTGAACCAAGGAGATAAACTAGTCATTAATACATCAGACGGTTCATACGTGTCAAGAGCGTAATAAATGAAGAAAGACTGTAAACCTCGTGTTTACAGTCTTTTTTTATTGTAAAACATGTAAGACTCCCCAAAAGGCAGGCCTTCTCTCAATTCTCTCATTCATCTCTTTTCCTTCCTGAAAAACAAGACTACTTCCAGCTAGACAAGCATATAGTGTAAAAAAAGCTGGAGGTTCTATATGAAACAATTTCTCCCAGGTCTACATCCATCAGTCGCTGCGATGGCAGGCATGAGGTTTTTATCGGCAGCGATTGAACTGACGGCCGCCATCCTCATTTTAGTCACAAATGACGTTCGAAAAGCGGTTGTCATCAATAGTATATTGGCGATCATTGGGCCGCTCATTTTTATTATCACAATGACGATTGGAATCTATCAAATCGCAGGGCAGTTATCCTATGCCAAGCTCGTCTTTATTTTCATTGGTGTCGTATTTATTCTTGTTGGGATCTATAAGTAAAACGGCTTGGCATAATTAACGTCTCCCATCATACATTTTAGAGAAGAAAAAAAGGAGGGGAATTCGTTGCGGAGTTTGTTGGATATTCTCCCGCACTCGATTGGACAAGAACTTAGACTGCTAAAAGAAGCAGAATGGGATCAAATAGAAGAAATCCGCATTCGCACGGATCGTCCTATTGAATTAATGCAAAGAGGAAAACCGCGCTTTCTTTCTTATCACACAACAGGAGAAGATGCGTCTCAGCTATTAGGCAGGCTGAGCAATTATAGTATGTACACACTTGAAGAAGAGCTAAAGCAAGGCTACATCACCATTTCAGGTGGACACCGGGTGGGACTTGCAGGAAAGGTGATCGTTGAAAACGGCATTGTCAAAGGATTAAGAGATATCTCTTCTTTTAATATCCGCATCGCAAAAGAAAAAGTCGGGATTGCGCTTCCCTTTCTTCCCTATTTATATGACGAGCACTGGTGCAATACACTGATCATCGGTCCACCGCAAACAGGGAAAACGACATTGTTGCGGGATATAGCAAGACTGGCTAGTACAGGCACAAAAGCAATTCCTCCTAAAAAAACAGGCATTATAGATGAGCGTTCAGAAATCGCTGGGTGTATAAGAGGGGTGCCGCAGCACCAGTTTGGACACCGGGTTGACGTGCTCGATGCATGTCCAAAGGCTGAGGGCTTGATGATGATGATTCGGTCTATGAGTCCAGAGGTCATGATCGTCGATGAAATCGGAAAAAGCGAGGATGTGCAGGCACTTTTAGAAGCGATTCATGCCGGAGTCACCATTATCGTTTCCGTTCATGGCTATTCACTTGAAAATGTGTATAAACGTCCATCATTGAAGCCGTTATGGGAGCTTCGAGTGTTTGAACGTTATGTTGAATTAAATCGCAAGGACGGTCCCGGCACGATCGGGCGGATATATGACCAAGGCGGAAAAGAGATGAAATGGAGGCGGGGAGTGGACGTATGTTAAAGCTCATTGGCGCTATCTTGATTGTCGCGGCTACGACTTGGGGAGGGTTCGAGTTTGCCAAACGATATAGCGACCGGCCGAAACAAATTCGGCAGCTCCGGTTTGCGCTCCAGTCTCTTGAAGCTGAAATTATGTATGGTCAAACACCGCTAGCGCGTGCAGCAGAGCAAATTGCGTCGCAAGTAGGTCCTCCTGTGAATCGGTTATTTGAACAATTTGCAGAAAAGCTGAAAGTCGGAACCTTTTCCGCACGGCATGCATGGAATGAGAGTCTTGAGGATGTTTGGAAAAAAACCGTCTTAAAAAAAGGCGAATATGAGGCACTGAAGCACTTTGGAGAAACACTTGGCCAGCATGATGTCACGTCTCAGCAAAAATATATCAAGCTTGCTTTAGGTCATTTGGAATCGGAGGAGAAGGAAGCTGAAATCGCCCAAGCCAAAAATGAAAAAATGGTCAGAAGCCTCGGATTTTTAAGCGGATTACTACTGATTCTTTTATTGATGTGAGAGGAAGGGAGTCGAGAGCATGGGCGTTGATGTAAATGTCATTTTTCAAATTGCGGGAGTAGGCATCGTTGTGGCATTCCTCCATACGATTTTAGATCAAATGGGGAAAAAGGAGTACGCTCAGTGGGTCACGCTGCTTGGGTTTATCTACATTTTGTTTATGGTGGCAACCATTGTAGATGATTTGTTTAAAAAGATTAAAGCCGTATTTCTATTTCAAGGATAGGGGAGGGCTTACAAATCGACATTATACAAATTGTTGGACTTGGTTTAATCGCTACTTTTTTAGCCTTAATCGTCAAAGAACAAAAGCCAACCTTCGCCTTTATGCTTGTTGTATTTACAGGGTGTGTGATCTTTCTTTATTTAATAGATCAAATCTATGCCATTATCTCGATGATAGAAAAAATTGCGGCAAGTGCCGGCGTCAATATGAAGTATGTTGAAACCATTTTAAAAATTATCGGCATTGCCTATATTGCGGAATTCGGCGCCCAGCTGACAAAAGATGCTGGACAAGGCGCCATTGCATCAAAAATAGAGCTTGGCGGCAAAATTCTCATCTTGGTCATGGCAGTCCCCATTTTAACAGTCATCATTGAGACCATCTTAGGTATGATCCCGTCCATGACTTAATTGAAAAGAGGTGATGACAATGAAACGGGTGACAGCTGTTATGGGACTGATGCTTTTCTTCTGGCTGTTCGCTCCGCACGCAGGTGCAGAAGAAAAAGAGCCGTTATCAAATGAAGCACCAGCAGCAGAAGAAGTGGCAACTGGACAGGCTGATGCACTTGAGCTTCATTCCATTAGTGACTTTTGGGAAACCATATTGGACGAGTATGGCGGCTTTCTGCCAGAAAGCCAAAAAGGAACAGTGAAGGAAATGATTGATGGCGATAAAGAGCTGTCTCCCCAGACATGGCTGAAAGCCTTTGTTCATTATCTTTTTCACGAGGTCATCGCAAACGGAAAGCTCCTTGGTACACTGATTTTACTCACCATCTTTTGTTCGCTTTTACAGCTTTTGCAGAATGCATTTGAACAAAGCACTGTCAGTAAAGTCGCATACGCACTAGTTTATATGGTGCTGATCATTATTGCACTCAACAGCTTTCATGTGGCGATTTCTTATGCAACAGAAGCGATTCAAACGATGACCAGTTTTATTCTTGCTCTTATTCCTCTGTTATTAGCACTGATTGCTTCATCAGGCGGGCTTGTCTCAGCCGGATTCTTTCATCCTGTTATTTTATTTTTAATGAATACGAGCGGCGTTTTTATTCAATATGTCGTTCTTCCGCTTATTTTTTTATCAGCGATATTGAGCATTGTCAGTACGCTGACTGAACAATACAAGGTTACCCAGCTTGCCCAGCTGTTAAGAAATGTGGCGATAGGCGGGTTAGCCGTTTTTTTAACTGTCTTTCTTGGCGTCATTTCTGTGCAAGGTGCATCTGCTGCGGTTACGGATGGTATCGCACTTCGTACAGCCAAATTTATTACCGGAAATTTCATCCCCGTCCTTGGCAGAATGTTTACAGATGCGACGGATACCGTCATCAGTGCCTCTGTATTACTTAAAAATACGGTCGGACTTGTTGGCGTTGCTATTCTCATTTCAATTGCCGCTTTCCCTGCGATCAAAGTGCTCTCGCTAGCCCTTATATATAAGCTTGCCGCAGCCATTCTTCAGCCATTAGGAGGCGGACCGATTATCAGCTGCCTTGATGTCATTTCAAAAAGTGTGCTTTATATCTTTGCTGCACTTGCTGTCGTGTCGCTCATGTTCTTTTTAAGCATTACCGTCATTATCACTGCTGGCAACCTGACCATGATGATGAAGTAAGGAGGGGACACCTTTTGAGTTTTCTCACGGAATGGATCACAAGTATTATTCTCTTTATCTTATTTGCGATTGTCATTGATCTTCTGCTTCCCAATTCAAGCATGCAAAGATATGCCAAAATGGTCGTCAGCCTCCTGTTGATTGTGGTGATGCTCAATCCGATTTTTGCTTTATTTCGGGCAGACCCTGACCAAATTTTCTCAGAATTGATGAAGGGAAAGGAAGAAGCACAGTCAGAAGAAATAAAAAATCAGATGAATTTAGAAAAAAAAGAAATACAAGCCTCTCAGCGTGCATATATTTTAAAGCAAATGGCTGTCCAACTAGAAAAAAGCGCAAAGGAGCCACTGGAGAAGGAGAGCTACGAAATGAAACACGTAGAAGTGTTGGCAGATGAAGAGCACCTGGATCAGAATATGGAGGCGGATCAATTTCGCATCAAAGCAGTTCTTTCCCCGCTCACAGGTGATGCTGTAGAAACGGTGGCAAAGGTGGACATTGATCTCTCCAGGCAAAAGGAGGAAAGCGCTGGATCTTCTAGCAAAGAGATCAAGAGGGTGAAAGAGACGCTTGCTGATGTTTGGAATACGAGTCCTGAGCACATTGCGCTGAACATTGAGGGAGGTGACGCAGCAGATCATGAATAACAAGGACTGGAAACAAAAGCTGAAATCATTCTTGCAGCCGCCTGAAAAAGGTGAAGGGAAACCAAAATTAACGAAGCACCATTACTTGCTGCTTGTATTCATCATCGGCGTATCTTTCATGTTAGTCAGTCAGATCTTGTCACCGCCATCAAGCAAAGAACAAGCTGCTGTTCCTACTTCTAAAAAAACAACCTCACAAGAGCAGGAGGTATTCAAGCCGGCATCGTCAAGTAAATCAAAAAATTCGATTGAAGATGTGGAGCAAGAATACGAAAATCAGCTGAAAGAAATTTTAGAGACCATTATTGGCGTTGAGGATGTATCGATTGTGGTCAATGTAGACGCCACTTCTTTAAAAGTGTTTGAAAAAAACAAATCCAATAAAAGCACAACGACCGAAGAAACAGATAAAGAAGGCGGCGTGCGAAGTGTCACCGATCAAACAAAAGAAGAAGAAATCGTCATCATCAAAAATGGCAATGAAGAAACGCCAGTCGTGGTGCAAACGAAAAAACCAGATATTCGAGGTGTTCTCGTTGTTGCTCAAGGAGTAGACAACGTTCAAATAAAGAAAACCATCATTGAAGCGGTTACACGAGTGCTTGACGTACCGAGCCATAGAGTGGCTGTTGCCCCTAAAAAAATCAAGGAGGATTCGGAATGATGTTAAAAAAACAAACGGTTTGGCTATTAACGATGCTAAGTTTAGTTGTCGTCTTAAGTGTGTACTATATCATGTCTCCACAAGGTGAAAATGCAGTGACAGTAGAAGAGATGAAATCAAAAGGAACGGAAGAGAAAAAGACTGAACCAGAAAAAGGAATGGACAAAGGAACGGAAAAAGGCGCTGATGAGAAGTCCACTGACAAAGAAACAAATGGTAAACAAGAGGATATCGAAACAAGCGGTGAAGAAGGAAAGGCTGTGTCAGAGCAAACAGACGATGAGCTTTTTACAACATACAGATTAGAGCTTGAAGATAAACGAAGCAAACAGCGTGAAGAGTTCAACGAAATCGTATCCAGTGATGATGCAACAGCACAAGAAAAAAGCGAAGCGTATGACCAAATGACAGCGCTTAGTGAGGCAGAAGGAACGGAGCGTCAGCTCGAAACCTTAATTAAAACAAAAGGTTATAAAGATGCGCTAGTGAGTGCAGAGGGAGATAAAGTGAGCATCACAGTTCGTTCTGACAAAAAATCAAAGTCCCAAGCGGCCGATATTATTGATATGGTCACAAAAGAAATGAGAGGTCTTGATAACGTAGCGGTCACTTTTGAGCCCTCCAATGAATAAAAAATGAACAGGCGCCCTTTGCCGTAAAGGGCGTTTTTTGATGCGGTTTGGCGCCCTCTCCAAGGTGCTCTCGCAAAGCGCTTCGCCACAATAGTAGTTGAATTCAATGAAATCCTCCTGTAAGATGGTTATAGTATGTACTTTTAGTACTAGCCTATAAAGAAAAAGATAAATCCATACATAGGGGTGCAAATCCATGTTAAAAATTGAAGAAATTCATGAACTGATTAAATTAATTGACGAATCAACAATTGATGAATTTACGTACGAAAACGAAGGTGCAAAAATCAAACTGAAGAAAAATAAAGAAGTCGTTCAGCAAGTAGCGGCACCAGTGGCTCCTGTCCAAGCAGCTCCAGCTCAACAAGCTCCTAAAGCACAAGCTCCAGCTCAGACCGAAGCCCCTGCACAAGAGGCAGCTGCGTCTGAAAATCTGCATAAAATCACATCCCCAATGGTTGGCACATTTTATGCTTCATCTTCACCAGAAGCAGATCCATATGTGACATCAGGTTCTAAGGTGAAGGAAAACACAGTTGTGTGCATCGTAGAAGCGATGAAACTGTTTAATGAAATCGAAGCAGAAGTAAAAGGTGAAATCGTCGAAGTATTAGCTGAGAACGGTCAGCTTGTAGAATTCGGACAACCCCTCTTTCTAGTGAAAGCAGAGTAAGGAGTACGATCATGATTAAAAAGCTATTAATTGCAAACAGAGGAGAAATCGCAGTTAGAATTATCCGCGCTTGTAAAGAGCTTGGAATTGAAACAGTTGCGGTATTTTCTGAAGCGGATCGCGATGCGCTTCATGTTCAAATGGCTGATGAAGCATATTGCATCGGACCGACTGCTTCAAAAGATAGTTATTTAAATGTCACGAATATTGTTAGTGTAGCCAAATTAACAGGGACAGATGCCATCCATCCAGGATACGGCTTCCTTGCTGAAAATGCAGACTTCGCAGAGCTTTGCGAGGAATGCAATGTCATCTTTGTTGGGCCAACTGCGTCAGCGATTTCCAAAATGGGAACGAAAGATGTCGCAAGGGAAACAATGAAAGATGCTGGCGTTCCGATTGTTCCTGGTTCCCAAGGAATTGTAAAAGATCTTGATGATGCTGTTTCAACAGCAGCAAGTATTGGGTATCCTGTGATTATAAAAGCAACTGCCGGCGGCGGTGGTAAAGGAATCCGTGTGGCTCGTACCGAAGAAGAGCTTATTAACGGTGTCACCATCACGCAGCAGGAAGCAGCGCAAAACTTTGGTAACCCTGGCGTCTATTTAGAAAAGTTCATTGAAGACTTTAGACACGTGGAAATCCAAGTGCTTGCAGATCAGCATGGCAATACCATTCATTTAGGAGAGCGTGATTGCTCGATTCAAAGAAGAATGCAAAAGCTTCTTGAAGAAACGCCATCACCAGCGCTGAATGCAGACATCCGTGAGCAAATGGGTGAAGCAGCCGTAAAAGCTGCAGAAGCTGTTGAATACACTGGTGCTGGAACAGTCGAATTCATTTATGATTATAATGAAGAGAAGTTCTACTTCATGGAAATGAATACCCGTATTCAAGTAGAGCATCCTGTAACAGAAATGGTCACAGGTGTTGACTTGATCAAAGAACAAATTAAAGTCGCATCAGGTGAGAAGCTTTCTCTTTCACAAGAGGATGTCGTATATGAAGGATGGGCAATCGAATGCCGTATTAATGCAGAGAACCCAGAGAAAAACTTCATGCCTTCAGCTGGTGAAATTAAAATGTATCTTCCGCCAGGCGGTCTAGGAGTACGTGTTGATTCTGCCGCTTATCCGGGCTATGTGATTCCGCCATATTACGATAGTATGATTGCAAAGGTGATCACATATGGTAAGACGAGAGAAGAAGCGATTGCGAGAATGAAACGCTCGCTTCAAGAATTCGTCATTGAAGGAGTCTACACAACGATCCCATTCCATCTAAGATTGCTTGAGCATGAAACATTTGTGAGTGGTAATTTTAATACGAAGTTTTTAGAAACATACCAAATCATGAAATAATCACAGCTTTCGGAGGTGAATGATCGTGTCAGAAAACAATTTGCTTGAAATGAACCTTGATGAAGATCAATTGGGAAAAGTGCAAATTGCACCAGAAGTGATTGAGGTCATTGCTGGGATCGCCGCTTCAGAAGTCGAAGGCATTGCCGAAATGCGCGGCAATTTCGCTGCTGATGTAGCAGAACGCTTTGGTAAGAAAAATCACCGTAAAGGTGTGAAAGTAGATGTCTCTGATGAAGGCATCACAATCGATGTATATTGTGTGGTTGAATTTGGCCTATCCATTCCAAAGGTATCCACTGCTGTACAAGAAAATATCCGTCAAACTCTTTTGAACATGACTGCTTTAACGATTAATGAAATCAATATTCATGTCGTTGGTATTCAATTTGATACTAAAGCATCTGAGGCTGAAGTAGATCAAGAAATGTAAAAAAAGAGTTCAAGTGAAACCAAGGAGGCATTGCCTCTTTGGTTTTTTAAAGCCCATTTTTGGGTCATTTCCGAATAATAAAGATCTCACACGTTGATTGATTCGTTTTTCGTCACAGCTCGCATGGATCTTGGTGCGACCACGGTCAAAATATGTTATGATCTCTGTATGGCTTAACGACAAGCGGATAAAGTGGTTAAAGGAGTAAATAATGAAAAGAAGAACTGCAAGAGAAAAGGCGCTACAAACATTATTTCAAATTGATGTGAGCAATATTGATCCGAAAGAGGCCATTACACATGCGCTGGATGAACAAGAATCAGATCCTTTTTTCGAGGAGCTGGTTTTCGGTGTGCTTGAACAAAAGGACAAGCTCGATGACATGATTTCACAGCATCTAGTGAATTGGAAACTCGATCGTATTGCAAACGTAGACAGAGCCATTTTAAGGCTGTCTGTGTACGAGATGGTGTATCAAGAAGATATCCCGGTTAGTGTCTCAATGAATGAAGCGATTGAACTGGCCAAATTATTCGGTGACGATAAAGCATCGAAATTTGTAAATGGAGTACTTTCAAACATTAAAAACGACCTAAAGCAGCAATAGGAGGATTCGACATGACAGCAACAATCATCGATGGGAAAGAAACAGCAAAAGAAAAGCGTGAGCAATTAGCAAAAGAAGTAGAAGAGCTAAAACAAAAAGGTGTCACACCTGGTCTTGCCGTTATTCTAATCGGTGATGATCCGGCTTCACTTTCTTACGTACGCGGGAAGAAAAAAGCAGCAGAAGCAATGGGGATGCATTTCCAGCTAGATCATTTAGATGCTTCTTTAACAGAAGAAGCATTGCTTCAGCTGATTGATCAGTACAATGCGAACGATCAATTCCACGGGATTCTTGTTCAGCTTCCACTGCCAAAACATATTTCTGAAAAAGCTGTGATTGAACGTATTTCGCCTGAAAAAGATGTTGATGGTTTCCATCCATTGAATATCGGGAAAATGCTCCTTGGGGAAGACACATTCCTTCCATGCACACCAGCAGGCATTGTTGAATTACTAAATAAAACGGGCGTCAGTCTTTCTGGAAAAGAAGTCGTTGTTGTCGGACGTAGCAATATTGTCGGTAAACCAGTAGGACAATTACTGTTAAACGAAAACGCAACGGTTACTTATTGCCATTCAAGAACAGCGAATATTTCAGAACATACGTTGAAAGCGGATATTTTAGTTGTTGCCGTCGGTCGAGCAAACTTTATTAAAGCTGACCAAATTAAAGAAGGCGCTATTGTGATCGATGTAGGAGTCAATCGTTTGGATAATGGAAAGCTTGTTGGAGATGTTGATTTTGAAGAGGCAAAAGAAAAAGCTTCTTATATCACACCAGTCCCTGGCGGAGTCGGTCCAATGACGATTACGATGCTTGCACATAATACGGTTAAATCAGCAAAACGTACATTAGCATAAGCTTTATCCATTCATCCACCTGCATGCTGCTGGTGGATGAATGTGCGTTTTTGAAGAGGAGGAATACGTCATGAGTGAAAAAGCCTTTGTGACGGTCACAGCCCTTACAAAATACATAAAAAGAAAATTTGATGTTGATCCGCATTTAGAAGATATTTGGATCAAAGGTGAGCTATCCAATGTCAAGATTCATTCAAGAGGACATGTGTACTTCACCTTAAAAGACGAAAACGCACGCATGCAAGCTGTCATGTTTCAGCGCTCTGCGGCGAAGCTGCCTTTTTCACCTAAGAGTGGAATGAAGGTGTTTGTACGCGGCGGAATTCAAGTCTATGAACCAAGCGGCAACTATCAATTATATGCAAAAGAAATGCAGCCTGATGGTGTTGGTGCTCTTCATCTCGCTTATGAAGAGCTGAAGAAAAAGCTAGCAAGTGAAGGCTTATTTGATGCGCGCTATAAAAAGCCAATCCCTGAATATCCAGAGGTTGTTGGTGTCATTACGTCTCCAACAGGAGCGGCTGTTCGAGATGTCATTACGACCATTAATCGGCGCTATCAGCAGGCGAAAATCATTGTGCTTCCGGCGCTCGTTCAAGGTGAGCATGCGACCCGTTCCATCGTAGAGCGGATTAAGGAAGCGAATGAAAAACAGCTCTGTGATGTCTTGATTGTCGGAAGAGGAGGCGGTTCGATTGAAGAGCTTTGGGCTTTTAATGAAGAAGCTGTCGCAAGAGCCATCTTCGCATCAGACATTCCAATCATATCTGCAGTTGGACACGAAACAGACTTTACGATCAGTGATTTCACTGCAGATATGAGAGCACCCACACCAACAGGAGCAGCCGAACTTGCTGTTCCAAGCACGACCGATTTAATTGAACGAATCAAATCAATCGATATACGGCTAACAAGAGCGGTAAAGAATCAAACCTCACAAGCGAAGGATCGTCTTGTGGCGCTGCAATCCTCTTATGCCTTCCGTTTTCCAAAACGATTACAGGAGCAAAAAGAGCAGCAATTCGATTTGGTATTTGACCGTTTTCAAAAACAGCTATCGAGGCAAATTGAGCTAAAACGCAGTCAGCTAGATCGCCAGACATACAGGCTGAAGCCGCTTCACCCTAAAGAGCAGCTGCTTCAAGCGAAAAAACGCCACGCCAATGAAACAGAACAGCTCATTCGCAGTATGAATGTGCAAATGAAAACAATTCATTCGCAGTTCCAATCGGTTCTTGGTAAACTAAATGCATTAAATCCACTTCAAGTGATGGAAAGAGGCTATAGCTTAGCCTATAAAGAAGATGAACTAATAAAAAGTGTGAACCAAGTAGAGACGCAGGATCAGCTGACCATCACGATGAAGGATGGACGTCTGATTTGTGAGGTTATTGAGAAGGAGGGGCAATCAACATGACAGAATCCAATAAACAAAAAGAAGAACAAATGACATTTGAAGAGGCGATGAAAGGTCTTGAGGAGATTGTGGGAAAGCTCGAAGAAGGAGATGTACCACTTGAGCAGGCCATTCATTATTTCCAAGAAGGGATGACCCTTTCGAAGCTTTGTCATGAAAAATTACAGCATGTTGAAAAGCAAATGGATTTCATTTTAAAAGAGGACGGTGAGCTAGCTCCCTTCTCAGTGAAGGAGGCCGATGCTGGTGACAAGTAATTTAAATGAATTTTTAACAACACGAAAACAGACCATTGAAGATTATTTATTTACATATGTTCAGGAATTGACGATTCCTGAAGACCTGAAATCTTCTATGCTCTATTCTCTTAAAGCGGGCGGGAAAAGGCTTCGACCTGTTCTCGTTCTTGCTCTTCTAAATGCCTACGGTAAAAACGAAGAAGACGGTATACCTGTCGGCTGTGCGGTTGAGATGATTCATACGTATTCATTGATACATGATGACCTTCCTTGCATGGACGACGATGACCTTCGCAGAGGAAAACCGACAAATCATAAAGTGTACGGAGAAGCAACAGCGGTTCTCGCAGGTGATGCCCTTTTAACAGAAAGCTTCCGCCTGATTACATCTCAGCTGTCTAGCAGCGTCTCTGCTGACAAAAAGCTCAGAATTGTGGATGAGCTTGTAAAGTCAGCAGGTGCTCTAGGAATGGTTGGCGGTCAATTTGACGACATGGAAGCAGAGCAAAAGCAAGTATCGCTTGCTGAACTAGAATCCATTCACGCCCGTAAAACAGGAAAACTCCTTACGTTCAGCGTCGCAGCAGGTGCAATGCTGGCAGGAGCATCAGATGACGATATCGAAAAGCTAAGGGAATTCAGCTATCATATTGGCATTGCGTTTCAAATCCGTGATGATATTTTAGATCTCGAAGGAAGCGAAGAAAAAATCGGAAAACGGGTCGGCTCTGATACAGCAAATGAAAAGTCGACATATCCTTCTTTATTAACGCTTTCAGGAGCAAAAGAAAAGCTGCATGAGCACATCACACGTGCAAAAGAAATTGTCTCAAATCTTCAATTAGAGCAGCAATTGTTGCATGATTTATGTGATCTAATTGCCTCAAGAGATCATTAAAAACAGCCTAGATTTGAGGGTCCTCGAGCAATTGTGGTAAACTGTAAACAGTTTATTATGATGAGACAACTCTTATTCCCTATTGGTTTTCAAAGGAATGAGGCATTATAGATGTATATAGAAATTTTGTTGAAAGCGAGTTGATCCTAATTGGATCTTTTATCAATAAAAAATCCAACGTTTCTAAAAGGAATGTCAAATGCAGAATTAGAGGAGCTTAGCGCTGACATTCGCATGTTTTTAATTGAGTCCTTAGCTAACTCTGGTGGGCATATCGGTCCGAACCTAGGAGTCGTTGAACTGACTGTTGCGCTCCATAAAGTATTTGACAGCCCAAAAGACAAATTCCTCTGGGATGTTGGACATCAGTCGTACGTTCATAAGCTGTTAACGGGAAGAGGTGCGGAGTTTGATACACTTCGTCAATATAAAGGGCTTTGCGGTTTTCCTAAACGAAATGAAAGCGAGCATGATGTGTGGGAGACGGGTCACAGTTCAACCTCGTTATCTGGCGCGATGGGTATGGCGGCAGCGCGTGATATCAAAGGGACAGATGAATATATCCTGCCGATTATCGGAGACGGTGCACTAACCGGAGGTATGGCGCTAGAAGCTTTGAATCATATCGGTGATGAAAAGAAAGATATGATTGTCATATTAAATGACAATGAAATGAGTATTGCACCAAACGTCGGTGCGATTCACACAATGCTTGGCAGATTACGTACAGCTGGCAAATACCAATGGGTAAAAGACGAACTTGAATATTTATTCAAGCGCATTCCAGCTGTAGGTGGAAAGCTTGCTGCCACAGCAGAGCGTATCAAAGACAGCCTCAAATATCTACTTGTATCTGGCATGTTCTTTGAGGAAATGGGATTTACCTACTTAGGTCCTGTCGATGGACATTCGTATGAAGATCTTTTTGAAAATCTTGAATATGCAAAGAAAACAAAAGGTCCGGTTCTTCTGCATGTCATCACGAAAAAAGGAAAAGGCTATCAGCCGGCAGAATCCGATAAAATCGGGACTTGGCACGGTACAGGTCCATACAAAATTGATACAGGTGATTTTGTAAAACCGGCAGCAGCAGCTCCGTCTTGGAGTGGTCTCGTTAGTGAAACGGTCAGAAAGCTGGCGCGGGAAGATGAGCGGATTGTTGCGATCACGCCTGCGATGCCTGTTGGTTCAAAGCTTGAAGGCTTTGCGAAGGAATTTCCAGAGCGGATGTTTGATGTAGGAATAGCAGAGCAGCATGCAGCCACAATGGCAGCCGGGCTTGCGACGCAGGACATGAAGCCATTTTTAGCGATTTATTCAACGTTCCTGCAAAGAGCCTATGACCAAGTGCTACACGATATTTGCCGTCAGAACCTTAACGTATTTATTGGCATTGACCGTGCGGGACTTGTCGGTGCAGATGGAGAAACCCATCAAGGTGTGTTTGATATTGCCTTTATGCGTCATATGCCGAATATGGTGCTCATGATGCCAAAAGATGAAAATGAAGGACAGCACATGGTCAATACAGCCATTCAGTATGATGACGGTCCTATTGCTATGCGCTTCCCGCGCGGTAATGGGCTAGGTGTCAAAATGGATGAACAGCTGAAAACCATTCCGATTGGGTCCTGGGAGGTTCTTCGTCCAGGGAAGGATGCTGTGATTTTAACATTTGGTACGACAATTAAAATGGCGCTCCAAGCTGCAGAAGAACTTCAAAAAGAAGGGAAATCGGTTCGTGTTGTCAATGCTCGTTTTATTAAGCCTCTTGATGAAGCGATGTTAAATGACATTCTTTCTGAAGATATTCCAATTTTAACGATTGAAGAAGCTGTGCTCCAAGGCGGATTTGGCAGCAGCGTCTTAGAATATATACACGATAAGAAAGCATCTCATATTAAAGTAGAACGTATGGGCATCCCAGATGAATTTATTGAGCATGGAAGTGTTGATGCCCTGCTTGAAGAAATTGGTTTGACGAAAGCACAGGTTGCTGACACTTTACGTGACCTGCTTCCCGCAGCACCAAGAAAAGGAATTGGATCATGACATCAAAGAAAGAACGACTTGACGTTTTATTAGTCGAACAAGGACTAATGGAAACGAGAGAGAAAGCAAAGCGTGCCATTATGGCAGGGATCGTTTACTCAAATGAAAACCGTTTGGATAAACCAGGAGAGAAAATCGCTCGTGATACACCGCTCACTGTGAAAGGGAACCCTCTGAAATATGTGAGCCGCGGCGGATTAAAGCTGGAAAAAGCGCTAAAAGAATTCGACTTAACCGTTGAAGGGAAATTGCTAATTGATATTGGTTCATCAACAGGTGGATTTACAGATTGTGCGCTTCAAAATGGAGCGGTCAAATCATATGCTGTTGATGTTGGCTACAATCAGCTTGCGTGGAAATTAAGGCAGGATGACAGGGTAATCGTCATGGAGCGCACCAATTTTCGTCATTCCGTCCCAGCAGATTTTACTGAAGGATTGCCAGAAGTAGCGTCAATTGATGTCTCTTTTATTTCACTTAAACTCATCCTTCCGGCTTTGAAGCACATTCTTGTCCCGGGCGGAGACTGTATTGCACTCGTCAAGCCTCAATTTGAAGCAGGCAGAGAGCTTGTTGGGAAAAAAGGCATCGTGCGAGATCCATCGGTCCACCTTGGTGTACTCGAAGAGATGAATGAATTTGCTGCAAAAGAAGGCTATGATGTGAAGGATGTATCATTTTCGCCTATTACTGGCGGAGACGGGAATATTGAGTTCCTTCTCCATTTAGTGCTTCGTCCCGATCAAGAAGAGAATGCGGCACTTCAGGTTTCAGAGCTTGAAAAGATCGTCAAGGAAGCCCATTCTGTATTGAAAGAAAAGAAAAACAGTCCTGAGCCGGCTGACACATGAGGTTGAAACAAAAGGAATAATAGCTCGCTATTATTCCTTTTTACATGGCCAAAAGATGAGAGTTGACCGTTTCTCACGTAACGCTTGTTTTTTGAACTGTGGTTCATATAACATAGAACGTAAAGACAAACTGAGATCAAACGCCTAGGGGGGTCAAAAATGAATAAAGGTCAAAGGCATATTAAGATTAGAGAAATCATCGCGAGCCAAGAGATTGAAACACAAGATGAACTAGTCGATATTTTAAAATCCGATGGATATAACATTACACAAGCGACCGTTTCAAGAGATATTAAAGAATTGCATTTAGTGAAAGTGCCAACGAACAATGGAACATATAAATACAGCCTTCCAGCGGATCAGCGGTTTAATCCGCTGTCTAAACTAAAGCGATCCTTAATGGATGCATTTATTAAAATGGATGCTGCCAGTCATTTAATCGTCCTCAAAACCATGCCGGGTAATGCACAGGCGATTGGGGCTTTAATGGATAATTTAGATTGGGAAGAAATCATGGGAACCATTTGCGGAGATGACACCATTTTGATCATTTGCCGCACTCCAGATGATACGGAAACAGTTTCAAGCAAAATTTTAGAGCTTCTATAAAGAATCAGGTTTACAAAAAGAGGTGTCAAATGAGTGTTAGCAGAACTAACCATTAAAAACTTTGCAATCATTGAAGAGTTAACAGTTTCATTTGAAAAAGGACTCACAGTCCTAACAGGGGAAACAGGTGCAGGGAAATCCATCATGATTGATGCTGTCTCACTTCTTGTGGGAGGTAGAGGGTCGTCTGAATTTGTTCGTTATGGTGAGAAAAAGGCTGAGCTGGAGGGGCTTTTTCTTGTACCAGCAGCTGACCACCCTGTATTTGCTTTATGCGAAGAGCATGGAATTGACGCAACGGATGAAATGATGATTCTTCGCCGTGATATGAACAATAACGGGAAAAGCATATGCCGCATCAATGGCAAGCTCGTTACAATCTCTCTTTTACGCGAAGTAGGACGCCTTTTGCTCGATATACATGGACAGCACGATAACCAGTTATTGATGGAGGATGAAAATCATCTGCATTTACTCGATCAATTTGGAGCAGAAGAAATTGCACCTGCTCTGTCACAATATCAAGAAGCATATGAGCAATATACAAAGACAGCCCAAAAGCTAAAACAGCTCTCTGAGAATGAGCAGGAAATGGTGCACCGGTTAGATTTACTGCAATTTCAGCTAGAAGAGATTGAAGCGGCACAATTAGAGCCGGGAGAAGATGAGAAGCTTCAAGAAGAGCGCCATCAGATCAGCAACTACGAAAAAATCTTTTCCTCACTCCAAAACGCCTATAACGCCTTGCGCAATGAGCAGGGGGGACTTGATTGGGTTGGCATGTCATCAAGCGAGCTCGAGCAGGTTTCTGAGATCAACGACGATCTGAAAAAGCTATCCGAACAAGTGTCGAACTCTTACTATTTATTAGAGGATTCGACGTTCCAAATGCGAAGCATGCTGGATCAATTAGAGTTCGACCCAGCACGTCTTGATTTTATTGAGTCTAGGCTGAATGAAATGAAGCAGTTAAAACGAAAGTACGGGACAACGGTTGAGGAAATTTTGGAGTATGCGGCGAAGATTGAAGAAGAAATCGATCAAATTCAAAATCGAGACAGTCACCTGCAGACGCTTAAAAACAAACTGGATGCAATGAGCCGTGACGCCCTGCTTGAAGCACTTAACGTTTCGGAGCTTCGTAAAAAATGGGCCAAAAAGCTAGCGAAGCAAATTCAAACAGAACTAAAGGATTTGTATATGGAAAAATCAACGTTTGATACATCCTTTTCCATTCGGTATGCGCCTTTTAGCAGCACGGATAATCCGCTGCTAGATGGAAAGCCCGTCCAGCTTGGAAAAAACGGAATCGACCAAGCTCAATTTGTGATTTCTACTAATCCTGGCGAACCGATGAAATCTTTATCAAAAGTTGCCTCGGGTGGAGAAATTTCACGTGTTATGCTCGCCGTGAAAAGTATCTTCTCGGCCAAACAAGAAGTCACTTCCATTATTTTCGATGAGGTCGATACGGGCGTAAGCGGCAGAGTTGCACAGGCGATTGCCGAAAAAATTTACAAAGTGGCGGCTGGCTCACAAGTGCTCTGCATTACGCACCTCCCGCAAGTAGCAGCAATGGCTGACACGCACCTCTTCATTTCTAAACGCTCTAAAGCAGGCAGAACACTGACAAGCGTCAAACCATTAAGTCATGAAGAAAAAGTGAGTGAAATTGGCAGGATGATTGCGGGTGTGGAAGTCACTGAACTGACAAAACAGCACGCAAAAGAATTGCTGCATCAAGCAAATGATGTCAAAACAACAGGGTAGCTGAAAAACCAGCTGCCTTTTTTATATTGTGTCAAATCGCTGTATATACCCACGAAATCGTCTTTTTCTTTTATCAATTTATCCAATCATTTTCTATAGCTGCCGGTTATAAATCAAAGCGAAGAAGGCAAAAGTAAAGATGTAGCCAAAACATGAGTGTTCTGGTGTGGGTAAGGAGCGAGGAGAGTGAAAAATGAATGCCCGAAAAGATGAGAAAAGCCATTGGTGTGATTCTCCTTGTTTCTTTAATAAGTACAGGGTTTATGAGCATAGTGAAGGAATACATCAGCATTCCAACAAATGTTGCTGTATTTGAAAAACAGAAGCACTCAATTGACACATCAATAGAAGCGTCAGCCAATGCTTCTTCACAAGCCTTTAGTCTTTCAGAGAAAAAGAATCAGCTTGAAGTAACAGGACAAAAGGCGGGAAAAGCCGAAATTGTTTATGATTTTAAAGGATTTCCTATTAAGAAAACAAAAGTCGACGTTCTCCCTGAATTAAAAGTCGTTCCTGGAGGACAATCCATTGGCGTCAAGCTCCACTCTGTAGGAGTTCTCGTTGTAGGTTTTCATCAAATCACAACAGCAGACGGCAAAAAATCACCAGGCGAAGCCGCAGGCATTCAATCAGGGGATATGATCATTGAAATTAATGGTCAAAAGATGGAGAAAATGAATGACCTCACCCCCTTTATCCAGAAAGCAGGGAAAACAGGTGAAACGCTTCGTTTACTCTTAAAAAGAGACCATAAAACTTTTCAAACAACATTAACACCCGCAAAAGATGCAAGTGAAGGCACCTATCGAATTGGTCTTTACATTCGAGATTCCGCAGCAGGAATCGGCACGATGACCTTCTTTGAACCATCTTCTAAAAAATATGGTGCCCTAGGGCATGTCATTTCTGACATGGATACAAAAAAACCAATTGTTGTCGACAATGGTGAAATTGTCAGATCAACCGTAACATCGATTGAAAAAGGCACAGGAGGCAATCCTGGAGAAAAATTGGCAAGATTCTCTTCCGAACGAAAAACGATAGGGGATATATCCCGCAACAGCCCATTTGGTATCTTTGGTACGTTAACCGAAAAGCTTGAAAATCATGTATCAGACAAACCGCTTCCAGTCGCTTTATCAAATGAAGTAAAAGAAGGTCCAGCAGAAATTTTAACCGTTGTGGATCATGATAAAGTGGAGAAGTTTAATATTAAAATCGTCAGCACGACTCCGCAGAAATTCCCGGCAACAAAAGGGATGGTATTGAAGGTAACAGATGAGCGTCTTTTAAGTAAAACGGGCGGTATCGTCCAAGGCATGAGCGGAAGCCCTATCATCCAAAACGGAAAAGTCATCGGGGCGGTCACACACGTTTTCGTCAATGACCCGACAAGCGGCTACGGCGTACACATTGAATGGATGTTGTCAGAAGCAGGCATCGATCTTTATCAAAAAAACAAAAAAGCAAGCTGATCATCAAACTGCCGCGAATCTTCCGGCAGTTTTTTTCTTCCCTTTCTTTCTCTGCCATCATGTTATAAAATAAGGAAAAAGAGATTTTTCGACAAAATGGAAAATGGTATGTTGTCAAATTGCAATAATCGTCGATTCGTTAAGAAAAACGTAGAAAAAGCTAGATAATGCTCTATTATTCGGAAAATTAAAGTTTTTTAAAGGGGATAGCATGCTTTTGTCGAATTGAACACTCAGAAGAGAAATGCAAAAGACTAAAGGAATCGACATTGGGGAGGAAAGAACGTGGAGAAAATTAAAGTGTGTGTAGCTGATGACAATCGAGAGCTTGTTGGCCTTTTGACAGAGTATATTGAGGGACAGGAAGATATGGAAGTACTTGGCGTGGCGTATAATGGTCAGGAATGTCTAACATTATTTAAAGATAAAGAGCCCGACGTTCTCCTCTTAGATATTATCATGCCTCATTTAGACGGTCTTGCTGTACTGGAACGCCTCCGTGAAAACAATGACATGACCAAACAGCCAAGTGTGATTATGCTAACGGCGTTTGGACAAGAAGATGTCACGAAAAAAGCAGTTGATCTAGGCGCATCTTATTTCATCTTAAAGCCATTTGATATGGAAAACCTAGTCGGTCATATTCGTCAAGTCAGTGGAAACGGCACACAAGTCACCCATCGATCTTCATCTATCCAAAACAGTGTCCTTCGAAACAAACCTGAACCGAAACGCAGAAACTTAGATGCGAGCATTACAACGATTATTCATGAGATTGGCGTCCCGGCTCATATTAAAGGTTACTTATACTTAAGAGAAGCCATTTCGATGGTGTACAATGACATCGAGCTTCTCGGAAGCATCACAAAAGTGTTGTATCCAGACATCGCGAAGAAATTTAACACGACCGCGAGCAGAGTAGAACGAGCGATTCGTCATGCGATTGAAGTGGCTTGGAGCAGAGGAAACATTGATTCCATTTCCTCACTCTTTGGTTATACAGTCAGCATGTCTAAAGCAAAACCAACCAATTCTGAATTTATCGCAATGGTGGCTGATCGTCTGCGCTTAGAGCATAGAGCAAGCTAGTTCATTTTCATAAAAAACGTTTCTTCAAAGAGACGTTTTTTTATTTTGAAAAATATTGTCAAAAATTGGTTGTATTGATACAATCATCTTATTGTCTCATTTAAACAACTCAGCTTGATTTATTTTCAGAATAAAATGAACAATAAAGCATGAAAGAAATGGGTATGACATAAATTAGTGGTAATCAGCTACGCCAATCAATTGTTTGGTCTTCAAAATAGAAGAAAGAAACGCTCATTCTTAAGAAAAAGGATGAGAGGAAAAGGTCTGATGGATTTGGTAAATAAAGCAAATGAGATCGAAAGTTCTATTTCTATTGACCTGATTGGTTGGCGTTTTAAAGTCACTGGCTTCTTAGAGATTGTGCCATTTGAACTGAATATTCCCATTGTCGAATTTAATAATTTTCACATTCTTTTACTATGCTATAATAATGAAAAGAAGAGGGTGAGGTTATGGGAAAGCTGAAAATCCACTCTGCTGAGGTAGCGAACGAAATTAGCAAGTGGACGAGGGTCATTTCTCAAAATGACCTAGAAAAATCTGCTATCTATAAAGAGAAAATTCAGAATTTGCTAAAAAATACAGATGAAGACCGCGAAGTTCTCCTGTATTATCAGCTTGTGAATGGCCGACATGAAATGTTACTTGGAAATATTGAAAAAGCCAATCACATTATGAAGAGTGTCGGAACGCTCGATGAGAAAGCAGATGACATTATTAATTTTTATTTTTACTTTTACAAAGGCCAATATGCTGCATATGTGAAAAAGTATGATGAAGCCATCAGCTTTTACAAAATTGCAGAACAGCGTCTAAAGCGTGTGAATGAGGACCTTGAAGTAGGGACTTTTCATCATAAGGTTGCTTCAATCTATTACGAACTGAAACAAAATTTCATATCCATTAATCATATTAAAAAAGCCATCGATACGTTCAAAGCGCATGAAGAATATACAGCGCAGGCGATTGACAGCTTGATTTTACATGCAAGTAATTGTATCGATTTGATCCAATTTGACGAAGCGGAGGAAAAATACCAAGAAGCACTTGAGAAAAGTAAACGCATTAACAATGAAGTGCTGATTGGGAAATGCTATCACAATTTAGCCGTTCTTTATTATGCGAAGCATGATTACGAAAAAAGCGCACAATATGCCAAAAAAGGGATGGGCATTCAAATGCACCGTGACAATAGCCATTATTACATCCAATCTTTATATGTTCTGGCAAATGCCTTGGTTCATCTAGGAGATCAAGTGGCGAAAGAATATATTAAAGAGGGCATTCAGTATAGCTGCGATATCCAAAATAATGAATATATAGTAAAATTTGAAATTTTAGATTTAATGTGCGAGAATAGTGGAGCAGCAGACGTATTCTCTGAAAAATTAGACTACATAGAAAAAAATAGATTATATGTGGAGCTTGAGGATTTGTCTGAACAAATATCGAAATACTTCAAGGAACGAAATGATTATCAAAACGCCATTCGTTTTCTTGAAAAGAAATTCGATGCACAAATACTTCAAAAGAAAGTGGAGGTTATCTTATGAAAAAGTTGTTGTTAGGTTTAACCGTCGTTACAGCAGTCGCAGTTGTTTCTTCCCTTTTTGCTCTTGACGCAGAGACGACAGAGCAAGCCATCAGAGCGATTACGTGATCGAATTTATACAGAACCTCTTCGTACGAATCAGAAGAGGTTTTTTTATGTGCTTAAACTGGAAAAACGAAAAGAGACACGTCATAATGAAAGGAAGCATCATACTTAGAGGTGACCTATGACGAAAATTTTTGCACACAGAGGTTTTAAAGGAATCTACCCTGAAAATACCATGATAGCCTTTGAGCATGCACTCCATTCTGGAGCTGACGGAATTGAGCTGGATGTTCAGCTGACGAAAGATGGCAGGCTTGCTGTCATTCACGATGAGAAGCTGAATAGAACAACGAATATGAAAGGCTTAGTGAAAGACTATACATATGAAGAGTTAAAAGCAGGAGATGCGAGTCATTCTTTTTATGAAGAAACCGGTGCTGTATCCATTCCTCTTTTGGAGGAAGTATTGGAGCTCGTCACGCAGCAATCATCACTCATCATCAATATTGAACTGAAAAACTCCATTTATCGATATCCTGGTATTGAAGAGAAGGTAAAGGAGCAAATTGAACACTTTCAAATAGAAGATCGTGTACTTGTCTCATCGTTTCATCACGGCAGTTTAGCTCTTTTTCACAAGCTGATGCCGCAAGTTGAGCTTGCTGTTCTCACAATGGATGTCATTCATCAGCCACAGATGTATATAAAAACAGTACCTGCAAGAGGTTATCACCCGAATATAAAGGGCGCAGGGGTAACAAAAGAAGTCGTATCGGCTCTCCATGCCGCCCAGCAAGTGATCAGACCATTTACAGTAAACAGTGAAAAGCAAATGAAAAGCATGTTTTCCTTAGGTGTCGACGGAATTTTCACTGATTTTCCTGATAGAGCCGTCAAAATAAGAGAAGAAATGAAATAAAGACCTGCGATCAACAGCGGGTCTTTTTTCATGTTTATCTCTGTTTAAAGCGGGTGGTCACTTTATTTCGTTTGCGGTCTCTATATAAAATAAAGCCAGCGACTACGTAAAGACCTCCTCCTAAAAAAAACAACCCTGCAATTCCTTGCAGCCATAAAAATGGAAATGGTGCAATGATGATACCGAAAACAGTGTCACGCAAAAGCTTAATCCCAAGTGCAGCAAGCGCCCCAGGTATTAAAATAATCACTAATGCAAGTATTCTCCCCATCAAATGTCCCCTTAAACGTCATTTACTTCCATTGTCTAATTCAAAAAATATTTTGTCAAGAAAGGAAAACGTGGTAATATAAGAGTTGTGCAATTTTTTGCAACGGAAAAATATGGTGTGCAAATTTTTTCATATAAAGGGGTAACGGGATGCAGAGAGTCTTGATTGTCGGTGCAGGACAGGGTGGATCAGCTTTGCTTGAAACATTGCTGAAAACAAATATGATTCAAATCGTTGCAATCGCCGACCTTGATCTTGAGGCACCGGGGATGGTAGAAGCGAAAAAGAATGGAATTGATACGACAACGGATTGGAAAGAATACATAAAAGATGACATTGATATCATCATTGAAACAACGGGCAGTTCAGCTGTGCTGAAAGAACTGATGGAAGAAAAAGCAGAGCAGTCTGTCATTGTTCCAAGTTCGATGGCATACGTCATATCAGAATTAATGTCAGAAAAGCATCAGCTTATACAAATATTAAAGGAACAAACCTATAAACATGACCGCATTTTTAATGCAACGAACGATGGCATGATTTTTATTAATATGGATGAAGAAGTCGTTCTGTTTAATCGATCGGCTGCCAAAATGGTTGGACGTTCGCAAAAAGATGCGATTGGCCGGCACATACGTGAAGTGATCCCGAATACAAAACTCCCCGATATTTTAAGATCGAGGGAGCCAGAATTTCATCAAAAACAATTTCTGAATCAGCAAATACAAATTGTCACAACGCGTTTACCGATTATTGATGACGCAGGAAGAATGCTAGGCGCTCTATCCATTTTTAAAGATATTACAGATGCAGTGGAGCTTGCGGAAGAAGTCACAAACCTGAAAGAAGTGCGCACAATGCTTGAGGCCATCATTCAATCATCAGATGAAGCGATATCCGTCGTAGATGAGCAAGGGAAAGGAATTTTAATCAACCGAGCTTACACGAAAATGACGGGGTTAACAGACAAAGAGGTTGTGGGCAAACCAGCAGGTGCGGATATTTCTGAAGGGGAAAGCATGCATTTGAAGGTGCTTGAAACAAGAAGGCCGGTTCGAGGCGTCAGAATGAAAGTCGGACCTAATAAGAAGGATGTGATCGTCAACGTAGCGCCAGTGATCGTTGATGGTATTTTAAAAGGCAGCGTCGGCGTCATTCATGACGTATCAGAAATTCAATCACTCACGAATGAATTAAATAAAGCAAGACAGCTCATCCGGACACTTGAAGCAAAGTACACTTTTGAAGACATTATTGGAGAAAGTGAGCAAATGCTTGTGGCGCTTGAGCAGGCAAAGCTAGGGGCTAAAACCCCAGCCACCATTTTACTCAGGGGAGAATCAGGTACTGGGAAAGAGCTATTTGCACACGCTATACACAATGAAAGTGACCGGAAATATAATCGCTTTGTAAGAGTCAACTGTGCTGCCTTATCAGAAACTCTTTTAGAGTCAGAGCTTTTTGGCTATGAGGAAGGCGCATTTTCTGGTGCGAGGCGCGGCGGGAAGAAAGGGCTGTTTGAAGAAGCGAATCACGGCAGCATCTTTTTAGATGAAATTGGTGAAATGACGCCAAGTACACAAGCGAAATTATTACGCGTGATGCAGGAGAAAGAAATTGTTAGAGTAGGCGGAACAAAAGCGATACCAGTTGATGTGCGTGTGATTACCGCAACAAATGTCAATATTGAAAAAGCGATGGCAGAAGGGAAGTTCAGAGAGGACTTATATTATCGGATGAACAGATATCCGATTTCGATTCCGCCACTAAGGCAGCGACTTGAAGATATTGACTCCTTAAGTAAACGCCTTATTCAGAAAATCAATTTAGACTATGGTCGAAATGTGAGCGGCTTAACGGAAGGGGCGCTCGATAGACTTCGATCCTACAGCTGGCCTGGGAACGTAAGAGAACTGGAAAATGTCCTTGGACGAGCCATGATCTTTTTGAATCCGCAAGAAGAATGGATCGATGAAGATCATATTTCCTTCATGGAATCAGAAGAGCAGGAAGAAAAAGAGCAGCAGGAACTGGCTGTCAGTCAATTTGAGGGAGAGACCCTTTCGGATGCTGTTGAAGCGTTTGAAGCGCAGCTCATTAAACAAACCCTTGAAAAGCATCAATTCAACCGCACGAAAACAGCGAAAACGTTAGGGATTAGCATTCGGAATCTTTACTATAAAATGGATAAATATCAACTTGCAAAAGATAGCATGCAATAAAATGCACGTTACCTGCAAAAAGCTGCATGTATTTCATGCGAAATGCCTTATTTCGCTGCGTTTCAAGCTGGCATAGAACTTGCATATAAAAACCATGAACCCGAGCATAAGGAAAGGTGGGCATATATGAAGCTTGACGATCTGATTATGAAAGCCGCCCAGTTGCAGAATAAAACTGCTGCTGTGGCTCATGCAGAAGACGAAGAAGTGCTTCATGCCATCAAGATGGCAATTGAACGAAAGGTCGCTCGCTTCCTGCTGGTTGGGAACAAGCGCAACCTGAAGGAGCTGGTGAAACAGCATGAGATCAATGAAGACTGGATAGATATTATTCATTCGGATTCTCCTGAAGAATCAGCCAAAATTGCCGTGCAGGCAGTGAGTGAGAAGCATGCAGATATATTGATGAAGGGGCATGTCACGACAGCCGTTCTATTAAAAGCGGTGCTGAATAAAGACTACGGGCTGCGGACGGCGAGTGTACTATCACATGTCGCGGCATTCGAAGTGCCGGGCTTTGATCGGTTTATTTATGTCACAGATTCTGGGATGAACATCGCGCCCGATTTAAACATGTTCAAAGAGATTACGATCAATGCTGTTCAAGTAGCGCAAGCTGTTGGAAATGACATGCCAAAGGTGGCCGTGTTATCTGCGGTAGAGGTCGTGAACCCGGCAATGGATTCCACTTTGACAGCGGCAAGCCTGGCGCAAATGAATAAGCGAGGTCAAATTTCTGGCTGCCTCATTGACGGGCCTCTGGCATTAGACAATGCCATTTCTCAAACAGCAGCTTCTCATAAAAATATTACGAGTGATGTCGCCGGTCATGCAGATATTTTGCTTGTGCCAACGATTGAAGCAGGGAACATTCTTTATAAATCTCTCATCTACTTTGCACATGCAAAGGTGGGAGCTGTGGTGGCAGGAGCGAAGGCACCGATTGCTTTAACAAGCCGGTCGGATACAGCCGAAAGTAAGCTTTATTCAATTGCACTTGCCATCTGTACATCAAATTAAGCGAAAGTTATAGGAGGAATAAACAATGGAACTTTTTAAATATATGGAACGATACGATTATGAGCAGCTTGTATTTTGTCAGGATGAACAATCTGGCTTAAAAGCGATTATTGCCATTCATGATACAACACTTGGCCCAGCACTAGGCGGGACAAGAATGTGGACGTATGAAAACGAAGAAGCAGCAATCGAAGATGCACTTCGTCTAGCAAGAGGCATGACTTATAAAAACGCAGCAGCAGGCCTGAATCTTGGCGGCGGGAAAACAGTCATCATCGGTGACCCGAGAAAAGATAAAAATGAAGAAATGTTCCGTGCGTTTGGACGCTACATACAAGGATTAAATGGCCGCTATATCACAGCGGAGGATGTCGGTACAACGGTAGAAGACATGGATCTGATTCATGAAGAAACAGACTTTGTGACAGGTATTTCTCCTGCATTTGGTTCATCCGGAAACCCGTCTCCTGTTACGGCTTACGGTGTATATAAAGGGATGAAAGCTGCTGCCAAAGCTGCATTTGGAACCGACTCACTAGAAGGAAAAACGATTGCAGTCCAAGGTGTTGGGAATGTCGCCTACAATTTGTGTAAACATCTGCACGAAGAAGGCGCACAGCTAATTGTCACAGATATCAACAAAGACTCTGTAAAACGAGCTGTAGAAGACTTTGGCGCAAAAGCTGTAGATCCTGACGATATTTATGATCAAGCATGTGATATTTATGCCCCTTGTGCACTTGGTGCAACGATTAATGATGTAACGATTCCTAAGCTGAAAGCAAAGGTCATCGCAGGTGCAGCGAATAACCAGCTGAGAGAAACGCATCACGGCGATCTGATTCATGAAATGGGTATTGTGTATGCACCTGATTATGTGATCAATGCAGGCGGTGTGATTAACGTTGCTGATGAGCTTTATGGCTATAATGCAGATCGTGCGATGAAAAAGGTAGAAGGTATTTACCAAAATATTGAACGCGTGATTGAAATTTCAAACCGTGATGCCATTCCAACTTATAAAGCGGCAGACCGATTGGCGGAGGAGCGAATTGAAAGAATGCGCAAATCAAGAAGTCAATTCCTGCAAAATGGCCAACATATTTTAAGTCGTCGCTAATTTGAAGAATGAGTTGAAACGGAGGTTTTGTTTTTGCTGACAAAAGAATGGCGTATTCTCACAATTAATCCTGGCTCTACTTCAACAAAAATTGGTGTGTTTCACAATGAACGATCTATTTTTGAAACGACACTCAGACATACAGATGAGGAATTAAAGCAGTTTCCTCATATCATTGATCAGTTTTCATTTCGTCAAGAAACAATCCTGAAGACGCTGCATGAACAAGGAATGAACATCTCAAAGTTTGATGCAGTTTGTGCGCGCGGCGGTCTTCTTCGTCCGATTGAAGGTGGCACATATGAAGTCAATGAGCAAATGGTGCAAGACTTGAAAGAAGGATATGCTGGCCAGCATGCATCAAATCTGGGCGGTATCATTGCACGAGAAATTGCACTTGGTTTGAACATCCCAGCTTTTATTGTCGATCCAGTTGTAGTGGATGAGCTAAAGCCAATTGCTCGTATTTCAGGGCTGCCAACGATTGAAAGAAAAAGCATCTTCCATGCATTAAATCAAAAAGCAGTCGCAAGAAAAACAGCTGCATCCTTTGGGAAGCGCTATGAAGATTTGAACATGATTATTACACATATGGGCGGCGGCATCACCATTGGTGTCCATGAAAAAGGTAAAGTCATTGATGTCAATAACGGACTGCATGGCGAAGGACCTTTTAGCCCAGAGCGAGCGGGGACCCTGCCAACAGGTGACCTCGTCAATCTTTGCTTTTCTGGTCAGTACAGCCAAGAGGAAATGCTGAAACGCATTATTGGTGAAGGTGGTCTTGCGGGCTACCTTGGTACGACAGATGCTGTGAAAGTTGAGCGCATGATTGAAGCAGGCGATGAACGGGCGGCGCTGATTTATGAAGCGATGTGCTATCAAATTGCCAAGGAAATCGGTGCGGCTAGTGCTGTCTTAAAAGGCGCAGTTGACGTCATTGTGTTAACAGGCGGACTTGCGTACAGCAAACAAATTACATCAAGTATTAGAGGTCACATTGACTGGATTTCAGATGTTGTCGTGTATCCAGGCGAAAATGAACTGCAATCCTTAGCAGAAGGTGCACTTCGTATTTTAAAAGAAGAAGAATCTCCGAAAGAATACCCAAATGATCAACGGATGAAGAAAGGAGTGACTAGTCATGGCAACTGAATATGACCTCGTCATTCTTGGTGGGGGCACAGGCGGCTATGTAGCGGCCATTCGTGCCTCACAGCTTGGATTGAAAACAGCAGTTGTAGAAAAAGAAAAGCTTGGCGGAACATGTCTGCATAAAGGATGCATTCCGTCTAAAGCGCTGCTTAGAAGTGCTGAAGTCTATCAAACCGTCCAACGTGCTGCTGATTTTGGCGTTGAGGCAAATGGCATCGCCTTGCAGTTTGCCAATGTACAGAAAAGAAAAGCAGAGATTGTAGAGAAACTAGCAGGCGGCGTCAAACATTTAATGAAACAAGGGAAAATTGATGTTTATGAAGGGATCGGCCGTATTCTTGGCCCATCTATCTTTTCGCCAATGCCAGGAACCATCTCCGTAGAAATGGCAAATGGAGATGAAAATGAAATGCTTATTCCAAAGCAGGTCATCATTGCGACAGGTTCAAGACCGCGTGTGCTGCCTGGACTTGAAGCAGATGGGACGCATATTCTTACATCAGATGATGCACTTGAACTGCCAGAGCTTCCGCAGTCGATGCTCATTGTCGGCGGCGGGGTGATCGGAATCGAGTGGGCTTCCATGCTCAATGATTTCGGTGTGAAAGTGACTGTGATTGAATTTGCAGACCGCATATTGCCAACAGAGGATCATGACATTTCTAAAGAAATGGAAAAGCTTTTATCTAAAAAAGGCATCACCTTTGTGACAAATGCGAAAGTACTGCCAGATACCGTTAAAAAGCTGGAGAATCTCGTGACGATTCAAGCAGAAAAGGATGGAGACATTCAGACGTTTGAAGCGGAAAAACTTCTTCTATCAGTCGGCAGAGTACCAAATATTGAAGGCATTGGTCTTGAAAACACGGAGATCCAAACAGAAAAACAAGGCATTGTCGTGAATGAACATTATCAAACGAAAGAATCGCATATTTATGCAATAGGAGATGTCATTGGTGGGCTTCAGCTGGCACATGTGGCTTCACACGAAGGCATGATTGCTGTGGAGCATATGGCTGGTCAAGATCCAAAGCCGCTCGATGAAACGCTCGTTTCTAAATGTGTATACTCTCACCCGGAAACCGCGAGTGTTGGACTCACTGAACAGGCGGCAAAAGAGCAAGGCTTCGAGGTCAAAATGGGGAAATTCCCATTTATGGCGATCGGGAAAGCACTTGTGTACGGGGAGTCAGATGGATTCGTCAAAATCATTGCTGATCAAAAGACAGATGATATTTTAGGGATTCATATGATTGGTCCTCATGTCACAGATATGATATCTGAAGCTGGATTAGCCAAAGTACTTGATGCAACGCCGTGGGAAGTCGGGCAAACAATTCACCCGCACCCAACCTTATCAGAGGCGATTGGCGAGGCTGCCCTTGCTGTTGACGGGAAAGCGATCCATTTTTAATCAAGGAGGGAAATAAGATGAGTAACATGCGTCATCATGAATTAGGATTATCTGATGAACAAGCAATTGATATATATAGAACAATGCTTCTAGCAAGAAAAATTGATGAACGGATGTGGCTTTTAAACCGTTCAGGTAAAATTCCATTCGTCATTTCTTGTCAAGGGCAGGAAGCGCAGCAAGTCGGTGCTGCTTTCGCTCTCAATAGAGAAGAGGATTACGTCTTACCTTACTACCGTGATATGGGGGTTGTCCTCGCATTTGGAATGACAGCAAAAGATTTAATGATGTCAGGTTTCGCAAAACAAGACGATCCAAACTCTGGCGGAAGACAGATGCCAGGGCATTTTGGACAGAAATCAAATCGAATTGTGACAGGGTCTTCACCTGTTACAACGCAGGTTCCTCATGCAGTGGGAATTGCACTTGCTGGACGACTAGATCAGAAAAACTTTGTCAGCTTTGTCACGTTCGGTGAGGGCTCTTCAAACCAAGGTGATTTCCACGAAGGTGCTAACTTCGCTGCTGTGCATAAGCTGCCTGTTATTTTCATGTGTGAAAACAATAAGTACGCGATTTCCGTGCCGTATGACAAACAAGTAGCATGTGAACGCATTTCAGATCGTGCGATTGGGTACGGAATGCCTGGCGTAACCGTTGATGGCAATGATCCGCTTGAAGTATATGCCGCTGTCAAAGAAGCGAGAGACCGTGCAGCAAGAGGCGAAGGACCAACGTTGATTGAAACGATCTCTTACCGTTTAACTGCGCATTCAAGTGATGACGATGATTCAAGCTATCGAGAAAAAGAAGAAGTGCTCGAAGCGAGAAAGAAAGATCCGCTCATCCAATATGAAACGTATTTAACCGAAGGAAACGTCATGACTTCAGAAATGAAAGAAGAGATGACAAAAGAAATCATGCAAATCGTAAACGAAGCCACTGATGAAGCGGAAAACGCTGCTTATGCTGATGCTGAAAGCGCACTTCGTTACGTGTATGCGGAGTAAGGGGGAAGAAAAATGCCTGTTATGTCATATATAGACGCCATTACACTGGCGATGAAAGAAGAAATGGAGCGAGATCCGAAAGTGTTTGTGCTCGGAGAGGATGTCGGGAAAAAGGGCGGCGTATTTAAAGCGACAGCGGGTCTCTATGAGCAATTCGGAGAAGCGCGCGTCATGGATACACCTCTTGCAGAATCAGCCATTGCTGGTGTAGGGATTGGAGCAGCGATGTATGGAATGCGCCCAATTGCTGAGATGCAATTTGCGGATTTTATCATGCCTGCAATTAACCAAATCATTTCAGAGGCGGCGAAAATTAGATACCGCTCAAATAACGATTGGAGCTGTCCAATGGTCATCCGCGCACCTTATGGGGGCGGAGTTCACGGGGCGCTTTATCATTCACAATCAGTTGAAGCGATTTTTGCCAACCAGCCTGGTTTGAAGATTGTCATGCCTTCTACGCCTTATGATGTAAAAGGTCTTTTAAAAGCTGCGGTGCGTGATCCAGATCCTGTATTGTTCTTTGAACACAAACGTGCCTACCGTCTCATTAAAGGAGAAGTACCTGAAGAGGATTACACACTCCCTATTGGAAAAGCAGATGTGAAACGTGAAGGTGATGATATCACGGTCATTACATATGGCCTCTGCGTCCATTTTGCATTGCAAGCAGCAGACCGCCTTGCAAAAGACGGCATTTCTGCGCATATTCTCGATTTGAGAACAGTGTACCCGCTTGATCAGGAAGCCATTATTGAAGCGGCATCAAAAACAGGCAAAGTGCTTCTTTTAACGGAAGATACAAAAGAGGGCAGCATCATGAGTGAGGTAGCGGCGATCATATCAGAGCATTGCTTATTTGATTTAGACGCACCAATCAAACGTCTAGCCGGACCAGAAATCCCGGCAATGCCTTATGCACCGACGATGGAAAAATTCTTCATGGTCAACCCAGATAAGGTTGAAGCTGAAATGAGAGAGCTAGCGGCGTTTTAAGAAAGAGGAGGGTTTCAAGTGGCAATTGAACAAATGAAAATGCCTCAGTTAGGTGAAAGTGTAACAGAAGGAACCATCAGCAAATGGCTCGTTTCACCTGGCGATCATGTGAATAAATACGATCCTATTGCGGAAGTTATGACGGATAAAGTGAACGCAGAAGTCCCGTCATCTTTTACAGGAACGATTACAAAGCTATCGGCTGAAGAAGGCGATACACTGCAAGTAGGAGAAGTGTTCTGTGAAATTGAAGTAGAAGGTAGCTCGCAGCAGAGTGCGAAAGAAGAAGCGGCACCTGAGCAAAGTGAAGCACCTGAAGCAGATCAAACAAAAGAGAATCAAAGTCAAAAGAAACGCTACTCTCCAGCAGTCCTTCGGTTAGCAGATGAGCACAGCATTGATTTAGCGGCAGTGCAAGGAACGGGAGCAGGCGGACGAATCACAAGAAAAGATTTACTTCAGCTCATTGAAAACGGCGGCATGCAAGAGAAGACAGCACCTGGCAATGAACAGGCGGTCAAGCCAGAGCCTGTGCAGCCATCAAAACCAAAAGCGGCGCCTTCCATCTCTACAATGCCTGGTGATGTTGAAGTGCCAGTCACGCCAATCAGACAGGCGATTGCGGCAAATATGCTGAGAAGCAAACATGAAATTCCGCATGCATGGACGATGATGGAAGTTGATGTGACAAACCTTGTGACTAGAAGAAATCAGCTCAAGGACCAATTTAAAGCAAAAGAAGGCTTTAATTTGACGTTCTTTGCGTTCTTTGTCAAAGCAGTGGCTCAGGGCTTAAAGGAATTCCCAGAAATGAACAGCATGTGGGCTGGAGATAAAATTGTGCAAAAGAAAGCGATCAATGTCTCGATTGCTGTTGCGACTGATGACGCTCTTTTTGTTCCAGTGATTAAGGATGCAGATGAAAAAACGATTAAAGGCATCGCCAAGGAAATTCATGAGCTTGCTTCCAAGGTGAGACAAGGTACGCTGAAGCAAAGTGACATGGAAGGCGGCACCTTCACTGTAAACAACACGGGATCATTTGGTTCTGTACAATCTATGGGAATCATCAATTATCCGCAAGCGGCGATTTTACAAGTAGAATCGATCGTGAAGCGTCCGGTGATTGTAAATGGTATGATTGCAGCAAGAGACATGGTCAACCTTTGTCTCTCATTAGATCACAGAGTTCTTGATGGTCTTGTATGCGGCAGATTCCTTCAACGGATTAAACAAATCCTTGAAGGCATTGATGAGCAAACATCTGTTTACTAAAACAAGAATGTCCCCCTCCCGCTAAGGAGAGGGGGATTTCCACATGATGAGAAAGGAGCGATGGTATGTCTGGACTAGACTTTTTTGCGTTTTTAACGATTGGACTCATGTTTATCACAGCAATTGCGTTTGCTTTTCTTCGATATATTTCTAAATCACGCAATCATCCTGAAAGATTACTACTGATCATATCAATCGTTTCAATTATTCAAGTTTTGTATTGCTTGCTGATTGTCGGTGGATTTAAAGGAGCAGCGAATAGCCTCTTAGGAATTTCTCTTCTTGCCGGGACGCTGCTTGGTTATGCACTTGAATATTTATACAGACGCTATATCAAAAAAACGCCCGAAAAAGAATGATCTCGGGCGTTTTCTTTATTCTGCTGGAACAATAAAGGTCAAATGTTGTTTTAACACTTCTAAAGAAGCAGGGGCTGTCATGTACACTTCGCCATCTGTATCAGCATCCATTTCCTCTTTTGTGTGAATCTGAATATTGGATGCTTGAATGAGAGACAGATCGCCGGTGAAATCCTCCAGCTCTTCCCGGTTCATAGAAAAGATTTCTTTTAGAGCAGAGAAGCTCGTATTTCTGCAAATTAAGATTTCTGCTTTACCATCATCAATCGCTGCACTCGGCAAATCAATTTTATTTGTCCCGATGAAATGTCCATTCATGACAAGAACGATGATAGCGTCCTCTTCCCAGCTTTCCTCCTCTGTTTCAATTCGTACGTGAAAAGGATCTGTTTGCTGTAAGGTGCGCAAGGCACTTGTGAAGTAGCTAATTTTGCCGAGTACAGCTTTTTCCTTGTCATTAATATTGTTGGATGTGTCTGCAATCAGCCCGATGCCCCAAAAGTTTAACAAGTATCGATCTCCTGCTTTGATTAAGTCGCCCTTTTTTTCTACGCCGTCTACAATCATTTGAGCGGCTTTCTGCATTTGTTGCGGAATACCAAGCGTTCTAGAAAAGTCATTGCATGTCCCGCCTGGTAAAATCGCTACAGCTGGCCTTTTTTCTAAACCACCGATGCCATTCATGCATTCATGCACGGTTCCATCTCCGCCTAATATGATAAGCAATTCTATCGTCTCATCAATTGTGCGACAGAATTCATAAGCATCATTTGGCTGCTTTGTTGGTTTAAGAATGAGTTCATCAATATGTAGAGAAAGAAGAGGTACTGTTTGTCCGAGAACTTTTTCCATGTTTTTTTGTCCAGCATTTCCATTATAAATGAGCATCGCTTTTTTGAATTGTGCCATCACGCAGTTCTCCCTTTCATCTCTTTATCATCACTTTTCCCCAATTTCGCGGCGTATAAACGATGTTCAGAAAAAGTGGGGAATGAAAAGACAACACATTTGCCCGCAGGCGTTTTCCTTGATATGATGTTGTTAAAATGGTTTTGGCATGCTAAAGGAGTGGACGGACAATGAATATTGATTTTAATTTATTTATGAATGATATTGTGAAACAAGCGAGAGAAGAGATCAAACAGGCTGGCTATAATGAGCTTACATCAGCTGAAGAAGTGGATGAAGCCCTGTCTAAAGAAGGCACGGCACTTGTGATGGTGAATTCAGTATGCGGATGTGCTGGCGGTATTGCAAGACCAGCTGCAGGCTATTCTGTTCATTACGATAAGCGACCAGATCAATTGCTGACAGTGTTTGCTGGACAAGACAAAGAGGCAACCGCAAGAGCCCGTGAATATTTTGAAGGCTTCCCGCCATCTTCACCATCCTTTGCATTATTAAAAGATGGAAAGATCATTAAAATGGTCGAACGTCATGAAATTGAAGGGCACGAACCAATGGAAGTCGTGTCAAAGCTTCAAGCTGCATTCGATGAGCATTGCAAAGAAATTTAACATGTGACGTTTGAATGATGACATATAAAGCAGTCCGGTCTTTAGATCGGTCTGCTTTTTGTTTTATAAGACCATTGAATCAAAATAATTTTAGCGAAATACTATTGCATCTTAAAAAGAAAGTGTTTAAAATACATTATAGTGAATAAATATTCAAAACAATACATGATTTTAAATACTAGGAGGCACTATCTTATGAAAAAGTGGTTATTATTACTTATGACAGCTGGTCTTGCAGCTGCACTCGCAGCTTGCGGAACTTCTTCTAATAATTCAAACGCATCAGGAGATGACAAAACACTCGTTATGGCGACATCAGCAGATTATCCGCCATTTGAATCAAAAGACGGAGATAAAATTGTCGGCTTTGATGTTGATCTTGCAACAGCACTAGCGAAAAAGAACGGCTACAAGCTAGAAATTCAAGATATGGATTTCGCAAGCCTTGTATCCGCCCTTAAAACAAACAAAGCTGATATTGTCCTAGCAGGAATGACACCAGATGAAAAGCGTAAAAAACAAGTAGACTTCTCTGATGTTTATTACAATGCTAAAAACTTAGTTGTCTCAAAGAAATCTAGCGGGATGAAAACAGAGAAAGACTTAAAAGATAAAACAGTCGGCGTTCAATTAGGTTCAATCCAGCAGGATGAAGCAAACAGTTTGCAGAAGAAATATAACTTAACAGTTGAAGATCGTAATAAAATCTCTGATATCATTCAAGAGATCAAAGCAGGCCGTTTTGATGCAGCTATTATTGAAGATAAAGTAGCAGCTGGCTATTTAAAGAAAGAGAAAGACTTTCAGGCTTTTGACCTTAGTGGGTCAACAAATAATGGTTCAGCCGTTGCATTCAAGAAAAATAGCGACTTAACAGCTAAATTTAATAAATCATTAAAAGAAATGCAAGACAATGGCGAACTTGATAAATTAATTAAAAAATGGTTTGCTGATGAAAAATAAGTCAGGAAAAGGATCAGCGTCATTCACGAAAATTCAGTAGAAAGCGCTGAAAAGTTCAACTCATGTTGAACTTTTTTCCTGTTTTATTTTTTGATTTCGTATGAAGGCATAAAAAAGGAGACTGTCATGTTAGATTTTAAAGATGTAATACCTCAGATGCCCTTTATTTTAGAAGGGCTTAAGGTCACACTTTCTATTGTAGTGGTATCACTTTTTCTTGGATTTATTTTAGGGATTTTATTAACGCTTTGCAAAATTAGTGTATTTAAGCCGCTCATTTGGCTTGCAGATTTTTATACATCCATCTTCCGAGGCACACCGCTTGTGCTTCAATTGCTCATTATTTATTTCGGTCTGCCTCAGCTTCTTGGGTTTCAAATCGATCAATACTGGGCTGCTGTAGCGGCATTTTCACTAAACTCTGCGGCTTACGTATCTGAAATTATTCGCGCTGGTATTAATGCCATTGATAAAGGTCAAAAAGAAGCAGCCGTTGCTTTAGGCATCCCTTATGCTAAAATGATGAAGGACTTATTGCTTCCGCAGGCATTTAAAAATATTTCACCTGCACTTGTGAACGAAACGATTACACTGACAAAAGAATCTGCTATTGTGACAGTCATTGGACTGGGAGATGTCATGAGACGAGCCTATCAAGCAGGTGCCGTCACGTATAATTATCTTGAACCGCTTATTTTTGCGGGTCTCATCTATTATGTCATCGTGCTTGTTCTCACCTTTGTCGGCAAATCGGTGGAAAGGAAGTTAAAATCAAATGATTAACATAGAGAAACTCACAAAATCTTTTGGAAAAAATGAAGTATTAAAAGGGATCGACACCACCATTAAAGAAGGGGAAGTTGTCGCAGTCATTGGACCATCTGGTTCAGGAAAATCGACGTTTCTTCGCTGCATCAACTTGCTCGAAAAGCCGACTTCTGGTGTCATTACGATTCAGGATACCGAAATCACAAACCCAAAAACCAATGCACTCAAAGTGCGTGAGAACATCGGAATGGTGTTTCAGCATTTTCACCTGTTCCCGCATAAAACGGTGCTGGAAAATATCACATATGCGCCAATGAATGTGAAGAATCAATCGAAGGAAGACAGCATCAAACAAGCTGAATATCTGCTGAAAAAGGTAGGACTTTTAGAGAAAAAAGATGATTTTCCGAACCGCTTGTCAGGTGGTCAAAAGCAGCGTGTCGCAATTGCACGTGCGCTTGCAATGACACCAGACATCATGCTGTTTGATGAGCCAACATCTGCACTAGATCCAGAAATGGTCAAGGAAGTGCTAGAGGTTATGAAAGAGCTGGCTCAATCTGGTATGACACTTGTGATCGTCACACATGAAATGGGCTTTGCAAAAGAAGTGGCTGACCGTGTGATCTTTATGGACGATGGGAAAATTGTAGAGGATGCAAACCCTGTGCAATTCTTTGAATCACCGTCATCACAGCGCGCGAAAGACTTCTTACAAAAAATATTATAAAGAAAAAAGAGAGGGAGACTTAACATCTCCTTCTTTTTTTGATTATAATGGGGAAAGTAAAAAAGTTCATCATTTCACAATAAGTGAATAGAAACAAGACAGAAAAGAGTGACTCATATCATGTTTAAAATCGGCTACCGAACGCTGAAAACAGCATTAGGAACAGCGATCGCCATTTATATTGCGCAACTGCTTGGCCTTCAAAATTATTCCGCTGCCGGGATTATTACGATTCTGTGTATTCAGGTGACAAAGAAACGGTCGCTTCTTGCATCAGGCGCCCGCTTTGCCGCATGCAGTCTTGCCATTTTATTTTCTTATCTATTTTTCGATCTGATTGGGTATCATCCTTTTGTGATTGGTCTGATGCTGCTTGTCTTTATTCCGACAACCGTATTGCTCCGCATTAAAGAAGGAATTGTCACAAGTTCAGTCATCATCCTCCATTTATACATGTCGGGCGGGATTACCCTTCACCTCATCTGGAATGAGCTGCTGCTGATTACGATTGGTGTTGGCGTGGCACTTATCATGAACCTGTATATGCCAAGTGTCGATAAAAAGCTCAAACGCTACAGCGAACAGATTGAAGACAACTTTGCAAAAATCTTTGAAGAAATCGAGCAATACTTAATGACAGGGAAACAAGACTGGACAGGCAAAGAAATACCAGAGACACATCAATTGATTAAAGAAGCGAAAGCTCTCGCATATCGTGATGTTGAAAACCATGTCTTAAGACATGAAAACCTGTATTATCATTATTTCAATATGAGGCAAAAGCAGTTCGAAATCATCGAGCGTGTGCTTCCGAAGATCACGTCCATTTCCATTACAACAGAGCATGGACAAATCATTGCAGAATACATTAGAGACTTACGCGAACATATTCACCCAGGGAACACGGCGCATAAGTTTTTAAGGCGCCTCATTGATATGAAAGAAGAGTTCGATAAGCTACCGCTGCCGCAAACAAGAGAAGAGTTTGAGGCAAGAGCTGCACTGTTTCATTTCCTCGGAGAAATGGAACAATATTTAGTATTGAAAAGCTATTTTAAAGGGATGAAAGAATAGAGACGCATGAGTTCCTCCTTCATTGGTCAATCTAATGAAAAAGGAGGAGCCTATGCGTCTTTTATTTTATACCGTATTGACCATGTCCCTTTCACCGATCTGGCCGCTCGGACAAAACCCGCTTCCAGGAGACCCTTATGTCATTATTAATAAACAAACAAATGAACTTGCCTATATTGATCAAGGACAAATCCAAAAAATATATCCTGCTTCTACAGGGAAAACGTCCGATTTAACGCCAGAAGGGGAATTTACCATTATGATCAAAGCGAAAGATCCCTATTACAGAAAAAAGAATATCGAAGGCGGTGCGAAGAATAACCCTCTTGGCAGAAGATGGATTGGATTTGATGCACAAGGAACAGATGGTAGAACATACGGAATTCATGGGACGAGTGACGAAACATCGATAGGGAAATTTATCACGGCAGGCTGTGTGAGACTGCATAATCAAGATGTAGAGCTTCTATTTGACCAGCTTCCGGTTGGGACAAAAGTGTGGATTACAACATCAACCGATTCATTTGAAAAGCTTGCCAAAGACAAACAGGCCATTCGTTGATTGAACGAATCACCTGCTTGTCTGCTTTTATTGAAACCTTATAAAAAGGTTGCGGCTCCTGCTAAAAGTGAAGATATTAGTAGCAGGCTAATCATGAGCAATACCATGAATTTCATCATTTTCTGAGACATATCGCACCCCTATAACCGAAGATTTTTTGCGACGAACGCACCTTTCTTTATTCTAGCTCGTTTTTTCAAATGCGACAAGTGATCAACAAAGGAAGTGAACGGATGAATCAAATCGACCATATTGCCATTGCGGTCTTTTCTATAAAAAACACATCTCGAATTCTTCAAAAGCTGTTTAACTGGCATTTTTCAGACATACAAGAGATTCCTGAGCAGGAGATTAAAGCGTCCTTCGCTTCACTTGATCATGTGCACATTGAATTAATTGAACCGATGTCCGGTAGCAGCAAACTACATACCTTTTTAACAAAAAGAGGAGAGGGACTCCATCATATTGCGCTAAAGTCAGGTGACATACAGGCGGACCTTAACTGTCTTGATCATCTTGGCGTGGAGCTTCTCCAACAATCAGCACAGATAGGCGCGAGCGGGAAGCGGATTGCTTTTATTTCACCGAAAGAAACGTCCGGTGTGTTATTCGAATTGTGCGAGCCCCTGAAAGGAGAGGAACATGGCAATGAATGAATCGTTCAATGACTTGGCTAAATGGCGCGAAAAAGCATTCATGGGCGGCGGCGTGAAACGTGCAGCTGCGCACCGGAACAAAGGAAAACTAACGGTTCGTCAGCGGCTGCATGAACTTCTTGACGGGGGCAGTTTCATGGAAATTCAAGGATTTGCAACAGGCCGCATGTCAGAGCATGTCGGTGATGGCGTCGTCACTGGAACTGGACTCATTCATGGAAAGCCGGTATGTGTTTATGCACAAGATGCAACAGTGCATGGAGGGTCTTTAGGCGAAATACATGCCAAAAAAATTGCTTCTCTAATGGATCTCGCAGCTAAAAATCAGATGCCGGTCATCGGTCTAAAAGACTCAGGTGGTGCGAGAATTCAAGAGGGTGTGGTATCATTAGAAGGATACGGACAGATTTTTAAACGGAATGTGCTGTACTCAGGTCAAATCCCGCAAATATCCGTTATTTTAGGCTCTTGTGCTGGAGGAGCAGTCTATTCTCCTGCCTTGACTGATTTTGTGTTCATGACAGAACAGACAGCTCATATGTTTTTAACAGGTCCGAAAGTCATAGAAAAGGCAACAGGAGAAACGGTCTGTCCTGACCGTCTTGGCGGTGCAAGTGTTCAGCATCAGACAAGCGGGAATGTGCACTATACTGGCAAAGATGAGAAAGACGTGTTAAAAGCGGTTCGAACACTTTTAACGTACATACCAACGAAACAACAGACTGTCATGGACGCTGAAACGAGTAAGCAAGACGCAGCTGATCCAGGCAACATCTTGCCGAAGGATCCATCACGCACCTATGATGTCAAACAAGTGGTGACAGCGATCATCGATTCAGGCTCATTCTTTGAGACACAACCTTGTTTCTCAAAAAATATCGTCACAGGGTTTGCCAGATTACAAGGGGCTTCAATTGGTATAGTTGCCAATCAGCCAAAGGTGCTGGCAGGAAGCCTTGACCTTGATGCTGCTGATAAAGCGGCCAGGTTTATTCGATTTTGCGATGCGTTTCATATTCCGCTCTTAACACTTGTAGACGTCCCCGGCTTTTTACCAGGTGAGAAAGCCGAGCATGCGGGAATTATCCGTCACGGCGCAAAGCTTTTATATGCGTACGCTGAAGCGACCGTTCCAAAAATCACGGTGATTTTAAGAAAGGCGTATGGCGGTGCGTATGTCGCAATGAATAGCAAGGGATTAGGCGCTGACTTTGTTTATGCATGGCCAGCGGCAGAAATTGATGTCATGGGGAAAACGTTCGCTGACGAAATCGTTCATCCTGCTTCGCGCAAGGTTGAAACGGAGCCAAGTGTATTCAAAGCGGCTCAGGCAGGGCTGATAGACGATATTTTCATGCCGTCTGAAACGAGAGAACGATTGATTCGCTCATTTGATTTGCTTCGCAGGAAGGAAGAAGATAGACCGTTAAAAAAGCATGGCAACATGCCGCTATAAGAGGAGGAGCATCATCATGATCAATGAAAAACGTTTACTAGACGAATTTTTAGAACTAGTTCAGATTGATTCGGAAACAAAACACGAAGAGAAAATTGTGGAAGTCTTAAAAGAAAAATTCTCGCAGCTTGGACTAAAAGTGGTGGAAGACGACTCAAAAGCGAAAACAGGCCACGGTGCAGGCAACCTCATCTGTACACTGGAAGGCACTCAAGAGGCTGATACCATCTATTTCACGTCTCATATGGACACAGTTGTTCCGGGCAATGGCGTAAAACCAGTCATTGAAGACGGCTATGTGAAAACAGATGGAACAACCATTCTTGGTGCTGACGATAAGACAGGACTTGCGGCAATGTTTGAAGCGATCCGTGTGCTGAAAGAGAAGAATTTACCGCATGGAACGATTGAATTTGTCATCACAGCAGGTGAGGAATCAGGACTTGTCGGAGCAAAAGCGTTAGATCCGAAGTTGATGACAGCGGCATACGGCTATGCCCTTGATTCAGATGGCAAGGTCGGAACCATTATCGTTGCAGCGCCAACACAGGCAAAAGTACGCGCAACCATTTACGGGAAAACAGCTCACGCAGGTGTCGCGCCTGAAAAAGGTGTGTCTGCGATTACCATTGCATCAAAAGCCATTGCCAGTATGCCGCTTGGCCGAATTGATGAAGAAACAACGGCGAATATCGGTCGTTTTGAAGGCGGAACGCAAACGAATATTGTGTGCGATCAAGTCGATATCCTTGCGGAAGCACGCTCTTTAGAACCTGCAAAAATGGAAGCCCAAGTAGCGAAGATGAAAGAAGCCTTTGAAAAAACCGCTAAAGAAATGGGCGGAAGTGCCGATGTACACATTGACATCATGTATCCAGGCTTCAAATTCTCTCACGGCGATCAAGTCGTAGAAGTGGCGAAAAAAGCGGCTGCAAAAATTGGCCGTCCATCAGAACTACAGACGAGCGGCGGAGGCAGTGATGCAAACGTCATTGCAGGAAACGGCGTCCCAACTGTCAACCTAGCTGTTGGATATGAAGATATTCATACGAAAAATGAGAAAATGCCGATTGAAGAATTAGTCAAAACAGCTGAAATGGTTCTCGCCATTATCGAAGAAACGACAAATCCATCGTAAAGGCAGGAGACTCTGTGAGCACGCAAAAAATCATTATTTTCCAAGTGGGGCAAGAGGATTTTGGCATCAGTGTAGAGCATATTCGTTCGATTGAGAAGGTCCCTTATTTACAAGAAGTATCGAACCTTCCTAAAGAAATAAAAGGACTCATGTCTTTAAGGGGAGAGGTCATTCCTGTCAGTGACACAGGCGTGATGCTTCACGGAAAGCCTCTTGATGTGAACGAACAGTCCAAGGTGTTGCTATTTGAATTAAACGGACAAATGGTAGGCTGTCTTGTCTCGGATGCAAAAGATATTATTGATATCGAGCTAAGCGAGATCAAGCCATTTCATATGAACACGAAAGCCTCTGAATATTTCTTCGGCGTTGTGGAGAGAGAGAACAAGATGATTTTACAAGTGGACCCGAATAAGTTCCTTGGGAGAATTGAGGACCTCGATCAACTTCCAGAACGGTTAAAAGAAGAATTGGCATAAAGATAATCCCCTTATCAAATGATAAGGGGATTATTTTTATTCAGCAGCTGGGCTAGCTTGGTCGTTTGCCTCAGCTTTTTTTGATTTTGATTTTTGGTACATGACATTTAAAATAATCGTTTGGATTGTGAGTAATAATCCGCTTGTCATCCAGTATAAAGGAAGGGCAGCGGGTGCATTGATTGAAATAAACAGCATCATGATTGGGAAAATCATGCCCATCACTTTGGCTTGCTTCAGCGCAGCCTCTGTCTGGGTGCCTGATTGCTTCGCAAACCTTTGCGTAACATAAAATTGCAAGAAATACATAGCGCCTGCAAAGATTGCGACCAATAGATCGGTTTGTCCTAAGTTAAACCATAGGAACGAATGTGTTGCGATCTCAGGTGTTGAGCGGATCGCTGAGTAAAAGCCAAGAACAATTGGAATTTGAATCAGCATAGGCAGACAGCCCATTGCCAGCGGGTTCACATTGTTCTCTTTGTATACTTTCATCATTTCCATTTGTAGTTCTTTTTGTTTTTCAGGTTCTTTCGTTTTCTTCAATTTGTTTTGAATTTCGTCAATTTGAGGCTTCACTAGTGCCATTTTCTCCTGAATGACTCTTTGCTTCTTAAATTGGTTCGCAAAAAGAGGGAAAATTAGCAGACGGACGATCAAGGTCACGAACATAATCGATAAACCATAATCATCATGGAAGAAGTTCGCAAGCCAAATGATCAGCTCAGAAAAAGGCTGGACAAAATAATGATGGAAAAACCCATCAGAGCTCGTATTCGTTTGCCCACTCGCTGCAAAAGCAGGTGAGGCAATCATCATTAAACATAAAGTCGTACAAATCGTTAATAAACGTTTCAATTCGTTTCCTCCTCATTTTTAAAAAATTAATTAGAGAGAGGAAGCGAATGGTCTTCATCATCGTTTGATGATCGTTTCATTCGAATGACTTTACTAATCCAAGTTGTAATGCGATCATATATGATAAACAGAAAGTCTGTTCGATTCAATAAAGATGCGTCCAACTCTTCCAAACGATGTCCACCGAGGTGTTCGTTCATACGGCAGTCTTTTAATAAAAAAGCAATGCCGATGGCCGTCAGCGCTGGAAGAATAATCGTAAAGAATTCAACAAGGAAAAAGACTTCATTGAATGTATCAATAATCATGATTATCACATCCATTTCATTACTCACAGTGTACTATACACCATATGAAATGTCTATTGGAACAAACATCAAGTCGATAGATTTAGGAGGCAGGCAAATGGCTGATTCTCAAAGGAAGGGTCGAATCATTTTTCATATTGATATGAATAGTTTTTATGCATCAGTCGAGATGGCGTATGATCCTTCTTTGAGAGGGAAACCTTTAGCCATTAGCGGAAATGCGAAAGAGCGTAAAGGGATTGTGGTCACGTGCAGCTACGAGGCAAGAGCGCTAGGTGTAAAGCCCCCGATGCCGTTATGGGAAGCGAAGCGGCTTTGTCCGGGGCTGATTGTCCGTACACCAAACTTTGACCGGTACCGAAGCTCCTCACAAGAGATGTTTACGATACTAAGAGAATACAGCGATTTAGTCGAACCCGTATCCATTGACGAGGGCTATATTGATTTAACGCATACGCCATATGCCGAGCATGCGGTGAAAACGGCTCATGATATTCAAACGAGGCTTGTAGAGGAGCTCATGCTTCCTTCAAGTATTGGCATTGCACCGAATAAATTTTTAGCGAAAATGGCGTCTAATTGGAAAAAACCAATGGGCATCACCATTTTGCGTAAACGAGATGTACCCCAAATGCTATGGCCGCTGCCAGCGGGTGACATGCACGGAGTTGGACAAAAAACGGCTGATAAATTGAAAACGATTGGCATTCATACCATTGAAGACTTAGCGAAAGCAAATGAGTATACACTAAAGGAATTACTGGGTATCAATGGACCGAGATTAAAGCAAAAGGCGAATGGTGAACATGACGGCATCGTGGACCCAGAAAGGATATACGAATTTAAATCTGTCGGTAATTCATCAACCCTTCCTCATGATTCTGACGATCCAGATGAACTTGTCGCGTTAATTGAAAAGCTGTCACAATCTGTGAGTGCAAGGTTAAGGAGAAAAGAAGTGATGGCCAATCGGCTGCTCATCATGATTCGGTACGCAAGCTGGAAAAATATCACGCGAAGTGTCACCCTCACGAATCCGACCGATCGGAAGGAAGACTTATTTGAGGCAGCAAGGCAGTTATTCCTTAAACATTGGAATGATCAGCCTGTGAGACTCTTAGGTGTGACGGGGACAGACCTTGTAGAACGAAAAGCAGCCGTTAAACAGCTTGATTTATTTTCCTATACAGAAGATGCAAAAGAAGAGCCTCTTCAAACCGTTTTAGAAGGACTGAAAGAAAAGTATGGAAAATCACTCGTTCAAAGAGGGATGACCATCAAGGAAAAAGAGAGCAAAACAAGTGGAACAAGTTTTAATAAAGACTTTTTTCAGGACGAAAAAGGAAATGACTAGCCTGAAAACTTGATAAAAGAGGTGGTGTTGTGGTAATTTCAAAGGGTACATCATTTCAGCAGTAATCAATATAGTGTGTTAGAAGGGACGTCAGAATTATGTCAAAACAACAAATCGGTGTGGTTGGACTAGCCGTTATGGGGAAAAACCTTGCCCTTAATATTGAAAGCCGCGGGTTCTCCGTGTCCGTTTATAACAGATCTAGCAGCAAAACGGAAGAATTTCTTCAAGAATCAAAAGGGAAAAACGTTGTAGGCACATACAGCATCGAAGAATTTGTTCAGTCGCTTGAAACACCGCGTAAAATTCTTTTAATGGTAAAAGCTGGTGCAGCAACGGATGCAACCATTCAATCATTACTTCCTCACCTAGAAAAAGGTGACATCTTAATTGATGGTGGAAATACATATTACAAGGATACGCAAAGACGTAATCAAGAGCTTGCGGAAAGTGGTATCCACTTCATTGGTACAGGTGTTTCTGGCGGTGAAGAAGGTGCACTAAAAGGTCCATCGATCATGCCAGGCGGTCAAAAAGAAGCGCATGAGCTAGTGAAACCAATTTTAGAAGCGATCTCTGCGAAAGTAGATGGCGAGCCATGTACAACGTATATCGGCCCAGATGGAGCAGGACATTATGTCAAAATGGTCCATAACGGCATCGAGTACGGAGACATGCAATTGATTTCTGAATCATACTTTATCTTGAAGCATGTGGCTGGCTTGTCAGCAGAGGAGCTTCATGAAGTATTCTCAGAATGGAATAAAGGCGAGCTTGACAGCTATTTAATCGAAATTACAGCTGATATTTTTACAAAAGTGGATGAAGAAACAAACCAGCCGCTTGTGGATGTCATCTTAGATAAAGCTGGGCAAAAAGGAACTGGAAAATGGACGAGCCAAAGTTCTCTTGATCTAGGTGTTCCGCTTCCAATCATTACTGAGTCTGTTTTCGCGCGCTACATTTCAGCAATGAAAGATGAGCGTGTTGAAGCAAGCCAATTAATCGAAGGTCCTAAGCCAGCGCAATCAGCAGAGAATAAAAAAGAGCTGATCGAAGCGGTTAGAAAAGCCCTATTCATGAGTAAAATTTGCTCATATGCACAAGGTTTTGCGCAAATGAAAGCAGCATCTGATGAGTATAACTGGGATTTAAAATATGGTGAAATTGCAATGATCTTCCGTGGTGGATGTATCATTCGTGCAGCCTTCTTACAACAAATTAAAGAAGCATATGACCGTAACCCAGAACTGAAAAACCTATTGCTTGATCCTTACTTTAAGGATATTGCTCAAAGCTATCAATCATCTCTTCGTAAAGTCATTTCACTTGCAGTGGAGCAAGGAGTTCCTGTTCCTTCATTGTCAAGTGCACTTGCTTACTTCGATAGCTATCGCACAGCCGTCCTGCCAGCGAACTTAATTCAAGCGCAGCGTGACTATTTCGGTGCACATACGTATGAGCGCACAGATAAAGAAGGCATCTTCCATACAGAATGGATGAAATAAATATAGAACGACTGAAAAACCTTACCCTTTGGTAAGGTTTTTTTGTGTTTGCATCTTTTCGGCTAAAAATGCGAAAAAGAGGGATGCTATGTAAAAAAGAAAAGAAAGTAGGGGTCGAAGTGGGCATTTTATATGCACTTCTCCCAGCGATATTTTGGGGAAGTATTGTTCTCATCAGTGTCAAACTTGGCGGGAATGCATACCAGCAAACCCTCGGTATAACGCTTGGCGCATTTCTCTTTTCAATTGCAGCCTTCTTTATCAAAATGCCAGAGCTGACACCGCTTATTTTTGCGGTTTCTGTCATTTCAGGCATCTTTTGGAGCATTGGACAAATGAATCAGCTTTCAAGTGTTGCGTTTCTCGGAGTCTCGAAGGCGGTTCCTTTATCAACGGGCATGCAGCTTGTGAGCACTACTTTATTTGGCGTCATAGTCTTCAAAGAATGGCAAACGATGACGGTCATACTCATTGGTTCTTGTGCCATTTTACTGATTATTGCAGGTGTTGTGCTGACATCGCTCGGTCAAAAAAAGAATGGCGGCGGGAACGGTGGAGGCAATTTCAAAAAAGGGATCATGATTCTGCTCATCTCAACCGTTGGCTATGTCGGATATGTTGTTATTTTGAGATGGTTTCATATTGATGGCTGGTCTGCCCTCGTTCCGCAATCGGTCGGCATGCTGCTTTCATCCTTGGCGATTAGTCTCAAGCAGCACCCGTTTAGTAAATATACGTTTAGAAATATCATTGCCGGCCTTGTTTGGTCGACAGGAAATCTCGGACTTCTTTTGGCTATTCCGCTCATTGGTGTCGCCGTAAGTTTTTCGATGTCGCAGACAGGGATCGTTATCTCGACATTAGGCGGCATTTACTTATTAAAAGAGAAAGCATCCAGAACAAGCTTTGTCATTGCAGGCTGCTTGATGATCATTGCAGGCGGCGTGCTGCTAGGTTTTACAAAATAGGAGGGTAAACGAATGTATCCAGATTTAGAAGGGAAAACAGTCCTGATTACAGGAGCTGGTACAGGAATAGGTCAAGCGATGGCGCGCCGGTTTGGACAAGAAAAAGCCAATGTGGTGATCAATTATTTCTCAGATCAAGAAAGTCCAGATGAGACCATTGCGGATATTCAAAAAAATGGCGGACAGGCTGTGAAAATCAAGGGAGATGTCTCAAAGGAAGAGGATATGCAGGCGATGATTGATAAAGCCGTTGATACATTTGGCAGTCTTGATGTCATGATCAATAACGCAGGCATTGAAAATGAAGTGCCTTCTACCGAAATGACGCTAGATAATTGGAACAAAGTCATGTCGACCAATTTAACAGGTATGTTTCTCGGCTGCCGCGATGCACTGAAGTATATGACAGATCACGGAATAGAAGGATCAATCATCAATATGTCGTCTGTTCACCAGCAAATCCCTTGGCCTCATTTCGTGCATTATGCAGCAAGTAAAGGAGGCGCCAAGCTGCTGACAGAAACACTGGCACTAGAATATGCCCCTAAAAAAATTCGTGTAAACAGTATTGCACCAGGCGCCATCGATACCCCGATCAATGCGGAAAAATTCGATGATCCCGCATTGAAAAAAGGTGTGATCGAGCTGATCCCCATTGGTTATATTGGAAAGCCTGAAGAAGTGGCAGCATGTGCTGTCTGGCTGGCGTCAAAAGAGGCAAGCTACGTCACAGGCTTGACACTCTATGTGGACGGCGGCATGACAAAATATCCTGGCTTCCAAGCAGGAAAAGGATAAGAAGAAAGGCAAAGAGCGTACACACACATACGCTCTTTTTTTACATAAAATACAGACAAATAGATCTAAATGTCTAGACATTTAAAAATAAAAATATATAATATTAACTGGAAGCGCTTTTATTACAACAATGGGGTGAGAGAAATGAAACGTATTTTATTAGCATGCAGTTCAGGAATGTCTACAAGTTTACTAGTTACAAAGATGAAGGCTCATGCCGACTCAATAGGGGACGAGGCAGAAATTTGGGCAGTTGGGCAAGATCAAGCGAAAAAAGAAATGGCGAATGCGGATGTTGTGTTAATTGGACCGCAAATGAGCTTTTTAAAAGGGGATCTTCAAAAAGAAGCAACAAAATACGGAATTGCAGTAGAGGTCATCGATATGCAGGCGTACGGGCTTGCCGATGGACAAAAAGCGTATGAACAAGCCGTTACATTGATGGAGGAATCGTAAAGAATGGAAAAGAAAACACTTGAAGGGCTCACGGAGGAACAAGTCAGTTTTCAATTGATCTTACACAGCGGTAATGCACGCAGCAAATTGCTTCAATCTCTTAAACAATTTCGAGAAGGTCAAGAAGATGAGGCATTTGGTCTTATGAAAGAAGCAGAAGAAGATTTACGTCATGCACATGGCATCCATTTTCAACTCGTGCAGCAAGAGGCAGGCGGGGAGAAAACGCCTTTCTCCTTATTGCTCATGCATGCCGAAGACCACTTAATGTCGACTATGACGATCAAGGAGCTTGTGGGAGAGCTCCTGCCGATTTTCCAATCACTTAAACAATAAAGGGTGTAAACAAGGGGGGAAACCAATGTTTGATAAAATAAGTGCTATTTTGGTTCCAATTGCTGGGAGACTGAACAACAACCGCTATTTAGGTGTATTACGGGATGCCTTTATGCTTGCGTTCCCGCTTACTATTTTTGGTTCCATTATGGTTGTGCTAATGAATTTGCCATTTTTAGATAAAATCATGAGTCAAACCGCACTGGAAGGCGTCCAGTCTGCACTGAATATCGCGCCAAGTGCGACCATCAGCATTATGAGTGTGTTTGTTGTATTTGGGATTGGCTACTATTTATCGAAAAGCTATGATGTGGAAGCAGTATTTGGCGGAGTGATTGCATTAGCCTCTTTCCTACTTCTGACACCATTTTTACTAGAACAAGAAGGCGGTGCATCTATTGCAGGCGTGATTCCAGTCGATCGTTTAGGAGCAAAGGGGATGTTCCTTGGCATGATCACAGGCTTTTTGTCTGCTGAAATTTATCGTTATTTTGTCCAAAAGAAATTTGTCATCAATATGCCGCAGGGGGTTCCGCCAGCTGTTGCTAAGTCTTTTGCTGCACTGATCCCGGCTACTTTGACACTCACAACCTTTTTACTGATCAATATCATCATTACACAAGGCTTCAAAACAAACATGCATGACCTGATTTATCATGCGATTCAGGCACCGCTTGTCGGACTTGGAAGCGGTATCATTCCGACCTTGATCGCTGTTTTCTTTATACAAATTCTTTGGTTCTTTGGGCTTCACGGCCAAATTATTATCAACTCTGTCATGGACCCCATTTGGAATACGTTGTCCATTCAAAACCTAGAGAGCTATACAAAAACTGGTGAGGTTCCAAATATCATCAGCAAGCAGTTTATCGAAATTTATACGGTTGGCATGGGCGGAACCGGTATGACGCTAGCTGTTGTGTTTACGATTTTAATTTTCCTGAAAAGTAAGCAATTAAAACAGGTAGCAAAGCTCGGCCTAGGACCAGGATTATTTAACGTCAATGAACCGATTATCTTCGGTTTACCGATTGTCATGAACCCGCTTATTCTCATTCCATGGATTTTGGCGCCAATGGTTATTACATGTATTTCTTATTTTGCGATGGCATCAGGCATTGTACCACCGCCGACTGGCGTGAATATTCCCTGGACCGTGCCGATCTTTATAAGCGGAATAATGGCAACCAATTCACTGGCGGGTGGTCTGCTTCAGCTGTTTAATCTGATGATCGTGTTTGTCATTTGGTTCCCGTTCCTGAAGTTTATTGACCGTATGAATGTGAAAAATGAAAAAATAACCACAACGGAAAAAACGAAGACAACCAACATCAAAGGTGAAGGAGACTCAATACATGTCGATGGAAAATAACAAGCAATCATATACATTCCCAGAAGGTTTCTGGTGGGGATCTTCTGCCTCCGCCACGCAAACAGAAGGCAGCGTCCCTGGTGATGGAAAAGGACCGAATATTTGGGATCATTGGTTTGAGCAAGAGCCGACTCGTTTTTTTGATGGCGTAGGACCGAACGTGACATCTCAATTTTACCGAAAATATAAAGAGGATATTCGTCTGATGAAAGAAATTGGGCACAATTCATTCAGATTGTCCATTTCATGGTCACGTCTCTTGCCTGAAGGGACAGGTGCGGTCAATGAAGAAGCAGTATCTTTTTACAATGATGTGATCAACGAATTGATTGCACATGATATTGAACCGTTTGTGAACCTGTACCATTTCGATATGCCGATGGCACTTCAGGAAAAAGGCGGCTGGGTCAACAGACAGGTAGTAGATGATTATGTGAGCTATGCAGAATTGTGCTTTCAATTATTTGGCGACCGGGTGAAAAAATGGTTTACCCATAATGAACCGATCGTTCCTGTAGAGGGCGGATATATGTATAGCTTTCATTATCCAAACGAAGTTGATTTCCAAAAGGCTGTACAGGTCGGTTATCATGAACTTTTATCAAATGCGAAGGCGATTGCGGCTTATAAAAAGCTGAAGCAAGGCGGTAAGATTGGCATCATCCTCAATCTTACCCCATCTTATCCGAGAAGCCAGAATCCACGCGATGTAGAAGCAGCTGAGATGGCGGATGCCTTCTTTAACCGGTCATTCCTAGATCCTGCGGTGAAGGGACATTTCCCAGAGAAACTAGTAGAGGTCTTAAAGAAAGAAGGCTTTATGCCGAGTATGGAAGAAGGAGACCTTGAGCTCATTCGAGAGAATACCGTCGACCTCCTTGGAATCAACTATTATCAGCCAAGAAGAGTGAAGGCGAAAGAGCATATGCCGCATCCAAATGCACCATTTATGCCAAATCATTATTTTGATGCGTTTGACATGCCGGGAAGAAAAATGAATGTGTATCGCGGGTGGGAAATCTATGAAAAAGGCATTTATGATATATTGAAAAAAGTCCAAACAGACTATGATAATATTGAATGCTTTATTTCTGAAAATGGAATGGGTGTCGAAGGAGAAGAGCGGTTTAAGGATGAAGAAGGAATGATTCATGACGATTACCGCATTGACTTTATCTCTGAGCATCTTAAATGGGTGCATCAAGCCATTCAAGAAGGAAGTCATGTAAAAGGCTATCATCTGTGGACGTTTATGGATAACTGGTCATGGTCGAATGCCTATAAGAATCGCTATGGATTTGTCTCAGTTGATCTTCAAGAAGACGGAAAACGTACAATTAAGAAAAGCGGATACTGGTTTCAATCGGTATCAGAAAATAACGGTTTTTAATCAAGATACTTGCTCTTTCCTTGAAAAGGGCAAGTATTTTTCTTATGTGACGGTAAGTGGATGAAACAAAAATGGCTGGTACCTTTTAAGCTCACTAGGCTTAGTGTAGAATGAGAGGAAGCTATGAAAAAACAAGTCAGTTGGTGGTGTGAGATGAAAAAGTACGAACTCATTTCAGAAGAAATCAGAAAACGAATAGGAACAGCATATTATCCAGAAGATCAACCCATTCCAGATGAAAACTCGCTTGCCGCTGAATTTCAATGCAGCCGAATGACGATGAAGCGTGCGCTCGATCTTCTCGTAGCAGAAGGTCTGCTCTTTAGAAAAAGAGGTCACGGTACATTTATTGTGAAGGCAGCGCTCAATCAAGGGGCTATTAATGTATCAGGACATGAAAATAAAGGGTTCACAAAAGTCATGGCGGATAAAAACGTCACGACTCAAATCATTCACTTTGATGTCCATTTTCCAAGCAAAGAGGTGGCAGCCCACCTATCCATAGACTCCACCACACCCATTTATGACATCATCCGTCTCCGTCTTGTGGACGAGGAGCCATACGTATTAGAAAAAACGTTTATGCCCGTCAATCTTATTAAGGGAATAGATGAAGAGGTTCTATTGGGATCAATCTATGGCTACATATCAAATGATTTGAATTTAAAAGTGGCAGGAGCGCATAAGAAAATTAGAGCGGCTAAATCAGATGAGCTTGACCAGCAATATTTAGGCTGTGACCCAACGGATCCTGTGCTAGAGGTCGAACAGGTTGCTTATTTAAACACAGGCCGGCCGTTTGAGTACTCCTTTAGTCATCACCGCTATGATAAGTTCGACTTTTCAACAGTTGAACTTACGAAAACAGGACGTTAAAAAAAGAGCAGAACCCCCAAGGGAGACTGCTCTTTTTTATATCATTTTATATATTCCACCAATGATACCCATCTTTTTCTAGAAGCTGATCGGCTTCTTTCGGTCCCATAGAACCAGCAGGATAATTTGGTTTTAATGTTTTGTTTTCTGCCCATTTCTCAGAAATCGGATCCACAAAGTTCCAAGAAAGCGCCACTTCATCCCAGTGAGCAAAGTTCGTAGCATCGCCTAGCAAGCAGTCATGAATCAGCTTTTCATAGGCTTCTGGTGTGTTCATGATGTCGTTATAGTTTGTTTGGTAGTCGAGCTTAATCGGCTTTGCAAATGTACCGCCATCAAGCTTGCGAGCGTTCAGGTGAAGGGTAATGCCTTCATCTGGCTGAATGTGAATGACGAGTAAGTTTGGATGCATGGAATTTCCGTTACCATAGTACAGGTTCATTGGAATGTCTTTAAATTGAACAACAATTTGAGTAGATTTCTTTTCTAAACGTTTTCCAGTACGAATGTAAAATGGCACGCCGGCCCATCTAAAGTTATCAATGAGCAGTTTCCCTGCAACGAATGTTTCCGTGTTTGAGTTCGGGTCAACATTTTGCTCTTCAAGATACGAAGGAACCATGCCGCCATCAACCGTACCAGCATCATACTGTCCGCGGACAAAGAATTGATCGACCTCATCTTTAGAGAAAGGACGAAGAGCGCGTAATGCTTTCCGTTTTTCACTACGGATTTCCTCGGTATTCAGCTTAATTGGCGGCTCCATTGCTAAAAGTGCAACCATTTGAAGCATATGGTTTTGGACCATGTCTCTTAGTGCACCTGAACTTTCGTAATAGCGGGCCCGGTCTTCAACCCCTAATGATTCACTAGATGTAATTTGAATGTTTGAGATATATCGGTTTGTCCAAAGTGGTTCAAAGATGGCATTTGCAAAACGGATGACCTCAATGTTTTGAACCATTTGTTTACCGAGATAGTGGTCAATACGATAAATTTGATCTTCAGAGAATGCATCTCGAATTTCTTCATTTAACTTTTTCGCACTTGGCAAGTCATGGCCAAATGGTTTTTCGATGACAAGTCTTGACCATCCAGTTGTTTTTGATACACCTTCACTTTTTAGGAACTTTGCAATCGTTCCGAAGAATTCCGGTGCCATCGCTAAATAGAACATCCGGTTGTTTGGGATACTGTACGTATCTTCAAGGCCTGCTAGAAGTGTGTTAAGCGATTGATAGGAAGCAGGGCTTGATACGTCAAAGTCGTGATAATAAAAATGTGAACTGAATTCCTCTATTTTCGCTTCTGCATCATCAGAAGAAACAGATTCTTTCACCACAGCTCTTAGATCCTCATGAGACCACGGACGGCGTCCAACACCGACCACGGCGAATTGATCGCCAAGTTTTCCGCTATGATAAAGTCTATGTATAGAAGGGTAGAGCTTGCGTTTGGCAAGATCTCCTGTTGCGCCAAAAATGACAATGACTGCTTTTGGATTGTTAGTTTCTGTATTCACGAAAAGTACCTCACTTTATTCGTAGCATTGTTGTAAAAACCGAGAATGTATGTACATTTTCTTTATTTTAAAGGTTCATTGTTCGTAAAGCAAACATTTGATTCGACTTTTTCTGCTCTCGTTTGACTTTTTTCGAAAATTCCGCTGAATTCACATTTACCTTGTCTTCATGTATTCTATATGAATAAAGATATTGTATACCGGCTTTAGGAGGAAAAGTAATGGAACTGCTCTTTTTAGGAACTGGTGCAGGCATTCCTGCGAAAACTAGAAACGTCACTTGCACTGCGCTAAAGCTTTTAGAAGAAAGAAAAGCAGTGTGGCTTTTTGATTGCGGAGAAGCGACGCAGCATCAAATATTACATACAACGATTAAACCGAGAAAAATTGAGAAAATATTTATCACTCATATGCATGGTGATCATGTATACGGTCTCCCAGGACTGCTCGGCAGCAGATCCTTCCAAGGCGGAGAGGATGAACTAACGATCTATGGACCTAAGGGCATCAAAGCGTTTGTGAGCGCAACACTTTCAGCTACACAAACGCATTTGACATATCCGCTGCATATTATAGAGATAGATGAAGGGATCGTATTTGAAGATGATACCTTTCAAGTAGAAGCAAGACGAGTATCTCACGGTATTCCAGCTTACGGCTATCGGGTAGTGGAAAAAGATGTACCAGGTGCATTAAAAGCCGAAGACCTAAAAGAAATCGGTGTAAAACCTGGACCTTTGTATCAGAAGTTAAAAAATGGGGAAACCGTGACACTCGAAGATGGAAGAATCATTGATGGAACCGATTATTTGGAACCCCCTAAAAAAGGGAGAATCGTTGCATTTTCAGGAGATACCCGTTTATGCGAGAATATAACAAGGCTTGCCAAGGATGCGGATGTGTTAGTCCATGAAGCAACATTCGGTAAAGAAGATGCTGATCTAGCCTACAATTATTATCACAGCACAACAGAACAAGCAGCGAAAACAGCGCAGGAAGCAAGCGCAAAAAGATTAATTTTGACCCATATTAGTGCACGTTACCAAGGAGAAGAGGCACTAAAACAACTATTGAAAGAGGCCCGCGATATATTCCCGCTGACAGAAGCTGCGCAGGATTTCTCTTCTTATTCCATTGACCGCACCCTGTAAAAATTGGATGAATCGTCAAAAAAAGTTGTGTGATTTTTTTGATATTTATAATGACTCTCTTTTTCAGGTAGTGGTAAAATGGTGAAGAAAAAACAAATGACGAATGAAACTATGAAGAATACGGGAGGCACAATCAAAGATGAGCGGTTTTACAGCGTTAAGTGAAGCAGAATTAAATGACCTATATGCAGCACTACAAAATGAGTACGAAACGTATAAAAGTAAAAACTTACACTTAGACATGTCTAGAGGAAAACCTTCACCAAAACAGCTCGATTTGTCTATGGGCATGCTCGATGTTGTGACATCAAAGGATGCGATGACGGCTGAAGATGGCACAGATGTGCGTAACTATGGCGGTTTGACAGGTCTTCCTGAAACGAAGACATTTTTTGCAGATGTGCTCAATCTGAAACCAGAACAAATCATCATCGGCGGTAATTCCAGCCTTAATATGATGCATGATACCATTGCCCGTGCCATGACCCACGGCGTATATGACAGCAAAACACCTTGGGGAAAGCTGCCAAAGGTGAAATTCCTTGCACCAAGCCCAGGATATGATCGTCACTTTTCCATTTGTGAGCTATTTAACATAGAGATGATCACGGTAGATATGAAAGCTGATGGACCTGATATGGATCAGGTCGAAAAATTGGTCGCAGAGGATGAAGCGATTAAAGGCATTTGGTGTGTACCAAAATATAGCAACCCAGATGGCATTACGTATTCAGATGAGGTGGTTGACCGCCTTGCTTCGATGAAAACAAAAGCAGACGACTTCCGCATTTTTTGGGATGATGCATACGCAGTTCATCACCTAACTGATACGCCTGATACATTAAAAGATATTTTTCAAGCAGTAGAGGAAGCAGGGCACCCAAATCGTGTGTTTATGTTTGCGTCTACTTCTAAAATTACATTCCCAGGCTCAGGTATTGCACTCATGGCATCTAGCCCGGATAATGTGAGCTTTACTCAAAAACAATTATCGATTCAAACGATTGGACCAGACAAAATCAATCAATTAAGACACCTTCGTTTCTTCAAGAATCCAGAAGGCTTGAAGGAACATATGAGAAAACATGCTGCGATCATTAAGCCAAAGTTTGACCTCGTTCTTTCTATTCTTGATGAAACACTTGGCGGGAAGGACATTGCAGAATGGCACAAGCCAAATGGCGGATATTTTATTAGTTTAAATACGCTCGATCATTGTGCAAAAGCTGTTGTGCAAAAGGCAAAAGAAGCTGGTGTGACCATGACAGGTGCAGGCGCGACTTATCCTTATGGAAAAGACCCGCTTGATCGTAACATTCGCATTGCGCCAACGTTCCCATCACTTGAAGAACTAGAGCAAGCGATTGACATCTTTACATTATGTGTTCAGCTTGTCAGCATTGAAAAGCTGCTGTCTAAAAAAAGCCAGTCAGCTCCAACGGCATAAAGAAAAAAACTCCTTGACGCAAAACTAGTCAAGGAGTTTTTGTTTTTAATTGGCTGTTTGATAATAGGAAACAGGTTGTTTGGCTGCGCACCATACATCATAGATTGCAAGCTGCACAATATGCGGTTCATCATGATGAATATAGTGCGAGCTGTTCTGCGCTTGAATCCATCCGCTTTGGGATGACAACGACAGCATCCGTTTATGAAGTCTGAGCCAAGCCTCGTGCGCTGGATGAAACAATCGGCTCTTACCTGATGAAATGACAAGAAGCGGCATCATCCCATAATGGGTTTGTTCCTCTTTTATTGTGCTGAGCATTTGCTGAAAGTCCTCATGCGTACATTCTGCTGTAAATTGCGCCATATATGAAGAGCGTTCTTCCTTTGATAAAAGCGGCAGGATGACCTGTTCTTGCTCCTCACTTGCCGGGTCTAACAGCACCATGCCAATGACCTCATCTCCTCTGCGGCTTGCCCATAACCGGCTGACAAGAGAGCCAAATGAGTGAGCCACAATGAGAAAGGGCGGCTGAATATTGGCTTCTTCTAGCAGTGCATCTAAATCATCTGCAAGATCATGCAATGTTCTTCCTTCACTACTGTCACTGCTTTTTCCATTTCCTAATCGATCATATAAGAAAACCCCAAGCTCAGGATCAATATCACGGGCCATATTCGACCACGTATCACCCGAAATGCCGTAGCCTGCTTCAAAGATAATGGTGGCTTGCCTTTTGCCCTGACGATGTTTTGTATAAAAATGATGTCCATCTATATGATACATTCTTTCAATCATTGCCGAGTTCATTCTTCCATCTCCTCTAAGTGGTTCTTTAGCTAAAAGACGGCACAAAAGGCAGATATGTTTCTCTTAAAAACAAAAAAGATGCCTATTTCAAAAAATAGACACCTTTTTCCTATGCATTTTTACCAAGCGCGGTCATATTGACGCGGGCCTTCGATGGATGTACGAAGCTCTTGGGCAGCTGTTTTTGGAAAGTATGGATCCCGTAAAAATTCTCTGCCTATAAAAATTAAGTCTGCACGCTGATTTCGTAAAATCTCCTCTGCCTGTACACCAGATGTGATCAGACCGACAGCACCTGTTTGGATACCGGCACCTGCTTTGATTTTTTCTGCGAAGGTGACTTGGTAGCCAGGGAATGTGCTGATTTTTGCCTGTACGACAGCGCCTGAGCTGACATCGATTAAGTCGACACCTTGTTCCTTCAGCCATGTAGCAATGCCAATGTAATCGGCAATATCAAGTCCTTTTGTCGTGTAGTCAGAGGCAGACACACGGACAAATAATGGTCCGTTCCATACTTCATTGACTGCATCGACGACTTCTCTTAAGAAACGATAACGGTTCTCTGGTGAACCGCCATAATCATCTGTTCGGTGATTTGCCAGCGGTGAAAGAAATTCATTAATCAAATAGCCATGCGCCCCATGAATTTCAATGATGTCAAAGCCGGCTTTTTTTGCCCGGACAGCGGCATCCTGAAACGCCTGAACGGTATCTTTGATTTGATCGACGGACATCTGGGTAGGGATTTTAGACTGTTCATCAAATGGAAGGCTAGATGGTGCCAGGATGTCACCATCTAGTTCAGCTTTACGTCCTGCATGAGCCAGCTGGATGGCTGTCTTGGTTCCGTATGCTTTGATTTTTTCGTTTAATGAAGCGAAGCCTTCAATGTGCTCATCACTCCAAATGCCGAGGTCTTGATCACTAATTCTTCCCTCGGGGGAAACGGCACTTGCCTCCACCATGATCAGGCCAGCTTGACCTTGGGCACGGGAAATATAATGTGTAAAGTGGAAAGGCTGTAATTTCCCATCACGATCATAGGATGAATACATACACATCGGGGACATTACGATGCGGTTTTTCAGCGCAACACCTTTTAATGTCCAAGGTGAAAAGAGTTTTGTTTCCAAATACCTTCGCCTCCTCATAGAATTGTATAGCCGATTATAACAGCCATTCAAACTTTCGTCATAAAAGGTGCTCAAAGAATATAGCTTTTATACACGTTTTTGTATAATGGAGAAATAGAGAAAGCAAAGGGGGAGAACGAATGAAATGGCAAACAGAGAGTGAACGAAAGGAACTGCTCACAGCTCTTATGCAGTATGAAAGCATATCGGGTACAACTGGAGAAGTGGCGTTAGCTGAATATTTATATTATTTACTGAGGGAGCGGCCTTATTACAAGCAGAATCCTGATCATTTGGCTTTGCATCCGATGAAAGATGGCCGGTATTATTTAACGGCGCTTGTAAAGCGCAGTTCGCTTTCTCGTACCGTTTTGCTGCTTAGTCATTTCGATGTCGTCGATACAGAAGATTACGGTGAATTTCAAAACATGGCATGCAAGCCTGAAGAGTTAATGGCATCATTTTCTCAAAAAAGTGCGCTTCTCCCAAAAAGAGCAAGAGAAGATCTAGCTTCAGGTGACTGGTTATTTGGAAGAGGTGCCATGGATATGAAGGCAGGTCTTACGGTACAGCTGTCCATGCTGGAAAGAGCGATGGCAGAGACATTTGATGGAAATGTCCTACTCGTCACAGTCCCGGATGAAGAAGTGAATTCTCAAGGAATGCTTGAAGCTGTTCCAAAACTAAAGGAGCTTAAGGAAAAGCATGACCTTGACTATACCGCGTGCTTAAACAGTGAGCCTATGTTTGAAAAGTATCCAGGTGATGAACATTATTATATGTATACAGGCAGTATAGGGAAGGTGCTGGCCGGATTTTTCTGCAAAGGAATTGAAACACATGTAGGAGAGCCGTTCTCAGGCTTAAATGCGAATTTTATGATATCTGCATTAAATCGGCTGTTAGAGCTGAATAGTGATTATTGTGAGGAAGTAGATGGTGAAGTCACGCCGCCCCCAACCAACTTAATGCAAAAAGATCTAAAAGAAGCCTATTCCGTTCAAACACCTCACACAGCTGTTTCTTTATTTAATGTGCTGATGATGAATCGTTCAAGTGAAGAACTGCACGGACTTCTTTATGACACGGCGAAACAAGCAGCAGACCAAATCGAAGCTGATCTTAAACAAAAAACAGCAGAATTTCAGCGCTTTAAACCTTTTACACCGATTGATACGAGGATTACCGTTCTCACGTATCATGAGCTGTATCAAAAAGCTGCTGAACGCTCAGGTAAACAGGAGGTTGAACGCATTGTAAACTATGCGTTCGCCAATCGAGGTGAGCTTGGAGATCGTGATTTTTCAACCAAAATCGTCTCTGAGCTGACGACGCTTTGTAAGGAAGATGGGCCGCTCATTGTTCTATTTTATAGTCCACCATTTTATCCAGCGGTTTCCTCAACGGAAGATCCGCATATCCAAGCAACCTTAAAGAGGATTCAAATAGAGGCAAAGAAGAGTTATGGACTTGAAATAGAAGAAGTGAAATATTTCCCGGGATTATCTGATTTAAGTTACTTACAGCTCGAAAAACAGGAAGTAGGTCATTACACGACCAATATGCCGCTTTACCAGAAAGGCTATTCTTTACCGGAAGGAGAAAAGGGAGCACTTTACGTTCCAGTTATTAACGTGGGCCCATTAGGAAAGGACCCGCACAAATGGACAGAGCGGCTGCACATCCCGTTCTCATTCGGCATTTTGCCAGAATTACTAGAATCAGCGATTCATGCTTTGTTAGAGAAAAAGTAAGTCTTGTTTATGTATGAGATCTCTAGAGCCTTTGAAAGCTTATGTGCTTTTGAGTCGAGGATGTAGAGTAAATGAAGGTTAATGAGGAAAGAAGAAGTGGAGAGAATGTTTCATTACTTTAAAATAGATAAAGGGAGCCATAGGCTCCCAATTAGGATTATACTCGTCTACCCTCATAATGAGCTGTCCAAGTTCCATCAGAATTTTTAGTGATGCCTTTTAGATACCATTTAATCCCATCTTGTTCGAATGAATTGGCAAAAATACCAGTATTGTTGGTAATATCCCATGTGTAAAGTTGAGCTTTAAAATCACTTGTAACGTGGACATCCTCTGCGTTAGAATGTGCACTTGTAGCAAATGCAGGTGCTGCGGAAAAAAGTAAAGCGAGTGACAATGCGGATCCAGTAAGAACCTTAACTAATTTCATTTAAAACACTCCTCTTCCTCATTTTTGTGGTACATATAAGTAATTCTATATTAGGTAATATATTCCTTGTTAATATTTGTTAATTATTTGTGAAAAATCACTCATTAGATAAAAATAAAAAGCACCTGTCATCAAAACAGGTACTTTTCTCTATCATTTATACGTGCTTGCTGAAAACATTTCGTTTAATTCTGCTGCGCGTTTTGTTGCGGTTTTGACACAATCGACAACGGCTTCTTCAAATTGATAGGCAGCAAGTGTGTTCAGGCCGGCTTCTGTCGTTCCGCCTTCACTTGTGATTTCTTTGCGCAGTTCAGCAGGTTCTTTACCGCTGCTTTCAAGCATGTTTGCGGCGCCTGCAATCATTTGGCAGATGAGCAGCTTCGCTGTTGCTTGGTCCATCCCAAGTTCTGAAGCGCCTCGCTCCATTCCTTCAATCAAATGATAAATGAAGGCAGGACCGCTTCCTGCAATAGCTGTAACAGCATTAAGCTGTGATTCATCTAATACCGTCACATGACCGATCGTTTCAAACAGCTCGATTGCTTTATTCTTTTGATCCTCTGTCACTTCTTGACTGACGGCAATGCCTGTTGCTGATTGCTGAATGGCGGCTGATGTATTTGGCATCGCGCGAACCACCGCAGTCTTCTCGCCAGCATAGTGTTGAATCGTTTCAATAGAGATGCCTGCTAAAATCGAAATGATCAGCTGCCCTTGTAAATGAGGCCGAACTTCAGATATCCCGCTTTCAGCATCTTTCGGTTTTAAAGCAAATACGAGAATATCCGCTTCTTCATAAATAAAAGAACGAGAGAAATCCGTTTTGACCCCATAACGCACCTTTAATTCTTCTAGACGTTTTTCATTCGTTTTGTTTGTGACAATAATATCTTCGTTTGACATGATGCCGCTTTTTAATAAACCTTTCATCATCGACTCTGCCATTGAGCCTGCACCAATAAATCCAATTTTACTCATAAGCCGCTCCTCCTTGTAGAAAATAAAAAAACCTCTCGCCTGAAAAGGACGAAAGGTTTTTCGCGGTACCACCCTCAATTAGCATGCAAATATGCATACTCAGCTCTAGTCCCTTAACGCGGGAAACGTTTAGGTTTGCCTAACAGCTCAAAGGGCAGGTTCAGCAAATAAGAGGATGGTGAGGTCTTACAGCCGGCGGACCTCACTCTCTTGCATCATTATTTTGCTTACTAATCCTTGTCATCACGCATTTTATATTTGTTGTTCATTATGCAACGATGGACAAGTTTGTGTCAATAGGGACAGATAAAAAAATTGACCGCCTAAACCGCATGACAGTCTGCCCTTTGCAGGATACAATGAATAAAGAAGACGAAGTGACAATGAATCATGAGTCAAAAAGCAGGAGATGACATAAAAAAGTGAAAGAAGACATCATTCAATTATCTATCCCGACCCCTTTTGCTGTTGGGGATGTACATGCATATATTTTAAAAGGAGAAGCTGTGACTTTAGTGGACTGCGGGCCGATGACAGAAGAGGCGGAGCATGCCTTTGTCACGCAATTACAGGAGCATCGTTTATCAATTGACGATATTGATCAAGTGGTGTTGACCCATCATCATGCAGATCATGTCGGTCTTTTAAATCTGATGAAACCTCATGTCCGTGTGATCGGACATGAGTTAAATGAGCCGTATATTAGCCAGGACCCTGTGTTTAAAGAGCATCAAATTGCTTTTACGAAACACCTTTTTCAGCAGTTAGGTGTGCCGCTTCGCCGAGGTGAGTGTGAAAGAATCGTGAAGCAATCTTATACATATTCTTGTACTGCACATGTAGATGACGTCATCAAAGAAGGCGATCGATTGAAAGGGCATGAACACTTCTTTGTGATGGAAACACCGGGACATGCACAATCTCATCTTTCCTTTCTAGATGAAACAACGGGCCACTTCATTGGTGGAGACCTTCTTTTAACGACTATTTCCTCAAACCCGTTAATGGAAGCGCCGTATGAAGGGGAGGAACGCCAAAAATCGCTGCTTCAATATAAAGCATCACTCAATCGATTACTTCATCTGCCGATCAAGACGATTTATCCAGGACACGGGCTGCTCATCACGTCTCATCATGAATTAATCAAAGAAAGATTTAAGAAACAAGAAAAACGGGCAAATACGATGTATCAGCTACTCAAACGAAAAGAAATGACTGCCTTTCATCTTTGCCGCAAGCTATTTCCAGTGCTGTACGAAGAGGCCTTATTTTTAACGATGTCAGAGACAGTAGGGCAGCTGGATGTCCTCTTAGAAGCTGGACAAATTGAAGAAGTGCAAAAAGATGGAATTCTCTATTACAGGGCAAACTAAGGAGTGAAACGCATGGGGCGATTAACAGGAAAGAGAATATGGATTACAGGTGCATCTGGCGGCATTGGTGAAAAAATGGCGTACTTGGCAGCAGCAGAAGGCGCAGAGATCATGATTTCAGCAAGACGAATTGAAAAGCTGGCGGGTGTAAAAGAAAAGATTATGAGTGCTGGCGGGGTGTGTCACATCGTGGAGCTAGATGTCAGTCACCTTGAGGACATTGATCGCGCATATGAAGAAGTGGGGGCTGTTGATATTTTGGTGAACAATGCCGGTTTTGGTGCGTTTGATCTCGTTGAAGATGCGTCCATTGAGGAAATGGTGTCGATGTTTGAAGTAAACGTGTTTGGTTTAATCGCCTGCACGAAAAAGGTCATTCCAGAGATGAAACAAAGAGGACACGGACATATTATCAATATTGCCTCTCAGGCAGGAAAGATTGCCACCCCGAAATCAGCCATTTATTCCGCATCCAAGCATGCCGTCCTTGGCTTTTCAAACAGCCTCAGAATGGAGCTGTCAGACATCGGCATTCACGTCACCACAGTGAATCCAGGCCCGATTGCCACTGACTTCTTTACCATCGCCGATCGCAGCGGTGAATATGTGAAGAATGTTGAATTCATGATGCTTAGTGCGGACAAGGTGGCTGGGAAGGTCGTATCCGCTATGATGACGAAAAAAAGAGAGATTAATCTGCCTGGATGGATGAACGCTGGCAGTAAATTGTATCAATTATTCCCATTTTTATTTGAAAAAGTAGCACGAAAAGCGATGATGAAAAAATAACAAAAAAGAAACCGGTTGTGAACTGGTTTCTTTTTTTTGAAGTAAGCTGCCATTGTGACCGTTTTTTTATCTCCGCCTTGCTGCTTGCTGAAGCGGGTCCCACACACTGTTAAAAGGCGGTGCATAGCTAATATCTAAATCTTCAAGATCTGTTATGGTTAGCTGTTGGTAAAGAGCAGTTGCCATCACATCGATCCGTTTATCTACACCGTTTCTTCCGATGATTTGGGCACCGAGCAAGGTGTAGTCATCACTTCTGTAAATCAGTTTGATTTTCATTTTCTGCGCATCTGGATAATATCCAGCGTGATCCGTACTGTCAATGGTGATGGTGGAAAAAGGAATATCAGCTGCTTGTGCTTCCTTTTCAGATAAGCCCGTTCGTCCCGCTGTCATGCTCATAAATTTCATGACGGCAGTTCCAGTCACGCCTTGAAACGCCCGGTTTGTTCCCGTCATATGAAAACCAGCGATTCTTCCTTGTTTATTCGCCGTTGTACCGAGCGGAATATAATCGAGTGATTGTTTGATGCGGTGATAAGTGGCTGCGCAATCCCCGGCAGCATAGATGTCTTTTACATTGGTTTGCATGTATTCATTTACAACAATGGCGCCATTTGAAAGCCGTTTGATTTCTGTTTTGTCTAAAAAGGATGTTTGCGGGGTGACGCCGATGGCCATGATGACCATATCTGTTTTTATGGTTTGTTTGTCTGTTTGAACAGCTGTGACATGTGATTCGCCCTCTAATGTCTGCACGGTTTCCCCGAGTGTCACGTGAATGCCTTGGGCACCCGCCTCTTCTTTCAGGTGCTTTGCCATATCGGGGTCAAAGCCCGGACCAAGTGTTGAACCCCGCTGAATGATATGTACCTTTTTTCCCAGCGCTTTTAAATTTTCAGCCATCTCTAAGCCGATATATCCACCGCCAATGATCGTGACATGTGTGATATCTTGTTTTAAGTGGTCTAAAATGGACAGCGCATGCGGAATGGTTTTTAATACGTGTACGCCTTCTAGCGGCTGATTGTTTAAATCCAGTTTAACAGGGCTTGCTCCTGTCGCAATTAAGAGGCGGTCATAGCTTTCGGTAAAGGGTTCTTTTGTTTTCGTATGATGACCTGACACCGTTTTTTGCTTTGGATCAATGGAGGTCACTTCGTGTAAGCATCGAGCATCAATTCCGTATTTGTCGCGAAATGTTTCAGCGCTGCGTGCAATCAGCTTGCTGTGGTGATCAATGAGACCGCCGATCAAGTAGGGGAGGCCGCACTGTCCATATGAGAAAATCTCTCCTTTTTCAAAAGCGACAATATGTGCATCTGGATCCTCTCGATATATTTGCATAGCACAGCTCATTCCTGCTGCATCTCCGCCAATGATCACATATTTCATTTGGTGTGCTCCCTTCTATCTATCGAACTGAATACTCTTATTTACCCTCATTTTCCTTTTTTTAATGCTTTTTTTCGCAAAAGAAGCAAACTTTAGTGGAAAAATAAAGACAGCGCCTTCATTTTAAGCTACAATCGGATTATCGTCTTTTTGGTTACGAGTTTAGTGAAGATTGGTGGGAAAGACTTTGAGTGACACGCGACTAGATTTTAATACTTTATATACACGTCATACAAGAGAGGCTTGGTCTGCTCTTGGAGAATATATGCCGGTATCTGTTTCAGAAGAGGAAGCAAGAGCACTTCAAGGATTAAATGACTATTTATCGCTTGAAGAAGTTCAGGATATTTACATACCACTTATTCGTTTTCTGACATTGCATGTCTTTGCAGAAAAACAAAAAAATCAGCATGTGAATGCCTTTTTAAACTACCCGCATCATGCGAAAATTCCTTTTCTCATTGGGATTGCTGGAAGTGTGGCTGTCGGGAAAAGCACAACGGCCCGTATCATCGAAACGCTTTTATCGAGGCTTGGAGATGGACTGAAAGTGAGTCTTGTGACAACAGATGGCTTTTTGTATCCTCAAAAAGAATTAAAGGATCGAGGACTCATGGAAAAGAAAGGCTTCCCAGAAAGCTACGATGTCAAAGCCTTGTTGTCTTTTTTAAACGAATTAAAATCAGGTAAACAAACCGTGCATGCCCCGGTATATTCGCATCTGACCTATGACCGGCTTGATGGTGTGTATGAAACGGTGGAGGATGCCGATATTGTTATTATTGAAGGAATTAATGTGCTGCAATCCCCAGCGCTGGATGATCTGAAGGATGAACCGCGTGTGTTTGTATCAGATTTCTTTGATTTTTCGATTTATGTAGATGCTGCTGAAACGCAAATTCAATCATGGTATAAAGAACGGTTCCGTTTGCTGAGGGAAACAGCTTTCCAAGATCCTGAATCCTTCTTTCATCAATACAAAGATTTGACGGATGAAGAGGCAGATCACATGGCAAGCACAATTTGGAATACCGTCAATCGCCCTAATTTATATCAAAATATTTTACCGACAAAATATCGAGCTGATCTCATTTTGAAAAAAGGTGATCAGCATAAGGTGGAAGAGATTGCTATCCGCCGAGTATAAAGAAAAACCGCTCAAACGAGAGCGGTTTTTTTAATGATCTCCACTGACTTTCACAGCGATGGCAGCTGCGGATCGCTTTTTCAGGCGGTAGTATCCAATGAGTAGGAACGGAACACCTGCGATGGTGATGATCGACAAGACTGAAAAAATGGAGAAGGGATGGGCTGCGCCAAAATAGTCAATGCACAGTCCGCCGACAAATGGTCCGATGACGCTGCCGAGCTGAGAAAATCCCATCGCGCCAAAGTACGACCCCTTTACTTCTGGCTTTGCCACATTGTCTACAAATAGATCCATCATCGCAAACAGCAGAACCTCCCCAATTGTAAACACGACAATGATGAAAGCAAGCATGCCGAGACTCTGTGAAAAAGCAATGGCAAACAAACTGCCCGCAAGAAGAATATTCCCAGTGGTGAGCGACAAAATGGTGGAGTAGCGTTTGGCGATCATGATGAGCGGATATTGTACGACAATGACAACAACTGCATTTAAAGATAAAAGGTATCCAAACAGTTTCGGACCATCCTCAATCATAGGCGAAGCGGATAAATATTGAGGCAGCGTTGAGCTCAAATGCGAATACCCGAACGAACATAAGGTAACGCCGATGAGGATAATGCTAAAGACCGTATCTTTTTGGATAATGGAAAGGGCTTTTTTGACCCCAATTTGTTTCGTGTTTTCTGGAGCAGCAACTGGATGTTTCTGAAATTGCCAAGCCAGCGTTAATCCGTATAACAAATAAATGAAGGCAGCGACGAGAAATGGAAAGGTTGTTTTCGATGACCCGAGATATAAGCCAAGCAGCGGACCGAAGATGACCCCTATGTTAATGGCTGTATATCGTAAATTAAACACAAACAACCGAATACTTGACGGGGTGACATCAGATAAGAGCGCCTTAGATGTTGGTTCAAACAGTGCCCGGCACAGTCCGTTTAAAGCGTTCATGATAAAGAAGACCCAAATGGCATCTGCAAATGCAAAACCAACAAAGACAAGTGTCCAACCGAAGATTGATAGAAGCATGACCTTTTTTCTTCCGATACGATCAGAAATATATCCACCGTAAAAACTCGCAACGATCCCAATCAGAGAGCTAACGGCAATGATTAATCCAGCAGAAGAAGCTGAGGCGCCTTTGACTTGTGTTAAATAAACGGCCAAAAAAGGAATGCTCATGGACGTCGCCATTCGGCCAAATATGGTGCCGATGATGATCGTCCAACTAAGCGGATGTAGCGTACGTAAGTTATTTTTCATGCTGTTTCTCCCCTGAGTTTGTAAGATGTTCCAATCATACATGAAAAATTGTGCAAATTAAATACACAATTTGATGGAGGGGACATCCGCCATATGGCAGAGAAGTTTGATTGGCTCGTATTTGGAGACGCGTGCTTTTTTCTGCTGGTGCTTTTATGCCACTGATTCGCGCGGTCATTTGACACCATTTAATCAAGGTCGATCGCGACGATTTGCTGCAAGGACAGGTTGAGAACATCTTCATCATTGACGATTTTTATGCGCTGCGTTTCATAATGAATGGCTTTGACCCAGCCCCAAAACTGCTCTTTTCTACCTGCTGCGGCATATGTCACGCAAATCGCTTGATCCTCAGTAATCGACTGTGTGATCAAAAAATTCATTTCTTCCAGTTGATCGGTGCTCAGCGGGGGAGGGGTGTATTTTTTTTTCTGCCGTTTTTGAGCAAGCAGCTGCTCCCGGTGCTCTGGAAGCATCATTCGGCTTGATTCCCACATGAGGTTGTATCCAGGTGTTAATTTATTGGGATTCATGGCTGTTCGCCTCCGTTATTTGTAATGTCCGCCAATTTTTTCGGCGCGGTGATACGCCTGCCCTGCGCTTGTCAGTGACGAAGCGTGCAGCAGGGCAGCAGGTCCATACTTTATGTGGATCGCATCAAATACTTTGCTGAGTTTGTCTTTTTGAACATGATGATCAAATAAAGTTAGCTGATACTGGCTGTCAGACTGCAGCTGTGAGAGAGTAATACCGACACTGCGAATGGGCTGACCATCCCAGTGCTGCTGGCATAGCTGAATGGCTGCCTCTGCAATATCTGTCCCGTACTGTGTAGGTGAATGAAGCTTGATTTGTCTATGAAATCCGGTCGGGTGAGAAAAATCAGCGCCTCTCACGCCAACAGACACTGTTTGCCCAAGATAATGCTTAAAGCGTGCACGTCTTGCCACCTCTTCGCTCAATTCAAGAAGAGCGACTTTGATATCCTCAAAAGACGCATAATCATGGGGGAGAGTCATATGATGTCCCACCGCTTTTTGCTCATTATGTGTGTGAACGGTGACCGGAGAGGGATCATGTCCTAAAGCTGTTCGCTGCAAAAGCTCTCCGTTGATTCCCCAGCGTTTTTTAAGCCGGTCTAACGGATAAGCAGCAAGCGTCCCAATGGTACTGATGCCCATTCGTTTTAAATGGTGCTCCATTCGTTTACCAACGCCAAATAATTTTCCAATCGGAAGCGGCCATAAATCAGTCGCAACACTGTCTGCGCGAAGTTCATAAATGCCAGATGTGTTTTTTTTAGCAAAATGGTCACAGGCCATTTTAGCGAGCACTTTATTAGGACCGATGCCAACACGTGCGTAAATACCCGTCTGGTTCATAATGGTTGTTTGTATATTTTGAGCGATCTCACGGGGAGAACCGAGTAGTGTCAGGCTGCCTGTAATATCGAGAAATTGTTCATCAATTGAATATGGTTCGACAAGATCTGTGTATTGTTCAAGCAGCTCTGTGATCATGACAGAGATATCAAGATAGCGCTGCATACGAGGGCGTACGACGACAGCTTCAGGGCATTTCTCCTGTGCTTCCCATAATCTGGATGCATTTTGAACGCCCCGTTTTTTAGCGAGCGGGCAGGCGGCAAGTACGACTCCGCTCCGCCGCTCAGGATCTCCAGAGACGATGAGCGGCACATCCTTCAAGTGGGGAGCCTCCACTTTTTCGACTGACGCATAAAACGATTGCATATCCACAAGCAGAATGGCTCGTTCATTCATTATTTTCACCTCTTAGAACGTATGTTCTGTTTCTATTTTAACCGTCAGGAGGCGAAATTGATACTGGTAAATCATTCAAAGAAAAGAGTATAAATCCATACAAAAAAAGACGAAGTGGAAGACACTTCGTCTCATTTGATGCAACATATTTTAAGCATGTGCCAAGTTGTGGGATGTTTGGAGGGGCTCAGAACGCAAACGATAGGCCATCAGTTTTTTCTTAGGCTTATGTGTAAACTGCCGCACCACATCCACGTGGTCATCGTAATGATACAGATAAAGGGTCACATCATGCTTGCCAAGCTTTGTTTGCATGGTAAGAGGCGCCGGCCCTTCCTGCGGATGAAGAAAGCGCTCTTCATCACCAGGATAAATATAATAGCGTTCAATAAAGATCGCATCATTAAAATGTTGAATAATTTCAGATGTTTGTTGATCATTGAGCGGACGATCTTCAAACATGATCGTTGTTTGATCACTTGTTACTTTTGCATGCACTGCATAACGACTAAAAAGGCGTTCCACAACACCAGAAGGCAGCGAAGTGACAAGAAGCTTTAAAAGACTAAACACAACAAGTGAAGTAACAATCCAAACCAATATCATCATCTCCAATAAACATTTGTTACATTTCCTATATGAACCATCTTAACATACCAAAAGAATGAAACTTTCGCACAAAAAGTGAACTTTTTGAAATAAGTGTGAAGATTTACAAGGAGATGACGGCGAAAGAACGAAATCAACAAAGCTGAAAGGAAAAAAGGCTGCCACGTAATCTTTACAAACAATAAATCGGACAGGTAGACTATTGAAACAACAGTTTTTTGTAAAAAAAGAGAGCGGTAAGCCAAAAATGAAAAGGGGCGAGGTCATCATGATACGTCAAGTGAAGCCGTCAGATTTTTACGCCGTCACATCCGTCATCCAAAGCTGGTGGGGAGGTAAAGATTTGCGCGCAACATTGCCGAAGCTATTTTTTGAACATTTTCAGCAAACAAGTTTTGTCGTCGTTGAAAAAGGTGAACTGATTGGCTTTTTAGTCGGTTTTTTATCGCAATCTCGTTCAGATGAAGCGTATATTCACTTTGTTGGGGTACATCCAGATCACCGGAAATTAAAGATCGGAAAAATGCTGTATCAAGCCTTTTATGATGTGGCAAAACAGGAAGGAAGAACAACCATTAAAGTGGTAACAGCACCTGTAAATAAAGTATCAATTGCCTATCATGCAAAATTGGGCTTTCAAATTGAAAAAGGGGATAAAACTGTAGAAGGAATCTCCGTGTTTTCAGAATATGAAGGAATAAATGAAGACCGTGTTTTATTTGTGAAAAAGTTAGAGGCGATGTCATGATTGTCAATTTAGATCAAACAATAGGAGATGTAGCAAAGCAGATCTTACATATTCAACTAGCTGCATACCAACAAGAAGCTGAACAAATTGGCTATGCCGATCTTCCGCCATTAAAAGAGACCATTCAAGATGTAATGAAAGCAAAAGAGCAATTTATTGGTTTTGAGCAAAAGGGAATCTTACTAGGTGTTGCCTCTTATGAAGAGCAGAAAGATTATTTGATCATTAGTCGATTGGCTGTGCATCCCAAAGCGCTAAAGCAGGGTATTGGAACAAGACTTATGTCTACAATTATGGAGAAAAATGTCCCTATAGAACTGACCACTGGGCAAAAAAACACCCCTGCAAAAAGGCTATACGAAAAGTTAGGATTTGTTGAAACAAATGTGATTCATGTTGCAAAAGAGCTCACCTTATCAAAAATGAAATGGACACCGAGGCGAAAGGTTGAGGTTGTCGAATTCAAAAAAGAATGGCATGAAGAATTCCATCAAGAAAAGCAGCGACTCAAGCAAATCATTCAAAAGAGCTGGATAGAAGGACATCATATTGGTAGTACGTCAGTTGAAGGACTTGTTGCCAAACCCATTATTGATATCTTAATAGAAGTAAGTCATATAAAAGAGATCGATAGAAAAAGAGAGAGCTTTGAACATCTTGGATATCAAGCGCTCGGTGAAAATGGCATAAAAGGGAGACGTTTTTTTCAAAAGGGTGGCTTGAATCGTACGCATCATGTCCATATTTATGAGAGAAATCATCCTGATGTGAAAAGGCATTTATTGTTTCGAGATTACTTAAGGGCCCATCCAGAACGAGCTGTAGCGTATGCGTCTGTCAAGGAACAATTAGCAAATCAGTATCGGGAAGATATACAAAGCTATATGGCAGGAAAGAATGAAATCATAAAAGTAATAGAAAATGAGGCATATCGCTGGGATAGAGAAGGAGGAGAGGAAGCTCTTAAATAAGCTACCTCTTTTCCTCGTTAATTAGGAAGCTGAACATTGCCTTTTACAGTATAGGCCTGTGAAGCAGCAGTAGATGGAAGAGCGGGTAATTTATCCTTTACGATGACCCCGCGGATATCTGTGATTCGAACAGGAAGAGATTTAGACCCCATATTAAATCCAAGGAAATGGTTGTAGTCTGTCTTTTCCATGTTCACCCATTGTCCATCTTTGTAATATTCCATTTTCATAATCGGATATTTATGATTGCGCACTTGAATCGCAGCCCACCACTTACTGCTCCCTTCTTTTATTCTGTAAACTACATTTCCGCTAATCGGTGCTTTTACAATTTTCCAACTAATTGGGATTTTCCCATCTGCCATATTGCCGATTTTGGCAAAGGCATTATGAGAAAGATCAAGAGCTCCTTTCGCTCCTTCTGGATATTTATCGGTTACATACACAACGGTTTTTCCTTTTGGACCCTTTACTTCAAGGTAAGCCCCTGCAAGTGCCGCATTTATCCCTTTATAGTTATAGTCATGGGGATTTAAAGCCGTAATTTTCATGTCAGATGGAATAGGATCTAATAATGCGGCGCCCCCTGAGTAACCAGATCCCGTATAAGTCGCATAGCTTTCTCGTACTTCATCAAGGACAGATGCCGCTTTCATGTTTGGCACAGCGAAACTCAACATCAATATCAGTGCCCCGATGAAGCAGAGAGATAGTCTTTTTTTCACGATCTAAAACCTCCTGTTTATTCTTTTAAAATTGGTAGCGTCATAAGTATAATTCTAAAAAACAAGAAGCAAAAAGAGCCAATAGATAGATATAATCATAGTGAGAAGAGCGTGTATTTCAAAGAATATGACTTTCGGATTTAGTCGTGTGTCATGTTTTATGGTGTTTTATGTGTTACAATGTAAGCATCAATTTAAAAAGGATGTTCGCCATGTATATTCACATCACAGAACAGGCTAAAACATATATAGAAAAACAGCAAACAGGAAACGAAACTAAGGAATTACTGCTTCGCTACGATTCAGAAGGTTGTGGCTGTGCAGTGAGTGGCGTACCAATGCTTTGGTTAACAAGTGAAAGAACAGGTGAATGGGAACAACTTAAAAATAGCCAACATTTAAAACTATATATACACATTGCACAGAAGGTATTTTTTGATGAGGAAATGACCATCGATTTTAATGAAAAAGCCAATACATTGATGCTGAAAAGTCCTCAGCAAATACTCAGTCCAAGAATGGGCATACTTGTAAAGTAAGGTGGAAACGTAGTGGATCAGAAGCTTAGAGTGATACAAAACACGGCACAAAATAAAACATGGGTGTCGTTTTTAAATAACAATCATCCCTATACCCTTTTGCACTGGTCAATAGGTGGAATGGATTCGGTGAAAAAGGATGTTTGGCTTCTTCAGGATGAAGTCACATTTGAAACGGAAGAATTCCCAACGCTCGAATTAGCTGTCAATTGGATCAAAGAGAATATGGAACAGGTAACAGATGTATTATAAAAGCCCTTTTTGACAAAAGGGTTTTTTTCGTGCCTTCATCATCTCATTAAACAACTGGGAACGTCTAATCTGAAAAATGATCTTTTGCAACGCAAAAAAACTGTTTTATAACAACCAATTCGACAAAACGAGAAAAATAGACATGAAAAAATCTTGGATATAAATGCCGAAAAATAGGCAATGGAAGCGGTTATTGCGGGATACCGAAAACTTTGCGAAAAATGACATTTCATATTTCTTCCATTCGAGGAAATATGATAGAATACAACATGTATCGTATATGAGAAGGGAGGTGCTAAAGTGAATTGAAGCTCAAGCTGTCATCGCCTCAGGTTGGAATTAAAATAAACGAATGGTATAGGCAGATTTGCGGATTTCATGTCATGAAAGCAGAGAAGCTGAAGGCCGAGATCGAGCAGGAAATTCTGGAGATGGAGCAAGATCAAAACTTGTTGCTGTTTTACCAGCTGATGGATTTTCGCCATAAGGTGATGCTTGAATATTTTGAACCGGCAAAGAAAGCCTCAAATGATGAAGAAATTAAAAACCTGCTAGAAACGATCGAACATTCGCAAACGAAATTAACGGACATGCTTGAATACTATGTTCATTTTTTCACAGGAATGTTTGAGTTTGAACAGCAAAACTATTTAAGTGCCATTGCCTATTACCGTTCAGCAGAAAAAAAGCTCAATCTCATATCAGATGATATAGAAAGAGCAGAATTTTACTTTAAATTAGCTGAAATATACTACCACATGAAACAAACCCACTTTTCGATGCACTATGCCTTGCAAGCGTTAAATACGTACTCTGCCTACAGAACGTACACGCTGAGAATCATCCACTGTGAATTTGTCATCGGTGCAAACTATGATGATTTGAAATGCTATGAACATGCATTGCCCTACTTTAAAAATGCTCTAAATCGAGCACGATCGATTGGAAACCCTCGAGTCATAGGTTCGGCCCTTTTCAACTTAGGTAACTGTTATTACCAAATGAACGATCTTGCGGAAGCAAGCCGTTATCTGAAAGACTCTCTTGAAGTGTTTGAAAAGGAGAATTTAACCCATCTTAATCGCTCTCTAGACCCACTATTTATGCTCACCCAAATCCTGTTTAAACAAAAACAAATAGAAGAGTCGTTAACCCTCTATCAAAAAGGTATTATGAAAGCCTGTGAATTAGAAGATGAAATTTACATCTGCAAATTTCAGTTCTTAAAAGCATTATACGTTGATGCAGAAATAACGATCATAGACGATACATTAGACCTGCTCGAGGACAAGCGCTTATACCCAGACATTGAGGAATTGGCACTTGATGCGGCTCATTATTACAATGAGCTTGGACTGTATGAAGCATCGACACGGTTTTACGAACGGAAGATTCAAGCCATATCAAAAATTCAAAATGGGGGTCATTTATATGAAAACGAGTTTGATAGTTCTTTTATTGGCAGCAACTGCAGGATTATCGGTCATGAGTCAGCAGCAATCGGAAGAGAGTCATATGGAACTGGCGGGCAGACACCATACAACAGTAGTGACTATCGCATAAGTTAGCTCAAAAAGAGGAGACGAACCACTGTTCATTCTCCTCTTTTATCTTCATTTGATTCAAATGGTTGAAGGAATACTTGAACTTCTTGTTCGTAAGCTTCTTTATTTTCACTAAAAGACATCGCGTGTGCCCCGTGCGGCGCTATAAATAGTTGTTTATCACCTTTTTTTCGAGCATATAGCTGCTGACTCTGCTCGCATGGAATATAGTCATCATGAAGACTATGGATAAAAAGCACAGGTTCTCTCACCTGATCGATCACATCAAGCGGTGACACTTGCCGAATGCTGTATCCATCCCGCCATTTTAACACTTGATCACTTAGTGGAAGAATCCATTGACCTGAAAGACGAAAATCTGTTTTTAATCGATAGAGAAGCTGATCCTCAAAAGAAGCAAAAGGACAGTCAGCTATGTAAAAATTGGCGCTTGCTTCCGGCTTTGCGGCATATAACAAAGTCGTGACTGCCCCCATAGATTCTCCATGTATACCGATAATGGCATTTTCCCCAAGTTTTTGTCTAAGACACTTCACGACCTTCGCTAAATCTTCTTTTTCGTAGTATCCATAACTCGTGGTTTTCCCGCCACTCATTCCATGTCGTCTATGATCATAAAGCATCACATTCCATCCAAGCTTTTGGAATAATTTCATATACTTAACGGAATTTATTAAACTGACTGTGACGCCATGACAAAGTACAATGGTGCGTGTTGTATGAGAATGCAGATGCGGCACAAAATAGCCATGAAGCTCATAACCAAATGCTGAAGGAATACACACTTTCTCTTTGTTAAGCTGTTGAAACTCTTCATGATGATAATGCCCTTCATCTGATTCTCGTTTGATGAGCTCTTCATCTGTTAATTTTCGAATATACATCATTTTGTTGGTGAAAAAAATGCCGATTGCAACGAGCGGACATAATATGAAGGCAAGTATAGCGATCCATTTTTTCATCTAGCTGATTCTTCCTTTCCGAGGTTTTTCCTATGACGATCATACCACATGTTGGGAGATTGGCGTGACTCTTGCTCAGGAAATAAAACGGATGATACACTTAGAGGCAAAAGGAGAGAGGCACAATGAAAAAGAACAATGATCAAGCGAAATTAAAGGACGGCATAAACGAAAATCTCAAACAGCAGCTCCTTCAAATGAAGCAGAATCTGGCCGCCGAGACAGAAAAAAGAGAAGAACAAAAACGACAAGACCTCCTTCGGCAGCAGAAAGAAAAAGAAAAAAACAAAAGCTTCTCCGAGCTGCTAGATGAAAGTCATTTGGACTGGAGAAAATATAAAAGCTAAAAAAGGGAGCACTGATGCTTCTTTTTTTATGTCATCATTGAGGTTGATCAACACGCAAGTGCTTCCGGTTCCTTCGATTCCTCCTTCATTTAAATCCCTTTTTATAACAAATATAGTATTTAAGACCCTTTTGATAGAAGGTCGTACTACTTATAATGAAGGTGTATTACAATATTTGGGAACGGAGATGATTTACATGAAAATGAGAAAAACAATGGCTGGAGTCGCTTTATCTTTAGGATTGCTTTTACCTGTTTCGGGACAAGCTCTTGCTACAAATGATTTAACGAATGCAGATTTGCGTACAAAGGCTACTTCAATTGTAGATTGTTCTGTAACTCCTTTTAAAGGCGCAAGTAATCGATTATGTATGTATTCGGATAATGGTTCTTTTGCAAATAGTTTCAGTCGTTTTGGTACGACATTTTATCTTAAAGGCAAATCTGGAAATTATGCATATTACGAAAGTGCAAGATAAGACAACGGGGCCTTTAGCCCCTCCTTGCTTTTGCCTGTCGAATATGAAAAAGAGATCACATCAGATGATCTCTTTTTATCTCATTTAAACCGGTGCGCCTCGTACACAGATGGTTTTGTATAGTAAGTCAATGCTTTTACTTCTTGGTCACTTAAAGAACGTGCATTGGCCGCTGCCGCATTTTCTTTTAATTGTTCCACCGAGCTTGCGCCAAATACAACGGAACTGACCGCAGAATGCTGAAGCAAATATTGAATGGAGAGCTCTGTGAGTGATAGGTCATAAGCGACTTTCTTTAAAGAAGGAATGATCTGCTGTAGCTCGTCAAATGAATATTGAAGATATCCGTTTTTTTGAATCGCTGCACTTGCTTGTGAAAGTGGTTTTTCGGTTAAAAGCCCTTTTGCTAAAGGTCCTCTTGCCACAACACTAATGCCTTGTTCTTCAAGAAGAGAGAACCATTCCTCTGGACGGCGGTCGAGTAAACTATATTGCATCATGACGCTGACGATGTTTGATTTTTTGGCGTATTCTTTAATGACGTTTGGACGGATAGAAGAGATGCCATAATAGCGAATAACGCCTTCTTCCACTAATTCTTCAAAAGCCTCAATCGTCTCATCGATAGGGTCATCGATCGTGCCTCCGTGCAGTTGGTATAAATCAATATAATCTGTTTGCAGCCGCTTGAGGCTTTGTTTTACGGCTTCTTTTATGTATGCCTTTGAAGGGTCCCAGTCCCAGCCAGATTTGCCTTTTTCAAAGCGGTTGCCGCCTTTTGTGGCCAAAATTAAATCTTGCCGCCTGTTTTTAATCGCTTCCCCGACAATTTCCTCATTTGTCCCAAAATCATATAAATCGGCTGTATCCAAATAATTAATTCCAAGATCAATGGCTTCATCTAATAAAGAGAGCGCTTTTCCTTTTTCTGTTCCTAGGGACATACATCCTAGAGCCGCTTCGCTCACCAAAAGATCCGTTGTACCAATTCGTCTTTTTCTCAATTCCATCACACTCCTATTCCTTCACATTAAGTGAAAAAAATCTGGAATTCAAGCTAGGTGACTTCAAGTGGCGCATTGAAGCAAGCGTCCGCATTTCGCTTCTCTTAAATCATCTATGTTAAAATGAATGAAGTAAAAAGTGAAAGTAGAACGAGGAGCTGACAAAATTGAAGGACTTTGAAGAAAAAACATTATCGACTAAAGAATTATACAACGGAAAAATCATTGATTTGGTTCTTGAAGATGTACAATTGCCAAATGGAAAACAAGGCAAACGCGAAATCATCAAACATCCTGGTGCAGTAGCCGTCATTGCTCGGACAGACGAAAATAAAATCATCTTGGTCAAGCAATACCGTAAAGCACTAGAGAGAGCCATCGTTGAAATTCCGGCTGGTAAATTAGAGCCAGGGGAAGAGCCGGCACATACAGCACTACGAGAATTAGAAGAAGAAACAGGATACACCACTCAGAAGCTTCAAAAGCTGACAGCCTTTTATACATCACCAGGTTTTGCAGATGAAATCGTCCACATGTATCTTGCAGATCAGCTAGTTCAGCTTGAAGAAAAAAGAGAGCTGGATGAAGATGAATTTGTTGAAGTGATGGAAGTTTCATTAGAAGAAGCCTTGCACCTCATTGAAAAGCAGCATATTTATGATGCAAAAACAGCCTATGCCATACAGTACTTACAACTGCAAGAGGTACTTAAGTCAACAAAATGAGGGAGTTTTTTGCAGACATCCATATTCATATCGGCAGAACAAGAACAGGCAGAGCTGTTAAAATTACAGGTGCAAGGTCACTGACAATTGACCAAATTTTCATTGAAGCAACGCAAAGTAAAGGGATGGGGATGATTGGTGTGATTGATGCACAATCTCCAGAAGTCCTAGAAGAATTAATAGAGGGTGTAGAAGAAGGCAAGTACACTGAACTAAGTGATGGCGGTCTATCATTTGAACAGACCGTGCTGCTTTTAGGCAGTGAATTAGAAATTAACGATAACCAATCAAAAGGTCCGATTCACGTGCTTGCATTTATGCCCACACTGCGCAAAATGACTGAGTTCTCCGCATGGCTCGCGCTTCATATGAAAAATGTGCATTTAAGTTCACAGCGCCTCTATGTGGATGGGAAAACACTTCAGCATAAGGTCAAGGAGCTAGGAGGCTTATTTATTCCTGCTCATATTTTCACTCCTCATAAAAGCTTATTTGGCAAAGGAGTCAGCACGTCTTTAACGGAAGTATTCGATCCGGACCTCATTGATGCTGTTGAACTAGGACTTAGCTGCGATACGTCAATGGCATCCCAGTTAAGCGAACTGAACCGTTATCCCTTTTTAACGAATTCAGACGCTCATTCTTTAGGGAAAATCGCGCGAGAATATACAAAAATCCGCATGGACCATGCCTCTTTTGCCGAATTCAAACTAGCCCTTGAAGGGAAAGAAGGGAGAGCCATCACAGGAAATTATGGGCTCGCCCCGCGTCTTGGGAAGTACTATCATACAACCTGCGAGAAGTGCGGAGTAAGACCTCGCGCGCTAGATCAAGAAAAGTGCCAAGCATGCGGACATACCCGGATGACAAAAGGAGTGAGCGAGCGTTTAAAGGAGCTTGCTGACCAAGAAAGTGACAATGGAACAAGACCTCCTTATGTTCATCAGCTTCCACTTCAATTTATTCCGGGTGTTGGAGCCAAAACGCTGGAGAAGCTAAAAGCCGTGTTTCACACAGAGATGAATATCCTTCATCAAGCAACAGAACAAGAACTAAAAGCTGTCCTGCCAGAAAAAACAGCCAATTACATCATCAAAGCAAGAAAAGGTGAAGTCGAACTGATCGCTGGCGGGGGCGGAGTATACGGTAAGGTGGATATCAATCATGAATCAAGTTAACTGGACATGTGAAACGTTTGAACAATTGACAAAAGAGGATCTTTACCTGATTTTAATGGAAAGAGTCAATGTGTTTGTTGTTGAACAAACATGCCCTTACCCTGAAATTGATCACCGGGACCAAGAAGCGCTTCATCTGATGGCAAAAGAGGATGGCACGATTGTGGCTTATTGCCGAATTTTTCAAAGCGGAATCATGTACGAAGAGGCATCCATTGGCCGCGTTCTTGTGACAGAGGCAGGCCGAAAAAAAGGCTATGGAAAAATGCTACTTAGCAAGGCTTTGGAAAAGCTGAGTGAATTAGGTGAAACAAGTGTCAAAATTCAGGCGCAGGCCTACCTGAAGTCGTTTTACGAATCCTTTGGTTTTAAGGCCGTTTCAGATTGTTATGATGAAGATGGAATTCCCCATCTTGATATGGTGAAAACAGAAAGATAGGCGTGTATACGTCTATCTTTTTTATGTCACATCGTGTATCATAACGTCAACGAAAGGGGTTTTGCCAAATGGGAAAAAGCAATGCAAAGAAAAAACGAGAACATATTGAAAGGCAGCACAGTCGAAACCCGGAACTGTCGAGAGGAAACATGCCGCACTTTAGTACACATGAAAGAAAAACAAAAACAAAACAAGAAGCCTTGCAGCACATGATGAAAAAACATAAAAGAAGGAATGCTTATGATCACTATCAAGAGGATCATAAGCATTTTTATTTTGCTTTTTTGTGACAACTAATTCAAATAAATGGAAAAATTTTAAAAAATAGGACAAACGGTCGTTTCTTTTTGTCTAAAAATGTAGTTAAATGACAAAAAGATGAAAGGGAGAGTGAGTATTGTGAACGTCAAGTCAATTGGAGCAGGGCTTTGTATGGCAAGTATGATGTTGGCATCGGTCACGTTCGGCGCCTCACATATTTCTGCAAAGGAGCAAGCGAAAAAAGAGTACATGATCGGCTTTTCTTCTTCCGTTCAAGATCATACACAAAAACAGCTTGTTGAAGAAGCTGGTGGGCATGTAAAAGAATCCATAGAGCAGATAGATATGATGAAAGTTTCCTTGAATGAGGCATCGAAAAAGAAACTAAATCAGGCAAAAGAAGTGACCTTCATTGAGGAGGACCAAAAGGCAAAAACAAGCGGTCAAACGATCCCATATGGCATCAAAAGCATCAAAGCACAAAAGGTACATAAACGGGGATACGCTGGACAAAATGTAAAAGTAGCCGTTCTTGACAGCGGCATTGATGGCAAACATGAAGATCTACATGTCACCGGGGGAGTCAGCTTTGTTCCAACAGAGTCAGATCCGCTTGTTGACCCGCATGAACACGGGACGCATGTGGCGGGCACAATTGCAGCGTTAGATAATAAGGTAGGTGTCGTTGGTGTTGCGCCAAAAGCTTCAATCTATGCGGTCAAGGTGGCAGATGAAAATGGTGATGGCTACTATAGCTGGATCATTAAAGGAATTGAATGGGCCATTGAGAATGACATAGATGTCATCAATATTAGTATGGGAGGAGCAAGTGAATCTGAAGCGCTGAAAGAAGCGGTAGATCGAGCATATGACAAGGGTATTCTCATTGTGGCTTCTGCTGGGAATGAAGGAAGTTATGGCTCTCTCAACACGGTTGACTATCCAGCTAAATACAGCTCAGTGATAGCAGTTGCTTCTGTTGACCAAAGAAAACAAAGAGCTTTTGATTCATCTGTAGGCGAAGAAGTGGAAGTTTCAGCACCAGGCGTTTCAACGCTCAGTACCATTCCTCATAATGAATATGGCTACAAGAGCGGGACATCCATGGCATCACCGCATGTAGCAGGAGCTGCGGCTGTCATTCTATCAAAACATCCGAATCTGACAAACGATGAAGTGCGCGAGAGACTTTCAAAAACGGCTACACAGCTTGGAGATCCTTTTTACTATGGTGCCGGGCTTGTGAACGTACAAAAAGCGGCACGATAAATGAGAAGAGAGAGCAGTGTTTAGGCTGCTTTCTCTTTTTTCTTTCAATAAAACTGTCATGTTTCGTAATCTCTCTCATAGAATCTAGTAACCTTTACTATTTGGGAGGAAGACGCATGCGGAAAAAGTCTTGGAAGGAACATCTTCTTCAGCACGTAAAAGACCATCTATCGATTTATTTGTTTGTCTCTGTACTCTTTTTAATGGGCGTGATATTTGGGGCCATCATCGTCAATAGTATGACAATTAGTCAGAAAGAGGATTTATTCTATTATTTAAATCAATTTTTTGGTCAGCTGACAAATGAGAAAGCAGCAGAATCAAAAGAAATGTTTTTGCAAAGCTTTTTGCATCATATGAAATATTTAGGTCTTATGTGGATACTAGGGATATCTATCATTGGCCTGCCGCTCATCTTTCTCATGATCTTTTTAAAGGGAATTGTCGTTGGGTTTACAGTTGGTTTTCTAGTAAATCAAATGGGGCTGAGTGGTTTTTTCCTTTCGTTCGTATCGGTTCTTCCGCAAAACATATTACTTATTCCAGCCTATTTAGTGATTGGGACATGTGCGATTGCGTTTTCCATCCGTCTCATTGGGCAGCTGTTCATGAAAAAAACCATCAGTCAAGCACCTGTTCAGTGGTTCGCCCGTTATGCATCTGTTCTACTGATGATTTTAGCGCTTGCTGCACTTTCGTCCTTTTTTGAATCGTACGTCTCCTTCATGCTCATGAAAAAGCTAGCAGGTGTTCTTTTCTCATGAATTTATAATTGTTATTAAATAATAATCAATTTATTTATCAATTTAAAATGATTATAGTTGGCTCCCAGCACATCATTTGATATAATGATCAAGTAATGTGGCGTAGGAGGGAAAGTCAATGGAAAATCGGATTGATCGAATTAAGAAACAGCTTCATTCTTCCAGCTATAAGCTCACGCCACAGCGTGAAGCAACAGTAAGAGTACTGCTTGAGAATGAAGAAGACCATTTAAGTGCAGAAGATGTATACCTCCTCGTAAAAGAGAAGTCTCCTGAAATTGGTCTTGCTACTGTTTATCGAACGTTAGAATTGCTAACTGAACTGAAAGTTGTTGATAAAATTAACTTTGGAGACGGCGTTTCGCGATATGATCTTCGCAAAGAAGGAGCCGCTCACTTCCATCATCATCTTGTCTGCATGGAATGCGGGACAGTCGATGAGATAGAAGATGATTTATTAGAAGATGTTGAAGAGATTATTGAACGTGACTGGAAATTTAAAATTAAGGATCATAGATTGACATTCCATGGTATTTGCCACCGGTGTCATGATGATGAATCCGGCAAATAATCCGAATTGGAACCTTTTCATTTAAGATGAAGAGGTTTTTTGCATTTTCGCTGTATATTCCTTGTCCCACCTGGCATATGCTGAAGTAATGAGAAGCTCGAGAAAGGACATGAGAATCATGCGAAAATGGCTCAAAACAACAGGTGAAGTGATGAAGGTATTTATCTTGTTCACTGGTTTTACCGTCCTGTTCTATTATGCTATGATATGGATAAATTCAGAATATGAAAGCTACCATCGTTATGATAAACCAGAGGGTGCAGCAATTAAAGTGATGGAAATGGATCAGCCGAATCAAGACAACTGGCAAGACCGATTGATTTATTTTTATCAAAACGGGGAGTAGAAATCATTGAACGATCAATTATCCGACTTTATTCATTTTATGACAGTAGAGAGAGGACTCTCTGAAAATACCATTGTTTCTTATAAACGAGATTTACAGAACTACTTGTCTTTTTTAATGACACATGAGCAGCTGACGGATATAAAAGATGTCACACGCCTGCATATCATTCATTATTTAAAAAAGCTAAAAGAGGAAGGGAAATCGAGCAAAACGTCAGTGCGGCATCTCTCCTCGATCCGGTCCTTCCACCAATTTCTGCTCCGGGAAAAAGTGACAACAGATGATCCGTCATGGAACATTGAAACGCAAAAAACAGAGCGGAAATTACCGAAAGTTCTCTCACTAGGGGAAGTTGAAAAGCTGCTTGATACACCAAATCAGCACACTCCATTTGACTACCGTGACAAAGCGATGCTCGAGCTCTTATATGCAACAGGCATTCGCGTCAGTGAAATGCTGGATCTGACCCTTGCCGATGTTCACCTCACAATGGGCTTTATCCGTTGTTTCGGTAAAGGAAGAAAAGAGCGGATTGTGCCAATTGGTGAAGCAGCTGCAAGTGCGATTGAAGAATATCTCGAAAAGGGAAGAAGCAAGCTGTTAAAAAAACAGCCGGCAGATGCCTTATTTCTCAATCATCACGGGAAAAAAATGTCGCGGCAAGGTTTCTGGAAGAATCTGAAAAAAAGAGCTCTCGAAGCAGGGATTCAAAAGGAACTCACACCCCATACACTCAGGCATTCATTTGCCACGCATCTGCTTGAAAACGGTGCAGACCTAAGAGCTGTGCAGGAGATGCTCGGACATGCCGATATCTCGACAACACAAATTTATACACATGTGACGAAAACAAGACTGAAAGATGTGTATCACAAATTCCATCCAAGGGCATAAGTAAAGCATGACACGGTGAACGTGTGTCATGCTTTTTCATGTTTGCACCGTTTATGGTTGTCAACCGGCTTGTAAACGGTTTATACTTGAGATGTCAGACCTCTCTTTTTGAAAGGTTAAAAGACAAGAATATTGAAGGAGGCGCTTTTTAATGCCTGATTATCAGTATAAACGCATTTTCCTCGTCGTAATGGATTCAGTAGGAATTGGGGAAGCACCTGATGCTGCTGAATTTAATGATGTAGGTGCAGATACACTAGGACATATTGCTGAAAAAATGAACGGGCTTCATATGCCAAATATGGCGAAGCTTGGGCTGAGTCATATTAAAGAAATCAAAGGAATTCCAGCGGATGAGAAGCCGCTTGCGTATTATGGAAAAATGCAAGAGGCATCAAATGGTAAAGATACAATGACAGGACACTGGGAAATCATGGGTCTTTACATAGACACACCGTTCAGAGTTTTTCCAGACGGATTCCCAGATGAACTATTAAATGAACTAAAAGAAAAAACAGGCAGAGGCATTATTGGAAATAAACCTGCGTCTGGTACTGAAATTTTAGACGAGCTTGGCGAAGAGCACATGAAAACAGGCGATCTAATCGTTTATACATCTGCGGATTCTGTGCTGCAAATTGCCGCGCACGAAGAAGTGGTGCCATTAGATGAACTTTACCGTATTTGTGAAATTGCACGTGAGCTCACATTAGATGAAAAATACATGGTTGGCCGCATTATCGCCCGTCCATTTGTCGGGGAGCCTGGCGCATTTGTCAGAACACCGAACCGTCATGACTATGCTTTAAAACCATTTGACCGAACAGTGATGAATGAGCTGAAAGATGATGGGCTCGATGTGATTGCGATTGGCAAAATCTCTGATATTTATGATGGAGAAGGAATCACCTCTTCTCTCAGAACAAAATCGAACATGGACGGAATGGACAAGCTGGTTGATACACTTAAAACAGACTTTACGGGACTCAGCTTTTTAAACCTTGTTGATTTTGACGCCCTTTACGGACATAGAAGAGATCCAGAGGGTTACGGAAAAGCACTAGAGGAATTTGACGCCCGTCTTCCTGAAGTGTTTGATCTGTTAAAAGAGGATGATCTTCTTGTCATTACAGCAGATCATGGAAATGACCCGGTTCATCACGGAACAGATCATACAAGAGAATACGTTCCGCTCATTGCTTACAGCAAAAAGCATCAAGGAGCAAATGAACTGCCAACTTCAAAAACCTTTGCTGATCTTGGAGCAACGGTCGCAGACAATTTCAAGACAACGATGCCAAAATACGGCACAAGCTTTTTATCTAAACTCAAATAGGGGGGGAAATCTCGTGGGAGCACAGTTTTCAGAAGCGGCGGCATACATTAAACAAGCATCGACATACGTACCAACAGTTGGATTGATCTTAGGTTCAGGGCTTGGCATTTTAGCAGATGAGATTGAAAATCCAATCAAATTGAAATATGAAGATATTCCTGGATTCCCTATTTCAACAGTAGAGGGTCATGCAGGACAGCTCGTCATCGGGACGCTGAAAGGCACTGTCGTATGTGCGATGCAAGGACGTTTTCACTTCTATGAAGGATATGATATGAAGCAAGTGACGTTTCCAGTCCGTGTGATGAAAGAAATTGGCATTGAGACATGCATCGTGACAAATGCAGCCGGCGGTGTGAATACTTCATTCCATCCAGGCGATCTCATGCTGATTACAGATCATATCAATATGATGGGGACCAATCCATTAATTGGTCCAAATGACAGTCAAGGCGTTCGTTTCCCTGATATGTCTGCCCCATACGATAAAGATTTGCTGGCACTTGCAGAAGAAACAGCTCAGCGGTTAGGCATATCTGTACAGCAGGGTGTTTATGCAGGGATGACAGGTCCTTCATATGAAACACCGGCTGAAGTTCGTTTCCTTAGAACACTTGGCGCAGATGCTGTAGGCATGTCGACGGTCCCAGAGGTGATTGTTGCGCGTCATGCAGGAATCAAAGTGCTAGGTATTTCATGCATTTCTAATGCGGCATCAGGTATTTTAGATCAGCCGCTGTCTCATGATGAAGTCATTGAAGTAACCGAAAAAGTGAAAGCGAGTTTCCTTGATTTAGTAAAAGACATTGTCAAACAACTCTCATAGCATGTTTTAAGAAGCCTTCTGTTTATCGACAGAAGGCTTTTTTTATGGCAATCATACGATCTCTGAATAAAACAGCCTCGATGAGGAAAAAATAGAAAGGATTACGATAATGGAGGTCTGCCACTTGAAACGTCATATATGTGCATTGTTTATTTTAATGATCCTTATCTCAATGGTTTCACCATCAGCGATAGCAAAAGAAAAGATTGAAAAACCAGAAGAAAAACAAACATCAGAATTGGTGCACGAAGCCAAATCAGCCATCTTAATAGAACGTGACACGGGAAAAGTGCTTTACAACAAAAACAGCGATGAAAAGCTGGCACCCGCAAGTATGACCAAAATCATGACGATGCTTCTCATCATGGAAGCCATTGATCAAGGAAAACTGAAAATGACTGACAAGGTAAGAACAAGCGACTATGCAGCTTCAATGGGAGGGTCACAAATCTTCCTTGAACCTGGAGAAGAAATGACCGTGAAAGAAATGCTGAAAGGCATTGCGATTGCGTCTGGAAATGATGCTTCAGTTGCCATGGCAGAGCATATTGCAGGATCTGAAGAACAGTTTGTGGAGCAAATGAACAAAAAGGCAAAAGAACTCGGCCTCACCTCTACGGTCTTTCAAAACCCAACAGGACTTCCTGAAAAAGACCATTACAGTTCAGCTCATGATATGGCAAAAATGGCAAAAGAACTGATGAAATATGAACAAATCACCAAATTCACAGGGGTCTACGAAGACTATCTCCGTCAAAACACCGATAAAAAATTCTGGCTTGTGAATACGAACCGATTGATTAAATTTTATCCAGGTGTCGATGGGTTGAAAACAGGTTTTACAGGCGAAGCCAAATACTGTTTGACCGCAACCGCTAAAAAAGGAAACATGCGCGTCATTGCAGTTGTCTTCGGCGCAAGTACACCGAAAGACAGAAACGCTCAAGTGGTCAAAATGTTAGACTATGCATTTAGTCAATACACCACACACCCACTTTACAAACGAGGACAAGATGTAGCTGAAATCAAGGTAAGCAAAGGGACAAAGAAAAAAATTCAGCTTGTCACCTCTGAACCAATCTCCCTTTTAACGAAAAAAGGCGAAAATGTGGATCAGATTAAAAAAGAAATCAAATTGTCTCAGGATGTTACGGCTCCATTCTCAAAAGGAACGGAACTTGGAACCATTGTCTTGAAAAAAGACGGAAAAGTGCTGCATGAAAGCCCTGTACAAGCCAAAGAAGGAATGGAAAAAGCGGGCGTTTGGACATTCTTCAAACGAGCGATGGCTGAATTTGTGAAATGGAAATAAAAAGGAGAAGGCTGCTGAAACAGGCAGTCTTTTTGCTATGAGGAAGAAGAAAAGAACATCTAAATGTGACGAATGGTCACTAGTTTTGTCATGGTGAAGGATTTACTTGATAAAAAAGAGAAACAATCTTTATCCGAAATTAGAGCAAGGAGGAATAAAAAGATGAGCCTTGATATTGATTTTCAAGTAAAAGAGAGCGTACTTTGCATTCGATTAACAGGAGAGCTCGATCATCACTCCGCAGAAACATTGAGACAAAAGGTGACGAATTATTTGGAAACAGAGGACATTCGCCACATTGTGCTGAATTTGGCTGATTTAACGTTTATGGACAGCTCAGGTCTCGGAGTGATTTTAGGAAGATATAAAGAAATTAAACAGCTTGGCGGAGAAATGGTCGTCTGTGCTATTTCGCCAGCAGTGAACCGGTTATTTGATATGTCTGGCTTATTTAAAATCATCCGTATGGAGCCTTCAGAGCAAACGGCATTGCAAACATTGGGGGTGGCATCATGAGGAATGAAATGAACCTGACCTTCTCTGCTTTAAGTCAAAATGAATCCTTTGCGAGGGTGACAGTCGCGGCGTTTATCGCCCAGCTTGATCCGACATTAGATGAATTAACAGAAATCAAAACCGTTGTGTCAGAGGCGGTGACAAACTCCATTATCCATGGCTATGATGGGAATCCAGATGGCAAGGTGCATATCGAAGTCACACTTGATGACCATGTTGTGTACCTCACCATCCGTGACGAAGGGATGGGCATTACAGATCTTGAGGAAGCAAGACAGCCGCTTTTCACGACAAAACCAGACTTAGAACGCTCTGGAATGGGCTTTACCATTATGGAGAATTTTATGGATGATGTCATGATAGACTCATCTCCAGAAATGGGCACAACCATCCGTTTAACAAAGCATCTATCAAAAAGCAAAGCGCTTTGTAATTAAAGGAGCTGCTCATATGGATGTGGAGGTAAAAAAGCAAGCAAAAAAAGCCCAGCTGTCAAATGATGAAGTCAAAGAGCTCATCAAAAAAAGCCAAGGCGGTGATCAGCAAGCAAGAGACCTCCTCGTAGAAAAAAACATGCGTCTTGTTTGGTCCGTTGTTCAGCGCTTTTTAAATAGAGGATATGAACCAGATGATTTGTTTCAAATTGGCTGTATTGGACTGCTAAAATCTGTTGATAAATTTGATTTGTCATATGATGTGAAGTTTTCGACCTATGCTGTCCCAATGATCATTGGTGAAATCCAGCGATTCATTCGAGATGATGGAACAGTCAAAGTCAGCCGGTCACTAAAGGAACTCGGAAATAAAATCCGGCGGGCAAGAGATGAATTGTCTAAGTCTCACGGAAGAATGCCGACCGTCCAGGAAATAGCCGAATATCTTGATATCACACCAGAGGATGTCGTCCTCGCCCAAGAAGCGGTCCGAACGCCGTCGTCGATTCATGAAACGGTGTATGAAAATGACGGGGACCCGATTACATTACTTGATCAAATTGCCGATCATTCAGAAGAAAGATGGTTTGATAAAATCGCGCTGAAAGAAGCGATCAAGGAATTAGAAGAACGAGAAAAACTCATTGTGTACTTAAGATATTATAAAGACCAAACACAATCTGAGGTAGCGGAGAGACTCGGCATTTCACAAGTACAAGTCTCGCGGCTCGAAAAGAAAATTTTAAAACAAATCCAAATGCAAATGGATCAAAAAGAGAGCTAGCCAATTCGGCTGGCTTTTTTCGTGTGGTAATTACCGGTAAATCAAGTTCTCTCGGTATGAGAACCATTTTTCACCACATACTATTTTTAACCCATCGTATAGGAAGTGACTTGGATGGACGGACAAATCTTTCTTCGGCTGCGCCATCGCATTAAGACCGGTAATGATCAGCTCATTTATTTAGAAGATATCGCCCAAATCACTGGTGATGAGTTTGCTGTACAAAAGCTTAGCAAGATGCCGATATATCATGTCAGTAAAAAGGATCGTCACATCGCCGTTCTTGATATCATGCATGTGGTCAAAACGATCAAAAAAACATGGCCAGACATCGACATTCAAACCGTCGGAGGCGCTGAAGCCATTGTTGAAATTGATACAGGCAAACGCCAGCTTTCTCCGATTTTATTTGTGTTCGTGTGGCTCCTATTATTTGTCGGAGCGGCGCTTGCCATTATGAATTTCCACGAGGATGTCAGTATGCGGCTCGTTCATATCCGCCTATATGAAATGATCACAGGAAAAACGGTTGAGCATCCTTATTTATTGCAAATTCCATACAGCTTTGGACTAGGCTTTGGCATGATTTTATTTTTCAATCATGTATTTAAAAAGCGTTTAAATGAAGAACCAAGCCCGCTCGAAGTGGAGATGTTTAAATATCAGCTCGATCTCGATCATTATGTCGCCCTTAAAGAAAATAAAGAGACAATGAAAGATATCCATGATCGGTAAGTGGCTTTTTGTCGCGTTAGTTGGACTTGGCGGCGGTTTAACGGTAGGAGCAGGGTTTGTGGCATTTCTCACAGTGCTTGGCATCATCCCTCGTTTAATGCAATTAACGAAAACGCAGCGCTTCATACAAGGATACGAGGCAGCTGTCATCACCGGGGCGGTCGTTGGCGGCTGGGCAACCTTGAGCGAGGTGCATTTGCATTTATCCAAATGGCTGGCGCTCCCGATCGGTCTTTTAGCAGGCATTTTCGTCGGCATGCTTGCAGCTGCGCTGACTGAAGTATTAAATGTACTTCCTATATTAACGAAAAGAATTGGAATGGACGGGAAAATTGTTTTGCTTCTCATGGCCATTGTCTTAGGCAAAGTATTTGGTTCACTATTCCATTGGCTGATTTATATTTAAAAATTTGGAGGGAACAACCGTGTCGAGTTTAAAAGAGAACTATCCATCTAAGGTGAAAACGTATCAGCCTAAACCTCCTTATGTCCTCAACTGCATCAAGGCTTTTCTTGTTGGTGGATTGATCTGTGCCATAGGCGAGGGGCTGCAACATTTCTATATTCACTTTTTTGATTTTAATGAAAAAACAGCAGGGAACCCAACAGTGGCGACCCTCATTTTAATTTCTTCTATATTAACTGGTATCGGTATTTACGATAGAATCGGCCAGTTTGCCGGAGCGGGATCGGCTGTTCCGGTGACAGGATTTGCAAACAGTATGACAAGTGCTGCCCTTGAGCATAGAAGTGAAGGGCTTGTTTTAGGGGTTGCCACAAATATGTTTAAGCTCGCTGGGAACGTCATTGTATTTGGTGTCGTCTCGGCATATGTCGTAGGGATCATTCGATACGTCTTGGAAAAGATGTTTTCGTAGGAGGAATGAAACGTGAAACTAACAGGTAAACAATCTTGGGTTTTTGAGCACAAGCTTTACGTCAATGCAGAGGGAACAGCTGCAGGGCCGAAAGAAAAAGAAGGACCGATTGGTCATTTAATTGATAAAACGTATGACGAAATGCATTGTGATCAAAAGAACTGGGAAATGGCTGAAAGAAAACTGATGGAAGATGCGATATCCAGTGCTTTATCAAAAGCAAATTTGCAAAAAAGCGATATTGATCTATTGCTGGCAGGAGATTTACTTAATCAAAACGTCACAGCAAACTATGTGGCGAGAGAACTAAAAATCCCGTTTCTATGTTTGTTTGGGGCATGCTCAACCTCAATGGAATCGGTCGCCATTGCGTCTGCACTCATTGATGGCGGTTTTGCCAATAGAGCCATTGCAGCGACAAGCAGTCATAATGCAACGGCAGAACGCCAATTTCGTAATCCAACAGAATACGGCGGACAAAAGCCAGATACAGCCACAAGTACCGTCACTGGGAGCGGGGCCGTTATTATTAGCCAGGAGACCTCTCCAATTCAAATTACAAGCGCTACAGTAGGCAGGGTGATGGATCTTGGAATTACAGATCCATTTGACATGGGATCGGCCATGGCTCCGGCAGCGGCAGATACCATCAAGCAGCATTTAGAAGACCTCGGAAGAACGGTGGACGATTACGATCTGATTTTAACAGGGGATTTATCTGGTATTGGTTCACCAATCTTAAAGGATCTTCTGAAGGAAGAAGGCATTCAGCTTGGGAGGAAGCATGATGATTGCGGTTTAATCATCTATACACCCGATCAAAATGTATTCGCTGGTGGGAGCGGCTGTGCTTGTTCAGCTGTTGTGACATTTAGTCACATTTTTCAAGAAATGAAAGCAGGAAATCTGCAAAGAGTACTCGTTGTGGCAACCGGAGCGCTTCTAAGTCCAATGATGGTCCAGCAAAAAGAGACCATTCCAACCATTGCGCACGGTGTCGTATTTGAGCGTGCAGGAGGAGAGAGCTAATGGATTATCTTATCGCTTTTGTTGCAGGCGGACTTATTTGCGTCATTGGTCAGCTTTTACTAGACATACTCAAACTTACGCCTGCACATGTCATGACCACCTTTGTTGTGGCGGGCACCATCTTAGACGGATTCGGTATTTATGATAAATTTATTGAATTTGCGGGTGCGGGCGCAACCGTACCAATCGTCAGCTTTGGTCATAGCTTGCTTCATGGAGCGATGCATCAGGCAGATGTACACGGGTTCATCGGAATCGGGATCGGTATTTTTGAATTAACTTCTGCTGGAATTTCAGCTGCGATTTTATTCTCATTTATTATCGCTCTTATCTTTAAACCGAAAGGATAACCTAATATGGGGCAAAGACGAAAAGTCATTTTAGTGACAGACGGAGATATATATGCTGCCAAAACCATTGAGCTTGCTGCTAAAAATGTCGGTGGGCGATGTATTTCCAGCTCAAAAGGAAATCCAAGCAAACGAACAGGACCTGAACTTGTGCAGATGATTTTAAAAACGCCGAATGATCCAGTGTTTGTCATGTTTGATGATTCTGGCCTGACAGGTGAAGGAACAGGGGAGATAGCGATGAAGCATGTGGCGCGTCATCCTGAAATTGAAGTCATTGGGGCGATCGCCGTTGCATCCAAAACGCATCAAGCTGAATGGACAAAGGTTCATGTTTCCATTGACCGGGAGGGTGAACTGACAGAATACGGTGTCGACAAGCATGGTCTTCCCGAAATGGAGCCTCATAAAATGAGCGGAGATACCGTGTATTGTCTTGACTCGCTCGATCTGCCGTTTGTTGTTGGAATTGGAGATATTGGCAAAATGGGACGGAAAGATGATCTGAGCAAAGGATCTCCGATCACAATGAAAGCAGTTGAATTAATTTTAGAAAGGAGTGGTTTCCATGAAGAAAGACAAGGTAAACGTGTACCGAGATCCGAAGAAAAATGAAGATTACTTTAAAGAAAATGTCGGAATGGGTCTCAGCTTTGACCTTGGCGTGCGGAAAATTTATATACACGATCAGGAAATCCAACTTTACTATGTAAATGGACTGTGTGATACACAGTATGTCATCTACTTATTAAAAGAGCTAGTTGAAATCAATGACAACGAACCTGAATCAGATGACATGGCTCGTGTGATTGAGAATCGTCTTGTCAATCAGCAGGTCTCAAAGGTTGAAACACTTGATGAAGCGGTAGACCAAGTGCTGTCGGGCCTTGTGGCAGTTGTAGTTGAAGGTGAAAACTACGCATTTATCATTGATGTCAGAAGCTATCCTGGCAGAATGCCAGAGGAGCCGGATACAGAAAAGGTTGTCCGGGGCGCAAGAGACGGTTTTGTTGAAAACATTATTGTCAATACAGCACTCATACGAAGACGGGTGCGAGATGAAAAACTGAGATACAAAATGCTCAAAGTAGGCGAACGTTCGAAAGCGGATGTATGTGTTTGCTACATTGAAGATATTGCGGACCCAGATCTTGTCGATATCATAGAGAAAGAAGTGTCAGGAATCAAAGTCGACGGGCTGACGATGTCTGATAAAACAATTGAAGAATTCATTATTAAACAAGGATACAATCCCTTTCCCCTTGTACGTTACACCGAGCGTCCAGATGTCGCTGCTAACCATATACTAGAAGGGCATGTCATCATCATTACGGATACATCTCCTAGTGTCATCATTACGCCAACCACCATTTTTCACCACGTTCAACATGCAGAAGAATACCGCCAAGCACCTGCAGTTGGTACGTTCCTAAGATGGGTACGCTTTTTAGGCATTTTATGTTCAACGTTTCTTTTACCAATTTGGTTTCTGTTTATCCTTGAACCAAGTCTTCTGCCAGATAATTTAAGCTATATTGGCTTTAACAAACCGTCCCATATTCCAGTGATTTTACAAGTATTTCTAGCTGATTTTGGGGTGGAATTTTTAAGGATGGCTGCAATTCATACGCCAACTGCATTGTCGACCGCCATGGGGCTGATTGCGGCTGTTTTAATTGGGCAAATTGCCATTGATGTCGGTTTATTTACACCAGAGGTCATCTTATACGTCTCACTAGCGGCAATCGGTACATTTACAACCCCAAGCTATGAGCTGAGTGTCGCCAATAAGATTGTACGACTCATCATATTAGCGCTCGTGGCGATCTTTAAGCTGAATGGACTCATCATTGGTTTTACGTTGTTACTCATCTACTTAACATCCATTCGTTCATTGCAGACGCCTTATATGTGGCCATTTCTTCCTTTTAACGGGAAGGCTTTGTGGCAAGTGCTGATTCGGACGTCTGTTCCTGGCTCAAAAGTAAGGCCAAGCATTGTTCACCCTCAAAACAGATCAAAAATTCCGCCAAATTCTTAACGCTCATTGAAAGTGGCTGAAGATTGTGATATTGTATTTTTAACTTTGAGAAACGGCAAAAAGGCAGCTCACGCAGCTGTCTTTTTTCAGCCGAGGCGGAGAAAGAGGGAATGACATTGTATTTACACGGCACTTGCAGACAAAATGAACTCGGTCATTTAGAAATTGGTGGTGTTGATGCCGTTTCTTTAGCTGAAACGTATGGGACACCACTTTATGTATATGATGTGGCTTTAATACGGGAGCGTGCAAAAAGCTTTCAAAAAGCATTTATAGAAGAAGAGTTAAAAGCGCAGGTAGCATATGCGAGTAAAGCATTTTCCTCCATCGCGATGTTTCAACTTGCCAAGGAAGAAGGATTATCTCTTGATGTCGTATCAGGCGGGGAGCTTCACACAGCCATTTGCGCTGGGTTTCCGGTAGAAAAAATTCATTTCCATGGCAACAATAAAAGTAGAGATGAATTAAAAATGGCGTTAGAGCACGAGATCGGCTGTATCGTTGTAGATAATTTCTACGAAATGAAGCTCATTGAAGAGCTTGGTCAAGAGCTGTCAAAACAGGTGAAAGTGCTGCTCCGTATCACACCAGGTGTCGAAGCGCATACGCATGATTACATTACAACAGGCCAAGAGGATTCCAAATTTGGCTTTGACCTTCACAATGGACAAGCGGATGAAGCGGTGAAACAAGTGCTTGGATCAGAAGTGATCGAACTTTTAGGCGTACATTGCCATATCGGATCACAAATATTTGATACAGCTGGTTTTGTCCTTGCAGCAGACAAGATCTTTTTGAAGCTGGATGAATGGAGAGGATCATTTGGTTTTATTTCGACCGTGTTAAACTTAGGCGGCGGCTTTGGCATCCGTTATACAGAAGAAGATGAACCACTTCCTGCGACAGAATACGTCGAGAAAATTATCCAAGCTGTAAAAGAGAACGTGACACGCTATGAGTTTGATATGCCGGAGATTTGGATTGAGCCAGGCCGCTCTCTTGTTGGTGACGCAGGAACAACGCTTTATACGATCGGCTCATCAAAACACGTACCTGGCATTCGCGATTATGTTGCGGTAGATGGGGGAATGAGTGACAACATTCGTCCAGCATTATATCAAGCGAAATATGAAGCAGCAAGTGCCAACAAAATGAGCCAATCGCACAATCAAACAGTTTCTATTGCAGGGAAATGCTGTGAAAGCGGAGATATGCTTATTTGGGATATCGATCTGCCAGAGTTATCACAAGGAGATTTATTAGCTGTCTTTTGTACCGGAGCTTACGGCTACAGTATGTCAAATAACTATAACCGCATCCCGCGCCCGGCTGTTGTATTTGTAGAAGACGGGGAAGCGCAGCTTGTGGTTGAACGTGAAACATATGCGGACATTGTCAAACTTGATTTACCTTATCAATCAAAAGTGAAATCATCTACGTAAAAAAGCTGCCTGCACATCAGGCAGCTTTTTATAATGACTTATTTACCTCCAGTAAATACAGAGACGATCGCGTTCCAAATGGAGACAAAGAAATCCCAAATCTTTTGAAGTAGGTTTTTCCCTTCATCTGATTCTATGAATTTCGTAATCTTGTCTTTTGCTTTATCGATTTGAGATCCTACCTGGTTCCAATCGATATTGATGTTCTTCATTTTATCGAATAGAGAAATAAGCTGATCCTTTTGATCTTGCGTTAGATTTAAGTTTAAATCAGAAGCAGCCTGATCCACTTTTTCTTCTACTTCTTTTGTTGTTTTAGGGACACCATTTTTCGCAATGTCATCCTTGATTTTTGCAATAAGGGCAGAAGCATTGTCTTTCCCGATGGAGTCACCCAATTTAGACGTTGTCACAAGCTCTTCGTTTGCTACCTGCTTCACATCTTCTGGAATGGCTTTGTCGCTAGACACTTCATAGGCTTTTAATAAACCTGTCAGTGCGGCTGTCCCAGAAACTTCAAACGGTGCAGTCACAACAACCTTAGCATCCTTGACACCGGCTGTCATTAAAGCATTTAAATACATCTCATCTGTAATGGTCTTGATGTTATGTGTATCCACAGTCAGACCAGTACCTGATTTTTCAATGGTGATAGATGAAGATGATAATGCTCTCGTCCCGATAGAAGAACGGGGGATATACTTTCCTAAATATTCATGCTCTTCTTTATTGGTTACTTCAATTTTTGTCGCATTTTCAGGTGGATTCAACTCGTCAAGCACCTTTTGGCGATCAGCCGGAGTTAAGTCTTGCCCAAGTGTGACGATGACATCGCCGACAGCTGCATCCGCTAAGCTGACTTTTGGCGCACCAATGAGGAAAAGGAGCGCTGCCATCATACTAAGCATTGATTTTTTAAACATGTTGACCTCCTTCAAGTCGAAAGGGTTCCTCTTTCAAGAGAAACTCATCTTTTGAGTACACGTAAAGAAATGTACTCCATCATATAGACGTAACAAATCGATTCGACGTTTCAATTTTCTTTTTAAGATGTTTTCCTTTTCCAATAAATAAAGACCTGTTGCTCATTCTGTTATCAATTTAATAGGAAAAAAGGATCGAGCTCTTCTATTGTATCAATCCTAAGAAAAGAGGTAAATCACAATCAAAGAGCAGGGGATGTTTAACATGACCGAAAATGTGCTATAATGAGCGTTGTTTAACCTGAAAGGAGAATGTGAAAAATGGCAAAAAAAGGATACATACAACTAACGAATGGTAAGAAACTTGAGTTTGAACTATACCCAGAGGCTGCTCCAGGGACAGTAGCAAACTTTGAAAAATTAGCGAATGAAGGCTTCTACGATGGATTGAAATTCCACCGCGTCATCCCAGGCTTCGTAAGCCAAGGTGGCGATCCAAACGGTAATGGAACAGGCGGTCCTGGTTACACAATTAAATGTGAAACAGAAGGGAATCCACATCAACACGAAAGAGGTTCATTATCAATGGCGCATGCCGGTAAAGACACGGGCGGCAGCCAATTCTTTATCGTCCATGACCCGCAGCCGCACTTAAACGGTGTTCACACTGTTTTTGGCAAAGTAACATCTGGTATCGAGGCTGTTCTAGATATGGAACAAGGCCAAGGAATGGAAAAAGTCGAAGTTTTCGATGCTTAATCCAAAACACCGCTTAAACGCGGTGTTTTTTTATTATCAATCTGATTTTACGGTTATTTGTTCCGTGAGGCGGTAGGTGATGAACCAATATAAAAGGGCAATAGCGCTAACAGAGGCGCCAAATAAACATACTCCGCTCCAGCCATTGTTTGCGTATATGCTAGTGGAAGCAATGGAACCAGTCGCACTGCCGATGGAGTAAAAAATCATATAAGCAGCAGTGAGCCGGCTTCTCGCCTCAGGCAGCACTGTGAAAATCATACTTTGGTTGGTCACATGTACGGCTTGCACAGATAGGTCAAGAATAATAATACCGATGATTAATAAAATGAGTGAATATTCAGTGAAAAAGATAAAAAACCATGAAACGAATAATAGGACAAGGGCTATACAAGTTGTTAATTGTCCTAAGCCTCGATCAGCAAGGCTTCCAGCCCGAGTAGCGCCTAATGCTCCGGCAACTCCAGCAAGTCCAAATGCACCGATCGCCGTATGTGAAAGATTGTGTGGCGAGCTGCTGAGAGGCAGCACGAGCGAAGTCCACAACGTACCAAACGCGATAAAGATCAGAAAACCCAGTATGCCTCGGATGCGAAGAATTCTTTCTTGTCTGAACAATGTAAACATTGAAGCAAGCAGCTTCATATAGGATATTGACGCTCTCTCGCTGTCAGCCCGCGGGAGATACCGGTATAACACGGCGGTTATGATGAGCATCATAACGGCAGACACGAGATAGACTGACCTCCAGCCGGCGAGATCGGTTAGTACACCAGCAAACGTTCGTGCGAGAAGAATACCAATCACAATGCCACTTTGAACCAAGCCCACGATACGGCCTCGTTCTTCAGGAGCAGCCCATGTCGCTGCGAACGCTACGAGTACCTGAGTGACCACAGCAAGCATGCCGACGGAAGCCAGCCCTATAAACAGGACGGTGGCAGTAGGGGCGATGCCGACTAGAATCAGAGATAACACGGATACTAGCATCTGAGCCATGATGAGCCGCCTTTGATTGAACAGGTCACCAAGTGGTACGATCAGTAGCAGTCCTAGTGCATAACAAAGCTGAGTAATCGTAATGACAATGCCAATGGATGAATAGGTGATGCCAAACTCGGATGCGAGGGAGTCTAATAACGGTTGTGCAAAGTATATGTTTGCAACTGCCATCCCGCAGGCTGACGCAAAAAGCAGAGCCATATAGCGAGTCATCGCTTGCTTCGGTTTGTTTTGTAAATGAGCCGTTTCCAAATCAAGATGTTCTATGGAAATGATTTTTTCTTTCACCATGCATGTCGTCGTCTCCTTTTGTACTAAAAAGTATAATATACTGATCGGTATATTATGATTACTGTTAAGGATAACCAACAAAACATTTTAAAGTCAATACTTTCATCTTGAAAGAGGAAGGAAATTTGACAATCATACGTCGATAAAATAAAATTATAATGTACCGACTGGTAATCAAATAGACAATAATATCAAAAAATAGATACCTGACTTTGTGAAGAAATTTTAATGTTGAAATGAGGAATTGCTGATGGTTCGACAACGGGAATTTGACAAGGAAAAAGCATTGGATGAGGCAATGGTGCTTTTTTGGGAAAAGGGGTATAGGGCCACTACATTAAGCGATTTGACTGAAAAAATGGGAATACAGCGGCCAAGTTTATACTCAGCGTTTGGAGATAAAGAGGAATTATTTGAGGCCGCATTACGCAAATACACAAAGCAGCATGCTGCCCATATTCGAACAAAACTTCAAAACAAACTTTCTGTCAAGGAAGCATTTCATACATTATTTGCAGATTTAGTAGAAGAGGAATATAGAGATGGTCCGAGTAAAGGGTGTTTTTGCATCAATACAATAGTGGAGCTTGCGCCACACGAAGAGAAATTTGAAATTCTGACAAGAGAGCATCAGATGTATCTTTCCGTCATTTTCGAAGAAAGAATTGTTCAAGGTATTCGCTCGGGTGAGCTCAAAAGCAGCCTGAATGCTAAAGCTTTAGCACAAACACTGGTCGTTTCTTTCATAGGACTGACCGTCCTCATGAAATCTCGTCCAGAACGTTCATTTGTAGATCATTCTGTAGCGACGATACTTTCCATATTAAAATAATGACAACATGCTATGGCATCCTCCTTCAATAAGAGTGATAGCGTATTTTGAACTAAATATCAAAATACGCTTTTTCTTTTAGGACAGTGGTGGACAAAATTCGATTTTGTGATATGATAAGAGAACAAACATTCGTATTTGTGGGTGTCGCCACATTGTCAGTACAAATCTAAAAAGCGTGGTCATGCTGAAAGAAAGCAGGAGATAATTTGAAACCATTAACAAAAGAAGAAAAAGATCAAATGATGATTGCCATTCAGCGTTACTTTGCCGAAGAACGAGAAGAAGAAATTGGTGAATTAGCAGCCATCAATATACTAGAATTTATCACAAAAAACCTTGGAAGCTACTATTATAATCAAGGGGTTCGTGACAGCCGGAACATCGCTGTTCAGAGATCGCAATTGTTAGAGGAAGATTTATTTGCACTCGAAAAAAGATGATCATCAATAATGTGCGCCTTGCTAACTGATAAAGAGGAAAGAGACCCCCTTAATAAAGAACGCATATTCGTATCATATGTAATGATGAAAAGGTGGAACCAAAGGTCCATCTCAATCGTTATATAAGTAACCATTAATGGAAATCAGCTTTTTTGGTTTTATTTCATCAAAAGAAGGAATAAAACATACAAATAGGCGAAGTGCAGATGATGGAGGTTCTAAATATGGGGAAAATTAAATTGAAAATGGCCATCTTATTTGTTTTACTGCTTTGTTTAGGCGCAGGTTATTTATACATGAATGGCATGAAAATTGAAGATGTGCCAACAGCCATTGGTGAAAGCTTAACAAATAATGATAAAGATTATACCATCTATGAATATACCATTACGAAAATTGACGGAGATGAATATTACGGTCAAGCAAAAAACGGCACAAAAATCATTTTTAGTGGAAAGAAATTCGAAGATGATGTGGCCGACTTGAAGAAAGGTGATCGTATTAAAGCCTACTTTAGTAATGAAAAGAGAATAGATGGTCTTATAAAAGTAGTAAAAGTCGTTAATTAACAAGTCTCCTTTCCTATAAGGAGGCTTTTTTTGTGAGAAATCTTGATTGTTGCATTTGACAACAAGGATCGCTATAATAGCCCCTAAGGACAGCTAAATATCGATTGTATCCTTCGGGGCAGGGTGAAAATCCCGACCGACGGTAATAAAGCAAATGCTTTACAGCCCGTGACCCGTTAATTTATTAACGGTTGATTCAGTGAAAAGCTGAAGCCGACAGTGAAAGTCTGGATGGGAGAAGGATAAAGAAAGCTATGAACGAAAAATATTTGTCGATCATAGTTTTATTTCTGATGCAAAAAAGCCAAAGCCCCGGAATTTTTTCCGGGGCTTTCTGTATGTTCATGTAGTGAATAGACCGGCATGCAGTGTTTATTAGGTGATCCCTCATCTACCTTGTATGGACCATAAAAAGCGACGAAGGTGCTCAATCGATCACATGTCCCTAACATCGCTTTTTTAAAAAGTGAGAAATACAAATGAAAAGAAAGGGAGGATCACATGTTTACGGGGATAATTGAAGAAGTAGGTGCAGTTCAGTCATTAAGCAAAAAGTCAGCAGATGCCATAGAAATTGTCATTCAGTGCAGCCGTGTGCTAGAAGATGTTCACCTCGGAGACAGTATTGCGATCAATGGTGTATGTCTTACAGTCACAAGCTTTACAAAAGCACAGTTCGCAGCAGATGTGATGCCAGAAACGGTCAAAGCGACATCACTGGATCAGCTGACATCAGGCAGTCCAGTGAATTTAGAGCGGGCCATGTCCTCGAATGGACGATTCGGAGGTCATTTTGTCTCAGGCCATGTTGACGGGACGGCAGTCATTACCCGAATAGAAAAGAAAAGTAATGCCATTTACTATGATTTAGAGATGGACAAGACCCTCACAGATATGCTCACGCAAAAGGGTTCGATCGCAATAGATGGTGTCAGCTTAACCATTTTCGATTTGCAAGATTCACACGTCACAGTCTCTATTATTCCTCATACGCTTGAAGGAACTATTTTCCCGACTAAATCTATGGGAGAGATCGTGAATATAGAGTGTGACATGATCGGTAAATACATCTATCGCTTTTTAACAAAAGAACAAGGCGAAAAGAAGCCATCCCGATTGACCCCATCATTTTTAAAAGAGCACGGATTCTAGGAGGCGATTGTATGTATCATTTAGTAGAAGAAGCAGTAAACGCTCTGAAAGAAGGAGAAATCATTATCGTAGTGGATGATGAAGACAGAGAAAACGAAGGAGATTTTGTGGCACTTGCTGAGCATGCCACGCCTGAAGTGATTAACTTTATGGCTTTACATGGAAGAGGTCTCATTTGTACACCGGTCCATGCGTCGATTGCCAAACACCTGAACCTGCATCCAATGGTAGAACAAAATACAGATGCACACCATACAGCTTTTACAGTGAGCATCGATCATGTGACAACGACGACTGGTATTAGTGCTTTTGAGCGCTCTACGACCATGCTTGCCATGTTAAATAAAGACGCAACTCCAGAAGAATTTGCCCGCCCAGGTCATGTATTTCCGCTCATTGCAAAAGAAGGCGGCGTACTAGAAAGACCAGGTCATACAGAGGCGGCGGTAGATCTTGCGAAACTGGCAGGTTCAGAGCCAGCGGGTGTCATTTGTGAAATCATGAATGTAGATGGCTCAATGGCGCGTGTTCCAGAACTAAAAGAAATCCAAAAACAGCACGGTTTAAAGATGCTGACAATAGAAGCATTGCAAACCTATTTAAATAATAAAGAAACAGCAGCTATCGAAACAAAATAAAAAATCACAAAAAAGGATGATCAACATATGAATACAATACAAGGGCATGTAGTAGCAGAAGGATTAAAATTTGCAATTGTCGTCGCGAGATTTAATGATTTTATTACAAGTAAACTGCTTGACGGAGCAGAAGATACATTGCTCAGACACGGAGCAAACGGTGACGATATTGATGTCGTGTGGGTACCGGGTGCTTTTGAAATTCCGTACATGGCAAAAAAACTAGCTGAAACAGAGAAATATGATGCTGTCATTACACTTGGAACTGTAATCAGGGGCGCAACAACTCACTACGATTATGTTTGTAATGAAGCCGCTAAAGGAATTGCTCAAAGTGCCATGTCAACAGGGGTACCGATTATCTTTGGTGTACTAACAACAGAATCCATTGAACAAGCTATCGAAAGAGCCGGTACAAAAGCTGGAAATAAAGGCAGCGAATCGGCTGCAGCTGCCATTGAAATGGCGAATCTCAACCGTACCTTTCGTTAATTTAGTGAAAAAGAGTTTAAAAACGGTATAAAAATGTTTATAATGTGTGATGAGCAAATGATTCGTGAGACATTTGCTGGACATAAGGATAATTTGAATATTGAGGGGTATATATGTTAATTCGTTATAAGAGGTCTTTTGAAAAAATTGCCATGGGGCTACTCTCCTTCATGCCGGGTGAGAAAGACGTCAAACAGCTTCAGCAGACGATGAAGTCATATGAAATGGATGAAAATCGGCAGCTGTTCCTTTGGAAAGATGGCGAGGATATCGTAGGTGCTATTGGTGTGTTGAAAACAGACGACCAAGTACAAATCGAGCATATTAGTGTGAATCCATCCCATCGAGATCAAGGAATCGGCAAGGAAATGGTTTTAGCCGTGGAAGAGGTATTCAAAACCAAAACACTCATTCCAAATGAATTAACGCAAGGCTTCTTTCATAAGTGTCACAGCGAAACAAATTAAATATCACACATGTAAAAGCAGAGGCTACAGTCCTCTGCTTTTTTTACGTTCGATTTGCTTTTTTCGTTCAAGCAATACATCTGTCCGGTCACGCAGTCTATGTTTTTCGATCAAAAATGTGTGGGATAAGTTGCTCTCCTGGCCAAAGACCAGTCCTTCTTTTTGAGCCATTTCTTGGCATAGAGACAGGAGCGCTTCATCTTTAATCGGGAGCATCACACTTTCGTATGACATGTCTTCAGCCATTTTCTTCTTCAGCGTTCTCAGAAGTATGAGAAACGCCTCATCATCCAGACCGAGGTTCGATAATACGGGCCGGTTTGCTTCCAGCAAGTGGAGGCTATTTGAAATGAGCCGTTTTGCACCTTTTCCATTTTCCCGTCTTTGATGATACAAAGCAACGGCAAGCTGAATGAAGCCAACCCAATATTCTTTGCGCTGCTCAGGCGGGTCTTCCTTCCAATATTCCTCAAGAATTTCATGACACTCAAAATAATCTCTTGTCGTATGAAATTCATGTAAAAAAGCCACGTACGCTTCAGGATACACAGTGGTCATCTCCTTTTCCACTCTCAGTCTAACATATTGAAAAGAAAAGAAGAAAGAGCGCCCTTCGTGAAAGGACGCTCTGTTTCTTTAATAAACCCAAGCCGCGCCAACGATGATCAGCAAGATGAAAAGCACGACAATAAGCGCGAAACCTCCGCCAAAGTTATAGCCATCTCCCATAATGATACGGCCTCCTTTTTCATCAGTTCTGTTTACAATGGTATTCTATGTATAAATGCCCTGAGTGGTATGGGCGAAACCACTGTTTTTCTTATTTTGCCTAGGACATCATGGTCGAAATTATATTGGACGAGAGCTTTATCCTGTCTTATACTAAAGGTTAGCCGGTGAAACGGTACTTAGAAGACAGTAGAAATGGTGAGAAAAAATGCTGGAATATCAGGTGAAAATAGATTCGTTTGAAGGTCCATTGGACTTACTTTTACATTTAATCAACCGGTTGGAAATTGATATTTATGATATTCCCGTTGCTAAAATTACGGAGCAGTATTTATTATATGTCCATACCATGAGGGAGCTTGAACTTGATGTGGCAAGTGAATATTTGGTGATGGCTGCAACCCTCCTGAGTATTAAAAGCAGAATGCTCCTTCCGAAACAAGAGGAAGAGCTATTTGATGAAGACTTGCTTGAAGAGGAAGAGGACCCTCGAGAAGAGCTGATTGGCAAACTGATTGAATACCGAAAGTATAAAGATGCAGCACAAGAACTAAAGGAACGCGAGGAAGAAAGGCAAAATGCCTTTACAAAACCTCCGAGTGATTTAAGCGAATTTGCAAAAGAATCGGAAGCGAAGGACACAAACCTGCATGTCACGGTGTATGATATGTTAGGTGCGTTCCAAAAGGTATTGAACCGAAAGAAAATAACGAAACCAGAACCATCTAGGATTACAAGACAAGAAATCCCGATTGAAGACAAAATGAATGAGATTATGAACCATTTAAGAAAAACGAAAAAGCGGACCAATTTCATGACTCTATTTCAACATGATCAAAAGGAGCACCTTGTCGTGACGTTTCTTGCTGTTCTTGAATTGATGAAAGGTCATCAAATCATGTTAGAGCAGGAAGGAAACTTTGAAGACATTTATATAATAGGGAGTGAAACGATTCATGACGCTTGATATCGTGAATTGGAAAGCCATCATAGAAGCGCTGCTTTATGCAGCAGGTGACGAAGGCTTAACAAAAAAACAGCTCATGTCTGTTCTTGAAGTAGAAGAGGCAGCGTTACTCGATATGATGTCTGCCGTAAAGGAAGAGTATCAAAAACAAGAACGAGGAATTGAGCTCATTGAATATGCAGATTCATATATGCTGCTGACGAAAAAGGAATACAGCATTTATTTGAAAAAATTAGTCGAGACCCCATCCAAAGGTTTGTCTCAGGCAGCGCTTGAAGTACTCGCAATCGTTTCTTATAAACAGCCGATCACACGCAGTGAGGTAGAAGAAATCAGAGGAGTCAAATCAGAGCGGGTGCTTCATAGTTTAGTAGCCAAAGCGCTGCTCTGTGAAGTTGGACGTGCCGATGGCCCTGGGCGAGCAATTCTTTATGGGACAACACCTACCTTTTTAGAGCAGTTTGGCTTAAAGGCATTGGATGAATTACCGCCACTTCCAGAGAATGTGGAAGCAGATGGTGTACAAGAAGAAGCTGATCTATTTTTTGAAAACTTCAATCAAACATTTGAAGAGATAAAATAGTTCAAAAGAATGAAAAATGTATGATAAAATATAAAAAAGATTTTAGGTCTAACATCTATTGATGTCAGATAAAATGGTCATAAAGCCATGAGGGGAAGGTAAACACAAAACAAATGGCACATATGAATGTAAAGGCTCAAGTTGATCAAGCAGGCGTCTTTTTATCAAAGGTTGCAACTGAAATGAATGGTTTTCTGAACGAAGCTACCTTATCAAGTATGAAACGATTAAACCCTGAAGCGGAAGCCTATTATTGTGACATATTGAATACATTACGGAAGCTTGCAGTGTACAGCGAGGATGCAGCGGCAGTTTGCAGGAAAATCAGCCAGCAGCAGACATTCCCGCAGCAAGCCGCGCAGCAGACGCTTCACCGTATTTATCATCAATGTATTGAAGAGTTTTTCACGCCGAAAAAGGATACATGGTATGAAGACAGCCGTTCCGCATATACAGGAAAGAGCAGCATTGTTTTCCACCATGAAGTATCCGCTGAGATCAAACGATTATTTTCTTCATTAGAAAAAGATTTTTTAGCGATGAGAGAAGAGCTAGAATATACGACATCTCATCAGCAAATGAAAATGGTATAAGCAAGAGGAAGGAGCGTCTCTACATATAGAGACGCTTTTTTTTATGGACGAGGCATCATAACTTTTTCAGCCGCGCATACACTTGTACAAAACGGACAAGGACGTGAATGAACATGCCCTATTTAAAAATTGGAACAGCAGTCCTTCTTCTATTTACACTCTTACTGCCTTTTTCCTCACATGCCAAAGCAGATATGTCATTATCGGTGAGTGCAAGAAGCGCCATTTTAATAGATGGACAGTCAGGCAGAGTCCTATTTGGAAAGGACGAGCATGAAAAAAGAAGAATCGCCAGTATTACGAAAATTATGACGGCAGTATTAGCCATTGAATCAGGAAAAATGAAAGACACCGTCAAAGTATCAAAGCGCGCGATTCAAGCAGAGGGCTCATCGATTTATTTAAAAGAAGGGCAAAAGGTGAGCCTAGAAGACTTGACATACGGGCTTATGCTGCGTTCTGGAAATGATGCAGCTGTTGCCATTGCAGAGCATGTGGGCGGCAGCTTAGAAGGATTTATTTTTATGATGAATCAAAGAGCATCTGAACTAGGAATGGAGAATACGAATTTTCAAAATCCGCATGGACTCGATGATCATAAACATCATTATTCATCAGCCTATGACATGGCTATCTTAACAAAATACGCCATGGAGCATAAACAATATCAAAAAATTGCAGGCACGACTTTCTATAAAGCAAAAACGATGGAAGGCTATTGGAAAAATAAAAACAAGCTGGTCACCGGATTATACAAATATTCAACTGGTGGGAAAACGGGATATACGAAGCTTGCAAAACGCACACTTGTCTCTACAGCTGCCAAAGGGGATGCGGCACTGATCGCTGTGACCATTAATGCGCCAGATGATTGGAAGGATCATATCTCTATGTTTGAATATGCATTTGATCATTATAAAACGTACGTACTTGCTGAAAAAGGAAGACTCGCTTCATTAAAAGGAACCTTTTACGAAAAAAAAGCATTTATCAAACGTGATGTGGACTATTTTTTAAATGAAGATGAGAAAAAGCTAGTAGAAATTGAAACGGAAATGCTTACTCCTCAAAAGAAGTGGAAAAAAAACGCCGAGGCCATCCCTGATGTTGTAGGGAAAATGACGTTTTTATTAGATGGACAGGTGATCGAGCAAGTACCGATTTTTTATGAAAATAAACGAAATCGAATGCCTCAAAAAAGCTTCCAAGAAATGTTTAAGTCTGTCTTTCAGACATCTATAGGCGGATCTTCATGGTCAATCTAATTTGGGTATTCCTCACTGTCATCGGTCTTGTGTACGCGATGTTCAACGGAACGATGGAGGAAGTAAACGAAGCTGTATTTAAGGGATCAAAGGAAGCAGTGACCATTTCAATTGGTCTGATTAGTGTCCTCGTTTTTTGGCTCGGGCTGATGAAGATTGCAGAAGAGGCAGGCTTGTTACATTTCTTTAGTAAATTGTGCCGTCCCTTTATTTCAAAGCTATTTCCGGATATTCCGCCTAACCATCCTGCGATGGGATATATTTTGTCCAATCTGATGGCGAATTTCTTTGGTCTCGGGAATGCCGCTACACCGCTTGGGATTAAGGCAATGGAGCAGATGAAAGCATTAAACGGCGGGAAAAATGAAGCAAGCCGGTCCATGATTACATTTTTAGCGGTCAACACATCCTCTATCACACTCGTGCCAACAACCGTCATTGCAATTAGAATGACCTATGGTGCAGATCAGCCAACAGACATTGTAGGGCCAACCATTTTGGCGACACTCATTTCAGGCATTGGTGCCATTCTCATTGATCGCTATTTCCACTATCGCAGAAGCAGGCGGGGGTGATCTCGTGTCATTTATTAACTGGCTGTCACTTGCTTTGATCCCACTGATCATCGCAGGAATTTTAATTGCGGGAACCATTAAAAAGGTACCGACCTATGAAACATTTGTCGAGGGCGGGAAAGAAGGTATTCAAATTGCCTTTTCAATCATTCCTTATTTAGTCGGCATGCTCGTGGCCATTACGATATTCCGCGCGTCTGGTGCGCTTGATTTTGTCATGGGACTGTTAAAACCCGTGTTTACAGCGATCGGCTTCCCGGCAGAAGTGGTGCCGCTTGCGTTTATTCGTCCGATATCTGGCACAGCTGCACTCGGGATGACATCAGACCTCATTGCGACATATGGACCAGATTCATTTATCGGACAGCTCGCAGCTGTCATGCAAGGGTCAACTGATACCACTCTCTACATTTTAACGGTCTATTTTGGGGCAGTCGGTATAAAAAAAATGGGAGATGCGCTGAAAGTAGGTCTGTTAGCGGACCTCATTGGCATCATTGCATCTGTCATCATCGTCAGTTTGTTATTTAGCGGCGCCTAATGAGGCGCTTTTTTGTCTTTCAATGGATGGAAAATTGCTTTTTAGCTGAAATTAAACAGACGAATCGCTTATTTTTCCACGAATGCTTGTTTGTTTTAAGTCAAGCAAGTAAGATAGTACATGAGGTGAAAGACAAAATGGAACGTTTACAGAAAGTAATTGCACATGCCGGCGTCGCTTCTAGACGAAAGGCAGAAGAATTAATTAAAGAAGGACGAGTTACCGTTAATGGTCAAACAGTGACAGAGCTCGGAGTAAAAGTGGGCTCTTCAGATAAAATTGAAGTCAACGGATTAAAGCTTGAAAGAGAAGAACCGGTTTACTTTATGCTTTATAAACCGCGCGGCGTCATTTCAGCTGCCGAGGATGATAAAGGACGTAAGGTTGTCACAGATTTCTTTGATGACGTCCCGCAGCGCCTTTATCCAATCGGCCGCTTAGATTATGATACGAGCGGTTTGATTTTAATTACAAATGACGGGGAATTTGCCCATAAGCTCATGCATCCGAAATACGAAATTGATAAAACATATGCAGCGAAGCTAAAAGGCATCCCATCAAAGGAATTGCTTAGAAAGCTAGAAAAAGGGATTATGTTAGATCATAAAAAGACTGCACGTGCTCGTGCCAAGATGCTTTCTATCGATAAACGAAAGCAGACATCTATCGTTCAATTAACCATTCATGAAGGCAGAAACAGACAAGTGCGCCGCATGTTTGAAGCGATCGGTCATGATGTGTTAAAGCTAAAAAGAGAGCAATATGCGTTCCTTCATATTGAAGGCATGAGACCAGGAGACCGCAGAGAATTAACACCGCATGAAGTAAAGCGCCTGAGAGCAATTGCAGATCACGGGAAAAGCGCTTTTTAATTTTCACATAAACTTCAAAAAATGAAGAAGCATCAAAAGAAGGAGAATGCTATAATTTACCTGAATGTCTATGGGGAAGGGGTACTTCAGATGAAAAAAAGACGGTTTTTCATACGGACGGGCATTCTCCTCGTGATGCTTGCTGCACTATGTTATACCATGTATAACTCAGTATTTGCCAAACAGGATCGGGTCAAAGAAGGATCTATTGCGCCAAACTTTGTCCTTCAATCTGTGGATGGGGAACGGATTGAATTAAAGGACTTAAAAGGCAAAGGTGTCTTTCTTAATTTTTGGGGGACCTGGTGTGGTCCATGTAAACAAGAATTCCCTTACATGGCAAATCAATATGAAGTGTTCAAGGATCGCGGTGTGGAAATTGTTGCAGTCAATGTTGCAGAATCCAATATTGCCGTGAAAAATTTTATGGGATCTTATGGCGTGAATTTTCCTGTTGCCATGGACAAGGATCGTCAAGTAACAGAGGCATATGATATAGGACAACTACCAACCACGCTTCTAGTTAATCCTGAAGGCAAGGTAATCAAAGTCATAAAGGGAACCATGACAGAACGTCAAATCTATGATTATATGAATTTGATTAAACCAAAGGGGTCATAGAATGAAAGAGGTAAAATGCGAGTGTGGACATATTAATCCAATCGGTACTGTTTTATGTGAATCCTGCGGAAATCCTATTGCGGCTAAAGAGAAAAACTCTTCAAAGCTGCTTGATATGAGATATGACGGCAGTGCGAGACGCTCGCAAACATACAACAAAACGATTGTTGATAAAGTATGGAACTTTTTTTCTTCCGTTAAGGTGGGTGTGTGGCTGATTGTCATCACACTGCTTGCTTCCTCATTAGGAACGATTTTTCCGCAGGAGCGATTTATTCCGCCAGGTGCATCTGCTTCCACCTATTATGAAGAGCAATATGGGTCGTTTGGCAAGCTGTATTACACACTTGGATTCCATGATCTTTATAATTCTTGGTGGTTTTTAGCTTTAGTTGCATCCATCGGAATCTCCCTTGTCATTTGCAGTCTCGACCGGGTTATTCCTCTTTATCGAGCACTTAAAAACCAAGGGGTTATTAAAAAAGAAGGCTTTATGAGAAGACAGCGGCTGTTCAGTGAGACAGACAAAACGTTAGATCAGCATACATATGAAGGCATCAAGAAAGCAATGAAACAAAAGCGTTACCGCGTGCGAGAAGAAAACGGACATATTTTAGCGGAAAAAGGCCGCTTTTCACGCTGGGGCCCTTACGTCAATCACATTGGATTAATCATCTTTCTCATTGGATCAATGCTCCGGTTTGTCCCAGGCATGTATGTGGATGAAACGCTGTGGGTTAGAGAGGGTGAAACTGCCCCAATTCCAGGCACAGATGGTCAATATTTTTTGAAAAATAATGCGTTTTCAATTGACCGCTATGAAACTGGAAATGAAAAAGAAGTGTTTGAGAATGCGATTGAAAGAGCTGGCGACGGTCAAGTAGTGAAAAGTTATAAAACCGATGCCACTTTATACAAACGTGAAGGGGAAGTTGTGTTTGGTGAAAAGCCCAAGCTGAAGCAGGTATCAGAACACGATATCAAAGTGAACGAACCGCTCAAGTTTGATCATTTCTCATTATATCAAGTGGATTTTAAACAAAATGAACTCGATCAAATGGTCTTTCAGCTGATTCGTAAAGATACAGAAAAATCTTTCGGAACAGTGAAGATTAATCTGCTGGAGCCTAAGTCAGAATATGATCTTGGTAGCGGTTACAAAGTCAAAGTGATGAGCTATCTCCCTGATTTTTATTTTGACGATGATGGAACGCCGAGTACGAAAACAAGGAATCCGAATAATCCTGCTTTCGTGTTTGAAATGGTTTCTCCTGAAAAGCCTAAAGGTGAAAAAAGCTTTGTGGCGATTCAAGAGACAGTAGAGGGCTCTGATAATAACCTATATAAAATGAAGTTTGATCGAGTGGAAACGAAAAACGTCACGGGATTGACGGTGAGAAAAGATTTAACTCTTGGGGTGCTCATCGTAGGCGGGATCATCTTCATGATTGGTGTCGTGCAGGGGATGTATTGGCAGCATAGAAGAATTTGGCTGTCTGCAAAGGATGGAAAAGTATTCGTGGCAGGACACACAAACAAAAACTGGTTTGGCTTAAAGTCTGATCTTGGCGTGATCCTAAGTGACAGTGGCATCAAACAGCCAGTTGATCAAAAAGAACTGCCTGATACAACAAGTATCAGCAAAAGCAAGGGGGAAGGATTAGATGGCAGCAGTCAGTGAAAACCTGTTATTTGCAGCTTTTCTATTGTATTTAGCGGCAGTTCCTTTTTTTGGTGGTGCCATTAAAGGAAAAAAGAAAGTTGATGGACCGCGCAGAAATAAGGCGGCACTTATCGGTATTACGCTCACCATCATCGGTTTTTTAAGTCAATTTGGCTACTTTATTTCAAGGTGGATGGCGTCTGGTCATGCACCAGTCAGTAATTTGTTTGAATTCACAACGGCTTTTGGCATGATGCTTGTGCTCGCATTCATCATTTTATATTTTGTGTATCAAGTGTCGGTACTTGGTTTATTTACACTTCCAATCGCTTTATTGATTATTGCCTATGCAAGTATGTTCCCATCTGATATATCACCGCTAATTCCTTCATTACAAAGTAATTGGCTTTATATTCACGTGACAACAGCAGCACTAGGGCAAGCTATTTTAGCGATCAGCTTTGTGGCAGGTGTCATCTTCTTATTAAAGCATGTCGATCAAACAAAACCAGGTAAGAAGACATTTGGTTTAGAGCTTGTCATGTTTATGATTGTTGTGACACTTGCATTTATCGCAGTCACGTCCATCTTTAGAATGACAGGATACGAAGCGAAATTTAATTGGGTCGATAAAAATAAAGAGGAAAGTGTGATGGTCTATGAGCTGCCAGCTCTAGTTGGACCTCATAAAGGAGAGCTTGTGACGCAAGATCGTTTGGAACCGTTTGTTGATTTGCCGCCTGTTTTTTCAGGAAGAAAGGTCAATACGGTGTTATGGTCATTCGGCACGGGGCTGATTTTGTATGGACTGATTCGCTTGATCATTCGCAAACGACTGAGTGCTCTGCTTCAACCGCTCGTGAAACAGGTGAACCTAGATTTAGTCGATGAAATTGGATACAGAGCTGTTTCCATTGGTTTCCCTGTATTTGCGTTAGGCGGGCTCATTTTTGCAATGATCTGGGCGCAAATTGCATGGACTCGGTTCTGGGGCTGGGACCCGAAGGAAGTATGGGCATTAATTACGTTTCTCTTTTATGCAGCCTACCTTCATCTTCGCTTATCCAGGGGCTGGCATGGCGAAAAGTCCGCTTGGTTAGCTGTCATCGGATTCGCCATCATTATGTTTAATCTCATCTTTGTCAATCTTGTGATTGCAGGGCTTCATTCTTACGCGTAATCACATGAAAAAGGCCAACTTTTTATGAATCGATTCGGCTTTTTGTTAAAATGAATGTAACAACGGAGAAAGCAGGAGGATTGTCTAATGGAACACACAACTCAAACGAAAATATTAGTCGTAGATGATGAGGCAAGAATTCGCCGCCTTTTAAAAATGTATTTAGAGCGTGAAAATTATGAAATCGATGAAGCTGAAAATGGAGATGAGGCCATTCAAAAAGGACTCCAAACAGATTATGACCTCATTTTGCTCGATTTAATGATGCCTGGTACAGATGGGATCGAAGTGTGTAATCAAATTCGAGACAAAAAAGCGACTCCAATCATTATGCTGACGGCAAAAGGAGAAGAAGCCAACCGCGTGCAAGGGTTTGAAGCAGGTACGGATGACTACATCGTCAAACCTTTTAGCCCGCGTGAAGTTGTTTTACGTGTGAAAGCATTGCTCAGAAGGTCTTCTCAAACGTCTTATCTCAATACTGGGACAACAACAAAAGATGTCCTTGTGTTTTCTCATCTTTCAATTGACCACGACGCGCATAGAGTGACAGCTGATGGCAAAGAAGTCAGTCTCACGCCGAAGGAATATGAGCTTTTATATTTCCTTGCGAAAACACCGGATAAGGTTTATGACAGAGAGAAGCTGTTAAAAGAAGTATGGCAGTATGAATTCTTTGGAGACTTGAGAACAGTCGATACTCATGTCAAACGACTTCGCGAAAAGCTGAATAAAGTGTCACCAGAAGCTGCGAAAAAAATCGTGACGGTATGGGGTGTCGGGTACAAATTTGAGGTCGGCGCTGAATGAAACTGTGGAAAAGTGTCGTTGGAAAGCTATGGTTAACCATTCTCTTCCTCGTCCTCATCGTTTTATCTATTTTAACCGTGCTTCTTTTAGAGTTCATTGAAAATTACCATGTAGAAGAAGCAAAGTCAGATTTAACGCAAATGGCAAATAAAGTGGCGGTCATTTTAGAAAGCCATGACGATCAATCACTCGCAAGGTCGATTACATCAGAGCTTGCTGACAAATTGACGAGTATTGCGATTATCCAAGAGGACGGGCTAGAGTGGTATTCGTCTGAAAAAGACGGGAAGCTTCCTGCGATTACAAAGAAACAAATTGAAGCAGACGGTGATTTGAATCAAGCACTAAAAGATCGTAAAAAAATCAGTAAACGTGCAGAACCAAATGCAGGCAATCATAAGGATGAACGAATTGTTGTCGGTGTTCCATTTGAGGCAAACGGAAAAAAAGGCATGGTCTTTCTTTCTCAATCATTACTTGCGGTAGAGCAAACAACAAAACATACGACGCGTTATATCTTCCTAGCAGCCGGAATTGCCATTGTTCTGACCACTATTTTCGCGTTCTTCTTATCAACACGTGTCACCTATCCTCTTAGAAAGATGAAAGAGGGAGCGCAGGATCTGGCGAAAGGGAAATTTGATACAAAGATTCCTATATTAACGCAAGACGAAATTGGAGAACTGGCCATCGCCTTTAACCAAATGGGCAAGCAGCTTAAATTTCATATCACAGCTTTAAATCAAGAAAAAGAGCATTTGTCCAATATTTTAAGCAGTATGGCTGATGGTGTCATCACCATCAATATTGATGGAACGATCCTCATGACGAATCCTCCTGCAGAACGATTCTTGCAGGCATGGTATTACGAGCAAAATATGAAGATCAAAGATGGAGATGAACTGCCTCCAGAAGCGCGAGAATTGTTTCATACAGCCGTCAGCACGGAAAAAGAGCAAATGATTGAAGTCACACTGCAAGGACGTACTTGGGTTCTTCTCATGTCTCCGCTTTATAATCAGCAGGACGTTAGGGGAGCAGTTGCGGTCCTTCGTGATATGACAGAGGAACGAAGACTTGATAAGCTGAGAAAAGACTTCATTGCCAATGTCAGTCATGAACTTCGTACTCCAATTGCTATGCTGCAAGGATATAGTGAGGCAATTGTAGATGATATTGCTGGCTCAGAAGAGGAAAAGAAAGAGATTGCGCAAATTATTTACGACGAATCACTTCGAATGGGGCGTCTTGTGAATGACCTTCTAGACCTAGCGAGAATGGAAGCTGGCCATATTACACTGAATCTTGAATCAACAGATACAGAAGAGCTGACCGAGAAGATTTACCGCAAGTTTCTTGGTATAGCAAAAGAAAAGCAAGTTGATCTCACATATGACATTCAAGTGGATGAACCTTACTTTGTACTCGATCCGGATAAAATTGAGCAGGTGTTTACGAATCTCATTGATAACGCCATTCGTCATACACCAGAGGGCGGAGAGGTTCACTTCTCGGTTCAATCGGTGGAAAGCGGTCTGAAAATGGATGTGAAAGATTCAGGAAGCGGAATCCCGGAAGAGGATTTGCCATTTATTTTCGAACGTTTCTATAAAGCGGATAAGGCAAGAACAAGAGGGCGTTCTGGTACTGGACTTGGTCTTGCGATTGTGAAGAATATCGTAGAAGCACATCAAGGCTCCATTCATGCACATAGCAAAGCGGGTACTGGTACACACTTTACCTTTTATATTCCGAGAAAAAAGCAGGAACTCGTCTAATCCTGACGAAGAATCTTGTTACATGAGAAACACTTCTTTTCGAAAGAAAAAGAAGTGTCAGCGTGTAGACAAACCCTCGCATTCGTTGTCAGGTCTGCGCGCTGGTGCTCACGAATGTTCAATTCGCTCCGCGCCAGTGCTCGCCCTTCCTAGACTTCAAAGGTTTTCTATCACGCTGAAAAGAAGACAAAGTGCTAAAATAAACATCATTTTAGCACTTTGTCAACAATCTAACACTTCTTTTCGAAAGAAAAAGAAGTGTTTTTTTATTTTCATATTTTTAAGGAGAAGTTAAACAAAAAGCCCTTCCCAAATTGTCGAACTTGTAATATATTTGTCATAAAGTTGTAATGTAACGTTTTTTAAGAGTCACTCGACAAAAATAAGTGAACGGAGGGGTTTCCTATGCATGAAACCTTTCAAAAAATATATGATTCGTACCATCAAGATTTGTACCAGTTTTTATTTTATATGGTTAAAGATAAAAATCAGGCAGAGGATCTCGTTCAGGAGGTTTACATCCGGGTACTTCACTCATATAAAACTTTTGAAGGAAGAAGCAGCGAGAAAACATGGCTGTTTTCAATTGCAAGGCATGTGGCAATTGATTGGTTTCGCAAACAGCAAACCATTAGACAACGGGTACTCGGTACGTTTGATTGGGATAAGCAGGATGTAAAGGACCCAGACTTGCTCCCAGACGAACTGGCTGTACAGGATGAAAATGTGAAAGAAATCTATGCCGCACTTGATCAGTGCACGATTGATCAACGAGCTGTCATCATTTTAAGATTTATCCAGGGCTACTCAATCATGGAGACGGCAAAGGCGCTAAAGTTCTCGGAAAGCAAAGTCAAAACAACGCAGCACCGAGGCCTGAAAGTGCTCCGAAAACATATGGAGCTTTTGAAGGAGGAGCTAGTGAATGAAAACGAACAGGTCCGATTGGAGCGAAGAACGAATCAAGGTGTTACTAAGTCAGCTTCCAAAGGTGGAGGACAACCGTTCATCTAAGCAGATATACCAGCAGATGCTGATGGCAAGCGGGCAGAAAAAGAAAAGTGCCAAATGGATCGGTCCAGCGGTCGCAACCGTTGTGGTTTTATTTATGGCGTTTTTAATTTCTCCTCATTTATTTCAGCCGGCTGCTCAAGATCATCATCAGCAAATGAAAATGGACTCAAGTGCTGACAAAAGTCAGGTAAACGCCACATTAGAGGCGGTCAAACAGACTAATGGCCCCTCACACGTTGTGTCTCGTAAGCAGCAGCAAAAGTTTATGACCATAGCATACATAGATGAATCGACCTCTCAAGTGGTTCCGATTAGCATTGAAAAAGAGGATGAGTATGATCATTTGCAGGATATGGTGAACACATATGAACAGGTGCAGCTGCCTGAAATGACAAAGCCTCTTCAATCTTATATGGATATGGTGGACCTTCGTGAAAAAGGAGATACACTTGTTTTTCAATTAAAAAGTGATTTGTCCCTTGATACGTTAAAAGAAGCCAGCAGGTTTAAAGATATGGTAAAAGAAACGCTAAAATGGAGCAAATATGAGCAGGTGCAAGTCAAGACAGCCAAAGGTTCTCACCTTCAACTAGGAGCAAATGGAAGCGTTGGAACAATATCGATTGAAAAACAAACAAAGCACGCTTATTATGTTTTAGAGAATAAGAGCGGGACTTTTTTGGTGCCTTCAAAAACGCATTATTCATCGTATGAAGATGCGGTAGAAGCTATGAAGCGTACAAGCGATGCAGGACTTAATCCATTAATTAAAGACGAACCGATTAAAGAAGTGACGTCTAAAGGAAAACATGTGACCATTACGTTTGGAGCATCAGCGCAATTATCGGACTCAAATGATCATATTTTACTCATTGAAGGTCTGCTGCTCTCAGCGAAAGATTTTGGTTTTACAGAGGTCACCATTCAACAGGCGGGAACAGATCAAGTTGGGCCGTATGAATTAGAAGAACCGATAGAGGTGCCGGCTCTGCCGAATCCAGTTGTCATAAAAGACCGTTAAAGGACGCAAGAAATTGCGTTCTTTTTTGATGTATAGAAAATAGCTTCCTTGCTGTATACTAAGCTGTCATAAAAAGAACCTCAAAGAAGGGGAGTCACTAATGAAAAGGTATTGCTTCATATGTGCCAGCTGTTTTTTGATGATCTTTTCACCTGTTGCTCATGCACAGGAAACAAGCGAATGGGTGGAGCCGATAAAAGGAGAAGTCACAGATTTGTTTGGGACAAGAGGCGGCTCGCACATGGGATTAGATATAGCTGCGCCAGAAGGAGAATCCATCTTTGCTGCAAGTGAAGGTGAGGTCTCGCGTTCGTATGTATCTGCTACATATGGCGAGGTTGTGTTTATCCAGCATCCAAATGGATATGAAACCGTCTATGCACATTTACACGAGCGTTTTGTTAAAAAGGGTGACCATATAGAAGCAGGACAGCCGATCGGCATTATCGGCAACACAGGGGCGTCTAGAGGCACTCATTTGCATTTTGAGGTGCACAGGGGGCATTGGTCAGTCAGCAAAGAAGATGCGGTAGATCCACTCACAATCATTGCAATGGATCGCTTCCAAGAGCCTGCTCTACATGTAAACGGACAAGAGAACAATACATATCTCATTAAACAAGGAGATACCCTTTGGTCGATTGCAAAGGCGCATGAGATGACTGTGGAACAATTGAAACAGATCAATGAGCTGACTACTCATCTCATCCGAACGGGAGATCGTTTAATGGTTTCAAAAAAATAAACCTCATGCATGTGCATGAGGTTTATCATGATTTTTTATAGGTCGATCAGACGGACAGAAAGTATATCGTGCACTTCGGTTAATTCTTTGACAATTTCGTCCTCAAGATGCTTGTCGAAAGAAAGCATCATGATGGCTTCGCCGCCTTTTTCTTTACGTCCTACCTGCATTGTCGCAATGTTGACATCGTGGTCGCCTAAAATTTGTCCAACCTTTCCAATTACACCAGGTGCATCAGTATGCTGGATGTAGACAAGGTGTCCATCTGGATAAAAATCAATATTAAATCCATTAATGGAAACAACGCGTTCTCCTAAATGCGGGATATAGGTTGCTTTTAGAGTAAAGGTTGAAAGGTCGCCTTTGACTTCAATAGAAATGCTGTTTTCGTAACCAGATTCACTGGAAGAAATCTTTTCACTAAAGCTAATGCCGCGTTCTTTTGCCACCATTCCAGCATTGACTTCATTTACAGTCGAATCAACACGCTCTTTTAAAAAGCCTGACAGAAGACTTTTTGTAATAAAGGATGTTTCGAGTTTTGAAATAGAGCCTTCGTAAGAGATGCCTACTTCTTTTACAGGTTCTCTCATTGATTGAGAGACAAGACGTCCGAGCTTTCCTGCAAACTGATGATAAGGCTGAATTTTTTTGAACTCGTCTTTTGTCATCGCTGGTAGGTTAATAGATGACATAACAGGGAGTCCTTTTGCAAATTGAAGTACTTCTTCAGATACTTGCGCCGCTACATTTAATTGTGCTTCCTTCGTCGATGCGCCAAGATGCGGAGTCGCAATGACGAGCGGATGGTCTACAAGCGGATTATCAGTAGGAGGTTCTACCTCAAATACATCGAGTGCAGCTCCTGCAACATGGCCGCTTTCAAGCGCTTCAAGAAGGTCACGCTCGTCAATAATACCACCGCGTGCACAGTTCACTAGGCGAACGCCTTTTTTCGTTTTTGCAATTGTTTCTTTATTGAGAAGTCCTCTTGTTTCTTTTGTTAACGGGGTATGTACAGTGATGATATCTGATACTTCGAGTACTTCATCAAGTGACTTGGCATTGACACCGATTTTTTCTGCGCGTTCCTTTGTCAGAAACGGGTCAAATACGTTGACTGTCATGCCAAATGCTCTTGCACGCTGGGCAATTTCGCTTCCGATTCTGCCAAGTCCAACAATCCCAAGAGATTTTCCATAAAGCTCTGCACCAACATAGGCACCTCTGTTCCATTCTTTTGATTTCACAGAAATGTTGGCTTGTGGAATATGACGCATGAGTGAAGAGATCATCGCAAATGTATGCTCAGCTGTGGAGATCGTATTACCGTTTGGTGCATTGATCACAATGACGCCATGCTTGGTTGCTTCATCAATATCAATATTGTCTACTCCCACACCGGCACGGCCGACAATTTTTAATGAAGTCATTTTTTCATAAAGCTCTTTGGTCACTTTCGTCGCACTTCTGACAAGTAAGGCATCAAATGTGTGTAATTCATCTTCTGCTTCTGTTACATTTTTTTGGACAATTTCAACAAAATCTGATTCTAAAAGTGGTAAAAGACCATCATTGCTCATCTTATCTGAGACTAATACTCGAAACATCGTAAGATTTCCTCCTAAAATAAACGTCATAAATATCTGATAATTTACCATATTCCTTTTCGCTGTGTCAATCAAATTAAAGCAGTAAAGCGAAAAAGAAAACACGAACATTTCTTAGTGTCTTTATAAAGAATGGACACCTTTAAACAAAAGATAACCAATTTTTTCGTATTTGTCATTATAATTTTTAAGTTTTTTGCGATTTCTTAAAACTGATGAAATTGCTCAGGATTTTTATCTGTACAAATGCTCATATATCATATATAATGATGTCGAATTGAATAATGATCAATCTTCGGGGCAGGGTGCAATTCCCTACCGGCGGTGATGAGCATAGTCTCTAAGCCCGCGAGCCTTTTTTGGCAGGATTCGGTGTGATTCCGAAGCCGACAGTATAGTCTGGATGGGAGAAGATGGAGGTTCGTAAACGTTGAAAACTTGGTTTTTCACACGTTTATTTGTCTAGCCTAAATTCCCCGCTCCTGTTTTCATGAGCGGTTTTTTTGTGGCTGAAATTGAACAATCCTCTTTTCGAAAGATTTGATCGAAAAGGAGAGAGAATATTGAATCAAAGTAAAGTAAAACGTTTAGTCGTCACCAGTATGCTTAGCAGTATTTCGTTCGTGTTAATTTTATTGGATTTCCCTTTCCCAGGGCTTCCAGCGTATTTGAAAATTGATTTCAGCGATATCCCAGCGATTATTGCGATTTTAATTTATGGGCCAGGTGCAGGAATTGCCGTTGAGGCATTAAAAAATGTTCTGCATTATCTCATTCAAGGCAGTATGTCCGGCGTTCCAGTTGGGCAAGTCGCGAACTTCATTGCAGGCACACTATTCATCTTACCAGTCGCCTTTATGTTCAAAAAAATTAAATCAGCAAAAGGAATGGCTTGGTCAATGATCATGGGTACATTACTTATGACTGTGATGATGAGCATTTTAAATTACTTCTTATTCCTGCCAGCTTACACATGGTTTTTAAACGCACCTGAACTATCAGATCATGCGCTCAAGACGACCATTACAGCAGGGATTTTACCTTTTAACTTTATTAAAGGAATCATCATTACCATCGTATTTAGCTTCATTTTTGTGAAAATGCGTCCATGGTTTGAAAATAAACGCCGACTTCAAAATAGTTAATATAAAAAAAGCCCCTGCATAAGGGGCTTTTATACTATTCATGCTTAAGTGGGTCACCCTCGAAAGATTCGTCCGCAACTTTGATTGAGTCAGTTGGACATCCTTCAAATGCATCAAGCATATCTTCTTCAAGTACTTCTGGAACTTCTACAGTCCCTTGGTTGTCGTCAAGCGTAACAAATGCAATGCCTTCATCATCATAATCATAAATGTCTGGAGCAGCTGCACCGCATGCGCCGCAAGCAATACATGTGTCTTTGTCTACAATTGTATATTTTGCCATGTTAAAAAAATACCTCCCAAATAGTTCGATGGAACACATGGTTTAACCTTTTTAGTTTCACCGATAAAAAACAATTTCCTCAAACCTTATTGTAATGATTTTAAATTCACATTTCAACTGTAAAGTGATTGAGAATGCTTATCACATAAGGGTTTGTTCATAACTTTCCCCCATAAATTGAGTTTAAACATTTCTTCTTGTATGAAATCTGTTAAAATAAAGGGAGAAAATATTCGAATTTTGTCAGGAAGACAGGTGCTTTGATGAATGACTCTTCATTATTTGGATGTCATGTTAATGGACAGCGTATATAAATTGAACGGCGAACGCTCCATTAGTGCTGTCTACCATCTTTTTAAAGGAAAAAAATCATCTCAAACCATACAGGATGCCAGCTTGTTTGAGCTTTCCAGGTACTTCGGCTGTTACCCGGGGTTTACGAGGGATCAGCTGAATCGTTCTGCTTTAAAGCTTGAAGAGAAGCACTATATTAGAAAAAACGATGAGACACTGAGTATCACTGAAGCAGGGCAGCAAATGCTACACCAGCATTTCTCTGAAAAACCGATGCCTGCTTATTTTCATGGTGCCAAATACCACGATAAAGCAAAGATGCTATGGATGAGGCTCTCTTTACTTGTACAAGTGCTTTCTCACCATATGGCTGGATCACATCAATATGTTCCAATACAAAGAGATGTCTCAGTTCAAAGCTGGACGAAATCTTTTTTGAAACAGCATCAGCAGAAAAGCAAGCTTTCAGAAGAGCTGCATCATGAACTAGAAAAACTCCTAATGAACCTAAGTGATCAAGAGGCACTGATTTTTGTTTACTCATTGACCTCACATGAACGAATCGGGCGTACGTATCAGCAAATGGCGGAGTGGATGAAAGAAGATGTGTGGTATGTGTACTTGCTTTTTTGGAATGTACTCCATTATTTTATTCAATCTGCCCAAAAAGGTGAGGCGCCGACTTTGCAGAAGCTCGTAGGTGACCTTGAATTTAAACGCGTGTTAACAACTTCTACTCACAAAACACTTGAGCTTGTCCAAAAAGGATTTGATATTGAACAAATTGCTCACATTCGTTCATTAAAAAAGGCAACGATTGAAGATCATATCGTGGAGCTGTCGATACATGAGCCAAGCTTTTCAATAGATCCCTATGTGAGTATAAAAGAGCAGCGGGAGATCCTTGCTGTAGCCAGAGAACTGCAAACAAATAAAATGAAGCTGATTAAAGAAAAACTCGAGCATCCATTTACTTATTTTCAAATACGCTTGGCACTGACAAGGATGGTGAAAGCAAATGGATAAGCTTCATCAGACGCTCATGCGATACTTTGGCCACGACACATTTAAAGCAGGTCAAGAGGACATTATTCGAAGTGTACTGCATCAAAAAGATACGGTTGCCATGCTGCCTACGGGTGGAGGAAAGTCACTTTGCTATCAAATTCCCGGTTATATGACAGACGGGCTGGTTCTGATTATTTCGCCGCTTTTATCGCTTATGGAGGACCAAGTCGAACGAATGAAAATGCGCGGAGAAAAACGAGTGGCGGCGCTTAATAGCACATTGTCTTTTCAGGAGAGGCGACATATCATTCGGCATTTGCCATCATATAAATTTCTATTCGTCGCACCTGAGGCATTAATGTCAGAAGTGCTGCTTGAACAGCTCAAATCGATGCGTATTGGTCTGTTTGTCGTCGATGAAGCGCATTGTATATCAGAATGGGGGCATGATTTCCGTCCTGAATATTCGAAGCTCGGAGAATGGAGAGAAGCGTTAGGTCATCCTGTGGCTTTAGCTCTTACAGCTACAGCAACGAAACAAACGCTAAAAGATACTGTGCAAACGCTAAGGTTGCAGCATCCAGACTTTCATATTCATTCCGTCAACCGCCCGAACATTGCCTTAGTCAAAGAAGTGCACGAATCGAAAGAAGCAAAAGAGAAACGGGCCATTGAGCTTGCGGATTTTTTGCAAGGACCAGGCATTATTTATTGCCCAACCCGGCAAATGACAGAAGAGCTTGCTCTCTGTATGAAACAAAAAACCAATCAGCGTGTTGAGTTTTATCATGGCGGAATGGACGCAGGAGATCGTATGCTCATTCAGCAGCAATTTATCAGCGGTCAGCTTGATCTCATTTGCTGTACGAGTGCTTTTGGCATGGGAATCGATAAAGCAAATATCCGGTTTGTCATTCATATGAGCCCTCCGCAATCGATTGAAGCATTTATGCAAGAGATTGGAAGAGCGGGAAGGGACGGGAAAAACAGTGTGAGCATTCTTTTATATACAGAAGAGGATGCAGATATTCAGCTACACTTGATCCAAACAGAAGGATTTGACGAACCAGAAATTGATTTCTACTTATCACAACTGACTCAAATGCAGACAAATGATGAAAAAAAATTACGTGAACGATTGATGGAAACAGGGCTTCAGGAGACGCGTGCAAGAATGCTGACGCACTATTACATGATGCATGAGTCCGAACAGCGCCCGGCAATTCTGATGAATCTAAAAGAAATATTGCAGGACAGACAAACAGAAAAGCTAAAAAAAGTGTGGCAATTTAAAGAGCGGATCATGGATCATGACTGCTTTAGACAATCTCTGTTATCATATTTTCACGAACAGCTTGATCAAACAGAGCGCGCGTCCTCTAAGCATTGCTGCTCTTCTTGCGGACTGAACCTGTCTGATTATGAAAAAAAAGAACAATCATTGGAGCTGAATGAAATGAAACACTGGAAGACTGTGCTGGATCGTATGTTTCATCTGACAAAAGAGGCGCAGCATTGATTGAACAACATCGCCGAATCATTGAAAAATTAACCGATCGACAAGTCGTAGAACAGCTGTATTTCACGCAGCTGCTCATGCTTATCGTTTCTTTTTTACTAGGCATATTTATGTTCGATCAATGGACGGATTTTACAGCCCTTTGGCAGATTCATGATATGCGCATTCTAACATATGGAATTGGCGGTGCATTGCTCGTCATTATTATAGATGCAATTGTCATGAAGGTGTTTCCTGCTCATATGTATGATGATGGTGGTTTAAATGAAAAGATGTTCAAAAACCGAAGCATCCCGCATATTGTTTGGTTAGCACTTCTCATTGCCTTTTCAGAGGAAATACTATTTCGCGGAATTGTTCAACAGCAATTTGGACTTGAGATTGCCAGCATCGTGTTTGCGCTTCTTCACTTTCGCTATTTATCAAAAATACTCTTGTTTATCCTCGTGGTTTCCATTAGTATTTTTTTAGGACTTTTATACGAGTGGACGGGGAATTTGTTTGTTCCTGTCATGACACATTTTGTCATTGACTTAGTCTTTGCTTGTCAAATTCGTTTGAAATATAAGGGGAGGGATGAACATGGAAGAAATGTCGAGAATGCAGAGAAAGAAGGAGCAGCTCACAAACAACCATGACGACAATGTAGAGGAAATTCTTGAAGAAAAAGTACATCCTTCTGATGACTCTCACTTTCCTACACGAGAAGACTTTCATGAATATAAGAAGCAGCGTACGAAAAAAGTGCGCAATCCTTTGTTTACGACATTGGCTATTATCTTTCCTATCATCGTCATCACTGTTTTCTTTCTATTGATCTACTACACTTCAAAGGAAATTAACGATAATAACAATCAAGGTGTCTACATTGATAAAACCTCAAGTGCTGACACAGACCCAGTTCCGTCAGCACTAGCCGAAACAAAAAATGACGCAAAAGCTGATAAAGCGGATGCGTCTGATGAAGAGAAGAAAAAGAAAGATGAAGAAAAAGAAAAGCAGCGATCAAAAGAAAAAGCAGAGCAAAAGAAAAAAGAAAAAGCTGCTAAAGAGAAAGAAGAGCGTGAAAAAGCCGCAGCTGCGAAAAAACGTGAGCAGCAGCAGCTAGCCCTCCAAAAACAGCTAGAAGAGAAAAAACGAAAAGAAGTCGAAGAGAAAAAGAAGCAGGAAGAAAAGCCAGTTCGTGTCGTCCAGCACACTGTTGGCCCAGAGGAAAACCTGTATCGAATCTCGATGAAATATTACAAAAGCCGATCAGGTGAAGAGAAAATAAAAGCCTACAATCATTTAAATGGGAACAGTGTATACAGTGGTCAAGTACTCAATATTCCATTGGAAAACTAATTACCTGACATGAACGAATGAAAAAGCACATACATATGTAGAAAAAAGGGACAGGGTGTATGTGATGACTTTGCACGCAATCAGCCACTATATGGATCAGCCGACACAGAAAATGATGGAAACGTTGATCAAAAGAAAGCACAAATATGAGGGCTTTGCCAAGCAGTGTAGAAGGTGGCAATGGACAGCCCTTTTGTCACTGGCGATTCTTTTGTTTTATTTTGTGATAACGGCAAATAAGGGAGGCTCGCTTCAGCCGGAAGCGATGATTGCAACGCTGCTCAGTCATGAGGTCTTTCTATTTTGGATAATGGCTGAGGTGTTTGCTTTTTATGCATCTTATTATTATAAGAAAAAAGAAGAAAAGGCTGAGGATGAATATCATCGCCTTAGATGTGAGATTATACAAAAAAGCACAGACTTATGGCCGCAATCAGACCAGTGGAAAGAGCGTGAAGCGGTTTTTCACTATATGCAGCAGCAATATGACATTAATCTCTATTATGAAAGTAAATAAATGTGTAAAAAGACGTTTTAATAGTTGAAACGTCTTTTTTCATTCAAGCGTCTTATGAACGACACATATGCAAGGGAGCCATTTATGATGAAATATGCCATCGGATTTACTGCCGCCATTGCGGCTGTTACAACAGGTGTGTGTGTAACGGCAAAAATGGTGAAAACGGCAAAACAAAACAACATCAAAAAGCATTACTTTACAATAGAAGCACTTCAATCAGATCGACCAGCAGTGATTTTCTTTATTTCTGATACACACCGGCGGCTGATTAGTGACTCATTATTAGCGGAAGTCACACAAGAAAAACCGGATGTCATTATGATAGGCGGGGACTTAGCAGAAAAAGGTGTACCCTACGCCAGAATTGAAGAAAATGTGAAACGTTTATCAAGAATTGCGCCCGTTTATTTTGTTTGGGGAAATAATGATCACGAGCTGCACCAGCAAAAGCTTAAAGAGATTCTTCATGCTTACGATGTGACGACCCTGCAAAATGAAACAGCTGTGTGGGATTTCGAAGGCCAGTCAATTAAAATTGGAGGCATCGATGATATTCGGCTTGAAAAGGCGGATTATGAAGCGATACGACCTGAGTTTGTGAAAGATGACGTAAATATTCTCTTATCACACAACCCAGATGTACATCATTTAATGAGTGAAGATGAGGGGATCGACCTTGTTTTGAGCGGTCATACACATGGAGGTCAGATTCGAATTGGGAAATTTGGTCCGTATGAAAAAGGAAGAACAGGTCAGGTCAAAGGCGCATTTTTTCTCATTAGTAATGGCTATGGAACAACAAAGATTCCAATGCGTCTCGGGGCAGAACCGGAAACGCATCTGATCTATTTAATGCCTGTAAAAACGCGATGACTGGCTGCGCCCTCAATATTTTCCATAAAAGTCACCGTAAGCATAGCTTCATGCTTGTCTTCCGTCTTGACACAGTGTAAACTGAATACAAAATTAAGAACCTATGACTCATCATCTCATATACTACAGTATGATGTGTGTTTAGAAGAGGCAGGAGGGAACGTTATGCGACTGGAGCGTCTGAATTATAATAAAATCAAAATTTTTCTCACACTAGATGACCTGACAGACCGGGGTCTTACGAAAGAAGACCTTTGGAAAGATTCGTTCAAAGTCCATCAGCTGTTTAAAGACATGATGAACGAAGCGAATCAGGAGCTCGGTTTTGAAGCGAGTGGACCGATTGCTGTTGAAGTATTTTCACTTCAGGCGCAGGGGATGGTCGTCATTGTCACAAAGAGTCAGCAGGATGATGCTGATGATGATGAGTTTGATGAAGATTACATTGAGATGCAAGTCAAGCTCGACGAGAGTCATCATGTGCTCTATCAATTTGCCTCGTTTGAAGATGTGATTCAACTGTCCCATAGTTTAAGTCGTATTGGACTTTTAGGGGGTACAGTTTACCATTATGAAGGTCAATATTTTCTCAGCCTAGATGATTTTGAAGAACTATCAGCTGATACCGTCATTTCCATTTTAGCGGAGTTCGGTTCACCTACGACATTAACGATTCATCGGCTAAAAGAATACGGAAAAGTGATCATGCAAGATGATGCAGTGAAAACGATTCAAATGTATTTTTAATCACTTTTTTCTATTATATTTAATACTGTTGTGATGAAACAACAGTATTTTTTTATATCCTTTTTATATTTATAAACGCTGATATTTTATTTTGATAAAAAACGTTTTTTACCTTTGCTTTACCAGTACGAAGGTGTATACTATTGCTTGAAAGGGAGCAGTAGATCATGAAAGATTTCTAGGGGGTTTATTTTAATGGCAGCCGATCAAAACGCCGCTCATAACGCAGAAGATAAGCTAGATGTTTTAAAGTCAACTCAAACCGTCATACATAAAGCGCTAGACAAATTAGGGTATCCGCAAGAAGTGTATGAATTGCTGAAGGAGCCAATTCGTCTATTAACTGTGAAAATTCCAGTACGAATGGATGATGGATCAGTGAAAATTTTCACTGGTTACCGCGCGCAGCACAATGATGCTGTTGGACCGACAAAAGGCGGTATTCGTTTCCACCCGAACGTTACTGAAAAAGAAGTAAAAGCGCTTTCAATTTGGATGAGTTTAAAATGTGGTATTGTGGATCTTCCTTATGGCGGAGGAAAAGGCGGTATTATCTGTGATCCAAGAGAAATGTCATTTAGAGAGCTTGAAAAACTAAGCCGCGGCTATGTTCGCGCAATCAGTCAAATCGTTGGTCCAACAAAAGATGTACCAGCTCCAGATGTGTTTACAAACTCTCAAATTATGGCATGGATGATGGACGAATATTCTAGAATGGATGAATTTAACTCGCCAGGATTTATTACCGGAAAACCAATTGTTCTTGGAGGATCACACGGACGTGATACTGCAACAGCAAAAGGTGTGACGATCTGCATCAAAGAAGCGGCGAAGAAAAAAGGAATTGACATTAACGGGGCACGTGTTGTCGTACAGGGATTCGGAAATGCAGGAAGCTACTTGGCTAAATTCATGTATGATGCCGGAGCGAAAATCGTAGGGATTTCAGATGCTTACGGCGGGTTATACGATGAAGATGGTCTTGATATTGACTACTTGCTTGACAGACGTGACAGCTTTGGAACCGTTACTAAATTATTTAACGATACCATCACAAACCAAGAGCTGCTTGAGCTCGATTGTGATATCTTAGTACCTGCAGCCATTGAGAACCAAATCACTGAAGATAATGCGGCAAACATTAAAGCTAAAATTGTCGTAGAAGCAGCGAATGGTCCAACGACACTTGAAGGAACAAAAATTCTTTCAGATCGTGGAGTACTGCTTGTCCCAGACGTACTTGCGAGTGCGGGTGGTGTAACGGTTTCTTACTTTGAATGGGTGCAGAATAACCAAGGGTTCTACTGGACTGAAGAGGAAGTCGAAACTCGTTTAGAAGATATGATGGTGAAATCATTTAATAATATTTATGAAATGGCGCAAAACCGCCGCATCGATATGCGTCTTGCTGCATATATGGTCGGCGTACGTAAAATGGCTGAAGCTTCTCGATTCAGAGGCTGGATTTAAGCGGCTTATTTGCATCGCGCCCAAAAATCTCCTATCCTTATATAGGAGATTTTTTTATGGAATGGGAACAAATCATCAACAGCTAGCAATTGTTATTGCATTGAAACGACAGGAGTGGAACAAATGAAACAAGAAAAAGCGATCATAATAGGAGGCGGCCCTTGCGGATTATCAGCTGCCATCGCATTCCAGCAAATCGGAATTGATGCACTAGTCATTGAAAAGGGGAATGTCGTTAACAGTATTTATCATTACCCAACACATCAAACCTTTTTCAGTACAAGTGAAAAGCTTGAGATTGGTGATGTCGCTTTTATTACTGAAAATCGCAAGCCCGTTCGTATCCAGGCGCTTTCTTATTACCGAGAAGTAGTCAGACGAAAAAACCTGCGTGTGCATGCCTTTGAAAAAGTAACCGCTGTGACGAAAAAAGATGGCCATTTTACCGTGAGCACATCAAAAGACGACTATTCATGTGATTATGTCGTGATTGCTACTGGCTACTATGACCATCCAAACTATATGAATGTCAAAGGGGAAGACCTTCCACATGTGTATCATTATTTTAAAGAAGGACACCCATACTTTGATAAAGATGTAACGGTGATCGGCGGGAAAAACTCAAGTGTCGATGCTGCGCTAGAACTTGTGAAATGCGGAAGCAGAGTCACTGTACTTTATCGAGGAACTGAATATTCATCTAGCATCAAACCTTGGATTTTGCCAGAGTTTGAAGCACTTGTGCGAAATGGAACGATTCGAATGGAGTTTGGAGCACAGGTGAAGGAAATTACAGAAGAAGAAGTGATTTTTACAAACCAGCAAGAGCAAACGGAGCGAGTGAAAAGTGATTATGTTTTTGCCATGACAGGCTATCATCCAGATCATTCTTTCTTAGAAAAAATGGGTGTGACAATTGATCAAGAATCAGGCCGCCCAGCATTTGATGAACAGACGATGGAGACAAACGTAGAAGGTATTTTCATCGCAGGAGTGATTGCAGCTGGAAATAATGCCAATGAAATTTTCATTGAAAACGGGAGATTTCATGGGGGGCTAATTGCAGAAGAAATTAACAAAAGAATGAACGCATAAAAAAAGAACTGGATCCTTCCAAGGGATTCGGTTCTTTTTGATATAAAATGGGATTATATAGAAGAATATTTTCATAAAAATGGGCTCGAGTCATATAAAAAAAGGGTAAATCATGGTACGATAATGAAGGATAATGTAGGGAAAGAGGTCTGGTTATGATCGCAATCATCTCAGCAGGTTTAGCTCCCGGCATCGCACTTTTAAGTTATTTTTATTTGAAAGATCAGTACGACAATGAGCCGGTACACATGGTCATCAGATCTTTTATGCTAGGTGTTATACTTGTGTTTCCAACCATGTTTATTCAATATGTCCTTCAAGAGGAGCATATCGCAACGAACCCTATCTTGATTTCATTTGTGACGTCGGGCTTCTTAGAGGAATCTTTAAAATGGTTTATTTTAATGGTCAGCGTCTATGCGCATGCCCAATTTGACGAACACTATGATGGAATTGTATATGGAACGAGTGTCTCACTTGGTTTCGCAACACTTGAAAATATTCTTTATTTGGTCGGTCACGGGGTTGAATATGCATTCACCCGTGCTTTATTACCCGTCTCAAGTCATGCTTTATTCGGTGTTGTGATGGGATTTTATATCGGCAAAGCCCGCTTCTCTGATAAAAAGGAGCAGCGCAAATGGCTGATCCTTTCTCTAACGCTTCCTGTGCTTTTTCACGGCCTATATGATTTCATATTGTTAGGAATGAAAAATTGGGGATATATCATGCTGCCATTCATGATTTTTTTATGGTGGTTTGGCCTGCGAAAAGCAAAAAAAGCTCGTTCAGTGAAAATGGTGCAAAATTTAATGTAGAAAACGTCTTATCAGTTGATAGGGCGTTTTTTTGACTTTTCATCCATTTCTCTCCTGTGATGAATGTATAAAAATAGGGATTGGAAGAAATATATATTCAAACATCAAAAGTACAGGAGGATCAAATATGGACAAAGCTCGTTTCGTGAAACAAATCGTCCTTATCTTCTCAATCGTTCTACTCGCAACATCACTGATGACAACTGAAAAAAGTGAAGCCTTCACCAGTCAAGTCATCCAGCGAGGTGCGACAGGAGAAGATGTAGTCGAGCTGCAAGCACGGCTCCAATACAATGGCTTTTACAATGGCAATATTGATGGTGTATATGGCTGGGGGACGTACTGGGCCGTTCGCAACTTTCAAAGCCAATATGGTGTAAAGAAGGTCGACGGACTTGTAGGTAAACAAACAAAAAGCCTATTAGTTCAAAAGACAAAATACTATAAAGACTTTGTTCAGCAGCAGCTGCAAAAGGGGAATGAGTTTACCCATTATGGCGGGAAACCTCTTGATCAGCAAACAAAAGCTCCTGCGAAAAGAAGCTCACAAAAAAAGACTGCTCAAGGTGCGAAAGAGAATCAAAAAAGTCAAAGCGGAGCACCTGGAAAGTCTGCGAAACAGTCAGGCAATCAGCAAGCAAATCAAACACCGAAACAAACGGCAGCCAACATGCCAGGTGGTTTTTCTAGTAATGATATTCAGCTCTTATCACAAGCGGTTTATAGTGAAGCAAGGGGCGAGCCGTATGAAGGACAGGTGGCGATCGCTGCCGTCATCTTAAACCGTTTGAACAACCCGACTTTTCCAAATACAATCGCAGGAGTTATTTTTGAACCGCTTGCGTTTACAGCTGTGGCGGATGGTCAATTTTATATGTCACCAAATGAAACTGCAAAAAAGGCTGTGTTTGATGCCATTAACGGCTGGGACCCGTCTGAGAGCGCCGTCTATTACTTTAATCCTGATACAGCAACAAGTCCATGGATTTGGGGAAGACCACAAATTAAACGAATTGGGAAACATATTTTCTGCGAATAGAAAGAGGTGTAAATAAATGATCAGAGGAATATTGATTGCCATTTTAGGAATTGCTGTCATCTCAACAGGTTATTGGGGCTATAAAGAGCATCAAGAAAAAGACGCAGTGCTGCTGCACGCAGAGAACAACTATCAGAGGGCCTTCCACGATTTAACGTACCAAGTGGATCAGCTGCACGACCAACTTGGGGCAACGCTTGCGATGAACAGCCAATCGTCGATTTCACCGGCACTTGCAGATGTATGGAGAATGTCATCAGAAGCACATAACAATGTGAGTCAGCTTCCGCTCACATTAATGCCTTTTAACAAAACGGAAGAATTTTTGGCGAATGTCGGAGACTTTAGCTACAAATCATCAGTTAAATCCTTATCAGATGAACCATTAAACAAAAATACGCACAAAACCATTACGTCCTTATATCAGCAAGCATCTGATATCCAAAACGAACTGAGACAAGTGCAGCACCTCGTCCTCAATAAAAATTTAAAATGGATGGATGTTGAAATGGCACTTGCTGATGGTGACCGAAAAAATGATAACACCATCATTGACGGGTTGAAAACAGTCGAGAGAAATGCAGATGCATTTGCAGATGTCGATCTCGGACCGACAAATGTGTCCACAGAAGCAGAAACACGCGGCTACAATCATTTAAAGGGTAAAAAGATTTCAAAGAAAGAAGCGATACGCATTGCCCAGCAATTCGCACCTGATCATAATCAACATTTTAAGGTGAGAAAAAGCGGAAGCAAAACCAATCGAGATGTGTACAGCTTATCGATGTCAGATCCTGATAGTAAAGCGAATTTCTATTTAGACTTGACTGAAAAAGGAGGACACCCAGTCTACCTTCTTCAAAATCGAGACGTGAAAAAACAGAAAATCAGTTTAAACCAAGCATCAGAAAAAGCACTCAGCTTCTTAAAGAAGCAAGGATTTGATGCAGAGTCATTCCATTTAGATGAAAGTGCGCAATTTGATAATATCGGTGTATTTACCTATGTACCTCTTCAAAAAAATGTACTGCTGTATCCAGATAGTATACGTATGAAGGTCGCATTAGACGATGGTGAAGTGGTTGGATTTTCAGCGAAAGACTATTTAACGAATCATAAAACAAGAGACATCAAAGCACCTAAAATCTCGCAAAAAGAAGCGAAGAAAACGCTCAATCAGCATGTGAAAATCGAAGATACTCATGTAGCGATTGTTCAAAACGATATGTCAGAGGAAGTTTTATGCTATGAGTTCCTAGGAACGATAAAAAATGATACGTACCGAATGTTCATTAATGCGGATACTGGAAAAGAAGAACGAGTAGATAAACTAAAAAACGCAGAACCTATATATAAAGACCTATAAAAAAGGAAACGAGGAAAAGGCGAATAAGCCTTTTCCTTTTGTTTTATACATGGTTTAATATAGGAGAGGATATGATTTCACAGATGAAAAGAGTGATGAGGAATGTTACAAATAGGGGATGCAATCACAATTGAATATGTCAATGAGAACAAAGAAGTGAAAACTGCAAAATCGAAAGTTTTGGAAAATAATAACGATGATATTTGCATTAATTATCCAGCTGATAAAGAAACGGGACGCACGATCTATTTAAACCAGCAAACAGAAATCACCGTTTTCTTTTTCGATGAAAATCAAATTCCATACAAATGCACAAGCGAAGTCATCGGCAAGAGGAAAGAAGATATTCCGATGATCGTCATTTCCATTCCGCCAAAAGAAGAAATGATTCGGCTTCAGCGTAGAGAATACCTGAGAGTCGATACAATGGTCAAAACCGCGATCACGCAAACGGGGGAAGAATCCTTTGACACGTTTATTGTCAATATGAGTGCTGGCGGCTTAGCAATTGCTGTTCCTGAAGGTGTCTCATTGAAAGAATACGGAGAAGTGATCACAGAGTTTGAACTTCCGCTGAAAGAGCCTGTTAAAATTAAAGCGGTTGCAGAGATGAGCCGAGTTTATCAAGATGAGCAGACTGGCAAAACAAGAGCGATCATGGAGTTTTCTGAGATCACAAATGATCAGCAGCAGCACATTATGAAGTACTGCTTCCAGCAGCAGCTTTTAACACGTGTGAAAAAAGCATAAGAATAAAGGATGTTAAAAGCTTCCATACTAGAGGTAATAGAATCTAGCGTGGAGGCTTTTTGTATGAAAACAATGGAAAGATGGTTATTTAAAGCGGTGCTCATTCAGCTTGTCTTATTATTAGCTGTTCAGATCACACTTCATTTGACAAAAGGAGAACTATTTTTGTCAAAAGTCGTGCAATACGAGGGTGTAAATAACATGAGCATTGAAGATTGGATCGAGACGTTTAAGCAGAAGGATTGATAGAAAATTCCCCCGTTTGACCGGTGATCGTGTTACAATTCATAAGGGAGATTCAATCAAGGAGAGGTATTATGAAAAAGAAATTATCTATCGCAATTGACGGTCCTGCAGCAGCAGGAAAAAGCACTGTGGCAAAAATTGTCGCAGCAAAAAAATCATATATTTATATCGATACAGGTGCCATGTACCGCGCGATTACGCTTGCGGCACTTCACCATGGTGTAGATCTTGAAGACGAGCAGGCGCTTGATGCACTACTAAAGAAAACGGTGATTGAACTTGTCTCAACAGGCGAGGGTCAAAAAGTGCATCTAGACAATACCGATGTGACAGAAGAGATTCGCACAGACCGCGTGAGCAACCAAGTATCGGTTGTCGCAAAGCACAGAGCTGTTCGGGAAGAAATGGTCCGCAGGCAGCAAGAGCTTGGTAAAAAAGGCGGTGTCGTGATGGACGGAAGAGACATAGGTACTCACGTTCTTCCAGATGCCGAAGTGAAAATTTTCTTGCTTGCATCTGTAGAAGAAAGAGCAAAACGCCGCTTTGAAGAGAATCAGAAAAAAGGCTACGATGTCAATTACGATCAGCTGATCGAAGAGATTGCAAGACGTGACAAGCTTGACTCTGAGCGCGAAGTTTCACCGCTTAAGAAAGCGGATGACGCCATTGAGATTGACACAACTTCTCTTACCATTCAAGAGGTAGCAGGTAAAATTTTAGATGCAGCAGACCGTGTGGAGAAACTGTAAGAAATTTTAGAAAACTTTTATAAGTTAGAGGTTTATCTCTTGACAAACAAGGTCTTTTATTAGAAGTTTATACTAATACTATTTTTATTGATCATTCAAGCAATTCTGTTGATTTGAATGTTTCTATAATACATACTCGGCTGGCAATCATCATGCTTAAGACACATATTCACCCAGTCGTTTTAACTAAGCTGTGTAGGTTTGGACCAAGGAGGTTATCGAAATGACAGAGGAAATGAATCAAATCGATGTTCAGGTACCAGAGGTTGGAGATGTAGTGAAAGGGATTGTTTCTAAAGTTGAGGACAAGCATGTCAATGTAGATATCGTCAATGTGAAACAACCTGGGATCATCCCAATCAGTGAATTATCAAGTCTTCACGTTGAAAAAGCATCAGATGTCGTGAAAGATGGCGACGAATTAGAGCTTAAAGTAACAAAAGTCGAAGACGATGCTTTGATTTTATCGAAACGTGCTGTTGATGCAGACCGCGCTTGGGAAGACCTAGAGAAAAAGTTTGAAACAAAAGAAGTATTTGAAGCTGAAGTAAAAGACGTTGTAAAAGGTGGTCTTGTCGTAGACATTGGTGTGCGTGGATTTATTCCTGCATCTCTTGTAGAAGCGCACTATGTTGAGGACTTTTCAGACTACAAAGGTAAAACACTCTCACTTGTCGTGGTCGAACTTGACCGCGAAAAAAATCGTGTGATTCTCTCGCACCGTGCAGTAGTGGAGCAAGAGCAATTAGACAAAAAGCAAGACTTCTTGCAAAAACTTGAAGTAGGCAGTGTGATTGATGGTAAAGTGCAACGCCTTACTGATTTTGGTGCATTTGTAGACATTGGCGGCATTGATGGATTGGTTCACATTTCTCAACTATCCCATGCGCATGTTGAAAAGCCATCTGACGTAGTGGAAGAAGGCCAGGAAGTCCAGGTCAAAGTACTTGCTGTTGATCGTGATAACGAACGTATCTCACTATCTATTAAAGAAACATTACCAGGACCTTGGAGCCAGATTGGTGAAAAGGTAAAACAAGGTGATGTGCTTGAAGGAACTGTTCAACGTCTAGTGAGCTTTGGTGCATTTGTTGAAATTCTGCCAGGCGTCGAAGGACTTGTGCATATTTCTCAAATCTCTCATAAACATATCGGTACGCCGCATGAAGTCCTTGAAGAAGGGCAGACTGTGAAAGTAAAAGTGCTTGATGTGAATGAAGATGAAGAACGCATTTCACTAAGCATCCGTGATTTAGAAGAAAATCCTGAAAAACAAATCGAAGAGAATTATCGTCAATATCAGGCGAAAGAAGAAAACACAAGTGGATTCCAGCTTGGTGACCTGATCGGAGATAAGCTCAATAAATTAAAATAATTTGGTGATCAAAATTGACGCGAGCAGAAAGAAAGAAGCAGCATATTGAACATGCCTTGTCCACTGGACAGCATGCAGCAACAGGTTTAAAAGATGTTTCCTTCGTTCACGCCAGTTTACCAGATCTTGCAACATCACAAATTGATACACATTCAACAATTGGCGGACTGACTTTCGGTTCGCCAATTTTTATCAATGCAATGACTGGCGGAGGCGGAAAATCGACCTATGAGATTAATCGCTCTTTATCGATCGCAGCGAAGGAAACCAATATTCCGGTGGCAGTTGGATCGCAAATGGCTGCACTGAAAGATAAAGAAGAAAGACGTACGTATGAAGTTGTTCGTAAAGTGAATCCAGATGGAATTGTCTTTGCGAACCTAGGCAGTGAGGCAACGATGAAGCAAGCGAAGGAAGCCGTTGAGATGCTGGAGGCCAATATGCTCCAGATTCATTTAAATGTGATTCAAGAGATTGTCATGCCTGAAGGAGACCGTGATTTCAGGGGGGCACTTGAGCGCATCGCAGCCATCAATGAATCAGTTGGTGTGCCTGTTGTCGTAAAAGAAGTTGGATTTGGCATGAGCAAGGAAACGGCCAAAAAGTTATTTCATGCTGGGGTTGCGGCCGTTGATGTAGGCGGATTTGGTGGTACGAACTTTTCTAAGATCGAAAATCTTCGCCGCCAAAAAGCACTTCATTATTTTGATCAATGGGGGATTCCAACTGCAGCGAGTCTTGCTGAAGTACATACAAGTTTTCCAGATCAAACGATTTTAGCCTCGGGAGGTATACAAGACGCCCTTGATGTAACAAAATCAATCGCACTTGGCGCATCCGCTGCTGGTCTAGCTGGCTTTTTATTAAAATCACTGACTGACGGAGGGGAGAGCGGTCTCATCGCGAATATCATAGATCTTCAAGAAGATGTGAAGATGATGATGACAGTCCTTGGCGTGAAGACCATTGAAGAGCTGAGACAAACCCAACTTGTCATTTCAGGTGAAACGAGTCATTGGCTCAAAGAAAGAGGCATCGACACAACATACTATAGTTTAAGATCAAATAAGAAAAAGGACTAAAAGCAAGTTTAGCCCTTAAACATCTAAGGCATGTGGTCATCACATGCTTTTTTTTATTGATTTCTTTTTCGCGCACTATCTGGACCTTCTAATGCTGTTGCCCCTTTATAATGAATGGATTGATCACGGTCAGATTCCACTCTTTTTGATGCCTTTAAGCGTTTTTCCTGTCTATCTTTTCCCATCATACATCCCTCCTCAACCATTAGGGTGTCACCTCTTGTTTATTTCATACAATGCCCAAAGCGATCTCTTACGTTTAAAAATTGGGGATTTTCCCATAATGTAATTGAGGTGATGAGACGTTGGAGGCTTTGTACTATTATTGGTCCATATGGTTCGTTTGGATTATCGTGACATTTATTATGGAAAAAAGCTCATGGCGCAATGTGCTAGGCGTCTTTGTCCTTGTCCATATTATATGTAGTCATTTCATGATATCCATATTTGATATGAGCCTGAATGCGGGGTACTTGATGACCTTTTTATATGCATGTGCGGGTTTCGTTATATTCCGGTCTGGGCATAAAATAATGAGAATCATACAATTAGGTTCTATGGTGAGCGCATATGCCTTTTTTATGATTTTTGCATTATATGATCCGGTTTGGTTCACGCTAATAAAAGTGGATTGGGTCGTATTTGCCTTGCTGATCTTGATGTCTTTGACATATGGACATCATTTCACAGAACGAGTCACCTTATGGATGATGGCTGTATGTCTTGGCGAAGCTCTTTATGCGCTCACAATTCACCGCCTGACATCATCGATTGTCATAGGAGATCTCTCTTTTCTGTCCCTTGTTGTTCAAGGGTCCATCTTCCTATTAGGTGTCGATCAGCTTGAAAAGCTCTTGAACGCCCGTTCATCAAGAAAACCAGTAAAAGGGGCTGCAAAATCAACATGACGGATTATACGTTTCCTGTGATTATTGGTGTCATCTTTGGGATGGCGGCCAGGCTTTATATGTTAAGAACAGATTACCGGCAATACCCTACGTATATTCATGGACAAGTGATTCACATTGCGCTTGGTTTTATCGCTTCAGGGCTTGGTGCGATCATTATGCCTGCACTCATTCAGGAGGAATTTACGGCGATTACCTTTCTCACGCTGGCGGCCACGCAATTCCGAGATGTCCGCAATATGGAAAGAAATACGTTAACTCAAATGGATTCATATGAGCTAGTCTCAAGAGGCAGTACATATATAGAAGGCATTGCCATTGCCTTTGAAAGCCGAAATTATATTGCGATTCTCACGGCACTGATTACGACCACAGCCTGTATTTTCTTCTCGCTCGTTATTGGGACAGTGGTCGGTATTCTTTGTTTTTTCTTGGCAAAGCTATTAATGTCTGGCAGCCAATTAAAGGATATTGTCAACATACAAAAAGGAGAGCTTCGCTTTGATGGGGCAGGGCTCTATGTGAACGATATTTACATCATGAATATCGGACTGCCCGAAAAGCAAAAGCTCATATTAGAGCATGGGATGGGCTTTATTTTGACACCGAAAAATTTCAACGCAGCCACAACGATTGCCAACCTTGGGCAGCGGCAAGCCATTTTATTTGATTTATCCAATGTACTTGGTGTGTATCGCGACTCTGGTGAACCATCACTCTGTCCGCTCGCAAAGCGTGATTTGAATAACGGCACACTTGGCGTGTTCATTTTACCGCAATGGTATCGTGAAGATCTCGCTGTCCGTGTATTAGAAGAAGTACCCATTTTAGAAAATGCCATCAGAATGCCGACAGAGTTCATAAAAAAGAAAGTGAGGTAATAGGGCATGGCGAACACCATTGAACAATTTATACTCGCTGTGGCTACAACAAATAAAGAGCGGGTCATGGGCGGAACAGCCGTTTTTTTCTGTGAAAATAAAGAAGAACTCGACATGTACGCCATGAATTTAGAGGCCATTTTAGATGGAATTGCACACGGAATTGGAGAAGATCTTTACTTGATTGTCAAACATTTTTAAGTTATTCATTGTGGTCTGATTAAAAATTGATATAATATATAAGTTGAACCCTTCATGTTTGAAGGGTTTATTTCATAAAACTGAATGAAAATTTTAAATCCCGGTTGAAACATGATGATGAACATATTGAATCGCGGCTGGATTGAAAGGAAGGGTACTATGGGTAAACCTGTCGTAGCCATTGTTGGAAGGCCCAACGTTGGAAAATCTACAATTTTTAATCGAATCGCAGGCGAAAGAATATCGATTGTAGAAGACACACCTGGTGTAACAAGAGATCGTATTTATAGCTCTGCTGAATGGTTAAATTATGACTTTAACTTAATAGATACTGGTGGAATTGATATTGGAGATGAGCCATTTTTAGCGCAAATTCGCCATCAAGCAGAAATTGCAATGGATGAAGCGGATGTCATTATCTTTATGGTGAATGGCCGAGATGGTGTGACATCAGCGGATGAAGAAGTCGCAAAAATTTTATATCGCACGAAAAAGCCAGTTGTACTTGCTGTCAATAAACTGGACAACCCTGAAATGAGAAGTGACGTGTATGACTTTTATGCACTAGGGTTTGGCGAGCCATATCCGATTTCTGGAACGCACGGATTAGGTCTTGGTGATCTACTTGATGCTGTTGCAGAACACTTTAAGAACTTACCAGATACGCAGTATGACGAACAAGTTGTCCAGTTCTGCTTAATCGGTCGCCCGAATGTAGGGAAATCTTCTTTAGTGAATGCGATGCTCGGAGAAGACCGCGTCATTGTCAGCAACATCGCTGGTACAACAAGAGATGCTGTCGATACGATGTTTACGTATAATCAGCGTGATTTTGTCATTGTTGATACAGCAGGTATGAGAAAAAAAGGAAAAGTATACGAAACAACAGAGAAATACAGTGTGCTTCGTGCATTAAAAGCCATTGATCGTTCTGATGTTGTCGCTGTTGTTCTAGACGGTGAAGAAGGCATTATTGAGCAGGATAAACGTATTGCGGGCTATGCACACGAAGCTGGTAAAGCCGTTGTGATCGTTGTGAACAAATGGGACGCTGTTGAAAAAGATGAGCGTACGATGAAGGAATTTGAGCAAAACATTCGTGAGCATTTTCAATTCCTAGATTATGCTCCTGTCTTGTTTATGTCTGCTCTCACGAAAAAGAGAATTCATACGTTAATGCCGTCCATTATTACAGCTAGTGAAAATCATGCGATGCGCGTTCAAACGAATATTTTGAACGATATCATCATGGATGCAGTAGCAATGAATCCAACGCCGACTCATAATGGACAGCGCCTGAAAATTTACTATGCGACACAGGTGGCGATTAAGCCTCCGTCCTTTGTTGTATTTGTAAACGATCCAGAGCTTATGCACTTTTCTTATGAACGTTTCCTAGAAAATCGCATTCGAGATGCGTTTGGTTTTGAAGGAACACCGATTAAAATATTTGCGAGAGCGAGAAAATAAAAAGGGTGAGCAGAATGAAGAAAATTTCAGTACTTGGAGCAGGAAGCTGGGGAACAGCCCTTGCTCTTGTATTAGCTGATAATCATCATGATGTACACATGTGGGGACATAGACAAGAGCTCATTGACCAAATCAATGAGAAACATGAAAATCATGATTACTTGCCAAATGTCGCACTGCCTGCGTCCATTCAGGCGACGACAGACATGAAGCAGGCGTTAGAGGGGACAGACTCTATTATTGTCGCTGTGCCAACAAAGGCCATTCGTGAAGTGTTGAAGCAGGCAAATGAGCTGATTACGTCGAAAGTGCCGTTTGTCCATGTAAGTAAAGGAATTGAACCAGATACACTTCTGAGAATATCTCAAATGATTGAACAAGAAGTCCCGGATGAGAAAAGAGAAGCTGTTGTCGTCTTATCAGGACCGAGCCACGCCGAGGAAGTAGGCTTGCGTCACCCGACAACTGTCACTGTCTCATCAGAAAATATTGAAGCGGCTCAATTTGTTCAAGATTTGTTCATGAACAACAACTTTAGAGTTTATACAAACCCTGATGTGATTGGTGTAGAAATTGGCGGCGCACTGAAAAATATCATTGCTCTTGCAGCAGGGATCACAGACGGGCTTGGATATGGTGACAATGCAAAAGCGGCGCTCATCACTAGAGGACTCGCTGAAATCGCACGTCTCGGTACAAAAATGGGAGGGAATCCTCTGACATTTGCCGGTTTAACGGGCGTTGGAGATTTGATCGTGACATGTACAAGTGTTCATTCACGTAACTGGCGCTGCGGAAATCTGCTTGGTAAAGGGTATAAGCTTGAAGAAGTGCTTGAAAAAATGGGGATGGTCGTCGAAGGCGTCCGTACAACAAAAGGCGCTTATCAGCTCTCCAAAGAATACAAGGTCAGCATGCCGATCACAGAGGCGCTTTACCACGTCCTGTTTGAAGGGAAAAAGGTCGACGATGCGGTCGAATCATTGATGGCACGTGTGAAAACACATGAAATGGAAGACCTTGTGAACATGTTTGAAAACCAAACAAAATAAATGGAAGACTGAACTTAGGCATGTAGAGGATGCAAGAAGGGGAAGACTTGCATAACATAGCAATGAAGTTTGAATAGAGCTTTGCCTCTACAGAATGAGGAAAAATAGTCGACCTAATGACTGAAGCGGAGTCCCCCTCTTTGCTTCAGTTTTTTTATGCGCTTTTTTCTGAATGATTGGAAAAATGATTGATATTTACCTTATTTTTGGTTTAGAATGAAATATAAACGCTTACAATTTGTTCGTTTTAAAGGGGGACAGGCACGATGAGTTTTGCTTTAATCAAGATGTGGTTTGCACTTGGTTCAATGGGGCTCATGTTTTTAGCTGTAGTAACCATTTATTTCAGTCGATTTAAGCTGAAGAGCCGGTTTCTTAAAATAACAGCCTCGACCGTCGCATACAGCTTGATGCTGATATCAGGTATCATTGTGTTTTTAGTTGTATTTAGCGGGCCGGTCAATGAATAAAGAAAAAGGAAGAATGTGATGATCAAAGCAAAAGTCAGTGTCACGTTGTTAGCACTTATTTTACTAACAGGATGTCTGTATCCAGAAAATCGCAAAACTGAAAACCGTGTGCCGTACGAAGAGCAGCTGCAAAGCGTTCAGACAGCGATTGAGGAATTTCAAAAAGCAACAAATGGTCTTTTGCCGATTGAAACGAAAGAAGCAGACACGCCGGTTTATCAAAAGTACGTCATCGACTTTAAGCGCTTGTCACCAAGATATTTACACGATGTACCGTCTACATCCTTTGAAGGCGGAGGGGAATATATGTATGTCCTCACAGACGTCGAAAAAAACCCAACTGTGAAACTGCTTGATGTCAAAATGACGCAAACTATCAGTGAATTACGGCTTAGAATCAAGATATATCAAGATGAACATACATATCCGCCATACGGCAAAGTAGTATCAAACAATTTATATACGTTAAATGAAAAAAAGCTAGGCTTAAAATCGCCGCCTACGGTCATGAGCCCGGTGACAGGGAATTCCCTCCCATTACTGATTTCATCAAATGGCGAAATCTATGTGGATTACCGCAGTGATTTTGCTCATATTTTGAAGAATACGAAACGAAAGCTGAAACCAGGTGAAAACATTCAAGATGTCTATTGGCAGGAAACCCCGTTTGTACCCGCGTTTTCTGTCCCATATACCATCAACAAAAAAGGTGAGCCTGACTTTTTAGAAAAAAAGACGTCATAAACAAGAATGAACCTTTTTCCTCTGCATATAAATGAGGAGAAAGGTTTTTTTATGGCTAAACATACTCTCAAAACAAAAAAAGGTGTCATATTCAAATAGGACAACGTCATACACATATATTGTCCAGACACCTTTCAAGCAAGTTTGATTGAAGAATAGAGTATTTTATTTGAAAACGAGGATAGCAAGTCCGGGAGGGGATCACTTGGAAAAAGTCGATATTTTCAAGGATATCGCTGAACGAACAGGAGGCGATATATATTTAGGAGTCGTTGGCGCTGTTCGTACAGGGAAATCTACGTTTATTAAAAAGTTTATGGAGCTCGTGGTGCTCCCGAATATCAATAATGAGGCAGATCGTGCAAGAGCACAGGATGAATTGCCGCAAAGCGCAGCAGGAAAAACCATTATGACCACTGAGCCAAAATTTGTACCGAATCAAGCGGCATCGATTCATGTGAGTGACGGTCTTGATGTCAACATCAGGCTTGTCGATTGTGTAGGATACACAGTCCCTGGTGCGCGCGGGTATGAAGATGAAAATGGTCCAAGAATGATCAACACGCCGTGGTATGAAGAGCCAATTCCGTTCCATGAAGCAGCGGAAATTGGCACACGCAAGGTCATTCAAGAGCATTCAACCATCGGTGTTGTGATTACAACGGATGGTTCTATTGGAGAAATTCCAAGACATGATTATATTGAATCTGAAGAACGTGTGATTGATGAACTCAAAGAGGTAGGAAAGCCGTTTATTATGGTGATCAACTCTGTGAGACCCTATCATCCTGAAACAGAAGCGCTGCGGCAGGAACTGAGCCAAAAATATGATATTCCAGTACTTTCCATGAGTGTAGAAAGTATGAGAGAGCAAGACGTCCTTAGTGTGCTTCGTGAAGCATTATATGAATTCCCAGTCCTAGAGGTGAATGTGAACCTGCCAAGCTGGGTCATGGTGCTGAAAGAAGATCATTGGCTGAGAGAAAGCTATCAGGACTCAGTGAAGGAAACCGTAAAGGATATTAAAAGATTAAGAGATGTTGACCGTGTTGTTGGCCAGTTCAGTGAATTTGACTTTATTGAAAGAGCGGGCTTAGCAGGGATTGAAATGGGTCAAGGGATTGCGGAGATTGACCTGTACGCCCCAGATGATCTATATGATCATATTCTAAAAGAAGTGGTTGGTGTAGAAATTAGAGGGAAAGACCATCTTCTAGAGCTCATGCAAGATTTTGCGCATGCGAAGACAGAATATGATCAAGTATCAGATGCCTTAAAAATGGTGAAGCAGACGGGATACGGAATTGCGGCCCCGGCCTTGTCAGATATGAGTTTAGATGAGCCAGAAATCATTAGGCAGGGCTCGAGATTTGGCGTAAGACTAAAGGCGGTTGCGCCATCTATTCATATGATTAAGGTAGATGTAGAAAGTGAATTTGCACCGATTATCGGAACAGAGAAACAAAGTGAAGAGCTCGTCCGCTACTTAATGCAAGACTTTGAAGATGATCCGCTTTCGATTTGGAATTCAGATATATTTGGGCGCTCACTCAGCTCCCTTGTCAGAGAAGGCATTCAAGCAAAGCTGTCACTGATGCCAGAAAATGCAAGATATAAACTGAAAGAAACACTTGAAAGAATCATCAACGAAGGATCAGGCGGTTTGATCGCGATTATTCTATAGCATGTGAGACCTCTCATTGACAGGGGTCTTTTTTTGCGTAAGGAATGAGTCATAAAAAGACAATTGTATAAAGATTAGTCAGATTCAGGCTGAAATTAGGAATATTCGTTCGTAAAAGTGCCCTTAATCCTTGACGAATAAGGATTCTTCCCTTTAAAATGCTTGATATGGTATTTCATATGTGTTAATCTACTTACAGAAAATCTTCACTTTGTTGGACAAACATTCCTTCAAAGAGTTGTTTTCTAATGAAAAGCCATGTATACCGCTTTCTAGACGCTCTTTTTTTCGAAAAAAGTGTATAGAAAGAAGATGAATTGTGAAGAAATGATAACAATCTACTGAATGCATATTTTTGGGAGGAGGTGAAAGGCATGAACAAGACAGAACTTATTAACGCGGTTGCTGAAGCAAGCGAGTTATCTAAAAAAGACGCGACAAAAGCAGTTGATTCTGTTTTTGATACAATTTTAGATGCACTTAAAAATGGTGACAAAATCCAACTTATCGGTTTTGGTAACTTTGAAGTACGTGAGCGTTCAGCTCGTAAAGGACGTAACCCACAAACTGGTGCAGAGATCGAAATCCCTGCAAGCAAAGTACCTGCTTTCAAACCAGGTAAAGCACTTAAAGACGCGGTGGCAGGTAAATAATCGTTATGTGTAATGATCCTATTGCAGGAGTTATACATATACAGTTTCACACTGGTCTAGAAAAGCCCCTTTCATAAGGGGCTTTTCCTTTTGAATCAAAAGGTTCGTTTAGAACGCTCTCCTTTGCTTTTAGGATCTGAAGTGTGCTAGAATCTGATTGAAATGTAATCGCCTTTGGAGGATATAATACATGAGTGAAATAAATAAAGAACTAATCGAACACGCAGTACGCGATATATTAAAAGCCATCGGAGAAGATCCAGATCGTGAAGGACTTCTTGATACCCCTAAACGAGTAGCAAAAATGTATGAAGAAGTGTTCTCGGGATTAAATGAAGATCCAAAAGAACATTTTAAAACCATTTTTGGTGAAGACCACGAAGAACTCGTTCTTGTAAAAGATATTGCTTTCCATTCAATGTGTGAACACCACCTTGTACCTTTTTACGGAAAAGCGCATGTCGCTTATATTCCGCGCGGCGGAAAAGTGACAGGACTTAGCAAACTTGCAAGAGCTGTAGAGGCTGTTGCCAAACGCCCGCAGCTTCAGGAACGCATCACATCAACCATTGCAGATAGTATGGTGGAAACACTCAATCCGCATGGCGTGATGATTGTCGTTGAAGCAGAGCATATGTGTATGACGATGCGCGGAGTGAAAAAGCCAGGCGCAAAAACAGTGACTTCAGCAGTACGCGGTACATTTGCAAATGATGCAGCGGCAAGAGCAGAAGTACTTTCCTTTATTAAAAACGACTAATTCAATAGATAGATGGAAGGTGAACAGATTGAGTGAAAATAAAGCATCTGATTTTGTAGTGATTAAAGCCAATGAAAATGGTGTTAATGTCATCGGCTTAACTAGAGGCTCTGATACAAGATTTCACCATTCCGAAAAGCTCGATAAAGGTGAAGTCATCATTGCACAATTTACTGAGCATACGTCAGCGATCAAGGTAAGAGGCGATGCTGTCATTCAAACAAGCTTCGGAGAAATTCAAAGCGAAGCAAAGAAATAAATACTTGAGTGCACTTGATAGCATAAAAGTGAGAGCTGATATGGTATAATAAATCTCTATACAATGTGCAGGGCTACATATGAAACTGTAATTTTTGGGACAAGGGTGATATCTTTGCAAGACATCTACGGAATTTTATCTAATCTAAATATAAAATTAAATAAAAAGCTTTCTCATCCTTATTTGGCGAAACATTTACGTGCGCCACTCATCGATGAAGATAAGCTCCTTCTTTTTCATGCAATGTTTGATGAAGCTCAAATTGATGCAGAGAAAAAAGAAAATTATATTTTAACGGCGATGCTTGTGCAAATTGCCCTTGATACCCATGACGAAGTCACAACTGCTGCAGCGATCAAACAAGACGAATTCAAAAATCGTCAGCTGACGATCCTGGCAGGAGACTATTTCAGCGGTCTCTATTATTCTCTTCTCTCTGACATGAAAGACATCTACATGATTCGCACGCTCGCAACGGCGATCAAAGAAATCAATGAACATAAAATTAGACTGTATGATCGATCCATTCAAGATGCGGCGCACTTTTACAAAAGTGTAGCAACGGTTGAGTCTGCGTTATTCCAAAGGGTTTCTGAGCATTTTCATTTAACGCATTGGAATGAGATTGCAAGTCGTTTCCTTGTTTATAAGCGTTTCATGAAACAAGCAGAAGATGACAAACATTTAAAACTTTTTTTGAACGATAGCTATACGGACGCCTATACATGTTTTGACAACTTTGAGAATGAAGGCTATGAAAAGGCCAAACGATCCATCAAGGAGCATCTTGTTTCATCTCCGGTCGTTCAAAAAGAGCTATTAAATCGCCTGGATCATATGAAAAATGAACCTGCGTATCATCAGAAAGTGGAAGAAGGGTAAGTCATGCAGCAATCAAAAGAACAGCGAGTACACGGTGTATTTGAAAAAATTTATAAAAACTATGATCAAATGAACTCCGTCATCAGCTTTAAGCAGCATAAAAAGTGGCGCGATAAAACAATGAAACTGATGAATGTTCAAAAAGGAGCCAAAGCATTAGACGTATGCTGCGGAACAGCCGATTGGACCATTGCGCTTGCTGATGCTGTTGGAGACAAAGGCGAAGTCAAAGGCCTTGATTTTAGTAAAAATATGCTGAGTGTTGGAGAAACGAAGGTGAAGACTGGGGGCTATAATCAAATTGAATTGCTTCACGGCAATGCGATGGAGCTTCCTTTTGAGGACAACACATTTGATTATGTCACGATCGGTTTTGGCCTACGGAACGTCCCTGATTACTTAACAGTGCTAAAAGAAATGACAAGAGTCGTGAAGCCTGGTGGAATGGTTGTCTGTCTAGAGACATCGCAACCTGAAATGATTGGGTTTAAACAAGGCTACTATGTCTATTTCAAATACATCATGCCGCTCTTTGGTAAACTGTTTGCCAAAAGCTATCAGGAGTATTCATGGCTTCAAGAATCAGCCAAAGCGTTCCCTGGCATGAAAGAACTGGCGGCTCTTTTCGAAGAGGCGGGTCTGTCTGATGTCTCGTATCATCCATTTACAGGCGGTGTAGCAGCAACACATATCGGAAAGAAGCTTTGAATAAACGATATTTGGGTGAAAATAATGAAACTAAAAGCAATGATCTCTTTTTTAAATCATGATATCGATATTATTGAAAAAGAGCTTGAACAAACAGTTCGCTCTGATTATGCATTATTAAGTGAAGCGGGTCTTCATTTGCTGCAAGCGGGCGGAAAACGAATCCGCCCCGTTTTTGTTCTCCTTTCAGGCATGTTTGGCGACTATGACATTAATAAAATTAAATATGTTGCCGTTGCGCTTGAGCTCATTCATATGGCATCGCTCGTTCACGATGATGTTATTGATGATGCAGAGCTGAGAAGAGGCAAGCCAACGATTAAGGCAAAATGGGACAATCGAATTGCCATGTACACAGGAGATTATATGTTTGCAAGATCTCTTGAGTATATGACAAAGATCAATCACCCAATGGCGCATGAAATTTTGTCAAAGATGGTCGTCGAGCTCTGTCTTGGTGAAATCGAGCAAGTGAAAGACAAATACAATATGGATCAAAACCTACGTACATATCTAAGAAGAATCAAACGAAAAACAGCCTTGCTCATTGCAGGCAGCTGTCAGTTAGGTGCGATAGCAGCAGGTACAGATGAGAAAACACATAAAGCCCTTTACTGGTTTGGCTACTATGTCGGTATGTCCTATCAGATCATTGATGATGTGCTTGATTTCACATCAACTGAAGAAGAGCTTGGTAAGCCTGTTGGAGGAGACCTTTTACAAGGAAATGTCACACTCCCGGTCTTATATGCACTGAAGAATCCTACACTCGAAGGACAATTAAAGCTGATTAATAGTGAAACAACGGAAACCCAGCTAAAACCTGTGATTGAACACCTCAAACAAACAGATGCGATCGACCGCTCGATTCGAGTGAGTGAAATGTATTTGAAAAAGGCATTCGAACAGCTAGACAAACTTCCTCGAGGACGAGCGAAAACGTCACTCGCTTCCATTGCCAAATATATTGGAAAACGAAAATTCTAATCAACATATTGTTGATTGGTTTTTTTGTGAAATTTTTTGTCAAAAATTGATTATTATATAAAAAAATGATACGATCACTTTGTAACAATGTAAGCCTATACATACATAAACGACGGGGTGGAGAACGTATATGGACAAAACATTTCTTATGGTCAAACCTGATGGTGTGGAAAGACAATTAATCGGTGAAATTGTGTCAAGATTCGAAAAAAAAGGGCTTCAGCTTGTTGGTGCAAAACTAATGAGCATTCCAAAAGAAGTAGCAGAAACACATTACGGAGAGCATAAAGAAAAACCATTCTTCGGGGAATTGGTTGACTTTATTACGTCAGGACCAGTATTTGCAATGGTATGGCAAGGTGAGCAGGTAGTAGATGTCACAAGACAGATTATCGGCAAAACAAACCCGAAGGAAGCGCTTCCGGGCACAATAAGAGGAGACTATGGATTGACGGTTGGAAAAAACATTATCCATGGCTCAGACTCACCAGAAAGTGCTGAAAGAGAAATCAACTTGTTCTTCAAACAAGAAGAACTCACAAACTGGGATCAAACCATCTCAAGCTGGATTTATTAAAATTCAAGCCAAGGTGTTCATCAATTGAGCACCTTGGCTTTTTTATATGAATATTTCTATACGAAATTTCGCATGAGAAGATACAAATTTTCGATAAAAACAGCTATACTAGGACAAAGATAGATGAGACAGGAGAGGACTTTGATGGATCAATATCAAGTATTTGTCGGAAAATGGAAAAAACTAACCGGGGTGGATCTGAATTTATATAAAGAAGCACAAATGAAACGAAGATTAACGTCACTATATGATAAAAAAGGATATAGAGATTTTGAAGCGTTCGCGTCTGCCCTTGAAAAGGATAGAGCACTATTAGACGAGACGATGGATCGAATGACGATCAATGTGTCAGAATTTTACCGAAACTATCAACGCTGGGAAGTGCTTGATCAAAAAATTCTTCCGCTGCTTTTGAAAAACAGCGGGACCCTAAAAATATGGAGTGCAGCATGTTCGACAGGAGAGGAGCCGTATACACTCTCAATGCTGCTATCAAGCCATCCGCTTGTGAAGGACTTCCAAATTATTGCAACTGATATTGATGATAAAGTGCTGCAATCAGCTCAAAAAGGAAAATATCATGAACGATCACTGCAAGAGGTACCAGATCAAATCAAGCAAAAATATTTCACAAAAGAAGATTCTTCATTTTACACTGTGAAGGATGAGGTGCGAAAGCACATTCAATTTAAAAAACACAACCTTTTAGCAGACCCTTATGAAAAACAGCTTGATCTTATCGTGTGCCGAAATGTCCTTATCTACTTTACAGAAGAGGCAAAAGAAGAGATTTACAGGAAAATGAGCAGCAGTTTAAAACCAAATGGCGTATTATTTGTTGGTTCAACTGAACAAATTTTTCATCCAGAAAAGTTTGGACTCACATCAGCTGATACTTTCTTTTATCAAAAGAAGGGGTTGTAGCTGACTTTTTAGTAGTAAGTGTGTTATCATAGTTTTACTTAAAAGCGTTAATGCGATGAAGGGAGATCAAGTCATGAGATACTTAACAGCAGGTGAATCACATGGTCCACAATTGACCACAATTATTGAAGGCGTTCCAGCGGGACTTTACATAGAGCAGGATGACATCAACTATGAATTGGCTAGAAGACAAAAAGGTCACGGCCGCGGCAGAAGAATGCAGATTGAAAAAGACCAAGCGAAAGTGTTAAGTGGTGTTCGTCACGGGAAAACATTAGGTTCTCCTATTGCACTTGTCGTTGAAAACAACGACTGGAAGCATTGGACAAAAGTGATGGGGGCAGAGCCGATCACAGAAGAAGAAGAGAGTGAAATGAAGCGTCAAATTTCACGCCCTAGACCAGGACATGCGGATTTAAATGGTGCGATTAAATATGGACATCGTGATATGCGAAACGTATTAGAGCGTTCATCAGCCCGTGAGACAACCGTGCGCGTAGCAGCAGGCGCAGTCGCTAAACAAATCTTGGCTCATTTAGGAATCAAGGTAGCTGGCCACGTTCTTGAAATTGGCGGAGTGAAAGCAGCTCAAACGGCATATGAATCAATTGAAGATTTGCAAAAGGTCACGGAAGAGTCACCTGTTCGCTGCTACGACAGTGAAGCAGGTCAAAAAATGATGGATGCCATTGATGAAGCGAAGAAAAACGGTGATTCAATTGGCGGAATTGTGGAAGTCATCGTTGAAGGAATGCCGGTTGGAGTCGGAAGCTATGTTCACTATGACCGCAAATTAGACAGCAAGCTTGCAGGTGCTGTTCTGAGTATCAATGCTTTTAAAGGGGTCGAATTTGGTATCGGCTTCGAGGCGGCTTCTAAAAATGGTAGTGAGGTCCATGATGAAATCATCTGGGATGAAGAAAAGGGCTATACGAGAAAAACAAATCGCTTAGGTGGTCTTGAAGGCGGAATGTCAACTGGTATGCCAATTGTCGTAAGAGGGGTCATGAAACCAATCCCAACGCTTTACAAACCGCTTCAAAGCGTTGACATTGAAACAAAAGAACCTTTCTCTGCAAGCATTGAGCGTTCTGACAGCTGTGCTGTTCCTGCCGCAAGTGTTGTCGCAGAAGCAGTCGTGGCTTGGGAAATCGCCAATGCTGTAGTGGAGCAGTTTGGCCTTGATCAAATTGACCGCATTAAAGAAAATGTTGACAAAATGCGCCAGCTTCAGAGGGAATTTTAATGAAAATACTGGAAGTTAAGACGTCTTCAGCCACTTATCCTGTATACATCGGTGATGGGATTAAACGCAATATCGTCGACTTGATGACTTCCACGGGGCATTCCTATACGAAGCTCTTAATCGTGACAGATACAGCGGTTGATGCCATTTACGGTGATGAAATGGTTCGATTACTTAAGCAGAAGTGGTCTGTGCATAAAGTGGTTGTGCCAAGCGGAGAGCAGTCGAAATCTTTTGCTGAGTTTGAGCATATTCATACGAAGGCCATTCAGTTTCAGCTGGATCGCTCCTCGTGCATCATTGCGCTTGGAGGCGGCGTAATTGGCGATTTGGCTGGCTTTGTTGCTGCTAGTTATATGAGAGGCATTGATTTTATTCAAGTTCCGACGACACTACTGGCACATGACAGTGCAGTTGGCGGGAAAACGGGGATTAACCACCCGCTCGGTAAAAATTTAATTGGTGCCTTTCATCAGCCGAAAGCCGTGATCTATGATACGAGCATGCTTGAGACACTATCTCAAACTGAAATGAGGTCAGGCTTTGCTGAGGTCATCAAACATGCCCTCATTTCAAGTGAAGACTTTTTATCAGAGCTGATGTCTATTCGTTCTTTGGCGGAATGTTCAAGGAGCCAGCTGGCACATATGCTGTATCAAGGGATTGAGGTCAAAGCGTCGATTGTTCAAAAAGACGAAAGAGAACAAGGCGTGCGTGCATTTTTGAATTTAGGTCATACACTTGGGCATGCCATTGAAGCAGAGTATGGATACGGCGTTATTACACACGGAGATGCTATTGCAATCGGCATGCAGTTTGCGCTATATGTGAGCGAAAAGAAGCTGGGACTCAGCCTCAATCGGACGGAACTAAAAGAGTGGATGAAAGAACTCGGATTTCCGGTACAAGTCACTCAAGATATTTCCACGAAAACATTTGTTGACCGGATGATTGGTGATAAAAAGGCAAGAGGTGGAACCGTTCAATTTGTTTTATTAAAACAGGTTGGAGATGCTGTCTTGCAGTCTTTCACAAAAGATGATCTGCATCAATGGCTCGAAGAATGGAAACGGGAGGAGGGATGTCTATGATGTTTCGCGGGATACGTGGGGCTACAACTGTGACAGAAGATACAGAAACAGAAGTGTTAAACAAAACGAAACAGCTGCTAGAAGCGATTATTTCAAGAAATCAAGTAGATCCAGAACGTGTCGTGCAGATCTTAATTTCAGCTACACAAGATATTCACTCCGTTTTTCCGGCAAAAGCCCTTCGTCAGTTTGAAGGGTGGACGTATGTGCCTGTTACTTGTATGCAGGAGCTGGACATTCAAGGCGGTTTAAAACATTGTATTCGTGTGTTAATGACGGTCCAAACAGACACAAAGCAGGAAGATGTGCAGCATGTGTACTTGGAAGAAGCTGTGACGCTTCGCCCTGATTTACAGTTGACAAAAAACAAGGAATTATAATACGATATGAACAGCCGAAGTTTACACACAGGTGTAAACGGCATTGCAAGTTTAGAGAAGATGAGAATGAGACTAGGGTAGTTGAGATGAGTAGAGTTGAGCAGAGATACGATACGTCTATTTCATCATACTGCCTAAAAGAGCACCCCTCTTTTAGGCTTATTTCGTATACTCATACAAACCCTCTATATGTCCCCTCATTCTCCTTAATCCCATTTAAGGAGTGTGCTTATGAATTCCCAATCAAATTTGACCCGATTTTTAAGGGACAGCGAGTCCCACAAAACGATCCCGATTGTTGAAACCATTACAGTTGATACGCTCTCACCGATTCAAATTGTCGAAAAACTCAAGGCAGATATTGTGTATCTACTAGAAAGCAAAGATGAGTCTTCTAGCTGGTCGAGATATTCCTTCATCGGATTACATCCTTTTTTAACCTTACATGATGATCAAAACGAATATATTGCACGTGACGCGGCAGGGCAGGAGGTCATGAAAAAACAAGAACTGAAAGACTTATTAGACTGGATGAAAGAGCAATATCAAATCAAGACACCAGACGTTGACATCCCGTTTACAGGCGGGGCAGTTGGGTACTTAAGTTACGATCTTATTCCAAGCATTGAACCATCTGTCAGGCCGCATCTAAGCGCACCAACGACAGACAATTGTACACTATTTGTCTGCCAAACGATGATTGCCTTTGATCATGAAACGAATCATGTTCATTTTATCCAATACACCCAGCTAACCGGAAATGAAACAGAAGACGAAAAAATACGAGCTTACAAAGAAAATCAAAAGCGGCTTGAACAGATGATTCACAAGCTCCACACAAAGATTGATATGAAAGAACTGATTTTATCAGGGAATATGAACGAATCACCGTCCTTTGAACATGTGACATCAACCTATGAAAAAACACAATTTCTAAAGGACGTAGAAAAAATCAAAGAATACATTCGAGCGGGTGATATTTTTCAAGGCGTACTCTCACAGCGCTTTGATATCCCAGTGTCAGTGAGTTCATTTGAATTATACCGTGTGCTTCGCATTGTGAATCCATCTCCATACATGTATTTTATGAAATTAAAAGACCGTGATTTAGTCGGAAGCTCACCAGAACGATTAATTCATGCCAAAAATAGGCACCTAGAAATTCATCCTATTGCAGGCACTAGAAAAAGAGGAGCAACAAAAGAAGAGGACGCCGCACTGGCAAGAGAGCTGCTAGAAGATGAGAAAGAAAAAGCAGAACATTACATGTTAGTAGATCTAGCCAGAAATGATGTCGGTCGCGTAGCAGAATACGGCAGCGTGTCCGTACCGACCTTTACAAAAGTTGTGAACTTTTCACATGTCATGCACATCATCTCCATTGTGACAGGGAAGCTAAAGCAGGATACACACCCAGTTGATGCACTCATGTCCGCATTTCCAGCAGGCACATTAACAGGGGCACCGAAAATAAGAGCGATGCAATTATTAAATGAAATGGAGCCTGAGCCAAGGGAAACGTATGGCGGCTGTATTGCCTATATTGGGTTCGACGGCAATATCGACTCTTGTATTACCATTCGTACCATGAGCGTCAAAAATCAGATCGCTTCCATACAAGCAGGCGCTGGCATTGTCGCAGATTCTGTGCCAGAAAATGAATGGGAAGAGACATGTAACAAGGCAGGAGCGCTTCTGAGGGCCATTCAGCTTGCTGAACATATTTTCTCAGAAAAGGAGAGTGTGCAGGATGAATCAGCGACTATCAGCTCTTGTTAACGGAGGCTTCCTATCAGAAAATGAAGCACATAGACTAATGCATGATATGATGAGCGGCTCTTTAACAGATGCTGAAGTCGCTGCAAGTCTATCGATTTTAGCGCATAGAGGAGAAACCGCTGAAGAAATGACAGGCTTCGTGAGGGCCATGCGGCAAAAAGTAGAACCAGCGGAAAGATCGCTTGATGTCGTTGACACATGCGGCACAGGAGGCGATGGACTCTCCACATTTAATATATCAACTGCAGCTGCTATTGTAGCTTCCGCCGCTGGTGCTAAAATCGCAAAACACGGAAATCGCTCAGTCTCTTCTAAAAGCGGAAGTGCCGACGTGCTAGAGTGTCTTGGGATTCACATTCAATCCACTCCAGAAGAAACAAGAAGGCAAATACAAGAAAAAAACATGGGCTTTTTATTTGCACCACTGTACCATTCATCTATGAAACAAGTAGCAGCAGTCCGCAAGCAGCTAGGCTTCCGGACGGTATTTAATCTATTAGGACCGCTTTGCCACCCGATGCAAGCCAAAAAGCAAATCATCGGTGTGTATGCAAAGGAAAAGGCAAAATTAATGGCGGAAGCCCTTGCCCCATTAGAGCCAGAGCATGTCCTGTTTGTATGCGGGGAAGACGGGCTGGATGAACTAACGATTACAGCCAATTCATATGTGATTGAACTCAAAAAAGGTGCCATGACAGAATATACGCTAAACCCAGAAGACTTTGGACTGGAAAAAGGATACTTATCAGATATTCAGGTCCAATCACCGGAAGAGAGTGCGAAATTGATTCAGAATATATTGAATCATCAAACAGGAGGGGCGCCGCTTCATATTACAGCTCTGAATGCCGGGGCGGCTTTATATGTCGCGGGCAAGTCAGAAAGCCTCATGGCAGGAACATTAAAAGCATTAGAAACGATTAAAAACGGAGCAGCCAAAGAACAATTGGCTCGTTTAAAACAAAAAACGAAAGAGGAAGAGATCTATGCTTAATCAAATCATTGCACGCAAAAAAGAACATATCCAAACGTTGCAGTTACCTGTGGATGGACACTTTGAAAGACGATCATTTAAAGAAGCACTCATGAACCCTCACCGCTCGATTGGGCTGATTGCTGAGGTGAAAAAGGCTTCTCCTTCCAAAGGAATCATTCAGCCAAATTTTGATCCTCTGCAAACAGCAAAAGCCTACGAAAAATCGAATGCTGATTGCTTATCAGTCTTAACAGATGAACCATTTTTTCAAGGGAAGAACGAGTATCTTTCCTTAATTAAAGAACACGTCGCACGTCCAATTTTAAGAAAAGACTTTATCATCGATTCCATACAAATAGAAGAGTCAAGACGTATCGGTGCAGATGCCATTTTATTAATTGGGGAAGTACTTGAACCGCAACAGCTGCATGAATTCTATGCTGAAGCGAAGGAAAAAGGACTAGATATTCTTGTCGAAGTTCATGCAGCAGATACACTGGAACATATCTTAAACCTATTCACCCCCGAAATCATTGGCGTGAATAACCGAAATTTAAAGACATTTAAAACAACAGTTGAGCAAACAAAAGAGATTGCACCACTTGTTCCAAAGGATGTCTTGCTAGTAAGTGAAAGCGGTATTCAAACATTTGATGATCTGACCTTTGTCAAAAAACATGGAGCGAGTGCTGTCCTTGTAGGTGAATCATTAATGAGAGAACCCTCACAAGAAAAAGCCGTTCAGACGTTATTTGGAGAATGACCACGATGAAGCCTTTTTTAAAATATTGCGGGGCGGTCTCACTAGAAGATGTAGAATGCATTGCGCAATCTCAAGCAGATGCGATCGGATTTATTTTTGCTCCAAGTAAAAGGCAAGTCGATCCAGATCAAGTGAAACAATGGCTCACCGATTCGCAGTGCAGGAAAAAGATTACTGGTGTATTTGTAAATGAAAAAATCCAAAAAGTGTGTGACATCACAAAGCATATTCCTTTAGATATCGTGCAGCTGCATGGAGATGAAACAAGAGAGGATGCAAAAGAAATAAAACAAAAAACAGGGGCGGTAGTGTGGAAAGTCTTTCATCACGATCCCGATATAAAAGAAACACTTAATCAAATGACGGCATTTGCGCCGTTTGTCGATGGTTTTCTCATTGATGCGAAAGTAAAAGGGATGAGAGGCGGTTCTGGCAAAGCTTTTACATGGGACGCGGTACCTGTATACAATCAGCAAGCAAAACGACTGAAGAAAGCATGCATCATTGCAGGTGGAATAACACCAGAAACACTGCCAGAGCTTCTTGCCTATAGCCCAAAAGCGATTGATCTTTCAAGCGGCATAGAAGAAAACGGGAAGAAAAGCAGCGCTAAGATCAAAGCGCTCGAAGAAAGGATGTTAAACGATGTACGCATATCCAAATGAGCTTGGCAGATATGGAGAATTCGGAGGGAAATTTGTTCCCGAGACGCTCATGCAGCCACTCAAAGAAATCGAACAAGCATTTAACGAATTAAAAGAAGACCCAGCCTTTAAGCAAGAATATCTTTCTCTATTGCAAAACTATTCAGGCAGACCGACTGCGCTGACATATGCTGATCAATTATCTGCATACCTCGGCGGCGCAAAAATCTATTTAAAAAGAGAAGATTTAAACCATACAGGTGCTCATAAGATCAACAATGCACTTGGTCAGGCACTGCTTGCAAAAAAAATGGGGAAATCAAACATCATCGCAGAAACAGGCGCTGGACAGCACGGAGTAGCAGCAGCAACGGTGGCCGCCAAGTTTGGATTATCGTGCACGGTATTTATGGGAAAAGAGGATGTGGAGAGACAATCTCTCAATGTATTCCGAATGAAGCTCCTTGGCGCTGAAGTCATACCTGTCACAAGCGGAAATGGCACATTAAAAGATGCAACGAACGAAGCGATTCGTTACTGGGTCCAGCAATGTAGTGATCATTTCTATATGATCGGTTCAGTTGTAGGACCTCATCCATATCCCCAAATCGTCAGTGAGTTCCAGCGGATGATTGGTGATGAAGCAAAAGAGCAGATGCTGAAAAAAGAAGGCAGGCTCCCTCATAAAGTCATTGCTTGTGTCGGCGGCGGAAGTAATGCTATTGGAATGTACCGAGCGTTTTTGGATGATGAGATTGATTTGATTGGTGTAGAAGCGGCTGGAAAAGGAATCGATACGCCGCTTCATGCAGCAACCATTACGAAGGGGACAAAAGGGGTCATTCATGGATCTTTGACCTATTTAATCCAAGACGAATTTGGCCAGATTATTGAGCCCTATTCCATTTCAGCTGGTCTAGATTATCCCGGGATCGGACCAGAGCACGCATATTTACATGCGAGCGGACGCGTTCAATATGTGAGTGCTACAGATCAAGAAGCACTGGATGCACTAAAGCTGCTGACAGAAAAGGAAGGAATCCTGCCAGCGATTGAATCAGCACACGCTTTAGCCAAGGCGTTTGAGATGAGCAGGACAATGAGTGAAGATGAAATCATCCTTGTCTGCCTATCAGGAAGAGGAGATAAGGATGTGCATACATTAATGAATGTGCTTGAAAGTGAGGGCAAAACCAAATGATCACATTTCGATTAGAGCAAGACGAGAAATTATTCATCCCATTTATTACAGCAGGGGATCCGTCAGAAGAAATCACGATCGATTTAGCTGTGTCCCTTCAAGCAGCCGGTGCACATGCGATTGAGCTAGGTGTTCCTTATTCCGATCCGCTAGCAGACGGTCCTGTCATTCAAAGAGCCTCCAAAAGAGCTCTAAATCATGGCATGAATATCGTAAAAGCGATAGAATTAGCAGGGAAGATGAAAAAAAACGGTGTAAAAATTCCTGTAATTCTATTTACGTATTATAATCCTGTGTTACAATTAGACACAGAATACTTTTTCGCTTTACTGCGCAAAAATCATATTTCGGGACTCTTAACACCCGACTTGCCTTTTGAAGAAAGCAGTGAGCTGCAAAAGAACTGTCAAACATATGACATTTCATATATTTCGCTCGTTGCACCAACCAGTAAGGAACGATTAGTAAATATAGTAGAGCAGGCAGAAGGTTTTGTGTATTGTGTTTCATCTCTTGGTGTAACAGGTGTCAGACAAACCTTTGACGAATCGATTACTGATTTTATTCAACAAGTGAAACAGCTGAGTCACATACCGGTTGCGGTCGGTTTTGGTATCTCAACAAGAGAGCAGGTAGACGCAATGAATAAACTGAGTGACGGCGTCGTTGTAGGCAGTGCACTTGTAAAAAAAATTGAAGAACTTCAGGATCAATTGTTAGCAAGTGATACTCGTCAAGACGCTTTAAGAGAGTTTGAAACCTATGCAAAAACATTTAGTCCCCTCTATTCATTCAAATGAGGTGAAACTTTTGCAAATCAAAGATCAATTAAAACAACTAAAACCGTATCAACCTGGGAAACCAATTGAAGAGGTCAAAAAAGAATATCAATTAGACAAAATTGTGAAATTGGCTTCAAATGAAAACCCTTTTGGATGTTCCGCTCATGCAAGAGAGGCGATACAAGCTGAGCTTGAACATTTAGCGATCTATCCAGATGGATACAGCGCAAGTTTAAGAACAGAGCTCGCTGAGTTTCTTCAAGTAAATGAAAAACAATTAATATTCGGGAATGGCTCAGATGAACTTGTGCAAATTATTGCTAGGGCATTCCTTGACCAACATACAAATACCGTCATCCCAGCTCCGTCTTTTCCGCAATATCGTCACAATGCGATCATTGAGCGGGCAGAGATTCGAGAGGTGCCGCTTTTAGACGGAGGAGCTCACGATCTGAAGGGCATGCTGGATGCGATTGATGAGAACACGAAGGTCGTCTGGGTATGCAACCCGAATAACCCGACGGGAAATCATTTGTCAGAATCTGAGCTTGTGGCGTTTTTAGATCAAGTACCAGCTCATGTGCTTGTAGTACTAGATGAAGCATATGTCGAATACGTTCGTGCGGAAGACTTTCCGAACAGCTTATCTTTATTACACAACTATCAAAATATTATCGTACTCCGTACGTTTTCTAAAGCGTATGGACTGGCCGCGCTTCGAGTAGGCTATGGCATTGCATCAGAAGAGTTGATTACTGCGATTGAACCAGCGAGAGAGCCGTTTAATACGAGTCGTATCGCTCAGGCAGCAGCTCGTGCAGCGATAAAAGATCAGGACTTCATTCAATCATGCAGACAAAAAAATGAAGCAGGTCTCAAGCAATATCAAGAATTTGCTGACCGTTTTGGACTATTTATTTATCCGTCTCAAACAAACTTCGTGCTGATTGATTTTAAAAGAGATGCAGATGAATTATTCAATGCATTATTGAAAAAAGGCTACATTGTTCGTTCTGGTAAAGCACTTGGTTTTCCAACGTCTTTACGTATTACGGTCGGAACAATGGAGCAAAATGCAGAAATTCTAAGTACACTTGCTGATTTAATGCAAGGCATTCGAGCGTAGCATAACCATAAAGTCATATCCTTTTACAGGATATGGCTTTCATTGTACCAACCTCATACATATAAGCTGTTGAAATGGCTTTTTTAATTTTCGCGAAAAAACAGGTGATGAACATGAATGATGCAAATGAAACAATATTAATCGCTGGACTTGGTTTAATTGGAGGTTCCATCGCACTGTCGATTAAAAAAGAGTATCCTCATAAAAAAATTGTTGGATACGATGTGTCCAAAGAACAAATGGTTGCAGCAACAAAGCTGGGTATCATTGATTTAGCAGCTGATTCATTTGCGGCAGGTTTGGCTGAATCTGCGACTATTATTTTGGCAACACCAGTTCAGCAAACAGTCAATATGCTTCGTGATATTGCAAACTCTGGAATTGAGAGAGAGCTCACAATTACCGATGTTGGCAGCACAAAGCAAAAGGTTGTCCATTTTGCTGAAAAAACGCTTCCTAAGCACTATCAATTTATTGGTGGACATCCAATGGCAGGCTCTCACAAGTCAGGTGTTATAGCAGCGAAAGACTTTTTATTTGAAAATGCGTTCTACATTTTAACGCCGGCAAAGGAAACAAACCGCGAGGCTGTTGATCGTTTGAAGGACTTGTTAAAAGGTACAAATGCTCATTTTATTGAGATGACCCCAGAAGAACATGATGGTGTAACAAGTGTGATTAGTCATTTCCCTCATATTGTTGCAGCCAGCCTTGTGCATCAAGCACATCATTTTGAAGAACAATTCCCACTTGTCAAACGGTTTGCTGCTGGAGGCTTTCGTGACATTACACGTATTGCGTCAAGCAACCCTGCAATGTGGCGAGATATCCTTCTGCACAACAAAAACAAGATTTTAGACCGGTTCCATGAATGGAAAAAAGAGATCGATCGCATTGAGACCTTTGTACAGCAAGAAGACGCTGAAGGCTTGTTCTCTTATTTTCAAGAGGCAAAGGAATATCGTGATGGACTTCCTCTGAGGAAAAAAGGTGCCATTCCTGCTTTTTATGACCTTTATGTGGATGTTCCAGATCACCCTGGGGTCATTTCGGAGATTACAGGACATTTAGCAAATGAGAGCATCAGTATTACGAATATCCGTATTATTGAAACGCGGGAAGACATTAATGGGATTTTACGCATTAGTTTTCAAACAGAAGACGACCGTAAACGTGCAGAGATCTGTATAAAAAATAGAGCGAATTACGATACATTTTATGCTGACTGAGGTGACAAATATGAAAATTCATAAACATGCTCCTATGAATGGAGTCATTCATATTCCAGGTGATAAATCCATTTCTCATAGATCAGTGATGTTTGGTGCAATTGCTGATGGGACGACAGTGGTGAAAAACTTTCTCCCTGGAGCCGATTGTTTAAGTACGATTGATTGTTTTAGAAAAATGGGCGTTGAAATTGAACAAAAAGGGACAGATGTTGTGATCCGTGGGAAGGGACTGAAAGAGCTCAAGGAGCCGTCTGACGTCCTCGATGTCGGGAATTCTGGTACAACCATTCGATTAATGATGGGAATATTAGCTGGTTGTGAGTTTCACAGTACACTGATCGGTGATGAGAGTATTGCTAAAAGACCAATGCAGCGAGTAACAGGTCCACTTAAACAACTAGGAGCGAAAATAGATGGCAGAGCAAACGGCGAGTATACGCCGCTTTCTATTCGTGGCGGCCATTTAAAAGGTGTCTCATATGAGTCTCCGGTGGCAAGCGCCCAAATTAAGTCCGCTGTCCTTTTAGCAGGTCTTCAAGCAGAAGGAACAACAACATTAACTGAACCGCATAAATCAAGAGATCATACAGAAAGAATGCTCTCTATGTTTGGTGTGAAACTAGACGAAGATGAACAAAGTGTTTCCATTGTAGGCGGTCAAACATTAAAAGCAACAGATATATTTGTTCCTGGAGACATCTCCTCAGCTGCATTTTTCCTTGTTGCTGGATCTATTGTTCCTAACAGCCGAATTGTCTTAAAAAATGTCGGGCTAAACAAAACAAGAACGGGTATTATTGATGTTCTGAAACAAATGGGTGCGAATCTTGAGATCAATGAAGTAGATGCAAAAGGCGGAGAGCCATATGGAGATTTAACGATCTCTACCTCTTCATTAAAAGGCATCGAAATTTCTGGTGATATGATTTCAAGACTTATCGACGAGATTCCAATTATAGCGCTTTTAGCGACACAAGCAGAGGGAACAACGATCATTAAAGATGCTGCTGAGTTAAAAGTAAAAGAGACCAATCGAATTGATACAGTCGTGTCAGAACTTAAAAAACTCGGTGCTGATATTGAAGCAACAGATGATGGTATGAAGATTCATGGTAAAACCACGCTTCAAGGCGGCGCAGCCGTGTCAAGCTACGGAGATCACCGAATCGGTATGATGCTGGGGATTGCTGCTTGCATCACAAAGCAAGCGGTTGAGATTGAAGATACAGATGCTGTACGCGTCTCATACCCGAATTTCTTTGAACACATTGAATACTTAACCAAAACAGTCTGAGGATGTCCTCAGGCTTTTTCTTTCCTTATGCATATTTGTAAGGAATATAGCATAGCTTGTCTCAAGATGAAACCTGGAAAAAAATCATTTTATCTGATCAAAAAATGAATTTCAGGTGTTTTCAGTTTACAAAACTTCCGTTTCGTAAAGGATGAAATGAAAACCAGTCTTTAAAACACAAAAATGGGTTCATTTTAAAAGTGCAACATATTTGCTGGATGAGTACCTGTCGATTATGATATGAAGTAACAATAGTTTAGGTTTTTGGAAAACAGAAAGGAACGGTTTGATTTGAATAGTTCATTACAAGAAGCCATAAAATTAGTTGAGGCGGGTGAGACTGAAAAAGGACTTCAAACACTTGCTCAGGCAGAAAAGCATTTGCATGATGAAGAAAAGGCGCAGGCAGCTCAGTTATATTATGATTGGGGAGATATCGATAAAGCGAGAAATCTCATCAGTGATTTACATGATTTATATCCAGAGGAAACGGGGTTAACATGTTTTTATGCAGAACTGCTGATTGACTCTGATGAAGAAGAAAAGGCGATTTCGGTATTAGAGACGATTCCTAAAGATGATGATGCCTTTCCAGAGAGCCTACTGTTAATGGCAGATTTGTATCAAATGCAAGGACTATTTGAAGTCAGTGAACAAAAGCTCTTAAAAGCAAAAGAGCTGCTTCCAAATGAAGCCATTATTGATTTTGCGTTAGGTGAATTGTATTTTTCGCAAGGTCTTTCAAAGAAAGCGGCCGACTATTTCTACAAGGTCGCAGATCAACAACATGAGGTTGGCGGCGTCAATGTTTATCAGAGGCTCGCTGAATCACTCAGCACAGCTGGAGAATTTGAAGATGCGCTTGAATGGTACGAAAAGGCAGTGAAAGATCAAACAGATCCGAATACACTTTTTGGCTACGGATTTACAGCGATGAGGGCTGGACGAACGAAAACAGCCATTCAGCAGCTTTCAGAACTAAAAGATATTGATCCATCTTATTCGTCTCTATATATGCCTTTAGCGAAAAGTTATGAGGAAGAAGGACTATATCACGAGGCTTTAGAGGTAGTAAAAGAGGGTATTAAAATTGATGAGTATAACAAAGAATTATATTTATATGGTGCAAAGATTGACTTGAAAAATGGGGATTCAGAAGATGCGAAAAAGCTGCTTCAAGAAGCACTTGCTCTTGATCCGGGATATATTGAAGCGATTCAAACATTGCTCGCGATCTATTTAAATGAAGAGCTTTTTGATGAAATTCTGGATGTCATAAAAGAGGTTAAAAGCTTTGGGGAAGATGATCCAAAATGGAATTGGTATGCTGCATCTGCATCTGTTGGACGAGAAGAATACAAAGAAGCAGCTGAGTACTTCAAGCTGGCTCTGCCTGATTTTGATGAGGAACGTGACTTTTTATATGAATACGCATCGTTCCTTTTAGAAGAAGGCAGACAAAAAGAAGCATTGCCGCTATTACGCAAAGTTCTTCAGAAAGATGGCACGAATGAAGAAATCGAAGAAACGATTTTAAGAATTGAAGACGAAATTTCCTTATAGTTTGCAGGAATGAAGAACTGGTTTGTTGAATAATTCATGTATAGCAATTTAATTTACGATAGAGGAGGGAATAACATGCAGACCCCTGTTTCTGTCAATGAAAAGAAGGAATTCATCCGGTGGTTTTTAAACCATTATCAGTTAAAGCGAAGAGAGTGCGTTTGGATATTAAATTATTTAATGAGTCACGACTCTTTGATGGAAAAGGTTCATTTTGTAGAGCAAGCAGAATTTTGCCCAAGGGGAATCATTATGTCAACACACTGTGTGGATGAAGTTCCCTTTAGATTTTATAAAGAGAATATCATGACGACAGATGCTGAAAAGTCATTTCATGATATTCGTTTGAATAAACAGCAAGATTTGTTTATTCAATTGAATTTCCGTTCTGCTTATCGTTCGCCGGAATATGCAGCTGTGCTTGAAACAAATCCTCATATTCCAAAGGATCTTTATGAGAATGAAAAAGATAAGGATCTTGCGGAGAAAGTGCTTGAACACTCGATCGCAACTTTCCAAAAAGAACGGCTTATGAAAGAGATAGATGAAGCACTTGACCGTCATGATCAAGAAACATTTAATAAGTTAGCAAGAGAATTAAGCCTATTGTCATAAACTGAACGAATAAGCCTTGCCCTATCCAGGCAGGGCTTATGTCATGAAAGAGGGGAAATTGATGAAGTTTCAAGCGGAGGATGCAGATCGCTTTTTGCAATCTAGAGATTACATTGATACCGCTATCATTCCATTAGTTGGAATAGATGTGAATCAAATCAAACAAACCGTATCTTTAGGGGAGTTTACCATTCTTGTAACAGAGGAACTTGAAAGACAGTTGAAAGGGCGGGTCTTTCTTTTTCCACCACATACATATGTAGAAGCCAATGACCGAAAACTAGAAGACATCTTCACGATGAAGCAGTCGCTAGAAGATCATTTTCAGCATGTTGTGTTGATCTCATCTGATCACCAATGGAAAGAGCATGCGGCGGTTAGTGAATCACTATTTTTGTTAAAGCCGGTTCCGCTCGAGCATTTAAAGGTAGAATTAAAGCAAAAAATTGTTCAAGACAGTGTAGAACAAATTTTGAACTTTTTGTTACAAAAGTGGAACCCTTCATAAAAACCCTTACATTTGCATTGTACATAGCTTTTTAGGATGTTGACCTTGTGAATAGATTGATATATTATGAGGGTGTCCTAGTTTTATGAAATTTTTTCTAATTCAGTTATAAAGTAGCTGACGACCTGAGGGGGGGAGAAAAAAATGAGCGAGAAGAGACATGGAGTGTCCAGGCGTCAATTTTTGAATTACACGTTGACCGGCGTGGGGGGATTTATGGCCGCTGGAATGCTCATGCCTATGGTTCGCTTTGCGCTTGACCCTGTGCTAAAAGGAACAGAGGATCAGGATATGGTTCAAGTTGTCAGTGTAGATGAACTGACGAAGGAACCGAAGCGCTTTGACTTTAAAATTGATCAAGTAGATGCATGGTATGAGTCAAAGGAATCTAGGTCAGCATGGGTGTACAAAGAAGGGGATGAAATTGTCGCTTTATCGCCTATCTGTAAACATTTAGGCTGTACAGTGAACTGGAACAGTGATCCGAAAAATCCAAACAAATTTTTCTGTCCATGCCACTATGGGCTGTACGACAAGGATGGTACAAACGTACCCGGAACTCCGCCACTTGCACCGCTTGATCATTATAAGCAGCAAGTGAAGGACGGATACCTCTATCTTGGAAAAGCTGTGCCGAAAGGGGAAGGGTAACGATGCTTAACAAGATTTATGATTGGGTAGATGAGCGGCTAGACATTACACCAATATGGAGAGATATTGCGGATCATGAGGTGCCAGAGCATGTCAATCCAGCACATCATTTCTCCGCTTTTGTGTACTGTTTTGGCGGTTTAACGTTTTTTGTGACAGTCATTCAAGTCCTTTCGGGCATGTTTTTAACGATGTATTACGTGCCGGATATTAAAAACGCCTGGGAATCTGTCTATTATTTACAAAATGAAGTGGCATTTGGTCAGATTGTCAGAGGGATGCACCACTGGGGTGCGAGTTTAGTTATTGTCATGATGTTTTTACATACGCTAAGGGTCTTTTTCCAAGGGGCGTATAAAAAGCCTAGAGAGCTCAACTGGATTGTTGGTGTGCTCATTTTCTTTGTGATGCTTGGACTTGGTTTTACAGGTTATCTCTTGCCATGGGATATGAAGGCGCTATTTGCAACGAAGGTTGGTCTTCAAATTGCAGAAGCGACGCCTTTCATTGGTAAAGAGATCAAAACGCTGCTTGCAGGTCATCCTGACATTGTAGGGGCACAAACGCTGACGAGATTTTTCGCTATCCATGTCTTTTTCTTGCCAGCGGCATTATTTGGGCTGATGGCTGCCCACTTTATTATGATTCGTAAGCAAGGAATTTCTGGACCGCTATAAAAAATTTGCGTTTGATGAATGTTCAATGAGGAGGGGATGACTTTGCATAGGGGAAAAGGGATGAAATTTGTCGGAGACTCTAGAATTCCGGCAGAAAGAAAACCTAACATACCTAAAGACTATTCCGAATATCCGGGAAAAACAGAAGCCTTTTGGCCGAACTTTCTTTTAAAGGAATGGCTTGTAGGTGCCGTTTTTTTAATTGGATTTCTTGTCCTAACTGTGGTTCATGCACCTCCGCTTGAGCGGATGGCTGATCCAACAGATACCGGCTATATTCCGCTGCCAGACTGGTATTTCTTATTCTTGTACCAGTTATTAAAATATGAATTTGCTGCAGGTGGCTATACGGTAGTTGGTGCGATGATTATGCCTGGGATTGCGTTTGGTGCACTGTTGCTCGCACCATTTCTTGATTCTGGTCCTGAACGCAGACCGTATAGAAGACCGGTTGCAGTGGGGATGATGATCCTTGCAGTCGGCGCAGCAACATATTTAACGTGGGAGTCTGTTGCTACTCATGATTGGGAAGCAGCGGCAAAGCAAGGTGAAATTAAGAAAGAAGCAGAGATTGATACCTCAGCGGAAGAGTATAAAATTTATCAGGAGCAGACATGTATCTCCTGTCACGGGGATAACATGCAGGGCGGAGCAGCCGGACCGTCACTTGTTGACAATGGTCTTGCACCTGAGGAGATCGCTAAAATCGCTGTTGAAGGAAAAGGTAACATGCCTAAGGGTATCTTTAAAGGCAGCGATGAAGAACTTGAAAAGCTGTCTAAATATTTATCTGAGGTCAAATCTAAATAATTCAGTTGTTTAAATGCAAGTACAAGGATATACTCAAAAGAGAAAAAGCTGGCGCTGTCAGCTTTTTTCTGATTTTAATAGATCGTGAGTGAAGAGACGTATGAGATGGATTCAATATCTGCTAGCCACGCGCTATATGCTTGTGCTAGTCTTGATAATCAATTTCCTTGGCACTGTGTACGGCTACTATTGGTATATTCCACAGCTTGTAGAGACGCCGGCTATCTTTTTAGCTTTTGTTCCAGACAGTCCAACGGCAAGCTTTTTCTTTTTATTTGTTCTACTTGCTTTTTTGATGAAACGAAACGCTCCTTATTTTGAAGCACTTGCCCTCGTGACCTTAATGAAGTACGGGTTATGGGCTGTAGGAATGAATATCTTTGTCCTTTTATCTGTGGATGATTTTCCGTGGGAAGGGTACATGCTGATTGGGTCCCACTTTGCGATGGCGGTTCAAGCCGTATTGTTTGCACCTTATTATCGTTTTAAAATGTGTCATTTGGTGGTAGCTGGCATATGGATTTTACATAATGATGTGATTGATTATGTATTTGGTATGATGCCGCGTTATTCTATGCTGTCTGCCTATACAAACGAGATCGGCTACGTCACGTTTTGGTTAAGCATTGCCGTTCTTCTTGTTTCGTATTATTTCGTCCTATCGAAAAAATCGGTCAAGCTCGAACTCCCTTAACAATATTGGTCTAACCTTGTCCTTTTCTTCATACGCTGTATGGAGAAGGGCTAGGAGGGACTTGCATGAAACGAAAGCCAATCGCGATGATTCTATTATTTTTTCTCGTATTACAGCCATCTGTTGCCAAAGGCGAGGAAACAGCCGCTAGTGTGCTGCAAGAATTAACGGAACTATCAGATTCAATCTTTCAATTAACGAGACAAGCTAAATATGATGAGGCGTTACAGGTCGCATTGTATGTTGAAAAGACATTTAAAGCTGAGAATTGGCGCGGAACGCTGACAAATACGCAGATTCGGCAAATTACAGTTGGCTATCAAGATATCATAAAAGGGCTGCCACAAGAAGAATTGAATGAGCGCGAAAAGCTTCGTTATGCCTCTCAGTTTAGAATGCTGCTCGATGCGATCCAGTCAGACTCTGAGCCACTTTGGGGTTCGCTGGAGAAGCCCATTATGGGGTCTTTTCCTACGTTGAAAAAAGAAGTGAAGGATCCGGAATCAACGACGTTTTATGAAACTTGGAATGAGCTGGTTTCTTTATACGATATGATCTATCCGAGTTTAACCATTGATGTTTCGCCTGAAAAGCTGCAAACGATTAAGCAGCATATGGAAGTGATTGAGCAAGGTGAATTTTTAAAAGCATCAAGTGGGACAAAGCTTGAGCGCCTCACGAAGCTTGAAGAGGATTTATCGAGTGTATTTGCCCACGTTGATCAAGATGAGGCTGACCCATCGCTTTTATGGGTCATTTTAACAACGGGAAGCATCATTTTATTAACGTTAACGTATGTTGGATTTCGGAAATACCGTGCTGAAAAAGAGAAGAAGCAAAAGCGACAAGCTGATTATCCGAAATCATAAAAAAGAAGCACCATTTTTGGGCTTCTTTTTTTAATGCGGATTGAGCGGCTTTTTGTGTTCATCTAATGTGAAGCCTTCACCAAGCACATCATGCACGTCACTGACGGATACAAACGCATGAGGATCGACTGAGGTCACGACGCTTTTGAGATGGACAAGCTCGTTTTTTGGGACGACGCAATAAAGAACGTTGCGCTCCTGTTTTGTATAGGAACCGACCCCTTTTAAAATGGTCACACCCCGCTCCATTTCCTCTGTGATTTTCTTTTGAATGATGTCATCTTTTTCAGATATGATCATGGCACCTTTGGCTGCGTAAGCGCCTTCTTGCATGAAGTCAATGACCTTCGCAGCAACAAATACTGCGACGAGTGTATACATGGCTTCTTTGTAATTTAAATAAGTAAGAGAAATCGTAATGACGCAAGCGTCGAAGATGAACATTGTTCGTCCCATAGCTACTTGATAATGCTTGTTGATGAGTCTTGCGATGATGTCCACACCGCCGGTAGTACCGCCGAACTTAAAGATGATCCCGAGGCCTGTTCCGATAAACACACCTGCAAAGAGTGCGGCTAGGGCCAAATCGTGCTGGAGAGGCATATGTATTTGAAAGCGCTGGAAGATGGCAAGAAAGACAGAAAGACTGACAGTACCTACAATTGTATAAGTAAACATCGTTCTGCCGAGCATTTTCCAGCCGATAAAAAAGATCGGAATGTTTAAGACAAGGTTTGAAATGGATGGGTCAATGTGGAATAGAAAATATAAAAGCAGTGTAATACCTGTAAATCCGCCTTCCGCCAAATTGTTCTGCATATTAAAATGAACAAGACCGAAAGAAAAAATCGCAGATCCTATTAAAATAAAGACGATATTTTTAAGACGAATTTCTTTTAGCAAGAGACCACTCCTTTTTTTGCTTAGACAGCGATAATATTATATGGTATGGGAGAGAAACAAGCAAACTGAGTTTTAAACATTTGTCAAATATTTATGATTTCGCTAACATGTAAGAGATGGATAGGAGGATGAGCTTGATGACGAAAGAAAAAACGCTGCGTCACGTGCAGCAAGAAGTAGATGATTACATAGGACAATTTAAAGAAGGCTATTTCAGCCCGCTTGCCATGATGGCCCGTCTGACAGAAGAATTAGGCGAGCTGGCAAGAGAGGTTAACCATTACTATGGAGAAAAGCCGAAAAAAACAACGGAAACAGAAAAAAGCATGGAAGAAGAAATTGGCGATGTTTTGTTTGTGTTAACATGTCTCGCTAATTCACTAGATATATCACTAGAGGAAGCACATGATCGTGTGATGCATAAATTCAATACAAGAGACAAAGACCGCTGGACGAAAAAAGAAGGGAAGTAGAGACGATGACGAACCAAACCATCAAAGTAGTAATCGCTGGAGCAAGAGGAAGAATGGGGATAGAAGCTGTGAAGCTGGCAGAAGAAACGAGCCATTTTGAGCTTGTGGCAGCCCTTGATCACGCGCACGAAGGAAAAAAATTAGCTGATGTGATTCATACGACATCTGAGGCGCCGATTTATACAGATATTGATGTGTGTCTTTCAGAGACAGCACCTGATGTATTAATTGATTTGACGACACCAGAAATCGGGAAAGTACATACAAAAAAGGCGCTTGAACATGGCGTGCGTCCAGTCGTCGGAACCACTGGTTTTTCTGAAGCTGACCTGAAAGAGCTCCAGCAATTAACAGAAGAAAAGGGCATAGGCTGTATTATTGCGCCAAACTTTGCTGTCGGTGCGGTCTTAATGATGAAGTTTGCCAAAATGGCAGCGAATTACTTTCCTGACGTTGAAATCATTGAGCTTCATCATGATAAAAAACTTGATGCTCCGAGCGGTACTGGGCTTAAAACAGCTGAAATGATTGCAGAAGTCAGAGAAAGCAAAAAGCAAGGACATCCAGAAGAGAAAGAATTAATCGAAGGTGCACGAGGCGCAGATTATGACGGTATCCGTCTGCACAGCGTAAGACTTCCGGGTATGATCGCACATCAAGAAGTACTGTTTGGAATGGACGGACAGACGCTCACCATTCGTCATGATTCTTATAATCGTGCCTCATTTATGTCAGGTGTAAAGCTTTCAGTTGAACAGGTTATGCACATTGATCAGCTTGTCTATGGTTTAGAAAATATCATCGACTAATAAGGAGTGGATTCCTGATGAACATTGCTTTAATCGCTCACGATAAGAAAAAAAGTGACATGATCCAATTTGCCATTGCGTACCGTGATATATTGGCAAATCATACACTTTACGCAACAGGGACAACAGGTTTGAGAGTGAAAGAAGCGACGGGGCTTCCCATTCATCGTTTTCAGTCAGGACCACTTGGAGGAGATCAGCAGATTGGTGCTTTAATTGCTGATAATGCAATGGATCTTGTGCTCTTTTTTAGAGACCCGCTTACCGCGCAGCCGCATGAACCGGATGTATCTGCACTTATTCGGCTATGCGATGTGTATACCATTCCACTTGCCACCAATATGGGGACCGCAGAGATTTTAGTCAGGAATTTAAATAAAGGTACGTTTGATTTTCGAGATGTAGCAAAAAACGGAGGAACAAATGAAACGACTTGATATCCTTGCATTCGGAGCCCATAGCGATGATGTAGAGATCGGTATGGGCGGAACGATTGCAAAATACGTAAAAAAAGGGGCGCGTGTCGGAATTTGCGACTTGACCCAGGCTGAATTATCCTCGAATGGAACGGTAGAGAGCCGTAAAGAGGAAGCGAAAGCGGCTGCCGCCATTTTAGGCGTGTCAACGCGAATCCAGCTCACGCTGCCAGACAGAGGTCTTTATTTAAATGACGAAGCAATGAAGGACATTGCGGGCGTGATTCGTACATACAAACCGAAGCTAATTTTTGCTCCGCATCACCAAGATCGGCATCCAGATCATGGTCATGCGGGTTCACTTGTAGAAGAGGCTGCTTTTTCGGCAGGTATACATAAATTTGAAGATTCATACAAGCAGCCAGCGCATAAAATAAGTCAGATGTATTATTACATGATTAACGGCCATCATCGTCCAGATTTTGTGATTGATATTTCTGAGGAAATGCACCAAAAGATTGATAGCTTGCATGCGTATCAAAGCCAATTTGTAAAATCGGCGCATTCAGTGGAGACACCTCTTGTGAACGGGTATATTGATTTTGTGAAAATGAGAGAGTCTATGTATGGAAGAGAAGTCAATAAAGCTTATGCAGAAGGGTTTATCACAAAGAAACCACTTTTGATCGATGACGACTTACTTGGGGGGGAATTATGAAAAAACTAAAGGTCGGAATCACTTGTTATCCAAGTGTCGGCGGATCGGGCATTATTGCGACGGAACTTGGAAAACGTTTAGCTGAAAAAGGGCACGATGTTCATTTCATTACCTCAAGTATTCCGTTTAGGCTCAATAAAGTGTATCCGAATATTTATTTTCATGAGGTGGATGTCAATCAATATGCTGTTTTTCAATATCCACCTTATGACCTTGCACTAGCTAGTAAATTGGCGGAAGTCGCAAAACGAGAGAAGCTCGATATTATTCACGCGCATTATGCGGTCCCTCACGCCGTCTGTGCGTTCTTAGCCAAGCAAATGACGGGACACACAGTGAAAGTCGTTACCACGCTTCACGGGACGGATATTACGGTTTTAGGCTATGATCCATCTTTAAAGGAAGTGATTCGGTTTGCCATCGAATCATCAGACCGGGTAACAGCTGTGTCGCATTCATTAGCTGCACAGACGTATGATCTGATTAAACCGGATAAAAAAATCGATACGATTCATAATTTCGTCGATGAGCGTGTGTATTTGCGTGAAGATCATGAAGTGCTGAAGAAACATTATGGTCTCATGCAGGACGAAAAGGTCATCATCCATGTATCGAACTTCCGAAAGGTAAAGCGGGTGCATGACGTGATTCATGTCTTTAAAAAGATTTCTGACCAGGTGCATGCAAAGCTGCTGCTGATTGGTGATGGTCCTGAAAAGTCGGTCGTATGCGATCTTGTGAAAAAGCTGGAACTAACTGATCGTGTGTTGTTTTTAGGAAAGCAAGAGAAGGTAGAGGAGCTTTATTCAATTAGTGATTTGAAGCTGCTGCTTTCTGAGAAGGAGAGCTTTGGGCTTGTACTTCTTGAAGCAATGGCCTGCGGTGTCCCTTGTATTGCAACAGATGTTGGCGGAATACCAGAGGTCATTGAACATGGAGAGACAGGTTTCCTTGTCCCGCTCGGCGATATAGAAGCGGCAGCTAAACACGCAGTCTCAATACTCAAAAACAAAGCGCTTCATGAGCAAGTGTCAGCGGCGGCCCAGTCTAGCGTTCAAGCCCATTTCTCTTCTGAAAAAATAGTGAGTGAATATGAAGAGCTTTACCTAGAATTGATCGAAGGTGATGATGAAGATGAATGAACCATTCACACATGCGATCCCTATTTTACATACACTGCACGAACATGGGCATCAGGCTTACTTTGTCGGCGGAGCAGTGAGAGATGTCCTGTTAGGCAGGGAAATCGGTGATATTGATATAGCAACAGATGCAACGCCTGATACGGTCGAGTCTTTATTTGAAAAAACAGTTGATGTTGGCAAGGAGCATGGCACTGTCATTGTGTTACATGATGGGGTCAGCTATGAGGTGACGACGTTTCGAACTGAATCAGAATATGAAGATTTTCGCAGACCGAAAGAAGTGGCGTTTATCACATCCTTGAAGGAAGATCTTTTAAGAAGAGATTTAACAATCAATGCGATGGCCATGGATATACATGGGGAGATTATTGACCATGTAGAGGGAAAAAAGGATATTGAGCGGAAACGAATTCAAACCGTAGGAGATCCTGCGTGCCGCTTTCAGGAAGATGCGCTTCGTATGATGAGAGCGGTCCGTTTTTTAAGCCAGCTTGGCTTTGAGCTCGCTCCTGAGACGGCTGAAGCGATGGAAAAAGATAAGCGCCTCCTTGCCAACATATCCGTTGAACGCAAAAAGATTGAAATGGAAAAGCTTTTAAAAGGTCGTTATTGTGAGCGGGCGATCAAGATGCTCGTTTCTACCAAATTGTATGAAGAATTGCCGGGTCTCAAAAAGGATCGTCTGCAAGAATCCTTTCAGTCATTTCCGTATTATTTACTGGATGGACTGGAAGAGGTATGGGGGGCTGTTATCCATTTGCTTGGCTTAGATGAAGCGGAGGCTGTGCTCTTCTTAAAAGAATGGAAGCTGTCAACAAAGCTTTTGAAAGACGCTGTGGCTATTAGTCAATACGTCGATTGTGACTGGGATGCGGAGAAGATGTTTGAGGCTGGTGAACACGTGCTCTTATCTAGCTTGAAGATCTCACAGCTAAAAAACGAGCGCCGCATTTTCTTTGACGAGCTGGAGGCAGCAAAGCGTTCTTATGATGCACTGCCGATTAAAACGCTTCAAGACCTCGCTGTTTCAGGAAAAGATTTAATGGCCTTTCGGCAAAAGACATCAGGAAAATGGATCGCAGAAGAGCTTGATTTGGTAAAAAAAGCCGTTCTGCACAATCATTTAGAAAACCGAAAAGAAGCCATAGAGGAGTGGCTTACAGCATGCGATCAGCAATTAGAAAACGATTAATCGAACTATTTACAGCATCTAGCCAGGATTTTGTCTCAAGTCAGCAAATTTGTGATGAGCTTGGCTGTTCTCGAACGGCTGTCTGGAAGCATATAGAGGACCTCAGAAAAGAGGGCTATGAGGTAGAAGCCGTCAGAAGAAAGGGATATCGCCTGCTGCGTAAACCGGACAAAATTAGTGAGGACGAAATTCTGTTTGGTCTCGACACAGAGAGCTTTGGCAGGCACATTTATTTTCAGAAAGAAGTCGCCTCCACCCAGCTGATTGCCCATGATCTTGTAAATGAAGGTGCGCCCCACGGTACGCTCGTTGTCAGTGATCATCAGACAAACGGGAAAGGCCGCCTTCAAAGGATGTGGCATTCACCAAATGGGACAGGCATCTGGATGAGTCTCATTCTACGGCCTGAAATTCCGCTGCACAAAGCGCCGCAGATGACGCTTTTAGCATCTGTAGCCATCGCAGAAGCCATTGCAGAGCAAACAGGACTCAGTCCATCCATTAAATGGCCAAATGATATTTTGTTAAACGGGAAAAAAGTCGTTGGCATTCTGACTGAATTAAAAGCAGAGGCGGACCAGGTTCATGCGGTGATTATTGGCCCGGGAATTAATGTGAACCAAACGGCTGATGACTTTCCGGATGAACTAAAGGATGTCGCCACGAGCCTGCGAATGGAATTGAATGAAAAAGTGGACCGTGCTGCGCTCATCCAACAGATCATGTCCACCTTTGAAAAAAGGTATGCTGATTATATGAAGCAAGGATTTGCGCCCATTAAACAATTATGGGAATCGTTTGCGATGACGATCGGGCAGCATATTGTGGCCCGCACCGTCAATGGGCAATACACTGGAAAAGCGCTCGGAATCAATGAAGAAGGTGTTTTATTGCTTGAAACGGAGGAAGGGATCCAAAAAATCTACTCCGCAGACATCGAGATCAAGTCAACTTAAGTGGAACACCCGGCACATTTTTGATATACTTCGTGTGGGCAGTATCTGAAAAGAGCTGTACCTGTTAGAAACAAAAATTTGATAAATTTCTGCCTTGATCCTAAGGGACTTGGACAGAGGGATGATTCGCCGCGCATGAGAGATCAAAACATGTGATGTGAGGCAAGCCATCTCCTCTCCAGAATGAGGAGGAACAAATGAAGACAAAGCTAGATTTTTTCAAAATGAAAGAACAAAATGAACCAATTGTAATGCTGACAGCATACGACTATCCATCTGCAAAGCAAGCAGAAAAAGCGGAAGTTGACATGATCTTAGTCGGTGATTCACTTGGGATGGTTGTACTTGGACTCGATTCGACAGTACAAGTCACGATCGATGACATGATTCATCACACAAAAGCAGTGAAAAGAGGCGCAAAAGACACATTTATTGTGACGGATATGCCATTTATGTCTTACCATTATTCATTAGCAGAAACATTGAAAAACGCAGCACGCATCATGCAAGAAAGCGGTGCGGATGCCTTAAAGCTAGAAGGCGGAGATGGCGTATTTGAATCCATTCAAGCTCTCACAAGAGGCGGGATTCCTGTCGTCAGTCATTTAGGCCTCACACCTCAGTCAGTTGGAGTACTTGGCGGGTATAAAGTGCAAGGAAAAGACCACGAAAGTGCGCAGAAATTGATTGAAGACAGCTTAAAATGTGAGGAAGCTGGTGCGATTGCACTTGTGCTTGAATGCGTACCTGGCGAACTGACAAAACGAATTACCGACATGCTGAAAATTCCTGTGATCGGGATTGGTGCAGGGGCTGAGGCAGACGGACAAGTTCTCGTTTACCATGATGTGGTAGGATACGGGGTGTCTAGAACACCTAAGTTTGTGAAACAATACGCGCAAATTGATACTGTATTAGAAGAAGCGCTTATTCAATATACGAAAGAAGTAAAAGGACACACATTTCCAGAAGACAAGCATACATTTCATATCAAAGAAGAAGTCCTTGATGGTTTATATGGGGGGATCAAAAAATGAACGTTGTCACCCATATTCACGAGTTGAAGGAATTGATCAAGCTGCATCAAGAAAAACAGCATTCCATCGGCTTTGTTCCAACGATGGGTTTTCTTCATGAAGGACATCTGACGCTTGCGAAAGAAGCAAGGGATCAAAATGACATTGTGGTAATGAGCATCTTTGTCAATCCTTTGCAGTTTGGACCGAACGAAGACTTTGAATCCTATCCAAGGGATATGGAAAGAGATCAGCACCTTGCAGAAGAAGCAGGGGTAGATATTTTATTTACACCTGATGTGAAAGAAATGTATCCAAATGAACCATCGATCACGATGACGGTTCAAAAGCGGACTGATGTCTTATGCGGGAAAAAACGCCCAGGACATTTCGACGGCGTTGTGACTGTGCTGACAAAGCTATTTCATCTTGTAGCACCAACAAATGTATACTTTGGTTTAAAGGATGCACAGCAAGTCGCTGTGATCGATGCGATGATCAAGGATTTCTTCTTTGATCTTCATCTTGTCTCAGTGCCGACAGTTAGGGAAGAAGACGGTTTAGCGAAAAGTTCAAGAAATGTGTACTTGTCTGATAAAGAAAGACAAGAAGCTCCTGCTTTGTACCGCGCATTGAAAAAAGGACAGTCAGCGGTTGAAAAAGGTGAACGTGACGTCAGTCGCATTTATCAGTTGGTAGAAGAAGAAATTCTTCAAACGAGCGGGGAAATTGATTATATTGAGATTTACTCCTATCCAGAGCTTGAGCCGCTTCAGCAGTTAGCAGGTCAGGTCATCATTGCGATTGCGGTGAAATTCTCACGGGCAAGACTGATTGATAATGTGATATTCCATGTTCCTGAAAGCGGTGAAAAGCATGTATAGAACCTTTATGACTTCTAAACTTCATAAAGCGACAGTAACAGAAGCAAACTTACATTATGTAGGAAGCATCACCATTGACGAAGATTTACTTGATGCGGCAGGTATGATGGCAAATGAGAAAGTACAGATTGTCAATAATCATAATGGCGCGAGACTTGAAACATATATTATTCCCGGTGAAAGAAAGAGCGGTGTCATTTGTCTAAATGGCGCAGCAGCAAGATTGGTTCAGCCGGGTGATGAAGTGATCATTATCGCTTATGGGATGCTTTCAGAAGAAGAAGCAAAGACACATACACCAAAAGTGGTCGTGTTAAATAAAGAAAATCAAATTGAACAAATGATTGGGCAAGAGCCTGCGAGAACGATTTTATAACGCATGCTGCAATGAAACAGAACAGTTTAAGAAAAGGAGCTGTTCTGTTTCAGCTATTTTTGCCCAGAGCGTGTTTCACTTCGAGTGGAACGAGGAATTGAGGTGTCCATTTTATGGCCGATCAAAGGTTTGTTGTCGTTGATATTGAAACCACCGGAAATTCACCTAAAAAGGGTGATAAAATCATTCAAATTGCTGCGGTGGTCATTGAAAATGGACAAATTGTCGAACGGTATTCAAAATATGTGAACCCGGGAAAAGCGATCCCTGGATTTATTGAACAGCTGACAGGCATTCAGCAGCATATGGTAGACGATGCAGTGTTTTTTGAGGACATTGCCCAAGAGGTGTATGATCTCATTCAAGGCGCTTATTTTGTTGCGCACAATGTTCATTTTGACTTGAATTTTTTAAATGATGAACTAAAAGCATGCGGGAAAAATGAGCTGGATGTGCTAGCGATTGATACAGTTGAAATTTCTAGAATTCTTTATCCAGAGCTTGAAGGCTATAAGCTCACTGAATTAAGCGAAGAGCTCATGCTTCCACATGACCACCCGCACAGGGCGGATAGTGATGCGGAAGTTACTGCCATGTTATTTTTAACCTTACTCCATCAATTAACACATACACCGCCAAATGTGCTAAAGCAGCTGCGCAGATTATCCTCTTATCTCTTAAGTGATATAGGACTTTTAATCCAGCAGCTTGAAACGAGTGATGCTAGCCGCGAAGATTCTTTGGTAGAAGTCGGCTCTTTTGCTGTTAAAGATGTCACCAATTCTGAAAAGGATACGACAGATTCAGTAGGGGAAGACGATGAACAGCTATTTGAGGAGATCAAAAAAAAGCTTCCCCACACAGTGGAAGGCTATGAAGTAAGAGAAGGCCAGCTCAAGATGATGAATAAAGTGAGAGATGTGTTTCATGAAAGAGCTTATGCTTTAATTGAAGCGGCACCAGGTATTGGAAAAACGCTCGCATACCTCATACCAGCTGCATTAGAAGCAAAGAAATCAGGAAAACCTGTCATTATTAGTACATATTCCATTCTTTTGCAGCAGCAAATGCTTCAGCGTGATGTGCCGATTTTAAATCAATTGCTTCCATTTGAGCCAGCAGCCTGTGTATTCAAAGGTCGGGCGCATTATATTTGCTTAGATAAGTTTGAGCATGTGCTGCATGAGGAAGATGATAATTATGATGTGGTCTTAACGAAGGCGCAAATATTAATGTGGCTCCTTGTGACAGAAACGGGTGATTTATCTGAACTAAATTTACCGTCGGGAGCTGCCAATATAAAAGACCGGATTTCGTGTGTGCACATGCCGTTTACATCGAAAAAGCGCCGCTTTAAAGAATACTGCTTTTATGAGCGTGCGAAAAGAAGGGCCAAAACAGCTGATTTAATTTTAACGAATCATCGCCTGCTCTTATCACAAACGGAAGCATCATCTATCTTTCAGCATGCTGACGTATATGTGATTGACGAGGCTCACCAATTTGAGAAAACAGCCAATGAAACGCTAGGGGATAGTGCGTCGTATATTCAGCTTCATGCGAAATTAACGCAGCTTGGCTCCATGCAGGGCGGTCTGTTAAAGAAGCTCAAAAAGAGATTTCACGGTGCCGGCTTACAGACGGACACCTTTATCGAAATGGATGAGTATCTTCATCAGCTTCAAATGGAAAGTGACGCCTTTTTTAGTACCGTTCATTCTTTTGTCAAAAGGACAAAACCAAAAGCAGACATCAATCGTCTCATTCATAGAGTCCGTCATCATTCGAAGCATGCGCAGTGGAAACGGATTAAAGAGACGGCAAGTAAGCTTTGTTCTTTGTTAATTGCTTGTGAAAAGCTGTATGAGCAGCAAAAAAGCGAGCTTCTTCAAAAAAGTGATCAGTTGACAGAGCACTTTGCGTTTGAAGCAGAGGAATACGATCAAGTGATGTCGTTTATGCATACATTTTGCAGTACGCTGTACCGATTCATTTTTGAACCGAAAAACGATGAAACGGTTTGGATTGAGATTGATGCAAAAGGTGCCAAAAATGCTGTCTTTATGCATGCACAGCCGCTAGATACTGGAGAGCTTTTAGCGGATCGATTTTTTATGAACAAAAAAAGTGTTGTCCTCACATCGGGGACACTCACAATCAATGGGCGCTTTGATTATTGCTTAGAACGATTTGGTCTGCAGGATTTTTATCCGCATCTTGTACAGATTGAGTCACCGTTTGAACTTGAAAAACAGCTCAAGGTTATCGTACCAGCTGATATGCCGCCGATTACGAACCGTGATGAGCGCGACTATGTAAAGCAATCAGTACGGAACATTAAGATGATGGAAAAGCAGCATCAAGCGAAAATATTGGTGTTATTTAATTCACATGAGATGTTAAAAGCAGTGTATGATGAACTGAAAACAGAAGGGATGCAAGCCGCCCTTTTTGCTCAAGGTCTGACGGGCGGTAGCCCTGTTAAATTAACGAAGATGTTCAAATTAGCAAAACATGCGATTTTACTTGGTACGGGTAGTTTTTGGGAAGGTGTCGATTTTCCAGGATCAGAGCTGACAACAGTCATTATGGCACGCCTCCCGTTTCGGCCGCCTGATTCACCGCTCATTGAAGCAAAATGTGATGCCGCTAAAAAACAGGGAAAGAACCCGTTTAAAGCCGTTGCACTCCCAGAAGCTGTGTTAACCTTTAAACAAGGTGCAGGACGCTTGCTGCGCTCTGAAAAAGACATAGGGACATTGCTCATTTTAGACCGCCGAGTGAAAACCGCGTCATATGGAAAGCTATTTTTAGAATCACTCCCTCATGCGCCAGTCCACGAGATGTCAAAAGAATCACTTGAGGCGTATATAGAGAAACTCAACAACGAAAAGCCGCTGTCATAAGCGGCCTTTAGCTGGTGTGGGTTTGGAGTTAATTTATCGTAACGGCTTTTTGTGTTCCGTTGTAAAAATAGTATCGGTTCCTGCGCCGAAAAGTATGACTAACAATATTTACGTACCGAGGAGGAATTAGAAGTGGAAAGTAAAATAGAGGTACTTTCAACTGTTCACATTAAGCATTCAGAGGACCTGTATAAAATTGTTGACTTATTGAACAGAACGCTTAAAAGAGAAGATCTCATGTTTGGATTGGCATTAGATCAAGAAGATCAAAATCAAGCGATATTTACAATATATCGCACATAGGGGAAGCTTGACATGAAAAAAATAGTTTGGATCATTTCATCCGTTGTGGCTCTCGTTTTGCTCATTGGCATCATCAGCTTTACGTGGATTTATCAGATTGCCATGGGGCAAAAGGAACAAGGTCATGAGGCGGCGATTGAACGAGCAAAAAAACAAGCAAACATCGTACAAGTGGAGCAAGTAGAAACCTTTGTCGGAAAAGAAAAACAATTTATTGTTGAAGGGAAAAATAAACAAAACGAAACAACCTATGTTTGGGTACCTGCCAGCAAAAAAGAAAAAGTGATTGCAAAAAAAGCAAAAGACGGTATTACCTCAAATCAAGCAGTACAAGCTGTTCAAAAGGAGAACACAGTCTCTAAGCTAAAGGACGTTCAATTAGCAAGAGAAGGTGACGTACTCCTTTGGGAAGTGACGTACTTAAATGAAAACAATCAATACAGCTTTAGCTATGTCGACTTCTCAACAGGACATGTGGAAAAAAATGTAACACCATAGTTTCTCCTGTCTTGCGTTGACCATGCTGATTTAGAACGGTTATAATAAAATGTATGAAAAAAGAATCACACCTATCGAAAAGGTGAGTTTCTTTCTGGCTTTGGAGGGAATTATGTTGAAAACAACGATTAATCAAGTGTTCAAACATGTCGATGAAGATGTAACCATCGGCGCATGGATTGCCAATAAACGTTCAAGCGGTAAAATTGCATTCTTGCAGCTGCGTGACGGGACAGGCTTTATTCAAGGAGTCGTAGTAAAAGCAGAAGTGGAAGAGGAAGTCTTTAAGCTTGCGAAATCAGTCACTCAAGAAACATCTGTCTATGTGACAGGACAAGTAACAAAAGACGAGCGTTCACCTCTTGGTTTTGAATTGCAAGTGAAATCCATTGAAGTGATTCACGAAGCAACTGACTACCCGATTACACCAAAAGAGCATGGAACAGAATTCTTAATGGATCACCGTCATTTATGGCTTCGTTCTAAAAAGCAGCATGCCATTATGAAAATTCGTAACGAAATCATTCGTGCTACATATGAGTTCTTCCATCAAGAAGGCTTCGTGAAAGTAGATCCGCCAATTTTAACTGGAAGTGCACCTGAGGGCACAACGGAGCTGTTTGCGACGAAATATTTTGATGAAGATGCGTACCTTTCTCAAAGTGGACAGCTTTACATGGAAGCTGCCGCAATGGCACTCGGAAAAGTATTCTCATTCGGCCCAACATTTAGAGCTGAAAAATCTAAAACTAAACGTCATTTAATTGAGTTTTGGATGATCGAGCCTGAGATGGCTTTTGTCGAATTTAATGAAAACCTTGAGTACCAAGAAAATTATGTGACTCATGTGGTTCAAAGTGTACTTGAAAACTGTAAAGTGGAACTGCATACACTTGGCCGTGATACAGCAAAATTAGAAAATATCAAAGCACCATTCCCGCGCATCACTTACGATGAAGCAATTAAATTCTTGCAAGAAAAAGGCTTTGACGATATTGAATGGGGAGATGACTTCGGCGCACCTCACGAAACAGCGATCGCTGAAAGCTACGATAAACCGGTGTTCATCACTCATTATCCAACATCATTAAAACCATTTTACATGCAGCCTGCACCAGATCGTGATGATGTTGTTCTTTGTGCAGACTTGATTGCACCAGAAGGCTACGGAGAGATCATTGGCGGTTCTGAGCGTGTCCATGATCTAGAGCTGCTTGAAGCAAGATTGAAAGAACATGGGCTAGATCAAGAAACATACAAATGGTACACAGAATTAAGACAATATGGTTCTGTACCGCATTCAGGTTTTGGTCTTGGACTTGAACGTACTGTTGCTTGGATTAGTGGAGCGCCGCATGTGCGTGAAACCATTCCTTTCCCAAGATTATTAAACCGTTTATATCCTTAAGACGTGAAAGCCTCCAACATATGGAGGCTTTTTCAAACGTTTTTTGAAGGGGCACGTGAAATAAAACGTGATATACTTAAAGTGAAGAGGTGTATCCGATGAATAGGCAGCAATTTATTAATATGCAGCAAATGGGTTCGACCAGTTTGCCTAATTTGCTGATTGCTCATTATGAGCAGTTAGGACTGAATGAATCACAAATGATGGTGATGCTTAAGATTAAAATGAATGAAGAACAAGGTGTGTTCTTTCAAACATTTGAAGAGCTATCCCATGGCATGACCATTTCAGCTGAAGAGTGTGCGTATATGGTTCAGCATTTAATTCAAAAAGGATTTATTTCGATTCAGCCGTTTGAAGACGGGTCTGGTATTCAGCATGACCGTTACTCAGTTGAGCCTTTATGGGGCGTGCTGTATGACTTTTTAGAGGCAAAACAAGCGAAGGAAGGTCAAAAACTTCACGTACAGGCTGAAAAGTCTTTATATGCTTTATTTGAAGATGAATTTGGCAGACCGCTCTCTCCTCTTGAAGGAGAAACACTCTCGATCTGGATGGATCAAGACCATCATGATGCTGAAATGATTCGCCTAGCATTAAGAGAAGCGGTTTTATCAGGAAAATTAAATTTCCGTTATATCGACCGAATTCTGTTTGAGTGGAAAAAGAAAGGGCTAAAAACAGCGGAAGAAGCAAAAGAGCATAGCCAGCATTTCCGTTCTCAGCAAAAAGCGCCACCATCAAAAGAAGAGACGTCAACATATAAGCGACAAGTTCCTTTTTATAATTGGCTGGAACAATAACCAATAAAGGAGAAGTCATGTTATCAAAAAAACAAATCAATGAATGTTTAGATATTATAGGAGATATGTTTCCAGAGGCCGAGTGTGAGCTTGTTCATTCGAATCCATTTGAACTTGTGATCGCTGTAGCACTCTCTGCGCAGTGTACAGACGTGCTTGTCAACAAAGTGACCAAAACGTTATTTCAAAAATATAAAACACCAGAAGACTATTTAAGTGTACCGCTTGAAGAATTGCAGCAAGATATTCGTTCGATTGGCCTTTATCGAAATAAAGCCAAAAACATTCAAAAGTTGAGCAAAATGCTGATTGAAGAATATGACGGCGAAGTGCCAAAGGATCGGGACGAGCTTGTGAAGCTTCCTGGGGTGGGCCGGAAAACAGCAAATGTCGTTGTTTCGGTCGCTTTTGGGGTGCCGGCAATTGCAGTGGATACACATGTAGAACGTGTTAGCAAGAGACTGGGAATCTGCCGCTGGAAGGATTCTGTTCTCGAAGTAGAACAAACCTTAATGAAAAAAGTGCCAGAAGAAGATTGGTCTGTGACGCATCACCGCCTGATCTTTTTTGGCAGATATCACTGCAAAGCGCAACGTCCGCAGTGCGAATCTTGTCCGCTTCTTGATATGTGTAGAGAAGGGCAGAAGAGGCTGAAAAAAGGATTGGTGAAGCTGGCATGAGCGGGGCAGTTGTTTTTTCCTCATATGTCGAAAAACTAAAAGGGAAAAAGGTAGAGATGAAAGGCGATCGAGTAGACATCCTTAGAGAGCATCCACTCGCATATGATCTATCTTCAGAACCTTTAAGAGATGAACTTCCATGGCAGAAAACAGAAGAATTTGTTCCTGTGATGTTCGAACTGTGGAATGAATTAAAAGAAAAAATGCTTCCTCGTTTTCAAACAAGAAAGTCCCGGTGTGAAGAAGATGATATGCTTCAAGGGATTGTCAGTATGATTGCGATGTTTTACTGGATCAAAGGGGAGAGACTGCAAACGCTTGATTGGGAACATATTAAGCAAGAGACATTTCCTGTTGCTCCTATTAATTGGACAGAACGTTTAGAGTTCATATTGGTAAAACCGACTCAATATCACTGCTTCATTCAACTAGACGAGCTATACACAGAACTAAAAAAGCAGTATGGAAAATATGAAGCACTTAAAAAAATCAGACAAAACCGTTAAAAAAGCACTTGCCATATAGGCAAGTGCTTTTTCATTATTCATTTTCTTTTCGATTAGGAGAAGTTGATTGCGAACTTGAGTTTTGAGAGTTCGTTTTTGCATCATCTTTCTTTTTATCTTTATTGTCAGTTTGTGAATTGCCGTTCCCATTTGTACTGTCTGAGCCATCATCGGAAGAACCATTATTTCCGTTTTCCGTATTTCCGCCTTGATCCTGATCCTTATCTTTGTCTGGATCTTTTTTATCATCTGGCTTTTGCTCATCAGTGCCTGGGGGTTGATTTTTGTTATCGTCAGTCTGGTCTGTCTGCTCGTCGTCAGGCTGCTGCGGTTCTTCTTCTTCTTTGTTCTCATCATCTGCTTTTTCTTCCTTATCTTCATCATCTTTGATGGTGAGGAAGGTAGAAGCTGCTTTACTTGTGACATCCTCTACAGTGGCTGTCACTTGGAATTTATAAGTAGAGCCAGGCTTTACATCAGAGATGACCGCTTCTTTAGCAGAACTGTTTTGAATCTCTTTATAGCCGCCGTTATCTACCGCTTGTTTTACATTAAATGTAGCATCTGCGTCGTTATCATAGCCCCAAGTCAGTGTGATGGATTTTTTCTCTTCATCATACACTGCTTTTAAATCAGAAGGCTTATCAGCTTCTTTTTTCTCATATGTGTCAGACACTTTTGTCGGAACCGTACCTTTTACAAAGTATTCTGTTGTCTTCTTCTCACTAGGTGTATTTGGTCCGGCCAATTTCGCTGGATCCGATCCTTTTTCAACCGTAGCTTCTACGACACTGTCTGGTTTTTCAAATGAGCCGCTTCCATCATCAATTTGAGAAATTAATCGCTGGAAGACGAGTTTGGCAACACGCTGCTCATAATCTGTGAGCCACATTTTGCCGTCCGCATCTTTTGAGTTACCGATTCCAGTCCAAACGGCTGCTGTATATTGCGGCGTATAACCAACAAACCACGAATCTTTCGCACCGCCAGAAGGAATATTGTATTTATTGATATCATCTTGTGTAAAGTTCGTTGTACCTGTTTTACCAGCTACTTGAACGTTCGGTACTTGTGCAAGTGTCCCAGTTCCAGATTGGACAGCAGTTTTCAGCATATCTGTGACCATAAAGGCTGTGTAATCACTCATAGCCGCTTTGGAATCTGGCGTTAGGTCAAGCTTTGTACCGTCATTAAATTCAACAGACTTGACAGCATGCGGTTCGTTATAATATCCATTATTACCGAATGCACTAAAGGCCCCAGCCATTTTTAGAGAGGACACGCCATCGTCAAATCCACCGATTGAGTAAGACTCAGGAATGTCAGACGGTAAGTCCATACCTAAATTATTGGCGAATTGAACGGCATTGTCTGTGCCAGCTTCTTGGAAAGCTTTTAGGGCAGGGATGTTTCGTGATTGTGCCAAAGCACTTCTCATCGACATTTTCCCTAAATGTCTTCTGTCAAAGTTATTAATTGGTGTACCGTTTGAGTACGTATACGGCGCATCATCAATTTGCTGGTACGTTGACCATTTTTTGTTTTCAATGACTGGACCGTAATCTAAAATTGGTTTGATTGTTGAACCTGGCTGACGTTTTGCATCAGTCGCATAGTTAAAGCCGCCGGCTGGTACATCACGTCCACCGCCAATAGCGCGAATTTCACCATTTTTCGTATCAAGCAGAGTAACACCTGCCTGCATACCTTTCGTAAATCCAACTGAATCTCCATTGATAATATCATCTAGGTGATCCTGAGCTTTTCGATCAAGTGATGTATAGATTTTTAGTCCATCAGTTGATACATCCACTTTGGCTTTTTTCTGTACTTCTTCCATGACTTCTTCAATATAAGCAGAATACTTACTTGAGTTCTGGCTCTTATATTTATCAGCAGGGATGACAGTTTTGCTGACAGGGGTTGCTTTTGCAACTTCATAGTCTTTCTCTGAAATGTAGCCTTGTTTTTTCATGAGCCCTAGCACGATATTGCGGCGTTTTTCCGCTGCCTCAGGATTTTTCACTGGGTTATAAGCAGAAGGACTCTGCGGCATACCTGCAAGTGTGGCAGCCTGTGCAACCGTTAGTTTATTTAAATCTGTCACGCCGAAAAATTGTTCAGCCGCTTTCCCAACACCGTAAGCATAAGGTGAGAAGAAAATGCGGTTTAAATACATTTCTAAAATTTCATCTTTAGAGTACTTTTGCTCAAGCTGAATCGAGAGCCATACTTCCTGTACTTTACGTTTTAACGTTTTTTGATTGTTAAGTAGAGTGTTTTTCACAACTTGCTGTGTAATTGTACTTCCACCTTCAGCTCCAAAGCCGTCCTCGACGTTTGCGACAAGGGCACCGCCAATACGGATTGGGTCTATCCCGTGGTGTTTATAAAAACGTGCATCTTCCGTTGCGATAAATGCTTCTTTTACCACATCGGGTATATCTTTAATCGAGACATACGTTCTTTTTTCCGCACCGACTTCTGCAAACACTTTCTTGTCTATGTCATAAAGCTTTGAAGAATACGGTGTTTTGAGCTTACTATCATCAATTGAAGGAGCGCTCGATGCAAAAACGGCAAAAGTTGTGATTCCGGCCACTACACAAAGAAGACCGATCACGAGTAAAGATAAAAATATTTTTTTAAATAGACCTGCTTTCTTTTTGCCTTTTTTGTTCTTTTGCTTCTTATTGTTTTCTTGACTTGCTTTACGTCGCTGTTCACGACTTGTAAATTGATCAGACATCACATCTCAACCTTTCGTGTTAAACCTTTTTCGAACGTCATTGCTACTCACTTTCATCCGAAAAATGAAGTGTCTCCACTACTTTAATATAATCAATTCTTGGCGAATATCCAAGTGTCATTAAGTGGCCGGCTTCCATTAATTCATCTTTACTAATGGATTTCCGGCCGTTTAGCTTCTGCCGCTCCCAGAAGAAAAAGAGATCTGAAGCGGGCAAATAATAAACGGAGCCAAATGCGGATATAATAACGAAACAAATGCCGCCTAGCTTTTCAACCTGTTTCATATGCTCAATTTGATGGTCGTGGAAATTTTTGAGCGGAAACGAGGTGGTGCTTTTGGTCTCCTTTGCTTCAAAATCGATATAGCGCCCTTTGTACACTCCATTATAGTCTGTTGTGGATGATTGCTTAAAATAGGCTTCTTTGATCACAGCAGCGCTTCTTTTTGGATAATCCACATTCACAATCTGAACGGGGGTAGGCTTTTTATGAATGACTGCGATCCCATTGACCAAATAGTACTGGTTGGTTTCATTTAAGTCAGCCTCAAGCGTCATCCCGCGGTTACTATAAGAGGATTCGCCGCTGATTCTTTTTTTTGTCCCAATTGGTTGAATGGGCTGATACGATTTTCCGTTTGGATACCGAATCATCAAGTTTCAGCCTCCTTTTAATGCATTTTGTATTGGAGAGATACCTATGTTGTCACAAGAAGAGTACATCATCACTCAGCATATATTGCGTGAAACGAAAGTGAAAAATAAAGACAACCTGACGAGGACAAATGCTTACAAGCGCTTTTATGATCGTCATCCAGAGATGAAATGGTCGCTGCTTGCTTCCTTTGTCTCAAGAAATGCTGGATGGTCTATGACGGATCTAAAGGGCGAGCTCTTCCATCCAGGTTTAACAGATCAAGAGGGGCACCTTTTTTTCACAGCATATGAAAGAGCGAATTGGCTGATCTTTTCGGATGCTTACCCTCAGCTTCTTTTGTATGAATGGTCTAAGCGGTGCGGCAAACCTTTGTTCCATCTGCTTCCGTATTTTTCTGTATCTCGTTTTATGAGCACTGAGTGGGAACGTTTTTGGCTAAAGCGTGACACAGAGCGCCTGCTTTATGCACTCATCATAAATGAACAATATACTATACAATCTCCTATTATACAAAATCCTCTACTGAAAAAGAATGTTTTTCACTCGATTCAATATCTGTTTAGTGAGTGGGGACATTTTCAAACCGTTGTTTTTCCAACGGTGGACGGGCATTTGTACGGGTTAACCATACGGAAGTTTTCCCACGTAAAGGAGCGTATTTCATTAGGGAAAAAACTAGCGAAACTATTATTTCGGGCCGATTTATTTTCGGATTTTTATCATTTTTTGCATACTGTTCCGCATACCGGATCACGGTTTGATTTTGAGCCGTTTTTAGGGATCGCTAGAAGGTCAACACCTTTTCTTCGAACTGTTTATCCAGTGATGACACATTCATTAGACGATCAAAGAGAAGATTGGTTTCAAAAGAAATTGAGCTCATCTTTGTTTGATGCAGAGACATTGCCAAAACAAATTGAGCTGACCGACTGGTATTTTCATAAAAAAAGACAGCTTCGTTTTCTTTTCTCATTAGAGCACTATTTTTTGCATAAATAAAAAGCAGGGGGTACCTGCTTTTTTTACGTGGATGGTCGATTAGGACCGCCGAGTTTTTTATCAAGCTGATCTGTACTGTTTTCTTTCCCTTTTGGCTTTTGCTCTTTTGGTGCTGACTGCTTTTTCATGAAATCTACCTCCTTTGTCCTTAGAATTTACACAATCGGACGCAATCATACAAAGAAGGACAAGCATATGTCGAAAAGGAAGAAATAGCGCTCATCTACACTTAGATTGGCGATTTGCTTCTAGTTTTGTCATGTGTGAAGGAGGGTGTGAAAGAAAAGAGAATGTAACGAGAGACGATAAAGGAGGAATCTGATGATGAGCGAATTTGTATCAAAAGAATCCATTTTGCAGTTATTAGAGGAAATCGAGCGAAAAATTGATGCGGTGGAAGAAGAGCTGTCTCTTGCTGTGAACGAAACAACACGTGCAGCCATAGAGGAGCAAGAACAAATGATAGACCGGCTTGAATCAGAAGTAAAGGACTGTGAAGTGAAGATTCACGCAGCTGAGTATCAACTGGCGGCAAGACCGGCATACCACGCAGGGTAGCTTTCTATTTGAGCAATAAGTAAACGTTTGATAGGATGGTTCATAGAGGTGAACACTTTGGATAATCAAACATTACTTGAACATACACAAGAGCTGAGAATATGGATCGAAGAGGCGTATGAGCAGTACCAAAAGGGAAAGGCTGAAGAGGAATACCCCGTATATGATTTTCACACAGAAATTCAGCCGGCCGTTGAGTCATTTGATCAGAAAATGGAAGAGTGGCTCACTGCTGCGATCTCGTTTATTCATCTAGCGAAGCCTAGATATTTACACGAAGAACAGCTTGAAGCCGTCAAAGAAAATGGGAAAGAGGTTGTCCTGCAATCTTATTTTGGCAAACAGCATGCACCCCGTGTGAAAAATTTAGTTGAGTCAGTGATTTACACACTGAACCTTTTAATAGAAGAAATCAACAAGCGCAGCTGAAGACATCGCTGCGTTTTTCTTATGGCTGCTTTAGGCACATCTTCTGCTTTTCGTCATAATATATGAGTGACAAGACTATGCGCTGAGAGCGAGAGGAGCGAGATATATGATCCCTTATTCAAACCAGCAGCCGTATGAATTCAATCCATTCAATCAAGGGCCATTTCCGTATCCAGAAATGCAGCAGCAGCCTCCGCAGCCTCCAGAATATTTTATGCCGCCACATCAAGGTGGAATGAGCCAGGCATCACCTGCTGTCTATCAGCCGCCTTATGGATATCAAGAAAATGTGCCGCCTTTTCAGCCGCCCGAAGCGATCAATCAACCCCAGATGCAGCCACCAGGTATGATGCCCATGCAGCAGCCTATGAACCCTTATCCTTTGCCAAGACCGCAAAAACAGCAATCATCTCAATTTAAAAGTGTGCTATCGCAATTCAAAAAAACGAATGGACAATTCGACTTTAACAAAATGTTTGATACAGCTGGGCAAATGATGAGTACGATGAATCAAGTAGGCTCATTAGCGAAAGGATTTACGAGCATTTTTAAAGCATAGTTAAAACCCAATAGAAGGATCTATTGGGCTCTTTGCTTTGGTGCCGTCACACGAAGCGTTTGATCTTTCCACACGCTTTTCATGTTCGTTTCATCTATTTTTGCCGGCATTAAAATGGTTTTTGTAAAGCTCGAATACGAGGAAGTTGTATCCGTTTTAATTGTTTCCTGTACGGATAAGTGTAAATATTGGGCTTTTACTTCTAGTGCGATATCGCCTTCGACAAAATGGTCGGGAAATTGGATTGCGATATACACAAACTGCTCATCCTCTGTCACATCGGTCGTAATCGATGCAAGTGAATGCGATGTGGTCATGAGTGCCTCCGCACTATTTAATATCTCATGAAACGGGGAGGATGCGAAAAATTGTTCAATCGCTTCATAGAGAATATCTTCATTTGCCAGCAATTCATGTTTCTTTTCGCCTTCATGTTCCATTTGAATCACCTCTCATCTACAGCCTATGCAGAAAGGACTCAGGCGGTTATCAATTGATGAGAGGAAAAAATTATGATTAAATAGTGTTGAATGAAGCAAGGTGTATGAGCGCAGCGTTTCATACACGGAATAGATATAGAAGCAAAGCTTGAAGGGAGCAATTGACATTGCTGAAAAAATTATTCGGTTTCGGGAAAAACCAAGATGATGTAAAAGAAGAAATCATTTATTCTCCAGCTGATGGAGAGTTAATGGATATGACGGATGTACCAGACCCTGTTTTTTCTCAAAAGATGATGGGAGACGGCGTAGCAGTCAAACCAAATAGTGGCACGATTGTGTCACCAGTAGAGGGTGAAATCATCCAGCTCTTCCATACAAAACATGCAATTGGCATTCGAACACTCTCAGGGCTTGAGCTTCTGATTCATATCGGACTTGAAACAGTGGGATTAAATGGTGAAGGATTTGAAGCGCACATCAAAGAGGGCGATAAAGTGAAGATCGGTGACCCTCTCATTACGTGTGATTTAGAACTGATTGAAGAGAAAGCGGCAAGTACAGTGACACCGATTGTCATTATGAATGGTGACTTGATCGAGCATCTCGATAAAGAACCAAAGGGATCTGTTGAAAAACAGACATCTAAGCTTTTTACCGTTAAATTAAAATAATCAGGACAAAAAAACTACCCAATCGTTTGAGGGTAGTTTTTTTGATGACATTAATCTTCCATCGGAACCCAGCCTTGACTTGCTTCCATAACAGACCACAATCCTTCTGGAATCAAATATTGATCTTTTTGGCTGCGTTTAATAACAGTTTCAATCTCGCTTTCTCTGCCTTCTTTAATCTTCTTTGCCCAATCTGGGTCGACGATCAGCTCACGTGCGATAGCGATAAGCGGAATTCCTTGGTTATAGGCACTTAGTGCATCTTCGGCTGTAATGACGCTGCCTACACCGATGAGCGGAAGGTTATCGCCGCAGCGATCTTTTAGCAGCTCCATACGCGTCTTATCCGTATCTGCACCGCGTCTTGCTTTAGAGTCAATCTCCATTAAAGAGATATGCAAATAATCAAGGTTTTTAGTTTTAAGAACATCGACTAAGGTAAACGTCTCTGTCATCGTTAAACCAGGCGTTTCTGGTTCTTCAGGGGATAATCGATATCCAAAGATAAACGGTTTTTTCGCATGCTTTTCAATTGCTTCTTTCACTGCATCCACAACAGCGATAGGGAAAGCTAGCCGCTTTTCTTCATTTCCTCCCCACTGATCTGTCCGCTGGTTGCTATGCGGAGAGTAAAATTGCTGTAATAGATAACCGTTTGCACCGTGGATTTCCACGCCGTCAAATCCTGCTTCGACCGCTCGTCTTGCCGCTTCTTTAAAAGAGTCAATGATATGGACAATTTCCTCTTCTTTTAAAGCGCGTGCAATCTGTTTTCCATCTTTAAACACGTCACTTGGCGCAACCACATCACCATTTGGAACTAAGTGAGGGAGAGCCTGAGAGCCGCCGTGATGAATTTGAATGATGGCTTTAGTTCCCTTTGCCTGAATCGCAGAAGCTAGTTTTTTCAGGCCGGGTATATCTTCATCTCTTGCGATAGAAGGCTGTCCTTCAAATGCCTTACCATCTGGAGTCACGTTCGCACATGCTGTGATCACCATGCCCATATCACTAGATCTAGCTGTAATGAAATCAATTTCCTCTTTAGAAATAGTGCCATCCTCGTGAGAACCGAAGTGTGTCATTGGCGCAACGACTAACCGGCCATTAATAGACGCACCTCCTGGAAACGTAAATGGTTCAAATAATGGCTCAAAATCTTTTTTCATACGATTTCCTTCTTTCTTGAAATGTTTTCTCTTCTGAAGTGTAATTGATATGGTTACATGCAAACAAATAATTTGCTCAGAAAAACATTTCAAAAATTGTCGTCTGGTCATGCAAACAAATAATCGGTGCACTAGAATTAAGAGGTGGAACGTAATGGAAAGGAAAATAATGACTGATCTTATTGATGAATTAAAAGCAGATGAACAAGTTGTACATTGGCATGAAATAAATGAGAACACCGCAAAGACATCGATAATTTCGCAGCAGGTCGCTGAAAGATAAAAGTCGTGTTAGAAAAAAGGACGTGAGTGAGCTCTATATACATCAAAAAGAAGCCAATGAGCGTGTCATGGCAGGGTGGGGATGATCGGAAATCAATTAGGAGATGAAGATGCCCATAGCATGCAGGGAGAACTTTCCTATGTTTGTTGATTCGTCATGGCTTTATTCTGAAATGAAACCCACAAAAAGTGGGTTTCATACAGTAAGAAATAGAGAGAGGTTCATTCTTTAAAAAAGAAAGAACTTAGAAGGGGCTTGGGATGAAATCATTTCAATCTTCTTTTGTTTTTGGAATTGATCATGATCAAATAGTGAGAGAGAAGCTCATGAGATCCCAGAGGCTTCCGCTAAATATTCAATTAGATGCAGGGCACGCATAGAATGAGAGAGACCTTCACGTTCTATACCAAGTTTCATCTGCAATAGGCAACCTGGATTGGTTGTGATGACAACGGTTGCGTTTGTAGCTTTCGTATGCTTCATTTTTTCATCAAGAATCTGCATGGAAGCATCATAATTTACGATATTATAAATGCCTGCTGATCCGCAGCACATATTTGCTTGCTCCATTTCGATAAATTGTATTCCAGGGATACTTTTCAATAATTCCAAAGGTTCTTGATTTACTTTCTGAACATTGGTCATATGACAGGAGTGCTGATAGGTCACCCTTTCGCCATGACGGGGCTGTAAGTCTGGCAAACCACCGCAAGCGACAAGTACCTGGCTTATATCTCTTGATTTAGCAGAGAAAGCAGCAGCTTTTTCGGCCCACTCTTTGTCATTCGAAAGTAAATGTCCGTACTCATAAAGCTGGGCGCCGCAACCTCCTGCATTATTTACTATAAAATCGGCATTTATTTGTTCGAATGCGAGAATATTTTGCTTTGCTAGGTGACGTGCTTCGTCCATTTCTCCAGTATGAGCTTGTAGTGCTCCGCAACAGGTTTGTTTCGGAACCACCACAACATCACAGCCTACTTCTGAAAGTAACTTTATAGATAGTTGATTTATAGTGTGGAACATAGAGTCCATTATACAGCCAGTAAAAAATGCAACAGTATATTTTGCTTTTAGCTTTGCCTTCACTTCGGTTGATGCTCGACTACGCTCTATAGGGGAAGTAGGAGTAGGAATAATCGACTCAAATTCGCCTAAGTTATATGGGGTATTTTTCATAATGCCAGACGCCCGGGCAGCTTTTTGTAATCCGCTTGTTTTGTATAGCCAGATAGAATGACCAGCTACATTCATCATCTTTTTGTTCGGAATGACTTTTTTCAGCATCACTTTTCGTAATAGACGTACTGGTAAGGAAAATTTTTTACGTTTTACAATTGCTGCACGTGCCGCTTCTAGGATCGAACCATATTCTACACCTGTGGGACAAGCTGTCTCACACGCCCGGCAGCCCAAACACAAATTGAGTGGTTCTTCAAGAACGGATAAATCTGTAATCTTTCCTTCACCAACCATCTTTACTAGATTAATCCGACCACGAGGTGAGTGAGTTTCTGTACCGAAAGTTACATATGTTGGGCATACAGGTAAACAATAGCCACACTGAACACAATTTTTTGTTTTGTCATACTGAAGTTCTTCTCTTAATTCATTAAGTGGTACCGTCATGTTATCTCAACTCCAATTTTTGTCCTGGCTCAGGGAATATCTTACCAGGATTCATAATATTGTTCGGGTCCCATGCTTTTTTTATACGTTTCATCATATCAAGTCCAACTGCACCGAGTTCCATTTCCATAAACGGTGCTTTCATCGTTCCAATCCCATGCTCACCTGAAAGTGTCCCACCAAGCTCAACAGCAGCCGTAAAAATTTCTGCAACAGCTTGTTCAACACGAATCATTTCTTCCTGATCTGTTTTATCACAAATAATATTCGGATGAAGATTACCATCACCAGCATGACCAAACACAACAAGGTGAATACCGTATTTATCACGTATGTTCAGTAATCTTTCACACATTTCAGGTATTTTACTTCGAGGGACGGTAGCATCCTCAGAGATTTTAGTTGGCTTAATCCGCGCGATGGCTGGTGATACAAGCTTACGAGCTTTCCAAAGCTCTGTTTCCTCGGCTTTATTCTTTGGAATTGTTACTTCTCTCGCCCCTACAGTACGGCATAATAAAGCCGCTTGTTCCATTTCTTCTTTCAGAGAGAGGGGGTGGCCGTCAAGTTCAATTAATATAAGTGCTGCTGCGTCAGTGGGTAAACCAAGGGGTTCAAAATTCTCGACTGCTACAATAGAAGACTGATCCATTAGCTCCATTTTAGATGGCAAAATACCGGAAGAAAGAATTTTGGAAATGGCACTTCCAGCATCAACAAGGTTATCAAAAATGGCCATGATGGTCCCACTGGCCTGTGGTTTAGGAATGAGTCTCAATATTGCTTTTGTTATAATACCAAGTGTTCCTTCTGAACCCACAATGAGTTTCGTTAAATCGTAACCGGTAACATTCTTTACTGTTTTACCGCCGGTTTTGATGATTTCTCCTTCCGGGGTAATGATTTCAAGACCAATGACATAATCTTTTGTCACGCCATACTTCAGTCCTCTTGGGCCACCTGAGTTTTCTGCTAAATTACCAGCAATCGTAGAAACGTGAGAACTGCTTGGATCCGGTGGATACATGAGTCCTTTTTGTTCGGCAGCTTTATGAATGTCTGATGTCAATACACCTGGAGAAACAATTGCAATAAGATCTTCTTCATGAATTTCAAGCAAATCGTTCATAATAGATAAATCTATGACAATCCCTCCTTTAACAGGAAGAGGACCTCCACTTAGGCTCGTTGCCTGACCTCGTGGGCAAACAGGTATTTTTTCGCAATTAGCAAACTTCACAAGGGAGGCTAATTCGTCTACGCTTTTAGTCTGAATGACGATATCGGGTAAATAGGTTCCAAAAGAACCATCGAATGAATAACTAAAACGATCACTTTCATCTATGAGTATTCTCCCCGTTTTTATGATTGCTTCGATGTTCTCTATATGATAATCGGTCACTACTTTCATTTAATCCTCATCCTCTCGTTTTGCTATAAAGTGTAATCTTTTATAAACAAGCTTATTTTCTCTTCTGCATTTTTCAAATGAATCATAGACAGAACTTTGGCTAACTCAGGCTCTTCTGCTTCGATTGCAAGCAAAATATCTCGATGTTCTTTGTAGACAGCTTCTCTTTTAAGTTTTAACTCTGTATTTGGGCGAAGAGTAATTTGTAATGTTTTTTCATAAAGGGAAGCTAGGTTATTTTGTGTTTGAATCATAATAGGATTTTGTGTAGCTAAAGTAATAGAGTTATGAAAATCTATATCTTCCTTTCTAGCAGTTGTAGTATTCTCGATTGATTTTTTCTCCCATTCGTCTAATATTCTTTTCATGTTTTCAAGTTGTTTTGGCGTGCGACGGAGGGCAGCTAAGTAAGCAACTTCAGGCTCTAGCACTTTTCTCATTTCAAAGAGATATTTAATATTGTCAATATCATCAGTTTCGATATGAATTCTTTGAAGTAATGTTGAATTGGCAGAATCTTCTACGTAACTTCCCCCACCTTGACGTGAATAAATGACACCTGCAGCACGAAGCATGCTTAATGCTTCTCGAATTGGAACTCTGCTTACTCCAAATTGTTCAGTTAGTTCCATTTCGGTTGGCAGCTTTGAACCTGGAGGAAACTCTCCATTTTCAATCATAGTTAATAATTTACGAGCAATTATCTGCGAAACTTTTTCTTTTTGAGACACGATACCATCCTCCATAAAATTTTAATTTGTATGATGAATTTTAAATTTTAAATTTACAAAACGTTCATTTATGTATAAAATGATAAACAAACTTACTAGGTTTTGCAATAGTTGTAATACAAATTTTCAAATTGCGACAATTTAACCATTGCTTTCAATGTTTTTGAACTGAAATGAAAGCACTTACAAATCTGAATATTTTAAAGTTCGTGGCTTACTCCACTTTATATATATTGAAGTTCATCATTTCAATACTTTCACGCTTTTATACATTAGGAGGAATGGGTATGAACAATGCAGTTTCATTAGAAAAGCAAACAACTCGAAAAGTCACTAGACGACTCGTACCATTTTTAATTATTCTCTATATTGTTGCGTTCCTTGATAGGGCAAATTTAGGTTATGCTGCTTTAGAAATGAATCAAGCATTAGGACTAACGAGTCAGATGTTTGGAATTGCTTCTGGTATCTTCTTTATAAGTTATTTTTTGTGTGAAGTGCCGAGTAATATCATGTTAGAGAAATTCGGAGCAAAAAAATGGATTGCACGAATTCTTATAACTTGGGGGATTGTAGTTGTTTTAACTGGATTCGTTCAAAATGCTACACATTTGTATATCTTACGTTTTGTACTCGGTGCATTAGAAGCGGGATTCTTTCCGGGAGTTATTTTGTATTTAACTTATTGGTTTAGAGCAAAAGAGAGAGCAAAAACAATTGCTATGTTTATGACAGCTATTGCTATTTCGTACATTATTGGAGCTCCACTTTCTACATGGATTATGGATAACATCCAATGGATGGGGCTTGATGGATGGCGTTGGATGTTCGTTCTTGAAGGTGTACCGGCTGTTATTTTAGGGATTGTGACGTTATTTTATTTAACGAATAGACCAGACCAAGCGAAATGGCTTTCAAGCGAGGAGAAACAATGGTTAATAGCTGAATTGGAGAAGGAGAGAGTAGAAAAAGCAAAGGTAGATGCTGACAAAAAACTAGTTGGACACAAACAAACCTTAACTAATCCACGAGTATGGTATCTAGCAATAATTTACTTTATGTTTAACATTGGTATATATGGTGTAGGCTTTTGGCTACCTCAAATTATTAAATCTCTTTCGGAAGTCCTAACTAATGTGCAAATTGGATTGCTTACAATGATTCCTTATATCGCAGGAGCCATTGTAATGAATATCTGGTCTCGTCGTTCTGACCGTTCAGGAGAGAGACGTATTCATGCGGCTATTCCGTTGATTGTGGGCTCATTAGGACTGTTTGCATCTGGAATGACCTCAAATCCGTTTCTTTCAATTGCATTTATGGTTATAGCTGTATCAGGCATGTACAGTTTCTATGGGCCTTTTTGGTCTTTGGCAACTCAATTTTTAAGTACTTCAGCTGCTGCTGTAGGAATTGCTGTTATTAATTCAATTGGAAATTTAAGTGGATTCGTTGGACCTTATGGTATTGGGATGATTCAAGATGCCACAGGAAATGTAAGTGTTGCATTGTTCTTCTTAAGTGGATCTTTGCTAGTAGCTAGCGCTCTGTTGTTTGCAATGCGAAAAAGCCAATTAAAAGTTTCACAAGATAATTCACATATCTCAACAAATCAATAATCTTTTCGTTTGATTTAAGTTCAATAGATTTGAAGAATGAGTTTTACTAAACTCAAAATGATTACTTATGGGGAGTTGTTAACAATGTCTTTAATGCCATACACATATTTTATGCCCACGCGAGTAGAATGTGGCAACGGAATTTCAAATAAAACAGGAGAAATGATTAGTGAATTAGGGATTAAGAGAGTACTGATCGTTACAGATAAAGGTATACGTTCAGCTAATCTTTTAGAAGGGATTGAGAAGTCACTTCAGGCTGTTCATTTGGAATATGAAATATATGATGAGATAGAGCCAAATCCATCAGATGATACGATTCATAAAGGAACAAACTGTCTTAAACAGCATAAAAGCGAGGCTGTATTAGCTGTCGGTGGTGGTAGTAGCATCGATACAGCGAAGGGGATAGCCGCAATGGCTACTAACCCTGGTCATATCTTTGATTATGAAGGGGTAGGAAAAATCACCATACCGCCTCTACCTATCATAGCCATTCCCACTACAGCAGGAACAGGAAGCGAAGTAACTGCCTCGACCGTTGTTACGAATAAAGATACATTATTTAAATTGGCAGTGATTAGTCCGAAGTTATTTCCAATTTTAGCTATATTAGACCCTGCTCTTACGTTGCATCTCCCACAAGGGATTACAGCAGCAACAGGGATGGATGCGCTAACACACGCGATAGAATCATATACATCTAAATCTGCTAGTCCTGTTAGTCAAGGATTTGCTATACAGGCTATAAAAATGATTGGTGAAAATTTAACTAAGACTTATTTTGTTGGAACAGATATAGAAAGCAGGGAGAAAATGCTTGTTGGCTCAATGATAGCAGGGGTGGCATTTTCTCAATCACTTTTGGGAAATGTCCATGCCATATCTCATACGTTTGGTGGAGTTTTTAATATTCCTCATGGTATTGCAAATGCTGCATTATTGCCGTTCGTAATGAAATATAATTTACCAGCGTGTGCAGAACAGTATAAAGATATCGCAATTGCTTTAGGAGTAGATGTTAGCGGATTATCTACTCGATTGGCAGCAGAAAAAGCAATTGAAATTGTTATCCAAATGAATCAGTCGATGAATATCCCTCTTAATATAAAAGATTTGGGTGTTTCACTTGATTATTTACCAAAATTAGTAACCGATTCGATGAGAAGTGGTAATGTATTAAGAAACCCTAGACTGACAAAGGCTGAAGATATTCACTTGATTATTGAAAAAGCATATTATGGTGCGTTAGATGAGATGTAATCTACAAAAGATTGCAAGTGTAATGACAAACTAGACGCCTAAAATTTAGATTTTATATCAGTGCTTGAAGATAATTTATTTAAGGGGGAATTTTTTTGTTAAAAGTCAATTCTTTAGTTGAATTAGAGAAATTAAAAATGTATGTCAATGGTGAATGGACAACTGCATTAGATGGAAAAACATTTTCAATAACAAACCCATCAACTGGTCAAATTATTGCTCGAGCTCCAAAAGGGGGGCATCAAGAGACAAAGCTGGCGATTGAAGCTGCAGATCATGCTTTTAAATCCTGGTCCAAATTAACGGCAAACGAACGTGCTCACTATTTACTGAAGTTGTATGATCTTATGCATGAATATCAAGATCAATTAGCAGAAATCATCAGTTTGGAAATGGGAAAACCTTTTACGGAGGCAAAAGGAGAAGTAGCTTTTGCAGCTAGTTATTTACAATGGTTTGCTGAAGAAGGAAGAAGGATTTATGGAGAAACGATTCCTGCTTCTGCTGTTAACAAAAGGTTAATGGTTATCCGCCAGCCAATTGGTGTCGTTGCAGCAATTACTCCATGGAATTTCCCTTTAGCCATGATGACTAGAAAAGTAGGTCCTGCGATGGCAGCTGGGTGTACATCTGTTGTGAAACCAGCTGGACAATCTCCTATTAGTGCGATTGCGTTTGGAAAATTGGTAGAAATGGCAGGAGTGCCAAAAGGAGTTGTAAACATCGTAACAGGTGCTTCAGGCCCAATTTCTGATGAAATTTTTGAAAACCCAACAGTTAGAAAGATTTCATTTACAGGATCTACTGAGGTTGGGAAATTATTAGTGACCAAGTCTGCTGCACAATTGAAGCGGTTGTCATTGGAACTTGGTGGACATGCACCATTTATTGTTTTTGAAGATGCTGATTTAGAAGCTGCTGTTACAGGTGCGGTTGAAAGTAAATTTAGAAATACAGGGCAAACGTGCGTATGTGCAAATCGAATCTATGTCCAAAGCTCTGTTATAGATAAGTTTTCAGAACTTTTTGTAGAAAAAGTGAAAGCTCTTAAAGTTGGGAATAGTATTGATCCAAGTGTACAAGTTGGACCCTTGGTAAGTCCCGAAAGTTTAGAGAAAGTGGAAGAGCATGTAAATGATGCTGTTTCTAAAGGAGCTCGCCTTCTTTATGGCGGACAACGCCTTAAAGGTGAATTGTCTGAGGGGTTGTTTTATGAACCTACCATTTTGGGTGAAGTAAATTCAAACATGCTTATTACGAGTGAGGAAACATTTGGGCCAGTTGCTCCAATTATTCCATTCGAGACAGAAGAAGAAGTCGTTCGATATGCAAATTCGACAGAATATGGTTTAGCTGCGTATTTCTATACAGAAAATTTTAGTCGATCCGTCAGAGTTTCTGAAGCTCTAGAATTCGGGATTATTGGTATGAACGATGCAGTTCCTGCAGTTGCTCAAGCTCCATTTGGAGGAATTAAAGAGAGTGGAATGGGGCGTGAAGGCGGACATCAAGGGCTGGACGAATACTTAGAAGAAAAATATATTTCCATGGGTATTAAATAAAAAATGGTGTAATGACGAATAATAAAAAAACATTGTAACGATCAATATTCAAGATACTTCTGAGAAATTCTTATGAATGATAGTGAAAATGTTAGCAAAATAAATGAGGAAATTGCAATAGGAACTGAGCAGGCTGCTGCGCGTGTGAAGCAGACGGTGGTTTCAGCAGATCAATCGAGTAATGCGCTACAAACAGTTACAAAGAGTACGGATCAGTTGGCAGTAACCTCTAATAAATTAGAGGAAAGAAGTCAAACTCTTTAATGGATGATATCCGAAAGAGTTCTCCTGTTTTCGGATAATAAAGTTCTTTGATTGTAACCGTATTTAAGATCATAATGATCTTAAATACGGTTTTTTATTGTGAACATGGCAAAAAGAACGAGTAGGCAAACAGAAGAGGAAATTACACGATAAGTGTAGCTTTGAAATTTAGGATAAGGGGCGCAACTTAATTATCCTTATACACATACATGGAATATCAGTTCGTAGACTCTGCCAAAATTGTCTCACCTGTTCAAACTTTTGGAAACAACTGTTCAGCTGGTTGCAATTGTTTATTTGCTTCATACCGTTCTCGGACCAGATGTTTTTAACAACGAGTGTTCCAGTTTTTCTCTCCCCGATAATATCGGCTCGTCCAATGAAACTCTCGCCATATAATAGAGGCAGTACAGCGTACAACAGCAACAATACGAGCTTCGTGTCATAGCTGACGGAGAACCTCTTTGAGTTGTGCTACATGATCTCTGCCTCATAGGGATCAAGAAAGCGCAACAAGGCATTTAAAAGAGCTCAGAACGGTTGATTTTGAACATACCAGTTAAAAAAAGTATTGAGCTCTCGAAATATGCTGAGCTCGAAAAAAGAATAACTCGTCTACTTCGGAAAGCTGGACAATGAAATTATTGCCCGGGAAAGCGCAAAACATGACAACGTTCGGCTCTCGGCCGAAAATAAAAATTGTTTAGCACTTTTATTGTAGAAAAGTCATGAATCCTGTAAAATAACGTTAGATATTGAATGAGGAGCGTAGAGCATGTATAAAGGTCTTTTCTACTTGTTTTTTCTTGTTGTCATTTTGGTCGCATTTGTGTTTTCAAACTATAAGGATGTTTTCCTTGCAAACTTTTAAAATAGGTTAATGCATTAGTACATGTACACCTCTTAATTCATACATTGTTAATGTAAGAAAATTAAGGAGAGGGGAATGCTACATGTACCATCATCATCATTGCCAACCGAATGTTACACAGCCAATTGTTCATCCGACGAATCATTGCTGTACACACAGTGATTCAACAACAATTGTGCCGCATATCCATCCGCAACATGTGACAAATGTACACCATCAAAATTTCAAACATGTTCACTACTTCCCGCATACGTTTTCTCAGGTGGACCCAGCAACACATCAACACTTTAACTGCGGTGGACCTTGCTGTAACAGATAAAGTGAACTGGGACTTTTATAAGTCCCTTTTTTTAAAAGCAGGTGAAAAAATGAAAATTATTGCTGTCACAGGGTACAAGCCATTTGAACTTGGGATATTCAAACAAGACGAGCCTGCACTTCAATACATAAAAGCGGAGCTTCAAAAAAGGCTGACAGCTTTAATTGAAGATGGCCTCGAGTGGGTTCTCATATCAGGCCAGCTAGGGGCAGAAATCTGGACAGCTGAAGTGGTATTTGAGCTTCAAGAGGAGTATCCAGCGTTAAAACTTGCCGTCATTACGCCATTTTATGAACAGGAAGAGCGCTGGAATGAACAAAACAAAGAGTTGTATGAAGGAATTCTTGCACAGGCCGATTTTGTAGAAAGTGTCACGCATAGACCGTATGAAAGTCCGGCACAATTTAAACAAAAGAACCGTTTTTTTATTGAAAAAACAGATGGACTCCTCGCCCTTTATGATCCGGAGCATGATGGCTCGCCAAAGTACATGATCAAAGAAGCGGAAAACTATACCGATTACCCCATTATGTACATCACAATGGATGATTTGAGAGCGCAAGTTGAGGCGGAAGATCCGTTTTTTGACTAAAAGCAAGAGAAAATTTGACAACGTCACGTATTTCTGAAAAAATATACTATGAATTCACGATATGAGGTGAAAAAGATGCTTGCTGATAAAGTAAAGCTTTCTGCAAAAGAAATTTTAGAAAAAGAATTTAAAACAGGTGTCAGAGGATACAAACAAGAAGAAGTCGATAAATTTTTAGATATGGTCATTAAAGACTATGAGTCCTTCAACCAAGAAATCGAAAAGCTTCAACAAGAAAACCTCCATTTGTCTAAACAGCTTGAGGAAGCCGTTGAGCAAGGGAAAAGACAGCCTGCACAGTCTAATACAACAAACTCTGATATTTTAAAAAGACTATCTAACCTTGAGAAACACGTTTTCGGCAGCAAACTTTATGATTGAGCCTTGCTGAAAAAAGCTTGTGCCTGATGTCATTGTCGTTTATAATAACGCTTGTTGATTAACGTTCGGGTAATCGCTGCAATGCTTTTAGACATTGCAGAGGAAAGTCCATGCTCGCACGGTGCTGAGATGCCCGTAGTGTTCGTGCCTGGCGAAAAAATAAGCCAGGGCAGCCTGGGAAAGGCTGACGGCAGGAAAAATGCCTACGTCCTTTTAGGATATGGCAAAGTATCCTTGAAAGTGCCACAGTGACGAAGTCTCACTAGAAATGGTGAGAGTGGAACGCGGTAAACCCCTCGAGCGAGAAACCCAAACTTGGTAGGGGAACTTTCTCAAAGGAACCAAACGGAGAGAAGGACAGAGAATTCTGTAGATAGATGATTACCACCTGAGTACGAGGCATTTGCCGTTTGCAGTACAATGGAACAAAACATGGCTTACAGAACGTTATATCCGTTATGATAAACATGATGAAAACAAAGCTCTCCTATTTCAACATATGGAGAGCTTTTATCTTGGAATACATAAAAGGACGAGAAAACAGGTGATAAATCAATGAAAACCTATACACTTATCGCAACGGCTCCAATGGGAATTGAAGCGATTGTTGCAAAAGAAGTAAGAGACCTTGGCTATGACTGCACAGTAGACAACGGAAAAGTGATTTTCGAAGGAGACGCTCTTGCGATTTGCCGTGCGAACCTTTGGCTGCGTACAGCAGACCGCATAAAGGTACAAGTTGCTGAATTTTCGGCAAAAACCTTCGATGAGCTGTTTGAACGCACAAAGGCGATTGACTGGGCCTCTTTTTTACCGAAAAACAGCACGTTCCCAGTCATCGGTAAATCTGTGAAATCACAGCTTGCCAGTGTGCCGGATTGCCAGCGTATCGTCAAAAAGGCAATTGCGCAAAAGCTCATATCCTCTTACAACATACAGTCTGAATGGCTTGAAGAAACAGGGCCTGAGTATAAAATTGAGGTTGCCCTTTTAAAAGATAAAGCTGTGCTCACGCTTGATACATCTGGTGTAGGTCTTCATAAACGGGGGTACCGCATGGATCAAGGCGGAGCACCTATTAAAGAAACCCTTGCGGCTGCACTCGTGCTATTAACGAACTGGACACCTGACCGTCCGTTTGTTGATCCTTTCTGCGGATCAGGAACAATCGCCATTGAAGCGGCCATGATTGGGCAAAACATTGCCCCAGGATTTAACCGGGAATTTGCCTCCGAGTCATGGGAATGGATTGGTGAAGATGTATGGAACAAAGCGCGTCACGAAGTGGAAGAAAAAGCAAACTATGATCAGCCGCTCCACATTATTGCAAGTGATATCGACCACCGGATGATAGACATTGCAAAAATGAATGCAGAAGAAGCGGGACTAAGTGAATTGATTGAGTTTAAACAAATGCAAGTGAAAGACTTTCAAACAAAAGAAGATTACGGTGTGATTGTCGGAAATCCGCCTTACGGAGAACGACTCAGTGATAAACCAGCGGTTGAAAAAATGTATCAAGGAATGGGCGAAGCATTTAAAATCCTAGACACATGGTCCATTTACATCTTAACGTCACATGAAAAGTTCGAAGAGTGCTTTGGTAGAAAAGCAACGAAAAAGAGAAAACTGTTTAATGGTTTTATTAAAACAGACTATTACCAATATTGGGGAAAACGCCCGCCTAGAAAACAGACAACTGAATCATAAAAAAATGTCACACCTACAGAAGGTGTGGCTTTTTTTATCCCAGAAAGGTATAAACCTTCACGGGACGGAATAAACTGAACTTGATTTTAAAAAAAGAGGTGTCTCCATGATACAATATGATCAATTTCAGTTAATCCAAAAAGCACTCGCTTCGACTGCTCAACAAATTGAAGGGCAAGAAGGTGGACAATCTGCTCAGCTGACTGCAGCCATCGAAGATTTAGCGCTTGCTCAGGCTTACATAGAGCGTTCTGAGCACGCATTTTTAATGAAGGAAACTTATCAACATCGTTTGCGGTCATAAAAAAAGATTGTCATTCCCCAGCATAAATGTTACTATAGAATGTCTGAATGATTCAAAAGTTGGGGGTTGAAGCAGGTGACAGCATCTCGTTTGCCTTTTTCATTATCAAAAGAACATAATTTTTACGAAGAACTGGGCAACTGGATTGGTGATGTGTTCTATGACATTTTGCCAGAAAAGGGCTTTGATCTTCGAGATGAACAAATATTCATGGCTTTTCAACTAGAAAGAGCCTTTAAAGAAAAAAGTGTGATGTTTGCCGAAGCTGGGGTAGGCACAGGCAAAACCATCGTTTATCTATTATTTGCGGTCACATATGCAAGGTATACAGGGAAACCTGCGATTATTGCATGTGCAGACGAAACGTTAATTGAACAGCTAGTGAAACAAGAGGGTGATATCTATAAAATTGCCAATCACCTTGATATTCAAATAGATGCGAGATTAAGTAAATCGCATGATCAATATTTATGCTTAAAGAAATTAGAGAAAACCATGCAGCGTGAAGATGATGAGAAGTGGCTTGATATTTATGAATCGCTTCCTTCATTTGTTCATGAATCACATGGCATGCAAAACTTTTATCCGTATGGTGATCGAAAAGAGTACCCGGAGCTATCCAATGATGAATGGTCACGCATTGGCTATGACTCGTTTCAGGACTGCTTGACGTGCGATATGCGTCATCGCTGTGGTCTGAATTTATCAAGAGATCATTACCGGAAAGCAACAGACCTCATCATCTGTTCTCATGATTTTTATATGGAGCATGTGTGGACGAAGGAATCACGCAAACGTGAGGGTCAGCTTCCGCTGCTTCCAGAACATAGCTCCGTTGTATTTGATGAAGGCCATCTTCTTGAATTTGCTGCACAAAAAGCACTGACATACCGCGTGAAGCAATCAATGCTCGAAACCTTTTTAGAGCGCCTGCTACAAAACGATATACGCGAAGAGTTTGCCGAGCTCGTTGAAGATGCACTTGCTACAAACGATGAGTTCTTTTATCTCTTAAAAACACATGCCAAAGAAATCAAGGGCTCACATCGACTTGAAATTGGACGTGTGGATGAGGTGAAGCGTTCAGCAAGTGAATTGTGTGATTTACTTGAAAAAATCGGAGAAGCACTCGTATTTGAATCAGAGATGTATACAATCGATCAATACGAATTGTCTGTTGTGGAAGAGTACATTGAACAAATGGCGTATTCTCTGTCGCTTTATCAAAAAAATGCGATTAGCTGGCTTGAAAAGCAGGAATTAGATACGACATTTGTTGTGATGCCAAAGACTGTCGCAGAGGTGCTTGGTGAAAAGGTATTCTCGCAAAAAAGACCATACATTTTCTCTTCTGCTACATTGTCTGAAAATCAATCCTTTGATTATTTAGCTGAAAGTCTTGGGATTAAAGATTACTTATCAATGAGTGTCGCTTCGCCGTATGATTACGATGAACAAATGAAGATTTATTTCCACGGGATTCAGCAGCTTCAAGAGCAAGAAGTAAAAGGACAGCAAGTGATCACTCAGCTGAAAGATAATGGAGGACGGTCTCTCATTTTGTTCCCTTCATTTGATGAACTTCATTTCTTTAGAAAGCAGCTTGAGGCATCGAATGAATCACTGCCTTTCGACGTGTACTTTGAGGGAGACGAGGAAATCAGTACAATTGTTCAAAAGTTCCAAGCAGATGAGACGTCTGTGTTATGCTCTGTTCACCTTTGGGAAGGATTAGATATTCCAGGTCAATCATTAACAAATGTGATCATCTGGGGACTTCCTTACCCGCCTCATGATCCGGTATTTGAGGCGAAACGGAATGAAGCAAAGGATGCTCGTGCTGAAGTCGATCTTCCGTATATGCTGCTGCGCTTACGACAAGGAATTGGGAGACTGATTCGGACAAGCCAAGATGCAGGAACCATTCATATTTACTTTGACCGTAAGGAAGATACAGAGCTTCAAAGTAAAATTGAATCCGTTCTGCCTGTAAAGCCAATCATCACATCTTAAATAACATATGAACGAGAAAAGAGAGGAGGATACCATATGCGTATCCTCCTTTTTGATTGACAAAAGAACATTCCTTGAAGTAGCCTTGAAACGTACATACATATTTTATCGATTGGGGGAACAAACGTATGAGTCTTGAAGCAAAAGAGAAAGCGTTTTATCAATTACTAGGAAAAATCGCCCACTATACGGAGGCGCTCCATTTACTTTATTGGGACTCTAGAACACAGGCGCCTAAAAAAAGCGCCGATTTCAGAGCTGAAACGATCGGTCAATTATCAAGTGATATTTTTAATATGAAGACTTCTGATGAAATGAGAGACCTTCTCCACGCATTAAATAAACACCGAGATGAGCTGTCAAAAGATACACAAAAGGCGCTCGAATTATCACAAAAAGAGTATGATGAAAACAGCAAAATTCCGAAAGAAGAATTTAAAGAATACTCGATTTTACAATCAAAAGCAGAGCATGTCTGGGTAGAAGCAAGGGAGAAATCAGACTTTTCACTCTTTGCACCATACTTAAAACAGCTCATTGATTTTAACAAGCGTTTTATTCAATATTGGGGCGTGAAACAAACGCCATATGATGTGCTGCTCAATAATTATGAACCAGATATGACGGTTGAACAGCTAGATCAAAAGTTTGGTGCACTTCGTGATGCCATTGTTCCTCTCGTGAAAAAAATCGAAGCCTCTCCTCATAAACCGGATACTTCATTTTTATCGAAAAGCTTTCCGATCGACAAACAAAAGGAACTGAGTCTTTTCTTCTTAAAAGAATTAGGGTATGACTTTGACGCAGGACGTCTGGATACAACAGTTCATCCGTTTGCTGTGACATTGAGCAGAGGGGACGTTCGTGTGACGACCCGTTATGATGAGCATGATTTTCGGATGGCGATCTTTGGCACGATTCATGAGTGTGGTCATGCCATCTATGAACAAAACATTGATGAGGCGCTGAGCGGAACGTTATTATGTGATGGCACATCAATGGGGATCCATGAATCACAGTCTCTTTTCTTTGAGAACTTTATTGGCAGACATGAAGACTTCTGGAAAACGTATTATCAAAAGCTTCAAGAAGCGTCTCCTGAGCAGTTTAAAGATGTCTCTTTAGAAGACTTTGTGCATGCAGTGAATGAATCGAAGCCAACTTATATTCGAATTGAAGCAGATGAGCTTACATATCCGCTTCACATTATCATCCGCTATGAAATTGAAAAAGCGATATTTAATGAAGAAGTGGCAGTCGAAGACCTGCCTGCACTGTGGAATGAAAAATATAAAGCATATCTTGGCATTACGCCTCCTAATGATGCACTCGGCATCTTGCAGGATGTTCACTGGTCTGATGGAAGCTTTGGATATTTCCCTTCATATGCCCTTGGTTATATGTATGCGGCGCAACTAAAGCACCAAATGATCAAAGATTTACCGAATTTTGATGAGCTGATTCAAAATGGGTCTTTTGCACCGATAAAAGAATGGCTCACAACACATGTTCACCAGCATGGAAAACGCAAAAAGCCTTCTGAAATCATTCAAGATGCGACTGGTGAGGAATTAAATGTACAATATTTAATCGATTATTTAACGGATAAATATACGAAACTGTATTTATCTTAAATAAAAGGCACCCTTTGCTTAGAAGGGTGCTTTTTTGATGCTTGAATATTCTAAAAACGAACGTTTTGACCTGATCTATTATTTAAGTTCGGTATTTTTCTAGAAAAGTGCTTTCCAAGCGTCTGAAATCTTGTTATAATTTGAACACTATAACACTCATATAATCGCGTGATGATGGCACGCAAGTTTCTACCGGACACCGATACCGTCCGACTATGAGTGAGCAAATGAAACAGCTCTTGTTTGAGCTGAAGATCCGTGGATCGTTTTCGCATTGCTTGCTCCTCATGGACAGCAATGCTTTTTTTATGCAAAAAAATGAAAATGTTTGCCAATATGCTGGGAGGAAGAATGATGGAATTGTTACGTCAAAAAATTGAGAACGAAGGAATCGTTCTGTCAAATCAAGTGTTAAAGGTAGATGCCTTTTTAAATCATCAAATTGATCCTGTGTTAATGCATGAGATCGGGCAAGAGTTTGCTAGATTATTCAAGCATGATGGCATTACAAAAATTATCACAATCGAATCTTCGGGCATTGCACCTGCTGTGATGGCAGGACTAGCTCTTCAAGTACCCGTTGTTTTTGCTCGAAAACGTCAATCATTAACACTAACAGAAAACCTATTAACAGCGAGTGTGTATTCTTTTACAAAAAAAGTAGAAAGCACGATCGCTGTCTCAAATACGCATCTCGGTGAAAAGGATTGTGTATTAATCATTGATGACTTTTTGGCGAACGGTGAAGCCGCTAAAGGACTTGCCGCAATCGCAAAGCAGGCGAAGGCAAAAGTAGCCGGATTTGGGATTGTCATTGAAAAGTCATTCCAGCCGGGAAGAGATGCACTTGTTCAAATGGGCTACCGCGTCGAATCCCTTGCACGGATTGAATCACTTGAGGAAGGGAAAGTCACGTTTGTACGAGAGGTACAATCATGAGTGCAGCTAAAAAAGCCAAAACGCTCTCGCTAGGGATTCAGCATGTGCTGGCGATGTATGCAGGGGCCGTTCTTGTGCCGCTCATTGTGGGAGATGCACTCGGCCTCACACCTGCACAACTGACTTACTTAATCTCAGCAGATATTTTCATGTGCGGGGCTGCCACGCTCCTTCAAGTTTGGAAAAACCGTTTCTTTGGTATCGGTTTGCCTGTTGTATTAGGCTGTACATTTACTGCGGTTTCTCCTATGATTGCGATTGGCTCTAAATACGGGATTTCGTCTATCTATGGAAGTATTATCGCTTCGGGGTGTATCATCATTCTGCTTTCCTTTTTCTTTGGGAAGCTTGTGAAATTTTTCCCGCCTGTCGTGACAGGGTCTGTCGTCACCATTATTGGCATTACCCTTATTCCAGTAGCGATGAACAATATGGCAGGGGGAGAAGGAAGTGCTGATTATGGTTCTTTTGAAAATCTAGGCCTCGCCTTCCTTGTGCTGTTTATCATTGTGCTTCTCTATCGATTCACAAAAGGCTTTATGAAGGCGATCGCCATTTTAATCGGTATTCTCCTTGGGACAGCCGTTGCTGCATTTATGGGGAAAGTGGAAACAGCTGAGGTGGCGAACGCACAAGTTTTCCGTATGATTGAACCATTTTATTTTGGCATGCCTACCTTTGAATTTGCACCCATTATGACGATGACGTTAGTTGCCATTGTGTCACTAGTCGAATCAACAGGTGTTTATTTCGCATTAGGTGATTTAACAAACCGCTCATTAAAAGAGAAGGACTTAGCGAAAGGCTATCGCGCAGAAGGGATTGCTGTGTTATTAGGTGGTATCTTTAATGCTTTTCCTTACACAGCCTACTCGCAAAACGTTGGGTTGATCCAGTTGACAGGGGTCAAGAAAAATCAAGTCATCGTTGTGACAGGCGCATTGCTCATGTTATTTGGACTTTTTCCTAAAATTGCTGCTTTTACGACGATTATTCCAAAGTCAGTTCTTGGCGGCGCAATGGTTGCCATGTTTGGGATGGTCATTGCCTACGGTATTAAAATGCTCTCGCGTGTGGATTTTGCCAAACAGGAAAACCTACTGATTGTTGCTTGCTCAGTGGGGATTGGCTTAGGTGTCACCGTCGTGCCGCAAATGTTTGAGCATCTGCCAGAATCAATCAAATTATTAACAAGTAATGGCATCGTGGCCGGTAGCTTTACCGCTATTTTGCTTCATATTATTTATCACATGATTCCTTTTAAAAAAGAAACCGGGCAGGACCTGATGGAAGAGCCTAAGAAATCTGTTGTGTAAACACTGAAAGCCCGCATCTTTTGGATACGGGCTTGTTGTGATTAGCGCTATTAATGTTGTACCGGCTGCATTGTTTCGTTAATGACTGCAAATGTATAGCCCCTTGCTTTTAGCTGTGTAATCAGGCTATCTAAATAGTTTGTGGTAGAGGGTTGATCATGCATTAAAATAACTTTTGGTTCCCATGGTTTAGTTTTCTCAAACAATTGCAGTTGATTCAATACCTCTGGAACATATTGTGAGTTTTTATATCTCCAGTCAAGGCTATCAATCGTCCAATCCCAGTAAATAAAGCCATTTTGGTTTAAACGTACTTTTTGATGATATGTTAAATTTGGAACACTGCCATAGGGTGTTCTCACAAGACGGGTGTAAACGCCTGTAACAGAAGCAAGAATGCGCTGAGCTTCTCTCATTTCATTTGAGGGAGACTCACTGTTCTGATAAAAGCGGTTTATATCATGCGTCATGCCATGAAGCCCTAATTGATGTCCTTCTTGATAAAGTCTTTTCACAGCTGCTTGGTGTGCTTGGATTTGCGGTCCAAGCATGAAGAATGTCGCCTTCACGTGATGTGCTTTTAATACATTTAACAGTTGATTTGATGTAGCAGTAGGACCATCATCAAATGTTAAAAAGACCGTTTTATTCGTTGTCTGTTGGTTTGGATTGGTCTTAAAATGTGTATCCAATGTTCTTGTAGAATGATCTTTTGCTTTCAGACTGATGCTTGTGTCTCGGAAGTCACTGCTGGCAACAATTTTTGCTTGCCCATTTGTCGCCTGCAAATGGGGTTTAGACATATCCCAGATAAAAAAGAGAAACAGTGTAAGAAGCACTAAACCAATTATCTTCGAGAGAAGTATCGTGTTGTAGGGTGTCTGTTTTTTGGACACCTTTTTCATTACAATCACTCCAGTCAATTAAATTTTGTGCCGAATCATGTAGTAGATTCTATCTTTTTTCACTGTTTTTCATGGTGTTCATATTGATTAAGTATACAGGAAAAAAACACCTTTTTATATATAATTATCAAATAAATTAGCATTTCATGGTTATTGCTTTGTATTGATCAGAAAAAAAGGTGATCCATTCATGTTTAAATGAAATCATTCTGAATAATGATCGAAACGTTGATATTTATACGCTAAGATAGCATCAGATTTAACCATTAATGCAAAGCGAAAGGGAGATTCCGTATGAAAGTGTTGTATAATGACGATTTCATTGAAAAAAAGGATGCTCATGTGGATATTGGAGATAGAGGCGATCAATCGCGAAATACATAGAGAAAAGCTCTTACCCCTACAAAATAAAGAAGAAACAAAAGAAATCAAAGTCAGTACAACTGAATCAGAGATTGGCTACTATGTAAAAGGTGAACGTGAAAAGTCATTTGCTTATTCCTTTCATACAGCTTGTGATTCAAAAGGATTTATTTTTGGATTACTGGTCAGAGGTGGCAATGTTCATGATACTCGTATGTTAAATTCACTCGTATAACAGGTGACAGAGAAAATCGGAAAACGAAATGTAGACACGGTAGATGCTGAATGTCCAGCGTACCCCTTTATAATTATGTGAAAACCCCACTTTTACTTGAAGTAAAGGTGGGGGTTGTCTACGGTCTGCACTTCTCTTTTAGAGGTGTTTTTTTGCATAAAAAAAGCAGGTTCGCTTGGCTTGGAACGAACCTGTGAAGGAGGAAAACTACATCATGTTTTCACCTATATTATCCAATATTTATCAATTGTCGTCAAGACAAAAAGTTAGACGGAGGAAAATGTTTTGACTGAATTGTGACGGTTCGGCATGTATATCCTTTTTTCGATAGGGGATATTAACCGAAAAAAGAGGTGAAGCCGATGGCGTACATTCTTTCAGTTGGAACGAGTCACCCGAAGCATCACGTGGATCAGAAAACAGCTGCTGATTTTGCTAGGTCTCAATTTAAACGATCGTTTAAAGATATTGACCGGCTGCTGAGAGCTTTTCAAAATGGAGAAATTCAGAGCAGGCAGTTTGTGCAGCCCATTGAATGGTATCAGACGCACCACTCTTTTGAAGAGAAAAACAATATCTATTTGGAAAAGGCACTGGCTCATGCAAAGGAAGCGATCATACATTGTCTTCAAGAGAAGGCGTTTCTAAAAAAAACAGTCCCGGTTGAAGAGATCGATGCATTGTTTTTTATTTCAAGTACCGGCTTATCGACCCCAAGTCTTGACGCAAAGCTCATGAACGTCCTTCCTTTTTCTCCTTATACGAAACGAGTACCGATCTGGGGCCTAGGGTGTGGGGGCGGTGCGGCAGGGCTGTCGCGAGCTTATGAATACATAAGGGCATTTCCAGAAGCAAAGGTACTTGTCGTTGCCTGTGAGCTGTGCAGTTTAACCTTTCAGCCGCAAGATCAATCAAAAAGCAATTTAATCGGCACCTCCTTGTTTGGAGACGGGACGGCAGCGGTTCTTTTAGCTGGGGAAAAAGCTGCGCTTGAATATGCCCATTTAAAAACGGTCCCTAAAGTACTAAGCACGCAATCTGTCACGATGAAGGATTCTGAGGATGTGATGGGCTGGGAATTTACAAGTGACGGCTTTCGGGTTATTTTCTCCCGTGACATTCCGAGTTTGATTTCCGGCTGGTTAAAAGAGCAGGTGGATCAATTTTTAGAGGAGCAAGGATATTCAACTAATGACTTATCCGTATTTCTAGCCCATCCTGGAGGAAAAAAAGTGATTGATGCCTATGTTGAAAGTCTATCTTTACGAGAGGATCAGCTGTTTTCTTCAAAAGAAGTACTCAAACAACACGGAAATATGTCCTCTGCCACAGTTTTGTATGTCATCAAGCATTTCCTGGAACATCAATCAGCTGAAGCGGGGGAGATGGGACTTTGCGGGGCGCTTGGTCCGGGCTTTTCCTCAGAGCTGCTGCTTATGAAGTGGGAGGAGGTCTTGTCATGATCATTTGGCTTGTCATCGGTTTCTTCGTTTGTCAGCGGCTCATTGAAATGCTTGTGGCCAAAAGAAATGAAAAGAAAGTAAGAGCACTAGGTGCCATTGAATTTGGTGCTAGTCATTATCCCTATATGGTCGCTATGCATACGGCTTTTTTTCTCTCACTTATAGTTGAGATAGGGCTTTTACATAAGGGGCCGTCCCGTTATTTTCTTGTGCTGCTCCTTTTTCTCATGGCTACACAGGTCATTCGATACTGGGCATTATGTTCCCTTGGGACGTACTGGAATACGAAAATTTTAGTCGTACCAAACGCGATGATTGTAAAAAAAGGGCCGTATCGCTGGTTGAAACATCCTAACTATGTAGTCGTGGCGATTGAGCTTTTACTGATCCCGCTATTGTTTGATGCGTATGTCACTGCCATTTTGTTTACATGTTTAAATGCATGGATGATGGCTGTACGAATTCAAACAGAGGAGAAAGCATTAAATCAGTATTTGCTAAATTAATATTGAAAATCATTATCAATTGTGCTACACTTTCATTAATGATAAGCATTCTCAATCATGAAGGATGGACGGTGATCACATGACAATGATTTTCTTACTCGGTACGGTGTGTGTGTACAGCCTATTAATTGGCTTCGTATTAAAAGGTGTCTCCAAAAAATCTGCTTCCTGATTCCAGTCAACTGCGACTGATCGGGTAGCAGATTTTTTTTATTTCCTCAGATCAGAAGAAAAATCTCTTTATTTTGTGTAAAATGGTATCACATACATAACTGACTTTTCTAAAAACAAAGGGGTTTATCGTCATGAAAGACTTGTCTATTCGAGATTCGCTCGTTCAAACTACAGGAGCTTTATATCAAAGCTTTCTCAAAAGGGATGATCATGAGCGCGCTGCCAAACTTGCATCGATTATCAAAAAGGAAGCAGAAGAAGAAGTATATATCGCATTTACCGGCCACTATTCTGCTGGAAAGTCATCACTTGTGAATCATCTGCTTCATGATCACATTTTGCCAACGAGTCCAATCCCAACAAGTGCAAATTTGGTCGTCGTGAGGAAAGGGGAAAGTGAAGTGCAGCTTCACACCTCTGATGGCCGTTTTGCAAAAATGAGCGGCTCCTATGATAAAGAAGCAGTACAGCGTTTCTGTAAGGATGGAGAACAGATTGAGATGGTGGAAATTAGCGGTGACTATAGAGGCCTTGAAGAAAAAGTGGCACTGATTGATACGCCAGGAATTGATTCAACGGATCATGCCCACTTTATGTCTGCTGCGTCTATTCTTCATCAAGCAGATGCTCTTTTTTATGTCGTTCACTACAACCATGTTCATTCTGAAGAAAACATTCGTTTCATTCGCTCCATCAAAGAAAAAGTGCCAAATCTCTATTTCATCGTGAATCAAGTGGACCGGCATGATGAGCATGAGACAGCATTTGAAGACTACAAAAATCAAGTGGTTGACATGCTCCTTAAAGAAGGCATTGAAGAAGATCATCTATACTTTACATCTGTAACCGATGAGACGCATCCAAGAAATGAAATGATTCGTTTAATCAAAAAACTGCAAGAATTACAGACGTTGCCGAAAGCCTCACTTCGGGCTTATACGGAGCAGAAAATTGAGCATGTCTTAAAAGAACACATTGACTCGATAAAAGAAGAGCTGCAAGGTGAGGAGCTTGAGTCACAGCTCCAAGAAAAAAGAAAAGAAGTAAAGGATTTGGAAGCGAAAAATCACTTCATTGAAAATGGAGCCAAGCAGTTAGAAGAAGAAGTATCTACTGAAGTCGAGAGCATTTTGAAAAATGCCAACCTAACTCCATTTAAAATGAGAGAACTCGCAAGCGACTATATTGAATCAAAAGCACCTGGCTTTAAAGTGGGACTGCTTTTTGCTAAAAATAAAACTGAGCAGGAAAAAGAAAAACGGGCAACTGACTTCTTAACAGATGTCAAAGCGAGAATGAAGGCAGAAGTGGACTGGCATATTGCTGAGCTACTAAAAAAAGAAGTCAAGAAACATCAGCTTGGTGAAGAGTTATTAAATCAAGTGATGGCGTTTGAAACACCTGTACAAGAATCACTTCTTGAAAGTGTGATTCATCATGGAGCAATGTTCTCCAATGAATACGTACTGCAATATGCAAAAGATGCTGGCGAAGCCTTGAGAAGACAGGCTAAGCAGCAAGCGATGCCACTGATTGAACAAATGGTGGAGTCGCTGAAAGCCAAGCTTATGGAAGATCAAGCAGAGCAGCAAGAAAAATGGGTTCAGTCTGCAAAAGAGCTCCAAACACTCGAGCAATGCACCAGAAAAAATGAACAAATGAAGCGAGATATTCAGCATGTATGGGATATTTGGCAAAATGGAACGGATGAACAGATCGAAGAAGATTGGTTTTATGCGAAAAAGAGACAAATGCAGCATGATCTGCTAAAGCAGGAGCAAGCGACCATTCATCCTGAAGAGAGCGACCAAGAAAAACCGAACAAGCAGATAGAGCAGCCTCAAATGCGTCAGTCACAGCATGTCACGACGGCACAGTCGATTGACCAGTTTGAGCAGCTTTCTCAGATTTTATTGCCATTAGATGCGCTCCAATCTCAAAGAAAGTCCTTTGAAAAACGAACAAAACGGCTGCAAGCGAAAGAATTCACACTCGCTTTATTTGGGGCTTTTAGTTCGGGGAAATCTTCCTTTGCAAATGCACTCGTCGGGAGAAAGGTGCTGCCATCCTCTCCCACACCAACAACGGCAACCATTAACAAGCTAACGCGGCCGACGGAAGATCACCCGCATGAAAGTGTCAAAGTGGTGTTCAAAACAGAACAGGATATATTAGAGGAGCTCAATCAGATCCTTGGATTTCCGATCTCAGAAGAAAAAGGGGAGGCGTTTACATCCAAGCTCAAACGAACGCTTAAAAAAAGACAGCTTGAACAAGATCACCGCGTCATTGTTGAACATTTTTTACAAGCACATACCCATTTCCTTGATCACATTACTAAGCAAATGCCGCTTCATGTCACCCTTCAAGAACTGAGACCATATGTGGCGGAAGAAGCTGTTTCTTGTGTGGTGAAGGAAGTAACGGTTTATTTGAGTACACCTCTAACAGATAAAGGGCTGACTATTGTTGATACGCCAGGCGCTAGCAGTATGAATAAGCGTCATACAGAGATCGCCTTTCAATATATGAAGGACGCAGATGCGCTTCTTTATTTAACTTACTACCAGCACTCTTTTTCGAAGGCAGATCGGTCATTTTTACGTAAGCTTGGGCTTGTAAAAGATTCATTTAGCATGGATAAAATGTTCTTTATTATCAATGCAGCTGATCTCGCAAAGGATCAAGCAGAGCTTGACACCGTCTTTGACTATGTGAAAAATGAGCTCACAAAAGAAGGGATAAGAAACCCAAACCTTCATCATGTATCCAGTAAGGAAGAGATCGAAGGAAAGGGAGAGACAGCTTATAATCAATACGCAAAGCTTAGAAAGCAGCTCGACTATTTTATAGAGGAAGAATTAACGAAAGATGCGATCGAGCTGTTATATTTTGAAGCACGTACGTTATGTAGAACGGTCGACAAACTGCATGCGACGCTGCATCAGTCAGAAGATGAGAAGCAAGCGGAAAAGAAAAAGATAGACGCATCCTATGAAGCGATTCTTGATCAAATGAGTCAGATAAAACAATCTAAGCTAGTGACAGAAAGCGTGAAAAAGGACTTACATGAACAGCTCTATCATATTGTGCAGCGCCTCTCATTATTTGCGAATGATCTCTTTAAGACAGCCTTTTATCCTGGAATATCTCAAGGGAATTTCGGACAGCAATTGAAAAAAGCACTTGAGAAGGCACTAAAGGATTATGAATTTGAATTTGTACAGGAGTTAAAGGCGCTTGATATCCGAATGGAATCGTTTATTCATCAATACTTCCAAGAGGAGTGGGAGAAAGGATTGCAGGCGGCATGTGCAGAAGACCCTTACTTTTCTCTCTCACTGTCGCCGCCTGAAGAGAAAAATGCTGAGCTGAAACAAATTGAAATCGAAGCTGAACTAACGCCATTCGAACCGCTCTTAAAGAAACAAAAATCACCGAAAGTTTTCTTTGAACAGAGTGGAAAGGCTGCGTTTATTGAAGCGATTCGAGACATTCTTCATCAGTTAACCACGAAATGGGCTGATAAAGAAAAAGAAGAATTACTGAGCAGGTACGACATGATGGTGAAGACGTTTACGGAAAGATACGAAACAGAAGCGCTCGAGCAGCTAAGTGAACAAAAACAAACATTTATCACGAGCCTAACGACAGATGCCAAAGAGCAGGCCGTCATTGAACAAGTTTATGAACAAACAGAAGAATGGAAGAACCAGTTGAAAACCATTTGATTCATGGTAGACTAAATAAAAAAGAAAGCAGTTGATAGAAAATGACGAGCGTACACGAAGAGATTTCAGCACACTCACAAAAGCAGCATGCTCATATTCAGTCCTTTCTTGAGCTTGAACAGAAAAGAGAACAAGCAATAGAGATGGCTGTTGTCAAATGTGAGCAAAACGAGCCATTTACAACAGACGAGATCAACGCCATTACGTCGAAGATGAATGAGCTTGCACGAGGCGGTATTGTTCCGCTTCGTAAGCTTGTGACGAATGATATGGTCAGAGAGTATGTCGAGCAGAAACAGAAGTAAAGAGTAACTTTCTCTTTTTTGGTCATCTTAATGAATGTACCGAGAAAGGGGAATGATCATGAAAAAAAAGCAACAGACAAAGCAGCAGGATGAGCGTGACCCTAAACAAAAAGACATGCCGTCCTATGCAGAAGCAGAAACGAAAAAAATGCAATACGGTCAAAAGTAAACGGGCTGCCTCTTCTTTTGTAAAAGAAGAAGGCGCCTTTTTCATGTCCAGTTTTGTGTTCTGTGATAGAATGGGAGTATTGTTTTGAAAAGGGAGTTTAAGAGAATGAATAAACACGTACTGCTTGTAGATGGAATGGCGCTTTTGTTCAGATCGTTTTATGCGACGGCTGTCCATCGCAATTTTATGATAAATGACCACGGTGTACCAACAAATGGAGTGAATGGCTATTTGAAGCACTTATTAACAGCTGTACAGACATTTGAGCCAACTCATATTGTGTGCTGCTGGGATATGGGAAGCCAAACCTATCGAAACGAATTATTTCAAGATTATAAAGCAAATCGAGGAGAGGCGCCTGTCGAGCTCATTCCGCAATTCGATTTAGCAAAAGAAGCTACAGAAGAACTAGGAATTGTGAACATTGGTTTAAAGGGCTTTGAAGCAGACGATTGTATTGGTACACTTGCTACGCTTTACCAAAAAGAAGCACGCGTGACTGTCCTAACTGGTGACAAAGATTTGCTGCAAATTTTGAATGAACAAGTGACTGTTGCCCTGATGCAAAAAGGAATTGGCAATTATAAGCATTATACAAAAGCCTTATTTGAAGAGGAAATGGGAATCTCGCCAAAGGCACTCATTGATATGAAAGCACTCATGGGTGATGCAAGTGATAATTATCCAGGTGTCAAAGGAATCGGAGAAAAAACTGCTTTAAAATTTATTCAAACATATGAAACGATTGACGGTTTGTTAGAAAATGTCCATGAACTAACGGCTACGCAGCAAAAGAAAATGCAAGCAGGATTAGAAGATTTGAAGCTTTCTCGTCTATTGGCAGAGATTAAATGTGATGTCCCGCTCAGCTGTCCAATGGATGAGACGAAAATGAACATCAATCAAGAACGTGCTGCTGCTATGCTGAGGCACCATCAAATCAAAGGAATCGAACCGATGATGAATCGTTTAAGTACAATAGAGATCAGCTAAAGCCGATCTCTAAGGTTCATCTTTTTGTATTGCTTTTCTTTGCTCTATTTTCCAGCTGAGATAGTGGCTGTTTATCTTTTGTTTGCGCATCACCTTGTGGGGTTGTCCCATTTGTGACACGACCTTTATTTTCTTTATCCAATCAGTATCACCTCACACACATTAGCATAACCGAAAAAAAGCGATTCATCCTTTAGATAGGTGAATCGCTTTTCTGGCGAGCTGATCTGCTATTTGGTTTTCCTTACTCGGAATCCATTTAATAAAAAATAAATCAAACTGGCTTTGAAGCTCGATCATCTCTTTGATAAAGTGCTGAAAGGCTGGATTTTTAGCAAATCCTGCATTGGCTGCGCGGTCAACTACTTGTGAATCTGTTCGAAATGAAACGGTACGCAATCCTTTTTCTGCGCATATTTTCATCCCCTCGATCAGAGCAGAAAATTCTGCTTCGTGATTGCTCATGGGTTCAAGAGGAATGGAGAAGGACTCAGCCTTTCCATTATATTTGATGAAAATGCCGATGCCAGAGGGACCCGGATTCCCTGCACTCGCACCGTCAATGTATATTTCTGCTGGCACATCATTTCACCCTTTCATCAAGCGGAACCATTTTTTTCGCTGCATACGCGTAAGGTGTTGCAATCGCAGCGACGATAAATTTAATGACATATGTCGTGATGAAGATTTCTATCCATACATGAAATGGATACGTGCCAAGAAAGGCAATGGTCGTGAAAATCAATGTATCAAGAAGCTGGCTAATCATCGTACTTCCGGCATTGCGCACCCAGAGCGCGCCATCGGAAGGAAATATGCGGCGAATAAACGAATATACATAAACATCTAGCATTTGACTGATGATATAAGCAGCGAGACTGCCAAGTGCAACCCTTGGCATAAAGCCAAATATGGTTTCCAGCGATGATTGTGAGATATCAGATGGAGCGGGATGGAAAAGCAAAGCTTCCTGCATGACAACAGTTAGTGTTAAAAGGGTAGCAAAACCAATCCAGACAGCTTTTCTCGCTTCATTTTGTCCATATTTTTCATTCAATACGTCCGTTGCAAAGAACACACTGCCATATAAAATATTTCCAAGTGTTGCCGTTAGGCCGAATAATTCAACGGTTTTGACAACTTGTAAATTTGCGGCAACCGTCGCAAAGCCAATCCAGACAAAAAGGCCCATCTTGCCAAATCCTTTATAAAATAGAAGAACAATGATAAAATTAATGATCGCAAATAAGATCCAAATACCTTCATTAAACAAGTGACATGAACTTCCTTTCTCATTGTAAATGTAACTTTTTGATTATAGCATAACGTATGTTTACCTTAAAAGCACGGGAAGGCGATGTGATCAATGAAACTAAGAGCACACTACACAATGAAAGTGAAATCAATTGGGTCCATTGCTTTTTACCAAGAAGATTGGTTGGAGCTAAAAGAGGCCTTGAGGTTAGCAAAACATATTGACAAAAAAGAACCACAGTCACTTCTGTCATTTGAAGATGAAAAAGGGGCTATGTGGTCTATAAAAGAGCTTGAAAAGCTAAATGAAGAATTAAAGCTTGAACCTGATCAGCTTCAAGTCTATTTTGATGCAAGTTTTCACAAAGAAACCGGTGACTCTGGTCTTGGTGTTGTCGTCTACTATAAGCTAGGAAAAGACGCTTATCGATTGAGAAAAAATCAGCCTTTCCAAGGGAGTACCAATAATGAAGCAGAGTATGCGGCTTTATTTGAGGCAGTAAAAGCTTTAAAAAACCTGGGGGCAAGCAGAAATTCTGTCACGATTAGAGGAGATTCACTTGTTGTCATGAATCAGTTAAAAGGAGAATGGCCTTGTTATGATGATGTACATAACAAATGGCTTGACCGAATTGAAGCGGCTTTAAAAGAGCTGAAGCTGACGCCAACCTATGAAGCCATCGATCGGAAACAAAATGCAGAAGCGGATCAGCTTGCAAGACAGATTCTTGCAGACGTCCCAATCGAAAGTACATTGAAATTAGAAGCAGACGGAGCTGAATAATGTGGATAAAAAAACAGCAGTACAAGAATTGACCGATCTTCAAGACACGTATTGTTCAGATTGTTTGATTAAGAAGCATTTTCGAAAAGAATTTGGCAAAAAATATGCCCATTCCTTTTGTATACAGCAATGCACTGTTGGAGAGAAAATAAAAGAATATGGCCAAACGCTGCTCAAAAAATAAACGAACGGACCGGTTTTCCCTGCTCAAACATTCGCTCTTGAAAAAAAACGGATAGAATGTGTAAAAAAAGAACATATTCCGAAAAATGAGCCGATATAACTATAGAAAGTTTTGGTTGAGTTACTTTTTGACTAAGTGACGGATATTAGAGGAAAAGGGGAAGGCCGGTATGAATAATAAGGAGTTCGAAACGGTATTACATCGAACATTTCAAGAGGTGTACAGCGATCTAGAGCAACTTGTAGATGTAGCAAAGAAGGGAAGACCTTTTCTCGAAAAAGATATCTCTGAAATTGAACAACGACTGAAGCAAAATATTTTAGCAATTGAAATTCAGCTGAAAATCAAATAAGAGAGGCATAAGCCTCTCTTTATTTTGCATCATTGATTTAGTTGATTAGATTTTTGTTACGTTTGCAGCTTGAGGTCCACGATTACCTTCAACGATTTCAAAAGAAACTTCTTGTCCTTCTTCTAAAGACTTGTAACCGTCACCTTCGATAGCTGTGAAGTGAACGAATACATCGTCTCCGCCTTCAACTTCAATGAAGCCGAAACCTTTTTCATTATTGAACCATTTTACTTTACCGTTTTGCATATTGCTTTTTCCTCCTAGTACTGTAGCATACCTTTTGGCATACTAAAAAAAATTTTCATCACCTAACGACTTTGCAGTTGTTAAATGATGGTTCCACTATACACCATCAAAAGTAAAGCGTCAAGCGGGAGAGCCAAATTTTGAGCAGAATGTTTGATTTTTTTTGACAAATAACAATAATAGCTAAACCGTCCCCATTTTCTGAAACTTTATGCACAGTTTGTCCGTATATAAAAAAAATACAGAAAGAGGTGCTATCATGAATCGTTATACACTCGAAGAATTTGTTCAGAATACGCAGCAGGAAGATAAGGGAGAAGGGGTCTTCGAACTTGAAACATCAAGACTTTTAGAAATTAATTTGACTGATACCATTTGGGCAAAAACAGGTTCCATGGTTTCGTACCGAGGCAAAATCAAGTTTGAACGTGAGGGCGTGTTTGAACATGGCGTCTCAAAGATGTTTAAAAAAATGCTGTCAGGAGAAGGCACTTCACTCATGAAGGCAACAGGTGATGGGAAATTATATGTAGCAGATCAAGGCAAAAAAATCTCAATTCTTCGTTTGGCTGAAGGCGAATCCATTTTTGTGAATGGGAATGATTTGCTCGCATTTGAACCTTCAGTCCGCTGGGATATCAAATTGATGAAAAAAGTGTCGGGGATGCTTGCAGGCGGATTATTTAATGTCAAATTAGAAGGACCAGGCCTTGCTGCGATTACGAGTCATTATGAGCCGCTCACATTGATTGTTCAGCCGGGTGACTCTGTCTATACAGATCCAAATGCGACAGTTGCATGGTCAGGGGATTTAAAAACTGAATTTGTGACAGATGTTTCATTCAAAACCTTTATTGGCAGAGGAAGCGGAGAGTCTATTCAAATGAAATTTAGCGGAAGCGGCTTTGTTGTCGTGCAGCCGTTTGAAGAAGTGTACACAACAAATGGAAATCAAGGATAAAGAAAAAAGGTGTCCGTCATTGACGGACACCTTTTATGATAATGCGCGAGCATACGTTTTGTTATTCGTGATGATATCTGATTGCTCAACGATATCTTCCAAAATGGTTTGAGAAGAATGCTTTAAGTGAAGATTTTTCATGTTTTGTTTCATGGTTTCTAACTTTTCTTCATCTTGAAGCAAGTTGGTCACAGATTCTAAAATGTCTTCATGTCTGTTGATGACGATGGCTGCCCCATAATCTTCAAAGAAATGAGCATTTTCCTTTTCTTGTCCAGGGACAGGCTTGTAAAGAATGACTGGGACGCCGATTGCAGTTGCTTCTGTTAAAGTAATGCCACCTGGTTTTGTGATCATACAATCTGTTACTCTGAACAATTCATCAATTTGTTCCACATATCCAAGCGCCTTCAATTGATCTGGATGTGCTTGTTCAAGATCGCTTAGTGATTGTTTCAGCGCTGCGTTCTTTCCGCATACAACAACAATTTGTACTTCACTGTCTAGAAGCAATGCTTCACATAATTCCTTGACATTTTTCAGTACACCATGAGCACCGGCCATAATCAGAAGAACTTTTTTGTTTGATGATAATCCATATTTTTTATAAATCTTCGATTTTGGCACGTCTGCTTCAAATTGTGGTCTAATAGGAATGCCTGTCACTTTGACATCGCTTGGATGTGTGCCGATTTCCACTAATTTTTGTTTCACATAATCGGTTGCAACATAGTACCGGTCGATGTTTTCATGTACCCAAATCTTATGAAGACAGAAATCTGTCATGACATTAAATGTCGGGATGACTTTTCCTGTTTTGTTCCGGTATTCAGGAACAACAATCATCGGGAATGTAATAATAATCATATCCGGATTGTGTAATTGAATAAGTTCATCAAGACGCTTATTTCCCATTTTTAAATAAATGTTAAATTTGCGTTTATTGTAAATTTTATCTACACCGTAATAAAACAAGCGATAAAATTGTTTCCCAATGGAAAAGCTCTTCAAGTATAAATATTGAGTCACTTCCGACACAATGGGGTTTGATTCTTGATACAAATTAGAAACTACAACATGCTCAAAGCCTTGAGATTTGCACTCATCATACAGTGTTTTAGCCACCTGCATATGTCCATTTCCATAATTTGCGGTCAAGATTAATATTTTTTTATTGGTATTCAAGAATATTCACCTCAAATGTAATCAACAACAACAAAACTTCGTACGAAAACTATTAATCTCATAGGTCTACATATACATAAAGATAACATATAAACAGTCAGAGCATATCATTCGTTACGAAAGAATTAAACTAATTTTAAAAAACAACAAGACTAAATTGATAATGGAAGACAGAGCCATTTGTATTTTAACACATTTTGGCCATTTATCATCAGACTACAGTCTATTTTATTCCCAAACGTATGGTGTTTCTTGATAAACATAATAATTGAGCCAGTTCATAAACAGTAAAGTGGCATGGGCTTTCCATCGATTCACTGGGACTAATGTGTCACCATCTTCTATAAAATAGTGGACAGGTTTTTGGACTGTATCATCCTTCAACAAATCTCTTTCATATTCCTGCTTCAATGTGTCCGTATCATATTCAGGATGTCCAGTTAAAAATACTTGTTTATCATCATCTGAAACAATTAAACAAACACCCGCTTCTTCAGAGACACTCAATACTTTCAAATTCGGCGTGTTTTTTAATTGTTCTGTATTAATATCTGTATGCCTCGAATGTGGGACATAGTATACTTCATCGAAACCTCTGACTAATCTTTCTTTTTTCTCTTTCACAAGATGCTCAAATACACCAAATTTTTTCTCAGCAAGCTTGATTTTCTCAATACCATAATGGTGATATAGGCCTGCCTGTGCACCCCAGCAAATGTGAAGAGTAGACGTCACATTCGTTTTACTCCAGTCCAAAATGTCCTGCAGCTCTTTCCAATAGGATACTTCTTCAAAAGCTAAATGCTCAATTGGTGCGCCGGTGATGATCATTCCATCAAATTTCTTATGGCGAATCGATTCAAAGGTCGTATAAAATTCATCTAGATGCTCTCTCGACGTATTCTTCGGTGTATGCGTACTTGGAATCAAAAACGTAAAGTACACTTGCAAAGGAGAATTTCCGAGCATTCTTAGCAGCTGCGTTTCAGTTTGTATTTTTTTTGGCATTAAATTTAAGATCACGATATTCAAAGGACGGATATCTTGCTTGAATGCCCTTGTCTCATCCATGACGAAAATGTTTTCGCTCTCTAGTATTTGTTTTGCCGGCAGATGAACTGGTATGTTAATAGGCAACTCGCCACCCCCTGAACCAAAGATAATTTCATTTCATTATAGGAACTTTCTGGCGATATTTCAATGTTTCAATTATGTTACAATGAAAAACAGAGCAAAAACAAAGCTGTTTCTCGAAAAAAAGGAGGCCGTTTATTTATGATCACAAAGCATTTATCAGATATTGACATCGCCCAAAAGGCAAAGCTGAGACCTATTCAAGACATCGCAGCAAAGCTGCAAATACATGACGAAGAATTAGAATGCTATGGTTTCACAAAAGCGAAAATATCTTTGACTATTTTTGACCGTTTAAAAGAACAAAAAGAAGGACATGTGATCCTTGTCACATCGATCAATCCAACGCCAGCAGGTGAAGGGAAGTCTACCGTCACAGTCGGGCTCGGTCAAGCCTTCGAAAAAATAGGGAAAAAAGCAATCATAGCAATGCGAGAGCCTTCATTAGGTCCTACAATGGGTATAAAAGGCGGTGCAGCAGGTGGAGGATATTCACAGGTGCTACCAATGGAAGAAATCAATCTTCATTTTACAGGAGATTTTCATGCCATTACTTCTGCACATAATGCCTTATCTGCGTTCATTGATAACCATATCCATCACGGAAATGAACTTGGCATCGATGCGCGCCGCATTGTATGGAAGCGAGTGCTTGATTTAAACGATCGTGCTTTAAGACAGGTCGTTGTCGGACTTGGTGGACAGGTAAATGGGTATCCTAGAGAAGACGGGTTTGACATCACGGTTGCCTCCGAAATGATGGCCATCCTTTGTTTAGCAGAAGACTTAACCGACTTGAAAAAACGTCTTTCTTCTATTGTTGTTGCCTATAATCAAGACGGGGAGCCAGTCACTGTTGGTGCACTTGGATATGAAGGTGTTCTGACGTTACTTTTAAAAGACGCACTCAAACCGAATCTTGTACAAACGATTGAAGGAACTCCGGCCCTCGTTCATGGCGGTCCTTTTGCCAATATTGCGCATGGATGTAATAGTTTAATTGCAACTAAAATGGCGGCGAAATTAGCCGATTATGTCGTAACAGAAGCTGGATTTGGAGCAGATCTTGGAGCAGAAAAGTTCCTGCACATTAAAACAAGAGCTGGTGATTTCAAGCCTGGTGCAGTTGTCATTGTGGCGACTGTCAGAGCATTAAAGATGCATGGCGGAATGAAGAAAACAGAACTCAAAGAAGAGAATGCACAAGCTGTATTAAAAGGTATACATAATTTAGAAAAGCATATTGAAACCGTCCAAGCCTTCGGTCTTCCGTACATTGTCGCAGTTAACAGATTTATCACTGATACAAAAGAAGAGATTCAAGCGATAGAAGATTGGTGCCACGCACATGGCCACCCAGTCCAAGCTGTGAATGTATGGGAAGAAGGAGGAGAAGGCGGGACAGCACTTGCCGAAGAACTCGCAACACTTATTGAAAAGAAGAAGAACAGCTTTTCCTATTTGTATGAAGAGCATGATTCCATCGAAGAAAAATTATCTAAAGTTGCCAAAGTGGTTTACGGAGCAGACGGGGTCACACTCACTTCAAAAGCAAGAAAACAGCTGGCAGCCATCGAGGAAAACGGCTGGGGGCATTTACCGGTTTGTATGGCAAAAACGCAATATTCACTTTCAGATGATCCAGCTTTAATTGGGAGGCCTAAGGGCTTTACCATTACGATTCGTGAGTTAAAACCATCTGTAGGAGCAGGATTTATTGTTGCTTTAACTGGAAGCATTTTGACAATGCCTGGATTACCTAAAAAACCAGCGGCGCTCGAGATGGATTTATTAGAAGACGGCAGTGTGACAGGACTCTTTTAACCGGAAGCATAAAAAGCGATTTTATAAAAGAAGCATGTTACGATAGGAAAAAGTGAATCCTAGGAGGCTAAGAGATGTCAATTTATGATATTCAGGTCAAGACCATTAACGGTCAAGAAAAATCAATGGCAGATTACAAAGGAAAAGTACTCATTATTGTCAACACAGCAAGCAAATGTGGACTGACTCCTCAATTTAAACAACTGCAGGAGCTATATGATCAATATCATGAAAAGGGCCTTGAAATTTTAGGATTTCCATGTAACCAATTTATGAACCAAGAACCAGAAGGAGAAGAAGCCATTCAAGAATTCTGTTCTTTGAATTATGGGGTGACCTTCCCTATGTTTGCGAAAGTAGATGTCAATGGTGACAACGCGCACCCGCTCTTCAAACATTTAACAAGTCATGCAAAAGGTGTACTTGGCACAAAAACAGTGAAATGGAATTTCACAAAATTTATCGTGGATCAAAACGGAGAAGTCACTGAGCGGTTCTCTCCGAAAACATCACCAAAAGAATTAGAAAGCTCCATCATCGCTCTTTTGGACAAATAAGGTGCTCACCGTCATGCAGAAAAAACAATTGGAGGCAGCTGCCTCCTTTGTTTCAGATCGGCTGAAATATGAACCGACTGGACACGATGCGGCTCATATTGATCGTGTGCGGCAGCTTGCCTGCCAGATTTCTAATCAGGAAGGCGGCTCTCTGTTTGTGATCGAAATGGCAGCGATTGTTCATGATGTCATAGATGAAAAGCTGCCGGGTGAATGGAAGCTTTCACCAAAGCAGCTTGAGCTTCAGCTCCTTTCTTGGGAAGTTCATACGCGAGATATTCGTTATATCATGGACATCATTACAACGATGTCTTTTCGTCATCGACATAAGCAGAATAGACCAATAACGTTAGAAGGGGCCATTGTTCAAGACGCAGATCGGCTCGATGCGATAGGAGCAACCGGTATTGCGAGGGTGTTTACTTATGCAGGCGCAAAAGGGGAACCCCACTATACAAAGGACACGCAGCAGGGCTCCGTGCTAAAACATATGGAAGAAAAACTGCTCAAATTAAAAGACTTAATGAACACTCGTTCTGGAAAGCAGCTTGCTGAGGAGCGGCATGATTTGATGAGCCTATTTATCAAGACATGGAAAGAAGAATGCGGCCTTACAGATGAGTAGGGTCTTTATGTGTGTAAGGAGGATGTATAGATGAAAATAACAGCGATAGAACCGACGCCAAGTCCAAATACGATGAAGGTCATTTTGACAGAAGCACTTGCCGGCGGGAAAAGCAACAACTACAAAAAGGATCAAAAAGACGAAGCGCCAGAGATGATTAAGCGTATTTTGAACATTGAAGGTGTAAAAGGTGTTTATCATGTCGCAGATTTCTTAGCGGTTGAGCGTAATGCAAAGTTTGACTGGCAGGGCATTTTGCAGCAGGTCAGAGAAGCCTTTGGTCAAGAAACAGAAGGCCTTCAGGAAGGGTCGCAGTCTGGCGGTGACACATTTGGCGAAGTCAAAGTGTTCATCCAAATGTTTAATGGGATTCCGATGCAAGTCAAATTAACGGACGGTGAAAGAGAAGAGCGGTTTGGCATGCCTGAACGCTTCCAAGCAGCCATTTTAAAGCTCAGAAGCAGTTCAGACAATGTCGTATTTGAACGTGTGTGGAAAGAACATGGCGTTCGTTTTGGTGACTTTGCAGATATCGGCCAGGAAGTGACAGAAGAGCTCCAAGCAGCCTATGATGACGAACGTTTAGCCCGCTTAACAGAGGCAGTCAAAGAAGGACAAGAAGCTGTAGATCGACAGGTGAACCGAAAGGCATATGATGTGACAGAAGAAATGCTGCGCGAGGAAGATTGGAAAAAGCGTTTTGCCCATTTAGAGCAAATGCAGCCAGAGCAAAAGGATATACCTGTTTTAATGAAAGCAATGGAGGACCCTAAAACATCGATTCGCAGACAAGCCGTTGTGAATGCTGGAATGATTGAAGATCCTGCTATTCTGCCTATTTTATATAAAGGGCTTAAAGATAAAACAGTGACGGTCCGCAGAACCGCTGGAGACTGCATTTCAGACCTTGGTGACCCGAGTGCTATAGAAGCAATGATCGAATCATTAAAGGATCCAAGTAAACTTGTTCGCTGGCGTGCAGCGATGTTTCTTTATGAAGAAGGTGACGAAACAGCACTTGACGCATTAAAAGAAGCTGAGCAAGACCCTGAATTTGAAGTCAGCCTTCAAGTGAAAATGGCGATTGAGCGCATTGAGCACGGAGAAGAAGCGAAAGGCTCAGTATGGAAGCAAATGACAGAAAGTAGAAAAAATGCATCAGAATGATGAGACTTATGAGCAAGCTGCCAATGATAGGTAGCTTGTTTTTCTAAAATCATAGACAGAAAAATTTTTTTAGAAAAATTATTTTGAATATTGTTGAAATATACGAAAAAACTCTATATAGTAGTACCAATATAGAATATTGGAGGTCAGATTTTATGACACGAACCATGCTGAACACTAGCTTCAGCAGCCATGCTGGTCATCGGTCATTCATCGGTGGCTAAATAAACAGAAAATTTGTAAAATAAAATCAACTCAAAATCATACAGTCAACAAGACTTGTAGTATAGGAGGCTTTTTAAACAGATGGCAGAACTTCGTAGTAATATGATTAAACAAGGAATTGACAGAGCACCTCACCGAAGCTTACTAAGAGCAGCGGGAGTAAAGGATGAGGACTTCGGCAAGCCATTTATTGCTGTTTGTAATTCCTATATTGATATTGTCCCAGGACATGTCCATCTTCAGGAATTCGGAAAGATTGTGAAAGAAGCCATTCGTGAAGCTGGCGGCGTCCCATTTGAATTTAATACGATTGGGGTCGATGATGGAATTGCGATGGGCCATATCGGGATGAGATATTCACTACCAAGCCGTGAAATCATTGCTGACTCTGTCGAAACCGTTGTATCTGCTCACTGGTTTGATGGAATGGTTTGTATTCCTAACTGCGATAAAATTACACCGGGGATGATGATGGCAGCAATGCGTGTCAATATTCCGACGGTCTTTGTCAGCGGTGGACCGATGGAAGCGGGTAGAACAAGTGATGGCAGAAAGATTTCCCTTTCTTCTGTATTTGAAGGCGTCGGTGCTTACCAGTCAGGTAAAATTAACGAAGAGGAATTAAATGAATTAGAACAGTTTGGCTGTCCGACCTGCGGATCTTGTTCAGGTATGTTTACAGCAAACTCAATGAACTGTTTAGCAGAGGCACTTGGAATTGCTCTTCCTGGAAATGGAACGATTTTGGCGACATCACCAGAGCGAAGAGAATTTGCGAAAAAGTCAGCAAAACAACTAATGGAGCTCATTAAAAAGGATATTAAACCACGTGATATTGTGACTGAGAAAGCAATTGATAACGCATTTGCATTAGATATGGCACTTGGTGGTTCAACGAATACAGTTCTTCACACACTGGCGATCGCAAATGAAGCAGGTGTTGAATATTCACTTGAACGCATCAATGAAGTAGCAGAGCGTGTGCCTCATTTATCAAAACTTGCTCCAGCTTCGGATGTTTATATTGAGGATTTACATGAAGCAGGCGGTGTCACAGCTGCGCTAAATGAATTGTCCAAAAAAGAAGGCGCCCTTCATTTAGATACAATGACCGTCACAGCGAAAACGATGGGTGAGAACATTGCAGGTCACGAGGTTAAAGACTATAACGTTATTTATCCAATCGACAAGCCATTTACTGAAAAGGGCGGCTTAGCGGTTTTATTTGGAAACCTTGCGCCAGATGGAGCCATCATTAAAACGGGCGGAGTACAAGATGGGATCACACGTCACGAAGGACCTGCGATCGTATTTGAATCCCAAGAAGAAGCTCTTGAAGGCATCATTAATAGAAAAGTAGAAGCAGGACATGTTGTCATCATTCGCTATGAAGGACCTAAAGGCGGACCTGGTATGCCAGAAATGCTTGCTCCTACTTCACAAATTGTCGGGATGGGTCTTGGACCAAAGGTAGCTTTAATTACGGACGGACGTTTTTCCGGCGCTTCTCGCGGCTTGTCTATCGGACACGTCTCTCCTGAAGCAGCTGAAGGCGGCCCGCTTGCCTTTGTTGAAAATGGTGACCATGTCGTGGTTGATATTGAGCAGCGCATTTTAAGCGTAGAGGTTCCAGAGGAAGAATGGGAAAAACGAAAAGCGAACTGGAAAGGCTTTGAGCCAAAAGTGAAAACGGGCTATCTTGCCAGATATTCAAAACTTGTGACATCAGCCAACACAGGCGGAATTATGAAAATTTAATCTGAAATAGAACATTTGAAAATTGGCTCTCTCTATAGTATCCTTTATTCACAACATAAGGATTTTAGAGGGGGCTTTTTTATGTCAATGGCATATGAAGAATATATGCGCCAGCTCGTTGTGCCAATGCGCCAAGAGCTGACAAGTGCAGGATTCCAAGAACTGACGACGGAAGAAGAAGTAGAACAAACGATGCAAGAGGCTGAAGGAACAACATTTGTTGTTGTTAATTCTGTATGCGGCTGTGCTGCCGGCTTAGCACGCCCAGCAGCGACTCAAGCTGTGATGAAGGCAGCAAAAGCGCCAGACAAAATCGTCACAGTATTTGCTGGGCAGGACCGGGAAGCAACAGCAAAAATGAGAGAATATTTCACAGGTGAAGAGCCATCATCTCCTTCTATGGCCCTTTTAAAAGGAAATGAACTCGTTCATTTTATCCCGCGTGACGAAATTGAAGGTCGTGAAATGGAAGATATCATGAAAAATGTCTTAACTGCATTTGAAAAACATTGCTAATACACGTGTTGAAATGCCCTGTAACTAGATCAGGGCATTTTTTCTTGATCATGATGGAGGAACAGTATGCTCATTACAACAAGCTTTAGAGCAAATGAACAAACGATTGAAACAGCGAAGGCTCTTGCAGAGGATTTACATGGTGAGTATGTAGAAAGACGCAAACAATCTGTCAAGCAGCTTGCGATGAAACGAGGAGATGTCCTTGTTGTCGGAAAAGAAAGATTTGAATGGTATCAGCCAAATGGTGAAAAGTTCTTCTTTCATCCAAGCTCAGCGATGTTCAGGGTGAAGCGGCTCTTGCACGAAGAAAAGGATCCTTTAATTGAAGCAGCACAGCTAAAGCCGGGAGATTCCTTTTTAGATTGCACACTTGGCTTAGGGTCTGATGCGATTACTGCAAGCTGTGCGACAGGCAGGAATGGACAGGTCGTCGGTATTGAAAAGAATCCCATTACGGCGTTACTAGTGAAAGAAGGACTGAATACATGGGAGACGGGGATAGAGGAAGCTGATGAAGCGATGAAACGGATTTCTGTTATCAGTGGAGACAGTATCGAGCAGCTAAAGAAGTATCCTGACTGTTCATTTGATATCGTCTATTTTGATCCGATGTTTGAGGAAACGATCCAAGAATCTACAAGTATAGCGCCGCTACGTCATGCGGCAGAGCACGACTTTGATCACGAAGCAGCCGTGCAAGAAGCATTAAGGGTGGCAAGAAAAAGAGTGGTGTTAAAAGATCATTGGAAAAGCACACGATTTAAAGCGGACTCTTACCAATTTCACGTCATCAAACGAAAAACAGCCCAATTTCATTATGGGTATATCGAGAAAGAAAAAAGCCCTCTCTAAGGGCTTTTACAGCATGTAGACAAACCCTCGCATTCGGTGTCAGGTCTGCGCGCCGGTGCTCACGAATGTCAAATTCGCTCCGCTCCGGTACTCGTCCTTCCTAGGACTGCAAAGGCTTTCTATCACGCTGTAAAGAAGACAAAAGGCTAAATTCAAGATCATTTTAGCCCTTTGTCAACAATTTGAAAAAGCCCTCTCTAAGGGCTTTTAATCTGTAATCTCCATATAGACAAAATAAAACAGTGTCAGCAAGGAAGCTGTGACGAAAAAGCCTTCAAGCATACCCATTCCTCCCAAATTTTAGTTGTCATTACTGTCATTGTAAACGTTTTATTATGAAAAAGAAAGTCTCAAATCAGTGACCAAATTGAATGACTGAAAATTCATTATATGCTAGAATAGCAGTATGATAACTTATGGAAGGAATTAGATATCATGAAGATGTGGATGAGAAAAACGCTTGTTGCGCTCTTTACCATTGCAACTTTTGGTTTGGTTTCTCCTCCGTCGGCTTTGATGACAGACAAGCCATCTGAACTTTCTTCACCTGATAAAACGCCTTATACAGCGGTTTATGATACATCAGGCTGGGAACGATCGCAAGAGGCAAGCAAAGAGCAGGTAGACCCCTTTGAGCAATATAAGGAAGAGGTTCTATCAAGTGCAGAAAATCAGTCATTTCTCAAATTCGGCCGTAAAATCACACCTGTCATTGAAGACGAGTACAGAGAAGAGATTCAACCGAAAATTGAACAAGTGTTAACCGATGTTTTAACAAATTTCAAAGATGACGAAAAATTTCAAGATGTTGTGTTAACTGATCAGCCTTCAAGCGGAAATGGCGAAAAAATCTTTCACATCTACAACCGGAAGACTGGAGAAGATTTGCTCCGTTTTCATGTGAGAAGAGATCAGCCGCCACACAGCGGATATTGGTTTAACTTTCACTACCATACAGCAGAAGATGGATTCCAGACGCATCATGAACTCGGTAATATTTACTGGGACAAAAACACCCCGCCGAGCTGGATGAGCCACTAGAAGGAGATGTCATGCCAATTGAAAAAGTATACAATGAACGAAATGGTGCAGATTACAAAACGAATGTTAAACGAACGCGGAGTGAAAATTGAAGATATTGCACACATTGTGCTAAAGCTTCAAGAAAAATATCATCCAAACCTTCCACTTAGTGTCTGTATTGAAAATGTTGAAAAAGTGTTGAATAAAAGGGAAATTGTCCATGCGGTTTTAACAGGACTTGCCCTTGATCAGCTGGCAGAAAAAAAGCTGTTGCCAGAACCTTTGCAGCACTTAGTTGAAACAGATGAGCCGCTATATGGAATTGATGAGATTATTCCGCTTTCCATTGTCAATGTATATGGATCAATCGGCTTGACCAACTTCGGTTATTTAGATAAAGAGAAATTTGGTATTATCAAGGAATTAGATGAAGGTCGTCCAGGTGAAGTGCATACCTTCCTTGATGATCTTGTCGCCGCGCTTGCCGCAGCAGCAGCTAGCCGTATTGCTCACTCACACCAAGATATTAAGGACGAAGAGCAGGATCGAGTGAATCAAGTATAAAAGAAAAACATGTCTGCTCATGATTATGCAGGCATGTTTTTTTGGTGTTTAAACAAAAGCGGAAATAAGGTAAACTACAACAAGAACATAAATAAAGGATGAAAAAAATGAAACAATACAAAGAGTTATGCCGTCATGTATTACAGCACGGGGATGAAAAAGGTGACAGAACGGGAACAGGTACAATCAGCACGTTCGGTTACCAGATGAGATTTGATTTGCAGGAAGGATTTCCGCTGTTAACAACAAAGAAATTGCACCTGAAATCAATTATTCATGAGTTACTGTGGTTTTTAAAAGGTGATACAAATGTCAAATATCTTCAGGAAAATGGTGTCCGTATTTGGAACGAATGGGCAGATGAAAATGGCGAACTGGGCCGTGTATACGGAGCGCAGTGGCGATCTTGGGCTAGTGGGGACGGTGAGACAGTGGATCAGATCACAAAGCTGATCCACGATATCGAGCATAATCCGAATTCAAGAAGACTGATCGTCAGCGCTTGGAACCCGGCTGAAATTGATCAAATGGCACTGCCACCATGTCATTGTCTGTTTCAATTTTACGTATCAAACGGGAAGCTTTCTTGCCAGCTTTATCAAAGATCGGCAGATATCTTTTTAGGCGTGCCATTTAATATTGCTTCATATGCTCTTCTCACGATGATGATTGCCAAAGTCACAAATCTTGAGCCAGGAGAGTTTGTTCATACGTTAGGAGATGCACATATTTATCAGAATCATCTTCCGCAGGTGAAAATGCAGCTAGAGCGCGAGGAACGCACGCTTCCGCAGCTTCGCATCACAAGAGATGTGAAGAGCATTTTCGATTTCACGTTCGATGATTTTGTACTTGAGAACTATGATCCGCATCCGCATATTAAAGGAGAAGTCAGTGTATGATTTCGATGATTGTGGCGACAGGAAAAGACAGAGTCATTGGTCAAGATAATCAAATGCCTTGGCATTTACCAGCTGATTTAGCGTATTTTAAGAAGGTCACAGGCGGCCATACGATTGTCATGGGCAGAAAAACGTTTGAATCCATTGGACGAGCGCTGCCTAACCGCCGAAATATCGTGCTCACAACAAGTTCTTCTTTTGAAGCAGAAGGATGCGAGGTTGTCCATTCCATTGCCGATATTTTGGCAATTGGGGAAAGCGAGACCGAGTTATTTATCATCGGCGGGTCTAAGCTGTATGAAGAAATGATGCCATATGCGGATCGTCTATATATCACGCATATTCACCATGCGTTTGAAGGAGACCGCTACTTTCCTGATTACAATGAAAACGAATGGACGGTTGTATCACGCAAAAAAGGCCATCGTGACGAAAAGAACCCCTACAATTATGAATTTGTCGTATATGACAAAAAAGGATAAATGAGTAGGAGGAGTACGGTTGTTTCGTTATTGGTTATTAACGCTTTATGTTGTTGTATCCTTTTTTAAAAGTATGAGGCATTTGCATGCCCATGAATTAACTGATCCACGCATTTCCTATACGAAACGAATGCATCTCATTCATGAGCATGCAAAAAGGTTTGCCCGAGGATGTATTGACCAGTCAGGATCAGTTATGACCATTCACCAGCAAAAGAAGCTGCCAGATGGACCCGTTATTTATATCACACAGGCACTGAATCCAGTCACAACCACATTATTGATTGGTCACCTTGAAAAACCATTTGCTTTCATGGCAAAGCCGAATCTTTTTCGATATCCCATTTTAAAACAATGGCTGAAGAAGATGGCGGTTATTCATCAGAATCAATCTGATGATGCCTTATTAGAAGAAGCAAAGGAAAGAATCTTATCGGGGCAGAGTGTATTGCTTTCAGAATCATATCGTCACATGGCAGAGGCACTTGCTGAAGATTGTGATTGTCCGCTTGTACCGGTTGAAACAAGTGGAACGGATCGTCTATTAACTGGGAAAGTCGTGAAAAGGCTGCGCCCTGTTAATGTTGATATTCATATTAAAGCACCTGTCATGATGAGCGATTACGCCCAAAAGCGCGCATAGAAAAACCAGCATCCACTTTCGGATGCTGGTTTTTTTCATGCAGCAGGAATGTTCACACAGTAGAAGAGAATGCAGAAGAACATTGATGCACTGCCGCCGAGAACAAAGCTGTGCCAAATGGCATGATGATAGGGGATTTTCCGCCAAATATAAAAGATGGTTCCGACTGAATACAATAGACCGCCTAACAGCAAGAGGCCAAATCCTGCGCCCGTTAATCCAATGTAAAGTGGTTTGATGGCAATGATAATCATCCAGCCCATTAATAAATAAACGAGGGTGGACACAATGATAAACCGTTTGACGAAAAAGATTTTAAAGACAATACCGCCAGCAGCAAGAGCCCATACAATTGCAAGAAGCGTATAGCCGAGTGCGCCTTTTAATGGTCCGAGTAAAAAGGGCGTATAGGTACCAGCAATCAATACATAAATAGCCGAGTGGTCGAGGATTTCAAATACATCTTTTGTTTTTTTGTGCCGAATGCTATGAAGCAAGGTCGAGCTTAAATAGAGCAGCAGCATGGATGCCCCAAATATTGAAAAGCTCACGATCTCTGTGATAGTGCCGTATTGAACAGCGAATAACACGAGAAAAACAATGGCTGGTATGGATAAAATAACGCCAATGCCATGTGTAATGGCGTTTGCAATTTCTTCTTTTACAGTAAACAATGGATGTCCTCCTTTTATTGAACCGGTATATAACCATCAAGTGACTTCAGGAATGAAAGACCTTCAAGTGTAATCTTTGTGCCGGCCCTGCCTTTTCCTTTCGTCACGTATGCTTTTTTCTCAAGGTCATCTAATCGGCTCCTCACCTGCTGAGGGGTCAGCGGGATGTCGCCTTGCTTGCTTAATTCAGACAAGATGCGTCTGCTGGCTGCTTCACCTTTCTCATTGAGAGATTTAATGGCTTCTAGCAGGAAAACAAACTCTTGTTTTTCCATTAGTGTGAGCTGATGATCTTCCTTTTTTCCTTTTACCTCCGGCGAAAGAGGGGTTAACACAAAAGGCGGCAGGTGGTGTAAAAATACCGTTTGCCCCTCGAGAATGACTGCAGCATAATGAACGATATTTTTGAGTTCCTGTACGTTTCCTTCAAACGGATACTCCTGCAAGGTTTCCCAAACACTTGGATCAATATCAGGCGCCATGCTCAGCTCCTGAAAGAAAGCAGTTGTTAACACAGGAATGTCAGTTTTTCGATCTGCTAATGACGGCAAGGGCAAATGGAAAACATTTAAGCGATAAAACAGCTCAGGTAAAAAGGTAGATGAAACCCTCAATGCCTCTATTGATAAAGACGAAGTGGCAATGATTTTTGTTGCAGGAGATGTTTCTAGAAAACGAACAACCTGATGCTGCATAGGAATACTTAATGCGGCGATTTCGTCTAAATAAAGGATTTGACGGGTCTTTTCCGTGAAGGCTTTCTGCAAGGTATCTTCATCTAAGATGGGGCAATATAGATGTGTCAGTGAAGCGTTTGGAGCCGATGCATGAGCAATTTCATGGGCAAATCGTGTTTTGCCTGTGCCAATGTCTCCTGTGATCAAGACAGGCTGCTCGTGCTTTGTGAATTGCTTTGCCAGGTGAATGGCACGCTTCATTTCTTGATGCTCTCCATATATAGATGTAAACGAATGTGTGGTCATCGGGTGATTCCTTTCTTTATGGTTCTAATTGGTTCTATTGTAACACCCAATAAAACCAAATGTACAGAGAAACGAAAAAGTTTGTGAAATTTATGCTTGATCTATGATCTATTGGTTTATTTTTTGAATATTCATGTTATAATGACAAATTAAATAAGGTTAAAGAGAAAGGATCTTGTACATGAAACCGTTGCTCAAAGAAAACACGCTAATTCAAGTGAAAGACATTTTAAAGGCCCATCAAAATTTGAAGGATGTAGTCATTCATACACCTCTTCAAAAAAATGAGCGACTTTCTGAACGATATGAATGTAATGTCTACTTAAAAAGAGAGGATCTGCAAGTAGTTCGTTCCTTTAAATTAAGAGGCGCTTTTAATAAAATGAGCCAGCTTCCAAAAGATAAACTAAAAAACGGCATTGTCTGCGCAAGTGCAGGAAATCACGCACAAGGTGTTGCCTATTCTTGTAAATATCTAGGTATCCACGGGAAAATCTTTATGCCTGCTACGACACCAAGGCAAAAAGTATCTCAAGTAGAGCTTTTCGGAAAAGAATATGTTGAAATTATCTTAACCGGAGATACGTTTGATGATTCATATCATGAAGCAGTTAAATGCGGAGATGAAGAAAAGCGTGAGTTTATCCATCCGTTTGATGATCTAGATGTGATGGCAGGACAAGGAACGACTGCTGTAGAAATATTAAATGATATCGAAGTGGAGCCTCACTTTTTATTTGCAAGTGTTGGAGGTGGAGGTCTGTTATCTGGAGTTGGTACATATATCAAAAATATCGCCCCAGAAACCGAAATCATTGCCGTCGAACCACTTGGCGCAGCTTCACTCCATGCCTCTCATGAAAAGGGCAAGGTTGTGACACTTGATTCCATTGATAAGTTTGTAGACGGAGCAGCGGTTCAGCGGATTGGCGAAAAGACGTTTACATCGTTACAGTCTGTTGTCGATAAAATTAGTCTTGTACCTGAAGGAAAAGTATGTACAACCATTTTAGAGCTTTATAATCAATGTGCGATTGTAGCAGAGCCGGCAGGCGCACTTCCGATCGCAGCGCTGGATGCCCATCGCGAGGAGATTAAAGGGAAAAATGTTGTCTGTATTGTCAGTGGAGGAAATAATGATATTGGCAGAATGCAGGAAATCAAAGAACGGTCGATGATCTATGAAGGGCTTCAACATTATTTCATTGTCAATTTTCCGCAAAGAGCAGGTGCGCTTCGGGAATTTTTAGATGAAGTATTAGGGCCAAATGATGATATCTCCCGCTTTGAATATACGAAAAAGAATAACCGAAGCAAAGGACCCGCGCTTGTTGGTATCGAATTGAAAGAAAGAGATGACTATGCGGCGCTCATTGAACGGATGAATAAAAAAGGATTCCATTATGTTGAAGTGAATAAAGATCAAGATTTATTCCACCTATTTATTTAGGCGTAACAGAACATTGGAAAAGAGGATTGATCGTTTGTGCTGCTCAAAACAATATGTTTTAGACGGATGGATGGAGCTCAGATCAAGGTAACAGAAGTTCCTGTACTAAAGGGAGATGAGCCGTATCGTTTCATGCTCACCTTTAGACTTGAAGCTTTCTTGAAAAAAGTCTATGTATCTAAAGGAAAGAGAGCTGTGTACTCTTTCAGAGAGGATGTGAAACGTAACGTCAAGTGGAGCACATATGAGCAGATCTATCAGGAGCCTACACTGAAACACAATGCGTAAAAAGGAATCTTTGTCAAAGGGAGTGAGCGGCTGTTTTAAAATGGCTGCTGCTCAGCTTGGCAAGGATTTTTTTCATGATAAGAAGAAAATGTGACAATTTCAAAAACGTCATGACAGTTGTTTTCAAGTTTGCACGAAATAAGGTAATATCATAAGTAAAGACTAAGACAGCAAGGATGAGACGATAGTGAAACAAATTAAAATTGTAACAGATTCAACAGTGGACCTTCCGCAAGAAAAAATCAATGATCTTTCCATTCACGTAATTCCGCTCAATATCTCCATTTCTGGGGTTGATTATATTGACCGAGTGAATATACAGCCAGATGAATTTATTGAAAAAATGGAGGCCGCTGAGGAATTGCCGAAAACGTCTCAACCTGCGATCGGTCAATTCGTCGAATTATATGAAAGGCTGACGGCAGATGGAAGCGAAGTCATTAGTATCCATTTAACGGGTGGGATGAGTGGTACGGTTCAAACTGCTGAAAGCGCTTCGAAAATGGTAGACGGAAACATCACGGTGATTGATTCAAACTTTATTTCATATGGATTAGGGTTTCAAGTCACCAAAGCAGCCGAACTTGCACAAAATGGTGCAAGCCGTGAAGACATCATCAAAGAAATGGATAAAATCCGTCTTGGAACAAAGCTATTTGTCACAATCGATACATTAGAAAATCTCGTGAAAGGTGGAAGAATTGGAAGAGGGAAGGCGCTGATCGGCTCACTTCTTCACATCAAACCAATTGCGAGCTTAACAGACGGGGTATACACGCCAGAAGCGAATGTGAGAAGCTATTCTGCTCTTGTCCGCTATTTAACCAAACAGTATGTACAGGCGGTGAAAGGAAAAACAGTTCAAGCCATTGGGATAGCGCATGCAGATGCATTAGAACTCGCTGAAAAGCTCAAATCAGCGCTGCTTGACCATACACCTGAAGCACCTGTTGACATCGCCTACACAACACCGATTATTTCGTGTCACACTGGAAAAGGTGCAATAGGCTTTACTTTTTATACCGATTGACTTCGAAAAGGGGATGGACGTACCATGCTTAAAAAAAGGGGAGCCTCACTTGGTGCGCTTATGATCATAAGCGTGCTTCTTTTAGTCTCATGTTCAAATGGACAAATCAAAGATGCGTTAAATTATCAAATACAGCCGTTTGAATATGAAAATCAGGATGGACAAAAGGTGTCATTGGATGATTTGAAGGGGAAAGTATGGGTGGCAGATTTTATTTTCACAAGCTGTGAAACGATCTGTCCGCCGATGACTGCACATATGACAGAGCTGCAAAAACGGTTAAAAGAAGAAAAATTGGATGCGCATATCATTTCCTTTAGCGTGGACCCGGAGGTAGATTCACCGAAAAAGCTAAAAGAATTTGCAAAAGCATATCCTTTATCCTTTAAAAATTGGGATTTCCTCACTGGTTACTCGCAGTCAGCAATTGAAAAATTCGCAATGAAAAGCTTTAAAACCATTGTGAAGAAACCTGAAGATGAAGACCAAGTGATCCATCAGTCATTGTTTTTCCTAGTTGATCAAGAAGGAAAAGTGATGAAAAATTATGATGGTGTACAAAACACGCCATATGATGACATCATCAAGGACATCAAAACGCTGATCCGTAGCTAGCATAAAGATGTTCAAATGAGCAAAAACATGATACACTTTTTTAATCAGAAAAAGGAGGGACATCATCGTTTGAAGGCTCGTTTGATTTTGATTGTGATGTCTCTAGCTTTTGTTCTTTCTGCATGTTCCGCGCAAGAGGCTGGCATAAAGGATAAACTAGAAGACACACAAGACGTAAAAGAACATATTACCATCGCAGCGGTTGGAGATTCCTTAACAGAAGGAATCGGAGATCAACAAAAAAAAGGATATGCAGGCATGACCCGTGACAAGTTAGAAGCAGTGGACGGCGTGCAATCTGTCACATTAAAAAACTATGCCATTAAAGGCAGTAGAACGGTAGATTTATTAAAAAGATTAAAAGAAAAAAAAGTGCAAGACGGTCTGAAAGATGCTGACTATATTTTCTTTACGATCGGCGGCAATGACTTAATGCATGTCGTTCGTCAAAATGTACTCAATTTGACGTTTGCTCCTTTTCAAAAAGAGCAGGGGCCTTTTGAGGAGCGCTTTAAAACCATTCTTGCTCAACTGAGAGAACATAATGACCATGCGAAGATCATGTATGTAAGCATGTATAATCCCTTTAAATTCAGTCTCACTGAGCTGAAAGACATTGATGAAGTCGTCAAAGACTGGAATGCCGTCGCCAAAAAAGAACTGAAAAAAGATGGCAACGCTGATATGATCAATGTAGCAGATTTATTTGAGGAAGATTCTGATGAAAAATTACTGGCAGATGATGATTTCCACCCAAACCAAAAGGGGTACTCTCTTATGGCAAATCGTTTATTCTCCAAAGTGAAAAAAGAAGGACTGCCGAAGGAATAGGGTGAACGTATGAAAAAGTGGAAAAGCTTATTTTTTATTTTACTTGCAATCAATCTATTGATTGTACTTGCCTGCGGTATTTTGATGTTAATGCCAGGCGGTCAATCCGCTTCAACTAAAGAATTGAAAAGCGAGTATTCTTTTAATATATCTAGCTCAAAGGAATCACTCACCAGCTTTATCAATGATTACTTGAAAAATCAAGGGTCAAGCGATATGCCAGACTTTCATGTGGCGATCGATCAAGATGTAAAAGTAACAGGCGCCATTAAAGCTTTCTCTTCGACGATTGATGCAAACGTCTCATTTACGCCAACTGTCGAAGATAATGGTGATGTGCTTTTGAAAGTGGATGGCCTTTCAATTGGACAATTGAGCATTCCGATTAGTTTTGTTCTAAGCTACATGGGCCAGTTCTATGAACTGCCAGAATTCGTTCATGTGAAACCGGATCAAAAAACGGTTGAAGTGCGCCTTTCAGAAATGCCGTTGACGAATGATATGTATGTGAAAGCAAACAAAATTGATCTAGAGAACGATGAAATTGAGTTCTCATATTATCATCCAAAGCAATAGAAAGTGAGTCAGGAGTGAAATCATGAAGCGAGTCTATCAATATTTTAGTTTACTGTCGTTTTTATTTGCTGCGTACTTTGGCATCACAGCTGCCACTGATTTAAGAGCAGAAAATATCGATCAGTTTTACTTAAATATTGCCTATTGTGCATTATTTCTAGGTATCATGATTCTTGCTTTTGATTTTCAAAAGCAAGAAAAAGCTGAAGATGTCTCGTAAAGAGCCTTTCCTTTATGGAAAAGGCTCTTTTTTATATTTGCTGAGACAAGACCACCTTCGCCATAAGCTCTGGCTCTCCGTTAGCAAATCCATGAAGCAGAATGAGGTATGCGCGATTTGCTTGCAGATGAACTTTTGGGATATCAAGCAGTATACTTTGAGTGCCGGCGGCTTTCAATTCAAAATGATATTTATTCGGGGAGAAATGATGAATGTGAGTGCTGTTTACATAGTGAAGCTCCTTAGCTAACACCCCTTGATCACGTTCATATATATCAATGGAAGGAAGGTCTGGAGAAAGGTGGACAAATGTAAGGGCTGACAGGTCCTTATGTTGAATCAGAGGGTCTTGCCGCTCTGTCAGCAGCGCAAAACCTGCATGCGTACCTGTGATACATAGGGTATAAATCTCGTCACGTTTAATCATCATACGAGAATGAAGAACTCTTTGTTTTGTAGCTAGCTTGAACACTTCTATCTCATACATTCCCTCATCCCACTCCATATAAGCTGTTAACTGGCTGTAAGGCATTTTTTTCAAAACCTCATTCCGGTTCACATAAACAGCGAGCTCACTAAGATCTGGGGCAGCGTGAAAAAGCCGAATAAAGGCTTTGGATGAAGGGCTGCTTTGAGGGTGCTCGAAGCCCGCAGCGAGTGGACGGTATGGATAGTTATGATAAAAGAGCTGCTGCATGTATCAATCCCTACTTTCTTATGCGATGGTGTTTTTTGTAGCGTATGCATGAAAAAGGCGATCTGTATAGGCAAACGAAGCATAGAAAAAAGCCTGACGTTTTCCGTCAGGCCCGCATGTTAAGAAGGAGAAGAATATTGATGATATTCAGCTAGCTTAATGAACGTTTTTTCATCCTCAATGAGACCACAAACACCGCACTGGACTTTTATTTGAGGACCTTGATAGCTCATGTGAAAAGGAGAAAGCTGCTCTCCTTCGTATCTTTCGACAACTGCTCCGGTCGCAGGATCCAGCTTCACAGGTTCTGAAAGCTGCTCAATCAGATTAAAGCGCGTTCTGTTCGTTTTACAGTTTGGACAAAGATAAGGGCTTGTCATGGTTCATTCCACCTCTTTTTATCCGTAGCATGTCCAGTGCGCTAAATTCTATGCTTCATCCTTTTGACTTTTATCCAGCTTTTTAAATAATTTGATCATTGTTTTTAGTTCCTCATCGTCGAATGACTCAAATCGCTCCATAAAGTATTCTGTTTTCTTTTTCTCAAAATGCTCAGTAATTTCCTTACCCTTATCGGTTAAGTGGATTTTGATGATGCGGCGATCCTCTTTAGAACGGATACGGGTGATCCAGCCCTTTTCTACAAGTGTGTCGGTCACAGCTGTGATATGGCTTGCTGACACTCCTAGAATGGACGCAAATTCCGTTACTTTTTTTGCACCTTGCTCACGAAGCAGATTTAAAATGAGAAATTCATTCCGAGATAATTCGTTTTCGAGCAGGCTGTTAATCTCATAACGGATCTGCTTAAATACGGTTCTCAGTAAAGTATCCATTTCATACATCATTTTTTTTCTTTGTTCCAATCATTAAACCCCCATTATATTTTAAAATACGACAAAATGCTTTTTTATCATTTAGGTAGACGAGTCGTATCATTTTCATTATTTTTCATCATGTTATAATATGATGATACCATTTTTTAAATGAAGGGGGCACTAATATGTCTGAAAAACAAGAATTAGCCACATTTGCAGGAGGCTGCTTCTGGTGTATGGTTAAACCTTTTGATGAACAGCCGGGCATTATCAAAGTTGAATCAGGGTATACTGGCGGACATACAGTGAATCCGACCTATGAAGAAGTATGTACAAATACAACGGGGCATAGAGAAGCGGTTCAAATCACGTTTGATCCAGACGTATTCCCGTATGAAAAGCTATTAGAACTGTATTGGCAGCAAATAGACCCAACAGATGATGGCGGGCAATTTGGTGATAGAGGAGAGTCCTACCGCACAGGTATTTATGTTCATCATGATGAGCAGAGAAAGCTTGCAGAGGCATCGAAAGAGAAGCTGAACGAAAGCGGCATCTTTCAAAAGCCAATTGTGACAGAAATTTTAGATGCTGCTCCTTTTTATCCCGCAGAGGAGTATCATCAGCACTATTATAAAAAGAACAAAATGCACTACGAACGATATCATGTCGGTTCTGGCAGAGCGGGTTTTATTGAGTCCCATTGGAGTGATAAATCATGACAAACGATAAAGAAAAACGACTAAAAGAATTAAACCGAATGCAGTATGAAGTCACACAAAATAATGGCACTGAGCCGCCATTTCAAAATGAATTCTGGGATCATAAAGAAGAAGGCATTTATGTAGATATTATTTCAGGCAAGCCGCTTTTTTCTTCTTTAGATAAGTTTGATGCCCATTGCGGCTGGCCGAGTTTCACAAAGCCGCTTGAAGATGAGGAAGTAGCCGAGAAGGTGGATAAGAGCCATGGGATGGTGCGGACAGAGGTGCGCAGCAAGACAGCTGATTCTCATCTAGGTCATGTCTTTCCTGATGGACCAGGACCAAATGGTCTTCGGTATTGTATAAATTCAGCCGCTTTGAAGTTTATCCCAAAAGATGCTCTTGAAAAAGAAGGCTATGGGGATTTGAAACATCTATTTGATTGATCTATTGAAAAATCGTCACATGGAAGGCATCTGCTTCCGTGTGACGATTTTTTATTTTTTATGATGCGTGTGATGTAATTGTTCAATGATGCGGAATAGCTTTTCTTTTGTAATGAGAGGCGCTTCATTGGATGTGTAATTGGTTAAGTCGACTTTTTGAAAGGAAGCATGCAGTTTTGGTCTTGGTAAAATGGCATAAAATTGTTCATGCTCAAATAGTGCATCTGCTTCGTGCGGAAATGTAAGCTCTTCGTGAAGCTTTTCTCCAGGTCTTTTCCCGACAACGAGAATTTCCGGAGATGAGACCTTGATTTGAGCAGCATATTCATGAAACGCTTTTAAGAGATCAGCAAGCTGTAATGACTCCATCTTGAGAATGAACGTTTCGCCTCCTTTCATCATGATGGCTGCTTGAAGTGTGAGGGAGACAGCCTCTTCGATGGACATAAAAAAACGTGTCATATGAGGATCAGTTACGGTCAAAGGTTTTTCATTTAACAGCTGCTGGAGCATGATGGGAATGACGGAACCTCTTGATCCAAGCACATTGCCAAAACGCACAGAGCAAAACAATGTTTTTTGGTTCAGAATACTTTCGTTTGCTTGGAAAAATAGTTTTTCTGAAATTAATTTTGTTGCACCCATGGCATTTGTCGGAGAAACTGCTTTGTCTGTGGAGATGTTGACAACATGACTGACTTCATGTTCGATTGCAGCCTCAATGATGTGCTGCCCTCCGATAATATTTGTTTGCACGGCTTCAAACGGATTGTCTTCACAAGTAGGTACTTGTTTTAAGGCGGCTGCATGAAAGATGATATCAACGCCTTTGACGAGCTGTCTCACGCGGCTTGCATCTCGTACATCGCCTAAAGCGAAGGCGACTTCTGGGTGATCCGCATACTCATTTTTCATCATGTATTGTTTGCTGTCATCTTTGCTGAAGACGATAATCTTTTTTGGAGAGCATGATGTTAATTTTTTCACAATTTGACGTCCGATTGAACCTGTACCGCCTGTAACTAATATCGTTTTGTCACGAAAAAAAGCCTTCAAACTCGTTTCTATCTTTTTGGACATATCTAATCCCCCAACTTTCATTTCTCTACTTTGCATCATATGTGAAAGAGTGGTATCCGTTTGAGGAAAAGAACCACTTTCTATATAAATTAGGTGAACACATTATAACCATCTGCATGACGTTTTAATAGAATATGGAGAGATAAGAGAATAAGTAGAAAAATGAGAGACCTGAACACTTCAGTACTGCGATCAGCTCGGAAGAATATGTAGAGAGCTTTGCGCGAGGGGAGAAGGGAATACATGTATAGGGGAAATCGTATTTTAGCCTTGATACCAGCTTTTAGAAGCAGGCGCGATCAGCATGATGAACACATTCGCGTATTGGCGGAGCGGCCGCTCATCTATTGGACCATTCAGCCGTTACTGCAAATGATTGAGTTAGACGAAATCATCGTCTCTACAGAGGATGTCAATACACAAATCATTTCTTCTCACTACGGAGCCCGTGTGATAGAACTGCCAGACAGTCATGTAACAGAACAAACACCGTCACTCATAGCGGTGAAGCATGCGCTTGCTTACTTAGAGCGTGAGGGGAAAACCTTTGATATTGTTCTATATTTGCATCCATCGTCTCCTTTAAGACAGCCGGAAGATATTGAGAAGTGCTTGCAGCTTCTAGTAGAAGGGAGCTATGACTGCGTGGCATCTTTTACAGAGGCGCTAGAAAACCCAAATGAGACATGGACACTGCATGAGAATAATGAAGCCACTTTATATAAGGACAATCATTACTTTTTCATGCCAAAGCATGAGCAGCCATATACGTATGGCCGTTTAAATGGAGCAGTGTATGCTTTTCATGTTCCATATGCAAAAGAATGCATTCATTCCTTTTTAGAAGGATCTGTTGGAGCGTATATCATGGATTCCCAAAAATCACTTGTGGTGAAACAGGAAGAAGATCTTGAGAAAGCGGAGAAAGTCTTATTGGCTCGCAGAGATGCGGAGGGTTAGGTATAAGAAGAATTTCAACGAGAAAAGCGCCCGGTCATAGGGCGCTTTTTACGATCTCATAAAGTCTGTGTGGAAATGACTCAAATGTATTCCAGGAAACGACTTGTTCGTAATTGTTTCGTGCGATTGCTTTTCTTTTCTCGGCATTTGATCCATAATATTCAACCTGTTCTAGCAAATCGTCCTCATCTTTATAAAAAGCGAAGCTTGAAAAAGCTTGAGGCGGTTGTAGATCCGTCAATTGAAAGCTTCCAGCTGCAGCGATATCAAACGCTCTATTGTTCAGGCTTACATTTTGAATCATGGCTTTGTTTTTGTTATAGGCAAATTGAGCCGGTCTGTGCGGATTAAGAACAATCGCTGATTGCTGATAGATGTCCGCCATTTGCTGAGGGCTCAGCCAATTGTTCACTAATGTGAGATCGCGATCATGTCTTCGTGACTTATTTAAATGACGATGCCATTCCTTACCTGCAACGAGAATTCGCCATTTTTTCTGTTGTAAGAGTGTATCAATGGCTTTCATGCGGTTGGGATAAGGGTAGCCAATGAGTGCAATGTCGTAGATGCACATCTTTTCAGACGATTCGTTTTTTTGAAAAATACGTGTATTTGCCGGAATGGGAAAGTAGTAGGCGTGACCTATGCCCAATTGTTTGTAAAATGGCAAAGCTCCTTCATCAATTGTTAATATGAGCCGCGCATCACGCGTGCAAGCAGCTGACACATCTGTATAAAAGGGATCTTCTGTCATCCACAAAACGATCGGGATCTTTTCTTGTTTGAATTGATGAAGCACTTCGCTCGGAACATGATCACCGATCATCATCAAAACAAAATCCGGAGAAAATGTCCGGATTTTGTGCATGTGAGCGGGTAGAGATTCTCTGTCAATCTTTACACATGAAAAGGGGGAATCAATGAAGCTCTCTTCTACCCATTGATCAAACATATGATAGATTCCGCCGTAGCCAGAGCTGATATAAAGAAGCTTCATGATGGCCCTCTCACATTAAGACGTGAACGTAACACTTTCAACTTTATCTACATCTAATAAAGTCGTTGCAGAGCCTGTTGGTGTAACTGAGCTTTCTTGTGTAACAAATACAACACCCGTTAAAGCATTGAATGCTACGAATTGAACTGGCCCGATTAAATCACCTGAGTCAGTGACAATGCTAATGACGGTTCCTGGTGCAAGTCTTGCAAAAATCCATCTTGCTGGCTGAGATACATCGAGTGTTGTAGCAGAATCTGAAGGTGATGCCTCGGCTGCCACTTCACTTAATAAATCATTCAATTTTTCTTCCATTTGTACTCCTCCTTCTTCAAGATTAACTGTTAATGTACGAGTAAGCGGTTTGAAAAACACTTTCAATAGTTCTTTTTTTAATTCGGCACGCTTGTCGCTCATTTTTTCCCATCCTTTCTTCATCAATTCAAACTCACCCCTATGTATATGCCGTTCATTTTTTTTGGTATAAGCAGAACGCTGATTCCTTGTTCTTTTTATCAATTAATCACTTCACACATTTTTAAAAATGTTTTCAAATGCTGAGGCTAAATGAAGTGAATCTCATACTCTAGTAAAGATTAAATGCGAAGAGAGAGGGATTATGAATGGAATTTGATCAATTATTAAATGGTTGGAACGAAGAATTACTAGAAGCAGAAGGAGTACTTGAAGTCATCTTGATTTTACTTCTTCTTCGTCTTTTAGAAGAAAGTGAGGAAGAGAGTGTGTCAGATATTAAAGAATTACTTCGTCCGTGGCTTGAACTTGGCATTCCAGTGCCACGCGTTCATTTAGTCAATGGAGATGTCCTTCAAAACGTAGTTGTTGTGCAGCTCTTTGATACAATAGCGGTCTTTAAAAACGCGACAAATCAGCTGAGAGTGAATGTACCTTACGTGAACATCGTCAGCTGGGGGGCTTTTTAATCTAACTAAAAAGGATAATGATATGAAAGTATCGGTGATTTTAACAAGCTACAATAAACCTGATTTCATTGATCGTGTGCTAAAGAGTATGGTGGAACAAACGTATTCAAATTGGGAGCTTCTCATTATGGATGATGGCTCAGAACAAGGCACCATCCAAAAAATCCAGCCCTATTTAGAAGATGAGCGCATTCATCTGTATTCACGCACGGTTCATCCTGCAAAACGGCTGTTAACCGTACGGTATGCGACACTAATTAATGAAGCGCTAGCTCGTATAACAGGTGAGCTCATTTGTTATTTAACCGATGATACCGTGTATCATCAAGATCGTTTGCAGAAAATGGTGGATGTTTTTCAGTCGAAGCCTCATATCGATATTGTGTATTCCTCGCAGCGGGTCGTGCATGTTGATAAGCAATTAGTTGAGACGATGAGCTTTGTGCGTGAAGCAGCCCAAATATTGGAGCATGCGTCCTTTCAAGTGGACCATTGTTCGGTCATGCACAGAAGGCGTTTGCTTCCGCTAATTCATGAAAAATACGGACAATATTGGGCTGATGAGCCGAAACACTGGCATCATGCAGATTCTGTTTTTTGGATGAGGCTGAATGATTTTGCTGCTTTTTTTCCATTAAGAGATGTACTTGATACAACGTATAAAACGCCTCATTCCTTTCATCATTTGTTTTCGAGTATGCCGTATGATCTCATTGACGGAACGGTGATTGAAAAGGAAGGGGATTACTACCAAATCGCAGGCGGGAATCTTCATGAAATTGAAAGGTGCTGGGTGAACGAAAAAAACAGACGCGCCATTCGGGTTCCATCGTTATGTGCGATGAAATATGAGATGAAAGACATGCTGGCAGTACCTAATTATACAGTTGTCACAGCAGATCATGGGAAAACGTTCTATTATATTGAAGGTCAGAAAAAAAGGCGGTTTGCTTCAAAGCGTGACGTGCAATATTTTCAGTTTCATCCTAAGGATATCTATACGATTTCAAATGAACGGCTTCAGATGTATGAAGAGGGCGGCATGATTCAAGTGTCACCAGTATTTAATCCGCCAAACAGGCGGCTCTTTAAATGGAAACAAGATGTCTATTTACTGATGCATCATACTTTTTGTCGTATTGACCCTGAGGTTGTAAAGCGATTTGCTTTTTATCATCAGCCAATTAATTTATACCCTTCCCAATTTACATTATTTCAAGAAGGAAAGCCGATAATGCCGCTGTATATGGAATCGCTACAAGAATTCGATATGTCTCTTTATCAAACATCAGGGCGAAAGCACTCCTCATAAGAGGGGTGCTTTTTTGACGCTATTGACAAAAAAGCAGGAAGTTGCAAGGAAAAAGCGAAACATGAAAGGACAGGAGAACGTGTGATGAAGATGATCAAGCCGCTGAAAATCCGGCAATAGATGCCGGTTTTTCGGCACTGAAAGTGAGGGGGAAAGAATGGGGAAGGTTGTCGAAAGAGCGGACTGGTTTGAATTAATTTTAGAAGCCATTGATGAAGCCATCCATGTTGTAGATGATCAAGGAATGACGATCTTTTACAATCATAATGCCGCTAAGTTTGACTGTTTACAAAAAGAAGAGGTGATTGGCAAGTACATCCTTGATGTGTATCCCTCTTTAACAGAAAAAACAAGTACGCTCATGCATGTTTTGAGAACAGGGAAGCCCATTTATCATTCGTTGCAAACCTATTTGAATAAAAACGGCGAAAGAATTGAGACCGTCAATACGACATTGCCTATTATTGAAGACAGCCAGTTAATAGGTGCAGTCGAAGTCGCAAAAGATGTATCGAAGCTGTCAGCCCTTTCGAATCGTTTAGATCAAAAAAAACGAATACACGATGCGGCTGGGGCAGAACAAATGCATGATTTTTCTTCATTTTTAACAAATGATCCGCTCTTAAATGAAATGCTTGAAAAGGCAAAAAAAGCTGCTGCTTATCCGTCATCAGTTGTTGTCTACGGGGAAACAGGGACAGGGAAAGAAGTGCTCGTTCAAGCCATCGTTCATGAATCTGATCGGAAAAACCAAGTGTTCATTCCGCAAAACTGTGCGGCACTCCCAGAATCGCTACTTGAAAGCCTATTGTTCGGATCTGTCAAAGGGAGCTATACAGGCGCAATTGATCGCAAGGGGCTCTTTGAATTAGCTGATGGAGGCACGCTTTTTCTTGATGAACTGCAAGCGATGCCGCTCACGCTGCAGACGAAATTATTACGTGTGTTAGAGGATGGCGTGGTGCGCCGCATTGGAGATGCAAAAGCGATTCAAGTAGATGTAAGACTCATTACTGCACTCAATATGGACCCATTTGAAGCGGTGAAAAAGCAAATTTTAAGAGAAGACTTATTTTATAGACTGCATGTGTCATCTTTTCATATCCCGCCGCTTCGTGAGAGAAAGCAAGACATCCCGCTGCTTTCCCGCCATTTCATTCAAACCTATCATCAGCAGTTTTCAAAAAACGTCAAACGCCTTTCTGAAGAAACAAAGCAATTGTTTATGGCTCACCACTGGCCGGGGAACGTTCGAGAATTAAAACATACCATTGAGCATGCCGTATTGATGATGCCAAAGGAAGCGGAAGACATCACACCTTCATACCTTCCTGCTCATTTACGTACGCAGAAGCTTGAGGAAGGAACACTCAATGCCTCCTTAAAAAGTCAGGTTTCTTCATTTGAACAAACACTCATTCAAGAAGCTTTAAACAAGCATCATGGCAATATTAAAAAAACCGCTGCCGCTTTAAAAATCCCTCGACAAACACTGCAATATAAACTGAAGAAATATGCAGATGCCGAAATATAGGCATCACCATCCATTGAATATCACGGGTAAAGCTCCTTCTATAAAGAATAGGGGCATTTTCCCATGTTGGCACATAACTTGCATAGTATAAGGTGAATGCTGATAGGGGGAATGGATATGAATCAAAAACTATATGAACCGGCGCGTCATTGGAAGGACATTGAGCTTTGGAAAGATGTACCTGAGGAAAAGTGGAACGACTGGATTTGGCAGCTGACGCATACCGTGAAAACGCTTGAAGATTTAGAGAAAGTCGTAAACTTAACAGAAGAGGAAAGAGAAGGGGTGAAGATTTCCACCAAAACCATTCCACTTAACATTACACCCTACTATGCCTCATTGATGAATCCAGACGATCCAAGATGTCCAGTACGTATGCAATCTGTGCCAATTGCTGAGGAGCTTCATAAAACAAAATATGACCTGGAAGACCCGCTGCATGAAGATGAAGACTCACCTGTCCCGGGGTTAACGCATCGGTACCCAGATCGTGTGCTCTTTCTTGTAACAAATCAGTGCTCCATGTATTGCCGCTATTGTACGAGAAGACGTTTTTCCGGTCAGATCGGTATGGGCGTGCCAAAAAAGCAGTTAGATGCTGCCATTGGATATATTAGAGAAACACCTGAGGTGCGGGATGTGTTAATTTCCGGCGGAGATGGGCTCTTAATCAATGATCAAGTGCTTGAATACATTTTGAAAAACTTACGAGACATTCCGCATGTTGAAATCATTCGCATAGGAACCCGCGCGCCGGTCGTCTTTCCGCAGCGCATTACAGATGAGCTGTGCGAGATTTTGAAAAAATATCATCCAGTTTGGCTGAATACCCATTTCAATACAAGCATTGAAATTACGAAAGAAGCAAAAGAAGCGTGCGAACGTCTTGTAAATGCCGGCGTGCCTGTAGGTAATCAGGCCGTCATCCTTGCAGGAATTAACGACAGTGTGCCGATTATGAAGAAGCTGATGCACGATCTCGTGATGATACGGGTCAGACCTTATTATATTTATCAGTGTGATTTATCTGAGGGCATTGGCCACTTTAGAACACCAGTATCAAAAGGTCTTGAAATCATAGAAGGCTTAAGAGGGCATACGAGCGGCTATGCCGTGCCAAGCTTTGTTGTGGATGCACCAGGAGGCGGAGGAAAGATCGCCTTGCAGCCAAATTATTTATTATCGCAAAGCCCTGACAAAGTCGTCCTTCGTAACTTTGAAGGTGTCATCACCTCTTACCCTGAACCAGAGCATTACGTCGCAGGCCAGGCAGATGCGTATTTTAATGAAATTTATGAAGAGAAACAAGACCCGGCAATTGGTATTACCGCACTATTTGAGGATGAGGCGAAATCGTTTACGCCAGAGAATTTAAGCCGAATGAAACGAAGAGAAGCATATGAGACAAATCCTGAGCATGACACACTCAAAAACAAACGTGAAAAACGAGATGAATTAAAAGAGAAAAAATATCAAGCGCAGCTCAAAAAAGATCAAACTGTAAAGGAGGAGAAATAACCTTGCTGACATGTGATTGGTGTGAGGAAAACAAAGCAAACGCAGAGCAGACAACAGTCTATTGGGAACTGATCACTGGCACACAATCCATTGAAATCATCGAAACACCGTCCATTTCCTGCACACACTGCGGTATGACATATCAAAAAGATGAGACGGTTAAAGGGATAGAAGATCAATTAATTTTAGTGGATCAGACAACACTTCCAGAAAAAATTTCATACGAAGAATTAATGAGCATGGAGCGGTTATTAAAGCGAAATTACTTTGACTTTTCATCATAAGTTGTACCTCCGCCTATACAAGTCATCAAATTGCTGTATAATATAACAACAAAATAGAGTGTCGCGGAGGGAAAAACAGGTGAAGTCGTTTTACCATTATTTAATGAAGTACAGACATCCAAAACCGAAAGATGAAATCAGCCATTTTGCAAATGCTGCTTATGAGGATCACAGCTTCCCGAAAGCGTCCACTGATTATCATGAGCTTTGTGCCTATTTAGAATTAAATGGCGATTATTTAAGCTCAATGACAACATTTGACGAAGCGTTTGAGCAATATGAAGTAGAAGTCAAAAAAAAATAACACACAACCGCTTTTTCCAGATGGGAGAAGCGGTTTTTTGATGAGAAATAAAATGGCGTTTTGCATGGTGTGGTTGCCCATGCAGAATTCCTTGCGCCGGCATACGATACGTTAAGACCAAAAGTCGGGCAAGGGGGAGACAGAATGAAGGCGAAAGCACCAAAATATCAAGTAGGGGATATTGTCGTCGTTGTCATGTACGGCACAGTCGGAACGATTACAAAAGTCCATCAAATTGACCAGCACTATTTGTATGAGGTCAATCATAATGAGGTGCTTTATTTTGAAACATCACTTCAGCTTTACGATGAGTACGACGGGGTGATTGTGGATACAGAAAAGCTGGACATTGAATATGAGTTCCTCATTGGCGATGTTGTATATGTAAAAGATTACGGAAAAGAGCTATTTAAAATTATTGGCCATCGGACTGAAATATGGCGATATCTTGATGATGGCTGGGAAGATGTCATTTATGAACTCACGAGGCTAAAGGACGGAGAGTGGCTGGAAACAGAAGAGGAAGACTTAACGCTTGTCCTAAGGAAATATGAGATGGACCAGTTCGTTCATCAGCTTCTTTTTGTGCATTACGTCGGTGAAACCTCAAAAGAAATGGAAGAAGATATGGTGCAAACAGCTCTATTACAATTAGAAGAGAAACAAGAAAGCGAAGCATCACTAGAATTTCTCGCTGTATCTATAGTGGATGAGCTTCTTGATATTTATAATGACTATAAAATTCTCTACGAATTTTTCGAAGATCCAGAATACAAAGATATGATGGATTTTATATTGGAAAGTTTACACGAGCATTTTGGTTAAAGAAAGACTTGTCCTAACACGAATAAAAAATAAGGCACACAGAAAAAAACAATCACATAAAACCATCCCCTCAAGATACGGCCCATCACCTGATCAAACATTTCTCCATCTAATATGCTGAACCATTTCATTGCCTCAAACCCCTTTTCTTTTTGTTTACTGCATTTATATGTATGGAATGAGCCATTATGACAAACTGTAATAAAAAACAGGCGTCGTTCATACATCATAAAAAAGGAGGCGGAATGTCATGAAAGAAGCAGATTTGGTGATCGATACAGAGGAAATTGCGGAATTCTTCTACATGGAGCTGGTCAAAAGAGGGTACATACCTGCTGAGCTGGAAACGTTTGAGCTGGCTGACATTACGTTTGAATATATGCTGAAAAAAACAATGATAGTTGAAGAAGAGGCGTGGTAGGCACTATACTTTGAAGTGATTCTGAAGAGAGGGAGGAGAATCTTTCGCGTGTATATCCTATTTCTTTTAATTTTATTTGGTGCCATTGCTGCGCTCATGGTATCTGGAGCGGGTCAAGCATTGGACAACCAGATCATCTTATGGTTTGAGAGCATCAGACTCCCTTTTTTAAATGATGTCATGCTGACTTTGACGGACTTTGGCATTAGTGCGCTGCTCGTGCCCATCATGCTCATTTTTAGTGTCGCTTTATTCATGTATAAGCGCTATTACTCTATCATGATGCTTTTTCTATTATATCTCACAGAAAAGACCATCAACCATGAACTAAAGGGGCTGTTTGCTAGAGAGCGTCCGGCCTTTGATCATCTTGTCAATGAAACGTATTACAGCTTTCCGAGCGGACATTCGATGAATGCAGCCACAATCTATCCTTTTATAGCTTATCTATTAGTTGAAATGATTCCATGGCTGAAAGAAAGACAAAAAATCGTCTACTTGATCACAGGGGTCTGTGTTGTTTTGATTGGGATCAGCCGAATGTATATCGGCGTTCATTTTTTGACAGATGTCGCAGGCGGTTTTGCGATAGGACTTGCTTTATTTCTCATTTGTAAAAAGATTGACGAAAAATTGTCTGCCATTCGACAAAAATAGAAGAAGGAAATTGACAGACCCCAGCCAATTTTATATAAAAGGGGAGGGATTTGAATGCAATTGACGTTGAGATTTTTTCAAAAGAAACCTTCAGCATTTCACTTAACCATTTATCAGACACCTGAATATGGCGCTGCAAGTGGGCATCAGCCTGTGTACCGGACAAAGATTGGCGGCAGAACACACCTGGATGTTCTGGAAAAAGCATTCTCGACATTTAATGTACATGATACAGTCCCTAGTGATTACAATGCACGGTTTATCACAACAGGTGATATTGTTGTGATTGATGATAAGAAAAAGGGAAAATGCTATTATCAGCTTTTTCCGGCAGGATGGAAACGCAGTGAGCGACTGTTGACGATGAGTTAAATAGAGATTTTCGATGCCAGCTCGAGCTTTAGCTGGTATTTTCTTTTTTGGGCTCAATCGTTTATACTAAATAGGACAAAACACATAGTAAACGTAAGTGGAGGCTAAAAAAATGAGTGTACATATTGGAGCAGAAAAAGGACAAATTGCAGAAACGGTATTGCTGCCAGGCGATCCGCTTCGTGCGAAATATATTGCAGATACATATTTAGAAGATGTCGAATGCTATAACGAAGTGCGCGGAATGTATGGTTATACTGGAACCTACAAAGGAAAGCGCGTTTCTGTACAAGGAACCGGAATGGGCGTACCTTCTATTTCGATTTATGTGAATGAACTCATTCAAAGCTATGATGTTCAGAACTTAATCCGCGTTGGATCTTGCGGGGCTATTAAAAGGGATGTCAACGTACGAGATGTCATTTTAGCTCAAACATCTTCAACAGATTCACAAATGAATCGTGTGGCGTTTGGACCGATTGATTACGCACCTTGCGCTGATTTTGGACTGCTTAAGAAAGCATACGACACAGCAGAAGCAAAAAATGTCGCTGTTCGTGTCGGTAATGTATTTACAGCAGATCAATTTTACAATGAAAAACCACTTGAGCTCATGGCTCAATACGGAATTCTAGCAATTGAAATGGAGACAACCGCTCTATATTCGCTTGCAGCAAAATTTGATCGTAAAGCGTTATCCATTCTGACAGTGAGTGATCATGTTCTCACAGGGGAAGAAACAACGGCTGAAGAGCGTCAAACGACATTTGACGAAATGATCTTAATTGCGCTAGACTCCGTTTTATAATAGTATAAAGGGTGTGCTACGATGTAGCGCATCTTTATTTTTTTAGAAGAGCAAAAGGAAGGTATGTCATGAAGAAAAGCTATAAAATACTCTCAATCGCATCGATTCTTGGTTTGACAGCCGCACTATCGGGCTGCCAGTTGCTGGATCAAAATAGCGGTACATCTGAATCGAACAAAACAAACGAACAAAAAAGCGCAGAAAATTCATCTACCCAGCAAAACTCAAACAATACAGCAGATTCATCGGATCAAGAGCTGACGTTAAAGAGTGAATATTTCAATGACATCAAAGTGGTAAGCGGGCTGAAAACCATTCAAAATCCTGCAAACGTGCTAGCACTTGTCAACAAAGAATACGCATTACCAGGAACCTATAAACCTTCTGATCTCGTTGTTCCAAAAGTAGAATTCTCTTTTTCAGAGGATATTGAAAAACGATATATTCGTAAAGAAGCAGCAGAAGCACTTGAGACATTATTCAAAGATGCGAAAAAGAAAAACTTTGAGCTGGCTGCCGTATCTGGCTATCGCTCCTATGAACGTCAAAAGGTCATTTTTGATAGTGAAGTCAAGTTAAAAGGCAAAGAAAAAGCGCAAGAAGCAGTAGCTTTACCAGGCGAAAGTGAACACCAAACAGGCCTTGCAATGGACATTTCCTCAAAAAGTGCCGGCTTTGACATCTCTGAAAAGTTTGGTGAAACACCTGATGGCAAATGGGTGGCTAAAAACGCCTATAAATATGGTTTTATCATTCGTTATCCAAAAGGAAAAGAAGACATGACAAAATATGAATATGAGCCGTGGCATCTGCGCTATGTTGGAAAAGAAGCAGCAAAAGCGATGCATGATCACGATTTAACATTTGAAGAGTACATGAATAAAGTGAAGAAAATTTAATCAAATAAAAAGGCCTCCCAGCTATTCGGGGGGCCTTCTTTATTCTTCTTTTAAAAAAAGAACAATCCTGCTAATGCGAAACCTGTAATGAAACCAAGCCCGATGCCATAAGCGGCACCCCAGCCGTAATACCCTCCGTAATAACCAAAGCCAAAGCCGCCGCGAGAACCGCCGACTGGACGAATATACACTTTGCGGTTTGTCACCCGCTCAATGCGTCCGACATGTACTCTGCCATTACGATCTGTGATTCTAGCGACTTTCCCCATATGCTGCTGACAAAGCTTTTGATAGCGCTCCATATTTTTCCTCCTTATGACAAACTCTTTTCCCTCTTATCCTATGCGAGAGACCTCATAGAGTTTGGACAAAACATATAGGAGATTCGCTCATTTTATACGGTACATTCAAATAGAATGTGGCTTAGCTGCTTTCGGTGCGCTTGAATCAGATCGTAGTGTGTTTGCATCGTTTCGTAAAGAGAAGGCGGGATATATTCAGATAATTCCATTTCTGTCGGCTCCTCTTGTACCATGTGATCATCGAATGAGAGAATGCGAACGTCATGAAATCCTGCTGCTTTTAGCTGCTCCTTCCATTCTTCAAGTGAAAAGAGTGCGTGAAACCCGTAAAAATCTCGAACGGCGGCAAGCTCCTTCGGTGTAAGGGGTGCTTTTAATACTGCTTCATTCGCAATCAGTTGACTTCCAGGGGCAAGCACGCGTTTAATCTCAGCAAGTGCCGCTGGAAGGTTGGTAAAGCTCAAAACAGATTCACTGATCAGAAGAGTGAACGCTTCATCTGGAAATGGCAGCTGTTCGATCGATGCTTGCAGTGCGCGGATCGGCAGTTCTTCTCGCTCAAATCGCAGATTAGCCTTTTCAATCATCAAAGGGTGTGTATCAATCGCCTCCACCTGATAACCGATATTGCCTAAATATGCCGCCGTTTGTCCAGTCCCGCATCCCGCATCCAGTATGCGCGCATCAGGCATCAATTTTATATGCTCAAGCATCGTTTTTGTTAACTCAATTCCGCCAGGATGGGCACTAGATACGCCAAAATAGGCAAGCATTTCTACATAATCACTCATAAAATCCCTTCTTTCCTTATCAAGTTCCTCTTTAAAGATTATGCAATGCAAGGTCAAATGGCTTATCTTTTCAAAGAGAACTTCGATCCTTTGGTTGACGGATGAAGCATCGTCCTTGATAATAATGAAAGGAGATAAAGGTGGTGTTTTTTTGAAAAAACAATTTAAGATCGTCATCGCTATTTTGGTGACAGCGGCACTGTCCTCAGCGATTACATTTGTGATCACAAAACAAGGGACTGTCAATGTCTCAGGAGATGAGAAGTTTAGTAAACTCATGGCTGCGTATACGAAAGTAAAAGATGAGTATTACGAAAAAACGGATGATCAAAAACTAGTAGATGGTGCGATTCAAGGAATGATCGCATCACTTGATGATCCATACTCTACATATATGGATCAGGAGGAAGCCGAAGGATTTAACAACACCATTTCTTCATCATTTGAAGGAATTGGTGCTCAAGTAGAAGAGAAGGATGGACAAATTTTAATTGTCGCACCGATTAAAGGCTCTCCTGCTGAAAAAGCCGGGTTGAAACCTCATGATCGTATTTTAAAGGTGGATGGAAAAAGCACAAAAGGCATGTCTGTCAATCAAGCAGTCTCTCTAATCAGAGGGAAAAAAGGAACGGATGTCAAGCTTCACCTTAACCGCCAAGGAGTGGGAAATGTTGATGTGACCATCACAAGAGACACCATTCCAGTTGAAACAGTGTATGCAAAACTCACAAAAGACAAAATAGGAGAAATCCAAATTACGTCCTTTGCTGAAACAACGTCAAAAGAGTTAGATAAAGCCATTGATGACCTCGAGAAAAAAGGGGCAAAAGGGTTTGTCATTGACCTGAGAGATAATCCAGGCGGCATTATGACAGAAGCGATTGAAATGAGTAATGACTTTATCGATAAAGGGAAAGTCATCATGCAAGTTGAAGAAAAAGGGAAGAAAGAAGAGTACAAGGCTGAAAAAGAACGCAAAGTTCATCAGCCGGCAGTTGTCCTTGTAAATGGCGGCTCAGCCAGCGCTGCAGAAATCATGGCGGCGGCTCTGCACCAATCTTCAGGTATCAAAATTATTGGTGAAAAGACATTTGGTAAAGGAACTGTTCAAAATGCGCAAAGCTATAATGATGGTTCTAGTGTCAAGTTAACCATTGCCAAGTGGCTAACGCCGGATGGTTCGTGGATTCATAAAAAAGGAATTGAACCACAGGTCAAAGCATCGCTCCCAAGTTATGCAAAGCTGCCATACTTAAGCCCGAAAAAAACGTATCAGCTGAATGACAATGGAGATGAAGTCAAAGCGGCTCAAAAAATGTTCCAAGCGCTTGACTACAAAGCAAAAGCAAATGGTGAGTACGATCAAGCCTTCCAGACGATCGTCAAAAGCTTCCAAACAGACAACGATCTGAAAGCAGACGGAATTCTGACGGGAGATACAACGACAGTACTGATGACAAAGATCCAAGATAAGCTAAAGAAAAATGATACTCAAATGAAAAAAGCCATTGAAGTCTTGAAAAAAGAAATGAAATAAAGAAAGAGCAGTCCTCATAGGGGGACTGCTCTTTTTATATTTACGCGTTGTTTCCAATCGCTTCTGTTTTGTCTTGATCTTTTTCAAATAGTTCATTCATGACAGAATTGGATGTGACCTTCTTTTGGAAGAATGGATTCAAAATCAGGATGACCAAAGCGTTTGCTAGTAAACCAAGAAACCCTTCATAAAGACCGAACGTGACTTGTGAGATATTGGCTGTAAAGGTGACGATGATGCCAACAACTAACCCCGCAATCGTTGCTTCTCTCGATTGTTTTTTCCAGAACAAGCTGATCGCAATGGCTGGGAAGATTTGAACCATTCCTGAAACACCAATGAGCTGAAGCGTCACAAGTGCTGTTGGGAAGAGCATTCCGAATAATAGAGCCAGTCCGATCACGATAAACACCATTGAACGAGTGATGATGGTCAACCTTTTAGGTGATACATTCGGATGAATTAAGTCACGATATAAATTATTGGCAAATAAATTCGATGCACCAATGGCCATGATCGAGCATGGAATGAGGGAAGCCAGTGCAATCGTTGAATAAGCAAGACCCTGCATCACGCCGCCATATGACGTTTGAATTAAATGAAGAAGTGCAAATCTTGGATTTGTATCTTCTGGTAAGACCAAAAAGGCAATAAATCCAAGGAAGATGACCAAAATCAATACGATGTTATAAAGAGGCAAAAACATGCTGTTTTTACGGATAGCATCTGCACTTTTTGCTGTAAATACCCCTGTTGCCGCATGTGCCCACATAAACAAAGCAAGGGCAGAAACACCTGAAGCGGTAATGAACCATAAAATGCCTTTAGGACCGCCGTCAGGAATTGTCAGAAGCTGTGGAGCTTCCTTAGCTAACGTATTCATCATCGGAGTCCAGCCGTTAAAATGAATGATTGGCAGTGAAACCACCATAAACAGCATGATGACCCAAACGAGAATATCCTTAATAATGGCTGTATATGTAGGACCTTTAATCCCGCTGAAAAATGTATAAAGTGCGACTAAAATAAATGAAATAATAACAACTGCATTCACATTAATATAACTAGTTCCAGCGACAGTTAACGTATCTTGAATCCCGCTCAGTTGAAGACAAATATAAGGAATAAGCATAAGTACTCCAATAATTGCAATTAGACTGGATAACAGCTTGCTGTCAAAGCGCTCACGTGCATAATCAGCGAGCGTTGTGAGGTTGTGATTCTTCGCAACCGTCCATAGCTTTGGTAAGAAGAAATAAGCAATAAAATACGCTAGAACTGAATAGGGAATAGCGAAAAAAGCGACACTTCCAGCTGTATAGGCTGTACTAGTGAGCCCTAAAAAGGTATAAGCTGTGTATAAATCTGCGCCAACGAGGAACCAGACGAGCAGCCCGCCAAATTTTCTCCCGCCAACAGACCATTCCTCTACTGACTGTCTGGATGATTTATCACGGCCAGCGGCAAATCCAATGACCACGACGATGAAAATGATACTTGCTGTAATCAATAAAGCTGTTAAATTTCCTTGCATTAGTCAGTTCCTCCATTTGAATGTTGCATGCGGTAAATGATGAATGTACAGACTGGTGTGAGAACAATCCATAGTAAGAGCCAGAAGTGGAAAAAAGGCAGGCCTATCACAAATGGATGGATACGATTCGCAAAGGGCAGCAGTGCGAGCTGTCCGATGAATGGAATCGCTATAAGTAGTGCCAGTATCAATTTTTTATTCATGATTTCCTCCTGAATTTTTTGTAATTTCATAATAATAGCAGTTGTCAGATTAGATCACAAGACCATTTTCAGAAAAAACAATCATTTCGCTGAATATCATACTAATATAACGCTTTCATTCTTAAAAAGGAGAAAAAGTGGAGGTGAAAAGGGGTAAAGTGAAAAGAAAATATGCAGAAATAATATTGAAACCAAATAAAAAAACCTCAGCATGAAAGCTGAGGCCTTGCCAATTTTAAAGGAAATCAGATACTTCTTCGATGTCGAAACGATTGCTTTTATGAGCTTCTTTCGCTGCTTTACCAACTGAAATCAGCATGACTGGCTCATATCGGCCGCTTACATTGAATTCTTTGATGTAGGCGTCTTTACTGAAACCACCCATTGCGCATGTATCATAGCCCATTGCTTTTGCAGCAATCATTAATTGCATAGCAGCTAATGAAGCATTTGAATACGCAGCTTCACGTGCATACTGCTCGCTTTGGTATGCGCCATTGATTTGAGTCATCAATGTTTCTTTGATGTCTTCAGTAATGAAGCCTTGTTCTGCCAGCTCACTGTAGATTTTTTCACCATTTTGATTGGCTTCAAGATCACCTAGTACAGCAATAACAGCTGATGCTTGTGAGATTTGCTTTTGGTTGTAAGCGATTGGAAGTAACTTCGCTTTAGATTCAGCACTATGGAAGACAGTGAAATGCCAATGCTGAAGGTTCCACGCGGATGGTGCTTTTGTTGTGATATCAAGAAGCTCTGTTAACTCTTCTTTTGTCATTTCATGAGTTGTATCGTACTCTTTTACTGAAGCTCTTTGTTTTAAAATGTCAATCGTTTTTTGATCAGTCGCCATGTGGATATTTCCTCCCGTTTTTGCAAATAATATGGTACAATAACTAAAAAGTGAGAAACTTACTTATTGTAACTAGAGATATATTTTAAATTGTATACCGTTAGTTTGTCAAACAATCATGAAAAGAAAGGCTGAAATTTATGGAATTTCAATTATGTCCACACATTCAGCAAGCTTTTTTACTGCTAGGCAAAAGGTGGAATGGTCTCATTATTCATGTATTGCTTGATGGTCCAAAGCGTTTTAAAGACATGACGGACATTATCCCATCCATCAGTCAAAAAATGCTCGCAGAGCGTTTAAAGGAACTTGAGCAAGAAGGGATTATAGAGCGAACTGTATTGCCTGAGACGCCTGTGAAAGTCATTTACTGTTTAACTGAAAAAGGAAATGCGCTAAATGATGTGTTTCATGAGGTATCTAGGTGGGCAGGGGAATATACAGAATCTCATGAAAAAAAGGAACAAGCCTAGTTTCAGGTTTGCCCAAACGTTTTGACTCCTGATGAATATGCTGATCTTAGGCACATGACAAAGGAGGAGAAATGCATGTACCCTCATACTCCGTATTTCCGAGGCGGCGCCCCTGGCATTCCGCCATATGAATCCAGAGTCCCTTTGTTTTTTGGTTTTGGCGCTCCTTTAGTCGGCGGACTGCTTGGCGGGTTTTTAGGAAGTGCGATTTTTAATTATCCCCGTCCATATTACCCACCACCACCGCCTGTTCCACCACCTTATGGCGGAGGATATCCACCATACTATTAAGAAAAAAGAGTAAGCCTGCTTCTATATCAAAGCAGGCTTTTTATAATGGAATATCGATTTCAGAAATCCCCGGATCATCATGCTTTAAAAACATAATCTCCAAAATACCGTCCTGATACGAAGCCTTCGTTCCTTTTCTTTTGACAGCAGCAGGGAGGACGACTTTCTTCTGCGTGCCTTCCTCAGGAAAATGATCAATAAACAGCAGGTTGGCTGTATGTTTAATTTTTACTTTTTCTGTGCTCGGCCGAGCAAGCTCAATCTTAACGAACACGTGATCAGTGGTTTCGAATACTTCCACTTCGGGTTCTTTTTCTTTTTTGACGTCTGTTTCCCTCGTTTTTTGATGTTGAGAGAGTGGGTCCTGAAAAGGGAACTGAGCAGGATAATTGGAGCCGAATACACTTTCCATCACTTGATTGACGTACTGCTCGACGTCTTTAGGGTCTGAATTCTTTAAGGCTTCTTTTGAAAATTGCTTTTGAAAAGGGAATAATCGGTTCCAGTCAAACATGCAAATCATCCTTTCTAAATGCCCTGAATTAGTATATGCCCATTCACTTGAGTGCGTGCTATAATATACGATAGGTTTAGAAAGGAATGGTTAGATTGAACGAACAACAGCAATCAAAAGGTGTTCTCTATACGGCAGCATCTTTTACATTATGGGGATTATTCCCGTTATATTGGAAACTGATGGAACATATTTCGTCAGGCGAAATTTTAGCGCACAGAATTTTATGGTCATTTGTTTTTATGTGCGGTATTCTTCTGTATTTAAAACAAGTCCGGCCGGCGATGCAGACAGTGAAGGGTCTCATGCTCGATGGCAAGGCACTTTTTTCATTACTATTATCTGCTATTTTAATATCGGTTAACTGGTATGTGTACATTTGGGCAGTCAACCATCATCTTATGCTAGAAGCTAGTTTAGGGTATTATATTAATCCGCTTGTCTCTGTTTTACTAGGCATCATTTTCTTGAAAGAGCGGCTCAATAAATTACAAACCATTGCGATTTTAATTGCCGCAGCTGGGGTGATTCTTTCTACGATTCAGTACGGTTCATTTCCTGTCGTGGCAATATTACTTGCCTTTAGCTTCGGTTTTTATGGATTGATTAAAAAAAGAATGAGCTTCACGAGTGCCATTGGTTTGACAATTGAAACGCTGCTTCTAGCCCCGGCAGCTCTTGTGTACTTATTGTTCTTCTTAAAAGAACCTGTGGTGACAATGAATCCTAACAGCTTCGGATCGCTTGGTCTCTTATTCTTTGCAGGGGTCTTTACTGCGGTACCGCTTCTTTTATTCTCTGAAGGGGCAAAAAGAATTCCTCTTTATCAAGTGGGTATTTTACAGTACATTGCACCAACGATTACGCTGTTTTTAGGGTTATTTGTGTATCACGAGCATTTATCTTCAGCTAAAATTGTGACGTTTCTTTGTATCTGGGTGGCGATTTTATTGTTTACGACCTCTCAATTACGCATGAAAAAAACAGCGAATTCTCATTAAGTCCTACGAGCAGTTTGCTTTTTTTTGAAGGCGGATCATGTCATAATAAGTTGTTACCAAAACTGTAGAGGTGATTACATGTCATCAGCCAATGAGCTTACAGCTGCTTATCAATCTTTATGGAAAAATCGTCAGCTTGATGTCGATGATATGTCTTCTTTACACGAGGCAATATGTGATGATTTAAGCGATGCGCGCACTCATCCGAGGGCGAGAAAATCATTTCATCAAAAATATGTACTCGCTGTAGAGAGAATATTAGAAAGTGGGCTTCGGCATGATCATCAGCTGCAGCTGATCAGCTTACATACAAAAAAGCTGCGCGAATTAATTCAAAATGAAGGAAGGAACCACTCATGAAACCAATTCAAACGGAAGATGTCACAGCACATCTTGAATCGTTTTTAAATCGTCCAGTCTTCGTTCATCTTGAAACGACCACTGGTTCTTATTCAGCTCATGTAAATGAACAAAATATGACGGTCGTTGCCTATATCCGCAATGCGAAAGTCGTCTATTCACAGGCGAAAATAAAAGGACAAGGTCCGTACCGTGTTGGAATGAAAACAGAAGATGGCTGGATTTACGCAGAAGGATTAACGGATTATGTGTTTGATGACCATGGCCGCCTGCTGTTAGCTGGGCACTTGCCAGACGGGAAACTAGCGATCTCATTACAAATTAGTGAAACACCATTTCAGGTGTAGAAGAAAGGGTGACGAGTCATGAATGAACATGTACTAGTGATGCTGCCTCACCCAGATGATGAATCGTTTGGGGTTGCAGGTCTCATTGCACAAAGTAGAAAACGCGGCATCCCAGTCACGTATGCATGCGGGACACTTGGGGAAATGGGCAGAAATATGGGCAGTCCAACATATGCTAACCGTGAAACACTTCCTGAATTAAGAAAACAGGAATTAATCAGCGCCTGCAAAGAAATGGATATCACAGACTTACGTATGCTTGGACTTCGTGATAAAACATTGGAATTTGAAGACGACGAGTATTTAGCTGATGTGATGGAAACCATCATTGATGAAGTCAAACCTACACTGATTGTGACGTTTTATCCTGGACACGGTGTACATCCTGATCATGATGCGACAGGGGAAGCGGTGATTCGCGCTCTTTACCGTAAGAAAAAAGAAGATCGTCCTGTCACATACTGCATGGCCATTACGAAAAATAGAGAAGAAGTGCTTGGAAATGCAGATATTACGATCGACATTACAGATGTAGCAGATATCAAATTAAATGCACTGAGAGCGCATAGAACGCAAACAGAAGGCATGCTGAGAGAGCTTGAACAGAAGCTGAAAAACAAAGAACCTGTCGTCCAAAAATGGTTAGATGAAGAAATTTTCTGGACGTACCAATGGAATGACTAAATAAAAAAAGCAGCTGACATTGATCAGCTGCTCAAATTGTTGACAAAGGGCTAAAATGATCTTGATTTTAGCCCTTTGTCTTCTTTTCAGCTTGATAGAAAACCTTTGAAGTCTAGGAAGGGCGAGCACCGGAACGGAGCGAATTTGACATTCGTGAGTACCGGCGCGCAGAGCTGACAACGAATGCGAGGGTTTGTCTACGCGCTGGGCAGCTGACATCGATCAGCTGTTTTTTTGTGTCGTATCTAGTGATTGGGCGCTTGTTGAAGCAATCGTTTTTCAATCAATCTGAGACGGATAAAGAGGACAATGGCACCAGCGGCAAGTCCGGCAATGAGACCAATCCAATACCCAAATGCCCCATACGAGGTATAGGTGCCAATCAGATAGCCGGAAGGAAGGCCGATCACCCAGTATGAAACAAATGCGGCAATGAGCGTATAGTTGACATCTTTATAGCCGCGCAGCGCCCCTTGAATGGGTGCAGCAATGGCATCTGACAGCTGGAAAAAGATCGCATAAATCAAAAATTGCTGTGTCAACTGTAAAACAGCCGATTCAGCTGTGTATAAACCAGCAATCTCTGGTCTAAATAATAAAATGAGTGCTGCCGTACACAAGGAGAATAATACCGCCGTTCCAATTCCGATATAGCTATAGCTTTGCGCGTCTTTATAACGCTTGGCACCAGCTTCAAACCCAACGACAATCGTTAAAGCCATCGAGATACTGAGCGGTAAAATATATAAGATGGAAGCAAAGTTCATCGCAGCCTGGTGACTTGCAATCGTCACAGTATCAAAGTGACCCATTAATAACGTAACTGCTGCAAAGATACTCGTTTCAAAAAAGATTGCAAACCCAATAGGAAGACCGATTTTCAGTATTTGCCCCATACGGGAGATATTGATTTGAGGCAGTTTCTGAAACAAACGAAATGAGGCAAATGGTTCTGCTTTCATGACAATACAAATACTCATGATGAAAATCGCCCAATACGTCAACGCAGAAGCAAGACCAGCTCCCGCACCGCCAAGCTTTGGAAAGCCAAAATTCCCAAAAATAAATACATAGTTTAACACAAAGTTAATCGGAAGTGCTGTTAACGTGATAAACATCGTTACACGTGTTTTCCCTAATGCATCAATAAATGACCTGAGCACCGAATAACCAAACAGCGGGATGATACCAAAAGCAAGAAAACTTAAGAAATGCCGCGCAATATCCTCTACGGATTGCTCAAGTCCAAGTCCCCCTAATACGTAAGGGATGCTAATTGTTCCAATTGCAATCACACAGATACTTAAAAGAAAGGATAAATAAATCGCCTGAAAGACAGCCTTAGGAACATCTTTTTTATGCCCTGCGCCCATCAGCTGAGCGACAATTGGCGTAACGGCCATTAATATACCAGCAAGTCCTGTATAAACGGGTGTCCAAATACTAGAACCGATCGCAACACCCGCAAGGTCTTCTGCACTCACTTTTCCAGACATCACGGTGTCTAAAAACGTAATAAGCGAAAGACCCGCTTGAGTGATTAAAATCGGAATCAAAATGGTTAAAAATAGTGTCACCTTAGCTCGAATGCTATTTGTTTCTCTCATCATAAGTTCCTCTCTGAACAGAAATAACGAGAGGATTATATCATGCTATGTAAAAAAATCAATTCTCTGTCGGATTATTTTTCTTAGATGGCTTCGTTTTTTTAAACATTTGGGCATAAATAAAGGAAAGACTGACAACACCTAAAATGCTGCAAGCATATTGAATCACTTTCTGAATGGTCATATTAAGTCACCTCCATAACAATAGAATGCACATAATTTGTTATTTTATGACAACGAAAAGGAGGAGGGAAAAGGTCAAATGATCAATCGTACGAATGAAGAAGTGCAATTTAAAGTGGGCATGAGAACACACTTGATGAAAATTATGAAGGATGCAAGTGACATTATCGATTCCCTTGATGAGATTGAGCAATGTCTACTTTGTGATCTCGAGTCATTACATGATGAGTTTAATGAAATGCATGCAGAGGCTTCCTCGTTTTATTTACAATCGTACATGGAAGAATTCACACCTGGATTTGCTCAATTTTCGTTAGCCATTGAGAGCTTATCAAAACAAAAGCACGGGGCACTGATTGTGATACAAAGGCGGGATGAGGTCGAGGATTTTATTCAAAGAGGGACAAATCTTCATGCGAAAATTAGTGCTTCATTAATTGAAAGCATTTTCTACCCAGGAAATCCACTTCATGATGGTGCGCTTTTAGTCAAAGAAAATACGCTCGTATCTGCGGCAAATGTGCTCCCGCTTACTTCAAAAAAAGTCAGTCCTTCTCTCGGGACAAGACACAGGGCTGCGATTGGACTCTCTGGCATGACCGATGCACTTGTTCTCGTCGTTTCAGAGGAAACGGGTAAAATGTCATTTGCGAAAGAAGGAGTCCTTTATCCGCTCACTGTAAAAGAACCTGAAATCAGAAAATAAAAAACCAATCGCTGCATTCTTCATTCGGAAGGATGCTTTTTTCATTTGAGGAGAAAAAACAGGCAATTAAGTAAAAAGTCATTTGATACAGAAAAATTTGTCATGTAGAATAGAACTATGAAACTAGCAGCGTGCTTGTTTTGACAAATTTCTAAACGTCAACTTAAAAATTCCTTAAAAAATGTTTATAAATACAGCAAACGGCCGATACAAACGATATGGCTTTGTTTTAGCATTTTGAGTTGACTGCTTTAGCCTATTTGTTATTGCCCAACGTCTACATGTCGAGTAATATAATAGAAATAAAGATAAAATAGTGCAAGAGAAGCAGAGTCGTTAAATGCTAAACTTAAAACTAGTACATAAGTCTTGTTGAATGAAATCATGAAAGGCGGAGATTTATCTATGAAGAAAAAAGTAGTAACCGGCCTCACAGTTTCAGCGATCGCTGGCTCAGCTGTGTTTGCTGCACCGGCAGAAGCACAGACGATCAAGGTGAAAAGCGGTGACTCACTTTGGAAGATTGCCGAACAGTACAATACAAGTATTTCGGAGCTTCAATCTCTTAATCAACTAAAAACGACGATGATTTTTGCAGGACAAAGCTTGAAAATTCCTGGCGCAAAAAGCAAAAAATCCAGTTCGTCAACTGGTTCAAAAGCAACGAAATCAAATGCTTCAACGACATCAAGCTACACAGTAAAGCTTGGAGATTCTTTATGGCTCATTGCGAAAAATCATAAAATGTCAGTGGCAAGCTTAAAAAGTCTAAACAGCTTAAACAGTGACTTAATTCGTCCTGGACAAAAGCTAAAGGTATCTGGAAGCACGAAGACAAGCGGGAGCCAGTCATCAAACTCCTCTTCAAATACCAGCTCAAACAATAAGACAACGAACTCAAATAGTTCATCATCATCAAGTACATACAAGGTCAAATTAGGGGATTCTCTTTGGAAAATTGCGAATTCGCTCAATATGTCGATTGGTGAAATCAAAACATTGAACGGATTAAAATCTGATATGATTTATCCGAATCAAGTATTGAAAGTAAAAGGGACGGCTGCATCAAAACCAAGTCAGCCGAAACCTACTAAACCAAGCAATTCAAACAGTAACCAGTCTTCAAGCGGGAAAGCAACATCTTATACTGTAAAATCAGGCGATTCTTTATGGAAAATTGCGAATCAATTTAAAGTGCAAGTTCAGTCCATCCGTACAGCCAACAGCTTAAAAAGCGATGTGCTTAGAATTGGACAAGTTCTCAAAATTAATGGTGCAGCTTCAGGCTCAACTGGGTCGAATGGTTCTACGTCTAACGGCTCGACAAAGCCGGTCAACAATAACAAACCCGATGTGCCAATGAATGCAAAAATCACGACGATGATTCAAGAAGGTAAAAAGCTGACAGGCATTCCTTACAGATGGGGCGGCAATACACCATCTGGATTTGACTGCAGCGGCTTTGTTTATTATCTCATTAACAAGGTTTCGTCTGTATCGAGATTAAGCACTGCAGGCTACTGGAGTATGATGACACCTGTGAGCACACCTCAAGTTGGCGATTTTGTTTATTTCACAACGTACAAAGCGGGTCCATCTCATATGGGACTATACCTTGGCGGAGGAGATTTCCTTCACGCAAGTGACAACGGAGTGGGGATCTCAAACTTAAGCAATCCATATTGGAAAAAAGCCTATTTAGGTGCAAAACGTTTCTTCTAAAAAAGCCGATTTTCGGCTTTTTTTGTTTGCCCATTGATCAGGTTGTCCATACTGATATTAAAAGGGGGCAATCATATGAAAAAGTCAGTGTGGTTGATCATGATGTGTCTGGTCTTTGTTGCAACAGCTTGTCATGCACCGCCGAAAAAAGAAACGACAGAAGAAACCATTGAAGTTGCAGCACCTAAGCAAGCACCAGTTACCACGTCACTCATCAATGAAAACGGGCAAAAAATAGGGAGCATCGAAGTAAGAGACTCCTCAGAAAACGGGCTGGATTTACATGTGAAAGCGAAAAATCTGCCGCCAGGTCCTCATGGCTTCCATATTCACGAAACAGGAAGATGTGAAGCGCCAGGTTTTGAAACGGCAGGGGCTCACTTTAATCCAACACACCGGGAGCATGGCTTTGATAACCCAAAGGGTCATCATGCTGGAGATATGCCTAATTTAGAAGTTGGGGCAGATGGACAAATTGATGTTGTCGTGAATGTACCAGATGTGACGTTAAAGGGAGGATCGAACCAATTAATCGATCAAAATGGGCGTAGCTTTATCATTCATGCAGAAGCAGATGATTACTTAAGCAACCCTTCTGGAAACTCAGGGAAACGCATCGCATGCGGAGCGATCACAAAAGAAATGGTAAAATAACAGATGTCTAGCCTTTATGTATTGAGTGCATAAAGGTTTTTTTAGTATACTTGGTGAGGAAAATGATCGAAGAGAGGAATTAATCATACATGTTTAACGAACAATTACTCCCAGAAGAAATTCAAGCAATGATTGAAGCAAAAGCAAAAGGACTAGAAGAAGAATTCCGTCCGCTTATTGGGACAGGCGGCTATGAATCACAGGACACGTCTATCATACAAGATGCGATGATTGCACTAGCACTCGGCAAAAACGTTCTTTTAAAAGGGCCGACTGGTTCAGGTAAAACAAAATTAGCAGAAACTTTATCTGCTTTCTTTCAGCAGCCGATGCACAGTGTGAACTGCTCGGTTGATCTTGATGCAGAAAGCTTGATTGGCTATAAAACCATTCACAATGATGGTCAAGTTGCTTCTATTGAATTTATTGAAGGACCTGTAACGAAAGCAATGAAAAAAGGCCATCTTTTATATATTGATGAAATCAACATGGCAAAGCCAGAAACTCTGCCTATTTTAAACGGTGTACTCGACTACAGAAAAATGATGACAAATCCATTTACAGGAGAGGTCGTTCGAGCAGATGAAGGCTTTGGCGTGATAGCGGCAATCAACGAAGGCTATGTCGGCACAGTGCCTCTAAATGAAGCATTAAAAAACCGATTTGTTGTCATTGACGTTCCATATATCGGCGGCGGCATCTTAAAGGATGTACTGCAATCTCAATCTGTATTAAAGGATGAACGTTTAATCGATCAATTCGTGCAGCTCTCATCAGACCTCATTACACAGGCACACAACGGGCAGGTGAGTGAAGAAGCAGCATCCATTCGCGCCCTTCTAGACACATGTGATCTTGCGCAATACATCCCGCCGCTTCGTGCAGTTGAACGAGGGATTGTTGAAAAGCTAGAAGATGACCGGGAAAAAGCAGCGGTAAGAAATATTGCCCAAACATTATTCGAGTGAGGTTCTGAGTTTTGAAATTCATCAAATTTAATGACAGCAGAATCGATTCATTTTTATTTATGGAATTAACGGATTTAGCCAAAACGTTAGCAAAAAGTGATGATGTCGAGCTTGAATACGGAGTGCAGTCCTACTATGATCCTTTTGAAAAGAAAATTTTCATCAGCCATTTTTGGGATGACCGTAAACAAGAAGACATGACAGCCGGACTGAAAAGTGATGTATTCCTCCGTGCAGTAGGAACCGTTTATAGTGATCTGACTGTCTTTCAGGAAATCATTCGCTATGCTCATACAATGTCCATTCCTGACCTGTGTAAACAATTGTTTATGCTCTTTGAAGATATCCGGATTGAAGAGCGGATTAAACGTGACCGCCCAGGAACAAAAAAGGTATTTAAACGAAGAAGAGAGCTATACCGGCGTCATTTTAAGACGCAATTAACGATTAACCAAGAGCGGAGCATTTTAACGGATGCACTCTATTGTGCAATGTATGTGAAGCTGACAGCGGATTCACCGCTAGAAGAAATTCCGCCTCTTCACGAGCGGATCAACCCAATGATTCCATTTATTGAATCAAGTCTTGAGCGTGTATATGAAGCGCGTTCAACCGGAGATATCGCAGTCATCGTCAAAGAATTAATGGAAGGCTTTGATGAGCTTCTTGATAAAGATATGCTGAATACATACTTTTTCTTCCCGGAATTGGACTATGAAAAAGCGGCAAAAGAACCGCTGTTTCATGACTTAAAAAGAAAACCTAAATTAAGCGAGGACATCAAAGTCGACCGGGAAAAAGAGGGCGATGAAGACATCCACCAAGAGTATATGGAAGTGTGGCATCGAGAAACAGAAGCGCCGTCAAAAAGCTTCCTTCAATTTGATTTAGAGCACGGCGGGAAAAGTGATCTCGGGAAGGATGCAGCAAGAGAAGGCGATGACGGAGATCAAGCACTTGGCACTGTCCAAGGCTCTGCCAAGCAGACTCACCGAAAAGATTATTCAAAGCTTGAGGCGCTGGAAGAGGCTGAAGGCGAGGAAAGCGGAGCGGATGCTCATGAGAATGGAAAAGAGAACAAATATGCGTTTCCAGTCATGATTTCACCAGATCCTCCCGCGCCAGAACAAATCAATGTATACAAGCAGCACGCCAAGGAGATTGAGCCGTATCAGAAACGGTTAAAACAGATGATTCAAAAAACGCTCGAACATAAAAAAACATGGCCAAAAACGGATCTTCATGCAGGACGTCTGAGTAAAAAACTCATTCGTTATTTTACAGAGTCGAATCCGCGTCTTTTCTATAAAAAACAGGCACCTTCTTCGGAGATTGACGCTGTTTTCACTTTATTAGTGGATTGTTCTGCCAGCATGTTTGACAAGATGGACGAGACGAAAAAAGGCATTGTTCTATTCCATGAAGCCTTAAAGTCCGTTCAAGTCCCGCATCAAATTGTGGGGTTTTGGGAAGATACAAACGACGCATCAGAAACAAGTCAGCCGAACTATTTCAACACAGTCGTGTCGTTCAAAGATTCTTTATTTGATGCAGGTCCTTCCATTATGTCTCTTGAGCCAGAAGAGGATAACCGGGATGGCTATGCGATTCGCCAAATGACAAAAATGATATTAAAACGAAGAGAAGAGCAAAAGTTTCTCATTGTTTTTTCTGATGGAGAGCCAGCTGCATTCAGCTACGAACAAAATGGGATCGTCGATACACATGAAGCAGTTCTTGAGGCGAGGAAAAAAGGCATTGAAGTAATCAATGTGTTTTTATCCAATTCACCGATCGAAGAAGCACAGATGAAAACCATTCAAGATATGTATGGCAAGTTCAGCATTTTTGTACCAGATGTCGATACATTGCCAGATGTTTTATATCCGTTACTGAAGAAATTACTGCATAAAAGCATTGGGGCATAAGGTTTTGCCCCTTTCTTCAAAATATTTTTCGGAATGATTTAAATTTTTTGTTTTTCTGTGAATTTTTTATCTTTAATTGAACAAAGAATGTAGAAAGTAATCCGAAACAGTGGTAGAATATTATTGGAAGCGTTTTATTACATAAATTTGGTCATTGTGTTCTGGAAGTTATATCGAGATAGTGTTCAATCACTTGATGATCAAAGTTGGGGGTAGTGTTCAAAATGTTTCAAAATGATGTGAAACAACCGTTGAGTTGGGAAGAATTTCATGGTCCGAACCTCGGCTATGTGCTCGAGCTCTACGATCAGTATGTCCAGGATCCTACTAGTGTTGATGAAGATCTAAGAGGCATATTTGATGAACTTGGTGCACCACCGAGTGAAATGAAGGAGGAAATTGGGAAAAAAGAAAATAGCGTAGTTACTTCTGAACAAATCCAAAAGATAGCATCAGTCGTTAAACTGGCAGAAGACATCAGAACGTATGGCCATTTAAATGCTTCCGTCAATCCTCTTCGCAAAGAAAAGGAATTACAAGAGCTGTTTCCTTTAAAGGAATACGGTTTAACAGAAGAAGACGTCAAGAATATTCCAATATCTATTATTAGTCCTGACGCACCAAAACACATTTCAAACGGCATAGAAGCCATTAACCATTTGAGAAATACGTATAAGCGTACCATTTCATTTGAGTTTGATCACGTACATGATTTCGAAGAACGGAACTGGCTCTCAAAATCAATCGAGTCTGGTGAACTATTTAAGAAAAAACCAGCCGATAAACTAGTTTCTGTATTCAAGAGATTAACAGAAGTTGAGCAGTTCGAACAGTTTCTTCATAAAACATTTGTTGGGCAAAAGCGCTTCTCAATAGAAGGATTAGACGCACTTGTCCCAGTACTTGATGAAATTATTTCAGAGTCTGTTACACAAGGGACTTCAAATATTAACATTGGAATGGCACACAGAGGCCGTTTAAATGTATTAGCACATGTGTTAGGAAAACCATATGAGATTATTTTCTCAGAATTCCAGCATGCGCCAAATAAAGAGCTTGTTCCATCAGAAGGCTCTATTGGCATCAGCTACGGGTGGACAGGTGATGTAAAGTACCATCTTGGAGCAGATCGTCAAATTAAAGACGAAGATACAAAGAGTGCGAGAGTCACGCTTGCTAATAACCCAAGTCACTTGGAATTCATTGATCCAATCATTGAAGGAAGCACACGTGCTGCTCAGGAATTACGTACTCAAAAGGGCTATCCAGTACAAGACGTTGAAAAGGCATTAGCCATCTTAATTCATGGTGATGCGGCATTTCCTGGGGAAGGAATTGTGGCAGAAACATTAAATTTAAGTCAACTTGTAGGCTATCAAGTGGGCGGAACAATCCATATCATTGCAAACAATATGATCGGATTTACGACGGAAAGCAATGAATCTCGTTCAACGAAATATGCAAGTGACCTTGCAAAAGGGTTTGAGATTCCAATTGTTCACGTCAATGCAGATGATCCAGAAGCATGTTTAGCGGCTGTTCAATTAGCTGTAGAATACCGCAAACGCTTTAAGAAGGATTTCTTAATTGACTTGATCGGTTACCGCAGATACGGTCATAACGAAATGGATGAGCCTTCTACGACTCAGCCGATGCTGTACGATGCAGTCAGAAAGCACAAAACGGTCAAGAATATCTTTGCAGATAAACTTGTCACAGAAGGTCTTCTAACGAAAGAGCAGCGTGAAGAAATCGAGCAGGCTGTAGCGACGAGAATAGAAGAGGCCTATCAAAAGGTGCCTTCAAAGAAAGAGCATACGATTCAAGAAATTGAACTGCCAGAACCAGTATCAAATGGCTTCCCAGCAGTGGATACATCCGTAGAGTTTGATGTATTACGAAAGCTGAATGAAGAATTGATCAGCTGGCCGGACGATTTCCAAGTATTTGGTAAGCTTAAACGGATCCTTGAAAAACGTGCAAAAGTGTTTACAGATGACCGTAAAGTAGAATGGTCACTTGGGGAAGCACTTGCATTTGCATCTATATTAAAAGACGGTACGCCAATTCGAATGACCGGACAGGATTCAGAGCGAGGTACTTTTGCTCAAAGAAACCTTGTTCTTCACGACAGTCAAACTGGAGATGAATTTATTGCTCTTCATGAGCTGAGTGATGCAAACGCATCATTTACTGTTCATAATAGTCCACTGTCAGAGGGCTCAGTCATCGGGTTTGAATATGGTTATAATGTCTATTCTCCTGAAACGTTAGTCATTTGGGAGGCTCAATTTGGAGACTTCGCAAATGCGGCTCAAGTGTATTTCGATCAATTTATTTCAGCTGGACGCGCAAAATGGGGACAAAAATCAGGTCTAGTGATGCTCTTGCCTCATGGATATGAAGGACAAGGTCCTGAGCATTCAAGTGGAAGAACAGAGCGATTCCTGCAATCAGCTGCTGAGAATAACTGGACAGTGGCGAACCTCACAAGTGCAGCGCAATACTTCCACATTCTTAGAAGACAGGCGAAAATGCTGCTTCGTGAAGAGATTCGTCCGCTTGTCATCATGACACCGAAGAGTCTGCTTCGTAACCCGAACACATTGTCTGAAGTCCAGGAATTAACGGATGGACAGTTCCAACCAGTTCTTGAACAACCAGGCCTTGTGCATGATCACGAAAAAGTATCGCGACTCGTGCTATCTAGCGGGAAGGTATCAATCGATATTAGTGATCGTTTTACTCAAATGGAAGAGCCGAAAGATTGGCTTCACATTGCGAGAGTCGAACAACTATATCCATTCCCAGCCAAAGATATTAAAGCGATTTTATCAAAACTAACAAACTTAGAAGAAATCGTATGGGCGCAAGAAGAACCACAAAATATGGGGGCTTGGGGATACATTGAGCCATATTTACGTGAAATTGCGTCTGAAAAAGTAAAAGTACGTTACATCGGTCGAAGAAGACGTTCAAGTACGGCTGAGGGTGATCCAACTGTGCATAAAAAAGAACAAGAACGAATTGTATCTGATAGCTTGACTCGCAAAAACTAAGGGGGAAATGAAAAATGGCGGAAATTAAAGTACCTGAATTAGCGGAATCGATCTCGGAAGGAACGATAGCTCAATGGCTAAAGCAGCCAGGCGATTATGTGGAGCAGGGAGAATACCTGTTAGAACTTGAAACAGATAAAGTCAATGTCGAACTGACAGCAGAAGAATCTGGTGTACTGAAAGAAGTGCTGAAGGATTCTGGTGACACTGTACAAGTTGGAGAAGTCATCGGAACAATTGCAGCGGGTGAAGCTGGCGGAAGCGAGTCCGCAGCTCCAGCACCTGAGCAAGAGTCTGCACCAGCTTCGAAAGAAGAACCGGCAGCTGCTCAAAAAGAAGAAGCAGTGAAAGAAGAGCCGAAATCTGGTAATGGCAGAACCATCGCTTCTCCTGCAGCTAGAAAACTAGCGAGAGAGAAGGGACTAGACTTATCTGAAATTCCAACCGTAGATCCGCTGGGCAGGGTACGAAAGCAGGATGTCGCTTCTTATCAAAAGAATGAAGCACCTGCAAGTGCACCAAAAGCCGCGCCAAAAGCAAATGCTGCGGTGCAAAATGAACAACCAGGAAAGCCAATTGAACGTGAGAGAATGTCGCGCCGCAGACAAACGATTGCAAAACGTTTAGTTGAGGTTCAGCAAACGGCTGCAATGCTGACGACATTTAATGAAGTAGATATGACGGCTGTGATGGACTTAAGAAAACGCCGTAAAGATGCCTTCCTTGAACAAAATGATGTAAAGCTTGGCTTCATGTCTTTCTTCACAAAAGCAGTTGTAGCAGCACTGAAGAAATATCCGCTGCTTAACGCAGAAATTCAAGGTGATGAGCTCATCTTGAAGAAATTCTATGACATCGGCATCGCTGTTGCTGCTAACGAAGGACTTGTCGTACCGGTTGTCCGTGATGCAGACAGATTGTCGTTTGCAGGGATTGAAAAGGAAATTGGTCATCTTGCGAAAAAAGCACGAGATAACAAATTGTCTCTAAATGAGCTGCAAGGTGGATCATTCACGATCACAAACGGCGGAACATTCGGTTCACTGCTTTCAACACCAATTTTAAACAGCCCTCAAGTTGGAATTTTAGGGATGCACAAAATTCAGCTTCGACCTGTGGCAATTGATGAAGAACGTTTTGAGAACCGTCCGATGATGTATTTAGCTCTTTCTTACGACCACCGGATTGTCGATGGTAAAGAAGCAGTTGGATTCCTTGTCACGATTAAAAACTTACTTGAAGATCCAGAGCAGCTATTACTTGAAGGATAATCTTCAATTTGAAAAGCTAGCACCCATTAAAGGTGCTAGCTTTTTTTCTTTTCATTTTCAGTATTTCCTCTCTTTGACCAATACGTCGCAAGCCAGGAACCAGATAAATTATGCCACACACTAAAAATGGCACTTGGTACGGCTGCAAGTGGCGAGAAGTGTGCTGTCGCTAGAGCTGCACCAAGTCCAGAGTTTTGCATGCCTACTTCAATCGAGATGGCTCTTCGAGAAGGGATATCCATTTTGCACCACTTTGCGATAAGGTAACCAAATAAAAGACCAAGTCCATTATGTAAGATCACAACGGCCAATATTAGCAGCCCAGATTGAAGAATCTGCTCTTTATTTGCACTGACAACCGCTGCAATGATCACTACAATTCCGGTGACAGATACAAGCGGCAATGCTTGAACTGCATAGGTCACTTGTTTTTTGAAAAACAATTTAACGATGACACCTAAGATAATTGGGATCAACACAACTTGTACAATTGACAAAAATAGCGCTTCTGGCGATACAGGTAACCATGATCTTGCAAAGAGTAAAATAAAGACAGGTGTTAAAAATGGAGCAAGAAGGGTCGATATGGTGGTGACGGCTACAGATAATGCCGTATTTCCTTTCGCCAAAAAGGTCATCACATTGGATGCTGTGCCGCCTGGGCAGCAGCCCACAAGAATAACGCCTACTGCAATTTCAGAAGGAAGCTGTAATCCGTAAGCTAATAGAAAGGCGATAAGCGGCATGAGTGTGTACTGCGCCAGAACCCCAATCAGCACATAGAGAGGTTTTCGAAACAGCTCTTTAAAATCTTCAGCAGACAGGGTAAGCCCCATCCCAAACATAATAATACCGAGTAAAAAAGGAATATAAGGTCCAATCTTAGAAAATTCGGCAGGAAAGGCAAATCCAAGACACGCAAATAAAATGACCCAAATTGCAAAGGTTCTTCCTGCAAAGTGACTAATGGTTAATAAAATCTTCATTCATTGCTTCAGCTCTCTTTCTATACATATCTTTTCTATTTTAAATGAATTTTCTGAAAAAACAACCCATTCTTTTAGTGGTGATAATAATATTATGTAAACTATAATTACTCCATATAAGCAAATGCCTACATGGAGTAGCGTTTTTAAAAAGGGGTCCATTTCACTTGCTGAGCTTGCTTAAGGCGTGCTTCTGGCTCACGCCAGTCAACGACATTCCACCAGCGATCTACATATGTCGCTTTTTCATTCAGATATTGCAGATAGTAGGCGTGCTCCCATACGTCAAGAGCTAGAAGAGGAATCACATCCCATTGTGATAAAAATTGATGGCGTTCTGCTTGTAAAATCTCTAATCGCTGAGATCTTGGTGCCCATACGAGAATGGCCCATCCGACACCTTCAACTTGTTTGGCTGCAGCTGAAAATTGGGATTTGAATGCATCATAGCTTTCAAACGATTGTTCAATAAGACGAAGCATTTGACCAGTGGGCTTTCGTTTGCCTGAAGGACTCATAGAAAACCAAAAAATGCAATGTAAATAGTGTCCCGCACCATTGAAGGCTAGCTCCCGTTCCCAATGCTTGATCATTTTAAAATCATTGGTTCTTCTTGCTCTTTTTAAGGCAAGCTCAGCTTGGTTCAGACCATCAACATATGATTGATGATGCTTCTGGTGATGCAAATACATCACCTCTTTTGAAATAAACGGTTCTAGTGCATCATACCGGTAAGGGAGAGGGGGTAATTGATGGCCGCCAACTGCCACATCTCGCATTGCATCTTGTGGAATTATATCCTCTGCAATACTTTCAGCCAATTCGTACCACTCTTCTTCACTGGAATGTTCATCATTCATGATGAACGATAAATGTTCTGCTTTCTGACGGGTGTTGTCATCTTGAACTGCACCTTGAATGAAGCTAAGCCAATCTTTAAGCTGCATGCGATATTCTTCCTTATTCATTTTTACGCCTCATTTCTTCTAAAAATGTGGAACAAGCCATCATTGGAAAGACAAATGGATAGCTATGATAGGTGATGTAAAATTGCTTTGGAAGACCAATACCTACTGGATAGTGCAAGGCTTCACTCGAGTGCTGATGTTGAATCAAAAATGAGATGGCTTTTAAAATCACTTTGTCATCTGGCTGCACATATTGTAAAAGTGCCTCAGCAGCCCAAGCCGTTTGAACCACTGTCCCAAATGGAAGGGGGACGTACCTTTTAACCTCTGCACTTTTACACGATTCTCCGAAGCTGCCATCTTCTAATTGAATTGTTTTTAAAAATCGACATGCTTTTTGAACAGCAGAATGCGATGAGGAGATGCCAGCAGCCTTTAGTCCTGTTAACGCAGCCCAAGTACCATAAATATAGCAAACGCCCCATCTTCCGAACCATGATCCGTTTTTCTCTTGATGATCAAGCAGCCATTTCACACAATGATCTTTTTGCCTTTGCATGAGTGGTGACATGCTATTCTCTTCAAGAGCAATAAGATGGAGCACACGACCTGTAATATCAGGCGTAGAAGGATCAATGGCCGCATCCTCAGCAGATTCGAGCGGGAGATGACGAAGCAAGAAGTGATTTTGATTTTTTTCAAAAGCTGAAAAGCCGCCATCCCGGTTTTGCATGGAAAGAAGCCAATCAAATCCTCGTTTCCACTGAACGGGAGCGTAAGTTTGAGGAATGGCTTTTAACACAATTTGCGTATCATCACAATCTGGGTTATTTGTGTTTAAATCTGAAAAACCAAAGCCTCCCGGAGCCGCATGCCGGTTATGGATCGCCCAATCTGCTTTCTTCATTTGCTGCCGGTTCAGTAAGTACGTAAAAGACTTTTTGATCACTGGATCATCTTGTGTTCTGCCTGCTCGCTGAGAAGCATAACTGACAAGCGCTGTATCCCAAACAGTGGATGTAGAATTCTCAGCATATTTCCTGCCCCGACAGTCAGTGACTAGCTGTTTCATCCCTTTGACTGCTTTTAAAATGAGATGATGTCCCGGAGAGTATCCAAGACTCATGAGTGCATAGACCATAAAAATACTGGCACTTAAATAGCTATAAAGCGTGCCATCTTTTTCAAGGCGTTCAAACATATACCGCTTCGCTGCCTCATACCCGAAAAAGTCGAGCCGGCTGTCGAGTGCAGTATACGACCGCATGTATGCTAGAAAGTGGTGAGTGGAACGTTCTTCTCTTGCCATAAACCAGTCAAAAGGATTTTTAGACATGTTTGCATCGAGATGTGCTAAGCTTGGAAACTGTTCATGAGAGGCATATCGTTTGTTGAGTGCAATCATCATTGGGACAAAATGAATTCTTGCATATGCACTAAGATGATAGAAGTGAAGCGGGAAATATGTAGGGATGAGTAAAAATGAAAGTGGTGCATAGAAGTATGGCCAAGGGTGCATGCCATTGACAGCAAGCATCCACTTTGTCATAAAATGAACATTCTTCAAGCCGCCATTTGATCGAATAAAATGTGCTGCTTTTTCCATATGCGGCTCATCTTGTTGATACCTGCCTGACACGAGCATCCCGCAGTAGCCTTGCACAGTCGCGGTTACATGTCCCGCCTGATCATGATACAAAGAAAAAGAACCATCCTCATTTTGCTTTTCACGTATAGCTTCTGCCAATTGATGAACCAAAGCCTGATCCGAATCACCGACCGCCTTTAACAGCATAATCAAAAAAGCATTTGTCATCATTGGCCCTTCAAAGCAGAAGACAAAAGCGCCATCTTCTCGTTGTCTGCGCTGCATTTGCATGTGCAATTCATCAATATATTCGTTTACTTTTGTTTTAAAATCTTGCATATTCGGCCATGCTCCTTTCCTTTATTACTATATTCAGGAGCCTGCCTGTCACATGCAATCACAAAAAAGCCGATGACATGGTCACCGGCTTTATAGGCGTCATTAGTCTTGGAGATTAATCCACACACTTTTGACTTCTGTATAGTTGTTAAGGGCGTATGATCCCATTTCTCTGCCAAGACCTGATTGCTTGTATCCTCCAAACGGGGAGGCAGCATCAAAGACGTTATAGCAGTTGACCCAAATCGTGCCTGCTTCAAGACGTGCAGCAATGTCATGGGCATGCTTTAAGTTTTCTGTCCAAAGTCCTGCGGCTAAACCATAGTCAGACTGGTTGGCTCTTTCGACCACTTCATCAATGGAATCGTAAGGAATCGCAGATAGGACAGGTCCAAAGATTTCTTCTTTTGCGATGGTCATGTCATCTTCTACATCTTTAAAAACAGTAGGGGAGACAAAATAACCAGCCTCATAAGGGCAATCGCCACCGACAACGGCTGTTGCACCTTCTGATTTACCTTTTTCAATATAGCCTAACACGCGCTCGTGCTGTTCTTTACTTACGAGAGGTCCGATTTGCGTATCTTGATGAAGACCGGCTCCTTGTTTGAGGGATGTCGCATATTCAGCCATTTGATCGACAACCTCATCATATTTGCTCCGGTGAACAAAGACCCTAGAACCAGCACAGCATACCTGACCTTGGTTAAACATGACCCCATTTAAAGCACCTGGAATGGCTTTCTTTAAATCAGCGTCTGGCAAAATAATATTTGGTGATTTTCCGCCAAGTTCTAATGTGACCCTCTTAATGGATTTGGCTGCTTTCTCCATGATGAGTTTCCCAACACTTGTTGACCCCGTGAAGGCAAGCTTATTCACATCAGGGTGATCGGTTAACGCATTCCCGGCTGTTTCGCCAAATCCAGGTACGATGTTAATCACACCTTCTGGGAAGCCGGCTTTATCCACTAATTCAGCTAAATAAAGAGCAGAGAGGGGTGTTTGTTCAGCTGGTTTTAACACGATGGTGCAGCCTGTCGCAAGTGCAGCACCCATTTTCCACATGGCCATGAGCAGCGGGAAGTTCCAAGGAATGATTTGTCCAACAACGCCAACAGGCTCATGACGGGTATAATTAAAGTATCCTTGGCTGACAGGAATGGTTTGTCCACTTATTTTGGTTGTCCAGCCCGCATAATAGCGCATATGCTCGATTGCGAGAGGGATATCTGCATTGGTTGTTTCATTAATTGGCTTTCCGTTATCTAAAGTTTCAAGCTGAGCGAGCTCTTCTTGGTTTTCTTCCATTAAATCAGCAAGCTTGAACATGAGCCGGGCGCGTTCGGCGGCAGACATGGAGCGCCAAGGACCATGAAAGGCTTTTTTGGCTGCTTTTACTGCCTCATCAATGTCTTTTGCACCTGCTTCATATACATCAATAAGGGTTTCACCTGTGGCTGGGTTAGGAGTTGAAAAGGTTTTGTTATCGTGACTTGTGACAAACTGACCATTAATGTAGAGTTTTTTCGTCCCTTGGAGAAAAGATTCGAGTTTTGAACTAATTTGAAGTGTTGTAGAGCTCATAAATAAACAAACCTCCTTAAAGATATGGATTGTTCTGCGAGTTCTAGGTGAAAAAGCGGACCTGAAGCAAATGATCTAGTATACGCACATGGATGTAAACGTATACATTCATCATATTACATGACATCTTTGAAAGCAATCCATAACACTCATTGCATTTCATGAAAAATTGGCTACAATAAATGTATAGATGAAAAAAGGAGTTTTTAAATCATGATCCATCAAAACTGGCAAACGGCTCAAACGTTAAAACAAGTAAAATGTATACATACGAATGCGAAAAAATATATGGTCGACCGTGCACTAACGGTTGGAAGCACATATGAAGTGAAAAATGAAACAGAAGAATTCCTGTTTGTCGTTGATAATACAGGTAAAGTAGGCGGGTATTATAAAGAGTATTTCGAAGACTTTTCTGCTGAATGATTTTGATCATCATCACTCATACTAAGAAAAACAGTAAAGGGTGATGATGATGAAAAAGAAGCAAACAGATGAGCAGAATCAACAAAATGCTTGGCATGATAACGAAGATGCTGATATGGCAATTACGCTTGAGCAGATTTCCGATGTATATGCCGAGGGAACCATTGAAACACCAAAAGACGAATAGTCCAGATTGTTGACAGAGTGCTAAAATGATCTTTATTTTAGCACTTTGTCTTCTTTTTCAGTGTGACATGAAAACCTTTGCAGCCCTAGGAAGGACGAGTACCGGCGCGGAGCGAATTTGACATTCGTGATCACCGGACTGACAAAGAATGCGAGGGTTTGTCTACACGCTGACAGTGATTTGAAAAAATCACTGTTTTTTTATTGGTCACAATTCAACCATTTTTCTCAAAAAGAACTGAAACTTTTTTCCTGCTTTAACTGTCTAAATAAGTAGAGGAAAGAGCATCGAATCAAAAAGAAAAAGTTAAATGAAATTTAATCTATTCGTAATGGAATAACGATCATTTATAGCGTATTCTATAAGTGAGAACAAAACGTACCCACAGAGCGTGTGGCCGTTTTTTCATAAAGGAATTTGATGGAGGAAGAGGGGGTTTACGTGGGTATTTTTTCTGTCAGTAAACAAAATGATAAGAAATTCGAATCCTTACTAATTGAAGGGGAAAGAATTGAAGCTGTTTACAGACTGCGTCACGACCAAATTTGTTTCACCAATAAACGACTGATCTTTGGCGATAACCGCGTATTTTCTAAGAAGAAAGTTAGGGTCTCCTTGCCATATCGATCAATTGAAAGTTTTGCCATTCAAGAAGCTGGCGTGTTTGATCAGGACACAGGTATGCTGCTTGTCACAAGCTCAAAAGTATTTGAACTTGATTTTTCAAAAGAGACGGATTTGAGTGATGTTCAAGCCATTTTGACAAAACATATTTGCTGATCAACCTTGCGATTACATAGATCACATGCACTTTTCTCATTCTACGTATTTATTTTAATAGATCGCACATTGCCTGAGCCCTTCCAGATATTTTCTGGGAAGGGCTTTTTTGTTTAGGTGTTTGAATGATAGCAAAAAAGGATAAAGATGAAACAGATACAGAAAGGGGAATGAACAATGAAAGTATTAGTTGCTGGAGCAAATGGACATACAGGTAGACTCGTCATTCGTTATTTAAAAGAAAAAGGACATGAGCCGCTTGCTCTCATTCGAGATGAAAAACAAGCGGATGCGCTAAAAGAACTTGGTGCAGCGCCTGTCATCGGTGATCTTGAAAAGGATGTGACAGATGCTGTGAAACAAGCAGATGCTGTCATCTTTGCAGCTGGTTCAGGCTCGAAAACAGGTGCAGATAAGACCATTGCAGTGGATCAAGAAGGTGCAAAACGTCTTGTCGACACAGCGAAAAAAGAAAACATTCAGCATTTTGTGATGCTGAGTTCCTTTAATGCCGATGATCCAAACCAGGGAAAAGGGCAAGGAAGTATGGAAATTTATTATGAGGCGAAAAGAAAAGCAGATGAACATCTAAAACAGTCTGGACTTTCCTATACCATTGTCCGTCCAGGTGCCTTGCTGCATGAGGAAAAGACAGGAAAGATTGAAGCTGCGGAGCATATTTCAGATAATCAAAACATTGAGATTTCAAGAGAGGACGTAGCCACTGTACTAGTGGAAAGCTTAACAGAATCCAATGTGAAAAATAAATCCTTTGACTTAATTAAAGGGGATAAACCAGTAGAAGAAGCACTTCGCACCCTGTAAGAGAAGCAAGCTGCTGCCAATAAGGCGGCGGCTTTTTTGATGTTTTCATTTCGTTTGCAGCGGGAAGGGAATAAGAAAGGAGTGATTGACCGTGGGCTTAACGAAAGAACAAAAAGCTGATTTATACGAAAGATTGAATCAATTAAAGGAAGATGTAAAAGGGTCAAAAAAGAAAGAAGAATCTATGCTAAGTGAATCGAGCGAGATTTCAAATGGTGTTGGGAACCATATCGCTGATCATGGGAGCATCTATTTAGACCGCATGACCGAACAAACGTTGGACCAAGTTGATGGCCAGCTTGAAGCTGAAATTGATGCAGCCCTGAAACGAATGGAAGACGGAACATATGGGGTCTGTGAGAAAACAGGGAAAGACATTCCATATGAACGTTTAAAAGCAGTTCCCTATACACGTTATTCAATCGATGCGAAGAAAAATGAAGAAACCACTCAAGACCCAAACGAGTTTGACCGTAATTTCTCAGATCAAATGCGTGATTTAACAAATAGACAAACAATGGATCAGATGCATTCAGATACGTATGAACGATTAGAGGAAGAACAGGATGTTGACATAGACGAAGAAAAATAGGATAATAAATCGAAGTTACATTTTTTCAGAATAATTTTTTCTTATGTATGCAATGACAAATATCTTGTATACATGAGTATTTCATAGAAAAAAGATCTCTTGAAATTTAATAAACTTTCGTGTAATATAGTTTAAAGGCTGCGATGCGCGTAATGTTAATTAAGTTTTAACCTTTAAGCTGTAATAGGGAGTTTTATATTGAAGCCGGAATGTCATGCCTCCTTAGAGAGGAAGACAGGAACGTTTCTGCAAACACCCACTTTGAGGAGTGGTGGTTTAAAACTTTCTTACTTAGATTACGGCATCCGCAGCTTTTCCTAGGATGATTCAAGCCATTTTCCATTTCGGAAAATGGCTTTTTATTTTGTAAAAAGACGAAATTCGACTGATCGCCTGTAGAGGCAAGAATCTATGTTAAAATGGACAAAACAAATGACGGAGAGGGAATTGAATGTTAGAACAAGCAGAAGCACTCCTGAAACAATATTATGGCTTTGATGCCTTTAGAAAAGGACAGAAACAAGCCATTGAAGCGATTGTAAATAAACAAAAGGATACCGTCTGCATTATGCCGACAGGCGGAGGGAAGTCAGTTTGCTATCAGATCCCTGCGCTAATGATGGAAGGTACAACGATCGTAGTATCTCCGCTTATTTCTTTAATGAAGGATCAGGTTGATGCGTTAAATGAGATGGGCATACGTTCTTCCTTTTTAAACAGCACTCTGTCCGCAGCTGAAATGAATGAAAGGCTGAAAAAATGCGAAAATGGGGAATACGAACTGCTTTATATCACACCTGAACGCTTACAAAATGAACGTTTTTTTCAGCTGTTAGATCGGTTAACGATTCCTTTAATCGCGATTGATGAAGCGCACTGTATATCCGAGTGGGGACATGATTTTAGGCCAAGTTATCGCTTCATTCAAGAATGCTTGAACAAGCTGTCAAAAAGACCGGTGATTGTCGCATTAACAGCTACAGCGACGAAAAAGGTACACCAAGATATATGTGAACAGCTTGGCATAAACGGAGAAGAAACCGTCTTTACTGGGTTTGCTAGAGAAAATTTGTCCTTTCAAGTGATCAAAGGAGAAAACAGTGAACGTTTTATCACACAATATATGAAGAAAAACAGTCTTGAGTCTGGCATTATTTATACAGCCACTCGTAAAGAAGCGGATAATATTTATCATCGACTAAAAAAACAAAAGATCAAAGCTGGCGTTTATCATGGTGGATTGGATGATCATACGAGAGAAGAGCAGCAAAACCTCTTTTTAAATGATGATATCCAGGTGATGGTCGCCACATCAGCATTTGGCATGGGAATCAATAAGTCGAATGTCCGTTTTGTGATCCATCATCAAATTCCAAGGGATATTGAAAGCTACTATCAAGAAGCTGGGCGTGCCGGCAGAGATGGGCTTGAAAGTGAATGCATCTTACTGTTTTCACCTCAAGGTGTAAGAGTGCAGCGCTTTCTCATTGAACAGTCAATAGAAGATGAGACGCGCTACCAGCATGAGCTGCTTAAATTAAGGCAAATGGTGGATTACTGTCATACTGAGCAATGTCTGCAGCAATTTGTGATGGATTATTTTGATCAAACAGCTAGTTCGCCTTGTGGTAAATGCAGCAACTGCCTTGATGAAAGAGAGCGTGAAGAGGTCACAAGAGAAGCACAGATGGTGTTATCTTGTACAGTGAGAATGAATGAGCGCTTCGGTAAAATGATGATCGCCCAAGTATTGGCGGGCTCTAAAAACAAAAAAGTGCTAGAGCTAGGTTTCGATCGTCTCCCTACATATGCTTTAATGAAACAACATTCGGCTCAGCAAATCAGTGACTTCATTGAATTTTTAATTACAGAAGAGTATTTGCACATGTCTGAAGGAGCTTACCCAACACTGAAGGTGACCCATAGAGGGAAGAAAGTGTTAGTTGGACAAGAGGCTGTGTATAAAAAGCAGGCGATCAAAGCAGAAGCCATTCAAGAAAACGATGCATTATTTGAGCGATTGAGATCGCTAAGAATGAAGCTAGCTAGAGAGCAAGGTGTTCCGCCGTTTGTTGTCTTTTCTGATCAAACATTGAAGGAAATGTCAGCGGTAGAGCCTCAAACAGATGATGAATTACTCCAAATTAAGGGGATTGGCGCTCAAAAAAGAGAGAAATACGGAGATGTTTTTTTAGAAGAAATTCGTTTATTTATAGAAAAAGAGAAAAAATAAAGAGTTTGAAGAAGAAAAATAAATATTTTTCGCTGCACTTGGACACGTTTTCAGCAGGCCGTTTTTGATCCTTTTAAAACCTTGATATGGCGGGGAATCAAGCCGTTTTGTGGTCTGATTTACCAATGGAGAGAGATGTTTCATGTAAAGGAACTGTAATCTAAAACATATCGTTTTGTTATTGAATTGACATTTACATATGTTACGATAGCACTCGTTAGCCGCCATAAAAAGCTAACAAGGGAGGATTTACTTTATGAAGAAGACTATTATGTCCTTGGTTGCTGTTGCAGCAATCTCAACAACAGCATTTGGAGCGCAGCAAGCTTCTGCAAAGGAAATCACTGTACAGAAAGGTGATACACTTTGGGGAATCTCACAAAAAAATGATGTGTCTCTAAAGGACCTAAAGGGTTGGAACAATTTATCTACTGATATGATCTATGTAGGTGATAAATTGACAATCTCTTCAAAAGAGAAAACTCAGGAGCAGTATAAAGTCCAGAAGGGGGACAGCCTCTGGAAAATCGCTCAAAAATTCAATGTGTCAATTAGCGATATTAAGTCTTGGAATAACTTAAACTCAGATATAATTATGGTTGGTTCAACACTAAGTGTTGCTGGCCAAAGCTCGGCTCCGGTAAGCTCAGAACCTGTTCAAAAACAGGAACCTGTCCAAAAAGAGCAAACAACGAAAAAAGCTGCTCCTAAAAAGGAAACAGCTAAAGCAGAATCATCTTCTGCTAGTCAGAGTGTACAAAAAGAAATGACTGTTACAGCTACGGCTTATACAGCAAATGATGGTGGCATCTCAGGTATTACTGCAACAGGGGTAAACTTAAACAAAAACCCAAATGCAAAAGTCATTGCAGTAGATCCTAATGTCATTCCATTAGGAAGTAAGGTTTATGTTGAAGGCTACGGTGAAGCCATCGCAGCAGATACTGGCGGCGCAATTAAAGGTAACAAAATTGATGTACATGTACCAAGCAAATCCCAAGCGAAAAATTGGGGCGTAAAATCAGTCAAAGTAAAAGTACTTAACTAGTAAACAATTGTTTTTTGGAAGAAAGCATCAGGTGGCGGCCTGATGCTTTTATTGTACCCTTTTTTTGGTCAAAAATACACATATTTTTCAGAAAAATTTGCATTTTCGACAAAAAGCAGCGCATATCTTATGATACACGCTGGTTTTTGTCGTTAGCTGTCCACCCAATAAATTTCTCCGCTTTGTTCTTTCCAATTGATCTGGACATCAAATTGATGCTTTTCATAAAAATGAATTAAGCGATCTACGTGATCCCAGTCTCTTTTGACGAGGTCGCCAGTAATCACGGGTATGTTCTGCTCTCTTGCGATTTCTTTTAAATGCTTCATGCAGATGGAGCCGTATCCATTATCTGGCGGGCCTTTAATATCGGCAATATGAATCTTTCCTTCTTCAGGATATTCCGCAATTAAGGAAAAATCAGATTGTCCGCGAAAAGCTTTTTCACAATCGCTGAGCATAATTTTACATGTATCTGCACTTTCAATGGCAGAGACGATCAGCCACTCATCTTCTTTCGCTTGATCGATGCCAATGATCTTTGCTTTTTTCGAAATATCTTTCATATTTTCTTGCATTCGATACATTTGGAACTGCAATTGCTGTAATTCTTGCTCTAACGTCTTCACATCGTTGGCTGTTTCCTGTAAGATTGACAAGTCCATTACTCCTTTCCTATCAGAAATGATCAAAATCACATAAATTCCAATTTTAAAGGAAGTGGATGGATCTTTCAAGCCGTTAGAACGCCTGCAACCTGCAAGTTTGTCTAAAATTCGACGAAGACAGCGAATTCATTGACTTTATAGAGAAATTTAAATAACATACTCTTAGTCGGAACTAATAAAGAGAGGTTTTCAAACATGAACGAACAGAATCAAAAACCGAAAAATTTTACTGGTATTGTGATCATTTTAACAATTGCCATCAACGGATTAATCGCTTTATTATTTTTAATGCCAAAATCAGATAAATTTAGCCATCTGGATATTACATTTTTGCCGTTACTTAATGCCGTGATGAACAGCTTTACGTTTATCTTTTTACTTTCAGCACTCATCATGATTAAACAAAAGAACATTAAAGCGCACAGACGATTTATCTTTGCTGCATTTTCAACGACACTTGTCTTTTTAATTTCGTATGTGACCTATCACTCAATGGCAGCTGATACCCATTTCGGAGGAGAAGGGATTATCCGTCCAATTTATTTCTTTATTTTAATCACACATATCGTCTTATCAGCAGTCATTGTACCGCTTGCCCTGATTACGCTGTTTAGAGGCGCACAGATGCAAGTCGAGCGTCACCGTAAAATTGCTCGCTGGACCATGCCGCTGTGGCTTTATGTCAGTCTCACTGGCGTCATTGTGTATATGATGATTTCTCCATACTACAGCTAACGTATGTCCAACTGGACATACGTTCTTTTATTTACAAGATGCAGTGCTTTGGATAAAATGGGAATTGGGTATCCGACTTGCACGGTATCTTCCCATCTATAGACTCACATCATTTCTGGCCGTTTGCTCGTTTGGAGAACAACAATTGAACGAAACGGGGGTTATATGATGACTGAACAACTGCAGTATAAACCGGGGCTTGAAGACATTGTGGCAAGCGAAACGTCTATCTCATACTTAGATGTGCAGCAAGAAGAGATTGTAATTCGCGGGTATGACCTCATCGAGTTGGCACAAAAAAAGACCTATTTAGAAACAGCCTATCTGCTTATTTATGGAAGATTACCAGATGCGATGGAATATCACCAGTTTCAGCAAGACATTTCCTCACAAACCAACTTACATCCAACCATTCAAACCATTTTAACAAAACTGCCAAAAACCACACATCCGATGGATGCCATGAGAACGTGCATATCTGCTCTTAGTGGGTACGATGATGCGTTACAAGATCGATCAGAAGCATGCCAGCAAAAGCGTGCTGTTCGATTACTCGGCCAGCTACCGGCCATTGTCGCTGGAAGCTATCATATTCTCACAAAAGACGCCGCTATTTCTCCAGATCAGACCAAATCCTACACTGAAACCTTTTTAACCATGCTAACAGGACGCACGCCAACCCAAGACGAAATCACCGCTTTTGACCAAACACTCACATTATATAGTGAACATGAGCTGCCTAATTCAACGTTTGCGGCTAGAGTCATCGCATCCACACATTCTGATATGTATGGTGCTTTTACTGGAGCAATTTCTTCATTAAAAGGTGACTTGCACGGAGGAGCGAATGAAGCTGTCATGCATATGCTTCTCGAAGGGAAAACAACGGAAGGCTTCCTTGCGCTGATTGAGCGAAAATTAGCAGCAAAGGAAAAAATGATGGGCTTTGGCCATAGGGTATACATGAGAAAAATGGACCCAAGAGCCGCTCTTTTAAAACGATCATTGAAAACGCTTACGGAATCAAAGGGAGATACAACGCTTTATGACATGTGTGTAGCAGGAGAGGCATACATGAAAGAGAAGAAAAACCTCTATCCGAACCTTGATTATTACGCCGCACCTATTTATTACGTGCTCGGGATTCCAATTTCACTTTATACACCGATTTTCTTTGCTGCAAGGGCAAGTGGATTAGCTGCTCATGTCATTGAACAGCATTTGCATAATCGCATTTTCAGACCGAGAGTCCGTTATTTAGGGCCAAGAGGATTAAAAGTTTCAGATGATGATGGAAAAATGGGGGAATGAACATGAATAAAACAGCAGTCGCCAATCAAACGGATCAGCTATTAGAAGAAATCGCAGCCTATGCAGTAGACGGGGAAATTACGAGTAAAGAAGCCATTGAAACGGCACGCTATGTGCTCATAGACACACTTGGCTGCGGAATGCTGGCGCTCAATTTTCCTGAATGTACGAAGCATCTTGGACCGATCGTCCCTGGAACCGTTGTACCTAATGGAGCAAGAGTTCCAGGTACTTCCTTTGTGCTAGATCCTGTTCAAGCGGCTTTTGATATAGGCTGTATGATTCGCTGGTTAGATTATAATGACACGTGGCTTGCAGAGGAGTGGGGACATCCGTCAGATAACTTAGGCGGGATATTAGCTGTGAGTGATTACATCAGCAGAACACGGCTTGCAAACGGGGAAGAGCCGCTTTCGATGAATGACGTACTACATGCGATCGTCAAAGCACATGAAATTCAAGGCGTGCTGGCTTTAGAAAATTGTCTGAATCGCAATGGCTTGGATCATGTGCTATTTGTCAAAGTAGCAACAAGTGCTGTTGTATGTGCATTGCTTGGCGGAACAAAGGAAGACGTGCAGCATGTTTTATCGCAAGCGTTTGTTGATAATTCACCGCTTAGAACATACCGTCATGCCCCGAACACAGGATCAAGGAAATCATGGGCAGCGGGTGATGCAACAAGCCGTGGGGTGAGACTCGCAATGATGACACTCAAAGGGGAAATGGGCTATCAAACGCCGCTTAGTGCAGAGAAGTGGGGCTTTGAAGATGTTCTGATGAAAGGGAAATCTCTCACACTCGCTCAGCCGCTAGGATCATACGTCATCGAAAATGTGCTTTTCAAAATTGCTTATCCTGCTGAGTTCCATGCCCAAACGGCTGCAGAGGCTGCTATGATCCTGCATGACGCTGTAAAAGGTCGATTAGATGACATTGACCGAGTAGAGATTACAACACATGAATCAGCGATTCGGATTATCGATAAGAAGGGACCGCTGTATAATCCAGCAGACCGCGATCATTGCTTGCAATATATTACTGCGATTGGATTAATCTATGGTGAGCTCACAGCTGACCATTATGAAGAAGAAACGGCGCAAAATCCGGTCATTGATCGTCTCCGGGATCAAATGGTCGTCAAAGAAGATAAACAATATACAGCGGATTATTTAGATCCGAAAAAGAGATCCATTGCAAACAGTGTGCAGATCTTCTTTAAAGACGGGACGATGACAGACCGAATCGAAATTGAATATCCACTTGGTCATCGCAGAAGAAGGCAGGAAGGCATTCCTCTGCTTGAAAAGAAATGGCTCTATCATTTGAAGACGAGATTTCCACAAAAACAAGTGGATCAAATTGTGTCACTCTGTCAAAATCCAAATCAATTAAAAACAACAACCGTACCAGCATTTATGGACTTATTCGTCATATAAGGGAGGGAATTAGTGTGTGGATCGTGAATGATGAATCAAGTCAAGTAGATTTAGCCGCAGCCTTTCAAGAACAAATGCACAAATCAGCTTTATTTCAAATTCCAGGCGTTCACGATGGAATGTCTGCGCTCTATGCAAAAAAAATGGGCTTCCAAGGGCTCTATTTATCCGGAGCCGCCTTTTGTGCCAGCAAAGGATTGCCTGATCTCGGCATGATCCATTCAACGGAAATGGCTGAAAAAGCGAAGGAAATTATTCGAGCTTCTCAGCTGCCGCTTTTGGTCGATATGGATACTGGCTATGGCGGTGTATTGAATGCTGCAAGGGCGGCAAAGGAAATGGTAGAAAGTAAGGTGGCAGCTGTTCAAATTGAAGATCAGCAAATGCCAAAAAAATGCGGACATTTAAACGGAAAATCGCTCGTTCCAGTAGAAGAGATGATCGCAAAAATCAAAGCCATCAAACAAGCGGCACCAACGCTTTTGGTGATTGCGAGAACCGATGCAAGGTCCGTAAATGGGATGGAGGATGTCATCCGCAGGGCCAATCTTTACGTAGAAGCAGGAGCTGACGCTATTTTTCCTGAGGCACTCATCACAGCAGAGGACTTCACGCATGCGTCAAACAATATTAAAGGACCGCTTCTTGCAAATATGACGGAGTTTGGCAAGACGCCTTATTATCATGCAGACGAATTTTCTGTATTTGGCTTTCAAATGGTCATTTACCCTGTGTCATCACTCAGAGTCGCTGCAAAAGCGTATGAGCGTTTATTTACAGAAATCATGGAGAAGGGGACGCAGCAAGGAATGCTAAAGGACATGCAAACGAGACAAGAGCTGTATGAAACGATTCATTATGATGAATATGAGGAAATGGATCAGCATTTAGCGAAAACGATCCTGCCGGAAATCGGGAAAGAACATCGATAAAATGAAAAGCACTTCCATCTAGGAAGTGCTTTTTTTACGATGATGGTGAGGATGACGAAGCCAATTTCATCTTTTCTTCAACTGTTTTCGTTTTTTCTTTTACTTTTTCAGCATAAGTGAAGTCACCGAAGCAATATGGGTAGCGGAAGTTATCTTTGTTGCCTCCGCACGTATAGACTTCTGGGTTTCGTTTCACTTGCTTTTTAGAGTATTGTTTTGCCAATTTCTCGGAATGTTTTCCCCCGTTTTTTGCAACAAAATCAATATAGCCAATTCCCATATTATAGCTTTGGATAATGGTTTCCAAATCAACGCCTTTTTTCTTCCCATGCTTGTACATAGTAGAAAAATGATGGACTCCTTGTCTAATGCTTTTCTGAGGGTCATTGATTTCATTTCGTTTCAAACCAAGAGATTCAGAGGACTGCATTGGATCTCCGCCTCTGCCTTTTGATTCTTGATACATCATACCGAGGATTAACGCGGTATATTGATCTAAATCTTGATCTCTTAACTCTGTTTCTACAAGCGGTTTGAAATCATCCAATCTCGACAAAACAATTGATTCCGTATCAATCGGCAGCTTTTTTAACTCCTTTTGATTAAAGGACATGACAATGGCTGCTAATACGAAAACAAACAGAAAAATCGTGAAGCAGCCTGAAATGGCAAAACATCCTGTTTTTTTCTTTTTCAAGGTCAGTTCACCCCTGTTTTGCCCCGCTTTTAAAAGGGAAGTACAGCCTTTTTATTATGCCATATCCTGCACAAGATACCAAGTGAAAACCTTATAATCAATCGTACCCAAATGTAAATTCGGGTCTTGTTTTCAGTCTGTAGCAGAAATAAACAAAACCGATAATCAGCCAAAGCAAACCAATGATTAATGCATTTGTACTGATGTTCGTTAACAGCCATATACAAAAGGCCGTCCCGCACAGAGGAATCACTGCGTATCTCAATGTATTGAGTACACCTCTTTGTTTTTGTCTAATGAAATAGTACGCAAAAACAGATAAGTTCACTAATGTGAATCCAATCAACGCGCCGAAGCTGATAAAGGAATAAATGACTTCAAGTTCGCCAACGACTGCGGTTAAGGAGAAAGCACCAATTAATAAAATATTAAAAACAGGCGTTTTTAATCTCGGATGTATATATCCGAAGAAACGCTTCGGTAACGACTCATCTCTACCCATTGCATATAATAGCCTTGCTGCACTTGCATGTGACGATAAGGAAGAAGAGATAACAGCGACCATTGTGCCAGCTAAAAAAAACGAGTGGAGAAAGGCGCCGCCCACAAAATCCGCAATTTCAAGTGAGGCAGCATCGGGATGCTTGAACTGCTGAAAATTTGGAAATACTTGCTGCAAAAAATAAGACGTCAAGGTAAACAGTACGCCTCCAATGGCGACGGTTAAGAAGATGGCAAGTGGGATCGTCTTTTTTGGCTTAATGGTTTCCTCAGACAGGGTCGAAATCGCATCAAATCCTAGAAACGAAAAACATAAAATGGTTGCTCCTGAAAAAATAAGCGCTGGATCTAAGCTCGCCGAATAAAAAGGCCGGGCGGACAATAATTCCCCGCTGCCTGCGTTTTGCGTGAGCCCATACATAATAAACCCAACAAAAGTGACGGCGACAATGACCTGAAAGGTCACAAATAGTGCCGTGATGTTGGCTGTAAGCCGTATACCGATTACATTGACAGTCGTTATGGCGATAGCAAGTATGGAGATCCAAATGTAATGAGGTACATCAGGAAAGGCTGCGGTTAAATAAGCACTTCCAATCGCAAAATTCACCATAGGCAAAAATAAATAATCCAGTAAAAGTGTCCAGCCTACAAGAAAGCCAACATGAGGATGAATACTTTTTTGCGCGTATGTATAAGCAGATCCTGCTTTTGGAAAAGCCTTCACCATATTCCCATAGCTAAGCGCTGTCAATAGTAATGCAAGTAACGTAAATATATAAGCTGTAGCGACGTGTCCTTTCGTCAGCTGAGCCACAATGCCGTATGAATCAAATACGACAAGTGGATCCATATAAGCAAGCCCGATCACAACAAGTGGAAAGACAGTCAGGCTGCGTTTTAGTCTTGGCTCTTCAGTCAATTTGCCTATCAGCTCCTCTAAAAAAATGAATAAATAATGCTCATTTTAAAAAGAATGCTACCAAGTGTCAATGCTATTTGAGTAAATCTTTTTTCTAAAGTGTGCTCTCTTTGCATGCCGGACGTTTTGGTATATGATGATACATAGAATAAGTCGTGATTTGACGGACAAGAAAGGTGAAGCAAAATGAAGGAAGAACTGAATACAAATCAAGAACAGGAACGGATGGAGCTGGATGAAGAAAGTCTATTTCTTGTCTCCCAAACCTTTAAAGCTTTATCTGATCCGACACGTATTCGAATTCTGCACCTGCTGTCTCAAGGTGAACACTCGGTAAATGATATAGCAGAAACACTGAATCTCATGCAATCAACCGTTTCTCATCAGCTGCGCTTTTTAAAAAACCTTCGTCTCGTGAAATCTAGACGAGCAGGGACCTCGATTTTTTACAGCCCTGAAGATCAGCATGTGATGGAAGTGCTTGAACAGATGATTCACCATGCACAGCACGATTGATAAAAAACCTTCCTACTTTCATATAGGAAGGTTTTTATGCATGATGCACATGTGTCGATCGTTTATTTGCTTTCATCATGTGAAAAGAAAAAACAACATAGTAAGCAGCTAAAAGAAAAAAGCTGAGCATGGTCATCGCATCATCGCTCACGATGTGCTGATACAGTTCAACGACACTGATTTTGGTCATCGAATGGTTTGTGAGCTCAACCAGCTTAAAACTAAGCCTGGATAAAAACAAACATAAAATGAAGCTTTCAATCCATTTACTCGTTTTCATATACAGCCGGCCATTTTCTTCTTTCATACGAATCGTCTGATAGGCATGAACAGCTAGGCTGCTTCCAAAAAGCATACCAATAGCGGCATAGATAAGGATATTATGATTTTGCCATCCTTCTGATAGGAGAATAAGGGCTGAAAGACCAAAGAGATACATTCTCATCAAAAGCCTGATGGGGCGTACAAGCTGAAAGCGTCTCATTCGATTCATTCGAATCATGATGCAGATCAACATAATGCTCCCAATCATGAACAATTGCCACACGTTATGTGTCATGATGCAACCTCCTCCTGCACGTGCAGGGATGTAAACGAATGCTGGCTGTTACTTATCTTTACCATTCTTTCTTTTTTTATCAAAACAAAACCTACATTTATGAAAAAGAGGAAAAGTCATGAAAATCGACCGCATTTTATCTACTGTGATGCTGCTCATTAGCAAGAAGCAAGTACAGGCGAAAGATCTTGCTGAACTTCACGAAGTGAGCACGAGGACCATTTATCGTGACATTGATACCATCAATCAAGCGGGAATCCCTGTTGTCACAACCCAAGGAGCAGGTGGAGGCATTTCACTTGTTGAGGATTATCGTTTAGAGAAAAAATTATTTACCGATGATGACATCGAGGTCATTTTAACAGCCCTCGAAAGCATGACGAGTGCCTATTCCTTTAAAGAAAGCGAACATGTACTGAAAAAAATCAAATCGCTTATTCCCACGCATACGTGTGAAAACGAAAAACAGCATCATGTCTTCATTGATTTAAGCTCCTGGGGAAAAGACAGCCAGGCAGAAAAGAAGCTCCAGCTCATTCATACAGCTGCGTCAGCGCACCAATACATTCAGTTTACTTACCGCAATGCGAAAGGTGAAACACTTCCACGCAAAGTGGAGCCTTATACGCTCGTTTTAAAAGGGAGGCATTGGTATTTGTATGCGTTCTGTTGTGTAAAAAAAGCTTTTCGTCTGTTCAAGCTAACTAGAATGACGGGTCTTGTCACCATTTCAGGGTATTTTCAACCGAAAAGAATCAAAAACGAAGAAAAGCCTTGGAATGATTCTTGGCAAGAACAACCGTCGGTCAGCTCTGTCACGCTCAGGTTAACGGAAGCATCAGTGGGGAAAGTGAAGGAGTGGGTAGATGAGAACGAATTGAATGTTTGTTCAGACGGCACTTACCTTGCCACCATTACCGTACCTCTTGATGATTGGTTAAATAGTTTCCTATTCCATTTAGGTCCAGATGTTGACATTCTTTCCCCGAAGCATGTCAAAGAAGCGTTTGACATTCAGTTGAAACAATTTCTCAAACGAATAGAAACTTGACACAATGTTGTCAGGTTTCTTTTTATATGATAGAAAAAAAGGAGATGAGAATGTATGTACGATATCGTGACATTAGAGAAACAATGGATGAAAGGGTTGTCTGTTCGAACAACAAACGAAATGGAGCAAACAAAAGAGCGGAAGATTGCTCCACTCTGGCAACAATTTTTTGCGCAGCAGCTTCACGGAGGGCAAGCGCCCGTCATAGGATTATATTCAGATTATGAAAAAGATGAGCATGGCTCTTATTTATTTACTGCTGGGCAATTCGTGGATCAGCAGGTAGAACATGTCATAGAGATTCCTTCATCGACTTACGCAAAATTCCGAACGAGAAAGGGACCTATTGAAGAGGTTGTGTTGGAGACATGGCAGCAGATTTGGGCGTGGGATGAGCGCCATTACCGCACATATACAGGCGACTTTGAATGGTATGATGAAAGATCTATAGATCCAAAAGAAGCGCAAATTGATATTTATATTGCGGTTGATGAAGAAATGCTTGCTAAAACTAATATCATTAGTTAATATAAAACTAACAACATTAGTTTTAGGAGGACATATGATGAGATTGACAACTTTTGATCGCCTGCACCAGCTCACATTGATGCCGCGTCTATTTCCGGTAAATTGCTATGTATTTGAGGAAGAAAATGGACTGATATTAATTGATGCTGCTTTAAAAATGGCAGCAAGCTCGATCATTGAATTTGCACACAAAAAAGACAAGCCAATCGACAAGATTATTCTCACTCATAGTCATATGGATCATATCGGTGCACTAGATGAAGTGAAAAAGGCTTTTCCAGAGGCAGTCGTTTATTTATCAAAACGCGATGCCCTCCTTTTTGAAGGTGATTTTTCCTTGCTTCCTGGTGAACCTCAGCAAAAAATTAAAGGCAGTTTTTCAAAAGACATTCACACAAAACCAGATGTGCTTGTCGAAGAAGGGGACGAGATTGGGTCACTTAAAGTCATCTCAACACCAGGACATACACCTGGAAGCATTTCTTTATACGATGAAAGGTCAGGGATTGTCATTGCAGGAGATGCACTTGTGACAAAAGGCGGTTTATTCGTAACGGGTGAGTTTCGCTTGACCTTCCCGTTCCCGGCTTTTGCCACTTGGGATGCAGAAACAGCACTCAAAAGTGCCGAAAAATTGCTGGCACTTCCCTTATCTTGTCTTGCAGTAGGACATGGTGATCTTATCATGGAACCTCATGCCAAGCTTCAAGCTGCCATAACAAAAAGGCAGCATCAGTTAAAGAAAGGGGAGCAGTAAACCGTGTCTCCAAGAATGGGTATCACGCAAGAAAAAATCATCGATACAGCGGCCGCATTTGTTGATGAAGAGGGCTTTTCTGCATTGACCATTGCTACATTGTCTAAAAAGCTGAACATCAGACCACCTTCTCTTTATAATCATGTATCTGGTCTTCTTGAAATTCAGGCGGCACTCGCAGAAAAAGGGCTGTCCATGCTACGTGAAGAAGGTATACACGTAACAGAGGGATTGGATAAAGAAGAAGCTGTGTTAGCCTTTGCCAAACAGTATGTTCAATTTGTCCGCGAACATCCAGGCCTTTATGAAGCGGCCTTTTCACATATGGAGGAGAAAAAAGTAAGAAGTGAGGCAGAGCGCCTTGTTGAATTTGTCCAATCCATCATGGCCCGTTTTGGTGTCAAAGAAGAAGAGATGACACATGTGGTCAGAGGACTAAGAAGCTTATTGCACGGCTTCGGTGATATTTCAAATAAAAATGGATTTCAACGAAAAGAACAGCTTGAAGACAGTGTGAGCTATGCGGTCAAGCTTTATATCTCAGGTGTGTTGCAAAAAGAAGATCTGTCTCATTGACAGGTCTTTTTTTGGTAGTGAACCGATATGTTAAAGAGGCGACCATCTTGAACCAATTTTTTGACAAAAAAAGAATAAACATTTGACAGTTTTGTGAAACATGGTATGCTTGTTATGTGAAATAATTCACATAGAGGAGTAGAGGCAGATGAAAAGAAAGCCTGTTTATGTGGAAACAACCATTCATGCACCGATAGAGAAAGTATGGGAATATACGCAAAATCCAAAGCTTCATGAACAATGGGATTTGCGCTTTTCAACCATTTCATTAAATGAACCTCAAAATGAACAGCCCCAATCCTTTTTGTATGAAAAGCATCTTGGGTTTGGTTTAAGTGTCACAGGGACAGGAGCTTATCGAACAAGAATGATGGATGAACGGAATGAGCGGGCATCCTCACTTCATTTCAAATCGTCACACCCATTGTCTTTTATCAAAGAAGGCAGCGGCTACTGGAAGTATATGAAAACAAGCGACCACATTGTGTTTCAAACTCAATTTGATTACAAAACGAAAGAAGGAAAAGGATGGACATGGGCAGACCGGATTCTTTTTCGCCCAATGATCGGGTTTATGACAGCCTTTAGTTTTGGGGCATTAAAGACGTGGCTTGAAAAGGGAACACATCCCCGTTTGTTGCTAGAGAGAACACTTGCTCATTACGGGATTTGTTTGCTGTTTGCCATCGTCTGGCTATGCCAAGCGGTCATTCCTTTTTCACATTCGGCTTTTGATCATAGCACGAGTTTCCGATTGTTTTATGCGCTTTTAGGCGTATCATGGCTAATTCCCAAGCTAACAAAGAAATATCTATTCATTTTTCAAAGTATGTTTCTTCTCATCATGCTTTGTATAGGGGTCCTATCCCCGCAAACGACGCTTCATGAGCCGCTTGTGATAAGTGCATTTTTCATTTTGTCGATTGCAGGTATGATCAATCTAAAAGATTGTGTAGATGTATTTTCCATCAAACGAAAAAGGGGAGGTAGACATGGTCGTTCATCGTCATCAAGTAAAGGATTACGATAAACTGCATCCAAAGCTAAAAGAGAGATACAATCGCGCGTTTTCTGCTGAAGGCACCATGGAGGAAATAGGCGGCGGGTCAAGACTCATTCGATTTATTTTCAGAATTGGTTCTTTGTTTCGGTGCTTTTTCCCTGAAAGAGGAAAAGACATTCCTTTCCAAATTGTCAATGATCCCTTTGTGACACATAAGGGAGAGGAAGGGATGCACTGGTATCGAACGTTTTATTTCCCAAAGAAGGAGCGGCACTTTGATGCAGATATGATCATTGATCAGAAGAGTCATACAGTACTAGACTACTTTGGAAAGCCTAGACTTCTTGTGTCAGAGCTTCATTTTACAGTAACAAAGCATGGTTTCTTGCACATCCAATCCGGCCGGCAGAAGTTTTTGATGTTCGGCAGGGAATGGCCGCTGCCTTCATGGCTTTATGGTGTGTCAGATGTAACGGAAGGCTACGATGAACATGCAGGTGAATATACCATTGATGTCCACGTGAAAAATCGCCTGTTTGGTACTCTTTTTACATATAAAGGCCGTTTTACAGAAAGGGTGTCTCATGATGAATAAGTGGCATTTGACATCCAGTCTGATCTTCATGTCTTGTTTTATCGCCACCCGTTTCATGACAGGCCGGGTAGCAGAATTTTTTGTTCTCATGGCAATTCTATTTTTTGTTCCCTCTGCCTTACACTTTTTTGAGAAAGAAGGGAAGAAACACAAGCCAGAGAGGCTGATCGGCTTTTTAATGAGAGCCTTTCCACTAGCGGCTCTTTGTGCAACCACTGCTTTTATCTATCATTCCGCTTGGTTTGCATCGGGATGGCTTTTATATACAATCTTATTGGCGTTATTTGGCTTTTCTCGTTTGCTGAAAAGAGGAATCTTTCCGCTTCATGAGCTGATGATTGATGGCGCATGGATGTATCTCGCTTTAGGCGGTCTGTGGTTTTGGCTGTACACAGCAGATATACAGGTGATGACATTTTCGCCGATCATTGTTCTTTTGACCGCTATTCATTTTCATTACTCGGCTTTTTTTATCCCACTTTTTTATGGATTTTTAGGAAGACAGCGAACAAAAGAGACAGCTTTATACAAAGCGGCAGGCTGGGTGATTTTGCTGTCGCCTGTGATGATAGCTGTTGGGATTAGCTTTTCCCGTCTATTTGATACGTTCAGCGTCATTCTTTATGTAATGGCCCTCTACATATATGGCATCCTTTGTATGAAAACAAGATTTCGGTCGACTTTGGCAAAAGGTCTTGTTGTGTTTTCTAGCTTAGTTTTAATGGGGACGATCGTGTTATCACTTCTTTATTCCGCTGGTATGCTGATGCGTGTGACCTACATCAGCATGGATCAGATGATTTGGTTTCATGGCAGTATCAATGCTTTTTTTGTGATTTTGCCGGGGTTGATTGGCTGGCTGATTGAAGGGCCGAAGGATCAATTAAAGCAGAAGAACTTTCCGATTTCGAAAGTGTATGGCCGGTTTCAACTGATCTCTTTTCAAGAGGAAAGCGTGCATAACCATGAGAAGCTGGGTTTAGTCGATTCGCTTGATGAATTAAATGGAACGACGTTTTCAGCTGATAGGGTGTCACCTGTGATTCGCAGATTTTATGAAGACCCTATGGCTTTTACATTAAAAGCAGCCGTCAGCTTTCATTGGTGGGTAAGGCCGTTTGTTTTTTTACTTCAGCCAGTGTTTAAGAAAATAGGTCAGCTTTATTTGGGGTTATCTCGTCATCCATATGAGATGCAGGGATGTCTGACTAGATTTCAACATCCGAAGGAAGAAAGGGAAAATGTTCGGGCTTGGATACGTCACAATGTAAAAGGAGAGCAAGTCTTTTTTGCACTTTATGCTCTTCATTACGATGCAGCTTCGGGTTATATGAATATTGCGCTGCCACTTCCGTATTCTCAGCTGACAGCTATTTTAAAGCCTTTTAATGAGAAAGGAGATTTTCTATTAAAAAGCGCATGTCCAAAAGGCAGTACCGGTGACGAAGGATTGTATTTGCATACGCCTTTTATCACCATGAAACTGCCAATGGAAGAAAGCTTTCATATGAAGCCGGAGACAGATCAAAGTCTCACAGCGGTACATCAAATGAAGCTGTTCGGTATTCCTTTTTTAACGATTCATTATCATATTGACAGTGAAAGTCATCATGTTAGTCAATGATGTCGCATGGTTCACCGTGTCGAATGATGTTCACAATCGCTTGCCCATCACTCGGATGATGATCTGCATACTGGACTGGCAGCAGTGCAAAAAATACATAGTAGACTGAGAAGTAAGCAAATTGATAGAAAAATTGGTGCTCTGGCAGGAAATCATTGGCGATCATTGTGTTCAGTATGAGAACACTGAGCAGGTTGCATAATGAACCGCCTAAGTAGACAAGAATGTGCGACAATCGGTTGTTTTTCCTCATTTCTTCATAGTGGCAAAATGCATCTAGAAAATAGATTCGTCTAATTTCAACGACGCCTACTTTCAACACTTTTTTCCCTCTGCCAAGCGCAAAGGAAACCTTTGCTCCAAACATCCACGCGACCACAATATGGCCAAGCTGATGCAGGATGGCAACGATAGGAAGAATGACAAAAAACGACCAGCAAAACGTCCACATATCCGATAATGTAAACAAGTGTGAACCCTCCCCAATATATTCGGGAGGAAGCAGTAGGATTATTTGCCATTTTACTGAATTCATTTTCAGGATGCAAACATTTAATACACGACAATAAATTTATTATGTAAACTATAAAGGTGATTTTAACGCTGTATAGGCTTTTTGAACCTCCTCTATGACAAAATGAATGTGCTACAATGAATAATCAATAGATTACGTTACCTTTTATGAAGAGGAGAGAGTCAGATGGCAGATATTGAACAGTTTTTGGCGTTAGATATTCGCGTTGGGACGATCATAGAAGCAGAATTTTTTGCAGAGGCAAGAGTGCCTGCATTGAAGCTCAAGATTGATTTTGGTGAAGAAATTGGTGTAAAGCAATCTAGTGCTCAGCTGACAAAGCGTTATACAGCGGAAAATCTTACCGGCAAACAAATCGTAGCGGTCGTTAATTTCCCGCCAAGAAGAATTGCAGGGTTCAAATCAGAAGTGCTTGTCTTAGGAGGCATGCCGTCAAAAGAAGACGTGGTGTTGTTAGCGACAGATGAACCGGTTGAGAATGGAACAAAAATAGGGTAAGAAAAAAGACATCTTCCTAAGAAGATGTCTTTTGCGTATTGAGGCGGAATAACCACACGCCACATTCGTGTGTGTCTCAAAGAGACATGTTACCCGACTTACACAATTCAGCTCATCGCTTGATTAATATAGCATGGGATGAGCTTGAATGCAACCTTTAAATGAATTCTTTCAGATTTTCTTGTCATTTCACAAGATGAATGACAAGAAATCGATTATTTGGATTATTTTTTCAAAATATATTGAAAAGTCAGATCAGATTTTATAAAATGAATTCATCTTAGTTTGTTTGGTCAATAAACTAAGATGAATTTCAAGTATTGATCCCTTATATTGAAGGAGATGATTCTGTCATTCGACTGTTTTGCTGCGCATTTGGGCTAAGCTGAAAGGAAGAGATGTTCAGCTACATTTTTATAACAAATTGAAAGCGCTTTATATTCCCTGTATTGATTGCTGCTGCCCTCCGTCATCTGTTTGTTAGAAGAGGCTAAGTGAAGAAGGGAGAAAGCTCATGGTTAGTGAGAATTTAAAGAAGATTCGTATGTCTGAAAAAGTGGGATATGCTTCAGGGGATTTCGCATGTAATTTGATTTACGCAACTGTTTCTACGTATCTATTATTTTTCTATACAGATGTGTACGGTTTATCAGCGGCAGCAGCAGGGACGATGTTTTTGGTTGTTCGCGCCATCGATGCGCTTGCAGATCCATTTATTGGTGCATTGGTAGACCGGACGAACAGCCGTTTTGGTAGATTCAGACCTTATTTGTTATTCGGTGCGTTTCCTTTTGTCGTACTTGCCATTCTTTGCTTTACAACACCTGATTTTTCCGAAATGGGTAAACTCATTTATGCCTACATCACGTATGTTGGTTTATCGCTTACATACACATTCATCAACGTTCCTTATGGTGCTTTAACTTCCGCAATGACAAGAAATAACCAAGAGGTTGTCAGTATTACGTCCGTTCGTATGGTGTTTGCCAATCTAGGTGGTCTAGTTGTTGCTTTTTTTGTTCCTTTTCTTGCGACCTTTTTAAGTGATACGACAGGAAATACAGCACTTGGCTGGCAGATGACGATGGCTTTTCTCGGCGTTCTTGGCGGCGCATTACTGATTTTCTGTTTTAAAAGCACGAATGAACGTGTCACGCTTCAAAAGCCAGAGGAAAAGATTAAATTCAGTGATATCTTTGTCCAATTACGAGTGAATCGCCCGCTTGTTGTATTAAGCATTTTCTTTATTATTATTTTTGGTGTGAACTCGATCAGCAACTCTGTTGGGATCTATTATGTGACGTATAACCTTGGCAGAGAAGATTTAGTGAAATGGTACGGACTCATTGGCAGTCTGCCAGCTTTAATGGTGCTGCCATTTATTCCGAAGCTGCACAAGCTGTTAGGAAAGAAAAAGCTGCTGAATTATTCTTTATCGCTGAATATCGTAGGTCTTCTTGCTTTACTTGTGATACCGCCGAGTCAAATCACTTTAATACTGATTTTCAGGCTTGTTGCTGCTGCGGGGAGTATTACAGCGGGTGCTTACATGTGGGCGCTCATTCCTGAGACTGTTGAATACGGCGAATATAAAACTGGAAAAAGGATGGGCGGACTGATCTACGCAGTCATTGGATTTTTCTTTAAATTTGGGATGGCATTAGGCGGGATTGTTCCGGGGCTTGTACTCGATCGATTTGGCTATGTTGCAAACCAAGTGCAGACGCCAGAAGCATTGCTTGGCATTTTAATCACGGTAACAGTGATTCCTGTATGCTTACTGATTTTAGCGATGATTGATATTAATTTTTATAACCTAGATGAAGAAGAACACCAAAAAGTCGTGAGGGAGCTTGAGAATAGGGATCAAGTATATATCGATCATATGGACGATTTTAAAATGTAGGTCGTGAAAGAGGAGGAAGTTGAATGAAAATCACCAATCCAGTACTCAAAGGATTTAACCCGGACCCAAGTATTTGCCGTGTAGGAGAAGATTATTACATGGCGGTCTCTACATTTGAATGGTTTCCAGGGGTACAAATTTATCATTCGAAGGATCTTGTGCATTGGCGGCTTGCCGCGCGTCCTTTGCAAAAAACGTCGCAGCTGGACATGAAAGGGAATCCTGATTCTGGCGGAGTATGGGCACCGTGCCTAAGCTATGCAGATGGTCAGTTTTGGCTCATTTATTCAGATATCAAAGTAGTGGATGGTCCATTTAAAGATGGTCATAATTATTTGGTTACGGCAAGTGAAGTTGATGGTGATTGGAGTGAGCCGGTTAAGCTTAATAGCTCTGGCTTTGATCCCTCTTTATTTCATGACCAAAGCGGGAAGAAATACGTCTTAAATATGCTGTGGGATCATAGAGAAAAGCACCATTCCTTTGCGGGTATTGCCCTGCAGGAATATAGCGTGACGGAAAAGAAACTCATTGGTCAGCGGAAGGTCATTTTTAAAGGCACACCGATTAAATTGACAGAAGCACCGCATCTTTATCACATCGGTGATTACTATTATTTATTAACAGCAGAAGGAGGCACCAGGTACGAGCATGCGGCAACAATTGCCCGTTCCCCGCAAATTGAAGGGCCTTATGAGGTTCATCCTGATAACCCAATTTTAAGTGCTTTTCACTCACCTGAACATCCGCTTCAAAAATGCGGTCATGCTTCCATTGTTCAAACGCACACAAATGAGTGGTATCTCGCTCATCTGACTGGCCGCCCTATTCAATCAAGCAAGGAATCTATTTTTCAGCAAAGAGGGTGGTGTCCTTTAGGAAGAGAAACAGCGATTCAAAAGCTTGAATGGAAGGATGGCTGGCCGTATGTTGTGGGCGGAAAAGAAGGAGCGCTAGAGGTTGAAGCGCCAGCGATCAACGAAAAGGTTTTTGCTCCTACCTACCATACAGTCGATGAGTTTAAAGAATCAACGTTAAATAGACACTTTCAAACATTAAGAATTCCTTTTACTGAACAGATCGGTTCATTAACGGAAAAACCTCAGCATTTAAGGTTATATGGTCACGAATCTCTAACATCTAAGTTTACTCAAGCCTTTGTTGCAAGGCGCTGGCAAAGCTTTTATTTTGAAGCAGAGACAGCTGTGTTGTTCTATCCAGAGAATTTTCAGCAAGCCGCTGGTCTTGTGAATTATTACAATACGGAAAATTGGACAGCGCTTCAGGTGACATATGACGAGGAACTTGGCCGCATTCTTGAATTATCTGCCTGTCAAAACCTTTCCTTTTCTCAGCCATTGGCACAAAAAATCGTCATTCCAGAGGAGGTCACCTATGTGTATTTAAAAGTGACCGTTCAGAAAGAAACATATACCTATTCTTATTCTTTTGATCAAAAAGACTGGAAGGAAATTGATGTGATATTTGAATCTAGCCACCTATCTGATGACTTCATTCGAGGAGGAGGATTTTTTACAGGGGCATTTGTCGGCATGCAGTGCCAGGATACAAGTGGCGAGCGTCTTCCTGCTGATTTCAACTATTTCCGTTATGAGGAAACAGATAAATAAAAAAAGACAACACGGTAAGAGCTGTCTTTTTTATCTATGAATCTGTCATGGTGAGAGGGTGGCATCTTGCAGGAAAGCTTCAATGACGAGAGATGTCATCCCTAATACTGGTGCGTTGTGTCCTAATGACGATGGAAGCAGCTCGACATGTGAACTGAATTGAGTATCCATCCTGGAGGAGACCTCCTCTTGAATCACACGTAGAACCGTTGGCTGCGCTTCAATCACCTTGTTTCGTAAAATAATCGCTTGCGGGTTAAAGGTATGGAGGACGTTTGTGAGACCAACCCCAAGGTAAAAGCCAAAGTTGCGCAGGGCATTGAGGGTTTTCATGTCATTTAACGTCGCCAGCTTTTCCAATTCTTGATGAGAGATGGGCTGATCATTTGTTTGAAGGGACTGAAACAAGGCTTTCTCAGATGCATACAGCTCCCAGCAACCACGGTTTCCGCAGCTGCATGTTGGTCCATTAAAGTCGATGGTCATATGTCCCATTTCACCAGAAAAGCCATATGCACCTCTGTATAAATGATGATTGATAATGATCCCGATTCCAATGCCGGTGCCGATGCTGGCATAGATCAAATGATCATAATGTTTAGCGGCACCAAAGATTTTTTCACCATATGCACCGGCATTTGCTTCATTTTCAATGAAGACGGGTACTTGGAATGCGTCTTGGAGCGTTGTTTTCATGTCAACATTTTTCCATTTAGAATGCGGCGTAAACACGATTTGTTGATCGGCATCCACTAGCCCGGGTATACATAGGCCAATACCTATGAGCCCATATGGGGAAGAGGGGATTTGGGCCTTCAACTGCTGTATTAATTCAGTTAATATGCGTATGGTCACATCAGGAGCGCTTGATGGGAGCTTGATCTGTTCTTCTTGAAGGATGGACCCTTCAAGGTCGGTTAAAATGCCATTGACATAATCAACGCCGACATCAATCCCGATGGAGCAGCCAGCACGTTTATTAAACATCAGTAAAACCGGTCTTCTCCCGCCGCTAGACTCACCTTGACCGATCTCATAGACGAGTTGCTCTTTCATTAATGTACTCACTTGAGAGGAAACAGTCGATTTATTTAACCCAGTGCGTTCAGATAATTTAGCTCTAGAAATTGGCGCATGCTGGAGAATTTCTTTTAATAATAGCTTTTGATTTATTTTTTTCACAAAGTTCTGATCAGCGATATCCATGTTATCCACTCCATTTGTTTCGTCTTTAGATTAAGTGAAGAAAAAAGCTGCTTTTCTTCGCATGTAATCTGTAAGAAGGATGATTTTAACTTTATTATAACGAAAATATTTCTAAAAAACTAAAAAATATGGAAAATTCAAAGTGAATGGATCATCAATTGAACATTAGTTTGTTGAATCAACTTACAAAGTATATTCATAGGAGGAATAAAAGATGGCCAACTCAAATATGAAAACGTTACACAGCTTAGAAGGAATCGGAAAAATACAATTTGAAGGAAAACAATCAAAAAATCCACTCGCTTTTAAACACTATGATCCAAGTGAAATGATTGGCGGAAAAACAATGAAAGATCACCTGCGCTTCTCAGTCGCTTATTGGCATACATTGACTGCTGATGGAACAGACATGTTTGGAACTGGTACGATGCAGAGAGCCTGGGACTCCTATAGCGGAATGGATTTAGCAAAAGCTAGATTGGAAGTAGCCTTTCAACTGTTTGATCTATTGGATGTTCCGTATTTTTCCTTCCATGACCGTGACATTGCACCGGAGGGAGATACGCTTCAAGAGACGAATCAGCAATTAGACATCATTTTAGAAAGAATGAAAGAATACATGCGGGATAGCGGAGTCAAGCTGCTGTGGAATACAGCCAATATGTTCAAGCATCCTAGATTTGTACACGGCGCAGCAACATCTTGTCATGCAGATGTCTTTGCCTATGCAGCCGCACAGGTGAAAAAAGGCATCGAAACAGCTAAAGAACTTGGCGCAGAAAATTACGTTTTCTGGGGAGGACGAGAAGGGTACGATACTCTGCTGAATACAGATATGAAAAGAGAGCTTGATCACATGGCGTCATTTTTGCATATGGCTGTTGATTATGCAAAGGAAATTGGGTACACTGGCCAATTTTTAATTGAGCCTAAGCCAAAGGAGCCAACCACTCATCAATACGATGCAGATGCAGCGACATCTATTGCCTTTTTAAAGCAATACGGACTAGATTCACATTTTAAATTGAACATCGAGGCCAATCATGCGACGCTTGCTGGTCATACGTTTGAGCATGAATTACGCGTCTCAAGAATACATGGATTGCTCGGTTCTGTGGATGCGAACCAAGGGAATACGCTGCTTGGCTGGGACACGGATGAATTTCCAACCGATTTATATGCCACAACTCTTGCCATGTATGAAATTCTGCAAAATGGCGGACTTGGAACTGGCGGTCTCAATTTTGATGCAAAAGTGAGAAGAGCTTCTTTTGAGCTTGAAGATATTTTGTATGCCCATATTGCGGGAATGGATGCATTCGCAAAAGGACTTCGGGTGGCTCATAGACTCATAGAAGATCGTGTGTTTGAAGATGTGATCAAGCACCGATATCGCAGTTTTTCTGAAGGGATTGGCCGTGACATTTCAGAAGGAAGGGCAAACTTTCATACATTAGAAGAGTATGCGCTCAAGCACCCTTTAATCAGTAACGAATCGGGAAGAGAGGAACAGTTGAAAGCCCGGTTAAATCAATACTTGTTAGAAGATTGATTGAAGAAGCGGACCTGTTTTGAAGGAGTGAAGACATGAAGTATGTGATGGGAATTGATCTTGGAACGAGCGGAGTCAAAGCCATATTAGTAGATGAGAATGGAAAGGTGTGCGGCGAGGCCACTAAGCCTTACCGCCTCATTCAAGATAAACCTGGATATTGTGAACAGAACCCAGAGGAATGGGTTGAGCAAACAGTGGCTGCGATGAAAGAACTGATGGCAAGGCAGCCTGTCCTTTCAAAGAAAGTAGAGGGCATCAGCTTCTCTGGACAGATGCATGGTCTGGTTCTTTTAAATGAATCCCGCGAGGTGCTCCGCCCTGCAATTTTATGGAATGATACACGAACGACAGCGCAATGTACACATATTACAAAAAAACTGGGGGAACGGCTCCAACAGATCACGAAAAATCAAGCGCTTGAAGGATTCACACTGCCAAAATTATTATGGGTAAAGGAGCATGAACCAGAAATTGATCAACAAATCGACATGTTTTTACTCCCAAAAGATTATGTCAGATTTCGATTAACAGGTTCTGTTCATATCGATTATTCTGATGCGGCTGGCACCTTGTTATTAAATATTGGAGAGCAAGCGTGGAGTGAAGAAATTTGTCAGGCATTTGATATTCCTCCTCATATTTGTCCGCCACTGATCTCATCAGAGGAAGAGGTTGGTACACTATTTCCGCACATTGCACGTGAGACGGGGATCGAAGAGGGTGCAAAAGTCTTTGCTGGCGGGGCAGACAATGCTTGCGGAGCAATTGGTGCTGGTATTTTATCCTCTGGTCGCACGTTATGCAGTATTGGCACATCTGGGGTCATTCTCTCTTACGAAGAGGATCATGAAAGAGAGCTTCAAGGAAACCTGCATTTGTTCCATCATGCAAAAAAAGACGCTTACTACACAATGGGTGTGACCCTTTCAGCAGGATATAGCCTTAACTGGATAAAACATTTACTGGCTCCAGAGGAGTCGTTCCAATCACTTTTAGAGGGTGCGGTTGATGTCGCGCCAGGAGCAAATGGATTGCTCTTCACGCCATATTTAGTCGGGGAAAGAACACCTCATGCGGATGCTATCATTCGTGGAAGCTTGATTGGATTAGACAGCCGGCATGAAAGGGCACATGTCGTTAGGGCTGTGCTAGAAGGGATTACTTTCTCGTTAAATGAATCGATCGCTTTATTCAGGCAAGCTGGGAAACACATAGATTCAATTGTTTCCATTGGAGGCGGTGCGAGAAGCCGGACATGGCTTCAAATGCAAGCAGACATTTTTCAGGCAGAGGTCATCCAGTTAGACAATGAACAAGGGCCTGCTTTAGGAGCAGCGATACTGGCCGCCGTTGGCTGCGGTTGGTATCCATCGCTTGAAGCATGTGCAAATCAGTTTATTCATCAAGCTGCTGTCTATGAGCCAGAGCAGCAGCTTGCAAGTATATATGATGATCTGTTTCATCTGTATCAAAAGGTCTATACACAAACAAGAGATATCCATGCTGGGTTAGAACAATACCGTTCCGTCTAGCAAAAAGGGTGACATGAAAGGAGGTGATGAGTTCGCTTCATCTTAGAGAAGGCAGAACAATTTTAATGAAAAAAGGAGAGGGATTGAAAATGAACTTGAAAAGATTGAGGCTATTGTTTGTGATGTGTATTGGATTTGTGCTGACACTGACGGCTGTACCAGCTCATGCGGAAACGATTTATGACAATAGAATAGGCAATCACAGCGGGTACGATTTTGAATTATGGAAGGATTACGGAAATACCGCAATGACACTCAATAACGGCGGGGCATTTAGCGCACAATGGAACAATATCGGAAATGCTTTGTTTCGAAAAGGGAAGAAGTTTGATTCCACTAAAACTCATCATCAACTTGGCAACATCTCCATCAATTACAACGCAGCCTTTAACCCAGGCGGGAATTCCTACTTATGTGTCTATGGCTGGACACAATCTCCATTAGCTGAATACTACATTGTTGAGTCATGGGGCACCTATCGCCCAACAGGAACGTATAAAGGATCATTTTATGCCGATGGAGGCACATATGACATTTATGAAACGCTACGTGTCAATCAGCCTTCTATTATTGGAGACGCTACCTTTAAGCAATATTGGAGTGTACGTCAAACAAAACGTACGAGCGGTACTGTATCCGTCAGTGAGCATTTCAGAAAATGGGAAAGCCTAGGTATGCCAATGGGGAAAATGTATGAAACAGCATTAACTGTAGAAGGCTACCGAAGCAACGGAAGTGCGAATGTGATGACCAACCAGCTGATTATTCGATAAAACGAAATGAAAAAAGCCAGCAGTTTTTGCTGGCTTTTCTTCTGTCTATGATCATTTTTTAACTTCCACTCTGCCAGAAAAGAACGTCGCACCGCCGCCCATATCTGCCAGCCGATCAGGTGTTAGCCCGTTAACTAGATGCTTTTTGCCTTTTTGATCTGCCCATAATCCTTGGCTGACCACAACACCAGGTAATACATTGTGACCGACTGACACGACAAGCTCGCATTCTCCTCGGTCATTGAGCACACGTACCATGTCACCATCTTCAATTTTTCTTGCCTTTGCATCTTGTTCATTCATATGAAGCTTCGGGAACTTCTCAAGCTTTTGATGCTTTTCATGAAGTGAGAAGGTCGAGTTAAGAAAATTATGATTCGGTCCCGGTATAAAGGTAAGCGGATATTCGCTTTCCTGATAAAGGGGCACGTAGGTAGGAAGCGCCGGATATCCGTCTTTTTTCATTTGTTCAGAATAAAGCTCAATTTTGCCGCTCGGGGTAGAGAGCTTTAAGTCTTGGAAAGGTCCTCGTTTTGCTTTGATCCATTTCTTTTCTTTTAATGCCTCGTATGAAATGTCCTCATAATGCGGATTTTCTGGATGATGAAGGGCTTGTTCCATGAGTTCCGCATCTGTCTCGCGGAAGGCTTCATCTTCAAAGCCCATCGCATGGGCTAACAAGCGAAACACTTCTGTATTGGATTTGCTTTCTCCATAGCGTTCAATCACTGGCTCTTGAATTTGAATATAATGGTGCCAGTATGATGTATAGAAATCCTCATTTTCAAAAGCGGATGTTGCCGGCAGGACAATGTCTGCATACTTAGCTGTCTCTGTTAGAAATAGGTCGTGAACGACTGTAAATAAGTCATCTCTCAGCAAACCTTCTCTTACTTTATTCGCTTCAGGCGTCACAACAGCTGGGTTGCACGAGTAGACAAAGAGTGAATCAATGGAAGGCGCTGCATTCGTCAGCACACTGCCTAGCTGATTCATATTAAATGATCTTGGCGTGCGTTCCTTTAATAAATCTGGCCGCTGAAGAGCTGTTTCATTATAGCTGAGAAAAGAAGAGTTTGATTTCATCGCACCGCCGCCCTTGTGGAGCCACTGACCAGTCAGGGCAGGGAGGCAGGAAATGGTTCGAATACTCATTCCGCCATTATCATGGTGCTGCAAACCATTGCCAATGCGAATGAGAGACGGCGATGTTTCTGCGTACATTCTTGCAAGTGTAAGGATGTCCTCTTTAGAAACCCCCGTGATGCCCTCAACAGTGTCTGGATCATACTGCTTCACATGCTCACGCAGCTCCTTATGACCGGTTGTATAAAATTCTAAAAAGGCTTCATCTGTTAGTCCTTCTTTAAAAAGAACATGCATGATGCCAAGGGCAAGGGCACTGTCAGTACCAGGTCGAAGCGGAATAAACCAATCTGCCATCCGTCCGGTTTGGTTCTTGTGTACATCAATCACGACAATCTTTGCTCCTTGCTTTCGCGCTTTTTGTGCGAGGGTGATTTGGTGCATATTGGTCGACACGGCATTGATGCCCCAAAAGATGAATAGTTTCGTATGAATGGTCTCTTCTGGATCTGTCCCAATGCTTGCACCCATTGTATATTTATAGCCAGTCGTTCCTGCAGACTGACAGATGGTCCGGTCTAATTGACTTGAACCAAGACGATAGAAAAAGCGGCGGTCCATGCCTTCTGCATTCAGATTGCCCATATTCCCATAAAAGCTGTAAGGCAGAATACTTTCTGGACCTTTTTCTTCAATCAGTTTTGTCCATTTTTGCCGAATGGTTTCAATGGCTTCTTCCCACGTAATCGGAGCAAATTGTCCATCGCCTTTGCGGCCAACACGCTTCAAAGGAGTGGTCAGTCGCTTTTCATCATATAAACGGGCTGTGACATTCCGCACCTTGTTGCATATGTTGCCTTGGGTGACGGGGTGGTCTGGATCTCCCTGCACTTTTACGATCTTTCCATTTTCTTTATGTATCAAAAGACCGCACTGATCTGGGCAATCTAACGAACAAACTGATTTGAATATTCCGTCTTTCATTGCTGTATAATCGGTCATGAATTTTTGGCTCCTTTTCTGAAATCCGTTATCACTTTATATGGACTTTATTTTAGCATGTTCGGAGGTGGAAGGTAAGAAAGAGATGATGAATTGAAGAAAATGAAAAAAAGCCCCTCAAAAGGGACTTTTAAAAACGGGTGACCTGTACAGGAAATTCTTTTACCCCAAAAACAAATGTGCTTTGAATGGGTTTTAGCTGATCTGCCGCACAGGTGATGTCTTGAAACGTCTGGAGTAAAATCTCAAGTGCAATGTTGCTCTCAAGGCGGGCAAGCGGTGCACCGAGACAAAAATGAATGCCAAAGCCAAAGCTCATATGCGGGTTTGATTTCCGGTCAAGACGGAACGTATCCGGATCGTCAAATTTCTGTTCATCACGATTTGCTGAAGCAACCCAGCTAATGAGATAGTCTCCTTTTTTAATTTTCGAGCCTGCAATCTCAACATCCTCGGCCGCGATTCGCCCAATGGCTTGAACAGGCGGGTAATAGCGTAGTGTTTCCTCGGTCAATTGAGGAATAAGAGAGGGGTCTTGCCGTACTGCTTCGGCGATATGCGGCTGCTCTGTTAGCAGTCTTACTGCATTTGTAATCAAATTGGTCGTTGTCTCATTACCAGCAACAAGTAATAGAATACAAAAACCAAGTAGTTCATTCTCGGTTAAACGCTCACCATCGATTTCTGCTTGAATAAGAAGTGAGATCAGGTCATCAGCAGGGGATTCTTTTCGTTTTTGGATCAAGTGAGCAAAATAAGCGGACAGCTCTTCCTCTGCGCGTTTCTGCATATCGACTACTGCTTGAATGGCTTCTTTTGATTCATCCTTTGCACCTGCTACTAGGGCATCAGAATGTTTCTTAATGAACGCTCTATCCTTTACCTCTGCGCCGAGAAGCTCAGCAATAATCATGACAGGCAGGGGAGCTGCTAGATCTTCTACGATATCAAACGTACGCTGACCCTTGACTTGTTGCAGCAGGTCATGTGTCAGGTCTTTAATGTTATCTTCTAATTGTTTAATCGCTTTTGGCGTGAATGCTTTATTGACGAGTGCTCTCATTTTTGTATGCTTTGGCGGATCCATCGTTAAAATACTCGTTTTCGTTGTGCTTCTTCCTCGCTGAGATGAGAACACTTTTGGCTGCTTCAGAACAGACTGGATATCTGCATATCGAAAGAGATCCCAGCACTTTCTTGTTTCATCATATCTAATATCACTCTGGGCACGTAGCTCATTGTAAATAGGGAACGGGAAAAGAAGGTCATCGGTCGAACGGATTTCTTTCATTGGAATGACATTGATATAGTTTTCTTTCACTTTCATTATGAACGCTCCTTTTTCACTTAGTTTCCCTTTCACGGTATCACCCGTAAAATATCATTTCAACGGACATGTTTTCTAAAATATGTCAATAGTCTAATCGGAAGATTCAAGCACATTCGTCGTATAGGAAAATAGAAAGTCATTAAAAATGATAGCGCTTTCTAAAAAAAAGAATTGAAGTCACCGAAACCAAAAATAAAATGGGGAATTCAGTCGAACGAAAGGGTACTATGATGCAAATATGAATAGTTCTTTAGATCTAAATTGTTGTTTTGCAAAAGCGCAGTCAGTATACATACAGCAAGCGGTTGAATGCGTATTCGGGACTTTTGAAAAGCGCTGGCTCTTTCTTGACACGATTTCTCATCATGTTACGATAACTAACGTGCGAAAAACACGAACAAAAAGCGAACAAGGGAGAGGATCAATATCATTGATCAAAAGAAAGTTGCTTTCATTGGAGCAGGTTCTATGGCGGAAGGAATGATTGCCGGGATTGTGCGATCAGGACAAATGCCGCTAGGCCAAATTTACGCAACAAACAGACAAAATCAAATTCGATTGAATGAACTAACGACACGTTACGGAATACAAACAGCCACAATGGATTCTTTTCCTTTTGAAGAAATGGATATGTTGATCCTGGCCATGAAGCCAAAGGATGCTGAAACAGCACTTGAATCGTTAAAACCTCATATTCGGAGAGACCAGCTGATCATGTCTGTCCTTGCAGGCGTGAAGCAATCGTATATTGAAGATATGCTGCATGAAGGACAGCCCGTGATGAGGGTCATGCCGAATACGTCAAGTACGATCGGGGCTTCAGCGACCGCTTTATGTGCTGGACGTTATGTGAAAGACGACCATATCAGCATGAGTCAGGCTCTTTTATCTGAAATGGGCGAAGTGTATACCATTCAGGAAGAGCAAATGGATATTTTCACTGGAATTGCCGGAAGCGGACCAGCCTATTTTTATTTCTTAATGGAAAGAATCGAAGAAGCAGGAGAAGAAGCAGGTTTATCTAAGGAATTGTCTCGCCAAATTGGCGCGCAGACACTTCTCGGTGCTGCGAAAATGTTGCAAGAAACAGAGGAAGACCCTTCTACTCTGAGAGAGAAAATTACGTCACCAAATGGAACAACAGCTGCAGGACTGAATGCATTAGATGATTTTGGCGGAGGAGAAGCAATCAAGCAGGCCGTCAAACATGCTGCCAATCGATCAAAAGAGATCAGCAAACAGCAAAAACAAAAAGTATCTATATAATAAATAGAGCTCAGGTACAGGAGTGATAAGGTGTACGCAGATAAAGAGAGAAAACGAATTGTTGTAAAAATCGGAAGCAGCTCTCTTACTAGCTTTCAAGGGGAGATTAGTTTGAAAAAACTAGAAAACCTCGTCAATCAAATTGTGAAACTCAAAGATGAAGGACACGAAGTCATTTTGGTTTCATCTGGTGCGGTTGCAGCTGGTTACCGAAAACTAGGATTTATCGATAGACCGAAAACACTGCCGGAAAAACAGGCATCTGCCTCAATTGGGCAAGGCCTTTTAATGGAATCATATTCTACTTTATTTTTATCACACGGTTATATTGCCTCACAGCTTTTAATCACAAGAAGTGATTTTTCAGATGAAACGCGCTATCAAAATGTGCGCAACACGATGAATGTGTTATTAGATCGAGGCATCATTCCGATTATCAATGAAAATGATACAGTGACGATTAACCGCTTGAAGTTTGGAGATAACGATACATTGTCTGCAAAAGTAGCTGGCCTCATTGACGCGGATTTCCTTGCCATTTTATCTGATATTGATGGCTTGTATGAAGAGAACCCGCATACAAATCCGAATGCGAAAAGAATTCTTGAAGTCACAGACATCACAGAAGACATCGAAGCAGCAGCTGGAGATGCAGGGAGCAGTGTGGGCACAGGCGGAATGAAATCAAAGCTCGATGCGTTTAAAATTTCAATGGCAGCTGGCATTAACGGCTTTTTAGGCAAAGCGGATACGCCTCACATTTTAGACAAAGCCATTAATGGAACAGAGGACGGCACTTATTTTACCGCGGATGAAAATTTAGCACCGCTGAATTACAAGAAGCAGTGGATTGCCTTTCATTCTGGACCAAAAGGCGAGATTGTTGTTCAAAAGAAATCGCAGGAACACCTCATCCATAGGGAGAAATGCCTTGATTCGGGTGGCATTGTCAATGTAAAGGGTTCGTTTAAAAAAGGTGATGTCGTCCGCATTTTAGATCAAGATGGAAGAGAAATCGGGCTTGGTATTGTGAATTATCCATCTGACGAACTTGCACTGAGCAGTGACTCGTTGCAGGATGAAGTGGTTCATGTCGTCGATCTTGAAGCTTTTGTTTGTCATTTAGATTTATCGATACCAGTTTGCTAACCAAAAGGGAGGAATTCCATGACACTGACAGCTGAAGTTGTCACATCGGTCAAAGAAAAAGCAAAAAAAGCAAAGCACGTTTCAAAAAAACTAGGTTTACTTCATACAGAGGATAAAAACGAGGCACTGCTGAAACTAGCAGAAGCGTTAGAACAAAATAGCACGTTCATCTTGCAAGAGAATCAAAAGGATATAGATGCCGGGAAGGAAAAGGGCTTTTCAGAGGCACTCTTGGATCGTTTAATGTTAAATGAAGAAAGAATTCATGAGTTTGCCGAAAGCTTGCGGCTTGTGACGAGATTAACAGATCCTGTTGGAGAAATATTGGATGAATGGACTCTTGAGAACGGCTTGCATGTGAAAAGCCGAAGAGTACCGCTCGGCGTGATCGGGATGATCTATGAAGCGAGACCGAACGTCACTGTCGATGCAGCAGGGCTTGCCCTTAAGGCAGGCAACGCAGTGATTTTAAAAGGCGGTTCCTCCGCTATTTCTTCCAACAAAGCCATTGTGAATGTTATTCATGAAGCATTAGATCAAACAAAGATTCCGCGTGATGCGGTGCAATTGATAGAACAAACAGACCGTTCATCGGTTCAAGCGATGCTTCATCTAAAAGAATGGATCGATGTCTTAATTCCGCGAGGCGGAGCTTCTTTAATCAAAACCGTGGTTGAACAATCTACCATTCCTGTCCTTGAAACAGGAACAGGAAACTGTCATGTCTTTATTGATCAAACAGCCAATGTGAAAAAAGCCATTGAGATTGTCATCAATGCAAAAACGAATCGTCCGGCTGTATGTAATGCACTTGAGACGCTAATCATCCATCGCGATTGGCTGAAAGAAAATGCGGCATCGTTGAATGAAGCTCTGCTAGAGCACCATGTCACCGTACATGGCGACGAGGAAGCACTGTCTCATTTTTCAAACGCCATTCCTGCTGAGGAAGTGGACTGGACAGATGAGTATTTAAGTCTTGATCTTGCAGTAAAGGTAGTCGATTCCATTGAGGAAGCGATCCACCATATTGAAGAGTACGGTACAAAACATTCAGAAGCCATCGTGACAGAGGATGAAGAGCAGGCACTTAAGTTTTTAAACGAAGTCGATGCGGCGGCGGTTTATCATAACGCATCTACCCGTTTTACAGACGGCGGTGCACTTGGATATGGCGCTGAAATTGGCATCTCCACTCAAAAACTGCACGCAAGAGGTCCGATGGGACTTCCAGCACTCACGACAACGAAGCTGCTTCTGTCGGGTGACGGTCAGATTAGAAGCTAGATGAGATTCAAAAAACACTACCTTTTTTCATGGGGTAGTGTTTTTTTGATGCAGATATTTATTAGCTAGAGCAGGTTTTCTTCATCACTTTCTCAAATTTAAAAAATTCAAATTCTTCAGGTGCTGAAGGCTTAGTTTCTTGATCAGCTGCATGAGGTGCGTTCGGATCTGGATGTTTCATATGATAAAATTCCACAATTTGAAAGCCGCACTTATTGACATAGAAATGAATGTTGCGTTTTTCAAAATACGGGGTCACAACCTCCCAAACAATCGTTTCTGGATATTGCGCCTCGATGGCTTTCCATGCTGCCTGACCAATGCCTTTTCCGTGTGAGGATGAAGAGATGTATAATAAGTCAACTGAGTTGTGGTGGGTCTCTTGGTTGATTTTAATGACAACGCCGCCTGCTTTTTCGCCATTTAGCATAATATGGTAAACGATGTGTTCATTCGAATGAAAAGATTCATCAATCACTTCACCTGGAGGAGTCGGTCCATCATGCGCATCGCCAAATGCGTCGATCACACCAGCTGTAAAAGCTTTCTGTAGCTCATTTTTCATAAAAGGGAAGTCCTCTTTTTTTGCAAGTTCTAATGCCACTTCATGTTGAGTGATGTTGTTCATGTTTTTATCCTTTCCAAGCGTAGTGGTGTTCTGCATGTTATCATAAAGGGTGGAGTAACTCCATAGTCAAGAGGGGAGCCTTAGTTATGATAAATGATGTGCAAAAAACATTTTTTACTGGAGAATTTGCCAAGCTATTTGATGTAAAGAAAGACACCTTGTTTTATTACGATAAAATTGATTTATTTAAGCCAGCTGGTGTTCATGAAAATGGGTACCGATACTATACACTTGAGCAATTTGATCATTTTATAGCGATTCAATCCCTTCGAGCTGTGCAATTTCCGATAAAAGAGTTAAAACAATATTTCACTGAGCCTTCCCGAGAAAGGCTCCAAAGCCTAGCAGCTGAACAAATAGAAAAGGTCAAACAAGAGATTGAAAAACTTCAAGATATCCAGTCTTTTCTTATGCGGGTCATGGAGACGACGCAGGAACTATCATCTGTCAAAATGGGGGAGGTCTTGTTTCAAGAGCTGCCAGAAGAACCAGTTGTATTAAGTGCACCGAACCCAATTGACATGAATACATCCGTAGAAGAAATATCTCGTATTGTTGGACATTTTCTAAAGGAAATTGGCATAAAAGGGGCTGCGGCAAATGGGGCTGTCTTAAAAAAGGAGCAGTTCCTTCAGCGTCACTATCATCAGTCAGATCAGCTGTTTTGCCGAATGGAAGCGCCGGAAGCAGTTAAAAAACCTGCGGGCCTTTATGCGGTGATGTATGATCAAGGATCATACGAGGAGATTGATTCTGCTTATTCGCGCTTGTTAGATGAAATTGAAAAAGAGGACATGATGCTAGATGGAGATGTATTTGAGGAGTATTTGCTTCATTCACTCATGTCTAAAGATGAAGCAGAGTATATAACGAAACTCAGTGTAAAAGTGAAAAAGCGAGCTGATTAACAAAAAAGGATAGACCGCATGGATGCGTGTCTATCCTTTTTTATATTTAACCCACTTGATTCTCCGTAAATTGGCTCATATATAAGTCTGCATAGAAGCCATTTTGTTTTAAGAGTTCGCTGTGCGTTCCTTTTTCAATGATGGTGCCATCTTTCATGACTAGAATAACGTCGGCATCCTTAATCGTCGACAGTCTGTGTGCAATGACGAAGCTCGTTCTGCCTTTCATCAATTCATTCATCGCTTTTTGAATGTGCATCTCTGTCCGTGTATCCACACTGCTCGTCGCTTCATCTAATATTAAGATTTTTGGATCAGATAAAATCGCACGGGCGATGGTTAACAGCTGGCGCTGACCTTGGGATAGATTGCCGGCATCTTCTGTTAAGAGTGTGTCATATCCGTCTGGAAGCGTGCGGATGAAGTCGTCAGCATAAGCATGCTTGGCGGCTTTAATGACATCCTCTTTTGAGACGTTCTGCCTGCCATAGGCAATGTTGTCGTGAATCGTCCCTTCAAAAAGCCACGTATCCTGAAGAACCATCGCAAATAGGTCGCGTACTTGCTGACGGCTGAGATCAGTTGTTTTGACACCGCCGATGCGGATAGAGCCTTGATCTAATTCATAGAAACGCATTAAAAGATTGATGATGGTTGTTTTTCCTGCGCCTGTTGGCCCAACAATCGCAACCGTTTGACCTTCTTTTACATCTAAAGTCAAATCTTTAATAATTGGATGGTCTTTTTCATATCCGAATTGAACTTGTTCAAAGCTCACATCGCCTGAAAGTGATTCAAGATCAATCGCTGCATCTTCCTCGGGACTTTCTTCTTTCTCATCCAGAATTTCAAACACCCTTTCAGCAGAAGCAATCGCTGATTGAACCAAGTTGGCGACACTTGATGCTTGCACTAGCGGTTGAGACATTTGCTGCGTGTATTGAATAAACGCCTGCACATCTCCGACACGAATATTCCCGTTAATCACAAGAATACCGCCGGCTACACTGACTGCCACATAGCCGAGGTTCCCGATAAACGTCATCACTGGCATCATTAAGCCAGAAATGAACTGTGCTTTCCTTGATGATTCATACAGCTGCTCGTTTAATTGATCAAATGTATCGATCGCTTTCTTTTCGTAGCCATACGCACGAACTGTCTGATGCCCTGTGAACATTTCATTAATATGTCCATTGATCATCCCGAGCTCTTTTTGCTGCGCTTTAAAATGCTTTTGAGAAAATGACGTAATGCCGCGAATCGCAAACAGGCTGAGCGGCAGTGTTAAACAAACAAGCAAGGTTAGCAGTGGACTAATCAATAGCATCATGACGACAATCCCAATGACTGTGATAACAGATGTAATCACTTGGGTGAGCGCCTGCTGAAGCGAAGTATTAATATTATCGATATCATTCATTACACGGCTCAGCGTGTCCCCGTGGGTTGTTTTATCAAAATACCGAAGGGGGAGACGTGTGAGCTTGTCACTTGCTTCTTGCCGTAATTCAGCAATGGTCTGTTGGGAGACACCCGCCATGACATATTGCTGAACGAATGAAAAGAGAGCAGCAACGACGTATAGCACGACAAGCAGCCATAAGATTCGTGAAATGACATCAAATTGTACAGCTGTTCCTTGTGTAAAGCTGTCAAACAGGGAAGAGGTGGCATCCCCGAGTAGCTTTGGACTAATGACGTTAAAGACGGTTGAACCGACTGCTGCAATGAAGACAATGATCAATTGAATCTTTCTTGGTTTTAAATAGCCAATCAAACGAAGCAGTGTTTTCTTAAATTCCTTTGGTTTTGCGACAGGTCCTCTAGGGTGGCCGCCTTTATGGCCCATGCCGGAAGACATTTTTTTACTCATCCTCGCTCCACCTCCTGACCTTCCTGTGATGCAACAATCTCTTGATAGACAAGGTTCTCCTTCAGTAATTGTTCATGTGTTCCGATACCTGCGATTTTCCCATCATCTAGTACGATGATTTTATCACTATGCTTCACTGTGCTGATTCTTTGCGCCACAATGATGAGGGCTGCATGCGCTTTTTCAGCTTCTAATGATGCCCGAAGCTTCGCATCTGTTTTGTAATCAAGTGCTGAAAAACTATCGTCAAACAGATAGAATGACGGCTTTCTCACTAGCGCTCTTGCAATAGAAAGACGCTGCTTTTGACCGCCAGATAGATTCGATCCACCCTGGTCAATTTCCGCATCGATGCCGCCATCTTTTTGCAAAACAAATTCTTCTGCCTGCGCCGTTCGCAGCGCCTGCCAGACGTCTTCATCGCTTGCATTCTGCCTGCCGAAGCGCACATTATCGGCAATGGTTCCGCTAAATAAAACCGCTTTTTGAGAAACATAGCCCATCTGGCCTCTTAGTTTCTCCTGAGGCAGCTCTCTAATGTCTACACCATCTAGTGTAATCCGGCCTTCAGTTGCTTCGTAAAAGCGCGTCATTAGCTGGAGAAGGGTGGTTTTCCCTGAACCTGTACTTCCAATAATAGCTGTCGTTTTGCCAGTTTTGGCTTCGAACGAAATGTTTTGAACTGCCGGCTTTTCAGCATTTGAGTAATAAAATGACACATCCTCAAAGCGAATGGATTGTGCTGGCGCGCGCAGGTCAGGAACCGTTCCTTCATTGTCTTGAATTTTCGGTTCCATGTTTAACACTTCGTTCATCCGTTTAGCTGATGCTTGTGCTCTTGGGACCATAATAAAGCTCATTGACAGCATAATCAGTGCCATCAAAATCATCATCGCATATTGGATAAAGGCAATGAGATTCCCTACTTCCATCTCTCCGGCATCAATTCGGTTTGCACCTAGCCAGACAATGCCGATATTCGTGAAGTTCATGATAATCAGCATAAATGGAAACAAGTAAGCCATTAAACGGTTGACTCTAAGGCCGGTATCCTTGTAGGATGTGTTGGCTTCTTGAAAACGCTCCTTTTCATCATCTACTCGGTTAAAAGCACGAATGACCCGGATGCCTGAAAGAGATTCTCGCATAATTAAATTCAGCCGGTCTGTTTTTTTCTGAAGTTGGCCAAAGAGCGGAATGGCTTTTCTCGACACCAAATAGATAAATCCGCCAAGAAGGGGAAGTGCTGCTAAAAAGATGAGAGACAGGACAGCATCGCGTGATACAGCTAAAATAATTCCGCCGACAAGCATAAGCGGGGCTCTCGTCATCATTTGTAAAATCATGATCGTGACATCTTGGACTTGTTTTACATCATTTGTTGATCTTGTAATAAAGGAAGACGTTCCGATCTTTTGAAATTCTTCTAATGAAAATTGTTCGACATGCACAAATAGCTGTCTTCTCATATCACGCCCGAAGCCAAGTGCAGTCTTTGATGACAAGTAGGACTTCCAGATCGTGAGTAAGATGGCAAGTAAAGAACAGGCCACCATCCAGCCGCCAACCTTCCATATGTAAGCAATATCTCCTTGGACGATCCCGACATCGACGATATCTGCCGTAAGCGTCGGTAAATACAGCTGGAGCATACTGCTTAAAAAGGTGAGGATCACAATGGACACAACGGACAGCCGATACGGCTTTAAAAACGATAAAATTGATTTCATACGAATACCTTTCTTCCATATAGTGTGTTGTTCTGTAACTCATCATATACAAAGAGGGATTATTTCCACAAATGAAATGTCTTGTTTTAATGAATTATTTATATTGTTCAATTTTAGAAAAGAAATCCTTCACAAACACATAAAAATCATGAGCAGAAGGAGACATTTCTCGTGATTTAGAAGCAATAATTCCAACCGTTCTTCTCACTTGCGGAAAATCGATCGGAATTTTCACTGTAAAGCGCGGTGTGGTTTCATAAAAGGCGCTTTCGGGTAATAAGGTAACGCCCATACCCGCCGATACGAGACCTTTAATGGCGTCTAAATCTTCACCTTCTGATGAAATGGTTGGCTCATAGCCTGCCTGCTTACAAGCATCAACCGCAATTTGTCTCAGGACATATCCTTCCGGAAATAACACGAAATGATCTTTTCTTAAATCACTTAAATGAATACTCCTTTGTCCGCTAAAGGGGTGGCTGACAGGCAGCAAGGCATAAATGCTTTCTGAAAACAAAATATGTCCTTCTATTTGAGGATCGTTTGTCGGTACGGGTCCTAAAAAGGCGAGATCAATATCTCGATTTTTTACAGCTTCAATGAGAAATTTATAGGATCCTTGACGAAGTAAAAAATCGACCTCTGGGTATTCCTGTTTAAAGGCGGAAATGACAGAAGGTAGCACTTGGCTTGCTAGGCTAGTAGGAAAGCCGATATTGACGGTTCCTTTGTGTGGATCTAAATATTCATCAATTTGTTCTTTCGCATAATCAATGGCTTTTAGAGCCGTTCTGACATGATCTAAAAATTGTCTGCCGATCTTCGTTAATTTGATATTTCGTCCTTCTCGTTCGAATAAGGCCACTCCAAGTTCTTCTTCTAAATTCGCAATCTGCCGACTGATCGCAGATTGGGCAACATGTAAGTTTTCAGCCGCTTCTGACACGTGTTCACGGTCTGCGACTTCTACAAAATAACGTAACTGACGAAGCTCCATTTTTACACTTCACACCCATCTATCTCAAAAAGAGATTGTTTTCATCTAAATTATATATTGTTTATATTAATTTGAAAACTTAAAATAAGTTACAGAGTTTGTGAGATTTTATTACTGTGAAAAAACGGATCTTTTAAACGGGGGAGAGAAACGATGACTTATAATCAACTACCACAACCACAAGGTCTCTACCGTCCTGAATTTGAACATGATGCATGTGGGATCGGACTGTACGCTCATTTAAAAGGGGAAGCGACACACAGCATCGTCAAAAAGGGATTACAAATGCTGTGCCAGCTTGATCACCGCGGCGGGCAAGGCAGTGATCCGTATACAGGTGATGGTGCCGGCTTAATGGTACAACTGCCAGACGCTTTCTTTAGAAAAAGCTGCAAAGACTTTGCACTTCCTGAAAAGGGCCGTTACGGGGTAGGAATGGTCTTCTTTTCAAAAGAGGATGACGAGAAAACGCGCCAAGCCATCGAGCAAAAAATCAACGGGTTCATTAAACAAGAAGGTCAAACATTAATTGGCTGGAGAACAGTTCCTATTGATGCCGGGAAAATTGGTACTGTCGCAGCGAAGAGCTGTCCGGTTGTGAGGCAAGTCTTTATCGGGGCAAATGACAAGATCATAGATCGTTTGTCATTTGAAAGAAAATTATATGTCATTCGTAAGCAGGCTGAGAACTGGGGGACAGCAGAGGAAAAGCAATTTTACTTTGTCAGCCTGTCGAGTCAAACCATTGTATACAAGGGGCTTTTAACATCAGATCAAGTCGATGCTTTTTATCTTGATCTTCAGGATGAAACATTTGTTTCTGCATTTTCACTTGTTCATTCACGATTTAGTACAAATACATTTCCTACATGGGAAAGAGCCCATCCAAACCGCTATTTGATTCACAACGGTGAAATCAACACATTAAGAGGAAACATCAATTGGATGAGAGCAAGAGAACAACAATTCGTATCTGAAGCTTTCGGAGACGATTTAGACAAGATTTTGCCAGTGCTGAATGCAGACGGAAGTGATTCATCCATTCTAGACAATGCCTTTGAATTCTTTGTGCTTGCAGGCCGAACACCTGCTCATACAGCGATGATGCTGATTCCAGAGCCATGGACTGAAAACACGCACATGTCGAAAGAAAAACGGGCATTTTATGAATACCATAGTTCTCTTATGGAGCCGTGGGATGGGCCAACAGCTATTTCCTTTACTGATGGTAAACAAATCGGAGCCATCTTAGACCGAAACGGATTAAGACCGGCAAGATACTATGTCACAAATGATGATCATATCATTTTCTCTTCTGAGGTCGGTGTGATCGACACAAATGAAGAGGATGTGAAGTATAAAGATCGTCTTGAGCCAGGTAAAATGCTCTTAATTGATTTAGAAGAAGGACGAATTATTTCTGACGAAGAAGTGAAATCGACGATTGCGAATGAACTTCCTTATCAAAAATGGCTTGATGAAGAAATGGTGCACGTCAATCGCTCGGAAGAAAATTCAGAAAATTCTAGTATAATGGATGATTTATTGACGCGCCAGCGTGCCTTCCATTATACGTACGAGGACATTCAAAAGTATTTAATTCCTTTACTAGAAGAAGGCAAGGACCCAATCGGTTCAATGGGAAGCGACACTCCGCTTGCTGTGTTATCAGATCGTGCGCAGTCTCTGTTTTCTTACTTCAAGCAGCTGTTTGCACAAGTGACGAACCCGCCGATTGACGCCATTCGTGAGCAGCTTGTGACATCTACGATGACGTGGTTAGGTGCTGAAGGAGATATTTTACATCCGAATGAATATTCATGCCGACGAATTAAACTGTATACACCCGTCTTAACAAGCGGGCAGTTTAACGGTTTGAGAACAATTGTTCATAATGCCTTTAAAAGCAAAACGATTCATACTCTTTTTACCGATGATTTAAAGCGCGGGCTGGATGCGATGTTTGAAGAGGCGGAAAAAGCGATCCGTGAAGGTGTATCTTTATTAATTCTTTCCGATCGTGAAATGACGGAAGAAAAAGTGCCGATTCCACCACTTCTAGCGCTAAGTGCACTGCATCAGCATCTTGTGCGTCAAGGCTTACGGACAAAGGTGAGTCTGATCGTTGAATCTGGAGAAGTCAGAGAGGTTCATCATTTTGCCGCACTGATTGGCTACGGAGCAGATGCAATCCATCCTTATCTTGTGTATGAAACGTACAAACAGCTGATTGCAGAAGAAGCGATCTCTTTCAGCTTTGATGAAGCAGTCACTAAGTTTGGTAAAAGCGTAACCGAAGGTGTCGTCAAAGTCATGTCTAAAGTGGGAATCTCCACTGTGCAAAGCTATAGAGGAGCCCAAATCTTTGAAGCCGTTGGTATTAGTGAAGACGTCATTCAGGCGTATTTCACGGGAACAGCTTCTCAGCTTGGCGGGATTGACCTTGAGACCATTGCACATGAAGCAAAACTTCGTCATGAAGCAGGGTATCAGGCATCGACTGACCAAACACTCGAATCAGGAAGTGACTTCCAGTGGAGAAAAAATGGTGAGCACCATGCCTTTAATCCAAAAACGATCCATACGCTTCAGTGGGCATGTCGCAATGAAGATTACGATCTATTTAAGCAATATACAAAGGCAGCGGACGAAGAAAGAATCGGCTTCCTTCGAAATTTATTTGCTTTCCAGCCAAAACAAAAACCAGTTCGTTTGGAAGACGTTGAATCTGCTGAATCCATCGTGCGCCGATTCAAGACAGGCGCCATGTCATTTGGGTCTTTAAGTAAAGAAGCGCACGAAGCACTTGCGATTGCCATGAACCGAATTGGCGGTAAAAGTAACAGCGGAGAAGGCGGAGAAGATCCTGCACGCTTTACAGTTGATGAACGCGGCGATGATCGCAGAAGTGCGATTAAACAAATTGCTTCTGGCCGCTTTGGCGTAAAGAGTCATTATTTGGTCAATGCAGATGAACTGCAAATTAAAATGGCACAAGGAGCAAAGCCTGGAGAAGGCGGACAGCTGCCAGGAAATAAAGTATACCCTTGGGTCGCCGATGTACGCGGATCTACACCAGGCGTCGGATTGATTTCACCACCGCCGCATCATGATATTTATTCCATCGAGGATTTAGCGCAGCTGATCCATGATTTGAAAAACGCGAACCGTGATGCCCGCATCAGCGTCAAGCTTGTGTCTAAAGCAGGCGTTGGTACGATTGCAGCAGGTGTTGCAAAAGGAACGGCGGATGTCATTGTGATCAGTGGATACGATGGCGGCACAGGAGCTTCGCCGAAAACGAGTATTAAACACACAGGACTTCCTTGGGAGCTCGGTTTGGCAGAGGCGCATCAAACCCTTGTGTTAAACGGCCTTCGCGAGAGAGTCGTTCTTGAAACGGACGGAAAGTTAATGACTGGTCGCGACGTTGTCATGGCTGCGATATTAGGAGCAGAAGAATATGGCTTTGCGACAGCTCCACTTGTCGTATTGGGCTGCGTGATGATGAGAGCATGTCATTTAGATACTTGCCCAGTCGGCGTCGCTACACAGAATCCAGAGCTTCGTAAAAAATTCATGGGGAACCCTGACCATATTGTGAATTTCATGATGTTTATTGCAGAGGAAGTAAGAGAAATCTTAGCGGAGCTCGGCTTTACATCAATGGATGAATTAATTGGACGCACGGATGTTCTAGGAGTTAGCGAACGAGCAAAAGCTCACTGGAAAGCAGGCCAGCTAGACCTTGAAACACTGCTTTATCAGCCAGAAGGAGCTCGTACATTCAGAACACCTCAAAATCATAAAATTGATGAATCACTGGATATGAATGAAATCCTCCCTTATGTACAGGAAGCGTTGAATCATCAAACACCGGTTGATCTATCATTGAATATTCGTAATATCAATCGTGTGGCTGGAACCATTACTGGAAGTGAAGTGTCTAAACGCTACGGGGAAGAAGGCTTGCCAGAGGATACGATCACACTAAGGTTCACTGGTTCCGCAGGACAAAGCTTCGGCGCATTTGTGCCAAAGGGCATGTCTCTCTATTTAACAGGTGATTCAAATGACTATATCGGCAAAGGACTCTCTGGAGGCAAAATTGCGGTCAAAACATCTGATCACTTTGTACAAGATGGACATGAAAATGTCATTGTTGGAAACGTCGCATTCTACGGAGCGACAAGTGGAAAAGCCTATATTAACGGGCGTGCAGGTGAGCGCTTTGCCGTTCGTAATTCAGGCGTGCAGGTGGTTGTTGAAGGAATCGGTGATCACGGCTGTGAATACATGACTGGCGGACGTGTCGTCATTTTAGGAGACGTCGGAAAGAACTTCGGCGCAGGAATGTCTGGCGGCGTAGCTTATGTCCATACATCCGATGCGAAACAGTTCAAAAGAATGTGCAACATGGAAATGATCATGTTTGAAAAACTCACAGATCACGATGAAGAGCAAGAAGTGAAACAGCTGATTCAAGAGCACCTTCACTATACAAACAGCGCAAAAGCTTCGGCACTTTTAGAAAACTGGGCGCAAGAAAAGGATCAATTCATCAAGGTCATTCCGAGAAATTACAAAATGATGCTTCAAAGCATTGAAGAACAAAAACAAGCGGGCCTTAGTCATGAGGAAGCGGTCATGTATGCCTTTGAAGCAAACACAAAACCGAAAAATCAAGAAACGGCAAACGGGCAAAAAGCAGCCCTCGCTCATTAAGAAAGGGGAGAGGACAATGGGCAAAGCAACAGGTTTTATGGATTATAAAAGAGAAAAGCCAAATGAACGTGACCCTCTCACTCGTCAAAATGACTGGAAAGAATATTCAGCTCCTTATACAGATGACGTATTGAAGAAGCAGGGCGCTAGATGTATGGATTGCGGCACACCGTTTTGTCAAATTGGGATGGAGATCAAAGACGGCGTGTCAGGCTGCCCGATCTACAATTTAATTCCAGAATGGAACGACCTTGTGTATCGAGGCAGATGGAAAGAAGCGCTCGAAAGACTGCAAAAAACAAATAATTTCCCTGAATTTACTGGGAGAGTGTGTCCAGCGCCTTGCGAAGGGTCATGTACAGTCGCCATCAATGATCCAGCTGTTTCGATTAAAAATATCGAACGCACCATCATTGATAAAGGCTTTGAAAATGGATGGATCACACCGAGAATTCCTTCAAGCCGTACAGGCAAGAAGATTGCCATTGTCGGCTCAGGACCAGCAGGACTTGCAAGTGCTGATCAATTAAACCAAGCAGGCCACGCCGTCACAGTGTTCGAACGGTCTGATCGCCTTGGCGGACTGCTGACATACGGCATTCCAAACATGAAGCTGGACAAAGAAGTAGTGGAACGAAGAGTCAAACTGCTAAGACAAGAAGGCATTGATTTTGTAACGAACACAGAAATTGGCGTCGATGTCACTGCCGATGAACTGAAAGAGCAGTTTGATGCGGTCATCCTTTGTACAGGTGCACAAAAGCAGCGTGACCTGTTGATTGAAGGCCGGGAAGCTAAAGGGATTCACCTAGCGATGGATTATTTGACCCTCGCAACAAAAAGCATGCTGGATTCAGGATTTAAAGACAAAAACTTCATTGATGCAAAAGGAAAAGACGTGATTGTCATTGGCGGGGGAGATACAGGTGCAGATTGCGTTGCAACTGCACTTCGCCAAAAAGCAAAAAGTGTTGTTCAGTTCGGGAAGCATCCGAAGCTTCCAGATACACGTGTAGGGGATAACATGTGGCCTGAACAGCCTTACGTCTTCTCACTCGATTATGCTTATGAAGAAGCACAAGCAAAATTCGGGGAAGATCCGCGTCAATATTCCATTCAAACCACAAAAATTGTGGCAGACAAAAATGGAAAATTAAAAGAGCTTCATACGATTCAAATGGAAAAGGTGAAAAACGAACAAGGGAAGTTTGAATTTCATGAGATTCCAGGGACAGAAAAAGTATGGCCGGCTCAGCTAGTCTTTATTGCAATTGGTTTTGAGGGAACTGAACAGCCACTCGTGAAACACTTTGGCGTGGACAGCAAAAACAATCGCATTGACGCAACGTATGGGGAGTATACAACAAATGTAGAAGGCGTATTTGCAGCGGGAGATGCAAGACGCGGGCAAAGCTTGATTGTCTGGGCAATTAATGAAGGCAGACAAGTGGCGCACGAGGTAGACCGTTATTTAATGGGGAGTTCGGTTCTGCCAAAATAGGTCAAACAAAGGGTGTTTATGATATAGAAAAGCCATGATCCAATAGTGATCATGGCTTTTTATGATTCAGATATGGTTTGATTTACTATCACTTTTTTCCGCTCTAGGCAGTGAGCTGATTTGAAAATCCATCTTTCATGAGGTGACATTCAAGCACCAGATCATGGATGCGTCAAAGTATATGACTCATTGCTTGAGGTAGACGACGTTTTACTTTGTAAACGGTTTAGATCCTTCCTTTCATGTGTATGCTGTAGGTAAATGCACTTTGAAAGGAAGGTATGTTTGTGCCATTTTTTAATATTTTGATTGAACTGTTTATCGGATTTTTTGCCTTATTTTCTATAATAAAATTATTAGGGAAAACACAATTTGCACAAATCACGCCGTTTGATTTTATTTCTGCACTGATTTTAGGCGAAATGGTCGGAAACGCCATTTTCGACCCAGAAGTCAAGATTCAGCACATTTTGTTTGCTGTTGCGGTATGGGGCGTTCTTCTCTATACAGTTGAATGGTTTTCACAGCGCTTTAAAGGTATTCGAGCCTTTTTAGAAGGAAGACCGACACTTGTCATTGATCAAGGGAAGATTCACTACAAACGTTTAAAGAAAAATATGCTGGATCTCAATCAGCTGCAGACACTGATTCGCGCGAAGGGTCATTTTGCTTTGAATGAAATTGAATATGCCATTTTGGAAACAGACGGCTCGGTAAGCGTTCTTCCGAAAATGAAATACGCAACAGCCACCGCAGAAGATGTGAACGTGAAGGGAAAAGAAGTCAAATTACCTAGAACGTTTATTATTGACGGTGAAATTTTAAAAAAAGATTTACAAGAAGCTGGCTTTGATGAAACATGGCTGAGTGAGCAATTAAAAAAGCAGCACATTTCTTCCTATCGAGACGTTCTATTTTGTGAATGGATTGAAAATGAAGGGATTTATGCAATGAAATATGAAAAGTCTAAAAAACATCCATAACATCTATAAGTGGGTGTTTTTTTGTGCGTGTCATGAATAGGATCAAAAAGAATGTTTGATTGAAAACGTTCACAAAGAGGAGGAGATGTACGATGAAGTATGGAAAGGTATGGCTTGTAGTCGTCTTGTCTTTATTACTATTGAACTCAGCTTCACTTCAAGCAGCCGGACATCAGAATCAAACAAATCGCGTCCTTGTGGTCGATCAAAAGGGAAATGGCTCGTTTCGAACCGTTCAGTCTGCCATTGATGCGATTCCAGTGAACAATCAACAGCGCGTAACGATCTATATTAAAAATGGTGTGTATAAAGAAAAAATCCTGCTTCCGCAAAATAAACCTTACGTGTCCTTTATTGGGGAAGACCAATACAAGACGATTCTGACGTATCATGATACAAATGCAAGTACTGGCAGCACAACAAATAGCTCAAGCACAATGATTCGTGCGAACGACTTTTATGCAGAAAATATCACCTTTCAAAATACGGCTGGCAGACATGCTGGTCAGGCGGTTGCACTGTACGTGTCCGGCGACCGGGCTGCGTTTAAACAAATACGAGTTTTAGGGTATCAAGATACACTTTATGCAACAGGTACAGGCCGGCAATATTATGAAAACTGCTATATCGAAGGCACGGTCGATTTTATTTTTGGATCAGCCACAGCCGTGTTTAAAAGAGCTGAAATAAAAAGTCTTGGAAATGGGTATATTACTGCAGCATCCACAACAGAAGCGCAAAAGTATGGATATGTATTCATCGATTCTACGCTCAAAAAGGGGACGGCTGCTGCTCAATCGGTATATTTAGGACGTCCGTGGCGGCCTCATTCTGCTGTGACATTCCTCTATACAAATATGGATGATCATATTAAGGCAGAGGGTTGGCATAACTGGGATAACCGTGATAACGAAAGAACAGCAAGATATAAAGAATATGGATCGACAGGAGCAGGAAGCAACGCAGCAACCCGCGTAAAATGGTCCAGTATTTTATCGAAAAACGAAGCAAGTCAAATCACAGTGCAAGCTGTTCTTAGCGGAACCGATGGCTGGAATCCAGAAAAAAGGTAAAGAGCTTGTCAGTTTTCGTCAAAGAAAGCTGACTTTTCTGTTTAAAAAACCTTTGAGAACAAACGTTCTTTTGTGTATAATGAACATATTCTTCTAAAATTGGCTGCGACTAAAAAGGAGGGATTGCGTGAAGCGTTTTTCACAGATCTTGTTTTTACACATATGTATCCTGTCGATTTTATTTCTCCCTTTTTCAGCAAAAGATGATCAACTTACAGCTCGTGACGACTCACTGCCGTGGGTGACAGCTTTAGATGAATTTATACGAACAGCACCTGATTTAGAGGGCGCGATCTCTGGCATCAGCGTCCGCGATACTTCTGACTCCTCTCTTCTTTATGAACATCAAGCCGATATTCGTCTTACTCCTGCTTCTAATATGAAACTGCTCACATCAGCCATCGCCCTTGATATACTAGGAGAAACACACACATTCCCGACAGACATCTGGATAGATGGTTCTATTCAAAAGAAAACGTTACATGGCAACCTGTATCTACGCGGTACCGGGGATCCGACTTTATTAGAAGAGGATTTTGCAGCACTTGCCAAACAAGTGAAAAAGGCCGGAATACATACAATTCGCGGACAGCTTGCGGCAGACGATACATGGTATGATGACACAAGATATTCGATTGATTTACCTTGGAGTGATGAGGATCAATATTACGGTGCACAAATCTCTGCTCTCACAGCTTCACCGAATCAAGATTATGATGCAGGAACCGTGATTCTCGAAGTAAAGCCAGGGAAAAAAGCTGGGAAAAAAGCAACCTATGACATGATTCCGAAGACTTCTGTCCCTCAAGTCATCAATCAAGTAAAAACCGTCCCAGAAGGAGGGAAAAAGAAGATTTCTTTTAAGCGCTCTCACGGCACCAACAAAATCACTTTAACTGGCACCATTCCGGTGAAAGCGAGTGTATCTAGACAATGGGTAGCATTATGGGAGCCATCCTCTTATGCGTTAGATTTAATGAAACGAGCGTTAAAGGCGGAAGGGATTCACGTAAAAGGACCGCTTAAAATAAAACAAGTTCCTAAAAAAGCCAAGAAAATTGCCACCCATTCATCGATGCCTTTATCAGAGCTCCTTGTTCCCATGATGAAACTCAGCAACAATACCCATGCAGAAATGTTGCTGAAGGAACTTGGAAAACAAGTGAAAAGCAAAGGGAGCTTTGAAGATGGACTGGATGTGATGAATGAACGGCTTCCTGCATTCGGCATCGATCCATCTCTTGCAGTGTTGCGAGATGGGTCAGGCATCTCACCTATTAACCTTGTTTCTGCCAACCAGTTCACGTTATTTCTAACAAACATTCAAAAGGAAAAATGGTTTAAGACCTATGAACATGCGCTTCCGTTAGCAGGGGCAAGTGACCGAATGGTGGGAGGGACGTTAAGGAACAGATTAAAAGAACCTGCTACACTAGAAAAAGTACGTGCAAAAACAGGTTCATTAACTACGGTCAGTACACTTTCTGGATATATTGACACGAAGAGCGGAAAGACGCTCTCTTTTTCCATTTTGTTAAATCATCTTGTTGATGACGAAAAAGGGAAAGAGATAGAAGACCACATTGTTAGCATTTTAGCTGAGAATCTTTAGATAGAGAAGGAGAACCACCATGACGTTAGATAACAATCAATCTTTAGTAAAAACCATGTCCATTTTTCTCGTCCCGCTTTTGCTTAGCAATATTTTGCAATCAATCGGACAGCTTGTATCCATTGTCCTTGTCGGCAGATGGATTGGAGAGGATGCAGTAGCTGCCATTTCTGCATTCTTTCCGCTTTTCTTTTTACTCGTTTCTTTTTCCATCGGAATTGGATCGGGAAGTTCAATCCTTATTGGACAAGCGTATGGAGCAAAAAATGAACAAAGATTAAAAGAAATTATTGGCACAACGCTTTCATTTACTTTTTTAATCGGACTTTCTTTAGCAATCATTGGAGGTTTTTTTGCAACAGATATCTTAAATCTCATGGGAACACCTGCGAATATCGTGGAGGAAAGTGCGGCTTATGCCAGAATTCTATTCATCTCAATGCCGATCTTATTTCTTTATTTTGTTTACACGACTTTCCTGCGAGGGACAGGGGATTCAAAAACGCCTTTTTATTTCTTAATGATTAGTACGGCAACGAATATTTTGATGCTGCCGATTTTATTATTTGGCTGGCTGGGACTGCCGGCATTTGGTTTATACGGTGCTGCGTATGCTTCTGTGATTTCAACCATTGTGACGTTTATTATTCTACATATCTACTTATATAAAACAAAACACCCGCTTCGCATCGATGCATCGGTTAGAAAGCATTTATTGATGAAAGGGGATCTACTAAAAACATTATTAAAGCTCAGCATTCCATCGAGCATTAATATGATCCTTATTTCTTTATCAGAAATTGCTGTTATTTCCTTTGTCAATGATTATGGATCACAGGCGACTGCTGCCTATGGTGTTGTCAATCAAGTTGTGAGCTATGTGCAGATGCCGGCAGTAAGTCTTGGCATCGCGGTCTCGATCTTTGCAGCACAATTCATCGGCGCAGGGAATATCAACCGATTGAAAGATGTGATAAAAATCGGGTTAGGGCTCAATTTTGCCATAGGCGGATTCATTATTATCATTGTTTATCTCTTCGCACCGCAGATTTTATCTATCTTTTTAACAGATTCTAAGACGATTGACATTGCCTATAGCTTAGTTGTCATTACATTATGGAGCTATCTTATTTTTGGAACAGCCCAAATTGTTGCAGCCACGATGAGAGCAAGCGGAACAGTGCTATGGCCAACGATCTTTAGTATTTGTTCCATTTGGCTTGTAGAAGTACCAGTCGCTTATGTGCTATCGCACTACACAACCCTTGGCATCAAGGGCATCTGGATTGGCTATCCTGCGGCTTTTTTCGTGAACTTACTCCTTCAATACGGCTACTATCAGCTCGTATGGAAGAAAAAACAGATTGTAGCGCTAGTGCAGTCATAATGTAAAAGTGTGAAGCAGCATATACATACGAAGATCTATCACTTTTCAGGAGGTCTGATCTTCTATGTATTTGAATCAAAGAAGTGAACTGAGCGCGTACAATATCGGTGATTTTTCTTATGCCGGACCAGATTTCCAAGTGCTGACGTGGGGGGAAGGAACAACATTAAACATTGGAAAGTTTTGTTCCATCGCAAACGAAGTCAAAATTTTCCTTGGCGGTGAACACCGTACAGATTGGGCCACAACGTATCCGTTTAATCAAATTTTCAAGGAAGCTTCTCACATTAAAGGACATCCAAAGTCAAAAGGAGATGTCCACATAGGACACGACGTCTGGATTGGTTATGGAGCAACAATCATGTCAGGAGTATGTATAGGGAACGGAGCAGTGATTGGTGCAAATAGTGTCATCACAAAAGATGTGCCTCCATATGCGATTGCCGCAGGAAATCCGCAGCAGCTCATGAAATACCGGTTTTCATCTGAAATCATCGAAAAACTTCAGTTATTAGAATGGTGGAATTTAGAGTTTACCGTCATCCAATCTATTTTTCACCTCTTACAATCTGATGATATTGAACAATGTATAAATGTCATAGAAGACATAAAAAAGAAAGGCTGAAAAAGCCTTTCTCATGCTGTCGAGAAAATCTCGACAGCTTTATTTTTTTCTTAGATATTTTCCATCTCTTTCCTTGAGAGCTGTACAAGATCGAAAAATCATCAAAAAGTGATCTCCAGACATGTATGGGAGAGGAACACAAGAAAAGATCAGACAAAATCGTCTGTCTGCCTCTGGAAAAGAGCTATATAAAAAAAGAAAAGAAAAATAGAGCGAAGCCTTGCAGATTCAAAACAACTGCATGGGCTTCGCTATTGCCGGTTGAGAGGAAAACAAAACGTGTGTGGGATGCCTTTTTTATTCAACCTAACGATTGTAGAAAAACATGAGTTTCTCTACAATCTGAAGGCTAAAGTAGCCCTTCTTTTTTTCGTTAACTGAGTCTTATGATTGTTAGGGATGCCCCGGTTGCACCTCCACCAATTAAAATAGCTGTTACAACTGCCCCAAACAATTGCAATGATATCGTATTTCCAGCAGTTAAATTCACAATCAATGTGTTACTGATAAATGTGGTTGAGACCACCGGTGATTGAATAGAACCTGGGATGACAGTGGCTCCATTAAGAAGTAGCCGTGCACTAACTAAAAGTGCAACTGTTGTATTAATTTGGTATGTGATATAGTATTTACCTGTTTGTTGTACAGTAAAAGTATCATTTGAACCATTCGGTGCAAATCCATTGATATTTTGATTACTTGGTAAAGCAATGTTCGTACCACCAAGAACAGTAATGATTGTAGGCCCCGTTGTATTTCCGGCATAAAGAGCCGTTTGAGTTGGACCAGTAGGCCCAGTGGCTCCAGTAGGCCCGGTATCTCCGGTTGCACCAGTAGCTCCAGTAGGACCGGTAGCTCCAGTAGGACCGGTAGCTCCAGTAGGACCAGTAACTCCCGTTGGACCAGTATCACCAGTCGCACCAGTAACTCCCGTTGGACCAGTATCACCAGTCGCACCAGTGGCTCCAGTAGGACCAGTTGCACCAGTAGGGCCAGTATCTCCCGTTGGACCAGTGGCTCCAGTAGGACCAGTATCTCCGGTTACACCAGTGGCTCCAGTAGGACCGGTAACTCCAGTGGCACCAGTAACTCCAGTAGGACCAGTAACTCCGGTTGCTCCGGTTGCTCCAGTAGCTCCAGTAGGGCCGGTATCTCCAGTAGGCCCGGTATCACCAGTCGCACCAGTAACTCCAGTGGCTCCCGTTGGACCAGTTGCACCAGTAGGGCCAGTATCTCCCGTTGGACCAGTGGCTCCGGTAGGACCAGTATCTCCGGTTACACCAGTGGCTCCAGTAGGACCGGTAACTCCAGTGGCACCAGTAACTCCAGTAGGCCCGGTATCTCCGGTTACACCTGTTGGTCCAGTAGGACCGGTATCTCCAGTCGCACCAGTGGCTCCAGTAGGACCAGTGTCTCCTGTTGCACCAGTGGCTCCAGTAGGACCAGTATCTCCGGTTACACCTGTTGGTCCAGTAGGACCGGTATCTCCAGTGGCACCAGTATCTCCAGTAGGCCCGGTATCACCAGTCGCACCAGTAGCACCAGTAGCACCAGTAACTCCAGTAGGCCCGGTATCTCCAGTAGGACCAGTATCTCCGGTTGCTCCAGTAGGACCGGTATCACCAGTGGCACCAGTAACTCCGGTTGCACCAGTAACTCCAGTAGGACCAGTATCTCCGGTTGCACCAGTAACTCCAGTAGGACCAGTATCTCCGGTTACACCAGTAACTCCAGTAGGACCAGTATCTCCGGTTACACCTGTTGGTCCAGTAGGACCGGTATCTCCAGTCGCACCAGTAACTCCAGTAGGACCAGTATCTCCGGTTGCTCCAGTAGGCCCGGTATCTCCAGTCGCACCAGTCGCACCAGTAACTCCAGTAGGCCCGGTATCTCCAGTAGGGCCGGTATCTCCGGTTGCACCTGTTGGTCCAGTAGGACCGGTATCTCCGGTTGCACCAGTGGCTCCAGTAGGACCAGTTGCACCAGTAGGGCCAGTATCTCCCGTTGGACCAGTGGCTCCAGTAGGACCAGTATCTCCGGTTACACCAGTGGCTCCAGTAGGACCGGTAACTCCAGTGGCACCAGTAACTCCAGTAGGACCAGTATCTCCGGTTGCTCCGGTTGCTCCAGTAGCTCCAGTAGGGCCGGTATCTCCAGTAGGCCCGGTATCACCAGTCGCACCAGTAACTCCAGTGGCTCCCGTTGGACCAGTTGCACCAGTAGGGCCAGTATCTCCCGTTGGACCAGTGGCTCCGGTAGGACCAGTATCTCCGGTTACACCAGTGGCTCCAGTAGGACCAGTATCTCCGGTTGCTCCGGTTGCTCCAGTAGCTCCAGTAGGGCCGGTATCTCCAGTAGGCCCGGTATCACCAGTCGCACCAGTAACTCCAGTGGCTCCCGTTGGACCAGTTGCACCAGTAGGGCCAGTATCTCCCGTTGGACCAGTGGCTCCGGTAGGACCAGTATCTCCGGTTACACCAGTGGCTCCAGTAGGACCAGTATCTCCGGTTGCTCCGGTTGCTCCAGTAGCTCCAGTAGGGCCGGTATCTCCAGTAGGCCCGGTATCACCAGTCGCACCAGTAACTCCAGTGGCTCCCGTTGGACCAGTTGCACCAGTAGGGCCAGTATCTCCCGTTGGACCAGTGGCTCCGGTAGGACCAGTATCTCCGGTTACACCAGTGGCTCCAGTAGGACCGGTAACTCCAGTGGCACCAGTAACTCCAGTAGGCCCGGTATCTCCGGTTACACCTGTTGGTCCAGTAGGACCGGTATCTCCAGTCGCACCAGTGGCTCCAGTAGGACCAGTGTCTCCTGTTGCACCAGTGGCTCCAGTAGGACCAGTATCTCCGGTTACACCTGTTGGTCCAGTAGGACCGGTATCTCCAGTCGCACCAGTATCTCCAGTAGGCCCGGTATCACCAGTCGCACCAGTATCACCAGTAGCACCAGTAACTCCAGTAGGCCCGGTATCTCCAGTCGCACCAGTCGCACCAGTAACTCCAGTAGGACCGGTAGCTCCGGTTGCACCTGTTGGTCCAGTAGGACCGGTATCTCCGGTTGCACCAGTGGCTCCCGTTGGACCAGTTGCACCAGTAGGGCCAGTATCTCCCGTTGGACCAGTGGCTCCAGTAGGACCAGTATCTCCGGTTACACCAGTGGCTCCAGTAGGACCGGTAGCTCCAGTAGGACCGGTAGCTCCAGTAGGACCAGTATCTCCCGTTGGACCAGTATCACCAGTCGCACCAGTAACTCCCGTTGGACCAGTATCACCGGTTGCACCAGTGGCTCCAGTAGGACCAGTTGCACCAGTAGGGCCAGTATCTCCCGTTGGACCAGTGGCTCCGGTAAGACCAGTATCTCCGGTTACACCAGTGGCTCCAGTAGGACCGGTATCTCCAGTAGGACCAGTATCTCCGGTTGCACCAGTAACTCCAGTAGGACCAGTATCTCCGGTTACACCTGTTGGTCCAGTAGGACCAGTATCTCCGGTTACACCTGTTGGTCCAGTAGGACCGGTATCTCCAGTCGCACCAGTAACTCCAGTAGGACCAGTATCTCCGGTTGCTCCAGTAGGCCCGGTATCTCCAGTAGGACCAGTATCTCCGGTTGCTCCAGTAGGACCGGTATCACCAGTCGCACCAGTAACTCCAGTAGGACCAGTATCTCCGGTTGCACCAGTAACTCCAGTAGGACCAGTATCTCCGGTTGCACCAGTAACTCCAGTAGGACCAGTATCTCCGGTTACACCTGTTGGTCCAGTAGGACCGGTATCTCCAGTATCACCAGTAACTCCAGTAGGGCCGGTAACTCCAGTATCACCAGTAACTCCAGTGGCACCAGTAGCTCCAGTAGGCCCGGTATCTCCAGTTGGACCAGTATCTCCGGTTGCTCCAGTATCTCCAGTAGGCCCGGTATCTCCAGTTGGACCAGTATCTCCGGTTGCACCAGTGGCTCCAGTAGGGCTGGTATCACCAGTAGCACCAGTAACTCCAGTAGGACCGGTGTCACCAGTAGCACCAGTAACTCCAGTAGGACCGGTATCTCCGGTTACACCAGTAACTCCAGTAGGACCGGTAGCTCCGGTTACACCTGTTGGTCCAGTTGGACCAGTAACTCCAGTAGGCCCGGTAGCTCCGGTTACACCTGTTGGTCCAGTTGGACCAGTATCACCAGTGACACCAGTAACTCCAGTAGGCCCGGTAGCTCCGGTTGCACCAGTGGCTCCAGTAGGCCTGGTAGCTCCAGTTGATCCTGCTGCAGCCAGTAATGTGTAGTCTAGGGAAGTATCTGGTGTACCTGTTGGTGGTGCAGTATTTACTACATACGTACTGCCATTAAAGGTCACTACTTGCCCTACTTGGTAAGTAGGGCTGATTACCGGATCAAACGCTTCAATACCTGTTAACCCTGCACCAGTAGCTCCGGTTGCACCAGTTGGACCAGTAACTCCAGTAGGACCGGTAGCTCCGGTGGCTCCAGTAGGACCTCTTTTTACAATTTTATTATTTGTTTTTTTCCGTCCTTTTGCTTTAGCACAAGTGCTGTGATGTTTAACAACTTTGTTCTTTTTACATTCTCGTTTAAGAAGAGGGCAGTCATCAAATAGAGGTCTATCGTGACGAGATTTTCTGTAATGAGGTTGCCAATCATGCTTTTTTCCGCAAAAGGGACATTTGTTGTCGTACTGATTATACAAATTCCCCCATCTCCTACAAGTTAATATTTTATTCTATGTGGAAATTTAAAAAGCGGAATTAAGTTAAATGATATTTTTATTTCGAAGTTTATCGAATCAAATTATTTAAAAGTTAAATTGTTTTATGTAAATTTATCCTCTGTGACAGAAGGCGGCACTATTAAGGTATCTTTTGAACATAGTATGGATTTAGCAAAAAAGGCGGAGAAGTGGGGTTATCATAGATACTGGCTGGCGGAACACCATAATATGGAAGGTGCTGCTTTCTCTATTATAAAATGGGGGAATGGAAACTTTAAGGAAAAAAATAAAGCTGTCGAGATTTTCTCGACAGCCTGAACGCATAAAGGCCAAAGCCTTTATGCGTTTTGTTTATACATATATTACAGCATTTGCAGCTCGAGTATCTGTGTTAACAGTTGTTATATTTGACTGTGCTGTAATAATGATATTAACAGTATATACATTATTACCCGTACTAGTTACAGTATCAACGTAAGTGGTGGAAACTACAAAGCTTTGTGCCCCTGCGCCTGATCCCGATCTAAAGAAAGGAACTTCTGTTAACAATGTTCCGTTTCTCCTTAATCGAGTATTTCCACTTATACTATAATTCGCTGTAGTGTTAGCTGTAACATTTGCTGATAGGTCAATCTTTACTCTTTGACCACTTGTTACAGGAACTGTAAAAGTGAGTAATGTTATTTCTGAATTCAACGGAGGAAATACTTGCTGCTGTGTTGCTGTTTGGTCAAAGAAAATTTGTGAGGTTGGTCCAGTGGCTCCGGTAGATCCGGTTGAACCAGTGATACCAGTGGCGCCAGTAGGACCAGTAGCACCCGTGATGCCTGTCGCCCCAGTAGGACCAGTTGCACCCGTGATGCCTGTCGCCCCAGTAGGACCAGTTGCACCCGTGATGCCTGTTGCCCCAGTAGGACCAGTAGCACCCGTGATGCCTGTTGCCCCAGTAGGACCAGTTGCACCCGTGATACCAGTGGCGCCAGTAGGTCCAGTTGCACCCGTGATGCCTGTTGCCCCAGTAGGACCAGTAGCACCCGTGATACCAGTGGCGCCAGTAACTCCAGTAGGACCGGTAGCTCCGGTTACACCAGTGGCTCCAGTAGGACCAGTCGCACCAGTAACTCCAGTAGGACCGGTAGGACCGGTATCTCCGGTTGCACCAGTGGCTCCGGTAGATCCGGTTGAACCAGTGATACCAGTCGCCCCAGTAGGACCAGTAGCACCCGTGATACCAGTGGCGCCAGTAGGACCAGTAGCACCCGTGATGCCTGTCGCCCCAGTAGGACCAGTAGCACCCGTGATACCTGTCGCCCCAGTAGGACCAGTAGCACCCGTGATACCAGTCGCCCCAGTAGGACCAGTATCACCAGTGGCACCAGTAACTCCAGTAGGACCGGTAGCTCCGGTTACACCTGTTGGTCCAGTAGGACCAGTATCTCCGGTTGCACCAGTAACTCCCGTTGGACCGGTAGCTCCAGTTGATCCTGCTGCAGCCAGTAATGTGTAGTCTAGGGAAGTATCTGGTGTACCTGTCGGTGGTGCAGTATTTACTACATACGTACTGCCATTAAAGGTCACTACTTGCCCTACTTGGTAAGTAGGGCTGATTACCGGATCAAACGCTTCAATACCTGTTAACCCTGCACCAGTAGCTCCCGTTGGACCGGTATCTCCGGTCGCACCAGTAACTCCAGTAGGGCCGGTAGCTCCGGTTACACCAGTAACTCCAGTAGGACCGGTAGCTCCAGTGGCACCAGTATCACCAGTGGCTCCAGTTGGACCAGTATCACCAGTAACTCCAGTAGGACCGGTAACTCCGGTTGCACCAGTGGCTCCAGTAGGCCCGGTATCTCCGGTTGCACCAGTAACTCCAGTAGGGCCGGTATCTCCAGTGGCACCAGTGGCTCCAGTAGGACCAGTATCTCCGGTCGCACCAGTGGCTCCAGTAGGACCAGTATCTCCAGTATCTCCGGTTGCACCAGTGGCTCCAGTAGGCCCGGTATCACCAGTCGCACCAGTAACTCCAGTAGGCCCGGTATCTCCGGTTGCACCAGTAACTCCAGTAGGACCAGTATCACCAGTGGCACCAGTAACTCCAGTAGGGCCGGTAGCTCCGGTTACACCTGTTGGTCCAGTAGGACCGGTATCTCCAGTGGCTCCAGTTGGACCAGTATCACCAGTAACTCCAGTAGGCCCGGTATCTCCAGTGGCACCAGTGGCTCCAGTAGGACCAGTATCTCCGGTCGCACCAGTGGCTCCAGTAGGCCCGGTATCACCAGTCGCACCAGTAACTCCAGTAGGCCCGGTATCTCCGGTTGCACCAGTGGCTCCAGTAGGCCCGGTATCTCCGGTTACACCAGTAACTCCAGTAGGACCGGTAGCTCCAGTGGCACCAGTATCACCAGTGGCACCAGTAACTCCAGTAGGGCCGGTATCTCCGGTTGCACCTGTTGGTCCAGTAGGACCAGTATCACCAGTCGCACCAGTGGCTCCAGTTGGACCAGTATCACCAGTAACTCCAGTAGGACCGGTAACTCCGGTTGCACCAGTGGCTCCAGTAGGCCCGGTATCTCCGGTTGCACCAGTAACTCCAGTAGGGCCGGTATCTCCAGTGGCACCAGTGGCTCCAGTAGGACCAGTATCTCCGGTCGCACCAGTGGCTCCAGTAGGACCGGTATCTCCGGTTGCACCAGTGGCTCCAGTAGGACCGGTATCACCAGTCGCACCAGTAACTCCCGTTGGACCAGTATCACCAGTAACTCCAGTAGGCCCGGTATCTCCGGTTGCACCAGTGGCTCCAGTAGGACCGGTATCTCCGGTTGCACCAGTAACTCCAGTAGGCCCGGTATCTCCGGTTACACCAGTAACTCCAGTAGGACCGGTAGCTCCAGTGGCACCAGTATCACCAGTGGCACCAGTAACTCCAGTAGGGCCGGTATCTCCGGTTGCACCTGTTGGTCCAGTAGGACCAGTATCACCAGTCGCACCAGTGGCTCCAGTTGGACCAGTATCACCAGTAACTCCAGTAGGACCGGTAACTCCGGTTGCACCAGTGGCTCCAGTAGGGCCGGTATCTCCGGTTGCACCAGTAACTCCAGTAGGGCCGGTATCTCCAGTGGCACCAGTGGCTCCAGTAGGACCAGTATCTCCGGTCGCACCAGTGGCTCCAGTTGGACCAGTATCACCAGTGGCACCAGTAACTCCAGTAGGGCCGGTAGCTCCGGTTACACCTGTTGGTCCAGTAGGACCAGTATCACCAGTAACTCCCGTTGGACCGGTATCACCAGTGGCACCAGTAACTCCAGTAGGGCCGGTATCTCCGGTTGCACCTGTTGGTCCAGTAGGACCAGTATCACCAGTGGCTCCAGTAGGCCCGGTAGCTCCAGTGGCACCAGTATCACCAGTGGCACCAGTAACTCCAGTAGGGCCGGTATCTCCGGTTGCACCTGTTGGTCCAGTAGGACCAGTATCACCAGTCGCACCAGTGGCTCCAGTTGGACCAGTATCACCAGTAACTCCAGTAGGACCGGTAACTCCGGTTGCACCAGTGGCTCCAGTAGGCCCGGTATCTCCGGTTGCACCAGTAACTCCAGTAGGGCCGGTATCTCCAGTGGCACCAGTGGCTCCAGTAGGACCAGTATCTCCGGTCGCACCAGTGGCTCCAGTTGGACCAGTATCACCAGTGGCACCAGTAACTCCAGTAGGGCCGGTAGCTCCGGTTACACCTGTTGGTCCAGTAGGACCAGTATCACCAGTAACTCCCGTTGGACCGGTATCACCAGTGGCACCAGTAACTCCCGTTGGACCGGTATCACCAGTGGCACCAGTAACTCCAGTAGGGCCGGTATCTCCGGTTGCACCTGTTGGTCCAGTAGGACCAGTATCACCAGTGGCTCCAGTAGGCCCGGTATCTCCGGTTGCACCAGTAACTCCAGTAGGACCGGTAACTCCGGTTGCACCAGTGGCTCCAGTAGGCCCGGTATCACCAGTGGCACCAGTAACTCCAGTAGGGCCGGTATCTCCGGTTGCACCTGTTGGTCCAGTAGGACCAGTATCACCAGTCGCACCAGTGGCTCCAGTTGGACCAGTATCACCAGTAACTCCAGTAGGACCGGTAACTCCGGTTGCACCAGTGGCTCCAGTAGGCCCGGTATCTCCGGTTGCACCAGTAACTCCAGTAGGGCCGGTATCTCCAGTGGCACCAGTGGCTCCAGTAGGACCAGTATCTCCGGTCGCACCAGTGGCTCCAGTTGGACCAGTATCACCAGTGGCACCAGTAACTCCAGTAGGGCCGGTAGCTCCGGTTACACCTGTTGGTCCAGTAGGACCAGTATCACCAGTAACTCCCGTTGGACCGGTATCACCAGTGGCACCAGTAACTCCAGTAGGGCCGGTATCTCCGGTTGCACCTGTTGGTCCAGTAGGACCAGTATCACCAGTGGCTCCAGTAGGCCCGGTATCTCCGGTTGCACCAGTAACTCCAGTAGGACCGGTAACTCCGGTTGCACCAGTGGCTCCAGTAGGCCCGGTATCACCAGTGGCACCAGTAACTCCAGTAGGGCCGGTATCTCCGGTTGCACCTGTTGGTCCAGTAGGACCAGTATCACCAGTCGCACCAGTGGCTCCAGTTGGACCAGTATCACCAGTAACTCCAGTAGGACCGGTAACTCCGGTTGCACCAGTGGCTCCAGTAGGCCCGGTATCTCCGGTTGCACCAGTAACTCCAGTAGGGCCGGTATCTCCAGTGGCACCAGTGGCTCCAGTAGGACCAGTATCTCCGGTCGCACCAGTGGCTCCAGTAGGACCGGTATCTCCGGTTGCACCTGTTGGTCCAGTAGGACCAGTATCTCCGGTCGCACCAGTGGCTCCAGTAGGGCCGGTATCTCCGGTTGCACCTGTTGGTCCAGTAGGACCAGTATCACCAGTCGCACCAGTGGCTCCAGTTGGACCAGTATCACCAGTAACTCCAGTAGGACCGGTAACTCCGGTTGCACCAGTGGCTCCAGTAGGCCCGGTATCTCCGGTTGCACCAGTAACTCCAGTAGGGCCGGTATCTCCAGTGGCACCAGTGGCTCCAGTAGGACCAGTATCTCCGGTCGCACCAGTGGCTCCAGTAGGACCGGTATCTCCGGTTGCACCAGTGGCTCCAGTAGGACCGGTATCACCAGTCGCACCAGTAACTCCCGTTGGACCAGTATCACCAGTAACTCCAGTAGGCCCGGTATCTCCGGTTGCACCAGTGGCTCCAGTAGGACCGGTATCTCCGGTTGCACCAGTAACTCCAGTAGGCCCGGTATCTCCGGTTACACCAGTAACTCCAGTAGGACCGGTAGCTCCAGTGGCACCAGTATCACCAGTGGCACCAGTAACTCCAGTAGGGCCGGTATCTCCGGTTGCACCTGTTGGTCCAGTAGGACCAGTATCACCAGTCGCACCAGTGGCTCCAGTTGGACCAGTATCACCAGTAACTCCAGTAGGACCGGTAACTCCGGTTGCACCAGTGGCTCCAGTAGGCCCGGTATCTCCGGTTGCACCAGTAACTCCAGTAGGGCCGGTATCTCCAGTGGCACCAGTGGCTCCAGTAGGACCAGTATCTCCGGTCGCACCAGTGGCTCCAGTAGGACCGGTATCTCCGGTTGCACCTGTTGGTCCAGTAGGACCAGTATCTCCGGTCGCACCAGTGGCTCCAGTAGGGCCGGTATCTCCGGTTGCACCTGTTGGTCCAGTAGGACCAGTATCACCAGTCGCACCAGTGGCTCCAGTTGGACCAGTATCACCAGTAACTCCAGTAGGACCGGTAACTCCGGTTGCACCAGTGGCTCCAGTAGGCCCGGTATCTCCGGTTGCACCAGTAACTCCAGTAGGGCCGGTATCTCCAGTGGCACCAGTGGCTCCAGTAGGACCAGTATCTCCGGTCGCACCAGTGGCTCCAGTAGGACCGGTATCTCCGGTTGCACCAGTGGCTCCAGTAGGACCGGTATCACCAGTCGCACCAGTAACTCCCGTTGGACCAGTATCACCAGTAACTCCAGTAGGCCCGGTATCTCCGGTTGCACCAGTGGCTCCAGTAGGACCGGTATCTCCGGTTGCACCAGTAACTCCAGTAGGCCCGGTATCTCCGGTTACACCAGTAACTCCAGTAGGACCGGTAGCTCCAGTGGCACCAGTATCACCAGTGGCACCAGTAACTCCAGTAGGGCCGGTATCTCCGGTTGCACCAGTAACTCCAGTAGGACCGGTATCTCCGGTTGCACCAGTAACTCCAGTATCACCAGTAACTCCCGTTGGACCGGTATCTCCGGTTGCACCAGTGGCTCCAGTAGGGCCGGTATCTCCAGTAGGACCGGTAACTCCGGTTGCACCAGTAACTCCCGTTGGACCGGTAGCTCCAGTTGATCCTGCTGCAGCCAGTAATGTGTAGTCTAGGGAAGTATCTGGTGTACCTGTCGGTGGTGCAGTATTTACTACATACGTACTGCCATTAAAGGTCACTACTTGCCCTACTTGGTAAGTAGGGCTGATTACCGGATCAAACGCTTCAATACCTGTTAACCCTGCACCAGTAGCTCCCGTTGGACCAGTATCACCGGTTGCACCAGTGGCTCCAGTAGGACCGGTATCACCAGTCGCACCAGTAACTCCAGTGGCACCAGTAACTCCAGTAGGACCGGTAACTCCGGTTACACCTGTAGGTCCAGTAGGACCGGTATCTCCAGTGGCACCAGTATCTCCAGTAGGACCGGTAACTCCAGTGGCACCAGTAACTCCAGTAGGACCGGTAACTCCGGTTACACCTGTAGGTCCAGTAGGACCGGTATCTCCAGTGGCACCAGTATCTCCAGTAGGACCGGTAACTCCAGTGGCACCAGTAACTCCAGTAGGACCGGTAACTCCAGTGGCACCAGTAACTCCAGTAGCACCAGTATCTCCGGTTGCACCAGTGGCTCCAGTAGGACCAGTATCTCCGGTTGCACCTGTTGGTCCAGTAGAACCGGTATCTCCAGTAGGACCGGTATCTCCAGTAGGACCGGTATCTCCGGTTGCACCAGTGGCTCCAGTAGGGCCGGTATCTCCAGTAGGACCGGTATCTCCGGTTGCACCAGTGGCTCCCGTTGGACCAGTATCACCGGTTGCACCAGTGGCTCCCGTTGGACCAGTATCTCCGGTTGCACCAGTGGCTCCAGTAGGACCAGTATCTCCGGTTGCACCTGTTGGTCCAGTAGAACCGGTATCTCCAGTGGCACCAGTAACTCCAGTAGGACCGGTAACTCCGGTTACACCTGTTGGTCCAGTAGGACCGGTATCTCCAGTGGCACCAGTGGCTCCAGTAGGACCAGTATCTCCGGTTGCACCAGTGGCTCCAGTTGGACCAGTATCACCAGTAACTCCAGTAGGACCGGTAACTCCGGTTGCACCAGTGGCTCCAGTAGGGCCGGTATCTCCGGTTGCACCAGTAACTCCAGTAGGGCCGGTATCTCCAGTGGCACCAGTGGCTCCAGTAGGACCAGTATCTCCGGTCGCACCAGTGGCTCCAGTTGGACCAGTATCACCAGTGGCACCAGTAACTCCAGTAGGGCCGGTAGCTCCGGTTACACCTGTTGGTCCAGTAGGACCAGTATCACCAGTAACTCCCGTTGGACCGGTATCACCAGTGGCACCAGTAACTCCAGTAGGGCCGGTATCTCCGGTTGCACCTGTTGGTCCAGTAGGACCAGTATCACCAGTGGCTCCAGTAGGCCCGGTAGCTCCAGTGGCACCAGTATCACCAGTGGCACCAGTAACTCCAGTAGGGCCGGTATCTCCGGTTGCACCTGTTGGTCCAGTAGGACCAGTATCACCAGTCGCACCAGTGGCTCCAGTTGGACCAGTATCACCAGTAACTCCAGTAGGACCGGTAACTCCGGTTGCACCAGTGGCTCCAGTAGGGCCGGTATCTCCGGTTGCACCAGTAACTCCAGTAGGGCCGGTATCTCCAGTGGCACCAGTGGCTCCAGTAGGACCAGTATCTCCGGTCGCACCAGTGGCTCCAGTTGGACCAGTATCACCAGTGGCACCAGTAACTCCAGTAGGGCCGGTAGCTCCGGTTACACCTGTTGGTCCAGTAGGACCAGTATCACCAGTAACTCCCGTTGGACCGGTATCACCAGTGGCACCAGTAACTCCCGTTGGACCGGTATCACCAGTGGCACCAGTAACTCCAGTAGGGCCGGTATCTCCGGTTGCACCTGTTGGTCCAGTAGGACCAGTATCACCAGTGGCTCCAGTAGGCCCGGTATCTCCGGTTGCACCAGTAACTCCAGTAGGACCGGTAACTCCGGTTGCACCAGTGGCTCCAGTAGGCCCGGTATCACCAGTGGCACCAGTAACTCCAGTAGGGCCGGTATCTCCGGTTGCACCTGTTGGTCCAGTAGGACCAGTATCACCAGTCGCACCAGTGGCTCCAGTTGGACCAGTATCACCAGTAACTCCAGTAGGACCGGTAACTCCGGTTGCACCAGTAACTCCAGTATCACCAGTAACTCCAGTAGGACCGGTAACTCCGGTTGCACCAGTAACTCCCGTTGGACCGGTAGCTCCAGTTGATCCTGCTGCAGCCAGTAATGTGTAGTCTAGGGAAGTATCTGGTGTACCTGTCGGTGGTGCAGTATTTACTACATACGTACTGCCATTAAAGGTCACTACTTGCCCTACTTGGTAAGTAGGGCTGATTACCGGATCAAACGCTTCAATACCTGTTAACCCTGCACCAGTAGCTCCCGTTGGACCGGTATCTCCAGTTACACCTGTAGGTCCAGTAGGACCAGTATCTCCGGTCGCACCAGTGGCTCCAGTAGGACCAGTATCACCAGTCGCACCAGTAACTCCAGTAGGGCCGGTAGCTCCGGTTACACCTGTTGGTCCAGTAGGACCGGTATCTCCAGTGGCTCCAGTTGGACCAGTATCTCCGGTCGCACCAGTGGCTCCAGTTGGACCAGTATCTCCGGTTGCACCAGTGGCTCCAGTAGGCCCAGTAACTCCAGTAGGACCGGTATCTCCGGTTGCACCAGTGGCTCCAGTAGGGCCGGTATCTCCAGTAGGACCGGTAACTCCGGTTGCACCAGTAACTCCCGTTGGACCGGTAGCTCCAGTTGATCCTGCTGCAGCCAGTAATGTGTAGTCTAGGGAAGTATCTGGTGTACCTGTCGGTGGTGCAGTATTTACTACATACGTACTGCCATTAAAGGTCACTACTTGCCCTACTTGGTAAGTAGGGCTGATTACCGGATCAAACGCTTCAATACCTGTTAACCCTGCACCAGTAGCTCCCGTTGGACCAGTATCACCGGTTGCACCAGTGGCTCCAGTAGGACCGGTATCACCAGTCGCACCAGTAACTCCAGTGGCACCAGTAACTCCAGTAGGACCGGTAACTCCGGTTACACCTGTAGGTCCAGTAGGACCGGTATCTCCAGTGGCACCAGTATCTCCAGTAGGACCGGTAACTCCAGTGGCACCAGTAACTCCAGTAGGACCGGTAACTCCGGTTACACCTGTAGGTCCAGTAGGACCGGTATCTCCAGTGGCACCAGTATCTCCAGTAGGACCGGTAACTCCAGTGGCACCAGTAACTCCAGTAGGACCGGTAACTCCAGTGGCACCAGTAACTCCAGTAGCACCAGTATCTCCGGTTGCACCAGTGGCTCCAGTAGGACCAGTATCTCCGGTTGCACCTGTTGGTCCAGTAGAACCGGTATCTCCAGTAGGACCGGTATCTCCAGTAGGACCGGTATCTCCGGTTGCACCAGTGGCTCCAGTAGGGCCGGTATCTCCAGTAGGACCGGTATCTCCGGTTGCACCAGTGGCTCCCGTTGGACCAGTATCACCGGTTGCACCAGTGGCTCCCGTTGGACCAGTATCTCCGGTTGCACCAGTGGCTCCAGTAGGACCAGTATCTCCGGTTGCACCTGTTGGTCCAGTAGAACCGGTATCTCCAGTGGCACCAGTAACTCCAGTAGGACCGGTATCTCCGGTTGCACCAGTGGCTCCAGTAGGGCCGGTAGCTCCAGTCGCACCAGTAACTCCAGTAGGACCGGTATCTCCAGTAGCACCAGTAACTCCAGTAGGGCCGGTATCTCCGGTTGCACCAGTGGCTCCAGTAGGACCGGTATCTCCAGTGGCACCAGTGGCTCCCGTTGGACCAGTATCTCCGGTCGCACCAGTGGCTCCAGTAGGACCGGTATCACCGGTTGCACCAGTAACTCCAGTAGGACCGGTATCACCGGTTGCACCAGTAACTCCAGTAGGACCGGTAACTCCGGTTACACCTGTTGGTCCAGTAGGACCGGTATCACCGGTTGCACCAGTAACTCCAGTAGGGCCGGTATCACCAGTCGCACCAGTAACTCCAGTAGGACCGGTATCACCGGTTGCACCAGTAACTCCAGTAGGACCGGTATCTCCGGTTGCACCAGTGGCTCCAGTAGGACCGGTAACTCCAGTGGCACCAGTGGCACCAGTGGCTCCCGTTGGACCAGTATCACCGGTTGCACCAGTGGCTCCAGTAGGGCCGGTATCTCCAGTAGGACCGGTATCTCCGGTTGCACCAGTGGCTCCAGTAGGACCGGTATCACCGGTTGCACCAGTAACTCCAGTAGGACCGGTATCTCCGGTTGCACCAGTAACTCCAGTAGGGCCGGTATCACCGGTTGCACCAGTAGCTCCAGTAGGACCGGTATCTCCGGTTACACCTGTTACACCTGTTGGTCCAGTAGGACCGGTATCACCGGTTGCACCAGTAACTCCAGTAGGACCGGTATCTCCGGTTGCACCTGTTGGTCCAGTAGGACCAGTATCTCCGGTTGCACCAGTAACTCCCGTTGGACCGGTATCTCCAGTTGATCCTGCTGCAGCCAGTAATGTGTAGTCTAGGGAAGTATCTGGTGTACCTGTCGGTGGTGCAGTATTTACTACATACGTACTGCCATTAAAGGTCACTACTTGCCCTACTTGGTAAGTAGGGCTGATTACCGGATCAAACGCTTCAATACCTGTTAACCCTGCACCAGTAGCTCCCGTTGGACCGGTATCTCCAGTTACACCTGTAGGTCCAGTAGGACCAGTATCTCCGATCGCACCAGTGGCTCCAGTAGGACCAGTATCTCCGATCGCACCAGTGGCTCCAGTAGGGCCGGTATCTCCAGTTGGACCAGTAACTCCAGTAGCACCAGTAACTCCAGTAGGGCCGGTATCTCCGGTTGCACCAGTGGCTCCAGTTGGACCGGTATCACCAGTAGTACCTGTTGGTCCAGTAGAACCGGTATCACCAGTGGCTCCAGTAACTCCAGTAGGCCCGGTATCTCCGGTTACACCTGTAGGTCCAGTAGGGCCAGTATCTCCCGTTACACCAGTGGCTCCAGTAGGCCCGGTATCTCCAGTTACACCTGTAGGTCCAGTAGGACCAGTATCTCCGGTTAGACCAGTGGCACCGGTTGCCCCAGTAGCGCCAGCAGGTCCGGTGGGTCCTATAGGCCCAGCGGGACCTCTTCGTCCAACCCTTTGAATTGGTTTTGATTGTTTTTCTCCTTTTGCACTGTGACAGAGAGGATTTCCTTGAGGTCTATTTTGTTTCGAAAGTTCTTGTTTGATAAATGGACAGTCTCTTCTTTGAGAACGGTCATGACGTGATCTTTTGTAATGAGGCTGTTCATGATATTTACCGCAAAAGGGACATTTGTGATCGAATTGATTGTACAAATTGCCCATCTCCTAAAATTGATATTTCATTCTATGTGCAAATTTTTAAATTGGAAGTAAAACCTAGAAAATCATCATTTCGAAAATCATCGAATCAAATCATTTAAATGTTTGATGATTTTATGTTATGGTGTTGAAAGTATGAAACTAGTATGATTTTTGACAGAAATGGGGACATCATTTATGAGTCAATCAGTTTTACAGCGTACAGCTTATTCCGTTTTAAATTTATCCTCTGTGACAGAAGGAGGCTCCATTAAGGAATCTTTTGAACATAGTATGGATTTAGCAAAAAAGGCGGAGAAGTGGGGTTATCATAGATACTGGCTGGCAGAACACCATAATATGGAAGGTGTTGCAAGTTCAGCAACGTCCGTTTTAATTGGGTATATTGCTGGCGGAACCGAAAAAATTCGAGTAGGATCTGGTGGAATTATGCTGCCAAACCACTCTTCACTTGTCATTGCTGAACAATTCGGCACACTTGAGACATTATATCCGGGGAGAATTGATTTAGGTCTTGGCAGAGCACCAGGGACAGATCAGTTAACGGCAAGGGCGCTTAGACGTAATCTTCATAATGGAGAAGATTTCCCTGAGCAGCTAGAAGAACTTCGGCAATATTTTAAACCAACTGGACAGGTCAAAAAACATGTAAGAGCCGTTCCGGGAGAGGGTCTAAACATTCCGATTTGGCTGCTTGGTTCAAGCGGTTTTAGCGCAAGACTTGCAGGAGAGCTTGGATTGCCATTTGCCTTTGCGGCACATTTTTCACCTAAAAATACAATTCCTGCTTTAGAGTTGTATAGACAGTCATTTAGACCTTCTGATGTGTTGAAAGAGCCTTATGCCATGGTGGGGGTGACAGCTTTTGCTGCAGATCAAACAGAGCGGGCTGAATATTTGGCAACCTCTCATTATCAGCGGTTTTTGAGTCTCATTCGAAATACTCCAGGAAAACTCAAAGCGCCTGTCGACAGTATGGACGGCCTTTGGAGTCCATATGAAAAAGCGATGGTGGATGAACAATTAAGTTCAACAATGATCGGGGATAAAGAAAAGGTGAAAAAAGAATTGGAAGCCTTTGTTGAAGCTACTCAAGCAGACGAAGTGATGATTAATTCGGATATGTTTGACCATCAAGAAAGAATGCGTTCATATGAAATCATCAGCGAGATCTTCCAAGAGGCACAAGAAAAATAAACATAAAAAAGAACTGCACAAAGCAGTTCTTTTTTTACTTATGCTTTTGTAAAAATACGAAATGGTTGTCCAATTGGCAGTACAGTACGGCCAAAATGAGTATTGAGAACAACTGCTGCTGAACCATAAAAAGAAAGCAGGGAAATGATCAATTCTGCAATACCGGCAATGGTATGAGTCACATCGTACATCACACCAAATGAGCTTAGGGAAAGACCAAGGAATAAGAAATCAATAAAGACGAAAATCAAAAATAATACTTTATGTGTTTCCATTGCACCAATCGTCATAAACAAGCTGAAAATTAAATATCCGATAAACGCAAAACCTAGTTGTTTTGGATCTGCTGCTTCCGCAAGCGTTTTCCCAAAAACGCCCGCTTGAATGAGCCAAGTCGTACCAACGCCCATCCAAAAAAGACCGAATGCGCCAAAGGCAGTGGCTCCAAAAATATTTTGATGCTTTGAATCTTGTATGGACGCGATCAGCTGCGCGATGCCTCCAAGGAAGATAGCCCAAGGTAAAATAAGGGAAGTGCCATCTGTAATTCCTAGTTTTTGTGAGGACGCAACGAGCGTCACCATTGCTAAACCAAACAAACCAAGTGGTGTTGGGTCTGCAATTGATAATCGATAAGCTTGAACATTCTGTTTTTCCATAATGACCTCCTACAATTTGCACTTACAAAAGATACTCGAATTAGATCGAAACGTCAAGCTCTTTTTTAGTAGACACTTGCAACGTCTTCCAAATAAATCTATATTTAATACATATCAAATGTGATAGAAAAAGAGGGATAAAATTGAGTAAAGGCTTAGCTGGAAAAACGATTGCCATTTGTGGAACGAGAAAAACAGAAGAAATGCGTACACTTGTCGAAAAGCAAGGGGGACAAGCCGTTATTCGTTCTCTTCAAGGAACCGTATTTTTAGCCAAAGAGGAGTTAAAGCCAGGCATTGAAACCTTTGTGAAAAAAGGCGCCGATTGGGTGATTTTAACAACGGGTATCGGGACTGATACATTAATTGAGAGTGCAGAAGAGCTTCATTTAGGGGAAGAATTTATGCACATTCTATCAAATGCACAGATCGCTTCAAGAGGATACAAAACCTATGCTGCACTCAAAAAACGCGGAATTCAGCCAGACGTATCTGATGAAGATGGAACGGTGCGTGACCTAATCTCAAAGCTTGAAGGCAAAGAGTTTCAAGGCAAACGTGTCATGGTGCAGCTGCACGGAGAAAACGCTCCGGCTCTCATGAAGTTTTTACATGACAAAGGGGCAGATGTATTGCCGCTTTTACCTTATCAGCACACACCACCTGAACCAGAAGCCGCAGAAACATTGCTTCAAGGAATGAAAGATGGAAAAGTCCAAGCCGTCTGTTTTACAACCGCTGTTCAGGTGCACGCCTTTTTCACACTAGCGGCAAAATGGGGAAGAAAAGAAGAACTCCAAGCGCTATTCGAGCAGCAAGTACTGGCAGTAGCTGTTGGAAAAGTCACAGCTGAAGCTTTAAAAGAAGAGGGAATTGACCGGATTCTCGCCCCGTCACTTGAGAGAATGGGTGCAATGATTATGGAATTATCTCAATATATGAAAAAACAATCCTTACACTCATAGAAAAAACGCCTTTCACTAGATCAGTGGAAGGCGCTTTTCATTAGATTGTCCGTTTTCGGTTCGTACGAATTTTTTTTAAGACGAAATAGAGAACGATTAGGACAATCGCAATGGCCATAATAGGAGTGGTATAAGCGTGAGCAACACTTTGAATGTGGTCCCACTTTGTCCCAAGCTGCATACCGAGATAGATAAATAAGATCGACCAAGGGATGGCTGCTAATCCTGTCAAGAGGACAAATTTCAAAAAAGGCATTTTGGCAATACCGGCTGGAATGGAGATGGCATGGCGGACAATAGGAATAAAGCGCGCTGTAAACACCACACCGGTTCCATATCGATCAAACCAGCGCTCTGCAGTGGCGATATGATGTTCATGGATGAATAAGTATTTCCCGTACTTTGTTAAAAAAGGTCTTCCGCCATAAAGACCGATCCAGTATATAAAACACTGTGCGAGCGTACCTCCGATGACGCCGGCGATAACAGCTCCAACAAAACCGATTGTTCCTGTTGACACCATATATCCGCCATAAGCAAGAACAATTTCGCTCGGAATGATTTCAATCATCAGACCTAGTGCTACACCTACATAACCAAGGCTTGTCAGCCAAGTTAAAATTTCATTAAACAAGGTTCCCATTCATTTCACTCTGCCTTTAAATACGAATTTTCTTCAAGCATTCATATAAAAGCCTATGCTTGTTTTGTTTCTCTCATGAGTCTGCTTTTCGCTTACCTCTCTGAAGGTCAAACCGAAAAACGCCCATCTAGCAAACTTTATCATACCATATTTGCTCGCACCTAGACGATCTACTTGCTGAACACTTGTTATCATGATATCAGGAAAGAAAATATGAACAGGCGGCTTCCGTTTTTTTCAACAGATCATGATATAATTTGTTAGATGAAACGAACGGGTGGTGCATAAACATGTATTTAACAATCGAAGAAACAGCTGAATACTTAGAAGTATCAGAGGCGTATATTGAGAAATTAATTCAGCAAAAAAAGATCCGTTTTGTATTTGACGGAGAATCATATCTCATTTATCAAGGACAGTTTCAAACGCATATGAAGCAGCTTGAACAATACAAAGAGCTCGTCCAAGAGATTTTAAATGAACCGATTCCTGAAGATCCAGATGTAAAGGATGAAGATTAGATTCAAAGGAAGTGAATGGAGTGGAAAAAGTCGTCTTATGTGAAGCCTGTCAAAAAAACGCAATGAATGTGGTAGAAGATACTGATGAACCGAAACAACCTTATCAATTATGTCAGCCGTGTCACAAGAGACTAATCAACAATTCTTTACGACCGATTGAATGGTATAACTTAGCCGTTCTCCATTCTCCTAAACAATTTTTACTGCATGATGACTTTTATGGAGAGGATGGACAGGCTTTGGATGGTGTCATCGTCACCAAAGAAGATAAAGCCCCCACATTACAAGACGTGCGGCAAGATTTGGCGTCTTTAATAGACTTCTCAATTACTAGGTGGTTTCTTGAGGATGATGTCTTTGATGCGCTGAAACAGCATGATCAGCAAAGGACCTTAGACTCTGTTCAAAGCCGGTTTGAGGAAACTCAGCATATCGAAGTGAAATCACGCATGTTAGAAATCGTGGCTGATGTTTTAGGTACATCTGCCGTTGGGTGGGTAAGGGAACTGGTGAATCAGGCTGACGAAGAATTTCTTTATCCACTTTCTTGGGCAGCGGCCAGCAGTTTGCCCGAAGATGAAGGTTTACAACATGTGATAGAGAAATTGAAATCGATCAGTGAAAAAGAATTACCGACAGCTGCTTTTATCTGTCTGTACCGTTTCCACTCTAACAAAGTATTAAATTGGATGGAGGTCACTTGCACTCATTTTCACGTTCATTGGGGAAGGCTGGCAGCTTTAAGCTGTCCAACCTGGGATAGAATGAAAACATGGCTAGACAAAGGAAGACCTTTCAGTTTAATTGCCCTTGAAACAATGACACACTGTGCTAAAGGGAATAGACCGGTCCTTGTGGAACAATGTTCACCTAAGATCCTTCACACAGATAAAAGTGAAGTAGAGAACACGTTAAATGACTATCTTCAAAAAGACTGCGTTCCAAGAGTCAAAACGAACGTGTCTACCATATTGAACAACAAAGAAGATATTTTCGAATAATTTCCAACTCCTTTATTGACTGACACCAGTTTGCACAATTTTCATATGGCATTTAACTTGTACATCCGCATCAGGATAGATTTCCTTCCATTTTTCTGGTGTCATAGCTTTGTCTTTTGATCGATACCTTAAGCCTAGCCCAAGCGGATCAATATGTTGCTTTTTAAAGGACTGAACAAGGTCTTGTCCTTGCTGGGCGACACGTTTTTCAACTTCTTTTTCGACTTGGTCCAATATATTCGGTTTATCAATTTTCTTGGACTTCATGAATTCTTTTAATTCGCCCTTCAGCTTGATATCAATCGTGATATGAGGCTTTTTTGTTAGGTTATTCGTTGGTTTGACCTGGTAGGACACATGTGATTTGATATTTTCAATGACGACATGGGTCTTTTCTTGATCAGCCAATTGAAACTCGTAGATACCATTTTTATGATTTTCAATCATCGCTTTAAATGTAAACGTGTCTTCTCCAGGGATATGACCGACCATTTTTTCCTGATCAAACAGAGCAACTCCTGTGACTTTAATGGCGTTGCTAGTTTTCTTGATGTAAGGCAGGTAAGCATCGACTCCTTTTGCCAGCATCTGATTCATGAAAATATGCTGATTAGTGACAGGTTGATTGCCATTTCGCATATTTTGGGACAACAGATCAGAGAGATACACACCTATATTTAAGTTCGTTTGATTCATTTTTGTATATAATAAATCTTCAACTTCTCCGCCTACAATCGCAAACACTTGGCGTGAACCAATGATAGGATCACGATAAATGTAATTCATTAAATCGATCATGCCGACTTCCTTTGCTAATTTTTCACTGACTAAAATAACGAGCACCTGACCCATGACGACTGGAAAAGGTGATTTTTCTGATACGAGAAACTGAATATTACTAATGGTATTTGACCTTGCGCTTAATATTTGATAACTTCCTTGCTCCTCACTTTTAAAGACAGGGAAGACAAAGAAGCCCTTCATTTCTCCATCTTCGATTAAATCAAATCCTGCCGCCTGAGAGATATTTAATTCATCTAAAAGGCGAGGCTGTGCACAGCTAGTTAAGAAGAGACTAAACAACATGAGACCCGTGAGTATATAACGTTTCATGCTCGTTTTTTCACCCACCTTTTTTTCAACATCAGTCCAATAACCATACAGACAATCAAGCCATATACAAGAAAGTATCCGCTATATTCCACCCATTGGTTAAATGTTTCAAAAGAAGTCGCCCCCGTAAAAAATGAAAACATGACCAGAATGAGGATGCTGAGCGCGATGAACGTGACGCGCTGGCTTGTATGAAGCACTTGTTTTGCCATTCGGCTCGCGGCCCACAGTGGAATCGCGATATTCGGAATGATTAAAAGCAGCCAAAGAGACACTTCGATAAATTCAAAGCGTTGGATAAACGGGAGCTTCACAATGCTTGTTAACGTTAACGTCGGCCATTTTGTTAATTTAAGCTGAGCACTTGAATAATACGCAATGGAGACGAGAAAGACGAGTAAATTTAAGCATGTCGTAAATAATGCCCCCATGTGAGCAAATTTTTGAGACGTCTGCGCATGTTTAATAAAGGGATAATAGACAAGCAGTGTGCCAAAACCAAACATGGATAATGAAGCATCTTTGACTCCCATCAACAGCTGCGAAAATGTATGATCAAACATCGGGAACATGAAACGAATGTGACTATATTTCATGGCATAAAAACAAATAAACGTCATCCAATACGTCAGTACAATACTAAAAAATGCCCATCCAGCAATCGTTCTAAACCCGCCGGTATGAATGTAATACACGAGCAGCAGAAGTACAGACGCAAACAATAGACCAGGAATTTCTTTAAACAGCCATACATGGATCACATCCATATAATGGACGAGAACGGTCAACGACAAAGAAGCAAAATATAAGATATAGAGAATGTTGAATAATTGCCCAACCCACTTGCCAAATACATATTGCGTGATATCACCAAATTCATCCGAAGGGGCCTTTTTAAACATCATGTACATAAGAAAGATCATGACATTGACACTGAAGCCAGAAATCAGAATGGCGATCCATCCATCATTATTCATAGAACGAACAAGGTTTGTTTGAAAGTTTAAAATGCCAACACCAACTTGATTAGCATTAACGAGAAAAAACACAAAAAAAGGGGAAACTTGAAATTTCTCTTTTACAGAAGAAGAACTCATGCTTTCACTTCCTTATTCATAAAAATCATTTTTCCCCTTACGGCCTTGCTTAGGCTTTTGCCGATGGATGGTTTCATTTTCCGGTCGTAAATTTTCCGGTCTTTTATTCAAAAAACGAAGCTGAGGGCGAATCAAACTGCCCTTTAGATCTGTCAGGCGCAGCGGAAAAATAGGCTCTAGATACGGACGTCCAATAGACGTTAATTTCATTAAATGGGTGAGAAGGAATGATCCCATCACTGCAATACCTAATGCACCCCACACCTGTGCCGCAAGTAGAAAGGGAAATCTCAGCAGCCGAATGGCACTGCCCATTTTGTAAATAGGGGTGACAAATGAGGCAAGAGCAGAAAGGGCAACAATAATGAGTAAAATATTACTTGTTAATCCTGCTGCCACAGCAGCCTGTCCAATGACAATCCCTCCAACAATCCCGAGCGTCTGACCGACTTTAGCCGGAAGCCTTGAACCCGCTTCTCTTAGTAATTCAATCGAAATCTCTAAAAATAGCGCCTCAATGATTGGAGGAAATGGAACAAGATAGCGGGAGGCCACAATGGTTTCTAATAAGTCTTTTGGAATTAGCTCATAATGAAACGTTAAAACGGCTACATATAAAGGTGTCGCAAAAATGGAAAATATCACAGCAAATATGCGTAACAGCCTAAAGCAAGAAGCCGCAATCCACGACATATTGTAGTCTTCCATAGTGGAAAAATACTCAAGTAAAATCGTCGGGGCAAGCAAGACATGAGGCGAGCCATCCACTAATATGGCAATTTTCCCTTCTGATAAACCTGAAGAGACGCGGTCGGGTCTTTCTGTATTTAAAAACAACGGAAAGATCGTATTGGACACATCATAAAGCATCTGTGCAAGGTAATTTGCATCTAAAATTTGATCAAAATCAATGTCTTCAATACGCTGGAGAACGGTTTCAATGTTTGTCGGATTAGCAATCTCTTCAATATATAACACCGCTACTTTTGTTTGCGAAAGCGTGCCAACCGTCTTTTCTGACACTTTCAGGTTCGGTGTCGGCAGCCGCCGTCTGACCAAATTTAAATTGGTATCCAAAACCTCCACAAATGCTTCCTGTGCACTAATAATGCCAAATTCTATCTCGGGCGGACCTACTTGTCTGCCTTTCTTTTCTTCAATCGGGATCAGAAGCGCTTTGCCCCAATCCGTTTCGAGCCGAATGGCCAAGTTACCTAAATGAAGCGCTTTTTCCACTTCCTGAAGATCGGTCGTGATGACGGACTGTTCAATGGGAATTCGTTCTTTCAGCTCCTCAAGAGTAGGGGTGAGATGTAATTCTTTCATGCAGGGCAAAATTTGTTCATGGAGTAGATGCCCATTAATTAAAGAACGAAAAAAAGAAATTCGATAAAGAAACCCTTCACTTCGTGACAACTCGTTTGTAAAATCAGAGGAACGTGACAATGCCTCAAATACTGAATTTGGGTCCTTTTGATGTTGTTTGTTTTTCTTCAGCACTTGAACCATCTCCTTCCGCAATTTGCCTCTATTATCCAACCAATTGCCGGAAGATATGCATGAAAAAAAGCGTTCAGCTTGATGTGCTGGACGCTTCTTTTCCATATTGAACCGCTTCTAATAAAAAATCTACGAGATGAACAGCACGCATGCTGTTCGATTGTCCTGAACGTTTGATACCTGCTGCCATTTGCAGCTGGCAGCCTGGATTGGACGTGACAATAGCAGTCGCAGCTGTTTGACTAGCTTCTGTCATTTTATGATCTAAAATTTGCATCGACATTTGTGGCTGCAAGATATTATAAATTCCGGCGGATCCGCAGCAGCGGTCGGCATCCTTCATTTCTTTAAATGATACCCCTTGAATTGCCTTCATGAGCACCCTTGGCGCTTGCTGTACACCCATTCCGTTCCGCAAATGACAGGAATCTTGATAGGTGATGACTTGCTCTGGCAAAGCAAGCGGCGTACGGCCGTGAATTTCCAGCTCCACGAGAATGTCTGATATATCCGTGATTTTCTGTGAGAAGGCTTCACCTCGCTTTTGAAAAGACGGATCATCCTTTAGTAAATGATCATAATCACTTAAAAAGGCACCACATCCGCCCGCATTCATGACAATGGCATCTGCCTCAACCTCCTCAAATGCTTCAATATTCCGCCTTGCTAGCTCTTTCGCTTGCTCTTTTTCTCCACTATGACCATGAAGTGCACCGCAGCACGTCTGAACAGGAGGGACGACAACGTCACAGCCGGCCAGCTGCAAAAGCTGGATGGTCGCTTCGTTTGTGCTGGAAAAAACGGTGTCCATTAAGCAGCCAGTAAAAAAGGCGACACGTTTTCTTGCTGTGCCAATGGCTTTGTATTCTAACGCACGGCTTTTTTGTTGTCGCGGCACCTTTGGAAGGGCCTCTTCCATCAGCTGTAAATGCGGCGGAAGTACCTTTAGCATGCCAGACTTGCGGGCGGCCGTTTGCAGACCAGAGGTTTGATAAAATCGCAGTAGTCCAGCCGCTTGACGCATTCGGCTTTGGGAAGGAAAGAGTCCTTTAAACACAACACGTCTCACAAATTTGACAGGAAGGGATTGTTTCTTGTGCTGCTGAATGATGTCTCTTGCATCCTCAAGTAAACGTCCATATTTGACGCCTGAGGGGCAAACCGGTTCACATGCACGGCAGCCAAGACAAAGGTTCAATGAATGTTCGACGTCTTCATCAGGCTCAATCACGCCGTCTCTTACCGCCTTCATTAAAGCAATTCGGCCGCGGGGTGAGTGCGTTTCTTGTTGACCGGATTCAATATAAGTAGGGCAGGAAGGGAGGCAGAAGCCGCAGCGCATGCAATTGAGCAGCTCCTTTTCGTCCATTTGCTGTTGAAATGTTTGCTGAATCTTTGTTTGTTTAGAGGAATTCATGAGACCACCACTCGCTTCCTTGCCGCTTTTCCAAACACCTTATCAGGATTCATGATATTTGCTGGATCTAGCGCTTGTTTGATCGCTTTCATTGCAGCGATTCCTTCTTTTTTGACCTTTAGCTCCAAATAGGGGGCTTTCATTAGACCCACACCATGCTCACCCGTAATGGTGCCACCAAGGGAGACTGCTTTTTCAAAAATGGCCTGAAATGCTTCTTCAACCCGCTTCATTTCTTCTTCATTTCTTGCATCAGTTGCACAAGTAGGATGCAGATTTCCGTCACCTGCATGACCAAATGTACAGATTTTCACGTCGTACTCTCTCGCAATGTCTTCGATCGCGCGCACCATGTTCGCAATTTCAGAACGGGGCACTGTGGCATCTTCTAAAATGGTCGTAGGGCTTAAACGGGCGAGGGCAGATAAAGCGGCTCGCCTCGCTGTTAAAAGGGCACTTGCTTCTTCTTCAGAGTGTGCGATATTCACTTCTTTTGCACCGTGCTGCTGACAAACCTTTGCAATGCTTTGCATATCACGGGAAACAGCCTCAGGATTGCCGTCCTGTTCGATTAATAGCACCGCTTGAACGTCAGTCGGCAGGCCGATTTTGGCAAAGTCTTCGACGACTTCTAGTGTCGGCTGATCCATAAATTCTAACGTGGCGGGGATGATACGCTCTGCAATAATCGCCGAAACTGATGCAGCTGCTTCCTCAAGGCTTTCATATAAACAAAGCATCGTTTGTTTAGTTTCTGGAAGCGGCAAAAGCTTCAGCGTGGCTTCAGTGACAATTCCGAGCGTTCCTTCTGATCCAACAAATAAACGGGTCATATCATACCCGGCCACGTCCTTTGCGAGCTTGCCGCCCGTTTTGATGATGTCACCGTTTGGCAGAACCACTTCAAGTCCAAGTACATAATCTCTCGTCACACCATATTTTAACCCCCGGAGCCCACCTGAATTTTCATTAATATTGCCGCCTAACGTCGAAATTTTCATCGAGCTTGGGTCTGGTGGATAGAAAAGGCCTCTTGCCTCTACTTGGTGAATGAGTTCCTGTGTGATCAAACCAGGCTGGACCGTTGCAGTCAGGTTTTCTTCGTCAATTTCGATGAATTGGTTCATTCTTGTAAACAACATCACAAGTCCGCCTTGTGTCGGACAGGTGCCTGCACAAAGGTTCGTACCGGATCCTCTTGGCACAATCGGCACCTTATATGAGGCGCAGAGCCGAACAATTTGCTGGATCTCCTCAGCCGCGTGCGGGCTTACGATGACATCTGGCATATGCTGAAAATTAGGCGTTGCATCATAAGAGTAGGCAAGCCGATCGGCTTTACTGCGCTGTACATGAGACGCACCGACAATCTTTTTTAATTGACTAAAAAATTCAGAATTTAACATACGCATTCACTCCTACTGATTAGACATACCGTTTCTTTCAGTATAAAAAAAGAATCGCCTCATGCCTATGGACGATTCTACAAAATATCGGGCTTCTCGCCTCGTTTATTTGGATGATGATCTAATAGCATCAAGGCTAAATAAAAGAGCATCGCATCTTGCATGCGTTTCGGATCAAGGGTCGTTAAATCTTGGATACGTTTTAGCCTGTAATGCAGTGTATTGATATGTACGTGCATCGCTTCTGCAGTATATTTCAATGAGCAATCTGACGTCATGAGTACACGCAATGTTTTCACTAGTTCAGGGTAGGGGAGAAGCGGGACAATCGTTCGATCAAGGAACACTTCTTTTGTTTCCTGACTCACTTCTTCTATAAAAAGTTCAAGTGTTAAATCCTCATCAAACACAATCGGTGTATCTGCATTCGCCATTTTTAAAGCACGAAAGGCTTGATGAAATGATTGCTTCATCATCTGTCCAGCTGCAGGTTTTCCCGCACCTATCAAAACCTTTGACTTAGGATGTGCGGTGAGCGCAGCATGGATGTGAAAAAGACGCTGCCGCAAAGTATCACGGTCATTTGCCGAGGTTTGTAGCATGAGCAAAAAGCGGGCATGTCCCCAGCGGACGATCATTTCCTGATTGGTGAGATGCAGCATTTCCTTCACTTTTTTGTATTGATCCTGCTTCATAAACGATTCATCGTGACAATCAATGAGGACGACCGCACGCTGCTTGTTGATATCAAGCTGAAGCCGCGCTGCTTTTTCAGTGAGATCGATGGCTGTCTCTGGCAGATGAAGCCAGTCGAACACAAACGCTTCAAGCTGCCGTTCATCGGTTTCTGTTTCTAGAAAAAATTCATGTTCTTGAATAAGCAATTCGGTCATTTTTCGTAATATTTCGCCAAATGGAGAGACATGGACAGGATTTCCTGTCATCCCAATTACACCAATGACCTCTTGCTTAAAATAGATAGGCAGATTGATGCCAGCTTTGACCCCTTTCATTCGCTGCTCATCATCCTTTGTAAGGATTCGTTTTTGTCCTTCAAAGGATGTCAAATATGCCCCTTCATGAAATTGACCAATGCGCGCTGGATCTGTTGCCGCTATGATGGTGCCGTTTGTTTGTGTAATGATGATTTCCTCAGTCAGCACCTTTTTGACCTCGTCTACGATTTTTTCTGCCAATGTCATTGTGAGCAAAACGTACCCCTCCGAGATGTATCTTTTGACACTATCATACCATCATATGCTGAGCCATATCTTTCTTTTCATGAGTTATGCTAAAATAATACACGCACATGAAGGAGAAGAAAGGAGACATAGCCATGTCGCTACAAAATCGCTTACAAGATCTATTGAAAGAAGGACAAGCGCTGACAGACTTTGAATATGACGAAGCGGCGCGCCACAATTGGCCTTTAGAAGGTGCAAGAATAAAGGAAGAGGCGCGCTTTAGCGATGTATATATTGAGCGTGTAGACAAAGAATCCGAGGACATGATTCAATCAGAGGGCACCTCATTTCTAAACACACCGCTTACATATGTAAAACAACATCAAAAAGAATTCATTTATATCGAATCAAAGTGGTTTGATGTGGTGAGAGTCGATGGATTAGCCATTGAATGGGACGAAGTATTTCAAACGTATACCGTGTTATTCGGTTTCAAACGTCCTAAAAAAGACACAGGCATTCTAAAGGACATGCTGGCTTCATTAAATGGTGCGCAGCTTCAATTTAATGGGCAAGACGGCTTGTTTGATGTGAATTTACAGCTTCTTGAGCTTGAGGACATCCATGAAGATATGCCCTTCATTGAAGTCACCTCAGCCGTGTACCGCTTTTTATTCCGCTTGATCATGCAGCTTGAGATGAATGAATCAAACAACGGCTCAAATTCCTGAGCCGTTGTTTTGTGATCCATCTATTTTGATGAAGGCGTGACAAACCGTACATCATGCTCTTTTCCATATTGAAGATAATCTTCACTTGGCTGTTTATTCGTCACGACGACATCAAGATCTTGCAAATGACAAAATGTGGTCAAAGCGTAATGATTAAATTTACTATCATCCACTAATAAAAACGTTTTGGCACTTTTTTCAACAACCGTCTTTTTAATATCCGTTTCAAGCGGGGACGAATTCGTGACGCCGTGATCAATGGATAAACCAGTTGATGCGATAAAGGCTTTATTGACATTGTAAGCTTTCAAACGCTCTACACTTTGATAGCCAACGAATGAATTCGTTTTTCTCTCAAGCATCCCGCCGGTGGAAAAGATAGTGAGATTCTCATAAGGCATCGCCTGTGTGATCAAATCTACATTATTGGTCACAACAGTCACCTGTTTCTCAGTCAAATAGGGAAGCATCTCAAGTGTTGTCGTACCAGAATCAACAAAAATCATATCCCCATTTTCCACAAAAGCAGCTGCTGTTTGACCAATCAATTGCTTTTTACTCAGCTGATGGGTCTTTCGCTCCTGATATACTACTAATGTTGAATGATTCACAGCCACTCCGCCATATACTTTTTTGAGCACGCCGGACTCGACCAATGCTTGTACATCTCGGCGTATCGTGTTTTTTGAAACGCCAAAATGCGCCACAAGCTCATCCAGTGAGGCAGATTCCCGGTCAAACACATACTCTTTGATTTGCTGAATCCGTTTTGTTTTGATCATGCTACATTTCTCCAATCCAACCGTATGTCCTTTTTCCATTATACCAAATGGCTTCTCTTTTCCCCATCTCGATAAAAGCGTATGATAGAGAAAAGAACGTAACGGAAAGGACTTTCACTTCTATGAATCAATCAAACAACCCATTTTCAAAGCTTGCGAATTTTAGAGAAGTAGGGGGACTTCACACAACAGATGAAATGGTCATCAGGGAGGGGATGATTTATCGATCCGCAGATTTGTCCCGTCTGACGAAACAAGATATCGAGACGTTTTCGACCCTTGGGATTCAAACCGTTTGTGATCTTCGTACAGCCTCAGAACGCAAATCACATCCGCCAAAGATCAAGGAACATAACAAAATCGTCCATATTCCCATGCATCCTGACAGTAAGATGCCAAGTAAATGGACCATGTTTCGTATGCTGGTAGCAGAAGGGAAATCTTTCACTTTCACATCGATTATGAAGGATTTATATCAAAGCATGCTCACAGAGCGTAAAGAAGAAATTCAGCAACTGTTCACACTGCTTTCAGATAAAAGCAATTACCCGCTGATGCTTCACTGCACAAGCGGTAAGGACCGGACAGGCTTTTTATCTGCCCTCATTCAATTAGCAGCAGGTGTACCGATGTCTGCCGTTTTAAGTGAATACATGCGCTCTAACGAAGGGGTGAAAATGCTTGTCAGAAGGCAGCAGCGATTTGTCCGGATGATGAGTTTATATCGGGTATCAAAAGAGCAAATTCAGCCGCTTCTCGGTGTGCAGCAAGATTATCTGGAAGATGTGCTAAACGAAATGATGAAGACATACGGGAGTGCAGAGCGGTATTTAATCGAGGCTTGCGACATCCCTGAAGTCCAGCTCAAGGAAATGAAAAACATCCTGCTGACACCATCTGCTGGCATTCGATCTCAAAAAGCGGAATAAACTGATGATGAGGTGATGCAAAAAATGGTGAAAAAGATCTGTATGACGTGTCTAACACTAATTTTAATGTTTGTATTCTTATTGATTCCTTCTAGCAGTCTAGCTCGTCCAATCCCAAAAGGGAAGCTTGAAAGCACAAGAGAGATGCGCGCAGTATGGATCGCATCGGTTTATAATTTAGATTGGCCTTCAAAGAAAGGGCTGCCTGTCAAAGAGCAAAAAGAAGAGTTTATTCATTTGTTAGATGAGATCAAAGCGATGAATATGAATGCCGTGATCATGCAAATTAAACCGACAGCAGATGCCTTTTACCCTTCGGCATACGGGCCGTGGTCCGAATATTTAACCGGCACGCAAGGGAAAGATCCCGGGTATGACCCGCTTGAATTCATGATCGAAGAAGCTCATAAACGCGGGCTCGAATTTCACGCTTGGTTTAACCCGTATCGCATCACAATGAATCATACCGATCTCAGCCGTTTATCAGCCGATCACCCGGCAAAAAAACATCCTAATTGGACCATTGCGTACGGAAATCAGCTTTATTTCAATCCAGGCATTCCAAAAGCTCAGGAGTTCATTGTCGGCGGTATAGAAGAAGTCGTGAAAAACTACGATATTGATGCAGTGCATATGGATGATTATTTTTACCCGAATAAAATAGCCGATGTGCCGTTCCCAGATCAAGAAACGTATGAAACATATGGAAAAAAGGCATTTACGCATATAGAAGATTGGCGAAGAGATAATGTGAATCAATTGGTCAAGCAAATCAACGACACAGTGAAGAAAGTAAAGCCGTATGTGAAATTTGGTATTAGCCCATTTGGAGTATGGCGCAACATAAAGGATGACCCGACTGGTTCAAATACCACAGCAGGGATGACCAATTACGATGATTTGTATGCTGATACAAGAGAGTGGATTCAGCAGCATGATATCGACTATGTCACCCCGCAAATTTACTGGAGCATCGGTTTTCAGGCAGCCGCCTATGACGTGCTCACGAAATGGTGGTCAAATGAAGTGAAGGGAGAGCCTGTTCACCTGTACATTGGTCAGGCGACGTATAAAATTAATCAAAACAGTGATCCTGCTTGGTCAGATCCAGAAGAATACTTTCGGCAGATCAAACTAAACAGACAGTCACCTCTCGTACAGGGAAGCATGCACTTTAGCCTAAAGGATATCAACCGTAACCCTTTGAATGTCAAAAATCGATTGATAGAAGACGCCTACCGTAAACCGGCTCTCATTCCAGAAATGCCTTGGCTTCATCAGAAAGCGCCAAAAAAACCAATCATTCAATCTATTAAAAAAACAGCAGATGGTGCAGCTTTACAGATCAAAAATGATCCGCAATCTACCGCATCCTATTATGCAGTCTATCGATTGACGACGAAAGGAACATATGAGTTGCTTCAAACTGTTAGAAAAGAAACTGGTACGCTGACATCCGTCAAAGATCTTTCAGTTCACCAGAATAAGAGTGTTACTTACAAAGTAACGGCTCTCAATCGTCTTCATCACGAAAGCAAACCTTCTACAAAAAGAGTGAGATAACGAAAAAGCATGAATGAGGATTTTCTTCGTTCATGCTTTTTTCTATTATTTTTGTTTTAATTTTCTGAATTCAGCCAAGCTTGGCATGAAGCAGCCACTTGATTAATAAATATGATAGAAAAGAGCCAAAGGGGGAAACATGATGGATTTTGAATTAACGAAAGAACAACAAATGATTCAGCAGATGGTCAAAGAATTCGCCAAGGAAGAAATTGCACCACTCGCTCAAACCATTGATGAACAGGCTATATTCCCAGCCCAAACTTTTAAAAAAATGGGGGAGCTCGGCTTGATGGGCATTCCTTTTCCAGAGAAATACGGAGGCTCAGGAGGAGATACAATCTCATATGCGCTCGCTGTAGAAGAAATCGGAAAACAGTGTGCCAGTACAGGTCTTAGCTATGCCGCGGCCGTTTCCTTAGGCGCAAGCCCGCTGTATTATTTCGGTACAGAGGAACAAAAAATGGATCACCTCGTCCCGCTGGCATCTGGAACAGCACTCGGTTCCTTCGGTTTAACAGAGCCAAATGCAGGATCAGATGCTAAAGGGACGAAAACAAAAGCGGTCAAAGACGGACAAGAATATGTGATCAGCGGGGAGAAGTGCTGGATCACAAACGCCAATTTTGCCAGAACCATTATCGTCACAGCGGTCACGGATCATGATGAGCACGGACGCCCGATCATCTCCGCCTTCATTGTAGAAAAAGGGCAAAAAGGGCTGACCATTACAAATCCATACGACAAAATGGGGGTGCGCGGTTCAGATACAGCTGAAATTATTTTAGACAACGTACGTGTACCAGCTCATCATATATTAGGAGATCCAAACAAAGGCTTCAAGCAATTTTTATACACTTTAGACGGGGGGCGAATTTCGATTGCTGCCTTATCAGTTGGCATCGCGCAGGCTGCACTTGATGCCTCACTATCCTATGCAAAGGAAAGAAAGCAATTTGGGCAGACCCTTTCTTCCTTCCAAGCCATTCAGTTTAAGCTGGCAGATATGGCGATGCAAATAGAACTCGCTAGACAAATGGTGTGGAAAGCCGCCTGGCTGAAAGATCATGGCAAGCCATTTACAAAAGAAGCTGCCTATGCCAAGCTTTTCGCTTCAGAAATGGCGACAAAAGCAAGTCTTGATGCTGTCCAAATTCACGGAGGAACAGGCTATATGAAAGAGTGCGGGGTAGAACGGCTTGTGAGAGATGCCAAGCTCATGGAAATTGGAGAAGGCACCTCTGAAATTCAGCGTTTAGTCATCGCAAGACAATTGTTAGCTTAATTCTGTTATGAAAACGCTTACTATTGGTGGAGGAGGAAATTCATGATGTCGATTCATCCACAAACGATTGGCTCCCTATTAAAAGAGAAAAAGGAGCAGCACCCAGCACATGAAGCCATTGTGTATCCAGAACGTTCATTACGTTATTCATACGAAGCGTTTTTTAAAGAGGTCAAGGAAACAGGGAAAGGTCTTATGGCATTAGGCGTTCAAAAAGGAGATCATATCGCCATTATGGCACCCAATGTACCTGAATGGCTCATGCTGCAATTCGCCTGCGCTTCTATTGGAGCCGTTCTTGTCACCGTGAATACGAACTTTCAATCACAAGAACTCGCTTACTTACTAAAGCACTCTGATAGCAGCATGCTGTTTATCGTAGACGGGTTTAAAGAGACATCCTATGTCAGAATGTTTGAAGACCTCATCCCAGAGCTCCAAACAGCTCATCAGGGCGAGATCACTTCAACAGCATTTCCATATTTAAAAAGTGTCGTTTATATTGGCGAGCACACGCCAAAGGGCATGCGCAGCTGGGACAGTATTCAAGCTGCTGCCAAAAGAACGGAGGATGATGAATGGGAGAAACGAATGGAGGAGCTAACGCCTGATGACGTCATTAATATGCAATATACGTCAGGGACAACCGGCTACCCAAAAGGTGTCATGCTCAGCCATACAAACATCGTCTGCAATGCCAGTCAAATCGGAGATTGCATGAAGCTCACCCGTGAAGACCGCATGTGTATCCCCGTGCCGTTCTTTCATTGCTTTGGGTCTGTTCTTGGCGTACTTGCTTGTCTCGCAAAAGGTGGCACGATCATTCCAATTGAATCTTTCCACCCAGAGCGAGTCCTTCAAACAGTGGAAAAAGAGAAGTGCACGGTTCTTCACGGCGTCCCGACAATGTTCATCGCAGAGCTTGATCATCCGAATTTCCACAAGTACAATCTGTCCACATTACGCACCGGCATTATGGCAGGATCTCTTTGCCCATCCCATGTGATGAAAGCCGTCATTGAACAAATGGGTCTGAAGGAGCTCACGATTGCCTACGGCCAGACTGAAAGCTCGCCTGTCATTACCCAAACAAGAACGGATGATTCATTTGAAAGGCGGGTTCAAACAGTCGGACGGGCGCTTCCTCACATCGAGGTAAAAATCACCGCCCCAGGTACCCCATATGAAGTACCAAGAGGAGAACAAGGCGAGCTGTGCACGAAAGGCTATCACGTGATGAAAGGCTACTATAAAAATGAAGAAGCCACAAATGAAGTCATTGATGAGGACGGGTGGCTTCATACAGGAGATTTAGCGGAGATGGATGAGGATGGCTATGTGAAAATCACAGGACGGCTGAAAGATATGATCATTAGAGGCGGGGAAAATGTTTATCCAAAAGAGATTGAAGACGTTCTTTACACGCATCCAGCCATTCTTGATGCACAGGTCGTCGGTATTCCTGACGAGACTTACGGAGAAGAAGCCGCCGCATTCATTCGGCTCAAACAAGGTCGCACGGTGACGATTGAGACATTAACCAGCTACTGTCAGTCACAAATGGCACGCTACAAAATTCCGAAATATTTTTTCATCACAGACGAGTATCCGATGACCGCCTCAGGGAAGATTCAAAAATTTCGTCTGAAAAAACAGGCACTTGATCTAATAAAGGAGTGAGGGCAGCGATGTTCAAAAAAGTATTGATCGCCAATCGAGGCGAAATTGCTCGTCGAATTATTCGGACTTGTAAAAGGCTCGGGATCAACACCGTGGCTGTTTATTCAGAGGCAGATCAGCATGCACTTCATGTGCAAGAAGCAGACAGCGCCTATCTTATTGGAGGTGCAAAAGTATCTGAAAGCTATTTAAACATGGAAGTGATCATCGAGGTAGCCAAGCAGACAAATACAGACGCCATCCACCCTGGGTATGGCCTTTTATCAGAAAATGCCGCCTTTGCAGAACGCTGCCGCAGCGAAGGAATCGCTTTTATTGGTCCATCTGCACAGGTCATTCAGCGCATGGGGAATAAAATTGAAGCGAGAAAAACGATGGATCATGCGGGAATCCCCATTGTACCTGGCGTTTCAGCACCTCTCCATGACGCAGAAGAAGGAGTCAGTAAAGCGCAGTCACTCGGTTATCCGATCATGCTCAAGGCATCAAGCGGAGGCGGAGGTATCGGCATGCAGCTTGTCCGAAATGATGAGGAGCTGCGTAAAGCTTTTGAGGGAAATCAAAAAAGAGCGCAAAGTTTTTTTAACGACGGGACGCTTTATATGGAAAAGGTCATTGAAGACGCGCGGCACATTGAAATCCAGGTCCTCTTTGATTCATTCGGCCACGGGGTTCACTTATTTGAGCGCGACTGTTCACTCCAGAGAAGACACCAGAAAATCATCGAAGAAGCACCAGCTGCCTGTCTCGATGAATCCGTAAGACAAGAGATGGGACGGGTGGCGGTGAAAGCAGCCAAAGCCATTGGCTATGAAAATGCAGGGACAATTGAATGTTTAGTCGATCAAAACCAACAATTTTACTTTTTAGAGATGAACACGAGATTACAAGTAGAGCACCCTGTCACAGAAGAAATTACAGGTATTGATCTTGTCGAGGAGCAACTGAAAATCGCTGCATCAGAGCCGCTTTCCTTCAATCAGGGGGACATTCATCAAATCGGGCATGCCATCGAGGTCAGAATCTATGCGGAGGATCCCGTCACCTTTTATCCGTCACCAGGAACAATCACTCGGCTATCTATACCAGAAGCTCCCTATATACGCCATGAATCAAGTGTGACAAGCGGGAGCGTCATTACCCCATATTACGATCCAATGATTGCGAAGATGGTCGTTTACGGTGATACACGAAAACTTGCAATAGAACGATTAAAACAGGCGTTACAAGCATATGAAATAGAAGGGATCAAAACCAACTTACCGCTTTTGAGGGAAATGGCTGAATCATCTACTTTCTTACATGGCAGCATCACAACCGATTTTCTCATGAAAAAAAGGGAGGGGAACCGTTCATGAAAACGGTCACGATACAAATGGCGGGAAACTTATGGAAGCTTCTTGTGAAACAAGGCGATGAAGTGCAAAAAGGGCAGGAGGTCGCTATCTTGGAATCAATGAAAATGGAGATTCCAATAGTGGCAGAAGAGGCAGGTGTCATCAGCAAAGTGTATAAAAGAGAGGGAGAATTTGTCGATGAAGGGGAGGTTCTTCTAGAGCTGACAGAATAGGGGGAAGCGAGATGGCATTACCAAAGCGTGTACTTATTAGGGAGGTTGGCCCGCGGGACGGATTGCAAAATGAATCCACTTGGCTGGACACAAGTGAGAAACAAAGATGGATTGAACTGCTCACAACAGCCCGGCTTCCTTATATTGAAGTCACCTCATTTGTTCATCCTAAATGGGTCCCAGCCTTAAAAGACGCCAAAGAGTTAGCCCAATCCTTACACAAAAGAGGCGACATCACCTATGCAGCACTCATTCCTAACGAAAAAGGCTTAGCTCACTTTTTTGAAGCAAATCTTGACACAGGCGCTATGTTTATCTCCTCGAGTGAAACACATAACAAAAAGAATATGAATCAATCCATTCACGAAACACTTCCTGTCATCAAACAAATGACAGCTGATTTAAAAGTAGCAGGAAAACAGACACGCGCATATATTTCCACCGTGTTTGGCTGCCCTTATGAACATCAAGTGCCGATGGATCAAGTGTTGCGGTTAACGGATATGCTACTTTCTTATGGCATTGATGAAATATCACTCGGCGACACCATTGGAGAAGCCCATCCGCTTCAAGTAGAAAGACGCTTAGACATTTTACTTGAACGTTTTCCTGCTGATAAAATCGCTCTTCATTTTCATGATACGAAAGGGATGGGTCTTGCCAATATTTATACGGCATTAAAAGCTGGAATCACCACATTTGACGCCTCAAGCGGCGGGCTAGGCGGCTGTCCATATGCGCCTGGCTCTAGTGGAAATGTCGCGACAGAAGATGTCGTGCATATGCTTCAAAAACTAGGAATTGAAACCAATATCGATTTTCCAGCATTGATAAAAGCGGCAGAATGGATCGAATCAAAAGTAAATCGAACCTTGCCTAGTCATTGTTTACGCGCTTTTCACTCTCATACTACTTCATAAAGGATGAATATGACATGACATCATTGGTCAATTTTACGATACAAGATGAACAGATTGGAATCATGACCTTAAACAGACCAGCACAAGCAAATTCCCTATCTGCTGCGATGCTTGAGGAGATCAATCAACTCATTCAAGAAATCAAACATGACGAAAGCATCCGCTGCCTGCTCATGACAGGAGCTGGTTCTAACGTTTTTTGCGCAGGTGCTGATTTAAAAGAGCGACGATTGATGACAGAAGAAGAAGCAAAAGCGGCAGTTCTGTCAATTCAGCAAACCTTTACAGAACTTGAATCCCTTCCTGTACCTGTCATTGCCGTCATGAATGGACACGCACTCGGCGGAGGACTTGAGCTCGCACTGGCTTGTGATATTCGCATCGCACGAGCCGGAGCAAGACTCGGTCTGCCAGAAACAGGACTAGCTATCATACCAGGGGCAGGAGGGACGCAGCGGCTTCCTCGTCTCATCGGACTCGGTAAAGCAAAAGAACTCATTTTCACAGGTGCGTCATTACAAGCTGAAGAAGCCATTCAAATTGGACTAATTGAGCACCTCTCTTTAGCAGATTCCCTTATGAATGACGCCATTTCTCTCGCAAAACAAATCGCCAAAAACGGCCCAATTGCTTTAAAAGAAGCGAAACGAGCGATTCAAATGAGTCTTGATCATGATCTGCGTACAGGTTTGATGAAGGAATACGAAGCCTATGTCCGGCTCATTGATACAGAAGATCGAATGGAGGGCCTTCAAGCTTTCCAAGAAAAACGAACGCCTCAATACAGAGGCAACTAGCAAGAAAGGGGAATGGGCATGATTGAAGAATATGAAGTGAAAAAACAGCGGATTGTCAAAGGAGGAGCTGAACGATACCATCAAAAAAACAAAGAAAAAGGAAAATTGTTCGTCCGTGACCGGCTCCAGTTGTTATTAGATCAGGATTCGTTCATTGAGGATGCGATGTTTGCCGAGTGTAAAGATGAGCATTTACCAGCAGATGGTGTTGTTACAGGGACGGGGCGGATGAATGGGCAAACCGTATGCGTTATGGCAAATGATTCTACTGTCAAAGCTGGATCATGGGGCGTCAAAACGGTCGAAAAAATCATCAGAATCCAAGAAACAGCAGAAAAGCTTAACTGCCCAATGCTGTATTTAGTCGACTCTGCGGGTGCTAGAATCACCGATCAAATTGCGATGTTTCCAGGCAGAAGAGGAGCGGGACGCATTTTTTATAACCAAGTGAAGCTGTCTGGACGTATCCCGCAAGTTTGTTTACTATTTGGTCCTTCTGCGGCAGGAGGTGCTTACATTCCTGCTTTTTGTGACATCGTTGTGATGGTCGAAGGGAATGCCTCGATGTATTTAGGCTCTCCGAGAATGGCCGAAATGGTGATTGGAGAAAAAGTAACACTTGAAGAAATGGGCGGGGCAAACATGCACTGCAGCATATCAGGATGTGGTGATATTTTAGCCAAAACCGAGGAAGAAGCCATTCAAATCGCTCGCGATTATTTAACCTACATGCCTGCCAACTATACAGAAAAACCAAAACTGGCAGCCGCAAAAGCACCTAAAGCATCTGAGAGGACCATCCAAGATCTTATTCCTAAAGGGCAAAATACCCCTTTTGATATGTATCAGCTCATTGATTTACTCATTGATGAAGGATCATTTTTTGAAATCAAAAAACTGTTTGCCGCAGAGCTGATCACAGGCTTTGGCCGCATGAACGGGCAGCCTGTCGGTCTTATTGCCAACCAGCCGAGGGTAAAAGGCGGGGTGCTGTTCCATGACTCAGCTGACAAAGCTGCCAAGTTTATTCAGCTATGTGACGCCTTTCATATCCCGCTCCTTTTCCTTGCGGATATACCGGGATTTATGATCGGAACAAAAGTGGAACAAGCTGGCATTATTAGGCACGGGGCGAAAATGATCTCCGCTATGTCAGAGGCAACCGTTCCGAAAATATCGGTCATTGTGCGTAAAGCATACGGTGCAGGTTTATATGCAATGGCAGGACCAGCGTTTGAACCAGACTGCTGTCTTGCTCTTCCATCAGCGCAAATTGCTGTCATGGGGCCAGAAGCGGCTGTAAATGCTGTCTATGCAAATAAGATTGCCGAATTGCCTGCTGAAGAGAGAGCTGCATTTATCCAAGAGAAACGCAAGGAATATCAAGAAGATATGAATATATATGAGCTTGCTTCTGAAATGATTGTCGACGGCGTCATCCCGTTCGACCACCTGCGAGATGAGCTTTGTCATCGATTACAAGCCTATTCCTCAAAAGAGATGACATTTACAAGACGAAAACATCCGGTCTATCCGGTCTAAAGGGGGGGGGGCATCCTCATGATGAACCTGAAACCAGTATGGAAACCGGAAGAGCAAATGATCAAACAGACACGTCTTTACCAATGGATGCACTCGCTTGGTTTTTCTACTTATGATGCATTCTACAAAGCTAGTATCGAGCGTACCGATTGGTTTTGGAGAGAAGCTGAAAAGGCGGTCGGTATCAAGTGGAAGATGCCGTATGAAGCCGCATTAGGTCAAGATTCACTCATGTGGCCAAACTGGTATAAAGGCGGCCAACTCAACATAACCGAAACGGCCGTGGACAAATGGGCAGAGAACGAAGAAGCGCAGCATCAGCCAGCCGTGATTTGGAAAAACGAGATGGGCGAAGAGAGGAGATGGACGTATCTCGATCTTCAGGAAAAGGTGAATCGCCTCGCTGCTGGCTTTTTGAAGAATGGGCTTCAAAAAGGAGATGTGGCAGTCATTTATATGCCGATGCTTCCTGAAACGGTAGCTGTCATGCTAGCCTTTGCAAAAATTGGCGTTATCTTTAGCCCCGTCTTCTCTGGATATGGAAGCGAGCCTCTTGCCGTACGTATTCGTGCGTCAGGTGCAGCCATTGTCGTCACAGGCTCAAGCATGACGCGCCGCGGGAAGAAGATCAATATGCGGGAATGTGCAGCAGAAGCCATAGGCAAAACCACGACCGTCAAAACCGTTATTGTACACACCTCCTCTGACACTGAATATGAAGGAGATATTAGGTTAAACGATTTGTTAAAAGAAGACCCGATAAGTGAACCGACCTATCTCACAAATGAAGAGCCTCTCATGATCTTATACACTTCTGGAACGACTGGTACGCCAAAAGGAGCGGTTCATACACACGCAGGATTCCCTGTAAAAGCAGCTTTTGATGCCGGTCTTTGTATGGACGTTGCAAAAGGAGACCGCTTGTTTTGGCTCACAGACATGGGCTGGATGATGGGGCCATTTCTCGTCTTTGGCGGCTTGATCAATGGAGCTGCGATTGTTTTATATGACGGCGCACCCGATTATCCAGATGAACAGCACCTCTGGTCATTCATTCACAAGCAAAGGGTCACCCACTTTGGCCTTTCACCTACGTTTGTTCGATCTGCGATGCAGCAAAATCTTGCAGGTATAAAGCTGCCGCATGTCAAAGCCATCATATCTACAGGTGAGCCATGGAATGAAGCACCATGGCAATGGCTTTTTGATAAAATTGGTCATAAGCATATTCCAATTCTAAACTATTCGGGAGGAACAGAAGTCTCAGGCGGAATTGTAGGAAGTACGTTGCTTCGCCCAATTAAACCAGTCCTTTTTAATGCGGCGATTTTAGGAATGGCAGCTGATGTATATAATGAAGCAGGTCAGAGCGTCATAAATGAAGTAGGAGAGCTCGTTGTGAAAAAGCCATGGGTTGGCATGACATGTGGGTTTTGGAAAGATCCTAAGCGTTATGAAGACACGTATTTCAAACGATTTGATGGGGCGTGGACACATGGTGATTGGGTGGTGCAATCAGAGGATGGCACGTTTCATATCACTGGCAGGTCGGATGATGTCATTAATACAGCAGGAAAACGTGTCGGTCCAGCAGAAATTGAATCCATTCTTGTCAGTCATCCGGCAGTACACGAGGCAGCTGTGATTGGGGTAAAGGATGAGGTGAAGGGGGAGGCACTCGTATGCTTCATCGTGACCAGCCCGCAGTCTTGTGACGAATCAAAACTGATTCAAGATCTCAAATCACATGTTGGTTCATTTGCGGGAAAAGCGCTCACGCCAAAGGAAATTCATCTTATTTCAGCTTTACCGAAAACAAGAAACGGAAAAATCGTCCGGCGTCTATTAAAAGGAGCTTATGAACAGCAGCCTTCATCAGATCTTTCTTCTTTAGACAATCCTCATGTGTACAAAAGCATTTGCGAGTACTTGAAACGGAAACAGAACAGCGTGTAAACAAGAGCCCTCGCATCGGTGTTCAGATCTGCGTGCCGGTACTCGTTCTTCCTAGGGCTGAAAAAAAGACAGGAGAGTGTCCTGTCTTTTTCTATTGCACATGAAAATTCGTGCCATCTGTTGTTTCTTTGACAATCCCTGCCCGAACAACAAAATCACCGAAATGTTCTCGGTCTTCTCGTTCTTTTGCATAGCGGGGGAGAAGAGAGCCAAGCTCGTTTAAAATCTCTTCCTCACCAACATTTTCACGGTACAGCTTACTTAATCTGCTGCCATCAAACGCAGCGCCAAGATACATGTTGTATTTGCCAGGTGATTTGCCGATAAAACCAATTTCACCTAGCGCATGACGGGCACAGCCATTTGGACAACCAGTCATACGAATCGTGATTTCTTTATCACTTAAGCCGTTTTCTTCGACAATCTCTTCAATTTTGTCAATCAAGCGCGGGAGGTAGCGTTCTGCTTCTGCCATTGCTAAGCCGCATGTTGGAAGAGAAACACAGGCCATTGAACTGCGGCGGAGTGCAGAGTGCTGCTGACCAGCTGATAAACCGAACTCCTGTATGAGCTGCTCGATTTGTTTCTTTTTATGAGAAGTGACATTTCCAATGATCAAATTTTGATTCGCTGTTAAGCGGAAGTCACCCGTATGAATTTTTGCGATTTCACGAATGCCTGTCATCAGCGGATAATCATCATAATCTGTGATACGTCCGCCTTCTACAAACATCGTATAATGCCATCTGCCATTGATGCCTTTTACCCAGCCATAGCGGTCCCCATTATGATCAAAGTGATAATCTCTTGCGCCTAAAAGGGCAAACCCGAGGCGGCGCTCCAGCTCTTCTTTTACATTCTCAAGACCAAGGCGGTCCACTGTATATTTAAAGCGGGCATTTTTTCGCACGGAACGGTTTCCGTAGTCACGCTGAATAGTAATCACTTGTTTCGCAATCTCTACAACTTGTTCCGGTGTACAAAAGCCAATTACTTTTGCAAGCTGAGGATAGGTCGCTGTATCACCATGAGTCATACCCATTCCGCCGCCAATTGCGACATTAAAGCCGATTAATTGCTCATTTTCGATGATCGCAATGAAGCCTAAATCCTGCGAAAAGACATCAATATCATTAGCAGGAGGGACCGCCACACCAATTTTGAATTTCCTTGGTAAATAAAGCGGGCCATACATCGGTTCAACTTCTGTATCTGGCGTTGCCGCAACCTTTTCCTCATCAAGCCAAATTTCGTGATACGCTCTTGTTTGCGGAAGCAGGTCATCACTTAATTTTTTCGCCAGCTCGTAAACATCATGGTGCACTTCTGATTGATAGGGGTTTGATGTACACATGACATTCCGGTTCACGTCGCCGCAAGCAGCAATTGTATCAAGCATAGTAGAATGAATGTCTTGAATGGTTTTTTTCATATTCCATTTTAAAATACCGTGAAGCTGAAAGGTTTCACGAGTAGTCAGCTTTAACGTACCGTTTCCGTATGTGTGAGCAAGCTCATCCATCACTAGCCACTGCTTAGATGTGGCGATTCCACCAGGCAGGCGTACACGCAGCATAAATTGATAGGCAGGCTCAAGTTTTTGTTTCTGCCGTTCATTTCTGAGGTCCCGATCATCCTGTAAATAACTGCCGTGATGTTTCATCAGGCGGTTGTCATCATCAGGAATTCCCGCTGAAATCGGATCAAGCATTACTTCTTTTAACGTACCCCGTAAATAATCACTTTTTTCTTTGATTTCTTCTACGTCGCTCGGAGGTCCATCCGGCGCTGTTAATGCTGTCTTCACCATGTAAGTAAAAGCTCCTTTCTTTCAAGCATCAAGTCCATTAATATACGTCGCGCTGATAGCGTTTTTGCTGCTGCAAGTTAGCTAGATAGCTTTCTGCTTTCTCTTTGCTCATCGCTCCTTCTTCTTGGATAATCGATAGAAGGGTACGATGCACATCATGCGCCATATGCTTTTCATCTCCGCAAACATATACATACGCACCTTGCTCCAGCCACTCGAATAATTCTTTACTTTGCTTCTTCATTTGATGCTGAACATATACTTTTTCCTCTGAATCTCTTGAAAAAGCCACATCCATTTTCGTTAAGACGCCATCTTTTAACCACTTTTGCCATTCGGTTTGATATAAGAAGTCCGTCACAAAGTGCTGATCGCCGAAGAATAACCACGACTTTCCGCTTGCACCGATTTCTTCTCGTTCCTGCATAAACGAACGGAAAGGGGCGATACCTGTGCCTGGTCCCACCATAATGATCGGTGCATCAGGGTTTTCAGGAAGCTTAAAGTTTTGATTGTGCTGAATATAAACAGGCAGCGTATCACCTGGTTCTAAGCGCTCTGCACATAGAATGGAGCAGACACCTTGACGTTCTCTCCCGTGCGCATCATATCTCACAGCACCGATCGTCAAGTGAACTTCTTCTTCATTCGCTTTCAGGCTGCTTGCAATCGAATAAAGGCGGGCAGGAATTTTTCTTAAAATCGCAGTAAAGTCTGCGGCTGTTCCTTCAAAAGGACCGAAGTCGCGCGCAGCATCGACTAAATCTCTTCCTGCTAAATACGCTTTTAACTTTTCTTCATTTCCTTCTTCTAAAAGGGCATGGAGGGCTTCATTTTTCGTCAAGTCCGCCAACTTTTGAAGAAGAGGTTTTGTTAATACTGTTATTTCAAAATGTGAGGTAAGTGCTTCTTTTAAAGGAAGAGTGTCACCGTTTTTATGAACAGTTACGGCTTCGTCTGCATTCCATTTCCATCCACATGTCGTGATCAGTTCATCAACAAGCGCAGGATCATTTGTTGGATAAATTCCAAGGCTGTCACCCGGTTCATAAACAAGTCCTGATCCTTCTAATGAAAGCTCCAAATGGCGGGTCTCTTTGTTAGAGCCGCGGCCATTTAGGTTGATATTTTCAAGAACTTCCGCATAAAAAGGATTCGTTCTTGAGTATTCAGTAGCTGCTGTTTGGTTGCTCTCTCCTGCTGATTCTTGCGGGAAGGCTGCGGCTTCACCTTCGCTAAGTGACGATGTCACCCCTTGAAGCCATTCCGAAAACGGCTCATCATAATCAAGGTCACAATCCACTCGATCTGTCAGGCGCGTTCCGCCAAGCTCTTTGAAGCGCTCATCAAATTCTTTTCCAGTCTGACAGAAGAATTCGTAGGAGCTGTCGCCTAGCGATAAAACAGAAAAGCTTAAATGATCAAGCTTTGGCGCACGTCTACCGTGGACATATTCATGGAAAGAAAGGGCATTATCAGGCGGATCTCCCTCGCCATGTGTGCTGACGATCATCAGTAAATTGTGTATTTTTTTCAGATTATTTGGTTTAAAATCTGACATAGAAGAGAGCGTCACTTGAAAACCTTTCTCCTCAAGATGCTGCGCTGTCTTTTTCGCTAATCCTTCGGAATTACCTGTTTGTGAGCCATAAATGACGGTCACATCTTTACTGACAGGCTGCGCAGGTACTGCGGCAGAAGGAGAAGGGGCTAGAGTAGCTGTTTCTGATCCGGTTAGAGCTGCCTGTGCTGATAAATAACCGGTAAGCCAAATTTTTTGTTGATCTGTTAAAGTCGGAAGCAGCTGATTAAGCAAGTCTGCCTGCTGCTGACTAAACGGACTGTTCAATACATGAAGTTGCAACGATATCCACCTCACAAGGAATATAAACATAGATTAATTCGATAGGAATTATATATATAGGTTCAATTTGAACTTTACCGAAAGTTTGCCATTAAGTAAAATATATAATATTGATTGTCATGATTAAGATTTCTAATACCTTTACAAGGTAAATGAACTTGAGGGTGAATCAGTTTAACTGTATAAAGCATCTTAAGAAAAATGGGTCGTTTTGTTCTAAGAATGCTAGCATGAAGAAGCGATGCAAAGAATTGAAAAGGGGTGAATGAAATTTGATACAGCTAAAGTTTAAAAAAATAAAATGTTTTCGGCTTGTCATCTTGATTTTTCTCATTTTATTAGTAGCGTGCAATTCTCCGAAGGGAAATATAAAGGATTCATACAATCAGAATAAAACAACAGCACCTTTTTCAAAAAAAGGCATACTGCTATGTAAAGAGGAGACGAGTTTACTTCTTATAAACAATAAAACGCCTCTAAAAAGCGATGATTCGTTGAATACTCATCTACTTATTGATAAGTATAAAGATGATCTCATCATTATCGATTTAACGAAAGTAGATTCTAAAGAGCTGTCACAGGGGCAAACGATTGAGATTTGGTTTGATGAGTTACAAGAATCGTTTCCTCCAAAAGCAACCGTCGAAAAATACAAAATCATTATGGATAAGAATAAATAAGAGAGTAGTAAGCAGTTCTTAAAATTCGAAATGGGTTCTTACTAAATAAAAAGGGGAGAAAAACCCTAGAGTTTTCCCCCCTTCTCGATTTATGCAGTTGGTAACCCCATCACAGCTTTCACTTCTAAATATTCCTCGATGCCGAAGTCTCCCCATTCTCTTCCGATACCTGATTGCTTGAAGCCGCCAAATGGGGCAAAGTAATCTGTTTCGGCATTGTTAATGGTGATTTGGCCAGCACGAATATGTTCAGCGACATATTTTAATGTTTTATCATCTTTTCCAACAACATACCCAGCAAGGCCATACACTGTATCATTGGCGATCTCAAGGGCATGATCCAGGTCCTGATACGTGATAACACTCATGACTGGTCCAAAGATTTCTTCTTGCGCAATGGTCATATCATTTTTCACATTGGTGAAAATGGTATGCTTGGCGAAATATCCTTTATGGATTCCGTCCGGCTTTCCAGTTCCCCCTGCAAGAAGGGTAGCACCTTCTTCGATTCCTTTTTCAATATAAGATTGCACGGTATCCCATTGCTTCTTAGATACAAGCGGGCCTGTAGCGTGATCTTCTCTCGGATCACCCACTGTAAACTTCGGCAGGGCGTTCAGCAGCGCTTTTTCAAACTTGTCTTTCATTGATTCTGGAATAAGCACACGCGTAGCTGCAGAACACACTTGACCTGTATTCATCGCAATATGATGAACAGCGGTTTCTGCTGCTACATCCACATCTGCATCATCTAAGACGATAAGAGGGGATTTCCCGCCAAGCTCAAGAGCCACTTTCTTCACATTGTCCGCCGCGTTTTCCATAATTTTAGAGCCAACGGCACCTGATCCGGTAAATGAAACAAAGTCAATATCAGGATGTGAGCTAATGCCGTCACCAATCACGTCACCCGTTCCGTTTACTAAGTTGAAGACTCCTTTCGGTACACCAGCTTCATCCATAATTTCTGCAAGAATCATCGCTGCAAATGGTGTAATTTCCGCTGGCTTTAAGACAACTGGTGAGCCTGCCGCAATGGCACCTGCGATTTTAAGAGATGTCTGATTCGTTGGGAAGTTCCACGGTGTAATCAATCCGCTGACGCCAATCGCTTCTTTTATAATGGTATGTCCGCCGCGGTCCTCTGTAAATGTATAAGATTTAAGTGCTTCCGCTGCTTTAGAAAAATGTTCATAGCCCATTTTGTAATGAACTTCTTCGGATACTTTTAGCGGTGCACCGAGCTCTTGTGTCATCACTTCTACAAGTTCATCTTTGCGTTTTTCGTAGCCGCGCACAATGTTTTCCAGCATCTTCACTCGGTCATTTCGAGATGTTTTGGAGAAAGAAGGGAAGGCGGCACGAGCTGCTTTCACTGCCTTATCTAAATCTTCTTTTGTTCCTAAGCTAATGGTGCCAATGACTTCCTCGGTCGCAGGGTTGATGACCTCCGTCGTTTCGTTTCCTGTTGATGCAATCCATTCTCCGTTAATAAAATGTTTCTCTTGATTTCTCATTCTGACATGACTCCTTTTTGTATATGATTCATTCAATATTCTGTTTTCAGCTTATATAAAACTGTACCCACTGTGAAAAATCTAAAACGAACAAACTGCAAAAGAAAAAGTTTCTGATATAATACGCAAAGTGGGACATATGTCCTTTTCAACCGGCAGACATGTATCATTTAATGGAACTAGACTGAAAAAAGAAGGAGCTTTTGAACGAATGAAAGGTGTTATTTTCGCTTTATTAGGAGGCGCTTGTATTACACTACAAGGCGTAGCCAATGCAAGAATTAGCCAGGATATTGGCACATGGCAGGCAGCCACCATCACGCAGCTGACCGGCTTTATCATCTCGCTCGTCATTTTACTCGTCGTACGAGACGGACACTTCAGGGAATATCGAAAGGTGCAGCCGCTTTATTTAATTGGCGGCACATTTGCAGCGATTATTATTTTTAATGAAGTCACCGCGATTCAAATCATCGGTGTGACACTCACTATCGCAGCATTACTGATTGCACAGCTTGCTTTTACCTTTGCAATCGATGCAAAAGGATGGTTTGGTGTTCAGAAAAAGAAAATGAAATGGCCTCATTACGCAGGAATTTTATTGATGGTCACAGGGGTGATCATTTTAAAACTATAAAGGAGGGCATCAGATGGAGGAGCTTCATGATGAATCTCTTTTTGCCTCATATATGAAGGCACATCAATTAGAAAGTGTCTTTCATCAAAAGCTCATATCACACGTGAGTTTGTGGCGCTATGAGCAAGGGGAGCTCGTTTGTTCAAAAGGGGATAAGAGGGAGTACCTGTACTTGTTAGTGAAAGGAAAATTAAAGATTTTCACGACCACAAAGGAAGGGAAAACCTTTATTCTTAGCTTTAAACATCCCCTTGAAGCGATTGGAGATATCGAATACGTTCAGCAGACGGATATGGTCAATACAGTCGAAGCAGTCACAGAAGTACATATGTTAAGGGTTTCTCATCAAGCGCTCATGCGCCATGCGAAGGATGACCCGCGCATGCTAACCTTTCTGCTAAAAGGGATCACAAACAAATTTTATACAAAATCAAACGATTTGAGTTTCCACCTGTTATATCCTGTGGAGGTCAGGCTTGCAAGCTACTTATTGTCTGTTGTCACAGATGACAACAGCGCGAGCGCCCTTCGTCTCACTGATGCGGCAAGCTTAATCGGTACAAGCTACCGTCATATTAACCGAGTCATTCAGCAATTCTGTGAAAAAGGACTGATAGAAAGGCAGAGAGGAAAGATTACGATTTGTGACCGCAAAGGGCTCCTAGAAATAGCAGAGCACAACATTTATGAATAGAGGAAATGAAGGGATTTATATATGATCATAGGAATAGTATTAGCCATCACGGCTGGCGCACTCGTCAGCTTACAAACCATTTTTAACAGTAAGGTCAATGAGCAGACAGGCTCTTGGTCAACTACCACCCTCGTTCTTGGAATGGGCTTTATTGCTTCACTCCTGATGGGGCTCTTACTAGAGGGAACTGGCATGTTTCGATTAAGACATATGGAAGCGTGGTACTGGATCAGCGGGGCTATTGGGGTAGGAGTGGTCATTTGTCTTGTTCAAGGTATCAAACGGCTTGGACCGACTTATGGCATTTCGATTGTCCTCACGTCACAGCTTGGCTGCGCTCTTTTGTTTGATTCGCTTGGCTGGCTTGGCTTAGAAAAAGTAGAATTCTCTTTGACAAAACTTTTAGGTGTTATTGTGATTGTGGCAGGGATCTTGGTGTTTAAATTGACCAAATTGGAGTCTGCAGAAAAAGATCAAACGCAAGAAAAAGGGCTGCCACAAGAGTAGCTGCCCTACTTTATATCAATCGACGCCATAAAACTGTTATTGCGGATAATCCATTTAAAAGGAGCCTTTTCATCAAAGGCTTTTTTTTCTGTCCATAAGCGCTCGTCTGGTAGACAGTTCGATCTTTAGCAACGAGATAACTATAGGCGATTTTTCGTTCAATTGCTTGCGTAAGTGATAACGCAAACGGGGCACTGTCAATGACCAAAATCGACTCCGTGTTTAAAAAACTAGACCTCGCATCTAAGTTATATGTCCCAATAATACTCAGGTAATCATCAATCACCATTGATTTCGCATGAATGGAATACGGGCCTTCATATTCATACAAATGAACGCCTGTTTTCATCAGCTCCTTTTTTGTGCTTAAATACCCGGCAAAGGCTAATGGATTTGGCGTCGCCGTAAGTGAATTCGTCACCACGGTCGTCTGGATATCACTAGGTAAGGGAGTGAGTCCGGCTTTCATTGGGCGCGTTGGGATGACATAAGGCGTCTGGATGAGCACAGAACGCTTTGCCCGGTGCGCAAGATCGTTCAGTTTTTTCAGCACAAGTGGTCGCTTATTAAAGCGTTCCACAGGATTTGTGAAAAAGGCAATCTGTTTCACAGAAGTGGTATCTGCTGCCCAATCAAATGAGGACATCACAAAAGGTTCTTTCGTGCGCATGGCTTCTTGATAGGATCTGAGCAGCTGTTTTCTTAGCTTTAACCCTTTTTTCGCTTTTGGCTTAGAGAACACAGCTTTTGTTCTTTTTGTGAAATCATGATTCCACAGATAAACGAAATATTGCTCCATTTCATCTAATACTTTTCCCTTTTTGGGGTTATAGAGCAGCACATCACGGTCAAAAGCAAAGTCTTTCGGCGGCTGGTCTGCAAAGTATTTATCACCGATATTTCTTCCGCCCATCACAGCCACTCGGCCATCTGCTAGTAGCAGCTTATCGTGTAGCCGATTATGCCACGTCCAAGGCTTGAACAAACGAAAGGGCTCATAAAAACGAATAGACATGTTCGGATGATTTGCTACCGCATAGCGCAAATGCTTTAGCGGACCGCGCAAACTGTGACAGATGCCATCTAACAACAGCTGCACTTTCACACCTCGATCAGCTGCTTCAATTAAAGCACCTAGTATCCATTCGGCTGTTTTTCCCTTTTGAATGGAATAGTAACTGAGACGGATCATCTTCTTTGCCTCACGAATCATTTGAATCCTCACCTGACCAGATTCAAACCCGTCGTCAAGAAGCATCACTTGATTTGTCCCCTGATCGTCTCCTGAAATAGAAGAGGCTTTATAAATGCAATGTTCTTTGCATGTTTTTCGTATCGGTAAATAAAACAAAACAAATGCGGTCAAAAATACATAGACGACATAAAGAAGGATGAGATAAAACAAAAGATGAAGCATCATGATCAGCTCCTTTCACACAGACACAACTTTTCCTTAGTGTATGTCAAAAATGAAATTTCACTCATTTTGGCTTTTTAACAAAATACATGACAAAAGAATCAACTTGTTTTTATTGGGCATTTAATTATAGTATGAAATGAGTAAGGGGGAATCAAATTGAATGAACCACTATTTAACATTCCAACCGAAGTGTATCAAACGTTAAGTGAAACAGAACGTTATTTACTCAACTATATTCACCAGCATTTAGAGGATATCTCCACCTTATCCATCGTCACATTAAGTGAAAGAGCCAATGTGTCGACAGCCACAATTGTCAGGCTGATGAAAAAAATCGGCTACAACGGCTATACATCCTTTAAATATCGATTGAAACAAGAAAAGAAAATGACCGATGCAAGTGATCAGCTCAAAAACATTGATGAAGACATTAAACTAGCGATTCGGAAAAATGAAGAAGAGGTTTTAAAGACGATCCAGCTGCAAAGTATTGGGCAAATTGAAGATGCCGTTCAAAAAATACATAATGCGGACAAAATTTATATTTTCGGCAGAGGCTTCTCAGAGATGATTGCCAAAGAAATGACCATCAAATTACAGCTCATCGGAAAAACATGCGAAGTACATGACGATCCGAATATCATTCGGCTGAAATCGAGAGACATCGGTAAAAACGAACTTGCGATCTTTGTTTCATTAAATGGCGAAACAGCAGAGCTCGTTGAAGCTTGTCAAAACCTTAGCATGAAGCAAGTCACGACCATTACCGTCACCACAAGAATAGATTCTACATTAAGTAAAATATCAGATATGACTCTAGTCGGATATAAAGGCGAACAATCTTTCTTCCCAGATTATGAGGTCAGATCGCGCCTGTCTCTTCATGTCATTGCCCGCATTTTACTAGATGCCTACGTGATTCGAATGAAATAACCGATAAAGAAGCCTTCGAGACTTTGATCTAGAAGGCTTTTTATCATGAAAACCTTTACACAATCTGAAAACATTTTCACTCCTGCGTATGAGATACTTTCTTTAGAGAAAAGAAAGAAGGTGAAACCAATTGATTTATACCTGCACCTTAAATCCTGCTATTGACCTATATATTGCATTAAAAGAAATGAAGGCAAATGCAGTCAACCGCACGGAAGATGAAGATTATCAGCCGAACGGCAAGGGAGTCAATGTCTCCATTATGCTAAAGAAATATGGATTCACCAGCACTGCATTAGGATTTATTGCTGGGTTTTCAGGCTCTTATATTGAACAATCCTTAAAGGACCTTTCCATTCAAACCGATTTTATCTCAGTTGAAGGAATTACACGCATTAATGTTTTTATTAATACGACAGAAGAATACAAGCTCGTGAACCAGGGACCTGCGATTGAAGAAAAAGCACTTCACGCCTTTCGTGAAAAAATAGCGGCCATTCCGCAGGGGGACATCCTGATCATGTCAGGCAGCCTGCCAAAGGGCGTACCAGCCAGCATTTTTTCAGAAGTAGCAGCTATTTGTCATCAGCACAACGTCAAGTTTATTTTAGACACAAGCTCCGCAGCAGTTCTTGAGACGCTTCAATACAAGCCGTATTTATTAAAACCGAATGAAGAAGAAATCGCTGCTTTTTTCGGCAAAACACAGCCTATGTCAGAAAAAGAACTCATTCAATCAGGAGAAAAGCTCATTGAGATGGGTGCAGAGCAAGTGCTTATTTCCCGCGGGGGAGAAGGGGCTTTGTTCATTACAAAAGACGCCGTCTTAAAAGGAAACGCACCGACAGGCACTGTAGTAAATACAGCTTGCTCTGGAGATGCGATGCTCGCAGCCTTTCTTAGTAAACAGCTTGAGGGTCATTCACCTGAAGAGTGCTTACGTTACGGCATTGCAACAGGGGCATCTACTGCATTTTCTAAAGGCTTAAGTGATTTACATGACATTCATTCATTAATTGATCAAGTACACATTGACAAGATATAAGGGGGAATAGACATGAGCCGCAAAAAAATTGTCGCTGCAACTGGCTGTCCAACAGGCATTGCACACACATTTATGGCAGCTGAAGCATTAAAAATAGCTGCTGAGCAACTAGGGGTCGACATCAAAGTTGAAACGCACGGTCAAGTAGGAATTGAAAACGCTTTAACCGATCAAGACATTCTGGAGGCCGATGGGGTCATTGTCGCAGCTGACAAAGATGTGAATACAGATCGTTTTCACGGCAAACCACTGATTGAAGTCCCTGTAGCGAAGGGTATCCGCACGCCAAATGAACTGATCCAGGGCATTATCAATGGAGAAGCACCCGTTCATCAAGTGAAAGGAAGAGCTTCTGGAACAGAAAAAACATCTGCTTCTTCTTCACCAGCTCAACATAAGTCGGCGAATAAGTGGATACACACCATCTACAAACATTTAATGAACGGTGTATCACACATGCTTCCATTTGTTGTTGGAGGCGGGGTCTTAATTGCTTTATCTTTTCTATTCGGTATTTACTCAGCTGATCCTAAGCATGAAACGTATCATCCGTTTGCAGCCTATTTGAAAAGCATTGGTGGACTCAGCTTTAGCTTAATGGTGCCTATTTTAGCAGCATTTATCGCTGATTCAATCGCCAGACGCCCAGGGATGGTTGTCGGATTTATCGGCGGCCTGCTTGCAAACGATGGAGGCGCTGGATTCTTAGGTGGTATTATCGCAGGTTTTGCAGCAGGGTATATCATCGTACTCCTTCAATTCCTGCTTCAAAAATTACCTGCATCACTTGACGGATTAAAATCAATCTTCATCTATCCTGTCATCGGTATTTTCTTAATTGGGGCTGTGATGACACCACTATTAGTTCCAATCACAGGGCTAAATAATTCATTAATGGATTTTCTCTCAGCTGTTCAATCCACGAATCCGCTGCTCTTAGGTTTAATTGTTGGAGCGATGTGTGGATTTGATATGGGAGGACCTTTTAACAAAGCAGCCTATGTCACAGGAACGGCTTTACTTGCAGAAGGTAACCTTTACTTCATGGCAGGTGTGTCAGCAGCATGTATCACACCACCGCTTATCATTGCGATTGCCACAACGATTTTCCGAAAACATTTCACACCGCAGGAACGAAATGCAGGGGCCATCAACTATATTCTAGGAGCGACACATATAACAGAAGGGGCCATCCCATTTGCGGCAAAGAACCCGATCGTTGTCCTGCCAATTATCATGTTTGGCTCCGCCATCTCTGCTATATTGACGTATCTCTTTGGCGTACAGGTTCCAGCTCCGCATGGCGGGTTCCTTGTCCTTCCAGTCGTCACAGGCGCATTCCAGTGGGTACTATCCATACTGATCGGATCACTTGTAGGTGCCATTCTATACGGACTTTATCGTAAAAAAATAGACAAACCCGCAGTTTAATAGGGAGGAAGAGAAATGATGGAACATATTTATATGAATCTTCATGAAACCGCGTCGTCACAGGCTGGCGTTTTCGCAGCCATTGCTGATATTGCCTACAAAGCAGGTATTTGTACATCACCAGAGGATGTTAAAAAAGGCTTAGCGGAAAGAGAAGCACTGAGCACAACTGGATTTCAAGATGGATTTGCGATTCCGCATACACAAACAGACGCCATCACAAAACCAGCACTCGTGATCGTCCGCACGGAAACAGGCATTGAATGGGACGCTTTTGATGGGAAGCCATGCTTTTTCTTCTTATCCTTACTGATCCCCAAAAGTGAAGCAGGGACCACTCATCTAAAGGCTCTTTCTGCCCTTTCACGAGGATTAATGGATGAAGCGAAACGACAAAAGCTACTGGAAACAAGAACAAATGAAGAGATGCTAACTGTATTAGAAACAGATATTTTAACGAGAGAGGATGTTTGATCATGCCTTTACTATCCACAACACCAATGCTTGAGACTGCGAAAAAAGAAAAATACGGAATCGTTGCATTCAATGTACATTCCTTTGACAGCATTTATTGGGTGCTCGAAACGGCCGCAGAATTAAAGTCACCTGTCATTTTGCAAACAACGGTTGGAACCGTTCAATCTCTTGGAGCAAAAGCGATTGCAGATACAGTCAAAGCGGCGGCTGATCAATATCAAATCCCAATCGGTCTGCACCTCGATCACTGTACGGATTTTGATGTGATTCTCACCTGTATCAGGGCGGGATATACATCCGTCATGATCGATGCATCGATGCATTCATATGAAGAAAATGTTCGCCGCACAAAAGAAGTGGTGGACCTCGCATTAAAAGTAGGGGTGAACGTTGAAGCAGAATTAGGCAAGGTAGGCGGCGTCGAAGATGATATCGTCGTCGATGAAAAGGATGCTGAAAAAGCCATTCCATCAGAATGCCGTCAATTTGTAGAAGAAACTGGGGTACCAACTTTAGCACCTGCAATTGGTACCGCACATGGCATTTATAAAGGGGTTCCGGATATTGATTTTGACCGCATTGAACAAATTGCATCACTGGTCGATGTTCCCCTTGTACTGCACGGCGGTTCCGCTGTACCAGATGAAGACGTCAGACGATGTGTGGCACTTGGTATGGCAAAGGTCAATGTCTCAACTGAATTAAAAAATGCGTACTCTGAAGCCATCCGTGATCATTTCTCAAACGAACCGGAAAGCTTAGATCCACGTATGTATTTACAAAAAGCTAAACAAGCAGCAAAAGATATGGTCACATCGAAAATACGGATCGTTGGCAGTGAGGGCAAAGCCCATCCTCTATATCAGTGAAACAAAAAAGCAGAGCCGCTTAAGCTCTGCTTTTTCACATTATTCGCTTTCTTTCATTTCATTTGATGTGCGTACCCGTGCATTTCCCATAAACAGGACCGTAATCGCTGCAAGGGCAATAGGAAATAACGCAATCAAAAATACGTACGTGATACTTTGTGACATCGCATCGATGACTTTATTTAAAATATCAGGCGGAATTTGTGAACGGGCACCTTCTTGGAAAATGGCCTGTGGATCGCCTATTTGAGAAGGGGCTCCTTTCATTCCGCTAAAGGCATCTGCTAAGCGATTCGATAGGACATTGGTTTGAATCGTCCCAAAAATCGTGACACCAAGTGTCATTCCAAGTGATCTCATAAATGAATTGGTCGAGTTTGCACTGCCTCGGTAACGAGGGGCAAGATCATTCATTGAAGCTGACGGCAGAAGGGAGAAGCTGAAGCCGACGCCAAAACCTGATATCATCATAAAGATTGTGAGCCACAGTCTAGCTGTATCTGGTGACATATTGGCAAGCAGCAGCATCCCCGCGAAAAATGAAATGACAGAGATCGCCATAAGACGTCTGAAAGGCACTTTCGTCTGCATCGTTCCGCCAATCATACTGCCAATGACAGACCCTATCATCATCGGTGTTAAAATGAATCCTGCACTTGTCGCTGATTCACCGTACACCGCCTGGACGAAAATAGGAATGAAGACGGCAAGAATAATAAATGTTCCGCCATATAAAAACGCCAAAATTTGAGATGTCGCAAATAAACGATTTTTAAACATCCAAAATGAAATAATCGGTTCCTCCGCTTTACGCTCAACAATAAAGAAGATGGTACCAAACACAACAAACACGGCAAAAAGTGTGAGGATTTGCACTGAATCCCATGCATAGGATTTACCGCCAAGCTCAAGAGCGAACATCAAGCTGACAACCGCCACGACAAGTGTAATAGCACCTGACCAGTCAATTTTCTGCTTGCGATGTTCTAGGGATTCATGATAGTATCTGGCGATCAAGAACACACTAACAATACCAATTGGCACGTTAATATAGAAAACCCAATGCCAGCCGATTGAATCTGTGATAATAGCTCCTAATAGTGGTCCTAGTACACTCGATAAACCAAACACTGCACCAAACATACCGGACATTTTCCCGCGTTTTTCAGGCGGGAAGATATCAAAGATGATCGTAAACGCGATCGGAAGAAGGGCACCGCCTCCAAGCCCTTGAATGGCTCGGTAAATAATGAGCTGATCCATCGTTTGTGCGATACCGCAAAGCGCAGATCCAATTAAAAAGAAAATAAGTCCAAACAGAAAAAAACGCTTTCGACCATACATATCAGAAAGCTTTCCGTAAATCGGCATTCCAGCCATTACTGCCACCATATAAGAAGCCGTCACCCAAGCAAATTTATCAAAACTGCCCAAATCTGCTACGATGCTTCCCATTGCTGTTGCAACAATGGTATTGTCCATCGCCGCCATAAAAATTCCTAACAGCAAACCGATGACAACTAAGCGAGTGGATGCCTTGCCTTTATCCACATGATTCATTTCATTTACCTCCTGCTTACGTTCTCTCCTTATTTTTGCTATGATCAACTTAAATATAAAGTAAGAGAACATTTATCTTGATGATCAAGATAAATTGATTTTAAAGGGAGGAGAACAAGTTGTCAATAAAGAACGACGCAGAAGACAGAGCAGACCTGATCATCCATACAATGAGGCGCCTCGCCACACGAACGGTTTTATTCCACCAAGCGGCCGCACAATCGCTTGGCCTTTTCCCAACAGACCTCAAATCAGCCGATTTATTAAACGAACTCGGTCCTCTCACAGCAGGAGAATTAAGTGAAAAAACAGGTCTTAGCTCAGGTGCGGTCACAGCTCTGATTGACCGCCTTGAAAAAGCGGGCTACGCCAAAAGAGAAAAGGACCCAAAAGACAAACGAAGAGTCATCATCGTTCCATTAACAGCAGGGAAATCACAGGTAAAAGAACTCTTTCGATCCTTATCAGCATCAACAAAACTGCTCACAAACGAATACAAACGAGAAGAATTAGACTTAATTATTCAATTTATTACCGAAGCAGCAGATATTATGGATCAAGAGTTGCAATTGCTTAAGTCTAAATCGTAAGAAAGCACACTGTTGCGGGTGTGCTTTTCTATAAGTTGTTCAAATAAGGTAGCGAAGATTATAATTGGCTCAATTAGTGGCCTCTTCTTACCATGGAAGTGCTCTATAACCTTGTTTACAATGGAACATCTCAAATGATTTTAATTAAAGGATGGTTTAAAAATCGCGTCTTAATGATTACTGACGATAGCGGAGCTAAAGCGTTCTAATAAAACACGGTTCATTACATATTAAGTACTTTTTTGTATCTTTATTCCTATTTAATGACAAACTTTGTGTTGGTAAAATTGACCTTGTCAATGAATAGGAAGGAGTGAATTCTTCTGGGGAAGATACTTGATGCAAAAGCACTAACAAGTGCCATGGATGCAAGGGCAAAACACTACCAGGAACTCCGTGAACAAATGGTAGATTTAAAAAAAGCATTACAAGGTGTTTCTAACCTTGGTGACGACTTCACTGGAAAAGGTGCCGATAACATTAAAAGCTTTTATAAAGAACTGGCTGGAAATGTAGATATGTTTATCAGCTTCATTGATAAGCAAAAAGCCTTTCATGAAGGTGTTTCTGGGACACTTGATGATACGAGTTTTGGCGGCGAAACCTTCGTAGAAGAACACTTTTTAGACAACGCTGTACATATGGGCATCAAAAATGCCAAAAGCATTGTGAAGGATCAAAAAAAGGCGCTTAAAACGATTTTTCAAGACATCGACGACCTCATTTCTCTAGAAGTATTTGATAGTCAAACCTTTGATGAAAAAATTACAGATGCGGAAGACGAGCGAAAAAAGACAGTGAAAGACCTAAGAGAGCTTGATCAAAATTTAAAAGATGAATATGCTTTGTCAGAGACGGAGCAGCAAGCTACAATGGCATTGTATACGGAAATGATGAATGCCACAAATGACGGAAAAGCCATTTCGCCTATGAATTTTGACAAGAAAGCGTATCAAAATAGTGAAATCTACAAGGCAAAAAGCGATATTGAGAAGCAAACTTCCGAATATCTCAACATTAAAAAAGAACAACAGGAAGCCCGCGAGATCGCAAAGGAACAAGAAGCACTCGCCAACCGTCCTTGGTATGAAAAAGCACTTGATTATGGTGGGAATATCGTCAATGAATTAACTGGCGTGAACGATGCAAAACGCGCCGCTACAGGTGTTGACCCGATCACAGGTGAAGAGCTCACCGCAGGACAGCGCGTCGCAGCAGGCGGTATGGCAGCAGCAGGTTATATCCCAATCGTCGGATGGGCAGGTCGTATTTTCAAAGGTGGTAAAGCCGTCTATAAAACAACTCAAGCCACATCAGCCGCAGTCAGAGCAGTCGATATTTACAAGACATCGCAAAAATCCTTTGACGCCTTAAAAACATCTCAAAAAGGCTTATATGGTCTTACCGCCACCAACGGCTTCAGCGAAGCGATTACAGGGCGTGATATGTTTGGGAATAAGATCTCAAAAGAACAGCAGGAAGCGAGTATGAATGCGGCTCTGGGAATGCTTTTGCCGTTTGGGGCGAAAGGGATTCACGGTAAAATAGGGGTTAAGGCTACAAATAAAAACAAGTCATATGAGCAATCTCGAAATGAAGCATTGGTTTGGTTGGAGGAAAGAGGCTTCAAATCTGAAAAACAAACCTTTGGAAAATTTGGATATACTAGAAATAAACCTATAGGTAGACAAACTGAGGACGGTAAAGTAGGTTTCCGAATCGAACATGATAGTAGAAGTGGTGCTCATATTAACGTTTGGGCTGGGAAAGAAAAGGGACCGCATTTTCAATTTGATGCATCCGAAAAAACAGTTAAAAAAATACAAAAACATTTTAGATAAAGGGGTTAATTTTATTGAATACTTATGATGAAGATCTAATAAAGGATTTGGAATTAAAAGACCTTCTTAATTGTGTCAAAGTAAATAAAAATCCAGAAATTTATTTAGATTTAATAGAACAAAAATTTGAATTTGATGGGTCGAAAATAGATTGGTTACAAACTAATAACCATCATAGTAAGAACTCAAATAATGAATCTTTACTTCCTGATGCTCTTCTATTTATAACTGAATTAAAAGAAAAATATTTAGCTAATAACTTACAAGTAATTTACATAGGGGATAATCTTACAGAGTTTGGGTACCAGTTTGAATTAAAGCATATAGAAGAGTTACTAGTCTATTTTTTAGATATCCCACAGCATCACTACTTTGTACCATTAGAAGGTGATTGGTGTATTTGCATTTCTTATGAAAACTATTTGGATTTCGGTTTTAGTTTAAACAAGAAATAATTTTAAGCGTCACGTATAGGAAAAATAAAAGATTATAGAAAGTAGAAAAACCTTGATTGACTTTATGCCTTTCAAGGTTTTTGCGTTTATTGGGCTTTAAACCGAGAAAAAGCCGACAAAAAGGGAACCTTTTTCAGCGTGGATCATCAGTACATATTGTGTGAATAAGAATGCCAAAAGCATTGTGAAGGGTCAAAAAAGGCATGTGAAACGATTTTAAGGACATTCATGACCTCATTACGAAGGGTTTGTTTCTATCACGAAAAAAAGACAAAGGACTAAAATAAACATTACAAGTCTGAAAGCATACTCATACGGGTGTGCTTTTTCTTATAGCAAAAGAGCACCCAAAAACCTGCACAGCATTTGCTGAAAACATTTGGGCTTCTTTGACGCAGGGGAGTTGATTAGACTTATAACCAAAGGGAAGAAGGGAGGAATTCGAACTGCACTTAACCAAAAGGGGTACGACTTTATTATCGATGCTGATTCACACGACATCTTATTTATCAATTGAAGATTTACAGAACCGACTGAATGTCTCTACTCGAACCGTCTACTCTGAAATCAAACGAATGAATAGCTGGCTGAAAACTCATGAGCTTAGTGGCGTTCAGCGAAAAGATCAACTTGGCTACTACTTACTCACACATGAAAAAAAAGTCATTATTCAAAAAGCGAACACCATTCTCGTTGGTTCTGATTATGAACCATGTGTAAAGGAAAGAAGGGCGATCCTGCTCTTATCCATTGCATGCAGTGAGAAACGTCTAAAAATTGATGATTTTATGAAGCTGACCAAAGTGAGCCGAAATACATTGCTTGAAGATATGAAACAGCTAAAAGAAGCACTTTCAAAGCAGCAGCTCACGCTTCACTATCAGGCAGCCTGCGGCTATTTGATTTCAGGAAAAGAAAGAATGATTCGATTGGCGCTGAAACCTTATATTCATTCCATTCGCACCATGATAAAAAACGAAAAAGCGTTTCCATCTTTTTGGTTAAAGGGGCCAATTTCATATAAGCGGTTAAAGCATCTCCTCGAGCAGTCAGAACAAGAGCTTAAGCTCGAGTTTGCAGATGACATGCTGGATCAGCTCTCTTTGGATCTCTTTTTCTACTTTAAGCGGATGAAGCTAGGACGTGCTGTACACCTTTCAAACGAAGAAAAGCGTACATTGCAGGAAACAGATGAATGCTTGGAGGCTATTCGTTTCATGGCACGAATTCAAAAAGAAACTGGCCTTCAAGTTCATGATGATGAAATCTATTTTCTTAGCACTCTATGGCTCAGCGCCAAGAAACAAAAGCTTCCATCAAGTCAAAAGCCAGAAGAGCATCTCATTCGCACCATTGCCAGACAAATGATTGTTAATTTTCAGCGATATGCATGTATCTCCTTTCAAGAGTACGAAGCCTTGGAGCAAAACTTAACCATGCATCTCATTCCTGCCTATTACAGACTCATCTATCACATCGATATCAACAATGAATTAACAGAATCTATTAAAAAAACACAGCCAGAGGTGTTTGACATCACTCAAAAGGTCGTATGCCATTTAGAAAAGGCGACCTGCTCCAAGATAAGTGATCATGAAATTGCTTACGTGGCGATGCATTTTGGTGGTTGGATGAGAAGAGAAGGGATTTCGCCAATTGTGCGGCGTTCTGTATACATTGTTTGCGGCGAAGGAATTGGCACAAGTCATATGCTGAAAACACAGCTTATCGAATTAATCGGTTATATCGATGTACGTGATCTATTATCAAAGCGCTCATATGAACAACTGTCATCGATTGATGTCGACTTTGTTGTGTCAACAACACCTATTTCGTTTAAAGGAAAGCCAGTTCATCTCGTTCATCCCATCCTTACTGCCTATGAGAAAAAAACCTTACTTCAATATGGAGAAGGTGCAGAAACTAGGTTTGATGAGAAAAATGTGAACGCTTTATTCAACATCATTCAACAACATACCATCGTACAAAATGAAAATGCACTGCTTCGTGATCTTAAAGCGCTACTGCATCCCGCATATGTATCCCATCAGAAAGGGTGGAAACCAGTGTTAAACGATTTATTAACAGAAAAAACCATTCATCTCCAACAAACAGCAGAAACATGGCAAGAGGCCATCACAAAAGCAGCGCAGCCTTTACTCGATCAAAATGCCATTCAGAAAGGTTATGTGGAGGCCATGATTCAGTCCGTTCATCAAAATGGACCTTATATTGTGATCGCGCCACAAGTAGCCATTCCGCATGCTAGACCAGAGGACGGCGTGAACGAATTAAGCATGTCACTCATGTCATTCGAACGGCCCGTTTTTTTCTCTAAGGATGAAAAAAAACAGGTTCGTCTCATCATTGTGCTAGCAGCCATTGACAGTATCACTCACCTGAAAGCGCTCAAACAGCTGACCATGCTGTTAAGTGATGAAAAACGGAGGAAACAACTGGTTGAAGCAAAGGAATTAGCATCGGTACAAAAACTAGTTGATCAATTTTCACAACGATAAAGGAGGAAAAAGAGAATGAAAAAAATTCTTGTTGTGTGCGGAAACGGATTAGGAAGCAGCTTTATCGTAGAAATGAATGTCAAAAAAGCATTAGAAGAGTTAGGACTTGTAGCTGAAGTGGACCATACCGATCTCAGCACAAGTAAAAATGAACTGGCTGATCTATATATCGGAGCAACAGACATTATCGATCAGCTGGATGACGGCACAAGAAAAGTCGCTGGATTAAATAACTTGTTAGACCAGGAAGCCATTAAAGACGTCCTTCGTAAACACATTTAAGCCACGAAAAAGGGGGATTCACATCATGATAGAACTGATCATGAACGATATATTGGGCACACCAGCCATTCTCATCGGTTTGTTTGCACTAGCTGGTTTACTTTTGCAGAAAAAATCAGCTGCCGATACAGTATCAGGCACCTTAAAAACAACGATGGGTTTTTTAATATTAGGAGCGGGCGCCACAGTCGTGTCTGATTCACTTGGCGTTTTTCGAAAAATGTTTGAAGCAGCGTTTCACATTCAAGGGGTTGTCCCAAATACAGATGCCATGGCAGCCATTGCTCAAAAGGAATTCGGGACACAGACGGCTCTCATTATGATTTTTGGCATGCTGGTCAATTTATTATTGGCAAAATTCACCCCCTTTAAATACGTCTTTTTAACAGGACACCATACCTTGTATATGGCTGCAATGCTCGCAGTCGTTCTTTCGACAGCAGGAATGCAAGGAGCGCTTCTTGTCACTATCGGTTCAATTATATTAGGGACCGCTATGGTCATTGCACCCGCTATTCTTCAGCCATTCACAAGGAAAGTCACTGGAAGCGATGATCTTGCGCTTGGACACTTCAGTACCTTCGGTTATTTTACAGCGGGAATGATCGGAAAATGGATCGGTCGTCCAGAGAGATCAACAGAAACCATTCAAGTGCCTAAATCACTCGGCTTTCTACGAGATACATCTGTGGCCATTTCAATCACGATGGCTTTGCTCTTCTTTGCGATTGCACCGTTTGCTGGGATTTCCTTTATAGAACAAATGAGTGGGGGCACGAACTTCGCCGTCTTCATTCTCATCCAGGCGATAACCTTTGCTGCTGGTGTGTACATTATTTTAGCCGGGGTTCGGATGGCAATCGGTGAAATCGTGCCTGCTTTCAAAGGGATTGCCGATCGTTTTGTGAAAGGGGCAAAACCGGCACTTGACGCACCAACCGTTTTTCCATTTGCTCCAAATGCAGTCATTATCGGTTTTTTATGCAGCTTTGCAGGAGGCATTGTATCCATTTTTCTTTTACCTTTGTTTGGTTTAACTGTCATTGTTCCTGGTCTAGTCCCGCACTTTTTTTGCGGCGCTACAGCAGGAGTGTATGGCAATGCAACAGGAGGCGTGAGAGGGGCTGTCGCTGGGGCATTTGCAAATGGATTGCTTCTTTCTTTTTTACCTGCTTGTTTATTACCTGTGTTAGGAACCCTTGGTTTTGAAGGGACAACTTTTGGAGATACAGACTTTGGTATCATCGGAATCTTGATTGGATTGATCAAGCTTTTATTTCAACTGTAAAAAGGAGGATTCTGAGAATGACAGCCATTTTTTCACCTTCGCTGATGTGCATGGATTTAACGCACTTCCGCGAACAAATTCATATTCTCAACACGAGAGCAGATCGATATCATGTCGACGTCATGGATGGTCATTACGTGAAAAATATCACCTTATCACCCTTTTTCATAGAACAGCTTCGAAAACTGACAGATAGACCAATTGATGTGCATCTTATGGCAGAATACCCCCAAGAATTTTTAATCGATGCCTGCATTGATGCAGGCGCAAGCATGATCTGCTTACACCCAGAGGTCGTGCAAAGAGACGTTTTTAGAATCATTCGGCATATCCATCAAAGAGACTGCGAGGTTGGCTTTGTCTTAAATCCCGCCACACCAATTGCAGTGTTAGATACCTATCTACATTTAATAGACCGAGTGACGATCATGACGATTGATCCAGGCTTTGCAGGGCAGCCTTTTATTAAAGAAATGCTTCAGAAAATGAAACAGGTGAAAGATGTAAAAGAGAAGGGAGGCTACTCGTTTTCAATTGAAGTAGACGGCTCTTGTAATGAGAGCACGTTCCGGCTGCTTGCTGAGGCTGGAAATGAGATCTATATTATCGGTACCTCAGGTTTATTTGGACTTCACAAACAACTCGACACGGCTTGGGAGACAATGAAGCAATTATTTACAAAAGAAACGGCCTCAATTGAATCACGTTAGTAAAAGAGGATGAAATCCATCCTCTTTTTTACGCAACTTTACTAAAACCTCACATCTAACCAAAACATACTCAAAAACAAAATAAAAAATCACAAATTCACACTTGAAAGCGCTTTATCAACATGTTATCCTTCAAATATCTTTAGTAAATATTTAGTCAAAAACCAAGAGGAGTTTGCTATGACCACACTCAAAGATATTGCTCATGATGCAAAAGTGTCCGTATCCACTGTATCCCGTGTGTTAAATGGCGATCAAACCCTTGCCGTTTCTCACGTAACAAGACAAAACATCCTCGACATTGCAAAGAAGTTAAACTATACCCCAGTGAGAGCAAGAAAAGCCGATCAAGCAGAGGAAAAAAGCCCATCTGAATCCCCAGTCATCGGTATCGTTGTCGCTCAATCCATTGACGAAGAATTAAATGACCCCTTTTTTTCATCGATTCGAAAAGGAATTGAAAAAGAATATGCCAAACAAGGGCTCTCCACCCTCCATACCTTTCGCCTGAGAAGCATGGATAAAGGGGCGATGCTAAAGGATATTGACGGTTTGATCGTCATTGGACGAATTAGCCCTGATACGGTGGAAAAAATGACAAATCGAATGGAACACATTGTTTTTATTAATCATTATGCGGATGAGGATTTGTATGATTGTGTACATGTCGATTTTGTCAGAGCGGCAGATCGAGCGATTCGCCATCTGCAATCGCTTGGCTATACACATATAGGCTATATTGGCGGAAAGGAGCGAGAGCATTATTTCGAAGGTAATGCTGTGATTGAGGACGAAAGACAAACGACGTTTATGAAAAGAATGCAAGAGGCAGGTAGTCTTCATCTGGATGACATCCATATTGGAGAATACTCCATGCAAGAAGGCTATACGCTCATGCAGAAGGCCATTAAAAAAGGAAACCTGCCACAAGCCTTTTTTATCGGAAGTGATTCAATGGCGATCGGTGCAATGCGAGCGCTCAACGAAGCCGGTCTGCGTGTTCCTTTCGATGTATCCATTGTTGGGTTTAATGACATTGAAGCGGCTTCATTTTCAAGCCCGCCGCTTACAACCGTCAAAGTATATACAGAAGAAATGGGGGAAGTCGGTCTGAAGCTTTTGCTTGAGAGAATAAACGGCAGAAAGCTTCCTCTAAAAGTCGTCGTGCCAACAAAACTCATCGAAAGAGGCAGCACATGTCTCATCCATGAAAGGGGGTGAACCCGAGATTTCAGCAAACAAAAAAGAGACAAAAAAGCAGAAAGCAAGCTGCTTCGCATGATGGCCAGATCATGCGAAGAACAAGGCAGCCTACCGGTATGCTCTCTTATCTCTTTGAAAAGAATAGAATTCCAGTATAATGGACTTCTTTTGTTTCCGCAACTGCATGAATTCTACCGATTATCGTCTGAATTTTCAGTGATTAAAAGGAGGAAACCATGAATAAAAAAATCATGCTACTCACTGCGGCCTTTATCTTGACCATTCTTTTGTCTGCTTGTAGCAATAGCGGAACGTCCGAAGCAAACGGAAAGGTCACCCTAACTCTCTTTTCGACGATGAGCAACAGCGGGGAAAGAAAAGCGTTTGAAGAAGTGATTCGTGAGTTTGAAAAAGAGCATCCACATCTTCGAATCGATGCCAACTTCCCAGGCAACAGCTATGAAGATACGATCCGCGTCAAAATGGGGGCAAACGATATGCCGGATCTGTTTGACACACATGGCTGGGCAAAACTGCGCTACAGCGAGTATGTGGCTGATTTAAAAGAAATGGATTGGGTGAAACAGCTTGATCCTTCACTCGATCAAATTTTAAAGGACCAAGATGGCAAAGTATACGCGTATCCGCTGAATCAAGCAAAAGACGGGCTTAGCTTTAATGCCAATCTATTAAAGGACTATGACATTGAAATCCCTAGAACACTTGATGAGCTAAAATCCGCTTTGCTGACAGTGAAGGAAAAGAGCAAAGGAGAGGTTGTGCCGCTCTGGATACCAGGAGGAGACAACTCAAATATCGCCCAAGTCTTTGATGAACTCGCCACACCTTTATTGATCACCAGTCCAAACCACCGATACGGAAAAGACCTTGAAAACGGATCATTTGATTGGTCTCTCTATACACCGCTTGCACAGTTCATGAAGGAGCTGAAGGATCAAGATCTTTTAAACAAAGATGTCCTCACAGCAAAACTATCTCAAGCACCTGAACTGATGGCACAAAACAAAATAGCCTTCACCTTTGTCGGAGGCTCATTAGGACCTGAAGCATCTGAACTCAATCCATCGATCAAAGTAGGGACGATGCCAGTTCCATCTATTCATGAAGGAGATAAGCAAAGCTGGATTGGAGGAGAACGGTTTACGGTCGCTGCATGGAAAGACTCCAAGCATCTAAAAGAAGCAAAACAATTCATTGATTTTCTCGCAAAGCCTGAAAATGCGAAAAAGATCGCAGAAGGCACATCCTCTGAAGCAGCCTTAACGCAAGTGAAAGCGAAAAACTATTACTCTACGTTTTACGATCAATACGAACAGGTGAAGATTGAACCGTATTTCGATCGAAAATACTTACCAAGCGGCATGTGGGCTGTCATGGCAACATCGGGTCAAGAATTATTAGCAGGCTCCATTACACCAGAACAATTATCGAAGAAGATGGAAGAAGAATATAAGCGTCTGAAAAAACAATAGCAGGCTCATGCTGAAACAGGAGTGAAGCCAATGAATGACATCACAAAAGCACAGCAGCCAGCCGCATTCACCTCTTTACCAAAACAGAAAATGAAAAAAAGCCAGAATTCATCCCTTTGGTGGATGTACTTGCCAGCTGTTCTCGTCGTCAGTACCTTTATCATTTATCCTTTTTTGAACGGAATTCAGCTATCTTTTACGAATTGGAATGGGTTCTCACAAACTTATGAATGGATTGGGCTGGATCAATATAAGCGCCTGCTTCAGGACTCAACGACATGGCTTGTTGTTAAAAATACACTTCTATACGGCATCGGTAGCACCATCTTACAAAATATCATCGGACTTGGATATGCTCTTTTATTAAATCAAAGCTTAAAAATGAGAGCGATCGCAAGAACAATTGTCTATTTACCTGTCATGATTAGTCCGATTGCGATGGGCTATATTTGGTATTTTGTGTTTGCTTACCAAGGCGGTGCCTTAAACGATGTGGTGACGCTTTTTGGATTTGATCAAATGAATGCGCTTGGCAATCCGCAACTAAACACATGGATCATTGTGCTCGTCAACACCTATCAATTCGTCGGGATCGCAATGATCATTTATTTAGCAGGACTGCAAAGCATTCCTAAGGATTATTATGAAGCCGCACAATTAGACGGTGCATCCAGCCTCCAGCAATTCAGGCGAATTACATTGCCTCTCCTTATACCGTCTATCACCATTAATGTTGTGCTAAATGTCATTGGCGGGCTCAAGCTCTTTGATGTCATTGTGGCGCTTACTGGCGGCGGACCTGGAGATTCCTCGCAATCGATGTCGACCTTTATGTATGATCTGTATTTCAAACGTCAGGATGCAGGCTATGCAGCAACGCAAGGGGTCTTCATGGCGGTCATCATCCTTGTCATTAGTGTCGCAGCGTTGATGTATTTCAAACGAAAGGAGACCGAGGTGTGATGGAAAATGCCTTTAAACGTAAGAAGAGATGGTACACCTTCCTCGCCCTTTTGGTGACACTGCTTCATCTCCTTCCATTTTATATCTTGGTGACGACATCATTAAAGGGGATAGGAGATTTTAGTTCAAAATGGCTGTTTCCTAAAGCGCTTCATCTTGAAAACTTTCGCACGGCATGGACAGAGGCTCAGCTTGGCCAATCCTTTTTGAATACCGTGATCATTACGTTCAGCTCTGCTGTATTTCTCATCTTTCTTGGCTCTCTTGCAGCCTATCCGCTCGCAAGGAGAAGCACAAAGCTAAATCAAGCAGTTTATGTTTTATTCATCGCCATTATGGTCATTCCACCACTCACAGCCCTTGTCCCGCTCTATAAAATGGTCGTTCAAATCGGGATGATGAACACCTATCAAATCGCTATTTTAAATAATGTCGCTGCTTTTTTGCCGCTAACGATTTTCTTATATGCAGGCTTTATCCGGTCAACCATTCCAAAGGAGCTTGAAGAAGCAGCCCGTATTGATGGAGCTGGGACACTTAGAGTTTTTTTCACCGTCGTTTTTCCGCTCCTGAAACCCATTACCGCTTCTGTTTTAATCATTGCCTGTGTGTATATTTGGAACGACTATCAATTTGCCATCTTCTTTTTGCAAGATAAAGAGATGCATACACTCACAGTCGCCTTATCCCATTTTTTTGGTCAAAATCAACATCAACTTCAGCTCGTTGGTGCTGCTGCGCTCATTGCAATGCTGCCGATGGTGACGATGTTTTTACTGTTGCAAAAATATTTTATCGCAGGGCTTTCACAAGGCTCTGTCAAAGGGTAGTTCAATATGGATGCGAAAAGGAGAGTCGTCTATGTCTAAAATTACATTTATCGGTGCAGGGAGTACCGTGTTTGCTAAAAATATATTAGGAGATTGTTTGTTCGTCCCTGCACTAACCGGTTTTGAATTCGCTTTATATGATATCGACCACAACCGGCTGAAAGAATCCGAAACGATGCTCCGCCATTTAAAAGAGAACTACGGTGCACATGTGGCCATTAAGTCCTATCACAACCGAAAAGAAGCCTTAAAGGATGCGAAATATGTGATCAATGCCATCCAGGTTGGAGGCTACCGGCCAAGCACGGTGATTGATTTTGAGATTCCGAAAAAATATGGGTTAAGACAAACGATTGCGGATACGGTTGGCATCGGCGGCATCTTCCGCTTCCTTCGAACAATTCCTGTGATGCTTGATTTTGCAAAGGAGATGGAAGAGGTTTGCCCAAATGCTTTATTGTTAAATTACACAAATCCAATGGCCACACTGACAGGTGCGATGCTGCGCTATACACAGGTTCAAACGGTGGGTCTTTGTCATAGTGTGCAGGTGTGTACAAAGGATCTATTTGAATCACTTGAAATGGATCATGAAGGCATTGAAGAAAAAATTGCCGGCATTAATCATATGGCATGGTTATTAGAAGTGAAACGGGACGGAAAAGACTTGTATCCAGACATCAAAAAAAGAGCAAAAGAAAAGCAGCAATCGCGGCATCATGATATGGTACGTTTTGAGCTGATGGATAAATTCGGGTACTATGTCACTGAATCCTCAGAGCACAATGCCGAATACCATCCTTATTTCATTAAATCACGCTATCCAGAACTGATCGGTCAATTTAACATTCCGCTTGATGAATACCCGAGACGCTGCGAGGAACAAATCAACAACTGGAATACCATGAAGCATGACCTTGTGGGCAATACACAGATCACACATATTCGCTCAAAAGAATATGGTTCTCGTATCATTGAAGCGATCGAAACGAACGTTCCCTTTAAATTTGCTGGGAATGTGCTGAACACAGGAGGCCTCATTCACAACCTGCCTGAAAAAGCGTGTGTCGAAGTGCCGTGTGTTGCAGATCGGAGCGGTATCATGCCATGCTATGTCGGAGAGATCCCTGAACAATTGGCTGGACTGAACCGGACCAATATCAACTCACAGCTCATGACAATCGAAGCAGCAATCAGCGGCAAAAAAGAGCACATTTATCAAGCGGCATTACTTGATCCACACACAAGCGCTGAACTATCGATTGATGACATCATCAAATTATGCGATGAACTCATTGAAGCACATGGTGAGATGCTTCCGCATTTTGCAGAACCGAATCAATATGCCGCATCAACCAACTTACAGAAATAAACCAGCCTCTACCTGATGCTACGCGCATCAGGTTTTTTTATGCTGCAAAAAGAGGATTGACTGAAACCGTTTTTAATATTATGATTTTTCTAAAGTTAACCAACAGTTAATCAAAAATACATCATGAATGAATCACATTCCGGAATCATTTCTCACAAACAAATGGACGGTTGGCAACCTTTCACACGTTAGAGCAAGCTTTTATCACAACGTAAACCAAAACGACAATAATATTTGACAAAGAGTGTATACAGATGGGCGCCCATTAGATGAGACAATGACAACCAAACACATCCTATAAGCATGACATTTTTTCATAAAAAGGAGAGAGGGAACATGACCAAAACAGATGTACAAATGTTGAAAAATTATATTGGCGGACAATGGATTGAGGCAGAAACCAGTCAAACAGAGGCAGTAGATAACCCAGCTACTGGCGAGATCATCGCAGAAGTGCCGCTATCAACAAAAAAAGATGTCGAACGTGCGGTACAGGCAGCACAACAAGCATTTACCACTTGGTCGAAAACCCCCGTTCCCCGCCGTGCCCGCATTTTATTTAAATATCAGCAGTTACTCGTTGAAAAATGGGATGAGCTGGCTGAACTCGTCACGATTGAAAACGGAAAAAGCATAACAGAAGCAAAAGGAGAAGTGCAGCGCGGGATTGAATGTGTCGAATTTGCCGCTGGTGCACCAACCTTAATGATGGGAAAACAATTACCAGATATCGCATCAGGACTCGAATCTGGCATGTACCGCTATCCAATTGGCGTCATCGGCGGGATTACACCATTTAACTTTCCGATGATGGTCCCTTGCTGGATGTTTCCGCTTGCCATTGCGTGCGGAAATACGTTTGTTTTAAAACCTTCAGAGCGCACGCCGATTCTTGCCGCGCGTTTAGCCGAGCTATTTGAAGAAGCAGGTCTTCCAAAAGGGGTTCTCAACATTGTCAATGGGGCTCACGATGTCGTCAACGGTCTGCTTGAACACCAAAAGGTCAAAGCCATTTCATTTGTCGGCTCTCAGCCAGTCGCAGAATACGTCTATAAAAAAGGCACAGAGCATGGCAAACGTGTCCAAGCACTTGCAGGAGCAAAAAATCACTCCATTGTTCTCAAAGATGCAGATTTAGACGCGACAACGAAACAAATCATTGGTGCTGCCTTTGGATCAGCAGGAGAGCGCTGCATGGCTGCGGCCGTTGTCGCAGTGGAAGAAGAAGTGGCAGATGAGCTCATTCAAAAATTAGTTGATGAATCGAACGAGCTCGTCATTGGAAATGGAATAAATGAAGAGGTCTTTCTTGGTCCAGTCATTCGAAAGGAACATAAAGAACGAACGCTTCAATACATCCAGTCAGGGATTGAAGAAGGCGCAAGTCTCATTCGTGATGGCAGGAAAGATCACGAAACAAATGGAAAAGGGTATTTCGTTGGACCAACGATCTTTGACCATGTGACAAATCAAATGAAAATTTGGCAGGACGAGATTTTCGCCCCAGTCTTATCCATTGTTCGTGTCTCTTCACTAACAGAAGCAATCGACCTGTCCAATCAATCAAAATTTGCGAACGGTGCCTGCCTGTACACAGACAGTGCATCAAGCATCAGAGAATTTCGCGAAAACATCGACGCAGGGATGCTCGGCGTCAATATCGGTGTTCCTGCACCAATGGCATTTTTCCCGTTTTCCGGCTGGAAGGATTCTTTCTACGGGGACTTGCACGCCAATGGAACAGACGGAGTAGAGTTTTACACAAGAAAGAAAATGGTGACCGCGCGTTATATGTGATCAACAATCATGAATAAGCTAAGAAAATGCAGTTCCAAAAGGAGAACTGCATTTTTTTGTTGTCTCCTAGTCAAAAAGTAAGGGTTTTCATCGTTGTTTTAGCAGCGATTCTCCCAAGAAATCATCCTTTGTATTCATTCTTCATCAGCGTCTATCAACATAATTTGAAATTGGGCGTAAACCCCAAGATTAGGAAGATGAAAACAGGAGGAAAATGACACGATGAGAAAGAGGATGAAGTGCGGTTTAGGTTTATTGATTCTTGCTTTGGTACTAAGCTGTATACCTGTATATGATGCGAGTGCAGCAAGTACCCCCATTGCAAAACGAGTAGGAAATGCAAATCCGCTCATAGACCATCACCTGGGGGCGGATCCGTTTGCGCTCACCTATAACGGAAGAGTGTACATTTATATGTCGAGCGATGACTATGAGTATCACAGCAATGGAACGATTAAGGACAATTCTTTTGCAAATTTGAATAGGGTTTTTGTCATCTCTTCGGCAGATATGGTGAACTGGACAGATCACGGAGCGATTCCAGTAGCAGGTGCCAATGGGGCCAATGGCGGGAAAGGGATTGCCAAATGGGCAGGCGCTTCTTGGGCTCCAGCCGCTGCGGTGAAGAAGATCAATGGGAAGGATAAATTTTTCCTTTATTTTGCTAACAGCGGCGGAGGGATTGGCGTCCTGACAGCGGACAGCCCGATTGGTCCCTGGAAAGATCCTATCGGAAAAGCGCTCGTCACGCCAAATACACCAGGGATGTCCGGTGTTGTATGGCTGTTTGATCCAGCCGTATTTGTAGATGATGATGGGACCGGTTATCTATATGCTGGTGGAGGCGTTCCAGGCGGTTCAAATCCAACGCAGGGACAATGGGCCAATCCTAAAACAGCAAGAGTTCTGAAGCTAGGGCCTGACATGACAAGTGTGGTCGGTAGTGCATCAACCATTGATGCTCCTTTCATGTTTGAAGATTCAGGGATGCATAAGTATAACGGTACCTATTACTATTCCTATTGCATCAATTTTGGCGGCTCTCACCCAGCAGATAAACCACCAGGCGAGATCGGCTATATGACGAGCTCAAGTCCTATGGGTCCCTTTACGTATAAAGGACACTTCTTGAAAAATCCGGGTGCATTTTTCGGTGGCGGCGGTAACAACCATCATGCTGTGTTCAATTTTAAAAACGAGTGGTATGTCGTGTATCACACACAAACGGTGAGTTCTGCCTTATACGGAGCAGGGAAAGGCTACAGATCTCCCCACATTAATAAGCTTGTGCATAATGCTGACGGCTCCCTTCGAGAGGTCGCAGCCAATTTTGAAGGCGTTAAACAGCTTTCCAACTTAAATCCTTATCAACGGGTAGAAGCTGAAACATTCGCTTGGAATGGGCGCATTTTAACAGAGGCCTCCTCAGCACCTGGTGGGCCAGCCAATAACCAGCACGTCACAAACATTCAAAACGGCGATTGGGTGGCTGTCAGTAATGTCGATTTCGGATCGAGAGGTGCCAGAACCTTTAAAGCCAATGTAGCAGCCGCTTCAGGCGGACAAATTGAAGTACGTCTTGGCAGTCCAGACGGTAGAATTGCTGGAACACTCAATGTCCCTTCCACAGGCGGAAACTGGCGAGAAATAGAAGCGGCAGTAAACGGGGCAACGGGAGTACACAACGTATTTTTTGTCTTCAAAGGAAATGGTGCCAACCTATTCCAATTTGATTCCTGGCAGTTTACTCAAAGGTAAACAAAATCTGATGCTACGGCATCGATTAATGGTTGATGGGAGAGTGGGAAAATTTGATGTCCATAATCAAAAAACCAATTTGCACTTTATTGGTCTGCTTCACTATGTTGTCTGTCATGTTTTTAGGGCCTGGGGTAACTGAGGTGTCAGCGGCAGATGCGAATATTAATGTCAACGCGGAAAGACAAGTGATCCGCGGCTTTGGCGGAATGAACCACCCGGCCTGGATTGGTGATTTGACCGGCCCTCAAAGGGATACCGCCTTTGGCAATGGACAGAATCAGTTAGGATTCTCCATTTTACGGATTTATGTAGACGAGAACAGAAATAATTGGCACAGAGAAGTCGCCACCGCCAAAAGAGCGATAGAGCACGGCGCTTTGGTGATCGCTTCGCCTTGGAATCCTCCAAGCCAGATGGTAGAGACTTTCAACCGTAATGGTGCGTCTGCAAAGCGGCTGAGATACAATCAATACGCCGCATATGCTCAGCATTTGAATGATTTTGTGACATTCATGAAAAATAACGGCGTCAATCTCTATGCCATTTCTGTACAGAACGAGCCTGATTATGCACATGAATGGACATGGTGGACACCTCAGGAAATCCTGCGATTCATGAGAGAAAATGCTGGCTCCATTAATGCACGTGTGATTGCACCAGAATCCTTTCAATACCTTAAGAATATCTCAGATCCTATCTTAAACGATCCGCAGGCGCTTAGAAATATGGACATTCTCGGTGCCCATCTGTACGGAACCCAAATCAGCCAGCTTCCGTATCCTCTTTTCAAACAAAAAGGAGGGGGGAAAGAGCTGTGGATGACAGAGGTCTACTACCCGAATAGTGATAACAATTCAGCGGACCGCTGGCCTGAGGCATTAGGGGTATCAGAGCATATTCACCATTCAATGGTGGAAGGGGACTTTCAGGCGTATGTGTGGTGGTACATCCGGAGATCATACGGTCCTATGAAAGAAGATGGAATGATTAGCAAGCGTGGATACAACATGGCGCATTTCTCCAAGTTTGTGCGTCCAGGGTACGTCAGAATTGATGCAACGAAAAGCCCTGAACCGAATGTTTTCGTCTCAGCCTATAAAGGAAACAATCAGATCGTCATTGTCGCGATTAACAAAAACAATACAGGAGTCAATCAACACTTTGTCATGCAAAATGGAACTGCTTCCCAAGCGTCAAGATGGATCACGAGCAGCAACAGTAACCTTCAGCCTGGAACTGACTTAAACATATCAGGAAATCAATTTTGGGCACATCTCCCAGCTCAAAGTGTGACAACATTTGTGGTCAAACGCTAAAAAACACCAAAAGCCAATTTTCTCATTAACAAAGAAAATTGGCTTTTTCTGTGTAAATAGAAAGTTGATTTTTCACGACGTCTCCACTTTGGGTATAATAATAACAATGACTTCAGGAGAGTGATCATAATGCCAAAACTTCAAAGCAAAGTCTTGATTATAGATGACGAAAAAGAAATCTTAGAATTAATCCATACCGTATTAACAAGAGAAGGCATTGACCGGGTGATAACAGCTTCAACTGCCCGTGATGGGCTCTCACAATTCCATCAGGAACAACCTGATCTCGTCATACTGGATATTATGCTGCCAGACGGTGAAGGCTACGATATTTGCAAACAAATCAGAGACGTCTCGCATGTTCCGATTATCTTTTTATCAGCAAAGGGAGAGGAATCAGACAAAATTGTAGGACTTGCCATTGGCGGTGATGATTATATTACAAAGCCGTTCAGTCCAAAAGAAGTCGCCTACCGGGTAAAAGCCCAGCTTAGACGGTCGTCATACTTACAGCCTTCTCAAGCAGATCCCATCATCAAAAAAGGGCCATTTGAGTTAAACGAGCAGCAAGCCGAACTGACGAAAAACGGAGCGGCGATTGAGCTCACTCCGAAAGAACTTATGCTGATGACCTATTTCTTGCAGCACCCGAATCGCGTGATCAGTAAAGAAACGCTTTATCAAACGGTTTGGGGAGAGGATTTCTTCGGTTCTGATAATACGGTGATGGTTCATATACGAAGACTTCGGGAGAAAATAGAAAATTCCCCATCTACACCAGAATTTCTCGTAACGGTTAAAGGACTTGGCTATAAATTCGTTGTAAAGGATGCGTAAAGATGAAATGGCGATTAACAGGCAGATATATGGTCTCTGTCATTATCGTGACCATTATCACGGTCTTTATTAACTTATTTGGATTCATGATTTGGCTTGTACTACAAGCAAGCAGCCAGCAAAACGAAGAAAATACGCCGGAAACCTTCACAAGAACATTTGAACAATACATCACCTTGTCCGATCAAGATATCACTGTGAGCAAAGAAGGACAGCAAGCCTTAAAACAACAAAATGCATGGATTCAGATATTAGACGAAAATGGACAAGATGTTTATCATGCACAAGCACCTAAAGGCTTAAAAAGCAAATACACACCTATAGAAATCGTAAACTTACATAAATATAAAGATAAGCAATTGATGTCGACTATCTATGCTGGGGGGAAAAATGGAAAGGGCAAGGAATACACCTACTTTATCGGATTTAAGGACCCTTCCATCGGAAAATATTTATTTTCGTTCAATACGAAAGACTTAATATCGCAATTCAATATCGGGACGATGATTTTATTATCGATTGATGCCATCATTGCCTTAGTCATTGGATACTTATTCAGCCGGCAGCTCATCAAACCGCTCGGCCGTGCCATTTATGGCATCCAGCGGCTCGCAAACGGAGATTATACGACGAAGCTGCCAACTAAGGGGATATATAAAGATGTCTTCTATAATGTCAATCACTTATCAGAACAGCTCGCTTCAAGCCAAAAAGAAAAAGACAAATTAGAGCAAATGCGAGAAGAGTGGATCAGCCATATTTCTCATGATATTAAAACACCATTATCCTCCATTCAAGGCTATGCAGAAATCATGAAAGATCCAAATTATCCTCTTTCAGATCAAGACATCAAACATTATGCCAGCATCATAGAGAATAAATCACTGTACATCAAAGATGTCATGGAGGATCTCAATTTAACAACAAGGCTGAAAAATAACGACGTGATGCTGCATAAAGAGCTGGTGAACATTGTACCGTTGCTGCGTGAAACGTTAATTGATATCCTCAACGATTCGAGATATGCAGATCAGACCATTGAGCTGCAAACGAATGTAGACAAGCTTATGCTGAATATTGATACGATCCTCATACGAAGAGCGGTCACCAATCTCATTTTAAATGCCCTTGTTCACAATGATGCTGATGTGAACATCATTGTACAGCTTGAACAAAAAGAAAACACCCACATTACGATTCAAGACAACGGCAAAGGAATCGAAGAGGCAGAGCTAGAAAAAGTGTTTGACCGCTACTATAGAGGGACAAATACAGGAGGGACACATGCAGGCTCTGGTCTTGGAATGGCGATTGCAAAGGATATTATCAAAAAACACGGCGGGGATATTAAGATACAAAGTATGATTAGGGAAGGAACAACGATTGATATCCAATTACCCGCATGAACGGACATACAAAAAAAACGGTTCTGCTCAATCACAGAACCGTTTTTTTCAACTATTATTCTGAAAACACTTTAATGCCTTTCACAATGTTCCAAATGAAGAAGTAGATCGCGACAAGGAATGTCACAGCATACGTTGCAATTAAGAACGGACCAGCATGACTGATATCGTTCATGCCAAGTAAACCTGAACCGGCAATACCAATACCGAAAATCAAATAAGGAATAATATGTGTCCATAGTGATTTTTTCGCATGGTCTTTCACTTCGTCCTTTCCTAAGAAGTAGACGATAATTGGAAACAGAAACGGTGCAAAAAAGATACTGAAGTAACATAATGAAGACAAAATTTTATTTTCTCTCAAACCTTTTCACCTCTATAATTGATTTAGAAGAGGGGACCATTTGACTCATCCCTCAATTCCTTACAAACCCATTGTACAACCTCAACCTTAACTTGTATTAATCCGAACCTTACAGCAACCTTAAAAATGTTAAACAGTAGAATGATCAATGAAAAATAAAATACAAACTAGGTATTTCAATTTAATCTATTAGAAAAAAACGTTGACTTTGTTCATCTCTCTGATCCTGTGGCTTCGTCATTTTTTCCCTAACATAAAATGAATGTTTCACCTTGACCTTGAAGTATAGTTCAACCTTTATAATGTACATATAGTAAGACAAAATAATAAAAAAGGAGTAACGATGGAGTTGATGACTAGAGGAGAACTTGCCAAAAAAACAGGAGTAAGTCCTGCCGCAATTCGTTACTATGAAGAGCACAACATATTACCTGCTCCAAGACGACGTTCAAACGGTTACAGATTCTATACAGAAGACTATGTTGTGAAGATTCAATTGATCAAAGATGCGAAAACATTGGGTTATTCATTAAAGGAAATAGCTGAAATCATGGACATGCTAAGTCAAGACATAGAACTTGATACGCTAAGAAAAATTGTCCATCTTAAACATGAAGAAATTGAAAGGAAAATCAAAAGCCTTCGTCTCATTCAAGACCTTTTATCTAACTTATTAAAAACTCCTGAAAAAAAAGTACAAGTCTACCTGGAATCATTTCGTGTACCAAATCAGGATGATCAATCCTCATATTGAGTGAAAGGAGAGAAAAAAATGAGTGTAGAAATTTATCAAGGTGAACGTTCTGAAGAAAGTATTCAATTTGAAACATTATTCGCTTCGCAAAGTAATAAAGAGAGTTTTTCTAGTATCGAGCACACAAAAAAATTTCTTGAGCAAAAAGGAATGGAAAATACGCAACCTTATGCCATTGGAGATGATGTGAAGTTAATGAGTGAGGTACAAGAGCAGACATTCGAAGGCATGCAAGTTTTCACATTGAATGAACAAGCATCACAAAAACAAAAAGTCATTCTCTATCTACATGGAGGCGCGTGGACAAATCAGCCTTTGAATGTCCATTGGTGGTTCATGGATAAGATGGCGCAATCACTAGGTGCGAAAGTGGTCGCTCCTATTTATCCAAAAGTGCCTCATTATAGCTATCAGGATACGTATCCGAAAATTCTTAACCTATATAAAGACCTTCTGAAAACTGCCGGAAGTGCCAATCAATTGACGATCATGGGAGATTCAGCTGGTGGAAACATCTCACTTGGTCTGGCGCACCTTTTAAAGAAGGAGAATCTGCCACAGCCGAAGGATATTATTTTATTATCTGCATGTGTCGACATGAGCTTAAGCAATCCTCTCATGTTTGAATATGCAAAAAAGGACCCGATTCTAGGTCATGAAGGAATGGAAGCCATTGCAAAGATTTGGATAGCTGATCAACATGTAACTGACCCATTGATCAGTCCCATTTACGGTGACTTTAAAGGACTTGCGAAGATTACTCATTTCATTGGAACACATGATATGTTATATCCAGATGCCATAAAGCTTGATGAAAAACTAACAGAACAAGGAATTGACATCAAAACCTTTGTTTATCCCGAAATGCTTCATGTATTTGTTGTCATGCCAATCCCTGAGGCACAAGATGCTCAAGAGAAAATCATTCAGGTGATCAATCGTTAGGGATTCCGTTCACACCAAAAAGACTGCTTCCTTTTAAGCAGTCTTTTTAAATATAATCACAATGTCCATTCACTACAGATTAAACTTCTTTAAATTCCAATTTTTGTTATCAACGAGCGTATTTCCCATTAATATAATGATTGTTCGCTTCTTCATTGGATTTAAATAAATGACGGCTAGTAAAGGAGAGTGAATGATGATTGTTTCCTTTCTTCAACCTATGGCTCTGATCTTGTTTACATTGCCTTTGTTATCTTTGATATGGGGGATTGTCGGCTATTTCATCTTTAAGCGGGTCTACGTCGTTCTAGTGATCACATTTGCAGCTTCAACCGTTTTTATCTTTGCCTATACGGGGTTCGATTTGTCGAATATGTATTGGGTCGTCGCTATGACTTTTCTATGCATGTGTACCTCTCTCATCACAAAAATCATCCGATTTATGATTCAACGCTATAAAAAAGCATAAAGAAGCTTGTGCCTGCAAACATAAGCTTTATTTTTGTTTCCACTCATCTTCGGGCAACCTAATGTTTGGTATAATAGATACGAGCATGGAAGGGGTAGGAGAACACGTTGGAAACTTTTGATTTATCCCAAGAAGATCTTGAATTAATAGACGAAGCAAAAAAGAAGATTATCAGTCTTTATGAAGATGATAAACACCATGTAGGGGCAGCGATCCGCATGAAAACAGGAGAAATAATGTCGGCTGTCCATATAGAAGCCTATATCGGACGGGTAACTGTTTGTGCAGAAGCCATTGCGATTGGCAGTGCTTTATCGAATGGATATAAAGATTTTGATACAATTGTTGCAGTGAGACATCCCTATTCAGATGAAGAAGATAGAAAAATTAGAGTAGTAAGCCCTTGCGGCATCTGCCGAGAGCTCATTTCAGACTTCGGACCAGCATGTTTTGTCATCATTGAGATGGATGGGGAGCTGGTCAAGGTGAAAATCGAAGAACTCATTCCGCTCAAATATACTCGAAGCTGATGTACCACATAAAGATAAAGTAGGAAAAGGGATGCAGCAAACGTTAAGTGTGATCCTTGCGGCATCCAAGATGACTGAAAAATCGCTCAACAAAAGCAACCCCATATATTTTCTCCATATGATTCATGTTAAAAATATACTGTTCCATATGCTCAAGCTTGCGCAGACTGCGCACTAGTATTTTCCGTTCATCGTCAGAAAGAGCAGGGTCATCATTTACCTTCTCCAAAGCCTTTTTCACTCGTGCATATATCTTTTCAACATAGAGATGGTTTTTGGATGCTGGCGGAATACATGCCGACAGGTCACAGCCTGTAAAACGAACACCGTCAAGGGTGCAGTTTTCAAAATCGGCGATCAGCTTTTGTTTGCCATTTCCCTCAAACGTTATATCTATTAGCTTACCAGCAAAGGTACAATTGACGATATTCGCTACCTGTAAAACGCGGTCATTGAATCTACATTTAGAGAAAATGCAATCGATAAACGTAGCATTCTCCAAGGTCATTCCCCTCATATCGCAAGAAGAAAATACGCAATTGGTGAAGACAGCTTCGTTTTTGCCAATGCCCACAGAACGCAAGTCGGAACGACTAAAAGTACAATGATCAATCGTACTACCGGCAAAAAATCTTGCATTCGTGAGATCACACGTATCAAATACAAGATGATCCAGGTGACAGCTCCAAAAAATAGGAGAACGAACATTTGAGTTGATGATTGTCGTTCTGCTGATTGTTTCGTGTTCATACCTGGCAATATCAGAAAATGATTCGTTGTCTATTGATATACCAGACTCAAGTACTCTCACCGCTATCACCCTATCATTTCTTCAGAATTTTTTACAATCATGATTTCCATTCAGCAAGTTCATTCCATTTCTCTTGGCGCTTGTCTTTGACTCAAGATTATATCACAAAACGATACTCACCCAACAAAGAACAGATATCCATTTTCAAGATGAAAGGGGCATAAAAGAATGAAAAGGTATGACACATTCCCAAAACCAATCGGTAGCTATATAGCCGGCCGAATCCAGATGGATTTTGAGTATACCGCATCAGATCACTCAAAAAGAGAATTGACCGCGTTTATATACTATCCATCTGAAAGCAGCGAAGGGAAGACTGCATCAACGTACATGTTTCCTGAAGTCTACGAGATGCTTCATGAGCAGCCACTTGTCACTGAATATTTGAAGGAAATAAACTTCTTCTCTACCGATATCAAGACTCATTGTTATGACGATCTTGCTCTTTCCGGGAAGGAAAAGCGCTATCCAGTGTTATTCTATGTTTGCGGCGGGGGTGGTTCACCAGAATGGGGGACAGCCATCTGTACAGACATGGCAAGCCAAGGGTATGTTGTCGTCAGTATCGGTCATCAGGATAGCACCATGTATAAACGGAAAGATGGGAAGCTGGTGAATGTCTCAAAGGATTTTTCGGATGTCATGATGGCGTTTTCTGAAGATCCGCAGATGATAGCACTGGCTGGTAAGATGAAAATGCGTCCAGACGATGAAACGGCTATTGAGATGTGCCGTAACGTCCTTTCCTTGCCAATCATTAACGAGTTAACAAGATATAGTGAACAACAGGCTGAAGATGTAAAGTACGTAGCCGATTATCTTCACAAACTAGACTCTGGAGAATGGAAGTCCATCTTTCATAACAGACTGCTGCTCGGCATCGGCATGGGCATCGCAGGGCATTCTTATGGCGGGCCTACAGCGGCTATTGTTTGCCGGGATGACGACCGGTTTGTCTGCGGGGTTGGCTTAGATAGTGGTGCATTCGGCCTTCTCGACAGCGACCTCAATAAACCCTTTTTGCTGCTGTTTTCTGAACCGAATTATGATATGAATGCGATCATTGGTGCTAACAACAGCATGGAAACCTATTATTTCTCTGTTGATGGTGCTGCACATTTAGATTACTGTGACATCGTGTTTACCGGTGTAGATGAGGAACTTAGAGGCACAAGGGATGTATTAGAGATGCGAAATCTTGTGACGGACTATACGAAGACCTTTTTTGATCATTACATCCTGCAAAAGGCTGTACGTGTAGAAAGCCTGTCATATGAAGGTGTAGACTTAATCAAGAAAACCAGTAACAAGTGAGATAGGGGAAGCTGCTGACATTTTTTAAGAGTATTCTTCAAGTTGACTCTCTTAGCTTGTAAATGAAGAGAAAATGTAAGGTGGATCAATCATCTTGAATAAGTAACAACGATGCTGGCAGCTGCATTTACTCTGATCGTATTGGCCAAAGATCCCTTTAAAAAAGCAATCCCTGCACTTGTTTTATTCGCTCTTAGTATTGCGGTCAGCTTATACCACATTCTTTAAATTCATATCAAGAAGTCGCAATAACCTAAACAAATCTCCATTGTTCTAATGGTGGATTGTGTTTAGGTTTTTTAGCGATTGAATCGTTTTTGAAGAACTAGGCATGAGACAGCAAAAACTGCGAAAGCGCCTGCTGATCCAGCAGCAAACATCAGCCCAGATTGTTCTAATTTGGATTTGAATAACAAAGGGACAGAAAGAATGAGCGCGGCACCACTAAAGCCCAATCCTAATATCAACATTGCCAATAATTTATTCATAGAAACACCTCTTACACTCACAATTTGAACAATGAAAACCTTTAATATTCCTAGATGGAGTGTATCATATGATGGCGGGCGAGTGGTTTCTTTTCATTAAAACACAATCGTGAAACAAACAAATTTCAAACGAACACTGTTCTTTACGAACAATGTTCGTTATAATATAAATGAGATGTAGTTTTAAACGATTTCCGTAAAAGAAGAGGAGATGCATACGATGACGGCATTATCTAAGAACCAAAAGCAAATCGCTATTATTGGAGGAGGACCTGGGGGGCTAACACTCGCCTTAATTCTGCAAAATTACGGTATACAAACAACTATCTACGAACGGGAGATGCATGACAAGAGTCTTGAACGAGGAGGCTCACTGGATATTCACGAAGAAACAGGCCAAAAAGCCTTAAAAGAAGCAGGAGTTTATGAGAAATTTCAAAGGAATGCCCGTTATGAAGGAGAAGATTTCCGATTACTTGATAAATCAGGAAGAATTTATTTAGATGAAGAAACGGAATCAGATCAAAAAGGCACTCGTCCAGAAATTGATCGTGGTGTGTTGTGCGAACTGCTGTTAGATCAAATTGATGCTGCAAACATCAAATATGGATATAAACTAGAAAGATGCGTTTCATTAGAAAACGGCATGACGGAGCTTCATTTTGAAAACGGGGTTGTCGAGACAGTTGACCTTTTGATTGGGGCTGATGGTGCATTTTCTCGTGTGCGTCCTCTGTTAACAGATATTGAGATTGAATACTCTGGGCTCACGATGCTGGAATTGAATGTCCTAAGCGTAGAGGCGAACCACCCTGATTTAGCTGAATTTAATAAACGTGGTAAGATGTTTGCTTTAGCTGATCACAAAGGGATAATTGGGCAGTTAAACGGAGATGGACGAATCAAAGTGTATGCAAGCCTTATGGTAGAACGCAGCTGGATCGAGACTTGTGGTATACCGTTTCATCAAGCGAAAGAAGCAAAAGAACAATTATTAGAGTTATTTAGTGATTGGGATGATCAGCTGAAAAAGTATATTCGTTATGCAGAAGATGCCATCATTCCAAGACGGATTTATACGCTTCCTACCGGTTTTAAATGGAACCGTCATAAAGGAGTAACGCTTATCGGTGATGCAGCTCATGTCATGTCACCATTCGCAGGCGAGGGTGTAAACATGGCGATGTTTGATGCAAGGGAGCTAGCACTTGCTATTGTCCGACATCCTCATGATATTGAAAAGGCCATTGAGGAATACGAAGACATGATGTACGAATATTCATCGGAAAAGGCACATGAATCGGAGAATAGTTTAAAACTGTGTTTTTCAAAAGACGCTGCGGTCAAGCTTGCAGATATGATGAATTCTTTTCAAGAAAACGGTGATTGATGCTCAATTTACTATTTTACTTTGACATGTTATAAAGAGAGTATGAACAATTCAAATCGTCGTATTATAAGTCGCCGGTCTCGGCCGGCTAAAGAGCCCTTAAGCCGTGAGCTCATTGTGAAAACGGCCTATGAGCTTCTTAAGGAGCAAGGGATAGAGGGCATGAGTATGCGTAAGGTGGCTAAAGCATTGGATACGGGACCTGCATCCTTGTATGTCTACGTGAACAATTTTCAAGAACTCAGTGCTTACGTATTGGATTATGGTCTCGGCCAAATGGTTTACCCAGATTCAGAGAATGGCACATGGAAAGAACAGTTATTTGACATATTGCATACTTATTTCCTACTGCTATTCGAAAAACCTGGTCTCGCTGAAATTTCTCTTTCCACCATCCCGCAAGGAACGAACTTTCTTCAGTTGACCGAACGTATTCTCGCTGCATTGCATGAAGGCGGGATCAAATCTACATCCGCTGCATGGGGAGTAGACCTATTGCTGTTATACGTATCTTCGGTAGCTTACGAAAAGGTCTCTTGGAAGAAACATGACTCTTCGCAGATTTCAGACATTAAAAAATCATTTCATGATGCAGACAAAACGCGTTTTCCTTTCATTCATAGTGTAAAAGAAGAAATGTTTGCAGGTGATACCGTATCAATGGAACGGTTCCGATGGGGAATTGACGTCATTTTGTATGGAATCCAGAAAGAAATCAATTAGAAAGGAGCACAAGCAAAAAGCAGTCAATGGCTGCTTTTTTTATATGGTGATTTTCAAATTTGTGATCTTGTGAGCATCATGATATATAAATAAATCTATATATTGTATTTATATATAAAAAATTATATAATCTAGTGGAATAAAAAAATGAGGTGCTTAGGCATGGAACATATTAAAAACTTATTAGAGAGTTATATTCCTTTAGCAAAATCTACTGCAAAAATGTTTGGACCAAATTGTGAAGTGGTGATTCATGATTTAACGAACCCTCAAGCATCTGTCATGTTTACAGTAAATAACCATGTGACAGGAAGAGAAATCGGCCAATCATTTGATCATCTAGTAAAGACTGTATTACAATCAGAAGATTTTAAAGAAGATTATCTGGCTGGCTATACATTTGTTACAGAAGATAAGCGTACGATTCGTTCTTCGACTTCATTAATACGTGATTCAAAGCAAAAAGTGATTGGTGCTTTCTGTATCAACTTTGATGTTGAAGCCCTGAATCAAATGCAGCAATTTATGGATACTTTTCTTTCTACACAAGTGGAAGCTCCAGAGAAAGAAACAACATCAAATGATGATCTTGAAAATGTGGAAGAAATAGTAGATCAATTGATTCAACAAATCATTCAAAACAGTGTTCATCCAGTCATGAAACGTCATGAAAAAATTGAACTAATTAAATTCATGGATGAAAAGGGCATTTTTTTAATGAAAGGATCTGTTGAGAAGGTCGCATCTATGTTAGGCATTTCCAAAGTAACCGTCTATAGCTATTTGGATGAAATCAAAAATAAATCGAGGTAAGGAGAGTCAAAATGGAAAGCATACTCGAGGTAGGAAATCTAAAATCAAACGGACACTATGCATTCGCAACCATTCATCAAAACACGGTCTATGTTTCAGGACAATTTGCCATCAATCCCGAAACGAGAGAAAAAGAGTTCGGCCCCATTGAAGAAGAGACATTACAAGCGCTTAAGAATGTAGAGATGATTGTAGAGGCTGCTGGAAGTAACAAAGAGAAGATTTTGCGCATGACATTATACATTTCGGATATTCACTTATGGGACAAAGTTGATGCTGTTTATACTGATTTTTTCGGTGAACATAAACCAGCACGTACTATTGTACCAACGAATGAATTACATTTTGGTTTCAAAATTGAAATTGATGCCATTGCATATATTTAAGATCTTTTTTTGCCTACTATATATAAAAAATTATATTTCGTATAAAAAAATATTTGAAGGGGTTGATGATTGATGAATCAATTGATTTGTAACCATTGCGGGAAAAAGTATGAGATGACACCAACTCTATGGAGATGTGATTGTGATGGAGTATTAAACCTAGTGAAAGATACCCCAAAAATAGATATCGCAGCTTGGGATCACTATCCAAACTCATTATGGCGTTATGTTGAAACCATGCCATTTTCAAAAGGTTCTAAGACTTGGGAAACTGTCACAATGGGGGAGGGTCAAACCCCTTTAATCGTTCTAGATCCTAATGAGCCAAACACTTATGTAAAAGTTGATTATATGATGCCGACATTATCCTTTAAAGACCGAGGAGCCGCAGTTCTAATGACAAAGGCTAAGGAACTCGGGGTATCAAAAGTGATTGCTGATAGTAGTGGGAATGCAGGAACGGCGATTGCAGCTTATGCAGCACGCTGCGAGATTGCCTGTGACATCTATCTAAGCGATGACACTTCACCTAAAAAGGTCGCTCAAATAAAAGCCCATGGAGCAACGATTAAAGAAATTCGTGGTACTCGAGAGGATATTGCAGCCGCAGCCCAAAAAGCAGTAGACAACGAAAACGTTTTTTATGCAAGCCATGTCTATAACCCTTACTTTTTTGAAGGTACAAAAACATACGCCTATGAAATCTATGAGCAATTAAAAGGAGCACCTGACGCTTTAATCATTCCGGTTGGAAACGGCACTCTCCTCCTAGGTGCGTATTATGGCTTTAAAGAGTTATTTGAAAATGGTCTCATTCATAACATACCGAAAATCGTTGCCGTACAAGCGAAAAACTGTGCACCCCTTGTGAAAGCTTATCAAAATGAAGAAAAATCAGCATCACCTGTGACGAATAAAGGGACCTTAGCAGAAGGGATCGCCATTGCTGCTCCAGCACGCTCCAAACAAATTTTAGAAGCTGTACTAGATACTAATGGTACGTTTATTGATATTGAAGAAGATGAGATCTTAAATGCACGATCTAAACTGAGTGAAAAAGGATTTTATGTCGAAGTGACATCTGCAGTCAATTTGGCTGGTTACATGAAATATCAAAAGGAACCAGAAGAAACCATTGTCATACCTCTTTGTGGTGCAGGGATTAAATCAAAATAACCCGATATGACTAGAATACAATTTGAAAACGGAGGAATGATTCGTGGGATTGGATTTTACTCATTTTGCTGGAACAACCAGATTCTGATAGTTACTTATCACCAGATGTTTGTCAGACTATCGCTGCGAGATTGCGTCAACTGATCCACAATTGGCCAGATGATGATATAGATAAAATGAACGCTCTCTATCTGGCAGAGGGAATGGAACTAGCGCATGAACAAAATGAGATTTTTGGAATTATATAATCGTTCTAAGAGTATCTCAAGAGAGATGCTCTTTTTCTTGCCTGTACAATCCCTTTTGCCCCAAAGTACAATTTCACTCCACTTCATTGCGGAGAATCAAGAGGTGAACATCATGAATTCGATGAAAAAGGAGTAAGTGAATGGCAAAATTTTTATATAACTTAGGAGAAATTGCTTTTTCTAAGTTCAAACGAAAGATTATTGGTTGAACGGGCGTTTCGTTTAATGGAGTGAGCACGGAACACTTGGAAAAGAAATTCCAAAAGGTAATGTGTATTACATTTCTTGTCTGAAAAATAAAGCATTCAGTTGCATAATCAAACTTTTGATGATCTATTCAAGGGGACATGAAATATTTACAAGTTATCAGGTTCGAAGACTTTAGCTAAAGAACTACTTAATCTAATGAATGAGAATTAACACGAGTCATGATTTCTAATATTCATACTGTTTTTATGATTGCTCAAATAATCTTGAAACGAAAAAAAGACCAAAAGAGAATACTCTTTCGTCTTTTAATGAATCTAAAGTTTTAAGCGCTAGACTATAAAAGTTAATACTAAAATCAATCTCACATAGTAGGTCAGTGTTACTCAATATTATTAAGTAACTTCGAAATATTCTGATTCATCACAAATACTTCAATTCGTTCACCAGTTTTTGTACTAGTATCACTATGGCTAGATAATACATTACACCCTGTATGCTTTTCCACAATTGCCTTAAAATCTTCACTATACATTTCCCTAAGGACCTGTCTCATCTTCTTCACAAGACCTTTACCTATATCATGGGTAACAAGGTGTTCTTCCTCAACAGTCAAAACACCTTTAAAGCGTAAAAGAATCATATCCTCTACAATATAAGTTTTTGCCTCTCGAGGTCCTCGACCAATTAATTCTCGTTGAAATTTAATAAAAGCCTCGCTGAGTTCAGTTTCTAACTTTTTCTTAGATTGTCCCATAATTTTCCCTCCGAATAATTCTTTCTGTCGTAATAAAACAAAAAACCGAGAAGAGGATTTTTCTTACAATTAAACCAACAAATCTAGGAATTCGTTAGCCTCTAAGCAAATAGGAACAATCTCTCTTCAAACGCTTACGAGGTTAGCTGCCGGATTCGGGCATGAGAGTTGCCCTACTCAAAATGATGAGTTTCACCCCTAAAATGAATCAGTTCCATTTTATTCTGGTTCCCCCGCTCTTACAATCAAGATTTAGCGATTTAAGTTCATTCATTTGTTAAAACATCAATTATCATAATTAATGATACTGGAATTGTAAAGAAGATTTTTTATTTAATAAGGGAGGGGGATATAGAAGAGAAGCCTAACATAAGTTTATTGGTGATTAATGAAAAAGAAAGACCATAACTAAATAATTTTTTTGAAAATGTCTCTTTACAAGTAAAATTTATAATCGTATAATCAAACCATTAAATTAAACATATATCGGCCTAGTCCTGAATATTCAGGAACGGAGGAACCAATTAATTGGGGTTAATTCTACAGATTGTAGAAGGGATGAGATGACTCTTTCGCCATCCTACCCGTCAGCTAACTTCGTCGGCTAAAGCGAAGGAGGTCAACAGACCGCCTATTAATTCAACGGATATTCTATTGCTTTTGCAGTAAAATATTTATTGAATCATGTTTTGTGGGTCTTTTTTATTTGTTTAAAATTGATATAAAACTGTATCTTAAGAAAAGAACAGGGAGACAGAATGCAGGGAGAGCTTAACGCTAGCTAGGCATTAGGTAGACCAATGAGTACTTTTCTTCCACAGTTGGAATTGTTAAGAGAAGGATAGGAATTCTATGTCTTTAACTTCAAAGGCATAGTTATAGATACCTATTTGTTTCTTTACCATTTCACAGGGAGATAAGTAAGCATTGGTCTATTTTTTTATTCTTAGGCTTATTTCAAGTTTTGTAGGAAGTAAGCGTAAATATAAAATTTGTCTACTTTCGATCAATCCAATAAGTAGGAGACTAGGTTTATATTTGATGAACGATATGACGTTCATAAGAAAGTCAAACGGTGTAGAAATTAAAATTGCGATGCAATTAGTAAATGAATGGAGAGAAAAAACGATGAATGACTTAATAACAATGAGTTTTTTTATAGTATCCTTTGTTCTTTTTTGGTGTTTTACGTTGTTTTGTGAGAAAGCATAAGGAGGATAATAATATGTTTATACCTGCAATAATTGGATTAGTTATGATCATTTACTTGTTATATGTGCTGATTAAACCCGAAAAATTCTAAATATTAAAAATTAAAGAGCAGCAAATAGGAGGAAATACAAATGTCGATGGGACTTATACAGGTAGCGGTCACCTTACTCATTATTGGGCTATTAGTAAAGCCAGTTGGTCTCTACCTTGTAAAAGTATTTAACTATGAAGAAACAAGATTGAATCAATTTTTCGGACCAGTGGAACGTGTCATCTATCGTTTTATTGGAGTTAACGAAAAAGAGCGTATGGGGTGGAAAAAATACGTCTTTGCTGTTCTGCTTTCTAATTTTATCATGATGATGTTGATGTATGGAGTTTTCAGATTACAAAAATACTTGCCTTTAAATCCGGACGGTATAGAGAATATGTCTTCTGGATTAGCATTTAACACAGCCGCTTCTTTCATTACCAATACAAACTGGCAAGCGTATAGTGGGGAAAATTCACTGTCATACTTATCACAGATGATAGCTATTACTTTCCCTATGTTTACATCAGCTGCTACAGGTTTTGCTGTAGCCATTGCATTTATACGCGGTTTAGTAGGCCGTCAAGATAACCTTGGCAACTTCTACGTTGACCTTGTTCGTTCCATCATACGTGTGTTCTTGCCTTTATCTTTTATTGTCGCTTTATTCTTAGTATTTCAAGGAGTACCTCAGACACTTCATGGTGCGGTTCATGCTACAACTCTTGAAGGAATTACCCAAATTATAACAAGAGGTCCCGTAGCAGCTTTAGAGTCTATTAAACACATTGGAACTAATGGTGGTGGATACTTTGGAACAAATGCAGCACATCCATTTGAAAATCCAACGCCATTAACAAACTTTGTTCACATTTTATCTATGATGCTACTACCTACAGCTTTAGTATATGCATTTGGTGTCATGGTTAAAAACAAAAAGCAAGGTTTCACTATATTTGCCACAATGAGCATGATGTTTATCGTGTTCCTTTCTGTTGTGTTTATTGCCGAATATAATGGGACGCCCGCTTTAAATCATTTGGGTATTGATGGGAATATGGAAGGCAAAGAAGTTCGTTTTGGTATATCAGAATCTGCTTTGTTTACCGCAGTTACAACAGCAGCAACAACTGGTTCAGTAAACAACATGCATGATTCTTTAACGCCCATAGGCGGGCTTGTTCCATTGGCTCAGATGATGTTAAATAACATATTCGGAGGTAAAGGAGTAGGACTATTAAATGGATTGCTATACGTCATACTAACAGTTTTTATTTGTGGGCTTATGGTGGGGCGTACACCAGAGTTTTTAGGAAAAAAGATTGAAGCTAAAGAAATCAAATTAGCTTCAATCGCTATCTTAATTCACCCAATTCTTATCCTAGTTCCTACAGCAATTGCTTTATCGCTCTCAGGACCAGTTTCATCAATATTAAACCCAGGTTTCCACGGGATATCAGAAGTATTATATGCTTTTACATCAGGTGCAGCTAATAATGGATCAGCTTTTGGTGGTCTTACCTCTAACACTGATTTTTATAATATAGCTATCGGTTTAGTTATTTTATTCGGAAGATATATTGCCATTATAGCAATGCTAGCCATTGCAGGTTCATTAGCTACTAAGAAGATTGTTGCGACAACTTCAGGAACATTTCGTACAGATACACCCATGTTTACAATTATTCTATTAGTAGTCATTCTGGTTGTCGGAGCTCTTACATTTTTCCCGACACTAGCACTAGGGCCAATAGCAGAACATTTAGGAATGTTTCAGTAATGCAACAGACAAGCAGCAAAACAAATAAGGAGGATGCCTCGTGGCAATTGAGAAAAAAGTTGTTTCAAAAAATGATATGTTTCAAGCAAGTATAGATGCATTTAAAAAGTTAAATCCATTGGTAATGATCAAAAATCCCGTCATGTTTGTAGTAGAAGTAGGAACTTTCATTACGCTGATTTTATCTTTTAACCCTAACATCTTTGGCGAAAGTAACGTCGGACACGGTTACAATATTGCTGTATTTCTTGTTCTTTTATTTACAGTATTATTTGCTAATTTTGCAGAAGCTCTTGCAGAAGGGCGAGGTAAAGCACAAGCAGATACATTAAGGAAAACAAAATCAGAAACATTGGCAAAAGTAAGACAAAAAGACGGAAGCTATCAGGAGGTGCCATCTACTTCTTTACATAAAGGAGATATTGTACGGGTAGATACTGGGGATATTATTCCTTCTGACGGTGAAATCATTCAAGGGTTAGCATCTATTGATGAATCAGCTATTACAGGTGAATCTGCACCTGTCATTAAAGAAGCTGGTGGTGACTTCTCATCGGTAACAGGAGGAACAAGGGTCGTTTCAGATTACATCATTGTGAAAATCCAAGCAGATCCTGGTGAATCGTTTCTCGATCGAATGATTTCTTTAGTAGAAGGAGCATCTCGTCAAAAAACACCTAATGAAATTGCACTTACAACACTTTTAACGGTGTTAACATTAATTTTTTTAGTGGTTATAATGACGCTTGTTCCGATCGCAGATTATTTAAAAGTCAAACTTGATGTAACAACATTAATAGTACTCCTCATTTGTCTAATTCCTACTACAATTGGAGGCTTACTCTCTGCCATTGGAATTGCAGGAATGAACCGTGTCACTCAATTTAATGTATTGGCTATGTCAGGTAAAGCAGTAGAAGCTGCTGGTGATATAGATACCATGATATTAGATAAAACAGGAACAATTACCTTTGGAAATCGTATGGCGAGTGATTTTGTCCCTGTAGTTAATGTTACCAAAGAGGAAGTTACTTTAGCAGCTCTAAAAGCATCTGTTAAAGATGAAACTCCTGAAGGAAGGTCAATAGTAGAACTTTCTAATAAATTAGGAGTTAATTGGAACGAAGATTACAGTAATGCAGAGATCATCAAATTTACAGCAGAAACAAGAATGTCTGGCCTAAATCTAATGAATGGAACAGTTATTAGAAAAGGCGCAGTAGATTCAATCAAGAAATATATCATTGAAAATGATGGAAGCATACCTGTTGACTTTGAGGAAATATCTAATAGGGTTGCAAAAGCAGGAGTAACACCTTTAGCAGTCGCTATTAATAATAAGATATACGGAATTATTTATCTGAAAGATACGGTAAAACCAGGACTAAAAGAACGTTTTGAAGAACTGCGAGGCATGGGAATCAAAACAATTATGTGTACAGGAGATAATCCATTAACTGCAGCAACAATTGCAAAAGAAGCTGGTGTAGATGAATTTATAGCAGAAGCTATACCAGAAGATAAAATAGAAGCGATTAAAAGGGCACAAACACAAGGTAAACTTGTTGCTATGACAGGTGATGGGACTAATGATGCACCAGCATTAGCACAGGCAGATGTAGGGGTTGCGATGAACTCTGGAACGATGGCCGCAAAAGAAGCAGCCAACATGATTGATTTAGATTCAGATCCGACAAAACTCTTATCTGTTATTGCTATTGGGAAGCAACTACTCATTACGAGAGGAGCTTTAACAACTTTTTCTATCTCTAATGATATTGCTAAATACTTTGCCATCATTCCAGCTCTATTTATTATGACAATCCCGCAGTTACAATCACTTAACATTATGCATTTAACATCACCAAATTCAGCACTGCTTTCTGCTTTAATTTTTAACGCTATCATTATTCCTCTTCTTATTCCTGTTGCGATGAAGGGGGCAAAGTATAAAGCAATGGACGGAAATAGGCTTCTGTTTAGAAATTTATTAATCTATGGACTTGGCGGGGTTATTGTGCCCTTCATTGGTATTAAAATGATTGATGTCATTGTATCCGCATTGCATCTTGCCTAAAAAGAAAGTGGAGGAGAACACCAGTGAAATCAATTATAATCGCATTACGTACATCAATAGTTTTTATGATACTATGTGGGTTGGTTTATCCTTTGGCTACAACAGGGGTAGCTCAAGTTTTATTTCATAAACAAGCGGAAGGAAGCCTTGTCATTCATAATGGAAAGGTAGAAGGTTCAGAATTATTAGCTCAAGATTTTAAAGGGGCTCAATGGTTTCATCCAAGACTATCAGCTGCTAAGTATGATCCAACTGCTTCAGCTGCCACAAATTCTGCTGTTGCATCAAAGGAATATATAAAAAAAGTAGAAAAAAATATAGAGCAATTAAGGGGCGAGAATAGAAATATAGGCAGCAAAATTCCACCTGATTTAATTACCACTTCAGGTTCTGGATTAGATCCTGATTTGTCACCAGAGGCAGCTGAATTACAGGTGCCAAGAATTTTTAAAGCAACAGGCATTGCTCCGGATCAACTAATTGCTCTTATCAAAAAGAATCAAAAAAATCGCCAATTAGGTCTTTTTGGAGAGCCTCGAGTCAATATTTTAGAATTAAATATTCAGTTAGAAAAGTTCATTCAGAATAAACATATCATTAACTAAGCAAGAAGCTCAAAAAGCCCGAACTCTACGACCGAATTAATTTATTGAGAAGGTCGTAGAGGTTTTGAAATTAAATGGAGATAAAATTAGATAAGAATCATTGTATACATTTACATAAAGAAGAAGAACATAAAAAAGCAATAGTGTACAAGAAGGTAAATATAGATCCATTGAATACTTTATTAACACTAGTGAAATAAGGATTCAATAATTTAATGGATCCACTTTTATACTCTTTTCACAGAAGTTAAAAGTGGATCCATTATTATTGTGGAAGGCAAAAGTGGATCCATAATGAACGACTAATAAATCAAAATAAAGATAAGAAGTAGCAAAGTTTTCTTCTCCTAGCAAATCAAGTGTAAACACCATGGAAATAGAAGGTGAAAATTGTTAGCTATTCGGCACCTACACATTCCTCCAAGATTATTTCATCATTTGACTCCGAAATTAGTAAAGAAATGTAGACTTCGTGCAGTTACAGAAACCGTAACGGAATTGCGTGCACACCCTGCACCCATTCGCTATACCCTTCTTGCCATCTTATTTTCGAATCGTCATGAGGAATTTATTGATTATTTAGCAGATTTATTGGATGAAATTACGCTTAAATTCGGAAATAAGGCTAAAAATACAACCCGAAAAGAAAAAGAAGCAGTAGTTTACTTTATTAAAAGAAGAACACCAAAACATCTAATAGTTGATGACCCCAAAAAGAGCCAGCTCTTTTTGGGGTCCTACCAGCCAAACGCGGAAAACATACGCTAAGACAATTTCTAGATGGATAAAGCCGATTTTTCCTACGCTAAGGATTCATCGGCTTTCATATTTAATGTCAAAGAAAAAGAAGCATCCGCAAATCTGGCAGGAATTGAAGTGATAGGGCGGCTTTTAAACGCTTAGCAATTCCTCATTGAAATTATACTCAAACTGTAATCTCATACGAATTTTCAGGAATCTTATTCATAAACGTGCTCATTTCCCCTACGGAGAAAAGATGAAGCTCGTGCATAGCCCTCGTACATGCAGTGTAAAAGAGTTTCCTTTCAAATTCTCTTCCATATTTTATATTAGAAGCATCGTATATGATCACAGCATCAAATTCGATTCCCTTTGCTAAATAAGCAGGGAGAATTAAGATACCTTTTTGATAGGAAATCGCACTTTGTTCAATCATCTTGAGATCCATTTGCTTACTCAATTGCTCATAGGATTCCTTGCATTCTTTTCCCGTTTTACATATCACAGCGATTGTTTCATGGTTTGCTGACTGCAGTTGACGAATCTTCTGTGTTATTCGAGATTGAAGGGTGTCAAGATCCTCAACCTTCGTAAAAGTAGGCTTCTGACCATCTCTGTTAAAAGCTTCAATAGTTTCTCCTTCTTCTATAATTCCCTTTGTGAATTCAACGATTTGACGAGTTGAACGGTAGCTTTTCGTTAACTCTACTCTCTCAAAATTTTCTTTTACATATAATTCGCTTGATAGTAAGGTTGGTGCATTTAGAGTATGGGCATAAATCGCCTGATTAAAATCACCTAGAATCGTCATTCGGCAATAAGGAAAAAGCTGCTTAAGAACAAAAAACTGAAAGGGTGAATAATCCTGTGCTTCATCAATTAATAAATGGCGTATTCTTGTGTTTATTCTTTTTCCCTCAAGTTTATCTTGGAGATACAAATAAGGCGCTGCATCTTCATACGTCATTTCTTTTCTTTGTAGCTTTTTTAATGTATACGAACAAATTTCTTCCCAACTTTCAGGAAGTGTATCTTTAAGCTTTTGAAGGATGTTGTCTTTCTGTTTAAACAGTTGACAGTAAATCGCCGCTACATTAATAAACTTTAGTTTCTTTACAGCTGTTCGTATTGGTTTAAAGTGTTTTTTGACAATCATTTTAGCTATTTTCTTTTGCTCCTGTTCAAAATCGTCGAACGTATTCTCAGAAAATCTTCCTTCCTTCAGTAGCTCACTATAAACTTTTGTATACTCTTCAAGTTCTAACAGATCACTCTCTTCTATTACCCAATCTTTGGTTCTTTCCAATTTTTCTTTCTTTCCTAATTCTTTTAGAAGCCATTCCTTTACTAACTGCATACGATTTGGAATGGAGATAGATGCATCTAGTGAATAAAAATAGTTTTTAATTTGTTCAGCTCTAATCAACATTTCTCCTCGGAAAGAAATATTTTTAAAGATAAGCTCTTCACTCGAGAGAATAACAACATAGGAATCAATCAAAGCTTTAAAATCGCTACTCGCTTTATACCGTATTCCTTTTCTTCTTGCAGGATACTTTTTATGTTCCTGACATGTAAGCATATATTCCATTTGCGTAAACGGATGTTCAACATCAAATTGTTTTCCAAGACGCTTCTCCACATATTCTTGGAATGTGAGCTGCTGCATATTGTCCTCCCCTAAATCAGGGAGGACAGAAGCAATGTAGCGATTAAATAAAGAATTAGGTGAAAAAAGCATAATATTTTCAGCCGTGATCTCATTCTGGTAGTGATATAGCAAATAAGCAACTCTTTGAAGAGCTGCAGAGGTTTTCCCACTTCCAGCAACCCCTTGTACAACTAAATACTTGCTTTTCACGTTACGAATAATCTGATTTTGCTCTTTCTGAATGGTAGCAACAATGCTTTTCATATTGGTACTCGCATTATTGCCAAGTACTTCTTTCAAAAGTTCATCGCCAATGGTAACATCCGTATCAAACATCGTTTTGATTTGCCCATCTCTCGTGATAAACTGACGCTTTAACTCTATTTCTCCTTGAATTATCCCTTCTACTGTTTCGTATTGGGCTGATCCTGGAGAGTAATCATAATAAATACTGGAAATAGGGGCTCTCCAATCATAAATAAGAAATGTTTCTTCATTTTCATCCATTAAACTCGAAACTCCAAGGTACACGTTATTTGTTGTCTCCTTACCATTTTCGAGAAAATCAACACGGGCGAAATATGGAGAATCTTTTAATCGAGATAAGGTCTTCCTCTGCTTATCTAGCTGACGGTGCGTTCTTTCTCTCTCGGACAGCATCTCCGCCTGCTGTCTAATGCTTGATAAGGTTTCACCAGCATCTTCAGGATTATCTAGATTTATTTTTACATCATCCCAAAAGGTTTTCTTTAGATGAATGACATCTTTCTTTAATCCACCAGAATCATGATCCAACTTAACGACTTTTTTTTCAATTTCTCTTAAAACAATACGAATGCGCTCCTCTTCATACTTTCGCACTTGGTTTCCATTCTTCACCTCTTCACACTCCTTAAAGATGTTAAAAGTAAATAAATAATACATCATTGACCGTCGGTCGGTCAATGATGTATCTTTAAAAGACAATTATAAGTCTCGAGGGGGGAGTTCCATGAACAGAATTGTCAAAAAACCCGAAGAAAGAAGAAGCGAGATTATTTCCGTCGCAAAAGATTTGTTTTCATCTAATGGGTACGAGAATACTACGATTAGCGATATTATTAAAAAAATTGGAGTTGCAAAAGGCACTTTTTATCATTATTTCAAGTCAAAAGATGAAATTGCGGACGCAGTAATTCAAGACTCTATTGATTCAAGTGTTCAAGTGTTTAAACAAATTAATAATAACTCCGATTTAAAAGCAATAGAGAAGTTTATAAATATTATTCAGTTTTTTTCACAGGAAACATCAAATCATTTCAGTGATGGATTAATGACTCATTTACATCACAAAGATAACGTTCTTCTACATCAGAAAATGAAAGTTTGCATGATAAAAGAATATGTACCAATTATTTCATCTGTTTTGAAGCAAGGAGTAGAAGAAGGTGTATTTCACACGGATTTTCCAGATGAAATTACGGAATTCTTATTAGTCGGACTCCATTTTATGCTTGATCCCAGCCTTTTCTCATTGACTCACGAACAGCTCATTGCCAAACTAGATGCGATTGACGAGATTTATGAAAAACTATTAGGTGCTCCAAAAGGTAGCTTCCCTTCAATAAAACAATATTTCGAAAAGTTGTATTGACCTTGTTAAAGCATTTAAGGTTACGAAATAAAACAAAAAAATTCGATTTACGCTTGACAAAATTTTTTATTTGTGCTATAATTTACTTTTGTTTTTTTCGGTTATATAATAGGGTTCTCCTGGCCAGGGGAACCCTATTTTTTTGTTCTATAATAAAGGAGAGTGTTTGTATGAAGAAAGATGAGTCAAGTGTAACTTCGTTAATATCAGCTTTTGGCAGATCCTATCATAGTCAATTTGATGATACCCCTAAAATCTTTAATGATTATTTAGCTAAAGACTTAATTTCCGAAAAAGAATTTAATGACATCAAAGAGAATATGGTTCAAGGCATACATTTCTTCAACAAAGATATCGCACAAAAATTCGAGGGGAATACAGAAGAAATATTAAAATGGATTACACAAGTACAACTTTCTCCAATAACCTTATCACGTGCTGCGTATTGCGAAAAAGTATTACTTAATGAGGTAGCTTTAGGTTTAAGACAATATGTCATACTTGGCGCTGGATTAGATACTTTTAGTTTTCGACATCCAGAATTGGAAAATATCTTAGAAATATTCGAAATTGATTATCCCACTACACAGGAATTTAAAAAGAAAAAACTGGACGAGGCTAATTTAAAAATCCCAAGTAATCTTCATTTTGTTTCTATGGACTTCACAAAAAAATTGTCCTATCAAAACCTAACAGGTAAAGGATTTGATAACAAAAAGACGTTCTTTAGTCTTTTAGGTGTTTCATACTATTTAACTAAAGAGGAAGTTTCAAGCTTAATAGATTATTTATTCACCAAGGTTCCATCAGGAAGTTCAATCGTTTTTGATTATGCAGACGAGAAACTATTCGAAGAAAAAGGAACCTCTAATAGAGTTGAAAATATGTTGAAAATGGCTTCAATAGGCGGGGAACCAATGAAATCATGTTTTTCTTACTTTGAAATTGAGAAGATGTTAGAGAAATCCGGTTTATTAATTTACGAACACCTATCACCGGCTCAAATTCATGAACTTTATTTTAAGAATCGTAATGATTACTTATCTGCTTTTGAAACGATTCATTACATTCATGCGATAAAAAAATAAAACATATTAAAGATACTTAATACACTTCTCCATTAAATAGATCTAATATGAGCGAAAGGTAGAGCTTTTGCCCAAATAATTTGAACTCAGTCATATCTGTGACCCATTTCTCATTTGGCTTATCAGCTTGAAGGTGACGAGCTAAAATATTAGGCGCTACTTTGCCAACTAAGCCTTTGTATGAACGATATTTCTTCATTCGAACCATGCATTTAGACCTAGTGATTTCATGATGCGCTGTACTTTTTTGTGATTGACTATTTTCCCCTGATTGACTAGTTCATCACGAATACGGCGGTATCCGTATCGGCCATGATGTTCTTAGTAAATATTTTGAATCATTTTTTCAGATGGACATCTCGGTTATGAAGATTCCAATGTTTCACCAAATAGTAGTAGGTACTACGCGGAATACCTGCGATCTTAAGCAGTGCTTTCACCGGGTATTTATGCCTTAAATCAAAGTTCCATCGATCCTTTAGCTGGTGCTTGCTTTCCTGTTTTTTTCATAGACGGACGCCCCTTTTTCATTGATTTGGGGGCGTCTTCTCCTTGTGTTTCCATGATACGCTGCCAGTCCCAAAGCGTAGTATCAGAAGGCAAATTAAAGAGTGCAGCTGTTTCCATGATAGACGTCCCATGTGAAGTACGTCTAGTTTATATTGGACTGGATAATTTGTATATGACATGGAGTAGATCTGGCAGGGAATTCTTGCAGAATCCTCGTGCTTGATGGTAAGCCTAACTCATACACAGCAAGAGAACAATATAATTCTATTGTGCGAGAGGGATATGCACAAACTGCTCAAACGATTACAGGGGTTGGGAAGGGCAGTTAGGTCCGGAAGTGACCACTGCGCTGCTGTATTTATTTCAGATAATTCACTACTCCAATTTATCGGTATTGAAGAAAATCGAGAGTTCTTTAATTCGACTAAAAGATCACAAATTGATTTTGGTCTTGAGTTATTTGGTGATAATAAGCCCAATACTAGGAAAGAGGCTTTAACAGAGATTTTTGAGACAGAAAGGGCTTGTTTAACTGGCGATCCACCCTTTGCGAAAGGCCTTTTGAAGTTAAGTATTTCAATAAAGATAACAAGGTTTTAAAAACATTTTTTAATATGTGGGTGAAGTCGAGGGATGGCAATTAGGTAACAATAATTAAATTCAAAATAATTTATTGGACATAGAGGTTTTTGATATTACATACAAAAGGGCAGTTGGAGATGGATAAGAGGGAGTGTACAACAATGGATTCACATTATTCTCATTTCTTAGTTTACATAATATATATTCTAGGAAGTTAAACAACGAATACATTTTTCGTGTCTCAAATCTAAGTATACTTATCTTATTGAGACAAAAAAGGAAAAATCAAAATCCTTCGCTTATTCGCCAGATTTTGATTTATCTAGATATTTCATGATTTTGCAGGATTTCCGCCAACCACGACGTTTGCTGGAACACTTTTTGTCACAATCGCCTATGGTGACACCTGGATTAATAATAACACCGCCGCCAATCCAGACGTGGTTTCCAATGGTGACTGGCTTGCCAAATTCAATGCCTTTTGCACGTTCTATTGGTTCAAAACGACATCATTTCCGCAAGCGCCTAATAATTCCTTTAATAAAATGGCTGTTCTTTTTTCTGGCTGATTGGTTTGCTGGTATGCAAAGGTCAATTGTCTCGCTCTTTCACGATCTGCGATCAAGGTTTGATCACTAGATACATAATGTTTTCCTTGGATCATTTTTTCCTTCTCACTTTTCGTATTGATCCTCTCCTCCCCTTTTTCTTTATTTTACCTTCTCTTCAGAAGAATTTGTGAAGGCATGATTTCTTTTGAATAGAATTGGCCATGTTCCTGCCATAAGTTATTTACGAATCGACCCGTCTCATTTATAATCGAGTAGATTTGTTCAGTAACAGATACATCTTTAAATGTGAGGGATTACATGGAATTAAAGTGGTATAAAGCAATCATCATCATTTTCACGATGTCTGGTATTTCCATTTCCACATGGTTTTCACGGACACCAGAAGTGAGAGATTTATTACAAGCCAATACAGGAACGATGGGACTCATTTTACTCGGATTATCCGTTGGTTCAATTGTTGGGCTTGTTCTTTCAAATGTATTTGTTCGAAAAAAAGGCGGACGATTGGCAATTGTGATTAGTGCTTTTTTGATGTTTCTTGGATTCACCACTCTTGCTATTGGTTCGACCCTCTCTTCTATCTTTGTCGTCACGGCCGGGCTATTTCTTTTTGGAGCAGGCTCAGGGATGTGCAATGTGGCGATGAACCTAGAAGGGACAGAAATTGAATACAGGATTAAGAAAACCATTTTGCCTATATTGCACGCTTCCTTTAGCATTGGCACTTTAATTGGAGCAGGTGCTGGCATTCTTTTTATTCATCTAGGGGTCTCTGTGTTGATTCATTTACTTGTCATTGCCCTTCTCTTCTTTCTCAGCACCCTAATTTGTACCCGGTATATTCCGCATGGGACTGGAATGGATCAGCATGAGAAGCAGTCGCAGTCAGATACAATAGATGATACTCAAACGCCATGGCTGAACAAACGGACGATATCTCTTGCGATGATCGCCTTATGTCTTGCATTTGTCGAAGGATCTGCTAATGATTGGATTCCACTTGCAATGGTGGATGGATACCAGGTTTCACATTCCATGAGTACCGTCATCTATGCATTATTTTTATGCGGGATGATTAGCGGCAGATTAATCAGCGGACGTTTGATCGACCGTTTCGGCAGGGTGTTATTGCTCAGAGTTGCGATTGTATCAGCTGCTGCTGGACTATTCTTGGTCATTTTAAAGATTTCACTTGTGGTATGTATGATATCGATCTTTTTATGGGGACTTGGCGCTTCTTTAGGCTTCCCGCTAACCATTTCTGCAGCTGGTGATGATAGCCGGTACGCCGTGAAACGCGTCAGCATTGTGACCTTATCAGGTTACACCGCCTCTCTTTCTGGGCCGCCTATATTAGGGCTGCTTGCCAATCAAGTAGGATTGCTTCATGCCTTTATTTTTGTGTTATTCGCCATATGTATTGCAGGAATCTTTACAAAAGCTGTCGCAAAACCGCGTACATCACAAGTTCACTAAAAGTGTCTGATCCTCGATCATGGCACTTTTTTTAAATTAAAAAAATAAAATTGAAACCTTTCATGAAGTGAAACAGTCCTATAAATGTCCTGATGTTTATCGCTTTTTTAAAGAGGGAAAGTAAAAAAATAAGACTTTTCAAATAACAGAAAACGTGGTAAGATCATGAAAATAAACAGGAAGGGGTGAGATAAATGAAAAAAAATATGCTGCTAAAATTAGCTGTCTTATTCATAGCACTCGCAAGTTTTCATTTGTTCTCAATGCCTCATTCCGTTCAGGTATACCATCATGCAAAGGTGGTTGCCGATCAAGAATCACATGAGATGAAAATAGCTCAGACCATGGGCGATGAAAAGAAACAAAAACATGTGAGCGCAGTATTTGCCGCATTTACAGTACTGCTGATGATTGGCAGTATGACAGCTGGATTTGCACGCATCACTCATACTGATCAATATGACCGGAAAAAGAAGCATTTACTTGCAGTGTTCTATCAATCTTCTTATTTCCGACTGTCTCGTGTTTAACCCAACCATCTAAATCAAAACAAAAATTGGGAGGTTTTACACGATGTTATTTTTCTTAAGAGTATTCATTCTAGGTCTATTCTCTGTCACTTCACTTTCTCTTTTCGTCTACCAAGGAATTGAAGTAGTGCACGCCATTACAAACATGTTTGGCAGCCACGAGAGCTAAATGACCCGTATATAAAAGAAACCCCCTGTTTATCGCAGGGGGTTTTCGTTTGCTTATTTATTGTCATCTGGTGCAGGTTGAGGTGTGACAAGGACATGCGTTACTTCTCCCAGCTCTTCCTCATCTACAATAAATGATCCATTGCTATAACGGTCATTCGCTCTGAGAGTAGAGATATCAAGCGGAATCGTTGCACCCTTCTCTGTATCCATTTCAAGTGTGTCGTGCAGTGATGCAGCAATGACAGCCACAATACGATGCGGGTTTTTCTTTAATTCTCTTAGCATCAGAACTCCGCGTTTTGCTCTAGATGTTTTATCAAATTCAGAGAGGTTCATTCGCTTCACAGCCCCTCTTTGTGTCGTCAGCACAAGGACATCGTTTTTCGGATCAATGATCTGGCCAGAGACTACTTCGTCCCCGTCCTTCAAGTTGATTCCTTTAACACCAGCCGCTCTCGGACCAACAACACTTACTTCTTCTTCATCAAACCACAATCCGTAGCCATTTTTCGTCGCAATAAACAATTCCTGCTGTCCTGTTGTCACATGGACATCCACGAGTTCATCGTCCCCTTTTAGGTTCAAGGCGACAAGTGGTTTTGAATAGCGCTGCGCTTTATATTGAAGAAGTTCTGTTTTTTTCACCATTCCGCCCTTTGTAAAGAACAGCAGATACGATGTTTCATCAAATTCTTTAATTGGAATGGCTTTTTGGATGGATTCATCACGATCAATTGAAATGATATTCGTAATATGCTGCCCCATGTCTTTCCATCGTATGTCTGGCAGCTGATGCACAGGACAATAAATGTAGCTCCCTTTATTCGTGAACAATAGAAGGACATCTGTTGTGTTCATTTCAAACTGATGAATCAGGCGGTCTGTATCCTTCATGCCAAAGTCCTTACCGTTAGATGCAGCATAGGAGCGCTGGCTTGTCCGTTTGATGTACCCATCCTTCGTCACCGTGACGTAAACATCCTCTGAGGCAATCATCACTTCTAGGTTAATCTTAATTTCTTCGATTTTTTCCTCAATGACAGATCGTCTCTCATCAGCATATGTCTTTTTGAGCTTTTTCAAACTGTTTGTAATGACCTTTAGCAGCTTTTTCTCGTTACCTAAAATGTCTTCAAGTTCTGCTATACGCACATCAAGCTCACTTGCTTCGTCTCTTAATTGCGTAATATCCGTATTCGTTAAACGATATAACTGGAGGGAAACAATTGCTTCTGATTGTGCTTCTGTAAAGTCATATTTATCCATCAAGTTGTTTTTCGCATCTCGCTTATCATTAGAAGAGCGGATTGTGGCAATGACTTCATCTAAGATGGATAGCGCCTTAATTAATCCGTCTACAATATGGTGGCGTTCCTTCGCTTTTCGAAGCTCATATGCTGAGCGATTCGTCACCACTTCTTTTTGATGAGCAATATATGCATCAAGTATAGTTGTCAGCGTCATTAAGGTTGGTCTACGATTATGTATCGCCACCATATTAAAGTTATACGGGATTTGCAGATCTGAGTTTTTATATAAGAAATTCAAAACACCATTTGCATCTGCTTCTTTTTTCAGCTCTACTACGATTCGAAGTCCAGTCCGGTCAGTCTCGTCTCGAACCTCTGAAATTCCTTCCACTTTTCTTTCAATTCGGAACTCGTCCATCTTTTTGACAAGGTTGGCTTTATTCACTTCATAAGGAATCTCTGTGATCACAATTTGCTGGCGCCCGCCGCGGATAGTTTCAATCTCCGCTTTTCCGCGAATCATGATCTTTCCTTTGCCTGTTTCATAGGCCTTCTTAATGCCGTCTACCCCTTGAATGATACCGCCTGTTGGGAAATCTGGACCTTTGATGACCGTCATTAAGTCCTCAACCGTACAATGCGGCTGTTCGATTCGTTTAATGACACCATCAATCACTTCTCCTAGATGATGCGGCGGGATATCAGTGGCATAACCAGCAGAAATCCCTGTTGATCCATTCACGAGAAGGTTTGGAAACATTGCTGGTAAAACAACAGGCTCCTTGCTTGTATCATCAAAGTTTGCGACAAACTCGACCGTTTCCTTGTCTAAGTCCTTTAATAGCTCTGAAGCAATCGCAGATAGCCTTGCTTCCGTATAACGCATGGCAGCAGGCGGATCACCATCGATACTCCCGTTATTTCCATGCATCTCAATGAGCACATTCCGTACTTTCCAATCCTGACTCATTCTCACCATCGCTTCATAAACAGATGAGTCACCGTGCGGATGATAGTTACCAATCACGTTACCGACTGTTTTCGCGGCTTTACGGAAGTTTTTATCTTGCGTGTTTCCTTCTGCGTACATCGCATATAAGATTCTTCGTTGTACAGGCTTTAGTCCATCTCGCGCATCTGGAAGCGCGCGGTCTTGGATAATATATTTACTATAGCGACCAAACCGGTCTCCGATTACTTCTTCTAATGGTAAATCATGAAATCGTTCTTGTTGTGCCATGTTTAAACCTCCTCAGCTAGCGACAAGTTTTCATTTTCAAGAATGTTGCTTTCCTCATCAAGTCCAAAGGCGACATTCTTTTCAATCCATTTACGACGTGGTTCTACTTTGTCACCCATCAATGTCGTGACGCGGCGTTCCACACGTGCAGCATCGTCGATTTTAACCCTGACAAGTGTTCTCGATTCTGGATTCATTGTCGTTTCCCATAGCTGGTCGGCGTTCATTTCACCTAAACCTTTATAGCGCTGAATCGTGTACCCTTTTCCAACTTTCTTCAGTACGTCGTCCATTTCTTCATCAGACCATGCGTACTCAATAACTTCTTTTTTACCTGAGCCTTTGCTGACTTTATATAAAGGCGGTAGTGCAATAAACACTTTGCCATGCTCAATCAGCGGCTTCATATAGCGGTAGAAGAACGTGAGCAGAAGCACTTGAATATGCGCTCCATCCGTATCAGCATCTGTCATGATCACGATTTTGTCATAATTGATGTCTTCTACATTAAAATCGACACCGACGCCTCCACCGATCGCATGAATAATGGTGTTGATTTCTTCATTTTTGAAAATATCAGCAAGTTTCGCTTTTTCTGTGTTAATGACCTTTCCACGAAGCGGCAGCACCGCTTGGAATTTACGGTCACGTCCTTGTTTTGCTGACCCGCCCGCTGAGTCGCCCTCTACTAGGTACAATTCATTTCTTGCGGGGTTTCTAGATTGAGCAGGTGTTAATTTACCGCTCAGTGTTGCTTCGGACTTTTTCCGTTTCTTGCCGCTCCTTGCTTCTTCACGTGCTCTTCTAGCAGCTTCTCTTGCCTGCTGCGCTTTAATCGCTTTTCTCACAAGAAGAGTCGCTGTTTCACGGTTTTCTTCAAGGAAATAAGCCAGCTTTTCAGAAATAACAGCATCAACAGCTGAGCGAGCCTCACTTGTTCCAAGCTTTCCTTTTGTCTGGCCTTCAAATTGAAGCAGTTCTTCAGGAATTCTGACAGAAATAATAGCAGACAGCCCTTCGCGAATATCAGTGCCCTCTAAATTTTTGTCTTTTTCTTTTAAAAGGGCTACTTTGCGCGCATATTCATTAAAGGCTCTCGTCATCGCCGTTTTGGCACCAGACTCATGCGTACCGCCATCTTTTGTTCTCACGTTATTGACGAAAGAAAGAATATTTTCCGAGTAGCCGTCATTGAATTGAAATGCAAAGTCTACTTCGATGGATTGATGCTCTCCTTCAAATGAGACCACTTCACTCAGAACATCTTTTTCTTCATTTAAATAAGCAACGAAGGCTTCAATGCCCGTCTCATAATAAAAGGTTTCTTGTACATCATGTCGTTCATCAATCAGCTCTATTTTTAATCCTTTCAATAAAAAGGCAGATTCTCTTAAACGTTCTGATAACGTATCGAAATTATAGGTTGTAACGCTGAACATCGATCGATCTGGTTTAAAATGAATCAGTGTTCCCGTTTTTTTCGTTTTTCCGACTTTTTCAAGTGATGTGGCAGGCTTTCCGCCGTTTTCAAAGCGCTGATGATAAATAAAGCCATCACGTTCAATTGTGACAGTAAGCCACTCTGACAGCGCGTTTACAACAGATGCCCCAACTCCGTGAAGCCCACCACTTGTTTTATATCCGCCTTGACCAAATTTTCCGCCTGCGTGAAGGACCGTTAAAATGATCTCAGGTGTCGGTTTTCCAAGCTTATGCATACCAGTAGGCATCCCGCGTCCTTTATCCTGGACGGAAATGCTATTATCTTTATGTATTTTGACAACGATATGATCTCCATGGCCAGCGAGTACTTCATCGACAGAGTTGTCTACAATCTCATAGACAAGGTGATGAAGACCGCGTGAATCCGTTGACCCAATATACATTCCTGGACGTTTACGGACCGCTTCAAGCCCCTCTAGCACCTGAATAGAATCATCGTTATAATCTACTTGCTGCTTTTTAACCAAATGCTTAATCCCCTTTCACTAACAAACATAACCGGCAAACCATCAAATGATCTCTCTAGATTTTAATGATGATCATGCTGCTCATTACTGTCCACTTTAATAAGCTGCATCATCACCATGCATGTATGGTTCAACAAAACATGCTCCTTTGCACGGCTATGAGAATGTTCTACATTCTGCAATGAGAACTAGAAGTCCATTATAAACAAGACTGTTTGATAAGCCAAATGCAATCATATGATGATTTTTACAAAACGGAACAAATGTTCTGTTTTTTATCTTATCGCTCTTTTGCTTGTTATGCAAGATCACCGATATGTCCCTGTCGCCTTATTTTATCGCTTTCTTCTAGAATCGCAAATATATTTCTGTAACAAAAAAGCAAAAATCCTTGAAAACCAAGGATTTTTGACGATTTAATGAGTTTTTGTCATTGCATGAGCCACCTTGATACATACATCCATGATGGCGACCTTGCCATTTTCCTCAATCAGCCTTTTCGCTTCTTCGTGATAGATGCCTTGCTGAGCCCAAAAAACAGGTGCGTCTATTTCAAGAAATTCTTCTGCTACCTCGGGCAAAAACTCTGAACGTCTAAAAACATTCACGATATCAACAGGCTCTTTGATATCTTTTAGTGAAGCGACTGCTTTCACACCAAGTGCTTCATCGATCGTTGGATTCACCGGTATGATCTCATAACCGGCATCCTGCATCGCTTTAGACACCATATATGACGTTCGGTGCGGTTGATCTGATAAACCAACAACAGCAATTCGTTTACTGCTTTTTAATATGCGGCCAATTTCTTGTTTCGAAGGATGATTCATCCAAACACCCCTTTTCCTCTATTTTAGCGAACTTCTGCTTAAAAACAAAGCTGAATCCATCTGCTTTTGATTTTTTCAAAAAAAGATCCCCATGTTTTTCATAAGATCATGTTAAAATGTAAGACAAGAGGGAGAATATAAAGGAGTTATGCAGATGTTAATTGCTTTGATGTTTATTTTGGCTTATCTTCTCGGCAGTATTCCATCCGGTCTCATTGTCGGGAAAGCTGCAAAGGGTATTGATATCCGTGAACATGGCAGCGGCAACCTAGGTGCGACGAATGCATTTCGTACGCTTGGCGTAAAAGCAGGGTCTATCGTTATTTCTGCTGATATTTTAAAGGGGACTCTCGCTTCTGCTTTACCGTTTTTCATGCAACTGGACATTCATCCCTTATTAGTAGGGGTTGCTGCTGTTATCGGTCACAGCTTTCCTATCTTTGCAAAATTTAAAGGGGGAAAAGCAGTCGCTACATCTGGCGGCGTGTTATTATTTTATGCCCCATTCTTATTTATCACGATGATCGCTGCTTTTTTCTTATTTTTATACATTAGTAAATATGTTTCATTATCATCTATGCTGACCGGCATCTATACATTCATTTACAGCATATTCACCAAAGACGTATTCTTAATCATTGTTGTTGCCGTTCTTGCTGGTTTTGTGATCTACAGACACATCGCCAACCTCAAACGAATCCTCAACAAAACTGAACCGAAAATCAAATGGCTCTAGCCGTTTCATAAGTTTCATTCTGTGGTAAAAGTAAAGAAAAGCTGTTTTTTGCATCCTGCATTTTAAAAAACAGCATGACTTCAAAAAGGGGCGATCACATTGAAATTAACGATAAAAGAAGATGCACTTAATTGGTACAAGGATGAATTAGATTTAGAAAAAGGTGATCAAGTTCGCTTTTTTGTGAGATATGGCGGGTGCAGTAATGTACAAAAAGGCTTTTCTCTCGGCGTCGCAAAAGATGAACCTCAAAATGCCGGCGCAACCGCTGAAATAGAAGGTATTACTTTCTTTGTAGAAGAAAGTGATATTTGGTATTTTGACAACCATGATCTGCATATTGATTATAACGAGTCTGTAAAAGAACCAGAATTTCATTATGAATAAACAAAAAAGATACCTCATCCCTCGGGTATCTTTTTTGTTTTATCCTTCAATATATAGTCCATACTCCTGAATGTTTCCTAAAGACCGCTCCTTTTGCAGGATTCTTTTTTGTGGTTCACCGATCAAGTCAAAGTGAGGAAACCCTGCGCGGTCATGAATCCATTCTTTTTTAAGTCCATGCTTTTCTCCCCATTCAATTAACTGCTTCATATCCTGACAGGCTGCTTTAGTGACGGTATTAGCATGCGGGAAACGGTCATCAAGCCAATAATGAGTTAAAAAGGCCATTTTTCCCTGCTGAACAGCTGATTTCCACGCATTTAGATCGCTTCTTTTAAGACCAAACGCCATAAGTTAAACCTGCTTCTTCGACTGTTCATATACTTTGTGCCAGGCAGGAAATGCTTTTCTAAATTGAATAGGTCTAAAGGTGTCTTTGTCTACACAAATATGCGAGGTTGTCCCTGTAATCGCTGTTTGTCCATCAGGCTTTTGAATTTCGTAGCCATACACCGTTTTGAGTCCATTGTATTCTTCAATCCAAGTATGAACGGTCGCTGTTTCACCGTACAGGAGTGGTTTTTTATATTTCACCTGCAAATCTATAACGGGTGCAAGAGCGCCGTCTGCTTCTAGCTGCGCATAGGAAAATCCTAATTCTTTAATCAGTGCTGTTCTGCCGACTTCCATCCAGATTAAATAATTGGCATGATACACAATGCCCATTTGATCTGTTTCTGCATAACGGACTTCTATTTCTTTTTTAGATACATACACGTTTTCATCGCTCTCCTATCAAAACCTAAGATCTCTGCCATTTTACCACAATCGAAATGGTTCTTCTAAAAGGAGGCAATAAAATAAACCAGGGATCCCTGGTTTATTCAGTATAGCCATTTTTTCTTGCTGCTTCTTCGTCCTTGATTTCAGAACGCATCGCATCTATGCTCATTTTTCGATTTTCATTTTTTTGCTTAATCATCTGTTTTTCTTGATCTGTCGAAAGGGCCATCGCTGCTTCAGATTCATCGATATTGTCAAGGGTGTTTTCAATCATATCTTGCAGCTTTTCAACATTATCAGAACGATCATCTGGATTGGATTGATATGACTTTCCATTCATCTTGATTCCCTCCTTATTCGCCCTTCGTCTGGATCACATCAGGCTGTTCATTTGATTTATTATGCATCTTTTTACCTTTATTGCGTTTGTATGCTACAGGTTTTGTCCCTAAATGGTCTGGTGTAAACTGCGCTTGTTTATCATGCTCTCTACCCATCATTCATCCCTCCCTCTTCTTTAGGATGAACGAAAAAGGATAATTCATAACTTATTTCTGTCTAAATCGCTCTTCCAACTTTTCTTCAAGCTGGTTTAAAAATTCCTCATTGCTTAATAATTCTTTTTTATTTTCAAGTACAAGCTCTTCAAATGTACGGCGTTTTCTTCTTCTCATTGTACTCACCTCCAGTGTTTGTATTTCATTTTCGCCAAAACATTTAGAAAATAAGCAAAAAAGCTGAATCATTATAGATCCAGCTCTTGCTCAATTTCTTTTTTTGTCAGCATTTGATGCTTCACAGACATGATGCGTCCTTTTTCATCTAATATGTATGTTGTTGGGTATGAAAGCACCTGATATCGTGCTTGAATGCCTTTTTGATCCAATAAAATAGGAAAGCTCAGCTTTAATTCATCTGCAAATGCTGCAACATGATCTTCACTTTTTTCAGTGGTCGTTAAATTCACTGCAAGTACTTCGACCTGATCATATTCGCTTCTAATTGCGTCTAGATCCGGCATTTCTGTCCTGCATGGCTTACACCATGTCGCCCAAAAATTGACGAGCACCTTTTTCCCTTTGTAATCAGATAACGAGGCCGTTTGACCATCAAGGGTTTTAAGTTCAAAATCAGGGGCTTGATCCCCTTTTTCAAGACCGATTGCGGGCTCTTTTGGTTCAAGTAAATTCCACACAAGTAAACCAATCAATACAAGTAAAACAGCGCTTGCTATTCCTTTTTTCCACATGATTGATCCTCCACTATTTTAAAAAAGAAGAGAAAGCTATCTAGGCGCCTTCTCTTCTTTGCTGTATGAGTATTAGTTGCTTGCCAATTTTTCACGAAGTACCATTTGAAGGATACCACCATGACGATAGTAGTCAATTTCGACTTCACTGTCAAAGCGAACAACCACTTCAAATGTTTTCTCATTGCCATCTGTATCAATTGCTTTCACAGTGACAAGATCACGTGGACGAACTGTTTCATCAACTTCAACTTCAAATGTTTCTGTTCCTGTTAGTCCATAAGTTTCTGCACTTTCTCCGTCTTTAAACTGTAAAGGAAGTACACCCATGAAGACAAGGTTACTTCTGTGGATACGCTCAAAGCTTTCAGCTAGAACGAATTTAATTCCAAGAAGGTTTGTTCCTTTTGCAGCCCAGTCACGGGAAGAACCCATTCCGTAGTCTTTACCTGCTAAAATCGCAAGACCTGTGCCATCTTCTTTATAACGCATGCATGCATCATAGATGGATGTCACTTCACCAGTTGGCCAGTACGTTGTATATCCGCCTTCTGTTCCTGGTGCGATTTGGTTCTTAATACGGATGTTTGCAAAAGTACCTCTCATCATGACATGGTGGTTACCACGGCGAGATCCATATGAGTTAAAGTCTCTAGGAGATACGCCTCTTTCTTGCAAGTATTTACCCGCAGGTGTGTCTTTACCAATCGCTCCAGCAGGAGAAATATGGTCAGTTGTCACAGAGTCACCGAACTTCGCAACGACGCGCAAGCCTTTAAGCGGTTCAACTTTACCAGGTTCAACTGATAGGTTTTCAAAGAATGGCGGGTTGTCAATGTATGTGGAATTTTCATCCCATTTATACAAAGCATCATCTGTCGTTTTAATTTCATTCCAGCGGTCATTGCTGTCAAATACAGTTTCATACTCTGAACGGAAAAGTTCAGGTGTGACTGTGCTTTTCACGACACTGTTGATTTCGTCCATTGATGGCCAAATGTCATTGAAATAAACGTTCTCACCGTTTTTATCCACACCGATAGGGTCTTTTGTTAAATCAATATTCACCGTACCAGCAAGTGCATATGCCACAACTAATGGTGGAGATGCAAGGTAGTTTCCTTTCACAAGCGGATGGATACGTCCTTCAAAGTTACGGTTACCTGATAAAACAGAAGTGATCAGCAGATCATTTTCAGAGACAGCATCCTCAATTTCTTGCGCAAGCGGTCCTGAGTTACCGATACATGTTGTACAGCCATACCCAACGATGTTAAATCCAAGGTCTCTTAAGTATGGAAGAAGTCCTGAGTTCACGAGGTATCCTGTCACAACCTTAGAACCTGGCGCTAGTGACGTTTTCACGTAGTTTGGCACCTTCATGCCAAGCTCACTTGCTTTCTTCGCAACAAGACCTGCTCCGATTAAGACGTAAGGGTTTGATGTATTCGTACAGCTCGTAATCGCTGCAATCGCAATCGCACCTGTCTTCATCACAGCTTTTTCACCATTTGCTAGATCAAATTCAATTTGTTTATCCAGCTCTGATTTTTCTAATCCAAACCCTTGGTTACCAGCTGGGCTTTCGATGTGCTGATGGAACGTCTCTTTCATTTCTGAAAGTGGAATCAAATCTTGTGGACGCTTTGGACCAGATAAGTTTGATTCAATTTGAGAAAGATCAATTTCCACAACATCCGTAAAAATTGGGTCCTCTACATCTGGCGTATAGAATAAGCCATTTGCGCGAGAATATTCTTCAACGATATTAATTTGCTCTTCATCACGTCCAGTAAGGCGAAGGTAAGCAAGAGCTTCCTCATCTACTGGGAAGAATCCGCAAGTAGCCCCGTATTCAGGCGCCATATTCGCAATCGTTGCACGATCTGCTAACGGCAGCTGTGCAACACCTGGTCCAAAGAACTCAACGAACTTGTTGACCACGCCTTTTTCACGCAGAACTTGTGTCACTTTTAATGCAAGGTCAGTTGCAGTCGTTCCGTTTGGAAGTTCTCCAACTAATTTAGCACCAATGACTTCTGGTACTGGGAAGTATGAAGGCTGACCGAGCATACCAGCTTCCGCTTCAATACCGCCAACGCCCCATCCAAGTACGCCGATACCGTTGATCATGGTTGTATGAGAGTCAGTACCAACCAATGTATCTGGGTAAGTGATGATCTCGCCATCTTCTTCAATCGCATGAACAACACTTGCAAGGTACTCTAAGTTTACTTGGTGAACAATCCCTGTTGCAGGCGGAACAGCTTGATAGTTATTAAACGCTTTCTTTGCCCAGCTAAGGAAGTTATAACGCTCTGCGTTACGTTCGAATTCTAAATCCATGTTAATATTTAATGCATCTTCAGTTCCAGCTTTATCAACTTGTACTGAGTGATCAATAACAAGGTCAACTGGAATTTCAGGGTTGATTTTATCCGGATCCCCACCTACATCTGCCATTGCTTTTCTTAATGAAGCAAGGTCAACGACGGCTGGTACACCCGTGAAGTCTTGTAAAATAACACGAGAAGGTTTAAATGGAACATCAATTTCTTTGACCTCGGCAGTTCCCCATTTTGCCAAGTTTTCAACGTGTTCCTTTTTGATCACTCTACCGTCTACTTGGCGAAGCACTGATTCTAAAAGTACCTTAATGGAATAAGGCAGCTTAGAAACATTTCCGATTCCTTGTTTCTCTAGTGCTTCTAACGAATAATAGTGATACGTTTTCCCATTTGTCGAAAACGTTTTTCTAGATTGAAAAGCGTCTTGTTTAGCGACTTGCTGCTGTTTCGACATATCCAAAATCCCCCTTTTGATGATCAAGATCAATTTCAATTCTCAGAAAAATCGTCGTATTTCACCACAATTTTCTCACAATTTCATCTTAAAACAAATTCATACATAAGTAAATAACAATGCTTTTATTAAATTCAATAAGTTTATCTTATCACTAGGAAATGATTACTCTTCATAATCCAAGCAGGGCAGGTTCATACTACAATTGAGGTGATAGAACATGACAAAACGTAAAGCAAATCATGTGATTGACGGCATGAATGCAGCCAAAAGCCAAGGTAATGGTGCAGGCTATATTGAAAATGACCAACTCGTTTTAACAGAAGAACAAAGACAAAACAATAAAAAACGTAAAAAAAACCAATAGGAAAGGAGCAAGCATCATGACGAATAAAAACACAGGAAAAGACATCCGTCAAAACTCGCCTAAGGAGCATCAAAGCGGACAGCCTGAGCCATTATCAGGCAGTAAAAAAGTAAAAAACCGCAACCATACAAGACAAAAGCACAATTCTCATCACGATATGTAAACATTCTCCTCTCATCCCGTGGCAAAACGGAATGTTTTAGGTCTTTCACACATTTCAGTTCTCAACATATCATTTATTATGAGATGTGATGGAGGAGTGTCTATGGAGAATGAAAAGCAATCGAATTCCTCTGATTTTCTAGAAATAGATGATTGGCTCAATGTTTTAATGGATGATCCATTTGCCTGGTATGATGAACACCTCCCAATTGACCTTTATGAAACAAGCCGTGATTATATTATTGAGATTGATGTCTCCACCCTATCGATCACCGATGTAAAGCTGACCTTCGCTGGACATGAGCTGACTCTCTGTTGCACGGTACAAAAGCCAAATGTTGAAGGCGAACAGCCAATTGAAAAAAGTGTCATGCTCCCTTTTTATTTGAACGACAAAGAGATTGAAACAGAATACGAAAACCGAATCATTTCGATAAGAATTAAAAAAAGTTCCGACCATCCACGCGGGGCATTTTCCTTTCAAATCCCGCACTTCAAACATTAAGAGCCCACCTTCATTTGGTGGGCTCTCTTCCGTTCGTGTCAAGTCAATACCTTTTGCGAACCACCATGGCCAAATAGTAGAGTCGCTATATGATAAGGTATTCTTTTTCTACTAGATGGTTTGGGTCTTTCTAGTAAATGGGCAGTTATGAATGAAAAAAGGCGTTCATAGAGATGAGAGACATACATTTTTGTTATTTTCTTCTATCATCGCTTCATGTAAAATAAGATAGAGAGACGAGGGGTATAAGGAGTGAGAACATGTTAAGCGGCTGGTTTTTGTGGTTCATTTTATTTTGGGGTACGGTGATGATCGGATTACTCGCAATCGGTGGCTTTTTTATGTTTCGCAAATTTTTAAAACGATTGCCGAAGGAAGATGGGAAATCAGAGCTTGATTGGCAGGATGAATATATTCAAAAGAGCCTCCACCTATGGCGGGAAGAAGACAAACAGCTTTTAAATGAGCTTGTATTACCTGTTCCAGAGCTGTTTAGAGATGTCGCCAAAGAAAAAATTGCAGGAAAAATTGGCGAGCTGGCTTTAAAAGAACAAGCTGCCAGCATTAATTTAGACTTAATCATTCGCGGCTATATTATCGCTACACCAAAGCGTGATCATAAGTTTTTATTGAAGCGCCTTCAAGAAAAAAACATCGATCATACGCCATATGAAGCATTATTAAAATAACCTCCTTTATAAAAGGAGGTTCAGCGTGTAGACAAACCCTCGCATTCTTTGTTAGTCCTGTGCGCTGGTGCTCACCCTTCCTAGACTTCAAAGGTTTTCTATCACACTGAAAAGAAAGAAGACAAAGGGCTAAAATAAAGATCATTTTAGCCCTTTGTCAACAATCTGGGTTTAATTCATTTGAACCTGCTGCGGATCTAATTGCTTAGACAGCTTTCTAAACGACAAATACATGGCAACGCGCCAAGGTACAATCATGCCAAAGGCAAGTATCCAAAACATTCCGCTTAGAGAGCCATAATCAATAGAAGAACTCAGGATCGTCTTCATCCCGATACGAAGAACAAGAAGTCCAATGAGAATAAATACAAATGCTTTTGACCGCTTTAAGTAAATCTCGTTCCCTCTAATTTCAAACTTCGATGTTTTGATTAAAAAGATGGAGAAAAACATCCCCACTGTGATCGCTTCAAGAAATTCAGCCCCAGTTACCTGAAACATTGGAACAAAAAACATCAAAGCTCCAGTGCTCATGAAAATAGGAGGTAATATAATTTTTTTCGCGGTTGCCGGTTTCGCAGATGACTTAATGCGAATAAACATGACGGCTACCGCCATACATATTGCAATTATAGAAGAGATTAAGACCATCATATCAAATCATTCCTTTATTCTTTAAGGTCAGCCTATGTATAATATACTCCAATTGACGAAAAAAAACCATTCGCCGCGACTGTAGAAAACGATTTCAAAAGCCTGTAAATCCGCCAAACAAGGATGAGAACATGATGATAATCCATGTGAGAAGATCAAAGAACAGCAATATCCCTACCACAATCATAATGATCCCGCCAATTTTCATGATGAGCTGCTGACGCTTTCTGATCCACGCCATTTTCGTAATGAAAAAGGAGAGGACAAAAAATGGAACGCCAAATCCAAATACATACGCCATCATATAAGGCACAGCCGACTCAGGATTGTTACTCGCCAGTGCGATAACAGCAGATAAAATAGGTCCTGTACAAGGTGTCCAACCAGCGGCAAAGCCCATTCCAATGAGAATCGATCCAAAAAAACCAGCAGGTCGGTTTTTGAACTGCATTCTCTTTTCGCCCATGAGGAAAGAAGGCTGAAATACACCAAGCGTCATAAAACCAAAGAAAATAATGAGGATAGCTCCAACCTGGCGAATCGCTTGATGGTAATCATCAAAAAACTTCCCAACAAACGATGTCCCAAAGCCTATCGCAATAAAGATAATAGAGAAACCAATTAAAAAGAATAAGGTATGAAGCAGACTTCTTCTTCTCAGCATCACCTTCTCAGATTTCACTTCATCCATACTAACGCCCGTAATATAAGATAAAAACGCTGGATAAAGCGGCAGACAGCACGGTGAGATAAAAGAAAGGAATCCTGCTCCGAAAGCTAAAAAGTAATTCAAATCTGTCAAAAGAACACCCCCTTCTTACAATATACAATAAGAGATGACAAAATCATTTCATTTTTTTTACATCCTCTCAATAAAGATGGTCTATTCTCTTAAAACCTTATATAATTTAATTTGACATCGAGATAACGAATCCTTTAAATTTGAAAATAAACCTGAAAATGGATATAATAGAATCGATTCTTTTTATCAAGATTTGCATGAAAGGAACATGACTTTGGTAAAAACATCATTATTAACTCAAATCGAAGAAAAAAGAGAAGAGCTGATGAAAGTTGTGATGCACAATGGGATGACATCAACAGTGACCATCGAACATAGCCAGCAGCTAGATCACCTCCTCTTACAATATCAACGACACTTACACTCAAACTCAGCCAACTAATCATATCTCATGATATTTATCATGCTGCACGATTTTTAGAACAGTTGATATGTGTGACCATAAACGAAACAAAAACCTCTGATAACAGGGGTTTTTGTTTTTTTACAGGAAGCTGACGCCAAAATAAAAACCACCTTCCCTGCTTCATTTAGGCAAGTACAGTGGTTTTAAAGCGTCTGATGAAGGTGAATTCAATAAAGAAAGGACAACGCTTGTCCATTCTTTATAACCATGTTCCATCTATGATCATAATATCGTACGTATTATTTCGCTTGGTTGTTCATGGCTTTCATCATTTGATTGATTTTCTTCTGGGACGGTTTCATGCCCATTTGCATCATCATCATTCGAAGCATTTGTTCATTAATTGGTGGATTCTTTTTCAAGTAGCTCATCATATACTTACGAGCAATAAAGAATCCGAGTGCAACTCCTGCAAGCAGTGCAACAACGCCTACAAGGATGACAACCCATAAATCCATAATTCTTCCTCCTTCATGTTGTCTCGTATAAAGTGTACTAAACAAAAGGCTATTATACAACATTTCACGTTCAATTTTATTTTTTTAAACAAAATTCCTCACTTTTACCGGATTGAGCCACCCGTGCTTCTTTGAACCGAAGTCCATCGCAAGGAAGCAAGGACTAATTTTTCTCAGCACTTCAAAAAACACTGCTTCTGCTTCATAACTACCGGTGGCAGACATTTGGATATAACGATCTTTTATGATAAATGCAGCCGTTCCTTTTCCATTAGGTAAGGAAGCGCTGTATATCGAGCCAATTTGTGTATAGTGAACGTTCGTTAAGTTGTTCATTAATCGCTGATGCATATGAAAAGCAGGGATTCGTTTCGTCACGTAATCCACTTGTTTCACAAGCATCACCAATTCATCTTCCGTGCGGTTCGTCCAGTGTAACGACTCAAACAAATGAAACAAAATTGATTCTCTGCCAAAATAATGATGCGCAAATTCATCCTCAATCCAATAAATATAATAATGGCGTTCCATGTCTATCCCTTCCTTTCACATTTCGTCAATCTCGTATATTGCTTGTATTATACAAAAATGTGAAAGAAAGAATTGTCTATATATGAAGCAAGAAGAAACTAGTTTTGTCAAAAAAACAAGAAAAAAGAAAAAAGTTTGCAGAGCGGATGAAAATGCTCTGCAAACAGATGAAAAAAAGCATGATGCTTGGAGACTTCGTTATTTGTTCAGCTTCGCTTTCACACGGCTGACGACATTGCTGACCGTGAAGCCGTATTTCTCAATAATGGTTTCACCAGGTGCAGAAGCGCCAAATTTATCAATGGCAATTACGTCACCATCAAGACCAGTGTAACGCTCCCAGCCAAGTGAAGCCCCCATTTCAATCGCAATACGAGCCCGCACTGCTGTAGGAAGGACTGATTCTTTGTATTCGTCTGACTGCTGATCGAAACGATCCCATGCAGGAAGACTGACAACAGACGCGCGGATTCCTTCTTTTTCAAGTGCTTTTTGCGCTTCAATCGCTAAACCGACTTCAGATCCAGATGCGAGTAGAAGTGCTTCTGGCTGCGCATCAGCAGCTTCAACGACGACGTATCCACCCTTTTCTACTCCCTCATACGCCTTCTCAGGTGCTTGGTCAATCGTTGGAAGGTTTTGACGAGTCAGAACTAGTGCTGTCGGTTTATCCGTTGAAGACACAGCAAGTTTCCACGCTGCAGCTGTTTCGTTTCCATCCGCAGGGCGAATGACAGAAAGGTTCGGCATCGCACGTAATGAAGCAAGCTGTTCAACCGGCTCATGCGTCGGACCATCTTCACCAACAGCGATACTGTCATGAGTAAAGACATAAGTGACTGGAAGTCCCATTAAGGCAGCAAGACGAATCGCTGGTCTTAAGTAATCTGAGAAAACAAAGAACGTTCCGCCGAATACACGAAGGCCGCCGTGAAGCGCCATACCGTTTAACGCGGCACCCATTGCAAATTCTCTGACGCCGAACCAAATGTTCTTACCAGCATAATGATCTTTACCAAAATCGTCTGTGTTTTTAATCGTTGTTTTGTTTGAACCTGCAAGGTCAGCAGACCCGCCAATGAAGAAAGGTACTTGCTTCGCAATGCCATTTAATACTTCGCCTGAAGAAGCGCGGGAGGCAAGACTTGAACCTGCTTCATAAACAGGAACCTCTTGATCCCAATTCTCAGGAAGCTTTCCTTCAATCGCAAGCTGCAATTGAGCTGCAAGCTCAGGGTATTCTTTTTCATATTGCGCAAATAATTCATTCCAAGCTGCTTCTTTTTTCTGACCAGCGTCTTTTACAGCTTCTTTGAAATGATCGTACACTTCAGAAGGTACATGGAAATCTTCTTCAAACGTCCAAGAGTAAGCTTCCTTCGTCAGCTTGGCTTCGTCGCTGCCAAGTGGTGCACCATGCACACCAGAAGTTCCTGCACGGTTTGGCGATCCGAAACCAATTGTTGTTTTCACTTCAATCAGTGTAGGTCTGTCTGTGCTTTGTTTTGCCTTTTCGATAGCAGCCGTCACTTCTTCAATGTTGTTGCCGTCTTTCACATAAAGAACTTCCCAGTTCATCGCTTCAAAACGATTCTTCACATTTTCAGAGAATGAACGATCTAGGTCGCCATCTAAAGAAATATCATTTGAATCATAAAGGACAATTAAACGGCCTAAGCCTAAATGACCAGCAAGGGAAGCAGCTTCAGAGGAAATTCCCTCCATTAAGTCTCCATCTCCGCAAATGCTGTATGTATAGTGATCTACAACATTAAAGTTGTCTTTGTTATACGTTTCCGCAAGATGTCTTTCTGCAAGTGCCATACCAACTGCCATGGCAATCCCCTGTCCTAAAGGACCTGTTGTAGCATCGACGCCATCTGTATGTCCAAATTCAGGATGTCCAGGTGTTTTGCTACCCCATTGGCGGAATTGTTTTAGATCATCGATGCTCAAGTTGTATCCGCTTAAATGAAGCATGCTATATAGAAGCATAGAACCATGTCCCGCAGATAATACAAAACGGTCTCTGTTAAACCAATTTGGGTTTTGCGGACTTACGTTTAAGTGATTCGTCCATAAAGCGTATGCCATTGGCGCAGCACCCATCGGCATTCCAGGGTGGCCGGAATTCGCTTTTTCAATTGCGTCTATGGAGAGAGTACGTATTGTTGCAATAGATTTCAATTCAATCGTTTCCATATAAATCCCCTTCCGTATCTTGTGTACACCATTATCATAAATCTACTGTCCTTTTTTCACAACTATTTCACGCTGAAAAAGAGTGATTTTGTCACATTTAGTTTATCGATCACCTAAAAAGTTATGCAAATATGAAAAAAGATGAGAATATCCTTCCCATCTTTTCAAAATTCAAGAAACCGAAAACTTAATGAAGGTTTTGATCTCTTTCTCTTTTTAATTTTTCTGGTGTGACATCGTTTCCTTCAGGGTCAACGATTTTCACGGTTTTAAGTGTATTTTTCATAGAAGAACGAAAAGCTTTTAAATACTCTTCTCTTAATTGCTTTTGTTCTGTTTTTTCAGCGTCTGACAAACCGGTCTCTTTTGACTTTTTTGAAAGCTCATTGATTCTTGCAAGCTGATTTTTAGAAATCATGACTAACTCCTTTAAAGCATTTTCTCTACATACTACTAAATATCAATCATTTTGACAACAAATCAAGCTTTAGGTGGTCAGACCTTTTTCATATTCTTGATACCTTCTATGGACCGTTGCTTTTGAAATGTCGAAACCTAGTGCCTGAAGAGTTGCTGCGATTTCTACGAAGGTCATGTTATTTTTTCTTAATCGAACAATTTCTGAAATCGGCACTTCAATACGCTCACGACCAGGCGCATGATCCTGCTGTTTTAAATTCAGTTCGGGCTGATACCCTCGTTCAACGGCTCTTCTCATTCCCCGCTTGATTTTCAGGTTATGAATTTTTCGTTGATACTCTTCAACGACTCCTACGATCTCAATCACCATTTCATCTGCTTCTGAAAGCTCAAGTTCGCCTCTATGAAACGTACTGTACACCTTCACATTCTCTTTAAAAAGACAATGAAGAAGCGCAATTTTTGCTTGTCCTCTTCCGAGACGTGTTTCATCCTGGATAAGAACAGCATCAATTGACTCTTCTTTTAGTGTAGCTAGCATATCAAACACACCATCGCGATCTAGATCATACCCGCTTGCTTTTTCTTTAATGACTTTAACCACATTCATCTTGTGCATAGCAGCTAAAGCTAGCAATTCTTCTTCTTGTCTCTTCAGTGAGGTTTCCTGCTCTTCTTTGACAGTGCTTACTCTCGCATAGATGATTGCATTCATGTCTTCAATCGACCTTTCTACTGTACTGTTGCAAGTTGATATACGACTGGATGCTCTTTTTTGACTGGTATGACAAGGATGTCACCAGGCTGGATTTCTGTTGAAGCAAGATCGTTGTGCTGAGTGACCCAGTCAATAAACGCATTTTTATCGATTGATTTGCTGTCGTTTACTTGATCAGCTAACCCCCAAAGAGTATCCCCTGATTGAACTTCTATTTTAACATACTGATTTGGATCATTATGGCTTGTGACTGCAATAAGTGAGAGAAATATGCCAACGATGAATGAGAATACCCCAATAAAAATAATAGATTCTTTTAACCTCATAATGTCATCTCTCCTAATAGAATGTGTGTTCGTTCTTCTGACACTTATTATAAATACGAACAAACGTTTCTGTCAAACGTTTTTTTCGAACCTATGTTTGTACTGTTAGGAAAAACATGCTATAATTTCTTTAAAATTGACGTTTTGAGGTGCAAAAGATGACGAAGCTATCAAAAAGACAACTCGATATCCTGACATTCATCAAAGAAGAAGTAAAAAGCAAGGGCTATCCCCCATCCGTTCGTGAAATTGGAGAAGCTGTCGGTCTAGCATCCAGTTCAACGGTTCATGGACATTTAGCTAGACTAGAAACGAAGGGCTTAATTAGAAGAGACCCGACAAAACCTAGAGCGATCGAAGTACTAGATGAAGAGGAAATGAATATTCCAAAGAGTGCTGTAATGAACGTACCAGTCATCGGAAAAGTAACAGCAGGCCTGCCTATTACGGCTGTTGAGAATGTAGAAGAGTACTTCCCTCTTCCAGAGACTTTTGCAGCACCAGATGAACAAGTATTTATGCTTGAAATTATGGGAGAAAGTATGATTGACGCAGGAATTTTGGACAAGGACTATGTCATTGTGCGTCAGCAAAGCACTGCTAACAATGGAGATATTGTCGTCGCCATGACAGAGGAAGATGAAGCGACAGTGAAACGTTTCTATAAAGAAGATACACACTTTAGATTACAGCCAGAAAATCCATCTATGGAACCGATTATTTTACAGAATGTAAGTATACTAGGTAAAGTGATTGGCGTCTTTAGAAATATTCACTAAAAAAAGCCGGTATTTCATCAGTTAATGATGAGAACCGGCTTTTTTTTTATGAACAAGAATAGGCAAGAATACTCGAGCTTGGGAAGGAACCAAATGTAAAGTTCGGCCAAATAAAGCCAGTTGTTCTCCCGAAAGGCTGTGAAGATAGAACATACATTAAAAATACTTGACCGTTTCTCATAAACACAATCGTCCACCTTCTATTACATCCCGCGGCAAATTGAACCGATTGCTGACCTCCACCTGTTTGCCCTGAAATAAGTGACTGCATGCTTTGAGGCTGTGATAATGCTTGCTGATATTGCGAAACGATATGCTGTGGTGGGGCTGGCGGGGCTGATCCACTAGATCCGGGCCCAGTGCCTCCTCCTCCGATTGGAAACCCTGGAAATCCTCCAACTTGAGAAGGGAGCGACGGCCAACCTTGCATCTGCCTATCATATGAGTACCCATTCCACATACCTTCATACGGATAATACATATTCAACACCACTTTCTTAGACATTCATCACGATAGTATATGTCATAAATGAAAAAGCGTGTTGAACGTCCAAACAGAAACTTTTCCAAAAAACGTTTTGTTCTTCTTTAGAACGGTTAAATAGTAGATATAAAGAAAAAATAAAAAAATGAAAACTTTTTGCCACCCTCAAACGTTATATATATAGAAAGAAAAGAAATAAAAAACATTTCAATTTAATGCTTGTAATATCACTGTAATTATTGTAACATTTGTAACATAAGAAGTTTTCATTGAGAAAAGGAGGCAATCGCCTTGAAAAAATTATTCGTTTTATTAACTGCTATTATGCTTATGATCTCATTACAATCTACAACATTGGCCGCTTCTAAAAAACCAGCCACTTTGACAAATAAAGAAGCGTTACATATTGCCCTTGATGCACGGGAACACTTTTGGAGTGCGATGTCAGGCTACAAAATTAATGAACATTCTGATTACAAATTAAAATCATTTAGCTATAAAGACATGACTTACAACTATCTTTCTAAAACATTTGATACAAAGAAAAAACTAAACAGCTACCTATCTCAAGTTTTCACAAAAGAAGCCATCAATCAAGGTTTAAAAGACTACCAGTTCATTGTTCATAAAGGCAAAATGGCTGTTCCAGTCGGCGACGGAGACAATATGCTTAATTGGGATAAAGCGACACCTAAACTTGTCTCTAAAAAACAAACAGTCCGCACATATGAATTCACTGTCCCAACACTTGATGGACGCAAAGTACAAAGAACGGTTACGTTCGAAAAAGGACAAAAAGATTGGAAAGTCACTAAAATTGACGCTGTTATCTAAATAAAAACCAGGCCATTCAATCGGCCTGGTTTTTATATTGAAGTAAATTCAGTCATGCGGTCTAAGGCGTGAGCAAGTGATGATGCCGTGCGAAATTCATTAAAAGGAAGCCCGAGCTGCACAGCGGTTTGGGCAATTTCTGGTCTGATTCCTGAAATAGTTGTCTCTACTCCAATTAACCGAAGTGATGTGACAAGATCAAAGATTTGATGAGCCACCATTGTATCAATAATGACAACGCCCGATAAATCAATACATAAATGCTGTACACCTTTTTGTGAGCACTGTTTCAGCGTATTTTCTAAAATAATCTTCGCTCTCGCTGTATCAATATCACCTACTAACGGCAATAACGCAATATAACTTTTTAAGACAATGACAGGTGAGCTCAGCTCGTAAATCATGTCTCTTTGTGCCACGAGCTTCCTCGTTGTATTTTTCACATATTGCTGGATGAACATATGAATAGAAATATTAAACGCCTCTGAAATTAAATCATACCAATAAAAAATTCGGTCAATATCAATTTCATCTTGACGCTGTTTAATAAATTCTTTTAAGTAATGAAGGACCACTCTTTGATTGGACATGTATTCTCTCACAACATAATCTAATGGTGTGTTTAAATGCTTTGGGTCACTGGCTAAGTCTTCAGACCACTTTTTAAACTCAGTATGTAAATACGTCTTGTCTTCAATAAGAGCACGTATAAAATGCTGGTAATAATCTTGATTTTGCCGTTTTAGCTCTGATATGATGCTGGAATCTGTTGAACGATATATTGATTCTGGATCATCATCTTCAATTGAATCATACCAAGTTTCAGTCAGTTTCTCTGCATGTTGCATGAAATAATCGTATAATGCACGGTTCTTATCCATAAGCATATGTCCCTTCACATTTTCTTCTTGTCTGTCTTTGTACCTTATAGGATCCATTGTACCACTGAATCTTTTGCCCCTGCTAGCTCCAATACGCTCTGATCATCATCAAAAAAGGCACCTACTCACAGGCGCCTCTCTTTTAGTTTTATTTCACAATAAATAAAATTCTTTTCCCATCAGGATACCCGCTCATCTGGTGTCCGACCCATGAGCCCGCTCCCCTATTATCAGACGGACTGACATATTGAACACTCGCCCCTTTTCCTCCTTCAAGACAAACTGCCATCGGCCACTCATCTCGGTCGAATCCAGGCTTAGTCGGAATTCCTTTTAATGATTCTTGCCTGCGGGCATCTGCTCCATTTCGGTCTATCGTACACACATCTGAATGCCCTTTTCGAATGGCTTCTTGAATATGACTGCCTGTTTCAGGGTACCGTTCCTTTGGAAATTGAATAACATGATCATATCGATCCGCACCTTTTGCCGCATGTTCCTCCCCAAATCCACCTAGCAGCGTGCCCATCCATATCACAAAGCATAAGGCGACAGCAGTAATCCAGCCTCTTCTCATTTTCAAAAATGCGTGACCTCCTCATTTTTCTCAAGTAGAATCTTGACTTAAAGGAAATGTGTCATTTTAATGTATGAGTTGTTCACGAATGACATGTGAAAAAAATGAAGAGGCTGAAAACTCAATGAATCTTTCAAGCATAGACAGATAGACACTTGTATCCACATAAAAAAGCTTGTCCCCTATGAAGGAAACAAGCTTTATGTTCTAGCTTTTATTGCGCTTTTGCATAGTTGATAAATTCAACAAAGGCGGCTGTCGCTTTTGGACCGCCATTAATCGTTCCGTTTGAATACCCTGCGTTATGAACCCCAACGATTTGCTGATTTTGATCTAGCATCGCTGAGCCTGAATTTCCGCTAAATGTATCAATCGTATAGTATGCGAGATTCGTATCTTCTCTTGTCACAGGACCTGACATCTCCCACTGCGACACCTTGCCAGTCGATCTCATTTTATCACCTGGATATCCAGAAATTTTAATCGTTGTCCCAGTTAAGTTTGTCACCTGACGGATGGAACGATAACCGACTGTATTGCCAATGTTCGTATCTGTTTTGATCACGGCAAAATCATATTGGCTCGCACCTGTATTGATATATCCGCTTGGTACATAGAACTCTGTCATATTTGCTGACCCATTTACCGCAGTGCTATCATTCATCCCTGGATACACCGATCCTTTTGCACTATAACTTCTCGATGCTGTATTGTACACGCAGTGTCCGTTTGTCAAAATTTTGTTAGGGGCAATGAGTGTCCCCGTGCAGCTGGAGCCGCCAAATGTAATATAAGCAATTGAATTATATGGTGCTACTCTTGTATTTGCTACTTTTGTTCTACCATCGTCTCCAATGACGACTTTAGTTTGAAAGTCTTTTACATATTTTGATAGTGGTTTTACTTTTTCACCAACAGTTGAAGATAGATCATCCACTTTATCAAAGGATGAGGGGGATTTCGTATCATTGTGGAAATCACTTGAAGAGATCACCTTTCCATCAGAAGTCACCATGTCATAATCAGATGTTAGTACTGAATCCGATGCGGCATGGGCAAAACTAGGCACACTTAAAGCACCAAAAACGAGTAGAGAAGGGAGTAACATTTTCACCTTTTTCATCATATTCCTCCTTTATGTCCTATATCAAAAATGATACGATTGTTCCATATTGGAGTAAATGAGAGAATATTCTTATTTTTTACAAAATATTTCATTTTCAAATTAGGTGTTTTGTATCTTTCAAACTTTCATTCTATCGATCTCACCTCTCTTGATGAAACAGAAAAAACCGCCTAATTGGCGGTCTTCCCTCTTGTCAGCTCCATACATCTTTTACATATCTATTATTATTCGCAAGGGTTGTCAGCCAATTTTCAGCTGCTTCCTTCGAGCATTGTTTCTCGTGTTGATAGAGGTCGATCAGTGTAGCCTCTACATCTGGTGCCATGACTTTTCCGTCCCCGCACACGTAAAGATACGCACCTTGGTCAAGTAACTTGATTAACATGCCGCCGTCTTCTTTCAACAAATGCTGGACATATACTTTTTGCTCTTTGTGACGAGAATAAGCCCGGTGGATGTGGACAACTCCTTTTTGCGCTGCAAGCTGCATTTCTTCAAAATACAGATCATCTTCATGAGGGTGACGGCAGCCAAAATATAGGTGAGCTTCGCCTAGTGGCTTGCCTTCCTTCTGCCATACTTCTCTTGCCTGAACAAACCCTCTAAATGGAGCGATTCCTGTACCCGGTCCGATCATGATCATCGGAACTTCAGATGAAGGCGGCAGCTGGAATCCTGCCTGCGCTTCGTGGAGGAAGCAGGCGACTTCTTCTCCTTCCTGCAGACCGCATAAATAGTTTGATGCGACTCCGGCATATTCTCCGCGGCCGCTCCACGCTTTCCCTTTCACAACCGCCACTGTGATACTGACTCTTTTTTCATCGACCTTTGGTGAGCTAGAAATAGAATAATAGCGCGGCTTCAAACCTGGTAAAAGTGCTAAAAAGTGCACAAATGACAGCTCACATGCTTCATATTGATCTAGTAAGTCAAGCATGGTTACTCGTTTCTTTAAAATAGCTTCTTGATACGCTTCACCAGCCATTTGCTCAAGCTCCACGCGGTGAGGCGGACAAACTGTATATGCGGCGAGCTCTCTTAGCTGCGTACGTGTTGCAGGCTCTTGAAGCTCAACATGCGACGCAAGTAATTCTCTCATTTGAATCGGCTGATCTAAAGGTAAATGATTTGCTTTTTTCTCAGAAGAAAGCTTGATGTGCTGCTTAGGATCTAGATTGAAGCGATTAATCACCCGCTGAACGAGTGCATCACTATTTTTCGGAACAATTCCGATATGATCCCCTTCTTTGTACTTTTTCCCTTCAGGCAATTGCAGCTCTATATGTCTTGTTTGCCGCTCACTTTTTTCAGATTGTAATTCTTCATTTTTCAGTACAACAGCTGAAAAGGCACCATATGTTTTCGCCACAGGACGTTCTACTAGCTCATTGGTATAAGCAACTGATAGCTTTGGGTTTTCTTTACCTTTTTCTTGGAAGGTGAGCTTAAATTCTTTTGCGAGCTGCTTGAAGACCGTTTTCTGAAATGCTTCTTTATCCTCATCCATATCTCCGCCTGCATCACCTTCTCCTAAATCAGCTGCACGCTTCGCACCTTTTCTTTCAAGTGCTTCATCAATGAGACGAGGAATACGCTGGTACGTACTCGCCCAATTTCGATCTCCGCATCCAAACACAGCAAACGTCACGTTTGTTAAATCCTGCTCTTTATCCTGCGTGACCCAATCCACAAATTTTTTCGCATGGTCAGGCGGATGTCCATTATATGAAGCGGTCACGATGAAGACTGCACCCTTATCTGGTAATTGACGTGTATAGTCATCAAGCGGAGCAGTGGTCACATCAAACCCTTTTGCTTTTCCTTCTTCAGCCAATTCGTTTGCGATTTGCTGCGCCGTGCCAAGATTTGATCCATATAAAACAAGCAGTGGTGTACCATGACTCTCCACTTTTGACTCATCAGTTTTTGTGCTTTTTTTCGTCTCTTCTTTCGGTGGTACCATAAAGAGTTGCTGCTTTCTTGGCCGCACTTTGATTTTAAAATCGTTTGGCTTAATCGTCAGAGATTCTTTTAAATCAAGTTCATATGATGTGTGATCAATCAATTCCAGGTTGTGCAGGACCATTGCCAGCACCATTGTGGCTTCATGAAGGGCGAATTGCATGCCGATACATGCACGCTGTCCATTCCCAAAAGGCTTGTAGGCATGCTGAGGGATCTTTTCAGGGTGTAGAAACCGCTCTGGTTTAAATGCTTCCGCATCCTCTCCCCATACCGCTTGATCGCGATGTAACTTAGGTAGCAGCACGGAGACACTTTGGTTCTTTTTAATCGAATATTTCCCTCCGATGACGGTGTCCTCTTTCGCATAAAAAGAGAACGTAGGCGCTGTTGGCCAGAGGCGAAGAGATTCATTTAAAACCATACGTGTGTAATTTAGTTTTTGTACCTGCTTAAATGTTGGCAGTCCGCCTTGCAGCACATCATCTGCTTCTTGGACAGCTTTCTTTAATTTTTCAGGATTCTTTAATAAGAAATAAATCGCAAAGGATAGTAGCCCGCTTGTTGTTTCGTGCCCAGCTATTAAGAAGGTAATGATTTGATAGCGAATATTTTCATCTGACAGGCGCTCTCCTGTTTCAGGGTCCTTTGCATGCAGCATGAGGGACAGTAAATCATCGCCCGTTTTATCTTGTTTTTTCCGTTCTTGAATAATGTCATCTACTAATTGCTTCATAAAATCGACATTTTCTTCAAATTTTTTTCTTCTTTTGATCATTAGCTTATCTGCAACCGGCAACCGGCTCGCCTGATCCATCGCTTCGCTTAAACCATTCACCATACTTTCGATGAATGGATGCTGATTTTCTTTATAAAAACTGTTAAACCTGAAATCAAAACCACAAAGTCCGATCGTATCTAAAGTAAGCTTTGTCATATCCTCTGCTACTTCAATTTCTTCATCACGGCCTGTTCTTTGCCATTTTTGTACAAGCTGTGTGGCAATATCGAGCATCATTTCATGATAGCCCTTCATGGCCTGCTGACTAAACGCCGGCATCAAGATGTGGTGAGCCTTTCTCCAGTTCGGTTCTTCTGTCCAGCTCGTAAATAACCCATCCCCTGCAAATGCTCTTACTTTATTGAGACTAGTCCCAATGTATTTATCAAAACGGCTCTCATCACATATTTCTTGGAAAAGTTCATGATTAGAAACAAAAATACTTGTTGCTTTTGAAAATTCAAACTGAAAGATCGGTCCTAATTCATCTGCCAGCCGCCAAAAGGTTTGAGAAAGCTCCCCCTTTTTGATATGGGGAATATTTTTAAAAGGTCCGTATGTTTTTGGTTTTGGAATGATTGATGTTTGTTGCATGTGCCCACTCCTTTTCATTCATTCATTCATTAAGATGCGACGCTGATAGCGCGCCATAAACTTTGCTCAATGTCCTCTAGAAATTCAATCGTTGGCTCTATTTCTTCTGCAAGAATTTGTTTATGCAGCTGTACAAAGGCACCAAATACAATCGATAAAATGGTTCTACCTGAAAGATTTGGATGAATCCCATCCTTTTTTCCTTCTTCAAAGATAAGGAATAGCTCATGTAACAAATGCTGCATTTTCTCTTTGCTCGTCTCGTCTAAGTAATGGGATCGTTTATCAATTTCTAAGAAATATAGCCCGCTTGGATTCTCCTTTGTAAATAAAACCAAGCAATAAAATACATGCTTAAAGTACGCCCGAATACTCGCCTTTGGATCTGGACTGTTTGTGTTCATTTTTTCGATAAATGCAGAAAGGCTGCGCTGGTACAAAATATTGACGAGTGCCTCTTTACTGTCGAAATAACGGTAAATGGTTCCCGCTCCGACGTTTGCTCTTTTTGAAATCATTGGCATCGTGGTCCCATCAAAGCCCCGTTCAATAAATAAGTCTAGTGAAGCCTTCATGATCTGTTCTTGTTTATCAGTCACTGCTTGCACTTCATCCCCTCCTCGCCACAGGAATGAACGTTCATTCCGCAAACGGTATATTATATTAATATTTTAATTTGTTCTATATACACTTAAACACATTTATTTTTTTCCGTCATCACATTTTCTGAAAATAATAATAATTGAGAAATGATGCCTAGTCAGACAGCATCCAAACGACTTATAAACATTGACGGATATGTGTCATGCGGGTGACCTCCGCACTATACCTTCATTCTTGGTCAATCGGAGAGTGAATGTAGTCGTCATATGTATCAATATATAAGCTGCCATTACTTGAACGGACTGCGTATACAATGTCCTTTAAGGAGAGCTGCCTTTTCTTAAGCTCTTCATCTATCCACTCCACTGTTAATTGATTTTCTTGAATGTTTTTCAAAATGAGCTTTCCGTCCATGATCACTTCAATAGGCATGTAGCCCTCTGCCTTCATATACAATTGAAGATCCTTTCGAGTGACATTTTCAAACGAAGGATATTTTTTCACTGACATATGTCCATCTGTTTCAATTATGGCAAATTCAACTTCGCTAATATCAAAAATGTCTTTTTCTCTGAGCTGCTGATTTAAATAATCAAGGGTATATCTCATTCCCTTCATATTCTCTTCAAGAATTTTGCCATTTTGTATGACAAGGGTTGGTTTACCGGCCATAAATCCTCTCAATTTCCGGCTCCTTAAAGCAATGAGCGAAATCACATAAATGATCATGACAAGCGTGACAAAGGAAATCGTCGTGTGATGAAACGGAAGCGTTGTATTAAACGCGAGACTCGCCGCAATTGAACCTAAGCTAATGGCTGCTATAAAATCAAAAATATTCATTTGCGCTATGGTTTGCTTTCCAAGAAGACGTGCTCCGCCAAATAAAATCGCAAAAGCAAACATCGTTCGTAAAATGACTTCAATATGGTCAGGCATGTAAGGGTCCACCTTTCAATTGCATCAAAAAAAGCCTTTTCCTTAGAAAAGACTCCTTTTTAGACTATGCATTTATTCCATCATTATTCAATTGGGCTGCATCGCTTTGCTCAAATTGTGAGCGCAGCTCAATAATGGAGCTATTTCTGACAGCATTGGCATCTTGCTCAAGAAGCCACGTATAAAATCTAGCTTGCTCCGCTGTTTGCAATGCCTGCATATATTTATGCGTGGAACGCTTCTCTGCAACGCGCTGTTTGATCGCGCGCATCTGCTTCCAGAATTGATAATAAGGAAGCTTGAGCTTGGTCATCAAGCCGCGATCATCCTCAATGACATATCCCTCTTCTTTGATCGAGTCGTCATGAGAAACGGCCTGATACCATTTATAAAAAGACGTCCAATCATGGAACACAGCCACTTCCTGCTTGCTGGATATTCCAAGCTGTTCGCTTACTCTTTTCACTTCAGTAAATGGTGCCTTTTCATAGCTTAGCTGACGCTTCACTATATCAAGCAAAATGAGTTGATCATGATCATATGTGATAATATGTGGGTCTTTCTCTGGCATAATGACTTCAAACACAAGAGATGCATTGTGGTCACGTACGTATGATTTGATGTAGTCGACCTGCACGTCTCCGAAGGTCTGATAGAATAACTCCTCGACCCAGGAAGCATGCTGATTTTGTTTCACATGAGATGTATACGATTTGGACGTAAACACCAATTCGTCTTCCATTTCGTTATACCCAACCGTCCCTAAATATCCATTTGCTTTATCGTAGACGGTGACAGGAAATTGAAGGTGGTTCACTAGATGATGCATTTTTGTCTCCGGACGCTCATCAATGTTAAAAAATTTGTTGTAGCTTCTTGAAACAATCTGCTTTGACACCATATTGACAAACAAACCTCTTGCCTTCACATTCACATCATCCCACTGCCGTTCACTAAACGCTTTTTTCGTAAAATTAAAAGATGAAATATGGTGCGGAAGCTTTAATTCCTGTACATACTCATGCTGATCTAAGTGAGCTAAAAAGTCATCTAGTGAGATATCTGGTTGAATAGTGGCTGATGGTTTTTTCTCAGAAGCTCTATAGATTGGGTTGTCAATTTCATGAGTCTCAATCCCTTCAGCTGTGATTTTCAACACTCTCAGCTGTCCCCCGAATTCAACCTGGCCTTCTAGATTATAAGACCTTTCCGCTGCTTGAATAGGCAGCCTGTATAAATTGCGATGCCCGTGAATTTGAATGACATCTAATCCAGCAGTATTTTGAACAAACAAATGATCAATGTCATCTGAATATTCACCTACACCGTGGATGAGCTGCTGTGTTGAGACATGCAATAGCTCTTCTGGCAAATGAGCAAGCCCCCCGTGGGTAACAAGAAATGTCTTGCCATGGTACGTAAAATAAGTAAGCTGATGAAATGTTCTGACAAACTTCCGTACTTCTTTTAAATCAAAGTCTGCTGTTTCAATCTCAGGTGCAGTATGCCGGTTAAACATATTACTTCTTACTTTTTCACCATGTGCAAACCGGTATAAATGCTGATCATGATTGCCCTCAATCACGATGACATTCCGGCATTCTCTATGTGCGAGCATCCATTCTAATACTTCCTTGTTTTCTATACCTCTATCAAGCAAATCACCTGCAAAGATATAAAGTTCATTTTCTTTAATATCTCCTTGCAAATAGGTGGTCAGAGCGGTATGACAGCCGTGAATATCTCCAAAAACATGAATGGCCTCATATTGATCGAAGGATCGAGGCTGATAGGTCATCACTTGCGGATATTCCTCAGGCTGCAAGACAGTCACCCATGATGGGACCTTTTCTGTTTTTAACCGCTCATTCATTTGATATAAAACAGACTCCCGCACAACTTTGTGTGCTTCCCGTGAGCGATTTTGCAATAGAGCTGTTTCAAGCGACACCTGCGTGAAATCGACGACATACACCCTGTAACGATACGATGTGGCCAGCGATTTATATTGAGATATCGATTTGCTTGAAATATGCGTGGCATCAATCACAGTAAAGTCTCCGCGTTCCATACGTGCTGTAAGCAATTCAAATAATAAAGACCAGACTTTGTGGTCATGCTTGCTTGAAATTTCTGGTTTCCCATTGACAGATAACTGCGGAGGCTGGGTCAAAAGACGAATCTGATCCGCTGATAATGTGTAAGGCTCTAAGCCTTGGGCTTTGATCCAAGTTGATTTCCCTACGCCTGGGAGACCTCGTAAAAGGACTAAAGTTCTCATATTGGTTCTCCTTTAATAAGTGATATTTTACCTATTATAGATAAATGATGGATAAATCTCAATCTTTTATCGATTATGGTAATATATAGATAGAAAGGGAGGTTTTACGTATGTCTAATGGGGAGAATATCGCATTTAATATTGGTGATCTTCTATTTCAAGTGTTCTCTCTTCTATTCATTGCTGCTATCGTGACGATCATTGTCATCGCTTTTCGAATGATCAGAAGAAAACGAATGGAATTGAAGAAGGTTGAGGAAAGATTGAACAAAGTGATTGAAAAAAACGATTTAAAAGAGTAAAAAATCCGGAATTTAACCGGATTTTTTTTGTTTCATCACAATCCCTTGCCGCTGCTGCATCAAAAAGAAAAAGACGCCTAAAAGGACAAGAAAACCGCCACACATTTGGAGCAGCGTGACTTTCTCTCCAAGCAGCCATACAGCAAGAATCGTGGCTCCAACAGGTTCGCCAAGGATACTCATTGAAATGGTTGTGGCATTGACATAGGTTAAAAGCCAATTATTAATGACATGAGACATGGTGGGAATGATCGCAAGCAATAAAAAGATTCCCCACTCTTTACCCGGATAGCCTGTAAAAGGCGTTTGCTGAATCAAATTGAATAAAATTAAAAAAAGACCGGCAAAACCAAACACACAAAAACTATAAATCCAATGAGATATCTTTCTGACAGCCTGTTGACCTATTAATAAATAACAAACAACCGCGATCACACTTAAAAAGGATAAAATGTCTCCTAGGATGGCTTCCTGGCTATGACCTATGTCTCCCCACCCAATCATAAGTGCACCAACAATTGCGGCACACATCGTCAAGAGTGCAGGCAGCGTGGTTCGTTCACGGAAAAAGAGAAAGCCGCCTAATAAGGAGACCATCGGCTGAAGGGCGATGATAATAGTAGAGCTTGCCACAGTCGTCAGCTTCAGTGAGCCAAACCACAACACAAAATGGAGTCCTAAAAAGAAGCCTGACATACATAAGAAAAACCAATCTCTTCGCTGAATCGAGAGAAATTCTTTTTTTCGTGGCAGAATAAACGGCAGCATAAAAATCGCGGCAAAGATCATTCGATACATGCTTAAAATAGCAGCAGGTGCATTTGACCATTTCACAATGATAGCAGAAAACGAAATGGCAATAATTGAAATCACAAGCGGTAGTGCAATTGATTTCTTTTGAGCAGTTGACTTCATGTCCATAAGCAGCTTCCTTTACATCAGCAGTAGATGAGAAGTTCATCTTGTATGTCGTCATCTTACTATGTCCAATCCGCTAGAGGCAAGATGATTTTAAAACTTATGTACGCTTTTTTTTGCATGAAAAAAGGCTTTCTTCTCGAAAGCCCTATTCATCATCTATCAATAGATAAACCGCCCGAACTGGACCATGAACCCCTACTACTAAATTCATCTCAATATCCGCAGAGTTACTCGGACCTGATATGAAATGAATAGCACCTTTCGCCTGCTCTCCCTCCTCTACTGAGCGATTAAGAGCCGAAACAGCTTGAATCATCCGCGGAACCACCATGCTTTTTTCGATACACACGATATACATCATCGGTAAAAAATGGAGCGCTCTTCCTTGGCCCTGATGGGATGAAAGGACGACTGTACCTGATTCTGCTAAGGTGTAATCACTGAATACAACCGAATACGCCGCTTGCTCTGCCAGCCTGATATTTTCTTCCCTTGAAGCCTCAGCATTCCAACTGGTGACTGCAAATCCTTCGTGCTGCAAGGTGTCAAACATCGGATAAAATCCATATTGTTCAAAACGATGATCGCCCGATGTCATCACAGAACCCTCTCCATACTCTGTCATCAATGATCGTAATACAGAGGGCGCTTCCTCTGGTGTTGTTTCGACCACTCTTGTATGAATTCGTTGACATTGCACCTTCAATTGCTCGACTAGCTCTTCTTTAGACAAAAGTCCGTTTGTTTCCCACTGAACTTGATGCTTCCAAGCTGGACGCTGAATAGATGCAGACGAGGAGGAATCCTTCCCTAATTGCTTACGGATATGAGCTAAAAACGATTCTCGGTGAGAAATGGTTCCCTTCATCACTGTTCCTCCTTCTGTCTCTTTTTAAACCAATCCCTGAATCTTTCTTTACTTGGAGCTGGCAGGTCACGAATATCTGTCCAATTCTTTAAAGGACCTATTCCTTTTGAAATCTGTCCGTTTGAAGCCATACGATTCATCAATACAGGAGCTGCTTTTGTTCCTAATTGATACATCCCGGGAGTCGATGCGCCCATTCCGAACATTTTCATCGCCATCATTTCAGCTTTAGACGCTCTCCCCTCTTTTTCCACGATGACTTGACGATGTTTTATTAATAACTCGTGAAGCGGAATCTTTACTGGACAAGCATCTGTGCAGGCCGCGCAAAGGCTGGATGCAAAGGGGAGCTCTTGGTAGTCATCATAGCCGCCAAGAAGCGGCGATAAAACAGCACCAATTGGCCCCGGATAAATCGATCCGTATGAATGTCCGCCCACATGCCGGTAAACTGGGCACACATTGATGCAGGCTGCGCACCTGATACATTGGAGAACAGGCTGAAAGGCAGTACCTAATATATTGGACCGCCCATTGTCCACAATGACCAAGTGAAATTCTTCTGGCCCATCCACTTCTTCTTCTCCTTTTGGTCCAACGACAGAAATGTAACTCGTTAATTTCTGACCGACTGCACTTCTGCACAAAAGACCAACGAGGACATCCAGCTCCTCCATCGTTGGAACAATCCGTTCCATGCCCATAACGGCGATATGTGTCTTCGGGATAGCCGTGACAAGATCCGCATTCCCTTCATTTGTCACAAGGCAAATGGAACCTGTATTGGCGACAGCAAAATTACAGCCGGTGACACCAATATCTGCTTCGAGGAACTTTTCACGTAAGATGGCTCTCACAAAACTCGTCATATCTTCAGGTGTCTCTGACATCTCATATCCGAGCTTTTCGTGAAAGACTTCTCGTATTTGTTCTTTCGTCATATGAAGAGCAGGTGCCACAATATGTGAAGGAGGTTCATGATCATCTACTTGCAGAATATACTCGCCAAGATCGCTTTCCACCACCTCACAGCCGATCTCTTCAAGGGCTTGATTCATTTCAATTTCTTCTGTGACCATTGATTTTGATTTAACGATCTTTTGGGCCGCCTTTTTCTGTGCCACATGTTGAATATACGCCGATGCCTCTTCCTTTGTTTTTGCAAAAAAGACATGTCCTCCGCGTGCACTAACACTTTCACTTAACTGGTATAAGTAGTCATCAAGATGCGTCAGCGTATGCTGCCGGATTTCCTCGCCAAGCTCACGCCACTTTTCCCAATTGCCAAGCTCTTCGCTCGCAGCTAGCCGCCTTTCATACAGGCGTTCCTGTGCTGAGGAAACAGCACCTCTCATGACTTTATCTTCTAACCCTTCCCCGATTCGTTCTTTAAAGGCCTTCTCTCCAATTTTCATACTCATGTGCCGTTCCCCCTCTTAAAGTTAGCGGCTATTTAATACCTCTGCGATATGCATCACTTGAATGGGCTTATCAAGACGATTCAGCCTCCCGCCAATATTCAGCAGGCAGCCGCAGTCAGCACCAATGATGTATTCAGCTTGTGTCTCCTCTATGCTTTGGACTTTCTCATCGACCATTTGCTCAGAAATAGGAGTCATTTTTACTGAAAAGGTTCCTCCAAATCCGCAGCAATTTTCGGCGCGCGGCAATGGTGTCATCGTCAAATCTTTGACATTTGACAACAGTGTGAAAGGGGCTTCCTTAATTCGCAGCAGTCTCGTCATATGACAGGATGTGTGATAGGTTGCGTTTCCTTTCAGGCTCGCTCCGACATCTGTGACGTGTAATATATCAACAATAAACTCGGTTAATTCATATGTTTTCTCAGCAAGTGCCTTAGCTTTTGCTGACCACACTGGGTCTTCTTTTAAAAGATGAGGATATTCTAAAAACATCGCCTTACAAGAACCTGACGGCGTCACGACATATTCAGCTGATTCAAAGGCTTTGATCATGTTTTTTGCTGCTTTAATGGTTTCTTTTGTATAGCCGCTGTTAAAGGCTGGCTGCCCGCAGCACACTTGTGCCTCTGGAAATTCCACTTCTACACCGAGCCTTTCTAATACTTCCACTGTGGCCTTTCCTACATTTGGCTGCATGGTGTCAATTAAACAAGTAACGAATAAATGGACTTTCATCGGCGAACTTCCCTTCTTTGCTGCAATTTGATTCATCAATTTGGTCATCTGATGACGAAATAACAGGCCTTATTTTCATTTTAATCCCAAATTTCTGAAATTTCAACGAGGTGATTTGTCTAAATTTGGACATATGGCTCGTGTAGCTTGAATGAAAAAAACGCCCTTTTGATAGGACGTTTGAGAAAATTTATTTTGTAATCATTTCACGAATTTTTTCGTCGATAGGAGTGAGATGGCCTAATTTTTCTTTATGTTCTCAATTCTTTTTTCGAAAGAGGGATGACTTTCACGCCATTCAGACTTTTTTCCATAATCTCCATCTTCTTCTTCAATAAGGCTGCTTAATTTAATCAAAGTATTGAGATACAGTGTTTTATTCCCAAGGTGGAAAACAGCAAAGTTATCAGCCTGAATCTCAAATAACCGGCTGATTTTCTTTGGCAGCCATTCCGTAATGAAAATTATGAGGATTATTCCTATTGGGAAAATAAGAACATATTGCCACCATCCGTTAGCAAGCATAACCTGTCTGGCATAGTACATACTGATACCCATAAGTAATGTTACGATCAAAGTTAGAAACATGGTATAATGCGCATGTTTTAACTTCGCATGCCCCATTTCATGGTATAAGATGGCACGAATTTCATCTTTTTCAAACTTATCTAACAACCCTTCTGTCACATACACATCAACTCTTCTTTTAAATGGAAGTTTAAAAGAATATATCCAGGCATTCACATCCTGTTGAGAGTCTTTTTTCACCCAAATATTTACCTTTTGGTTTGTCTTATACTCAATATCCTTGCGAATATACATGAATGCTTCTGTATTTAAAACTTCATATTTGTTTATTATTTTTTGAATGATTGAGTAACCAATAATAAATAATATGATTAGGGCGAAGTACCAACCACAGAATAGAAAAAAGTTATCCATGATCTTCGCTTGAAATGACAAAGGAAGTAATAAATAAGATCCGAAATATAACAAGGATAATGTGGCAGCACCAAACAAAACGACTTGCTCCCTAACATTCATTAAAAACGAATTTCCTGACGCACCTTCATTCTCTTCTAAACCTTCAGGCGTATCTTTTGTAGTATACTCAAATGAATAAGCTGTCAATAAAATTGACAGGAAACTAGGTACAAGTATAGAGAGAATGATGCTTAATACATAAGAGCCTGTTATTGATAGCGCATATCCCATTAAGAAAAAATAATTTAATCCCAAGGGAAGAAAAATGGCTAGAACAAAGGGAATAAATAATGTGAATAGGTTTTTCATAGATTCATGAAGATTAAAAAATAAAAATAACATAGCTGGAAAAAGAATTCCTATTAAGGTAATTAATATAATATATGTGGTATTATGCTTAAAACCTGTTTTGACCTTAGTAGTTTCTGTTAGATTCGTTAGATTGTATTTAGAGAAAAAAGGATTTTGCGATACCTGTTCCATCTTAATTTTATCATCATGAATAAGTACAAAACCTCTTCTTAGAAAAACCATTGCTTTTTCTTTCATTAATTTGTTAGTTTCAATCGTGCTAACTCTATTCCTAGATGAAATCTCCGTGAAATTTACTTGCTTTCCCCCCAATTGAAAGGCTGCTTCTGAACGATCTTTGGAGTCATCATCTTGATAGGTTAATAAAAAATCACCCTGATAAAGAGAATGGGAGATTAATACTTTTGGATTGTTATCTTTGTTCGAATCAAGTAGAACAAAAGGAGAAACAACTGCTGAACGGATACCAACTTCAATCAAAATGACTATTATTGTTATAATGCTTGCAATAAGATAAGAAAGTGAGGCTTTTCGTAACATTTCGTCACATCCTGCTTATGTAGATTTTAAAAGGTTGCATATGTTAAGAAAGAGTAATAACCATTATATACGTCCATTATTCAGAAGAACTAATTGAAAATCTAACCTTATTATTAGCTTCCCTATGCTAGGGTACACCTACTCAATTAAACAGGAAGAATAAACAAATAATAAGCCTAAATTCCATTTTAGTCCCAACTTCCTGCAATTTCAATGAAGTGCTCGTGTAGCTTGAATGAAAAAAACGCCCTTTTGATAGGACGTTTGAGAAAATTTATTTTGAAATCATTTCACGAATTTTTTCGTCGATAGGTGTTAACGGCCGTCCTAATAAGGTTTCGAAATCATGGCTTTCAACGGCTAAGGCACCATCGCGAATTCCGCTTTGAATGGCTTTGACAAATGGAACAGCTTCTTTTGGTACACCATTAGAAGCTAAAAATTCCCCAAATGTGTCGACATCAATTTGCTCCACTTTGATCTCTTTTCCGCTCACCTCACTGACAATGTGAGCAAGTTCAGTGTGTGTCCGAAGAGGGCCTGACAGTTCATATATCTCCTTGTCATGTTTAGAAAGTGTTAACGCATTTGCGGCCGCTTCTGCGTAGTCATTTCTTGTTGCCCAGCCAACCTTGCCATCACCAATTGGACTTAAAAATGGTGCGCCGCTAACGGCTGCTAGTATCGTATCTTTTTCATTTTCTACATACCAGTTGTTTCTTAGAAACACATGAGGAATGCCAGAGGCCACAATGGCTTCTTCAGTTTTTGCGTGGTCGTGTGCAAGGACAAGCTGACTCTCTCTTGCATTCACAACGCTTGTATAAGCAATAAAGGGTACACTGGCTGCTTTCGCCGCTTGGATGGCAGCCGTATGCTGCTGCACGCGGTCACCATCCGCAGTTGAAATGATCAAAAGGCGGTCAATGCCTTGAAAGGCTGCCTTAAGAGTGTCTGGCTGAGTAAAGTCTCCGCGGCGTATATCCACCCCGGCTTCCTTTAAATGTGCTGCTTTTTGCGGATCTCGAACACTCACCGCAATTTGTTCAGCTGGTACCTTTTTAAGTAAATGCTGGACGACGAGCGATCCAAGCTGTCCTGTTGCGCCTGTTACTAATAACTTCATAATGTTTGACCTCCTCATTTTGTGATTCACGGTGATGTGCATACGTTATAATCAAAATGGTTACAACAAAAGTGTAAAAAAAGCTCCAATGTATGAGCTTTTTTATTCCGCCTCTGTCAATAATTGCTGAATTGTCACTTGCTTTAGGTGATTCTCAAGTGCAGCTTGTGCTTCTTTTAGTTCATGCCGCAGTCTTGTATCCATCGCTTGACCAATCGGACATGCGATGACTGGCTGATGGAAGTTAAACAATTCTTCATCCTCGCTTACATCGACAGCACGGTACACATCTAACAGCGTGATTTCCTCTGCCGGCCTTTTTAAGTAAGCACCACCTACTCCGCGGCGTATCTCAATGAGACCTGCCCGTTTGAGCATTGCCATCATTTTTCGAACAATGGCTGGATTTGAATTCACACTTTCTGCAATAAAATTCCCTGTACACTCTTTTTGAACACCTGCAATAAATGACAAAATATGAACAGCAATCGGATACCTGTTGCTAATTTGTTTCACAATCTTTCACCACCGTTGTAATCAATATAGTTACAACGAGTGATTTTGTCAATCAATAAACGGATTTTTCTTTCGATCCCAGTCCTCATATGTCATGATATCGTGGTCTTCTTCTGTATCAAGCTCAAGCGGGGCAATGCATTCAAGCAGATTTCCATCTGGGTCAAGAAAATAGATCGCTGCATGAAATTGCGGCGGATTATCGAGAACTAAAGGCTGCTTCTCTTCTGAAAAGCCAAACATTGGGTGAATGCTGATGCCTTTTTCAACCAGCCAAGCCTTGATTTGTTCGATACTAGAGGTTGTAATTTGAAAAGCAACGTGCCGTGTCGAGGGATGATATGGGAAGTCATTGATATCTACTTTCCACAAGCCAAGCCAGCTCTTCCCTTTCTCAATCCATAAAAAAGCAACTCGTTCATTTGCGTGAGCAAGTGTCAATTCCAATTTTTCATAAAACGCAATAGATTTCTTTAAGTCACTCACAGGTAAATGGGCTTCATACAAACCTTTTATCATCATCAAAATCACTCCTTTCCTACCTTCTATTCTGCGGGAATTGATGAGATTCTGCCTCAGCAAAACGATGTATTTTATCCCCTTCATTGGTTTGAGAAGAATGATATGTTTGATCGATTACATATGGGGGAAGTTGTTCAAATAAAAGAAAGGAGCGCTTTATATGCCTTGGACGATGAAAGATTATCCTGCTTCATTTAAATCATTAGACAACGTCATTCGAAAAAAAGCGCTTGAGATTGCGAACAAAATGATGCAGGAAGGCTATGACGAAAGTAGAGCCATCCCAATTGCAATCAGTCAAGCGAAAGAATGGAAAAAGAACGCAACGGAGAAAGAGATCGAGAATGTCTCAGCTCATGGTTCTGTCACGCCATCTAAAGACAGCAGCTCCGCAAGACCAGAGCTTATGGATCATGCGCAGCATGTCGTCAAGCACGAAGAAGGCTGGGCGGTTCAAACAGAGAAAGCAAAACGAGCAAGTGAGGTCAAAGAAACGAAACAAGAAGCCATCGACCGGGCAAGTGAGATTGCATCTAATAAAGGGACTTCTGTTGTTATCCATAGAAAAGATGGGAACATTCAGGATGTGTTAAAACCGCAGTAAGACCGCTCAAAAGCGGTCTTATTTTATGCATTCTTTTCTTTTTTCGCTGGTGCTTTTCTTTTTTTAGGTGCTGTCTTTTTCGCTTTGGCTGGTTTTGATCGGTCGATTGAAGCCTGTAGAGCTGCCATTAAATCGGTCACATTGGATGCAGGATCTTTTTTGCCTGTCGTTTCTGGCTGAACTGTATGTTCTCCAGATATTTTATCTCCAATTAAATTCATCAGCTGTTCTCTGTATTCATCCTGATAGGCAGCTGGATCGAAAGTTGTGGTTAATTGCTCGATTAAAAGAAGCGCTGTATCTAACTCCTTTTTTACAATGTTTTCTTCTTGGGGGATATTCGGTACATCTGATACCTGTCTAATTTCATCAGGGAAATGAATGGTTTCCATCAGTAAAATATGTTCATAGCATCTAACGATTGCTAATTGCTCCTTTGAGCGGATCATAATCTTTGCGACACCAATTTTCCCCGATTCCTCTAAAGCTTTTCTTAATAATGAATAAGCCTTCGCTCCGCCGGTATCTGGTGATAAAAAGTAACTTCTTTCATAATAGATTGGATCAATCTCTTCGATCTTCACAAAATCAATGATTTCAACGGCTTTTTCTTCATTTTCTTTTCGCAGCTTTTCAAGCTCTTCCTCGTCTAATTCAATGAATTTATTTTTCGCATACTCGTACGCTTTGACGATTTGTTCTGGTGCCACCTCTTCACCGCAATTGGCACATACTTTCTTGTAGTTAATGGGCGTGTGACACTCTTTATGCAGCTGCCTTAATTTAATGTCTTTGTTCTCTGTAGCGGTAAACAGCTTCACTGGAATATTGACTAGTCCAAAGCTAATGCCGCCTTTCCAAACTGTATGCATCGCGTCACCTCCGTTCTTTTCTCCTTACTATGCAATGTTTTCGTTAGACTTATGTATGTGAATGAAAATTTCATCCCACTCTAAGAACACATCATATGAGGAAGTGACATGCACAAATGAAACCTATGCAATTAACGGCTGCACATGAGGTTCCTACCGGTGCAGACTGGGTGTATGAATTAAAATATGACGGCTTTCGAGCCATTCTGACGTGGGATCAAAACGAGATTCATTTAGAAAGCAGAGCCGGAAAACGATTAAATGAACAGTTTCCTGAGGTGATTGAACAGTGCGAACAATTAAGGGATCAGTTTGCTCTTTTTTTACCTCTGACGTTTGACGGGGAATTGGTCTTTTTACTGGATGAACAGCAAAGCGATTTTGCGAGGGTTCAGCAAAGAGGCAGGCTGAAAAACAAAGAGGCGATTAAGCAACAGGCTGAGCGGTTTCCATGTCATTTGATCGCATTTGATCTATTAAGATGCAAAGGGCAATCTCTAATTGATTTACCGTTGATAGAAAGGAAAAAACAGTTACAGCAAGTTTTCCAAGCAGCAAAACTTCCGCCATCTGTACAGCTTGAACACCCTTCCCTTCTTCAACTCATTCATACAGACACAAATCCTGAAAATATGAAAAAGCTGATGACGACGTATTTAGCAGAAGGACTCGTTGCGAAAAAAGGAACGAGTAAATGGCACGACAATACCCGGTCAAAAGAATGGTTGAAAGTCAAAAACTGGCGATATGTCTCTGTCATAGTGACTCATTTTGATAAAGAAAATGGCTACTTTCAAGGCTGTATTTATCAAGATCATCAACTCACTGAGGTTGTCCAATTCAAGCATGGATTTTCTAAAGAAGAAGAACAAACGCTTCGTACGCTCTTTCAAACAAAAGGCAAGCAGACAGGGGCATCAGGATATGAAATCCCACCTTCTATCGTCGCGAGCATTGCTTGTATCTCCTTTGATGGATCCGCCTTAAGAGAGCCGCGTTTTTCTTCCTTTTTACTAGATACTGATCCAGCGACGTGTACGTTTCAGCAAATGCTCAAACAGCTATATCCGCTCCCTGCTGTGATTGACATCACTCATCCCGAAAAACCGATTGTGCCAGCTCTTCATCTGAACAAGGCAGATTACTTACTTTATTTGAGACAAGCCGCTCCCTATCTCTTGCCCTTTTTACGTGAAAGACGGCTGACTTTAATTCGGTTTCCTCATGGCGCCGGGGATGAATTCTTTTATCAAAAGTCGACACCTGATTATGCGCCAGATTATGTGTTGACCGATCAAGCTGATGATATTGCTTACACGGTCTGTAATGACCCTCAGACGCTTCTTTGGCTTGGCAACCAGCTTGCAATGGAATTTCATATTCCTTTTGAAACAAGGGATACGAACCGGCCGGTCGAAATCGTCTTTGATTTAGACCCGCCGTCTGTTAACGAGTTTCATCTAGCCATAGAAGCTGCCAAGCGAATCAAAACGCTTTTAGACGGTCTCTTTCTCACAGCCTTTATTAAAACAAGCGGTGGTAAAGGCCTACAAGTGTATATTCCATTAAAGAAAAATGCCTTCACATACGTAGAAACGAGAACATTTACCGCGTTTATATGCCAATTTTTATGTGAACAAGCCCCTGAGCTATTTACTTTGGAACGTCTTAAGAAAAAACGCGGCAAGCGCTTGTATTTAGACTATATTCAGCACGATGCTGGAAAAACAATCATTGCGCCCTATTCACCAAGAGGAAATGAGCTTGGACTTGTAGCGACACCGCTTGAATGGGACGAACTCCATCAAGATGGACTTCATCCTTCTTTGTTTACCATGCCAGCTGTGATAGAGCGTCTAAAGGAAAAAGGCGATCCATTCCGACGCATGAGGCACCTTGCAAATGATGACACTTTCAGACAAGTTTTGCACCGGCTTGAGGACATTATCCCGGCACATAAGATGGACATACGCGGTCATTAAGCGTTACACTTACTCATTAGAGAGTAAGAAAGGGATGACCATTTTGACCGCACATTCATTTCGAAATATAGCACTTATTTTCTTGTGCCTTGCAGCAGGTATTGTGGATGTGATTGGCTATTTGAGCTTAGGGCATGTATTTACAGCCAATATGACAGGTAATATTGTGCTACTTGGCATTGCAGCAGGAAGCTCCTTGCAGCTTACGGCCCTTCATTCCATCACCGCACTGAGTGGATTTGTATTAGGGATTTTACTTGCTGTTGTGATAGGCGGAAAGCATGAGAAAACATTTTGGCCAAAAGCCGTTACACGTATCTTTATCATAGAAGTCCTGATACTGCTTCTATTTGCTCTCATGACCATTTTCCCTTATACACAAGGTGCTTATTTTATGCTCATTATCCTTTTAAGCATGGCCATGGGCCTGCAGACAGCGGCCGCCCGCAAATTAAATGTGGCTGGCATTTCCACAACGGTTCTAACGAATACACTCGCCAACCTATTTGAGGATTTGGCTCAGCGCATTTCACATCGGGAAAAAAGAACAGCTCCCATTCAGCATGTCAGTTTCATGCGAATAGGCTCTATTGTCTTTTACTGCCTAGGTGCTGCATTAGCGGCATACACAGATGCATTTGATCCGTTTATCATCATTTGGCTGCCTATCTCTATCCTAGGGGTCATTGTGATCACTGCTGCATTCAAGCACTTTCATCAATTGAAATAGCCAATCGAAAGATGGCTATTTCAATCTCTGTAATGAAACCACTAATAACTTCTTACATAAAAACCAGGAGGACGCCCCATAATGAACGTGGAGCCATATGGAGAATATCCAGAAAATGTCCCGAATCCACCATATCCAGGATAACCTCCTAAACCAGAGAACACGCCAGGGCTCACATAATACCCGCCAAAGCCAATATGTGGCCCCACTGCTCCTCCGCTAAAACCGCCTCCGTGAAATCCTCCATACACCCGTGGGTCCATACAATCACCTACCTTCTAGATACACTTCATCTCATCATATGCATGACAAATGGAGCGGTGTTCCCGCTTTTTCTTTTACTTCTATGTACAATAGACCAATTTGAGAAAATTTGAATGAAAAGTCCTGCAAAAAATTAAATTAAGCAAAGAAAGGTGACCTTTTTAACTTGTTGCTCTGCCCTATGTTTATTTAGAATAATGAGGCAGGTAACAAATTTGCACACCCCCTTTGTTGCGAATTCTTCTTATTAAACGTTCTTGTAGCGTTTAATAAGAAGAGCCTATTAAAAGACAAAAAACCCTTGCTGACGATAATCAACAAGGGCAAGAGATAAATGGTGGATTAACCACCAATGATTTTTTCTGCTACTTCGAAAGAACCCGCAACGTTTTGAGTCAGAACTGACGCAGCGATCGCTAAACCTACAACGAATAATACTTTTAAACCTGTTTTCATCTTAAATCAACCCCATTCTTTTCATATGTAAATCCGCTTCTAAACTTTTGTTCAAATAAAAAACAGACTGCTCATAAAGTGCTTGCTTTTCACAATACTTAGCCGCAAAATGTGAAAGCTCTTTTACTTCATGATATTCATTCTTCTCTTCTAACTTTCTTAATTTCTCATCAATTTGTTGAAATCTTTGTGGTGCATTCGTTAAGTAAAGGTCATGGACGATGCCTATTTTCAGCTGAAACACTTCATGAGAAGCATCTTTTATTCTCGCATACGCAGCCTCTATATAGTGGCTTGCACGCTGCTTTTCACCAATCACACAGAGTTCCCGGCTCATCAGATACGTAGAATGGAAAAAGAAATCCGACTCGTAATATTCTTGATGGGACAATGCTTTTTCAAGATGACGTATTGATTCTTTCGGTTTATTCCAAAATGAATATAAAATGGCCACATTGTGATGAAGCTGAGCCAGCATAAAATCATCCTGCTCGCTTGTCAAAACCTCTTCCGCCAAACGATAATTTTCAAGCGCCTCTTCATACCGGCCGATCTCTGTTTGATTCGCCGCTATGAGGGAATATGAAAGTGCCGTTCTTCTTTCATAATGCTTGTGCCGTTTATAAACGTGAAGGGCTCTCCTGATATAGCTTAATGAGAGCATGATATGACTAAGCCGGTAGTAAAGCCAGGCCACCTTAAAATCAAAATCAGCACGTTCGATCTCACTTGGAATTTTATCTAAGAGCTTTTCAGCACTTTGATACATTTGCAATGCAACCTCGTAATTCCCTTGATGCTGCTCATACACACCCTCATAAAAATCAAAATAGTAGGCAAGGCGGTTAGATAAGTCATCCTCTTTTTTCCCGTGGAGACCTTCCATACTTTTCGTTGAAACACTGCCCTTTTGACCTCTTAAATTGTACATGAGAATGTGATGCCTCTTCTCAAGAAGAGAATAGTACATAAGGATGTCCGCATCATCAATTTCCTCTACTGCTTGTTTCGCTTTAGCAAATAGCCGTTCTGCCTCATCTGCATGATCTTTTTTAATTTCCATGTTCCAGTCATTTAATAATGATGCCAATTCCGCAACAGGAATCTTGCTCATTCTACACCCCCAATCACCTTCAGCTGCATCACATGATTTCACTAAATATGGAACTTCTATTAGCAATTGCTAATTAGTCCATTCGAGATCATTTTAATATGAATCACTTAAATCTTCAATAACCGTTTCCTTTGAAAAAACTTTTCTTTTTTCTAACCAATGATGTTTGCGTAAAAATTCCGCCTTTTTTCGGTTTTAAAATAAACAATCATCTCGGGATGAAATGAAAAAAGCCCTTTTTGGGGGCTTTTTGTACTTATTCCAATCGTATGATGGTAAGTGCCGCTCCAACAGACCCTCCCCCAAGTAACACCACTGTTGCGACTAAACCGAAAATTTGGAGAGAAATTTGGTTACCTGCTGCAAGTGTTGTAATGAGTGATACGTTGTAGGTAGATGCCGATAAAGCGGGTGTTAATATAGAACCGGGAATGGCAGATCCGCTGTTAACCAGCCTTGTTCCAGCAAGCAGCGCTGCATTTGTGTTCACTTGATAAGTGATGAAATAGCGACCCGAGACTGGCACTGTAAAAATCGTATTTCCACCACTTGCCGTAAAACCATCTAAACTCTGATTATTAGGCAAAGAAACCGCTGTCCCGCCTAGGGACAACAAGCACTGGAGGCGTACATTGAGTTAGCGGTTACAATTGTGCAGGATCGGTTATTCCTGTTGGACACTTCTATCAAAGAACACCCATGAGTAGAAAGATTCCGCATATTTCCTGATGAGCAATAAAGGAGAACTTATTGGACATTTGTGAGTAAAGCTTTTCATTTTTTGTTTGAATATTGATCTCTTTCAGTTTACTCATCAACAGGTTTGTCACTTTCCATCAGCCCAATTCAATGCTGTATACAAACACAAACCATATGGTCTTTTATCATATGTGTCTTTGACTATTTTGTGCGATTCGCCTATAGATCAGTAAACTAATTATCAGCACAGCTTTTCATTTATCCAGTTTCTTTATATAATATGATCAATAACTTCCGCGCCTCAGTAGCTCTAGAAGGGAAGAGCGCCGTAAAACAAATTGTAGCTGGCGGGTCGCAAGGCAAGGGTTTCAGAAGCACCGAAAAGCACATGAGCTGAGACAGGCGAAACTCCTGTCGGTGAAATTCCGTAGGGAAGCGTGTTGCCCCTAGCCTATGCTTACGAAAGGAGTGCGGGTTCGAATCCCGTCTGAGGCTTATGAGGTCGATGGAATGGGAGGATAAAACATCATGCATGTGTTTAAAGAATATGTAAGCAACATCGGTAATCCAGAGCTGAAGCAGCGCACGCAAGACATTTTACAATGGATATTAGACACATTCCCTCAACTAGAACCAAAAATTGCTTGGAATCAGCCCATGTTCACAGACCATGGCACATTTATTATTGGGTTTAGCGTGGCAAAACATCACATTTCTGTCGCACCAGAAGGAAAAGGAATCGATCACTTTTCAGCTGACATTGTACAAGCGGGTTACGATCATGGAAAAAAGATGTTTCGCATGAAGGAAAGCTTACCAGTTGATTATCCTCTCCTAAAGAAAATCATCGAATTTAATATCGAAGACAAAGCGGATTGTACAACGTTTTGGCGAAAATAAAAAGTACCCCGATCTGAGCCATTATCAGATCGGGGCATTTTGCTGCAACATGTTATTTTGTTCTCTTCCTTACAACGTTCTGCTCAAGCCACTCATAACATGACAAGATGGCATTCACGCTCTTTTGGCATATCGGCAAATATACAACAGTGATCGCTGTTAAACTCGCTATGACAGCCCCTGCTAAGACATCAAAAGGATAATGGACACCTACCCATATCCTTGAAAAACCAACGGCGCACGCTATGATCAGCCAATAAACATGGCGTTTGTGAAAAAGCCAAAAGATCAGACATACAGAAAAAATCAAGATGGTATGATCACTCGGAAAAGAGTTATTCACTTCCTTTTGAATCAAAAGATTGACATGACTCATTTCGGCAAAGGGCTGCTGGTTGGAATAAAAAAATCCTGCAATTTTCCCCATTAACTCTGCCAATATGAAAGTAAGTCCAGCAGATACCACCATCCCCCTATTGGTTTTACTTCGACTTTGAAACCATATGAACAGACACGTGAGCGCTGCTAACAGCACAGTATATTCAGCTAGTCCAATGAATATCGGATTCAAATAACCATGATCGATACTGAGCTGATTCACCCACCTAAATAAATCTTCATTATATCGCTGCATCTCATTTCATTCCTTTTTCCTCGATTTATGACAAGGATAATTGAAATAAGATGACTCTTCCATCGATTGAACGAACAAACCATGGAACCATATGACATGTTTGTCACTTTTCTGTCACTGACATCATTTACTTACTGCTCTATAGAGAGTGACGCTGCTCCCATTCCTTTTTTAGTAAAGCATATTGGTACGTGTTTTCATATTTAGGGGTGCCATCCTCATATGTAGTAAATGAAATAAACTCAAGAAAAAGGCCTTCTCTCCGCATGCCTAATCGCTCACATAATGCCTGCGAACGGACATTATCATCTTCTACATAGGCATAAAGCCGCCTTGCTGCCTTTTCTACAAATAAATAGGACAAAAGCGCCACAGCGCTCTCTCGTGCATATCCCTTTCCTTCATATGCTTCATTGAAATTCCAGCCGATTGAATACGTATCAGGATCCTCTTTTAAATGAAACAACTCACCGATAATCTGCCCACTTTCTTTTAAACAAACCGCTACATATGAATGGTCTTTTTTCTCTTTTGCACTTTAGCCAAAGCTTCTTCTAATGAAGAAATTCGATCAGCGAGAAAACAATTTACTCTTGGATTAGACAAGTACTCAAGCATCCCTGCTGCATCTTCATCGCAAAACGGTCTAAGCATTAAACGATTCGTTTCTAATTGATTCATAAATGACTCCTCACTGTTTTTGCTTTATTTCGTGTTTTCTAATCTCTCCATATTTTAGATGACATGCACCAGCTTTGACAATCAAGTTATTCTGAAGTGTCTTCAAATAAACGAAACTCATAAAAAGCATTTTGCTATTAAATCATTTGGTCAAAACTGATAAAATAGAACTTATGTTTCTATTTTATGAAAAAGGGGTTACACGATATGATCAAAACAGTGGATGGCAACATTTTAGAGGCAAGTGAAGACATCATCTGTCACCAGGTGAACTGTAAAGGGGTCATGGGCGCTGGATTAGCCAAACAAATCAAAAGCAAATACCCCAATGTGTACAAAGAGTATAAAGAATTATGTACAGAACAAGGAGATGACTTGTTAAGCTCCGTTCAACTCATCACAACTAATGACGGAAAAACAATTGCCAACTTATTTGCTCAAACCGGATACGGAAGAAAAAGAATACAAACGGACTACGATGCCTTACGCAGCTGCTTACAAAGCCTAAAAGGCACAGTAACCCATTCAAATGAAAAGAAAAACCATACTTCCATCGCCATTCCCTACGGGATCGGCTGCGGACTGGCTGGCGGCGATTGGGCGATTGTGGAAGGCATGATTGAAGAGGTGCTTAGTGATTGTGAAGTGACGGTTTATCGGTTTAGATAAGTGAATTTTCGTTTTCGATTAAAAGATAAAAGGACCATTCTGTCTAGAACGGTCCTCTTATTCTATGCAAACTAGTTATTATTCTTTTCTTTGTTCTTCATATATTCAATTACAAATTCTCGATCTTCCTGGTCTTCTGGAAGTATTCCAATATTTTGATACATCCATATCTCTTGTTTTTGAACTTCATCTAATCCATCTTCCAATATATCTATATAATCATATTTGATGGAAAACTCACCTTTGTTATTTAATTTTAATGTAGCACTAGTCCACACATCATTATTAATTTCTTTATCAGTAAGCCATAATTCTTTAAACAAAGCATGTAAATTTAAAAGTAAATCTTCATAAATATTCTCACTTACATTAAACGTTTCTGGAATATCATGAGAATATATATACTCTGTATTACAGTCCTTTTTAAAGAAAAAAAACACCTCAGATGATTTCTCTAGCACTTCAGCATAAAGAACAGCTTTATACCATTCAGTTGGGATGATTTCGTTAACCTCTTTTGCGATTCTTTGAAATAGATCTGCTTGATGCTGCATCTTCTTATCAACCTCCTGCTTGATTCTGTATCACAACAGTTCTTTTCATTTTTCCCTCTATTGTATAAGTCACTTTAAATTCAGTTGGTCTCAATGAGCCACTTATATATAGCGGTTTAATTTCTACATTAACTTTTTTGGGCGGATTTGCACTAAGAGCCTTTATCCATGTTTGCTCCATCTTGTACCATTTCCCACCGCTTCGATTAATCTGTGAATTCATCGGCACAAGATTGTCTATATCGCCTGATCCTTTGAAAATAGACGCAATTAAATGCCCACCATCATCATCCAGTAATCGATCTGGCTTGCCTGAATTAGATTGGGCGTATTGGTTTCTTTTGACCTCTCCGTATTTTAATTCACTTGCTTCAACTTTGACAATACGTCCGTAGTGATCTGTTGTGTAGGTGTAGCCTTGCTTTGTTGAATAAACGACATTTGGTTTTAATACTTTTTTACGTTTCCATCTCACATAGTGATCTCCGTAACTGACAACAGCCGGTGGTGATTTAGGTGCTGGTAATCGTCTGCCTGTCTTAGAGATTCCGTAGCCTGAATTGTTGTCGAGACGCTTTGCCATGGAGAGGAGTTTATTTTTGAGATTTTCGCCGTCAAATACATTGTACGGAAGCTTCGGTCCACCAGCCATTTGAAACTTTGGTAAGTACGGCAATAGATTCGGAATAGAGACTCTGTCTAATGATTTTGCTCCTTGTTCAAAGCCTTTCTTCACTGTTGTTTTAGCCGCGGTTGTCCCCGTTTTTGTAATGGCTCCTGCCCCTTTAGAACCAAAGACGATTTCTGCTAGTGAACCAGTCGCATAGGCGAACCAGTGTGACCGTGAATACGCATCACCATCTATGACTTCTTTTTCGAATGAGCCTGAAATGGCTTTTCCAATCGCTTTCGATGTTTCAATTGGGTGTGAGTGAAACAGCTGTTACGACCGATTCAACGGCACCCCCAAGGTCTGTTACAAGATCATAGATGCCAACCACTGTATCTTTGGCCACATCATATAGACCAACTGCTTTTACACTGTCAATGAATACCTCTGATGCTTCTTCCTGCGCTTTGATTTGAAGCAGCTGGCTGTATACATTAATCAAAAATTGAAAAGTCAAAGGCTTGTTAACACTTATTGCATAAGCAATTGTTAATTCGAATTCTTCTGTTTGTCGTTCATCTATAATTGGTTTATCTATTTTTTTCGTTTCTGCTAAATCATGGTTAAGTTGTGCAACATGCTCAGTTAACATCATCGCAGTCCATTTTTTTCTAAGCATTTAATCATTCTTCTTGAAGGATTAAACAGCAAAAGAATGTTCTTTATCAATGAGATTTAAGAACTTTTGTTCGATGTAAATATTGGTATTAAAAAAACCCTCCAAATTATAGGAGGGCAATGTGTTAGTTGTTTTCTTCTTTGTTTTTAATAAACTCCAACACAACTTCTCTATCTTCCTCATTTTCAGGGAGAATTCCCAAATTTTCATATTCCCAAATAGCCATTCGTTGATAGGTATTGTAATGGGAGTTCAATACATCATCATAATTAAAATCTATGACAAATTGATTCCTATTCTTAATCTTTAGTGTTAAATTTGTCCAAACTTCTTGATTGTTGATTTTAAATTCATCTCTCAGTTTTTTGAAAGAATCCTGTAAATTAATTAATAAGTCATCATATATATTTTCACTGACGTCAAATATATCAGGAATATCATGAGAATACATATATTTTTGTTGTTTGTTTGTATTAAAGAAAAAATAAACTTCTCGAGAGTCATTCAGAATTTCTGCATATAGCAAAACATTCTCCCAATCAACAGGTATTATATCATTTATTGTATTCAAAATTTCTTGATAAACTTCATTCGATGGTTCCATCTCCATTTTAATTAACCTCCTGACTTATTTTCAATCGTTACCTTTTTAACTCTCCGATCACCAATTTTATATTTAATTTTAAATAAAGAGGGCCGCATAGAATCTCCTTCATATCTTATACTTTCTACGGAAACTGACACAGTCTCAGGTGGGTCTTTCCTCAAAGCTGCCAACCACTCTTGTTCCAATTGATACCATTTCCCACCGCTTCGATTAATCTGTGAATTCATCGGCACAAGATTATCAATATCCCCAGACCCTTTAAAAATAGAGGCAATTAAATGCCCACCATCATCATCCAGTAATCGATCTGGCTTGCCTGAATTAGATTGGGCGTATTGGTTTCTTTTGACCTCTCCGTATTTTAAATCACTTGCTTCAACTTTGACAATACGTCCGTAGTGATCGGTTGTGTAGGTGTAGCCTTGCTTTGTTGAATAAACGACATTTGGTTTTAATACTTTTTTACGTTTCCATCTCACATAGTGATCTCCGTAACTGACAACAGCCGGTGGTGATTTAGGTGCTGGTAATCGTCTGCCTGTCTTAGAGATTCCGTAGCCTGAATTGTTGTCGAGACGCTTTGCCATGGAGAGGAGTTTATTTTTAAGATTTTCCCCGTCAAAAACGTTATACGGTAGCTTCGGTCCACCAGCCAATTGAAACTTTGGTGAGTACGGCAATAGATTCGGAATAGAGACTCTGTCTAATGATTTTGCTCCTTGTTCAAGCCCTTTCTTCACTGTAGTTTTGGCCGCGGTTGTCCCTGTTTTTGTGATGGCTCCTGCCCCTTTGGAACCAAAGACGATTTCTGCTAGTGAACCAGTCGCATAGGCGAACCAGTGTGAACGAGAATACGCATCACCATCTATGACTTCTTTTTGGAATGAGTCTGAAATCGATTTTCCAATCGCTTTCGATGTTTCAATTGGATGAGAAACAGCCGTAACGACTGATTCTACGGCACCACCAGGATCTGTTACAAGATCGTAAATGCCAACTACTGTATCTTTGGCCACATCATATAGACCAACTGCAGCACCTTTTACACTATCAACGAATACCTCTGATGCTTCTTCCTGCGCTTTGATTTGGAGCAGCTGGCTGTAATACATTTTTTGATCGTAAGAAAGATTTTCATATCCAATTTCGTCTACAATCTCAAAGTATTTCGCTTCTGATATACACGAGGGATCATTGAGCTTTTCTTTCAATTCTTTGATTCTTCGTTTCTCTTTTTCTTCTTTTTTCACTTTTAAATATGCTTTCACCTGTGCATCGATTTTATCATGATTCTTGTACACATCTGTCTCATGAAATGCTTTTGCATCATAATACATGGGCTGAGCGTTCTTACCTTTTCCTGTAGCAGCCATCATTTTTGTATAAAAAGTTTTGAGGTGATTCTCAATCGCTTCTGATTTTGCGTATTCTGTTTTTAGCTCATGATCTATTTTATGTAAAGCATCAATTGTCTCTTTTCTTTTTTTGTTCGCATCGTCTAAATGTTCATTGACCTCTTTACTTGAAAATGTGTGTAATTCAATTAAATCACTGATATCGTCAAAAATAGTGGAAAGAGCTTCTTTTTGTTCCTTGACCATATCTTTATTGTTCTGAATGCCTTGCTTCAATTGAGCATCTAGGAAGTGCTCATCAATAAATGTACTCCCGCCTAATGATTCATCATCCAGCTTTCCTTTCACTCCATCTAAAAAAGCTTTTTGCATATCGATAAAATCAAGATAAGTGTCTGTGTATAGTGCAAGATCATTATAAAAAGCTTTGATATTATCTGCACCTTTTCCAGTAAACTCATCACCTAATCCCGATACACCTTTTAATGCTTTTTTCACAAGTTTCATCTCTTCTTGAAGCTCATGATAGGCCTTTGACCTCTGTTCGACAGCTGATAGTAAAGATGGAGCATCTAATATTTTCATATAAAAAAGACTCCTTTTATGGAATATTCTTTTACTAGAATACCATAAGGAGCCTGACACTTTAATCCACTTTATCGTTTTTTAACCAATTATCCTCCAGAGCTGCCTTTGAATGCCACTATTTGGGCATTATTATGCAGAAGTTGAATCATATACAAAGAGGACTCTGAGTTTCTTTAAACTGTTTTTCGTTTAGACAGAACGTTGTCAACTACAGTAACTACGACAGCAATAGCAAGGGTAAAAGCCCCAATCCAAGGAAGATAATTCAACAAACCATTTTTGACAGCAATACCGCCGATACCAGCTCCACCTGCCATTCCAAGTTGTCCCAAAGCACTGTGTAAACTAAGCACAATACTTGCTGCAGCAGGAGCAAGACTTATTAGCTGAGATTGTATTGGCGAGCCGGAAGACCAAGCTGCAAGTGCCCAGAAAATAAGCAATACATAGAAAAGAAAAGCAAATTGACCGATAAACGGGAATAACAATAGTGCAATAGCGTGGAGTACCATTCCTCCAGCTAATGTCCTAAACGCCCCCCACTTATCTGTACTAAAGCCTCCTAATTGGGCTCCAATAGCACTAGCGATACCAAATATAAAAAGAGCTGTCGTTACCCCATGGTTACTCATTCCGAATATGTCTAGGAAATATGGTGAAATGTACGTAAATACAACCGAATATGCACCTAACCATAGAAAAGTGATGAGCAAGTATGCTGCGATACGTGGTTTCATAAAAAATTTAAACTGTTCACGCAAAGGTACGGGTTCTTCAGCAACTGTTTTTGGTATAGCGAACAACGTTAAGACAGAGAAAAGTAATCCTACTGCCCCAAGTCCAATGAATATGACATTCCAATCATAATGTGAAGCCACAACTCTTCCTATAGGTACACCTGCAACCAAAGCAGAACTTTGTCCCATAATAACTGTAGCAATCGCACCCCCTTGCTTTCCTGGAGCTGCTAAAACTGCTGCGAGGGTTAGAACTGTGACCTGCATAACACCAGCACTTAGGGCAGAAATGATTCTAGCCGCCATTAGCATTTCATATCCTGTTATCATCGCAATAAGAATATTAATGACAGAGAAAACGGTTAAAGCATAGACAAGAAGTTTTTTTCGGTCCATTCGAGCCAACATAGCAATTAGAAAGGGGGTCCCTGCACCAAAAGCTACTGAAAACACAGTGATTAACTGTCCTGCAGATGAAACTGAAATGTGATTAGCCTCAGCAATTTTGTCTAAGATTCCCGCAATAACATATTCTGATGTACCATTAAGAAAACTAATGGCAGCTAATAAATAAATTTTCCATATATTTGACAAAATAATTCACACCTATTTGTTTTATATTTCGATATTTCTAGAAATACAGATTTATTTTCATAAATTAACCGAGCGCTTGAAAAATTAGCTGTAAAGAGCTGATTTTTGCATGTAGAAAAAGTGACCTTTACAGTTTCTTTAAAAATGTTTTATAAAGGTGACACCCATGAATTTAACGCGCTTATGATAAAGATAGATGATTCGCTTTAGCTTTTTTATAAAGTACTAGTAATGGATCTACTCAAAATTTAGATGAGGATACCTATCGAGTAATTTAGCCATAATCCGGACAAGAAAAATTACTCCATCACATATGGAGCATACTTTCCAATCAATTCACGGTCTAGGCTGTAGTATATATATGTACCTTCTTTATAAGTACTTAGTAGCCCGCAATCAGTTAATTGTTTTAAGTGATGGGATAAAGTTGATCCGGCAATTGATTCAAGTTTTATTCCTATATCTGAACAACATAAATTTGCTTCATTAGCAAGCAAACGAGCAATTTTTAATCGGGTTGGTTCACCGAGTGCTTTATATATTTTTGTCGCCTGCTGTAACTTCAAGTTATCCTCCATCATTATCACCCCCTTTCCTGAATAAATACTTCAAATGAGTACTGGCTAACCTTACAGTTATAAGAATAGATTTATTTCACAGATACCCCGTCTCCTTTAGCATGTACTGGCTTAGTGATTTTCCATCCCAATAACATAACAATGAAACCTAAACATATTAGAAGATATAATGTTGGAACGAAGCTACCTAGAAAATCATGAAGAAAACCGATGATAAATGGGCCCGTTGCACCAATCATGTATCCAATTGCTTGAGTCATTGCTGACCAAGTACTTGCTTCCATAGGGGACGATGCCTTATCTATTGGTAATAATAAAGTGAGTGAGACAAGACCACCACTGCCAATCCCTAGACATATACTTGAAACAATAGGTGTCACGTTTGTAAAACATAAAAGAGATAAGCCCGTCATTACACTAAGGGTAAAGATTATAATCCATAGTCTTCTACTTGGCAGCTTCTTCAAGAGACTAGGCAATAAAAGAGTAGCTGGCAGCTGAGCAATCATAGCTATTGTACCTACAAGACCACCAAATGCTGACGTCCATCCTTTTTCCTCCACAATGGCTGGTAGCCAAGCTGCAAAACAATAAAACATAAGAGTAACAAGCCCTACAAAAGAGGTTAATAACCACGCCTTTTTATTTTTTAATGGCAAAAAGGCATTTCTCTTTTGTGATGCTGTTTGTGTATGAGATTGTTTAATGACCATAAGCCATAGTGGGACAGCGATTAACGCAAGAATACTCCAGAATGCTAATCCATTTTTCCATGAATTATTGAGCCAATGTTGAAGTGGTGACGTTAACCCAATAGAAATGGATGCTCCAACGACCATTGAAGTAGAATATATGCCTATCATGGAGGCTGCCTTCTCCGGAAAGTGACTTTTGATGAAACCAGAGAGTAAAGGACTTACAATTCCGATTCCTGCGCCAATGAATAAAGCCGTTATCAATAGATAGATTGACGAGTTTGTAAAGAAACGCAAAAACGTTACAATACCTATAAAAGCGATAAAAAATGTGATGGTTTTCTCTGATTGATAGCGATTTGCTAAACGACCAGCGAATAACGAGCAAAAGCCAAAACATAATAAAGGAATAGATGTAAGTAGACTAGCTGAAGCAGAACTCATCCCTAATTCATTTGATATTCCGTGCAAAACTGGACTAACTGATGTTATACCAGGCCTAAGATTAAATGCAGCTAATATAAGTGCAAATAGAAATAATATATGACGACTGATCAAATTTGTTACCTCCGATACTTTTCTTGATGTGTAATCCTATTTAATGGTACATGAAGCCATAACATAAATAAAATGCATATTAATCATGTAACACATAAACAAATTGATATGACATTTTTAGTATAAAAGCAAAAAGCTGAAGCCTCCACCTCTGGGAGTCATCAGCTTTTTTGCTTTAATTAGGGCAAAGGATCTATCCTATCTTATAAATCTGACATCGATAAGATTTTAATGGTTCAGAACCTGATATGGGGTCAACCTCATCGGTACCTATTAATTGATTGACATTTGCACCTTCTACTGAAAATGGATCAAATCCAGCTAATTCAAGTTCATCACACTCATCCCACCAGCCCGCTTGAGTATATATTGTCCCCACGGGTATACTTTCTGTCAGTCGAGCGACTGCCTTCATCCTGCCGAAAGGAGAGGCTAAATAAATCCATTCACCTTCATTTAGCCTATACATTTGAGCTGTTTGGGGATGAATTTCAGCAAAAGGATCGGGATGCAGTTTCCTTAGTCTAGCAATATTACGATGCTGGCTATGACAAAAACCTTTTAATTTAAAAGAAGAAAGAACTAACGGAAAATCATTCGATTGATTCTGATATTGCGGAACAGTTAATGGTTTTTCAAATTGGGGCAGTGGATCATATCCATGCTCTAACAAAAACTCGGAATAAATCTCCAGCTTTCTTGTCGGAGTAGAAAAACCTTTGACTCTTTCATTCATTTTTTCTCTATATTTACAATATTTTATTTTTAAGGGCACAGACAGACCTTCAGGGTGAGATCGAAGTTGGTCTAATGTGACATTCACTGGTTTAAGATAGTCATTAAACGCTTTCTCAATATTTCCATTCCAAAACTCTTCTTGATAACCCATTTCAACCGCTATTTCCATGATTATTTGTAGATCAGGACGAGCTTCCCCAGGAGCCTTTGACATTGCAGGTTTGTATTGAATATGTTGAGCCGTTTGTAAATTCCCTTCAAAGCCTGCCAACAAACTTGGGGACTCCCATGCATGTGCAGCTGGTAATACAATGTCTGCAAACTTCGTCATTGGACTATGAAACATGTCAACGTGTACATGAAATTCTAATTTTTTCAAGGCTTCTATCATATTCTTGGTTCCAGGGTTTTGAGTGACCATATTACCCCCAAAACTTAACAACCCTCTCATATAATACGGAGATTCGTTTAATACAGCATGAACAAAATCATACCCTGAAGCAGATATTTTTGGAGCACCTAAAGGTCTCTGATCTAATCCTAAACGCTTCTGCTCTTGTGAAGTTGGCAGTAAATCTTGAACTTTTATTAAGTTTACTGGTAAAGACGGAAGGATAATATTCCCCCCTTGCTTATCAAAACAACCGGTCAGACTATAAAGGATACATAATGCTCGATTGGTAGATGAACTATTTACATGCTGTTCTAATCCATTCCATGAATAATAGGCTATCGGATTTTCTTGGCTTAATAATTCCCCAAGTTCCGTTAATTTCTCAGCTGGAATACCCGTTATTTTTTCCACATGTTCCATTGTAAATGAAGATACTTGTTTCAATAATTGAGAAAAAACGGTTTCTGAAGAAACGTCCTCATTTTCGTATTCGCCTGAAAGTAAAATATGTTCTGACCATGTCTCAGGATCTGCCCGAGTATCGATTTTAAATGGCTTCTGTTTTTGATCAAGAACTAAAAATTCATATGGCTGATGATGTGCTGGTCGAAGGAATTTTCCTGTTCGCTTATCCACTAAGAAAGGGGCATTGGTCCATTGGAGAAGAAATTGCTCATCATACGAATGGTTCTCAATTAAAAATTGAAGACACCCTAATATTAAAGCGATATCAGTTCCATGATTCGGAGCAATCCATAAATCTGCTGCGGCAGCTGTCGTTGTTCGGCGTGGATCGATGACTACTAGTTTACTGCCTCTTTTTCTAGCTGCCATGAGCCTTTTCCAAGTCTGAAGATTCGTATCTGCTGGATTGTGCCCCCATATCAATATCAAGCTAGCATGTTCAATGTCGGGTTGAGGCAATCCAACACCATATGTGTATTTTGATCCCTCGTCCCTTGCCCACTGGCAGACATTGGTATGAGAAATATAGTTGGGGGTGCCGTATAGATTCATCAAGCGCTGTAAATATGGCCCCCAGCTAAAACTTCCGCTTGCACCAACTGTTGGAAAAGTGTAAGAAACTGTTTCTGCCCCTGTTTCAGAACGAATCTGTTTTAGTTTACTTGCAATGGTTTGGATGGCTTCTTCCCATGTGATTTTCTCCCATAGTGGATCTTGCCCCTTTGGGTTAGTTCTCTTTAAAGGAAAAACGATGCGATCAGGATGATTGACGATTTGAGGTGCTGCTGCTCCTTTTGGACAGATTCCCCCATTCGGATGATTTTTATCCGGGAGCACCTTTACTAACTGATCATTTTGTGTAACGGATATCACTCCACATTTTGAAACGCATTGCGAACAAAATCCCGCTCTTCTTTTTTCACTAGTACTCATCATCCTTCTCTCCTTTTTAAGATTGAAGTCATTGGTCAAAACTAGGAATTTTTTCGGGCGAATGGTGAAGCATACATCTCAAATACGGATTTCTGTCATTTTAAGATAAAGAAAATACCTCTTCTAAATGCTGATCCGTCTTTTCAAATACTTTCTCCATGTCAGGCTTGAGCGCCGAATGATTTGAGAGTGTTTTTAATGGTTTCATCCCTATGAATTGCTGTGCTTTGTGCATTGCAACTAGGACCTCGTCTACTTCCTTCCCCTCAAAGAAAGGCTGCTCTATCGGATTATCGAACACCCATTCACCTGCACCCCAAGTAACAGAAAGCATGTAATGACGTCCTTCTAATAAACCTCCTTCACCATAAATATCTGTCCCTCTATAAAAAATTCCGTGCTCATATACAGTATCCATGTACTTCTTAAATGCAGCAGGATAGTGATACCAATAAACTGGTGTTTGAATAATCACAAAATCAGCCCATTTGAATTTTTCCTGTTCTTCTTTTACATCATAGTGATTTGCAACAATTGTGGTTTTAACATGATAAAGTGGGCTTAGCTTGTCTACCATTCTTTCTACTAATGTCTGGTTTAATTGGCCTTTGGCCATCTCATGGTACTCATGTGCGTTAATGATTAAAATATTTTTCACGTTAATCCTCCTATAAAATTCAAACCCAAAATGATAAGGTTATGATGATCATCACCTTAATGAGTATGATTAACCTCACTTATTGTCTCGGATTATATCTTGAAGTTCTATTTTCTTTTATGGTACATTAAGTTCCAATATAAATGAAATGCATATTAATCATACAGGAGATAACAAAAACGCTATGAATAGATCGCAAATTCAACTAATTGTCCAAATTTCTGAAACAGGAAGTTTTACAAAAGCCGGTGAGGAATTACATATGACACAGCCGGCTGTAAGTCGAGCCGTAGCGACAATTGAATCGCAACTAGGAACAAAGTTAATTGAAAGAGATAAGAAAAATGGCTTGTTTTTCACAGATATAGGAGAACGTATATTGGTTATTTTCAGGAAGGTTCTAAGTGAATTACAAAAAGTAGATGAATTAGTTGCAGCTGAACAAGGGTTAGAGATTGGGAAGATACATATAGGAGCTTACAGAACTGCTTGTACTAGATTTATTCCTAAAATCATACGTGCAATGGAGAATCAATATCCAGGCCTAGAAGTCAAACTTTCAGAAGGGAGTGTAGATCAAGTTAAAGAGTGGTTACGTTCTAAATACATTGATGTGGGCATTATTATTCCCCCTGATAAAGATTTTGATACCGTACATTTAATGAAAGATCAACTGATTGTACTGATGCATTCAAGCCATCCTTTATATCAGAAAGAAATAATAAGTATTCCCGACTTACAAGGTGAAGATATACTATTGGGGAAAGGGGGTTATGAGGTACAAGTTCATGATTTATTTAAAAAGTATAACGTAACTCCTCACGTTCGGTTTGAAATGGAGTATATAGAGACAGGATTAAGTATGATACAAGAAGGTTTAGGAATAACCATTACAACTAAAAAAAATATTTGGTCACTGCCAGACCAAGTCGTTTTTCGTGAATTAACACCAGATACGTTCAGAGATATCAATATTGCAGTGCTTGATATGAAAGATATATCCAAAGCAACAGATGCCTTTATTCAAACAGCTCTTAGGCTTTTTGCTACCGAAGATGTTTAACTGTCTCTGGATAATTTTTAGTATTGCAGTATACCAGAAAGTTGATGATTCGACTTCTCGATTTTATCAACGAAGTCTGCAATAGATAAAGACCGCTGCTGTGAGGATTTTATATAATCAAGCATAAGCTGATGGCGAAAGCAAATTAATTGATAGTAGATCAGTAAATCCTGGTCTTCTTCAATTTATTCAATCTTTTGTTCTACCTCAGCTTTCAAAATCTCTGCGTCTGGAACACTGAATTGCCGGATCATTTTATACCATTCATTTATTTTCACACCAACATGTGAAAGAACTTTCTCCATGCCTCACTCTCCTTCCACCAAATCTCCTTATGTGACATTTATTATGACTTGCAGAAATTTACAAAGCATCGAACAGAAACCGCAAAAAGGCTCCAGTAAAAGAGCTTTTTTGTGGTTATGGATTTAATATGAAGCTTGTTTATAAAAATACATCATTGAAAATTATTTATAATTGTATTCAATGCTTTCTTTAGCACAACCTTATCATGTTTTGACAAGTTTTGAAGCGCTGTTTTGTTCAGCTCAATTGTTGCTGCTTCAACTTTATCTCTAATGACTAAAGATTTTTGAGTAGCATCTACTAAAATATTTCTTCGATTTTTTGGATCTATTGTGCGTTCAATTAAGTCAGCTTTTTGCATTTTATCTAAAATTCCAGAAACTGTTGAGGCTTCTAAATACACAAGTTCTCCAATTTGTTTGGGAGATAGCTGGCCCTCTCTCCACAAACAGTTCAACACACCATATTGAGCGGGTGTCAAATCACATTCCTCTAAAAGCTTACTAAAGTACTTAAACACTTTATTTTGACTAACACTTAGTAAAAAATTTATGCACTCTGATAATTCCATCGTATCTCCCCCACATTGACTTTACCTATAATATCATGGTAGTTTTTTAATTGAAATACTTTTGCACCAGAAATGTTTTGTCATAATATATTTTTAGAGAGGAAGATAAATAATGGATTCATTTAAAGCGATTCTAGTTACAGAAAAAAATGATCAAGTTAGTTACGATCTTCAAAAAGTAAGTGTTAATGATTTATCTGAGGGAGAAGTATTAATTAAAGTTGCATATTCTTCAATCAATTATAAAGATATGCTGGCCGTTCAAAAAAATGGAGGTGTTATTCGTAACTATCCAATGATTCCCGGAATTGATCTAAGTGGAACTATCGTTCATACAACAGATAATCGTTTCGTAGAGGGTCAACAAGTTATTGTCACAGGTTTCGCATTGGGCATGAGCCACACTGGAGGTTTTTCAGAATATGCTAGAGTACCTGCGGATTGGATTGTTCCTTTGCCAAATAACTTGACTTTAAAAGAATCAATGATTTTTGGAACAGCAGGCTTTACCGCAGCTCTTTCTATCATGGCTTTACAGGAAAATGGTATGAGTACGAGAAATCAACCTAATATACTCGTTACAGGGTCAACTGGTGGGGTTGGTAGCATTGCTATACAATTATTATCTAAAATTGGGTACAAAAATATTTTTGCTTTAGTGCGTAAAGATAATCAAGTTGATATAGCAAAATCTTTAGGAGCAACTGATGTCATTTTTGCAAACCAGTTAGGAGAGCTAAAAAAACCATTAAACAAGCAAAAATTTGACTTCGTATTAGATACTGTTGGAGGAGATGTAGCTTCTGTATTAATCCCTCAAATTTCTTACGGTGGAAGCATGAGCATGTGCGGAAATGCAGGTGGAATTAAATTAACAACAACTGTGTTACCTTTTATTTTAAGAGGGATCAACCTTCTGGGGATCGATTCTGTAAATGTGCCAATCAATAAACGCAAAGTAATTTGGAACGAGATAGCAAACGAATGGAATATCTCCCAAACGACTCTAGTCAATGAGATTACTCTCGATACGTTACCTGAAAAAATTGAAGCCATTAAAAATGGCCAACATTTAGGAAGAACAATTATTAAATATTAAAATTAAACAAACTTTATTACACAAGACAAAAATTGAATTTATTGATACAGCTACCCCATCCGGTTCAAGATGGGGTTCATTTGTTTTAATATCCCGGATAGAAGTATACAGCAACCAGAGTCTTTTACTGATAATTAAAACTCTTGATTTTAGAGCAAAAAATCAAATGAGCTATTGAGACCCAAAACCTTTACATCAATACGGCTCATAACATGACGCTAGACTCGTTCTTAATGACGTTTACCTGTATGAGTTGAATTAAGTAACTCTCATTGAAAGATGGATATCCCCTACCGAAATCATCTTTATTCAATACATATGATCGTATACTTAAACAAGTAGCCATACCGAAAATGCTCATCCATGCCCTTCGCTATACCCACAAAAACAAAAACCCCCTGAAGCCAATGGCTCCAAGGGATTCCTCTATTAATACTGAGACATATACTGATCGCGTTCCCATGGGTGTACTTGGGTTCTAAACATATCCCATTCGATTTCTTTTGATTCGATGAAGTGCTCGAATAAGTGATCGCCTAGCGCGTTGACCATGACTTCGTTTGATTTCAGCAGCTCAAGTGCTTCTGCAAGTGTTGCAGGCAGATCAGAGATGCCGTTTTCAAGGCGCTCTTCTTTGTCCATGACATAGATGTTTCTGTCAATTGGTGCTGGTGCGTCTAGTTTGTTTTTAATTCCGTCAAGACCTGCTGCAAGTAATACGCTTAGTGCAAGGTATGGGTTTGCAGATGGGTCTACGCTGCGCACTTCTACACGTGTGCTGATGCCGCGTGATGCAGGGATACGGATTAATGGGCTACGGTTTTGTGCACTCCATGCCACGTAGCAAGGTGCTTCATAACCAGGTACAAGACGCTTGTAAGAGTTCACCGTTGGGTTTGTGACCGCTGTAAAGCTAGTTGCATGCTTGACGATACCTGCGATAAAGTGTCTAGCCGTCTCGCTTAATTGTAAATCTGCTTTTTCATCAAAGAATGCGTTTTTGCCATTTTTGAATAATGATAGGTTACAGTGCATACCAGATCCGTTTACACCAAACAATGGTTTTGGCATGAATGTCGCATGAAGACCATGCTTTCTCGCGATCGTTTTGACAACGAGTTTGAACGTTTGAATGTCATCACAAGAACGGATGGCGCCTGCATATTTGAAGTCAATTTCATGCTGTCCAGGTGCTACTTCATGGTGAGACGCTTCAATTTCAAAGCCCATTTCTTCAAGCTCAAGCACGATATCACGGCGGCAGTTTTCGCCTAGATCTGTTGGTGCAAGGTCAAAGTATCCACCTTTATCGTTTAATTCAAGCGTTGGCTCGCCTTTTTCATCTAATTTAAATAAGAAGAATTCTGGCTCAGGTCCAAGGTTGAAATCACTAAATCCTAGGTCTTCCATTTCCTTTAAGACACGCTTTAAGTTGTTACGTGGGTCTCCATCAAATGGCGTCCCGTCTGGCTTGTAAATGTCACAAATAAAGCGTGCAACTTTACCTTTTTCTGCTGTCCAAGGGAATATAACAAATGTGTTGAGATCTGGGTATAGATACATATCTGATTCTTCAATACGTACGAAACCTTCAATAGATGAACCGTCAAACATACATTTGTTATCGAGAGCTTTTTCTAACTGGCTCACAGGAATTTCAACATTTTTAATCGTTCCGAGAATGTCTGTAAATTGCAGACGGATGTACTTTACATTTTCCTCATTTACTAATTTTACGATATCTTCTCTTGTGTATTTTGCCATTTCGTAAAACTCCTCCCCTACAAAAGGTAAAATTGTATAGCAATGCTTTTGCTAATTGGTTAACGGAAGAACCTTGACATATCCCCCTGCCTAAAGGTCGTTCCTTGTTGGAAACGTCCAGCCTGAATGAGTTCCTTCTTCAGTAGCTTCCTGAGTTCATCATCTGTCAAGTTGTGCTTCGCTGTGGATTTCTCCTCGGTCTTTGCATCAGACGCTGGATGTTCTGCCTCAGCTTTGGCAAAAAGTTTTTTGATTCCTGCCATGTTTACACCTTGTTCGATGAGGTTTTTAATTTCTAGTAATTTATCAACATCATGGAAAGAAAATAATCGGCGATTCCCATCACTTCTTGCTGGAAATACTAAACCATTTTCCTCATAATAGCGAATTTGCCTTGCAGATAATTCTGTTAGCTGCATGACAATCCCAATTGGGAATAAAGGCATTGAGCGGCGAATGTTATCACTCATCTCAACTGTCTCCTCCTCTTTGCTTAAATTTATTATATGTCATGTTATATTATGTGTCAACATTATGTTAGGAATATTAACATGGATTTTTTTATCGAGCAGGTATGTCGATAAAACCTTGTTCCATTAAGGCATCTACAGCACTGCAAATCGCATTTTTCACATGGGCATACGTGAGTCCGCCTTGAACGTAGGCTGTATAAGGCGGTCTGATCGGTCCATCGGCTGACAATTCGATACTAGCTCCTTGGACGAAGGTGCCCGCTGCCATAATGACATCATCCTCGTAACCCGGCATATAGCTTGCATGCGGTGTGACGTGACTGTTGATCGGAGATGCATATTGAATCGCCTGACAGAATGCAATCATTTTGTTAGGATCACCAAATTCGACGGATTGAATTAAATCCGTTCTTTTCGCATTCCACGCTGGGTTCGTTTGGAATCCGAGCTTCTCAAGAAAACGAGCCGTGAACACTGCACCTTTTAAGCTTTGCGCCACAACATGCGGTGCTAAGAAAAATCCTTGATACATCTCCTGAAGCGCATAAAGCGAGGCACCCGCTTCACTGCCGATGCCCGGAGATGTCATTCGATAAGAGCAAGCTTCTACCCATTTTTCTTTTCCAACGATGTAACCGCCTGTTTTGGCAAGCCCGCCGCCTGGGTTTTTAATAAGGGAACCCGCCATAAGATCCGCTCCCACATGACATGGCTCTTGTAATTCAGTAAATTCACCATAACAGTTGTCCACAAACACAATGATTTCTTCATTGATCTCTTTTACAAATGAAATCATTTGCTCGATTTCTTCTATTGTAAAGGAAGGTCTTGACGCATAGCCTTTTGAACGCTGAATGCCGATCATTTTTGTTTTAGAGGAGATTGACTCTTTTACTTTGTCATAATCGACGGATCCATCTTGTCTTAAATCAATGGCCTTGTAATCAATCTGGAAGTCTTTTAATGAGCCTGTCCCTTCTTTGCCGCGAATCCCTACAATTTCTTCTAGCGTATCGTATGGTTTTCCCGTCATATAGATCAATTCATCACCAGGTCTTAGCACACCAAATAACGCAATGGAAATGGCATGTGTGCCGGAAATGATCTGCGGACGCACAAGGCCGCTTTCTCCTCCGAAGACATCCGCATAAATTTTTTCTAGCGTGTCTCTTCCCATATCATCGTAGCCATATCCAGTTGTCGGGTTAAAGTGAGAATCACTGACTCTATGCTTTCGGTAGCTTTCAAGCACCCGCCACTCATTTTGTTCACTCTTTTGATCAATTTGCTGATGCATGTGAAAAATGTCTTGTTCTGTTTCTGCTGCTACTTTTTCTAAAATACTGCCGTGTTTTAATGTATGAAACATCTTGATTTAATTCCTTTCTTACAACATATACTTCTTGATTTGACCTAATATGGTCTGCTCCTCACCGCTAAACCCGGTGATGTCATAAAGTTCTGCTTCTTTTTGAAATTCTAGCGATTCCACGAGCGTTTCTGATTTTAATGCGGAGATGAGCTTTCCTTCATACGCTGGAATCTTCACATGGTATGGCTTTAAAAAGGTTTTTTTCAGTTCAGCCATGATATCTTCTTTTAACCGCTTCACATCTTCTTCGCGTCTCGCACTGATTAACAGATGACGATGCTTTGAAGATGGGATGAAATCCGGTCTGATTTGATCTTCTTTGTTATAAACCGTCAGCATTGGAATACGATCTGCTTCTAATTCCTCTAAAAGCTCATGAACCGTCCGTTCGTGACCTTCGTAATCCTCATTAGAAGAGTCAATGACATGAAGCAAATAATCGGCTTCCTTCACTTCTTCAAGAGTGGAACGAAATGCCGCAATGAGTGTTGTTGGGAGGTCTTGGATAAAACCAACGGTGTCTGAAATCAGCACACTATAGCCAGATGCTAATGTCATCTTACGTGTCATTGGATCAAGTGTCGCAAATAGCAGATCTTCTTCATGGCTATCTGCATCTGTTAATTGGTTAAACAAAGTAGATTTTCCGGCATTCGTATACCCAACAATGGCAATTTGGAACACACCATTTTTCTTCCGGCGTTCCCGGTATCTTGTCCGGTGCTCTTTGACTGTAGATAATTGCCCGTTAATTTCGTGAATACGGTTTCGAATATGGCGTCTATCTGTTTCAAGTTTTGTTTCACCTGGACCTCTTGCGCCAATTCCGCCGCCTTGCCTTGAGAGGCTGATCCCTTGTCCGCTTAGTCTCGGCAAGGCATACTGAAGCTGGGCAAGCTCTATTTGCAGCTTCCCCTCTCTTGTCCGGGCTCTTTTTGCAAAGATGTCTAAAATCAATTGTGTCCGATCGATAATTTTCACATCTAAGGCAGTTGCCAAAGCTTTTAGTTGACTTGGAGACAGTTCATCATTAAAAATAATGACATCACATTCGAATTCCTCGCAAAGCACTTCAAGCTCTTCTACTTTCCCTTTACCGATATATGTTGCGCTGTCTTGTCTATTTCTCTTCTGCGTCATTACGCTGACAGCTTCACCGCCAGCCGTTTTGGTTAAGGAAGCTAATTCTTCCATTGAGTATTGAAAGCGTTCATCCGTGACATGCGGCAATTGACAGCCGACAAGGATCGCTTTTTCTGTCATTTCATGTTCATTCAACGTCAGTTGTTTCCTTTCTGTACTTAAGTTTTCAGTAGTACCATCATACCAAACACACCACACGTATACCACTATTCGGATGGTTTATTTTAGTATCTCTTTATAAAAAGGATACGCCATTTTAAGTAGGCGTATCCTCTTTCATTTGGAGATCGTGACTTTTAATCGTGAGCAAATCTTTTTTATCATAATGATCCACAAGCAGGAGTCTCATCGCTTGGGTTCGAATGGCCTTTTCAATCGTGTTTCGCACAAAACGGCCGTTGCTGAATTTTGCAGGACTCGTGGTGCTTTTAATGTGCATTAAGTAATCTCGCAGCTTCCATTCAGCTTCTTGAGTAAATATATATTCTCTGTCAGCCATCATCCGTTTGGCAATGTCCATGAGCTGATCGACGGTATAATCAGGAAAGCTGATATTGATTGGAAATCTCGATTGCAGGCCGGGGTTTAATGATAGAAAATGATCCATTTCCTTGGAGTAGCCAGCAAGAATGAGAATGAATTCGTGTTGTTTGTCCTCCATATGTTTGACTAGGGTATCAATCGCTTCTTTCCCAAAATCCTTTTCGCCTCCGCGGGCAAGAGAATAGGCTTCGTCGATGAACAAAATGCCGCCTAGTGATTTTTTAATTAAATCCCTTGTTTTTTGAGCAGTATGACCGATGTACTCGCCGACTAGATCTCCGCGTTCCGCTTCAATTAAGTGACCTTTTGAGAGGACATTCATTTCAAAGAAAAGCTTCCCGACAAGTCTTGCAACCGTTGTTTTCCCTGTGCCAGGATTCCCTTTGAACATCATATGAAGCGCTTGTTTACCTACCTTTAACCCTTGTTCCTGCCTTTTTTGATTGACAAAGATCCAAGCATAAATCTCTTTTATGTTTCGTTTCATTTCATCCATACCGACAAGGCTGTTCATTTCACGCTCTATTTCCCGTAAGATGCTGTGTTTTGCCTCATTTTTCTGCAAGGCTTCTAGGTATTCTGCCTCTGAATCTGCATCAACCAATACTTGTTTTTGTCCGTTAAGTATAATATTGATTTGGCCGTTGTTTTTATATGTGACAGCTCGCTCCAACGTATTCACCTCTCGCTCTTCTCTCTTTATTCTATTCGGGTGGAGCTGTAATCGTGACAATCGCCCGCTTAAGCCCAAGTTTGCTGTCAAAATGACCCGAGATTCCGAATATTGTAGGGATTTCTGCGGTTTCCCAGGAAATGATGTGCTATTTCCATTGTATTCATCCCATTTAGGCGGACAAACCAACAATTTGTTTTTTCTTAGAAAAATGTAGCTTTCTCATCACAAATTGTGCAGAAAAGAGTCTCAATGATTTCCGCATTTTGTACAGGCAATTTTTCTATTTTCTCATAAAATAAAGACGAGGTGATGAATAGATGGTGAAAATTTTTATTGATCCTGGCCATGGAGGAACAGATTCTGGAGCTGCTGCTAATGGACTTTTGGAGAAAAATATCACACTGCAAATCGCGATTTTATTGAGAGATATGTTGATTAGTGATTATGATGAGGTTTCCGTCCGCTTAAGTCGTTCAATTGATCAATCCGTTACTTTGGCCCAGCGTACAAATGCGGCAAACAGCTGGGGAGCTGACTATTTCGTGTCTATTCATATTAATGCAGGCGGGGGCACAGGTTTTGAAAGCTATGTGTATCCTGGCGTTTCAGCACCAACCACCACGTATCGCAATGCCCTTCATGATGAAATTGTTCGCTCGGTGGATTTTGCCAACCGCGGCAAGAAAACAGCGAACTTCCACGTTCTTCGAGAAACTTCTATGCCCGCTATTTTAACAGAGAATGGTTTCATCGATACGACAGCTGATGCAAATAAGCTCCGCAACGCAACCTTCCTTCAAGGCATCGCTCGCGCTCATGCCACTGGATTAGAGAAAGCCTTTCAGCTGAAAAAAAAAGCTAGTAATCTTTATAAAGTTCAGGCTGGAGCTTTCAAGGTGAAAGCCAATGCAGATGAATTAGTAGCCACGCTTAAATCCAAAGGCTTTGACGCCTTCGTTGTATTAGAGGGCGGCATGTTCCGAGTGCAAGCAGGGGCTTTTCGTACAAAGCAAAATGCGGATGACCTCGTCGCAAGATTGAAACAGGCCGGTCATGACGCATTCGTTTTCCAATAACTGAAGCTTGTTATAACGAAATAAACCGGCTCAAGTCTGCTGCTGAGCCGGTTTATGATTGATTCCTTTATGCTAAAATGTTCACGACAAATTGAGACCACGTTTCAAGTCGATCGAAGTATTCAGGCTTTTTCAAATCGGATGCATTCATCCATTTTCCTGAGATTTGATCTGTTTCTTTCACTTCTACATGAGCGCCTGGAGATAATTCAAGCGCCGATAACAGTCCAATGTGCACACGGCCGACACTGTTGTCATCATCATTAATTAAACCAAGGGTTTTCATCTCAAGTTTGTCTTCTTCTTGAATAGAAAGTTCCTCGTCTAGTTCACGATCCGTATTTTCTTTTAGAATTTCAGCAAAGTTTTTGCCTTCGATGAAATTCATGTGACCACCAAAGCCAAGAGATAACTTATGATGCAATCGAGTCTCTCCCCCGCCTTGAAGCCTTTCATATACATACACTTCGTCCTCACGCTTAATCACGACATAAGGAATCGGCTGCTTGAAGTCAGGATTTTCTTCCGCATCGCCTCTGCGCATCTGCTTGAAGTGCTCTTCGATTTCTTTCATAATGGTGTTGATTGTTTTCTCTTCACTATTCACACCATTAAACGCAAGCGATTCGTTTTGGAATACGCGTGTGCGCGGTGCAACTAGTATGATTTCATCCATTTTCCCCATGTTCGGTAACCTCCAGTATGTAACGCATTATATGAAATGGCAAAAAGCCAAAACGAGTGATGCGTTTTGACTTTTACGCCTTACTTATGATTCATCTCCAAAGAAGAAGTCGTCATCTTTTAACGGCTCAACCGTTGCTTTTTTGTAGCCGTTCCCTTTCATTGAGAAGAAGTCATGCGATTTTGTTTTTGTATTGAGTCCGTTCAATACAATTGGATTGATCTCTTCTTCTTCAAAGTAAGGGGCAAATCCAAGGTTCATTAACGCTTTATTGGCATTGTAACGAATGAACTTTTTCACATCATGCGATAAATTGACTTGGTCATATATATCTTCCGTGTAATGAAGTTCATTTTCATAAAGCTCGTTCAAGAGGTCAATCGAGAAATCATATAGCTCTTTTTGCACGTCAGGTGTTTGTTTGTTGTAAATTTCTTGTGCTAATAATCCAACATATACACCGTGAATCGCTTCATCACGCAAAATCAAGTTGATGATTTCACCACTTTGCATGAGCTTTCCTTGTCCATAGAAATAAAGCGGGTAGTAAAAACCACTGTAAAATAGGAAGCTTTCTAAATAAACAGAAGCAACCATTGCTTTAAAGAGAGAAATCGGATCGTCCTTTTGAATCGAACGGTATAAACTGACAATCATATCTGCTTTCTTTTGCAAGAATTTATTCTTTTTGACCCATTCAAACACTTCACTGATCGTTTCAGTTGGTGCGAGTGTCATGAAGATATTTGAGTATGATTTCGCATGTACCGCATTTTCCATCATCGCCATAAAGTTTAATACCGCTTTACGCTGATGGCCTTCTACATGTTCAGCCACAATCGGCATCCCTGTATTTCCTTGTTCTGTATCAAGTAAAGTCAATCCAGCAAGTACCTTCATGTACGTATCTCGCTCTTTTTCACCTAGATATTTCCATGTTAAGAGGTCCCCGTTTAAGGAAATCTCTTCAGGAAGCCAGAACTGCTTCACATTTTGGTTGTAAAACATTTGTGTAAAATCATCTTCGTGTTTTGACCAGTTGGCTGCATCATAAATTTTTGTCACGTTAAACTCTCCTTTAATCAAACAACACAAGAAAGACAGCCTTCCTGCCCTGTATCCTTCGTTCTTGCATAATAAAGTGTCTTAATGCCTTTATGGTGTGCATACAGATCGATGCGGTTTAGGTCACGCGTTGTCATCGTATCTTTCAGGAATAGTGTAAAGCTGATTCCTTGATCGACGTGCTGCTGAATCGTTGCGATCATATCGACCACTTTAAACATATCCATATCGTACGCTTCTTTATAGAAGAACCAGTTTTGCGCTGAAAGACCTGGCATTGGGTAATACGTTTTGCTGTTGCCATATGTTCTTTCTTCGATACGTTCCATAATTGGCATAACAGAGGCTGTTGCCGATTGCACATAAGAAATGGAACCTGTTGGTGCAATACATAAGCGGTAGCTATGGTACATGCCATTTTCCGCTACAAAGTCTTTGAGTGCTGCCCAGTCTTCTTTTGTTGGAATGTGCATGCCTTCAAATAATGCTGCTGCTTTTTCTGTTTTTGGTGTGAAATCATTCTCCACGTATTTATTGAAGTACTCGCCCGTTGCGTAGCCAGAGCCTTCATAACGATGGAATGTTTCTCCTTTTTCTTTTGCAAGCTCACTTGAACGTTTAATTGAATAGTAGTTCACCATCATAAAGAACGTATTCGCGAAATCTCTTGCTTCTTCACTTTCATAGGCCATTTGGTTTTGAGCCAAATACCCGTGAAGGTTCATCGCACCAAGTCCGATTGATTTCATCGCTTTGTTCGCTTTTCGAACAGCCGGTGCATTGCGAATATCTGTTGTTTCAGATACAAGCGTGAGTGAGTCTGTTGCTAGTTTGACCGTTTTTTCGATCGATTTGTTTTTCATGACATTCATGATATTTAATGAACCAAGGTTACAAGAAATATCAAGACCAATTTCATCTTCTTGATCATAGTCCGCGTAAGAAGAGACCTCTGAAGCTTGAAGCACTTCTGAGCAAAGGTTTGAGAATTTCACTCGTGAAATATGGTTTAATGCATGCTCTCTATTCACATTATCTTGGAACATGATATATGGATAGCCAGATTCTGAGCGAAGAACAGCCAATTTTTCAAGAAGCTTTCTCGGATTGACTTTTTCTTTTTTGATTTTCGGGTTTTCTACAAGCTCATCATACATTTCTTCCATGTCCATCTCATCAAGATGCTGTCCATATTCTTTATAGACTGTGTGCGGATAGAAGGTGTAAGCTGTTTTATCTTCTCTGGCAAGCTCAATAAATTTATCCGGGATGACGACACCGATGGACAATGTTTTCACACGCACATCTTCATCTGCAGAGATTTTTTTTGTATCTAAGAAATCATTAATATCTCTGTGGAAAATATTAAGGTAGGCACTACCTGATCCTTGTCTTTGTCCCATTTGATCTGCATATCTGAATGCATTATCAAGAAGCTTCATCACGCCGACGACACCTTTTGTCGCGTTTTCAACATCTTTAATTGCTTCGCCTTTTGCACGAAGCTTTGACAAGTTCAAGCTGACGCCGCCGCCTAATTTTGAAAGCTGCATTGAAATATCAATCGCTCTTGAAATATCGTTTAATGAGTCATTCACTTCAAGCAAGAAGCAGCTCACAAGCTCACCTCGTCTTTTACGTCCAGCGTTTAAGAATGTTGGTGTACTTGGCTGGTATTCCTGATTGATCATCAGTTCTACAAACTCAAGGGCTTTTTCTTTATCTCCGCCCGCAAAGAAAAGCGCTACAACTGAAATGCGGTCTTCATAGCGTTCAAGGATTTTCTTTTTATCATTTGTTTTCAGTGCATAGTCGTTGTAAAACTTAAACGCACTCATGAATGATGGGAATCTAAATTTCTTCGCATATGCAGCTTCGAATACCTCTTTAATATCTGCCATGCTGTATTGTCTTAAAAATTCTTCCTCATAGTAGTCGTTTTCTATTAAGTAATCAATCTTCTCTTCTAAGTTGTGAAAGAAGACTGTGTTTTGATTAATATAATCTACGAAATAACTATGTACAGCTTCTTTGTCCTTATCGAACTGAAACTTTCCTTCTTTTTGAATCATAATCTCGTTATTTAATTGTATCCACTTTGGAACCTGATTTTGTGACAATTCTTTCTACCTCCTGTGTAAACAATTCAACATCCCTTTTTGTTCCGCTTAGTTCAAAGGTGTGCAAAATAGGAACTTGATATTGTTTAGAAATCGTATCGGCGCTTTTGGCAAAATTATCTCCCCATACTTTGTTTCCACTCACCGCTACACCTAGTAAAAGGTGAGCATTTTTCTCTAAAAAGGATTGAGTAGTACTAGGGACTTGTCCAAATCCTGTCGTAAAGGTGACGAGAATAAACGGCGTATCCAAAAACTCTTCTCCAGTCAATTTTCGTTTGTCTGTAAAAGGGGTCTTGTCCAAAAAGCGTTGAACATTTCCTGTTTTTGAATCAAATACGATTTGAATCAATTCCATCACGACCTAGTTTTTAGTATTGTTGATCATTTCGTTATTCACTATATATAGTATACTATGTTTTTTCAAAACACAACATATAGATGTTCGAAACGAAAAAAATCAACCAACCCGGCCGAACATTCATAGCCGAACTCGTACGTTCAAATAAATAGAGCAGAACAGGATCTAAAAATAGACTGCTCTACTCTCTATTCAACTGAAACCGAAATCTATCATAACACGAAAAAAAATCGCTTAGTAGACTAGACTTTTTGTTTTATTTTTTGTAGGCATCGCACTGTAAATCTTCTGACACTTCTGTAATTTCCACTTCAACACCTAATTCTTTTAGCACCGCTTCAAGCGCAGAGACGATTGAAGCTTCTCTGACTAATTCTTTCCCATTTACAGAAACGCTTGTTCCATATTCAAAACAGGAGTCGTCTTCACAAGTTTGTTCCCAATGATTAATTTTAATTTTGTGTGTCATGAACTCATCCTTTTCTGTCTAGATGTCTGATGCATGATTATAGTGTAGCGACTTCACATTCATTTGTAAATTTACGTGCTTACTCTTCTACAGAATCGTCATCATCATCATAATCTTCGTCCCACTCATCTATGTATTTTGTTTTAATAAGGGTCAGTTCTCCCTCTTTTTCATCAAACCGGTACACATGTACTTCATCATCTTTCACAACAGCAAAGTGATTATTTTTTAGTGCAACAGCTGATTGTAATAGGCCATCTATATGTCCATGATCATCTTGATTAGAATAGTTATGCCAGCTTTCCTGTCTTGATTCAATGTTTGAAATGGCGCATGATCCAAATAAGACAACAATCCCAACTAGTAGAAGGATCACTCTAATCCTTCTTAATTCAAGCTCTGCATTTTCCATATCGCTTCCCTCACCTTTCTTCATATCCAATAAGGGATTATACGCAAAATAGACAGAAAGGTTTCACGGCATGCAAAATAGCCCCTCTGCACTGACAAAAAACGTAGCGGGTTCCGGCCGGTTTATTCGCAGATGCATGGGGCTATTAGGTCGAACATATCCTATTCTAATTCTAGATTTACATTCTTTTGAGGTGCAAATGTAGAAATGGCGTGTTTATAAATAAGCTGCTGCTTCCCTTCTGTTTCAAGCAGCACCGTGAAATTGTCAAAGCCTTTCACTTGACCGCGAAGCTGAAAGCCATTCAGTAAGAATACTGTAACAAATGTATTGTCTTTACGAATTTGATTCAAAAATTGGTCCTGAATATTAATCGGTTTCATGTTTCGTCCTCCTTGATTCTGATAACTACAGTTTCGCTTTAAGTCCAAGCTTTCCTGCTATATATGCGAAAATTTCCTCTTTTTTGTCTGAAAAGTGGCAAGGCGGTGTCATGTCGAACCAAGTGACATCCATTTTATTACGGAACCACGTGAACTGACGCTTCGCATATCTACGGGAATTTTGCTTTAATTGCTGGATAGCTTCATCAAGTGAGCAGTCACCTTGAAAATACGCATACAACTCTTTATAACCAATCGCTTGAACCGATTGACAATCCTTCAAGCCAGATTGATAAAGTGCGCTCACTTCCTCAATTAAGCCTTCATCTATCATCATATCAATTCTTTGGTGAATGCGCTCGTACAAAAGCTCTCGATCCATTTTGAGCCCAATGAAGGCTGTATCATAAAGAGGAACTTCTTGATGACCATTTTGCATCTCCGACATTTTCTGACCTGTTGTATGGATCACTTCCAGCGCCCGGATCACGCGGCGGACATTATTCGGATGAATGGCTTTTGCAGCATCAGGGTCTACTGCTTTTAGCTTTTCGTGCAGCTGAAGGGAGCCATGCTGCTGTTCAAACAGCGCCATTTCTTCTCTAAAAGCAGGGTCACTTTTCTCATCGGTAAATGTGTAATCATATAAAACAGATTGGATATACAAACCTGTTCCGCCGACAATCATGGGTGTTTTCCCTCTAGCGGCAATCTCTTTGATTTTCATACGGACCAGCTGCTGAAATTCAGCTGTAGAAAAGGATTCGGCCGGCTCTTTAATATCAATTAAGTGGTGCGGGACACCATCCATTTCTTCAGGGGTGATTTTAGCTGTTCCAATGTCCATTCCTTTATAAATCTGCATAGAATCACCACTGATTATTTCTCCATTAAATGCTTTGGCTATATGTATGCTCAGTTTTGTTTTGCCGACAGCCGTCGGTCCTACTAATACAATCACTGGTTGTTTCGTTTTTTTCATAACATCACTCTCTTTTACAAACTGCCTACAGTATAGCATAACTTCTCTTTCTCTCCTATATAATGCCCATCACCAGCCGAGTGGTTCATTTCCGACCACTTCATATGTTTTTCCTTTTAAGCGGTGCGTATGCGTCGGCCGCTCTTCGTCCGGACTATAGACGACTCCTCCGTACGGAATGGGGACAGAATCGTTATAGGCTGAAAACGTAACTTCCTCAATCTCGTGATAGTGGGTACCATCTAATCTCGGTATCGCAGGCCCTGTGACGCCGTAGTATCTGTGGAAATGCCCTCTCTCAAAAGAGGTGACCCCGCGATAGTAATGAGTATGCTGATCGGTATTGCTCCCATTGACTGGCTGAGAAATACCTTCTATTAAATGATAATGCTCTTCTGTTACATCCGTTCGTGCTTTATAGGCATGAGCATGCGGCGGGCATTTTGCCCAATCAGATGGATACAGGCCCATTTTTAACATTCCTCCTTATCATAGGCGTTCATCCAAACACATATAGGCCAATCGAATACACTGATGTCAGTTACAGTGATTTTATGTGAGAGGAGCCTTTTTTTATGAATTATTTTGATGCACCGCCATTTATGCAAGAAGACATGAGAAGACCTTTTGGATTTGGAAGACCTGGATTTGGAGGCCCTGGGTTTGGAAGACCTGGATTTGGGTTTGGGAGACCTGGATTTTTTGGCCCTCCATTTTTAGGTGGTTTTGCTGGAGGACTACTTGCAGGGTCCCTGCTTGCTCCAGGATATGGATATGGCTATCCTTATCCACCACCATATCCGCCATATGGACCATACCCTTATTATTAAATATGACTTGTAAGTGAAAACAACCTTTCATAAAATGAATCGATTGACACACTAGTTTTTCATGGGTTAACATTTACTTTACCGACCGTTCAGTAAAGTAGGTGTTTTTTTTATGTCTAAAACCAAAAAAGAGCAAATTTTTGAGGCAGCTGCTCGTACGATTTTAAAAGAAGGATTAAGTCAGCTTACCCTTCAGCATGTAGCAGAGCATGCACATATGACCAAGGCCGGCCTGCTTTATCATTTTTCAAGCAAGGAAGAGCTCATCCAAAAAATGAATGAGCACGCGATTGTCTGCTTTCGTCAGCAGCTTGAGTCGTATCAGGAAACATACAAAAACGAAAAGGCTCCTTATGTACGTGCATATATTTTGGCGACATTAAATGATCTTGATATGCAAAACACGACCCAGTTATGTACAAGCATGCTGGCCACCATGTCATTTGATGAAGCGTTATTGAACCCTTGGCGTGATTTTTATGCAGAGTTCAAAGCGAAAGCAGCTGAGGAAATCAATGACCCTGCATTGAGCCAGCTGATCCGCCTTTCATGTGATGGAATATGGTTTTCAGAAATGTTTCAGCTTGAACCGCTGAACCGAGAGGAAAAAACCCTTTTACTTCATCGGATTTTACACCTATTAGAGGAGGGATGATCATGATCCTCGGATATCTTTTTCTAGCTGTGGCCATTTTTTCAGAAGCCATTGGCGCCGTGATGTTAAAATTCTCAAATGGCTTTACTCGCTTTAAGCCTAGCGCTGTCGTTGTTGCTGGGTATACACTTGCCTTTTATATGCTGTCATTGACACTGAATATCATTCCGCTTAGCATGTCTTACGCAACATGGTCTGGGGTTGGTACAGTCCTCACGGCTATTTTTGGCGTGCTCTTTTTCAAAGAAACCTTGAACCAAAGAGCAATCTTTGGGATGGCGATGCTTGTCTCAGGGGTCGTACTTTTAAATATGTCATAAAGGATGTGAGAGATTATGAAAGGTATGCTCTATTTAACAGGGGCTATTTTGACAGAGGTTTTTGGCAGTACGATGCTGAAGCTTTCACAAGGTTTTTCGCAACTGCTGCCGAGCATTGGGGTCCTGATCGGATTTGGGTGTGCCTTTACCTTCCTCAGTCTGGCACTTAAAACGATTGACCTTTCGTCTGCTTATGCAACATGGTCTGGCGTTGGAACAGCACTTACTGCTCTTATCGGACTCGTGCTGTTTAACGAAACCATTCACATAAAAGGCTTCATTGGTCTTGCACTTGTGATATGTGGCGTGATTGTCTTGAACCTGTCAAAAAAACAAAAGGAAGAAAACAAAGAACAAATCGATCAAACCGAATGGACGTCATAAAAAAAGTCATTTTCTCCATTTCATTAAGAGAAAATGACTTTTTGTTTTTACCCGTCGACTTGAATGGTTTCTTCTAAGGAAATGTCCACATTTCCTTGAACAGCTCTTGAGATCATACATGAGCTTTCGGCTTTGTGCGCGAGCTTGCGGGCCAGCTCAATATCTTGCGGAGAAGCAGAGGCTTTGAGGATGATGACAGGCCGGTGAATGATTTTTTCATATGTAAACACACCATTTGTCACATCTACGACAGCCTCAGAACTCATTGTGAGATCCTCTTTTTCTAATTGGCTCCGCTCCATCATAGCGGCAAGTGTAATAATATAACACGTAGCCGCTGCACCTAAGAGCATCTCATCTGGATTTGTTCCGATGCCGGGACCGTCCATTTCTTTTGGAATTGAAATCTTCGTTTTTAACTGTTCGCATGAGATTGTACCCACATCGTTACGCAGGCCAGGCCAGCTCGCCTGAAGATGAAAATGATGACGCGCCATATTCGTCTCTCCTTTTGTTATCACTTTTTATAGTGTAACAAGAATTCACGCTGCTTGTCTTAACATGTGCACCATCTTTATGTATATTCCTCATCCAGCACTGTCCGAATCGCCCTGACATACCGGTAGAACGTCTCGTTTTTTGTACTCGACCGCCGCCGAAAGTCAAAACTGTCAAATAAAGCTTCACGCTGACTTCTACTAATCTCTAGCTGTACACTTTGCCCTGTTTTAGTAAGATTATTAATATTATGATTGCTTGTTCCGCTCAGGGTTGCGTGTGCGACAGCCAGTTCAGCAGAAAATCCGTTCCGCTCTAATGAGTTCACTATTTTTTCTGCACGGTCGTAATCTGTTCCGCCAACGAGCGTATGGTCAATGCCTTCCTCACCTTTGTATCCATGCACTGCTAAGATATAATCGTGTGCTTTTGCCTGCGCGACGCCGACTGGCTCATCAAAGTTTGTACTTGTCACATGAAGTTCTGATGCATTCTCTCTTAAACCTTCAAACAAATACGTAGAGAAATCATTATCGAAAAAATGGACGATCTCACTCACGCCGCCTTCAATTCTCCCGCCATGGGGTGACATCACAAGAAGACGGCTTCCAGGCACTGGGTTGGCTGTAATTTGATAGCTGCTTGTTGATTCGTTTTCTTCCAGTTCTTTAAAATTGCGATAAATATCATTTGAACCGCTTTCGTCTTCCCCACCTGATGACAATGGCTCATCATGTTCCTGTGCTTGCATTGTATAATAAACGCCCCATCCGATCGCAAGCAGGAGAAGCAAAGCAAAAAACTTCTTCATTCCCGTTCTCCTTTAACAGATTTCTAAGCCGTTTCTATGATTTATATTGAATCATCATTTCTTTTCATTTTTTCCACTTTTTCTCTTCAAATTTGATCATAACACTCTAGATCATGAGATTCCTCAAAAATAAGATAATTGCATTTATATACACAGAAACGCCTCTCGTCTTTGAAAACAGAGTTAGAATAGTATGACAGACAAACGAAGTTATGTTTAAAATGACCTAGTTCTATCCAGTCTGTTTTCTTTAATTCGGCTTGTTTTTATATGGATTTGATTTTTTTCCTCTGTGACAAGTCACATTTGTATGAGCATTGACCCTGTCTAACCCCTCCTTTTTTTCTGCAAAATCGTTTGTTTCACCGGTTCTCTAAGAAGAACTCTCCCACCTATCATCGGCTGATTCTACATGTTTTCCACCTTTTTCTATTATTTTACAAAATGTAAGCGCTTTTCTTTTTCATCAGAAATGAGTAAGCCGCCAATATGAAGAAAAGAAGGGACAAGAATCCGAACAAAGCAGCTCTCATTCTCATAACGTAAGAGTGTACAAGAATGGATAGCTAGAATGGAGGGCATCACATGTTTGGATTTTCTATGGTGCAAATGGTCAGGACACATGCTAGTAAACTAGATCAGCCTTTAAGAGAGACCGTCCTTCACCTTTATAAACCTTTTAAATGGACGCCATGCTTTCTTCATCGTTTCTTTGAAGGAAGATTAAAGAAGAGAAAGAAGCTTCGTGTAATTATTGAATTTAAGGAAGACGCGGTCGAAGCAGGGATTCAAAGCACAAAACAGCTCATGAAAAAAAGTAGAAAAACAAATATCAAACGGCACTTTTCACATATCGACTGCTGCGCTGCAGACCTAACACCGGCCGCTTTAGAGGAGCTGTTAGCAAATGGTGAGCATATTCGTAAAATTTATTTAGACCGGAAAGTTCATGCACTTCTGGATGTGGCCACACAAGCTAGTCACGCGGATGAAGTCTTCCGAAACGGTACATCCTTAACTGGGGAAGGCATTACGGTCGCTGTCATTGATACAGGAATTTATCCGCATGAAGATTTAGAAGGAAGAATTCGCGATTTTGTGGACTTAGTCAAGCAAAAAACAAAGCCTTATGATGATAACGGGCATGGTACTCACTGCGCTGGAGATGTAGCTGGAGACGGATCGGCCTCAGATGGCTTGTACAAAGGACCTGCTCCAAAAGCTCATTTAATTGGCGTAAAAGTGTTAAATAAACAAGGGGCTGGATCGCTTTCTACTATTATAGAAGGGGTTGAATGGTGCATCCAGTTCAATGAAGATCACCCTGATGATCCGATTCATATTATGAGTATGTCACTAGGCGGAGATGCTCAGCGTTATGATGACGAACAGGACGATCCGATGGTGCGTGCTGTCAATGCTGCTTGGGATCAAGGCATTGTAGTATGCGTCGCAGCCGGAAACTCTGGTCCTAACAGTCAAACGATTGCGAGCCCTGCCGTCAGTCAAAAAGTGATTACGGTTGGCGCTTTTGATGACCGGAATACACCAGAATCAAACGATGATATCGTGGCACCATTTTCAAGCAGAGGTCCTACTGTTTATGGTGAGACAAAGCCTGATATCCTTGCACCAGGAGTAAACATCGTCTCTCTCAGATCACCAAGATCCTTTCTAGATAAACTCGACAAATCAAGCAGAGTCGATGATGATTACACGACGTTATCTGGCACATCTATGGCAACACCGATTTGCGCTGGTATTTGTGCTCTTCTATTAGAGCATTCACCAGATTTAACGCCCGATGAGGTCAAAACCCTGTTAAAAGAAAATACAAGCAAGTGGTCTGGGGATGACCCGATGATTTACGGGGCAGGTGCCATTGACGCAGAAAAAGCCATCAAAGAATAAATAAAAAAGCCCTTTACGTTGATTCGTAAAGGGTGTTGTTTTTGTCTGTTATTACGTGTGAAGTCTTTCATCTACTTGATCAGCTGACATGTTATGCTTCGTTCTCATACATCTCATCTCCTTTTTGAATGTGCGTACGCGCTTCGATCACAATCTCAAAAAAAGTGGAGGATTCCTTGTACATGTCGCGTTCCTTATAATAATTAGCCGCATCAAGTGCTAATTCCTCTAAATCAGCAAACATTTTTTTGCTTCGCAGTCCAAATAGTGCCGATCTTAATTGCTCACAGCTGTCTTTTTCTATATAAAGCGCCTGTAAAAATTGAAATTTCAACTGATAAATTTCATCTTCCAATAAACAAGCCTCGTTCATTCCTTTACGTATAGCCTCACCCGCCCGCTCGATATCTCCGAGTTTAAACCATGTAAGAGCAAGTGAAAATAATGATTTGATCATCGTGGATGCTTGATCTTTTTGATAAAGGGAAATGGCTTGTTCAAAAAAGACTGTCGCTGTATGGTACGTTCCCATACTATAATGACAAGCTCCTAAGTTATTAAGAGCCATCGCTTTAAAATAAGATGTGCACTCTTTCCGCTCCATCGCTTCACAAACCTTTAACGCTTTTTCTAAGTAAGGAAGCGCTTTTTGGTGCTGACTCACATCAATACAATTACCTGCCATGACAAAATCACATTGAATGCTTCTTTTTCCATAAAGCTGATGTTTCTTATAAATGTCTCTCGCCTTTTTAGCATAATGCATGGAGAAATAAGTTTGTTTCATATGATAGTATACTTCAGCGATTTTATAGTAAAATTCCGCTTTTTCAATCTCATCTGTCACTAAGATCAGTTGATGTTCCGCATGCTTGTAATAGGAAATGGCCTCGATGTATCGGCGCTGGATAAACGCATACATTCCATGAAAAAAATGAAAGTAATAGCCAAGTAAGCCTGTCATCTCATCTTCTCCATCTTCCATTTCTTTCGGAAAAGACACGGCTTGAAGTGTTTCACTCCCTGCATGGACTGGCGTTAAATGCTGAAGCATCAGTTGATGGCGAAAATCCATTAGAGAATAATATAGAAGCAAATCTTGATCCTCTTCCATCTCATGAATTTCTTCTTCAACAAGGCGCTTCATATCGTTTGCTTGTTCGACTTCAAATTTGCAAATATGCGTGTACCATTGATTGATCTTTACACCTACTTCGGAAGATGGTATTTTATGTGCCATCCACTTCAGCCCCATTCTATCATATCAAACTGATAACTATTATTTTACATAATTTATGTTTTTAAGGCAAATTGTAATTTATTGCATGATTTATGTTCATTTCGCATATTTCTATCTTTTTTACCAAGTTTAAATGGAGTACTTTTACCCATCAAAACGATTTTACTACGAAGTTGGGTCAAATTCTCTTAATACTTCTTTTAAAGCACGGATATAACGTCTGAATGCTTTTTTCTTTCCTTTTCTCGTATCAAAATGGTCGAAAAAAGATTCTCTCTGCGCCGTACTAATTTCTAGCTGAACGCTTTCACCACTTGCATTTCGATTATTAATATTTTTAGGATCTGTTCCTGAAAGCCGTTCGCCTTCTTGCACCATTTCTGCAGAAAATCCTCGATCTTTTAACTCTCGTACAACTGCTCTTTTCATTTTTTCGTTTGTCCCGCCAACTAGCGTGTGCTTTTTATCACTTTTATAGCCGTGGATGGAAATGGAGAAGGGATACGTTTTAATCATTTGGACCAATATCGGTTCATCAAACTTGGTGCTTGTAATATGCAAATCACGATTGTTGTCTTGTTTCGTTCCTTCAAACAAATACGTCGAGTATCTTTGTTGAAATGCTTCTACAATTTCACTTGTTCCTGGTTCAATTTCCCCTCCATGAGGAGAAAAGACGAGTAAATCACTTCCGCCCTTTTCGTGAAATTCTATTTCATACCCTTTTCTTTCATGCCGAATAAGCTGTTTAAAACTGTCGTATCGATCCCCTTTTTTTCGCTCTTTTTGATACTTTTCTACCTCTTCTTGATGTTTCTTTTGCTCTTTTTTTTCTTGAACAGAATGGCTGCATTTCACCATTAAAAGAGCACATAGGATCAGAAAGATGAATCCACATATCAGTAGCCTTTTCATTTCACCGCTCCTTTTCATTCTCTTAGGTGTCATCTTATCGCATTATTTTACTATCAATGGCTAACAGAATTCAAAGGTTGTCCGGCTCATTTAAATGAATCAGGAGAACTTTCCTGTTTTTTTATGCCGCTCTAGGTATTTCTGACTTCTTTGAATCATTCGCTGCTTGAATAAAAAACTGCATCGTATGACCTTATTTTAGCTTTAGTTAAAATCACCTACAAAAATGGACATGTTTTTCTGATTTCAAACAAAAAAAGCCGCAAACAAAAGGGATGCCCTTCTGTTTACAGCCAATTATTGTATATCCATCATTAAATTCTTAGTTCATTCTCTAAAGCTGAAAGGACTTCATCTTGTGAAAGCCCTTGTGCAAGAGAAATTTCACTCACTAACATGCCTCTAGCATCTTCAAGCATCTTCTTTTCACTTGAATTTAATGCTTTCTTCTGATTTCGTCTCATCAGATCTTTGACAACGTCTGCACCGTCTTCGATTGCACCTGTTTTTAGCTTTTTCATATTTTCATCATATCTTTGCTTCCAAGTAAGCGTGTCGTCGTTTGTTTCTTCTGCAAAATTGTTCATCACAACTTTCAGCGTTGCTTGATCTGCTACCTGACGAATACCTAGTTGATTGATTCTGCCTCTTGGGATCATCATCTGCATATTCGGCATTTGAATCAGAAAATATTCCTCCGTCTTACCTAAAATCTCTTTTTCTTCCATTCCTTCAATCACACCGGCACCATGCATAGGATAAACAATTTTATCACCTATTTGAAACAAATCCGCCACCTCCGAAAGTATTCACAATTTGATTATAACACATTTCATCGTTGGATAAAAATTTATATTTTATCATGTTATTTTAGCACTAGTCAATTCTTTTCATTTGAATTTTTGAGAAAAAGCCTTTTTTTACAGAAGATGCGCCACCATCCAGTCCCCTTGTCTTATTCGTGCATATACTAGCATTGAGTCACATTTAGGAGGGATGACAATGTGCAAATGCAAGTGCAAACATTCCCACTCAAACTGTTATAAAAAGCATGACGATCATTGCCATGAGGACCCATGTAAAGAAAAAAAGTTTCATCATAAAAAAGATGATTGGTTTGAGAGCGATTTCTGGGATACTTCTAGAAGCTACGATCCCTATTATTACCCTAAAAGTGTCTGCAGCAGTTGTAAGAAGCGTCGTAGAAGAAGACATGGCTTCTCATATTAGCACCTGACGCTTTCAACTGCTTTTTGTTTTCCCGGCTGAAAAGCCGGTTTTTTTCATATGGATAGGCTCATGAAACGGATCATGCTCATAGGATATGGCAACCTGACATAAAGGATGAGATATCAAATGAACAATATGAATAGCCAAATGAATTATCATCACGAAGGAAATCCGTACCATACGTTTGAGAATGTGTATACAGCCAATCATGAGCATGTGGTCGCGCCAAACATGCATGATCATATGAATATGCCAAACCATTATCATACCGGTAAAAAGGATAAGTACAGCGGACATTATCCGCATCATCATTCAGCCTATCCGCCTTTTCCAAATCAGCATGACCCCTTTTCGCATGTTCCAATGAAGGATCACCATCATCATGGCCACTATGGTGGATATGGAATGATGCCATATCATCCATACGGATATCAAGATATGCATATGATGATGCCGAATCAGCAAATGCCAGGCTTTGGTTACGGAATGAACCAACCAAATGCGCATTTTCCCCGTTATTACTAAACAAGATGACAAAATAAGGGTATAATATACCATTTAATACCATGTAGGGATATGGTAACATTATAGGTAAATAATGGGTGTAATCATCTATTATTTACCTATATTCAACAAGGGGGAAGGAAGAAATGAAAAAAACATGGACGATGATCATGATGGGGATGCTCACATTGGTTATGGCGCTGTCAGTACCGCTTTCTGCATCTGCTGAAGGAGCCAAAACAGAGGAAAGCAAAGCATCAACCAATGCAAAACCAGCTGCCCTTTACGCAAAAATTACAGGTACAAGTAAGCAGGAATGGTCTTTTTCTGACATTGAACTAACGTACAGCCCAAATTCTATTCTAAGTCTTGGTGCGGTTGAGTTCACACTGCCAAAGGGTTTCCAAGCAACAACTAAAGACATTATGAACGGTAAAGCATTAAAAGACAGCTACATTTTGAACAACGGACAAACCGTCCGTATTCCGCTTAGATTGGATTTACTTGGAATTTCCAAATATACATTAAAGCTTTCACATAAAGTACTCCCTGCCGCAGGTACATATACGTTCCGCGCAGAAAATCGAGCAATTAGCATCGGTTCTACATTTTATGCAGAAGATACGATTGATATTAATACACGACCAGTTGTGGTCACACCGCCAGATCCGTGTGGATGCTAAATAAAAAAGCGCTCTAATAAGAGCGCTCCAAATGACAAAGGGCAAAATGATGTTTATTTTAGCCCTTTGTCTTCTTTTCAGTGTGATAGAAACCTTTGTAGCTTAGGAAGGACGAGTTCTGGCGCGGATTAGACATTCGTGAGCACCAGCTCGCGCAATAGTTTGTCTACACGCTGAGGTGCCTTAATAAGAACGCTTTTTTATTTGATCACATGACCCGTTTAAACATTTTCTCCATTTCATATGTCGAGTGATGAATGATGATCGGCCGGCCGTGCGGACAAGTGAAAGGGTCCTTTGTCTGCCTGAGTTCATCTAATAGGGCTTTGATTTCATCATTTCGCAAATGACGATTTGCTTTGATAGAGCCTTTGCAGCTCATCATGATTGCCGCTTCTTCTCTTAATTTTTTGATATCTACACGTTTCTCATCCAGCACTTGCTCAATAATCTCTTCGATCAGTTCAGTCTCTTCTCCTTTTGGAAACCACTGCGGATGCGACCGTACAATGTAGCTTCCTGAACCAAAAGGCTCTAAGAAGACACCCACTTTCGTTAGTATCTCTTTATGCTCTTCAATAATCAGCATATCGTTTTTCGAGTAATGGAATGTTAATGGGACGAGCATTTCTTGCACTTCCTGTTTGATCTCTCCTACTTTCTCACGATAATACTCATACTTGATTCGCTCCTGGGCCGCATGCTGATCAATAATATAAAGCCCACGTTCATTTTGAGCCAAAATATATGTGCCATGCATTTGTCCGATGGGATACATCACAGGGACGCGTTCGTTTTCTGAAATGGCTTCTGCAGCATCTTCTCTTAGTTCTAACTCTTCATATTCTAGTGAAGCGGCGGATTCCTCTAACTGAACTCGCTCAGATGAGGCTTCTTCATAAAATACTGGTGATGATGGTTCCGTCTTCTCTTGATTAGGCATTCCGTATGCTTCGGTATGGCTTGTCTCATATAAGACCGATTCGAGCGGATCCGGCTGATAGGATAGCGGCGTTTCCACCTCGCTTGTGTTTCCTTTTTTCGCATCAAAGGTTAAGGATTGCTGCTCATTTTTGATCGCTGGCATTGGTGCTTTTTTTGGCACCGAAGCACTTGGAATGAGCTGCTGCTTTTGAAATACGTCCTTAATTCCTTGCTTAATTAACTCATGAAGTTCCTGCTCTTTACTAAGTCTCACTTCAAGCTTCGAAGGATGAACGTTCACATCCACTAAAATGGGGTCCATCTTCATCTCTATAAATGTAATCGGGTGGCGGCCAATCGGTAGCAGCGTGTGATACCCTTCATGGACCGCTTTCACGAGCGGAAAATGCTTAACATATCTGCCGTTTACAACAGAAGACATATAATTCCGTGATGCCCTTGTCACTTCTGGCAAGGAGATATATCCTTTCACTTCAAAATCAAGTGATTGCACGTGAAGCGGCACCATTTTTTTCGCAACAGCTGTTCCGTAAATGGCCGCAAGCACATGCCGCACATCCCCGTTTCCATTCGTCTGAAGCAGGACTTTTCCTTGATGACGCAAGCGAATCGATACTTCTGGGTGAGCCAGCGCAATTCGATTGACGACATCTGATATATTGCCAAGCTCCGTATGAACGGTTTTCATGTATTTTAGGCGGGCCGGTGTATTGTAAAATAAGTTGGTAACGACGATCTCGGTACCGCGGCGACTAGAGGTTTTTTTCTCTGAAATGATCTTTCCGCCTTGCAGCACCAGGTGCGTTCCAGCTCCTTCACCAGTACTTGTTTTCATTTCTAGATGAGAGACAGATGCGATACTTGGCAGCGCCTCTCCCCTGAAACCGAGCGTTCTGACACGGAACAGGTCATTTTCATCTTTGATTTTACTCGTTGCATGGCGCTGAAAGGCGAGCTTACAATCTTCAGCATCGATTCCAACACCATTATCAATCATTCTAATAGAAGAAAGACCTGCTTCTTCTACATCGATTTCAATCACTGTACTACTTGCATCGATTGCATTTTCCATAAGCTCTTTTACGACAGAAGCTGGACGTTCGACTACTTCACCTGCAGCAATTTTATTGGATAGGTCATCGGATAACTGAATAATCTTTGCCATTTTGCTCACCTCACCTTACATTATAATTTCTTTTGCAATTCATATAGCTTAGTCATCGCTTCGAGCGGAGTCATATCCATTAGATTGAATGACTTTAATTCCTCGATCACCGCTTGATCTTTCTGTTTTAGAACTGGTTTGGTTTGCGGTTTTTCTTCTACTTCAAAGAAAGAAAGCTGCTGCTTTTCCTCTGCCTTTTCTGTTTTTGGAGCTGCAGATACGTGCGGGGTCACTTCATGTGATCCGCTCTCAAGCTCCGTCAAAATGGTCTGGGCCCTATCGATGATCGCATCAGGCAATTCAGCAAGCTGCGCTACATGAATACCATAGCTTTTATCAGCTGCACCCTCTTTGATTTGATGTAAGAAAACGACCGTGCCCTCATGCTCTTCAGCACGTACATGGACATTTTTCAGCTCGCTTAATTGAGATTCAAGAACTGTCAGCTCGTGATAATGTGTGGAAAAAAGCGTTTTGGCACCAATATGATCGTGAACAAATTCAATGATCGCCTGCGCAAGAGCCATTCCATCATAGGTGCTTGTCCCGCGTCCAATTTCATCAAATAAAATCAAGCTGTTTTTCGTTGCATGCACCATCGCATTTTTTGCTTCGAGCATCTCTACCATAAAAGTACTCTGACCAGAAATCAAATCATCTGCCGCCCCAATGCGTGTAAAGATTTGGTCAAAGATCGGAAGAGTCGCCTTCGATGCCGGCACAAAGCAGCCAATTTGCGCAAGAATGGAGATAAGCGCCATTTGTCTCATATACGTACTTTTCCCTGACATATTTGGTCCAGTAATGAGTAAGGTTTGCCGGCCATTTCCCATATGGCAGTCATTCGGTACATACTCCTGGTGATCCATCACTTTTTCAACGACTGGGTGACGACCATCTATGACATCTACCTCATCCTCTGAGAATTCTGGACGGATATAACGGCGTTTTTCACTGACAGTCGCAAAGCATTGGAGAGCGTCCAGCTCACTCATTTGTTTTGCGAGCAGCTGTAATCTAGGAATATAACCTTTCACTTGCTCCCTGAGAGCTGTAAATAGTTCATATTCCAATTCGTTGATATTTGATTCTGCTTCAAGTATCAGTGCTTCTTTTTCTTTTAATTCAGGTGTGATATACCGCTCTGCATTGGCAAGCGTTTGTTTTCTTTCATAACGGCCTTCCTCCAGCAGATGTGTATTTGCGCGTGTCACTTCGATATAATAACCAAACACTTTATTAAACCCGACTTTTAAGGAGCGAATGCCGGTATATTCTCTTTCCTGCTGTTCAAGACGTGCAATCCAGTCCTTTCCGTTTCGGCTGGCATCACGGTATTCATCTAATTTTGCATTGTAGCCATCTTTAATCAAATTGCCTTCTTTTATCGTCATCGGCGGATTTTCATAAAGTGCATCTTCTAATAAATTAAGCAAGTCACCACAAGGATCAATCGCATTCGCTCTTGATTTTGCCATTTCCTCTGGCAGTGAGTGCACAAGCTCTTTAATGGCTGGTACTTGTTTTAAGGATTCCTTTAACTGAATGAGATCACGGGCATTTACGTTGCCAAATGCGACGCGGCCCGCTAAACGTTCGAGATCATATACTTGCTTTAACCGTTCACGCAGATCCTCTCGTTCAAAGAGATGGTCCATAAGAATTTGCACCATTTCCTGGCGTTCTTTAATGTGCGAAAGCCGAATTAACGGCCGGTCGATCCATTGCTTGAGCAGCCTTCCACCCATCGCTGTTTTTGTTTCATCTAACAGCCATAACAAAGAGCCCTTCTTGCTTTTTGAGCGGATCGTCTCTGTTAATTCAAGATTTCGTTTTGAGTAAAGATCAATTTTCATTGTTTGTTCGAGCTCAAACACTTGAACTTGCTGAAGGTGATCGAGACTTCTTTTTTGCGTTCTTCTTAAATAAGCATATAATGTCAAAAAGGCCGATCTTAGTTGCTCGCTCAGGCGGGACACGAGCCGCTCAGCTTCATCGATCAATTCATCACTATCTTCGTATGAAATGGTCGCTTGGCACCGATCCTTTAAGGTCTTGACTGTTTCCTCATCCAGCTGCTTTGACACCACAATTTCTTTTGCACCGACAGAATAAATTTCAGACACGACTTCATCTAATCGATCAATGAAAGCCGCCATGTTTTCACCAGTAGATAAATCGGAAAGTGCAAGTCCATATCCATTTTCAAACTTTGTCACAGAGGCAATGAAGTTGTTTTCATTTTCACTTAAGCCTTTACCATCCATCACCGTACCTGGTGTAATGAGTTGAACGACTTCTCTTTTGACTACACCTTTTGCCGTTTTAGGATCTTCCACCTGCTCACAAATCGCGACCTTGTAGCCTTTTGAAATCAATTGTTCTATGTATGCAGAAGCAGAATGATAAGGAACACCGCACATTGGTATGGTCCCGCCATCTCTGCTTGTTAGCGTGATTTCTAATTCTTGTGACGCTTCTTTTGCGTCATCAAAAAACATTTCATAAAAATCGCCTAAGCGAAAAAATAAAAAGGCATCTTGATACTCTGCCTTGATTTTTAAATATTGCTGTATCATGGGCGTATAACTTGCCATATTTCTAATCCCTCACTATATTACATTCGAATTCATACCATCTTTCATTATAGCATAAAAAATCACCTTTTTTCTCCTAGATAGGACACAAAAAAACTAGGGGGATATGCGCCCTAGTCATCAATTACTCTTCTGGATCACCCGCTAGGAATTCTGGATGAATATCCTCTAACTCCTCATCCACCTCTTCTTCCCACTCATGATCATCTTTTTCTTTCCAGCTTGAATTGACCTCTACAACAATTTTTGTTTCTCCTACCACTTCAGCAATGAATTCACGCTCTGCCTGAACGATAATTTTATTGCCGTTTGGAGAAATGGTCACTTCTAGACAATTCGGCTGCTGCAGCACTTTTGCAATCACTTCGTGCTCATCATCAAGGAAATTTTTATCTTTATATCTTAGTTTGATGATGTCTACATATTTCACCCGTTCTGTGACGACTTCTGTTTTTGTGTTATCAGCGTAAGAATACCATACGTTAATATCAAAGGTTCCTTCAATCTCAACAGTTTTACCGACCTTTTCAGCATCATACTTATGATTAATGATCCAACCACCTAGGATGCTGGTTGGTTTTTGCGATGGAGAAATGGTGTGTGTGCTTTGGGTGAATTTCCTCCCTTTTGCAACCACCGCTTTTGTAATAATTTCTCTGTATTCAGACATTCCGGCATGCCTCCTTGTTCTTGATCGTTTTATCTTATGCTGGGCATTCGTCTAGTGTGTCACGATTTTGAACTTCATGTTCAATTAAATTCATTTCTGTTTCAGTGTATGCATGGTCGCCCATAAACTTGCCTTGAAAATTGGAAAAGTTGGAGAGTGAGAGATTTTGGGGTGACGAAACAAGAAGTAGAATGGGAAGTGTGATTTTTGTTCTTTCAAAAAATGATGATAGCAAAACAAAAAACCCCGCATTTGCGGGGTTTTCTCATTTAATGGAGCAACTTGGTGATGAGTTTTTCACTTTTGAACCGGTTTCTCCTAATAAGAGGTCACCGCCGGTTGAAAGAATGATTTCATCTGTTACTTGATTAGAAATCGTATGCGCTACGAGCTGAAGCAGGGAATTGACTTCCACTTGTGATTCTTTAAATTCTTGAATCACTGGAATTTCATCCAGTTCTTCTTGCAGGGCATCGATTTTTTCTTCGACTTGCTTTAAGGCTTCATGTTTGCCGTAATGCTTTAAATTCACAGCTTGTTTTTGAAGCGCCTTAATTTGATTAATAATCGTTGAAATTTTTGTATTTTCATTGATTTGCGCTTCTGCTTTCTTGAAGAAATCAACTTCTTCTGTTTCAGAAATCATTTTAGCGAGCTCTCTTGCGCGCTCGACAATCTCTTTTTTTGAATAAAGCGTCATTTTAATTCACCTCGATAGCTTCTCCAACCATTTCTCCGTCAAGAGACCAAGTTTTGGCTTGTGTGATTTTCACTTTGACGATGTTGCCAATCGCTTCTTTTGGTGCTTTAAAATTCACAAGCTTGCTTTTACTTGTATATCCGGCTAGGATTTCAGGGTTGTTTTTACTTTCACCCTCTACTAATACTTCGACAGTCTGCCCTTCATATTCCTTCATTTTTTTCGCAGAAATTTCATTCACGAGGGCATTCAGGCGCTGCAGACGTTCTTTTTTCACATGCATTGGCACGTTGTCTTGCATTTTCGCTGCTGGTGTTCCTTCTCTTGGAGAGTAAATGAACGTATAAGCAGCGTCAAACTCAACCTCGCGATAGAGGGAAAGTGTTTCTTCAAACTGCTCATCTGTCTCATTTGGGAACCCAACAATAATATCCGTTGTTAATGAAGCATTTGGCATCGCTTCTTTGATTTTGCGCACAAGATCAAGGTAACGCTCACGGTCATATTTTCTCGCCATAAGCTTCAAGACAGAAGAACTGCCTGATTGAACTGGCAAATGAATATGATCGAGAAGGTTCCCACCCTTAGCAAGCACTTCAATTAAGTGATCGTCAAAGTCACGCGGGTGGCTTGTTGTAAAACGGATACGCGGAATATCGATTTTACGTAGCTCATCCATCAAGTGTCCAAGACCATATTCCATGTCTTCAAAATCTTTTCCATACGCATTCACGTTTTGACCAAGAAGGGTAATTTCCTTATATCCTTCTGCCGCTAAACGTCTGACCTCTTGAATAATTTCGTCAGGGCGGCGACTTCTTTCCTTACCGCGCGTGTAAGGGACGATACAGTATGTACAGAATTTATCACAACCGTACATAATATTCACCCAGCCCTTAATTTTTCCTTGGCGGGCTCTTGGAAGGTTTTCAATGACATCGCCTTCTTTTGACCAAACCTCGATGACCATTTCTTTTGAAAGATAGCATTCAGATAACAGCTCTGGCAGGCGGTGAATGTTGTGTGTACCGAAAATCAAATCAACAAATGGATGTTTCTTCAAAATACGGTTGACGACAGATTCCTCTTGAGACATACATCCGCAGACACCTAAAATTAAATCTGGCTTTTCACGCTTTAATGCTTTTAAATGACCAAGCTCTCCGAACACTTTATTTTCCGCATTCTCACGAATTGCACAAGTGTTTAATAAGATGACATTTGCATCCTCCGTTGAGTTTGTCGGTTCATAACCAAGCGCCATAAAAATACCAGCCATCACTTCTGTGTCATGCTCATTCATTTGACAGCCATATGTGCGAATATAAAACTTGCGCCCGTTTCCTAACCCTTGAAAACGCTCGTCAATTTGAAATTGATTGTATTCGACTTCTTCTTTACCCCGTTTTTTTGCATCTTTTAAGGAAGGCGGAATGTACACAGCTTCAAAATACTGGCTATAGTCCTTCTCGGATTTTTTGTCCGATGAACTTACTTGTCCGCTCGCTTTTCTCTGCTCTTCATTCATGAATTTGTACTCCTTTCAAACCAAGCTCCACCCTACAGTATAGACTATTTTTAATGAATTGAAAATAAATTCATACGTGCCACTACTTTTCAATCCACACGAATTTTGCATGAATATTGAGTAGGTTTCAGATGTAGATCGTCTTTACCTAAAGGGTTTTGTATTTCTTTGACAATCTTCATATGCTGTGTACCGACACTCTCAACTAAAGTAATCACATATGATTCTTTTTCCTCTTCTGCTACCATTCTTTCTTGTTCAGATAAGAAGAATGGAAAGTCTTGGTGAGTCAGTTTAGATCCTTTTACTTCTATGAGCTTCTCTTTTCCATCGGGGTAATAAGATTTGATATCAAATCCATGACCATCTTCCGTCTCAGCCACCCAATCGACAGCTTCCGCTAATTGTTCCCGACCCACTGCTTTTAATTGCTCTACTTCCTTACGATAAACAAATTTCTCTGCTATTCTACCTGTCTCTTCGTTTTGCTTTGCTCTTTCTTCTCTTAATTGTTTATAAACATCTCTATGAATGATTCTTTTTCTTTTAAATTTGTTCTGATCTTTCACTTTTGGAGTAAGGTCCTGATCCAAATATACTTCGTAAACAAAATCATAAAAAAACTCATTTAAAGAATTGATATCTTGTATTAATTGGTGATGGTCAAAATGATCAATATTATACTTTTTAAAAACCAATGAGCTTGCCACGTATTTTTTAGGTCTTAATGATTTACCCAAATGAAAATCACCTATATGAAAGCCCTCTAGTCTTTTATGGTGCTTTAATTCCGGCTGTAGCCTCTTCCTCCAAATAGCTGCCTCTTCTTTAATTTCAGATAAAGATAAATTTTCAGTTCCAGTTTCAATTGTTAAATAAAAATCTTCCCCGTTCTCAGCAAATAAAATAACAATAAATATTCCTTTTTGTGTCGTTGTTTTTTGGGAATTAGGATTTGTCGTTAATCTCCTGTCTAAAAGTGCAATCCAAAAACATTCTGCAACTTTTCCATTTCCTGTAGATGCTTTAATATCGATCCTATCCAAATTCCTCATATAACGTTTTTCTAATTCATAACGAATGTTGTTTGGGATTTCTTTATTAAACATGTTGTGAAAAGGGTGATTCTTATCTGTTCTCCCTTTGTTCTTATAATCTAAAAATTGCTCATAAAAATTTTCTTTATTAAATAACATTTGTCTCACCACTTACCTCAATAGATCTTTTTACATACATTATACATAACAAACGGTAGATTTGATGAAATATGGAAAGAATAGTGCAAAAAAAGAGAGCCTGCGCTCTCTCAATCAAGTATGTTCAGTTTTTTTGCTTCTTCTTCGATGATCGTCAGTGCACGGTCCAGTTCTTCTTTTGTGTGCTCTGCTGTGATGATGGCTCTAATTCTCGCTTTTCCTTTTGCTACAGTTGGGAAAGCGATGCCCTGGGCAAACACGCCTCGGTCTATTAAAGCCTTTGAAAAGCGAAACGTAAGAGCTTCGTCTCCAATCATGATTGGAATAATGGGTGTTTCTGTCGGAGCAACTTGAAATCCAAGGCTGACGACTTTTTCTTTGAAATAGGCGGCGTTTTCCCAGAGCGTGCTAATTCGCTCTGGTTCGTCTAACAGCACTTCAATCGCTTCTTCACACGCTCTAGTCACAGCTGGCGGATGTGAGGTGCTGAATAAAAACGGTCTTGCTTTATGCTTTAAATAATCAATCAAAACGGCTGATCCCGCTACATAGCCGCCGAGCACTCCGACAGCCTTACTAAGTGTCCCAACCTGAATATGCACTCTGCCGTCGAGTTTAAAATGGTTGACTGTCCCGCGGCCATTTTCACCAAGCACGCCCGAGGCATGTGCATCGTCTACCATCACAAATGCATCATATGCTTCTGCGAGCCTGACAATCTCAGGAAGTGGCGCAATATCTCCATCCATCGAGAACACACCGTCTGTGACGATGAGACGAACGCGGTAATTCATAGATTTCTTTAAAATTTTCTCAAGCTCTTCCATATTGGAATGACCATATACTTTTTTATCTGCTTTTGTTAACCGAATGCCGTCAATGATTGAGGCATGATTCAGTTCATCTGAAATCACAATATCATCTTTTGTCAGGATACTTGATAAGACCCCTTGATTGGTCGTAAAGCCTGATTGGAATACAAGGGCTGCCTCGGTCTTTTTAAATGCAGCGAGCTTTTTTTCAAGACGTTCGTGCATCGTCATTGTGCCAGCGATCGTTCGTACCGACCCCGTACCAGCACCGAATTGATCAATGGCCTCTTTTGCCGCTTTCATCAGCCTTGGATGTGAGGTGAGGCCTAAGTAGTTATTTGAGGAGAGCTGTATGACAGGTTGTTCATTTAATGTCACAGTGGATGATTGTTTTGAGTCAATCTCTTTCAATGTTTGGTGAGTGCCTTGCTGCTTCATTGTTTCCAGTTCATCTTGTAAATACGTGAATTCTTTCATCATTTCTTCCCCCTTTGATTTGATGGCATCATCAGTACGACCTTTCCGCACATCCCATTTCTCATGAGTTCAAATCCCTTTTCGAACTGTTCAAATGGTAGTGTATGGGTGACAACTGGCTTGACATCGATGGTATTTGTTCTTAATAACTCAGATACTTGACGCCACGTTTCAAACATTTTTCTCCCCGTGATCCCTTGCACGGTTAATCCCCTAAAAACAATTTGATTCGTAATGTCAATTGTCACTGGTCGTTCTGGCAAGCTTAGTATATTGACTTTCCCTCCATTTGCACAAGCTTCGAGAGCTTGATTAATGGCAACTGGATGTCCTGACATCTCGCATATCACACCTGCCCCCTCCATCCGCGTGAACTGCTTAATCACCTCAACAGGATCATCTTTTCCAATATCCACGATATGGTCTGCTCCCATTTCCCGGGCAAGATTCAGCCTGTATTCGTTTTGATCGACAGCAAACACTTGGACAGCACCGGAAGCTTTCGCGACGGCGATCGCCATTAAACCGATTGGTCCGCAGCCAAAAATCGCCACTGACTTACCTGAAACAGGTGTGTGCAGCACTGTATGAACCGCATTGCCAAGCGGCTCTTGAATAGACGCAAGCTCTACTGGCATTTGAGCTGGATTGTGCCACACATTTTGTTCAGGTACTTTGACATATTCAGCAAAACAGCCGTCAATGTCTACTCCTAAAATTTTCGTTTCATTGCACAAGTGCTGTTGACCTGTTAAACACATAGAGCACTGATTACATACAACATGTGTCTCTGCCGATACAAAATCCCCTACTTTTGCACGTGAGACTTGCTTCCCCGTCTTGACAACTTCCCCTGTAAATTCATGTCCAAAAATGTAGGGCGCTTTAACTCTTCCCTTTGCCCAGTCATCCCAATTGTAAATATGCACGTCTGTTCCGCATATCGAAGTGGCTTTCACCTGAATCAATACTTCGTGATCTTTGATTTCTGGAATCGGCATCTCCATCAGCACCGCTCCGTAAGCGCTTTCTTTTTTAACAATTGCTTTCATCGTTCCACACATGACGTACAACCCCTTTGTTAAAAAACTTCTCCCAATGAGATTTTAACACGTCTTATTTTCGTCGTAAATACCATTGTCTACTGTAAAAAGACAAATGAACACTCCACATATTTTTTTGGATATTTTTCTAAAAAAAAAAAGCAAATCCCCATAGAAAAGGAGATTTACTTTTTGATTCACCGTCTTTTTGAAACGGCAATATATAAGGCTGGCACAATTAATAGTGTCAAAATTGTTGAGAAAAAGACACCCGATACAATGCAGATTGCCAGCGGCTTAAAGAGCGGATCATTACTTAATGCTACAGGCATTAGGGCAACAAGTGCCGTAAATGCTGTTAGTAAAATTGGCCTAATCCTTGCTCTTCCCGCTTCAATGACAGCTGTCTGTTGATCGAATCCCTGCTTACGCCGCTGCTCAATAAATTCGAACAAGACAACCGCATTTCGGACCACGATACCAGCTAATGAGACAATTCCCATTGTTGCCATAAAGCTGAACGGCGTTTGTGTGACAAATAGTCCGATAACAGCTCCAGATATCGCTAAGTAAACCGTTCCTAGAACTAATAGTGGAAGCATCAATGAATTGAACTGGAAAGCGATGGTCACATAAATGAGAAGCAAGACAACCCCAAATAAGAGACTAATTTCAATAAAGAACTTGGTTTGATCTTCATTTTCTCCGCCTTGAGAAATAGCTAGATCCTTCGCTGCATCTGTTTTTCCTACTTGATCGACGACTTCTTTCATGTCGTCTTTAAACGACTCTGACGTGCCAGGGTACGCCTTCAGCGTAATGGTCGGAATTCCATTTTCATGTGGAATGCTTTCGTACTGCTCTGTTTCTTTTTCTTTTACATATCGGCTAAGTGGCTCGAGTGAAGGCATACCGCCTTCATTTGAATTGACAGGCACTTTTATTTCTTTTAGCTTTAATCCATTTTGATGTGTACCTACATGCTGTTTGACCACTAAATCGATATTTTTTGTTCCTTGTTTAAAGCTGCCTAATGGCATGCCTTCTGTCACAAGACCGAGCTGTCTGCTGACAAGCTGAGCGCTGAGGCCATCCTCTGCCATTCGGTCACGGTTTAGTTCAAAGGAGATCGTTTTTACCGGCTGATTGACATCGTCAGTGATCAAGCTCGCTCCTTTTTCTTTCATTTCACTTGTGAGCGTTTCTTTGACATCAATGAGCTTTGCAAAAGAGTCACCCGCAATGGTTACTGTCACAGGTGCACCAGTTGGAGGTCCTTGAACAATGGTTTTCATAAAGATATCAGCATCTTTAAATTTCTTACGCAATGGCTCTGTCATACGATCGATCAATTGTTTACTCGTCATCTGATCATTGTCTACTCTCACGACAACCTGACCAGTATGATCACTTGCATTTGAGATACTTTCATTAAACAGGTTCGGTACACCGCCGCCTGCAAAGATCGCCGTCTCTTCAATGCCTTTCTGCTGTTTCATCTCTTGTTCTATTTTCTCTAATGTTTCATTTGTTTTGTCTAATGTTGTTTCACTTGGAAGTGTGACAGTGACAACCACTTCTTTCTTATTCGCTGCAGGGAAAAATTCAAATGGTGTGACGAAAATTAGTAAAAAGGCAAGCGTTGCAACAAGCAAACCACTTAAACCAATAAGCAGCGGACGCTTCACAATATTCGTCAGCACACGGTCTGCATAAAAATCAGCTAATTTTTTTAACGGTTTGCCTAGGAATCCTGGCTCTTTTTGAATTTTCTTGTTCTGTCTTTTTCGGTTCACAGTATATTGATAGACTGGCACTAGTGTCAGAGAAATTACCATAGACGCAAGTACAGTCGTTACGAGGACAGACGGTAATGCTCGTATAAATGAACCGTTTGCACCTGATAGGAAAACAAGTGGCAAGAAAGCAAACACAACCGCAAGTGTTGAGGTCAAAATAGACCCTGCAACTTCTTTGACCCCTGCAATCGTTCCTTTCAGCGGACTTTCATATTTTTTCATCTGCCTTAAAATATTATCGTTGACGACAATGGCATCATCGACAAGTATTCCTAGGGCAATGATAAATCCGATAATCGATATCTGATTGAGGTCCACTTGTAAAAATGGCAACGGAATCGTTCCGATTGTGATTGATAATGGGATGGCAAGTGAAACGATGAACGCACCGCCAATGGTCAGACCAAGTGTGGTGACAACAATAACAGCGATGACCGCAACAATGGCTTCTTTTATCAAATCATTAAAAATGGCATCCACTTCACTTTTTTGTGAATAGTAGTTTACCCACTCGACACCACTTGGAAGCTGCTTCTCTTTCTCAATAACATCACTGACTTTGTCATACATTTTAGGAATATCAAGCCCTGGTTTGATATTGACTGTAAATGAATAGGCAGGCTTTCCGTTATACGACACAATGTCACTTTTCTCTTTTTCTACTTCTTTTAAGCTGCCAAGCTGACTGATTGTGACCGGTTCACGGTTCGTTTTGGAGAAAAGCTCAAGCTTTTTCACTTGATTCAAACGGTCGTAGGCATCGATGGACAGCTTAACCTTCTCGCCGCCTGTCCGAATGTCGCCTAGTGGAGATGTGTCAAATTCCTGATTGATGGCATTTGTGACATCCGTTACACTTAACCCTTCATCCTCCAGTTTACTTGAATCTAAGTTTAATACCGCTTGTTTGTCATTGAATCCTTTGATGACGACACTGTCTACCCCATTGATGTCCTCAACCTTTTCCTTCAACGCACGCAGCGATTCCTGACTTTTTGCTAAGTCTGCTGATTGACTTGCCACAGCCATATAAGAACCAACCGGCACGCTGCCAAACTCATCCTTTACATCAGGCTCCATCACTCCATCAGGAAAGGACGACGCAGCACTTGTGGTTTCGTTCTTAATTTGACTTGCCACCTTTTGAAAGTCGGCTTGATCATCAATTTCAAGCACAATATTTGAAAACCCAATGGCAGAAACAGAGCTCGTTTTCTCTACACCATTGATATCAGATATGGCTGATTCGAGCTTATTGGTTACATCACTTTCCACCTTTTTTGCATCCGCACCTGGGAACACGGTGGAAATCGTGACGATATTCGCTTGGAATTCTGGCAGTTCTCGCTTAGGAAGCTGTGTAAATAAATAGCCGCCAGCAATGAGAACAATAAAAAATAAAATAAAAACAAGCTTTCCTCTTTTCAAAAAAGCTTCAACCATTATTTCACCTACTTAAATATTTATTTTTGATGAAGTATTTTTAACTTAATCTTAATTTATCATCATGGTGAAAAAATGCAAGCTCTAATATGTCATTTTTATCTATTTCATGAACTGAATTTGTTATATAAGAAATGTATAGTGGTAAACAAAAACAACCTGCTTACATGATGTAAGCAGGTTGAAAATAATAAAATTAGAATTATCGTGGCTCAACAATCAATTTGATGGCTGTTCTTTCTTCTCCATCGATAAGAATGTCAGTAAAGGCTGGAATGCATATCAAATCCACTCCACTTGGTGCAACAAATCCCCTTGCTATGGCTACAGCCTTGACCGCCTGATTCAGCGCTCCAGCGCCGATTGCTTGTATTTCCGCTGCACCGCGTTCACGTAAAACGCCTGCTAATGCTCCTGCTACTGAATTCGGATTTGACTTTGCTGACACTTTTAAAATTTCCATTTCTGCTCCCCCTTAAATTTACAATGGATAAGTGAGTGTTCATTAGAACAATCTTTGTTAGATGATGCTATTTTTTGAAAATCCATCCCCAAAATGTTTTTCAAAAATAGCAGGCTACCTACCATTTTTACTATATTCACGATAGAGGGCGCATATTCCTTCTTTCTGATTAATATTTTTCTGAAATAAATATGTGAACATTTATTCAAAGAAAATATGGTCATCATTTATCAAAATTCGATCAATTTTGACAGCTTTTTTCGACTGTTCGTCAATTTCTACGATTACTGCACTTAATGTCGTGCGTCCTTCCGCAATCTCAAAACGGACTGGAAGACTCGTTTTGAATCGTTTAATAATCGTCTCCCGATCAACACCTAAAATGCCATCATAAGGTCCTGTCATTCCCACATCTGAAATATACGCAGTTCCTTTTGGCAAAACGCGATTATCTGCTGTTTGAACATGTGTATGCGTTCCAACGACACATGATGCACGGCCGTCTGTATACCAGCCCATCGCTAGCTTTTCACTTGTGGCTTCACCATGAAAATCAATAAAAATGAACGGTGTACGTTTAGATGCTTCCGCAATTAACTCGTCTACTTTTTGAAATGGGCAGTCAAGTGGGGGTAAAAAAGTACGTCCTTGCAGGTTGATGACGGCTAATTCTTTCCCTTGTTTTTTGATAAACGTCAGACCTTTACCAGGTGTACCTTCTGGGAAGTTCGCCGGACGAACCATGTTGGCTGCGTCATCGATGAAATCAAAAATGTCTCTTTTATCCCATGTATGGTTGCCCATTGTGAGCACGTCAGCTCCTGCTTGCAGCAGTTCATGATAGATTTTTTCAGTGATCCCTTTTCCATGAGCAGCATTTTCTCCATTGACAATGGTAAAGTGGGGCTGATATTTCTTCTTTAGCTTTGGCAAGTATTCTTTCAGTGTGTCTCGTCCAGGTGAACCGACAATATCTCCAACAAATAATATTTTCATGCGCTTTGAACCCTTTCTCTTATAAATTGACTTCTTATCAGTGTTGCATATTTACACAAAAAAATAAAGCGGCGCTAAGCGCACCGCTCTATTTTGCATACTCTACTGCGCGAGTTTCTCGAATGACCGTCACTTTAATGTGACCAGGGTAATCGAGCTCGTCCTCAATCCGCTTACGAATATCCCTTGCTAGACGGTGAGCTTCAAGATCATTAATTGAATCCGGCTTCACCATAATACGTACTTCACGTCCAGCCTGTATCGCAAACGATTTTTCAACACCTTCATAAGATTCAGAGATATCTTCTAATTTCTCAAGTCTCCGAATGTAATTTTCAAGCGTCTCACTTCGTGCACCAGGGCGTGCTGCAGATAATGCGTCTGCTGCCGCAACAAGAACAGCGATAATAGATGTCGGTTCTTGGTCACCGTGGTGAGAGGCAATACTGTTGATGACAACAGGATGCTCTTTATATTTCGTCGCAAGCTCAACGCCAATTTCTACGTGGCTTCCTTCTACTTCATGATCAATGGCTTTTCCAATGTCATGCAGAAGACCTGCTCGTTTTGCAAGCTTTGCATCTTCTCCAAGCTCTGAAGCCATGAGACCTGCAAGATGTGCAACCTCAATTGAATGCTTCAGGACATTTTGTCCATAACTTGTACGGAATTTTAAGCGACCGAGAATTTTGATGAGATCCGGATGCAGACCGTGAACTCCGACTTCGAATGTCGTTTGCTCACCCATCTCACGGATATAATCATCGACTTCACGGCGTGATTTTTCCACCATTTCTTCAATTCGTGCAGGATGAATGCGGCCATCCTGGACTAGCTTGTCCAGAGCTATCCTCGCTGTTTCACGTCTAATCGGATCAAAGCCCGATAGGATAACAGCTTCAGGTGTATCATCTATGATCAAGTCAATACCTGTTAACGTTTCTAACGTACGGATATTTCGTCCTTCACGTCCGATAATACGACCTTTCATCTCATCATTTGGAAGATTGACTACAGATACCGTCGTTTCAGCTACATGATCAGCTGCACAACGCTGTAACGCAAGTGAAAGAATATTTTTCGCCTTTTTATCAGCCTCTTCTTTCGCTCGGTTTTCAGATTCTTTCGTCATGACTGCAATGTCGTGGGAAAGCTCATTTTCAACTTGATCCAGAATGATTTGTTTCGCTTCATCTCGAGTTAAACTTGAAATACGTTCCAACTCGGCTTTCTGCAAACGAATCATATCATCCACTTTGCTTTCCATCTCTTCAATATGTTGTTGTCGTTCATTCAGAGAATGATCTCTCTTCTCCAACAGGGACTCCCGTTTATCTAAAGATTCATCTTTGCGATCAAGATTTTCCTCTTTTTGAAGTAAACGGTTTTCTTGTCTTTGAAGCTCATTACGTCTTTCACGAACTTCTTGCTCCGCCTCTACACGAAAGGAATGAATTTCATCTTTCGCTTCCAAGAGCGCTTCTTTCTTCAATGCTTCCGCATCACGCTTTGCATCCTCAACAATTTGTTCGGCCATGTTTCTTGCGCCGGATATTTTTGCTTCTGCAATGGTTTTACGAACAAAGTAGCCAACAACTAAACAGATTAGGCTCAGCAAAATGGAGATGATCGTAAACATCGTAGGCGACATATTTTCACCTCCTCTTGCTATGAACTTGGTTTTACAAATAAAGTGTCGGCATGTACATTGTTTTGTGTCTCAACATACAGGGCCTTCACAGGGAATGAGATCCTCACTGCCCTTGTCAAGTTTAAATTAGTTATCAATCATGTTAAGAAAAACAAGTGATACATTTCCATTGTAATTGTGTCGGAAATACTTGTCAAGCTTGCTATCTTAACGTTTGCAAAAGCAGATCAGAATTATTCTTGATTCAGCAGCTGATATATTATATTGTTCACTTGGCCCAGTTTCGTGTTATTTTGAATGTTTGACAACAATACAACAATGGTTTGTCCAGATTTGCTAAAGCTGTTCAAAATGTTGAAACCCGGCATGACACCATGGTTTGAATAGCTGCCGGGAGCAACATAAAATCCCATTCCGTATGTGGAGCTACTTCCTGGCGTAAACATCTTTTTATAGCTCTTCTGCGAATACAGTTTGCCGTCTATCAGTGCTTGGTCAAATTTGCACATATCTATAGCACTCATATAAATATCTCCAGCACCATACAGCTGAGATAGATCAGGCATATACGGTGTAATCATTCTGCCGCCTTTCAGTTTATACCCTACAGCAGGATAAGGGTTTTTTTCATATGTTTTGTAAAAACCTGCATGCGTCATTCCTGCCGGTTTAAAAATATGATTCGTTATATATTGTTCATAGGACTCACCGCTTACTTTAGCAACAATATAAGCAAGAACAGAATAGTTGGAATCCTTGTATTCCCATACGCCCGGCTGACGATTAATTCCCTGACGTTCTATATCTTTTATTAAATTGTCCGGAGTAATTGCGCCGTTTCCTTCAATATGTCCGTTTATTCCCGATGTATGTGTAAGTAGATTTTTCAAGGTAATCTTTTGTCCGTTAGGGAAATGAGGTAAATACATGCTTACCGGATCACTTGTCTGAAGTTTCCCCTTTTCCTCAAGCTGCAAAATAGCGGTTGCTATCAGCGCTTTTTGTGACGAACCGACATAAAAAGATGTCAATGGATTATTTTGAATTTTTTGTTTACGGTCTGCATAACCAAAACCTTTATTTGTTACGATTTCTCCATTTTTAACCATCATGGCTGTTCCGCTGAAACCGATCTCATTTAAATAGCTGCTGATATTTTGATTGCGGTCTACTGTTTTGATTTGTTCCTCTGATTTTTTGACGGTTTTCTTTTTGACTTCTTTTTTCTGGCTAGTACTTGAAGCTGCTGCAGTTTGTTGAAACGGGTTGTTCTCTTCACTATTTCGATGAAGCACATTCCACATCGCTAAGTAAATCATCGCTGCTAAAAAAACAAGCACAAGTTTTCCCCTCTGATTTGGTTTTCTCTGTCTGCGTTTTGCAGTTCTACTGCGGGTTGGGCTTGTCATTACCTTTTCCTCCCAAAATAAATCCCATTTTATATTTTAGACGGATGAAGTACTGAAAAAGTTGTCGAAAGTTTTTTGCAAAATAAAAAAGGCTGAGTTTTTTCACCCAGCCTTTTGTATCATTTCATACTGATTTTATTTTTATTCTAATTCTTCTAGCGCCTCTTCAGCTTCCTGCTGCGCTACTCCGTTATTATCCAAGCCGTAATGTTCGCGAATTTGCTCCTGAATCATTAGCATGATATCTTTGTTTTCTTTCAGGAACTGTTTCGCATTTTCGCGGCCTTGTCCAAGACGTTCCTCTTGGTAAGAATACCAAGCACCGCTCTTTTGTACGATATCTAGTTCGCTTCCAAGGTCGATGATTTCGCCCTCTTTTGAAATTCCTTCACCGTACATAATGTCTACTTCTGCAATACGGAATGGCGGTGCTACTTTGTTTTTCACTACTTTAATTCTCGTTTTATTCCCCATAATGTCATTGCCCTGCTTCAGCTGTTCAGCACGGCGCACTTCTAAACGAACAGATGAATAGAACTTCAGCGCACGTCCACCTGGCGTTGTTTCAGGGTTACCGAACATGACCCCAACTTTTTCACGAATTTGGTTAATAAAGATGGCAATGGTTTTTGATTTATTAATGGCACCAGATAGTTTACGAAGTGCTTGGGACATCAAACGTGCTTGTAGACCAACGTGTGAATCACCCATGTCTCCTTCAATCTCTGCTTTTGGTACAAGAGCAGCTACTGAGTCAATAACAACAATGTCAACTGCACCACTGCGGACAAGAGCTTCTGCAATTTCAAGTGCTTGTTCTCCTGTATCAGGCTGAGAAAGTAACAACTCATCAATATTGACACCTAGTTTTTGAGCGTAAACTGGATCGAGCGCATGCTCTGCATCAATAAATGCAGCTTGTCCTCCCTGCTGCTGAACCTCGGCAATGGCATGAAGTGCTACTGTCGTTTTACCAGAACTCTCTGGACCATATACTTCAATAATACGGCCACGAGGATATCCACCTATTCCTAGTGCAGTATCAAGTGCTAACGAACCACTCGGTACTGTTGAAATACGTGTATCTGTTCGCTCTCCTAGTTTCATAATAGAGCCTTTACCAAACTGTTTTTCTATTTGTTTAAGAGCCATATCTAAGGCTGCTTGACGATCACTCATTCTATTGTTTCCTCCTTTATCAATTCCACTATCTATACTATACCTTGTTTCACCTCATTTGCCAAGAAAAAAACGAACACATATTCGATTTTTTCTTGGCAGATTTTTAAGAAAAGAGTGATTTCTATTAGAAAAAACACTCTTTTATAAAGGAGTAAACCTAACAAAAAACAAAATTAACTTTCTTTTAATAAATTGAGCAAGTGATGCAGTCCGTATTTCACAGCGCGCTTTCGAATGCCCGACCGGCTTCCTGTAAACATCCATTCAAACACGTCTGTATGGTCTTTCATAGATAGCCCGATGAACACTTTTCCGACAGGCTGTCCCTCGTGGGTATCAGGGCCTGCTACACCCGTAAAGCTAATGCCAATATCACTTCCCGTAAGCTTTCTAGCACCTTCAGCAAGCTCTAAAGCACACTCTTTGCTAACAGCACCATGAGAAGACAATGTTTCCTCACGGCAGCCAAGCACCTGCTGTTTGACTTGGTTTGTATAACAAACGATACTGCCGCTTAAAATCGACGATGCACCTTCAAGATCTGTCAGCCATTCAGAAAACATTCCGCCTGTCAGGCTCTCAGCCGCTGCCACTGTTTTCCCGTGTTCGTGCAGAGCCTTGGAGGCTTCACGGACAAGTGATGTATCACCATACCCGTAGAAGTACTCTCCTACACGCGCTAAAATTTTCGCTTCCGTCTCTTTTAACAGACGCTCCGTTTCTTTTTCATCCTTATGCTTAGCCGTGAGCCTAAGTGTCACTTCACCGTCAGATGCGAGAGGTGCAATCGTTGGGTTGGTTTGAGCATCAATTAAATCTTCTAGGTCTGTTTCAAGCTGTGATTCACCGATTCCGAAAAAGCGAAGAACAACAGACACGATTTTTTCCTTCAAATCCAGTTTCTCAGATATCAGCGGCTTCGCCTCGTTCTCAAACATTGGATGCAGTTCACTTGGCGGACCAGGAAGAAGCATATAAAACGTATCGTTTTCTTGAATAAACATACCTGGAGCCATTCCAAACCGGTTCACGAGCACATCAGATCCTTCTAGGACGAGTGCCTGCTTCCGGTTATTCGGTGACATGTCTCGTCCAGTCTTTCGAAAGTATTCTTGAATGGATTCAAATGCTTCTTCATTTAGCACGAGCTCTTTTCCAAGCGTACTTGCGATGGTTTCTTTTGTTAAATCATCTTTCGTTGGTCCAAGACCACCTGAGAAGATAATAAAATTCGATCTTTCCTGCGCCACTTGAATGGCCCTTTTTAAACGCTCTGGATTGTCACCAACTGCTGTATGGTAATAAACATTCACACCAATTTCAGCCAGCTGTTTGCTGATGAATTGTGCATTCGTATTCGTAATTTGCCCTAGCAATAGTTCGGAACCGACTGCAATAATTTCTGCTTTTCTCTCTGACTTCAAAGCGTACACGTCCTTTTTAGTTAGCATTCTTTAAAGCTTCCCAGTTTTTCACAAAGTAATCCCAGCCTGACACAACAGTGAAGAACACTGCTACCCACATCGCAAGGTCACCAAACGGGAATGATACAAGTTCGAACGGCAGGTTATGCAATAGAAGAGCTGAAATCGCAATGATTTGCGCCCATGTTTTCACTTTTCCAAGCATATTAGCTGCTACCACTTCACCGCCTCCGGCTAGTACAAGCCTTAGACCAGTTACAGCAAATTCACGGCTAATGATCACAATCGCCATCCATGCCGGCGTGAGGTTGTACTGAACAAGTATAATTAAAGCAGCTGAAACAAGCAATTTATCTGCAAGCGGATCTAAAAATTTACCAAAATTCGTCACTAAGTTCAGTTTACGCGCATAGTACCCATCAATCCAGTCCGTTGTCGAAGCAACAATAAACAGTATTGCTCCAACAAGATGTGTCACTTCGATGCTGACGTGACCAAAACGCGCAAAGCCCCAATCTAAAGGTGCAAGCATAATAATCATAAAAACAGGGATCAAGGCGATCCTAGAAAGAGTTATTTTATTCGGTAAGTTAAACATGAATTTCAATCCTCCAATAAGCCATTTTTTTATGTATATATAATAGTAGGAACAAAAGAAAAGTCATCTACTTGCTTAAGATGACTTTTCCTTTCCTTTATTCACAATCACAATGTTTTGTGTCATGGTGTTCTTAGGGTCTAATTCGTACTTAAGCGTCTCGTCATTCACCTTAATATCAATTCCAGTCGCATTGCCTAGACGGATATCGACCTGAGAGAGCTCAGACAAGTCTGTTTTAAACGATTCGCCATCTTTAAGTTCACCCATTTTCAGCACTTTTCCAGATTCGTCTCTGACGCGCAGCCAAGAAGCTTTTGTAGCAGAAATGGTTAACTCCATCTCATCTGCGCCTGACACTTCATACGTTGTCGTTGAGCCTTCTGTATTCGCTGCCTTCAAAGAGACCGTTTCATCGTCTTTGGATGAATCCTTTGATGAGTCATCTTTTTTAGATGATTTTTCTTGATCATCTGACGAAGCTTTTTCTTTTTTCTTTTGATCCTTGGCAAGAGATGAATCCTCAGATACTTCATACTTAGATTCTGACTGCTGAGGAGCCGTCTGGTTGTTCTTCTGTCCGCTATCATGATTGACCGCCTGCACGATGACATAAATGATCGCGATGACCACAAGGACGCCTCCAATAATCAAGATGGTCGGCAGCAGCTCAAGCACCTTCGAGGCAGGCTTAGGCAGCTCTCTTTGCGGCTTAATATTTGATAATTTATCAGATACTTCATCGTTATATGTGCTCGGCACATCTTTACGAAATTCTTCGAACAATTGTTCAGGATTTAGTCCAACGGCTTCGGCATATTGTTTAATAAATGCTCTGACGTAAAATTTACCTGGAATAATATCATAGTTTCCTTGTTCGATTGCTAGCAAGTAGCGCTTTTGGATTTTGGTCACCGTCTGAAGATCCTCCAGCGACATCCCTTTTTCCTCTCTGGCCTCAATGAGCCGTTTTCCCAATTCAGTCAAAACAAACACCTACCATTACCATATTAAAAATCGAAGCCAGAAAAACCAGAATGATCAAACACTTGTGGTTCTTCAGCGTGCTCATATGTAATCTCTTCGTCTGCACTATTACGCAATTCAATGATATAGTCGAAATCATCCATTGTATATTCTGAATTTTGAATAAAGATGTCTGGATGCTCAACTACTTTTGTTGCCGGCAGTCTCATAATTTCTCTTAAAAGCTGCAAGTGCTTCTCAGAACCTCTTCGCGTCGACACAATCCCATCAATAATAAAGACGTTATCTGGGCTGTATTCATCCGCAATCAGCTGACTTCGGATCGTCTGTTTCAAAAGAGTCGACGATACAAATAGCCATCTCTTGCTGGCACATACACTTGAAGCCACAATTGATTCTGTTTTTCCGACACGCGGCATCCCGCGAATCCCAATCAATTTATGTCCTTCTTTTTTAAATAGTTCTGCCATAAAATCAACAAGAAGACCAAGCTCGTCCCTTTCAAATCGGAACGTCTTTTTGTCATCTGCATCACGCTGAATATATCTGCCGTGACGAACCGCTAAGCGGTCACGAAGTTTTGGCTGTCTTAATTTCGTTACTTTTATCGTTTCCATTGTATTTAAAATTGATTCAAGGCGCTTAATTTGATCTGTATGGTCACAGCGCAAAAGCATTCCGCGTCTTGATACATCAACACCATTAATTGTCACAATATTAATTGAAAGCATCCCCATTAGAGATGAAATGTCTCCTAAAAGTCCGGGACGGTTTACCTGTATCTCATATTCAAAATACCATTCGAGCTTTGCCAAATGATATTACCCCCTTCATTGTGGCAAATTTTTACCTTCCTATATCATAAAGCATTTTCACATTTTTAGAAAGCACAATGTTGTGAAACAGTTAAAATAAAAAGAGAGGCACAAACGACCCCTCTTTTTGTTTAGTGCGAGCTATTATTTTCAACCAGTTTGACCATCATATTGGCAATTGCGCGCTGCTCATCTTCTGATGCAACGCTCCAAAGGTCAGCAAGTACTCTTTCTTGCTCGTTCTTTGCTTCAACTTCGTTAGCTAAATATCCGCCAATTTCATACGCAAGGTTATTGATGGTATCATCTTTTAAGCCTTTATCCTGCGCATGATTTAAGCGGTCACCTAAAAAGTTTTTCCAATGGTCCCAGTTCTCAAGTACTGACATGTCGATTCCTCCATTCGAAAAGATGAATTACAGCCATAGCTTTTGTCATGGAGTTACGAATTATACACGTTATTTAACAGTACCAGCCTCCATTAACGGATAAAATTTGACCTGTCATATAACTTGACTGCTTTGAGGCGAGAAACCAAATGACATCTGCAATCTCCTCAGGTGATGCAAGCCGGCCAAGCGGGATTTCTTCCTCCAGCATGTCAATATCTTCTTGTGTGAAGCTTTTCATCATGTCTGTATGGACAGCACCTGGCGAAACAGCATTTGCTCTAATTCCACTTGGGGCAAGCTCTTTTGCCAGACCTTTAATAAACGCATTTTGCGCCCCCTTTACCATGCTATACAGCACTTCACACGATGCACCTGTTTCTCCCCATATTGAGCTTACCGCAACAATATGACCTGCTTTTTTTTGAATCATGGCTGGCAATAGGTGCTGGGTGAGCTCATATGGACTTGTGACATGAAGCTGCACCATACTGGCTAATACGTCTTTTTCTGTATCTGTCACTAATCCGACATGACTCTTACCGCTATTTAATACAAGAATATCTGGACATACAGGCAGACGGCTGACGAGCTCATCTGCTCCGCCCGTTTTAGCTAAATCCGCTTGAACGACATGCGTCTGAATATGACATGTTTCTTCCAGCTCAGCGGCAAGCTGAACGGCTGTCTGTTCATTTTTGTGATAATGGAGTATCACATGGCAGCCTTCCTGGGCAAGCTTTTTTGCCGCAGCCTGCCCAATCCCGCCACTGGCACCTGTTATCAGCGCCCAACGACTCATCACATGGATTCCTACTTTCTATTTGAAATATCTATTCTTTTCGTTTAAATGGGAACCAGTTCGCTGATCCGAACAATTTCACCATCACAGGTACGAACAATGGTAGCACAACGAGTGCGTACAGCAAAAGTCCTGTGAGAACAAGTGTTGCAATCTGCAGGAGAGACAGCACTCCTGAAGGAAGCATGGCTGCAAATGTTCCTGCCAAAATAACAGCAGCAGACATAATGACAGAGCCCATATTCTTCATTGATTCGGTCATCGCAAACTGAATGTCTTTTGTTTTGTATTCATTGAACCTCTCCATTAAGAAAATCGAATAATCGACTCCGAGCGCCATTAATATGACAAATCCAAAGAATGGAACCGCCCAGTTAATGCCCGGATATCCGAAGAAATGAGTGAAAATAAATTCTGTCATTCCGATAGCTGTAAAGTAAGTCAAAATAAGTGAACCTACCAAGTACAGTGGCATCACAAGCGAACGGAACAGGATCACAAGGATGAGGAAAATACCGATCATCATGTAAAGAACCGTCTTATTGAAATCTTGGTCTGAAAGCTGTTTTAAATCAGCATTCATACTTGATACACCTGAAACGCCGAATGATGCATCTTTTAAATTCGTTTCAGGAAGTGCCCGCTCGACAGAAGCTTCTACTTGTTTGATCGTCGACATGGCTTCGTTGCCATATGGATTTTTTTCTAAAATGACATCAATCTTTGTCATCTTGCGGTCATCCGACATGTATGAATCAAACACTTGCTTGAATGCTTTGTTTTTCAGCACGTCTTTTGGGATAAACCAGCCGGCCATGTCTTGATCTGGTGCATTTTTCAGTTCGTCTAAGTAGTCACCTGCACCCATTAATCCGCTTGAAATTTTCTCTAAGCCATCGACGCTTTTGTTCAGCCCATCTGTCAGTTTGGTCAGGTCATCACCAAAGCCGCCAATCTTTTCTTTCATTTGTTTTTGACCATCAATCACTTGCCCGGCACCATTTGCAAGCTTTGGCATATTATCAGCTATTTGCCCTTGACCTTTAGACGTTTTATCCAATCCAGTTTCAATTGCATCTAAGCCAGCAATGAGTTCATCGATTTGACTCGTCAAGACTTTTTGCTGCTCTTTAGCTTTTGCGATAAAGGCATCCGCTGCTTCAAGCTGTTTTCTAGCTTCTTTCGCTTGTTTGGCATAGCTGTCTGCCTGTTTTGCGCCTTCTTGCAAGGTCGTAGAAAGTTCATTATATGAAGCTTTGATGGCTTGATACGATTGATTTTCTTTCACCTGCGGAATTTGTTTTTCAAGTGTACTAAATTGTTTATTTGCTTGTGTGATTAATGCTTTTACATCCGCTGCGGCAGAGGAGGACGTATCCACCTGCGCCAATGCTGCCTTTAATTCTTTGGAAATGCTTTTATATAGCGACACTTGCTGATTTACTTGTTCGACTTGAGTCGTTAATTCTTTTTTCGCACCTTTAATTTTTTCTTTAATCTGTGCAACACCGTTTTTGTTTTGATCGATTCCGCCTTGTAAATCTCTTAACGATTTTTCGATGTTTTGAATGCCTGTTTTCACTGATTCTGTACCAGAAATCAATTTGTTAATGCCTTTTCCAGATGATTTGATTTGCGGCGTTTGATCCTCAATGGATTGACTCATTGTCGTCAGTGCATCTTGGATTTTTTTCAAGCCTTCATTACTTTTATCAAGTCCGGTATTTAGTTCTTTTGCTTGTGATTTCACGTATAGATCACTCAGCCCTTTACCGACAGGACGTGTCGCACTTCTCACTTTACTTACGCCATCTGTTTGTTCAATTGCACGGCTGAGTTTTTCAACAGCAATCAGCCCTTTATTGTTGTCTAACAGATCAGCTGATTTCACGACAATCGTTGCAGGTAGAGCTTCTCCTGGTCCAAATTTGTCAGAAATCGTATTGAATGCATTGACTGATTCATATTTATTACCGATTTCATCTAAGCTGTTATAAGAAAGCGTTTCTTTATACATGAGAATGGGCGGAAGCGTAATGATTCCTACGATTAGTAAACTGAAAAGTGGTTTTTTAAATGAAAAGCGTCCTGCTGTTTCCCACATTTTTGACTGCGGATGCGCAATATCACCTTTAATCGGCCAAAATAACACTTTTCCTAAAACCGCCATAAAGAACGGAACAATCGTGAGAAGCGCCACAATGAGCACAGCAACACCAACTGCTACTGCAACAGCTGATTTATAGAGCTGAAACTGTGCCAGGCCAATACATGTAAAACCGATGAGCACAGCAATTCCGCTGAATAAAACAGTCTTTCCTGCTGTTTTATACGTAATGAGAATTGCCTCAATTTTATCTTTACCGTGTGCGATTTCTTCTTTAAAGCGGCTGAGAAGTAGAATGCAGTAGTCCGTTCCTATTCCAAACATGATCGCGACCATGAAAATTTGGGTAAAGGTCGAGAGCGGGAAGTCGAGATATTTAACTAAATAAGCCACGATGGATTGACTCACCAAGTAAGACAGAGCTACTGCGACTAATGGAACGAAAGGCGCCACAGCTGATCTAAAGACAAGGACAAGAACGATAAGAATAAACCCAATCGTAATGAACTCTGTTTTCTTCAGACCTTCTTGCGAGCTTGTGATCACGTCATCATCAATTAACGGCTGTCCTGTCATTTCATATGTGAGATTTAAGCTCTTCAGCTTTTCATTGACTCTTTCTTTAAAATCGGAAGCTTTGATTTTGTTTGAGTCATATGTAACTGGAACAAGGAGCGTCGTGCGATCTTTAGAAAGCATCTGTTTTTTGATATCTTTATTGGCGTCAAAATAAGAAGTGATGTCCTCGACATGTAGATCTTGGTCCTTTTCTAAAATCTCCATTGCCTTTTTTAAAGATGTTTCTCTTTCTTTGACGATGTTCTTTTCTTGAAAGACAATGACAATTGATTTTTCTGTATCACCGTTTTCAGACATTTTCTTTAATAACTGATTTGCATATGAGGACGGATAGCCGTCTGGTACTGAAATTTGCCCTTTTTCTTTTGTTAATTGCGCCATATTAGGGGCGGTGATGAGTAACACTGCCGCTAATACGATCCATAAAATCGTGATCAGCCATCTACCCTTTATGATTGCTCTCATTAGTACTTTGTGCCTCCTCTTCGATGATTACTTGATAGATCTTTTCATATGTTTGAATAAATGATTCCATTTCTTTTTCTTCCAGCTTTTCAAAATAAGATCGAACGAGATCCTGAAGCTGCTTTTCCATTCGGCTGACCACATCTTTGCCCTCTGGCGTGACGTAAAGGTGAACATTTCTTCGATCGGCTTTATCGTGCTCACGGACAATATAGTTTTTTGTAAAAAGACGATTGGTCATGGAGGTTACCGCACTTTTATTCACATTGCATACATTTGCAAGGTCAGTAGACGTACATCCAGGATGTAAATTGATGTATCGAAGCGAGTAATACTGATCAAGCGTCAGCTCTTTATCAAGCTTTTCCGTGATCATACTCGATACCTTTTTTTCCATCATAAGATAGACGTCTGCATATCTCTGAATGAGCTGTGCAATTTTATTTTGTTCCATACGTTGCTCCTTTTTTAGTTTAAGTGTTTAACTATTAAAGAGTTTAACTAATGAACAAAATGATTGTCAATGAAAATCCATACAAATCACAGGCTTTTATTCATTAGAGACAAAAAAGACAAACTCATTTATCTGAGTTTGTCTCTCTTTATTTATTTGGTTTTCGGGACGACTTTGAAAACGGACATCCGTTCTTCATCAATTTCTTCCTCTAAAATTTGCTGAATGTCGGTTAATTGGATCTGTTCCAGCATAGTCACGACATCAAATAAGCTCATGTCTAAAAATGCATATCGGGTAAATTGGTTTGCAATGTATTCAGGAGAGTTCATCGCTTTTAAAAAGCTGCCGATTTTCTTCTTACGCGCGAGCTCAATTTTCTCTTCTGAGATCAAGTTCTTTGCTTGAAGAAGGGTTTCTTTTAATACTTTCGCCAGTTGATCAGGATCATTTGTGTCTCCGCCAACTGACGTGAAGCCAAAGCCGCCTTCTTCCGTATAATCGTAGCTGAAGGTCTCATCAATTAAACCTTTTTCATACATTTGTTCATATTGTAAGGAGCTTTTACCAAACAGTGTCTCTAAAATGAGATTCATTCCGAGCTCATGTTTTAACAGCTCATTTCCTTTTTTATGAGGATTCTTTGTTTTCATACCGAACATACATTTCGAGCCTTGTACGTTCATTGGAAGTTCGTATTCTTTTCGGTACACACCTTCAGGCTCATTGATGTCTTTTCGTTTGATCTCTGGCTGGTCTGTAAATGGCTTTTTCGCCTGATTTGCTCGAACTTGATCTAATATTTGCTTCGGATCAACGGGACCGACAACAAATAGAAGCATATTGCTCGGGTGATAGAACGTTTCATAGCATTCATACAAATGATCTTTTGTAATCGGAGCAATGCTTTCTACTGTTCCAGCTATATCAATTCTCACGGGGTGCTCTTGATATAGATTTTCAATCAGACCGAAGAATAAACGCCAGTCCGGATTGTCATCATACATGTTAATCTCTTGACCAATGATGCCCTTTTCTTTTTCGACCGTTTTTTCAGTAAAATAAGGTTCCTGAACAAAATCAATGAGTGTCTCAAGATTTTGTTCGACATTTGAGGTGCTTGAGAATAAGTAAGCTGTTCTCGTAAATGTCGTAAAAGCATTTGCGGATGCTCCTTGTTTACTAAATGTATGAAATACGTCTCCGTCTTCTTTTTCAAACAGTTTATGCTCTAAGAAATGGGCAATTCCGTCAGGCACTCGAATCATGTCTTCTTTGCCAAGCGGCACAAATTCGTTATCGACAGAGCCATATTTGGTTGTAAAGGTCGCATAGGTTTTGTTAAACCCTTGCTTTGGGAGCACATAGACGTCAAGTCCGCTCTCCATTTTTTCGTGATAGACCGTTTCTTGCAGCTGGTCGAATTGAATTGTTTTCACTGTCATGAAGCACCCTCCGTTCCTTTAAGAAAATAGGTCGTATCCCATTCGATTTTCTGACCCACTTTGATGATGTCCTCTTTTGTCACTCGGTCAAGTGCTTCTAAAAAGGAATCAAGCGTTTCCCCTGTTGGCACAACGGCATGCTGATACAGGTATTCCGCTGTCCCATAAGATGTATCGATCGTTTCAAGCAGCTGATTTTTGACGACAGCTTTTGTTTGGTCAATCGCTTCATCTGAAAAATCACCTTTTTGCATCGCTTCAAATTGTTCTTTAATGATGTCTACTGCCTGCTGATAGTTGCCGACTTCAATCCCTGACATGACCATCATCAAGCCTTTAAAGCTCTCAAGTCTAGACACAGCGTAGTACGCAAGACTTGCTTTTTCCCGAACATTGATGAATAGCTTCGAGTGTGAGAAGCCGCCGAATATGCCATTAAACAAATGCAAAGCCGGATAATCGTCATCTGCAATCGTCGTATGCGTGCGAAAGCCGATATTCAGTTTGCCTTGCTTCACGTCTTCTTCGTCGATGACTTCTTTTGCTTCTCTTTGCGTGCTTGCTGATTCAGCGTGTTGTTTAACCAGTTCTCTATCACTTGTTTTGAAGTATTGAGAGACCATTCGGCTGATGTCTTGTTCGTCTACATCTCCCACAACATAAAGATCAAGCTGATTTGTTTGAAGCGCATGCTTATATGCTTCAAACAGCGAATGAGCTGTGATCGTTTCGATATCTTCCATTTCTCCATTGACGTGCAGTGCATACGGTTCACCTTTGCACATTTCCTGCACAAGCCTTAAGTTCGAGTAACGCATTTTATCATCATACACTGCTTGAATTCGCTGTTTTAAAGTACGTTTTTCTTGATCTACATATAATTGACTAAACGCTCCATTTTCAACATACGGATGGAATAGTAGATCAGATAGTAAGGCAATCCCTTTTTCTAGTAAAGGGGTTTGATCCTTTAAATATTTCTCATTCGCCATTTCCAGGCGGAAGGTAATGATGTGATTCTCCCCTTTTTTCGCCATGTCTGCCGAAATTGTAGCACCATAAAGCTCATCAAAATAAGCACGCAATTCTCCTGTTTTCGGCATTTTCTCTGTTCCTCTTAACAGCACATGCGGGAAAAGTGAACGCATGGTGACGTCATCTTTCGATAGAGGCGCAAGCATTTTAAAAAGGATTGTGACCGTTTTAAATTTTTCTGTTTTGACAATATGAGTATGAAGACCAGGTGTGTCTAGTGTCTTCTCTTGTAAGTACGTCATGAGAAACCTCCTTTGTTCATCCTATTTATTATGTATTAGAACATAGCTGATATATACGTAAAACAGCCATTTAATAGACATTATATCAATCAGAGGAAAGGATAGGAAATAAAAACGCCTCTGCTATAAGCAGAGACGCCGGTCGTTATTTCATTCTAAAAGGCCACCAATTCCATTTACCGAAAATACGAACCATGACCGGGATGAAGAGCGGTAATACAACAAAAGCATATAATAAAAGCCCAATGAGTATGACCGTTGCAATTTCAACAAGTGATAATACACCGGACGGCAGCATAGCGGCAAAGGTCCCCGCTAATATCGCGACTGCTGAAATAATGACGGAACCCATATTTCTCATCGCTGATATCATTGATGCTTGCACATGCTCTCCCTTCCATTCATTAAAGCGATCCATTAAGAAGATCGAATAATCAATGCCAAGGGTGACAAGAATGACAAAGCTGAAAAATGGGACAGCCCAGCTGAGACCGTCGTAGCCAAAAAATGTTTTAAAGATCCATTCTGTTAAACCGACGGATGTAAAATACGTTAAAATGAGTGAAAGTGTTAAGTATATCGGCATGACGATTGACCGTAATAATATAATTAAAATGATAAAGATGCCAACTAGCATGAAAATGACCGTTCGAATAAAGTCACCGTCAGATGTTTCTTTTAAATCTACATTTAAACTTGAGATACCAGACACACCGTAATTTGCATTCTTTAACCCGCTGACAGGTAAATATTGATCAAGGGTGTCCTCAATTTTCGCAACGCCTTTCATCGCTTCATTGCTGTATGGATTCACATTTAAAATAACTTCAAAGGTTGTTAATTTACGATCTGGAGACATATACGTATGAAAGATTTGCTTAAATTCAGGGCGTTTCAGCACTTCTTCTGGAATAAACCAGCCTGTTATTTCTTCATCTGGCGCTTTCTGAAGCTGCTTTAAATAGCCGTCCGCCTCTGTGAAGCCGCTTTTGACCTGCTCAAGCCCTTCAATACTTTCATCTAAACCATCTGTTAACAATGTGAGTTTTGATGAAAGCTGGCTAAATCCTTTTTTGATGGCTTTTTGACCGTCTGTCAGCTGGTCTGCGCCATCTTCAATTTTAGGCATTTCTTTAATCAATTGTTTTTGACCCTCATTTGTTTGATCAAGACCGGCATAAATTTGATCCAGTCCTTCCATGAGCGCTTGTACTTGACGTTTTACTTCTTTTTGCTTGCTTGATAGGCTTTGAATCACTGAATCTGCTTTCTTGATCTTTTCTTTAAAGACAGAGGCTTCCTCTTCATACAGACTCATTTGGTCCCCTGCTTGATCAAGCATTCCTTTTGTGTCTTTGAATACTTTCTTTATTTCTTTATATTCATCCATATCTTTTACTTCTGGAAGCCGTTTTTCAAGTGCTTCAAACGATACATTTTCATACGAACTTTTTACTTTTTTAATGGTGGTTATTAGCTGCTGATTTGATTTCGCATGACGTTCAAGCGTACTCACCATTCGTTTAAGCTCTTGAATCATCGCTTCACTGCTTCGATATTCTTGCTCTAATTCCTTTTTTGCTTCTTTGATTTTACTTCGAATGGTTCCGACGCCATCTTTACTGCGCCTCACCCCATCTTCTAAAGAGATCAGGGACACCCTTACTTCTCCAATGCCGCTTTTGATCGCTTTTGTTCCATCAATCAGCTGATCAATGCCTTTAGCGGATTCTTGAATTTTTGGTTTTTGTTTAAGAAGGGCAAGATTTGTTTCGGTCAAACCATCTGAAATTTTTCCGATTCCTTCATGGCCTTTTCCTAATTCTCCGCCCAGCTCTTTTGCTTGAGAGGTGACGTAAAGCTGACTTAGCCCGTCCCCAACAGGCCGAGTGACACTGCGAACTGTTTTTACTTCGTCAATGTCATTTAATTTACGGGTCAGTTTTTCAATTATGACAATCTTTTCTTGGTTATCTAACTTATTGTCACTTTCAACAAGTACATTCAGGGGCAGCGCTTCCCCAAAGCCAAATTGCTCTGATATCGTATTAAATGCAGACACTGATTCATACTTTGTCCCAATCTCATTTAAGCTGTTATAAGAAAGAGTCCCGTCGTACATCAGAATAGGAGGCACCGTAATGAGTGCAACTAAACCTAGGCTGATCAGCGGCCTTTTAAATGAAAAACGCCCAGCCCATTCCCACATTTTACTTTGCGGGTGGCGAATGTTTTCTCTTTTAGATGGCCAGAAAAGGGATTTTCCAAAAACAGACATAAAAAAGGGAACGATGGTGACAAGGGCGATCAGCAGGATACCAACTCCAACAGCAACACTAACGGCTGATTGATACAATTGAAATTTGGCAAACCCAATGCTTGAGAAGCCGACTAACACGGCTAAGCCACTGAAAAGGACCGTTTTCCCTGCACATTTATATGTGATGATAATCGACTCTTTGACATCACGACCTTGACCGATTTCTTCTTTAAAACGGCTTAACAGCAAAATACAATAATCTGTTCCTATACCGAACATAATCGCTACCATAAAAATCTGAGTAAAATTAGATAGAGGAAATTGCATATATTCTACTAGAAAAGCCACAATACACCGGCTGACAGCATAAGAAATGCCGATCGTAATGAGCGGAACAACAGGTGCCAAAATCGATCTGAAAACAATGATTAAAATAAAGAAAATAAAAATGATCGTTATAAGTTCAGTTTTCTTCAGACCTTGTTGAGAGCTTTGAATGACATCTGAATCCACAAATTTTTGTCCCGTCATTTCATATGAGACATGATAGGGCTTTAAAACTTCCTCAATTTGTTCTTTAAGCTTCACAGCTTTTGTTTCGTAGTGGTCGAATTTGAATGGAACAAGAAGTGTACTTTTATCCTTTGATAAAAGTTGTCTTTGAATGTCCGGATCTACATGAAAATACGAAGTAATTCCGTCAACGTGGAGGTCTGGAGCATGTGTCATGAGTGCAGATAAAGCCTTTTTTAATTCCTGCTCTTTCTTTGGGAACAGATGTTGTTCGGAGAATACAATGACACCCGTATCTTTTTTCCCGTTTTGATCTGTGAGCTTATCCAATAAGTGAAGTGCCTCAGCTGTTGGTGTCCCCTCCGGAACCTTTAATTGCCCTTTTTCTCTTGTTAATTCCTCTAAATTGGGCGCAGTAATAAACAGAATCACAGCTGTTATCATCCACACCACTAATACAATCCATCTTGCTTTAATTATTTGCAACATAGCTGCTTCAAGCTCCTTCTAGTTCATCAATCAATTTGCTATATTTGAGCGTGTCTGAAGTGCTGACTGCGTCTCCTTCAACGTGCTAATGGCAGGATGACCTATTCAATTGTCTTTTCGTGTTGAAGAAACACACATTCATCATCACCACGCGAACTCAATTTCCGCCTAAAGAAGGACAGAAAATGAATGTTTTTGAACACCTCCCGTTTGGAATAATTTAAAAGATATTACTATACATTAGTTTAACTATCAAAATTTTACATGTCAATTTATAAAAAAGAAAAAAGATGGCAAAATACCGTCTTTTTTCTAGATTAAACCGTTTTTAATTGTTCACTTTCATCTTCTTCATCTGGCTGGATGAAGAAGATGACCAAAAATAGAGAAATAAGACTGCAAATGGTCGAGAGAATAAAAACGATGGAGTCCCCTTTATCCATGAGATAAGCGTAAATCGGAGGTCCTAAAGCGACACCGATAAAACGCATACTGCTGTAAAACGACGTAATGGTTCCGCACTGCTCTTTTTCAATTCCTTCTGTGATCAGGGCATCAAGTGCAGGCAGGACAATACCGATGCCAACACCGCCAATGCTTAAGCAGATAAACAATACATATAAGCTGTGATTCCACCATAAAAGCATATAGGAAAGTGATAACAAGACCATGCCTACGATTAAAAAGATTCTCATTTTCCCTTTTTCTTTTCCAATTGTTTTCCCAGCAACGTATGAGCTGATGGATAGAAAAAGGAGCGGAATGCTAAGCAGGAGCCCTTTTTTGACACCCTTAATTTGATAAGCTGCCTCTAGGTTATCAGATAAGTAAAAAAGCACACCAAAAAGAAGAAACATAATAAAACCGCCAATTGCAAAAATGGCATACAGCCAGCGTCCCTCATGCTTAAATATGGTCTTTGTTGATTTTAAAAATTCTTTGAATGAAGGTGGGTCCTCCTCTTTTTTCGCGGATTCTACCATGAACAGTACCATGAGAAAGCTGATGATTGAGAAGAGCGGAATAAACCAAAATGGCACAAACCAAAACCATGAAGCCAAAAGCGCCCCAATAATTGGGCTCAATACCTTTCCAGCTGTGTTAGAGGTTTCAATGGCTCCTAGTCCCGCACTGACTTCTTCATCATCATGAAACAAATCTCCAATAAACGGCATCACGACAGGTGCTGCCCCGGCTGAGCCAACACCTTGAAGGACCCTGCCAAATAGAATCCACATGTACGGTTCTTTCATGATCGTTGAGGCAACTGCTGCCACAGCCCCTCCAAGTCCTGCGATTAACAGACACGGCAGGAGTACCTTTTTTCGCCCGATTCGATCTGATAAATAGCCGGCGATCGGAATACATAAGATCGCGACAACGGAGTATACCGTAATAATGAGGGAGACTTGAAAGGAAGTAATGGAAAGTGTCTTTTCTATCTGTGGCAATACGGGAATGAGCATCGAGTTCCCAAGTGTCATGATTAAAGGCACTGATGATAATGCAATAATATTCTTTTTACTGACTGTTTTCTCGCCCAACATCATTCACCCAATTCTATATACTGTTACGTATTAGTGTGGCAAGTTTTACGGGTATTATGTATGGGCAAACAAAAAGCAACCGCTTATGAAAGCGACTGCTCGTTAAAATCGTTTACGTATCACATGAAAGCTGAATTTATCCGCTCGAAAATAATTAAGCGAGTATAAGACCGGCTGATCATCCTGATCATAGTGCATTTGTTTCAGTAGTAATAATGCTGTTTCAGGGTCACATTCTAGTATCGGTGAAACCTGATCGTGGTAGCCGATTGGTTCAATGTCAGCAACTGCATATTTTATCCCGCTATGTGGTTCTCTTCCAAACAGCTCAAAAAGAGACTCTTCTTCATGTGTAAAAGAAGCGGGAAGATGCTTGACCGGAATTTTATCTAAACAGTAAACCACGGGCTGTCCATCTGCCGTCCGAACGCGCTCCATTGAAAACATCTCATCAGATTCATCACACTGAAAACGAATCACATCATTCTCTGTTGGTTCCCCTTCTTGGGAGGATAAAAAAATGGTACCAGGCGTCATATTGACCTGCTCTATCATTTTCGTGACACTTGCCAGCTGTTCTATGCCTGTTGAAAAGAGTGGTCTTGTGTTGACGAACGTACCCACACCATGCCTTCTAATTAAATATTTCTCTTCTTCTAATATACGAAGGGCTTCACGCAGTGTCGCTCTGCTCACGCCTAAAAGCTTTGAGAGCTCAAACTCAGAAGGCAGCTTTTCTTTTTCGGCATATACGCCTGATTGTATATCTTCTTTAATACGGTCAATCACTTTCAAATATAAATGGCGATTGTCTGTTTTGGTCGACATGTTTTCCCTCCGTCTAATCAATGCAAATGATAAGATGAGAAATCTCTATTCCGAGATAAGTTGAACATAACTATATCATGTTTTTGCAAATAAATAAATAGTCTGACTTCCAGTTAACATAATCATACTATCGTTCACTTCTTTTTTAGAAAGCTCTCTTCGATTTATGAAGAGAGCTCATCATATTGTTCTTTTGAAAGCAGGACTTCTCTCGGTTTACTTCCTTCATAAGGACCGACAACGCCTCGCTCTTCCATTGCGTCAATCAGGCGGGCGGCCCGGGTATAGCCGATGCGGAATCTTCTTTGAAGCATAGAGACAGAAGCCGTCTGCATGCCGATGATGAGTTCCACTGCTTCATCATATAAATCGTCATCCACAGCTGTAAGCTGATCCTGCGTTTCTTCAGTTGGAATCATTTCTTCTTGATATTGCGCTTTTTGCTGAGTGATCACATGGTCAACGACATGCTCTACTTCTTCATCTGATAAAAAGGCGCCCTGCACACGAACCGGTTTGTTTGCCCCAACTGGTAAAAACAGCATGTCCCCTCTGCCGAGCAGTTTTTCTGCGCCCCCCATATCAAGGATCGTCCTTGAATCGGTTTGCGAGGACACGCTAAAGGCGATGCGAGATGGGATGTTGGCTTTAATGACACCTGTAATGACATCGACAGAAGGTCTTTGTGTGGCAATAATTAAATGAATCCCGGCTGCACGAGCCATTTGCGAAAGTCTTGTAATAGAATCTTCCACATCTGAGGAAGCGACCATCATTAAATCTGCAAGCTCGTCTACAATGACGACAATATAAGGAAGTTCTGGCTGTTTCGCCTCTTCTGATTGATTCATTCGTTTAATGTAATCATTGTACCCTTCAATATTTCTTGTCCCCGTATGAGAAAATAATTCATAGCGGCGTTCCATTTCACTGACGACTTTTTTCAGTGCCTGTGAGGCTTTCTTAGGGTCCGTTACAACGGGAGCGAGCAGATGCGGAATGCCATTATACACATTTAGTTCAACCATTTTCGGATCAATCATCATCATTTTCACTTCATGAGGTTTCGCTCTCATGAGAATACTTGTGATAATGCCATTGATACACACACTTTTTCCGCTTCCTGTCGATCCTGCTACAAGTAAATGCGGCATTTTGTTCATTTCAGCGAGCACGGCTTCACCCGAAATATTGCGGCCTAGTCCAATCAGCAGCTTCGCATTTGGACGGTCATTTTGCTTCGATTCTAATACCTCTTTTAAAGAAACCATCGCAATTTCTGCATTAGGAACCTCAATACCGATGGCTGATTTCCCAGGAATCGGCGCCTCAATCCGAATATCTTTTGCGGCGAGAGCAAGGGCTAAGTCATCACTTAGATTGACGATTTTACTTACCTTCACGCCGACATCTGGATAGACTTCATATTTGGTAACAGCCGGTCCTAAGTGAACCTGTGTGACTTTTGCTTTGACGCCGAAGCTTTGAAACGTTTTTTCAAGCTTTCTTGCATTTTCATATATATTCTTCTTGTCTGTTTGCTGTCCTGAGTGCTGCGGCTCTGCCAAAATATCCAGTGATGGCAATTCGTAATCTTTGTTTTCAAGTTCCGTAAACGTCATCGGCGGCGCCTCTTTTGGTTCATCAGCTGAATCTGATGGAGCCGGCGTACTTTGCACAGATTCTTGAAGAGGCGAAGTCTCTTTTGCCGCCTGCTCTTTTTGAACGAGCGGGGTGAGAATGTCATCTCTGTCAGCAAAGCTTGAGATAATCGGCTGACTATTGTCAGGCACTGGCGCTTCCTCTTCCATTATGATCTGATCATCTTCGTCCTCTTCTTGAATACGAGACCGTTTTTTCTTTTGGGCCGTTTTCTGAGAGGGCGCGCTCTTTTTCGCCTGCCTGATTCCTTTCATATCTTCAACAAACGCTTTCCACTGCTTCACCATAAATTGCGAGACAGGCAGCGTCACTTTTTTCACCATTTCTTGAAGAGATCGATTTGTAATCAACACAATTCCAATCAGCATCAGAACGATTGCCATGATTTGAGAGCCTGCTTGTGCAAATAAGAAATAAGAAGCAGCAAATAATACGGCACCGATCATGCCGCCTCCTAAATCAGGCGACCCCGTCTCACCTTTCATGTCCATCAAGAAAAGCTCAAATGTATTTCTGATCACACTTTGAGAGCCTATCGCACCCGCAGATGAAAGGTGCTGAAAGAGCTTCACATGAGACAAAAGCAAGATACTCGCAATGATGCAGTATAGCCCTGCTTTTCTTCTTGTCAACATATCTGGGATTTGTTTTTTCCAGAAGATGGTCACGCCAAAAAGAAATAATCCGATAAGGCAGAGAATGAACCATTCACCTGCAAAGAATCGGAATAAATGTACGAAGGTTTGTCCAACGACGCCTAGCTGTAAAATGGCGATGATCGCTATGGCAATACAGACTAACCCATTTAATTCATATTTCAGTTTTAGCTGTTTATTTTGTTTTTTTCTCGTTTTCCGTTTTCTCTTTTTAGCCATACTCATCACCTTACTACGAAAGAAAATATAACCTACCGAAAGATCAGAAAGAAAGCAGCCTGGTTTTGGCTGCATCTTGTTGTAAGTTTTCCCTTTATTATAGCATAGAATCATTCATATGAGTCGGTTTGATTGGAGCCTAATTGTAACTTCAATCGCTTGCCTGGTGCAAGCTCTTGATTCAGAAAATCCATTGGATTGGTGCTCATGACTTGAACGATTTCTGCTTCATCCTCTTTCATTTCAACCATAACTGGCACGCCTTGGATGTTTACCTGCTGAAGTTTGCGGTCTCCTTGTTCCTCTGCGTAAATGGCTTCATATGGCATAGGTGTGTATAAAATCATTGGATCAGCCCCTCGTTTTGAGATGCCCTTTCTCCAATCAGCTCGTTCAACTTTTTAATCGCTTGTCCTACACCGCCTACTTCATTCATGAGACCGTATTCTGCCGCTTCATGACCAACAACATTTGTTCCAATGTCTCTTGTCAAATTGCCTTTTGAGAACATGAGCTCTTTGAACTTCTCTTCTGTAATATTGGAGTGGCTTGTCACAAAGTTAATGACTCTTTCCTGCATTTTATCTAAGTATTCAAAGGTTTGCGGGACACCGATCACAAGACCAGTTAAACGCACAGGATGAATGGTCATCGTGGCTGTTTCCGCAATATAGGAATAGTCACACGATACAGCAATCGGGACACCAATGGAGTGGCCGCCGCCAAGTACAATCGATACAGTCGGTTTTGATAAAGACGCAAGCATTTCTGCAATCGCTAGTCCCGCTTCAACATCGCCGCCTACTGTATTTAAGATGATCAAAAGCCCTTCAATCTTTGGGTTTTGCTCTACTGCTACGATTTGCGGTATGACATGCTCGTATTTGGTTGTTTTATTTTGTGGTGGAAGCTGCATGTGCCCTTCAATTTGTCCAATAATGGTGAGGCAATGGATATTTGTATCTTGCGGCAGCTGTGGTATGGCTGTTTCACCAAGCTGCTGTATTTTGCTCATAATGCTGTCTTTTTCTTCTGGCTTTCGCTCAGGCTGCTGTTCATTTTTTTCGTCCATTTGTCTCCATCCTTTCCTCAAACTCTCCTCCTATTATGAACAAGAAGGCCATATTCAATCCGCATTCCTCGCACCACATCAAAAAAGCCCAAAGAGCTTATGCTCCTTGGGCTTTCTCATTATACTTCCATAATAATTGGAATGATCATCGGCTTACGTTTTGTTTTTTCATATAGGAATTGATTGAGTACGTCACGCATGGATTGTTTCAATGTTGACCATTCAACAATTGAGTTTTCCGTTTGCTCTTTGACAATCCCTTTGACCATTTCTGTCGCTTTCACAATCAGCTCTTCAGATTCTCTGACATACACAAATCCTCTTGTGATGATTTCAGGTCCAGAAATTAATTGTTTCTTTTGTTTATCGAGCGTAATGACGACAATTAAGATACCATCTTGAGACAATAGGCGTCTATCGCGTAACACAATGTTCCCGATATCACCAACGCCAAGACCATCGATCAAAATATTGCCTTGGTGAACTTTTTCACCAATCTTGACGTTCTGTCCTCTAAACTCCACAACATCCCCTTTATCAATCAAGAAAATGTCACTTCGTTTCATTCCCACTTCTTCAGCAACACGAGAATGTGCTTTTTGCATACGATATTCGCCATTCACCGGAATTAAATACTTCGGCTTTAGTAAGTTCAGCATGAGCTTTAACTCTTCTTGGCAGCCATGTCCAGAAACATGCACACGTTTTTGTGCAAAAATGACTTGTGCGCCGCTTCTTGTAAGGAAATCCACTGTTTTTGAATAGGTAAGTTCTTGTCCAGGAAGAGGTGTAGATGCAATCACAACCGTGTCATCTTTTTCAATATGAAGCTGTTTGTGATTTTGTTTCGCCATTTTTGTTAACGCAGCTAAAGGCTCTCCGTGGCTTCCAGCTGTCAGGACGACCACATCGTTTTTCGCCATTTTCTTCACTTCTTGAACTGGTACAAATAATTCTTCGTCTGCTGTGACATAACCAAGTTTGATCGCCAGCTGAAGAGTCGTCATCATATTCTTTCCTGCTACGGCAAGCTTACGGCCATTTTGATTTGTTGCATTAATGATCTGCTGCACTCGGTTAATGTTAGATGAAGATACAGCCACAATGACACGATTTTCAGCATTGTACATCGCATTTGAGATTTCGTCTTGGACGAGCGCCTCAGAAGGTGTATAGCCTGGTTTTTCAGCATTGGCACTGTCTGAAAGAAGTGCTAAAACGCCATTGTTTCCAATTTTCGCAATCTCTCCGATGTCACAGGCTTGGTTAAGCGCTGGGGTTTGATCAAATTTAAAATCACCTGTGCATACGATTGAACCAAGAGAGGTTTTGAAGCTGATCCCAACTGAATCAGGGATGCTGTGATTCGTTCTAAAAAATGATACCTTTGTTGTTTCAAACGTAATGACTGATTTTGCATGTACCTCACGCAAATCAGCTTTTTGATTGAAGCCATACTGTTTTAATTTTTCTCGAAGTAACGCAAGGGTCAGCTTCGTTCCGTAAACTGGTACAGACAATTTGCTTAAGCAATGGAATACGCCTCCGATTGCTTCATCATGTCCGTGGGTAAGAAAAATTGCTTTCACCCGATCAGCACGTTCTGTTAAATAAGAGATATCAGGAATGACAACGTCAATGCCTAGCATTTCGTTTTCTGGATGCATCAAGCCTGCATCTACCACATATATGTCCGAATCAATTTCAATGACATATAAGTTTTTCCCGATTTCTCCAACGCCTCCAAGTGCAATAATTCTTACGTTCTCTGTATTTTTCTTTTTCAAAATTCTTATCCTCCTAGTCTCAAGCCCGTCCATCATCGCTTAATGCTATTATAACTGAATCTAATTTTAGAAAACAAGATGAAGTCACATTTTAAGAAAGTGTTTATGTATAAAAAACGGTCATACTCAGGGACATCTGAGAATGACCGCTTACGAAATCTTTTGTTTTGATCAGCTGTTTAAGACGCTGCTTAAATCCAGTCTCTCTTCTTCTGACAAAGGTAGAAGCGGAAGACGAACCGATCCGACATCTAGTCCTTTCAGCTGAAGAGCTGTTTTGACAGGCGTTGGATTTGGCGCTGAGAATAGCTGTTTCATGATTGGAAGCAGCTTTTGATGGATCAATGCGGCATTGGCCGTTTGACCTGAAGCATAGCTTTTCAGCATTTGCTGCATATCAAGCCCTACGATATGAGACGCCACAGAGACTACTCCTTTTGCACCAACAGATACAGCTGGAAGTGTTAAGCTGTCGTCACCTGAATAGACATCGAAATCTTCTGGTGTTTCTGCAATAATTTTTGTCATGGCATCAAGATCACCACTTGCTTCTTTGATTGCGACAATGTTAGGTATTTGCGCAAGCTTAATGGTTGTTTCTGGGGCTAATGACGCAGCCGTTCTCCCTGGTACATTGTAAAGCATGACAGGAAGAGATGTAGACTCGGCAATGGCTTTAAAGTGTGCATACATGCCTTCCTGTGATGGCTTGTTGTAGTAAGGTACGACAAGCATCACTGCATCAACGCCCGCTTCTTCTGCTTTTTTCGTTAGTTTGATAGACGCATTTGTATTATTACTGCCTGTTCCTGCAATGATTTTACAACGACCATTTGCTAATTTTACCGATTGCTGAAAAAGAGCGACTTTTTCCTCAGTCGATAAAGTTGGCGATTCGCCTGTTGTCCCTGCAACGACTAATGAGTCACTGCCGTTTTTTAACAAGTAATCAATGAGAATTGATAGCTTTTGGAAATCAATGTTGCCCTTTTTATCAAAAGGTGTAATCATAGCTGTTGCGATATTTCCGAAATTCATTTTTTTCACCTCATCATGATTCAATCACATTTATCTTGAAAGTTCAAACACTTCGTGCAGGGCATTGACAGCCGCTCTCATGTTTTCTTCGTTCACTAGCACCCAAATGGTCGTATGGCTGTCAGCCGATTGTAAAATCGGAATGTTTTGCTCGGATAGAGCCGATACAATTTTTGATGTGACACCTGGTACACCCATGATGCCTGCGCCAACAGCTGATACTTTCGCACAATTTGTTGTGACAATTGGCGTATAACCAAGATCTTTTAGGATCGAGGTTGCCTTTTCAGTCATTGCACCTGTCACGGTATACACAATCTCACTCGGTGTAATATTGAAGAAATCGACACTGATTTGTGCATTAGCCATTGCTTTAAAGACCTCAGTTTGGACGCTGTATTGCCCTTCTTTTGCCGGGACTTTGATTTGCGTCACATCATTGACATGTGCAATACCCGTAATGAGGCGGTCGTACACATCATGGCTCATTTTATCTGAGTAGTGTGACGTGACGAGTGTGCCCTCTTCATCAGAGTATGTTGAACGGACCCTCATTGGTACTTTTGCTTGCATCGCAATTTCGACAGCTCTCGGGTGAATGACTTTTGCTCCTTGATATGCAAGGTTGCAAATTTCTGTATATGTCACGACTCTGAGCGGCTTTGCATTTTCAACAATGCGGGGATCTGCCGTCATGACGCCTTCTACATCTGTAAAAATATCAATAAAATCTGCCTGTAATGCGGCACCTAAAGCAGCTGCGGACGTATCACTGCCGCCTCGTCCAATTGTGGTCACGTCTCCATTTTTCGCGGCTCCTTGGAACCCAGCAACAACGACAACATCATGTTCAGATAGTGCCGCCTCGAGACGTTCGCACTTCATATCAATAATTTTCGCACTCGTATGTTCCTTATCTGTCACAAAGCCAGCCTGTGCGCCTGTCATCGCTACAGCTTTTAGCCCGTTTTCATTCAGCATGCTTGAAAACACAACAGCTGAAATATTCTCTCCGCAGGAAACGAGCAAGTCTTTTTCTCGATTTGTCATATGCTGCGCGCTGCCGTAAAGCAGACCAAGCAGCGTATCTGTCGCATAAGGATCGCCTTTTCGTCCCATTGCGGAAACGACGACAACAGATTTATAGCCTTTCTCTTTTGCCGATAAGATATGTGCAAGTGCCCTTTGTCTACCTTGATCATCTTTGACAGATGTACCGCCAAATTTTTGGACAATTATTTTCACTGTTTTCACTCCAAGTTCATTCTGACGTAACAGAAGAGAGCAGGCGAAAGATGCCTAACTCTCTTCTGTTCGTCCTCATCATCCATTGAATGTTAAACTAATTTTAATGCTTTTAAGCTTTCTGCAATTTGAACGGAGTTCCATGCAGCGCCTTTTAGCAGGTTATCAGATACAATCCACATATGGAACCCGTTTGGACGGTCCAAATCTTTCCGAATGCGGCCGACAAATACGTCGTTTTTCCCAACAGCATCTGCAGGCATTGGATAAATTTGCTGAGACGGATCATCTTGCAGTGTAATGCCTGGAGCATCTTTTAGAATGGACTTGACGTCTTCAACTGTTGCGTCGTTTGATTCTAGTTCGACGTAAACAGATTCTGAATGTCCTGTTTCAATTGGAAGTCTCACACATGTTGCCGCTACTTCCAGCTCTGGCATATGCATGATTTTTTTCGTTTCGTTGATCATTTTCATTTCTTCAAATGTATAGCCATTGTCTTGGAATTTATCAATTTGCGGAATCGCATTAAATGCAATTTGATAAGGCATGACTTCCGGCTTCACATCTTCTTTATTTAAAATGGCTTGTGATTGGCTATATAGCTCGTCAATGGCTTCATGTCCTGCACCTGATACGGCTTGGTAAGTGGACACGATGACTTTTTTCATGCCATACGCCTGACGAAGCGGTTCTAATGCCGCTACCATTTGAATCGTTGAACAGTTAGGGTTTGCAATGATTCCTTTATGGTCATGCAAGTCTTTTTCGTTTACCTCTGGTACGACAAGAGGGATGTTTTCGTCCATACGGAAAGCACTTGTGTTGTCTACAACAATCGCACCTCGTTTGACTGCTTCAGGAGCTAGCGCCTTGGAAACATTTCCTCCAGCACTGAATAATGCAATACTTACTCCTTCAAAGCTTTCAGGTGTTGCTTCCTGTACAGTATACTCTTGACCTCTGAATGTCACTTTTGTTCCAGCAGAACGTTTTGAGGATAGTAGAGTCAGTGTATCCATTTCAAAATCTCTGTCAGCTAGTGTTTTTAACATTTGTTGACCGACAGCTCCAGTCGCTCCAACTACAGCTACATGCAATCCTCTTCCCATCAGTAAAACTCCTTCCGACCCATCCATGATTCTTTTCTTTCGGATGGCCATCCTATGACTTTTTACATTTTATTTTACCATAGAAAAGCAAGGCTTGAAGCATCTTTTTTGAATCTTTCATGATTTTCTAGTGAATCTATTATTCGCTTGGTCCAATTAAAATTGGCTGAATTTGTCTATGCTGAAGTGCCTCTTCTACTGTTTGAGAAAGCAAATCCATGTTCGCGACCATGGAGGTCGGTTTTTTAAATGGATCATCCTGGCCAAATGGAATAAAGAAAATATTTTTTGTCGACATCAGCCTCATCAGATTTGTACCATTTAAGCCTAGCGCATCATTTGTTGAAATTCCTAAAACGACAGGACGATGATTTCGAATGGTTGCTTTTGCCGCCATTAAAACAGGGCTGTCTGTCATGGCATTTGCGAATTTCGCCATCGAGTTCCCTGTTAATGGAGCAATGACCATACAATCAAGTGGCAGCTTAGGTCCGAGCGGCTCTGCTTTCACGATTGAGTCAATCGCCTTAAAGCCAGTCAGCTTCTCGATCCGCTCAATCCAGTCCGCCCCATCTCCGAATCTTGTATTCGTGTTCTGGACCGTATATGACACCACTGGACGCACTTCTGCTCCTTCTTTTACAAGTGCTTCGATCTGCGGATAAACAGCTTCGTACGTACAGTGGGAACCAGTTAAGCCAAAGCCGATTCTTTTCCCTTTTAATGTTGTCATGATTCCATCCCCCTTTTTTCCTCTGCAAGTTCACATAAGAGCCCAGAAAGCACTTTTGCAATGATTTGCCCTGCTGTCTTTGGTGCGACAATCCCCGGGAGTCCTGGTGCAAGAAGCGCCTTCACCCCGTGTTTTTGTGCAAAGTCAAAGTCTGTTCCTCCTGGGCGGGAGGCGATATCCAAAATGAGTGTCTTTGGTGTCATGCTGACGATGACAGATGAATCTAATACAAGGCTTGGAATGGTATTGATGATGATATCTACATCTGTTACTTCTTCTTTTAACCGGTCCATTGAAAATGGATCGAGTCCCATTTCAAATGCCCGCGCTAAATGCGCTGTATCTGCTGCCCCTACTTTTACATCGGCACCGAGTGCCCGAAATGTGCGGGCAATGGTGAGTCCTGTTCTTCCGAGCCCAAGAACAGCGACACGTGATCCATGAATCGTATAATCCGTTTGCTGAATGGCCATCATGATAATCCCTTCAACTGTTGGAATAGAGTTATATATGGCAATATCATCTCGCTCAAACAGCTTCACAAGTTTTCGGTTCACCTGCTTTGCCAGATTGTCTAAGTACGTATTAGAAATACCTGAGTACAGGGTACAATGGGCAGGGGTTCTTTCTAAATATGTTGCTTCTAGTAACACCTGTTCATTTGAGAAAACTGTCGCGACAACACCTTCATCCGTTGCCCCTGATACTGGCAGGATCATACTGTCTACCTGTTCGAATGGAAGTTCTGACATTTTTAGCTTTTCAGCCCCAATAAATCCGTGATCCAGCTGATCAAATCCAACCAAAAACACTTTGGCATGCTGCTGTGACAGCTTGCGAATAATTTCAAGCTGCCTTGCATCTCCCCCGATCACCGCAACCGTTAAACCGCTCAACATACTGACCGTTCACCTTCTTTATTTAAAAAAGTCTGTAATATTTTCTGAATCTCCCTTTTAGCATATGAGGAGAGGATTCAGCCTGTGAACAAATCGAAGAGAGAAAAGAAAAAGAGCACCCATTTATGATGGATGCTCTTTTTCCCCGGGCGGCTGAAGTGCTTCAGGCACATCGAGAATGATCATATCTGATCCTATTTTTTGAATGTGATTCCACGGGACGCGGATATCATTTCCTTGCTTTCGAAAGCCAAACCACTTCACGGAAGGTATGATGAGTGCTGTGATTTGACCGTCCTGTTCATTGATTTCAAGGTCGGTTTGTCCAAGCACGCCAAGCCGCTCCGCTCTTTTGATATCAACGATCTCTTTTCCTGACAGCTCGCTTAGCCTCAAAATCGCATCACTTCCCTTCCGTATCATATATGCAGCCACAAGAAGAAATAGACCGTCCCGCTTTTGCAAGTTATGCATGGTGCCAATTTGAATACCAAGCTGGTTTCAGTTGATGAAAGTGATCATGGTCTGCCAGCATTCTCTCCACTCGGTTCACCATACCTTTTACATGTTCAGTGTCATAAGAAAGCGTCCAAACAATAGAAGAAAAGCAGCTCATTGCTGTATAGATAGAAAAAAGAAGCCAAAAATCGTCTGTGGCCTGCGTATTTACATAGTGATCCAGTTGCCCTGCTGAAAACGGAATACTATTTTCTCGGCTAAATAAGGACAATTTATAAAAATCATGAACCGGATCACCCCAGTCAGATTGATCAAAATCAATGACGCCGGCATACTTACCTTCTTGTATGATGATATTCCCCAAATGAAAATCATCATGCTGGAATTGATTAGGTCTCGCCTTTACCGCATCAGCATGTGATTTGATAAAATCTAATACGAATTGCTCTTTCGTAATGGTCACTCCACTTGATTGATAGGCATGTACATACCGTTCATGTTTCGCCATGACTCTCTCATCCCATGGCGCGACATGAGCAGGTGCGGGACATGTATGCATGAAATTCAGCTCTCTGCCTGCCCGTCTTCCGATTTCATACTGCTCTTCATTTGTAAGCAGACGGATGGATGCTCTAGCGTTCTCTCCTTCAATAAAAGAGAAAATACGATAGGTACAGTTAAGTTCAGTATTCATTCCAACCTCCATGACTTCAGAACATAGAAGCCCTCGATTTTTAAACTTTTGCTGAACTGACGCTTTTCTTTTAAAATTAGCATACGTTTTGAGATTTGATAGCTTGAGCACCAGCTTTTCACTTGAAGATGTTGTGACGAGGTAAGTACGGTTTCCAGATAATCCAGATGTCATCGGTTGAAAGGAGATGGCTTGTGTCAGAAGCGGAGAGAGGAGTTTCAGTTTTTCTCGTTCCATGTAAGTAGTGCCCCTTTCTACTTGATATACAATAAACGGCAGACCTCATAAGAAGCCTGCCGTGTTGTTTACATTATGATGGCTGATCACCCGTAGGACTAATAAGCGAGAGCGCATAATCCTCAGTAAAGATTCGTTTTGATAAGTTATTCACACCGTCTAATGTGACTTTATTGATTTCTTCAATAATTTCATCAAGTGTACGATGTTTGCCAAGGAGCAGTTCATTTTTACCGTTTCGGCTCATCTTACTGTTTGTGCTTTCAAGACTGAGCATTAGGTTCCCTTTCATTTGTTCCTTAGAGTTTTCAAGCTCTTTTTGCGTGATTCCCTCACGCTTTAAGACGTCTAGCGTTTGTAAGATGGTTTCAGAGAGCAGGTTTAACTGCTTCGCTCCAGTCCCGCCATAAATCGTCAGCATGCCGTTATCTGCAAATGAACTGTGATAGCTGAAAACAGAATAGGCGAGTCCTTTGTCTTCTCTTACATCCTGGAACAAGCGGCTGCTCATGCTTCCGCCAAGAACATTATTTAAGACGATTAAGTCATAGATGCCTTTGTCTCCAGCTGGGAGGCCATTAAAGCCCATGCATAGATGCGCTTGCTCTGTTTCCTTTTTGCGTGTGAGCTTGTCATAGTAAAATTGCGGCGCTTCTACAGGCTGTTTTTTTCCTTTCGTTTCATACGAACCGAACAACTTTTCAACTTCACTAATGAATGTGTCATCCACATTCCCTGCAACAGAGATAACGACGCGGTCCGGCGTGTAGAATTCATCCATATAAGCTCTAAGAGAGTCACCGTTAAAGGTAGAAAGTGTTTCTTCTGTTCCTAAAATCGGGAACCCTAAAGAATGATCACCATAAATCGCTTTGCTCAACAGATCGTGAACGATATCATCAGGTGTATCCTCATACATTTTGATTTCTTCATATACTACATTTTTTTCTTTTTTCAGCTCTTCTTCATCAAAAGCAGAGTGGAAGAACATGTCGCTTAATACATCGAGGGCGTAGCCGGCATGTGAATCAAGCACCTTTGCATAGTAGCAAGTGTATTCTTTTGACGTAAAGGCATTTACTTGACCACCGATGCGGTCAAAGGATTCTGCGATATCACGTGCAGATCTCGTCTTTGTCCCTTTAAAGAACATATGCTCTAGAAAGTGTGATATCCCATTAATTTCTGGTGTCTCATGTCTAGAACCCGTTCCAATCCAGACGCCAATTGCGACAGATCTTACAGTGGGATTGTTTTCAAGTACAATTCTTACTCCGTTTTGGCATGTATACGTTTTGACCAAGTTTTGCTCCTCCTATTCAACAAACAGATCGGATCACGGATGTCTTTTTTCACTTAGGAGGTCAGAAACCGTTCCTAATTCATATCCTCTTTCCTTGATTTGAGTGATAAGTGCGTCAAGACTTTTCGCCGTCGAATCTGTTGGATGCATTAATATCATCGCCCCATTGTGAATTTTTCCAAGCACCCGTTTTTGTAGTACGTTTGGTGACGGTTTTTGCCAGTCAATGGTGTCTACCGTCCACATAATGGTTTCCATTCCTTCTTCTGCGGCAAGCTTCACTGTTTCTTCTTTAAAGCTACCGCTTGGAGGGGCGAACCACTTCGGTTTTTTTCCAAGGGATTCTTCAATTTGACGATTTGTTTTGGTAATCTGCTCTAATGCTCGTTCTCTTGTCAGTGTGCGCATATCTGGGTGATTGTATGAATGGTTTCCAATTTCATGACCATCTGCCACGATCTTTTTAGCAAGATCCGTGCTTTTTTTCACCCATTTGCCCTCTAAGAAAAAGGTCGCCTTGACCTGATGCTTTTCCAGTGTCTTTAACATCTTGATTAAATGCTCGTCACCCCAAGCCACGTTGATGAGGAAAGCATTCATTTTTTTATCTGGATGTCCCTTGTAAATGGGTTCAGCACCAAGTTCATGTAAATGAATAGAAGGTTTTGTTTCATTGAAAACAAGCAGCTTTTCATCAAATGACCCTTGTTTTTTCATTTTTTCATAAGAGGCATCGATATTGACCGTCTGTCCATTTAGACCAGGCATCTTTTTCCACACTTTATCAATCTTAGCATTTTGCGCCTTCACTTCATAGTCAGAAGACTTCGATTCAATCTCTTGATATAAAATATCTTTTGAAACAGATGCAACCTCAGCATGCTCTTTCATTGATTCAATATATGTAACAGCAGCCGGCTGCTTCATCGTTTGATATGACACGAGCAGTAAAAATACAAACACAATGAATGGTAACGTTTTTTTCAATGGTTGTCCCTCCCCTTTACCACAAATTATGATGGGGAGAAACAAGCTAGAACTATTGTTAGCGCAAGAAAAGAAAGAAGCCTGGTACGGATACCTGGCTTCTAACATATTTCATTAAGACTGTTTTTCTTCTTTTTCCTTTTCTTCACGTAAAACAGCTTTGCGAGAAAGGTTCACACGGCCTTGTTTATCGATTTCAGTGACTTTGACAAGTAATTCATCGCCAATCTTCACGACATCTTCTACTTTGCCTACACGATCAAGCGCAAGCTCAGAAATATGAACAAGTCCATCTTTGCCGCTGAAGATTTCAAGGAAAGCACCGAATTTTTCAATGCGTTTTACTTTACCTAAGTAAAGTTGTCCTACTTCAACTTCTCTCACAAGATCTTCAATGATTTTCTTCGCTTTTTGGTTCATGTCTTCTTCTGTAGAAGAGATAAAGATTGTACCATCTTGTTCAATATCGATTTTCACACCAGTATCTTCGATGATTTTATTGATTTGTTTACCGCTTGGTCCAATGACATCGCGAATTTTATCAGGATTGATTTTCATCGTTAAGATTTTTGGTGCATAACGAGACAATTCTCCTCTAGAAGCAGGAATCGTTGACAGCATGCTATCTAAGATTTCCATTCTTCCTTTTTTCGCTTGTTGGAGCGCTTCTTCCAAGATGTCTTTTGATAGACCATCGATTTTGATATCCATTTGAAGTGCTGTTACACCTTTTGATGTACCTGCAACTTTAAAGTCCATATCACCAAGTGCATCTTCCATTCCTTGAATGTCTGTCAGCACTGTGTAGTATTCACCGGATTTCACAAGTCCCATTGCAATCCCTGCAACTGGTGCTTTAATTGGAACACCCGCATCCATCATCGCAAGTGTGCTTGCACAAATACTTGCTTGTGAAGTAGATCCGTTTGATTCTAGTACCTCAGACACAAGGCGAACCGTATAAGGGAAATCTTTTTCAGATGGGATCACTGGTTCTAATGCCCGTTCACCTAGCGCTCCATGTCCGATTTCACGGCGGCCTGGGCCACGCATTGGACCTGTCTCACCAACACTGAATTGAGGGAAGTTGTAATGGTGCATGAAGCGTTTTGATTCTTCAACGCCTAGACCGTCAAGAATTTGCACATCGCCAAGTGCACCTAATGTACAAATACTGAGCGCCTGTGTTTGTCCTCTTGTAAATAGACCTGAACCGTGCGTTCTTGGTAGAAGTCCTACTTCTGAAGAAAGTGGACGGATTTGATCTACACCACGTCCATCTGGACGTACTTTCTCTTCAGTGATCAGACGACGAACTTCATTTTTGACAAGCTTGTTTAATACGTCTTTCGCTTGTTTAATTGTCGCTTCGTCGCGATCTTCTTCTGCAAATTTCTCAACCACAGCTTTTTTCACTGCACTGATTGCATCTTCACGTGCATGCTTCTCATGTACTTGAATCGCTTTCAGCAGGTCTGTTTCAGCAAGTGCTTTTACTTCGTCTGCTAACGTTTGATCTACTTCATATAGAGGAATATCGATTTTTGCTTTACCAACTGCTTTGACAATTTCCTCTTGGAATTCGATTAAACGTTTGATCTCTTGGTGACCATACATGATAGCTTCAAGCATTGTTTCTTCTGGTACTTCATCAGCACCAGCTTCGACCATGTTGATCGCATCTTTTGTTCCAGCGACTACAAGGTTGATGTCACTTTGTTCAAGCTGTTCTACATTTGGATTGATGATAAACTTTCCATCAACTCGTCCTACTGTAACGCCGGCGATTGGTCCCTCAAATGGAATGTCAGACACACATAATGCTAAAGATGAGCCAAACATTGCAGCCATTTCAGATGAACAATCTTGATCCACGCTCATGACGATACTAATAACTTGTACTTCGTTTCTAAATCCATCAGCAAATAATGGACGGATTGGTCTATCAATTAAGCGGCTCGCAAGGATCGCTTTTTCACTTGGACGGCCTTCTCTTTTAATGAAGCCACCAGGAATTTTACCTACTGCGTATAATCTTTCTTCGTAGTTCACAGTGAGCGGGAAGAAATCAAGTGGTTTTGGTTCTTTAGAAGCTGTTGCTGAGCTAAGCACAGCTGTATCTCCGTAGCGTACGAGGACCGCTCCGTTTGCTTGCTTTGCAAGCTGGCCAGTTTCAACTGTCAGTTGACGTCCAGCCCAGTCTATGGTGAAGACATGTTTCTCTTGTCCCATTCTGAGAAAAACTCCTCTCTTATCTTGAAATTTTAGTTAATTCTTATTATGAACAAAATGATTTTCACATATCAATGTGAAAGGTGTATGTAGAAGGGTTTTTGCCATTCTTTCAACATTTTAACCATAAAATATTAGTGATTATACGATAAAAAAGCGGGAATCCTCCCGCTTTTTACGATTATCGACGTAAGCCTAGTTTGTTAATTAACTCACGGTAACGAGTTACGTCTTTATTACGTAGATACGTAAGAAGATTACGACGTCTACCTACCATTTTCAAAAGACCGCGACGTGAGTGGTGATCTTTCTTATGAGTACGTAAATGCTCGTTCAAGTTGTTAATTGATTCTGTTAGGACAGCGATCTGAACTTCTGGAGATCCAGTATCAGATTCGTGTGTTTTGAACTCACTAATTAATTGAGTTTTACGCTCTTGAGTAATAGCCATCCTGTTTCACCTCCAAATCATGTTAGCCCCATCTACCTCGCAACCGTCGGTGAAGTCGGCCTGCCAAGTAAGTGGTTTTAAAGCTACAGGAATAATCATACTAAAAATATGCTGAATTTGCAAATGGTAGAGCAGTTTTTCTATGAATTTTTTGTTTGCTTTCGCTGATGTTGAAAAAACTGAATCGCTTCTTCTTTATCTTGACTGATTTGAGCCGTTAACTCCTGGATTCCGTTAAATTTTTGCTCACTGCGAATGCGCTTGAACCACTGTAATTTAATCGGTTCACCATATATTTCTTCGTTAAAACCAAAGAGGTTTACTTCAATGGCAGGTTGATCAGGACGTTTTTCATAAAAGGTTGGTTTATAGCCAACATTACAAACACCGTCATACACTTTACCTTTCACTTCTGCTTTTACTGCATAAACCCCTGTTGGCGGAATGATATACTCAGCAGATAAACCGACATTCGCAGTCGGAAAGCCGATCGTCCGTCCTCGTTTATCACCATGAATGACAATACCGCGCAGCTGATACGGTTTTCCTAAAAGCTCACTCACATATTCAACATCCCCATTTTTCAATGCAGAGCGTATGAGAGTTGAGCTGACTTTTCGGTCTTGATTGGACAACTTAGGAACGATGGTGGCCGTGATACGCCCTTTTCCGTACTCATCGAAGGTTTCCATTGTACCTGCACCAAAACGGCCAAACGTAAAATCAAAACCAGCTACTGCGTGCTTCACATTCAGCTCATCTAAATATTGATCGACAAACTCTTGAGGAGATAGCGCTGCAAAGCTTTCGCTGAACTGCACAATGTATAAATAGTCAGCGCCCAGTTGTTCGATGAAATCAATTTTATCCTCAAGCGGTGTAATTAAGTCCTTGGGTTCACGTGCTTTTTGCAAAACATGTGATGGGTGCGGATGAAAGGTCATGACCGCTAAAGCCAATCCTTCTTTTCTCGCAATGCTTTTTGCTGCGTCAATCACTTTTTGATGTCCGAGGTGAACACCGTCAAAATACCCTAAAGCCATAACAGACGGGTCTTGATCCTTTTGATTCAATGTATGTGGGTGTGTTGTATGTGGGTGTGAAATATGTATAGTCTTCACGAGATGGTCACCTTTTCTTTAAGATTGCTTGTCCTGAGATAAGATCTTCGCCGGCTTCATCAGATTCTGTTTGGTCGGGTGCTTCATATATATCGCCATACACCGACCTGAAGGAGCAAAGACAGCGACACGATCTTCCTCTGCGAAATGAGCGAATTCATCAGGCATGGGCAGGACTGCACCGTTTTCCACTTTACTTGCTAATGTATCATTTATCTCCCATTTCGGCAAATGATTGAGCGCACGCTCGATCGAGACAAGGTGCTCATCTACTGTGCCTTCTTCGCTTATATCTCGCAGCTCATCAAGGGTGATGCACTCATCTAGTGTAAAATCACCTGATCCTATGCGAATGAGATGTGACATATGAGCTGGAAATCCTAGTTTCTTTCCAATATCAACTGCTAAGGTTCTGACATACGTTCCTTTTGAACATAAAACGGTGAATCTAAATGATACTTTTCCATTTTCAAATAAAGCAGGTGTTGTCCGCTCGATACGGTGAATCGTAATCTCGCGGCTCGGCCGCTCAATTTCAATGCCTTCTCTTGCATATTCGTAGAGTTTTTTTCCGCCAATTTTCACAGCCGAAAACATAGGAGGAATTTGTTCAATGGTTCCTTGAAACTGTTTCAGCACAGCATCAATGTCTTCTTCTGAGATGGGGTTTTGCACCTTTTTTTCTTCTACGATCTCACCTGTTTGGTCTTCTGTTGTTGTAGAAAATCCAATCGTGATTTCTGCATCATACGTTTTCGATTTATCTGTTAAGTATTCGACAATCTTCGTTGCTCTTCCGATACAAATGGGCAGAACACCTGATACCTCGGGGTCGAGGGTACCTGTATGTCCGACTTTTTTTGTATGTAAGAGCTTTCTCACTTTGAACACACAGTCGTGAGAGGTCATCCCTCTTTCTTTATGTAATAAAAGAACACCATTTACCATCTGCGCTCTCTCCTTTCGTAAACGATGAAAAAGGACAGACGATCATCGCCTATCCTTATTTCAACGTCTTATTCGTGATCTTTTGTGTTTAGTTCAGCAATTAGGCTTTCAATTCGGTTTCCGTAATCCACGGATTCATCGAATTCAAAGTGCAGTTCTGGTGTTTTGCGAAGTCTAATTCGATTGCCAATTTCAGAGCGGATATACCCTTTAGCCTTAGCAAGGCCTTTTAAGGTTTCCTCTCTTTTCTTCTCGTCACCGAGAACAGAAATGTAGACTTTGGCAATTTGCAAATCACCGGTTACTTCGACATCGGTTACAGTCAAAAAGCCGATTCTTGGATCTTTTAGCTTTCTGCCTAGGATATCGCCTAATTCTTTTTTCATCTGCTCACCCACGCGGGTTGCTCTCATACTCATGATCATATCACCTCTAATTAAAACCACTCAGTTTTCGTGATCGTTCGTTCAATTTCAGGAAAAGAATCAATAAAGCTTAAAACACGCTGCAATTCCTTTTCCACTTGAACCCGAGATGAGGAAATCACGGCGATTCCAATTGATGTACGCTGCCATGTGTCCTGGTAATCCATTTCAGCCATGGTTACATTGAATTTATGGCGCGTTCTTGTCAATATACGCTGAAGAACCGCACGTTTTTCCTTCAGTGAGGAGGCATCATAAATGATGCACTCACATTCGGTATAACCGATCATTTTCTTTCGATTTCTTGCATAACAAATGATTCCAGAACATCGCCTTCACGGATATCATTGTATTTCTTAATGGTAATACCACATTCATAACCTTGTGAAACTTCTTTCACGTCATCTTTGAATCGTTTTAATACGTCGACTTCGCCTTCAAAAATAACGACGCCGTCACGAATTAAGCGGATACCACTATCTCTTGTGATGGTTCCTTCAGTGACATAACCACCAGCAATTGTACCGATTTTAGATACTTTGAACGTTTGACGAACTTCAACTTGACCGATGACTTTTTCTTCATATTCAGGGTCAAGCATTCCTTTCATCGCCGCTTCAATTTCATCGATGACTTTATAAATAATGCGGTGTAAGCGGATATCTACGTTTTCTGTTTCAGCTGTGCTCTTCGCGTTTCCATCAGGACGTACGTTAAATCCGATCACGATCGCATTAGAAGCACTTGCTAAAATAATATCAGATTCTGTAATCGCTCCAACACCCGTATGGATGATTTTCACTTTTACGCCTTCTACTTCAATTTTTTGAAGAGCGGCCGTCAGTGCTTCAGCAGAACCTTGTACGTCTGCTTTCACGATCAAGTTGATATCTTTCACTTCACCTTGTTTGATTTGCTCAAATAGGTCATCTAGAGATAATTTCGCTTTGTCTGAACGCTGTTCATCAAGCTGTTTCGAAGCACGCGCCTCACCTACTTGACGAGCTGTTTTTTCATCTTTGAATACGAGGAACTGATCCCCTGCATTTGGTACATCGTTTAAACCAGTGATTTCAACAGGTGTCGATGGTCCTGCTGTTTTCACGCGGCGTCCGATGTCATTGACCATTGCACGAACGCGCCCAAATGTATTTCCAACAACGATTGGGTCACCTACTTGAAGCGTACCAGTTTGAACAAGAAGGGTTGCAACTGACCCTCTTCCTTTATCAAGCTCAGCCTCGATAACAGTCCCTTTTGCCGCACGATTTGGGTTGGCTTTCAGTTCTCCAACTTCGCTGACAAGAAGGATCATTTCGATCAATTCGTCAATGCCTTCACCTGTTTTTGCAGATAGAGGAACGAAGATCGTTTCGCCGCCCCAAGCTTCTGGTACTAGACCATGCTCCGTTAATTCCTGCATCACACGGTCAGGGTTCGCTGTTGGTTTGTCAATTTTGTTGACAGCAACAATGATTGGCACTTCTGCTGCTTTCGCATGGTTAATAGCTTCTACCGTTTGCGGCATCACACCATCATCTGCTGCCACGACTAGAATGGTTGTATCCGTTACCTCGGCACCACGTGCACGCATCATTGTAAAGGCTGCGTGTCCAGGTGTATCAAGGAACGTGATTTTCTTGCCGTTTTCTTCAATTTGGTATGCACCGATATGCTGCGTGATTCCACCAGCTTCGCCTTCAACGACTTTCGTCTTACGAATGCTGTCAAGAAGCGTTGTTTTCCCGTGGTCAACGTGTCCCATGATCGTCACAACTGGAGGGCGTACTTGCATATCTTCTTCTTTATCTTCCACTTCATACTTTTCAAGTTCAGTTTCTTCTAAAATAATGACTTCCTCTACTGGAACGCCATATTCAGAAGCGATTAGTTCAACTGTATCTTTATCCAGCTCTTGGTTAATGGTTGCCATTACACCAAGCATCATCAGCTTTTTGATAATTTCAGCTGTTTCTTTTCCAAGCTCTTCAGCCAGCTGGCCGACTGTCATTGAATTTGTAAATTCAATTTTTTCAGGAAGCTCTTTCTTAGGCTTCACAGGTCTAGCTTGTTGATGCTGCGATTTGTTATTCCCACCGCGTTTATTTTTGTTTTTGTTTTGGTTGTTGTTTTTTTTGTTTTTATTAAATTGATTATTCTGCACGTCATTCTTCTTTCTATCATTGTTTTTGTTAGATGATTGTTTTTTTTGTTCTGCGGGTTTCTCGTTAGTTGTCTCTTTTGCTTTGGCTTTTTTATAGATAGCGTCTAGCTTTTTCACAGTGTCGTCTTCAAGCGTCGCCATGTGGTTGTTCACTTCCACATTCATATCCTTAAGCGCTGCTATAATATCTTTACTTGAAACATCTATGGCTTTTGCGTATTCATATACTCTCACTTTAGCCATTCGTTCACCCCCAAATAAATTAATCGAGCAAGCTTATAAGCTTCTTAGCGAAGCCTTGGTCAGTGACAGCGACAACTACGCGAGCTTCTTTCCCAATAGAACGTCCGAGAACGGAACGGTCTTCAATTTTTCTAACCGGAACATTATAAAATTTGCATTTGTCAGATACCTTTTTCTCTGTGTTCGGTGAGGCATCTGCTGCAAGAAGAACCAGCTTAGCACGCGCATGTCTAACTTCTTTGATCACAAGATCTTCTCCTGACACGACTTTACGAGCTCGATTTGCTAGACCAAGCAAAGGATACCACTTAGAATCAGTCATTTGGTTTTTTCACCTTTTCAGCTAGTTCTAGTAATTCTTCGAATATGCGTTCGTCAATCTGTGTCTGAAATTGCTGCTGTAAACTGCGTTTGTTCTTTGCCGCAAGAATGGTTTCTTTATCGAGAGAAAGGTAAGCTCCGCGTCCGTTCTTTTTTCCGGTTGCGTCAACAGACACTTCACCTTCTTTAGAACGAACAACACGGATCAGTTCTTTCTTTGGTTTCATTTCTCCCGTCACGACACATTTTCTAAGCGGGATTTTTTTTCGGCTATTCACCTTTTACATCACCTCTTATTCGTCAGATTCCTCAGCTACTGGTTCAGCCTCTAAGAAAAGAGATTCAGAGTCTTCAGTTCTTGGGAAAATACCGAGTTCCCTTGCATCTGTTTCGCTTTTAATGTCAATTTTCCAGCTAGTCAGCTTTGCTGCAAGACGAGCATTTTGACCTCTTTTACCAATGGCTAACGACAGCTGATAATCAGGGACAATGACTGTTGTCGCCTTATCTTCTTCATTCACAATAACATCAAGTACTTTTGATGGACTTAATGCATTGGCAACAAATTCAACCGGGTCATTAGACCAATGGACAATGTCAATTTTTTCGCCTTTTAGCTCGTTGACAATTGCTTGTACACGCTGGCCTTTTGGTCCAACACAAGAACCAACTGGGTCAACATCAGGATCATCCGTACGAACAGAAATTTTAGAACGGTCCCCAGCTTCTCTAGCAACCGATTTAAGCTCTACAGTACCATCATAAATTTCTGGCACTTCAATTTCAAATAAACGCTTTAAAAGACCTGGATGTGTTCTAGACACATAAATTTGTGGTCCTTTTGTTGTTTTTTCGACTTTTGTAATAAACACCTTAATGCGGTCATGTGGTTTGTAGTCCTCATTTGGCATTTGTTCGTTGACCGGAAGAAGGGCTTCGATTTTGCCAAGTGACACGTAAATGAATTTACTGTCAATTCGCTGAACGATTCCCGTCATAATGTCTTCCTCGCGATCGATAAACTCAGTGTAGATCACACCTCGCTCTGCTTCTCTCACTCGCTGCGTCACCACTTGTTTCGCAGTTTGAGCTGCAATGCGTCCGAAATCTTTTGGCGTGACTTCAATTTCAACGACGTCACCTACCATGTAATTCGGGTTCATATTGGCTGCATCATCTACAGAGATTTCAAGGCGAGAATCATACACTTCATCTACAACATCTTTTCTTGCAAATACGCGAATTGTTCCCGTTTCGCGGTTTAAATCAACACGAACATTTTGCGCTTGATTAAAGTTACGCTTATATGCAGAAATGAGTGCAGCTTCTATCGCTTCAATAATAATTTCTTTACTAATACCCTTCTCTTTCTCGAGAACAGTCAGGGCATCTAACAACTCACTACTCATTTTTATGGTTCCCCCTTATATCAATGAAAAGGTTAATTGAACGAAACTGCTAATCTTGCGTTAGCTATTTTTTCGTATGGAATATTGATCTCTTTCTTTCTTGTCTTGATCTTCACTGTCACTGTTGCAATCTCACCATCAAAGCTTGTAAGCTCACCTTCAAATGCTTTTTCACCATCAATTGGTTCATATGTTTTCATGAAAACATTTTTTCCAAGTGCTTTTTCAAAATCAGCTTTTTTCTTTAATGGGCGCTCCGCTCCAGGAGAGGACACTTCAAGAAAGTAGTTTTGGCTAATCGGATCTGCCTCATCAAGCTTTTCGCTCAAGGCTTCGCTCACTTTGGCACATTCTTCGATATCGACGCCTTTATCAGAGTCAATAAACACGCGAAGGAACCAGTTTTGACCCTCTTTGACAAATTCAACATCAACGAGTTCAAGCTGTAAGCCATCTAAAATTGGCTGTACCATTTCGCTTACGACATCCACTACTTTTTTGCTCATTCTCTTCCTCCTTGTGCTTTCGATAAACGCTCTTATCAATCATTCTGCATAAAAACCCTGCTTTATGTGAGCAGGGGGAGCAGAAAACGGATGAATAATGTCGAGACAAAAATTGCCTGTTCAATACAAAAGAGCGGGTTTCCCCACTCTTGTCTCGGTAATCGTTAGCATTTCCATAAAAACTATACCATATCCAATTTTTTTATGCAAATGAAGTTCTTCCTTATAACAGGTACTCGTAAATCGTTTACTTTAAACCAATCATACCTCTCTCTTCCTTTATTATATATGCCAATATGAACAGAACGGGCTGGTGATAATCGCAGCTGTATACTATGGGCGAAGAACAGAACTCCCTATGAAAAATGATCTCCATCTGCACTAAATCATTTCTATGTCGAAAAAGCAATTTGTATTAAACAGAATGGTTGATATTTAATATAGAAGAAAAGAGTGTAAATGTTAAAGAAATAAGCAGGCTTCCATTTTAATCGCTTTGCCTTTGCTCCCTCATTTCAAAGAAAACCCTTCCAACTTGTTTCTAGCGAATAAAATTGAGAAAAAATTCACATCGAACTCCATGGAGAGTAGGCGGAATACTGCACTGATAACCTTAACATTACACATAAAGAAAGGACCATGTTTAGATGGAGTTATTTAGCCAGAATTTTTAATAAGCCACGCATGTAAAAGTACAGGTACTTTCTGCGTTGAACTGCTATATTGATCTGGAGCCTGTCTTAACGTTTGTTGTAAATTTCCATTTCCTATTAACGATAAAAATTCCATACTAAATGGGCTAAATCCTCCAATTATAGAAGTACCAATCTTATACATCATATCTTCTCTCGGTTTGGTAATATAGGTGAGTAACTGTTCAAACTCAGATAATGTCAACGAGGCATGATATTGATCATATATATACAGTTCTTCTTCTTTGCTCTGAACTGAACTCAATCCACTTTCTATACTATCTCGATTTAAATCAACAATATAAATCATAGATTCATTTGATAAATAAGGAAGTAACTGTTCTAATAATTCGATCGGATTTTCAAATAGCCCAAAACACAGATGTATTAAAATCACATCATAAATTTTAGCATGTGATGAAAAATTTTTTATATCTGTACAAATAAAATTGGCTTTTATATTTAATTTATTTGCACAATGTATGGCTTCTTCAGATGAATCAATCCCAGTCAAATCAGCTAGAGGTAATTGCTTAGATATATACTCAAGCATCTGACCTTGTCCACACCCTATATCTAAAATAGAAACAGGTGTTTTTTTGAATGTTAGTTGATAATAAGAAATGAAAGTTTCAGCTGATAGAAATCGAGTAAATGGTGTTTCTCTATTATCATAATTTGAACTTATTTTTCTTTTATCTGGATCCAAAAACCATGACTGAGCCAGAGCTCTTTTTACTTCAAGCTCTTTGATTTTTTCTTGTAACATCACAGGGTTTACCACCTTTATAAAAGCCTCACCAGTCAGTTTCAGATAATACGGGAGGTTTCGTTTTGAATTCCTTTACTTTGAGAGGGTGAAAAAAATGAATGAACAAATTATGAGAAATATGAAATGCTATCGCTGCTAAAATCCCAAATGCAAAATATGAAATAACTGTAATTAATGTAAAAAGAGACATATAAGCAGTTGACTTAGCACCGCCTAATGGTATATGCAGCAATATAAATCCTATCGAACTTACACAGATTGATATTGCAATAGATTCCCATAAATTCATTAATAAAGCCGGAAGAATAAAGCGCCAAATTACTTCTTCTGATAGAGCAGTCAATGGAAGAAAAACGATTGAATCAACATTGACAGCATATCTACCTTTAAATACAATCACTTTGTTTTTTATTTTCCATAGCACTGATGGTAAAAGTACTCCTAACAAAAAGAAAAATAAAATGCCAAATACATTTTTACTATTCGAGACTTCAACAAAGAGTTCTTGAGAAAGCGCCCCACAGCATATAGAAGCTCCGATAATGGTGAGTCCATCATAGCTCCTCTGAGGTGTGATATATGTTGTTAGCCTTCGATTGGCTGTTGATTTATCTCTCATGATTTTGACAACCATTTTAGAACTTAAGGGACCCAAAAAGTGAATGAGGATCCCTAAAGCTGCTATCATTGAAATCATTTATTTAAGTACCCGCAATCAATGTATATATTGGGGCATCATCTACTCCATTAAATCCACCGATCAATTCCATCAACTCATCATCGATAAACCCTCCGATAAATTTTATTTAAGGAGGTTTAAAGATGACTAAAATTACAATTCCAACTGCTTTGTCTGCTAAGGTACATGGGGAAGGTCAACATTTATTTGAACCAATGGCTGCGCGCTGCACTTGCACAACAATCATCTCAAGTTCTTCAACTTTCTAATCAACTTTAGGTTTTTTCGTAATATATATGATTGAAAAAACCTCCCACACACTTAGCGAAGCAGATTAGTTAGGTGTGTGGTCATCTTTTATTTGGAAAAATAGAAATTTTCCACACTTATTCTCCTTAACGAAAACCTTGCATTTAACTCGCTTTTGTAAAGCTCCCTCTTATAATTAAACTAATTCTTGTACTTCAATTTAAATTCTCAACACAACTATTTCTCTTACATATATTTGAATTTCAACCCAAAGACACGGTGATCATGATACTAATGGGGTAATCTAGAGATAGAGGATAAAACAAAAAAGGCTATTGAGATTTTTCTCAACAGCCTACTACGTTAACTATCGATTACTTTCACACCGCTTAAATCAGCCCCTTCTCCTTCTAAGATATGATAGGTCATTTTATCCATTGTCACTCCAATAAAATTTAATTTTTTAAACGTACATGATTTGAAATTAACATTTATTAATTTAGAATTCTCAAAAGAGATGTTTTTAAAATAACAATTTTCAAATGAAACATTTATTAAAGTTGATTCATCAATACGAACATTGGGTAAATGACAGCCATATAAAGATGAATTCGTTATCTCACAATGTTCAAAATGAGATTGAGTCAAATCACTCTTTTCAAAAGTTGATGTGGAAATTTTAGAATTGCTAACATTCATTTTTCTCAGATAACACCCATTAAATTCTGAATGGTTCATCACTTTTTGTACGATCGATAGCCCTTTAAAATCGCACAACTTATACTTAACATTTATAAAAGTCAACCAATCTAAATCAGCATTAACAAATATTTTTTTCACATGCTCTACTCGATTATGATCATCAATATCTAATGTATTGACATCAATGCTTATTTCACCTGATTTCAGCTTTTCAATAAGCATATCCTGAACTTCTTCATCTTTTGTTCCAGCATTTTTCAGTTTTAATTTAACTTTTCCAAGCATCTCTAATAATTCTTTTTTCTTTTCTTCATATGTTTTGTTTTTTTTATATGGCCGAAAACAACTTTCAACATATAATTCTAACTTTTCACTTAACATTGCCCCACTCCTTTTATATAAAAAGACGGCTTACAAGTATTGATTTTTCGGTCAACGTTCTAGAAATAGACTAATTGAAGTTTAGATAAATCATTAAAATTTAAGTTAGTTTATGTGCATAACATTCAGCTGAAATTTTATAGCCTAGCCTCTGGCTCTCTTTATATATTTTTTATAACCAACCAACGAAAGAATAAATCCTAACAGTGTATAACCTATAAGGACTACTGTTACTAAGATCAAATTCTCCCCCCCGGGTAGTGTTGATACTGATTGCACTAAGCCTTGATGTGCCCAATACTGTGGGAAGAGCATTCCAATTATTTTTAAATAACTAGGTAATTGATCAAATGGAGTCCATAAACCACAAGCAACCGCTGTCCCTAAAGCAATCATGTTCGTCATCACTAAACCTGTATTCTCAGTTTTAGCAAATGCGGCGATGGCTACTCCCCATGAAGTGACTTGCATTGATAATAGGACAACTACTAAGAAATACGAGCTGTATTGTGTGATTTCAATACCATATAAGTAAACACCCAAAATGGTTAACAACAAAACTTGAAATAAAATGATGACAAAGAACGGAACACACTTTCCAAGAAAAAAATTATGCGGCTGTAAGGGAGTACTTGCCAGCCTTGCCACAATTCCTTTCTCTCGATCTTTTACAAAGCTAATTACAATTGAAATAATAACAAATGTGGAAAAAAACACACTCATTCCTGTAACCGATTGAGAAGCAACTAATGTTTTTTGTGCTTGTGAACTACCTGATGTAAATAATTCTATTAAAAGAATAATTGAAGCAACTGGCAACAAAATGGTCCAGAACAACAAAGATCGATCTTTCACTTGTTTTATGGATTCGATGCGGACTAATGGCCACATAAAAATCACTCCCGTTATATTAATTTAATTCGCTTTCTTATATCACTTTTAAAATAATCACATTTTTTAATTATTTTACCATTTATAGATGCATTTAATTATAATTAGTCAAATAATCTTAACTAACCTACTTATTATTTTAAATTGAAGGTTCACACAAGGTAATTCTGTTCGTTTGATGTATGCCTCTTAACTATGTCAATCACTCTTATAAGTTATATGAATTAAAATACGAGAGTGGTTTTCATTCATAAAGACATTTTTATTGGAATTGATCACGTAAATCTGTTCCTGTTAATTGAAAAAATACATCTTCGAGTCTAGGTCTGTACAAAGATAATTGTTGGGGAACCAATGATTCTTTTTTACTCAGTTTAGCCAAATCTTCTAAAGTTTCTAAGGGTTTTGTTGTTTTAACTAACACACCGCCTTGATAAGTTACAAAGTCATACCCGAGACTAGTTAATGTTTTATTAGGAATCATAGAATCAAAAAAGACAGATGTTTCTGCATAACGATTCAAAAGTTCACCTATTTTTCCTTCTTCAACAATTTTTCCTTTATCAATGAAAGCCACATAATCACATAAACTCTCTATTTCCTCCATATAATGACTAACATAGATAATAGTTCTTCCCTCTTCCTTCAATTTGTTGATTATGTCAAAAATATAGCGTCTTGATTGAGGATCTACCCCCACTGTCGGTTCATCTAAAAGAATTAACTCAGGGGCGTGCATGAGAGCGCAGCCAATATTCAAACGGCGTTTCATTCCTCCTGAAAAATGTTCAACTATATCATTTGCTCTTTCCCACAACCCTACATCTTTTAGTGTTTTTTCTACTCTTTCATCTAATTTCTTCCCTTTTAAACCATAAATCTGTCCAAAAAACTCCATATTTACTTTAGCTGTTAATTTTTCCTCCAAGCTGATGTCTTGGGGGATGTAGCCTAGCGCACTTTTAGACTCACCAACATGCTCAACTTTGCCTTCATAAGATTTAATTATATGAGATATAATTTTCATTAAGGTTGATTTACCAGAGCCATTTGGACCTATTAATCCATAACAAACTCCTTCTGGAATCGTTAATGTAATACTTCTTAACGCTTGGGAAGCTCCGTATTTTTTACTGACGTTCTCTATTTTCAACATTCGGCACCCTTTCCTTTCATCTCATTTATTTTTTAAAATGGCTTCAATAACACTCAAATATTCTTTGTAAGCGTGCTCTCCTAAATCTGTTATACTAACTATTGTTTTTGGTTTTTTATCCACAAAGGTCTTTGTAATTAGCACATAGCCAGCTTCTTCTAATTTTTTCAAATGCGAGCCCAAATTCCCGTCTGTTACAGATAAAGAACCTTTTAAGAAGGTAAAATCACATGTTTCATAAATCATTAATAAACTCATAATCCCTAACCGGACTTTTGGATGGATTAAATCATTTAAACTATTGACATTACTCATTTCCTTGTCCTTTTCTTTTTAAAATCACACCAGTTAATAACAAACTTCCTCCACCAATAAAAGCAAAAATAATGTTCATTAAACTAGGAAATAATAAAAATGTAGTTACACCTAAAACACTTAACCAGAACCCCATAATAAAAATCTCTTTAGCTAGAACAATACCTAAAAGTAAATACATTATGGATACCAATAAAACAATATAAAAGGGTAAATTATCTACTGTATATGGTAATAAACCAACACATATTAAAAAAATAAAGATACCTAAAATGATTCCAAGGCCAAGCCATGTGTATTGCAATTGAGTTCTTAAAAACAAGGGCATTGGTATCATTTTCTTTTGTTTAAAATATGTAGTTAAAGTGATAACCCAGCCCACAATACCTAAAACAAGCCAAAAGACACCTATAGTTATTGGATTAGCAAAAAGTAAAGGTATTGAATACCCCATTATCCAAATAAGGCCCCAAATGATAAAATAAATACTTGTTTGTTTACAATACTCTGTTTTATAGTTTGTAATCGTCTTGATATGAGATAAATTCTCTAATATTTCTGAATTATTCGATTTTTCATTTGGCATAAATAAACTCCTCTTCCACAAAGAACTCTGTACTACAGAGTATAGAGTTAAATTTCCATTTAGTCAAGTTATTGGAAATTTTTTTTACAAATTAAGATAAAAAATAAAAATAACCACCTCCTTTTTTATGGGGAACGAAATCTCATAAATACCTTCTGTCACTTGATCCTTTCTGAAAACTTGGTTTAAGCAATATAAACAGCAAATGAAGTTCCTTATTCAGCAAGCATTCGCCATCAGTTCTTTTCGTTCATTCTTTTCGCATGTTCACTGATAAGGGCTGCCTCCCTGCTCCCTTTTATGATGCGGAAACCGTCATAATCGGGATAGAGCGAATCATCGTCTTGAATGCTTGTTAAAATCCAAAATTGACTACCAGCCCCTCCGAGCCGCTCAACCGCTGACAGCCAGCTTTGGTATACGTCAGGACGTGCTGATTGATTTTGATAGCCAAACTCTTCTAACACAACTGGTTTTCCGATTGACTTCCCGCGGGTGATATGGTCTTCGATCCATTTCACTCCCCAAGCAGCAGACTTGTTCCAATGATCTGGGTACAGATGGTAGGTTCCATAATCGATATTAGAGAGAGCTGTCAAACGGTCCCAATCGACGCCTTCTCCGCCTCTGTAAAACCAATCTTCATGGCCTGGTATGCGAAAAAACCCTTCATCTCCTACTGCAACAAGATGGTGACGATCCAGCGATTTGATCCATGTACTCATTTCATCTGCCCATTTGACTAGTATATTACCCGTTGGATCTGACTGCACACGCGGCTCATTGGCTAGTTCCCAAGTCATAATAGCTGGATCGTCCTTATATTGAACACCTGTGTACGTATTCGTTCTTTCTAAAACATAACGCACATAATTTTTGTAAGCATGTTGAATACGAGGATCTGTATAAAAGGCATCATGTGATCCTGCATTGAACCACTTTACGTATTGATTCATCCCGCCAAAGTCATCCCAATTGTTCACTAGTGGGATGACAAGTTTTATTCCTTCCTGCCCCGCTTTATAAATCGCATAATCTAGTTTTTGAAAACCCGATTCTTCATAGACCCCTGGACTAGATTGTAAAACGGAGTTTTCTTGAGGGGCTCCGTCGTGAAATCCCCAAATACGTAAGACCTTTAAATTCATTGCTTTCATATCATCGAACACTGCATCTACCATCTTTTTAGATTTGTAATGGAAATAGTAATTATTTGTACCAGCAAAGTAAAATGGTTGATTGTTCAGCGTAAATTGTGTGCCAGACGTCTGTACATAAGCGGCGGCTTTAATCGTCAGTAAAAACCATCCGGCCCATATAGCGACCACAAGTATGAAGAAGGACACTCTTTGAGTCCACTTTTTCATTTACATTCTCCTCACAATCTATCCTTCTTCAGGTATGATCACATCTAGCCGAAGTGGTGTTTGTTCATTTGAATCAAGTTCAATTGTCTGCTGTTTCAACAGTTTACTTTCTTTACCGATTCGAATCTCATATGTCCCGTGAAATGCTCGACATGTCACATTGCCATTAGCATCTGTTTTTTCAACTCTTTGTGTCGTCCACTCATTTAGAAGCTTTTCGTAACGTCTACCTGCTTCATTTAAAGACCAATCGTAATTCACGATGGCCGCATGCTCACCTCTCCAATGGGCACCTGCCCAAAATCCCCACATTAGCACTCCTTTTACGGCTGGATGACTAAATGCGACGCGATATAAAGCCTCTAGGTTATCCGCTCTTCTATTAGCGTCAGGGTGAACAGAGTCGTACTCTGTAACCCATATAGGAAGTCCAAGCTCAGCAAGCACATCGAGCCTCTCTTTTACAACGGCTGGATCGACCCGTTCTTCAAAATGCCCTTGTACACCAATCGCCTCAATAGGTGCGCCTAACTGACGAAGTTCATTGATATGTGCTTTATAAGCATGGTGCTCACCATATGAGATCACATTATAATCATTCACAAACAATCGTGCTTGAGGGTCAATTTTTTTCGTTTCTTCATACATCCATTTCCAAATATTTTTCCCGAAGCGGTCTTTAAAAAATGAACCATGCATCATTTCATTGTTTACATCCCAGTGACGGAATCTTCCTTTAAAGTGATTGCCCGCATGCTCAAGCCGGTTTTTCATGGCTTCATACACTTCGTGATTCGGTAGTGACCTCAGCCAGCTTGGATTGGCATCCTCTACCTCCCAAAATAAAGCGTGCCCCCTTACTGGAAGTTGATGTTTATCTGCAAAATTCAGCATCGCATCTGCTTTTTCGTAGGTGATTCTCCCTCTGTCCGGCTCATTTGCATACCATTTTGCCTCATTTTCAAAAACAGCCCAATTAAAATGCTTCACAAAAAAATCGGCATATTGTTGATTAAATAACACTTGGTCATTCATCGCTGAACCAAATGCAAATTCATGCCTAATTTGCTTCAACTCAACCTCTATTCCTGCTATTGGCTTTTTATCGTGATTTGTGACGTTTATTTCAAGATCTCTTTGTCTATGCTCTGAGATTCGATCATTCGCCTCTTTTTTCCACATCAGATTGATCTGCTCATTTTCGCCCTTGTTTATTGATTGATGAAGAAAACTTCTTTCTTTGACCATGTAAAAACACCCTTATCTTCACTGTATTTATATTTCTTAAACAAACTGCCGGCTCAAAGAAACCGGCAGCTTAAATTTCACCTGCTAGTTGATTAGACGATGATATTCTGCGTAGGCAGTGGCCATATCCACTTGTGACCAAAAACGGTGATAGGTGAAAACCGGTGCCCCATTCTCCCATTTGCCTGTTGCTTCATTATATGAAGACTGATATTTACTCTCGAGTGAAGACCATGCTGGATCTTGTTTAATGTTTGGACGAAGATCAGCAAAACTCGTATAGACCCCATTACCTCCTCGCTGCGGATCAGAAGGAATAGTGCTTGATCCAGGAATCTGATTCCCTTGACCAAATGTCCCGCTCCAACCATTTGGGAAATACACTTCTTTTTTAAAGAAGCGGTCATAGTCCTCTCTGTCTTCCTCTGTCACAATGCCCACGCCATCATTGTAATTCCACGCAACCTCAAGGAGCTGAGCGGCTGCATCTTTCGCTCTTACGCCAAGCGCTGTATAATCCCCTGTTTCTAGCTTAGTAGCAGCAGCAAAGAAAGTTAAAGCCTTGACGAGACTCCCTAGTACGCCCGTATCCTGAGTTGGATCTTTTGTGACAGCTATTAGGTTTGGATTTCCTGTTGCAGACTGGAATCCATTCCACGTGTCAGGCTGTCCGCTCCATGCAATATTTCCAGGAAGCCAAAACTCGCCAGGTGCACTCGTTGTAGCCACAGCAGCATTTGTTCCTCCTAGAATTCTTTGTCCTTGGTCATCTAAGAAATACCCCTCTTCATCCGACACAGGACGGCTGCCGATAAAAATGTAATCTAATGCATAGTCGACCCATTTTGTGATACAAGATTTCGCCATTTGGACATTTTCAGAAGTTTTGTCTCCATCTTTCACAAAAATATAATAAAGCTCTGCTACGCGTTCCATCGGCCATGCCTGCATCCCGAACCAGTTATTAGAAGGTGGATCATGGTAAACAGGTGCATCCTCGTATGCCATATCGTAAAAAGTACTTCTTCCCGCCGGATATGCACTATAGTCTCCATTCCAGCTATTGGTTGCGCCTCCTGCTATCGCTCCCTCTTTTGATTGCAGCCATACATAAAATTCAAGCTGCCTTTTTAATGTTTTTTCCCAATCGCTTGCACCGGTTGCGGAAGATGGCTTTAAACCACCTTTGTCTGAGGACAAAGCATAAGCGGCGACAGGGTTTTGATACCCTTGGTGGCAGTGGCTCGCTCCGATACGCCATGACCAGTTTGCATAGTCGCCAAGTCCTCCGCCCCAAGAGGTATACCACGCCATTAAGTAATGACAGGCACCCTTTCCGTTTCCAGGGTACGGATTCCCTTGCTTGCCGCTTCCAATCGTTTGAAAATACTTATCGTACATACCGTAACGGAGAAAATCACCCATTTTTTTCGCTTTATCAAGATAGGTTGAATTATTGTAGCCGAGTTCCTTTGCCCAATACATCGCTTGTATTGCACGCGCATCAGCATCCGTCGCATTGGTATAGCGCCACTGAGCAGCTGGTGCTTGGTTTTCTTTTGTGAACAAGCTCATAAAGCCTTCATTTGGCTTCCCAAAAGATTGATCATCTTGTGATGGATGTGGGATCGCCTCCCATACAGATTCCTGCGGCCCGCGCTGGAACGTGTTTACATATGCGGCTGTATGTGATGGATTGAGTAAGTTCCCATATTTATACCAGTTATCGACATCAAGCAGCCAGTGCATTAAATACGTTTCATTCGTTCCATAGGTTGATTTCAATTCACCATCAATCGGATCTTGACCAGCAGGACGAGCTCCGCTCAGCTGACTAGGATATTGATCTGGATATGGTTTTTCCGCTGCGTATGTGGCTGGGCTAGAAGGATTGTAGGCGCTCATATGCGGCTGCTCATCATTTCCATCTTCATTTACTGGGATGATGTACTTCTCCATATTGTCCCAGGCTGCCTCTAATTTGCTCCAATCCCCTGTGTAATGTCCGTACAACACCTCTAGCCACAGCCAATAGCTATACGCTTCTGACGTTGTCATATGCCCATAATCAGGCGCTTCGCAAATAAGCGTCTCAATTGAATGATACGGAATTCCTTCTGATGAAAAATATCCATTCCCATCACTTTTAATTTGATGATAAAGCGTTAAAAACCGTTCTTTGTTTGACAAATCCTTCACCCTTTCAAAAAATCTTGATTTTTATTTGTCTGGAAGTGTACCAAATACTAAAGCACCATCATCAAAAACAGGAATTCTCGGTGTTTTTTGCATATTGGATGTTAAGCCTTGAAAGGAATAATCATTTGAGGCATCCCATATATTCGACCCATTTGGTGCAGATAATCGAAATTGTATTTCCTTCTTATGCTCTGATTCTCCTCCAGGAAAAATCGCTACGCCTGTAAAATCAATTTCTGCATAATACACGTGAGCTGATGCGTCATATACCTTGATCGGAGATAAGGAAGCGCCTTCATTGTAGGCGGCTGTCACTTGAATATCTTTTTCAGTGAATCCCTTTGCAAAGACCTCACTCAGATTGACGTAATATCTAAAGGAGAGCGTTTGACTACGTCTCGCCGGCCATCCGGACCGGTTGTATAGAACCGCCTTTACTTGAGTAGATGTTGCATCGTTATTCATCACTGCTGCCTCTACAAAAAACTCATCCTCTGGTTGTTCTTGAGGCGGGAAATTGGGCAGCTTTGATTGCCCTTTTCCAAACAGCTGCACCATTTTGGCTATATTTCCTGTAAAAGCGGCATTATAGTCCGTCGCCACCTCGTTTGATACATAATCAGAGATGTCATCGTCATATTGATCCTGTGCATTTGGTCCGCCAACGAGCGCCCCATAAAGAGTGTGACGATGATTCGAAGGATTTGTCAGCTGATTAGACCATGAACCGTGTGCAGTTCGGTGGTGTGGATGCTTCGGCGGGTTCTGGCCAAACCCAACGACATAGCTTCTATTAAGCGGATTATCACCAAGCATATAGTGAGTTTGGTTGATCGCAAACGTTTGGTATCGATTCTTTTTTTCTTCATCTGACACCCAATCAGCGTAAACAAAGGCTAAAAATGCTGCATTTGCTGTATAACGAAGCGAGCCCCATTGATCAAGCCATGCCAAACCGCCAGGCGTATAAGTGATTCTTTCGACTTTTCCATTTTGAACAAAACCTGTGGTCCAGTAATCAAGATTACGCTCTGTCGATTCTATAAATCGATTCTCTTTCGTGATTCTGGCGAGTAAGATTTGCGAAGCAAAAAAAGTATTGTCCCAGGACATGGTAAACGTATAATCCCAATCCTTCGGCCATTCCTCTACTGCTTTTAATGCTTGATTTAAATAGGTTTCTTCATTTGTTGCCAAGTACAGCCAGATTCCGCCCCAAATGAGTTCATCAATATAGCCGCTCCATGAGTTGTAAAACGGCTGAGCGTTTGTGACACAATCTGTATACTCGCCGCGATACCTGTCCGCAAATGCATACAGCTGTTTCGCGTGCGTCAGAAGCTTTGCTGCATAAGGGGCATCTGTCTCTTTAAAAATGATAGAGCCCGCTGCTAAAGCTGCCGCAGTTTGTGCGGCCACTTCTGTTCCTGGACAATTTTCATCAATTTTAAAAGCTGGCCGGCTCATCGGCATCACTTCTGCCGGTCCCCACCAAGCATGATCAGCGTTCCCATCACCTACCTGCGCCCAAAACTCGTTCGGACCTGTATGAGCTTTCAAAAAATAATCTGTTGCCCACCTGATTTGATCGAGGATGTCATCAAGCAGTTCTGCCTCTTCATAGGCTTCTCGGTATTCATATACTGTCCATGCAAGCACAGCTGCTGAGTACGCCATTGGAAGTCCAAATTTCACATGATCACCTGCGTCATACCAGCCGCCAGTTAAGTCATGCCCTACATCCTTCCCGTCCTCTAGTCCAGAATCTCCCCGCCAGTTGAGACGGCTGCTTTTAGGCAGTTTTCCAGACCGCTGCGCTTCATAAAACAACAAGGATTTTTGAAGAACCTCTACATAGTTATACGATGCCATTTCTGTATGACTCACCCCTTCTATTTAGTCAAACATGAATAGACAAGCCACCTCCTTTGATTCAGAACGTGATTTGAACAGCTTTGAAAAGAATCAAATATGTTTCAAAAATAAGCATAGTAAACAGCAATCAGCTTTGCGCTCATCGAAGTTTTTTTCTCTTGATTCTTTCTGTGACTGTACCCAGAATGATCATATGTCGATTGAGAACATTTCAGACGGCGAAATTCTCTTTTTTGCTCTATTTGGGTAGAAAGAATGACATACAATCTCTTCTTTTAAAACATCACGCTAAATCAAGGTATATGAATGAATTAGAAAATGATTCCATTTGGTGGAAATTCTTTATTAGTTAACATAATAATATTATTGTATATATAAAAAAGAAACGCCCCTTTAAGGGCGCTCTTCATTGATCGCATTAAAACAAAGAAAGCTGGTTTTGATCAGGAAGTGCTTCTAAGCAGCCTTGACGATCTAAATATTCTAGAATCGTTTTCGACACTTTTCCGCGTTTTTGTAAATCCTCTTTTGAAAGGAATTCCCCATCTTGACGTGCGCGAACAATATTTAACGCAACGTTCGTTCCGAGTCCAGGGATTGAGTTGAATGGCGGAATTAATCCATCTCCATCAATGATAAACTCTGTTGCACTTGATCGATAGAGATCCACTTTTTTGAAATGGTAGCCTCTTTCACACATTTCAAGGGCAAGCTCTAGTACAGTTAATAGGTTCTTTTCTTTCGGTGAAGCATCTAAACCTTTTGAGTTAATATCGTCCATGACCGCTCGAATCGCATTCGATCCTTTTGTCATTGTTTCAATATCAAAGTCATCTGCACGAACGGTAAAATAAGCCGCATAGTATAAAAGTGCATGATGCACCTTAAAGTAGGCAATCCGTACAGCCATTAATACGTAAGCAGCTGCGTGGGCCTTAGGGAACATGTATTTGATCTTTTTACAAGAATCAATATACCAGTTCGGTACATTATTATTCTTCATTTCTTCTTCCCATTCAGGGGGAAGTCCTTTTCCTTTACGAACAGACTCCATGATTTTAAAGGCAAGTGACGGCTCTAAGCCCTGATAGATGAGATAGACCATAATATCGTCACGGCACCCAATCACTTCACTTAGTTCACACGTTTTATTGTGAATGAGCTCTTGCGCGTTCCCGAGCCATACATCCGTCCCGTGTGATAATCCAGAGATCTGAACAAGCTCTGAGAAGGTTGTTGGTTTTGTATCCTCAAGCATTTGCCGAACAAACCTTGTCCCAAACTCTGGAATACCGAGTGTACCTGTTTTACAGCCAATTTGCTCCTCTGTTACACCAAGAGGCTCTGTTCCTTGGAAAATTTTCATCACTTCTGGATCATCTGTTGGAATCGTCTTTGGATCAATTCCGCTTAAATCCTGAAGCATACGAATAACCGTAGGATCATCGTGCCCTAATATATCAAGTTTGAGCAAGTTGTCATGGATTGAGTGGAAATCAAAATGCGTCGTTTTCCAATCAGAACCTGTCGCATCTGCTGGAAATTGAATAGGTGAGAAATCGTAAATGTCCATATAATCCGGCACTACAATAATACCGCCTGGATGCTGGCCCGTTGTCCGTTTTACCCCTGTACAGCCTTGTACAAGCCGGTCGATTTCTGCGCCCCTCATATGAAGATTATGATCTCCAGCGTAGCCTTTCACGTAACCATATGCTGTTTTTTCTGCAACAGTACCAATCGTACCTGCTCGGTATACATACTCTTCACCGAACAGCTCTTTCGTATAGTTATGGGCAATCGGCTGATATTCACCTGAGAAGTTCAAGTCGATATCAGGGACTTTGTCTCCTTTAAAACCTAAGAACGTTTCAAACGGAATATCATGCCCGTCTTTTTTGTACGGCGTGCCACATTCCGGGCAGTCCTTGTCAGGAAGGTCAAAGCCTGAACCAACAGATCCGTCGTTAAAGAACTCGGAATGCTTACAGCTTGGACATACATAATGCGGCGCAAGCGGGTTCACTTCGGTAATCTCTGTTAAAGTTGCAACAAGAGATGAGCCGACAGATCCCCTTGAACCAACAAGATATCCGTCATCAAGTGATTTCTTTACAAGCTTATGAGAGATTAAGTAAATAACGGCGAATCCATGCCCGATAATACTTTTTAATTCTTTCTCAATACGGTCTTCTACGATTTTCGGCAAATCATCTCCATAGATGCTGCGCGCCATTTGATAGCTCATTTCCCGTACTTCTTCATCTGCACCTTCAATTTTTGGTGTGTATAGGTCATCTTTGATTGGTTTAATGCTTTCGACCATCTCAGAGACTTTTTTCGTATTCGTCACGACGATCTCTTTCGCTTTTTCCTCTCCTAGAAAGGAGAATGCTTCAAGCATTTCATCTGTCGTTCTAAAATGAACTTTTGGCAGTTCATGACGATTCAGCGGATTTGCTCCACCTTGTGATGAAATTAAGATTTTACGATAAATTTTGTCTTCTGGATGCAGATAATGCACATTTCCGGTTGCTACGACTGGTTTATTCAGCTTTTCGCCAAGCTTCACAATGTTTGTGATGATTTCTTTTAACGCACGTTCATCTCGAACAAGCTCCAGCTGTAGCAGATGCTGATACACTTCTGGCGGATGAACTTCTAAATAGTCATAAAATGCTGCAATGTCTTCAACCTCATCAGGTGATTTTTGCATCATCCCTTCAAACACTTCACCCTTATCACAGGCAGACCCAATAATTAAACCTTCTCGATATTTCTCAAGCTGTGAGCGCGGAATGCGCGGCACTCGGTAGAAATAATGAATATGAGAAAGAGAAACAAGCTTGAATAAATTTTTCAGCCCTGTCTCATTTTGTGCGATCAGAATGGCATGGTAAGGACGTGAGCGCTGGTAAGCATTAGACTGACCCATGTTTTCATTCAATTGATCGTGATAGGCAATATCCTTTTCAGCCGCATCTTTTAGCATTTTCAGCATGAGGTAGCCTGTCGCCTCTGCATCGTAAATGGCCCGGTGATGCTGCGTCAGTTCTATATCGAACTTTTTACAAAGTGTGTTCAGCCGGTGATTCTTAAATTCAGGGTAAAGGAATCGGCCAAGTTCCAGTGTATCAATCACAGGGTTTGACGCTTTATCTGTTTTTAACAGGCGTTTGTACGCTGTATTTAAAAAGCCCATATCAAAGCTTGCATTGTGCGCAACAAGGATATCTTGTCCAATCCATTCTTTGAAATCCCGTACGACATCGACGACATCTGGAGCATCTCTGACCATATCATCCGTGATACCTGTTAATTCGATCGTTGTCGCTGATAGTGGGTGATGAGGATTTGCAAATGCCTCAAAACGGTCAATGATTTCTCCGCCCTTTATTTTCACTGCTGCCAGCTCAATAATCGTGTCATACACAGCTGAAAGTCCAGTTGTCTCTACGTCAAATACAACATATGTTGCATCCTCTAACAAACGGTGCTCTGGATTATAGGCAATAGGTACTCCGTCGTCAACCAAGTTGATTTCCACACCATACATCATTTTGATGTCATGCTTTTTACTTGCTGCATAGGCATCTGGGAAGGATTGTACAACCGCATGATCCGTCAGAGCAATCGCTTCATGTCCCCATTTTTTTGCTTGTTCCACCAACTTGCCAATGCCAGTAACAGCATCCATTTGACTCATTGGGGAATGCAAATGAAGCTCGACACGCTTTTCACCCTCAGGTGCCGTATCCTCTTTCAGCTGAGGTTTCATTTCATTGACGTCATTGGCAATCATGACAAGGTCTCTGACAAACGTATCGTTTTGAATGCTTCCTCTTGCTTTGACCCACATGCCTTTTTTCAATGATTTCATCAGCTGGGCATCTTCTTTTTCTCTTGCAAACATTTTAATTAAAATACTGTTTGTATAATCTGTAATTTTAAAGATACAAAGCGTTCTGCCGCTTTTCAGCTCACGCGTTTCTGCATCGAATACGTAGCCCTGGACGGTGATTCTTCTTTCCTCATCCATAATACTATCAAGCGTACGAATTTCTTCATTGTCTTTAATTTGATAGCCAATCATGAGTGGGCCAGACGGACCTTCTTCCTGCTCCTCACTTTCCTTCTTCTCCATCTCAGTGAGGGCTTGCATCGCTCTTTCTTGATCTTCTGCAAGCTTTTGTTCTCTGAACTTCTGAATCTCTTGATCTGATACAAAAATTTCTGTATCAAATTGCAATTCTGGAAAGCCTACTTGTTTAAAAGCAGCCTGGAGCATTGGACTGTACTTCTTCTTGATGGCCAAAGCCTCTGTTTCGCTTTTCGTTTTGATGATGATTTTATGTCCAGACAGCGATGGTTTTTGCTGCTGAAGCAAGCTGATAATTGGAGGAGAAATTCCTTGAAGCTCTTCCACACAATGTGACCAATACGATTGAACGAGCTCTTCAGAGATGCTCGAATCATTGACTTCAATCGTGCAAGTGACTTGTGCAATATGAGAAAATGCATTTGTCAGCCTGCTGAGAAACATTGCATATACCTTGTAAGGCAAAAGCGCCTTAAATTTAAAAAGGAAATGCCACGTTTTCGCCGCCTTATGCACCGTCAATTTGACGATTTCTCCTTCTTCAAAGTAACGACTGAGGTCATCATCTGTCATTTGAATCTGATTGAGTAATATATGAAATTGCCGCCGTGTGATCGGTAATTGTTCATCCAAGACAGGACCCTCCTTTTGTCAATCAGAAAGGTACCTCTTTTCTACAGGAGGTACCTTCATTTTTTTGTTCGTTTTTTATGCTTGGCGTATAAAAGAAATCAGCTCATCAACAGATACTTCGTGTGATTCCCCTGATTTTCTAAACTTCACTTCAACAATGCCTTCTTCTGAACGTTTTCCGCAGCTAATGCGAATTGGCAGCCCAATTAAATCACTGTCTGCAAATTTCACGCCTGCTCGCTCCTGACGGTCATCGAAAAGTACGTCAAAGCCCTCATCTTCTAAGCGCTCGTATAACGTTTCAGCTAGCTCTTTTTGAGCATCGTTTTTCATATTTAATGCAAGGAGATGAAGGTCATATGGCGCAACAGCTTCCGGCCAAATGATTCCTTTCTCATCGTGATGCTGTTCAACAATCGCTGAAAGCGTTCTAGAGATACCGATACCATAGCAGCCCATAATCATTGGCTGCGCTCGACCATTCTCATCAAGGTACGTCGCATCCATTGACTCAGAATAACGAGTGCCTAGTTTAAAGACTTGTCCTACTTCAATCCCTTTAGCAAACTGGATTGTGCCTTCTCCATCTGGAGAAACGTCGCCTTCTTGGATCAAACGGAGATCTGTGAATTCTTTCACTGACACATCACGCGCAGGATTGACATTGATATAGTGATAATCCGCTTCGTTTGCACCTGCAACAGCATTTGTCATGCCTTTAACCGCAAGGTCTGCATAAATATCGACTTCTGCTTCCAGCTTCACTGGACCAACAAATCCAGGCTCTGTTCCAATGACTTCTAGTACTTCTTCGCGAGTAGCAAGCTCTACAAGCTGTGCTCCTACCAAGTTTTTCACTTTCACATCATTTACTTCATGGTCGCCTCTCGTCAGGATGAGAACATACGCATCATCTGCTTTAAACAAAACAGACTTGATACAAAGAGAAGGATCAACTTCTAAAAATCCAGCGATGTCTTGAATCGTTTTTGCTTGCGGTGTATGGACTTTTTCAAGTTCTTTGAAGTCCGCAGGATTTGCTTCTTCTCCTTGATATACAGCTTCAGCCATTTCAATGTTCGCAGCATAGGAAGATGTATCAGAGTATGCGATTGTATCTTCTCCTACTTCTGACAGTGCCATAAACTCATGTGTATCTTTTCCTCCCATTGCACCAGAATCTGCAATAACTGGTCTAAAATTAAGACCTACTTTTGAGAATACATTGGAGTAAGCTGTAAACATCTTGTTGTAAGTGTCATCAAGGCTTTCTGGTGAAGAATGGAATGAGTACGCATCCTTCATAATAAATTCACGTCCGCGCAGTAGCCCAAAACGCGGTCTCTGTTCGTCGCGGAATTTTGATTGAATTTGATAAAGAGTTAAAGGAAGCTTCTTATACGATTTCACTTCGCTGCGTACAAGTGATGTAATCACTTCTTCGTGCGTTGGGCCAAGTGCAAACTCACGGCCATGACGATCTTTCATACGCATCAATTCTGGACCGTATGTATACCATCTTCCTGACTCTTGCCACATTTCTGCCTGCTGCAGCACTGGCATTAACAGCTCAGCTGCTCCCGCCTTTTCCATCTCCTTGCGAACGATGGATTGAATATGCTGGATGACTTTATGAGCAAGCGGCAGATAATGATAGATTCCGCTTGTGTTTTGTCTAATGAACCCAGCTCTTACTAAGAGCTGGTGACTTTTTGCCTCAGCATCTGCTGGCACCTCTCGAAGAGTTGGTATGAAAGTCAGGGATTGTCTCATGTCGTTACACCTCATTTATGAAATAGGACTTCTCACAAAAACTCTTGTTTCCCGTAATGAGAAACAAGAGACATTGGTTTTATAAAAATAATCGCTGGATGTCATTCCACGTAACCACTAGCATTAACAGCATGAGGAATGCAACACCGATAAAGACAACAAGTGCTTCTTTCTCACGATTAATTGGTTTACCGCGAATGGCTTCAACAAACAAGAATAGTAAACGTCCTCCGTCTAGTGCAGGAATCGGCAATAAATTCACGATACCTAAGTTAATACTAAGGAACGCCGCAAACTGCATTAATGTTAACACACCTTGCTTAGCTACTTCTCCTGTCATGTCATAGATCCCAACAGGACCTGCTAACATATCTAGTGAAAATTGCCCTGTGACAATCTTTTGTAAGTTCGTTAAAATCAGACCTGCTGTTGAAATCACAGTCGTTCCTGAGGATGAAATAACCTTCAGAAATCCATTTTCCGTTGGCGGATAAGATCCGAAACGGCCAATGTTTTTTCCGTCTGCTTTCACAGCTTCTGGTACAACCTGCACAGTGCTTTCTTTGCCGTCTCGGTCAATGACGACATTCATTTTTTTCTCAGGGTTCTTTTGAACGGTTTGAACGACATCTGTCCAAGAATTCATTTTATCCCCGTTAATGGACACGATGTGGTCTCCCTGCATGAGTCCAGCTTCTGCCGCTCGGCCGTCTTTCGTCAGCTTGCCGAGTACAGGATCATCAACGGTGACCCCTTGAATAAACCCTAAAGCAACTAAAATCACATACGCCAAGATAAAGTTCATAATCGGTCCAGCTGCGATCGCTTTAATACGCTGCCATACCGTTTTTGATCCAAATTGACGATTGTACGGTGCGATTTGAATCTCTTCACCATCTGCAATATAAAAGCTTGTTTGACTTACATTGTAGCCAGTCAAAATATCTTCATTTCCAGCTTCATATCCTGAGATTCTCATGGCATGATCTAAATCAATCTGCTCAACTTCGATGACAAGTGCATCAGGATATTTTTCTTTATCATTTAAAATGATTTTTTCTACTTCATTTTGCTCATTGAATAAGAGCCCCACTGTATGACCTGGTTTAATTTCAATGACTTCAGGGTCCTCTCCTGCCATTTTAACAAATCCGCCAATAGGGAGAAGTCTAATGGTATAAACGGTTTCTTTTCGTTTAAAGGAGAAAATCTTCGGCCCAAAACCAATTGCGAACTCACGGCATAAAATCCCCGCTCGCTGCGCCATAATTAAATGGCCAAGCTCGTGGAAAAAAACGAGCGTTCCAAAAATAATAATAAACGCAATCACTGTATTCACGAACATACCACCTTATGTGAGGATTGATTGAACAAAGTCTCGTGTATCTTTGTCCACTTCATGGATATCTTGCAAACTAGGCGTTGAAATCACATGATGTCTGTTTAGTGCCTTTTCAATCAATTCTTCAATTTGCAGGAATGTTACTTTGCCTTTCAGAAATGCATCGACTGCCATTTCATTTGCTGCATTGAGCACAGCAGGCATTGTCCCTCCTATTTTACCTGATTCATAAGCAAAATGTAAGCAGCGATACCTGTCAAAATCCGCTTTTTGGAAATTCAATTGTCCAATCTCCCAAAGGTTCAATGATTTTGCTTCTGGTAATGGCGCCCTGTCAGGGTATGTGAGTGCATATTGAATGGGCACTCTCATGTCAGGTGTCCCTAACTGAGCCATGACGCTTTTGTCGTGAAATTCCACCATCGAATGGATAATGCTCTCTTTATGTAACAGCACATCAATTTGTTCATACGGTATATCAAACAACCAATGTGCCTCAATCACCTCGAGCCCTTTATTCATCATCGTCGCTGAATCAATGGTAATTTTCGCTCCCATCGACCAGTTTGGGTGGTTCAGCGCTTCTTCAACCGTAACACCTTCAAGTTCAGTTCGTTTTTTATCTCGGAAACTACCACCTGAGGCTGTCACGATTAAGCGTTCAATGTTTTTAGCTTGTTCACCTTGCAGGCATTGAAAAATAGCGGAATGCTCACTATCGACAGGAAGTAAAGGTACATCATATCTTTTCGCGTACTCTTTTACTATATGACCAGCTGTCACAAGTGTTTCCTTATTTGCGAGTGCAATCGTCTTTTTTTGTTCAATGGCCTTTAATGTTGGAACAAGCCCGACACTTCCGACAAGGGCATTGACCACAACGTCCACTGCTTCATAGGTCGCTGCTTCGATGTTGGCTTCATCACCAGCAGCCATCTTGACATCGTATTCAAATGAATGACCTTTTAGCGTGTGATAGGCCTCTTCACTTAAGCATCCGACAAATTCAGGCTGAAACTGTTCAATGATTGGTATGGCTTTGTCTACATTTCGGCCAAACGTCATGGCTTTTAGCTTAAATTTGTCTGGGTGCTGCCTCATCACATCTAATGTTTGTTCTCCAATTGATCCTGTTGCGCCTAATAGCGAAATATATCTCAAATTGCCACTCCTTCTCTCGTTCAATAAGTTTCTATGAGGTTAGCTGGCAAACGTTGCAAGCAATAAATATAAAAACGGCAGAACGAATAAAAAGCTGTCAAACCTGTCCAAAATCCCGCCATGTCCAGGGAGAATTGTCCCTGAATCCTTCACGTGGTAATGACGCTTTAAAGCAGATTCCACAAGGTCGCCAAGCTGTCCAAAGATACTGAGCAAAAGCGTAATAAACATAACGAGCAGATATGATGGCAAAAATCCTGTAACCGCCTGAAACACAAATGACAACACGACCGCTGTGACGATTCCGCCGATAAATCCTTCTACTGTTTTGTTTGGGCTGATCTCTGGCCAGAGCTTTCGTTTCCCCATCGATTTCCCAATAAAATAGGCACCTGAGTCAGTGGACCAAATAATCACTGCTGCGAAGAAGATCGCACTCATGCCATATAAGCCTCTAATTTGAATAAAATAATAGAAACTGACACCAATATATAATGTCGCTAATATTACAAAAGCAACCTCATCGAATGTGAAAGAGTTTTTGCTCAACACTGTATAAGTTAAAAGAATTAAGACTGCAAATAAAGCAATCTGCATTTTTGATGCGTCTACGTTCGGGAAGAAGCTATTCTCTCCGCCCATTAAAAGCCAAAGCAATATTAAGCTGACAATACCAGGAAAGCTAAAAATCGATATCTTTTTCATTCTTAGAAGCTCAAAGAGAGCGACACTTCCCATTAAGTAAATCAGCAGGGTAAATGGCATCTGTCCATATATAACTGCAAGTAAAAAGACTGCAGCTGCCAAAACACCCGTCAAAATTCTTTGTTTCATCTGCACCACCCTCTAAATTCCACCGAACCTCCGGCCGCGGCGCTGGTATTCTCCGATAGCGCCTATAAGATGCTCATCAGAAAAGTCAGGCCAAAGCACATCCGTAAAGACAAATTCGCTGTACGCAATTTGCCAAAGCATGAAGTTGCTTAATCTAATTTCTCCACTTGTGCGAATAAGCAAATCCGGATCTTGAAGAGATTCTGTCATTAAATAAGCTGAAAACATCTCTTCTGTGATGTCTTCTGCTTGAAGCTTACCTTCTTTGACTTTTTCAGAAATTTGTCTGCATGCGGAGACGATTTCTGTGCGCCCTCCATAGTTGAGCGCAAAATTCAAAATGAGCCCGTCGTTATTCGTCGTACTCTTTACTGCGTTCTCCACCGCTCTTTTCGTATGCTGCGGGAGGCCGTCTGGATCACCTGTTAAGCGAACACGGACATTTTCCTCGATGAGCTCGGGCAGGTAGATGTTTAAAAATTCTTCAGGAAGTTTCATTAAAAAGTCTACTTCTAGTTTTGGACGCTTCCAATTTTCTGTAGAGAAAGCATACAAAGTCAGCACTTTGACATTCAGCTCATTTGCAAGCTTTGTCATGCGCTTGACGACTTTCATTCCTTCATGATGTCCTGCTACCCGCGGAAGAGCACGTTTTTTTGCCCATCTTCCGTTCCCATCCATGATAATGGCGATATGTTCAGGAATTTCTCCATTTAATATGTCTTCTTTTGTCAGACTTTCTAAGTTGGAAGCTGCAGTTTGCTGATTCTTCCAATTTTTGAGTATATTGAGCATGAGATTCCTCCATCACCCAAAAAGGTTGCGTTTCCGCTAATAATATAGTCACCAACAGTATTAACAAAAAAACCCCCTGTAAACATGAAGAGGGTCTTTTCACTATTATCTATTGTACATAGTTTTTTCTTAAACTTCCATGATTTCTTTTTCTTTATCTTTCGTCACGTCATCAATTTTAGCGACATATTCATCTGTCAATTTTTGAACATCCTCTGTTGATGATCTTAATTCATCTTCAGTGATCTCACCATTTTTCTCGAGCTTTTTCAACTCATCGTTTGCATCACGACGAACATTACGAACAGCTACTTTTGCTTCTTCTGAATATTTTCTTACCACTTTCACAAGCTCTTTACGTCTTTCTTCTGTTAGTGCAGGAATTGCAATACGGATCACATTTCCGTCACTTGTTGGCGTGATGCCAAGATCAGACTTTTGGATCGATTTTTCGATATCACCGATAGCTGTTTTATCATAAGGTGTGATAATCAGCATACGTGCTTCTGGCACTGTGATTGACGCGATTTGGTTAAGTGGTGTTTGTGCACCGTAATAATCAACCGTCACTTTATCAAGCAATGAAGCATTTGCTCTGCCCGCACGAACAGTTGCAAGTTCACGTCCGTATGCTTGAACGGCTTTTTCCATTTTTTCTTTCGTTTGGTTCAATACTTCTTTTGACACGTTATTTCCCCCTCACAATCGTTCCAATTGATTCGCCATTTACGGCACGTTTAATATTTCCTTCTTCCATAATAGAGAATACGATTAATGGAATGTCATTGTCCATACATAATGAGGACGCAGTAGAATCCATTACTGCAAGCCCTTCTTTTAGCACATCAAGATATGAAAGCTTGTCATATTTTACTGCATCCGCATCTGTACGAGGATCAGCACTGTAGACACCGTCTACATTATTTTTCGCCATTAAAATGACATCTGCTTCAATTTCTGCTGCACGAAGTGCTGCCGTTGTATCTGTAGAGAAATAAGGGTTACCAGTACCTGCAGCAAAAATTACGACACGTTTCTTCTCAAGATGACGGATCGCTTTTCTTCTTATGTATGGTTCTGCAACCTGTCTCATTTCGATAGAGGTTTGTACCCTAGACTGAATGCCAAGCGTTTCTAGGCTGTCTTGTAGCGCGAGTGAATTCATCACTGTTGCCAGCATGCCCATGTAGTCTGCTGTTGCACGGTCCATTCCTAAGTCACTACCTGTCTTACCGCGCCAAAGGTTTCCTCCGCCTACAACAACTGCAACCTCAACATCTAGCTCTGCAATTTCTTTTACTTGCTTTGCAATTGAATGAATGACAGTTGGGTTAATTCCATTTCCAGCATCACCTGCTAGTGCTTCGCCACTTAGCTTCAGTACAATGCGATTATATTTCGGTTTGCTCATGATAACCTCCAAGTGTAAACTATACCGTCTCTTATTATGCGTAAGAAACTGCCTTTTGTAAATCAATATCCTCTAAAAAATAGGGAACACAGTGCTTGTGCTCCCTAAAAAAGCCCCAGAGAGCTTTTCAAACATTATTTTTTCACTTGGCTCATCACTTCTTCAGCAAAGTTGTCTTGACGCTTCTCGATGCCTTCGCCCACTTCATAGCGAACATAAGTTTGAACGCTTGCGTTTTTCGCAGCTACTACTTGTTTCACTTTTTCATCTGGGTTTTTAACGAAAGCTTGGTCAAGTAAGCAAATTTCTTCGAAGAATTTGTTTAGACGGCCTTCTACCATTTTAGCTACGATGTTTTCAGGTTTTCCTTCTTGAAGCGCTTGCTGCGTTAATACTTCGCGCTCACGGTTTGCTTCTTCTTCTGACACTTGGTCACGAGAAATGTATTTAGGGTTTACAGCAGCAACGTGCATTGCGATGTCTCTTGCAAGCTCTTCGTCAGTTGTTCCGTTAAGAACAGCTAACACACCGATGCGTCCGCCCATGTGTAAGTAAGAACCGAATGCTGCGTTATCTTCTTTCGTGATAACAGAGAAACGACGTAGAGTGATTTTCTCTCCGATTTTCGCAATCGCAGATGTGATATGCTCTTCAACTGTTGAACCGTTTTCCATTTTAGAAGCATGAGCTTCTTCAATTGTTGCAGGTTTAGCAGCAAGCAAATGATCAGCAAGTTCGTTAAGAAGTGATTGGAACCCTTCGTTTTTCGAAACGAAATCAGTCTCAGAGTTCACTTCTAGAATCACGCCTGTGTTGCCGTCAGTTTTGATAAGAGTTAATCCTTCTGCAGCAATACGGTCTGCTTTTTTCGCAGCTTTTGCAATTCCTTTTTCTCTTAGAAGATCGATTGCTTTGTCGATGTCACCATCAGTTTCTGTTAACGCTTTTTTACAGTCCATCATACCTGCACCAGTTTTTTGACGCAGTTCTTTAACTAATTGAGCAGTAATAGCCATTTTACATTTCCTCCTTCTATGTTAAAACACGGATTACTAGGTGAAAAAAAGGTGATAAAAGGCATTTCCCTCTTATCACCTTTTGAATAGGTTACGCAGTTGTTGTTTCAGTTTCTGTCGTTTCTTCTACAACAGCTTCTTCTTCGCCTTGTTTAGACTCAAGAATCGCATCTGCCATTTTAGCAGTTAGAAGTTTTACAGCACGGATTGCATCATCGTTTGCAGGGATCACAACATCAATTTCGTCTGGATCACAGTTTGTGTCAACGATACCGATGATTGGGATATTCAATTTACGAGCTTCTGCAACTGCAATACGCTCTTTACGAGGGTCGATAATGAAAAGTGCATCCGGAAGACCTTTCATGTCTTTGATTCCGCCTAGGAATTTTTCAAGACGTTCTAATTCTTTTTTCAGCTGAACGACTTCTTTCTTAGGAAGAACATCGAATGTACCGTTTTCTTGCATTTTTTCAATATCTTTTAAACGTTTGATACGTTTTTGGATTGTTTCAAAGTTTGTCAAAGTTCCACCAAGCCAGCGTTGGTTCACATAGAACATACCAGAACGGATTGCTTCTTCTTTCACTGAATCTTGTGCTTGCTTTTTCGTACCAACGAAAAGGATTTTTCCTCCGTCAGCAGCAAGGTTTTTCGTGAAGTTGTAAGCTTCCTCTACTTTTTTCACCGTTTTTTGAAGATCGATGATGTAGATACCGTTACGCTCTGTAAAGATGTAACGCTTCATTTTTGGGTTCCAGCGGCGCGTTTGGTGACCGAAGTGAACACCAGCTTCTAGCAATTGTTTCATAGAAATAACTGACATGTTGTTGCCTCCTAATATAATGGTTTTTTTTCCTCCGCTCAAGTCATGTTCACATAAAACTGCGCCACGGCAGCACCTTCATATGAATCATTAAGCGTGTGTATTTAACACCAAGAAATAATATAACACATGATGGACTGACAATCAAGAATCCTTTACAGCTTTCCGCTAAATTTTAATAAAAGCTCGATTTCTGTCTTGCCCGTTTTCAGTTCTTTCGCTATTTCTTCTAGCGAATGCCCTTGGTCATATAAGGTCTTCACTTGGTCCTCGAATGTTTCTTCTACTTCACTTTCAGAAGACGCAAAAGCGTCTGATTCAAGATGTGGAACGGGTTCGTTTACCTTCTCTTCCTGCACTTCGACTTCGCTAAGGAGAGCCGACAAGTGCTCTGGTACTGGATCTTCACTTTCTACCGATTGCTGGGATTCAATTGGTGTTTGTGGCTGCTTTGGTGTCTGAAAATCTGTTTTCAGCTCTTCAGCAGAAAAATCAGGGGAAGCGGCTGCCACTTTTGATAGTTTGTCATTCTCTTCTTTGACTTCCATCAAAAATGCAGCCAGGGTATTTTCCGTTTCTTCTAGAAGTTCTCGCTGCTTTTGTTCAGTTGCCTTCAGCGAATTCATTCTCGTATATAAAATGATCACAAAATAAATAAGTGCAGCATGAAGCATGAAGCTAATCAGCCATAACATATTTTTTCACTCACTAACTCTTTAAGATTGAATGGCTTTATCAAGCAGATGCTTAAGCTTGAACAATGCCTTTGAATGAATTTGCGAAATGCGTGAGGTCGATAAATTGAGCACGTGACCGATTTCCGTTAACGTCAGTTCCTCTTTATAGAAAAGACTGATCACGAGCTTTTCTTTTTCAGATAGCTCGGTCATTTTTTCAGCAAGCTGTTCTATTAATTCATCTTTCAGCATCTTCTCTTCAGGTGTCACAGTTTTCTCGTCGCGAATCATGACTTGGACGTTTTCACCGTCTTCTTGATCATGCAGCTTCTCGTCGATTGAAAGCAGATTTGCAAAGAAACCTTCATTCATTGTTGTGACAACATCCTGTTCACTCATGCCAAGTTCCTCTGCCACTTCTGTCGGCGTCACATTTCGTAAATAGCGTTGTTCAAGCTTTTCAATAGCCGCTTCTACTTTTTTTGTTTTTTCTCTTGATGTACGAGGCAGCCAGTCCTCTTTACGAAGACCGTCGATGATGGCCCCGCGGATTCTGAAGGATGCATATGTATCAAACTTCAGATCTCTTCCGGGGTCGAATTTTTCAAGGGCATCATATAAACCGAGCATCCCTAGACTGATCAAGTCTTCTTTATGCACTGACTTCGGGAGACCGATGGAAATTCTTCCAACATGATATGTGACGAGCGGCATATAGCGGCGCATAAGATCATCTCCAGCAGCTGGGTCCTTCCACTCTTTCCATCTAGCCCATAGCGCCTGATCTTCGTAATTTAAGGATTGCATCTTTCTCCCCCTATACTTCCTTAGTTATATCTTCATAATGCCTTGCTTCACAGTGCGGATCTCAAGCTCTGTCGTAAGCGGGTCAAATTCAATCGTACGACCATTGTTCCCGCCCGTATCCTCACTAATGATCGGGATGCGATAAAGAGACAGATGTTCTTTAACAGCTGATACATTTCTAGGTCCAATTCTCATCAGATCATTGGTTGACTTAAACTTAAACATTTCTGCGCCACCAGCAAGTTTTGCCTTTAGCGCATGTTTGCGCGCTCCTTCTTTAAGGAGCAGATCAATTGTATGCTTGACACCTGTATCTGCATATTTAGCCAAGTTCTCCACTGCCCCTTTTGCAAGGGATGAGTCTGGAAGCATGACATGGACAAGACCTGCCAGTTTTTTTTCTTGATCAAACAGAACAAGCCCTACACAAGAACCAAGTCCGGATGTCCGAATGCGGTCCGGTGTTTTCACAAGCTGAACATCCGCTATACCAACCTTTACAACTGCCGGAATCTGAACGTTCATTAAAGGTTACCTAATGCTTTGAATAGTTTTTCAAACGATTCAAAGTCTGGTAATAGAAACATATTTCCTTTCAGCTCTTGCTTATTTTGATCATCAAAAATTGATGTATCAATCACAATTGCCTGATCACCTAGAGGACTGAATTGCATTAACCCTTCGCTAATGACAGCCCCGAACATATCGAGCGTAACATCTGGAACACTTGGGTGAAGCTGCAATTTTGTTAAATCGGCAAGGGCTGATAAATAAGAGCCTGCTAAAATATTTCCCAGCTCGTGTAGTGCTGACGTCCCCATCACATGCTCGTGAATGGTATCAATATCAAATGCTGGATCTCGTACAAGCTCTCTTACAAATTGCTCAGCTTGCTCAAAGGGCATAATGAAAAAGATAGAGCCAGATAAATCTCCTTCCATTCGCAGGAAAATGCTTGCAACTGGGAGGTCTGCACCGCCAAAGAAATCCATTAATTCTTCAAACGAGAGAACCTTGACAAACGGAACAGCCATATCTATTTTGCGATCCAAAAGGCTGGCAAGAGCAGACGCGGCGTGGCCTGCTCCAATATTCCCAACCTCTCTTAATACATCCAGCTGTTCATCTTTTATTTCATTGAAAATGCTCATTTCACATCCTCCTTAATGAACAGGTGCATCTTGAACGCTCTTGTCGAGGACAGCACCAGGGTGAATGATATTAAATAGACGCTGATCATGCTTAATGATACCTGTTACCCATGATTGTCCTTCTTTTTCAGCTGACTCAGGAGAAGATTCTACTTCTTCTTGATGGACTGTAATGACATCATTCGCTTCATCAACAATCCAGCCGACTTCAATGTCACCAACTTGTACAATAATCATTCTTGTTTCATCTGTAATTTCATTGTCACTTGATCCAAGTCTCACTCTAAGATCGATGACAGGCGTCACGACACCGCGCAGATTAATAACACCGCATATATAAGGGGCAACGCCAGGGACTCTTGTCGGCTGCTGCCATTTTTCAATGGACTTTACTTCTGATACTGAAATGGCGTATTCTTTTTTGTTTACGATAAACACAATCATCTTTTCGCCAGTTTTGATATCTGTACTCATTTCAGACCGCTCCTCTATTGTTTTTTACTTGATCAGTGCATTACAGTCAACGATGAGTGCAACTTGACCGTCGCCTAGGATTGTTGCGCCTGAGATCGCAAACACGTTTGGCAGGTAATCTCCTAGTGATTTCAATACAACCTCTTGCTGACCAATAAATGAATCGACCACAAATGCTGTCAGCTTATCTCCTTTACGAACAACGATGATGTGCAGTTCTTCCTCTAATTCATTCGCATTTGGTACGTGGAATTGTTTCTTCAAGTACACGACCGGTACGATAAATCCGCGGAAATCAATTACTTCGCGATCATGCGTTTGAAGGATGTCGCTTTTCTTAATGACAGCCGTTTCAATAATAGAAGAAATCGGAATCGCAAATGTTTCCTCTTCCAGTTTTACAAGAAGTACAGAAATAATCGATAATGTAAGCGGAAGCTGGATCGAGAATAGTGAGCCCTGTCCTTCTGTTGAGTTGATGCTTACAGATCCGCCCAGTGATTCCAGCTTGTTTTTCACAACGTCAAGGCCTACACCGCGGCCAGAGATGTCAGAAATCGTATCAGCTGTAGAGAATCCTGCTGCAAAGATCAATGAATCAATTTGATGATCTTCAAGTGTCTCTGCTTCTCTTTCTGTAATAACGCCGCGCTCTAATGCTTTTTCAAGCACTTTCTTACGGTTAATCCCACCGCCATCATCTTCTACTTCAATGAAGACGTGGTTTCCGCTATGATACGCCTTTAATAGAACGGTGCCTTTTTCTGGCTTGCCTTTTTTCACACGTTCTTCTGGCGATTCAATTCCATGATCTAGACTGTTTCTAAGTAAGTGTAAGAGCGGATCTCCAATCTCGTCGATAACCGTTCGGTCAAGCTCTGTCTCAGCACCTTCAATGATCAATTCAATTTTCTTATTCAGCTCTTTTGTCAATTGACGGATCATACGAGGGAATCGGTTAAACACCGTTTCAACAGGAACCATTCTCATGTTCAGGATGATCGATTGCAGATCTCCAGAAATACGTGTCATTCTTTCAACTGTGTCTGTGAGTTCATTATTTTCTAATTCTTTGGCAATCTGTTCTAAACGGCCTCTGTCAATCACCAGTTCTTCAAATAGATTCATGAGAGAATCGAGACGGTCAATGTTGACACGAATCGTTTTTGTTCCGCCGGCAGCTGCACCGTTATTGCCATTTGCTTTTGGCGCATCGTTTGCTGGTGCTTTCGCAGCAGGCACAGATACTTCTTCTTTTTCCTGTTCAGGTTTTGCTTCTTGTTTTTCAGCTGGAGCCGCTTCTTCAAATGCAGAAACTTCTGAGATCTCAACTTGTTCAACTTCTGAGATCATCATCACGATTTTCTTCACTTCGTCCATCGGTTGTTTAGATAAATAAGAAATACTGAATTCAGATTCGAAATCTTCTGATTCTAAAAGTTCTGCATTTGGAACTGTTTTAACGACTTCGCCTGCTTCGTTCAGTCTTTCAAAGATCATATAAACACGAACGGCTTTTAATAAGCATGCGTCGCTTAATGTTACATTGAGTTCATAACATTTAAAACCTTGTTCTCTCGCTTCATCAAGCACTGTTCGTTCAAATTCGTTATAGTCTAAGTCGGTAGCAGCCGCTGATACATCACCTGTTTCAACACTAGGAGCTGCCTCAGCATGGCTTCCTGTCACATCTAGCTTTTTACTAATCTCTGTGACATCGCGTTTCCCATCGCCGCCTTCTGCAATTGATTGAACCATTGCTTCAAGGTGATCAAGTGCTTCAAACATTGTGTCCATTGACTCAGGTGTGACAATCATTTGTTCATTTCGAATGGCATCAAACATGTTTTCTAAGTGATGTGTTAGCTGAGCCATATCAGCGTAGCCCATCGTTGCACTCATGCCTTTCAATGTGTGAGCCGCTCTGAATATATCATTCACTAGCTGCAAGTCGGTTGGGTTCTTTTCTAAATCAAGAAGTTTTTCATTACAAGTTTGTAAGTGTTCTCTGCTTTCATCTAAAAAGATATCTAAGTATTGGTTTACATCCAACGTGTTCACGCCCTCTCTTTATTCATGGAGCTTATAATTGCATGTGCGATGTCATCCACATGCCTTGTTTCATGTGCAAGGCCTGCTTTAATGACTGATTTAGGCATTCCGAAAACAACACATGATTCTTCTTTTTCTGCAATGACTTTTGTATGACCGCTTGCGACCATTTTTTTGACACCTTCTGTGCCGTCACTACCCATGCCTGTCATAATGACAGCGATTTTCTCGTAACCCTTTATATGACTGATAGATTCAAATAAATAGTTAACAGAAGGTTTGTGCCGGCTTTCTGTGTCCTCCGGAGACAGCCTGATGACTAAGGATGCCCCTTGTTCATGAAGTGACATATTCATTCCACCAGGCGCTATGTAAGCCACTCCATTTTTAGCGATGTCTCCATCTTGTGCTTCTTTAATCGAAATTTGAGATAAATGGTCTAACCTAGTAGCAAGTGATGCTGTAAATCCTGCCGGCATATGCTGCACAATCAAAATAGGTGCTTCTATGTCCTTAGGCAGCTTCGTGACAACTCGTTGAAGTGCCCTTGGCCCTCCCGTTGATGTTCCGATTGAAATAATCTTTCGGAGTGAGCCACTTTTTACGGCTTGCGGGCGAGGTGTAGCCACTGGAATTGGCGGCTTCATCACCGGCTTTGGAGAAACCTGTACTTCAGTGCGTTTCCTTGACAGCCCTGCCGCAAGCACCCGCTCTACAATTTGGCCTCTTACTTTGTGTAAATCGAGCGAAATACTTCCTGAAGGCTTTGTCACAAAGTCAAAAGCACCAAGTTCTAAGCAATGGATGGTTAAATCTTTCCCTTGCTTTGTCTGGCTTGACACCATAATCACGGCAAGGTCGTGTTCAGCCAGAATTTGTTTTAATGCTTCTGTTCCATTTAAAACAGGCATTTCCACATCTAATGTGACGACATCTGGATTCAGTTCCTTGATCCGTTTTAAGGCATCTTCCCCATTTCGCGCCGTTCCGACGACTTCTATTTCTTGCTCGGCACTTAGGAAATCACTAATGAGCTTTCGCATAAAGGCCGAGTCATCTACTACAAGCACTCTAATCATGAGTCCACCTTCCTCCTTTTAAAAAAAGAGGACAACTTATCTATAAACGTATGCTGCTCTCTCTGTGCCTCTCTTATCTGCTGTTGATAAAGTGTTTCTGCCAGCATCTTGATCGTTTTACTCAGCCGTGAATGAGGCTGCTTCATATAAAATGGAATTTGTTCAGCCACCGCTTTTGGAACCGCAGGATCATCCGGCACAGCACCAGCAAATACTAGTTTTCTGTGTAAAAATGATGTGACCACTCCTGCTAACTTCCGGTAGGTTTCTGACCCTTCTGACGGGGTTTTACACCGGTTGACAATGATTTGCACAGATTGTTCGAACTGATGAATCGCTAAGTGTTTAATTGCGCTGTAGGCATCCATGATTGATGTTGGTTCTGGCGTTGTCACAACCACAACTTCTCCTGCTGATAAAACAAAAGGCAGTTGATCTTTAGACAAGCCAGCCCCCATATCAAAGAAGATACAATCAAAGTCGTGCATCATTCTTTCCATTTCCTCTAGAAAGAACGACCATTGATCTTTATCTAAAGAAAACAGCTGTTCAAGTCCGCTTCCACCAGAAATGTAATAAAGGTTGTTCGTTCCTTGGGTCATAGCTGCTTGGAAGGATTTCTTCCTGACAAGAACATCTAATATAGAGCTAGTCGAAGTTTTTCCTAGTAAAATATCAATATTGCCCATACCAAAATCAAGGTCGATGACTAACACTCGCTTCCCTGCATTTGCGATAGACAGTGCCATATTCAGCGTCAAATTCGATTTTCCAACCCCACCTTTACCGCTCATGACAGCAATGGTTTTTGCCTGTCCGCTTATACCAAGAGGAGCTGGTGCGATCGTTTGATTCTGCTGAACGAGCTTTCTTAAACCTTCTGCTTGGTCGGGCTTCATCATTGTAAGACCATCCTTGTTAATTCAAGAGGAGAGCCCTCAAGAATATCCTCAGGAACATTTTGACCATTTGTTAAAAAGCCAAGTCCAATTTGAGAGTCTGCAATGATTTGAAAGATGGTTCCCATCGTGTCTGTTTCATCTACCTTTGTAAAAATGAATTGATCGATTGGAACGTGTTCAAAGCGTTTAACCATGGCTTTCATATCCTGATACTTCGAGGTCGCACTCATCACTAGGAAACTTTGAATGCTTTCATTAAATGGAATGATGTCTGTCAGCTCTTTGATATACGCTTCTTCTTTAAAGTTACGACCCGCTGTGTCTACGAAAATATGATCATACTCTTTAAACGTCTCTTGAGCTTTTACAAAATCCTCTCTCGAATAACAAACCTCAAGCGGTGCATTGAGCAGTTCCGCATATGTTTTCAGTTGTTCGATCGCTGCAATTCGGTACGTATCTGTTGTAATAAAAGCGATTTTCTTTTGCTTCTGAATGGCCGTTTTGGCAGCGAGCTTTGCAATCGTTGTTGTTTTACCAGCTCCAGTTGAACCAAACAGCACAATGTATTTTGAACGAATCATCGGCTCATCAGAGGTGTGAGCCGGCAGCATATCTGTCAGCTGTTGTTCAAGTTCTTTTTGAATTTGATCTTCCTTGACAGCACCCTTCGTTAAAAGACCTTTGAGGCATTCGTCTCGAATGACATCATCAAGACCTTGATCCTTCAGTTTTTGATCGATTGCCATGAGAGGATCAGGCAGAATACCAGCATGCCGCTCATTCCTCGCATATTCTAAAGGCTGAGCTTGAGAAGGTACTGGTTTCACTGCCTCAGGAGCAAGAGACGGCTCTTCAGGCCGGTGTTGAATCTGCTCCTTTTTCGGAAATACTGGAAGAGGAGGCGCAGGGTGTCCACCTTTACCCGCTCTTTCTTCAAAATCTTGATCCAGCACTGCAATCACTTCAACCATTTGCTGTTTCTTTAAACCGAACAGCTTTCGTTTCACAACGGTTTTGGAATTTAAAATGACGGCATCCTTTCCAAGCTGCTGCCTAATTTGAATCGTTGCCTCCTGCATTGAATTCGCTGTGATTTTTTTCATTTTCATTAGATATCCACCACTCCGATGCTCTGTACTTCCACATTTGCTTCTAGTTCGTTATAAGATAGTACCGGTAAATCCGGGAAATATCTTTCTAACAGCTGCTTGACGTACATTCTTATAGGAGGTGAGCACAATAGAACCGGCGTTTCCTGACGAAGCGAAAGCTGTTCAATTTCTCTCGCCACTGATTGAATCACACTTTCAGAGGATTCTGGATCTAACGATAAGTAGTTGCCATGCTCTGTCTGCTGTACGCTGTCAGCAATCACCTTTTCCACTCGGCCTGAGCATGTCACGACTTTGAGCGATTCATTTTCTCTCGCATATTGTGCAGTAATCTGTCTTGCCAGCGCCTGTCTGACATACTCTGTTAACAAATCTGTATCCGTCGTTAATTTTCCGTAGTCTGCAAGCGTCTCAAAAATGGTGACAAGATTTCGAATAGAAACCTTTTCTTTCAGCAGTTTTGCCAACACTTTTTGAATATCACCAACTGCTAGTGGGTTTGGCGTCACCTCATCCACTAAGACAGGATAACTTTCTTTTAGATGATCGATTAATTGCTTCGTTTCTTGGCGCCCGAGCAGTTCGTGTGTGTTTTGTCTAATTTTCTCTGTGATGTGAGTAGACACAACCGATGCAGGATCTACAACCGTATAGCCAAGCATCTCAGCCTGATCTTTTTCTGCTTCTGAGATCCATTTAGCCGGAAGACCAAAGGATGGCTCAATTGTTTCAATTCCTTCAATCGGATCATCATCAGGCGTTGGAGACATCGCTAAGTAATGATCAAGCAGCAGCTCTCCTTTTGCTACTTCGTTCCCTTTAATTTTCAACCGGTATTCATTTGGGTTCAGTGCAATATTGTCCCGGATCCGTACGACTGGAATCACAAGACCTAGTTCGAGGGCAAGCTGCCTTCGGATCATCACAATTCGGTCTAACAGGTCCCCGCCTTGATTTGCATCGGCTAGCGGAATCAAGCCGTAGCCAAATTCAAATTCAATGGCATCCATTTGCAAAAGATGAATGACGCTTTCTGGACTTTTCATCTCTTCTACCTCTGCCTGTTCCTCCAGTACCTCTTCAATTTCTTCTTGGTCTTGTTTGTTTTTCGACATCATGTATGCGCCAAGTGCAATTAAACCTGCGATCGGTCCTGTCAAAAGTATGCCGATTGGTGTAAACAGCCCAAGAAGGAAGATCGTGCCTGCTGTGACATAAAGCATGGCTGGGAATGCAAAGAGCTGACCTGTAATGTCTGATCCAAGGTTTCCGTTAGAAGCTGCTCTCGTAACAACAATCCCTGTCGCCGTTGAAATGAGGAGTGCCGGAATTTGAGAAACAATTCCGTCCCCTACTGTTAACAGGGTAAAGTGGGAAGCTGATTCTTGAATCGACATGCCTTGCTGAAGCATCCCAATAATAATTCCAAATATAATATTGATGATAACGATGATAATACCAGCGATGGCGTCCCCTTTAACGAACTTACTGGCACCGTCCATCGCTCCATAAAAGTCTGCTTCCCTCGCTACTTTTTCACGGCGGTTTCTTGCTTCACTTTCTGTCAGCATCCCTGCATTTAAATCAGCGTCAATACTCATTTGTTTACCTGGCATCGCATCAAGTGTAAATCTTGCCGCAACCTCTGATACACGCTCAGCCCCTTTAGTAATAACAATAAACTGAATGATGATCAGAATAAGGAAAACAACGAGACCAACGATGATATTTCCTCCAACAACAAATGAACCAAACGTTTCTACAACCTTTCCAGCATCTCCTGTTGAAAGAATAGAACGTGTTGTAGAGATGTTAAGCCCTAAACGAAACAGTGTTAAGAGCAAAAGCAATGATGGAAAAATTGAAAATTCCAGTGGTTCTTGCATGTTCATAGTGGTGAGAAGCACGATAAGCGCAAGAGAAATATTAATAATGATTAAAATACTTAATAGCATTGGCGGAAACGGTATGACCAGCATCGCCACAATTAAAATAACACTGAATATAACAGATAAATCTCTTGCTGACATGCCTGTTCTCTCCTTTTAAAACCAAAAATTCATAAAATCTTTTGTTTCGTTTTATAGACGTAAGCTAAAATTTCTGCGATCGCCTTAAAGTATTCCTCTGGGACCGCTTGGTCGATGTCGACCTGATCATATAGTGCCCGAGCGAGCGGCCGGTTTTCTATGGTCATGATATCGTGCTCTTTCGCAATCGTTCTAATTTTCAAAGCTAAAATATCTGTTCCCTTTGCCACAACAAAGGGCGCGTCCATCTTTTCTTCGTCATATTTCAAAGCAATTGCATAGTGGGTTGGGTTTGTAATGATGACGTCCGCTTTTGGGACTTCCTGCATCATCCGTCTCATGGCCATTTCCCGCTGGCGCTGTTTAATCTTAGATTTTATGAGCGGGTCACCCTCTGATTTTTTATACTCATCTTTGATGTCTTGTTTGGACATCCGTAAGTTTTTTTCATAATCAAATTTCTGATACATATAATCAAGCCCTGCTAAGATCATGAGAGCACCTGCTGCATATAGCCCCATAATCAAGGTCATATTTGCGACGAAATGAAGGGTTTCCTCTGCTGTTAATAAAGGAAGCCTCAGGATTTCGTCAAAGTGCATCCAAAGTGCAATAAATGTCGCAAAACCAATTAAACCAATTTTCAAAATGGATTTTAATAGCTCTACGAGGGCTCGAATACTGTATATCCGTTTAAACCCTTTAATAGGATCTAGCTTTTCTAATTTCGGTTTGATGATTTCTGTCGAAAAGAGAAAACCAACTTGCAAATAGTTACTGATGATCCCTGCCAGCATACCAACACCAAGGATTGGCATGAGGAGGATTCCTGTTTCCTGAAGCAATTGCACAAATAGTTGATGAATATTAGATGTGCTAACCTTCATTAGCATCGTTGTTGAATAAAAACGTTCAATGAGCGCAATAATACGCTCTTTCATAAAAGGCCCAATAAAAAAAAATGATAAAAAGATTAATAGAAATGAGATGGCTGTATTGACGTCGGTACTTTTGGCAACCTGACCTTTTTTACGTGAATCTTGTCTCTTTTTCGGCGTTGCTTTTTCTGTTTTTTCGCCTGCGAAAAATTGCAAGTCTAGTCTAAGTCTTGTCATCATGACGAACCACCGACCAATGCTAAGAAATTCCTCATGGTGAGTACAATCGTATCAAATGTATTTTGGACAACCCCGAAGATGACGCCCATACAGATGATGATCATAATAAAACTCACACCCATTTTAATAGGAAGTCCGACAACAAAAACGTTCATCTGCGGAACTGTTCGTGCCACAATGCCCAGTGCCAAATCGACCAAAAACAAGCTGGCAACGACCGGTGCTGAGATTTGAAAGGCAATGATGAACATTTGGTTGAAGCTCTTTGCAATAAAATAAGCAAAGGATTCACTGCCGAAATTCAGTGCGTACTGATCAACTGCAATATATTGAAAGCTGTAATAGATTCCATCAAGCAGCAGGTGGTGTGCATTGGTTGCCAGCATCAATAGCAATGTGACCGTATAAAAAAACTGCCCCATCAGCGGCGTTTGCGCCCCTGTTTGCGGATCAATCACATTGGCGATCGCAAAGCCCATTTGAAAATCAATAAATGAGCCGGCAATTTGAACAGCGGACACCATGATATATGCAATCAAACCAAGCAGAAGTCCGACCATTGCTTCTTTCACCGCAAGCATCATATAAAGACCGTCTATGTCGAGTGCTGGCGGTTCCTTAATCGTGCTAAAACTAATCACGGCTAAAAACAGAGAGAATCCAACTCTGTGTACAGCTGGGATCGTTCTATGCGCTAAAAGCGGTACTGTCACAAAAAAAGCGGTGATCCGAATAAAAACTAATAGAAAAGCAGGGAATAATTCTATGATTGACATCGCTCGTTAACCTGCAAATCGATCTAAATTCGAGAACAGCTCTGTCGTAAAGGACACAATGGTTGACAGCATCCATGGACCAAACACAACAAGCCCGATAAGAACTGCAACAATTTTAGGAATGAACGCAAGCGTCTGTTCTTGAATTTGGGTTGTCGCCTGAAACACACTGACAATCAGTCCCACAATAAGAGCGAGCGCTAGAAGCGGCCCACTGACAAGCAATACCACATACACTGATCTTTCAGCCATCGTAATGACAAATTCTGAACTCATGTTTTAAGCACCTACTCTAAAAGCTTTGCAGCAAAGATTTAACAATCAAATACCATCCATCGACTAAAACAAATAACAATATTTTAAAAGGGAGCGATATCATAACCGGCGGAAGCATCATCATCCCCATTGACATCAGAACACTTGCGACCACCATGTCAATAATTAAAAAGGGAATAAAGATCATGAAACCAATTTGAAATGCCGTCTTTAATTCTGAAATCGCAAAAGCGGGTACCATCGCCGTTAACGGAATATCTTTTATCGATTCAGGTGTATCGATTTTTGCGTAACTAAGAAATAAAGCCAAATCCTTCTGTCTCGTATGTTTACTCATAAATTCTTTAATGGGCACTTCGGCTTTTTCATATGCCTGATTGAGCGTAATGTCATCATTTAAAAGCGGCGTGAGTGCCTCTTTATTAATCTCTGAGAACGTGGGTGCCATGATAAAAAATGTGAGAAACAATGCAAGCCCTACAAGCACTTGGTTTGGCGGCATTGAGTTGGTTGCAAGTGACGTTCTAACGAATGAAAGTACAATCACAATTCGTGTAAAACACGTCATTAAAATGAGAATGCCTGGTGCAACCGAAAATACGGTTAAAAGTAAAAGAAGACGGACAGACGTGCTAATATTCCCTGCACCGCTGGAATTAAATAAATCGATAAACTCATTCATTTTGTTTCGGGCCTTTCTTTCTGACTTCTGATTGGGTCTTTTTCAATTCGGCTAGCTGCGCCTTCAAATTGGCTGAAAAAGAAGAAGTGGTTGGCTGATCCTGTTTCTTTATCTGAGATGTGAATTTTTGAACGATTTTTGGTAAATCTGTTTTACTTTCCATCGCTTCTTCATATTGTTTCACGATCGCTTCACATTCTTGTTCATCATCAATTTCTTTTAGCAGCTGGATTGAGTCCGCTACTCCGACAACTAATACTCGTTTGCCCACTTTGATAAGCTGGACTGAACGGTTTTGGCCAACCGTCGTTCCGCCAATATTTTCAACATAGCGAAATGGTTTAAGTAAGCGGTTTTGCTTACCAACAAATCTCACCAATCCATATATGAGCAGGATGACAAAAAGTAAGGCACCAATCATTTTGACAAAATCCATAATGGAGACAGAAGAAGAGGGAACTTCTTCTGCCGGATTCGTTTGATTGTCAGTGGTTGTCTTTTCTGTATCCTTTTTGCTGCCTTTCTCTTCTTTGAGCCAGTCATTCACTGTGCCATTTTCAGGATCTTTCGTTTCAGCAAACAGTGAGGCAGGCTGTATCGTTAAGAAAAGCATAAAACTGATCATTGCTATACATATCAAACGTTTTTTCAACAAGTCTTACACCCTTTTTTAGCCTAACGTTTTATTAATTGCTTCAAGTACACGGTCTGCCTGGAACGGCTTCACGATAAAGTCTTTTGCACCTGCTTGGATCGCGTCAATAACCATTGACTGCTGCCCCATTGCAGAACACATGATGATTTTTGCAGAAGCGTCGATTTGTTTAATTTCTTTTAATGCTGTGATCCCGTCCATTTCTGGCATTGTGATATCCATTGTGACAAGATCAGGAGATGTTTCTTTAAATTTTTCAACTGCTTGAGCGCCGTTTTCTGCTTCTCCTACTACATCAAATCCGTTTTTTACAAGAATATCCTTTATCATCATTCTCATGAATGCTGCATCATCTACGATTAATACCTTAGTAGCCATTTACTTATTCTCTCCCTGTATGTTTGTTTATTTTAAATTAGAAAGTCTTTCTGACTGACTTAAAATATCAGTCACACGAACACCAAAGTTCTCATCAATAACAACGACTTCCCCTTTGGCGACGATTCGTTTGTTCACTAGAATGTCTACTGGCTCACCAGCAAGTTTGTCCAGTTCAATGATACTTCCTGCTGAAAGCTCAAGGACTTCTTTGACACTTCGCTGAGTTCTTCCAAGTTCCACCGTAATGGAAAGCGGAATGTCCATCAGCATATCAAGATTTCCAAGCTGGCTTGTTGTATGCTGAGGCTCACTGAACGCTTCAAATTCAACTGGTGCCACATTTACAGGTGCTGCCGGCTTTGGCTTCGCCTGTCTTTTCGGCGGAGCAGCTTGCTGCGCTGGTGCAGACTGCGTTTGAGGTGCTGCCTGCTGAGGTTCAGGTGTGCTCACTTGCGTGTCTTGAACCGGCTCTTCCTCCTGCGCTGGGTCTGTTAATTCTGCGATTAAATCTTTCGCAAATGTAATAGGATAAAGCTGCATAATATTTGAATCAATGAGCTCTCCTATTTTTAATCTGAAGGACACTTTGACAAGCATTTCTTCAGCTGGGATCCGGTCTGTTCCTTCTCCTTCTTTCACATCAAGTAATTCGACGCGAGGCGGAGAAATATCAATCTTTTTATTAAAGACCGTCGACATGGATGTCGCAGCAGAACCCATCATTTGGTTCATCGCTTCTTGCACTGCACTTAAGTGAATCTCGCTTAAAGAAGGGTCAGCATTTGTCCCGTCTCCGCCCATCATTAAGTCCGCAATGACTGCTGCATCTGTTTGCTGGACGACAAGCAGGTTACTTGCGCTGAAGCCTTCCGTATAATTCACTTCAATCGCGACATACGGATGAGGAAATTCCTCATTCAGCATACTTTTTTGAATCACTGTCACAGTTGGAGTGGTAATCTCCACTTTTTGATTTAATAGGGTTGAAAGTGCTGTAGCAGAACTGCCGAATGAAATATTTCCGATTTCTCCAATGGCATCTTGCTCCATTGCAGAAAGGATTGTTTCAGGCTCTATATCGTCATTGCTGCCTCCTTTAAGGAGCGCATCGATTTCGTCTTGTGATAATTTACTTCCGTTATTCTCCATCTTCTTCACCTCTTATGTCGTGATCTAGAATTTGAATCGCCTGTTTCCGATTCACGCGGCCGGCCTGTCCCAAGAATTTCGGTTTATTTCCGACCATAACAGTAAGAGGCGCATTTACTGGTTTGTCCAAGGCAATACAATCACCAATTTCCAAATTCAAAAACTCTTCCACCGTCATTTCCGATTCCCCTAGCTCTGCGACTACCGGTATCTTTGCCGTCATAATCCGTTTTTCAATAGCCTTTGTTTCTTGTTGTTTTGGTTCATTTCGTTCAGACTGCATCCAGTAGTGTACAGACAGCTTTGGAATAATAGGCTCTAATACAACATGAGGAATACATAGGTTAATAACCCCGCTTACCTCACCAATTTGTGTATTAAGAGAAATGACGACAACTGTTTCGTTTGGTGACACCATTTGAACAAACTGGGGATTTACCTCGAAATCTGCCATTTCAGGCTCGATGTCGGTTATGGACTGCCACGCTTCTCTGTAATTTTCCAAAGCTCCCTCAAACATGTTTGAGATAATCTTTGTTTCGATTTCTGTAAGTGATTCTGTCTTATTATGACTAATGCCTATCCCGCCCATCAGCCTGTCCATCATGGCATAGCCGATTGTTGGGTTCACTTCAAGCATAATTCTTCCTTCAAGCGGGCTGACATAAAATAAGTTTAATAATGTCATATTAGGAATCGAACGAATAAATTCTTCGTATGGTACTTGGTCAACCGAGCTGACAGTAATTTGAATATATGATCTTAGCTGAGCTGAAAAGTGTGTGGTGAGCAGTCTAGCGAAGTTATCGTGAATCCTTGTTAAACTTCGAATCTGGTCTTTCGAAAAGCGAAGTGCACGTTTAAAATCATACACCTTTACTTTTTTCGTCGTTTCTTCTTTTTTCAGCTCTTCTGCATCCATTTCGCCTGTAGATATGGCGGATAATAATGCATCGATCTCATTCTGGGAAAGCACTTCTCCTGACATTTCTTCACCTCCATCGTGTCAATTAATCGCCTCTATTGCAGATTAAAGGAGGTTATATATACTTCTTTCACCTTGCCATCTTGCAAATAGTTATTCACTTTGTTTTTAACTAGTGTTTTAAAATGTTCTCTGCCTTTTTTGCCATCAAGTTCATCTGCATTTGTGTCTGATAAAATGTCAATTACGGCGTCTTTCACTTGAAAACTTCTTTTCTCGAGCTCTTCTTTTGCTTTTTCAGAGTCTGTTTCAATATTCAATACAAGTTTGACCGCATTTCCTTCAGACTTTAAATTGGTGATAATCTCAGGAATTTCAACAGAAGCTTTTACGACTTCATCTGCTGTTGGCTCTTTTTCAGCTTTTGCTTCTTCTGAACCATTCAACAGAAAAATGATGCCTGCTCCTATTCCGCCGATGGCAATAATCATGATTAGCATTACTACGACTAATTTCTTCTTCATTCAAATTCCTCTATTCCTTGATTCAATGAAATGACTTGGATTTTTCTGTAGAAAGAAATGATTTTCTCTTGAAGCTGCTCTTCATTTTCTTTCACAACGAATTTCTTTCCATTGGCTAATGTAATGGTCGTGTCTGGAAAGCTTTCGATTTGCTCAATATGGAGAGCGTTCAGCATAAATCCTTTGCCATTCAATCTTGTCACTTCGATCATATTAAGCAGAGAAGCGATCATCCGCTCCCCCTACCTCCTATCGTTTCAGATTCACAAGCTCTTGCAGGATTTCATCAGATGTTGTGATCGTCTTTGCGTTCGATTGGAATCCACGCTGCGCGATAATCATTTCGGTAAACTCGTCTGTTAAATCAACGTTTGACATTTCAAGTCGACCTGTTTGAATGATGCCCGTTCCTTGTTCACCAGGAACGATAGGATTACTTGGTGCACCTGAGCTTAACGTTTGGCGGTATAGGTTCTCACCAACTTTGTCTAATCCTGCTGCGTTACTGAAAGATACGAGTGAAACCTGTCCAACATTTCTAGATACGTTGTTTTCAACAACAGATATTGTTCCATCTGGACCAACACTTACACTTGAAATGCCATCTGGAATCGTTATCTTTTGTCCATTCATTCCAAGCACGTAATTTCCGTCAGAAGTGGTTAAACTTCCCTCTGAATCCCGAGTAAAGTTCCCTGCTCTGGTATAAAGAACTTCTCCTTGTTTTTCAATACGGAAAAATCCATCTCCATTGATGTAGAAATCATAATCTCTATCCGTATTTTGAGAAGCTCCTGCTGACATGATTTTATCAATAGAAGATAAAGATGATCCTAAACCAACTTGTTTTGAGTTGATTGAACCAGAGTTGTTCGTCGGTCCACCAGAACTTGAAATGGTTTGGCTGACCATATCTTTAAAAGTGATACGGCTTTTTTTGTATCCGTGTGTATTGACGTTGGCTACGTTATTGGCTACAACATCTAATTTTGTTTGGAAGTTTTTCATTCCACTAATTCCTGAGTAAAGTGAGCGTAACATTTATTTTCCTCCTCGAATTACTTCGTTTTTTCTCCAACTGCTGTAACGTCCCAAGGGCTGATTTTCGTTCCATCTTCTAAATACAGGAAGTATTCATTGTTTATGTTTTTAACAGACTTCACAGTGCCTGATATCTCTTTATCATCCAGTTTGCCCGATACTTCTTTACCAATCCAGCCTACATACGTCGTAAACGGATCTTGGTGTGCAACAAATGTAGACATGAGCTGATTCAGCTTGGTGATCGAATCGTTCATATTGGTTTGCTGTTCTAAAGATGAAAATGTTGCAAGCTGTGTGACAAACTCACGGTCATCTAGTGGGTTTGTCGGATCTTGGTTTTGAAGCTGCGTGAGCAAAATTTTCAAGAATTGATCTTTGCCAAGCGTATCTGTTTTCTTTTCTGCTTTTGAAGAAGTGTCTGTTTGTGCGACTGTTCTATTCGTAGCATCAACTGTTGCCATTAGATTTCCTCCTCTTCTTCATCTGACCCAACAAGAGCATCCAGTACATCTTGGAATTCTGCTTCCTGTTCATCAGGCTTTTGGAAATTCTGCCCTTTTGACTGTTGCTGCTTGTTTTCTTCGTTAAATTGTCCAAATAACGGCTGCTCATTTGATTGAAGCGGTATATGGAAACGGTCCACTTGAACCGACATATTCGGAAGCGCCTGCTTGAGCTGCGGAAGGTGATGCTCTAGCAGTTCTTTTGCTGCCTGTGTCGAAGCTGTAATTTTACTCGCATACATACCATTTTGCTTCGTCAGCTGAATCGTGATAAATCCGAGATTTTCTGGATTTAACCGAACTGTAAAGCGCCCACTTGAGTTGCCAAATGGCGTGAATTTCATTTGCTTCCACGTATTTAGAATTTGCTGATCAACCGTTCCCGGCTTTTCATCAGTTGTTTGTGTCTGCTGAACAGGAGCTGCTGATTGCAGTTGAAAAAACTGCTTATGACCTGGCAACAGCGTATGAGTGATTGTTTTTTCAGAAGCAGGTGCAGCAGTGCTTTGTCCTTTGACAACTTCCTTTTTGATGAGCCATTCAAGAGAGTTAGCCCCTTTTGCAGGAGTAGCAAGAGTAGATTCTTGTCTTGGAGAGACCAATTCTTTTAACTCTCCTAAAGCAATCTTCAACTCTTTGTCTGACCCTTTTGCATTTGCCATCATATGGTCAATTAACTGATTAAAGTGTTTCAGCTCACTTTGAGACATCGAATTCAGCTTTGGCGCTGAACCCTGCGAGAAAAACTGCTCTTTTACTTGCTGAATCAGTTTCTCATCTACTCCATTTTTTGAAAGAAAGTGAATGAAGTCTTGACCCTTTGCTTCAATATCTTGCACTAGCTTTGCATCAAAGCTGAGCGGCTGTTGATTGAGTAGTTGATATATGAAAAAGTGGACTTGTATGAGCTGCTCACTATGTTCAGAAGCTGACTTATCCGTTTGATCACCGTAAATGGATGATTCCATTTTTTGAAATAGCTCTTCTAGTGACTTGAGATCAGACGAATCAAGCGTTTGACCTTGAAGTGTTTGAAGCGCGCTAAGAAGGTCTCCGTTGATGCCTTCTTCAGGCGATTGCATCCATTTTTCAATGATTTGCATCGCATCATTGATGGAAAGAGTGGCACCCGCTGTCTCAGCATTCACAAGGCCGCTTTGTGCGCCTGCCCCGCTAAGTAATTGTTTAAACAACCCGCTTGCAGATGCCGCGCCGCTCCCCTTTGGTCCCGAGAGACCTTGAGACGATTGCTGTAAGGCTCCAATATCCAATAGCTTCACTTATTGTCCACCCCCATTTTCACTTTCTTTTTTAGAAAGCTCTTTCGTAAACGTAGCTGCCTTCTGAGGTGTTAGTTTTGCTAATATGTCTGTTAGTTTATTTTTGCTTAGCTCTTCGAGGATCTTCAATGCCTCTTTATCACTTAATTCTGATAAAATTTTGGCGGATTTCCCTGCGTCCATGCTTTCATAGATACTGGCAATCTTCCCTTTCGGTTTCTGGTTAGAGGCTGCTGCCCCATCAGAAGTTGTCCCTGATGCATTATTACCTGATGTATCGCTTGATGAGCTGCTATTTGATGAACTGTCATCCGCTGACTTATCATTCGCATCATTTTCAGATGTTTTTTCAAGTGAACTGATTTTTTGATTCAGTCTTTTAATCTCTTCATCACTTGTTTTTAAGTCTTTTTGTGCAATTTCAAGTTCATTCTTTTGCTCTTTAATGGTCTTTTTCAGTTCCTTCAATTCTGCATCGCTTTGATTATTATGTGAAGATGACGTTTTTGAGGTGTCATCTGAACCAACCAAACTACTGACGCCCGGAATGTTTTGGAGCGGTTTCTTTAGATCAAAACCTGCCATATAAAGGATTGTGCCAGTCACTAACACAAGCACAATCAATGGGATGATGACAATAAACAAGATCCATTGAAATTTACCGCCGCTTGATTCTTTCGTTTTTTCCTTCTTAGGCATTCATCTCGACTCCTAATGTCCTTGAAACATGAATTGGCTGATAGAGATATCATCCATTTCTTTCATTTCAATGGCCTTATGTTCAAGGGAAAACTTTTCATACTGCTTTTCTTTCATTTTTTCAAACTTTTTAAACTCGATGTTTTTTTCAGTTAAATCAGATTGTTTTTCATTCATTTGATGGCGTTTCATGATCACAAGCTGCTGATAATGCTGAATGGTGTTATCTAAATTGGTCACAAATTGCTGATAATGACGCATTTCTTGAACACTCATACCACTTCTCAGCTTTTCTTCTTTGCTTTTTTCCATTAATTCTTTTTTACTCATATTTTCATAGAGCTTTTCAGCGACTTGCTCAAATGCCGAAACGGATTGTTGGTACGCTGCGAGTGACTTGTCTTTTTCACTTTCTTTCAGTTCTAAGAGCTTTTGAAATTTGTATTGATATCTCACTGTTTTTGTCAATCCTCTCTATTCATCAAACCGAGCAATACATTCACACTGTCGTCAATAGATACAGCCTCTTCTACATCCTGCTTCAAAAATGAAATCAGATGAGGATAAGCCTGCATGGCATCATCAATGTCTTTCGAGGAGCCTTTTTTATATGCTCCAATGTTAATGAGGTCTTCAGCGTTTTGATAAGTGGATAAAAGCTGGCGGAACCGGTTGGCCGCCTCCTTGTGATCATGACTTGCGATATTGCTCATAACACGGCTGATACTTTTCAGAATATTGACAGCAGGAAATTGTCCTTTGTTGGCTAAAGCACGATCAAGTACAATGTGGCCATCTAAGATTCCCCTGACTGTATCAGCGATTGGCTCATTCATATCGTCACCATCAACAAGCACTGTGTAAAACGCTGTGATGGAACCAAGCTGATTCGTTCCAGTTCGTTCAAGTAATTTTGGCAGTATAGCGAACACCGAAGGCGTATATCCTTTTGTCGTTGGCGGTTCACCAGTTGCAAGACCGATTTCCCTTTGTGCCATAGCGACCCGTGTAACAGAGTCCATCATGAACATGACGTTTTTGCCTCTGTCTCTAAAATATTCTGCAATAGCTGTTGCTGTATAAGCAGCCTTCATTCTCGTCAGTGCAGGCTGGTCAGAAGTTGCGACGACAACAATCGATCGCTTTAGTCCCTCGGTACCTAAATCCTTTTCAATAAACTCACGAACTTCCCGGCCACGCTCTCCAACAAGGGCAATGACATTGAGGTCTGCTTCTGTCTGCTTAGCAATCATCCCCATTAAGGTACTTTTTCCAACACCACTTCCGGCAAAAATACCGATCCTCTGACCAGTGCCGACTGTAAGCAGACTGTCGATCACTCTGACACCAACGCCCATTTTTTCACGAATAGGTGGCCTGTCCATCGGGTTTGGAGGTGACTGATCTGTCGAAACAGGTGCAAGTCCCTTTGGAAGCATACTGCCGTCCAGCGGTTCACCGAAGGCATCAACAACTTCGCCAATTAACCCAGTCCCAACTTTGACCTTCAGCGACTCACCTGTCGCTTCAACTAGACTTCCTGGTGAAATATTGGATGCTTCTACATAAGGCATGAGCAGAATATTTTCATCTCTAAACCCTACGACCTCTGCTTTTATTGGATCGTGCTTACGCCCCTTTTTATGAATGAGACACACGTCTCCGATAGAACTTTCCGGCCCCTTAGATTCAATCATCAGTCCAACAACTCGATTGACTTTACCAAATCGTTTATAAGGATCTGCGGTTTCAATCGTTTCTTTTAACACATCGATGTTCATTTGTGATCACCTGAATCAATGACTTCTAGTAGCTTTTCTTTCAACTGATTCATTTGTGTATCAACACTCGCTTCCACTTTTCCAAAGCTTGTTTCTACGTAACAAGTCCCTTTTGGCGCTTTTTCATCCGAGTAAATGGCAAGGTGTGTATCCTTTTGAAGGATTCTGATTAATTCGTCTTTATACTCCATCACATGATCGTAATGTTCAGGGTCAACATAGATGGAAATATCGTCATATTCTTTCACTTCAGAAATGACCTGCTTCACGAGAGCCAAAAATTGATCTTTCGTGTCCTCAGCCGAGTACCAAACACGTTTGGCGAGTTCAAAAGCCAGTTCCACAATTTTTTCTGCGGAGCTTTCAATTTTTTCTTCGTAATCCTGCTTGGCAAGACTGACAATGTCATTTGCTTGATCAAGAATTGATCGGTACTGACTCATCGCATCTGCTTCACCCTTTTGGAAGCCCTCTTGGTAACCTGCTTGTTTCGCTTCTTCAATAAGCTGCATTCTTTCTTCTTCAAAATCAGCGCGGCGCTGATTGATTTCAGCCATTGTTTTTTCAAGCTCACTATTTGCTTGTTCTACTATACGGCTTGCTTGATCTTCAGCATCACTTAGTACAAGCTGCGACACTTCTGTTTCATTGACAAGCTCTTCTTCATGATGTTCTTTTTTGAACTCCACTTGCTGCAAAGGAATCGTTTGCCGGCCTTGCTCAGGAATAACAGATGTTTCATGTTTGATAATCCTAGACAATGATATCGTCTCCTCCGCCTCGAGCTATGACGATTTCTCCAGCTTCCTCGAGTCGTCTTACGATGCTGACAATACGGGTTTGTGCTTCCTCGACATCTCTAAGCCGGACAGGTCCCATAAACTCCATTTCTTCTTTGAACGTTTCGACCATTCTCTGTGACATGTTGCGGAAGACAATTTCTTTGACCTCTTCGCTTGCCACTTTGAGTGCAAGCAATAAGTCATCATTTTCAACATCTCTGATCACGCGCTGAATCGCTCTGCTGTCAAGAGTGACAATATCCTCAAAGACAAACATACGTTTCTTAATTTCATCAGCAAGCTCAGGATCTTGAATTTCAAGAGTGTCTAAAATGGTCTTCTCGGTCGCACGGTCTACACCATTTAGTACTTCTACAACCGCTTCGACTCCGCCCGTTTGCGTATAGTCTTGCGTAAAGGTTGAAGAAAGTTTTTGTTCAAGAATGCGTTCCACTTCATTGATGATCTCTGGAGATGTGCGATCCATTAAAGCAATACGTCTCGCAACCTCTGTTTGTACTTCCTCACCTAATTCAGATAAAATCTGCCCTGCTTGAACTGGATCTAAGTAGGAAAGGATGAGCGCAATGGTTTGTGGATGCTCATGCTGGATAAAGTTTAAGATTTGTTCTGGGTCAGCCTTTCGAGCAAAATCAAACGGTTTCACTTGAAGTGAGGATGTTAATCGGTTTAAGATACTATCCGCTTTGTCCTCACCAAGCGCTTTTTCAAGCACTTGTCTTGCGTACATAAGACCGCCTTGTGATATGTAGTCCTGCGCGATGGCGATGCTGTGAAATTCTTCAATGATTTCATCTTTTTTAGCAGTATCTACACTTCGCACATTGGAAATTTCCAATGTTAATTTTTCTATTTCGTCTTCAGACAGATGTTTGTATACAGATGCTGACACCTCTAGCCCTAAGGAAATCATTAGGATTGCTGCTTTTTGTCTGCCTGTTAGTCGATTTGAATCTTTTCTCGACATGTATATTCCTCCTAATCCTCGGACAGCCAGCTGCGTAGCAATTTAGCAAAGTCTTCTGGTTTATCTTTTGCCATTTTTTCAAGCTGATTTTTCCTCACCATTTCTTCTGTTTCTGGTTCAGTGTCGATATCAGGAACATGAATTGGTGTATGTTCATCAAACTCAAACTCTTCTTCCTCTTCTTTTCTGCGTTTACGCACAAGAAGAATAATGAGAGCGATAATTGCAAGTAGTAGCACACCGCCTACAATATAAACCCAAATTGGAATATTGTTTGATGGGTTTTCTGCTGCAGTTTGCTGTTTACCGTCTAATTTTGATACAGATAAAACAATTTTGTTATCTAAGTCCGCTTGAGTGAGCGCTTGACCATTTGTGTATTCTTTATCAATTGACGTGCTAATGATCGTTGAAAGAATCTTTTTAATATCATCTTGTCTTTCAGCTGTTAAAGAGTTCACATCGTTTGCAGTTGGTGGTTCGACCAGTGCTTGAATGCCAACATCTCTAATTTTATAAGGGCTCTCTTTGATATCTTTATGAATGCGGTTGACTTCATAGTTGATACGATCTTCGCTCTTTTCGTAATCTCCGCTACCGTTCGCTCCATCGGCGCCTTGATAGTTTGTGACATCATCGTCGCCTGTTCCAGCGGTTCCACCAGCTGCTGCACCATTTCCTGAATAAGTTTCAGCAATCTTTTCAGCGCTGACAGCGATGCCTTGCATGTTTTCTTTATCAACTGGTTCTACAAGGTCTTCTTTTCTTTTCTCTTCAGTAAAATCAATGTCTGTTGTGACCGATACAGCGACTTTTTCTTGACCCATCATTGTTCCCAGCAGCTGTTGAATTTTTCTTTGAAGGTTCTTTTCGATTTCTTCTTTTTTCTGCTGCTGTGCATCCATTCCACTTGCATAGGAATCGGAACTGCTGTTTAAGTCGTAGTAGTTGGAATCTTGGTCCATAATGACAATGTTTTCTGTCTTTAAATTCGGTACACTTTTTGAAATAAGATGATAAAGGCCTTTTACTTGCTGCGGCGCGAGCGTGTAGCCACGTTCAACTTGCAGCACAATGGATGCTGATGCATTACTTTGCTCTTCTCCAACAAAAACGGAATCTTTTGGCAGGTTAATCATAACTTTTGAATCTTTGATCCCATCAATCGTGTTGATTAGATTGGATAGTTCTGTCTGAGTTGCGTCTACTTTCAGAACATCAAATTCATTATCTGTTAAACCGAAGCCGGAATTATTCGCAAAGAAGGAGTAATCAATATTCCCTGTCTTAGGGAGACCCTCAGATGCGAGTGTTACTTTTAAAGAGTCGGCCTGCTTTTCTGGAACGAGAATCGTTGTTCCATTATTCGCAAGTTCCGATTTAACGTTTTTGCCATCTAGTTCCTGTTTGATTTGCCCAGCTTCTGCCTCAGACAAATCTCTAAACAATGGAACCATTTTTTCAGAAGAAGCAAAGATGCTAACAACCGTAATAATGATTGCTAGGGCAGCAACGCCGCCAATCATAAGTATTTTTTGTAATTTTGATCGATTTCGCCAAAACTCAACTGTTTTTGTTCTTAATTGCATTAAAGTACGATTCATCTTAACCCCCGGTCATTCCATTCAGTCTTTTTTTGTCCGTCAGCACCTCCTACATCTGCATTCTCATAATCTCTTGGTACGCTTCGACCGCTTTATTTCGAAACTCCGTTGCAGCTGTGAGTGTCACACTCGCTTTTTGCGAGGCAATCATGACTTCATCGAGATTGACATCTTTTCCTTGTGCAAGTGCATTTGTATACTGGTCTGATTTAAGCTGTGATTGATTTAATGCCTCAATGGAATTCTTCAGCACATCAGAGAAATTCGTTTGACTTTTAGGTGCAGCCGCATGAACGGACGATGCATTTGTCAATTCACTTGCTTGCTGAGCAGCTTGAAGCTGGAAAGGAGATATTGCGTTAACCAATTCTTTTCACCTTACTTTCCTATTTCTAAAGCTTTCATCAACATGCTTTTATTCGCATTTAGCGCGGTCACGTTTGCTTCATATGACCTTGAGCTGCTGATGAGGTCAACCATTTCCTTTAATGGATCAACATTAGGTGTTTGAACATATCCATTTTCATTGGCATCGGGATTTGTAGGATCATATTGAAGGTTGAATGGAGTTTCGTCTTCTGTAATCTTCGTTGCTTTCACGCCGTTTCCTAATTTACCGCTCGAATTCATGCTTGAGTTTAATATAGATGAAAACGATTCACCTGACGGCTGTAATGTGACGAGCTTACGTCTATAAGGCTCCCAGTTGCCATCAACCTGTTTCGCTCTTGTTGTATCCATATTTGCAAGGTTAGAGGATACAACGTCCATTCTGAGCCTCTGTGCTGTTAATGCAGAGGCCGAAGCGTTAACGCCTGAAAAAATTGACATCACTTACCTCCTGTCAAAACTGTTTTAAGAGAATTGAATTTTCCACTCATTCTTTCAACCAACGCATTATACTGAATTTGGTTTTTAGCGAGTTCACTCATCTCTTGATCAATATCGACATTATTTCCGTTTTCTTGATATGAAGTACGGTTGCTCGAAACAACTGAATAATTAGACCCTGTTTTAGAAAAATCAATGTGACCTTGGTATGTTTTTTTAGCATCTAACTTGATCGACGCATCGTTTAGCATATCATGAAATGCGACGTTTTTCGACTTGTAGTTCGGTGTGTCTATATTCGCGATATTATTGCTTATGACTTTTTGCTTAACATTCGCTCTGCCCAAGGCATTCTCAAGGTTGCTTATCGTTCCAGAAAATATATCCAAAACCATATACCTCCAATCATATGTATTTCATTCCATTTAATCATGTCGAGATTTGTAAAACCATATGTTCATTGTAAGAAATAATAGGATTAAAGTCTATGATGTATATGTAAAAAAAACTCGTAATATATATCTATTTTACGAATAGGTATAAAGACCTAGATTCAAAGAACTAAGAATTGTAAGGGTTTTCTTGGAAAAAAGAGTGTCATTTTTCGGACAAATCCTCTTTTTTTATAAAAAAAAACCCTTTTCAGCTTGTATTTCTGCTGAAAAGGGTTTTTGATTAATGAGATTTTAAATTTTCAAGTTCAATTAAAAATTTGTTGTTTAACACTTTGATATACGTTCCCTTCATTCCAAGAGAACGAGATTCGATGACGCCTGCACTTTCTAACTTACGTAAGGCGTTCACGATCACTGAACGAGTGATTCCTACACGGTCAGCAATTTTACTTGCCACTAGAAGCCCTTCGTTGCCATCAAGTTCTTCAAAGATGTGCTCAATGGCTTCAAGCTCACTATATGAAAGAGAACTAATCGCCATTTGGACAACAGCTTTACTTCTTGCTTCTTCTTCAATTTCCTCTGATTTCTCACGAAGGATCTCCATTCCAACAACTGTTGCACCGTATTCAGCAAGAATTAAATCATCATCTTTGAATGTATCTTGCAAACGAGACAGGATTAACGTCCCTAAACGATCTCCTCCTCCGATAATTGGAACAATGGTTGTCAAACCTGATTCAAATAAATCACGGTTCTCAATCGGGAAAGCTGTATACTCACTGTTAATGTCAAGATTTGAAGATGTTTCAGGGATGTTAAATAGACTCTTTGTATATTCTTCAGGGAACTGACGGTCTTCAAGCATTTTCTTCATACGCGGATTTTCAATCTGCTGGTTGATCGAGTAGCCTAGAAGCTTCCCTCTTCTGCTTAATACGAAAATGTTTGAATCAATGACATCTCTCAACGTTTCTGCCATTTCCTTAAAATTAACTGGTTTCCCCGCTGCATCTTGCAGCATTGAGTTAATAATCCTTGTTTTTTGTAGTAACGCCATATTAATGATCCTCCTAGATTACTTTATTCATTTGTTAAAGTATAAATTGACTTAAGTCTTTGTTATTCGCAATCTTTCCTAGCTTCTCTTCTACATACTGAGGGGTAATGGTCACTGTCCCTAGTGTAATATCAGGCGCCTCAAATGAAAGCTCTTCAAGCAGCTTTTCAAGTATGGTATGAAGCCTTCTTGCACCGATGTTATCTGTCTCCTGATTGACATGATAAGCCACTTCGGCAATCTTATGAATAGCATCGTCAGAAAATTCAAGAGATATACCTTCTGTTTCAAGTAAAGCTTTATATTGCTTTAATAATGCATTATCTGGTTCCGTTAAGATTTTCACAAAGTCTTCGATACTTAATTTATCTAATTCTACACGAATTGGGAAGCGCCCTTGAAGCTCTGGAATCAAATCTGATGGTTTTGCCATATGAAATGCACCTGCTGCTACAAAAAGCACATGGTCTGTTTTCACTGCCCCATATTTCGTCATCACAGTTGAACCTTCTACAATCGGTAAAATATCACGTTGAACCCCTTCACGAGAAACATCTGCAGATGATGCACCACCGCTTTTAGCGATTTTATCGATTTCGTCGATAAAAATAATTCCTTGCTGCTCTGCTTTATAGACAGCTTCTTGACTGACTTCATCCATGTCAATCAGTTTTGAAGCTTCCTCAGCTGTTAACGCCTTTCTTGCTTCTCTGACGGTCAGCTTTCTGCGTTTTTTCTTTTTAGGCATGAGATTGCCGAGCGCATCCTGCATGTTCATGCCCATTTGCTCCATACCCGAGCCCTGAAGCATATCAAACATGGATGGCTGCTGCTCTTCGACTTCGATCGTGACGTAATGATCTTCAAGTTCGCCCATAGCCAGTTGATGAGCGATTCGCTTTCTTGTCGATTCAAGTTCAACTTCTTCACTTGATTGATCTCGATCACGGTCATCTTCATCAGAACCACCAAACAGCATCTCAAAAGGATTTTTCACAGACTGGCTTTTTTTCTTGCCAGGAACAAGTAAATGAACAAGACGTTTATTTGCTTGTTTTTCTGCTTCTTCTTGAACGTCTTTCATCTTTTCTTCTTTGACAATTCGGATCGCTGTCTCAACTAGATCTCTGACCATCGATTCTACATCACGGCCGACGTAACCAACTTCAGTAAACTTCGTCGCTTCCACTTTAATAAAAGGCGCACCAGAAATTTTTGCAATTCTGCGGGCAATCTCTGTTTTCCCCACACCTGTTGGGCCGATCATTAAAATGTTTTTCGGAACGACTTCATCCTTTAGCTTATCATGTAAAAGGCTTCTTCTGTAACGGTTTCTTAAAGCCACCGCCACTGCTTTTTTCGCATCAAGCTGACCAATAATGTATTGATCAAGCTTTTCAACTATCTCTCTTGGGGTGAACGGCTTTTTCTCCATACGTCTCATGTCCTTTCTATTCAAGCTCTTCTAAAGTGATTTGATCGTTCGTGTAGACACAGATTTCTCCAGCGGTTTCAAGAGCTGCCTTTGCAATATCTCTTGCTGTGAGATGATCACCTGCATGTGTTTTGAGTGCTCTCCCGGCGCTAAGCGCATAATTGCCGCCTGAGCCGATGGCCAAAATACCGTCATCTGGTTCGATGACCTCTCCTGTCCCAGAGACAAGCAGGATGCTGTCTTTGTTCATAACGATCAGCATGGCCTCAAGCTGTCTAAGCATCTTGTCACTACGCCATTCTTTTGCTAGCTCTACGGCTGCCCGCTTTAAGTTACCACCATATTCTTCAAGCTTCGTTTCAAACTTTTCAAAGAGTGTAAATGCATCTGCTACTGAACCTGCAAAACCTGCAAGCACCTTGCCTCCGAAAAGACGGCGCACTTTTTTTGCTGTGTGTTTCATCACGACAGCCTGCCCGAAAGTGACTTGACCGTCTCCAGCCATCGCACTTTTTCCTTTGTGTTGAACGGCAAAGATGGTTGTTGCATGAAATGATGACATGAAAAAACCTCCTTTTAGGATCGTTTAAAAGCCCTTGGGTGATGAGACATGTACGTTTTCCTTAAAGAATCTTTTGATACATGCGTGTACACCTGAGTTGATGATAAATTCGAATGACCAAGAAGTTCTTGAACACTTCTCAAATCTGCCCCCTCATTTAAGAGGTGTGTGGCAAAGGTGTGCCTTAACATGTGAGGATGGATATGTAATGTGCCTGACGCCTTTTTCATTAGTTCAGTGAGAATGAATCGAACGCCTCTGTCTGTAAGAGGCGCCCCGCGCTGATTCAAAAACACATATGCATCAGCACGATCATTCCCCTTCGCTTTCAGCTTTAGCCTTCCATCCTCTAAATAAGTGATGAGCGCTTCATGAGCATATGAACCAAAAGGAACATACCGCTGCTTGCTGCCTTTTCCATGAACAAGCACTGTATCCATCGATAAATCAAGATCAGATTCTTTTAATGAACATAACTCACTGACCCTCATACCTGTTGCATAAAGAAGTTCTAAAATCGCTTGGTTTCTTTGCCCAAGCGGTGTGCTGACATCAGAAACTGTAAAAAGCTCTTTTAGTTCCTCTTCATACAAAAATGAAGGAATTCGCTTATCCTGCTTTGGTAAGCTAACGAGTAAAAAAGGATTTTCTTTCACAAGCTGTTCTCTTAATAGAAATTTATAAAAGCTGCGAAGCGCAGAGACTTTCTTACTAATCGTTCTTCTTGTCAGGCCTTTTTCATAAGCTTCTGTTAAATAAATTCTCGTATCTTGATAGGATACCTCTTCAAAACCGTCTATTCCTTGAACGTTCATAAATCTGACAAACTCTTCAATCGCTTCTGTATATCCTGAGATGGTTAAAGCAGAATAGTTTTTTTCAATTTGCAGATATTCAATGAATAAGTGGACAAGACGCTGTTTATTCGTCATTTTTACACCTCTTTAAGGCTTTTAAATGGTATCACATATCTTGCTTTCCGTGCAATGATTTACTACAGAGATTTCGAAATAGTTTGAATAGTTTCGATTGCGCGCTTAGCGTACTCCGCATAACGCTCTTGTTTGTTTTTAATGCGAACACCAAGATCTTTCAACAAACCAAAATTCGCATTCATTGGCTGGAAGCTTTTCTTGTTTGTCGATGTGATGTAATAAGCCATGCTGCCGATCGCTGTTTCCTCCGGAAGTGTCACAAGCTCTTCTCCTTTGACAAAACGAGCGGCGTTAATTCCAGCCACTAGTCCGGAAGCTGCGGACTCGACATAGCCTTCAACGCCTGTCATTTGTCCGGCAAAGAATAGATCTTCTCTATTTTTAAACTGATACGTTGGTTTTAAAAGACTTGGTGAGTTAATGAATGTATTGCGGTGCATCACGCCATAACGAACAATCTCTGCTTCTTCAAGACCTGGAATCAAGCGGAATACTTCCTTTTGGTCGCCCCACTTCAGATGTGTCTGGAAGCCGACGATGTTATATAAAGTGCCTGCTGCATCATCTTGTCTTAATTGAACAACAGCATAAGGTCTTTTTCCTGTTTTCGGATCTTCAAGTCCTACTGGCTTCATCGGACCAAACAACATCGTTTTCTTTCCTCTTTTCGCCATGACTTCAATTGGCATACAGCCTTCAAAGAAGATTTCTTTTTCGAACTCTTTTAATGGCACAGTTTCAGCAGAAATAAGCGCGTCGTAAAAACGATCGAATTCTTCTTCTGTCATTGGACAGTTTAAATAAGCAGCTTCTCCTTTGTCATAACGTGATTTCAAGTACACCTTATCCATATCAATGCTATCTTTCTCTAGGATAGGAGCCGCTGCATCGTAGAAGTACAGATATTCTTCACCAGTTAACGATTTTAATTCTTTTGAAAGTGCTTCAGATGTAAGTGGGCCTGTCGCAATAATTGTTGGACCTTCTGGAATGCTTTGCACTTCTTCTTGAAAAACTGTCACATTCGGGTGATTTTTTACGCGATCAGTAACGTTTGCTGCAAATTCATGACGATCTACTGCAAGCGCTCCGCCAGCAGGAACTGAGCTTTCATCTGCAGCTGCGATAATCGCTGAATCTAAATGACGCATTTCTTCCTTTAATACACCGACCGCATTTGTCAAAGCGTTGGCACGCAGTGAATTGCTGCATACAAGCTCTGCAAATTTATCTGTGTGGTGAGCTGGCGTTTGTTTGACAGGTCTCATTTCATACAAGTTGACTTTAATTCCGCGTTTAGCAATTTGCCATGCCGCTTCACTTCCAGCTAAACCTGCTCCGATCACATTTACAAATTGACTCATTGTACAACTCTCCTATTTCGTAAGTTCTGTTTGATGACATAAAAAAGCAGGTGAACAAGGCTGCTCACCGCTATTTTTGTTGTTCCTCTTTATAATCACAATTCACACATTGAACTTGCATGCCTTTTTTCAGCTTTTTCTCTACAAGCATATTTTCGCATTTTGGACACTTTCTTTCAATCGGTTTGTCCCAAGAGACGAATTCACACTCTGGAAAACGATCACAGCCATAAAAAATGCGGCGCTTCTTAGATTTTCGTTCAACAATGTTTCCTTCATGACATGTCGGGCATTTCACACCAATATCTTTCACAATTGGTTTTGTGTTACGGCAGTCAGGAAAGTTAGAGCAAGCCATGAACTTACCGTATCGACCCATTTTGTACACCATCGGATGTCCACACTCTTCACAGTCAACTCCGGCGTATTCAGGCTCAATCTCAACTTCTTGCATTTCTGCTTCCGCTTTTTCGACCCGTTTTGCAAAGTCTTGATAGAAGCTGTCGATAATACGAACCCATTCGATCGTACCTTCTTCAACGCTATCAAGTTCTTTTTCCATTTTCGCTGTGAATTCCACGTTAATGATTTCAGGGAAGAATTCAATGATTAAGTTGAGAACAATTTCCCCAAGCTCTGTTGGGATAAACCGTTTATTATCAAGTGCGACATAGCCGCGCTTTTGAATCGTATCTAATGTTGGTGCATACGTAGACGGACGGCCTATACCTAGCTCTTCAAGCGTTTTGACAAGTCTTGCCTCAGTGTAGCGCGGAGGCGGCTGCGTGAAGTGCTGTTCAGGTTCGATATCTTTTGAAAGAACCGTATCACCTTCTTTAAGATCAGGCAGCATTTTGTCCTTTTCTTCTAGCTGGTCGTCTTTCCCTTCTACATATACCTTCATGAATCCAGGGAATTTCACTTTGCTTCCGTTAGCACGGAATGTAAGCCCGTTATTATCAAGGTCCACACTCATTGTATCAAGAACAGCCGGCGCCATTTGGCTTGCGACGAATCGTTCCCAAATCAATTTATACAGACGAAGTTGATCTCGGCTTAAAACATGTTTGACATCTGCTGGTTTTCTTAGCGTAGATGTCGGTCTGATGGCTTCGTGAGCATCTTGTGCATTTTCATTCTTTTTAGCGGTTCGTTTTGTTGTATTTAAGAAATTCTTACCGTACGTCTGATCAATGAAAGCAGATACTTCTTCAATCGCCGTATTGGAAATACGTGTTGAGTCCGTTCTCATGTATGTAATGAGTCCGACTGTACCTTCTTTACCAAGATCAATTCCTTCATATAATTGCTGTGCAATCATCATCGTCTTTTTCGCACGGAAGTTTAATTTTCTCGCAGCTTCCTGCTGTAAAGTAGATGTTGTAAACGGAACAGCTGGGTTGCGTTTACGCTCTTTTTTCGTCACTTTCTCTACAGAGAATTTGCTCCCTTTTAGTTTCGAAAGGATTTCTTTTACATCTTCTTTTGTTTTCAGTGGATGCTTTTTGCCATTGACGCCAAAGAAGCTCGCTTCGAAGCTTTCTTTTCCTTTTAGGAATGTACCGTCAATTGTCCAGTATTCTTCTGGTTTAAATTCATTAATTTCATTCTCGCGATCAATAATCAGGCGGAGTGCAACTGATTGAACACGACCAGCACTTAAGCCCTTTTTCACTTTCTTCCATAAAATCGGACTAATTTTATACCCAACGAGACGATCTAAGATCCGTCTTGCCTGCTGTGCATCAACTAAATCCATATTGATCATACGTGGATGCTTAAAGGAATCTTTAATAGCATCTTTTGTAATCTCGTTAAAGACAACGCGGCAGTCAGAAGAGAGGTCAAGGTCAAGGCTATGCGCTAAATGCCAAGCAATCGCTTCTCCCTCTCTATCGGGGTCAGCTGCGAGATAGACTTTCTTTACTTTTTTCGCAGCTGTTTTTAATTCTTTTAATACGGGGCCTTTCCCGCGAATTGTAATATACCTCGGTTCGAAGTCATGCTCAGTGTCAACACCAAGCTGACTTTTCGGTAAATCTCTTATGTGCCCCATTGAAGCCTTTACTTTATACTTTTTACCTAAATAACGCTCAATCGTTTTCGCCTTGGCTGGCGACTCAACGATGACTAAATAATCAGCCATACTCAAAATCCCCCTTAAGAGGTGTTCTCTCTTTATACATTTCACAATTCATATTTATGTTAATTGCACCTATCTAACAGGCAATCATGAAAAATTCTTTATGATGAACATCATTATAAACACGAAAAACAAAGTGTAAACTTAAATCCTCACTATTATTAAATATTCCTATGTCTTTTGTCAAACGATATTTTTATGAGAGTTCAGTATATTGAACGCTGCGGAAGGAGAATTCCTCTAAAATATCCTTCGTTGAATGAACAAGCTTTGCTCCCTGCTGTATAAGTCTGGCTGGACCTGTGGAATTAGGATCAAAGATTGATCCTGCAACCGCAAATACCTCTTTGCCTTGCTCAAGTGCTTGATACGCGGTAATGAGTGAACCGCTCTTTTCTTTGCACTGAATCACGATGGTTCCACTTGTGAGCGCACTAATTAAACGATTCCTCAAAGGGAAATGCCACTTTTCTGGTTTGACATAAGGCGGATGCTCGGATAAAAGCAAATGATGCTCGCCCATGTATTCAGCCATTTGCACATGATCCTTTGGGTATAAATGCTGAAACCCGCCTGCTATAATACCGATCGTTTTCCCTTTATTCCTAATGCACTCTTTATGTGCAAGTCCATCAATGCCTTTTGCTAAGCCACTGACAATCGTCCAATCTTCCTTTACAAGCTCACCAACAATTTTCTTCACACATGCTTCTCCATAAGACGATGGAACTCGTGTGCCTACTACACCTAAACTTTTTTCTTCATTTAAATACGATATGTTTCCTTTTAGAAATAACACAGGGGGAGGATCATAAATATGTTTTAGTGTGCTGGGATATAAGGGTGATGTGATGGGAATCATGTGAATGTTTTGCTTTAAATAGGCTTGAACGATGTGTTGAAAAATGGGGAATTCTTTTTCTTCGGCTTGTTTTAAGCGGGTAAAGTCGATTGTTTGTAATGATCGATCCTGTTTGAAATGATGTGTTTCTTCATTTATATATAGCTCAGGATCGACTTTCCACCATTTTGTTAACAAAGAGGGTGAGATGAGGCCTTTTAAGCGGTGAAAAATCATTCTTTCGGACACGTTGTACATACCATTCCTCCTGTTTAAGATAGAAAGAAGAAGACTTGTCAAAGAACAAGTCTTCTTGTGTCATTAATGCGTTTTACAAGCTTCAAAGAGATTCTTCTCTTTTAGTACTTTAATCAAAGTTTCTCCCATGACAGATGGTGTCTCTGCCACTTCAATTCCACATTCACGCATTGTTTTTACTTTTTCATCAGCTGTTCCTTTACCACCAGAAATAATGGCACCAGCATGTCCCATGCGTTTTCCTGGAGGCGCCGTTTTACCGCCAATAAAGCCAACAACTGGCTTTGTCATATTTGCTTTTACCCATTCAGCTGCTTCTTCTTCAGCCGTACCGCCAATTTCACCGATCATAATGACAGCATGTGTATCAGGGTCTTCATTGAATGCTTTTAATACATCAATAAAGTTTGTCCCATTGACAGGGTCTCCGCCGATTCCTACAGCTGTCGATTGACCAACGCCAGCTTCTGAAAGCTGATGTACCGCTTCATATGTAAGCGTTCCAGAACGAGAAACAACCCCCACATGACCTTTTTTATGAATGTAGCCTGGCATGATCCCAATCTTACATTCTTCAGGTGTAATGACACCTGGGCAGTTAGGGCCAACAAGTCTTGTCTTTTTCCCTTCCATATACCGTTTTACTTTGACCATGTCAAGTACTGGAATATGTTCTGTAATACAAATGACTAGATCGACTTCTGCATCAACAGCCTCTAAAATGGCATCTGCTGCAAATGGTGCTGGTACATAGATAACAGAAGCATTTGCTCCAGTTGTTTGAACAGCTTCAGATACTGTATTAAATACAGGAACTCCTTCTACTTCAGTTCCACCTTTTCCAGGTGTGACACCGCCAACAATATTTGTTCCGTACTCAATCATTTGTTTTGTATGGAACAATGCGGTTGAACCGGTAATCCCCTGAACAATTACTCTCGTATTTTTATTAATAAATACACTCATTTAGGTTCCCTGCCTTTCTGCTCTACTTGACTAAAGATACAATCTTTTCTGCCCCGTCAGCCATAGACTCAGCAGAAGTGATATTTAAGCTTGAATCGCTCAGGATTTTCTTCCCTAATTCAACGTTTGTTCCTTCAAGACGTACAACGAGTGGTAATGTTAAGCCGACTTGTTTCGTCGCTTCAACGACACCTTCTGCAATGACATCACATTTCATGATGCCGCCAAAAATGTTCACGAAAATCCCTTTTACATTTTGATCAGATAAGATGATTTTAAATGCTTCCGTTACTTTTTCAGCTGTTGCACCGCCGCCAACATCCAGGAAGTTTGCAGGGTCCCCGCCGTAATGCTTGATGATATCCATTGTAGACATCGCAAGACCTGCACCATTGACCATACAGCCAATATTTCCATCTAGAGAAATGTAGCTTAGATCATATTTAGATGCTTCAATTTCTTTTGGATCCTCTTCATCAAGGTCACGGTATTCTAATATATCTTTTTGTCTATATAAGGCATTGCTATCAAAGTTTAATTTCGCATCAAGTGCCATGACTTTTCCATCGCCTGTTACAACAAGTGGATTAATCTCAGCAATTGAACAATCTTTTTCAACGAACGCATTGTAAAGACTTGTCATAAACTTAACAGCTTGGCCAACTAATTTTGTTGGAATATTAATTTTAAACGCTACTTCTCTCGCCTGATAGCCTTGCAATCCAATCGCTGGGTCGATGACCACTTTGACGATTTTTTCTGGCGTTTTTTCTGCTACTTCTTCAATTTCAGTACCGCCTTCTTCAGAAGCCATCAATACAATTCTTGATGTCGCTCTGTCCAAAACAAGTCCAACGTAGTACTCCTTTTGAATATCGCAGCCTTCTTCAATAAGTAAGCGTTTTATTTCGCGCCCCTCAGGCCCAGTTTGATGTGTGACAAGTGTTTTGCCGAGCAATTCCTCTGCAAACCCTTTCACTTCATCTTTTGTTTTTGCAATTTTTACCCCGCCTGCTTTACCACGGCCGCCTGCATGAATCTGTGCTTTTACGACATATACAGAGCTTTCTAGCTCTTCTGATGCTTTCACTGCTTCATCAGGTGTAAATGCTACTTTACCATTTGGAACTGAAACCCCATATTTTCTTAGGATTTCTTTTCCTTGGTACTCATGGATATTCATTTCCCATCCTCCCAACATATGTAGAAACAAAAATTATAAAATAGACTGCGCTTTCATTTTAAAGAATAAAAAAGAGAATGTCTAGGGTTCTATGTAAAATCGTAAAATCCTTCTAAACATTCAAACTTTTATTTTATTAAAAATATAAATTTTTCATTCAAAACACTTATTTTACCTTATTTTTTCATTTTTTGATCTAACCTATAGATAAACGAAAATATTTCTGCTACAGTATCGTATAACGCTTCAGGGATCTCCTCATCCAGCGTTAAGTGGCGCATGAGTTCAACTAAATTACGGTCTTCTTGTATAGGAACTCCCGACTTTTTTGCTTCTTCAATAATATGGTCTGCTACATAGCCGCTCCCTGTTGCAACGACTTTTGGCGCCTTTTGTTTTTCTTCATCATAATGTAGAGCGACCGCCCTTCTAAGCGGTTTTGAATCCTTCATACTCGTAAGTCCAGCCCTTTCTCGCTGATTTTATGAAAGTGTTCATCTAGAAAGTGAGACGGATCTACTGGCTCTTGTCTCTTCTTTGCTGTAATTCCCGTAAGGCTGTATCCTAAGGCATTTAAATTCTCCCGAACTGCTGGAATCATTGGATTAATGGTTCCTTGAAGTTCATGACCGGTTTCAACTGTAATTGACATGACCTTTTGCTGAATCGTACAGTCGATTAATGTTTCTTCGAGGTTTTCCATGTTTAAGTAAAACATAAGGCGACACTGAGAAATATCAATAGAGCCATCTTTTTTCTTATGTCCTTTTAGAATAAAGGTTAAATCTTGAACACTATGTTTTGAAAAGAGCGGATAAGAGACCATCATTTGGCTGATGGTTTGGTTCTCCTGCTGCACAAATAACTGCCCGTTCAATCTATGAAACAATTGATCGACTTCTTTTTTTACGGGCTCTGGTAAATCGGACTGTCTCACATCATTTAAGACGAGCTTTAATTGGTGAAGCTCCTGATTTTTTACATCCTGGTTGCCTTTTTCGAGTAGTTTCAGCATACCGATTTCGTCACGTACACCTATTGCCTTTTTCATCGTCATGAGTAAATCGAGCACATCGGTTTTATTGCTTAATGCGGGTTCCGTCTGCTGCACCACCTGAGCCAATGCTTTTGCCTCTGTTTTTGACAGGAACGGAAATTCTTTTTGAAGCACAGATGCTTTTGCGTCAGGCTGAGATCCAGCCTGCTGAAGCCCTTGCAGCAATGATGTGAGCTGTTTTAAGCTAGGCTCTTGCTGCCCATCTGCGCCTTGTTTTATTAAACTTGTAAGTATCCGCTCAATTTGCTGAGGCGGGATTTGCAGCTCTTTTGGGCTTATTGATTGCTGCACGTTAGATTGAAGAACTTGGGTCGTCTGACGCTCTTGAGCGATTGGAGTTTGGCTATTTTCTTTTGGTTGAGTCAGATTGGGCTGAGGCGTTACAGGTAGACTTCCTCCTTGCTTCGTCGCCCCTTCTCTCGCTGCTAGAAGGACCGATAAGAGCTTTTCTGCATGGACAGACGTCTCAGCATCTATGACTGATCGAACGGCTTGTGTAAGCGCCTGTGTGGCGTCTGAGTGCTTCGGGAGCTGTGTTAAGCGTTCTAGCAGCGCTGTCATATCCTGATGAAGAGCAGAGGATGATTTCACAGCTAAAATGGATTGAAGCACTCCTTCCTGGATCGGCAAGTCTTTCTTTAAAGCAAATAAAAGTGCCTGGAGACCTTTTTTCACATCAGCTCCTTGAAGCTGTTCGATCCACTTCACTGCCGTTTTTAACTCTGTTTCGTTGATAACCGATTTTTCTTTTAAAAAAGCTGTGGCTGTTAGAATGTTTTCAAGTCCGCTTTTCAGAGAGAGACCTTCTAATAGTTTGGCAGCGGCATCCTTTAATGTCTTAGGATCTTGATCAAATTGCTGGACTGGCCTTAGTTTATTGAGGCTGTCTCCACCCTCTTGTTCAAATTGGAACCAATAAAATGCGTCTGCTTTGAGCTGAGCCGCTAGCTGTGCTTTTATTTTTGTTGAGCCTATTTGAACAAGGGCTGTATCATCTCCAAGCATTTTCAGTACTTTACCGAGAATCAGCCGATGCACATTTTCCTTTCCTTCGGTGTTTAATGGCACAGATTCTGCCGCACTTAACCGGCTATTCAGTGCTGTATGTATGTCCTCAACTCTTGTCATCACAGGCAGCCTCCTTAGGTCAAAAATTTATGAGATAACGGATTTCACTGGTGCAAACGATAATCGATGGATTGGGGCAGCTCCATGTGTTTGAATGGCAGCCAAATGCTCTTTTGTTCCGTACCCTTTATGTTTTTCAAATTGATACTCAGGGTACTTACGCCCGTATTCTTCCATCATCTGATCTCTTGTCACCTTTGCAATACATGCACCTGCTGCGATGGATGCACTTTTTGCATCTCCTTTGATGATATTCTCCTGGTGAATAGGAAGTGGGAGCGTCATGGCATCTATGAGTAGATAATCAGGTGTATGAGTTAACTGCTCCACCGCTCTCACCATCGCCAGTCTTGATGCCTCGTAAATATTGATTTCATCAATCGTAGCCGCATCAACAATGCCGATACCGATATCAAGTGCTTCTTTTTGGATCAGGTCATAATATGCCAATCTTTTTTTCTCAGATAATTGCTTTGAGTCGTTTAAACCGAGCAGGACTGTATCTTCCTTTAATATGACAGCTGCTGCTACAACGGGGCCTGCCAGTGGTCCTCTTCCTGCTTCATCTATTCCAGCAATACATGTGTATCCCTGCGCCTTAGCATTGTTTTCAAATTGCAGCATCTCATTCCATGCTACATGAAGTTGCTGCTGCTTTTCTCTCTCTTTGTGCCACTTCTCTATCAGTTTTTGGACACTTTTTCTCTTATCATCTTTTACAAGCTCATGAATGTATGACTCGTCTTGCGAATGCTTTTCTATCAGTTCTTTTATTTGTTTCACTGTGTACATAGGCTTTTCGTCAGCCTCCTTCTTTATATCGGCAGTTTTCCGCAAAAAATAAAGACCCGCATGAGCTGCGTGTCTTTTAGCTTTCAGGCTTCTCAAAAGTGAGGGGACCAAATTTTTCTGTTCGAATATCCCGAATAATGATTTCGGTGGTTTTGTCGTAATTAATCAATCCACCGCTCATGAGACAGCCGCGCTTTGTACCTATTGCATCAAACAGCTCAGCCGTATCTTCAGGGATCTCCGTTAGGTCATAGCGTTTTTTTAATCTCTCTGGATAGTTTTCTTCTAGAAAGCGAAGTCCATATACAGCGACATCCTGTAAGTTGATGATAGAATCTTTGATCGCTCCAGTTACCGCTAGCCTAAGTCCTACTTTCTCATCTTCAAACTTCGGCCAGAGGATTCCAGGTGTATCGAGCAGTTCCAATTCTTTCCCTACCTTCACCCATTGCTGTGAGGTGGTAATACCAGGACGGTCTCCTGTTTTGGCAATGTTCTTTTTCGCTAAACGATTGATTAAGGTCGATTTCCCGACGTTGGGAATCCCGATAATCAGCGCCCGGATTGCACGTGGTTTAACACCTTTTGCTTTCATGCGGTCGAATTTTTCTTTTAAGATTTCTTTTGAAGTTGTGATGATCTGATTTAACCCTTGTCCATCGACAGAGTTAATAGCAAGTGACCGAACGCCTTGCTGCTCAAAGTGCGCCTGCCACTCCTTTGTCACACGAGGATCCGCTTTATCTGCTTTGTTTAATAGCATGATTTTGGGTTTATTCTGAAGGATTTCTTCGATCATTGGGTTTCTAGAGGACATCGGAATTCTAGCATCAGTTAATTCAAATACGATGTCGATGAGCTTTAATTTTTCTGTGACTTCACGTCTTGCTTTTGCCATATGGCCTGGAAACCATTGAATCGTCATATGTGCACCTTCTCTTCTATCGATTATCTCTATACATTGTACAAAAAAAGAGCCTGTTACAGGTAACAAGCTCTTTCCTTTGATATCATTATCGTCTGATTTCTTTGATACGAGCCGCTTTACCGCGAAGTTCACGTAGGTAGTAAAGTTTCGCACGACGTACCTTACCGTGACGTACAACTTCGATGTTAGCGATTTTTGGTGTGTGTACAGGGAATGTACGCTCAACGCCTACACCGTAAGAAATCTTACGAACTGTGAAAGTTTCGCTGATTCCACCACCACGACGCTTAATTACAACACCTTCAAAGATCTGGATACGCTCACGAGTACCCTCGACAACTTTAACGTGTACACGTAAAGTGTCACCAGGACGGAACGCAGGAAGATCAGTGCGTAATTGTTCTTTTGTGATTTCTTCAATCAAATGTTGCATCGTTTTCAACTCCTTCCAACAGATGCTCATGTCCTCTTTCTTCATTGCAGCGGAACATCGTTTTCAAACTTGAATCGGCAAGCCGTCCAAGTCACAAGTAGTATCATACCATACCTCTATGCAGTGTGCAATACAATCTAGTCATTATGAAGCTGCCAAAGCCATCTTTTTTCTTCATCTGTTAACGTTTTGCATGAATCGATCAAATCTGGCCTTCTTGTATAGGTTCGCTTCAAGGATTCTTTGCGCCGCCACTCTTCAATTTTGGCATGATTTCCAGAGAGGAGCACTTCCGGCACTTTTAGTCCTTTATAATCGGCTGGCCTTGTATAGTGAGGATGCTCTAGCAAACCTGTACTAAATGAATCTTCAATGTGAGACGCTTCTTTTCCAAGCACATGAGGCAAAAGCCTGACCACACTGTCTGCAATCATCATCGCTGGCAGCTCTCCGCCTGTGAGAACGAAATCTCCGATTGAGATTTCATCTGTGACAAGATGCTCCCTGATGCGCTCATCGTAGCCTTCATAATGGCCGCAAATGAACATAAGGTGTTCTTCTTTTGCAAGTTCCTCTGCCTTCTTTTGTGTATATCTTTCTCCTTGAGGACAGACAAGAATAATTCGGGGCTTCTTGCTTGCTTTCTTCGTTAAATCTTCTACCGCATCGAATACGGGCTGTGCTTTCAGTACCATACCAGCACCGCCGCCATACGGATAGTCATCTACTGTTTTATGCTTATGATCCGAATACTCTCTAAAATTGACAACATTGAATGAGACGGCTTCTTTCTCCTGTGCCTTTTTTAAGATCGATGAGTGGAGCACACCTTCGAACATTTCAGGAAAAAGTGTTAAGAAGTCGATTTTCATTCGTCAATGAGTCCTTCCATCACTTCAATGTGTATGGTTTTGGATGAGATATCGATCTTTTTGACGACAGATGGGATATAAGGAATCAGGGCATCTTTTTTGCCTTTTCTTCCGACCACCCAGACATCATTTGCCCCTGGTGTTAAAATCTCTTTGATTTGGCCGACAAGCTGATCCTCTTCATCGTATACTTCACAGCCAATGATTTGGTGGAAATAAAACTCTCCTTCATCTAAAGAGACGAGATGTTCTTTTTCTACTTTTAAGATTGATTCTTTCAATAGCTCTGCTTCATTTAATGAGCTAATTTCTTCAAATGTGAGCAAATCAAACTGTTTGTGCTGCCTATGTGATGCGACAGTGGCTTTCAGCGGCTCCCCTTGACCTTGCTTAAAAATATAGAGGACGCTTCCTTTTTTGTAACGCTCTTCTGGGAAATCTGTCTTTGACACGACGCGTACTTCTCCGCGCACTCCGTGTGTATTGACAATCTTTCCAACATTCAACCATTCTTGTTCCATGTTCTCAATCACCCCTGACGTATTTCCACAATGGTGCCGTCTTTCACGACGATGACATTGTCTTGCATCTTGTCATCCCATTTATCACCTATTTTCACTTCAACCAGCGCATCCACTTCTGTCTCTTTCATTTCACTTCCAAGCGGCAAAATATGCAGCTGCTCTACTTGAAAGTCAATTTGCTGGATCTTCTCCTGCCGTTTATCGATGGCTTTTTGAAATTGAGGGATGGCTTCTTGCTGATGTGGTTCTTTTTCATGTTTTTTCAGTTGAAAATATAGTTGGTTGCATTCACGTTCTAGTCTTTCTTTTTTCTCCAAAAAAGTCGTTAACAGTTTGTCCTTACTGCTTTCAGTTAATACTTGCATGACGGTGACATGTTGAATGATCTGCATCTTCCTTTTTGTCCCCCTATCCGAAGGCATTTGTCCTCTACAGTATAACGAAAAATAGATTTAAACGTGTAAAAAAAGGGGAGGTCCTAAGCCCTCTCCCTTTTTAGTCAGCAATCTCAAGTTGAACTTTCTTAGAAGACTCTGCACTTGCTGCAAACATGACTGTTCGTATCGCTTTCGCTGTACGTCCCTGCTTTCCGATCACCTTTCCGGTATCTTCAGCATTGACAGACAGTGTGTAAATCACTTGCTCATCTTTTTCTAATGAAGATACGTGAATATCTTCTGGGAAATCAACAAGTGGCTCGACGATGGACACAATCAATTCTTCCAAGGACAGCTCATTCATTATTTGCTGTTTTTCGCATTATGAAATTTTTCAAGAATTCCTTGGCTTGAGAAAAGGTTGCGAACTGTATCAGATGGTTTCGCACCATTTTGAAGCCATTTAAGAGCTAATTCTTCGTTGATTTTCACCTCAGCTGGTGATAACACTGGATTGTATGTTCCAACTGTTTCGATGAAACGACCATCACGTGGTGAACGAGAATCTGCTACTACAATACGATAGAAAGGAGATCTTTTTGATCCCATACGTTTTAAACGAATTTTTACTGCCATTTTACTAGCACCTCCGAAAATATTTCAACAAGATAGTATATTAACAATGATAAAAGGGTTTGTAAAGTGTTTTTTCTTAACAACGGTTTTATCATGTATAACCAATTACATAAATGGTAATTTAAAGCCTTTTTTCTTTCCTTTGGACATGTTGGTCATTTGCTTCATCATCTTTTTCATTTCGTCAAATTGCTTTAAGAGGCGATTGACTTCCTGTACAGATGTTCCGCTTCCTTTTGCAATCCGTTTTCTTCGGCTTGCATTGATGACCTCTGGCTGTTCTTTTTCCTCGGTCGTCATTGATTTAATGATCGCTTCGATGTGATTGAGCTGCTTTTCGTCTACTTGGACGTTTTTGAGCCCTTTCATTTTACCGGCTCCCGGCATCATTTGGATCAATTCATCAAGTGGACCCATGTTACGAACTTGGCCAAGCTGCTCGAGGAAATCATCGAGTGTAAAGCTCATGGTCCGCATTTTTTGTTCAAGCTCTTTCGCTTTATCTTGGTCCACGTTTGCCTGTGCTTTTTCAATCAGTGTAAGCACATCTCCCATGCCAAGAATTCTTGATGCCATCCGTTCTGGGTGGAATGGTTCAATCGCGTCAAGCTTTTCACCTAGCGCGGCGAATTTAATCGGCGTATTGGTGACAGCTCGAATGGAAAGTGCTGCACCGCCTCGTGTATCCCCGTCTAGTTTCGTTAAAACGACACCTGTTAAACCTAGCTGTTCATTAAAGCTTTTCGCTACATTGACAGCATCTTGACCTGTCATAGAGTCAACAACAAGGAAAATTTCTTCTGGACTCGCTACTTCTTTTACTTTCTGAAGTTCATCCATCAATTCTTCATCAATATGAAGGCGTCCTGCTGTATCTAAAATGACATAATCATGGTGTTCTTCTTTCGCTTTTTCGATTGCCTGTTTGGCAATCTCGACAGGACTGACTTGATCACCTAATGAAAACACAGGCATATCAAGCTGTTTCCCTAGCGTTTCAAGCTGCTGGATCGCTGCTGGTCTGTAAATATCTGCAGCCACCATCATCGGCTTGCGATTATGTTTTTTGCGAAGTAAATTGGCAAGCTTCCCAGTTGTGGTGGTTTTACCTGCCCCTTGAAGACCAACCATCATAATGACCGTCGGAGATTTTTTCGCTACAGCGATTTTACTCTCTTCTCCGCCCATTAATTCAGTGAGTTCTTCTTTTACAACTTTAATGACCTGTTGCCCAGGGGTAAGGCTTTTCATGACCTCTTGTCCAACTGCCCGCTCACTTACTTTTTTCACAAAGTCTTTGACTACTTTAAAATTGACGTCAGCTTCAAGAAGGGCAAGGCGTACCTCGCGCATCATTTCTTTTACATCTTGTTCTGACACTTTTCCTTTGCCGCGGATTTTTGAAATCGTCTGCTGCAGTCGGTCGGCTAATCCTTCAAATGCCATACTGTGCCGCCTCCTAATCTAATTTCTCAAGCGATTCAATTAAAGCTTCTGCTTCTTCCATCTGAGCGGAATCTGCTACGAGCTCACTCATTTTTTTGAGAAGTTCTTTACGCTCTTTAAATTTCTTAAACAAGAGCAGCTTTTCTTCATATTGTTCAAGCATCGCTTCAGTCCGTTTAATATTATCATAAACAGCCTGTCTTGATACTTCATATTCATCCGCAATTTCACCGAGGGAAAAATCGTCTAGGTAGTAAAGCGACATGTAGCTCTTTTGCTTTGCGGTTAACAACGATTGATAGAAGTCAAACAAGTAGTTCATTCTCGTTGTTTTTTCAAGCGTCATGGGCTCTCTCCCCTTTGTTAAGTTCATTCCCTTTACATCAACTAAGTTTACACGGTTCTCTACTGTGTGTCAAGTTTTTATCTTGTCACTGCATGAAGCGGCGTATAAATAAAAATGCCAGCAATTTTTGCCGGCATTTTTGTTAGTCCTCTTGATCAATCACGTCTGAGAATAATCCATACACATACGATTCTGCATCGAATTCTTGCAGATCGTCTACCTTTTCACCTAAACCGACGAGCTTCACGGGGATGTTTAACTCATTTCGAATTGCAAGGACAATCCCGCCTTTTGCAGTGCCGTCAAGCTTTGTTAAAGCAATTCCTGTCACATTCGTCGCTTTAGAAAATTCCTTCGCTTGTGCCATCGCATTTTGACCCGTTGTTGCATCAAGAGCGAGCAGCACTTCATGCGGTGCATCTGGAACCTCGCGTTCAATGACTCTCTTGACCTTCTCCAGTTCTTTCATCAAGTTGACTTTGTTTTGTAGTCTTCCTGCTGTATCACAGATAAGGACATCCGCATTTTTCGCTTTTGCTGATTGAACGGCATCATAGATCACCGCTGCTGGGTCAGAGCCAGCCGTCTGTTTGACAACAGGGACACCTGAACGCTCTCCCCATACTTCAAGCTGCTCTATCGCACCGGCACGGAATGTATCACCTGCTGCCAAAATGACGGATTTCCCATCATTTTTCAGCTTATTTGCAAGTTTGCCGATCGTCGTTGTTTTCCCAACGCCATTGACACCGACAAATAAAATGATATTTAATCGCCCGTCTTCAATATTCAGCGCAGAGATTTGTTCCTCTCCGCTATTGTAGATTTCAACCAGTTTTTCAGAGATGACCGATTGTACTTCACTTGGGTCTTGAATGTTTCTTAGTTTCACTTCTTTTTTCAGCTCATCAATCAGTTCCATCACCGTTGTGAAACCGACATCCGCGCCGATCAGAACTTCTTCTAATTCTTCAAAAAAGTCTTCATCAACTTTACGGTAGCGTGAAATGAGTTCATTTACTCTTCCTTGAAAGGAGTTTCTCGTTTTTTCAAGTCCATCCTTAAACTTTTCTGATACTGAATCGGTTTGCTGCGTAAATTTTTCTTTTAATTTCTTAAAAAAGCTCATTTGGTTCAAAAACCTCCTTTAATTACTGGACAAGCTCTTTCGTTTCTTCTAGTTTGACAGATACAAGTTTTGAAACACCTGACTCCTGCATCGTAACACCGTAGAGCACATCTGCTTCTTCCATTGTTCCTTTGCGGTGCGTAATGACTATGAATTGTGTTTCTTCGCTGTATTTTTTTAAATATTGTGCAAAGCGGAAAACATTGGCTTCATCAAGCGCCGCTTCTACCTCATCTAACACGCAGAATGGAACAGGTCTGACTTTTAAAATAGAGAATAGTAAAGCGATCGCTGTCAATGCTCTCTCACCGCCTGAAAGAAGGCTTAAGTTTTGCAGCTTTTTCCCTGGCGGCTGCGCGACAATATCAACGCCAGAGTTTAGTAAATCGTTTGGATCTGTCAGCTTAAGATCTGCTTTCCCGCCGCCAAATAATGCTTGGAAAACTGATTCAAAATGCCCGCGAATTTGCGAGAATGTTTCAGAGAAGCGCTTTGTCATCTCTTGATCCATTTCTTCGATCACTTGGAATAATGTATTTTTCGCTTCTGTCAGATCATTTCGCTGTTCTGTTAAGAAAAGGTAGCGTTCATTTACTCGTTCATACTCATCAATGCTGCCTAAGTTCACTGTTCCTAGCTCTTCAATGGCTAATTTGATCAGTTTCACTCGTTTTCTTGCTTCATCTGGCGATAACGTCAGATGATACATCTCTTTTGCCCCTTCAAACGAGAGAGCATACTCTTCGTTCAAATAAGCGATGAGGTTGTCGAGCTCAACTTCCATACGGCCAAGCTTAATTTCTTCATCTTTTAAGCTTGTGGTGAGCTGCTTGTAAAGGCGTTTTTGTTCTTTCAGTTCACGTTCAGCAAATTCTAACGTTTCAGAAAGAGCAAGACGCTGTTTGCGCCGCTCTGAAATGAGCGCGGTTGTTTTGTTTTTATTTTCCAGCTTCTCTTTCGCCGCTTCTTCCAGCTGTTCTGCTCCGCTTGAGCTAGATGTCATTTCACTTGTTAAGAGTGACAGATCTTCTTTTGTTTCCGTCAGCGTTTGTTCAGCCTCTTCTAATTCGGCCATTAAGCTCGAAAGCTTTTCTTGTTCATTCGCTAAGGACTGCTCTTTTTTGGCAAGCGAGATTTTCAGCTCTGTTAATTCGGCAGAAATGGTTTCTTTCGTTGAGCTTTGGGTCTGTTTACGCTTTGTTAATGTATTGATCTCTTGATCAAGGGTGGTCAATTTCTCCCCTATAGAAACTTCAAGAGTTGTCTGCTTTTTGTCCTTATCTGTAAGTTCAGTAGAACGCAGCTGCAATTCTTCTTTTTCTTGGTCATAGAGTTCAAGGTGAGCATTAATATTTTTTTCTGCTACTTGCAGTTCGTATAGCTTCCCTTTGAGCTCTTGCTGCTGTTCTCGAAGCGTTTCTCCCCGCTGACGCAGTTCGTTTAATTGACTTTCGTTTGCTGCAATCAATTGCTTCGTTTCTTTTGTTTCCTTTTCAAGGATCGTCGTTTTTTCTTCCATTTCAACAAGCTGCTTTGTTAATGTTTCGATCTCTCGGTTTCTTGAAAGAAGGGAGTTGTTCTTTTTCTTAACACCGCCACCAGTCATTGAACCGCCGGGGTTCACAACATCTCCATCAAGGGTCACGATGCGATAACGATGACCAAGCATTTTTGCCAGTTCATTGGCGCCTTTTAAGTCTCTAACGATCAGAACCGTTCCAAGCAAGTTCTGTATGACCTTTTGATACTTTTCTTCAAAGGAAACAAGGTGACTTGCTACACCGATAAATGCAGCGTGCTGCTCGGCTGTTTGGACGTCTCTATGCTGAATGGTTCTTTCTTTGATCACATTCATTGGCAGGAAGGTTGCTCGTCCAAAGGAGTGCTGCTTTAAGTATGCAATTGCTTGTCGCGCTGCGGCTTCGTTTTCTGTGACGACGTGCTGCGTTGCTGCGCCTAACGCGATTTCAATCGCTGTCTCATGCTGCTGATCTGTTTGAATCAGCTCTGCAATGGCACCGTGAATACCGCCTAACCGTTCTTTTGCCTTTAAGACCTCTTTTACTCCTTGGAAAAAGCCTGAGAAGTCTTCCTGCATGGATTCTAGCATCTCTTTTTTTGACTTTGCCTGTTGCACATATTGATAGGCTTGGTAAAGAGCCGTTTCTTTTTTCTCGTATTGACGTTTCATTTGCTCAAGTTTTTGCTCCGCTTCTCTAAAACGCTTGACCTGAGCCAGAATGTCTTCTTCTAGGGCTGAAAGCTGCTGCTCAGCCTCTGTTTTCTTCTCATTGACAGACACACGTTCTTCAATGTGTTTTTGGTTGTTTTGCGTGAGCCGATCTAGCTGCATGGCCGCTTGGCGCTGCTGTTCTTCTAATAATTTGCGTTCATTGCGGATGGAAGCCTGTTCATTGAGCAGATCAAAATAATCGCTTTTCAGCTGTTCAATTTGACCTTCCACATCTTCAGTATGAAGCGACAGTTGATGCTGCTTTGTTTTCGCTTCATCTTTTAGCTGCTGCACTTCTTTTTGAAGGCTGTCCCGCGCGATTTTCTGCTGCTGAATCTTTTCGGTTAGCTGCGCCTGCTTTTCAGTTAAACGAATGAGTGTTTCTTCTAGCTGTCCCTGATTTGCGGCTGCATTTTTCTTCCGTTCTTTTAGTACTTCTTTTTTACCTTCAAGCTTTTCTAATTCCTCACTTGTGAAAAGAAGAACTTCCTGCAGGTCATTAATTGATTCGTCAAGTGCTTGAATGCGGTCTCTTGACTCTTCAATTTTAGCTTCTTTTGCTTGAATATCTGTGGATTGCTTCATTTCATCTTGTTTGAAGCGCTCGACAGCTTCACCAAGTGTTGTCCATTTTTCATGAAGTGCTTCGATGTCATGGACAGTTAAGGCGATTTCGACATTTTCAAGCTCTTCTTTTTTTTGCAAATAGTCCTTTGCAATAGATGCCTGCATTCTTAATGGTTCTACTTGATCTTCTAGTTCATGCAGAATATCTTCTACTCGGTTTAAGTTGTCCTGCGTTTCAAACAGTTTATTCTCGGCTTTTTTCTTTCTTGTTTTATATTTCAAAACACCAGCCGCTTCTTCAAAGATGCTTCTTCTCTCTTCTGCCTTACTAGATAGAATTTCCTCTACCTTCCCTTGGCTGATGATCGAAAAAGCTTCCTTTCCAAGACCTGAATCCATGAAAAGATCAATAATATCTTTTAAGCGGACAGATTGATTGTTTATGAGAAATTCACTTTCTCCTGAACGATAGACTCTTCTTGTCACACTGACTTCGTGAAAATCGATCGGTAAAAAGTGATCTTCGTTATCTAACGTTAAAGTCACTTCTGCTAGATTGACTCTTTTTCTTGAGTCGCTTCCTGCAAAAATGATGTCTTCCATTTTTCCTCCGCGGAGGCTTTTCGCTGATTGTTCTCCAAGTACCCAGCGGATGGCATCGGTAATATTACTTTTGCCGCTTCCGTTTGGTCCAACAACAGCGGTGACCCCTTTGACAAAGTCCACGGTCACTCGCTGTGCAAAAGATTTGAATCCTATCACGTCTAAACGTTTGAGGAACATGAGAGTGATCCTCCTTATGTATTTAAAGTACTATTATCTTACCATATGAAGTGAAAAAAGATGATGGAAAACAGAGTGAAATCCCCCTGAATGACGAGGGGGATTTTATTGGTTCATATGATGTTTCTGCAATTTAGCAAGTGCTTCCTGTGCAGCATGCTGTTCTGCTTCTTTTTTACTGCGGCCATTTCCAATTCCAAGCACTTCTCCGCGAAGGGAAACATTTGCTTCAAATTCCCGGTTGTGTGCTGGTCCTTTTTCATGCAGGATGTGGTATTCAAGTACACCTTTTCCATCGCGCTGAACGAATTCTTGCAGCTGGCTTTTAAAGTCCATGACATGCGAGAACGCTCCATCATTAATTTTCGGATAAACATAGGCTTCTAGGAATCGCTCCACTGGCTCAAGCCCTTGATCTAAATAAAGTGCCCCGATAAACGCCTCGAATACGTCCGCTAAAAGTGCTGGGCGTTTTCTCCCGCCGGTCATTTCTTCGCCTTTTCCTAAAAGAACAAGGTCTCCGAAGGACAGCTCATGTGCCAGAGACACAAGTGACGGTTCACATACGATCGCTGCTCTTAGTTTTGTTAAATCTCCCTCGCTCATCGCAGGATATTTCGCAAATAAGAATTGAGAGATGGTCAATTCTAAAACAGCATCTCCTAGAAATTCAAGTCTTTCATTATCCTCGTATGGCTTTTTCCGGTGTTCATTCACATAAGAGGAATGCGTAAAGGCTTGATATAGAAGTTTTTCATTTTGAAAGTGTACAGAAATACGCTGCTGGAATTCTCTAAATTGCTCTAGTTTTTTGCTCTGTTTCTGTTTGTCTTTATATTGTTTTGGCATAGCAACCTCCAGGTAGGCTTAATCGCCTTTAAGGATACTGATTATATGGAGTCTCTCTTTCTACATGCAAGGAAACATTGCTCCTTAGCATCTGAAAAAGGCTGACAATTGATCAGCTGAATATGTTGAAACTAACATAAATTTTGAAAGTCCCGTCATGAAAACAGACGGGACTTTGTTACGCTTATTGCTGGCTATTTATGTAGTTCACAGCGTCACCGACTGTTGCAATTTTTTCAGCATCTTCGTCAGAAATTTCCATATCGAACTCATCTTCAAGTTCCATAACTAGCTCAACTACATCAAGGGAATCAGCGCCTAAATCTTCTTTAAATGAAGCTTCCATTTTCACGTCAGCCTCATCAACGCCAAGGCGGTCTACAATAATTTTTGATACACGCTCTAATACGTCTGCCATTGCCTTTCACCTCCCCTCAAAGTATTATAGTTGATTCGTTTTTAAAAAACTAGAGAAAACCTAATGAAATTTTGATATTTCTTAGGACATGACCATTCCGCCATCTACTTGGATGGTTTGGCCTGTAATATAACCTGCTCCTTCTGAAGCTAAAAAGACAACAACGTTGCTAATATCTTCAGGTGCACCAAAGCGTGCAAGCGGGATCTGCTTAAGCATTTCAGTTTGTACATTCTCATCAAGCTTGTCTGTCATATCTGTAGAAATAAAGCCTGGTGCTACTGCATTGACTGTAATATGACGAGTTGCCAGCTCTTTTGCTGTTGTTTTCGTTAATCCGATGACACCAGCTTTTGCTGCAACATAGTTTGCTTGTCCAGGATTTCCACATACGCCAACTACTGAAGCCAAGTTGATGATTCTTCCGCTGCGCTGTTTCATCATTTGACGTGTCACGGCTTTTGTACAGTTAAAGACACCTTTTAAGTTTATGTTAATGACGTCATCCCATTCATTTTCTTTCATTCTCATGAGCAGGTTATCCTTTGTGATCCCTGCATTATTGACAAGAATGTCAATTGAGCCAAATGTGTCAATCGCTTGTTTCATGAGCGATTGTACTTCTTCAGCATTTGAAACATCAGCTTTAACGGCAAATGCCTGCTGGCCAAGTGCTTTGATTTCGTCTACGACTTCATTTGCTTTTGCTTCGTTTCCAGAATAGTTGACGACAACATTTGCACCATTCTTTGCTAAATCGATCGCAATAGAACGGCCAATCCCGCGTGATGCACCTGTTACAACGGCTGTTTTATTTGTAAGCATCAAGAATCCTCCTTCAATGTTTTAATGGCTGCTTCAATTGTTTCCTGATCTGAAACTGAAATAGTTGTCAGGCGGCGATTGACCTTTTTCACAAGACCTGAAAGCACTTTGCCTGGGCCAATTTCAATAAACGTTGTCACGCCTAAATCAATCAGACGTTCTACACTTTCTTCAAATCGAACAGGAGAATACAATTGTTCAATGAGCTTTGTTTCAATAGCATCACGAGATGTAACGATGTCTGCTGTGACATTTGAGATCACTGGTGTTTTGGCATCTGTAATGTTTAGCTTTGACAGAACATCTGTGAATTTTTCAGCGGCTGGTTTCATTAAGGCAGAATGGAAAGGTCCACTCACTTCAAGGGCAATCGCACGTTTTGCGCCTTTTTCTTTCGCTTTCTCTGAAGCGAGTTCGACCCCTTTTGCTGTACCAGAGATCACGATTTGACCAGGACAGTTTAAGTTAGCGAGTTCTACAAGATGACCACTCTCTGTCACTTCTTTTGTCACTTCTAAAAGCGCAGCTTGATCTAAGCCAAGGATCGCTGCCATAGCGCCTTCTCCTGCTGGAACAGCTTCGTTCATTAATTCGCCGCGTTTTCTCACTGCATAGACAGCATCTTGAAACGAAAGTGCGCCTGCCGCAACGAGGGCCGTATATTCACCAAGGCTATGTCCTGCTGCGTAATCTGCTTTGATTCCGCTCTCTTCAAATTTCTTTAAGATGGCGATACTTGTCGTTAAAAGAGCTGGCTGCGCGTTATAAGTGAGCGTCAGCTCTTCTGCATCTCCTTCAAAAATCATTGAAGATAAGTCAAAACCGAGGGTCTTGTCTGCTTCTTCAAATACAGCTTTAGATACTGCTTCTTGGTCAAATAAATCTTTTCCCATGCCAATTTTTTGAGAGCCTTGGCCAGGGAATAAAAATGCAATTTTAGTCATGCTGCTATACCTCCATTAAGACTCGTTCGTGGTTTCTTTTTGGACTTCTTGATGAATGATGGCTGAAACGTCTTTTTCTACGATATCACGTGCCTGACGAATGGCATGAAAAATGGCGTTTTCATCAGAGGAACCGTGCGCTTTAATGACAGGTGCCTTTAAACCAAATAAAGCGGCACCGCCATATTCGGAGTAATCCATTTTAGACTTCATCTGCATCAATTTCGGCTTCATCATGCCAGCCGCTATTTTTGCTGTGAAGCTGGATGTTAATGTTTCTTTCAGCATTTTAAAGACAGAAAGAGCTGTGCCTTCAATCGTTTTCAGGGCGATATTTCCTGTGAAACCATCTGTGACAACGACATCAGCTACACCTTCTAGTAAATCACGAGACTCCACATTTCCTACGAAATTCAAATTTGATGCTTTCAATAATTCAAAGGTTTTTTTTGTGAGATCGTTGCCTTTTTTATCTTCTGTTCCTACATTTAACAATCCTACACGCGGATTGCTCTTTGGAAAAACACGCTCTGCGTAGATTGAACCCATCATCGCATATTGCACAAGGTGTTCTGGTTTGGCATCAACGTTTGCGCCGACATCTAGTAATAAAAACCCACTGCCATCAAGTGTTGGCAGTGTTGGAGCAAGTGCCGGTCTATCGATGCCATCAATTCTTCCTACGATAAACAGTCCTGCTGTCATGAGTGCGCCAGTGTTTCCTGCTGAAATACAAGCATCTGCTCGTCCTTCGGATACTTCTTGCGCCATTTTCACCATAGATGAATCCTTTTTACGTCTAACTGCACGCACTGGTTCATCTGTCGGTTCAATGACTTCTTTTGCATCTAAAATCGTGATGCGCTCGTTATTTGTTATGTATGGTTTGATTTTATTTTCATCGCCGACAAGTGTAATCTCGATATCTGAAAATGCCGTTAAGCTTTTTTGCACACCGTCAATAATGGCTTTAGGGGCATGGTCTCCCCCCATTGCATCGACTGCAATTCTCATATTACGTGCCACCTTTTACTTTTGTTTTGAGCGATACATGACGAAGTCACCTGAGAAGACAACTTCCTCACCGACATAGCTGTTTACTTCAACTACAGTTCTGCCTTTTTCTTTATCATGCGAGGCTACTTTGGCTTTTGAGACAACTCGTTCGCCTTGTTTAACCTGCCTTGTAAATTTAATATTCGCTTTTGCTGTTAAAGCCAGTTCATCGTCAATGACCGCTACTGCAAGCGAATTTGCCTGGGCGAAGAGATGATGTCCCCTGGCAATTTGGTTTCGGCTAAATACATGCTCTTTTCTCACTTCTAAAATGGAAATGGCTTGGTCATCAAGCTCTACATCAATCATTTCTCCAATCACTTCATCCAGCGGAAGTGACTTCACTTCATCCTCTAATGTCTTTTCGGCCACATGCTTAATTCTTTCGCGTAATTCAGGAATTGACAGTTCCAAACGATCAAGACGAACCGTTTGAATGCTTACACCGAATTTACTTGCCAATTCTTCATCAGTAATGAACGGAGTCGAGCTGATCGTTTGCTGGAGAAGCTTTTGACGTTCTTTTTTATTTAGTTTCATATGCAGACACCATCCGTACATTTATGACTAGGTACTAATAGTAGTATATAATCTCATAGATGATAAATCAATCCTTGTTTCAAAAAGACAAGAAAATTCCTCCAGCGCTTGATCAGCTTAATTTATCTCCGCCCAGCACCCCGCTGTCTACAAGTGTTTGCCGAAGTTCTTTGTATTCGGAATCTGTCCAAAATGCATCTGACTGCACAAGTTCTGCCGCATCTTTTCTAGCGGTTTCCAGTGCTCTGTAGTCATGAACCATATCGGCTACTTTAAATTCAGGCATTCCGCTTTGTTTTTTACCGAAGAAATCACCGGGTCCTCTTAGCTCTAAGTCCTTTTCAGACAGCTCAAAGCCGTCGGTTGTTTCGGACATGATCCTCATCCGCTCTTTCCCGGTTTCCGATTTTGGATCCGCCATTAAAACACAAAATGATTGATGCTCTCCGCGTCCAACCCGGCCTCTGAGCTGATGAAGCTGAGACAGTCCGAAGCGGTCTGCATCGTAAATGACCATGATGGTCGCATTCGGCACGTTGACACCCACTTCAACGACTGTGGTTGAAACGAGAATTTGTACTTCATTTGCTGTAAAGTCTCTCATCACCTGATCTTTTTCATCACTCGCCAGTTTCCCGTGCATTAAGCCGATCGACCACTTACCGCGGTATGCCTCTGTCAGCATGCTGTGGACATCAATCGCATTTTGGACATCCAGCTTGTCCGATTCTTCTATGAGTGGACAAATAATATATGCCTGTCTTCCTTTTTTTAGCTCTTTATCTACAAATGCAAGAATCCTCTCAAGCATGTCATGCTTGACCCAATACGTTTCGATCTGTTTTCTGCCGGCTGGTAATTCATCAATGACGGAAACGTCCATTTCTCCAAAAACAGTGATCGCAAGTGTGCGCGGAATAGGTGTGGCAGTCATGAATAAGACATCTGGGTCCTGCCCTTTACTTCTTAGTTTTTTCCTTTGTTCGACGCCAAACCGGTGCTGCTCATCTGTAATCACAAGACCGAGCTGCTGAAATTCGACTTCGTCTTGGATGAGCGCATGCGTTCCGACTAATATATCAATCTCGCCCTCTTTTAGACGTTCTAGCAATTCTCTGCGGCGCTTTCCTTTCACAGAGCTTGTTAGTAGAGCGATATTTAATCCCCATTTTTCAAACAGCTGATAAAGGGAATCTGCATGCTGCTCTGCCAAAATCTCTGTTGGAACCATTAATGCACCTTGATAGCCGGATAAATGAGCGGCATATAGTGCAATAGCTGCAACAGCAGTTTTCCCTGAACCTACATCCCCTTGCAGCAGACGGTTCATCCGGTACGGGGACGCCATATCAGTCATAATTTCATCAAGCACTCTTGATTGTGCCTTTGTCAGCGGAAATGGCAGACTGTGAACAAACTCAAAAACAGCGTCTTTAGAAAACGGATGCTGGATGCCCGATGTTTTTTCTCGTTCTTTCTTTCTGATGGCCTGCATCTTCAGCTGGAAAATAAGAAATTCCTCGTACACAAAGCGGCGTCTTGCTTGCTTGAGCGAGTCTCTTGTTTCTGGCAGATGGATGGTTTTTAATGCTTCCTGATAGGACATGAGTTTATAGGTAGAGACAAGCTGCTTTGGCAGTGGATCTTCAGCTTTATCTACATAAAGTGACAAGGCTTGTTTGACAAAACGCCTCATCATTTTCACGGTTACATTTTCTTTTACTGAATAAACAGGCTCTATACTGCCATCTTGCTCGTGCGTCCCTTTTTTAAATTCCTGCACCATGATCGATTGACGGTTTTTATCCCATTTGCCAGTGACGGATACCGTATCACCTAACACAAGGCTTCGTTTTAAATAAGGACGATTGAAGCAAATTGCTGTGATGAGAAAACGCCCGACAAGCAGCCTGAATGTCAGCCTGCTTCGTTTTTTTCCATAATAGGTGAGGACGGGCTCACTGTGCACTTTTCCTTCAACTGTGACACGTTCGTCATGCTTTACTTCTTCTAAGTTACGAAGCTCATAGTCGTCATATCGATAAGGAAAGTAGCCAAGTAAATCGGCTACTGTGTGAATTCCAAGTTCATTGAGTGTTTTTTCGGTTTCTTCTCCAATCCCCTTAAGGACTGAGACATTATCTTGCAGTTTCTGTATCACGAGATGGGGTCACACCTCCGAAAATCTTCTTTTCAAGCTCTCTTGCTGTCGGTGTCGCAGCAAGTCCGCCTTGTGCTGTTTCGCGAAGTGCCGTTGGCATGGTTTGACCGATTTTATACATCGCATCAATGACTTCATCACATGGGATACGGCTTGTGATGCCGGCAAGTGCCATATCTGCTGCAATCATCGCATTTGATGCACCCATGGCGTTTCGTTTTACGCACGGTACCTCAACAAGTCCAGCTACTGGGTCACAAACAAGTCCAAGCATATTTTTCAGTGTAATCGCCATTGCTTCAGCAGATTGCTGAGGTGTACCGCCTGCCATTTCGACAATGGCTGCTGCCGCCATCCCTGATGCTGAGCCTACCTCAGCCTGACAGCCGCCTGCTGCACCAGAGATGCTCGCATTATTGGCCACAACAAAACCAAATGCGCCAGAAGTGAATAGGAATCTGACCATTTGTTCCTTTGTTGGCTTTAATGTTTGTTTTACTGCAAATAACGTACCTGGCACAACACCTGCTGAGCCTGCTGTAGGCGTTGCACAGATCGTCCCCATTGCGGCATTGACTTCATTTGTTGCCACTGCCTTACTAACAGCATCTAATATCGTATGACCAGACAATGTTTTGCCTGATGCGATATACGCTTGAAGTTTGACCGCATCTCCGCCTGTTAAACCGGATAATGATTTCACACCTTTTAGCCCGTTTTCTACGGCTTGTTCCATCACTTCTAAGTTGCGGTACATCTGGGAGAAAATATCTTCACGTGATTTCCCCGTTACTTCCATTTCTTGCGTAATCATGATTTCTGAAATGGAGGTATTCCGTTCTTCTGTTAGCTGCACGAGTTCTTTGACGTTTTTAAACATCATTCATAACCTCCTTGTTGTTACTCTGCAATTTGTGTGACTTGAATAATGTTTGGCAGTGTTTCAAGCTCTGATAAGGCAGCTGGGTCAATATTTTGATCCACTTCGATGGTCATCAGAGCCTCTTGCCCGACATCTTTACGCGCCACTTCCATATGACCGATGTTGATGGCGAATTTCGCTAACACGTTGGCGACTGCCGCAATCGTGCCGTAGCGATCGTTATGAACCACAAGAATGGCAGGATGATTTCCTGAAAGTCTGAGCTCAAAGCCATTCAGTTCAGTAATTTCGATTTTACCACCGCCGATGGAAATCCCGATTAATTCAAGGCTTCCGTTCGCATCTGATATCTCTACTTTTGCTGTATTCGGATGCGCTGGTACCGCATCTTCTTCTTTAAATTCAATGTCGATCCCTTTGCTTTTTGCAATATCGATCGCTGTTTTGATGCGTTCATCAAATGTATCAAAGTCAAGAACGCCGCCGATCATGGCGACATCTGTACCATGTCCTTTATACGTATCTTTAAAAGAGCCATAAAATGAAACGACAATTCGCTTCGGTTCTCTTCCAAATAAGCTGCGAGCCACTCTTCCTATTCGAGCCGCACCCGCTGTGTGCGAACTTGATGGACCAATCATGACGGGTCCAATAATATCAAACACACTTCTAAATTTCATAGGTCTTCCCCTCTCATAACCACTCACATATTGGTTTGGTTCTTTCTTTAGACTAATGGATTCAATCGTTTCCCGCAACTCATTTCACCGTTGAATCGTTAGTAAAAAATTGCAAAAGAAGAAGAAGGGCTTTATTTGCCCTTCTTTCGTTATTCGACAGCCAAAATATATGAATAAAGCGGCTGTTTTCCATCGTGGACTTCAACTTCTATATCTTCAAATGTTTCTTCAATAAAGGCTTCTAACTCATCCATCTCTTCAGATGATGCATCTTCCCCTTTAATGATCGTAACAATCTCATCATCTTCTGTCACCATTTTGGTCAAAAGTTCTTTTGCTGCATCTAATTGATTTTTCGCAGTTAAGGTGATTTTTCCGTTAAAGAGACCCATATAATCTCCTTTGGCAATGTCGATTCCATCAATTTGGGTATCTCTCACCGCAAAGGTAATTTGGCCGCTTTTCACGTGGTCAATCGCTTCTAGCATCGCCGCTTCGTTGTCTTCATTTGAAGCTGCTTCATTGAGAGAAAGAAGTGCCGACATTCCTTGAGGAACGGTCTTCGTTGGAATGACAACAACCTCACGACTCGAGACAGTTGCCGCCTGTTTCGCTGCCATGACAATATTAGAATTATTAGGTAAAATAAAGACGGTTTCGGCATGTACGCTTTCAATTGCTGTGACAATGTCTTCTGTACTTGGGTTCATCGTCTGTCCGCCTTCAATGACGACGGAAGCTCCGATACTTTTAAACAAGTCAGCAATTCCTTCTCCCATTGCGACACTGACGACTCCAAAGCGCTGTTTTTCAGCAGCAGGTGCCTTTGGTGCAGCGGGCGCATGTTCTTTTTCTTCGTTCACAATCGAGCTATGCTGCTCTCTCATGTTTTCAATTTTCATATTGATCAGGCTGCCGTAGCGCTGTGCATAGGATAAGACATCTCCAGGCTGCTCTGCATGAATATGAACTTTCGCCAGCGTTTCATCAGATACCACAAGAAGTGAATCTCCGAATTCGCTTAAGTCTTCTCTGAAGGCATTCTCATCAAAGGACTGTTTCTCTTCTTCAAATTTCACCATAAATTCAGTACAATAACCAAATTCAATATCTTCAGTGTTCATATGGCTTTGTGCACTTTTATGATGCTCTGCACTGACAAGTTCTTTTAACGTTGGCAAAGAGGCCGCTTTCAGATGGAGGTCCTCTCCTCTTAATGAAGCAAGGAAACCTTCATATACGCAGAGAAGTCCCTTACCTCCACTATCGACAACGCCTACTTCTTTTAAAACAGGAAGCAGATCTGGCGTTCGATCAAGTGATGCTCTCGCTTCCTCAATCGTTAACTCAAGAACGCGATCAATGTCTTTTTCTGTTACTGAAACAGCAACCGCTTTCTTTGCTGCATCCTTTGCGACCGTTAAGATGGTCCCTTCAATCGGCTTCATCACGGCTTTATATGCTGTATCGACACCTGCCTGTAAGGCAAGGGCAAATTCTTTGGCGTCAATCGTCTCTTTTTGTTCTATATTTTTACTGAAACCTCTAAAGAGCTGTGATAGGATGACGCCTGAGTTTCCTCTTGCGCCCATCAATAGCCCTTTTGACAAGGCCACGCCGACCTTCCCAATATGATCGGTATTTGTTTCTTCAACTGCTTTTGCCCCTGAAGTCATTGACAAATTCATATTTGTCCCCGTGTCTCCGTCTGGCACTGGAAAAACATTTAACGCATCCACAATTTGTGCGTTTTGAGAAAGATGGTGAGCACCTGCAAGAATCATTTTTGCAAATGAGCGGCCATCAAGATTTCTAATAGACAATATATTTCCTCCTTACTACGGGTTCGTAACTCTTACTCCTTGTACATAAATGTTGACCGAATCAACAGAAAGTCCAACTGTGTGAGAAATCGTATATTTGACTTTCGTTTGAACATTATGTGCGACTTCTGATATTTTTGTACCGTAGCTGACGATGATGTACATATCAATATGAATGCGGTCTTCTTTTTGACGCACAAGAACACCCCGGCTGAAGTTCTCTTTACGGAGAATATCCGTCAAGCCGTCCTTGATTTGATTTTTGGACGCCATCCCAACAATACCATAGCAATCGATCGCAGCGCCTCCTGCCACCATTGCAATGACTTCATTTGATATATCAATTTGTCCGTATTTCGTTCTAAGTTCAATGGACACATTGGTTCCCCCTTTTTGAGAAATTGCCCTGAGTTATCACTATTTTACTATAAGACCCTTCTTTTTAAAAGAAATCATTCAATCCGACCCAATCCTACTTATACTATAGCCTTGATTTTTTATCAAGATGTCAAGGTATTTTTCTTGAAAGAGGAGTAAACAATCCTTGCAAACCCCTTGAAGCTGTGGTAAATTATTAAAGTATCTTGAGGCATCTCTAAGTACGTATATGAAGAATATGATGATGTTTTCGCAGTTAGGAGGGAAACAAATGGCACGTAAATGCGTTATTACAGGCAGAAAAACAAAAGCTGGGAACAATCGTTCTCACGCAATGAACTCTACAAAACGTACATGGGGCGCGAACCTTCAAAAAGTTCGTATTCTAGTGGACGGTAAGCCTAAAAGAGTATATGTATCAGCTCGAGCTTTGAAATCTGGTAAAGTTGAGCGTGTATAAGCAAGAGTAAACGCCTGCTACAATAACTTGTAGCAGGCGTTTTTATGTGGAAATAAAGGAGATTACTCATTAATCTTTCTTAAATGAACCAAGCATCGCACGGACAATGCCGCCAAGAAATCTAGGCAGTTTGATTGTATAAAATTTCATTTTGTCCCCCTCCTAAAAGTACCGCTTGCAGCACAATTGAGCTTAATCAGCCATCCACATTGATAGGTTGGTCAATCTTTGCTTCTTACCATTATTAATATGCCTTCATGAAAAGAAAAAGTACCATTTGAGTGGATGAGTTCGTTACTAATACATAGTGTTGAACCAGGCTCAATATGACAATTTTTCAGAGGATATTTGAAACCTTTTAACGTCAGCTTTTCAACCGGTGTTCCAAAGGGTAAAAACGATACATATTTTTTATCCTGATCTTCTTTTATTTCGTATGTACCAGGTTCAAACATTTGAATGATATTTTGTTTGTCTACAAGGGTGATATTCTGCTTGTGCTGAATCCCTTTGTAAAGAAGATGGATATTTCCTAGAAAATGATCCGCCCTTCCTCCTGTAATACCATAGATGTAAATATGTGCTGGGTGCTGACTTAGTGCCCAGTTCAGTGCAAGCTCTAAATCGGTTTCATCCTTTTCAGCTTGAAATACATTCAGAGCAGGCAATTTCTCTTTCAGCTCCCGAAGCTCTTTTTCTGTCACACTGTCAAAATCACCAAAGGCTTTGGCAGGGGTAATACCGTGCTCTAGTAAGAAGAGGGTTCCACGGTCTACGCCAATCCAGAGAACATCCTCCTGTGATGCTTCACGTTCAAGTGGCGGGATGTATTCAAAAGGACCGCCGGCTACGATATGTATGTGCATGATACACGCTCCTCTCCATGTAAAAAGAACCAAAGATCACAATGACTTTGGTTCCTTCCTTTACGCTTCTCGAATTGCCTGGATCGCTGCTGCGCGGTTTTCTTTACCATATACCGCAGAGCCCGCTACTAGTAAATTAGCGCCTGCTTCTTTGCAACTCTTTGCAGTCTCTACATTGACACCGCCGTCTATTTCTATTAGTAAATCGGTTAAGCCCTTTTGTTCACTCAGTGCTTTTACTTCTTTTACCTTCGTGAGGACAGATGGAATAAATGCCTGTCCCCCAAAACCAGGGTTCACTGTCATGAATAACACAAGGTCCACATCTTCTAATACATGCTCAATGTGAGAAACAGGTGTGTGCGGATTCAAGACGACCCCTGCTTTTACACCTTGTTCTTTCATATGTTGTATTGTTCGGTGTAAGTGCGGACAAGCTTCCACATGAACAGAGATAATATCAGCGCCTGCTTTTGCGAATGCAGGAATATACCGATCTGGCTGCTCAATCATTAAGTGAACATCAAGCGGAAGACGCGTATGTGGTCTGATCGCTTCAACGACATTTGGCCCAAATGTCATATTCGGAACAAAATGACCGTCCATGACATCGATGTGAATGTAGTCTGCACCGCCTTGTTCCACATCACGGATATCTTTCTCCAAATTGGCAAAATCTGCTGATAAAATGGAAGGGGCAATATAAACCATGATTTAGTACCTCGGCTTTCTGTCTTTGATTTCAGTTAAAAACTCTAAATAATGCTGATAGCGATATTCTTTGATTTGATCATGCTCGACCGCATCTTTTATCGCACAGCCAGGCTCTTTCACATGCAGGCAGCCTCGAAATTTGCAATCTGCACTCCGGTCTCTAATATCTAAAAAGTATAGACCTAGATCTTCTGCTTCGATGCCAGTAAATTCGAGCGAGCTAAAGCCCGGAGTATCTGCAATGAGCCCGTCTGCTGTTCGAATGAGTTCGACATGTCTTGTCGTATGCTTTCCTCGTCCGAGATGGGATGAGATATCATCTGTTTTCAGCGCCAATTCAGGACTCATCGCATTTAAAAGGGAGGACTTGCCTACACCAGACTGACCGGCAAATACCGTGATTTTATTGTGAAAATGCGGGGTCAGCTTCTCAATGCCATCTCCTTCAATCGTAGAGGTTAAATGAACCTCATAACCAATTTGCCGATAGTCGTCTGCATATGCCTTGATGGTTTCACGCTCTTCGTCTGTTTTCAATAAGTCAATTTTAGTGATACAGATAATCGGCTCAATATGATTGGCTTCTACAAGCACTAAAAATCTGTCTAAAAGTGAGGTGCTAAAGGCTGGTTCTGCCGCTGAGAAAACAAGTACCGCTTGATCAACGTTACTAATAGGCGGACGAACAAGTTCGTTTGTCCGTTCTTTTACTTCTAATAAGTAGCCTTCTTTATCATTGTCTGCTTGATACACGACGTAATCGCCAACAAGAGGTGTAATTTTGTTTTTTCGAAAGATGCCTCTCGCTCTGCACTGAACTACTTTTCCACTCTCTTGCGACTCATCCAGCACATAGTAGAATCCGCTTAATGCTTTAATAATTTTGCCCTCAGGCATAAAGTCCCTCCTTTATTCATCATCAGGGTATTCGATTGTTTTCGAGCTGACGACTTTATCATCAACCGTCACTTGATAATATCCTTTTTGACCTGGTTCAATCTTAAATTTAATGGTCCGTTCAGTCGGCGCAGTGATTTTAAAGCTTTCGTATGAATCAGAGATGCTATGCTCCGCATCATCAATGGAAATTTGGACATTCATCTCCTGTCCTTCCGCTTCTGGTTCATAAGGGATCTCAATCTTTTCAGTTACCGTTTTGGCTGGTTTTTCCTTCGGTCCAAGAGAGAATGTAATCTTGACCGTATCACCTGGTTTAACAGCCGTTCCTGCTCCTGGTTCCTGCTTCATGACCTCGCCTTTTGGCACATCGTCAGAATGCGCTTCTTTTTCATCGAGCTTTAAGCCGTTATCCTCTAAATAATTCGATGCCGCTTGCTTACTATACGTCGTTAAATCACGTAATGTAATATCGGCAGGACCTATGCTGACAGTCAACGTGACTTCTTCATCTGCTGCTACAAGCTCAGTATTCGCGGAAGGACTCTGTTCCATGACAATCCCAGACTCGGTGTCATTATCATTCACTTCCTCCACAACGACCTGTTTAAATCCTTTTTTCTCTAATATTTCTTTTGCTTTATCGACCTTTTCGCCTGTAACATCAGGTAATTCGGTCTTTTCCTTGCCAGTACTTTCGTAAAGCTGAATCTCTGTTCCTTCTTTGACCTTTGTGCCGATTTTCGGGTCTGTTTTGACGACGAGACCTTTTTCAATTTTCTCATCAGCGATCTCTATTGACTCCGAAGCGACGGTAAACCCAGCTTTCTTTAAGGTATCTTCTGCTTTTTCAACCGTCATGCCAGATACATCTGTGACTTCCACATCTTTTGGAAAAAGCAGCCCTGGAAACACAGTGATGGCTAAAATTGACGCAGCAGTCAATATAAATAAGATGGATGCCACAATCCATGGCCATTTTTTTCGTTTCTTTTTCGGCTTTTGTTTCTCTTTTTTCTTCGGTTTTTGAGCCGGATGGACGGCTGTTTTTTCATTGTCTTGATCGATTTGATGATCTTGAATGATTGGGATCGCTTTCGTTGCTTCATGGTCTTCTTCAATAACAAAGCGTTTTTCTTTTAATCTGGCTGGATCGAAAGCGGTTTTTAAGTCTTTTTGCATTTCAGATGCATCTTCATATCGATAAAATGGATCTTTGGCCATCGCCTTTAAAATGATGTTTTCCACGCTTTGTGGAACAGAAGGATTCCATCTTCTCACAGATGGTGGCTCTGATTGCAAATGCTTCAGTGCAACACTGACAGCCGATTCTCCTTCAAATGGCATGCGTCCTGAGATGAGTTCATAGAGCACAATCCCAAGTGAATAGATGTCTGATTTTTTCGTTGCAAGACCCCCGCGTGCTTGTTCTGGAGACAAGTAGTGCACGGAGCCTAGGACAGAATTTGTATGGGTAATGGTCGCTGAGCTGAGTGCCATGGCAATCCCAAAATCAGTGACTTTGATGTTCCCCATATTGTCTATTAATATATTGTGAGGCTTAATGTCTCGGTGGACGAGCTGTTTCGCATGGGCTTCTTCCATCGCCGCAACGACTTGCTCCATGATGCGAACGGCTTCTTTCGGATGAAGCGGGCCATTGGCGTGTATGTATTCTTTCAGCGTCATCCCTTCGACATATTCCATGACAATATAATAAATGTCATCTTCTTCCCCAACATCGTAGATGCTGACAATATTCGAATGATCTAAGCTTGCAGCTGACTGCGCTTCCCGCCGGAAACGTCTAATAAAATCATCATCGCTCGCAAAGTCAAACCGCAAAATTTTAATCGCTACTTCGCGATCTAAAATCATATCCTCCGCCAAATAGACGTTGGCCATTCCGCCTCCGCCTATGACGCGAAGAATCTGATAACGGCCGCTGATCCTTTTTCCGATCAACACTTGCTGTCACCCTCCTCTGGCTGGGAGGAGATTTCTAACAGTACTGCTGTAATGTTATCTTCACCGCCGTTGTCATTCGCTGTTTGTATTAACTCTGTTACTTTTTCCTCTGGCGCGGTCGTTTGCGTTAATATATGAGTCAAATTCTCTTCTTCTACTTTATTCGATAGACCATCTGAGCAAAGCAGGATTTGATCTCCTGGGTCCACTTCAAAAGTACGTGCATCAATTTGAACCTGTTTATCTGTTCCTAATGCTTTCGTGAGCACATTTTTTCTTGGATGATATTCTGCATCCGCTTTTGAAATTTCACCTGTTTTCACAAGCTCATTCACGAGTGAATGATCATCTGTTAATTGGGTCAGCGCTCCTTCTCTTAGCAGGTAGCAGCGGCTGTCTCCAATATGCGCAATTGTGACCGTTTGCAAATGAACGAGCGCGCATACAATAGTCGTCCCCATTCCTTGGCACTCCTCATTGTTTTGCGCATGTTCATAAACTTGGTCATTAATGTCACTGATTTTTGAGATTAACCAGCTTTCTTGATCGGCTGGCTTTTCTGGAATTGAAGATGTTTCTTCCCAGTATTCTTTTAAAGAAGAGACTGCCATCTTGCTGGCGACATCACCAGCAAGATGACCTCCCATGCCGTCTGCTACAACAGCGAGAAGTGAATCTTCTTTTGCTTCAAAAATACCTGCATCATCTTCATTATGCTGACGGACTTTTCCTGTATCGGTAAGAAAGGCTGCCCTTATCAACATTCGTCACCTCGTCTCTTCCTGACGCTCCTTCGCTCTTAGCTGACCGCAAGCAGCATCAATGTCATGGCCTTGCTCTCGTCTAATCGTTACGTTTACGCCTCGTTCTTTTAGCGTTTTTTCAAATAGGAAGATTTGTTCTCTAGGTGTTCTCACATAATCTCTCTCTGGTACATAGTTCACCGGAATGAGGTTCACGTGGCACTTGATTCCTTTTAATAGGTCTGCAAGTTCTTCTGCATGGTGAACTTGATCATTTACTCCGCCAAACAGGCCGTATTCAAAGCTGACACGTCTACCCGTCTTTTGAATGTAGTATTCGATGGCTTCCATTAATTTTGGCAGCTTATATGCCTTATTAATCGGCATTAGGCGGCTTCTGATCTCTGTGTTCGGTGCGTGCAATGACACAGCAAAGTTGATTTGCATTTGCTCATCAGCGAATTGATAGATCTTTGGAATGATTCCGCTTGTCGAAACCGTAATATGGCGTGCACCAATATTTAAGCCATGATCATGGTTGATGATTTTAAGGAAAGCAAGCATTTCTTCAAAGTTATCAAACGGTTCGCCAATTCCCATGATGACAACAGAGCTGACTCTCTCGTCTGTTTCGTCAAGTGCCTGCTGTACTTTTAATACTTGTGCAACGATTTCTCCGGCTTCAAGGTTTCGTTTTAAACCGCCGAGTGTAGATGCACAGAATGTACAGCCAATTCTACAGCCAACCTGTGTTGTCACACAGACAGAGTTTCCATATTCATGACGCATAAGCACTGTTTCAATTGTATAACCATCATGCAGTTCAAATAAAAACTTGATCGTTCCGTCTTGAGACGTTTGTTTGATCACGGTTTTTAATGTTGTGATTGTAAATTGATCTTTTAATTTTTCTCTTAAATCTTTGGAGAGGTTAGACATTTCATCAAAGGATGTCACACGTTTCTCATAAAGCCACTCAAAAATTTGAGCTGCGCGGAAAGGCTTTTCGTCTTGTTCTTTTAACCATTCTTTCATTTCGTGAAGCTCAAAAGAATAGATCGACGGCATATCTGTTTTCAGTTCTTTTCTTACTTTTTGTTCTGTCATTTTTTATCCCTTCTTTCTCATGCTGCAAATAAAGAAACCATCTGTTCCGAAATAATGAGGAAGAATTTGCACACTTCCGTTTTGAACAAACGGAGCAACCTGCTCAGGCAGCCGTTCATTAAGAGATAGATCGGGTTCGAAGTCTTGGTGTTCTTGTAAAAACGCATGAATCACTTGTTGATTTTCTGTTGGGTCCATTGTACATGTACTATATACAAGGGTTCCGCCAGGCTTTAAAAGCGGAGCTGTTTCTTTTAAGATTGCCTGCTGAATTGCAGCTAGCCTTGCTGAGTCTTCTGGAGACTTTGTATATTTCATATCTGGTTTTCGTCTAATGACGCCAAAACCAGAACACGGCGCATCAATCAGAATCCTGTCAAATGAAGCTTCGCTGTAATCGTCTTTTGCTTTCCTTGCATCCAGCGCTTTTGCTTCAATCTGAGTAAGGTTCAGACGTTTTGCTGCTTGTTTGATGAGTTTCACTTTGTGTTCGTGCAAATCAAGTGAAACAATTTGTCCTTCGTCGTTCATACGCTCTGCGATATGTGTTGATTTTCCGCCTGGAGCCGCACAGGCGTCAAGCACAGCTTCTCCCGGCTGAGGGTCTAGTGCTCTTGCGACAAGCATTGAGCTTTCATCTTGAATGGTCACATAGCCTTCTTGAAAAGAAGGGGTTGAAACGATGGACCCTTTCATCAGCTTAAGTGCATCTTCTGATAAATCGCCAAGCTCCGTTTCAATTCCGGCATCCAGCAGTTCTTGCTGCAGTGCTGCGCGGTCCGTTTTCATTCGATTGACACGAAGGGTTTGCTTTGGCGGTACTAAATGAATGCGGCACATGCTTTCTGCCGCTTCAAATCCGTACGACTGAACCCATTCCTGCACGAGCCATAATGGGTGGCTTGTCTCAATCGAAAGCCGCTTGACTGGATCTTTGATGTCATCAAAAGCCGGAACGCCTTCTCTTTGCACGGATCGAAGAACGCCGTTCACAAGTGAAGAAATGCCCTTGTGCCCTCTCTTTTTCGTTAGCTCAACCGCTTCATGGATGGCTGCACGATCTGGAATCTTTTCAAGGTAGATCATTTGATAAAGGGACATCCGCAAAAGCTGCATGACCCACGGAGCCACCTTTTGCGGTTTTTTCACAAATGGTGCCAGCATATAATCTAATGCCAGCTTGTTTTGCAGTGTACCGTACACAAGCTCTGTTAAGAGCGGTTTGTCCTGATCTGCCAAGTCTTTGTCTTTCATAACTGACTGCAAAAGCAAATTACTATAAGCTTGGTTTTGTTCGAGTTTGATTAAAGCGTCCAGCGCTACTTCTCTCACATTACTTTTCTTCATTCATTAACCCTAATTTCTGTCCCATTTCGATATTTGCGCCTCTTAGGAAGTCTTCGCCGCTCATTTTTTTCTTACCAGCTGGCTGCACACCTGTTAATAAAAGGCCTTGTTTATTCCCAGTTCCAATGACTGGACCTTCTTTTTGAAGCTCAATCACTTTCCCAGGTTCTTCTTGCGCTTCGAGTGGAACTTTTTTCGCTTCCCATACTTTTAGATGAGCCCCGTTCCATTCAGTATAGGCAACTGGCCACGGATTTAAGCCGCGAACTTGGTTGTAAAGCTCTTCTCCGGTCTTTGTCCAGTCTAACCTTTCCTGCTCTCGCTTTATATTAGGTGCATACGTTGCCGCTTCTTCATTTTGCGGAATTGGAGAAATAGATCCGCTTAGAACATTCGGCACAGTATCTTTCAATAGTGCGGCGCCTGCTACACTTAATTTATCATGTAATGTACCGACATTGTCTAATTCGTCGATTTCCACTTCTACTTTACTGATCATGTCCCCTGCATCGAGCCGTTCCACCATGTACATGATCGTGACGCCTGTTTTCTTTTTGCCTTGAAGGATCGCATAATGGATCGGCGCGCCCCCTCTTAGTTCTGGCAGCAGCGAGGCATGTACATTGATACAGCCAAACTGAGGTTCATCTAGTAATCGTTTTGGTAGAATTTGTCCAAATGCCGCCGTGACAATTAAATCTGGCTTTAAGGCAAGCACTTTATCAATTTCTTCATCAAGGCGTACCTTTTCAGGCTGCAAGACCGGAATGCCGTGCTTTAAGGCTTCTACTTTCACAGGAGGCGGCGTGAGTACTCGTTTTCTGCCTTTCGGGCGATCTGGCTGCGTGACGACCCCGACAACTTCGTATCCTTCTGTTATAAGTGTCTGCAGCACAGGTACTGAGAAATCAGGGGTTCCCATAAATACAATACGTGCCATTTTCTTCACCCTTCCATTTCCGCAAGTTCTTTTTCTGTATAGGTTTGAATGATTTTCGACGTAAATAAAATGCCGTCTAAATGATCAATTTCGTGCAATAAGGCTCTTGCTAAAAATCCTTCTGCTTCTATTGTAAATGGTTTGCCTTTCTTATCAAAGGCTTTTACCTTCACATAGCTCGGTCTTTCTACTGTGCCGTATAAAGATGGAAAGCTCAGGCAGCCTTCAATATCTGTTTGACTTCCTTTCACTTCAAGAACCTCGGGATTTACTAAATCAATTCTGCCCGTTTCTTCTCCGATATCGACAACAGCAATTCTTTGTGAAATGCCGATTTGTGGTGCTGCTAGTCCGACTCCATCTAGCTCAAGCATTGTATCATACATATCATCAAGCAGTTTTTTGAGCTTTTTATCGAACGTATCGACAGGCTCTGCCTTTTGTTCGAGTACTTCTGCCGGATGCATGACTATTGGTTTGACTGCCACTTAAAGCCCTCCGTTTTACATCATCATATATGGATTCATATCTATTGAAATCATCAATTGTTTTTGTTCCATTTCCTTTTGATAATGATCTTGTATTTTCCGTAGTAAACTTGCCAGTTCATTTTCCCTTTTGTATTTTATCACGCATTGATATCGATATCTATCTTTGATCTTAGCGATTGGTGATGCAGCCGGACCAAGAATTCTTGTATTCGGTGCACAGTTCATTTTTAGGAACTGAACAATTTGATCCGTGACATGCGCTGCCTTCGTCACTTCCTCATGTGATACTGTCACCATCGCCAAAAAGTAATACGGCGGATAGGACTGGTGGCGGCGATGCAGCATCTCCTGTTCATAAAAGGCTTCGTAGTCATGCTGCTGCGTTAATTCAATACTATAGTGAGAAGGCGTATACGATTGAATGATCACAGAGCCCGCTTTTTCATGTCGTCCTGCCCTGCCGCTGACCTGCGTGAGAAGCTGAAATGTTTTTTCACTTGAACGGAAATCAGGGATATGAAGAGACGTATCCGCACTTAGAACACCAACAAGTGTGACATCTGGGAAATCTAGCCCTTTTGCAATCATCTGCGTCCCGAGCAAAATATCTGCTTCTTTATTGCCAAAAGATGTGAGGAGCTTTTCATGAGCACCTTTACGAGACGTTGTATCTACATCCATTCGGATGACTCTTGCCTCTGGCAGTACTTTTGTCAGCTCTTCTTCTACACGCTGCGTACCCGTACCAAAATAGCGAATATGCTCACTATGGCATTCTGGACATTCAGCTGGCACCGGTGCCTCGTGACCGCAATAATGGCATTTCAGCCGTTTTTGATAGCGGTGATAGGTGAGAGAAATTTCGCAATGAGGACATTGCTCCACATATCCGCAATCACGGCACATCACAAAGGATGAATAGCCCCTTTTATTCAGAAATAAGACGGCTTGTTCTTTTCTTTCAAGCACTTCCTTTAATCTGAGCATTAATTCTTCTGAAAACATGGACCTGTTGCCATTTCTCAATTCTTCTCTCATATCAATTAACGAAACGTGCGGCAGCTGCTGCTGGTTGACTCGGTTTTTGAGCGTCAGCAATGTAAACACGCCTTTTTTGGCACGCGCGTAGGTTTCAAGTGAAGGAGTTGCACTACCTAAAACAACTGGGCATCGATGCCTTTTGGCTCGTTCAATGGCGACGTCCTTGGCATGATAACGAGGCATTTCCTCTTGTTTATAAGAAGATTCATGCTCTTCATCTATGATAATCATGCCTAGATTTTCAAATGGTGCGAAAACAGCCGATCTCGCGCCCACGACAAGTTTGACTTCCTTGCGGTGGATTTTCCGCCATTCATCATATTTTTCCCCTGTCGATAATCCGCTATGAAGTACAGCCACATTTGAACCGAATCGTTCTTTAAACCGCTGAACCATTTGAGGGGTTAACGAGATTTCTGGAACGAGGACGATCGCTTCTTTTCCTTTTTGTAGGGCATGATCAATCGTCTGCAAGTATATTTCCGTTTTACCGCTTCCTGTCACCCCGTGCAGCAGAAAAGTTTCATGCCGGTCATCGCTGACTGCTTGATGTATATGTTTTGCCGCTTCTGCTTGTTCTGGCATAAGGTCAAGTGAAGCAGAAGGTGTAAATGCCCGGTCACGATAAGGATCCCGGTAGACCTCTTCATAGCTTTCTGTTAGCAGCCCTTCTTGAATAAAGGTTTTAAGCGTTTGAGAACTCGCGCCTGTTTGCTGCTGCAAGTCTTTCGCTAAAAAGGTCGTCTCACTCGCTTGAAGCAAAAAGGAGAGCAGAGCCTTTTGTTTCACCGCATTTTTTTTCAGCTGCTGCTGTTTTTCTTCAAGCTTATCTTTTGATGCAGCTAGTTGGAGCGTGCGCACTTTTTTCTTTCCAGATTTTTGCGAGACGTGATACCTTACCTCTAGATGACCTTTTTGGACATGCTTTTGAATCTGTTTTAGTTGTTCGGCTGGGATGTCAGCGTAAAGAATGCTATCTCGCTGACCGAAAAGCTCTTTCAATGACTGCGGAAGTTCTTCATCTGACAGCACTTGAATTTCTTTTTCATACTTCGCCTTCATGGCTGCAGGCAGCATCGATTGAAGTGCCGTAATGTGATAGGACAATGTTTTTTCCGTCAGCCAGTGGGAAAGCTCCAATAGCTCATCTGTCAGAACAGGTGATAAATCAAATAAATCGACAATGTCCTTTATGCTTCCTGTTTTTACGTCTGTTTCTTCTTTGACTTTTGTCACAAACCCTTGAATCTTCCTAGGGCCAAAGGGAACGACCACCCTCATTCCCGCTTTGACGAGATCTTTGAATCGATCTGGTACACGGTAATCGAATGGCCGGTCAATGGCTTTCGTTGTGACATCTACGATAACTTCAGCAATCATGCGCGATCACGCTCTTTTGGCAACAGCTGTTTTGCCTCCTTTAAGATTTCAAAAGCGAGGTCTTTTTTGCTCATCATCGGCAGTTCTGTTGTTGTACCATCTGCTTTGATGATTGCTGCTACATTTGTGTCTGTGCCAAACCCTGCACCTTCTTTTGTGACATTGTTGGCCACAATCATATCTAAATGCTTGGATTCGATTTTCTTTTTCGCATAATATTCTACATCCTGCGTTTCAGCTGCAAAACCGACAAGCACTTGATGCTCTTTTCTTTTCCCCAGCTCTTTTAAAATATCTTTTGTCCGGGTGAATTCAATTTCTAAGCCGCCGTCCTGTTTTTTCATTTTATGAGGATATGAGGTCACAGGGGTATAGTCGGCGACTGCTGCTGATTTAATGACAAGGTCCGCTTCCTCGTACACAGCTAATGCGGCTTGATACATGTCCTCTGCCGATTCAACGTGCACCACATGTACATGATTAGGTGCCGTTAAAGAAACAGGTCCTGAAATAAGCGTGACATCAGCCCCCATTTGCTGCGCAGCCTCTGCAATTGCATAGCCCATTTTTCCTGACGATCGATTTGTAAAGAAACGCACAGGATCGATGACTTCTCGTGTAGGTCCTGCTGTCACCACGACTTTTTTACCTGAAAGCGGTAAGTTTTTTGGCTCTTCGAAAAATGCACGGATGTGCTCAACTATTTTTTCAGGCTCCTCTAATCGCCCTTTTCCAATATAGCCACAGGCTAAATAACCTTCACTCGGTTCAATAAACCGGTAGCCGTCCTCATATAATGTGCGAATGTTCCGTTTTACTGCCGGGTGATCATACATATGCACATTCATAGCTGGCGCGATCCATACAGGAGCAGTTGAAGCAAGTAAGGTCGTCGTGAGCATATCATCTGCAAGCCCTGCCGCCATTTTACCAATCGTATGTGCTGTTGCAGGGGCAACAAGGATGAGATCGGCCCAGTCAGCTACGTCAATATGCGCAATGACTTTTGGATTGTTTTCTTTAAATGTATCCACATACACCTCATGTCGAGACAGAGCTTGGAAGGTAAGCGGAGACACAAACTCACGGGCAGATTCTGTCATAATCACTCTTACATTTGCGCCTGCTTGTACGAGTTTACTAGTAAGTGCAGCTGCTTTATATACGGCGATTCCTCCGCTGACGCCGAGCAAAATATTTTTTGACTGTAACATTTGTTTGTCCCCCTTAACGGCCTTTTTCACAAATTCGTCTACAATTCAAAAAAGTCAAAACCAATCATAGTTTTGACTTTTTTGAACGTATCGTATCTGCATAGCAGAAGCGATGTGTTATTCTTGATCCTCTTTTTCAAATGTCAAAAGACCGGCATCAATTTCTTCAAGTGCTTTACCTACAAATTTGTAAGATTTCGTATTTTCGATTTGCTGATCTTGGTGGATCTGCATTTCACGTGCACGACGTGCAGACACTGTCACAAGTGTGTATTTTGAATCAAGTTTGTTCATCAATGAGTCAATTGAAGGATCTAACATAGTTTATTCTACCCCCAGCATTTTTTTATATCTTGGTGCGACTCTGTCTCTGCGCAGGTGTTCTGCAAGGACGATCGCTTTGATTCTTTCACAAGCAAGCTCGACATCATCGTTTTCCACGACATAGTCGTAAGCATCCATCATTTCAATCTCTTCTTTTGCAGCAGCCATTCGATTTCGAATGAGCTCCTCAGACTCTGTACCACGTGTAATGATGCGGTTCTGAAGTTCTGAAAGACTAGGCGGTGCAAGGAAAATAAAAAGACCTTCTGGGAATGCTTCTCTTACTTGAAGTGCACCTTGCACTTCGATTTCAAGGAAAACATCTTTTCCTTCGCTTAATGTCTGTTCTACATAGTCAACAGGCGTGCCGTAGTAATTCCCGACATACTCTGCCCATTCTAACAGCTTTTTGTTTTCAATCATATGTTCAAATTCTTCCCTGGATTTAAAGAAATAATCGACACCATTTCTTTCACCTTCACGCGGTTTACGTGTTGTCACAGAAATTGAGTATTCAAATTTCGTATCTTCCTGGGAGAAAATGGCTTGTCTGACCGTTCCTTTTCCAACTCCCGAAGGTCCAGAGAGAACGATTAAAAGTCCTCTTTCTTTCATAATGGCGTATTACCCCTGCCCTTCATCTATGATTTCTTCTTTTACAGAAAGTCTTTGCGCGACAGTCTCAGGCTGAACGGCAGATAAGATGACATGGTCACTGTCCATAATGACAACAGCACGGGTTCTTCTTCCGTATGTAGCATCTATGAGCATGCCTCGATCTCTTGCGTCTTGTATCATTCGTTTAATCGGTGCTGATTCCGGACTGACGATCGAAATCATCCGATTCGCTGAAATGATGTTTCCAAATCCGATATTGATCAACTTTATGGTCATCTTCTAACGTCCCCCTGTATTATAAACGTCTCTAGTCTCGCCGAAAGAGACGTACTGTAAACAGCATACACAATGACTATTCTATATTCTGCACTTGTTCTTTTATTTTTTCAATAGCACTTTTCATTTCAACCACCAGCTTAGTTAAATGATGATGGTTCGCTTTTGAGCCAATGGTGTTCACTTCACGGTTGAGCTCCTGTACTAGAAAATCAAGTTTTCTGCCAGCAGCACCGCCTTGCATCAAGATTTGCTGGAATTGCTGAAAGTGACTTTTCAATCTCGTAATCTCTTCTGTAATGTCACAGCGGTCAGCAAAGATCGCAGCCTCTGTTGTCAATCTGCTTTCGTCAAGCGCCTCTCCGATCCATTCTTGCAATCGCTGATTGAGCCTGTCTTTATACTGACTCACAACCTCTGGTGCAAAGACTTTGATTTCTTCTGTATAGGCCTCTAATTCAGAAAGCCTCAGCTCACAGTCTTTTTGAAGTGATGTTCCCTCCTGCTCTCTCATGAAGCAAAGCTCCTTGACAGCCGTTTCACAAGCTTCCATCAGCAATTGCTCTAATTGCTCATTTCGGCTAGCCGATTCTTCTACTTGAACGGCATGCTCCAGCCCCAGTAAGTCATGTGCATGCTGAATGCCTGAAATGTGATAGCGTTTCTCGAGATCTTTTGCGGCTTTCATGTATTCATCAAGCAGCGGCCAGTCGATCTGCAAGGACCGGCTTGCTAGTTTACCGCCTTCAATCGTAACAAACAGCTCAATTCTACCGCGCTGCACGTGACGAAGAATGATTTTTTTTAATGTGTCTTCGAAATATAAAAGCGGCCTCGGCAAACGGGCATGAACCTCTTTAAAACGGTGATTGACCGATTTTAGCTCAACTGACACTGTCAGTTCTCCATCCGTTTTACTCGCTTGGCCGAATCCCGTCATACTGCGTATCATGTCAAAACACCCAATTCTTTCATATTAATAAAATGAAAAAGGTAATAGCAGACACTATTACCTCAAAATTATACCATAACGAATTATTTTTTTCTTGTCAAAAGTGATCCTGCCAGTAAAAAAGTTGGCAGTGCAGACATACCGATGATCAGCAGCCAATCAATTGGTGCAATCGCCACCGTTTTGAAAATCGGCTGAAGCGGCGGATAATAAATGACCACAAACATCAGTAAAAGTGATGACAATACCGCACCGATTAAGTAGAGATTCCCGAATGGATTGCGTTCAAAGATGGATCGTTCACTGCGGCAGTCAAATACATGAATGAGCTGCGCCAACACAAGCGTACTAAATGCAACAGTCTGTGCATATGGCAGGTTGTTTGGATCACGGTGATACACAAACATAAATGCTAAAAGGGTCGCAAGTCCAATGAGGAACCCTCTAGATACAACCTTCCAGCCAAGCCCTCTAGCAAAAATCCCCTCTTTCATATTCCTCGGCTTCCTTTTCATGACATCGCCTTCTGGCTTATCCATACCAAGCGCCATCGCCGGGAGACCATCTGTGACGAGGTTGACCCATAAAATTTGAATAGGAACGAGAGGAAGCGGAAGCGCTAGAAGCATCGCAAACAGCATAACCAAAATTTCTCCCACATTTGATGCGAGCAAATAGCGAACAAACTTACGAATGTTTTCATAAATATTTCGGCCTTCTTTAATGGCCGATTTAATGGTCGCAAAGTTGTCATCAAGTAAAATAAGAGAGGACGCTTCCTTGGCTACGTCTGTTCCAGTGATGCCCATGGAGATACCGATATCTGCTTGCTTAATTGCAGGCGCATCATTGACCCCGTCACCTGTCATCGCTACAATATGTCCATTTTTTTGATAGGCTTTCACAATTCTCAGCTTATGCTCCGGTGATACCCGTGCAAAGACGTATACATTTTCAGCCGTTTGCTCAAGCTCTTTGTCACTCAGCTGATCCAGCGCTTTTCCGTCGAGCACCTTTCCTTGCTTTGGTAAAAGGCTCAAGTCTTTTGCGATCGCTTTGGCTGTTTCCACGTGATCCCCTGTAATCATGACTGTTTTTATGCCCGCATCTCTGCACTCTTTAATCGCTCGTCTCACTTCAGGACGAGGTGGATCGATCATGCCCTCTAGTCCGATAAATGTTAAATCAGTTTCAGCCTGCTGGACAGTGGTGATTGTTTCGGTCAGACCAACTTTTTTATACGCAATGGCAATCGTTCTCAGCGCCTGTCTTGCTAAACCTTGAATCGCAGCCTCTGTTTCTTGCCTGTGAGTGGCTGAAAATGAAGCTGTGCGTCCGCCATGCATGATATGGCTTGAACGGTTCATCAGGACATCCGGCGCACCTTTTGCAATGACGTACCGCTCTTTTTGATTCGTTTCGACGACGACTGACATCATCTTTCTTTCTGAATCAAAAGGAAACTCTTCTACCACGTGAAATCCTGCTTCGATGAATTGCTCTGTAAAACCCGCTTTACGTGCTGCGGTGAGAAGTGCCCCCTCTGTCGGATCACCATCAAGCCTCATTTCGCCATCTTTTTCAACGATGGTCGATGTATTACAAAGCGCCCCATATAATAACACCTTTTGCAGACTTGGATGTTTATCTACATGGACAAGTTCTCCGTTCAAGGTGAAATCACCAGATGGCTCATAGCCCGTACCAGAAATATTCCACGTTTTGCCCTCTGCCCATACATGGGTCACAGTCATTTTATTTTGCGTCATGGTTCCTGTTTTATCTGAGCAAATGATCGACGCGCAGCCAAGAGTCTCCACCGCCGGGAGCTTTCTGACAATCGATTTTTGTTTGATCATCCGCTGCACTCCTAAGGAAAGTGCGACGGTAACAATTGCCGGCAGGCCTTCGGGAATGGCAGCAACCGCAAGTGATACTCCCGCCAGGAACATATGATACAAATCATGTCCTTGCACAACGCCAAGAACCACAACGAGCACCGTTAAAAATAAAGCAGCCACAATGAGGATTTTCCCCAGCTGTTCGAGACGTCTTTGCAGTGGTGTTTCCATATTCCCTGCAGCATCCAGCATACCGGCAATTTGTCCCATCGCTGTATTCATTCCTGTACCAATGACAACGCCCACGCCGCTTCCTCTAGTGACAAGCGTCCCCATAAAGGCCATGTTCGTCAAATCTCCAAGCGAGACATGATTGCTAGAAAGCGGACTTGCGTGTTTGACTGCTGGGATGGATTCGCCAGTGAGAGCAGACTCCTCGATTTCCAGACTCTTTGTTTCTAGTAATCTAATATCTGCCCCAATCCGGTCTCCGCTTGAAAATTTCACAATATCCCCTGGCACGAGATGTTTAGACGGGATCTTGATCCATTCATGATTTCTCCTTGCATACACATGTGGGGTTGATAATTCCTTTAGTGCTTGAAGGGATTTTTCCGCCCGGCGTTCTTGATAAAAGCCGAGCACTCCATTAATCAGAACAATCGCTACAATGGCTACTGCATCAATGTATTCGCCTAGAAAAGCAGAAATGATCGTTGCTGCAAGCAAGATTAACACCATAAAGTCTTTAAATTGCGCTAAAAAAATAATCAGAGCTGACGCCTTTTTCCCTTCCTGCAATTCGTTTGACCCGTGTTTTTCAAGCCGTTTTTGTACATCTTTTTCTGACAGTCCGTCACCTATCGATGTATTCATTGTTTTTAATAAATCGGTTTGGTTCAGTTCATGCCAATTCATTTGACCTCGTCCACTCCTCTTTTGTTCTCTCTCATATGCAGTGTTCTATAAGCCAGTTTATTCAGACTCGTCCTAAATCATGCTATAATAATAAGACTGCCTAAAGAACGAGAAATGGAAGGTTCTTTCAGTAGATTTGTGTGAAAGAAGAGGGTGTATCCAACATGTCATTTGACGGCATTTTTACATATGGTATGACAAATGAATTGCAAGAGACATTAACTGGTGGAAGAATTTCAAAAATTCATCAGCCATATAAGCACGAGCTGATTTTTCATATCCGGGCAAACGGAAAGAATCATAAGCTCCTTTTATCCGCTCATCCGAGCTATGCTAGAGTGCAGCTCACAGAGCAGCAATATGACAATCCAAGCGAACCTCCAATGTTTTGTATGCTCCTTAGAAAGCATCTTGAGGGCGGATTCATTGAGCGTTTTGAACAAATTGGATTTGACCGTGTGATCGTACTTCATGTACGAAGCCGTAATGAAATTGGCGACGAACAGACGCGAAAGCTCTACATTGAAATCATGGGAAGGCATAGTAATTTGATTCTTGTCGAAGATGATACGCAGCAGATCATCGATGGCTTGAAGCATCTTTCTCCATCTGTAAACAGCTATCGAACAGTGCTTCCTGGGCACGAATACCTTCTGCCGCCTGCGCAGCAAAAATTAAATCCGTTTGCAGTAACGAAGGACGATATTTTAAAGCATTTACGCTTTCAAGAAGGAATGATCACAAAGCAAATTGTCGATACATTCTCTGGGGTTTCTCCGCTGTTTGCAAAGGAAGCTGTTCACAGGGCCGGTCTTGCCAATCAGGAAACAATTCCAAATACATTACTCGACATGTTCCAGCTGATTCGCATGCATTCCTTTACCCCGCAGCTGACAAGAAAAGATGGGAAGGAGTATTTCTATTTATTAGAACTGCAGCATGTCCAAGGCGAAATGAAGACATTCGACTCTCTCAGCCAGCTGCTTGACCGCTTTTATTTCGGCAAAGCTGAAAGAGACAGAGTGAAACAACAAGCTTCTGACCTTGAACGGTTTGTCATAAATGAAAAAAAGAAAAATGAAAACAAGCTCAAAAAACTGAACAGAACCCTTGAAGAATCTCAAAATGCCCATAAATACCAGCTCTATGGCGAATTGCTAACAGCCAATTTATATGCCATCAAAAAAGGGGATAAAGAAGCGACTGTCATCAATTATTACGATGAAGATGGTGGAGAGATCACGATACCGCTCAAAACAAACAAAACCCCTTCTGAAAATGCGCAAGCATATTTCACAAAATATCAAAAGGCAAAAAATGCAGTGGAAGCGGTCAATGAACAAATTGAGCGGACGCATGAAGAGATTGCTTATTTTGATGAGTTGATTCAGCAGCTGTCCTCTGCCTCACCGAAGGATTTAGAGGAAATGAGAGAAGAGCTTGTTGAAGGGAAATATTTACGCGCCAAACAAAAGCGCAACGCCAAAAAGAAAAAAACGGCGGCCATTCAGCTTGAAACGTATGAATCGTCTCAAGGGATTCCGATATTAGTCGGAAAAAACAACAAACAAAACGAGTATTTAACCACAAAGGCGGCTGCCCGTGACGATATTTGGCTGCACACGAAAGATATTCCTGGATCACATGTCGTCATCCGTCATCAAACGCCTGACGAACAGACGCTACTTGAAGCGGCTCAAATCGCTGCCTACTTCTCGAAGGCAAAGGAGTCGAGCTCCGTTCCTGTCGATTACACGAAAATCCGGCATGTGAAAAAACCAAATGGAGCCAAGCCCGGATTTGTGACGTATGATCAACAGCAAACATTATTTGTCACGCCTGACGAAGATGTGGTTCTTAAGCTGCGAAAATAATAAAAGCCGATAAAATCCTTTCAAGAGATTTTATCGGCTTTTTCTTTGTTGTTTTTTTCTTTCGATATAGAGAGCATCAAGTGCATCTACATCCTCTTGTTCAAGCAATGTCTCAATTTCCGCAGCCAGCTGTTTTGTCCGGGCTGGGCTTGCACCGCTTGTAGAGACTGAAATCGTCACTTTCCCTGCTTTGACCACCTTTGGCACGATCACATTGCCAAGCTCTGATTGGCTCACACAATTCACAAGCTGGTGAGGCCGTGCTGTTTGTGCAATCCATTCATTTACCACCGGATCATTTGTAGCAGCGACAATGAAAAATGCATCCTCTACATCTTGAGCTTCCACTTTCTTTTCTTTCCAATTCAGGTTGTATGTATCAATGAGACGTGCCATCTCTTTAGAAATATCAGGACTCACGATGGTGATATGGCAAGGCTCTATGCATAGCACCTCTGCCCTTCTTGCGGCTATTTTTCCACCGCCGGCGATGAGCACTTGTTGATTGGTTAAATCAAGATGGACTGGAAGCATGGCTTTCTCCTTGGAAATGAAACACATCGTCTTTGTTTAAAATGGTTTCTTGCACGCGTTCAATATAAGCTGCTTTTACATGCGGATGAAAGCCAATATACCGGCATACCCGGACGTCTTTCAGCCTCTCTCTCGCCTGAGCCGCTTCGCTTTCAATCTCTTTCATTAAAATACCCGTAAACAACAAGTAAGGAACGAGATAAACAGGCGCATCATCATCTGCTGTTAATTTCGCAAGAACATCTCGGTAATTTGGCTCACATGCTGTAATAAAACATGGCAAGACCTCAGCAAAAGGAAGCAGGCGCCGGACATCGTCCGCAATGCCAAACACATCTCGCTTCACATCTGGATCAGAGCTTCCGCGGCCAATTAAAAGAATACGTGCTTCCCCGCCTTGATATCCTGCTTCTTCAATTCTTGCAGCAACTGCTTTTGTCACTTCTTGATTGACCCCAATTGGTTTCCCGTATGTGACCTTCACTTGCGGGTATCGTTTTTGAACTTTCTCAATCTCAACTGGAATATCTGATTTAGCATGCATAGCAGTTAAAAGGAGGAGCGGGACGATCGCAATATTTGTAGCTCCTTTGTTCACACAGGCTTCAAAGCCTTCCTCTATAGAAGGGGCTGTTAGTTCTAAAAAACAAATTTCTTGTATATCGGCTTCTACTAATGGCATACAGCTTTTCATAAAAGAAATGGCTTTATCTTGTGCTTCTTTTACCCTGCTTCCATGCCCAACATAAAGTACAGCTTGTTTCATGTGACTCCTCCTTCTTACTTGTTTTGTTCAGACGAAAAGACACGATCAATGCACGTGTCTTTTCTCTAACATTCTCAATTCTCAATGAGAGCCGGTTCAAACCAGTTCAGCTTTTGGTGAAAATGAACGACATCTCCAACAACTATTAAGCTTGGATGCTCGATGCCTTCTTTTTCAACGGTTTCAGACAGTGTCTTAACAGTGCAGCAAGTCGTCTTTTGCCTCGTCGTGGTTCCCCAGTGTATAAACGCTGCTGGCGTTTCTGGATCACGTCCATTTTTTATAAGAAGCTGCTGCACTCTTTCTACGTTTTTGACGCCCATGTAAATCACAAGGGTATCAATCCCTGTAGCCAGTGCCTCCCACTTTTCTTCAAAATGCTCATCCTTTTGATAGTGACCCGTGACAAACGCAACATTCGAGCTGAATTCACGGTGCGTCACAGGAATGCCTGCATAAGCAGCTGCTGCAATACCAGAGGTAATCCCCGGGACAACTTCATATGGAATTCCGTGCTCAGCTAAGCATTCGATTTCTTCACCGCCGCGGCCAAATACAAAGGGGTCGCCGCCTTTCAGACGGACGACAACATTCCCTTCCTTTGCATGGGTCACAAGGGCTTCATTGATGGCTTCCTGTCTCATCGTATGATGATTCGGGAGCTTGCCGCAATAGATTAATTCCGCCTCGGGTTTGGCGTGGGCGAGTATTTCTTGATTGACAAGACGATCATATAAAATGACATCTGCCTGCTGTATTGCCTTAAGGGCTTTTAATGTAATTAAGTCTGGATCCCCAGGTCCAGCCCCCACAATGTATACTTTCCCCATCGTGCTTTTCTCCCCCTGCCATCAGGCGATTATTTCGCTTTTCCCTTTACATAATCAACAAGACGCTGTTTGGACTCTTCACGCGATAATTCACCTGTATCTAGAACAAGCTCAGGTGCAGCTGGCTCTTCATAAGGTGAATCAATCCCGGTAAAAAATGGAATTTCGCCATTTCTAGCTTTTTTATATAACCCCTTTGGGTCACGCTCTTCGCATACGTTCAGATCACATTTCACAAACACTTCGTGAAATTCTCCCGCTTCAACTAACTGTCTAACAATGCGGCGGTCTTCTTGAAATGGTGAAATAAAAGCCGTGATGACAATTGTTCCTTGCTCAACAAATAATTTCGCCACTTCTCCGATACGTCGGATGTTCTCTTTTCTGTCATCATCTGAAAACCCTAAATCTTTATTCAATCCATGCCGCACATTATCGCCATCAAGAACAGTGACTTGATAACCTTGTTCAAACAGCTCTCTAGCCGCTGCATTTGCAATTGTAGATTTACCTGATCCACTTAGACCTGTGAGCCAAATAATGCCGCTTTTATGATTGTTTTTTTGTTGATATTCTTTTTTTGTAATAGATGAATCATGCCACACGATATGTTCGTTGCTCATGTCATACCCTCCCATTAAGATACCGTCGTTTTTAATCCTTCGATTAATGTTTCAATGACTTCTTTTCGGCTGAACGTGCTTGGCGGTAATTCTCCGTTTCTCAGCATCGTTCGAACCTTTGTACCTGAAAGAATGACATGCTCGCTTTTATCGTGAGGACATGTTTTTGGTGTTGCCATTGCTTCACATGTATTACAGTAGAAGCTATGTTCAAATTTTAACGGGGTAATGCCAATTTCTTCGCTTGTAAATTGTTCAAATAACTCCTGCGCCTCGTATGTGCCGTAATAATCACCAACACCTGCATGATCTCTTCCCACAATAAAGTGAGTACAACCGTAATTTTTACGAACAAGCGCGTGAAAGATTGCTTCCTTTGGTCCAGCATAACGCATTGCCGCAGGAAAAACACCTAAAAAGACGCGATCCTTTGGGTAATAACCGTTCAATAACACTTGATAGCTTTTCATTCTCACGTCTGCCGGAATATCGTCTGATTTTGTTTCACCGACAAGTGGATTTAAAAACAAACCATCGACGGTTTCAAGTGCTGTCTTTTGAATATATTCATGGGCACGGTGAACAGGGTTTCTCGTTTGGAAACCAACAATCGTTTTCCAGCCGTTCTCTTTAAAATGACGTCTTGTTTCTTCCGGCTCATACGTAAATTGAGGGAATGGTTTTTCGCTTCGTTTCGTCAGTGTAATTTTACCACCAATGTACGTATCACCGCGTTCAAATAATTTTTTCACGCCTGGATGATTGCGGTCATCAGTTTTATACACATTCACCGCTTCTTTTTCCTTATCTGGTGTGTATTGATCCTCTACTTCAATCACGCCATATACAGTTCCATTATACGATAGACGCACAATCTCGCCTCGATGGATTTCCGCTGCCTTTTCCTTTGTCACTGGCAGTGTAATAGGAAGAGACCAAACGACACCACTTGCTAGCCGCATACTGCTCACAACCGCTTCATAATCAGCTTTTGTTAAAAACCCTTCAATTGGACTATACCCGCCAATTGCTATGAGTTCAAGGTCTGCAAAAGAGATAGCATCTAGTTCAATTTCCTTTGCAGCCGTGCTGAGGTCATACTCTTCATTTACTCGATTAATTAATACGCCACCATGTGGTGTTAAACTCATTTGTTCATCTTCCTCTCAATGTTCATATTTATTAGATGTAAATAGTCGGATTTGTCGTTAAATCCCGCCGCCCTGTTCATGAATCGAGCTGCTTTCATTTTTGACTGCCTTCATCAGACTTAGCGCACCAAGTGAGGCAAGCAGTACACTCATCATGATAAAGATAGAGTAATAGTCCCCTTTTAAGAAAAGACTCACCAGCAAATACGATAGACTAAGTGATAAAAAGGGTGATACTACCCACACTTTCAGCATTTTTTTCACCACATGTTTATGAAAAATATTAGGTCCGCCTTTTGCCATGCCAAGTCCAATGATAGACGAGGAGGTGATTTGGGTAAGTGGAACTGGCAGCCCAAAAATAGAGCTGACGATGACAAGTCCAGCACCGGTACCGGAAAGCAATATCCCTTCGCCCGTTTGATAGCGGGTAATTTTCTTTCCGTTTGTTTCCAGTACTCTTCTACCAAGCAAGAGGGCTCCAATGGCGACGAAGATTCCGCCGTAAAGTGTTCCTTGCCCAACTGACAAAACGCCCGCGGCAACAAGTGGACCGACTGCATTTGCCACATTGTTCATACCTGCTGAAAATGCTTCTAAAAACCCACTAAGGATTAAAACAATGGATAAAATGACTGTTCCTTTTTTAGACAGCTTACGTTTAGGGAACATTCTGATGATTTTGACTACAACAAAGGTAAAAAGAAAGGCGACAAGCGGAATGATGACCCAAAATGCCACAATGACTAAAATGGATTTCACATACAATACTTTATATGCGACCGCGACACCAACTACAGCTCCTACTGTCACCTCACTCGTTGATAAAGGGATGGCCATCAGATTCGCTATAAAGAGTGATAATGCAGCAGAACCAATAATAATACAAACAATTTCAAGTGTAATGACGGATTCAGGCATAATTCCAGAGCTAATCGTTTTGACAACCTCACCACCGCCAATAACTGAACCTGCTAAAATCCCAACTGCACATACACTGAGTGCATAGATCGGCTTTCGAATCGCACCTGATCCGTACGCGATCCCCATCGAAGCTGCTGCACCACTCGCGCCAATGTTTAGAGCGAAAAATAAACTAAATAAAATTGCGGCAATTTCCATACACTATGCTCCCTTACTCATGTAATCCGCACTCAGTCTTAGCTGTGCCTGACCATCTGCCTGACCGCAGATCCTCGGCAGTAAATGCTGGCTGTGTACACGGGGCACACCCGATACTTGGATATCCCTGATCATGTAGCGGATTATAAGTAAGTTCCTCTCTAGATGCATATCTCCATATGTCCTTCCACGTCCAGTGGATAAGCGGACATACTTTCACTGATTTGAATTTTTCATCCTTATTTAAAAAGTTCGTCCCTGCTCGCTTAGGAGACTGCTCTCTCCTTAAGCCAGAAAGCCATGCCGGATAGCCAGATAGCGCTTCTTGCAAAGGAATGACCTTACGCATATGACAGCAGCTTTGAGGATCTGTTTTCCATAGTTGATCACCATGCTGCTCGTTTTGCTCCTCAACCGTCAGCTCAGGGGTTTTCAGCACAATATCTAAACCCGGGTATCTTTCCTTTACCGCATCAATTGTGTCGTACGTTTCCTTAAAATGCAGACCTGTATCTAAAAAGACAATTCTTGCATCCTTTTTTACTTTCGCAATCAAATCAATGAGGACGATGCCTTCAATACCAAAACTGCATGCATAAACGAGCTGATCACCATAATGACCGTATGCCCATTTCAGCACAGATAAGGCCCCTTTATACAAATCATCTTCTTGAAATGTAATGGACGGCTCTTGCCAATTTTCATAAGTTAACATTGTTTCTCCCCTTCCGGAGTATCACTACTCTCCGCACTACGTCAACTGAATTTTTTCTGTCTTCTTCCACTTGGATCACTTGACCGTCCTGAACAATCAGTGTAACTAAACTGAATTCATATCCCCAATCAGTTTCTGCATAGGCTTCAATTAAGTCTTCATCCTGCTTTTGCTTCACTTCCCCCTCACCGTTAAAATAAAAAAACTTCCTTTCAGTCCGAAAGAAAGATGAGGAAGCTCACGATTTCCTTATCTTTCAAAATAGAATCATTTTGCAGGAAGTAGCACCTTGCAAATCGCAGGTTGCCGGGCTTCATCGGGCCAGTCCCTCCACCTCTCTGGATAAGTGTTTTAATTTGTCTTAAATATTAACACAATTCAAACAAAAGTCAACCCGACTTTATTGATAGGATTAGTTTTTATTTAAATTTGAGTCTATTTTACTATTTTTAACCAAATAAAAAAGCTGTGCGGGGAGGCGCAGCTTTTTAGACGGTTTCTTCCATCCAAGATTCAGAGGAAGGATCTTGTCTCCAGCGTTTCAATTTATTCATAGCAGAAGGCTCAATCGCTTTCAGCTCAAGTGCCACGTCTGTCAGGGTGTCATAGTCTGTTAGGGTGACATATGGAATGTTTTTCTCTTGGAATGCTGCCGCAGCTTTTGGCAGACCGTATGTGAAGATCGCAGCAACGCCTAGTACGTCACAGCCCGCTTCTTGAAGAGCAGCGACCACTTCAAGCACACTGCCTCCTGTTGAAATCAGATCTTCTACGACGACCACCTTTTGGCCCTTTGATACGGCACCTTCAATTTGATTTCCTTTTCCATGTGCTTTTGGCTTACTTCTGACATAACACATCGGGACGTTTAGACGATCTGCTGCTAATGCCGCATGCGGGATGCCTGCTGTTGCAGTACCAGCAATCACCTCCGCTCCCTCAAAATGAGTGAGAATCAACTCTTTAAGACCTTCAGCAATGTCGTGTCTAACTTCTGGATAGGACAAGGTGAGACGGTTGTCACAATAGATCGGTGATTTGATACCGCTTGCCCATGTAAACGGTTCGTCTGGTTTCAATGAGACCGCTTTGATTTGTAATAGGTGTTTAGCAATTTTTGTTTTCATCTGGCAGTCACTCCCACTCTTTCAAAATTTGATGATAGGCTTCCAATGGTTTTTCAGCTTTTGTGATTGACCTTCCGACAACAATTTGTGAAACACCTTGCTCTTTTGCATAAGCAGGGGTTGCCACACGCTTTTGATCATCGGTTTGATCATTTAGTAAACGAATCCCTGGCGTAACAGTGAGGAAGTCAGGTGAGATGTGCTCATGAAGGGCTTTGGATTCATGAACAGAGCAAACAACACCGTCTAGTCCACTTTCATGTGCCAATTGACCGTACCGGATGACAGTCTCTTGCAGCGGACGGTCTATGAGTAATTCGCTTCTCATCATGTCTTCAGATGTACTGGTCAGCTGAGTCACTGCAATAATGCCCGGACGTTTTTGCCCAGCAGGCGTTCCGTTTTCAAGCCCTTCTAACGCAGCTTGCATCATCTGTTTCCCGCCAGCAGCATGTACATTGACTAGATCAACGCCAAGTGCGGCAAGCCGGTTCATTGCTTTTTGCACCGTTGTTGGAATGTCATGTAATTTGAGGTCGAGGAAAATGTGGCAATTTTTTTCTTTAAGTGCGTCAAGGATGGCAGGTCCTTCTTGGTAAAACAGCTCCATGCCGACCTTCACAAATAATGGTGTCCCTTCAAAGGGTTCTAAAAAGGCAAGCGCCTCCTGCCCTGATGGAAAATCAAGCGCGATGATGGGCAAGTGCTTCATATTTCCAGCTCCTTCCGATACATTCCTCTACAGATGAATACCCATAGGCTGCTAATACATTTGGCAGTTCTTCTATGATTTCTGGGCAAATAAATGGGTTTACAAAATTGGCTGTGCCAACAGCTACTGCACTCGCACCTGCTAGTAAAAATTCAAGTACATCTTCAGCATTTTGCACTCCGCCCATTCCGATAATCGGGATAGAAACCGCTTGACTGACCTCATGTACCATGCGCACAGCGACAGGTTTGACCGCAGGGCCTGATAATCCGCCTGTTTTATTGGCAAGAATCGGTTTCCCTGTTTTTAAATCTAAACGCATACCGATTAACGTGTTAATCATCGTGAGTCCATCCGCTCCAGCACATTCAATCGCTTGAGCAATCTCTACAATATTAGCTACGTTAGGAGACAGTTTGACATAGACAGGAACGGAGGACACGTCCTTCACCGCTTTTGTCAATGCTGCTGCCATTTGAGGATCTGTACCAAAGGCAATTCCGCCCGTTTTGACATTCGGACACGAGATATTCAGTTCAAGGGCATGGACATTTTTTGCTTGGCTGATCTGCTTCGCTACTTCAACATAATCATCGACCTGTGAGCCAGCGACGTTTGCAATAATAGGCGTATCAAACTGCTCAAGCCAAGGCAATTCATTTTCCAGCACGCCTTTTAGGCCAGGATTTTGAAGACCGATGGCATTGAGCATCCCGGCACCTGTCTCCGCTACCCTTGGTGTCGGGTTGCCAAATCTCGGCTCTAAGGTTGTGGCTTTAATCATGATACCGCCAAGCACGGATAAGTCGTATAATGAAGCAAATTCTCTCCCGAATCCAAAGCAGCCTGATGCAGGGATAATCGGATTCTTTAAAGATAAGCCGGGTAACTCAACGTTTAGCATGACAACGCCACCTCCTCTGCTTTAAATACAGGTCCGTCCAGACAGACTTTGACGTAAGCTTTTTCGTGCTGATCGGTATGACAGACACATGCAAAGCAAGCACCAATTCCGCAGCCCATTCGTTCTTCCATTGAAATGTAGACAGGCTTATCGGGGTAAGAGTATTTTAGTGCTTTTAACATAGGGGTCGGCCCGCAGGAAAGCATGACATCAAAGCTCAAATCATTCTCTTCAATGACACTTGTCACGAAGCCCTTTGCGCCATATGTCCCATCAACTGTTGCGATAAATGTATCTCCGAGTGCTTGGAATTTCTCCTCGTAAAATACATCCTTTTTCGATTGAAAGCCAAGGACATGCTTGACGATGACGCCTTTTTTCGTTAAACGTTTGGACAGCTCATATAAAGGCGGTACTCCAATTCCACCACCGACTAGTAACGCTGTCTGACCTGGCTGAACAACTGAAGGATCGTACCCGTTGCCAAGCGGCCCTAAGACATCGATGGATTCCCCATCCCGCCTTTGGGAAAGAAGCTTTGTGCCCTCTCCCTCTGCGCGATAGATGATGGTTGCTTCTTGCTTCTCGGCATGAATATTGGCAATACTGATCGGTCTTCTCAGCAGCGGTGTCATGGACTCGCTGACCTTGATATGAAGAAATTGTCCAGCCGTTTGAAAGGAGTCCACAAGGTCACCTTTTAATGTCATTTCGTAAATATGATCAGCGATCTCTCGATTTGAGACGACCGTCAAGTATGCTTTTTTCATATCGTTACTGTCACCTCAGCATTCGTTTTCACTTCTGGCATTTCGTCCGCTCTAAATGTCATGCTTTCTAGTACTCTTAAAATCGCTTCTGCTGTATCTAGCGACGTTAAGCAAGCTACGCCATTTTCAACAGCTTCACGTCTGATTCTAAAGCCGTCTCTTGCCGGCTGTTTTCCTTTTGTCAGAGTGTTGATGACAAATTGGGCTTCCCCGTTTCGAATGACATCGAGAAGGTTTTTGCCTTCTTCTCCTATTTTGCCGACAACACTTGATGGGATGGAGGCTTGTTTTAAGTAATTCGCTGTTCCTTCTGTCGCTAAAATATGGTAGCCGATTGAATGGAATCTTCTCGCAATCTCCAGTCCTTCTTCTTTATCCTTATCAGCAACTGTCAGAAGAACTGTCCCGTCTTTAGGAATTTGAATGCCTGATGCAATTAATCCTTTGTAGAGAGCTTTTTCAATTGTGACATCTTTCCCCATGACTTCACCTGTCGATTTCATTTCAGGTCCGAGTGTAATATCGACTCTTCTTAGTTTTGCAAAAGAGAAGACTGGAACTTTGACGTACACCCCTTCTTGTTCTGTGTGAAGTCCTTCTTCGTAGCCATAGTTTTTGAGTTTTTCTCCTAAAATGACTTTTGTCGCCAGGTTGGCCATCGGGATGCCTGTGATTTTACTTAAGAAAGGAACAGTCCGGCTTGAACGCGGGTTCACTTCAAGTACGAACACTTCACCTTTTGAGAGAACAAATTGAATGTTTAGCAGCCCAATAATGTTGAGTCCTTTTGCAAGCTTGATCGTGTATTCTGCGATCTTCGCTTTGATCTCTTCAGACAATGTTTGCGGCGGGTAAACCGCAATCGAGTCACCAGAGTGAACCCCGGCTCTTTCAATGTGTTCCATAATGCCAGGGATCACGACAGTTTCGCCATCAGACACGGCATCTACTTCGATTTCTTTTCCTGTTAAATATTTGTCAATTAAGACTGGGTGCTGCGGATTGACTTTCACTGCATTCTCCATGTAGTGAAGAAGCTCGGCTTCTTGATAAACAATTTCCATCGCACGACCGCCTAATACATAGGAAGGACGGACAAGGACTGGGTAGCCGATCTGATTGGCAATCGCTACAGCTTGAGGCACAGAAGTAGCTGTTTTTCCTTTAGGCTGCGGCACGCCGAGTGCTTCTAATGTTTGTTCAAACTTGTCCCTGTTTTCAGCTCGGTCTAGGTCTTCAAGAGAAGTGCCCAGAATCTTCACCCCTCTATTTGATAATTCATCTGCTAGGTTGATTGCTGTTTGACCGCCGAACTGGACAACGACTCCTTCAGGTTGCTCTAGATCGATGATGTGCATCACATCTTCTACAGTGAGTGGTTCAAAGTAGAGCTTGTCCGAAATACTAAAGTCTGTTGAGACCGTTTCAGGGTTGTTGTTAATAATGATTGCTTCATACCCTGCTTGTTTAATTGCCCACACAGAATGAACGGTCGCATAATCAAATTCTACTCCTTGACCGATTCTGATAGGACCTGAGCCTAATACGATGACGCTTTTCTTGTCTGTACGTTCTGATTCATTTTCATCTTCATATGTGCTGTAGAAATATGGCGTCTCGGATTCAAATTCAGCCGCACAAGTATCTACCATTTTGTAAACAGGTACGATGCTTGCTTCTTGTCTTAGCGTATAGACATCCGCTTCATTCATATTCCACTCGCGGCTAATATAGATGTCTGAGAAGCCTTTTTCTTTCGCTTCTTTTAATACGTCTGTATTGCCTTTGTTTTCTTTTAATGTCTTTTCAAAAGCGATGATGCCTTCCAGTTTATGAAGGAAGAAGTAATCAATTTTTGAGAACTCATGTATTTGTTCAACCGTATAGCCTCTTCTAAGTGCCTCGGCGATATAGAATAATCGTTCGTCTCCCGCCTTGATAATCCGCTTTTCAAGCACTTCGTTTGTGATATCTGCTTCATCTTTTAATTCAATGTGGTGCACATCCGCTTCAAGTGAACGAACAGCCTTTAGAAGAGACTCTTCTAATGTACGACCGATCGCCATTACTTCACCCGTTGCTTTCATTTGCGTACCAAGACGTCTGTTGGCCGATTCGAATTTATCAAACGGCCAGCGCGGAATTTTAGACACAATATAGTCGAGTGCCGGTTCGAAGGCGGCATAGGTTTTACCTGTGACTGGGTTCATCATTTCATCAAGCGTTAAGCCGACAGCAATTTTCGCTGCAAGTTTGGCAATTGGATAACCAGTTGCTTTCGAAGCAAGTGCAGAAGAGCGACTCACGCGCGGATTTACTTCGATGATATAGTATTGAAAGCTGTCTGGATCAATTGCCAGCTGTACGTTACATCCGCCTTCAATCCCAAGTGCCCGGATCAGCTTGAGCGACACATTGCGAAGCAGCTGATATTCACGGTCACTTAACGTTTGGCTTGGCGCCACAACGATACTGTCTCCTGTGTGGATACCGACTGGATCAAAGTTTTCCATGTTACAAACAACGATCGCATGATCACCGCTATCACGCATGACTTCATATTCAATTTCTTTAAAGCCTGCAATACTTTTTTCAAGTAAGCATTGTGTGACTGGGCTTAGCTTCAAACCGTTTTCGACGATTTCCTTCAGCTCTTGCTCGTTTGTACAAATTCCGCCGCCTGTTCCGCCTAATGTATAAGCTGGTCTCACAATGACAGGGAAACCAATTTGATTCGTAAACGCCATCGCTTCTTCTAGGTTATGGATGATTTCACTTTCTGGTACAGGCTCATTTAGTTCATTCATCAAATTACGGAATAGATCTCTGTCCTCTGCTTTTTGAATAGCTGAAAGTTTTGTTCCTAATACTTCAACACCACATTCAGCTAATACGCCAAGGTCTGATAATTCAACAGCAAGGTTAAGTCCAGTTTGTCCGCCAAGTGTTGGCAAGATCGCATCAGGACGTTCTTTTCGAATGATTCGTGTTAAGAATTCTGGTGTCAGTGGTTCGATGTATACCTTATCGGCCATTTCTGTATCTGTCATGATGGTCGCTGGATTGGAATTCACAAGAACGACTTCATAGCCTTCTTCTTTCAGTGCTAAGCAAGCCTGTGTGCCTGCATAGTCAAACTCAGCTGCCTGACCAATGATGATTGGACCTGAACCGATAACTAAAATCTTTTTGATGTCTACGCGTTTTGGCATACTTCTTCCCCTTCTTTCTCAGTTGTATGAATCATGTCCATGAACTGGTCGAATAAGTAGTTCGCATCTTCTGGACCTGGTGATGCTTCTGGGTGGTACTGGACAGTGAATGCTGGTGCTTCTTTATGTTTTAAGCCTTCAATTGTATTGTCGTTTAGTGCGATGTGTGTGACTTCGAGCACGTCCTCGTTAATGGCACTAACTGTGTAGCCGTGGTTTTGAGCTGTCAGGGTGACCTTGCCGGTTGCTAGTTCTTTCACTGGGTGATTCGATCCTCTGTGACCGAATTTCATTTTTTCAGTACTTGCGCCGCATGCAAGCGCGAATAATTGATGTCCAAGGCAAATGCCAAAGAGTGGAACTTTTCCAATCAATTGCTGAATCATCTCGACTGCTTCCGGTACATCAACAGGATCCCCAGGGCCGTTTGAAAGCATGATTCCATCAGGCTTTAACTGTAGCACTTCATCTGCCTTGATATTGTACGGCACCACGATGACATCACAGTCCCGTTTATTGAGCTCGCGCAAAATGCCGTGCTTCATGCCGAAATCGACAAGGACAATTCTTTTTCCTCTTCCTGGGCTTGGATACGCATTTTTCACAGAAACTTGACTCACTTGATCTGTTGGCTGCTGCATTGTTTGAAGGCGGCGCACCACGTCTTCCACTTGTTCATCCGGTCCTGCAAATGCCCCTCTTAATGTGCCTGCACTTCGAATCATGCGTGTCAGCTTGCGTGTATCAATACCGCTAAGCCCTGGAATGTTTTTCATTTTTAAATACTCATCAAGCGAGTATGCAGAGCGCCAGTTTGAGGGCTTTTCACAAAGTTCCTTCACAATCAGCCCTTTGACAAATGGTGTGATCGATTCAAAATCATCACGATTAATCCCATAGTTGCCGATAAGCGGGTAAGTGAGTGTGACAATTTGTCCGCAGTATGATGGATCAGACAAAATTTCTTGATAGCCTGTCATCCCTGTATTAAAGACGACTTCTCCGACTGACGATTCTAAGCTGCCAAAACCTGTTCCTTCGAATACTGTTCCGTTTTCTAGCACTAAGCGTCTCTTCATTTTACTAGTCTCCCCTCTTCATACACGACTTTCCCAGATGCAAGTGTCATGACCGGCCATCCTGATACAGTCAATTTGTCAAACGGTGTATTTTGTCCTTTTGATAAGAAGCTCTTTTTATCGATTGCCATTTCTTTGTTTAGATCAATGAGTGTAATATCAGCTGTTTGTCCTTCTTCCAGCTTTCCATAAGGAAGGGAGAAGGCTTCTGCTGGCTTGATCGTCATATAATCAACGAGTTTTTTTAATGTCCATTCGCCTGTTTTGACAAATCGCGTGTAAAGAAGCGGGAACGCTGTTTCAAGCCCAACTATTCCAAAAGGTGCGCGTTGCATCGTTTCGTTCTTTTCTTCTTCTGTATGCGGTGCATGGTCTGTTGCGATGAAATCAATCGTTCCATCTAACAGTCCCTCGATTAGTGCCTCGCGATCCTCTTTTCCTCTAAGAGGCGGGTTCATTTTATAGTTCGTATCAAGCCCTGGGATGTCTGCATCACATAGGAGCAGGTGATGCGGTGACACCTCTGCCGTCACACGGATGCCTGCTTTTTTTGCATCGCGAACGACTCGCACAGATTCTTTCGTACTGATATGACATACATGATAATGACAGTTCGCTGCTTCTGCTAAAAGAACATCTCTTGCAATATGCACCGATTCACAAATGGACGGTATTCCGTTTAATTCATTCGCTTTTGAAAATTCTCCTTCATGAACGCATCCTCCGTAAATGAGCGAGTTATCCTCACAGTGCGCGACAATGGCTTGATCAAGACTTGCTGCCTTTTTCATCGCTTCGTACATCATACCTGCTGTTTGGATGCCAACCCCGTCATCTGTGAAAGCGAAGGCGCCTGCTTCTTTTAGTGCTGCAAAGTCTGTCATCTCTTCCCCAATTTGTCTAGTTGTGATGGAGGCGTATGGCAGTACTCTGACAGAAGAGGTCTCTTCGATTCGATTCATGAGCCATTCCATTTGCTCTTTTGTATCTGGAACTGGGCGTGTATTCGGCATCGCTGCAATCGTCGTATAACCGCCTCTTGCTGCTGCTTTAGAGCCTGTTTCAATCGTTTCCTTTTTCTCTCCGCCTGGCTCTCTTAAATGTACATGCAGATCAATTAAGCCTGGTGAAACAAATAGCCCTTTAGCATCAATGACCTCTTCTCCGTCTTCTCTTTCTAAGTGACCAATCGCTTGAATCACTTTTCCTTCTACCCTAATATCCTGCTGCACTTTTTCACCTGTGCTTGTTAAGATAAAACCGTTTTTAATGAGATACGACATAGACAGAATCTCTCCCTTTTTGATGTAGTCTGCTATTTTGAAAAGCTCTTTTTAATACCGCCATTCGGACATAAACGCCATTTTCCATTTGCTTGAAAATTCGTGACTGCTTTGATTCCACTAAAGAATCATCTATCTCCACACCTCTGTTTACTGGTGCTGGATGCATGATAATGGCTCGTTCTTTCATGTTGTTTGCTCTGTTTACTGTTAATCCATAAGTCGATAAGTAATCTTCATTGCCCATTTTTTTAGCGTGCCGTTCATGCTGGATTCTAAGCAGCATCACCACATCAGATTGTCTAATGGCTTCGTCTACTTGGACATACGTTCCGTGAGGATTTTGCTCATCTTGGAAGGAAGCAGGTCCTGAGAAAAGGACTGTCGCTCCGAGCCTTGAGAGTACTTCCGCATTCGACCTTGCCACCCTGCTGTGCTTGATGTCTCCATGAATCGAAATCGTTAAGCCCTCAAAGCCGCCAAACTCTTCATAGATGGTCATTAGGTCAAGCAGTGATTGGGTCGGGTGCTGCCCGCAGCCATCTCCAGCATTGATGATGGGAATCCCAACCTTCCCGATCAGTTCGTTGTAATATTCATCGGTGCTGTCTCTGATCACACAAGCTTTCACGCCGATGGATTCGAGCGTTTTTACCGTATCGTAAAGAGTTTCGCCTTTTTGAACAGAGGTGCTTGCCGCATCTAAGCTTAGTACATTCATCCCCAGCTTCTTTTCGGCGACTTCGAAGCTAAATCGTGTTCTTGTGCTTGGTTCAAAAAAGAGATTTGCTACAAATTCTCCCGCTAAACCAAGCTCTTGCTTCCCCTTTTTGAGAGCCGTTGCTTCTTCAATCAGCTGTAAAATCTCTTCTTTAGATAAGCTGCTCATTGTCGATAGATCATTCATTTTTTCTTCCCCCTCTAGTTTTTCATCACTTTCAGGTTCAAAAAAACCCTAAGCCTCGGCAGCTTAGGGTTCTCCAAAAGAAGCAGCGGCACGTTCGTGCATTCTGCTCATTTTAGAACCCTTGTCAGCCTCACTGGACTTCTTTTAAAAGGTTTTCTGTATTCGATTCATTTGACTCGTCATCCTCCGCTTTTTGTTGCGGCAGGATCAGGTTCAACAGGACACCCGTGATGGCAGCAAGTGCCATTCCAGATAGTGTGAGGTTGATTTGTTTCACCTCAATGAATGCCCCGCCAATTCCGATGACTAAGATGACTGATGCGATAATGAGATTACGCTTTTCTTCAAAATTCACTTTATGATCAATCAGGATTCTCAGGCCGCTTGAGGCAATGATCCCAAAGAGCAAGAATGAAACGCCTCCCATGACCGCGGACGGCACTGTACTGATTAATGCTGAGATTTTTCCGACAAAGCCGAAGCAGATTGCAAACACTGCTGCTCCGCCGATGACGAAGATACTGAACACTCTTGTGATGGCAAGGACGCCGATGTTCTCTCCATACGTTGTTGTCGGCGGTCCGCCAATGAGTGAAGCGAAGATTGTCGCCGCACTGTCTCCTAAAATGGAGCGGTGAAGACCAGGTTTTTTAATGAAATCTTGCCCTACAACTTTACTTAACACCACTTGGTGGCCGATGTGCTCAGACATTGTCACAAAGGCAACCGGCACCATTACGGTGAGAATGCTTAAAGTCACAGCTGGTGTGTAGTCCACAAATGGTACAACGAAGTCTGGTACAGCAAACCATTTTGCATCAATGACCGGCTGGAAGTTCACAATGCCTTGTGATAAGGCAAAGAGATAGCCGCTGATAATGCCGATTAATACTGGGATCAAGCTAAGGAATCCTCTTAGGAAAATCATGCTGATAATCGTGACAGCCAGTGTGAAGCCGGCGACCATTAGGTGCTTCAGGCTGTAAACAAGCTCGGTTGCATTCGGATCAGCATACATCGCCATGTTGACAGCTGTTCCAGCGAGTCCGAGTCCGATGACCATAATGACCGGCCCTACGACGACCGGCGGTAGAAGTTTCATCAGCCAGCCTGTGCCGAGCCATTTAATAAATAGTGCAATGAGTGCATAAGCGACACCCGCCATGAAGGCACCGACCATGGCGGCTCCAGGGCCGCCTGTGGCTTTCACATTCAGTATGGGGGCGATAAAGGCAAAGGACGATCCAAGATACGCTGGAATTTGACCTCTTGTGATAATTAAGTAAACTATGGTTCCAACACCACTTGAGATGAGCGCGACCGCTGGACTCATATCGATGATTTTTGGTACTAGAATGGTTGCACCAAACATGGCAAACAAATGCTGAAGGCTAAGTGACAGCCATGTGAACGGTTTTGGGATATCTCGAATGCCTAAATTGGCTTTTTGCTGACTCATGATTTTCCTCCTAGATGTGTCCTTTTTCATTAAAAAAGCCTCTTTGCGAGTATGCGCAAAGAGGCCTAGAAAAACCGTACACGTCATGTTTGCCGTGCTTGGTATCTCTGTTATTGCCCTCTTTGCAAACTCTCTGGAATGCATTTAAAAAGGTTATTTTTCATATATAGCGACAAGGTCGTTTTGATCTACTTCATTCAGTTGAACCATAACTGTCTCTGCTTTTGATGTCGGAATGTTCTTCCCGATATAATCCGCTCGAATCGGTAGCTCCCGGTGTCCCCGGTCGACGAGAACAGCAAGCTGAATGGAAGATGGTCTTCCTACATCCACAAGGGCATCCATGGCTGCTCTGACGGTTCTGCCTGTAAACAGGACATCGTCAACGACAATCAGTGTTTTGTCATTAATGTCAGCTGGAATGTCTGCACCCTTCACAAGCGGGTCTTGGTTCTCTGTCTTTTTTGTCAGGTCATCACGGTATAGCGTAATATCAAGTTCACCCACTATGACTGGATTTCCTTCAATTTGCTCGATGCGCTCTGCAAGGCGCTTTGCAAGATGAATACCTCTAGTCTTGATCCCCGCAAGGATGACATCTTTCATCCCTTTGTTGCGCTCAATCATTTCATGTGCAATTCGGGTAAGCGCTCGTCTGATCGCTTGTTCATCAAGAATGACTGCTTTTTGTTCCATCTTTTACACCTCTTTTTGACAAATAAAAAGCCCCTTCTGCAAAGGGCAGAGAGGGGCGTTCATTTGTGCATACACGTGCACAAATTGATCCGTTATCCTTCTCAGCCTCTCTGGACTGTTTTAAAGAATCTTCATATCTTCGTTCATTATTTCAAAAAAAGAACGGCCTGTCAATCGTTATTTCTTAATGAATCTATAAAAGCTTGCATATCAGCAGGAACTGGTGCTGTGAACTCGATATATTCGCCTGTTCTTGGATGATCAAATCCTAAAACACCTGCATGAAGCAGCTGACCATTGAAATCGACTGTCTTTCTCGGTCCATATTTCGGATCTCCTGCAAGCGGATAGCCGATATATTTCATATGAACACGAATTTGGTGTGTTCTTCCTGTTTCAAGTCGGCACTCCACCACCGTGAAATCCTGAAAGCGTTCAATCACATCAAAGTGAGTGACGGCTTGTTTTGCACTTTCTTTTGTGACCGTCATGCTTTGGCGGTCTTTTTTGTCTCTGCCAATTGGGGCATCAATTGTGCCGGTATCATGCTGAATGATGCCATGGACAACGGCCGTATATTTTCTTGTGACAGTTTTAGCCACAAGCTGATTGACGAGTGATTCATGCGCCATATCGTTTTTCGCGACCATTAACAGCCCAGACGTATCTTTATCAATACGATGGACAATTCCAGGACGCATCACACCATTAATCCCTGATAAGTCCGTGCAATGTGCCATCAGGCCATTTACAAGCGTTCCTGACACGTGACCTGGTGCTGGATGAACGACCATTCCTCGTGGTTTATTCACCACTAGCACATCTGCATCTTCATAATAAATATCAAGATCCATTGGTTCTGCTTCTACATCTAGTACTTCTGGTTCTGGAATCTCGACTTTAATCTGATCTCCAGCTTGTACTTTGTAATTGGCTTTCACTTGTTTCCCGTTTACTTCGATCAGCCCATCCTTTACCCACTGCTGGACCTGGGTTCTTGACCATTCTGGTTCTGTCGTGCTTAGAAATTTATCAAGCCGTTCACTCGTTTGTTCTTCTGAAACGGCAATATTTACTTGATTCATGTAGTTGACTCCTTCGTTTTCTTTCCATCTAACAGCATTTGAATGAAGAGCAGAATAACTCCTACACATAGAGAAGAATCTGCAATATTAAAGATTGGGTAGTGATAATTCCCAAAGACGAAATGAGCAAAATCAACCACTTCCTGACGGAAAACACGGTCGATAAAGTTTCCAATCGCTCCGCCAAGCATTAATGCCAGTGCAACTCCAAGCAGCTTGTCCTTTTGCCCATGCTTTTGCAAATAATAAACAATTCCCGCAATAACAACGAGTGTGATCACATAGAAAAACCACATTTGTCCTTGGAGAATTCCCCATGCGGCTCCTGAATTTCGGTGAGACGTGATATAAAAGAAACCATCAATCACCGGATAAGAATCTCCGAGCATCATATTTTTGACAATGAGCCATTTTGTTAATTGATCTAAACAAATCATCACGAATGCGATTATGTAATAGAACACACACGTTCCTCCATCTTCATACTTTGATCTTTATGCATTTTATCAAGAAAACAGGAAGGAGTAAAGAAACTTTAGTTGACAGACAAAAACCTCCCTACATGTGGAAGGCTTCAAAATGAGAATCATCTGATTCATGAGGATAAGGAGTGAATGCTTTTTTCTCGTATTGCTTATGATATAAAAAGTCGTCAGCCGTGCGGGCGGTAGGAAGAATACTCATTTGTTCAAGCGGAATGACATCACCTGTCGCCTCACATATACCAAAGGTTCCTTGCTCAATTTTTGCAATAGCGAGAGTCACATCTTGCAGCTCTTCTTTGATGTGATAAAGAAGCGTGGCCGTTTGGACCTCGTTCATTGAGACATGCTCAGCGGGTGAACGAAATGATGCGTATTCAAACAGTTTAGCTTGCAGCTCTTCTTTCATTTGAAGGAGTTCCGTGTAAATCGTCTCTAGATCGCCATTCATGTCGCTATTTCAACTCCTGCCCTGTCGTGATAATCATATTGTTGCCCCGGCTGTCCACTTTAAAGCCATAAGATTTTTCCTTTCGTTCTAAACGCTGTCATTTCCGCAAAAAAGAAAACGCCCCGCATATGGCGGGGCGCTAGTTGGTCATATCACACTGTTAATTCTGGTAATATTTTTCCACGATTTCAGCATTTTTCAGTGACAATGTTGGGTATTTCGGATTTGCACCAACATCTTTTGAAATAATACGAGAACGTTCGCATAGTTCTCCTTCTGCTTTTTGAACCAAAATTCTTCCTGAAGTGTATTCAGGTGCTGATGTGTCAGCATTTTGCTCATCTTCTACCGTTAATTCAGAGATGATAAAGAGCTGCTTCACATCTTCTTTAATGGATGCAAGAAGGTTTTTCACTTCTTCTGTCGCATAAAGGGTCAAACTTGCTTCAAGAGAACGTCCGATGACTTTCTCGTTACGCGCAATTTCGAGCGCTTTTAGCACATCGTCACGCACTTCCATAAAGCGGTCAAACTTCGCTTCTGTCGCTTCCGCTTGAGAAACAGCCACACCTTCTGGCATATCTGTTAACTGAACACTTGGCTCTTCAACAAAGCTTAAGTGGCTCCATAATTCATCTGTTGTATGCGGAAGAATTGGTGCAGTCAGCTTCACTAATGCCATTAATGTTTCGTAGAAGACCGTCTGCATGCTACGGCGGTCTGGATGATCCGCATGCTCAATGTACACGACATCCTTTGCAAAGTCGAGATAGAAAGAGCTTAGCTCAATTGTACAGAAATTGTGAATCGCATGATACACGACCGCAAATTCGTAATCATCATAAGCCTTTTTCACTTTATCAATCAATTTGTTTAATTTGATCAAGATATATTGATCCACTTCGCGAAGCTCTTCTACAGGTACTGCATTGACTGCTGGATCAAAGTCAAATAGGTTACCGTGCAGGAAGCGGAACGTGTTACGGATTTTACGATAGACCTCTGCTACTTGTTTTAAGATATCATCAGACACCGGGTGATCGGCTTGATAGTTAACAGAAGATACCCAAAGTCTAAGAATTTCAGCACCTAGTTGTTTAGCTACTTTGGCAGGTTCAATGGTATTTCCTAAAGATTTACTCATTTTACGTCCTTCTTTATCCAAAGTCATTCCATGGCTAACCACTCCTTTGTAAGGTGCTTTTCCTGTGATAGCTACAGAAGTAGATAAAGATGAGTTGAACCAGCCGCGATATTGGTCAGATCCTTCAAGGTAAAGGTCTGCTGGACGGACAAGGTCCTCTCTTTCTTCTAAAACGGCTTGGTGAGAAGAACCGGAATCAAACCATACATCCATGATATCCTGCTCTTTTGTGAATTCACCGTTCGGGCTACCTGGATGTGTAAAGCCTTCTGGCAAGAGCTCTTTCGCTTCTTTTTCAAACCAAATATTCGAGCCATGTTCTCTAAATAATTGAGAGACATGCTGAATTGTTTCATCTGTGATGATTGGCTCACCATTTTCGGCATAAAAGACCGGAATTGGAACGCCCCATACACGCTGTCTTGAAATGCACCAGTCACCTCTGTCACGCACCATATTGAATAGGCGTGTCTCGCCCCATGCTGGCACCCATTTCGTTTCTTTAATATTGTCTAGTAGCGCTTCTCTAAAGTCTTTAATCGATGCAAACCACTGAGCGGTTGCACGATAAATCGTTGGTTTTTTCGTTCTCCAGTCATGCGGGTAGGAGTGCGTGATAAAGTCGAGCTTTTTCAGGGCGCCTTTTGCTTCAAGCTGTTCTGTGATGGCTTTATTGGCATCCTCGTAGAATAGTCCTTCAAAACCAGGTGCTTCGTCTGTCATGACACCTTTTTCATCTACTGGACATAGCACATCAAGACCGTATTTCATACTCACATTAAAGTCATCTTCCCCGTGACCTGGTGCTGTGTGAACACAGCCTGTACCTGCATCCGTTGTCACGTGGTCACCAAGCATCACAAGGGAATCTCTACCATAGATCGGATGCTCTGCAACGACGTTATCTAATTCTTTTCCTTTTAATGTTTTCACGACTTCATACTCTTCAAAGCCAAGCGTTTTTGCCACTTGTTCAACAAGCTCAGATGCGACAACATATCGCTCAGCACCTACTTGAAGAACACTGTACTCTAGGTTTGGATGAACACAAATACCAAGGTTTGCAGGAAGTGTCCAAGGTGTTGTTGTCCAGATGATGAATTGTTCGCCGTTTTCAAGTACGCCTTTTCCATCTTTCACTTTAAATGAAACGTAAATGGATGGTGAACGTTTGTCTTTATATTCAATTTCCGCTTCAGCAAGAGCTGACTCACTTGAAGGAGACCAGTTAACAGGCTTTAGTCCTTTGTAAATATAGCCTCTCTTCGCCATTTCTCCGAAGACAAGAATTTGCTGCGCTTCATACTCAGGCTTTAACGTGACATATGGATTGTCCCAGTCTGCTCTGACGCCTAATCGCTTAAATTGATTGCGCTGACCCTCGATTTGCTTCCATGCATACTCCTCGCATAGTTTGCGGAATTCAGCTGTCGACATTTCTTTACGTTTGACTTTTTTATTTTTAGTGAGTGCTGTTTCAATTGGTAAGCCGTGTGTATCCCAGCCCGGTACGTACGGTGCGTGGAACCCATTCATTGATTTAAAACGGACAATAAAATCTTTTAGGATTTTATTGAGTGCGTGCCCCATATGAATGTCACCATTCGCATATGGAGGTCCATCATGCAAAATAAAGGTCGGGCGTCCTTTTGTCCGCTCTAAAACCATTTGATAGATGTCTTTTTCTGCCCACTCCTCTTGGATTTCAGGCTCTTTGTTCGGCAAGTTCCCTCTCATTGGGAATTCTGTTTTCGGCATTAATAAGGTGTCTTTGTAGTTCATACCCATTCCTCCATATGCAAATTCTGATTAAAAAACAATAAAAAAAGCCCTCTCATCCCATAAGGGACGAGAAGGCTTGTCTCGCGGTACCACCCTTTTAGACAAGCGCTATTTAATCAGCCGCTTATCCACTCTAAAATCGTAACGTGATCAGACGCCTTTTCTTACTCATTCTTTTCAGAAAAGGAACTAAAGGGGTGATCTCATTGCAGCGTCTCGTAATGTCAGGCTTCCACCATCCCTGATTCGCTTTATTACGCATATGACAACTGCGAGTGTCCCTTTCAAACGTTTATCTCTTGTTAATTTATGATGGTATTATATGCAACTTGTACACGTCATGTCAAGATGATGCGCTTATTCTTTTTCGTCAAAGACAGCGTCAACTTCATATTCCAGTAAATGATCCCAATCGTCATTTTTTAGAAGATCAAGCTGAGCTTCGATGAGCATTTGGAAGCGAGTTCTAAAGACCTTCGACTGCTTCTTCAGCTCTTCGATTTCCATCGCAATCTTTCTTGATTTAGATAGCGCTTCGTTAATAATACGATCGGCATTTTTCTCCGCTTCACGAATAATCAATTTCGCTTCTTTATCAGAATGACGTTTGACGTCTTCTGCTGCTTCCTGCGCCACAAGAATTGATTTGTTTAATGTCTCTTCAATTGTTGCAAAATGACCTAATCTTTCGTCAAGCTCGTTTACTTTTTCTTCGAGTTCATTCTTTTTGCGAAGCACGATTTCGTAATCTTTACGTACTTGGCTTAAAAACTCGTTTACTTCATCTTCGTCATAGCCGCGAAAACTTTTTGTGAACGTTTTATTATGAATATCATTAGGTGTTAATGGCAACCTCGCCACCTCCAGATTCAAGTTCGTTATGTCAGAAGCTCAAATGTTACTTTAAATTTATCTTTTTTGGTCTTCCCATCAATCGTTTTGAGGCTAAAGCGGCCGAATCCCCTAACAGAGAGCTGATCGCCTTCGCCGATTGTAAAGGAAGGGTCCTCAGTGACTTTCCAGTTAACTTTGACAAGCCCATTTTTGACCAAAAGCTGTGCTTTTTGCCGAGACTGACGGCTGATTGCAGCACATACCGCATCAAGCCGCAGTGAAGAAATCGTATCTTCTTTGATGTCAGTCTTGCTCTTAACCGGCTTTAAATCTGCCTGCGTGATTTCCTCTAATGAAACGGAGGCTCTGCCGACATGCGTCAGCTGCGCCCGAACAAAATCGGCGACATCACTCGTACAAATAAACTGCACATCTTCCTCTGAAAATAACAAATCTCCAAATTTTTGGCGCTTCAAGCCTGTCCCAATCAGTGAACCAAGGAGCTTCGGGTGTTCTAACGAAATAAACTTTTTCGCATAGTTCACCTGAAAATAAGAGAGCTCAGCATCCTGAGTAGCCGGTTGTAAATATTCGGGATAAATGAGCGCTCTTTTGCGCTCCGCTCCCTCATAACCGCCAAAAAACATGATCCCAAGCTCATCAGCATGCTGGATGACGGACTCGGTAATAAACTGCTCACGCGGATCAAGAAAGTCTGTTAATTTCATTCGATACTGGTCGAGTGCGATTTTTTTCCAGCCTAACACTTGGTCGACAAATGGCTGTTCGTCTTTTCTAAAATGTTGATAAATATCGCTCATTTTGTTCCCCTCTTATGTAAAAGAGCCTGGCAGCGCCAAGCCCGGCAGCCTGTCTACATGAAGCGTGCAATCATATTGTAAAGACCAGTTAGTCCATATGTTGATGCAAAACGAATCACAAGCAATGCCACAATTGGCGAGATGTCAATCATGCCAATTGGCGGAATAATTTTACGAAATGGTTCTAAATATGGTTCGCAAATATTTGTCAGAAAACGCCCAATTGCTGTTTCTCTTGCTGATGGCACCCATGACATAAAGATGTAAATAATAATCGCGAATGAGTAAATCGTTAATACAGTCTGTAAAAGCTGGAAAATGTAATTTAGAATCACTATGATTTACCACCTCTGAGGTTCTTCCTCTGTCAAAAGTTCTGATATTGTGCCAGATACATCTACATTATCAGGTGTACAGAGGAATATATTCGAGCCAATACGCTGGATATCTCCACCGATTGCATATACAGTGCCGCTTAAGAAGTCGATGATTCGCTTTGCTTGATCGTGCTGAATGCGCTGCAAATTGACGACGACTGCACGTCTGTTTTTAATATGGTCTGCAATCTCCTGCGCTTCTGCATAAACACGCGGCTCACTTAACACCACTTTAGAGGATTTCTGCACGCTTTGCAAGCTGACGACATTTTGTTTTCCTGTCTGCGGACGCTCTTGAAATGCCGCTTTGTCCTTTGTTCCTTTTTCTTCTTGGACTGGTTCTCTTTCTTCATCAATATATTCGTACTCATACTCTTCATCGTCGAGAGTGAAAAAGCTTTTAAACTTATTTTTTATGCTCATGTCACGCACCTCCTGTTTCATTTCCAACAAGTGAAGAGCCAATCCGAACGAATGTCGCACCTTCTTCAATTGCGATTTCAAAATCATTTGACATGCCCATCGATAAATGCTGACAAGGTGCATTTACTTGGTTAAGATGTTTTACTTCTTCTTGAAGGTTTTTTAATGTTTTAAAGCAGTTTCGTATCACAGTGTGATCATCTGTAAATGGAGCCATCGTCATCAGTCCAGCAATTTCAATGTGTTTGAAATCAGCGAGCTGCTTGACAAATGGGATCACGTCTTCACTTTGCAAGCCATGTTTTGACTCCTCCAGCGATGTGTTCACCTGTACAAAACAGCGAACCGTGTGATCCGCTCTTTTTTCAATTTCATTCGCAAGAGAGATCCTGTCGAGCGAATGTAAGTAGTCAATGGTCTGAATGACAGATTTTACTTTTCGTGTTTGTAAACTGCCGATGAAGTGCCAGCTAATGCTTTCATCGGTTATAGCCGCTTGTTTTTCAAGTAACCCTTGGTCACGATTTTCACCAAAATGCAAAATTCCTGCTTCCTTGGCTTCTTGTGCTCGTTCAATTGAGACATATTTTGTGACAGCGACGACTGATATATCGTCTGGGTTCCGGTCGGCTCTTTTACATGCTTCGTTTATTTGTTCATTTATTTGTCTGAGATTCTCTCGTACATTCAATTGCTCTTATGCCTCCTTAAACCCGACAAAAGACATCATACGTCCTGTTTTTCCTTGATCACGCCGGTGTGAGAAGAATAGCTGATCATTACAGCTTGTGCACATCGAACTGACATGTATGTTTTCTTCTTTCATCCCTGCATGTAGCAATACGTTTTTGTTTAATGTTTTTAAGTCTAATTTATATTGTCCTTGTGATATCTCGGAATACACATCCTCTGTAGAAAAGGGAAGCTGTTTCACTTGATTCAAGACCACATCATCAACTATGTAGCAACAGCTGCCAATGGATGGTCCAATGACGACTTGTATTTGATCGGTCTTAGCACCTTCTTGGTTGACCCATAGATCTACCATTTTTGCACCAATTTGTTTGACGGTTCCTTTCCATCCGGCATGGGCTGTTCCGATGAGGCCATGTTGCGGAGCTAGAAAATAAAGCGGAACACAATCGGCGAAACAAAGAGCGAGCATGATGTTCGGTTCAGACGTATATAAGCCGTCTGTTCCAGGCAGTGCCTCATGATAATGAAGACTTCCTCTTCCTCTTTGCTCCTTGGTGACTTTCTTGATGCGGTCCTCGTGTGTTTGGTCTGCAAACACCCAATCAGAGAGCGGCACAGCAGTAGCATCTGCTATGACTTGACGATTCATTTGGACACTAGAAGCATCATCTCCTACATGGAGTCCAGTGTTCAATGATTGATATGGAGAAAGGCTGAAGCCGCCATTTTTTGTCGTAAATCCGGCTAATACCTCTTTACCAGAACATGTCATGTTCGTCCAATCATGAATCACCATTGCATAAGGTGATTTCTGCTGAAAGGGGTCATAATTGTGTGTCAAAGCTGCCTCCCACCTTTCATTCATCTCTCTTTATATCGCTCCTATTTTACCACAAGACATGCGTAGACAGTTAGTGGGATTCATTAAATATTACACTCAAATGTGCCCTTTCTACAGGTTTTTTTGCAAATTGATATGAAAACGTAATCTTTTTACCCGAAAAAGACATTGTTTGCTGAGAATGGAGAGCTTATGTTAAGGATCATTAAATGATTCATTGAGGAGTTATACGAATTTTAAGAAGACAATCGGACAAGTATCACATCTTCGCCAATTTTTACTATATTTCGCCACGGGACAATCATTTCCTCTTCTTTTCCGAAAAATCCCATCATTTTACCTGTACCGCCGATAATGATTGCTTGTATTTTACCACTCGTAACATTGATATCAATGTCCCCAATGGTGCCTAGTTTTTTTCCGCTGGACACATCGACAACATCCTTGATTTGGAATTCAGAAATACTGATCATCTGTCCTTCCCCGCCTTTCGTTTTCTACTATAATATGTATGATGGAAAAGCAGGGACGCAGACCAATAGTTTCTTTTATCTACAATTTACTTAAATGAGGACGGCCATTTCTCCACATCACATCTACCGGACATTCAAAGAAGGAAGAAAGCAAGTCGCTTGTCATCATCTCTTTTGTTTTCCCTTGATCAAAAACAGTCCCATCTTTTAATAATAAGGTGTGCTGAAAAACAGGCAAAATCTCTTCTGCATGATGGGTCGTGTAAAGCAAAGTAGGCGCATCAGGCTTTGAAGCAATGAATGAGATGGTCTCCAGCACCTGTTCTCTTGCTAAAAAATCAAGACCTGTCACAGGCTCATCTAAAATCAGGAGCTTGGGATCATTCATTAAAGCCCTCGCAATCAGGACTTTCTGCTTTTCTCCTTGCGAGAGTGTTTCATATGTCCGGTTTGCATATTTGAACGAACCAAATGCTTTTAATAGATCAATGGCTTTCTCCCTTATCTCATCTGTCGGGGTTTCATAAAGCCCGATAGAGGCAAATGCCCCGCTGAGAACAATTTCAAATGCATTGTCGTCTCTGTGCAGTTTCTTTTCAAGTCCCGCAGAAATGAGGCCAATTTTCTTCCTGAGCTTTTCGCCAAGAGCCTCCTTGCCAAAGATATGTCCCAGCACGGTCATCTCACCTGATGTAGGGAAATAATATGAGCAGAGCATATTTAATAAAGCGGTTTTCCCCGCACCATTTAAACCGTAAAGCACCCAGTGCTCCTCTTTGTTCACATGCCAGTCAACAGACTGAAGCAGCCATTTTCCATTTCGTTTTAATGAAACATTCTTCAATTCAAGTGACACCATCATTTCCCCCTGAGTAAAAATTCTGAATAAACAAATAATGAATGTTTACAGCATATCGCAATTGCTCTTTCTGGTAAACCTCACATAAAAAAAGCTGCTCCTTCTACGGAACAGCTTTTCTTCATAGCTACGAAATTTCAATTCGTACGCCTTCTTTTATATCAGGAAACGTGTGCGGGGATGCAAAGACAGCTCCCGGTAATACATCATCAAACGGCTCTTGGAAGTAGATCGAAATATGGCCGAGTTCTTTAAAGTTGTCATTTGCTTTATTGCCGAGGGCTGTGATCGTGTACGTTTGATCGCCCACTTGAATGGTACCGCCCAGTTTCAACGGCTCTTCTTCTAAATGTTCGAACTCATGAATGACGGACATATCTCTTAATTCCTGCGGCGCTGCGGGTCCAAATAAAACAATCAGCTTATCTTCTTTAAATTGCGGGACTAAGATCCCGATTTCTTTTACGACAGATTGTGTGACCATGTATATCGATTCCTCCTTTAATACGTTTAATACATACCGAAGCTGGCAGCGTATGCGATCACAACAGATAGAACCCCTGTAATGAGACGGCTATACAAAACAGCTGGTACTCCATATTGTACCGTTTCCGGCTTCGCTTCACCAAGTGACAGACCCACTGGAATGAAATCACACCCTACTTGACCGTTGATGGCAAATAGTGCAGGAAGTGCAAATTGAGGCGGGATATTTCCTAGTGCAATTTGACTACCAATGAGAACACCGATTACTTGTGCAATGACTGCACCAGGTCCTAAGACAGGTGATAGGAATGGCAATGTACAGACCACAACGAGCAGTAAGAGTCCCCATATAGATCCTGCCAATGGTGATAGAAAATGGGCAATCAAGTCACCAATTTTTGTATAATTGATAATTCCAATTAACATACTGACAAATGCCATGAATGGAATAATGTTTTTCAAAAGCATATCAACGGAATCACGGCCAGCCTGGTAGAACGTACCGGTAACTTTCCCAATTCCTCTTGAGAACCTCATCAGGAAATTACCTTTTTCCTGACGCTCGAGATTTTCCTCTTTCAGTTTTGAATAGGTTTCTTTGAAATTCTCCTTGTCAATCGGCTCACTGTTTTCCTGACCTTCTACTTTTTCCTCACCACTTGATGCATCCGCAAAGGAAATATCTTTTTCTGTGACGCCAGATACGAAGATATCCTCTGTAATATGTTTTGCAAGCGGTCCAGAAGGAGAGGATGCCAAAACGTCTACAGTTGGAATGCGCTTCATTGGATAAAGTCCGATTCGTGCGGTTCCTCCGCAGTCAATGACAACACACATCATTTCATCTTCTGGTATCGAGTTTTTAAAGCCGTCACATGCTTCTGTCCCTGTCATTTCTGCAATTTTACGTGCAACTGGGTGAATGCCTCCCCCTGTAATGGAAACAACCTTTCTTTTTTTACCGGTTGGTTCAAGCTCCAAGCCTTCTCCCCATCCGCCAGCACCTTTTGCAACAAATACTTTGTGGTTTGTCATGTCTAACCCTCCCCTATTGTGAATTCGCTTTCATTTTTCCTGCTAAGTACTTTGTAATCCATTCAGTAATAATACCGCGAAGTAAAATGACGACGATCCCGACTAAGAAGTACCGTACAGCAAGCTCTGACATTGAGTATCCTGCTTCTTTAATACCGTTCGCAATCCCTAAGTAGACAAACAGTTCTCCTGCGTTGGCATACGGAAACAGTGATGTCACCGGATGAACAAATGAAACAGCTGAATCATAGAATGCTGGTTTTTGTTTTTCGGGTAAGAAGCGGCCAAACGTATAAGCCATCGGGTTTGTCAAAATAAGAACGGATAAGATCGGCATTAACGTGTAGCGCAAAATGGTATATTTCGCAGCAAACTGAATCGCTCTATTCACTCGCTCTTCTCCAATAAACTTCATGACAGCATAAGTGAAAGTAAGTAACACAACAAGCGTTGGAACGATACCTGTAACAAGACCCATGAATTGCTTTCCGCCGGCTTCAAACATTCCGATAAAGTGCTCTCCAAACCATTGAATCCATTCCATGTTTCATCTCCCCTTTCTTTAGTTCACATTTGTTATATTTTTTTTCGAAATCGAGACAAGTGCCTGTTCAGCCGCCATGGAAAGTGCGTGCATGACAGCTGGCCCCTTTTTGCGTTTTTTCAACGTCTGCTTCATCATATGGTGCTCATCTAACACAGCCCCTACATGCTTTCCTTCATATGAAGGGACTTCTTTAAATTTAGATAAGATCGACACACCGCCAAGCACATGGCATTTTTGAATGATATACGATTCATCTACAATGATGAGCGCAATGGCTCCAGGGCCAACTTTGCGCCGCTCCATTCCTGAAAATAAGTGATAGCCCTGCTTCCCTCTGTAATCATCAATAAGTGAATCCATGCTCTTGCGGTAGTACTTGATTTGAATAAAAGATAACCCGTACTGCACAATGAGAATGATACAAAGTACGATCGCTAATTTTTCCACAGCTTCACGTCCTTATGATTGAAATAAATGATCTTGTAATGATCGCAGCTTCCAGACCGTTGTGTTTGAATCAAGCTCTACATCATCATGAGTTAGGAATTGTCCTAATTTGATGTCTTTTTTCGCTACGACTTTTCCGCTAATTAAACCAATTGGAATGTGGCCGTTCGTTTTCATGTCTTGATGTGTTTCAAGAACACCTCTTACAGAGTATCCGCCAATCCCGTCAAGTGATTCTCCAGCTTTAATATCTCTTTTTGCCACAGCGACTGTTTCTGATACTGGTACACCAATTGGGTGAATGGATGAATCATGCTGTAAGACCGCTTTTGCGATGGTAACAGGTGTTTCAAGACTCGCTAAGTGGAAAGGACGGTAAAGTGTGTAGTGTGGGCCTTTTCCAACTTTTAAGTAGCGCAGCTCTTCATCTACTGGCTCAAGGTCACTCTTCACGATGACAAATACACCTGGTGCAAGTCCATTTACATATTCAACGACTCCGAAGTTGTCGAGCACGCCGCCTTGCTGTTTTTGATTCAATTTATCTGCTACATTTTCTAAATTGGCTTCGACTCCGTGCATACCGACTTTATCTGGCAGAAGCCCTGTCGCGTTACTTAATAAGTTCATTTCCGCCATTGTTTTTGTTCCGTCCTGGAATGCAGCCAGCATATGTGAACTCATATGTTTACTATCTGCTTCTGCTTGACACGTATCTGGATTTGCTTCTGGGAAGAATGGGTTGTTCTTTCCTTTCCCTGCAACGAGTACCTCAAGACCCATTGTTTTCGCAAATTCATATAATTCTAGTGTTGCTGCTGGTTCGTCTCCAGCTGATCCTGAGTAAACAAGTCCTGCATTTGTGAATAACTTATGCATGACCAACCCGATGGTAATATCAACTTCTACATTTAAAAGAACGAGATGTTTTTTTGAATTAAGCGCTTCCAAAGAAATGTTTGCTCCGACCTCTGGGACACCTGTTGCATCTACGACAACTTCTACGGAATCTGATTGAATCACTTCTCTGTAATCATTTGTGACAACCATTTGATGCGGCTTTGCATGCTGCTTGTAAAAATTCGCTGCCTTCTCTGCTGCACTAAGGTGAATATCACAAACACCAGCAACAATCATGCCTGGAATTTTAGAAATTTGTGAAATGAGTCCAAAGCCCATTTGGCCTGCTCCAATAATCCCTACTTTGATTGGATCTCCACTGCGTTCTCGAGCTAACAATTGTTGATAGATTGACATCTAAATCATCCTTTCAGGTTTTCTTGCTTCTCAATAGATTGCTAGAAATATAATCTGAAACTTTTAACAAATGTTATAAAAATTAACAAAAATCCGTTTATTGTAACATTTGTTATTTTGTTTATCATTTGTTATGAACTTAGTTTATATGATGTGTCAACTTTGTGTCAAGCTAAAATCGATAAAATTTTCAATCTTTTTGAGTCTAAAGACTCAAAAAAACTACCTAATGATATTAGGTAGTTACTTTAATAAGGCATCTCCAGTTCGTTCATCGGTAATTAATACATGAATTAATCCACCTGCTAATGCCGCCCGAATTGCTTCAATTTTCTCTTCGCCACCAGCGACACCTATGACAAGTGGAATTTCTTTTAGCTTTTGGGGGCTTATGCCCATCACCCGGTCGTTCCATGGGTGGGGATATACTTCCCCTTGATGATCAATAAAGTTATAGCAAATGTCACCTGCTACATCCTTTGCTTGAAGGATGTCCTCTTCACCGCTTGTCATATAAGATTTCACCATCGTTGAATGCTGCGGAACACCACCAATTCCGACAACCGCGATATTTGATGATTCTCCTAGTTCAATCACTTTTTTGATTGACGGCTGCCGGATCAGTACATCTTTCGCTTCTTTCGTATCAAGCATGACAGGTACATGTAAAAACTCACATTTAGATTTGAGCGCCTCTGTGCATCTCGCAATAATATAGTTGGCGTGGATATCGACATCTTCATTTCCCACACCTCCGACAAGCGGAACAAATGTCACGGATGGATAGTGCTGAACAGACGTAACCGCTTTCGCCATCTCATGCAGCGTTGTCCCAGAGGAAAACCCAATAACTTGTCCATCCTTCATCACTTTTAATAAAAAGCTTGCCGCCGCGGCACCGATTCGGCTTTTGGTTGTGTCTTTGCTGAGTGTTTCCACACAGACGACTTCTCGGAGCCCATATTTACGTTCTATTTTTCTTTCTAACGATCCATACTGTTGGTTGACTTCATCATGAATAATGATTTCCACGATTCCTGCTTCACGTGCTTTTGCCAAATATTTCGATATGAGCGAACGGCTAACCCCAACCGCTTCTGCAATGTTAGATTGAGTGGCGCCTTCTTCATAATACATATGCGCAACCTTAATGAGCAGCCTTCTTTCATCATGGAATGTCATAATAACCCTTCTTTCCGCTTAAGTGTTCCCTAACAAATGCTATCTAAAATAACATTTGTTAAAAACAGATTAAATGAAAAAAATAACAGAGTCAATACTAGAGGAGTGTTCTCTCATAAGAATGAAAAAAGCCGCACATGAAGCGGCGGCTTTAAAAGATGTTTTTATTCATTTGTTTAATGGCTGCTTTTTCAAGCCTAGAGACTTGTGCTTGAGAAATCCCGATCTCTTCGGCAACTTCCATTTGCGTTTTGCCCTGGAAGAAGCGTTTGCGAAGAATCATTTTTTCCCTGTCGTTCAACCTACGCATGCCCTCTTTTAAGGCCAATTCTTCCACCCATTGTGTGTCTTTGTTCCGTTCATCACTAATTTGATCCATCACATAAATCGGATCTCCTCCGTCATTATAGATCGGTTCAAACAAAGATACAGGATCTTGAATTGCATCTAGGGCAAAGACAATTTCCTCATGAGGCACTTCCAGCACTTTGGCAATGTCTTCTGCTGTTGGCTCCTTGCTTGTCTCACTAATCAGCCTCTCACGGACCTGAAGTGCCTTATAGGCAATATCTCTTAGCGAGCGAGACACCCGAATCGGGTTGTTATCACGCAAGTATCGACGGATTTCTCCTATGATCATAGGAACCGCATAAGTTGAAAATCTGACATTGTGGCTTAAATCAAAATTATCAATTGATTTCATTAATCCGATACAGCCTACTTGGAAGAGATCGTCGACATATTCGCCTCTGTTGTTAAAACGCTGAATCACACTTAAAACCAACCGTAAATTGCCATTGACTAGCTTTTCTCTTGCTGTATCGTCACCCTCATCTTGCAGCTGTCTGAACAATTTTCTCATCTCGTCGTTTTTCAGAACAGGCAGCTTGGAGGTGTCGACTCCGCAGATTTCCACTTTATTTCTGGACACTTTTTTCCCTCCCTACAGGAGCTGTTGTACAAAGTTCAGTATCTCCTTGGGATGGAAAAATATGCACGAGCGATGACGAGAATCATGAAAAAAAAGGTTGTTTCCTTTGACAGTGCAGGGACAGAGCTTTTTTAAAATAATTTTTAGACCATTTTATTAAATTCTTTTTGTAATCGTTTAATAATTCTTTTTTCAAGCCTCGAAATATAAGACTGTGAAATCCCAAGCATGTCAGCGACATCTTTTTGGGTTTTTTCCTCACCACCAATTAAGCCAAATCTTAGTTCCATGATCTGCTTTTCGCGGTCATTTAATTGTTCGAGCGCTTTTTTCAGCAATTTTTTATCCACATTTGCTTCAATATCGCGTGTGATAATATCATCATCTGTTCCAAGTACGTCTGATAAAAGCAGTTCATTTCCGTCCCAATCAATGTTGAGCGGCTCATCAAACGAAACTTCTGACCGGATTTTATTATTTCGACGTAAGTACATCAAAATCTCATTTTCAATACATCTCGAAGCATATGTTGCAAGCTTGATCTTTTTTTCTGGGTTAAATGTATTGACTGCTTTGATCAGACCAATGGTTCCGATACTGATTAAATCCTCAATATTAATACCTGTGTTTTCAAATTTTCTTGCGATGTAAACGACTAAACGCAAATTTCTTTCAATCAGAATCGCTCTTGCGGTTTGATCTCCCTTTGGTAATTTGACAAGCAGCTCCTGCTCTTCATCCTTTGATAATGGAGGCGGGAGCGCTTCACTTCCACCAATATAATAAATTTCATCACTCTTTAGACCTAGCTTCATGAGGAGTTTATACCAGTAGTAAGTGAGTTTAAATTTTAATTTTTTCATCTTCTTCTCCCTTCTAAATGTCAAGTTGACCTCGTAAGATAAAAGACATCACCAAAAACTACGACACCCCCTGGATGATTTTCCCGTCTAACATATCTGGATGAATGATGGATTGAAATTCCTGATCTGCCGATAAGCCGCTCAGACTCAACCCTACAAAACACTTAGCAGGCTGAATCATATGCGTCTTTGAATAAATGAAGACTGTATCTGGTTTTAGGCATAGTAGAAAGCCGTGATCATGACCGACCGCTCGATATGGAACAAGTCTTAATCGATCAAGAAGAGGAAATTGATCATCGATCTTTTGCATGACTTCAACAGGATGAGACTGTTTCATGAGCTCTATAAATGGCTCTCCGCAAATGGCCGTTAGCTGGTCGGCCTGGACGATCATGACAGGTGTTTTTGTCATAGGATCATACAGCTGGTTGCCAGAATCGACGAGTCCCTTTAAACGGATGGTCTCTCCATGAATGTGTATTTCCACAAGCACTTGTTCATCAACCTGTCTTTTTTTCGTACCCACCTCGCCTAATCTTTTCTTTGAAAACAGCCAAATCGCAGGAAACCCAGTTAAAACAAAAAGCCAGCTAATCGGATCACCAAAGCCATCATTTTGTGAAATCAGCAGGCCATCTTGAATCACTGTATTGGTTTGCAAAAATGAATGAACCCCAATCATGCCTCCTCCCATCAAAAATGTTACAAAGTAAAAAGCAAACAGATTTTGAAAAAAGGAACGAAATCTTTGAAAACCAAAGGTTGCAAGAACAATGAAGACAGAAAAAAGTAGTTTGCCTAAAGGGTGTGACACAACCATTGCAAATGGTGTAAAGAGCAAGAGAACAATGCTCGATCCAATGAGAGCTCCTAACATATATCGCCTTTTTTTTACTTGTCGTTTGAGAATAAATGCAGTGAGTAAGAGAAGCAATAGATCAAAACAAAAGTTTAACAGCCAAATCACATCTAAATAAATGACCACCTTCTGCTCCTTTCATCTGAAACAAAGAATCAAAAGCAGTACTTGCACTTGTTTGTACCAGTATAAAACAGTCATGAGATGGAAGTCTGTCAATTCTTGTTGGGGATGATAGAGAACTTTTGGTGGATTGTTATTGTTTTTGTCGAGGAATGAGAGAGAATATTCTTCTGGACAAGCCTTCAAACAATTGTTGAAAGAAAAAAGACACGCTCCAAGAAGTCGTGTCTTTTGTTTAAGTTACTTTTCATTGATGTTTAATGTACCTGAAGCTTTTTGTCTTGTGACATTTCCATAATCATCTCGCACAATTACTTCAATGACCGCACCTTTTGCTTTAGCGGTAGAAGTAGCAGTCCAGTAACCTTCATACGTTCCGCTCGATACTTCGCGAAGCGGCAGCTCTGTAGTATTTTGAAGCTTTGATCTCGCGTTTGTCAGCGGCATGTGAATGACAAACGTTGTGTCTAGCTTTTCTCTACTGTGAAATGAAATTTTAACAGACTCCCCTGATGCCAGATGGACATTCTCTGCTGGAGTCAGCTTAGAAATTTCAGGTGCCTCGTATTGAACATCGATCTTGATTTTTTTAGTCGTTTTGTTTCCTGCTGCATCTTTCGCTGTGACCTTGATCGTATTTTCTCCGTTCTCAAGCAGTATTCTTACGGAATACTTCCCTTCTTTTATGGTTGCCTTTTTTCCATTTACGGTGACTTGATCAAGATGATCATCTGTGACCTTTCCTTCTACAGTGAGCGATTCTTTATTCGTCTTTTCCCCTTTTTTCGGTGTATCGATAGTGAGCGCTGGCGCTGTTTGATCAATGATTACCTTTACTGGTGTAGATCGTTTTGTTGCACCTTTATCCGTAACAGTTGCAGCCGTGAATACATGCTCTCCACTTGAAACTGTGACCTTTTCTTTGAAGGCGCCTGACTGATCTGCTTTCACTTTGGCAATCTCTTCGTCGTTTTGATAGATCGCTACATCAAGCCCAGGAGAGGCTTTGCCTTCAATCTCCAGTTCATCTTTGTTCGTAATGACGCCTGCCTTTGGAGATGTAATCTCTGGCACATCTGCTTCATAGTCAACAAGCGCACGAATCATATAATTTCCCTCTTCTTTTGGAGAAGGAGAAAATGCACCGCTTGTCAGCTGCCAGCTTCTTTCAGCATTTGGTCCATCCTCATCAGTTGCAAGCCCTGGAGATTCCGTATTCTTTTTCGTTTGAATATAGACAAGATAGAAATCTCCATCCACCGTGATGGCTTGATCTTCTAAATCTACTTTTGTCCATTCCCCATTACGCAGCGCTTTTGCTTTTAGAGGTCCTGCCATTTTCTCCCCTGGAGCTCCGTTCTTCCCAGAAGCGTCATACACTTCAACTGCAAATTCATTCCCTCCAGGAGCTGGCCACTCTGCTGACCAGAAACGGAAAAGCCCTCCTGTGAGTTGCGCTTGTTTCTTCCCCTTTTCTAATGAAAACTTCACAGCCCAGCCATTGCCAGGATCATAGAAGGCTCTCGCATTTTCAGCTGTTCCATCATCGTAGCCAATTTCCCCAGCAAAGCCGATGAATGGCTCTAGCTGAATGTTTTTCCCAACTGGCTTTTCTGTCACATCTGCTGTAAAAGAATATCCTTTAAATCCTTTGGCAAATACTTTGACGGTATAGACACCGCTCAATGCCTCTAGAGAAAATTCGCCAGATTCATTTGTTTTCACCGGCTTAATTTTCGCATCCTCTACAAGATAAACCGTGGCATCCTTTATCTTTTCACCCGTTGTTTCGTTGGCAATTGTGCCAGATATCGTTCGTTTCTTTAGTGGCTGTAAGGCGAAATTCGCCTCTGCCGTTTTATTTGAAGAAATATGGACGGTTTGTGTGCGTGATTCAAATCCGTAAGCTTCCGCTTTCACTGTGAATTTTCCTGCACTGTGAGGAAGCTGATATCTCCCTGTCGCTTCATCTGTGTACGTTGACTTGCCGCTTTCAAGAACACTAATTTCCGCTTTCATTGGAAGAGCTTTGATGGACGGAGCAGCTAGATTTTTTTCCTTTTTCAATTCTTTTATGTTCGCAGGCTTCTTATGTGGGTGTAGCGCCTTATCTTTTTGAGGCAAGGCTTGATCTGTTATTTTCATATCACCTAAATGAACATCTTCGTTTGTCACCTGTCCTTCGATCATGCCAATTCCATCTGTTAATGCCGTAATCGCCTCTCTTGCATCAACTAAACCTGCCCCATAGCCATTGTTTGGGGATTCCGTGAATTGCTGATCAGTTAATGGCTTCGCTGTATCAATCAGAATTTGTTCAATCTCTTCAACAGAAAGATCTGACTGTACTTGGCGAAGAAGAGCCACAACAGCTGAGACATGCGGACCAGCCATCGACGTCCCATTCCAGCCATCCTCATACCCTTTCCCAGGAATGGATGAACGAATGTTTACCCCTGGGGCGGCAATGTCTGGTTTCATGACACCATATGGAGACGGACCTTGCAGCGAGAAAGACCCCAATTTGTTATCTTGATCCGTAGCACCCGTTGCAAAGACCTCTTGATAGTTCGCAGGATTCGCAATGGATCCTTCACCACCAGGGTTGAATAAATCGGTATTGCCAGCTGAAAACTCTGGGAAGATGTCCGCCGCTCTCCAAGTATTGACGACATCTTTATACCAATCATCAAGGCCAGGCCCACCTCCCCAAGAATTATTGACAACATCTGGTGCCTTTTCTGGATGCGGGTTGCCGGCCTCATCTTTTGGTGCTAAAATCCACTCACCTGCGTCAAGCAGATCAGCATCTGTACCACCATCTTCTGAGAAAGCTTTCACCGCAATCCATTTTGCGCCCGGTGCGACTCCGATTTGATTCTTTCCATCTGGCTCAGAGCCAACCATCGTTCCCGTTACATGTGTACCATGCTCTAAATCATCATATGGCGCTTCAGATCCTGTTGTAGCATCGTACCAATTGAATTCATGAGTTGGTTCATTCGGATGTGCTGGATCAAATCCGCGGTATTTTTCCTTTAAAGCAGGATGATCCCATTCCACTCCTGTATCAATACTTGCCACAACTGTACCAGTACCGTCATAACCTAAAGCCCACGCTTCTGGAGCATGAACTTGAGAAATGTTCCACTCGACTCCATCTACTGCTTTCATTTGTTTTTTCTGCTTCGTCTTCAAATCAACTGGCCGGTGAATTTGACGGGTTTCATTTGGCAGCACTTGATCTACTTCTGGAAAGGCAGCCACCTTTTCCATGACTTCTTTCGTTCCCGTCACCGCTAAACCATTCACAATATAGTACGAATGAATCTCCTTCACTTGCTTTTTCTTTTGTTCCTTTTGTAAATACGTAAGGAGCGCTTCCTGCGTCTTTTCAGACGTTGCTCTTAATTCGGATACGACAGCTGATCTTTTTGTGTATTGCGTTTTAGCCGCTGTTAATTTCTGTTTTTTGGCTTTGATCACCGCTTCCTTCGCCACATTTTGCGTATTTGTTTGCTCTTTCATTTTGATTAAAAAAGTCACCTGATCATCCTGCTGAAACTGCTTCATTAATCTAGATGAGATCTTTGCTTTTGTAGTCTTAGAGGAGACAGCTTCCTCCTGATATGAGGTAGAAGTCGATGTTGCTTGAACCGTCCCAAAGCTTGTCATCGTTAAAGTACCAATCACCAAAAGACTCATCAAACGATAGCCGGCGGTCTTGCGAAACTTCAATTTCAATCAAATCCCTCCTCCTCAAATGTCCAAACAGAGTATAGGTCCCACTCCTTTCCTTCTGTTGTTCATGACAAGATTCATGGTGTTCTATTTAATGTAGTCAAATAAAGTTCATCATTTTGTCGTTTTTTGTAAGAGGGAGTAAAAATGATTCTTTTTTCTTAAACACCATAAGTCAAATTACATATGGAAATTGAAGTAGCTTTCACGTATTTATGACTTTTTGATTAGAAACCCTTATAAGTTGAGACATAAAAAAACCCCTTCCAATGGAAGGGGTTAAGCTATACTCGATTAGCGTTTATTGCGGTTGCGTAAGAACGTTGGAATGTCTAGCGTATCATCACTTGATTGTGTATTTTGTCTTGGCTGAGATGATGGCTGTTGATGTTCTTCACGTTTTACTTCACGTTTTTGAGGAATGGATTGATTTTGCTTTAATCCTTGTCCTAATGGGTTTCTTTGTGATTTTGTCACTTCTGGTTCTTGCTCAATAAATCCAGTAGCGATCACAGTAACCACAATTTCATCCTTCAAGTTATCATTGATGACAGACCCGAAAATCATGTTTACATCTTCGTCAGATGCAGAAGCCACAATATCCGCCGCTTCTTGCACTTCATAAAGACTTAGGTTCGTTCCACCCGTAATGTTCATGATGACACCTTGAGCACCATCGATTGCTGTTTCTAGAAGTGGTGAGGAAATGGCTTTCTTCGCGGCTTCCGCAGCACGGTTTTCACCTGTTGCGACACCAATACCCATAAGAGCTGAACCTTTATTGGACATGATGGTTTTCACGTCAGCAAAGTCAAGGTTAATCAGACCTGGTGTTGCAATTAAATCTGAAATCCCTTGAACACCTTGTCTAAGCACGTTATCTGCCGCGCGGAATGCTTCCAGCATTGGCGTGTTTTTATCAACAATTTCCAGCAAGCGATCGTTTGGAATCACGATTAATGTGTCAACGGCTTCTTTCATAGAAGCAATTCCTTCAACTGCTTGAAGCTGACGCTTTCTTCCTTCAAATGTGAAAGGACGAGTCACAACTCCAACTGTCAATGCACCAGAATCTTTTGCGATTTTTGCAATGACAGGTGCAGCACCCGTACCAGTTCCACCGCCCATACCAGCTGTAACGAAGACCATGTCTGCGCCTTTTAATACTTCTTCAATCTGCTCTTTGCTTTCCTCAGCAGCTTTTTTACCGACTTCAGGATTCGCACCTGCTCCAAGCCCTCTTGTCAGCTTAGCACCGATTTGCATTTTAGTTTCTGCTTTTGATAGATTTAACGCCTGTGCATCAGTATTGACTGCAATAAAATCGACACCTTGTACGTCATTTTCAATCATTCGGTTGACAGCGTTATTCCCGCCGCCACCTACTCCGATTACTTTAATTGATGCTAGGCCGTCTATATTTGTTTCAAACTCCAACATGCTGAATCCTCCTAATCCGTCGAAAATCTAATTCTATTCCCAGAACATATTAAATAGTTTTTTCATTTTGCCCGGTTTTTTATTTGTCTCTTGTTGTGCTTGTTGTTTTACTTTCGGTCTTGGCTGCGCTTCTTTCACTTGTGGTGCAGAAGAAACCGGCTCCATGGATGCGCCTACTTCATGAAACGCCTCATCTGGCATTTGGAATCCAACTTGTCTGCCCTGAATCTTTGCATTGCGATAAGCAAAGTGGATCAGACCCACTCCTGTCATATATTGAGGCTCTCTCACCCCGATATAATTCGGACTTGCAATCCTGACATTGTTTTGCAAGACTGTTTGTGCAAGAGAAAGGATACCTGGAATGGCTGCCTGTCCACCTGTTAGAACGAATCCACCAGGCAAATCATGGACACCCATATTTCTTAATTCCTCTGCCACAAAGAGCAGGATTTCTTCCAGCCGCGCTTCAATAATGTTAGCCGCATCAATTTGTGTATACGTTTGTTTTTGATCAGTACCGATCACAGAAACTTCAAATGTCTCCTCAGTCGATGCCTCATCATAAAACGCATGCCCAAATTGTTTTTTGATTCGTTCAGCTTCTTCAGTGGAAGTTCTAAGTCCTATAGACAAATCTTTTGTTATGTTCTCTCCGCCCAAAGGGATACTGTGAGTAGAATAGAGATGCCCGTTTTCAAATACGGAAATCGTTGTAGATCCGCCGCCAATATCGACAAGAGCTACCCCAAGATTTTTTTCATCTTTCGATAATGCTGCCGAGCCCGATGCGAGTGGCTGCAAGCATATATCCAGTATTTCAATTCCAGCTCTTTCTACACATCGGAGCCAGTTATGTAGAATCGTTTTAGAACCTGTAATTAACGATCCTTCCACCTCTAGCCGAACACCAAGCATTTTTTTCGGATCTGTGATCTCATCTCTTCCGTCGACGATAAATTGTCTCGGAATCACGTCTACGACGAGATGTTCTTGAGGAATAGATACTACTTGTGCAGCATCTAAGACACGTCTCACATCTTCAGCATGTATTTCTTTGTTTTCACTAGATACTGCGACTACGCCGCTCGTATTCTGAATATGAATGTGGTTTCCGTTAATTCCGACAATCGCCTTTTGTAAAGGAAAACCTACCATTCTCTCAGCCTGTTCAAATGCTTGTCTAATAGAATGAACTGTCTCATCTATATCAACAATCGATCCTTTTTTTAACCCCTCTGAAGGGACATTTCCAACACCTATAATGTTAAGCGAATCATCCGCCATTTCTCCGACGATGACTTTTATATTGGATGTACCGATGTCAAGGCTGACGTAAATTTCATTGTTGTTCATTCTATGGCACCTCCTCACATATCAATACTTTCTATTCTATTATTTGCTGAACAACAATACAATGAATGTGTTTTTACAAGTGTGTAACAAAACTTAAAAAATCAACATTTTTTATTAGGATTACTGAAAATATTCGTTACATCATATGTATATCCTTTTTTATGACTGACTTTTTTTCTTTTTTTCTCTAGAAATTGTCCATTTTGTTAGGAGAATTCTTCTAATAACTGCTATATTTTGAAACAATCTAACGCCGAATGCAAACATTCCGACTAAGTATAAGTCTACACCAAGATGGACGCCCAGAAAAGCTAAACTTATTGCCAGTATAATATTAAAGAAGAAGCCTGATACAAACACTAGTTCATCGTATGCCCCTTGCAGATGTGCCCGGATTCCACCAATCAATGTATCAAGCGCAGCAAGTACAGCGAGGGAAAGATAATTAGAATACTCATTCGGTATCGTAAAATTAGTTAAGAAACCGATCGCAACTCCTATGATTAAGCCAAGTACAGGAAGCCACATTAAGATTTTCCCTCCTTTACATCGTCAAGAGGCTTCAATTCGTTTACTTGAATTGCACCGTCATATGCTTTTAAGTGGATTTTTTTCTTCGGCTGGCTCATACTCAAGCTGAAGTTTTCCTGAGCAAACAAATCACCAATATCTGATACATTTAAACGGCTGTATAATTTGTCGGCCTGCTCACTAATCATTTTAATGGTGACTTCATCACTATCTAAGCTGTAGCCATCCATTTTTGTCGTGCCATTAATATCTCGAATCACACTTGTATTAATGACACGGCGATCATTGATGGAAATATGTTTTGCCCCAAACATATTGGCTTCATTCATTAACTTTTTCAGAAGATCAGGTGGGATATTTTTCACTTCTTCTCCGGTAAGGTCCTTGGAAAAAAGCTGAGATATTTCAATTTCAATCCCCTCCCCTTCCACTTCTGTAAAACCAGCCTTTTCTTTTAAATCCTTTAATGTTTTTGTTAATTGTGCTTCTTTTGATCGGTCTCCTTGAAGACCATATTTTTTTAGCATCTCGTCGTATTTATCAATTTCTTTGAGCAAATCCAATTCCTTACTTTTAGATGCAGATAAATCCTCTCTCAGTTCCCACACATCACGAGTATCACGAACTTTGGGCTTTTGTAAGGAATTAAATTGGATGGAGACCATGATGCCAAATATGATCATTAAAGCTGTTAAACTAAGTAAAGGCTTCTTTTTCCTCAACACCACTCACCTTTTCACTTTTAATCTTTGTTTCTTAAAAGAGGGTTCATACGAATATCCGTTTTCTCGATCGTCATTGAAATGTGATCACTTGTCAGCTGATCGACCACTCCCCCTGCAATATTTAAAGCGGGTATTAACACAGCAGGATCACCAATAGCAGATATGACAAATGGTGCTGGATGCTGAACACCATCTACTGTGACAACTGGACCGTTACAATGTATGTATGATTGGTGTGTGATTCTTTGCCCATTAATAGATACAGCAGAAGCCCCTGATATAAATAGTTCGTTTATCACATGAAAAATGTGGCTCTCATGCACAATGTAATTATTAACATTTTGTCCACTCGGGATATAAGATGCATCTTCAAGAGACACTTTTACCCCTTTTCCTTTTACACCGATCTCTCCTGTAAACATTCTGTATTTCTCAACATCTTCCAGCACATTAAAATATTGCTCTTTTTCATTTTTCAAATTGGACTCCGTTGCTTGTACCTTTGATTGAAGACTATATAATTCTTTTTCGAGTTTCTGATTCGCCTTTTCTTGCGTTGTGAGCTGACTTTTCAGAGAGTATTCTTTTTTCCATTGCTCTGTTCGAATGACATCTGCCTGATGCTGCTTTGTATATTGGTATGAAAAAGAAATCAGAAAACCAAGAACAAGCATGACAATCGAGAATATAACTGTTTTGCCTCTCAACGCTCATCTTCCTTTTTCTTAGATTTAAACGCTTCGAAATACGTAGCGACTTCCATATGGATTGTGCCTTTTTCAGATGATGAAAGTTCTTTTACAATGGCTGGATAGGTTTTCATTTTATCACCGAATGTTTTAATTGATGCAATCACAGTGTTTCCGTCATTCATATAAAATTTAACTAGCCACTTGTTTGAATTGGTCGGCACATAATATATTTCTGAGATGAGTTCCTGAATAGAGGCTGGCAGTTGATTTAAAGATTTAACAGTTTGCTTCAGCTTCTCCTTATTGTCCCAATCGACAAAAATAGGTCCTGCATGACTCGGTGTCACTTCTTCTGGTAAAGCGGTCCCATTTTCAAGAAGCTCATAATATAGATTTCCCTTTTGAAGATACGCAATATTTGCATATTCTTTGACAGCAATACTCACTTTATTTGGGAAATGCTTTTTGATACTGACACTTTTAATCAATTTATTTTGTTTCATATGATCTGCTGTTAAATCTTTATTTAAATTCCAAAACTCTGTTTCGCCTTCTTTAATTTGTGAAAGTTTAACAAGCTGTTTTGTTGAGACATGCTCGTTACCTGTGATGGTTAAAGAAGAAATTTTGCTGATAGGTGTCTGCAAATAAATAATAATTAAAACCATGATAAAAAACAGTAGTATAAAAGAGATCAGTCTCCGATTCGCTTTTTGCTTCCTTTGTTCTTTAATTTTAGGAATTCGCTCTTCTATATTGACGATCTTTTCATTTTCATGATCAGGCCGCATATATACTCTTCACCTCATTCAAAGCTGCTTGTCCACACCTTTGGGTCATCATTTTGATGAGAAAACAAACGGCATTCTTTCATGCCGTTTGTTTTCCTCAGATGCCATCATTCATAAAAACTAGCTGTTAATTTTCTTCACCGATAATTTCTACTTCTGTATGCATCTCTACGTTGTAGTCTTCTTTAATTTTCTTTTGGATGAACTGAATTAAGTCCAGCACGTCTTGAGCAGTCGCTCCACCAGCGTTGACAATAAAGTTGCCGTGCATATCAGAAATTCTAGCTCCGCCGATTTGGTATCCTTTTAAATTCGCTTTTTCTACAAGCTGTCCTGCATATTCAGGCAGCGGATTTCGAAAAATACTGCCAGCACATGGCCGGTTATAAGGTTGAGTTTCTTTACGATAATCTTTATTTTGCTGCATCTTCTTTGTGATTTTTTCGCGGTCATCCTGCTTGAGCTTAAACACAGCTTCTAGAACAATGCCAGGTCGTTCCTTTTGTAGGACTGACGTTCGATAGCTAAAATTCATTTGTTCATTTGTGAGCCACTCGATGCTTCCATCTGCAAATAAGATTCTGGCTTTCACAAGAATCTTACTGATATCAGATCCATGTGCACCTGCGTTCATATAAACAGCGCCTCCAATAGATCCCGGAATACCAGCTGCGAATTCCAGTCCTGAAAGACCCTGTTTACTAAGTGATGTCGCGAGCCTTACGACAGAGTAGCCGCCGCCTACTGTAATTTCTTCATCATTTACAGTTAGGTGATCCAGTCCAGCACCTAGCTTTAGGACAACTCCTCGAATTCCCTTATCAAGGACAAGTAAATTAGATCCTCTTCCAATGACCGTCCAATTCGTATGGTGTTTTTTCACATGATCCATGATCGTTTTCACTGCATCGATATCTTTTGGGATGATCAAAAGATCTGCTGGTCCGCCTATTTTCATTGTTGTATGATTTGCAAGCGGCTCATTTTCAAGTACTTTACCAACTTGCGCTTCTAATAATTCATTCTTCAAGTTCTCCATATTACCCTCCGCCTTACCTAATATCATTCCATCATGTAGTCGTTATTTCTTTTAACACATTATATAAACGTGTAGCCGCATCTGGTACTCCGAGTTCTTTCGTTAAACGGCTCATTTGGTTGAGTTTTTCTTCATTACCAGCAATTTCATCAATGGCATGCAGCAAACGATCCCCTGAAAGCTCTGATTCTCTTAAAACAATCGCAGCATCATGTTTTTCAAGTGATCTTGCATTGATTTCCTGATGATTTGCCGTCACGTATGGGCTCGGAATAAAAATGGTTGGGATTCCAAGAGCCGTTACTTCAGCAATTGTTGTAGCTCCTGCTCTTGCAACAATCACATCGATCGATTTCAGGTACTCTGGCATTTGATGCAAGAAAGGTTTGGTGATCATATTAGGTGCTGCACCTTTTTCCTTTAGTTCATTCAACACTTTTTCATAATGAACCTCACCTGTGATATATAAAAGCTGGTAGTTTTTAGCCTTTAAATCATCTTGCATTTCGATCACTGCTCTATTGATAGGAGCAGCACCTCGACTCCCGCCGAAAATAAGAACCGTTTTTTTCTTTTCATCGAGCCCGAATTCTTTAAGAGATTTCCCCTCTTTTATAGAGACGACTTCAGAGGCTCTAGGGTTTCCCGTAAATACAACCTTTTCAGAAGGAAAATGTGCCTTTGCCTCATCAAAGCATATGGCTACCCTATTAACATATCTCGCTAGGAACTTATTTGTAATACCAGGCAGGCTGTTTTGTTCGTGTATAATGGTCGGGATCTTCAGCTTAGAAGCCGCATAAACAACAGGCCCACACACATAACCGCCTGTTCCAATAACCGCATCAGGCTTGAATTCTTTTAAGTAAGATTTGCTTTTTTGAACGCCTTTTAAAAATCTCATCACCGTTTTGACGTTATCAAAGGAAAGCTTTCGTTTAAAACCTGAAATTTCTATTGCCTTGAAAGGGATATTTTCTCTTTCTACAATTTTCTTTTCAAGTCCATTTTCAGTACCGATATATAAAAATTCCACATCAGGATGCAGTCTTTTCACTTCTTTAATAAAGGCTAAGGCCGGATAAATATGTCCGCCTGTTCCGCCTCCACTGATTACTATACGCATTATACCATTTCCCCTCAATTTTTTTCTGCTCTGAACAAAGTATAAACCCTGTTTTAAACAACAGGGCTCCATTAAAACCTGTAAAGAAGAGTCAAAATAAACGTTTTCGAAACAAAAACTGTCATTTTCACTCTTCAAATCATTTTTTTATACTTTTGCAAAATAAACGTCAACATGGTTTCATTAGCTTCAGCACGCTAATATCTTGCGTACCTGCTGACATTCAAAAGTACGCCAATCGCCATCAGCATTAATGTCAATGATGAGCCGCCATAACTAAGGAATGGGAGCGTGATACCTGTCACAGGAATAAGTCCAGTGACAACTGCGATGTTAATCATTACTTGAATGGCAACCATTGAAATAATACCAACTGCTAGGAAACTCCCATATAAGTCCGGGGCTCCAAGTGCTATTCGTATGCCTCTCCATAATAGAACACTAAAGAGGAGTAAAATGAGTGATCCCCCTATAAAGCCAAGCTCTTCAGACAATATCGCAAAGATGAAGTCCGTTTGGGGCTCAGGTAAATAGAAGAATTTTTGTCTACTTTGACCAAGTCCCATTCCGAACAGACCACCTGGACCAACAGCGTATAAGGACTGAATAATTTGAAACCCACTGCCTAGTGGATCTTCCCAAGGATTTAAATAAGATGTAATTCGTTTTATTCGGTAGGGTGCTGATAAGACAAGTGCAGCAAATCCGCTGAGCCCTATAAGACCGAGAAATATAAAGTGAGCAATTCTCGCACCTGAAACAAATATCATAATAATACAGGTTCCAACCATCACCGTTCCTGTTCCCAGATCCGGTTGAAGCATGATGATGGCAAATGCAGAAAATACAATGCCTAAAGCTGGGGCAAAACCTTTTCGAAAGGATGTGATATTTTTTTGCTTTTCAGATAAGAATTTTGCAAGAAACGCAATCATCGCAAGCTTCATGAATTCAGAGGGCTGAATACTAAACGCTCCGACACCGATCCAGCTTCTTGATCCATTTCTCTCCATACCGATACCAGGAATAAGTACAAGCAGCAAAAGGAGAAAACAAACAGCAATCAATATCTTTGACCAAGTCCGCCACGTCCAATAATCGACTCGCATAATGAAAAACATTGCGATAACTCCGATTCCGGCAAACAACAGCTGTCTTTTTGCAAAATAAAACGAATCATCAAATTTATACGATGCCCACACAGCACTAGCGCTGTACACCATAATTAAACCAATCGTCAATAAAAGTAACGTAATGACAACAAGCAAAAAATCCGGAGAAGTTTTCTTATTCGTCAAGAGACCGACACCCCAAGCATAATTTCATTTGGGCTGTCAGTCATATGAGAGACAAGCCCTTATTTAAGCATATGCACGGCGTTTACAAACATGTCTCCACGTTCTTCAAATGTTTTATGTTGATCCCAGCTTGCACAAGCCGGAGATAATAAAATCACGTCTTCTTCTTCAGATATGTTAAACGCCGCAGGTACTGCTTGTTCAACATTATCGACATGTTTTACGTGATGTATTCCAAGCTCTTCACCAAGCTTCACAAACTTAGGTGCAGTCTCACCAAATGTGATAATTCCTTTGACATGTTTCATAAAAGGTTTCAACTCATCAAATTCATTGCCTCGATCAAGTCCACCTGCTAATAAAATAGTCGGTTGTTCGAAGGCTGACAATGCTTTAGTTGTTGCCAGTATATTGGTCGCCTTGCTATCGTTATAAAATTTCCGACTCTGAATTGTATCTACAAATTGCAGACGATGCTTCACCCCACCAAATGTGGTGAGTACGCGTGTGATCGCTTCATTTGAGCAGCCTGCATTTTTTACAACACAAATAGCTGCCAGAATGTTTTCTTGATTATGCTCACCAGGAAGGACAACATCCTTTACATCAATGATATGTTCATTCATGTAGTAAATTGCACCATGTTGAATAAACGCACCATGTTCTACTGGCTCTTTCACTGAGAAAAACACTTTTTTTGCTTTTGAACCTTCTGCTAGTTTTACAACGGAAGGATCATCTAGGTTAATTACAGCGATGTCATCTTCTTGTTGATGTGCGAATACTTTCTGCTTTGCTTTTTCATATTCATCACGAGTGTGGTGATAATCTAAATGTGCATCAAAAATATTTAATATTAAGCTGATTTTAGGTCTAAATTCAACTGTTCCCATTAACTGAAAAGAAGAGAGTTCTGTTACGATCCACTCATCGCCAGCTGCATTTGCAGCGACTTCACTGGCAACTGTTCCAATATTACCCGCCACTAATGTTTTTTGGCTGTCTTGTTTCAGCATTTCATAAATCAATGTCGTGGTAGTGGTTTTTCCATTCGATCCAGTAATCCCAATAAAAGGAGATGAGGTTAAATGATACGCTAATTCTATTTCCGTCCAAACTGGAATTTGGCGGCGAAGCGCTTCTTGAACCATCACATTTTCATATGGAATGCCTGGATTTTTAATTAAAATTGTAATGTCTTTATCTTCGAATATACGAAGAGGATGACTGCCACAAATGACATCAATCCCCTTTTCAGAAAGTAGCTGAGCAGGTTCATTTTCTTCAAACGGTTTTTGATCATTTACCGTCACATTTACTCCATGTTCATGAAGAATTGAAGCTGCCGCATATCCGCTTTTAGCAAGACCTAATACTAGTACATGTTCGTTTTTTAACATTTGCATCTTATTCAATTATAACCACACCTCGATGTAAATTCCTAAAACAGCAAGTAATAAACCAGCTGTCCAGAAGGTGACAACTACTCTCCACTCTGACCAGCCAACTAACTCATAGTGGTGATGAAGCGGACTCATCTTAAAGATTCTTTTGCCGGTTGTTTTAAAGGAGATGACTTGAAGAATAACGGATAACGTCTCAACAACAAATACTCCACCAATAATGACAAGTAAAATTTCAAGCTTCGTTAAAATCGCAATTGCTACAATGGCTCCGCCTAATGCTAGAGAACCTGTATCACCCATAAATACTTTTGCAGGATGTGCGTTAAACACAAGGAAGCCAAGAACGGCTCCTGCAACAGCTACTGAAAAGATCGCTACATCATACTGGGATTGATTCCAAGCCAGTATAGCAAATGCTCCGAAAGCAATAGCAGCGGTTCCAGATAAGAGGCCATCCAGTCCATCTGTTAAGTTTACGGCATTAGAACCTCCGACAAGCATGAAAACAACAAGGATAAAGTAAGCCCATCCTAAATCAAAGCTGACGTCTGTTCCTGGAATGCGAATCGTCGTTGCAAACTGATAATAATGGAAAACTGCATAAAAGATCACAGCGATCACAATTTGACCGATTAATTTCTGTTTCGATGTTAATCCAAGATTTCGTTTCATCGCTACTTTAATATAATCATCTAAAAATCCTAATAGGCCGTAACCAAGTGTGACAAATAACAGTAAAAACATTTCTGGACTAATCTCAGAAAATTTGTTGATCATCACAATTGTTGTAATAGTGATAGAAAAGATAATCATGATGCCGCCCATTGTCGGCGTCCCAGATTTCTTTTGGTGAGACTGCGGGCCCTCTTCTCTAATACTTTGACCAAATTTTAGTCTTCTTAAAAACGGTATAAAAATCGGGGATAAAAGAACACTGATTAAAAATCCCATTATGATTGTAAACAATATCACCTGTTCAAGCATCGTTCTTTACTCCTTCCGAATTTCCAAAGCCGTTTTCCATCAGAAAATTGCATTCATTATTATGGTATTCATTCGCGTTCTTCGTATGTTGTTTTTGTACAAAATGCTTCATTTCATTACACTCTTTTCATCATTTTAAGATTTGTTTAGATCTAAAATAGCGTCAATAGCAACCTTTGCATCATCAAAGTCATAGACTTGATCGTCAATAATTTGATAGGTCTCATGGCCTTTACCGGCTATTAAGACTGTATCGCCTTTTTTCGCATTGGCAATGGCAAAGAAGATCGCTTGTTTTCGATTCACAAAGCTATGATAATATGCGTCTGGTACCCCGTTTTCCATATCTTTTAAAATGGCTGAAGGATCTTCGCTTCTTGGGTTGTCTGATGTAAATACAGGTTCATCTGCATATTTCACAGCGATTTGAGCCATTTGAGGACGCTTTGTTTTATCACGGTCTCCGCCGCAGCCAATCACGCAGAAAATTTTGCCCTCTGTTAATTCTTTACATGTTGTGAGGACATTTTCTAAACTATCAGGTGTATGTGCGTAATCGACGATGACAGGGAAGTCTTGATCGCAGTTTACAAGTTCAAATCTGCCCTTGACTCCTTCCAGCTCTTCAATCGCACTCACGATCGTCTCAAATGTTAAGCCAGATACGATCCCAACTGATACAGCTGCGAGGATATTATACACATTGAACTTTCCGACAAGGGCAACCGTCACTTTCTTGGTGCCGATTGGAGTGACCAAATCAAATTGAGTTCCCTTCGGCATGATTTGAATATTTTTTGCCATGACATCTGCTTTTCGCTCTAGGGCATACGTCATGACTTCAGCAGCTGTGACTTTTTCAAAATAACTCGAAGCCTCATCATCTGCATTTAAAATCGCATGCTTCGGTTTATTGTGATGAAAGGCACTTCCGAGCTGAGAAAACAGCAAGCTTTTCGCATGTTTATATTCTTCCATTGTGTTGTGGTAGTCAAGATGGTCCTGCGTAAGATTTGTGAAAACAGCAATATCATAATCACATCCATGCACCCTGCCAAGATGGAGGGCATGTGATGATACTTCCATGATGGCTGTGTCTACATCTTGATCAAGCATCTGTTTAAACGTTTTTTGAAGTGTGACACTTTCAGGTGTGGTGTTTTTCACGTCGAGAATGTCATCATTCACCTTCATATACATCGTACCGATTAAGCCTGTTTTCTTCTCGGCTTTTCTCATCATTTGTTCGATCATGTGTGTTGTTGAGGTTTTTCCGTTTGTGCCTGTGATCCCGATGAGATTCAGCTTATGAGTGGGCTGTTCATAAAACGCATCAGCTATTCTTGCAAGTGCTCTTTGAGAGTGTTTCACAATAATGACTGGTACCTCTGTTATGTTAAGAGGGTGTTCTGCTACAATGGCAGCAGCCCCGCTTTTCACCGCTTTTTCAGCATAATCGTGTCCATCTACTGTATAGCCTTTTATACAGACAAAAAGGCTTCCCTTTTTCACCTCTCTTGAATCCATTTCAATGGAAGTGATATCAGGATTTTCGTTTATCAATTCGTTGTTTTCACTTTTAAAGTATGTAAGCAGTTCTTGTAATTTCATTTTCATATCAAACCTCTCAAATTCGTTCACGTGCATGTCTTGTGAAAAAAACACACAGTCTATATTTTATCGTAAAAAAAAGGATACATCCAGCGTATTCCTTAAGTTTCTGTTGGAAAAAACACACTTTGGACTCTTTTTTTCAAACTGGCCTTCTCTTTCAACAAAAAGAGGCAGCCAAATGAGTGCGGCTACCCTCTGTTCATTCTTTATTATTCATCGTTTAAGTATAATCTGATCGTGGAGCCTTCTTTGACCTTTGTCCCAGCAGCAGGTGATTGCTTCACTACTTTACTGCCAGTTCCTGAGGCATCGATCTTTAGGTTGATCAAGAGGGATTCAAGATCTGAAACAGATCCTCCTACAAGATTCGGTACTTCAATGGTTTTTGTGTCCAGCCACTGATACTTCTTTTCAATTTGGCCTTTTCTTTTTTTCACACCCATCTCAGGCAGGCTATCTCGCATAATATGACCAACAATTGGTGCGGCAACGGTACCACCAAATTGAATGGTGCCTTTTGGGTTATCCACAGCTACATAGACTACGATACTTGGGTCATCTGCAGGCGCAAATCCGATAAACGACACAATGTGGTTATTCTCCATATACTTTCCGTCCTTTACCTTCTGTGCTGTTCCTGTTTTTCCGCCAACCCGATACCCTTCAACAAATGCATTTCGGCCAGTTCCTTGAGCGACTACACTTTCAAGTGCATACCTGATTTCTTTAGATGTCTCTGCTGAAATCACTTTCTTTTTGGCAATCGGTGATTGCTTTTTCACAACCTCTTTTGTGATTGGATCTATCCATTCTTTTGCAATATAAGGCGTGTAAAGTGTCCCGCCATTTACTGCAGCTGCTACTGCAGCTACTTGCTGAATTGGCGTAACAGATACGCCTTGACCAAAGGCGGTGGTCGCCTGCTCTACAGGACCTACACGATCAAGCGGGAACAAAATGCCCCGTCCTTCTCCTTGAAGGTCAATTCCGGTTTTTTGGCCAAATCCGAAATTTTTGATATAAGAAAATAATTTTTCTTTACCAAGACGGTCTCCTAGCTCTACAAAGCCGGGGTTACAGGAATTTTGAACTACTTCCAAGAATGACTGTGATCCGTGCCCGCCTTTTTTCCAGCACCTGAGTCTTGCACCATCAACTGTCACAGATCCGCTGTCAAAAAATGAATCGCGTTTTAAATTCACTTTCTTCTCTTCTAATGCTGCTGCAAGTGTAATAATTTTAAATGTCGAACCCGGCTCATATGTGCTCCACACCGGAAGATTTCGGTTAAACACTTTTGAGTCAACTGATTGATAGTCAGCTGGATCAAAATCTGGTCTGCTTGACATTCCTAGCACTTCACCATTTTTCGGATTCATCGCAATCGCAATCATACCATCTGGATTATACTTTGCCTGCGCGTTGTCTAATTCCCGTTCTATGATGGTTTGTACTTTTGCATCGACTGTTAATTTCATATCAAGACCATCTTTAGGCGGTGTATAATCGTCTGCTTCATCTGGCATTTTCTGCCCTTTTGCATCAGAATAAAACTTCACAGACCCTTTTTCGCCTTTTAGGTCATCGTCATAGTAGGCTTCAAGTCCAAGTAAGCCTTGATTATCGATTCCAGCAAAGCCGAGTACATGTGAAAGAAAGCTGCCAAACGGATAATGTCTGATGCTGTCTTCTGCTACATACACGCCTTCTAAATCAAGCTCTCTTACTTCTTTTGCTTTTTCATGTGATACCTTTCTGCCCTCAGGAGAAATTCGTTCAATTGATGTTTTTTTCGTGACGTGCTTGTACGCTTTTTCTTCAGACATATTCAGCACAGCTGCCAATTTCTTGCTTGTTTCTGCGGGATCTTTAATTTGCCGAGGGACGACCAAAATAGATGGAGCACTTTTGTTCGTCGCAAGCTCTACCCCATTCCGGTCCAAAATATCTCCTCGTTCTGGTTCGAATGGGAGGTTTCGGCTCCATGAATCTTTTGCTAAGCTTGTCAGCTTCTCACCCATAATAAACTGCACATATCCTAATCTAGTATCTATGATGAAAAAAATGATCACCCCAAACAGCAGCACGAAAAGCAATCGTTTTCTCACTGTTACACTCGACACTCGCACGCCCGGTTCACTCCTTACATATGGCTTGTTTTCATCATATGCAGGCCCGTCCTTTTGTAGAACGCACCGTGATATTCTGCTGGAGCAAAAGAAAAAACCTAGCAAGTGATTTGCTAGGTTTACAGTTAATTTGGGCTTTTAAATGTCACAGTGACGACTTTGTCTGAAATCTCCGCTCCACTTTTGACACTTTGTTTCACAGCATAGCCTTGTCCATTTGTTTCTATATGCACACCGGCAATCGAAGCATATTGAAGGACTTCTCTTCTGGACCAGCCTGTCATATCAGGCATCTTAATGGTTTTCCCTGCTGTTTTCAAGAAGACTTTCTGGCTTTCAGAGAATTCAGAGCCCGCACTCGGCCACTGGCGTTTAATGGACAGACCGTCGCCGATGACAACAGGTGTTAAGTGTTTATTTTTGACTTCTGTTTCTGCCTGCTTCACTTCTAAATCCAGGAATGAAGGCATCGTTTCTTGTTTCACTTTTTGTTCGCCTGATTTCTTATCGTCTGTTTTTGTTGGTGCAATATTTAAATATAGCAAACTATTTTTCATGACAGGGTTAAAGATTTGAGAAACCGGAGCTGACCCCGTTTCTGTTTCAGACAGCTGCGGCTGCTGGACAGCCACATAAACAAGTAGCTTCGGATCATCTTTTGGCGCCATTCCCATAAATGAAAAGACGTAATCGTTTCTTCCTTGGAGGTAACCGCCGGCACCGCCAATTTGTCCCGTTCCTGTTTTTCCAGCAACGTCGAAGCCTTTGATTTGATAAGGCTGACCTGTTCCAATTTTCGAGGAAACAACCTCACCTAAAATGTCACGAACTTGCTTCGCTGTATCAGATGAAATCGGTTTTCCTGCCGCTGTTGGTTCGTGCTGCAAAATCGTTTTGTTTGTGTTCGGGTCTGTAATATGGTCAATGACATATGGCTTCATCATTGTTCCGCCGTTTGCTATCGCAGTGGCTGCTTCGATTTGTTGAATCGGTGTGATGGCTGATGCTTGACCATAAGCTGTCGATGCTTTGTCATATTCATATCTATAATTGATTTTACTAGACGCTTCGTTCGGCAAGTCAATCCCCGTTTTGTCATAGAAATGGAACTTCTGCAAATATTGTTCGTATCGTGTGAAGCCTAGTTTTTCTTTTGCCAGCTTTGCAAAGGCCACATTTGACGAGCGAAGAACTCCTTGATGAAAGTCAATTTTCCCCCAGCCATTTCCGTTGTTGTGGTCTCGGACAAGTCCGCCGCCTACTTTATAAGTACCAGATTGATATTTGTCATTGCCTTGGTAGACCCCTTCTTGGATCGCCGCAGCGAGGGTAAAGATCTTCATCGTTGAACCTGGTTCAAACGCATATGAAATCACATCATTGTTATAATTCGTAATGTCTAGTTCATTTAAATTAAAGCTTGGCCGTTGCCCCATCGCGAGAACCTTCCCAGTTTTCGGATCAACGACTGTGGCAATGATTTTCTTCGGCTTATACTTTTTGGCAACCTGCGTCATACTTTCTTCAAGAAACGCTTGAATTTTCTGATCGATGGTCAGCGTGACATTTTTCCCGTCTTTCGGGGCGACAATGTCTTCTTTACTATTCGGCAATGCCCATCCGCTTCTGTCACTGTTATATGTCACATAGCCGTCTTTTTCTTTTAAAAATTTGTTCAGTGCCTTCTCAAGTCCCATTGCACCTGACATGTCCTTTGTCGCCTCATTTAATCTGGCATAACCGATGAGGTTAGAAGCAAACATGCCGTTAGGATAATATCGCTTCGTGTCTTTTTCAAAAGCAACACCTGGAAGCTTTAGCTTTTCAATTTTTTCCTTCGTTGAAAAACTAATATCCTTCCCCGCTTTACCAAACTCCACTTGGAATGCATCTTTTGTATTGAGACGCTTTAAAATTTCGCTTTCACTCATATCGATGACTTTCGAGAGCTCTTTTGCCGTCTTTTCTTTATCGACGACATGCATTGGATGCTTAGGGTCCACTGTCATTTTCTTGCTCATGACTGCAATGAGCTTATACACAGATGTATCCTCAGCGATCACATTTCCATTCCGGTCTAAAATAGATCCTCTTTTTGCTTCAAGTGTTTTCTTCGATTGATATTGTTCATTTGCCTTGGCAGCTAATACTTGTCCATCAACCGTTCCTGTAATTTGAATATAGATAAAACGTGCTAGGATGATAAAGAAAAACAGGGCGAAGCAAATACTCGCAATTGCCGCGCCTCTGTTCATCATTTTATTCTTTTTAGGCATCGCCATGTTAATCGACCTTCTTAACATCTTTCGAAATAGTTAAGCCTGCTTTTTTTGCGGCATCAATGATTCTTTCTGGTTCACTCAGCAAGTCTTTTTCCTTTTGTAGCTCAGTGATCTTCTTCGATTCTAAAGATACTTGCTGTTCTAGCTTCTGCACTTCGATATTGGCGTGATAGACAGCAAAAGCTTTAGAAATGATGAGAATCGAGCTGCACATAAGAGCCATGACAAACATGACAAGTAAGATTTTTTCACCAAGTGTGATAGAACCTCTTCTTTTAATGACAACCGATTGGCCTTGCTGCTCTGTTTGATGGTGCTTCACTTCTCTTTGGTAAGCCAAATTACTCATAAGAAACCTCCTTTTTATCATCATCTATGGTGTCGTTTTACTTTTTTTCTGCAATTCGGAGCTTCGCTGAACGGGCACGGTTGTTATGTTCCAGCTCTTGTTCTGATGCAACGATCGGTTTTCTCGTGATCAGCTTCAGCTTTGGTTCAAGTCCTTCTGGAATCACTGGTAGTCCGTGCGGAAGTTCTGGAAGAGAAGACATTTCTCTAAATGTACTTTTACAAATCCGGTCTTCAAGTGAATGGAATGTAATGACAGAAATTCTCCCCTTCGGATTGAGTAACTCTATTGCTTGTTCTAGTGCTTCTTCAAATACTTTCAATTCATCATTTACGGCAATTCGGATCGCTTGAAACACTCTTTTTGCTGGATGTCCGCCAGTTCGTCTTGCAGGTGCCGGAATTCCTTCTTTGATAATGTCGACAAGCTCACCCGTTGTTTCAATTGGCGCTTTTTTTCTTGCTTCTTCAATTTTGCGTGCGATTTGCTTGCTGAACTTTTCTTCCCCATATTTGTAGAAAATCCGAACTAGATCTTCAAATGGCCATTCATTCACCACTTTTTTTGCCGACAATGCGGCTGATTGATCCATTCGCATGTCAAGAGGTGCATCATGGTGATAACTAAAGCCTCTCTCTGGTGTGTCGAGCTGAGGAGATGATACCCCAAGGTCAAAAATCACACCGTCTACGCTTGTAATACCTTGTTCATTCAGACGTTCTTTTAAATATCGGAAGTTGCTTTTTATGAAAAGAATGTTCGCTTTAGAATCCGCGAGCTTCTCTCGTGCATGATCCAGTGCAGCATCGTCTTGGTCAAATCCAATCAATGTTCCTTTTTCTGATAATTGAGATAGTAAATATGAGCTATGACCTGCTCCGCCTAGCGTGCAGTCCACATATGTACCGTCTTCTTTTACGTTTAAACCGTCAACTGTTTCTTTTAATAATACTGTCTCATGTTGAAACATGATGTTATGGTCCCACCTTTTTCAAATAGAAATGAATGTGTAGAAAGCTTGCTGCACAAGGGATTATTATATATCAAATCCAATCATGTTTTCAGCAATTTCAGCAAAAGAATCTTCTTGCTCTTCTGTATATTGTTCCCAGATCGACTTACTCCACAACTCAATTCGATTTGAAACGCCGATGACCACACATTCTTTTTCGAGTTTTGCATATTGGAGTAGGTTTGATGCGATGTTAATACGCCCCTGCTTGTCCAGGTCGCATTCGACTGCGCCAGAGAAGAAGAACCGGGTAAACGCACGTGCATCTTTTTTCGTTAGCGGTAGTGCTTTGAGTTTCTCTTCGATTAGTTTCCACTCACTCATAGGGTAGCCAAATAAACATTGATCAAGCCCTCTCGTCAGCACAAACTGTTCTCCGAGACCGTCTCTAAATTTAGCAGGGATGATCATGCGCCCTTTTGTATCAATCGTATGTTGGTATTCACCCATGAACATGATAATCAGAGCCCCACTTTCTCACCCATACTCTCCACTATCCACCACTTCTCTCCACAAAACTTATTCTACACTGTTTCTACATAAAAAAAAACCCTGAACTAGTCAGGGTTCATTAAAACTTTATTTCAAAGTTTGACAATTTGTTGCTTGTTTTGAAATGAAAATGGCATATTTTTGAATGTTTTGAAGAATTCTGGACCATATTTGTTTAAAAAGTACATGATATTCCAAATTCTTTCTTGCGGAGCATCTAGTGGTTTTAAACTATTTTCAATCCGTTCAAAGTCCCGAAGGATATATCCTTCCTTCTCTTCCACACGCTGCGCAACCTTTTGATAAACAAATTGAAGCTGGTCTTCAATAAATTTGGCATTTTTATCTAGCAGCTGCTCGAAGTTTGGTTCAATCTCCAGTGCTTCTTGTCTCATCACGTCATGAGCATTTGCTAATTCACGTTTGGCGTGTTGAACCGCTTGAACAAAGCTGTCTGGAAGACTTTGCTGAAAGTGCGCTTCTTTCTTTTCTTTCACTCCATTTGTCAGCACTTCTTCTACCGACAGTTCTCTAACTGGCAGTTTCTTGTCGATGTGCCTTTCAAGAAGGGTTACATGCAGTCTCGGAAGAACAGGCGCCATCTTTAATTTAAAATGCTCAAAGATTCCTTTCAGCTCTCCCCAATAGTTAACCTCACCGTGTCCTGCCATAAAGGCAAGTGTCGGGAGAAGGGTTTCCTGCATCAAGGGACGCGTCACCACATTGTTGCTAAACCGTTCTGGGTGCTCCTCCACTTCCTGCAAAAGCTCTTCCTTCGTCCACGTAAGCCCCACTTCTGATATAGAAAACCGGCCGTTCTCTTTTTCAATCAGGAAACGTTCCTCATCATATTCGTAAAACAGATTCGCCTGATTGTCACCAGCTTCAATAATTGGCTGATATCCTGCTCGTTTCATAGCAGCCTGCGATTCATTTAAGCGAGCAGTAACTGCATCATTTGTCTCGACAATGTGCTTGAATAACGCACGCTCGAGTGGTTTGACACCTAAGTCACCCGAATTAAATAAAAGCAGTCCATCCTCTTCAAAGAGGTCACATACAATCCATTCAAAGAAATCAGTAAACGTTTGTGATTTGCGTAAACATCGAAGAAGCTGATCAAACAAGTCATTGGTGTATGCAGATTCTTCATACGTTGAAAACACATCACGGAGCCATGTCTCGGTTTTTTCTTGATCAAGCGGGATTCTTTTCGCAGCCGCTTTTTTGACGTTATGTAATGACAGCTTTTGTTTCACTGGCCCTTTTTCGCCAGATGTGTACACAAAATTAATTTCATCTACGTCATGATCCTCACCGGCTACCCAAAAGACCGGAATCACCGGGACGCCAAGCTCTGTTTCTTTTTCTTTTGCAAACTGAATGATGGATATGATTTTATGTATGGTATAAAGCGGTCCTGTTAATAGACCAGCCTGCTGTCCTCCGACCACCATGACACTCCGTTCATCACGGATCTTTTCAATGTTCTGGCGCATCGCTTTCGATTCAAACTTTGCGTGGTACGCGCTCATATAATCCGCTAAAGCCTCGCGCGGGAAGCTCATTTCCATGAGATCGTCGTATCTCTTTTTCCATGTGTGCTCAGAATGTATATCATAATCAAAAAAAGTCGTCATCTCTTTTTTTTCTTCTATATAATCACGTATGAATAAATTCTGACTTCGGATGGAAAGTTCAGTCAATTGCATGTTTAGAACTTCCTTTCTTCAATAAATAGTTAGTTTCCCGAAAAAAGTATAGCATGTAAATGAGCTCACTCAAAAGATTTTGTTTGCTTTTTTTCCAATACTTCCAAGCTTCGATCAAAGAAAGTGAGATGTGGCGCCGCAACGCTGTGAGCTTGAGCCTTTTTTAAAAGATAGCCAAGGATGGCTTTTCTTTCGGTTTGGCGGCCTTTCACTATATCTTGAAGCATAGACGACTGATTCTCAGCCGTTTTCTCACAAACAGAGACTACATAAGACCAGAGCCGCTCTTTTTCAGGTAAGCTCAAGATGGAAACTGCTTCTTCAAATGCACATTTCATCATGTATTCATATGAAGGGTTTGCGATCAATTCCCCGTTTCTCACATGCAGCAAAGCCGTGAGCGGATTAATACAGACATTGACAAGCAGTTTTTCCTCCAGCACCTTTTTCCATTCATCCGTATAGATCATCTGAAAATGAGATGATGTCTCATTCAATGCTTTTTTTATATCAGCTGCTTCTTCATGCTGAAATGCCCCCCACTTAATGACACCGATACCTGTATGGTTCACTGCATGATTTGACATCTTCATAGCTCCGTGCTCTACCACACCTATGTATAATGAATGTCCCGTTTTCCAATTCTCCAAATCTAATAAGTGAGCCATTCCGTTCTGTAAGAATAAGATACGATGAGGAGGTAATGTCGATAGTTCACCAAGTACATCTTGCAAATGATGATATTTCACTGTCACGATGAGCAAATCAAATTCTCCTGTTATTCCTGTCTGTGCATGAACAGCCACCTGGCATGTTTCTCCTTTTACTGTTCGCTCAATGCCTACTGCTCGAATCTCTTCTGCCTGTTCGTTTCTTCTTGTAAAGACTGTGACGTCATGATGCTGCGTTAAATAACTAGCACAAAGCAGACCAATCGCACCGCCGCCAATGATTCCAATATTCAACTGCCGCACATCCCTTTTTCGTTTACTTCATGATATCAACTATTTTAACAGGTTCATGTCGTGATGCAAAAAGCAGATGGCGCGCTATGATTGAATTTTTTTAATTTAAAAACTATAATAATAAGTGTAAAAACTTTTTGAGGCGGGTGGGATGAAAACGCCTTCAATGACATCACTGTCGACATTATGTGTGTAAGGGGGAAGATCATATGGCACAAGTAAAACGACTTCTAATTAATTACAAAACGTTAGAGGAATTTAAACAATTTAAGGAATACGGCATACAAGAGCTATCCATGCTCGAAGACCTTGAAAGCAATATGATTGAAAATGACAGCAACTCTCCATTTTATGGGATTTATTTTGGAGATAAGCTAGTGGCACGTATGAGCCTTTATCAAGTGGACGGCTCAACGACAACGTATTTTAACCACAACCATGATTATTTAGAGCTGTGGAAGCTGGAAGTGCTTCCTGGGTATCAGCGCAAAGGGTACGGAGAAGCACTTGTTGAATTCGCTAAATCGTTTGGATTGCCAATTCGGACCAATCCGCGCGTCAAATCTGCCGGTTTTTGGGATAAAATGGGCTTTGAAGCAGTCAAATATGATATGGAGCGCGATAAGGGTGAAAATCCACTCATCTGGGAGCCCGCACATATTCAAAAAAATACAGGTGAATCCGCTTAAAGGCTGATCACAAAACGCCCCTCCTTTCTCTGTGAGGGGCGTCTCTTTATTTAGCATATTCTTTTAAGCTGATATTCTGTTTGACTCTTTCAACAATACCTATGAGTGCCCGGTAATCTTCTTCTGTCATTTTTAATTGCCGCTTTAAGTGTTCATTTTCTTCTGTAAGTGACTTCAATTGATGCTGTGCATCTGCCAGTTCTTCGCGTAAATGAGTAGGTCCATCAGGTTCTTTTTCAAGCTGCTCTAAAAACTGAATCACTTCTCGAAGGGTCAATTCAGCCTGATTTGAAGTAGTCTTCTCTTCTATGGTTAACGCATGCTGTGGTAAACCAGAGGAATGAATACCTATTTTTTTGCGCAATTCTTTCCGCTGTTTTTTTGCCAGCTCTATGCCTGCCTGATATTGTTTTCTAACGTATGAGTTCCACCTGAAACCACATGCTGCCGCTGTTCTTGACAATGCTTTCCCGACTTCCTCAAATGCGGAAAGCTGCGTTCCTCCGTCTCGAATGTGCCTTAAGACAACTTCTGCTAAAAGTAAATCTTCATCCTGTGTCCATGCGTCCTGCCTTGTAATCGTCAATTGATCATCCCCCCTGAATCTGAATACCACATCATATGCGCCTACTAGAGTAGATAGACTATTTGCAGGGGAGAAACCTAAAAAATAGACAAATAAAAAAACGCAAGGGAAGAATTCCCTCACGTTTTTTTATCAAGCATTAGTTGCTTTTTACGTCTTTGCCTTTGTATGTTCCGCAAGATTTGCAGACACGATGAGAAATTTTCATTTCACCGCATTCTGGGCAAGCTACCATACCAGGTACTTGTAGTTTGAAATGCGTACGACGCAATCTTTTTTTCATTTTAGAAGTTCTTCTAAAAGGTACAGCCATTATTCCCACCTCCTTAAAGAGTTAAGTTAAGATTCATTATTTTCTTCTAAGAGCTTCTTCAAGCCTTCCAGACGCGGATCAATTCGGTTTTGATGTGCATCTTCCGAAATGACCGCCCAGTCATTCCCTTCTTGTGGTGCAGCACCTTTTACGTCCGTTTGGTCGCAAAAGATTTGCATCGGCACTTCAAGAAGAATTTCTTCCTTGACTAAAGGCGTTAAGTCGATGATGTCGTCTTCTACAATAGAAACGTCTTCATCTTCTATGTCGTCTGTCTTATGAAGTACAAATAGTTCTTTCGTTGAAATCGCAAATGGATAATTTACATCAACAAGCGTTCTTGAACAAGGCAATGTCATTTCACCTGTGATGGTTAAATCAAATGCGACTTGCTTTGATTCGATCACTCCAGTCCCTTTCACCTCTACCGGTGAAATGCGACGTATATCTGAATGAAGGCTAGTAAGTTCATTTAAGTCAACCGTCTCATGAAAATCGAAGCTGTTTTTAGCTTTTTGATGTAACTGATAAACTGTCCATTTCAATTGTATCACCTCTAAGAGCAACAAACATGATTATAGCTTTCCTCATGTTATTTGTCAATATTTTTTCTTTACAGTCCTTTGTGATGTCAGAGCGTTGTTTGACATCAGTTCTCGGAATGCCTACACTGAAAAAAATGGGCTTCATTTTTCCCTTATGCTACTGTAGCATAGACCATTTAACCATAGCAAGAAAGGCGGAACATCTATTGAAAGCAACAGGAGTCGTTGTCGAGTATAATCCATTTCATTATGGACATGCCTATCATGTTCGTCAGGCGAAAACACATACCTCCTCAGATGTTGCCATTGCCGTCATGAGCGGTTCCTTCCTCCAGCGCGGTGAGCCTGCCATCGTCTCAAAATGGGCGCGGACAAAAATGGCACTGCAAAACGGTGTAGACATTGTGTGTGAGCTTCCATACATATACGCAGTGCAAAAGGCAGAAACCTTTGCAAACGGTGCTGTGGCGATTCTAGATGCTTTAAAATGCCGCTCCCTTTTTTTCGGCAGCGAGGATGGTGACATCAAAGCATTCGAGCGAACAGCTCGTGCTTGGCATGAGAAAAAAGAAGAAATTGACCTTTTCACAAAAGGAAAAGTAAAAGAGGGCCTTAGTTATCCAGCTGCAGCTGCTGCTGCGTTTCAAGAGGTGATTGATCCTAAGCACTTACTGGATCTGTCTCTGCCCAATAATATTTTAGGTTTCCATTATGTCAAAGCCATCTTGGAGAGATCCCCTCACATGCAGCCCTTTACCTCTCAAAGGATTTCATCTGGTTATCATGATGATAAACTACCTGAAAATCAGAAAATCGCAAGCGCAACAAGTATACGAAAAGCGTTAAAAGATCATGGTACATTTGAAACAGTCGCCCCTTATCTCCCAGAAGCTACGCTCAAGCAATTACATGACTATCATTCTTCATATGGTCTTCTACATACACAAGAAGCCTACTTTAGCTTCTTAAAACACGTTTTTCACACAATGGATACGGCAGAACTAGAAGGCATCTATGAAATCGAAGAAGGCATCGAACACCGCATGCAAAAGGCGATTACACATGCGTCCTCCTACGAGGAATATCTATCACTTGTGAAAACAAAACGCTATACGTGGACGAGGCTGCAACGGATGAACACACATCTCTTAATGAGGGTGAAAAAGAGTGCCATGCATGAGCTGCTGAAAGAGAAAAAAGCGCCTTATATTCGTTTACTTGGTATGTCAAAGAAAGGGCAGCAATACTTATCTCTTGTGAAAAAAGAATTGGACGTGCCGCTCGTCAGTAAGCTGTCTGCCTTTTCACATCCCGCACTTGATCTTGATATTCGCGCATCCCGCGTCTTCAGCCTGCCCGTTAGTGAGCCGATGCAAACGAACTTAACGGAAGCGGAATTTAAAACCTCACCGATCCGATATGATGAAGAGACTGGTCTCTTCCAGTCTTAGCAAAAAAAGCAGCCTTGCGGAAGGCTGCTCCAAATTGTTGACACAGGGCTAAAATGATCTTTATTTTAGCCTTTGTCTTCTTTTCAGCATAATAGAAAACCTTTGCAGTCCTGACAAAGAATGCAAAGGTTTGTCTACATGCTGAGAGCAGCCTTTATGAAGGCTGCTCTTTTTTGATTAAGATGCTTTCTCTTTTAATTTGTTTAAATAGTTCAGGGCATCTTGCATTGTATCTACAGGCACAATTTTCATATCACTTTTAATATCTTTCGCTGTTTTGACAGCATTTCTATAGTCTGAATTTGGATCACCTTTATCATTCGGTGCAAAGAATATATCTTTTCCTGCTTTATCTGCCGCCACGACCTTTTGATCGATTCCACCAATTGGACCGACCGTTCCATCGGCGTCAATCGTTCCCGTTCCTGCAATCGCATAGCCATGTGTTTCGTCTTCTTTTGTCAGCTGGTTATAAATTTCAAGTGACATCATAAGACCTGCTGATGGGCCGCCGATATTTTCGATATCCACCTTAATAGAAGGTGAGACTTTCACATTTCGGTCTGTAAATAATGATACGCCAATTCCAACTCGATTCGGCTCTTCTTTAAATGGTTTTAACGTCACTTTCTCCGTCATGTCTTTGCCATTTCGTTCAAGGACAAAACGGACAGATGTACCTGCTTTTTTGCTGCTGATATACGAAACCATTTTATCAGCAGAATCATAGGTCTTGCCATCAACGCTTTTAATTCGGTCGCCCACTTCAATTTTGCCGTAAGCAGACATTCCTTTCATCACGTAGCTTGCATATACGCCGTTAAACGTATAATCTACTTTTTTACCTGCTTTTGTATATGCTGCAATCATGGCATTTTCTTGCGAGCTTTTCATCAGCTGCAGCTGCCGTTTCATATAATCTTGATCCGACTCCCCGTCCGCTTTAATATTTTCTTCTGGGACGATTTCATCATATTTATTCATTTTCGCAAGCAAATACGTATACGGATTGGCTGGACCTACTTTAATTGTCATAAGAGAGAAGCTGCCCTTCTCGCCATATCCGCCGTCTACTTGAATGTGGGGAGCAATCTCGGTTGCATCACCCGGCTTTGTCACGTAATATGGCAGTTTGACAAAGGTTAAGCCACATAATACAAGGATAACGACAAAAAAGCTGAGCCAGCGAATATTTAATTTTTTCATTCGATTAACACTCCCATTTATCAATGACATCTTTCAGTGTACCTGTTAGTTGATCTGCGGCAAGCTCACCTGCTTCAATCATCTCCTGCACCTGCACGAACGCACTCGAGCTAAATGTTTCAAGCCTCGGCCGGATCATGACATCAGCGTGAATGGTTTGATGACGGACCAATTCATTTTGAAGGATGTCCAAACTTTGCATAATCACATCCGATAATCTCGTCGCCTTTTCTGTTTTTTTCACCCTTGATACATCAGAGGCGATAATGAGGTCTGCGCCCATATCTTTTAAAACAGACACAGGAATGCGGTCCACAACCGCTCCATCCACTAGCTGTCTGCCGCCCATTTCATGAGGAACAAACACGCCCGGAATGCTGATGCTTGCTCTGACTGCTTGTGAGACAGACCCTTTTTTAAACACGACCTTCTCCCCTGTCTCGAGGTCACAGGCAACCACTGCAAGGGGCATTTTTAATTCTTCGAATTTTTTCCCATATGTAAACGTGTGAATCAGCTGCAAAATTCGATTTCCTTTTAAAAGACCGATTTTTGGCAGTGTATAGTCAGCATAATACTTTTTTCTGAAGACAAGTGCAAGTTTTTTCATTTTTTCTACGTCCTGTCCTGCCGCATAAAAGCTCCCAACAAGTGCGCCAATACTGCTGCCAGCAATCATATCTACCTGAATACCTTGTTTCTCAAGACTAGATAAAACTCCGATATGTGCCATTCCCCTCGCACCCCCAGAGCCTAACGCAAGCCCGATGACTGGTCGCCTCATGAAAATCCACCCTCCTCTTTTCTATGCATATATACGAATCTATTGGTCTAAACATGCCCCTTCTGCTCGTATAGTAATAGAAGACAGGCTCGGCTAGTTTCTTTCTTTTTTGATCACGAGCTCGCCAATAGATCATAACGGCAAGGGGCGAAATCTCCATGAAAAAATGGAACACTCTGTTCATCGCTGCTTTTTTTATCTTTTTAACAGCCACTGTGATTACACATCCACAAGCCTCTTTGCAAGCGTCTAAAAATGGACTTGCAATGTGGTGGGAGGTTGTATTTCCATCATTGCTTCCTTTTTTTATTTTGTCCGAGCTATTAATTAGTTTCGGGATTGTCAGATTTGTCGGGGTATTATTAGAGCCATTTATGCGCCCCATCTTTCGAGTGCCTGGTGTAGGCGGATTTGTCCTAGCGATGGGAATGGCATCAGGCTTTCCTTCTGGTGCGAAATTAACCACAAGACTCAGGCAGGAAGGGCAACTGACACAAATCGAAGCAGAGCGCCTCGTTTCTTTTACAAATTCATCGAACCCATTGTTTATTTTCGGTGCGGTGGCTGTTGGTTTTTTTCATCATCCAGCTTTAGGAATTGTTTTGGCCTGCGCACATTATTTAGGGAATCTCGCTGTTGGGGTGACGATGCGAGGATATAAAGCACGGCATGATGCACATCTGAGAAGCCGTAAGCAAATTTTATTCCCACCGTTTCAAGAAGCATTCAGCGCTCTTCATACAGCAAGACTCGCAGAGAAAAGACCGCTCGGCCAAATTTTAAGTGATGCGGTCATGTCATCAGTCCAAACACTCTTTATGATTGGCGGCTTTATTATCTTATTTTCTGTGTTTAGCAAAATGCTGTCAGTTGTTCATGTGACGGATCTCTTATCCATAGGGATCGGATATATGCTGCAAACGATGCACCTTCCGCCAGAATTAGATCTTGCGATGATTGCCGGTTTATTTGAAATCACATTAGGAAGTCAGCTGACAGGGTCACAGGAAGTCACCCTTCTTGCTAAAACGATTGTCGTCAGCTTTATATTAGGATTCAGCGGGTTTTCTGTTCAAGCTCAGGTCGCTGGCATTCTGGCGGCAACAGATATACGCTTTAAACCGTTTTTCTTCGCTCGTTTGCTTCACGGGATTTATGCAGCTGTTTTTGCCTTCTTATTGTTCAAGCCTCTTTATGTCTCTCGATCTGACATGGCTCTCCCAGCAGGTGCCTTTGAAGCAAGCCAGCAGGTCGTCATGTACAGCAGTGTGCTTTGGAATCAGCTTGTGACAGCTGGCCCTTTGATCACGCTATGCAGCTTGATCTTGTATACGGCGCTATACTATCAGAAATTAAAAAAAGGATGAGTGCACAGTGCACTCATCCTTTAAATTTTTCTATCAGCGCTTCTTCTACCTCTTTTGGCACAAGGTCTTTGACTGAACCATCATATTTCGCTACTTCTTTGACAATGCTTGAGCTTAAGAAGGAATACTGATTGTTGGTCATCATGAAAAACGTTTCAATGTCATCGTTTAACACTTTATTCATTGATGTGCCCTGCATTTCATATTCAAAGTCTGTCACAGCTCTTAATCCGCGTAAAATGACTTTGGCTTCTTTTTGTTTCGCATAATCAACAAGCAGACCGTGAAAGGATTCGACTTTGATATTTGGCAGATCCTTCGTCGCTTGGCGAATGAGCTCACACCGTTCTTCAACGGTAAATAACGGTTTCTTGGATGAGTTATTTAGTACACATACATACACTTCATCAAAGATCTTTGCACCTCTTTTGATGATATCCAAATGGCCCAATGTGACTGGATCGAAGCTACCCGGACAAACGGCTATGTTCCCCATGCTTTAATTTCCCCGCTTTCTATAGATCGTAATACCAGTCAACCCGTACAGTTCCTGTCTTGATATGTAAAGCTGTCCAGCTTCCTCTGGCAGTATAACGTCCTTATCATGCTCACACACGATCACGCCGTCATCTGTTAATAAGGCATGCTCGTCAATCATGTCAAGAAGTGCTTTTAGCTGTTGATCTTTGTAAGGCGGATCAAGAAAGATCGCTTGAAAGGATTCCTCTCGTTTCACAACGGCTGCAAGTGCACGCTTTGCCTCGTTTCGAAACACTTCACTTTGATCAATCAGCTCCAATTGATTGAGGTTTCCTTTGATCGTTTGAATCGCCTTCATATCTCGATCAACGAATATGCAATGATCGAATCCTCTAGAAAGCGCTTCAATCCCTAAACCACCGCTTCCCGCAAATAAATCAAGGGCCCATCCGCCATCAAAATACGGGCCGATCATATTAAATATCGATTCTTTTACTTTATCTGTCGTCGGTCTTGTTGATTGACCTGGTACCGCTTTAAGTGTGCGGCCTTTTCTCGTTCCAGAGATGACTCTCATTTTTCCACCACTTTTTCTGCTTGCTTCTATTGGTTATTGTGTATGACAAAAAATCCAACATTATCTTACCACAACACTCCGCAGGGGACAATGCGCGGACTTTCATTCATTTACTATGTATAGATCAAGGAAAGCGGGGTCATACTACTTATAACAGCATCTGATGTGGTGCTGTTGCCAACCGCGGAGAAGACTTACGTTTCCCCATAAGTTCTTCCTCCGGTTTCTCCTCTCCCTTTGCCTTCTCCTTAATGAATCATTAAGAATAGAAGGACCCCGCGGGTGATGCCGCGGGGGTTTTTTTGTGTCTTTAAAAGCCCACTTTATAATCATACTCTTTTGCTTTGTCCAATTTGGATTCGTACTCTAATTTAATAAAAGGTTTATATGAAGGCTCAACACGCTTCACAAATGGCAATGAGCTGAGCTTAGCCATATGGCGCTCGAGATCATTCATATCACAATAGATCACTGCATATTTCATTTTCCGTGAAATATAGTGAACATTTCCAAATTTTCTTAGCGCCTTTGACTGCTTTAACGAATGCAGCCAAACGACCATCCCTTGACGTTTGGTTTCCATCTTTTCACCTGCCGCTTTTTCAATTCTTTTCAGTCATTATGTAAAAGACGAGACATTCAAGTCTCGTCAAGATACTTTACAGCCACAGCTGCCACCAGATCCACAGCCACCGCCGCATGATGATAGACCATCAAAATACGGGTTCCCTGTTGGAACTTTGATATATGCTGATACAGCTTGACCGATTTCAATACTAATCTCATCTAAGATGGATTGAATCGCTGTTTCTGCTTTTTTGAAATCAACCACTGTATCGTGAAGATCTAACTTTCTTTTGACCTCACGCATTTCCTTTGAGATCGTTCTATAGTCCGGATGGTATTTGCCGAACCGCTGCACATCCTCATATTGCTCTTTTACTTTTGTAAAATGGGCAATAATTTGTTGGGCTTCTTCGTCTTGCTGGAGACGCTTAAAGCAGTTGCGGTAATGTTCAGCCTCCTCCGACTGAAGAATCATGGCAGCCAATTGATTCGCTTCCTCTTGGAGCTCCACAGATTCGATTGTCGCATACATAAATGATGCACCTCCAATTCATAGTTTACCACGAAACCTATGGATCAGAAAATGCTTTTACGTCACAAATACATCCCATGTCTCTCTTTTCTGCCTATATTCTGGATGACGAGAATTGAGCACAACGGTCATTTTATGCTTTCCTTTTGAGAGATGCTTGACCACAAATGCAGCAGTATATTCATTGCCTGCACGTTTTCCGTCTACATACACTGTAAAATATCCCGCCTTCTCATCCTTTTTTAGTCGCGTAGGCTCAAGATGAAAATCTTGCAGTGTACTTTCTATATAAACAGAAGACCCCTGCACTTTGTATTTTAAAAAACCTTGCTGCTTCATTTCGCTTTGGGCTTGCTGCATCACATGTACAGCTGGATCTTGCTTTATGACTTGCTTCTCTTCATGTTGACTTTGACACCCGGTGACAAGAAAAAGCAATGCGCATATTGACAGCATCCATTTCATCATCTGATTCTCCTTTCATCTACTTTTATAGGATGCTCAGGAAATAGACATCTTAATCAACTCAAAAAAGCCTCATCCGGCTCCATTTTGATTGCGCATTGCTTGGAACATTTGAATCATCATTTCAGCCATTTGGACACTGTTACTCAACTGACTCACACGATGAGGAATGGTTTTTTCGTAAAAATTCATTTTATCTAATTCAAAGGACGATAGCTTATCAGGATGTCGAGTCAGCTGTCTGTACCAGAGAGGACGCTGTCTGATGAATTTGATTCGATCCTCTTCGGCCATGACAAACTCCAGTACTTCTTTCCGCACCAAAAGCATCCCCTTTCACTTAATCTTTCCTGAAGGAGAATGGGTGCTGACTGCCTCCAGATGAACCTTTCTTTGAGCCATTTGATGAAAATTGTCCGAGTAAGCTTTGTAAAGAGGAAATAGACTGGCTCATTTTGTTGATTTGTTCATTCATTTGATCAGCGTCCATTTTTTTCACAGCAGAAACCATTTTAGACATAAAATCGGCTTTTCCCGCTTCACTTGGCTTAGAGTCTTTTTCTTCTTTCACGTCTCCAGATTGCGTTTGCCGGTAAGGAGACCACATCTCATCTTCCTCACCAAACATGACCCAATTTTCGTATACACTTTGCCAGCTTTTTTCTTGCGTTTGCACTTCTTGAATTAACTTCGGATGGCGTCTGACGAATTGTTTAAATTCATCAATGGATGTTTGTTTTTGCTTGTTTGTCATATCCTCACCCCCCATACAAATGCCTACTATACTATATACATCAGCAGTTATTTTGGTGAGCCTCTTTTTCAATCAAAAAAACAGCTGCGATGGTGCAGCTGCTTTCGTTTAAGATGTTTTTTTAATGAAGTTTTGGGTGTAGTATTTTTCTTTCACACCGACGCCAAGGTGTGTGTAATCTTTATTTAATAACGCCTTCCTATGACCTTCACTATTGAGCCAGCCTTCTACCGCTGCAGGTCCATCTACATAATTATAGGCAATGTTTTCACCTGCGAGCTGAAATGCCACCTCGCCTCTTTCTAATCGGTCTTTCAGCGTACCGTATTTTTTAGATTCATGGGAGAAATAATGATTCTCTTTCATGTCCTCACTATGCATGAATGCCACTTCAGAGGTTTCATCATCCCACTTTAAGATCGGCAGTTTGTACTTATGACGAATAATATTGGTCATATCAAAAATTTGTTTTTGACTGGAAGCTTCGATCTCTTTCCATTTTTCACCCGATATTGCCTCTGGTTCTATCAATTGACCACGATAGACGACTTCGTATGGCTTTTGTTTCACAAATGTATCTGCGTTAAACGCCCTGATACTTGAAAGGGTGCTTTCAAACTTATCCATGTAAAGCTGAACATATACATCATCGTCCACTTTCACGGTAGGTCTTGTATTCATATCATCTTCTGAGAATTCAAAGCGGTATGAATTTTGTTCATCCTCTACATGAATGTAAGGTGCAATTTGTGTTTTTTTAAATACCTCACTTGTGGCTTGACCGATTTTAAACGGTTCAACATTGAGCCCGTCTCCTGTTGCAAACAATGTCACCACTTTACTATCCTTTACCCCTACTTGAATATAGTGCTTCTTCGATTGATTGTATATCCACCAGTCATAATCATATGCGGAAGGATCAATGCGATCTGGTTCTCCCAGCTGTTTAAGCACTTCGTTTGAAGATTTCCCCATAAAGGACATGAGCCCCTTTTTAGGGATGTTGATCGGCTTATCGCTAGATGTTTCTTCATTAGACACCTTCGGTTCATTGCTGTTTTCTTTTTCTGGTGAAGATCCATATTGAATAAACAGAACGTACGTTCCAGATATAATCAGGAGGATGAGGAGTGTTTTGAGCACAGTTTTCAAATAAACACCTCCGTTAAATTGGCAAGGTACAAAAAGTACCTTCTACTGTCATTTAAACAAAACTCGCTCTATTTATCAACGACAATACAGCCTATTTAACACGAATTTAAAATATGCCCCTCTTAATGAAGAAATCCTTGCCCATGATCTTGATCCTGCTGAGAGATTTCTGTCAGTGCATCTCCTGCGCGATCATTCGATAAATCTTCGACGGATAAATCTCCAAGAGCGACAATCCCTGTTAATGCACCGTTCTTCACAACAGGAATGCGGCGAAGCTGGTGCTCTGACATCAGCCGGACAATTTCTTCAAGCGTTGCATCTTCTTCTGCTGTCAGTACTTCCTTCGTCATCAGCGAGCCTACTTCCTGTGAGTTTGGCTTTTTTTCTGCAATGCCTCTGAGTACAAGGTCACGGTCTGTCACGATACCAACGAGCTGATCTCCGTTAACCACGGGAATGGCACCAATGTCTGCGTCTCTCATTTTGACTGCCGCTTCATACGTATTGTCATCTTGCTGACATGTCACTACTTTTTTTGTCATAATATCTTTGATTTTTTTTGTTTTCACGTTGATTCCTCCATCTGTTATTTTCTTTATTACTGTAACCAGGTTATAAAAGAACATACCTTTCACAGTTGAAAGTTTAACGCTTTCATACTATGATTGTCAGTAAAGGGAATTTTTATAAGGAGGGGTTTTGGGTGAAGTTTGAAGGTACGGGGATTGAAAAGGTAGCAGCTGACTTAAATAAATTAGATTTCATCATGGAAAGTGAAGGATTTGTACGAGCCGATCAATGGGATTATGAGCGTGTGACGTACGACAGAAAGTTTAACATGGTAGAGGGAACCTTTTATTTACGCATTTCCGGCTACGCCACCGAAGGAGATGTAGGTTCAAAAAGAGCACACATACAGCTTCTCACACCTTTACTCGGAAAACATTATTATCCGCACGGTGTTGAATACGGCGAAGGCGAAGATTTCCCTAAGTCTCTCATCCAATCAAGCAAAAAAACACTTGAACAGCTGAAAGAAAAACTAGAAGCAATGACTGCAGAAGCATAAACGAAAGCACAGCCATCCGGCTGTGCTTTTTTCATTCATATTTCGGAATCAGGGCATCTGGTACGGCATCTTTCGCTCTTTCTTTTCTTGCCCAGTCAAAGAAGACAACAGCAAGGATCGAGCCGTACACAATCTCCTGAATAATTTTCATCAAAATCGCGCCTAGCTGCTGGTCTTCTAGCAGCGGCAAGGTATGGAACATTTCAGGACCTGTGAGCGCAAGACCTGCCAGCGTATCACTTGGTACGCATAGATGCAGCGCCTGTATCCAAGCACCAGCATCAGAATAGGTTGCATAGATCGGCGCCTCACTAAACATGATGAGTGCACACGCAGGAGTCATTAATATCCCGTCTGCCATGATATAACCAAGCTTTAAAATGCCTGTAATCTGAGGCTGACTTTGGACTTTATGAACGAGCGGCCACCACATGAAAAAAGCAGCGATAAAAATGACCACTGTCATCAGCGCATGATAAAACGGATCTGTTTTCACAAAGTCAAACACAAGCGGAATATGGTACATCGAAAACAAGCCGTTAAACCCGAGCAATGCAATTAAAGGCTTGGAAAACAAACGAAACATCTGCTGAATGCCTGGTGTTTGTATGATCCGCTCCCAAATGGCCGCAGGTAATCCTGTAATAAGGAGAGGCGGAATGACTAAATAGAGCACCGCCATTTGCGCCATATGTGCACTAAACATAATATGCCCCATTAAATCAATCGGGCTTCCTTTTACGGCGTATAACAGCACAAGCCCGGTCAGAAACAGCGTTTTCTCTTTTACCGTCGCACGATACTTCCCCTTTGTCACAAGAAGCAGATAAAGAGCAGCTGCTATGACAATACTAGTCAAATAGTAAGGGCTCCATAATGCCCGAAATCCGAATATTTCTAAGTTCTCCATTGCTGCGCCTCCTTCAAGGGCAAAGCGGGCTTACCACCAAATAATGGTCAAAAAGGCTAATACGGTAATAAACGCGACAAACACACCTGAGTAAAGAAACAATGCGGGTGTTTCATGCCCTTTTTGGTTCATGTGCATAAAATAATAAAGCTGAAAAGCCACCTGAATAACGGCAAGCAGTAAAATAAATGGTACTGCGAACCAGTTTCCTACGTCTTCAGAAGCGATTGTTAAAAAGGCAACAAAGGTTAATCCAATCATCAAGCCGAAAGAAATGAGCTGATGCTTCATTTCTTCGGCATTTTTCTTTTTACGGTATACAAGATCGACTTTAGACTGATTTGTGTTTTTATTTCCCATTCTTATCCCACCATTCCCATTAAATATACAACGGTAAAGATGAAGACCCACACAACATCAATGAAGTGCCAATACAGACTTGCCACATAATATTTCGGCGCATTGTATAAATCGAGTCCGCGTCTCATATTTCGAATCATAAGAGCGGTAATCCAGCAAAGTCCAAAGGCGACGTGAGCCCCGTGAGTTCCTACAAGTGTATAGAAGGAGGAACCAAGAGCTGAACTGGTAATGGTAAAATCATACGCATGCACATAATGATAGAACTCATAAATCTCAACCCCTAAAAATGAAGCACCTAATAGCACAGTCACACCAAGCCAAAGCTGCATCTTTTTAAAGGCAAAGTTTTTCATATGATACATTGCATACACACTCGTTAAACTGCTCGTCAGTAGAAGCATCGTGGCAATAAAGACAAGCGTGAGATCAAACATATCAGTTGTTTTTGCTCCGCCTGCATTAGAGTTTTTCAGCGCCAAATACGTGGCAAAGAGCGATGCAAACAGAACGGTTTCTCCCCCAAGAAACAACCAGAACCCGACGAACTTATTCTTTCCTTCTAACGTGGCTTTCTCAGGAGAAGCCGGAAAAGTTTCTGCTGTCATTTTTTGTGGTTCCATTATGCTTTCACCCCTTTATCATCGTCATCGGTCAAATCTTCTTTGTGAATATGGTACCCATGATCGTCTTTAAGAGAGCGAACCAGCATGGTCGCAAATGTAATGCCAAGACCAATGAGAATCACTGGAAGCCCCCAGCTATGCTCTTGACGATACATGAAGCCAAACGCTGACACAAATAGACCGAATGAGATAATGACAGGTAAGATGGAATTATTCGGCATGTGAATATCATCGAGCGGTTCAGATGCTGTCATTCCTTTTTTACCATCCATTTTTTCAATCCATAATGGATCTAGTCCTCTGACAAGCGGAAGCTGTTTAAAGTTATATTCTGGCGGAGGTGAAGACACTGCCCATTCAAGCGTTCTTCCATCTCCCCAAGGATCGCCCGATACACGCTCCCCTTTTGCTGTCGTCCAGATGATATTAATCAGCATGATGACAACAGCCACAAACATGAACAGTGCCCCAATCGTACTGACCAAGTTCCCAAGGTCTAGCCCCTGACCCGGCAAGAATGTAAAGACTCGGCGCGGCATGCCCCAAAGACCGAGAAAATGCTGGATAAAGAAGGTTAAATGGAAACCGACGAAAAACAGCACAAAGCCAATTTTCCCAAGCTTCTCATTCAGTATTTTTCCAAACATCTTCGGCCACCAGTAATGCACACCAGCTAAAATACCGAATACGACCCCGCCGATAATGACGTAGTGGAAATGCGCCACAACAAAGTACGTATCATGGAACTGATAATCTGCTGCAGCTGCTGCAAGCATGACTCCGGTTACCCCGCCAAGTAAAAACGACGGTATAAAGGCAACGGAATACAGCATTGGCGTTGTAAACTTCACATTACCGCCCCATATGGTGAGCAGCCAGTTAAATACTTTAATTCCTGTCGGCACCGCAATCGCCATTGTGGCTACAGCAAAGATGGCATTGGCAATCGGACCAAGTCCTGTTGTGAACATGTGATGCGCCCACACCATGAATCCAAGGAAACCAATCAATACAGTCGCAAACACCATCGACGAATACCCAAACAGCCTTTTTCTTGCAAACACTGGAATGATTTCAGAAAATATTCCGAATGCTGGCAGGATTAAGATATAAACTTCTGGGTGTCCGAAAATCCAGAACAAATGCTCCCAGATGATTGTATTTCCGCCGAGCTCTGGATTAAAAAAGCTCGTATCAAACATTCTATCAAGCATCAGCATCGCAAGCCCTGCAGTAAGCGGCGGGAATGCGAATAAAATCAGTGCTGAGGCGACAAATGTCGTCCAAGTAAAGAGCGGCATTCTCATATACGTCATACCAGGCGTTCTCATATTAATAATCGTTGCAAGAAAGTTGATTCCGGCAATTAGCGTACCAATACCCGCTATCTGCAACCCTAAAATATAGAAATCCATGCCGTGTCCTTCTGAATTCAGCGTGAGCGAAGCGTATGCAGTCCAGCCTGCATCAGGTGCCCCGCCCATAAACCATCCAAGATTTAAGAAAATTCCTCCGAAAAAGAACAGCCAAAAACCAAGTGAATTCACAAATGGAAACGCTACGTCACGTGCACCAATTTGAATAGGTACAACCGCATTCATTAATGCAAATAAAAGCGGCATTGCTGCAAGGAAAATCATCGTTGTTCCATGCATCGTCATGACTTCATTGTAAAACCCTGCACTTACAAAATCATTTTCAGGGATGGCTAGCTGAATACGGATTATCATCGCTTCCAGGCCGCCAATTAAAAAGAAAAATCCCCCTGCCACTAAATATAGTATGGCAATTTTTTTGTGGTCAACCGTCGTCAAGTAATCCCATAAGACAGCGCCAAACCCCCGCTTTTTAGCTATAGTACTCACCATGAAATCCCCCTCTTATCTCCCATTTGCCCCTTTTCATATAGATGTTTTAACTTTACACAGACTGTGTCTGACAGATGGCTACTTCTTGGTTGTAGAGACATATTCGGGAGCTCTTAACAAAAACTTCACATCGATTACATACCCTCTTACACATTCCTATTAGAAATTACTCGATTTTAAGTCCTTTTAAATACTCATAAAGTGCATCTGCTTCTGAGTCATTTAATTTAGGGTACGTCCCTGTCATTTTATTTCCTGGTTTAAAGCTCTCTGGATCTTTCAGCCATGCTTTCACGTTTTCTTTGTTCATGTCTTTAATTCCAGCTACTTTCGTTCGCTCTCCGAAGGTTGCAAGGTTTGGTGCTGTCCTTGCTGCTTCCGGCCGTTCGTCCCCAGGCTCTACTGCGTGACAGCTCAAGCAGTTTTTCTCTTTAAATAATTTTTCACCTTCAAGGGCAAGATCTTTTGTGGATGTAGGCTTCTTGTAATCAGCCATTTTTTTCGTCCATCCTAAAAACTCATCTTGAGAAAGCGTTTTAACTTTAAAGTCCATTAAAGCATGCGAGGGACCGCAAAGCTCCGCACATTTCCCGTAGAAATATTCTCCTGCATCTTTCGTTCGTTTTGAATCAAAGGTTAAATAAAACTTGTTTTCATTGTCTGTGTTTGTATCAATTTTACCGCCAGCCGATGGAACCCAGAAAGAGTGTTTCACATCAGATGCTTTCAGCTTGAAGTAGACCTTTTGATCTGTCGGTACAATCAATTCCTGACTCGTGACAATCCCATAATCAGGGTATTCGAATTCCCACCAATATAAACTGGCTCTTACATTGACAACAAGTGTCTTTTCAGGATCTCGTTTTTTCTTATCCATAGCGCTTGTATCCCCAAGCTCAAGCGTGTATGCCACAACAGGCACAACGAGAATAATGAGGAGAAGAATCGGAATCGCTGTCCACGTAATTTCTAGGTTACGGTTCCCTTCCACCTGCTTTGGAATCGTATCTTCTCCAACTTTAGAACGTTTGAATTTAATGATGACGTAAAAGAAAATGATCGATACAACAATGACGACAAGAACCATAATGAGTGTACTCAGTACCGTTAGGAAAAATTGTTTATCTGCTACTTCCCCAACTGGTTTGAGTGTTGATAAGTATGGTTCACCACAGCCCGCCAAAACGAGCGTCAATAAGAGAAACAGTGAATAAACACGCCATTTTCTTATCATAATTTGTCCCAACCCCTTTTGCTTGATCTCCTTTGCCTTTCGCTTTTTACCTCTTATTTATAAAATCACTTTTCACCCATCCATAACCCCCGCCTCTTATAAAAGCACTTACATTTCCTGTTTTCATAAAAAAATGATGTTTTTACTCAAAATACCATCTATGTATAAACAGAAAGCCGCCTAAATAGAACTGAATATCAGGCGGCTTTCATAGTTGTTAGAAAATGTTGTGTTATAAGATATAGCCTTGTTTTGATGTGATCAAAGTGTATTTTACTCTAGAATAGTGTAATAATAATCATCGCGACGAAAAAGATGGTTAAGTAGTTTAATGAATAAACGAACATGAGCGTTGACCACTTCATGACGTCTTTCATTTTAAAGCCCATAAGGCCAATGACGAGCCATCCAATATTCAGCAATGTGCCAAGTGCGACAATCGGCCATCCTAATCCACCTAAGAAAAATGGAAGCGGGAGAAGACATGCTGTCCAAATGATGATTTGGCGTTTCGTGACTTCAAAGCCATAAACGACTGGTAGCATTGGAATACCTGCCTTACGGTAATCTTCCGTTTTCTTAATCGCAAGTGACAGGAAGTGCGGGATTTGCCAAATGAACATAATCATAAACAAAACCCAAGCCGTTGTGTCGATTGTACCTGTGACAGCTGTCCAGCCGATTAATGGCGGCACCGCACCAGATACACTTCCAATAACGGTATTAATGGTGTAATGGCGTTTAGACCACATGGTGTAAAGAACCGCATAAGTAAAGACTCCGATAAATCCAATCACTGCTGATGTGATAGTTGTCATCAGAAGCATGATGAGTCCAAGTACAACAAGCAAAATACCAAATGCATACGCTTGCCCCGGCTGAATCTTACCTGTAACCGTCGGTCTTGTTTTTGTTCTTTCCATTAATATATCAATATCACGGTCAAACGCATTATTAATGGCGCATGAACCGGCAATAATAAGAGAAGAACCAATCATTGTTAACAGCACAATATCAAGATTCCCAAGGAAACTCATCCCTGTAAAATAAAAAGCAAGCCACATTCCAGTAAATGTTGTAATGAAGTTGGAATTGACGATGCCCATTTTAATCAGAGCAAGAAAATCTTTCCAAGCTGTTGTTTCTTCTATTTGTCCATGAATAGCTGCTTCCGCGGCTGTTTTGGAATTTGCCAATGTGTATAACCTCCCTTGCCCAAACCTTCAAACAAACAATGAAACGTAAATTCGTTACAACTCTATCATACAAGATAAACAGCTGTAAAAAAACATCCTATTAAATAATAAACGACAATCTCGAAGTTATTTGTGAACTTTTAGTGAATTTATTAGGATTTACCTGTGTTTCAGAAGGCGGTGCAAAATGAAATATTCTCTCCTCTATTTCTATCAGACTGTGAAAGAAAGATCAAGCACTCTAAATCTGTAAACTTTGTGAACTAACATATCATTTTTTTGTGAACTTTGGTCATTATGAATTGCAACAGAACACGCATTTGGCTTAAACTTGAGAGCATGTGAGGTTTTTCAATTAGATCAGAAGTTTTTTAGAGAAGGTGAAATAATTTGATGAAATTTGCTTTAAGGTTATTGAGCGTGATCACAACGTTTGTGATGCTGATCGTTTTGATTGGCGGTGCGCTTGTGACGAAAACCGGCTCGGGTCTTGGCTGCGGCAGGCAGTGGCCCCTTTGTCACGGTCGTTTCTTCCCTGAAATGAACCCTGCTTCCATCATCGAATGGAGTCACCGCATGTCAACAGGGGTTTCAACCATTCTTGTCTTGGCACTGGCGGTCTTATGCTGGAAAAAGATTAGTCCAGTATTCCGTGAAACCAAATTTTTGGTCATCATGTCGATTATATTCTTACTGCTACAAGCGCTGTTAGGGGCTCTTGCCGTCGTGTTTGGTTCCAACGCACTTGTCATGGCACTGCACTTCGGTATTTCACTCATTTCTTTTGCTTCAGTGTTATTGCTTGCGCTTCTTGTATTTGAGGCAACCAGATCTGAAACAAAGCTTGTGAAGCCGCTTCATATCGGCAAAAAAATGCAGTTTCATATTTATGGTTTGATCACCTATACGTATATCGTGGTGTACACGGGTGCTTATGTGAGGCATACTAAATCAAGCCTTGCTTGCTCTGTTTTCCCGTTTTGTTCAAAAGACGGTGCACTTCCAGCATACTTTAATCAGTGGGTGCAAATGTCTCACCGAGCAGCAGCACTTCTTTTATTCGTCTGGATATTTGTTGCGATGTTCCATGCCATGAAACATTATAAAGAACAGAAGCAGCTGTATTATGGATGGATCATTTCAGCCATTCTCATTACACTTCAAGCGATTTCAGGTGTGATGTCTGTGTATTCCCAGCTCGCACTAGGTTATGCGCTGGCTCATTCATTCTTTATTTCCTGTTTGTTTGGAGTACTCTGTTACTTCTGCCTACTCATTGCCCGGTTTAAATATGAAAGCAAAGAACCATTCAAATAAGAATTTGTATCCCCCTTTCTTGCGGAATGGGGGATTTGTTTTATTGTTGTTTTGCTTCTTCAAATAGCGAAATGGCTTTTTTGCGTCTTTCCTGGTGGTCAACTGCCGGCAGCGGGTATGTATCACCTAGCACACAGCCCGATTTCAATTGCTCATCAATCGGCATTTTACTTGGTTCATGAATCCATTTTTCATCGACATGCTCTAGCTCTGGTACATATTTTCTAATATATTCTCCGCTCGGGTCAAATCGCTTTGACTGAGTGGTCGGGTTGAAAATACGGAAGTACGGCACCGCATCTGTTCCGACGGAGGCTGCCCACTGAAATCCTCCGATATTTGACGCCTCATCATAATCCACAAGTTTTTTTGCAAAATACGCTTCGCCTTTTCTCCAATCAATCAAATAATCCTTTGTTAAAAATGAAGCTGTAATCATTCGCAAACGGTTATGCATCCAGCCCTCCTCATTTAACTGTCTCATCCCTGCATCAACGAGCGGAAAACCTGTCTCTCCTTTACACCAAGCTTCAAACAGCGTCTCATCTTCATTCCATTTCATCCCTTGAAACGCCGAATTGATTTCTTTTTCTTTCATCTCAGGATAATGCGCATAAATCATATGATAAAAATCACGCCATGCCATCTCTTTGATAAAAGTCTCTCTGCCCTCGTCTTCATAGAGTGCTTCTTCATATATCGCATGAAAGATCGTTCGAATCGAAATAGTGCCTGTTTTTAAGAACCGCGACAGCTTGCTCGTTCCAAAAACAGACGGAATATCTCGTTTCTCATGGTAACGCGTTAATCTTTTTTGGATAAATTGATGAAGCGTGTTCATCGCTTTGTCTGAGCCAATTTGATCAAACTTCCTTGAGCAGCCCTTTATCAATTCTCGCAGTTTATCATTTCCTTTTTGCGAAAGTGGCTCATCACAAATCGTATGCTCGCTGCTAAAAAATGATTTGTCAACTTTTATCACAGGCTGCTTTTCTTGCTTACGCCATGATTGATAGTATGGGGTAAACACTTGATAATGTGACCCATCTGCTTTTAAAATATCTCGCGCCCCGTGAAGGTGTGTATCTTGCCATGTTGACACATGAATGCCCTTCTTTTCTAAAAAATCGGTTACTTGCTTGTCACGCCTTTGACCGATCCCCACCTCATCTTCATTAAAAAAGACGGTTTTGATGTCATACACTTCCATGACCTGCTGAAAGGCGCGCAGGACATCATCATGGAGAAGGTGAACATACACTTGAGATTCTCTCGCTTCCTTGACGAAATGCGCCAAGTTTTGAAAGAAATGTTCGTTATTTATATCCATTTCCATTTCAGTAAAGAATGGATCTAGATGATAAAGAGCCAATAATTTGTACTCGTGTTTTTTTGCATAAGTGATCGCTTTTGACAAGGCGATATGATCATCTAATCGCATATCTCGGCGAAACCAAATCACGACAATTTCCAACTTTCTTCACCTCACTCTATAGTGTAATCACTCTCGCAGGCTGCTGCACATTTTAATGCGCTCAAAAAAAGACACATCACGATGGATGTGTCTCAGATTGTAGACAAAGGGCTAAAATGATTTTTATTTTAGCCCTTTGTCTTCTTTTCAGCGTGATAGAAAACCTTTGCAGTCTAGGAAGGGCGAGCACCGGAGCGGAGCGAATTTGACATTCGTGAGCACCGAAGCGCAGACCTGACAAAGAATGCGAGGGTTTGTCTACACGCTGAAACACATCACGATGGATGTGTCTCACTTATTATTCAGGCTTTAAAACAATCAGCAGATCTCCGGTTTGAATCGGTTCTCCATTTGTCACATGTATTTCATCTACGACCGCAGTGAATGGGGCTTGTACAGTCGTCTCCATTTTCATGGCTTCATTGATCATCAAATGCTCACCTTGCGAGATTTTCTGTCCTTTTTCCACGAGCACTTTGATGACAGTGCCTGGCATTGATGCGGCAATGTGATTTGGATTTGAACGGTCCGCCTTCATTTTTTCTTGAACGGATGATTTGATGCTTTCATCCTTAATCACGACTTCACGCGGCTGTCCATTTAGCTCAAAGTAAAGAACTCTTGTGGCATCTGGATTCGGTTCTCCAATTGACACGAGTTTAACAATGAGGGTTTTTCCTTTTTCGATTTCTACCTCAATCTCTTCACCAAGCCTCATCCCGTAGAAGAACGTTGGTGTGTCAAGAACAGAGATGTCTCCGTAGCTTTCTGCTGTTTGGACAAATTCAGAAAAGACTTTTGGATATAAGGCATACGCAATCGCGTCTTGCTCTGTCAGCGTCAGGTCATGAGATTCTTTGAACTGCTGCTGAATAGCTTCAAAGTCAACTGGCTTCAGCTTTTCACCAGGTCTGACAGTGAGCGGTTCTTCTCCTTTTAAAATCAGCTTTTGCAATTTTTCAGGGAACCCGCCATGCGGCTGGCCTAAATAGCCTTTAAATAGCTCCACAACAGAATCAGGGAAGTCTAAAGTTGCTCCTTTTTCATAGACATCTTCCTCTGTTAAATCATTTTGCACCATATAAAGAGCCATGTCTCCGACTACTTTAGAGGAAGGTGTCACCTTCACAATATCACCAAACATGTCATTCACACGTCTGTACATTTCTTTTACTTCGTTCCAGCGGTCACCAAGTCCGACACCTTTCGCCTGTTGCTGCAAGTTACTATACTGTCCGCCAGGCATTTCATGCTCATAAATTTCTGTATGAGGTGAATTCATGCCGCTTTCGAATTCACGGTAGTATTTTCTAACAGAATCCCAATATTGAGAAAGGTGTTCGACCGATTGGACGTTCATGTCTGGCTTTCTTTCATGCCCATCTAAAGCATAGTACAGTGAGCTTGCGCTTGGCTGCGATGTGAGTCCTGCCATAGAGCTGACGGCCACATCAACAATATCAACACCTGCATCAATTGCCCTTGCATAGGTGAACAGTCCATTTCCACTCGTGTCATGTGTATGAAGATGGATAGGGATTGTGAGTTCATCTTTTAAAGCAGAGACTAACTCATAAGCTGCCTGCGGCTTTAATAATCCCGCCATATCTTTAATACCTAAAATATGTGCACCGGCAGATTCAAGCTCTTTCGCAAGAGATACATAGTACTTAAGATCATATTTCGGACGAGATGGATCGAGAATGTCCCCCGTATAACAAATGGCTGCCTCTGCCACTTTGCCTGATTCACGAACAGAATCAATGGCAAGTGTCATGCCTTTGACCCAGTTTAAGCTATCGAAAATACGGAACACGTCAATGCCTGCCTCGGCAGATTCCTTTACAAATGCTTTAATCACATTATCCGCATAGTTTGTATATCCGACAGCGTTTGATGATCTTAAAAGCATTTGGAACAACGTGTTTGGCACTTCTTGGCGAAGCTCTTTTAATCGCTGCCAAGGATCTTCTTTTAAGAAACGGTACGCAACATCAAATGTAGCACCGCCCCACATTTCCATACTAAACAGCTCTGGCCATAAACCTGCTGTTGGCTGGGCTACTTTCTTTAAATCATGAGTTCTGAAGCGGGTCGCAAGCAGAGACTGATGCGCGTCCCTAAAGGTTGTATCTGTTAAAAGGACGCTCTTTTGTTCTTTCACCCAATTGGCAAGGCCCTCAGGTCCATGCGCATCTAACAATTGTTTAGTCCCAGATGGCACCTCTTGCTTGAGAGGAAGCTTCGGTACAACAGGCTTGTCAAAATGAGGCTTCTTTTTCTCCGCAATACCAGGGAATCCATTAATGGTCACGTTACCAATATAAGTCAGCATCTTCGTTCCACGGTCTTTTTGCTTAGGGAAATTAAATAGCTCTGGCGTTGAATCGATAAACGACGTATCGTATTCCCCTTTTAGAAACTTCTCATGCTTTGCCACGTTTTCAAGAAACGGAATGTTTGTTTTAATTCCGCGAATCCTGAATTCCTGTAAGTTTCGAACCATTTTAGCAGCCGCTTGGTCAAATGTGAGCGCCCATGTGGACAGCTTGACCAATAGTGAATCGTAATAAGGTGTAATGACTGCACCTTGAAAGCTGTTCCCTGTATCAAGTCGTACACCAAATCCCCCGCCTGAACGGTAGGCCATAATTTTCCCTGTGTCTGGCATAAAATCATTTAAAGGATCTTCTGTTGTAACCCTTGATTGAATGGCAAAACCATGTGTGAAAATATCTTCTTGCTTTGGTATACCGACTTCCTTGCTGTGAAGGTCATAGCCCTTTGCGACAAGAATTTGGGTTTGGACGATATCGACACCAGTGATCATTTCAGTGATCGTGTGTTCTACCTGTACCCTTGGATTGACTTCAATAAAGTAAAACTCTCCATTTGCAACAAGGAATTCTACAGTTCCTGCATTGATATATGATACATTCCGAGCCAGCTGAACAGCCGCTTCGCAAATATCTTCACGCAGTTGATCTGTAAGAGACACACTTGGCGCCACTTCAATAACTTTTTGATGCCGCCTTTGAACAGAGCAGTCACGCTCATATAAATGAATGATATTGCCGTGATTGTCACCAATCACCTGCACCTCAATGTGTTTCGGATTTTCAATCAGTTTTTCAACGTATACTTCGTCATTTCCAAAAGCCGCTTTTGCCTCTGACTTCGCACGGTCATAGGCTTCCTTCAGCTCCTCTTTCGTTCTGACAATCCGCATACCCCGGCCGCCGCCGCCTAGTGAAGCTTTAATAATAAATGGGTAACCGTATTCTTCACCGAATTTTTCGACTTCTTCGGCCGAATTAACTGGTCCGTCACTTCCTGGAATGACTGGAATTCCAGCTTTTTTCGCTTCTTCTCTTGCCTTTACTTTATCTCCAAACATATCTAAATGTTGAGAAGTTGGGCCGATAAATTGAATGCCTTCCTCTTCGCATCGTCTTGCAAAATGAATGTTTTCAGATAAAAATCCGTATCCTGGATGAATCGCATCCACGTCATTTCGTTTTGCAATTTCGATGATCCCCTCGATATCAAGGTAGGCATCAATCGGCTTTTTCCCTTCTCCAACTAGATATGCTTCATCGGCTTTATAGCGATGATAAGAGCCCGAGTCTTCTTTGGAATAAATGGCTACTGTACGTAAATTGAGCTCCGTACAGGCCCTGAAGACTCTGATAGCAATTTCCCCTCTGTTTGCAACTAGAACCTTTTGAATTGTTCTCTGTGACATTTCTCACTCCTCCATATCCCTTAAAATTTTATATGTACTCTATAATAAAGGAAGAAATGAAAACTGTACACTTTTGTTTTCTAAAGATTCAAAGTTTTCTGCAATCCATTTTTTTGAACTGATGGCTTGATCATTGATTTTTTCTTTTTGTAACGCTCTTTATATTCAGTAAACATGCTGATATTCAGCAATATTCCCATACAACCGCTCAGTAAAATGATGGACGATCCCCCGTAGCTAATAAACGGAAGAGTGACCCCAGTAATCGGAATCAGACCTGAAACACCGCCTAAATTAATGCATGTTTGGATCGCAATCATGGAGGAAATTCCTATTGCAAGCAAACTTCCAAATGGGTCTTCACACTTTCTTGCAATATAAAAACCTTTCACGACGATGAAGCCAAGGAGAGCGAGTACAAAAAATACGCCGAAAAAGCCAAGCTCTTCTGAAATGATTGCCATGATAAAATCTGTGTGCGGCTCTGGAAGATACCCGTACTTTTGAACGCTTTCTCCTAGACCCAGTCCAAAAAAGCCGCCTGATCCAATGGCGTAATAGGAATTAATCAATTGATGTCCAGTATCCCCTGCATCTTTAAAGGGATCTTGGAAACTCTCAAAACGCCCGAGGCGATTTTGCGTGAATATTTTATCCCAGAACAGAATAATAAATGGGGTTACGATGACCATCACGGCACTAAATAACGCCAGCAGCTTCGCAAGTGTTTTCCCGCTAAACCCTGAGCATAAAATCATCGCAAGAGCAATCATGCCAATGATAAAGGCTGTCCCATAGTCTGGCTGCAAAATGATAAATCCGCATAAGATCGAAACAATCACGATTGGAGGTGTGACTCCTCGTAAAATATGATCAATATAATGCTGCTTTTTTGCATACACAGCAGCAAGATAAATAATAACGACAATCTTCACAAATTCCGCAGGCTGAAGACTGAATGGGCCTACTTTAATCCAGCTTCTTGCGTTCCCTGCAATATGACCGCCAAAGTACACATAGATGAGGGAAAAAACGGATAGCAGCAGCATACCGATTTGAAATTTCTTATTTGAAAACAGCTGATATGGAACTAATGCTGTAAAGAGCAATATGACCGCTCCAACGATCATAAATAAAAGCTGTTTCTTAAAAAAATTATCTGGCGCGGCATCGTATCTAATCACAGATGTAATCATACTTGAGCTATACACCATGACCAAACCGAATGCGCTAATTAAAATAATGGCGAACAATAATGAGTAGTCATACGATTTTAGCATTCTCTTTAACATATAATCCTCTTCCTAACGTCTGTTTCTACTGCTTGATATCCTCTTAGCTGTTTTTATTCTACTACATTTTCTCCGTTTGATCTCGTTTTACCTCTTTTATATTGTTCGTCATTCGTGAAAGAATCAAGTCCGTTTGACATGAAACAATGAAAAGAAAATAGAGGACAAAAAAACTCAAACTTATGTTAAGGAAGTTTGAGTTTTCAATCATTATTTTTTTGTGAACGCATCATGAAGTGCGGAAAGCTCTCTCTCAAGTTTATCGAGTAGTTTCTTACCTTCATGTTGATCAACTAATCCAAGCCGGACAGCAAAATCAATTTCTCTCGATAATCCGAACATTTGAGTATCTAAAACCTCTTCATAAAGAGGACATTGCGGCATCGTTAAGTTGTCCATTTGCACTTGGATCAATTTTAAAATTTTATCTGCATCCAATTTTAATAAAGCCAGTGCTTTTTGCCGATGATCGACTAAAATTTCTGACGCCAAAAGTATCCCTCCGTTCCCCAGGCGAGTACCTAATTCTTCTATTTATCATAAAGCGAAACGCCCAAAATTGCAAGCAGATTTGTACAGTTCGCTTTGTAAAAATAAAAAGAAGCCCTCCTTCATTAAAAGATACTCATCTCGTATTTTTCACTCATCAGCTCAAGCAGCTTAATCCCAGCAATACTATTCCCTTTTTCATCCAGAGCCGGACCGAAGATACCGATTCCAAAATCATATGGTGCAGCTCCCATAATCCCGCCTGAGACACCGCTTTTTGCAGGAATTCCGATGTTAATGGCAAATTCTCCGCTCGCATTGTACATGCCGCACGTCACCATAAAGGTTTTACAAATTCTAGCGACATCTTTTGAAAGAATTCGCTTCCCCGTTTCTGGATGTCTGCCGTCTAATGAAAAAACACAAGCAATTTTCGCCAAATCCAAGCTGTTCATCATGATGGCACATTGTTTCGTATAGACGTCCATGACTTCCTCTACGTTCCCTCTAATAATATGATATTGCTTCATATAATAGCACATTGCCCGGTTAATCATCGATGTCTCAAATTCGGAGGCTGCTGTTTCCTTGCAGTATGTAATGCTTTTGTCATTTGCAAGCTCTCTAATGAAGCTGAGCAACCGGCCCAGCTGATCTTGCGGAGTCGCTCCTCTGATTAAACTCGTGACTGCGAGCGCCCCTGCATTAATCATTGGATTCAGCGGTTTATTCGGACTCGCTGTTTCCAGTTTGATCATTGAATTAAACGGGTCACCTGTTGGTTCTTGTCCAACAAATTGAAAGACTTTTTTTGGCCCTTCTTCTGAGAGCACAAGCGCCAGTGCTAATACTTTTGAAATGCTTTGAAGCGTAAATCGTTTATCTACATCTCCAGCTGAGTGGCACGTATTACTCACATGATACACTGCCACAGATAAATCCGTCTGATCCGCTTTGCCGAGAGCGGGAATATAGGATGCTACTTGACCATCTTTGGCCACTTTTTTTGCTTCTTCTACAAATCGCTGAAGCTCTTCATTGTCGCGACATGCCATGCTCATACACTCCCTATCTTTCATGTATGATTAGTGTGTACAAGGTGCAGCATGTTTATGAAAGTGACAAAGCGGGAGAAAACTTCTATAATTTATGTTGGAAAGGGGTTGTCTTGAACATGAGCATCATTCAAATCAAGGGGAACGTACAGTACAAGATCACCATTGATCCAAGTGTATGGATTTTTGATGACCGCAAATTTTTAATGGATTCATTCTTTGAAAAAAATGCAGCAAGTGAAGAGAAACAGCTAGATCAGGAGCTTGACCAAGAGCGGGTCATAAGAGAAGGTCAAACTCTTCCACCTACGTTAAAAACAGAGAAGAAGTACGAAAAGGAAAGACTCGTCACAGGCAGCTTCGGGATGAAGCTTGGCGATATGCTAAAAAATGCTGAGCCGCTTGAACATGCGGATACATGCGAATTTGTCACAGAGACAGGTACAATTGCTGTGCCGCTTTCTCAGGCAATGGAAAGCATTGCTCATTTCAGCCAACATGGTAAGCCAATCACAGAAGAAGGACCCATCCACGTCTATTTCGCGGATCAGTCCAACCTCACTCAGCCGATAAAAGGTGTCAAAGAGCTGATCATTACATAAGAACAGAGGGTCTGGACTATAGCAAATCAGCGGCAAGCTGTGCAAGTCCAGACCTTTCTCCTTTGACAAGCTTGACATGTCCAGATATTTGCTGCCCTTTGAACCGCTCGATCACATACGTAAGCCCATTATTTAAGCTGTCTAAATAAGGGTGATCAATCTGCTCTGGATCTCCCATGAGCACAATTTTACTTCCCTCTCCGACTCGCGTTAATAATGTTTTCACCTCGTGCTTTGTTAAATTCTGCGCCTCATCAATGATAATAAATTGATCAGGTATACTTCTTCCCCGAATATACGTCAATGCTTCGACTTGAATAGATCCAATTCCCGCCAAAATCGCATCAAGCTCGCCCGGCTTTTTTGTATTAAATAAAAACTCTAGGTTGTCATAGATCGGCTGCATCCATGGTCTGAGCTTTTCTTCCTTTTCTCCAGGCAAATATCCTATATCTTTCCCGACAGGCACGATGGAGCGCGCCACGATCAACTTTTTAAACATACCGAGGTCCTCTGTCTGCATTAATCCGGCAGCAAGTGCAAGCAATGTTTTACCAGTCCCCGCTTTTCCAATCAGTGTCACGAGCGGAATGTCACGGCGCAAAAGCAGCTCGAGTGCCATCGTCTGCTGGACATTCTTTGGACGGATTCCCCAAATATGCTCTTGATCATAAACGAGACGTTTTACATGCTCTGCCTTTTGATCAAGCATTCCTAAAGCAGAACCACCTTCATTTCCCTTCATGATGACAAATTGATGAGGGTTGAATGGTGCGCTTGTGACCTCTTTTATTGGTAATTGATTTTGCTTATAAAATGTATTCAATTGCTCAGTCGGAATGTAGAGCTCATGATAGCCATTATCGATGTCCTCATTTTGCAAAACACGGTCACTTAAGAAGTCTTCTGCTTGAAGCCCTATAGCATCCGCCTTTACCCGCACTAACACATCCTTGCTGACCAAAATAACAGGTCTGCCATGAGGCTTTGTTTCTTCCTCTAAGCTTAAATTTTTCGCGACTGCCAAAATTCGATTATCGTTCGTTTTTTCAATAAAAATTTCTTGAAGCTCATGAAAAGAGCGGTGATTCAGTTCAATGCGTAGCGTCCCTTTTGACTCTAGTGTAATTTTTTCATGCAGTTTCCCTTTCGATCTTAAACCGTCGATTAGGCGTGAGACGCGCCGGGCATTTTGTCCAACCTCGTCCATATATCTCTTTTTTGAGTCTACTTCTTCTAACACAACGGCTGGTATGACGACCTCGTTGTCTTCAAATGAAAAGATTGAATTCGGATCCTGTAATAACACATTTGTGTCTAATACATAAATTTTACTCAGGTCCTTCGCCTCCTGATCGGGGTTTCATTCATCCTTGTCTTTCCCAAAACGATTGTTAAAATATATGTTTTCATGAATAAAGTTAGAAGGTTAATTCAACAATAAAATAAATCATGCAGTTTGTGAAGGAGGGAATACAGATGCGACTATTTTTGACATTATTCATGATTCAAGCCATCATTCTGTTGGGCGCTTGTCAGCAGCTGGAAAAGCCAGAGGCACTAGACAAGCAAGATGGACGCCAGCACGTAGTACGGGTGTCAGACTCAACGAAGAAAAAGACCAATCAAGCCCGGTCATCTACAGATGTTGCGCAGCATCTTGTCAAAGTGACAGAGCACGTAGCAGATGTCAATGATGCAACGGCGATCGTCATCGGCCGCTATGCTGTTGTTGGTATTGATGTAAAAGATGATTTAGATAGAAGCAAAGTAGAAAACATTAAATATTCAGTTGCAAAAGCACTGAAAAATGATCCAGAAGGTGCGAATGCTGTTGTGGTCGCTGATCCGGATACAGTCAGCCGGTTAAAAGAAATGGGCAAAGAAATACAAGCAGGCCGTCCTGTCAGTGGGATTATGGATGAACTAGCCGCCATTGTCGGCCGCGTGATGCCAGAGATGCCGAGAAATGAAATTGATCGCCACGAAACAGATCCGACAAATGAGCCGAATGATCAGCTCAAACAAAATGATCAAAAGCAGTTAGACGAACATCAAAACGATCAATCAAACCATCATATGAATCAGAAGAAATAAAGAGAACGGCTTATATCTCCTGTGATATAAGCCGTTTTCTACGCTGATTTTAAGTAGCTGGAAAACATGCTATAATAAATGCAATAAGTGAGGTGAAAAGGATGAGAGTGAAGTGCTCAATATGTGAGAAGCTTGAAACCATTGATGATGATACACTCGTTGCTAAGCGGTTAAGAAATCGACCGATTCATACATATATGTGCGATGACTGTCAGGAACGTATTAAAGTAAAGACAGAAGCACGCATCAAGACTGGCAGATTCTCTCTTTATCAAGATCCTGCGACGAAAGAGAAAAAGAAGAAAAAAGGAAAAAAAGAACAAAAGACATAAAAAAAGACCTGACACATGTTCAGGTCTTTTTTTACGTATTCACTGTTCCTTCTTTTTTCGCACGATGCAGCCGTATTTTATAAATAATCAAAATGGCAGCTGCCACAACTAGGCCTTCCGCTACTGGCAGGAAGATTCCTAGAAATGTGAGAAACGTGCAGCCAAAAATCAAAAACAAGTAAATCACGAGCGCTTTTAAAATCGGTAAACGTCTAGCAAAGCCGAGCTTAAAAACAATAATCGCTAAAACAAGGATGGTGCCATATAGGAGCCACATCCCTGTTTGCGGATTTTCATCGACACGAAACAGCATCGCGAAAAAGGATAGATTTTCACTTACTTCCTGATCATTCAAAAAGATTCCCTCCCCTTATCTTTCAGGGTTCTATCTCTTTAATTCTTCATGGAATTAAGATAATCCTGCTAGCTTTTTCTTCTTCGCTGATTTCTCACGTTCGTTTTTATCTAAAATTTTCTTTCTTAAACGAATTGATTCAGGTGTAACCTCACAGTATTCGTCCTCATTCAAGTACTCAAGAGATTCCTCAAGTGACATAATACGTGGTTTTTTCATGCTCACCGTTTGATCTTTCGTCGCTGAACGCACGTTTGTTTGTTGTTTCATACGGCTTACGTTGACAACAAGATCGTTCTCACGGTTATGCTCACCAACAATCATTCCTTGGTATACTTCAACACCCGGCTCAACGAAGATCACACCGCGCTCTTCAACGCCTTGGATTCCGTAAGCAGTCGCTTTACCTGTTTCCATTGAAACAAGAACTCCTTGACGGCGTCCGCCGACTTGACCAGACTGCATTGGCTGGTAGCTGTCAAACGTATGGTTCAAAATACCAAAACCACGAGTTAATGAAAGAAATTCAGTTGTATATCCGATTAAACCACGTGAAGGCACTGTAAAGATCAGGCGAACTTGACCATTACCATTATTGATCATGTCAATCATTTCACCTTTTCGTGCGCCCATTGATTCCATGATAGAGCCAGTGTGCTCTTCTGGTACATCAATTTGAACGCGTTCAACAGGCTCACATCGAACACCGTCAACTTCTTTTACAATAACTTCTGGCTTCGATACTTGTAATTCAAATCCTTCACGTCTCATATTCTCAATAAGAATGGATAAGTGAAGCTCTCCGCGTCCAGATACAACCCACGCATCAGGTGAAGCAGTTGGATCTACACGAAGACTGACGTCTGTTTGAAGCTGCTGCTCTAAGCGCTCTTCGATTTTACGTGATGTTACGTATTTCCCTTCACGGCCTGCAAATGGGCTGTTGTTAACAACAAACGTCATTTGAAGTGTCGGCTCATCAATACGAAGGATTGGCAAAGCCTCTTGGTGTTCAACTGGACAAACCGTTTCACCTACGTTGATGTCTTCCATTCCAGAAACAGCAACAAGATCTCCTGCTTTCGCTTCGTTGATTTCCACTCGTTTTAACCCTTGGAAACCAAAAATCTTCGTCACACGGAATTGTTTCACACTGCCGTCAACTTTCATTAAGGCTACTTGCTGTCCTACTTGCATTGTTCCTCTGAATACACGGCCGATCCCAATTCTTCCAACATAATCATTGTAATCAAGTAGTGCCACTTGGAATTGAAGCGGCTCTTCATGGTTATCAACTGGGCAAGGGATATGGTTAACAATGGCTTCAAACAAAGATTCCATGTTTTCATCTTGCTTGCTCGCATCGTTACTTGCTGTACCATTGATTGCTGATGCATAGACAACTGGGAATTCAAGCTGTTCTTCTGTTGCATCCAATTCAATGAACAAGTCGATTACTTCATCGACTACTTCAGCCGGACGAGCAAAGTCGCGGTCAATTTTGTTGACAACAACGATTGGTGTTAAGTTTTGCTCAAGTGCTTTTTTCAGCACAAAGCGTGTTTGAGGCATACAGCCTTCATAAGCATCCACAACGAGAAGTACACCATCTACCATTTTCATGATACGCTCAACCTCACCACCGAAATCGGCGTGTCCTGGTGTATCTAAAATATTAATGCGTGTATCTTTATAATGGATCGCAGTATTTTTAGCTAAAATCGTAATACCGCGCTCTCGCTCTAAATCATTTGAATCCATGGCTCTCTCAGCGATATTTTCATTCGCACGGAAAGTACCAGCTTGATGGAGCAATTGGTCAACAAGCGTCGTTTTACCATGGTCAACGTGGGCAATAATTGCGATGTTGCGAAGATCTTTTCGAAGTTTCACATTTTCATCTCCTAAAATAATTAGATAACTTTCATATTATATCACAATCCCCTTTAAATGCCGATCGTTTTTCTGTAAACTTATATTAACTCTAAAAAAAAGGGATGGGGACAAATGAAACAAATCAAATGGCTTCTATTATTATGTGCATTACTTGCGGTTGTCAGTATGGCGTTTATTGGGGTAACTCTTGCAGAAAAAAACGTGCTGGGTATTTGTTTAAGTATTGTGTTTGCCATGATTTTCATGGGTACAGGATTTACATTAAAAAGAAAATTAAACGTGCAATCATAAAATTTCTCAAAAGCCTTTTACATTCTATATGTAGAAGGCTTTTATTTTGGGTAAAAACAAGACCAACCACCTATGAAAGGTCGTGTATAAAGACAGAACATATCATTTAGGCTTGGCAAAAGTAAGCCATCTGAACCTCTCCATCTTTCGACAATAACGTTTATAGTTCTCCAAAATCAAACAGAAAGTTACAATTTTCCTATTCTTCCACAAAGTTTCTCGTGATATGCTGTTCTTGCAACAAAATTTAACAGAAAAGGGAGAGAAAAGAAGCATGAAGAAGATTTTGAGCAAATCGCTCAGCTCTGTTGTATTTTTCGCTTTAGCTATTATTCTTACTTTCACAACAGTAGCTCCTGGGCAAGCAAGCGCTGCAACTTTCAAAGGGATTCCTTTCGAGCAGCAGCAAGTCATTAAAGAATTATTGGAGAAAAACGAGCGTGTCATCAACATTCTCATCAACTCATTTGTTGAGGAAGACAACAACTACACATTTGATGTGAAAAAAGCTGTTGAGCTCGGACTAACTGAAGAAGAAGCGGCGACTGCTGAGAAATTCTTAGATCGCGCAGCTGTTCTGACAATCGTTTTCAGTGAAAGCATCACTAAAAACGAAAAAGGAAAATTGGTTTTTGATGCAGCGAAAGCTGTTGAACTTGGTCTTACAAAAGAAGAAGCAGCTAAATTTGAAAAGCTGTTGAAATCAGTGATCAGAATTGCTGACCTTGCTGGTGATGCACTTGTTCTAGACAAAAAAGGTAATGTTGTCATTGATTCAAAAATCGCAAAAGGTATTGGATTCAGCTCTACTGAATTACTTGTTTTTAACCAAATGCTGAAGAAAATTCCTCAAGAGCAATTAAAATCGGTCTATGATGCCATTCAAATTGCTAAAGAAAAATTAAGCTAAGCTCGAAAACCCCCATCTGGATCGCCCAGATGGGGGTTTTTTATTTCAGCCAATAAAGAATGATCATCATCACATACCCTAAACCAAACACGATGCTTGCTCGGTATATTAACTTGCCATAATAGCGCTTCTCGAACTTTCTTTTTTCTTCCTTTTCATCTATATATGGCATGAGATCAGGTGTCTGGATAAGAATGATTGGTTCTCTCATCTCTTGATAAAGTTGCCGGCAGCTCTCGCAGGTTTGTAGATGCTCGGCTATTATTTTATTGGTACCCGCACTTGTGTCTCCCTCTATATAAAGGGGTAACAATTCTTCGATCAAATAACAGCTCATGTATTGAACTCCTCACAATGTAGCATTCGCTTCAGCTCTAATCTCGCTCGATGAAGGGTTGTTTTGACTTTAGATAAAGTCCAATTCAAAATTTCAGCTACTTCTTCATATGACAATTCCTGAATATCTCTTAAAATAAGGACCTCTCGGTATGAATCCTTCAGCTGATTGATATGATGCCACAGCCTTTGAATGTCAGCTTGTGTTTCGATGTGGTCCTCTGGTGTCAAAAAGGACTGCTGCTCTAAGTAATCAACCTCTTCTACATTCGTAAATGTCCATTTGATTTTTCGGCGATAGTCATTCACAAATGTATGATAAGCAATGGTATAAAGCCATGTTTTCACACTAGAATGTCCTTTAAAAGATGATAAACCATGTAGAGCCTTCATAAATACATCTTGCGCAAGATCCTTGGCCGTTTCCATATTCCCTGTCCGCCGATATAGATATTTGGTGATTTCCTGAAAATATTCTTCATAGATTTTTTCAATTTGATCAGCTGTTCTGGACATTAGAAATAAAACCACACAGTCATCCAAATCGATAAGACAATGAAAAAGAAGTATAACGAGTAAATAAACCCCTTCATGCGTTTTAACTCATTATAGTCATTCTGATCTTCAATCAGTGCTGAACCTTGTTTATTCCCTATGACAACATGCTGAAATTGCTGCTCATGTGACTTCATCCAGCTGTATGCTTCGTCACCCAGCTCCCCTTCTTGATACAGTTCATATAAGTCTTGAAAGATGGCTTGTTTTTCTTTATCTGTCAAAACGGTGCACCTCTTTTGTTCGTCCATTTACTTCATAAATTTTACGCTCATTTGATCCAAAGGTTTGAATAATGACTAGCCATGAATTGTCCATGTCCCCTTCTTTGTTGATCATTCTAACTGGTTTTATTTGTTTTTTATAAATCATAGATGGTTTCTCATTTTTTAATACTTGTTGATAGACTTCATCACGATCTTTATACGATACAACATCCGGTATAGAGGACACTGGTTCCAGCCTCAGTTCAATTCCATCATGATCTCTAAACACACGCAGTAGATGAGAGGATCGATTAAATGTATACTGTTTGGTTTCATTAGTACCTGTCTTTTTCTTCACGTCTTCTGGCTTTTTCTCTATGAGCTTTAACAAATCTTCATCGCTGACGTTCTCTTTTTTCTGTTGAAGAAGCGTTTTTGACAACTTGAAGCTGATGATATCTTTTGTTGAGCCATTAAACAGAAACTCCGATTGATCTTTTGTTGTGACCCTCACTTCATGCTGCCAATCAAAATAGAATTCATCAATGCCTGTGATTTGATAAGCTGGCGACTTTAGGTTTAAATGTTTATAAATACTGTTGATCCTATTTTTTATCTCCATTTCTGTTAAATGGATTCCGTCTATATCCTTTAATTGAAAGATGGCGTTTACGTATTGCGCTTGTCGAAGCGTCCCTTTTTTCCAGGTGGCAAACGCTAAACTGTCCTCTTCATTCTGAGACATTTTTGGCAGAAGAAGAACGTCCGTCTCTCCGTCCTCTTTTTTTACAGCTAATTGAATGCGCTGTAGATCGATTGACCGCCCGCTTCTTTCAAAAAATTCAATGGTTTTTTTTCTATATTCTTTATCGGTTAGTTCCTTTCCCTCTAAACGACCTCGATAAGAATAACCGCTTAATTCGCCTGTAAACGCAGAAATATTCACTTCATACTGATCATCTGCAAACACGTAATGATAAGGGATAGGCTGAAGACTAGCATTTAAATACAGCGATTGATCCTCTGGGACAAATTTTGAAGCGAATGCTTTTGCACTTACTGCTGATAAAGGGCGATATTCTTCTGAAAATGTATCTACCAGTTCCGTTTTGGTGAATTGGAACATGGTATGAGGAATATTGACAATCGGATTGAGTAATAGCAGAAAAAAGACAGCTATACAACCAGCGCCCCACTTCCTTAATCTCACCTTGTCCCGTAGTAAAGCATATAACAAATAAATCGTCATAAAGCTTCCTGCTGCTGCTACTAAAATGACAATCGATTTAAATGTAGATTGAAGCTCATACTTCGAAATAGAAGGATAAAATATATAAAGCAAGGCTGCAAAAATCAAACCATAGAATAAAAGCAATTCCTTCCACTTCCAGTGCCAAAACAAGCGAAAGAAAAGGTGCAGCAGCAAAGCGGCAAAGCAAGCCATAGCCAAAATGGTGATCATATCTCTCCATACTAGCCCCGTATCACCGCTAAGAAAGAACTTTTTGCTTTCAGCAAACACAATAAACACTGTTTGACATAAAGGCAGAAGTAATACAGATAAATCAAAAGCAAAAAACATACCTTTATTTTTTAAATAAGGAAGAGTAATAACATAGTACAGTGATGCAAGCAAGACATACCCATAGATGAGAAATTGCATGAAATCCGTCAGCACTTCAAATGTTTCAATCGTATACTGTCTAGCTAGGACTTGGTGGCTCATTTCAAGTGTCATTCCGCCTAGCAGGACTACTCTTAATACAAGCCCAGCATAAAATACATAACCACTTTTCTTTTCTTTCCATATAGGAAGTGTAATAAAAAGAACAAATAGTCCAAGTACACACCATTGAATGATGCGGATACTGTACTCGTTTAAAATAAAATACCTTTCAAAATGGAGCGATAAATCACTAAACAAATCAAACATTAATAAACAATCCTTTACATCAAATTAAGGCCTCGTTCGTATAGACATTTCTCTTTCCAAAAAGTTTCATCAAATACAAAAAATCACTTCATTCTCATGAAGTGATTTGGTTTATTTTTTATTTCCACTGCCTTTTATGTAATCGTGCAAGATTTTTTCACAAACGGATCGATTTCCGGCGACGATACTGTTTTTGTCTAGAAACGTTAGGTGTTCTCCGTGTATATTTGAGTAGACTGCCCCTACTTCATCAAGCAGTACGCAGCCCGCTGCATAATCCCACGGCGCAAGCCTTAACGTGACGTATGCGTCACTTCTGCCGCTTGCGATATAAGCGAGCTCAAGTGCAGCTGATCCAATCGTTCTCGTCCCTCTCACATCACGCACAAGGCGGGCGAACGGTTTAGCATCAAAATAAGGGCTTTCGATCGCCCAGGTCGGGTTAATGCCAACAATGGCTTTTTCAATCGCTACATCTTTTAATGGAGGAAGCAGGGTATCATTCATATAAGCCCCTTCTCCTTTGATCGCATGGTAAAGCTCGTCATGAATGACGTCATAAATGAGACCGATTTTCCCAATGCCATTTTCAAATATCCCGATTGAAATGGCAAAGTTGCGTTTTTGATGGACAAAGTTCATTGTGCCATCGATTGGATCAATGATCCACACGACTCCATCCAGTGAGGTCACTTCTTCCCCTTGTCCCTCTTCACCTAAAATATGATGATCTGAAAATGTCGATTGTATCTTTTCAATGAAAAAACGTTCTGTTTCTTTATCGATATTTGTGACAAGATCATTTGGATTTGATTTTGTTTCAATTGATAGACCTTCCTGCATGGACGCTTTAATACGGCTTCCTGCTTCTTTTACCCAAAGCTTTGCAAGACGGTCAATTTCCACCCAGTTTGTCATCAGACTGTAAACCTCTTTTCTATGTAATACCTATTTGTAATAGCATACTGATATTATGTGCGTAAAAGCAAGAAAAAAGCAGCTTCATACAAAAACGAACCGATGAATTGGTTCGTTTTTACCTCACCTTGTTTTACCCTTTAAGCTGCTCCCATTCTTTTCTTAGGCGCTCAAGCTTTCGTTTGCTGCGTTCGATTTGGATGTCATCTTTTTGCTCGATGGCTTCATGAAGCGTAGAAAGCTCATAGTCCACCTCTAATCTCCACACAGCGATGCGATTCTTCTTCTCCTGTCTATACCCCTGCTTCACGATTTGCTTCATTTGGTCAACGCCCCTTCCAGAGAATGATTCATTCCTTGTCAGTTTTCATTGATAAAAAATTCAATCGATAAGAGAATTGGTTCTTGCTTATATCGTATGAAGCGATCGCATAACCGCAACGACATTCTGAAAATTGTGTTTTTACCTATTTGTTATGTACCACAAAATCGTTGTTTTTAAACGCTGCCCTACTTCCTCTACAATCTTTGACATGACGGTGCATCTTTTTTTGAGCTTAACCCAAGCTATGATAAAATATGATCAGCGAAAGAATACAGGAGGCATACTATGAGTGAAATGCGTTTTAGAGATGAAGATTTTGAGACATTTACAGTTGACGGTTTAGATGAACGAATGACCGTATTAAAAGAAAGAGTCCGTCCAAAGCTTGAGGCACTTGGAGAACACTTTGCACCACTTCTTTCTTCTATTACAGGAGACGAAATGTTTGTACACGTCGCAAAGCATGCTAGAAGATCAGTCAATCCGCCAAATGATACGTGGGTTGCTTTTGCAAACAGCAAGCGTGGGTATAAAAAACTCCCTCATTTTCAAATTGGGCTTTGGAAAACACATGTCTTTGTATGGTTTGCTCTCATTTATGAATCTCCTGTGAAAGGCGAATATGGTCAGTTATTCGAAAAAGAACTAGATACCATTCAGAAGAAAATACCGCAAGATTTTGTTTGGTCTAAAGATCATATGAAACCAGATGTCATGCGTCACAGCGAACTCGATGCAGAACAGCTAAAAACGCTGTTTGAACGTGTCCAAACGGTGAAAAAAGCCGAGCTCCTTTGCGGTATTCAGCTGCCTAGAGAAGAAGTCGTTCAAATGAATAATGAAGAATTTTTATCAAAAATCGAAGATGCCTTCCGCACGTTGACTTATCTATACCGCTTTACACAAAAACAATCTGTATAAAAAAACGAGCCCACCAAGGCTCGTTTTTTCTTACATACGTATAATGGCGGACTCTTCTGCTTCTCTTGCCGTTTTCACTGTACGATAAGGAGAATACCCGCTTTCCTTTTCAAACGCTGCACAATGCGTCTTTTCTTCTGCTTTTGATGGCACAATCTCTTTAAAGCGTTTATAAGTATCTAATAACTCCTGCTTCGCTATTCCTTTTTCATAGGCTTTTTCAACAGCTTGAAAAAACGAAATAACCGCAATCTTTTCCTCTGTCGTCCAGTCGACGTCCATTGGATATTGATATTCCATTTACTTGTCCCTCACTTTAACACTCATTTCTTATTTGAACTTTTATTATAGCATCTGTTCGATCAGAAACCGATTGATTTTATGCTTTACATTCCGATCAGTTCATAATATAATTCTTTTGTTTTATGCAATGAAATCTGTCGTTATTGGCACAATAATAGCAGGTATTTCGACGAAGGTGGGAAAGCAATTGTCACAACATGATACACCCTTATACACTGGACTAAAAAAACACGCAGCAACCAATCCAGTTCAATTTCACATTCCTGGCCATAAAAAAGGAGCCGGAATGGACCCTGAATTTAGAGCATTCATTGGCGACAATGCATTAAGCATTGATCTCATTAATATAGAACCTCTTGATGATTTACACTCACCTCGAGGAATGATAAAAGAAGCACAAGATCTAGCTGCTGAAGCCTTCGGTGCTGACCATACGTTTTTCTGTATCCAAGGAACAAGCGGCGCCATCATGACAATGGTGATGACCGTATGCGGACCTGGAGATAAAATCATCGTTCCGCGTAACGTCCATAAATCGATTATGTCCGCGATTGTATTTTCTGGCGCAGTTCCTGTTTTTATTCACCCAGAAATAGACAAAGAGCTTGGCATCTCTCACGGCATTACACCAGAATCAGCGAAAAAAGCACTCATAGAGCACCCAGATGCAAAAGGTCTGCTTGTGATTAATCCGACGTATTTTGGCGTTTCAGCAGACTTAAAATCGATTGTAGACATTGCCCATTCATTTCATGTTCCTGTCCTTGTTGATGAAGCACACGGCGTGCATATTCATTTTCATGATAAGCTCCCGCTATCAGCCATGCAGGCAGGTGCCGACATGGCAGCAACAAGTGTCCACAAACTCGGCGGTTCCCTGACCCAAAGCTCTATTTTAAATATGAAGGAAGGGCTTATCTCAAAAGATCGCGTGCAATCGATTTTAAGCATGCTGACAACAACGTCTACTTCTTATTTGCTCTTGGCGTCACTTGATGTCGCTCGAAAGCGATTAGCCACTGAAGGAAAGGCACTAGCAGATGAAGCCATCCGTTTAGCTGAATCAGCGAGAAACCGTTTGAATCAAATTGATGGCATTACGTGTATTGGCAAGGAAATACTCAGTTCAGCTTCTACGTATGATTATGATCCAACGAAATTAATTATTTCAATTAAAGACCTTGGCCTCAATGGCCATGATGTCGAAAAATGGTTGAGAGAAAGCTACCGGATTGAAGTGGAGCTTTCTGACCTTTACAACATTTTATGTATTGTGACCCCTGGTGATTCTGATGAAACAATCGATACGCTTATAATGGCTATGAAAGACATTGCCGCAACCTCTACAAGTGAGAGCGGCACACAAGCGGTAACTGAAGTCCTGCTTCCTGAGATTCCATCGCTTGCCATGACGCCGCGTGATGCCTTTTACGCCACAACAGAAGTGGTTCCGTTTAAAGAAGCAGCGGGTCGCATCATCGCAGAGTTTGTTATGGTGTACCCGCCAGGCATACCTATTTTTATACCAGGAGAGATTATCACAGAAGAAAATATCTCCTATATCTTTAAAAACATTGAAATTGGTCTCCCTGTCCAAGGACCAGAAGATTCAACGCTAGAAATGATCCGTGTCATCAAAGAACAAAAACCAATTTTATAAAAAAGAAACATGCAGCCCCAAATGGAGCTGCATGCTTTTTTATTTATTCAGAGGCTTCATCACAGCAATGACAGTGACCACACGTTCCGTATAGTGTTGTCACTTTTTCATTTTCAAATTGATCAATGGTCTCATTGCAATCTTGACAAATAATTGTACCCACGTACATTCCCCTTTTCTTCATTCAATATTTGAAAGCGTTTAATCTATTTCATACTTCTATAATATGATGTCACATTTAAGTTGTCAACGGTTAATTGTATGACACATTTAATTATTTTTTATGAATATGTGCTATTTTCTCATCATATTGAGGGAACGTTTCAATTGTATTTTGCTTCATATCAATTCTGTAACAATTGAGTAACAATCGAAAATTGTCAAAAAGGACATGATACACTAGAGTGACTAACAGGTAACCAGCTCCTAAAAATGTTGGGACAACCCCAAAGGATTTTGAGGTGAATAGATTGAATTTTATGAGGACACTTCTCATTATATTCCCCATGCTCTTTGTACTTAGTTCATGCTCATTTGCGTATATCATACCGAATCAGACAGACCAAGTCAGTCATATTCAAAAACCAAGAATTCTCTTTTTTACAGATGCAGAAAATCTTGATAAAGAAAGTCCTTATTATGATGCAGTCCTCGATTTAAAGAATGAATACCCGAAGGAAATGTCAAAGATGATTGTGAAAGAAGATCGTAAAGGCTGGAAAAATGAAGTAGACGAATTGCCGGCTATTTTACTTGTAAATAATGAAAAAGTCATTGTGAAGGTTGAAGGAAATGTCAGCAGCAAAGAGGATATTTTATCGCCTTTATGCCACGCTTTAGACCGCGTGAATACAAATTAATGGCTTCACCTTGCACTTATATATCCATATGAAATAGCCCCCTCATGAAATGAGGGGTTTTTCTCATGCAGCGCTCAAAAAAACCCTCTCCTTGATGGAGAGGGTTTTAATAAGTTCATTATTTTACGATATGGATTGGGCTTCCAATTGCTACTTCAGCCGTTTCCATTGTAATTTCACCTAAAGTTGGGTGAGCGTGAATTGTCATTGCGATATCTTCAGCAGTCACTCCAGCTTCGATTGCAAGGCTAAGCTCTGAAATCATATCAGAAGCGCCAACACCTGCGATTTGTGCACCAATCACAAGACCATCCTCTTTACGAGTGATCATTTTCATGAAGCCATCAGTTGCGTCAAGAGAAAGTGCACGTCCGTTTGCTGCGAATGGGAATTTCGCTGCAACGATGTCGATTCCTTCTTCTTTTGCTTCTGCTTCAGTGTATCCAACAGTTGCAAGTTCTGGCTCAGAGAATACAACAGCAGGAATACCAAGGTAATCAATTTCAGCTGGCTCTCCAGCGATTGCTTCAGCTGCAATTTTACCTTCGTAAGAAGCTTTGTGTGCAAGTGGTGGTCCATCAACGATGTCACCAATTGCATAGATGTTAGATACGCTTGTACGGCATTGTTTGTCTGTTTTGACAACTCCGCGGTCAGTCAATTCAACACCAACTTGCTCAAGACCAAGCTCATCTGTGTTTGGACGACGACCAACAGTAACAAGTACGTAATCAGCATCAACTGTTTTTTCTTCACCTTTTACTTCGAAAGTAACAGTGACACCATCAGATTTTTCTTCAACGCCTTTTGCAAGAGCGTTTGTATGGATTTCAACGTTTCCTTTTTTCTTCAGGTTACGTTTAACCAATGAGCTCATTTGCTTTTCGAAACCTGGAAGGATTTCGTCTCCACCTTCAAGGATGACAACTTCTGTTCCAAAGTTTGCATAAGCAGTACCAAGCTCAGTACCGATATATCCACCACCGATAACAACTAACTTCTTAGGTACTTCTTTAAGCGCTAAAGCACCAGTTGAGTTGATCACGCGGTCTGTGTATTTAAAAGTAGGCAATTCAATTGGACGAGATCCAGTAGCAAGAATTGCATTTTTGAAAGTGTACGTCTGTGCTGAATTTTCATCCATTACACGTACAGAGTTGCTGTCTACGAAATAAGCTTCACCTTTAACGATGTCTACTTTATTTCCTTTAAGAAGACCTTGAACTCCACCTGTTAATTTGTTTACAACAGAAGCTTTCCACTCTTGAACTTTTGTGAAATCAACTGTTACGTTTTCAGCTTTGATACCCATGTCTTCAGAATGCTTAGCATTTTCGAAACGATGGCCAGCATTGATTAATGCTTTTGAAGGAATACAACCAACGTTTAGACATACACCGCCAAGTGTTCCTTTTTCAACGATTGTTACTTTTTGTCCAAGCTGTGCAGCACGAATAGCAGCTACATATCCGCCAGGACCTGCACCGATGACAAGAGTATCTGTTTCGATTGGGAAATCTCCTACTACCATGACATTACGCCTCCATTAAAATTAATTGTGGATCATTCAATAAACGCTTGATGTGGTTAAGGGCATTTTGCGCAGTAGCTCCGTCGATCATACGGTGGTCAAAGCTTAGGGAAAGAGCTAAGACTGGAGCTGCAACGATTTCGCCATCACGAACAACCGCTTTTTCAGCGATACGGCCAATACCAAGGATCGCTACTTCTGGGTGGTTGATGACTGGAGTAAACCATTGTCCACCAGCAGAACCGATGTTTGTGATTGTGCAAGATGCACCTTTCATTTCAGCTGGAGCCAATTTACCATCACGTGCTTTTGTTGCAAGCTCGTTGATTTCGTTAGACACTTCAAAAATAGCTTTGCGATCTGCATTTTTCACAACTGGAACGAGCAGGCCTTTTTCAGTATCAGCTGCAATTCCGATGTTGTAGTAATGCTTTTGAACAACTTCATCTGTTTTATCATCGATAGAAGTGTTAAGTACTGGGTACTTTTTCAAAGCAGAAGTAAGAGCTTTTACAACGTAAGGCAAGTAAGTTAACTTGATTCCTTGATCAGCTGCAACTTGTTTGAATTGTTTACGATGTGCAACAAGGTTCGTTACATCAACTTCATCCATTAATGTTACGTGAGGAGCTGTATGCTTAGAGTTTACCATTGCTTTCGCGATTGCTTTGCGGATTCCGCTCATTTTCTCGCGAGTTTCTGGGAATTCCCCTTCAAGAACTGGAGCTGCTGCCGCTTTAGGAGCTGCTTCTTCTTTCGCACTTTCAGCTGCTTGAGGTGCTGCTTCTTGAGCTGCAGAACCACCATTAACGAAGCTGTCGATATCTTCTTTTAACACACGTCCGTTTTTACCAGAACCTGCAACTTTGTAAATTTCAATGCCTTTTTCGCGAGCATATTTACGTACAGATGGCATAGCGATAACGCGTTTGTTTGGATCAGCATCTACTTGCTCTTGTGCACCTGCACCAGTTGCTGCTGCCGCTTCTTCTTGTGCCACTTCTTTCTTCTCTGGCTCGTTACCAGCTTCAGCAGTACCTTGTACTTGAGCTTCAGTTTTTGCTTCGCCTTCTTCTTCGCTGCCTTTAAATTGAAGATTTTCGTAACCAGGTGCATCAAACGTAATGATTGTTTGTCCTACAGTTGCAACTGTTCCCTCTTCAACTTTTAATTCTAATACTTTTCCTTTAACAGGTGAAGGAATTTCTACAACTGCTTTATCGTTTTGTACCTCTGCTAAAACGTCATCTTCATTAATTTCGTCGTTTGGTTTTACAAACCACTTAACGATCTCACCTTCGTGGATACCTTCTCCGATGTCCGGAAGTTTAAATTCAAATGCCACTGTTTTTCGCCTCCTAGATTTTGTTGAATCCTTGTTGTGTATGTTTACACGGTCTTGTAATTGATAAAGGGGAAGAGAAATAAATTCTTTTCCCCTCAGTCATTTAATTAAAATTCAAGAACTTTCTTAGCTGTTTCAAGCACATCTTTATGGTTTGGAAGCCATACGGTCTCAGCTTGAGAGAAAGCAAATACAGTATCAGGTGCAGCTACACGAAGTACTGGTGCTTCTAGGCTAAGGATTGCTCTGTCATTGATTTCAGCTACTACGTTTGCAGCAATACCAGCTTGTTTTTGTGCTTCTTGAACAACGATCGCACGACCTGTTTTTTCAACAGAAGCGATGATTGTTTCAATATCAAGCGGGCTTACTGTACGAAGGTCGATCACTTCAGCAGAAACGCCTTCTTTTTCAAGTTCTTCAGCAGCTTTAAGTGATTCGTGAACCATTGCACCGTAAGTGATGATTGAAAGGTCAGAACCTTCACGTTTCACGTCAGCTTTACCGATTTCAATTGTGTACTCTTCTTCAGGAACTTCCTGACGGAAAGAGCGATAAAGTTTCATATGCTCAAGGAATACAACCGGATCATTGTCGCGGATTGCAGAAATTAATAGTCCTTTTGCATCGTAAGGTGTTGAAGGAATGACCACCTTGATACCAGGCTGTTGTGCGATAAGACCTTCTAAGCTATCAGCGTGAAGCTCAGGTGTGTGAACTCCCCCGCCGAATGGAGAACGGATTGTCACTGGAGAATGCCAGCGTCCGCCAGAACGGTAACGCATACGAGCCATTTGTCCAGAAACAGAATCTAATACTTCGTAAACGAATCCGAAGAATTGAATTTCCATTACTGGGCGGAATTCTTGTAGTCCAAGGCCAATTGCAAGACCGCCAATACCAGATTCAGCAAGTGGTGTATCGAATACACGATCCTCACCAAACTCTTTTTGCAATCCTTCAGTCGCACGGAATACGCCGCCGTTTTTACCAACGTCTTCTCCGAAAACGAGAACGTTTTCGTCATTTTTCAGTTCTGTGCGTAACGCATCAGTGATCGCTTGAATCATTGTCATTTGCGCCATGGCTTACTTCGACTCCTTCTGTTTGTAAATTTCAAGCTGTTCAACTAAGTTGAATGGTTTCACATCGTACATATTTTCAATCAAGTCAGTGACTTTTTGCTTAGGCTGTTCGTCAGCTTCTTTGATCGCTTGTTTGATTTGTTCTTTTGCATCTTCGATGACTTTATTCTCTTCTTCTTCAGACCATAGGCCTTTGTTTTCCAAGAATTTGCGGTAGCGTACCAATGGATCTTTTTGCTCCCACTCGTTTTCATCTTCTTTTGTACGATATCTTGTTGGATCGTCACCAGCCATTGTATGTGGGCCGTAACGGAATGTAAGAGTTTCGATTAATGTTGGACCTTCGCCATTTACAGCACGCTCACGAGCTTCAGCAGTTGCTGCATATACAGCTAATGCATCCATACCGTCAACTTGTACGCCTACGATACCAGCTGCAGCCGCTTTTTGTGCAATTGTTTGCGCAGCAGATTGCTTCTCAACAGGAGTAGAGATCGCATATCTGTTGTTTTGGACAACAAAAATCGCTGGCGCTTTGTAAGCCCCTGCAAAGTTAATACCTTCGTAGAAATCACCTTGTGAAGCTCCGCCATCACCAGTGTAAGTGATTGCAACAGCATTTTTACCGCGCTTTTTCAAACCAAGAGCTACACCAGCAGCTTGAATGATTTGTGCACCGATAATGATTTGTGGTGAAAGTGCATTCAGATCTTCAGGCATTTGGTTACCAACAAAGTGTCCACGAGAGAACAAGAACGCTTTTGTTAATGGAAGGCCATGCCAGATTAATTGTGGTACATCACGATATCCTGGAAGAATGAAATCTTCTTTCTCAAGTGCAAAGTGAGTTGCAAGCTGAGAAGCCTCTTGTCCAGCTGTTGGCGCATAGAAGCCAAGACGTCCTTGACGGTTCAATGAAATTGAACGTTGATCTAATACTCGTGTAAACACCATACGGCGCATTAATTCTTTTAATTGGTCATCTGAGAGATCTGGCATTGCCGCTTCGTTTACGACTTCGCCTTTTTCGTTTAAAATTTGAAACGTTTCAAACTGCTTTTTGATGGCATCAAATTGCTTTTTGCTATCAACAATTGCTTTTTTTGTTTTTGCAGCCATTCTAAAGTCACCTCTTCCTTTCTTTTAACAGTCAATTTGTCGTGAATCCATTTATACATACAGATATAGGATAACCCAAAATACACATATGACTCCTGTATTTAATAGCCACTAGGATCGTTGTCGAAACATAAGATGATCGCTCGTTTTTGAGTTCTTCTAACTGTATTAACGATAGTTCACAAATAACTAATACAACTTCTGTTAACAAGGACTAGTTTACAACAAGAAAAATAGTCCGTCAATTGATTTAACGGCTTTATTTAAATAAATGTATTCGCTTTACTTTTTATGGTGAGCTGTATCAATCTGTTTAACAAACACATCGAACTGTACTAGTATAGTGTGTACTACTGTACTACAATAGAAAATGTTTGTTTTTGTCGAAAAATAAAAAAAGAGCTGTTTTTTCAGCTCTTTTTGGACTCTTGATCTGCCACTTTAGACAAAGCCTGTTTATGCTCATTCAATTGCTTTGTATATTGATTGAACTTTTTACCTTCTTTTCTGACTTTGCTATAAGAACGGTTCACCGTCTTCAGCTTGGATTTCAGCTCTTTATATCCTAAGTCCTTCTTTTTTAAAGATTGATATAAATGCTGATCTTGTTTCAACGCCTTTTGATATTCCTTGTAAAGCTGGTCATACGACGCATATCTTTTCTCAAGCGATTTGACCGTTTCATCTGCTTCTTCTTTTAAATTCGTATCTTGTATACGTCCCGCAGATTCCTTGACCGTTTTCAATTCTTTTTTCGATTCATCCATGCTGTCTTTTTCTGTTTTCAAATGTTCTTCTCGTTTCGCAGCAGATGCTAACGCCTGATCAGAAAGGCTTTTCACTGTTTTAGTGTGATCCTTTGTGGTTTGAATCATTTTTTTATAGAGCTGCTGCTCTTTTTTCTCATAGCTTTGCAGTGCGCCTTGCTCTTTTTCAAAGGATGCCTCTTTTTCGCTCATTTTCGTCATCGCATCTTGCATATCATGAAATGGACTTTGACCTCCGCACCCCGCCAGCAAAAGGGTACATATCCCCGCTAAAGCAGCACCTGCTTTCATGCTTCTTCTTATCTGTCTCATCACAAGGTTCCCCCTTTACTCTCCACATACCACTATAATTTTTATAGGCGTTTGTGACAAGGAAAGAGGTCATTTTGAGGAGCCGAAGAAGATTTTTTTCAAGTGATAGGCGCATGACTATACAAATAGTGCATTCATACATAGTTTATATTACACGCTTCGCCTTCACTTATGAGAGGCCGAGTGTATTTCCAAAGGAGGTCAAAAGTATGTCTAATTATAGTCATGGAAGTATGTATGGTGGATACGGCGGTTACGGGTATGGATACGGTGGTGGATATGGCGGTGGCTGTTGTTACCCAAGTTATGGCGGTGGCTACGGATACGGCGGTGGACGGACATTCGCTTTAATCGTTGTCCTTTTCATCCTATTAATCATCGTTGGCGCAGCATTCTTAGGCGGCGGTGGCGGCTGCTGCTAATGGCTGTTTAAGCCTCTGACCGGTCTCATAGGACCGGTCTTCTTTATTTCATTGCATATGTTGTGTATCATTTTATATACTTTACATACAAAGGAAATAGGAGTGAAGATTTGTGATTACCATGGAAGATATCGTACGGGACGGACATCCCGTCTTAAGACAAACAGCTGAAGCGGTCGAGCTCCCGCCGACAGAAGAGGACAAACAGCATTTAGCTGACATGATTGAATTCGTTAAAAATAGTCAGGATGCTGACATGGCTGAAAAGTATGGACTCAGACCCGGTGTTGGACTCGCGGCTCCGCAAATTAATGTCAGTAAACGAATGATCGCTGTTCACTGTGAGGATGAAGATGGAGTGGAATACAGCTATGCCCTTTTCAACCCGCGCATTGTCAGTCATTCCGTCAAAAGAGCTTATTTAACGACTGGTGAAGGCTGCTTATCTGTTGATGAAGCCATTCCTGGATTTGTCCCTCGATATCAAAAGATCAGGGTGAAGGGTACAACGCTTGAAGGAGAAGACATTGATATTCGCCTAAAAGGGTTTCCGGCCATTGTGTTTCAGCATGAAATCGACCATTTAAACGGCATTATGTTTTATGATCATATTCAAAAGGATCAGCCATTCGCTGAGCCTGACAACTCTGTTGCGATCGGCAGATCATAAAATAAAAAGAAGACCCAATAACCTAAGGGTCTTCTTTTTTTATTCTTCAATCAGGCCTAAATGAGTCACTGCATGGAATATGCCGTCTTCATCTACTGGCTTTGTCACAAAATCAGCCAAATCTTTTAGTTCATTCACAGCATTTCCCATGGCGACGCCTGTACCAGCAAACGAAATCATCTCTCGATCGTTCAGACCGTCTCCAAAGGCAACGGTATCCTTTTGCTCGTAAGGCAGTCTTTCGATAACTCGTTTAATGCCTTCAGCCTTCGATCCGCCTTTTGGCAAGACATCTGTTGACAGCTCGTGCCATCTGACAAGATCAATTTCTTCGCGGAACGCCTCGTATTGGACTTCCTCTTCTGCCTTACAGAATAACAGCATTTGAAAAATCTCGTTTTCTTTAAAGTAAGATAAATCATGTTCAGGATGCTCTGTTTTTAAAGTCCCAATCCCCTCATGGATAAACGGATGATTTGGCACAGAAGCCTTCATCGTTTTTTCCCCCATGAAAACAAGCGGATGATCATGATGATCCGCTGTTTCATAAATTTGCTCCATTAGCTCCAGTTTAAGCGGATTGCCGTAAATGACTTCTCCCTCATACATGACATACTGACCGTTATAAGCTATAAAGGAGTCAAGCCCCAATTCCTCTAAAATAGGCTTAATTAAAAAAGGCGAACGCCCAGATGCAATGAAGAGATGATGGCCTTTTTCTTTTAATAAACGAACCGCTCGCTTCGTTGATTCAGGTATTTTTTTATCATGATCATATAAAGTACCGTCGATATCAAAGAAGATGACTTTTTTATTCATATCCCGTCTCCTGTCTCTTGTTATGTATACCCACTCCCTTTCATCATACAGAAAGATTTCTGCTTTCGAAACCACTTCCTATGAAAACGCCTATTTCCCACATATAACCATGTAACATTCAATGGAAACGTCATATAATACAAGTATAAAGAGAGAACGGAATACAAGGTCTAATCTCACTTCAATTCGAAAGGAGGCGACCTGCGATGCTTCGTCGTCTGCGCAAGAAAATTAGAAGACAATGGAAGGACATGCTTCGTAAAAAATCGATCGCTTAAAAGGATCTTCCGCACATTTGCTGAAGGTCCTTTTTTCTCAGAGACTTTTCTTATGCGCGTTTTTTTAATATAATAGAAATAGCGAGTGTAACATACGGTATTTAAGGAGAGATTTGGATGATATATAAGGTATTTTTTCAGGCAAGTACTACTGAGGTACCTGTAAGAGAACACACAGATTCACTATACGTTGAAGCAGTTTCTGAAAGAGACGTACGTGATAAGTTGAAAAAACATAGCTACAACATTGAATTCATTCAGCCTGTAGACGGTGCTTTTTTAGACTATGAACGAGAAAGTGAAAATTTTAAAGTATTGGAGCTATGAGAGGAATGAAATTTGTAAAAAACGATCAGGCGGCAGTTTTTGCGCTCGGCGGTTTAGGCGAGATCGGTAAAAACACGTATGGCGTTCAATTTCAAGATGAAATCATTTTAATTGATGCTGGTATTAAGTTCCCTGAAGATGAGCTTCTTGGAATTGACTACGTCATCCCTGACTATACGTACTTAGTTAAAAACGAAGATAAAATCAAAGGTCTTTTCATCACTCACGGACATGAAGACCACATCGGCGGTATCCCTTACCTTCTCAAACAAGTGAATATTCCAGTTTACGGCGGCAAACTCGCAATCGGCCTACTTCGTAATAAATTGGAAGAGCACGGTCTCTTGAGACAAACAAAACTTCACATTTATGAAGAAGAAGATACCATTAAATTCAGAAAAACAGCTGTGTCTTTCTTTAGAACTACACACAGTATTCCAGATTCTTATGGAATTGTCGTGAAGACACCTCCTGGTAACATCGTACATACAGGTGATTTCAAGTTTGACTTTACGCCTGTTGGCGAACCTGCCAACTTAACAAAAATGGCTGAAATCGGGAAAGAAGGCGTTCTATGTCTTTTATCCGATAGTACAAACAGTGAAATTCCAGAATTTACGATGTCTGAAAGACGCGTAGGCGAAAGCATTGATGACATCTTTAGAAAAGTCGACGGACGTATTATCTTTGCTACGTTTGCTTCAAACATTCACAGACTTCAGCAAGTGATCGAGTCCGCTGTTGCCAACGGCCGAAAAGTTGCGGTGTTTGGACGAAGTATGGAGTCTGCCATTGATATTGGACAAGACCTTGGCTACATTAAATGTCCAAAAAACACGTTCATTGAACATAATGAAATCAACCGTCTACCAGCAAACAAAGTGACTATTCTTTGTACTGGGAGCCAAGGTGAGCCGATGGCTGCTCTTTCTCGTATTGCAAACGGCACTCACCGCCAGATTTCGATTAATCCTGGAGACACTGTTGTCTTCTCTTCTTCACCGATTCCAGGTAACAATATTAGCGTAAGCCGCACCATTAACCAGCTGTACCGTGCTGGCGCTGAGGTTATTCATGGCTCACTTAATAATATTCATACATCTGGTCATGGCGGACAAGAAGAACAAAAGCTGATGCTCCGTTTAATTAAACCAAAATTCTTTATGCCGATTCACGGTGAATACCGCATGCAAAAAACGCATATTAAACTTGCGAATGATTGCGGAATTCCTGAGGAAAACTGCTTTATCATGGATAACGGTGAAGTACTTGCACTAAAAGGTGACGAAGCAAGTGTCGCTGGCAAAATTCCATCAGGTAACGTGTATATCGACGGAAGCGGAATTGGCGATATCGGGAATATCGTCTTAAGAGACCGCCGCATTCTTTCTGAAGAAGGTCTTGTCATTGTGGTCGTCAGCATGGACATGAAAGAATTCAAAATCTCTGCTGGTCCTGATCTCATCTCAAGAGGCTTTGTCTACATGAGAGAATCTGGAGACCTCATCAACGACGCACAAGATCTCATTTCAAAGCATCTTGAAAAAGTAATGGAACGTAAGACAACTCAGTGGTCGGAAATTAAGAACGAAATTACGGACACACTTGCTCCTTTCCTTTACGAAAAAACAAGACGCCGCCCAATGATCTTACCGATTATTATGGAAGTGTAATCACAAAAAGAGACACGAGCCGACTGGCTGTGTCTCTTTTTTTCATCAGTATTGAAAAAAGCCGCATATATAACATGCGGTTTCTCACTTTTTATGATTGAATTGGGAGGTGCTGAAAGTTTCTGACATCAAACAAGCCCTTTGTCGTCATTTTCACATCAGGAATGACTGGAAGTGCCAAGAAGGACAGCGTCAAAAACGGATTAAAGTCTAAGGTAAAACCTGTTTCTTTAAGCGCTTCATGAAGTGTATGAAGGCTTTCATTGACGAGATGTGCCGGCTGATCTGACAATAAACCAGAGATCGGTAATGGCAGCGTATGAAGAGAACGCCCTTCTTTAACAACAGTCAAACCGCCGCCTGCTTCTTTTAACGCCTCAATCGCTTTGATGATATCAGCATCATTTGTGCCAACTGCAATTAAGTTATGTGAATCATGTGCAACCGTTGTTGCAATCGCGCCCTGTTTGATGCCGAAGCCGCTGACAATCCCTACGCCCATTTCAGATAAACCTTGATGACGTTCAACAAGCACCATTTTCAATACATCTCTGCCTGTATCACTTGTAAATTGTCCGTTCATTTCTGAAGGAGAGACTTGTTCTAACTTTGTTTCAAGCTGATTCGGAATAATACGGATCACATTCATATGTTGATCGCCCGTGATAGGTAGTGCAATGTCTTCCTCTTGAACATCTACTGCATGAACAGATTGTAATAATGCTGGGCTTGGTGCGATCTTTTCGACACTCGGCTTGTACTCTCCGTTCTGTGCAACCAATTCACCTGCGATAAATACGCTTGTAATGTCTACATGATGAAAGTCCGAGACAAGCATAAAATCAGCATCATAGCCTGGTGCAATGGCTCCCTTTGTTTTAAGACCAAAACACTCTGCGGCATTTAAGCTTCCCATTTGATAGGCTAAAAATGGATCTAAGCCTTCTTTTATGGACATCCGTACTTGCTCATCAATACTTCCCTGTGCCATTAAATCATCCAAATGTTTATCATCTGTGCAAAAGAAAAAGCGTCTCGCATTCTTTTCATTGACAGCGGGTAAAACATTTTTCACGTTTTTGGCAACAGATCCTTCTCTCAGCATCACATACATGCCCCTTTTCACACGCTCAAGGGCTTCCTGTGCAGTTGTCACCTCATGGTCTGTTTGGATATTGGCCGTCCGGTAGACGTTGATTAAACGATCTGTTAAGCCTGCTAAATGGCCATCAATCAGTTTATTCTCGTTTTGGGCATCAAGCAGCTTTTGAAGCATATCTTCTTCTGCCTGCTCCACACCGACATAGTCCATCACCTCAGCAAGACCAAGTACTTCCTTTTCTTGATAAAGAGGCTTTAAATCTTTGGCTATTAATGTAGCACCTGATCGTTCAAAACTGACTGCCGGTACACAGGATGGCAGCATGAAATAAATATGTAAGGCAGCTTTTCTCGCTTCTTCCAGCATAAATTGGATGCCTGTTATACCTGACACATTGGCGATTTCATGCGGATCTGTTACGACAGTTGTCACACCGCGCGGAACGACAGCTTTGGAGAATTCAGCAGGGGTAACCATTGAAGACTCGATATGAACGTGGCCATCAATAAAACCAGGCACAAGCATTTGACCTGCTGCATCAAGCTCCTGTTCTCCCTCGTACTCCCCTATCCCGACTATTTGTCCATTTTCAACAGCGACATCAGCGTCTATCCATTCCTGGTTAAACACATCCATGACTTTCGCATGTTTAATCACGAGGGCTGCTTTTTTTCTCTTTGCTGCTACCTCAATTTGATGTCTGAAAAGCTCCTTATCCAACGACACTGCCTCCTCCAAATAAACAATATAATGTTTCTTATCGTAAACGAATCTGTTTGTCCAGTCAATGACATTTAGAGAAAATCAACCATATCAAAACACTGATTTTTATTTCTGAATAGTGATAATTGCACGAAAAATAAGATGATTCATTTTTGCGGTTATACATGAACAAAGCAACCCTTTTCAGTGTCAATTTCCGTCTCAATGTCCACCTGTCATGAACACATTCATGTAAAAAAAACACCCCGTCATCGGAGTGCTTAATAATCGTTTTGCATTTCTCGTTTTTCAAAGCGTCCTATATCGGCTACTGCCCCAATGACAATGAGGATATCTTCTTTTTGAATCATTTCATCTGCCAGCGGGGAAACAATGACTTCTTTTCCGCGCTTAATGGCCACAATGTTGATGCCGTATTTTGCCCGTATATCAAGATCTAAAAGAGAATGTCCCGCCAGCCTGCTGTTTGCCACAATCTCAATCAGGCTGTACTCATCTGACAGCTCGAGGTAATCAAGCACGTTATTTGAAATGATTTTATGTGCAATCCGTCTGCCCATATCTCGCTCTGGATGAACGATGCGATCCGCTCCAATTTTGTTGAGCACCTTTTCATGGTAGTCATTTTGCGCTTTCACGGTGACCATTTTGACGCCAAGCTCTTTCAGCATAATCGTTGTTAAAATACTTGCCTGAATATTTTCACCGATTGCAACGATGACATGATCAAAATTGCGAATACCAAGATTTTTTAAAACGTTTTCGTCCGTCGAATCACCAATGACCGCATGTGAGGCAATTTTCGCGTACTCGTTTACTCGATCTTCATTCATATCCATCGCCATGACTTCAAGTCCTTCTTCGCTCAGCGCCTTGCAAATACTTCCGCCAAAGCGTCCAAGACCAATGACTGCATATTCCTTTTTCATGTTCAGACTCCTTTTATCTCACTTACCATGCATTTTACTACGGTTTGATTAATGAATCCATATGGGAACGAATTTTTTTGCGGAACGCTTCACTTAAGTAAAGGTCTGCTCCTTTTTCGATTTCACTGCGATAATGAGCTGGCGGAGCGATTTCTTCGCTCTTTTGAAGCACAAGAAAGGTTAAACAGTCCTCATAAATTTGATCACCTATTTTGACATCGACAAAAGCTGGACGATATGTGCCTTCATATACTCCCTCTCGTTTATACAAATAACGAATGGCATCAAAAGGAACTTCATATAATACACCCTCTGTTTCGCCGCCGTCTTCTACCATATCAGCTCTTGATCCATCTGGCCTCACCAATGTAAATCTCGTAGTAAAACCGTTTAGTACACCACCGCCGATGATTTGTCTGAAGTGATGATCGACTTCTGCGAGCTTAAATCTAGCATCATCCATACAGGAGCCATAGGCAAAATAATAAAAGGATGATGGCTTCTCATGCCACAGTTTATAAGCTTTCCAGCACCCTCTCTTTATTTCTTTCAGTGCTGATGCCTTCTGCTCTGGCAAAATGTATGTCATGGCTGCTACCTGACCTTGATCCGTCATGACATTGATTTCCTGCTTGTCATACCCTTCCTCTAGTGCGTCTATCTTATTCAACGTGTCAGCGGTTACCTCGTACAATTCCCCGTATACAGTGCCTTTTTCTGCGGAAACACACGCTGGATATCCTTGACCTGTATCGTAGATTCTTCCATTCATCCAAGCAGATTTAGCTATTAGTCTGCTTGGATGAATGTACGCTTCGTGGTGCTCTTCATGCTGCAAAAGCGTCCCATATACAAATAAAGCTTTCATCGTCATGACTTCACGTCCTCTCAACTTGCTGCTGTCTGCTTTTTTGACACACAGGCAAATAAATATGAAAAGCTGTGCCTTTTCCAAGCTCACTAGACACGTCCATTCTTCCGTGATGATCTTTTAAAATTGTCGCACAGATGGTCAGACCAAGCCCTGTCCCTTCTTTTTTCGTGGAAAAGAAAGGGTCATATATTTTTTGAATATCTTCTTCAGACATCCCTTTTCCTTCATCTTGAATGGTAATCTTCCATTCATTCAATACTTTTTCTGTAGATATGTATATGCTGCCACCTTCTGGCATTGCCTCAATCGCATTTTTGATTAAATTAATGAACAGCTGCTTCATTTGGTTAGCGTCTGCTAGGATTGCACCGGCATCCTGCCTTTTAAATGGCTGCTTGAGATCAATATTTGAAAGAACGGCATTTGTTTTTAATAAAGTAATCACTTGTTCTAGAAGCTCATGAAGCTGAACTTCTTGAAAATGGACCGCTTGAGGCTTAGCCAATACAAGCAGCTCACTTAAAACAAAATCAATCCGTTTAATTTCAGAGAAGATAATGTCAAAATAATCGGTTCTTTCAGGATATTGTGTCTTCATCAGCTGTAAAAAACCATTTACTGATGTCAGTGGATTTCTGACTTCATGGGCGATTCCAGCGGCTATTTGTCCAGCGACGGCCAGCTTTTGCGCCTGCATTTGCAATTGCTGATTGGATCTTTCAAGCTCAAGCTTTGCCTGCTTTTGTTTTGTAATATCAGCTACTGTTCCAATTCCTCCGGTAAACTGGTGATGCTCATCAAAATAGAGCTTGTAATGAACGTCTCCCCATACCTTCTTTCCCTCTTTATGGAGAAGCTGCAGTTCTACCCGCCCCGCATCTTTATGCTCCTTGATCACAGATAACAAATGCTGCACCACGCGTTCCTCTTGATCAAAGTACTGATTGTACATGGTGCCTAGACATTCATCAATGTCATAGCCTGTCATTTGTGTCCATGCTTGATTTAAAAAAATAATTTCACCTTTTTCGTTTGTTTCAAAGACGATTTCTTGCAAGTTATCTGTGATTCGATTCAGCCGCTCTGTCAGTTCGTGTGCTTCTTTCTCTCTCGTATTTAAGTCTGACACAAATAGATTTAAGCGGTCTACATAGCCTGAGACAACCCAGATCCCTGTTAGAACAAGGACTGTAAAGGCTAGATCGAGCGGCCAATTAATTTGATAGCCGCCTAGATAATAAAAGAAATCCCAGCTTAATATTAAAATAAATGCAAGAACAGATAACACGATCCGCACTTGATATGTTTTGTTCAAATGATTCCACCTGCCGCCCTGAGATTCTTTGTCAATTGTACCATTTTCCACTTATTTTTTGAGGGAGATGGGGCATTTTTAAGGAACTTTTTCAGAAAAAAAGCCTGTTCTCCGCACAAAGGAAGAGAGCAGGCTTTTTTCATTACTGCTGAAGAGCTTCTTGCAGCTCTTTTAAGAGTAGTTCTGCGCCTTCAGCGCTTAATGTAATTTGACCATTTCCATAATCATGGTTCTCTGATGTAATCTCACCAGTCATGAGGCAAACACCCTCTGGCTTGTATTTTTTCAAGACGATTTTCTCCCCATCTATAAAAAATTCCATACTGTCTTTAATGGCAATATCAAGTGCTCTTCTTAATTCGATTGGCATCACAATACGCCCTAGTTCGTCTACTTTTCTTACGACTCCGATAGATTTCAATTTCGTTCCCTCTTTCTTTCATTAGCTCAAGATCAATCTGTTTTTCACCAATTGATATATCGTAGACGTAAGAGATTCTCAAAAGGTTTCTCCTCTATAAAAATTTTTTTCATAAAAGAAAAAACAAAGGGAAAATTTATTGTGATTGTCAAAATGATACTTGAATTTTACAAGTTCATTTCAAGGTCATCACAAACCCCCACAAATGACCTCAACCCTCTGAACTTTTAAATGTAAAATTGTTTAAAACAGCAAAAATAGAGATTGGGTGAAAACATGTTTCAAAATGCCGAAATTGGAATTGATTTAGGAACAGCTAACATATTGGTTTATAGTAAAAATAAGGGAATTATTTTAAATGAACCGTCCGTCGTGGCAGTCGATACAGAAACAAAAACTGTACTTGCCGTCGGAACAGAAGCAAAAGAAATGATTGGGAAAACACCTGGGAAAATTGTGGCGATCCGTCCGATGAAAGACGGTGTCATCGCTGATTATGATATGACAACAGATTTACTCAAACAAATCATGAAAAAAGCAGGAAAAAATATCGGGTTTACCTTCAGAAAACCAACGGTCGTCGTATGTACACCTTCTGGTTCAACAGCTGTTGAGCGTCGTGCCATCAGTGATGCTGTGAAAAACTGCGGAGCAAAGCACGTGCATTTAATAGAAGAACCTGTTGCAGCCGCAATCGGCGCTGATCTCCCAGTAGATGAGCCTGTTGCAAACGTCGTAGTTGATATTGGCGGAGGAACAACGGAAGTTGCCATCATTTCGTTTGGCGGCGTTGTCTCTTGTCATTCCATTCGAATTGGCGGAGATCAGCTGGATGAAGATATCATTACGTTTGTCCGAAAGAAATATAACCTATTAATCGGCGAGCGGACAGCTGAGCAAGTTAAAATGGAAATTGGTTATTGTCTCATTGAGCATGAGCCTGAATCATTAGAAGTACGTGGACGTGATCTGGTGACAGGTCTTCCAAAAACGATCACACTTGAATCTCATGAAATTCAAGGTGCCATGCGAGAGTCACTTCTTCATATTTTAGAGGCGATTCGTGCCACACTAGAGGACAGCCCTCCAGAGCTTAGTGGTGACATCGTAGACCGCGGCGTGATCTTAACCGGCGGTGGCGCTTTGTTAAACGGGATTCAAGAATGGCTCTCACAGGAGATTGTCGTTCCAGTTCATATTGCAGCAAATCCACTTGAATCTGTCGCAATCGGAACAGGCCGTTCACTAGAAGTCATTCATAAATTGCAAAAAACATTAAAATAATCTTCTTGTTCTACTTCTTTTTTTATCATTTCGATCATATCGTGAGGAATGGATAAACGTGAAGGAGGAAGAACATGTTGCTTGATTTAGGTAAACGGGTCGTTGTCACAGTCATTTTAACGGGTATTATATTAGGAGGAATGAGCCTGTCGTTTTCACATATGCCCCCTTCTAATGCACAGCCTGTGAAACAACTGAACCGCTAAAAAAGCCGCATGAAAGCGGCTTTTTTATTTTGGCCTTTCGCGTGCTCCCCATTTTCCTTTTCGGTCTTAAATCTGATATGATGAACATGACTAAAGGAGGGTTTTTATGAGTACATTTGAAAAACAATTAGATCAATATGCGAAGACCATCGTTGAAGTCGGTGTGAATGTTCAAAAAGAACAAGAAGTCGTCGTATCTGCATCTACTGAATCTGCAGACCTTGTTCGTCTTGTCGCAAAACATGCGTATGAGCACGGGGCGAAAAACGTACATATCCGCTGGAGTGATGGTGTTCTTGCTCGTTTAAAGTATGAACATGCACCGCAGGATGTGTTTGAGCAATTCCCAGAATGGGAAGCACAGATGATGGAAACCATCGCAAAACGCGGCGGCGCTTTTATCACGATCTTGTCAGAAAGCCCTGACCTTCTGCGAGGCATTGATTCGAAAAAAATCGCTGCACAGCAAAAAGCCGCTGGATCCGCCCTTCATACATATCGCCAATACGTTCAATCAGACAAAGTGGCTTGGACGGTCGTAGGCGCTGCATCAAAAGATTGGGCGAAAAAGATTTTCCCTGACGAGACAGATGAAGAAGCTGTCGCTTTATTATGGGATCAAATCTTTAAAGTCGCTCGCGCTGATCAAGCAGATCCTGTGGAGGCTTGGAAAAAGCACGATGAGTTGCTAAATGAAAAGGTCAAAATCCTAAATGAGCGCCACTACCACAAGCTTCATTATGATGCTCCTGGCACTGATTTAACGATTGAGCTCCCTGAGCAGCACATTTGGGTAGGTGCCGGCAGCGTGAGTGAGCGCGGCGTCTCTTTCATGGCCAACATGCCAACAGAAGAAGTCTTTACCGTACCTAAAAAAGATGGTGTAAATGGGACTGTCTCAAGCACAAAACCGCTCAGCTATGCAGGAAATATCATTGATGAGTTTACTTTAACATTTGAAAATGGCCGAATTGTCGATGTGAAAGCGAAGGAAGGCGAAGACATTTTAACTTCGCTCGTTGAAACAGATGAAGGCTCTCATTATCTAGGTGAGGTTGCTCTCGTACCAGATGATTCACCAATCTCAAACTCGAACATTCTCTATTACAATACCCTTTATGATGAGAACGCATCAAACCACCTTGCCATCGGCAGCGGATATGCGTTCAATATCGAAGGCGGAAAAGAGATGAATCGTGAAGAATTGGATGCAGCTGGTGTAAACAACAGTATCACACACGTCGATTTCATGATTGGTTCAAAGGAAATGAATATTGACGGTATTACAAAAGACGGAAAACGTGAACCGATCTTCCGTAATGGAAACTGGGCGATTTAACCAAAAAAGACATCCACTTGTGGATGTCTTTTCTTATTTACGCATAAAGCTCAACGAGCCTCTTTTGAATCTCTTGATCTGATAAGAACTCATCATATGTTGTTTGTTTATCGACGATGCCATTTGGCGTCACTTCGATAATACGGTTTGCCACTGTTTCAACAAACTGATGGTCATGAGATGAGAAGAGCATAGCTCCTTTAAAGCTCATTAAACCGTTATTCAGCGCCGTAATGGACTCTAGGTCTAAGTGGTTCGTCGGCTCATCTAGAAGCAGTACATTCGCTCCTGACAGCATCATTTTCGATAACATACAACGAACCTTTTCTCCTCCTGATAAGACGCTTGCTTTTTTCTTAACTTCTTCCCCAGAGAAAAGCATACGTCCTAAGAATCCGCGTAAGAAGCTTTCGCTTTGATCATTAGGAGAATACTGGCGAAGCCAATCCACTAGATCGACATCGTTTCCTTCAAAGTATTCACTATTGTCTTTCGGGAAAAAGGCTTGAGATGTTGTGACGCCCCATTTATATGTCCCGCTGTCTGGCTCCATCTCACCAGCAAGAATTTTAAATAAAGTAGACACAGCAAGCTCATTACGGCTTAGGAACGCAATTTTATCCTCGCGATTCATAATAAAGTTGACGTTATCAAGTACTTTCACACCGTCGATTGTTTTCGATAGACCTTCTACTTGAAGAACATCATTCCCGATTTCGCGCTCTGGCGCAAAATGGACATACGGATATTTACGTGAAGATGGCTTAATATCGTCTAAAGAGATTTTATCAAGCAATTTCTTTCTTGACGTCGCTTGCTTCGATTTAGAAGCATTCGCGCTGAAACGGGCAACGAACTCTTGAAGCTGCTTAATTTGCTCTTCTTTTTTCTTATTTGCATCTTGGCTGAGTTTCAGCGCTAGCTGGCTGGACTCATACCAGAAATCATAGTTTCCGACATATACTTGAATTTTTCCGAAGTCTAGGTCCGCAATATGTGTACACACTTTATTTAAGAAGTGACGGTCATGCGAAACGACGATGACGGTGTTTTCAAAATTAATAAGGAACTCTTCCAGCCACTGGATGGCTTGTAAGTCCAAGTGGTTCGTTGGCTCATCCAGAAGAAGGACGTCAGGCTTACCAAATAAAGCTTGGGCTAGTAGTACTTTAACCTTTTCAGAACCACCAAGCTCAGACATTTTCTTCGATTGAAGGCTCTCTGGAATGCCAAGACCTTTTAGTAAGATCGCAGCTTCACTTTCTGCTTCCCAGCCGTTTAACTCAGCGAACTCACCTTCAAGCTCTGCTGCACGAATCCCGTCTTCATCTGAGAAATCAGGTTTCATATAGATCGCATCTTTCTCCTGCATCACATCATATAAACGTTTGTGACCCATCATGACGACTTTTAATACTTCAAATTCTTCGTATTCAAAGTGGTTCTGTTTTAAGATCGCTAAACGCTCACCAGGGCTCATATGAACATCGCCCGTCTGAGCCTCAATTTCACCTGAAAGAATCTTTAGAAACGTTGATTTACCAGCTCCATTGGCACCAATTAAACCGTAGCAGTTGCCAGGAGTGAATTTAATATTTACTTCTTCAAATAGTTTACGATCAGCAAAACGCAAACTAACATTATTTACTGCAATCATTTATTAATCCTCCATCACTCATTCATCATTATGAAGTATAACATGAATAACGTTTGATAGAAACGTCTCTCACTAAGAACGAAGGCAAATTGTCCAATATGGTATAATAAGTGGGAATGATTTATTGAAGGAGTTCGTGCGATTTGAGATTACTTACACTGATGGAATACTGTTTATTGATTTTCTTTATGGGTATTTATTTATCTGCAACAGGCTTTAATGCGAGGGATTTTGGCCTTTATATTGGGCTTGTGCTTATTTACACACTGGTACACATCTTTTCGAAACGCTTTTTACAAAAGCGAGGGAAAGAAAATCATAAGATCGGATTGTTTCGGTCCGTTTTAGCCATTACTGGGTCTGTCTTCGCTTCTGTGTTGGCCATTGTGCTCATTGTTACAGTGCTCACGCCAAATTAAAAACGACCCTTCTTTTAAGGGTCGCCCGTTCAAGCACTTTTCTCACGCACCTGAGAAGGGTGCTTTTATTTTGTTTGCCGAATGTCGCCAAATGGGAAGAAAACAAATTCTGATGTCCCGACAACCCGATCCTTTTGAATGAGTCCAAGTCCATTTCTGCTGTCCATGGAGTTGAGTCTGTTGTCCCCCATCACAAAGTAATCGTTTTTCGGTACTTTCACTGGACCAAAATCCCCTGTCAAATGCACTTCATACTCTTTCGCATGTGCCTTGTTCTCTTTTAAATAAGGCTCATCTACTTTTTTACCATTAATGTAAAGCGTATCATCCTTCATTTCAATCGTGTCTCCCGGAAGACCGATCAATCGTTTTACATAATGAATTTTCTGGCCATCTTTTCCATTAATAATCACGATGTCACCTCGTTTGACACCACCTAGATAGTTAATGGTTTTGTTGACAAACAGCTTTTCTCCATCATGAAGGGTCGGTTCCATCGACTCTCCTTCCACCACATACGGCTCAAATATAAACGTACGGATGAGCAAGACGAGCGCAAGTGCAATTAAAATGGCTTTGATCCATTCAAACAGTGAACTTTTCTTCTCTGTTTTGGCTTGCTTTGCATCAGATTGAATATCATTTTCGTTTTGTTTGTTTTCTTCGTTCAAAATACTGCTTCCTCCTAAGACTTTCTGCTAAAAGACTTGAAACGTGAATTGAATAACTTTACTTTATCACATGTCATTTAAAAATTCACAAGACAACCATTCAATTAGATATTTTTTCCTAATTTGTTCATAATTAAACAAAAGAAGCACCGCTGTTCACGATGCTTCTCTTCTACTTTACGCTTCTAGTTTCACTGGTTTTTTCAAAATACCAAGTAAAATCGCTGTTACAACGGCACCGATTAAGATGCTGATGATATAAAGTATCGGATGATTTGTTACCCAGAAAACGAATAGTCCGCCGTGCGGTGCAGGAAGCGTGACTCTAAAGAATTCCGTTAATCCGCCAGCCACAGCTGCTCCAATGACAGCTGAAGGAATCACGCGTAGAGGATCAGCCGCTGCAAACGGGATCGCCCCTTCAGTGATGAAGGCAGCTCCCATGAAGTAGCATGTAATCCCTGCTTCTCGGTCACGTTTTGAGAATTTATTTCTAAAAATTGTTGTAGCAAGTGCAATACCTAATGGTGGTACCATTCCGCCTGCCATAATGGCAGCGTGTGGTGCATAGTTTCCAGCAGCAATCATCGCAAGACCAAATGTGTAAGCCGCTTTGTTAATTGGCCCACCCATATCAATCGCCATCATACCTGCCAAAATAATGCCCATTAAGACAAGGTTTCCAGTACCTAAAGTTTCAAGCCAATGAGTTAATCCGTCCATCACCATTTTTACTGGTGTGTTCACAACGTAATGCATAATGATACCTGTGAAGAAAATACCGAACAATGGATAGAGCAGAACCGGTTTAATTCCGTCGAGTGACTGCGGTACGAATGTGAATACTTTTTTAAGTAACACAACGACATAACCAGCAAGGAAACCGGCAATGAGTCCGCCTAAGAATCCAGCACCTGCTGCCGATGCCATAAATCCACCGACCATACCTGGCGCAAAACCTGGACGATCTGCAATACTCATCGCAATAAATCCGGCTAATACAGCCACGATTAAGGCAAGTGCATTATCTCCACCAATTCCTTTTAAAACAGCTGCAAATGAATTAAATGAAGGGTCATTAGGGTCAGCCGATTTAATACCCCAGAAGAATGAAATTGCAACAAGGATACCGCCTCCGACAACAAATGGAAGCATGTTGCTTACACCGCTCATTAAGTGCTTGTAAAAACCACTTCTCCCTTTGCCAGATGACTCATGTTCGTCTTTTGAAGAACTGCTGCCAGAGCCTTTATAGATCGGCGCATCTTGATTGACTGCTTTTTCAATCAATTCCTGCGGACGACGGATTCCTGCTGTCACAGGTACTTCAATGACATGTTTGCCTTTAAAGCGTTCCATTTCAACTTGCTTGTCCGCTGCCACAATGATGGCTGGTGCTTCTTCGATTTCTTTTGCGGTAAGAGCGTGTTTAATACCGCCAGAGCCGTTTGTTTCAACTTTAATGTCAACGCCCATTTCTTTCGCTTTTTCTTTCAAAGCATCTGCTGCCATAAATGTATGTGCAATACCTGTTGGGCAAGCTGTTACTGCTAAAATCTTAGCTGGTTTACCTGATGCAGCCGGCTCCTCTTGAACTTCCTCTTCTTCTTCATCGTCGTCCTTATCATGCGTATTGATGATATCGATGATTTCATCTTCAGTAGCCGCTTCAAGAAGCTGCTTTCTGATTTCTTCACGCATCAGAAGTGTTGATAAACGAGAAAGTGCTTCTAAGTGCGTGTTGTTTGCGCCTTCAGTTGCTGCAATCATAAAGACAAGATGACTCGGCTGCGCATCCAGTGATTCATAATCTACACCAGCTACCGAGCGGCCAAATGCAATGGCAGGCTCTTTGACACTTGCTGTTTTAGCGTGAGGGATAGCAATTCCTTCACCAATACCAGTAGAGCTCTGTTTTTCACGGTTAATCACTGCTTCTTTGTAGCCCTCTTTATCATTTAACTTGCCTGCTGTATCTAAAACAGTGACTAATTCTTCAATGACTGCTTCTTTCTGCTGGCTGTCTAATTGAAGCTTAATGGTCTGCTTTGTGAGTAGTTCTGTTATTTTCATGGTGACTCCTCCTTTAAATGCGTGTGACTTTTACTTGTGGTAATAGTGTGTCAACAAGCTCTTTTGTCCCAAGCTCTTCAGAAAATGCTGTAGCACTGCCTGATGTGACGCCAAGCTTAAATGATTCTTCAATCGAAAGGCCTTTCGAAACGCCGGCTAAAAATCCTGCAACGACTGAATCCCCTGCACCAACCGAATTAACAAGCGTACCCTTTGGAACATTTGACTGATAAATCCCTTCCTTACTGAATAAGAGAGCGCCATCTCCAGCCATGGATACGATGACATGTTCAGCACCTTGTTCTAACAGCTTCTTTCCATAAGGAATGGCTTCTTCCGCAGTAGATATGCTCGTCTCAAACATTTCACCTAGTTCATGATGATTTGGTTTCATTAAGAACGGTTTCAAGCCTGCTGCTTTTTTTAGGGCTTCCCCGGAAATATCAAGGACCACTCTAACGCCTTGCTTTTCGCACACCTCAGCAATACGTTCATATGTGTTATGAGGCAATGAAGAAGGAATACTGCCAGCTAACACAACGACATCTCCTTCAATCAATGAAGTAAATTGAGACAAAAACGACTCAAATTGTGCTTCAATAATGGATGGGCCGAGTCCGTTGATTTCGGTTTCTTCACCTGTTTTTAGTTTCACATTAATTCGTGTATCTTCTGACACCTCATGAAAGGCTGTTTGTAATTGTTCGTTTTGTAAAAAGTCTTGAATATATTTGCCTGTAAATCCACCAATGAATCCAAGTGCTTTTGATTCAACACCGTGACGTTTTAAAAGCCTTGAGACATTGATCCCTTTTCCGCCCGGATATTTTTTGTCATAGGTTGAACGATTCAAACCGCCGACTGCGAAATCCTCCACGTGTACGATGTAATCAACTGATGGGTTTAAAGTAACTGTATAAATCATGTTTTCACTACCTTTATAACCGTTTTTTCATGGTAATTATCGAATGAATCCTCTTTTGCGTCGTTTGTGATAATGGTGGCTTCCTGTAAACTAGCAAAGGTTGAAAACGATATTTCGCCAAATTTAGAGGCATCTGTTAAGATATAGGTTTTTTTCGCCTGCTTCATGGCCCTTTTTTTCATGAGCGCTTCTTCTGGATCAGGTGTTGTAAACCCCGCCTCGGGATGAATGCCGTTCGTCCCAACAAAGCTTTTGTCAAAACGGTAATTATCCATCGCCGTTAAGGCTGCGGCTCCGACCATGGCTCCTGTTCGATGTTTCACTGATCCGCCTATCAGGTAAAAAGAAATGCCTTTTCTCATGAGTGCTTCAATGTGCATAACACCATTTGTCACAACAACAATATCTTGATCTGGATCGATATATTCAATCATTTGCTGTGTGGTCGTACCAGCGTCTAAATAAATACAATCGCCTTGTTTTAAAAGTGAAGCAGCTGCCTCTGCAACCAATGACTTTTCTTGAAGGTTTTTGGCAGATTTCTCAAATACATCTGGTTCAAGACGGATACTTGATATCTTGGCTGCTCCCCCATGAACTCTTTTAAGAAATCCTTTTTCTTCAAGGGCTGATAAATCTCTTCTAATAGTAGATTCAGACGCATCCGTCATAATCGTTAAGTCCTGTATTTTGATGACATCATTTTCTTCTAAACAGTCGATAATGAGTTGATGTCTTTCCGGTGTTAACATGAAAACACCCCCTTTTGAAAACGTATTCATTTTGCGCGCACCTTTATTGTAATCGCTTTTTTCAACATTATCAATACAAAACAATCAAATACATTCAATAACTATCAAAATCTTTCACCATGGTCATCTTACCTTTATATGTACCATTTGTAAACTGAAAAATATGTGACATTAAGATGAAAGTCATGATCTTAGCATTTCTATCATTTTTCATTTCATTCAATAGAACTAAAAAAAGCTTTTATGCGATGTGCATAAAAGCTTTTGATGTTTGATTACAGCGGAATTCACACTGTTTGTATGTCTTTGTTCTTCTCAGAATTATTCATATCTAAGAGAATCAATCGGATCTAGTCTTGCTGCTTTATTCGCAGGAATTAACCCAAAAACAATCCCAATAAGCATACTAAACAGCACACCTACACAAATGATTTGCCAAGATACTAAGGACGGCCAGCCGGCAATGAGTGATACTAACGAGGCACCGCCTATACCTAGTGCAATCCCCATCAACCCGCCGATCAAGGTTAAGACGACAGACTCAATTAAAAATTGAACGAGTATTTGAGCCCTCGTTGCTCCAATCGCTTTTCGAATACCGATTTCCCTTGTCCTCTCTGTCACAGAAACAAGCATGATATTCATCACACCGATACCGCCGACAAGTAAAGAAATTCCAGCTATTGACCCAATGATTGTTGTCATAACAGACGTGATTTGACCGATGCCCTCTGCAATTTCTTCCATGTTGATCATTTCATAAGCATCTTCTGTATGATGATTCTCATTTAATAATGCAGCCGCATTCTTTCCTACTTCCTTCATTTGATCAGCATGTGCGACTTGAATTGACAACTTATCGTATTCATTGATCCCAAATGTGGAGGTGAGCATTGCAAATGGGACATATATTTCATTCATATCGAATGAGAGCATTCCTGTTTGTTTGGCTAAAACACCGATGACTTCAACCGGCTGTCCGTTCATCCAAATCATTTCGCCCAATGCCTTCTGTCCATTAAATAATTCTTTTTGTAAGCCTTCAGAGATGAGGGCGGCTCTTCTGCCGCTTCTAAAGTCAATATCTCTTAAATTCTGCCCTTCTGCTATTTGTAATGAATGTACATTTGTATACCCTTCATTTATACCGTTAACTGTCGCATCCACTGTCGTATCTTGAAATCTCAGCTGCATTCCTTGCGCAGTCGAAGAGGCAACCTGATTCACCCCATTGATTGTCTTAATGCTTTTTATGTCTTCCTCAGTAAATGTGGCGTCGAATAAAGCGTTGGGATTTGCATTTAACTCTTCGTCAGAAGGCGTATATGTCATATCAACGGTATTGTTTGGACCTGAAATCGACCCTTTTAGCATTTGCTCGCCGCCTTGACCGATAGCCACGACCGCAATGACTGATCCAACACCAATAATAATCCCAAGCATCGTTAAAATAGAACGTAATTTATGAGCTAAAACAGAATTCATCGCTATTTTGATATTTTCAAAGAGTTTCATTCATAGCGTCCCCTTGTGTCAATCTATCTTCAACGAGTCGTCCATCTCTTACAACGACCGTCCGATTTGTATACGCAGCTATTTCTTCTTCATGGGTGACAAGTACAATCGTTGTCCCTTCCTCATTCAGCTTAGTAAACTGTTCCATGATTGAGAAGCTTGTTTTTGAGTCAAGAGCGCCTGTCGGTTCATCTGCTAAGATAAGTTGCGGCTTATTGACAATTGCACGGGCTATTGCCACTCTTTGCTTTTGCCCTCCCGACAATTCACTTGGCATATGTTTCATTCGGTCTGTCAAACCAACCTTTTCAAGTGCCATCTCTGCACGTTCTTTTCTTTCCTTTTGACTGATACCAGCGTAAATCATCGGAAGCTCAACATTACGCCTCGCATTTAACCTCGGCAGCAGGTGAAATTGCTGAAAGACAAATCCAATGAATTGATTTCGAATCACTGCGAGGTCTTGATCCTTTGCTGCTGACAGCTCTCTTCCTTGAAAATGATATTGTCCTGTAGTTGGCCGGTCTAAACAGCCAATGATATTCATTAACGTCGATTTTCCAGAGCCGGACGGGCCCATAATAGACATATACTCGCCTTTTTCTATAACAAGATCGACCTCACTTAATACATCAAATGATTCCTCGGCAACCTCATAGCTTTTTGTCACGTTTGAAAGCTGAATCATTCAGCATTCACTTCCATTCCGTCATACATGTCATCTGATGGATGAGAAATGATTTGATCCTCTGCTATGACACCTTTTGTCACTTCAAGATCATGACCTGACGTTTCCCCTAGCTCTACTTTTACTTTTTTAAGTACATTCTTTTTGACAACATAAACGTATTGTCCATCATCCTCTTTTTTTACAGCTGATTCAGGAATCGTTAGGGCTTGACGCTTATCTGTTTCAATTTCCATGATCATTTTAAAACCAGGTTTTGCTTCAGGTTTTTTTCCTTTTATTTCGATTTCAACTGGATATTGCACCGTTTGATCACCTGCAGTTGTTTCGGATGCTGCCTGAGCAGGTACAACCCCCACTTTTTTCACGACCCCTTGCCAGCTCTTTCCGCGAATAACATCAGACGTTATCTTTACTTTTTGTTTCTTTTTCACTTTTATGGCGTCATATTCAGAAATCAATCCTCTTACAATCATTTTTTTCTCATTGCCAATATGAATGATCGCCTGTCTCTCTTCTGGCTTTCCTGCCCCTTCTTCTTGCTCAATGGAAATGACTGTACCGGCAATTTTACTATGTACGATTAAATCTTCTATTTGTGCTTTTACTTTTTCTTGGCTGATCTCTGCTTGTTTTTGTTCTAATTCAGCCGCTTTCAGCTCTAGTTCAAGCTGGTCTCGCTCGGTTTTAGGATTGGCAGCGGAGTCGCCTCCTTGTTTTTTATCTAATTCGCTCAATCTATTTTGTAATTGTTCGCGTTTTAACGTACTGGATTCAGCCGCAAGAGCTTGCTGCTCTTCTTCAAGTTCCAGCTCTCTATTTTCATATGTAAGAAGCGGCGTTCCAGGCTTTACCTTTTCTCCTTCTTTCACAGAAATCCCCTTCAAATGTCCCTTTTCCTCTTCTGCATAAATGAACTGCTCTTCAGAGAATGAAAGTGTCCCTGGCGTCATGACCGTAGTGGTGATTTCTTTTTGCGTAGGTTTTACTGTTTTAATAGCTGCTGTCGAAGCAGGCTTTGATTGATTTTTCGCAATGTTAAAGCCAATAAATAGACCGATAACAATAATAAAAATGGATCCGATGATGATTTTCTTTCTCATAAAGACATTCTACCCCCAGCTTACTGATATGGTGATTGCAGTTCCTACATATTGAAAAATGATAGATAAGAGATAAAAGACTCCTATAATGGTCCAAGCGATTCTTGGCGATATATGGCCTACTTTCATCAATAAAAAGCCTGTTAAAACAAGGTTCCAGATCACAAATAGATCAATATTGGCAAGCACAGCATGCCATGGACCAGACGTTTGAATGAGTGCATTTAATGAGGTGATTGTGATGTTTTTTGGCACATGGAACAGAATGATGGACAGATGAGAAATAATCGTACCAACGATCGTAACTGGTGTAATAAACAGGACCGCTGAAAACAGCTGCTGAAACGATGCATCACCCTTTGCTAAAAAAACGATGAACTTATATATTGCAGCATTAACCACAAGCCCGAGAAGTAGACCAATTAGCGTCACCACATAAACGACCGATACCGGCAAGCTTAAATCTGCCCACATTCCTTCATTCACCAGCTCTGACAAATAAGTCACAATCACTGTTAAAAAAAGTACGCAGGATAAAGGCCACCAAACCACCGGATTTTCCCATACTCTTTTCAGGTGCTCCGAAGGCCTTGTGCTCACTCCAATGATCGTAGGCTTTTGCATATTTTCTTTCATCAAATGTCATCCTCTCTATGTCATGCAAGTATGCAAACGCACATGCTCTCTCTTATTCTTTCTATTTTATCAAAAGATTGCCAATAAGTGATGGGTGATTTGATTTTCTTATTTTCATTGAGGGAAAAATTATCTATTATCATGAATGAAATCCTCCAAATGACACCATGACTAGATCATATTCATATCAAGAAATAAAGGTTTTTCTGACCTAAAAACATTTTATCAAAAAAACCCATGTCTTTCGGAATAAATATCCTTTTCCTTTGAATTCGGTTGGTTTTTGTGAGACACAACAATTTTTTGTTAAAATAATCCTAGTAATTTCAACAAATCCCGGCTTTATAGGACTATGATTGGTTTCTTTTATAGAACAAATGAGCCTTTAGTAACAATACTTTCATATTAAAAAATTAAAAATATCATGATTTTACTTGATCAAAAGTTATTTTTTCATATAATGTAAAATAGAGGTAGGTTAAATGATAGTGGAAATGGAGTCAAGTGAATGTTAAGAGAAAAATTGAAAACGCAATTGATTTTACTTTATGAAAAGGAACAAGAAGCATGGCAATACTTTCGAAAGGAAAGAGAACTGATTTATCATGAGCTCAAATTACTTGATATGAAAGAAAGCAGACCCTCTAATGACAAAATATACTACGCTGCTAGATGTGTAGATATTATTAAAGAGAAAAAGGGAAGCATTGTGAGCACAAAAGAATTAAAAGAACAGCTTCAAGCCCAGACAGATTTCAACGTGAGACGAATTAGTGAATTGTATGATCTGATTCAGCAGCTCGATCCTCACATTTCTAAAGCACGAAGGGGATGTTTTATTTACGAAGATCACACCCAAATACCTCTACAATCTTTTCACACATAAAAAATTGGTTACAGCCGCTGGCCATAACCAAATCCTCTAATATCTATTATCCACCGCTTACAGGAGGAATGAATGCAACAGTGTCCCCGCTACGCACTTCAGCGTTTCCCCTCGTATATCGTTCGTTGACTGCAACCATCACATTTTGTGCAGCATCAACACCATATACCTCCTGTAATTCTAATTTAATCTCATCAACAGTTGTTTGATCTTTTTGAATGATGATTTGTTGTTTACCGGCCTTCTCAGCAAGGCCGGCGAACAATAATACACTAATCAAGCTGATCACCTTCTTTCTTTGCAAGTTGAAGCTCGCTAGGTTTCCCCTCTGGATATGAAACTGTTTCAAGCTGATCACCTATCCAGGCTTCCCCGTCTTCCCAATATTCTTTTTTCCAAATCGGAACGATTTCCTTAATTCGCTCAATGGCATATTCGTTCGCTTCGTATGCAGCCTTCCTATGAGGAGATGAAACGGCTATCGCAACAGCAATATCCGTTATATCAAGTGTCCCGACCCTGTGCACAATGGCAGCTTCAGTATCAGGCCACCGATTTTTGATTTCTTGTCCAATTTGACTTAGCATACTTTCAGCCATTGGTATGTAAGCTTCGTAAGTTAAGCGCAGCGTTTTCTTACCGTTTGTCCACTCTCTGACCGTCCCGATAAACGTCGTAATGGCCCCTGCCTTCCGCCTTGTCACATGCTGAATCAATTCATTCACATCAATCGGCACTTTTGTTATTTTAAAAAGTTCACTCAAATAGAGCCACCTCCCTTCAATAAGTTATAACAAAATGTATTCGCATCCTTTTCAAAGGCTGAAAACACTGGAAAAGAGTAATTTTTGGCTAACTGAAACTCTTGAGAAAAATAAATAGCTGCTTGTATATTGGAAAGTGTTGAAAGATCAATGAGCTCCTCTTCATTCTTCACACAAACGATTTTGCGGTATGGTGCCTGTTTATACCCTTCTATCAAGACCGCGTCTAATGGAAGATACTGACACATGTTGAGCAATTGCTTTAACGTGATGTGCTGCATTGAAAAGTGAAATTCACCCTCTCCTTCTACGCCAGCGGCAAATGCACCTGCCCCGACATATCGATCGGTGTCTTTTTCTTTCAAAAGACGATCTGGTTTACCGCCATGTCCATGGTGTTTAAAACAGCCTAGCTTCAGCTCATCAAGTACAGCCAGCTGACAGAGCTTTTCAATCAACGACGTCTTTCCGCTGTTTTGATAACCGACCACCTGTAATATACTTAATGTGTCATCCAGCATGGGGAACCCTCGCCTTCGTGCTGAAACAGCAGAACATGCACCTGATCACCAGCCTTAAAACCTCTTGTTCCACCTGGCAGCACGATGAAACAGTTCGCCTCTGCTATTGAGGTCACGGCACTTGATTTATCGAGACCTGTTGGGGTCACACTGAGCTGACTGCCCGTGAACTCAAGTGCCGCTCTGACAAATCGAGTAAACGGATTGGCTTTTGGGAAATCGTGTGTCAGCTTCGCCTCAGCAAAATCGGGTAACGGCTGTTTCTTGAAAGACCATTTATAGACCATCGGTTTCACAAATAATTCAAAGCCAACAAAACAGGCAGCAGGATTTCCTGACAGGCCAAACAGCAGTTGACCATTTGGCATTGCAGCAACCGTCGTTACACTGCCGGGTCTCATGGCCACTTTATTAAATAGCACCTGAGCTCCCAGCTTTTCATAAATTGCGGGGAGAAAGTCAAAATCACCTACTGAAACTCCGCCTGTTGTAATTAAGAAGTCTACCTTGCTTAAGGCTGCTTTGACTGCATGATAGCTTTTGTCAAAATCATCGGACACACCGCCTAAATCAAGCGGCTCTCCCCCAACCTTAAGGATCTGGGCATAAACCATGCTAAGGTTACTGTTTCTAATCTTCCCGTCCACCATCGCATCACTCACTTGAAGAAGCTCTGTACCTGTTGAGATGATGCCGATCACTGGCTTTTTGACAACTGGAACTACCGCATATCCGAATGTCGCCAATAAGGCCGTAACGCCCGGAGTTACTTTGGTTCCTTTTTTGAGCATCACATTCCCTTCAAGTACCTCTTCTCCTTGACGAGAAATATTGTCCCCTTTTTTCAGCGGTCTTTTAAGTGACATGTATGATTTCCCATCTTTTTCAAAGGTTTTAGTCAGCTCAAGCATGATGACGACATTTGCTCCATTCGGGATTTTTGCTCCTGTCATGATACGAATGGCTTGAAAGGGACCGATGGTTTTTGCTGAGACCACTCCTGCCCCAATATGATCAATGACCTCAAATTCAACCGGATGCTCGCTTGACGCTTCTTTTGTATCTTCTGCCCGAAGTGCAAAACCATCATACGGGGACCGATCAAATGCAGGCACATCATGATCTGCCAAAATATCTTCTGCAATGAACCTTTCAAGGCTATTTCTTAAAGGCACCCATTCTGCTTCTCCATGCTTTTCATATTGATGGACTTTTTGAATGGCTTCTTGTACTGGAATTGGCTGACGTCTTTCCATCACACTTCACTCCTATATCCCTAGCAGTTTTGCTAGTAATGAATTGGCTGCTTTTTCATCATTTGTCCCATGGATTAATGCACGTCCACCTTTGAAAAAGACGATACGATAAGATTCATAGCGGACATGGATTAAGAAGTCATTCACTTCTACCTCACAAATGGATGACAGCCGCTCTTTCACATGCTGAAATGATAGATTAGCTAGATCCTTAGATACAACTTGGACTGTATCCCGCCCGCAAAGAATCGTCGTTTTTTTACGCTGATCGTGTAAATAAGGATAGGTTCTATCTTTGCCGCAAGATGGACAGTCCTTCTGCTTAGTAAGAGACAAATCCATTTTAAACGATGTCGCCTGCCAAAGATCAAATGTGACAAATTTCCGTTCGATTTGATCTTCATGTCCTGTTAAATACTTTAGCGCCTCTGTTTGCTGATAAGCAGAAACCATCTGAACTGCTGGAGAAATAATCCCCGCTGTATCACACGTCAAACCGCCAACAGGCAGTTCTGTAAAGACACACGATAAACACGGCGTTTTATCTGGTAAAATGGTCATATACATCCCCTGGCTGCTCACACAAGCACCATATATCCACGGCGTCTTCGTTTTCTGAGATAAATCATTCATGACCATTCTCGTCTCAAAATTATCCGTCGCATCAATGACAATATTTGCGCTGTGAAATAACGGTCTTAACAGCTCAACCCCTGCATCTTCAATCAGGGCGTGTATGGTCACTTCATGATTGATCTCTAGGAGACGTTTTTTTGCCGCAGCTGCTTTTGGCACATGTGCCTTTGCGTCATGTTCTGTATACAGCTGCTGCCGCTGTAAATTTGAAAATTCTACATAATCACGATCAACAATCGTCAACGTGCCGATCCCAGACCGGACAAGCCCTTCCGCAGAGGCCGTTCCAAGTGCACCCGCTCCAACAATTAGAACATGACTGTCAGCAAGCGCACGCTGACCCTTTTCCCCAACCGGAGGGAACAAGATTTGTCTTGAATATCGATCATTCAATGCTGTTCTCTCCTCACCATTTTTTATGTATCATATCATACCGTTTTCAGGTAAATCGCTTCTTTTATTGATATTTCGGAATTCATTTGGTGTTACGTTCAGTTCCTCTTCTGAGACGATACGCACCTTAAGCCTTTGAAGTAACTCTTTGATGGCTAATTGATTCTCTTTTAAACACGCATCAATGGACGGCAGACAGCGGCGATGATAAAGTGCAAATAAAGGCTGTAATCTGCCCTGAACAAGCGGGATGATTGCATCTACGTGCTCGCCACAATAGGACGATAATGCTTCGGCGGTCTCTCTCCGCACGAAAGGCATGTCACATGCCGTCACTAAATACCATGCTGCTTCTTGCTTTTGCATCGCTGTATACATGCCGGCAAGCGGCCCGCATCCGAGCACCTGTTCATCATCCAACCACACATCTCGTTCACCTCTTTCTTTAAAAAAGGTCAGAAGTGATGGATGGCTGATGATGACCATCTGTCCTTTCAAAAGCTGCTTTTTCACATGCTCATATAGTGGTTTTCCTTGATACATATAACTTGCCTTTGGCTCTCCAAAACGTCTGGATGCTCCTCCAGCTAAAATGACATTGACTATGTCCATCCACTCACCCTCCTTTGATATGGTTGTTCTAATCACTCTCATCTCGCATACTTTATTGGTAACATGAATAAGGAGGGTCTATCGATGAACAGGCGCCATGCTTCTCCCCTATTCCATGACCTATCTCAAGAGAATTTATACTTAAAAGCGGAAACAGCCAAATATCAACAAATGATCTCTGATTTACAGTCCTCATATACGTATTCTAAAAACAAGAAGTTAACTCAAGAATATCACGAGATGAAAAAGGATTACACGCAATTAAAGCAACAATTGGATGAAATGACCATTGATCAAGATCATGCAGCCTCAAAAATACAGGATCTTTCCTACAGCAAATCTGAATTATTACATAAAATAGTTCTTCTTCATGAAATGCTCCAAAAAGAAACCTTTCATAGAAGGAAAGAAACGGAAGAAAAACACCGGCTGCATTTAAAAGTCATCAAATATAAAGAAATCTCTCAACAATTAAATGAACGGGTGCAAGATCAAGATAAACGGCTTGCAAAAGAGGAGAAAAAAGGAAATACTTTATCCGCTGTGATTGAGAAACTGCAGCAAACATTAGGTGATAAAAACGCAGAGCTCAATCTATTACAGGAAGGCGTTAAACACCTGCAGGAGCGTTTTTATGAAACACAAGAGAAATTACTGCAAATTGAAAAAGCAAAGGAAGCGATTTTTTATGAAACGCTCACAAGCTATCAAAAGCAGTTAGCCGAAAGTGAGGAATGGATCGCATCTCATTTTGCTGATATTGACCAGTCAGCTCAAACAAATTCACAGCCATTCTCTCGAGACAGCCTCCTGCAAACAACGGAAGAAATCGAACCCATCTTGAAAAAGTTGAATGAACAAGTTCAAACGCTACAAGCACAAGTCGATGCGGTGCAGCAAAATGGAGATGTCATGACAGTAAAGATTGAAGGCTTCAAAAAGCAGCGTGATCACCTGTCAAAGGAACGAAAAATTGTCTATACTGTTGATCAAAAAAAGTAATTCTCGCAATAAAAAAACTGCTGGCTTTTTTCGTCAGCAGTTTCTTTTTTATTTATTCGTCTTCTGTTTGAATATCGCCTTCTAAAATATACTGTCCGCGATATGGCTTTTTCACTTCAGGATACATTTTAATTAAGCTTTGCATAAACGTTGTCATATTTGGAATTTCAAGACCGCTCTCTTTTTCAATTTCTTTTTGAAGTTCAGAGCTTTTAATCGCTGCATTATGACGCTTTAACGTTTTAATCGCAGCTTCACGAAGCTTAGCTGCCTTTGAACCAGGGCGAGCTGTGCCTCTTCTGCGTCTTGTAGATCCTTCAGGAATACCTACAGGAGCACCGTTTAGCTGTCCTGTTCCTAAAGTTGATACAGCATTTGATTGTGATTGTGCAGGCGGCTGGTAGCTTCTCATTTCTTGTGCAGCCAGTTCAGCTAATACAGGCAGTGAATCCGTTTTTCTTTCTGTACGCACTTCTTTTTTTGTATCTGACACTAGACCTGTTCCATGACGGTCTAATTCTCTTAATTTTGCATAAATCGTATCTCGCTCAATTTGATATTCACGGATGACCTTTACTTCTGCTTCGTTTAATTGTTCCAATCGTAATCGTAACGCTTCCCTCTCATTAAACAATGGATTTCCCCCTCATCATATAAAAAATATTCTATAGTAAATATTAGATTAGAAAACTAATTTTATCAACTATTTTTTTATCATTTTACAGTTTGTTATCAGATAGGTATTTTCAACTAAAATTTTGCCAAAGAGGAACAATCGGCATCCATTTCATTGCCACTAAAGGCTTTTGACAAACCTTAAAATATTGTAAAAAATTTGAATAAACACTTATACTACTTGATTTACATCGTTATTTACCAAACTGAAATTTCTTTTGTGCAAAAATGTTCTGAATAGTAAAAAGTTAAAATCTTTACATTTTCATTTCAAAACAAAAATGTAAATAGGTCTTTAGGTCTTTTTGTTTCAGGAATATTTTTTAATAAACTCCCTCAATTTCTCTTTTCTTAGGAAGGCGCAGTCCATTCCGTGCAATAGGTCGCCTATTTTTGTCCATGAAAAAACCCCCATTTATGGGGGGAAGCCTATTCTGCAGCCTTTTCAGACTCAGAAAGCACTCGATTGACACGTTTCTCAAGCATTTTCATTCCACTTCCGCCAGCTTGGAAGTGGCGCAGAGCACCTGTTTTATCAAATACATAATATGCTGGTACATATTCATTTTCAAAGGCTTCTGTTAACTTATGATCACTATCCACAAAAATTGGCTGCGTGATTTCATGCTCTTTCGCAACTTCCTTGATCTTATCCAGATCTAGGTCATCCTCTGATCGCGGCATATGAACGGCTATCACGTTTAGTTGATCCTTGTATTCATCACGGAATTGATTGACTTGAGGCATTGCCTCTTTACAAAGATGACAGCTGACTGACCAGAAATGAATCAATGTTGGTTTGTCACCAATTAGATCTTCTTTTGTTACTTCTCCATTTAACCATTCTTTTGCACCAGTTAGTTCTGGCATTGGTTGACGTAATTTCATTATGAAGCGCCTCCATCCATTGTATGTGTCGAAACAAAAAGGTCTAACATCAGTTAGACCCTCCTGTTTCTTCAGCTATCAATTAAAGTGTTTTTTGACCAGGCTTCCAGTTCGCTGGGCAAAGTCCACCAGTTTGTAATGCTTGAAGAACACGTAATGTCTCATCTACATCACGACCGATATTGTTGTGGAATACTGTTTGATATTGAAGTTCGCCTTCTGGGTTGATAATGAATAGACCGCGAAGTGCAATTCCTTCTTCTTCAATTAAAACGCCGTATTCTCTAGATACTGTGTGGTTTGTGTCAGCAGCTAGCGGATATTTCAATTCGCCTAGACCATTGTCTTTACGGTCTGTGTTGATCCAAGCAAGATGCGTATGGATTGTATCAGTAGATACACCAATGATTTCAGCATCTAAATCTTCGAACTCATCATAACGATCGCTCATTGCTGTAATTTCAGTTGGGCAAACAAATGTGAAATCCATCGGATAGAAGAAAAGAACTGTCCATTTGTCATTCTTCATGTTTTCTTCTAAACTTACTTTACCAAATTCCTTGTTAGCAAGTACTGCTTCCATTTCAAAACGTGGAGCTTGTTTTCCTACAAAACGCTCTGCCATATGTAAATCCCTCCAAAAATAATATCTTTATACAGACTTCTAAGCTGTATATAAAATGAGAATCAAAAGTTGAAATTCTCATTTAGTTAATAACTTCACAATTACAATTATAATACTTAAGCGGTTTTTAGTCAATATTAATTAATAATAAATTTAATTAACGATTTGTCACAATCTCTTGCTTCACTTAACAAAAGTTTAACATGTCTTGCAGAAGGGAACAAATGATTAGCTTCTCTATTAGAGCATACATAGAAAGGTTTTGAAGATCATGAAAGCATTTGAACAAATAGATTGGGTTTCCATTATCCTCAATAGCAGTATGATTTTGCTAAAACTAATCGCTATTTTTGTGATTTATTTTATCATCAGAGCCATCGGAAATAAGATGATTAAGCGTGCCTATTCCACTTTCTCTGAAAGGCATGACGTCTCTTTATCAAGAGCTCAGACGCTGCAAAGTCTCACGCTAAATATTTTCGCCTACATATTGATTTTTATTTTAGTTGTCATGATCCTCGACTTATTTCATTATAACCCGACCGCTTTGCTAGCTGGCGCAGGCGTTGTGGGGCTTGCAATCGGTTTTGGCGCTCAAGGACTAGTGAGTGATATTGTGACAGGATTCTTTATATTATTAGAGAAACAATTCGATGTGGGAGAATACATAACAGTTGCTGGCTTTGATGGGATCGTAGAACAAATTGGACTTAGAACCACGCAGCTTCGAAGCTTTGACGGCACCCTTCATTTTATTCCAAATCGAAGCATATTGAACGTGAGCAATCATTCAAGAGGGACTATGCAGGCACTAGTTGATATCGAGCTATCTCCAGAAGAGAATGTGGATCAAATGATCACAGCCCTTCAAGCTGCGTGTGATGAGGTACGAAAAGACATTCCTCAAATTATCGAAGGCCCTCAAGTTGTCGGCGTGGAGGCGTTTGGATCCTCTTCCCTTGTACTGCGCATCATTGCAAAAACCGAAACAATGGAGCAATGGCGGGTAGAACGAATCTTGCGCAAAAAAATGAAAGAAGTACTCGATATAGAAAAAGAGCAAAAAGAACCGGGATGATCATCTACCGGTTCTTTTTCTTGTTTGTTTTATTGAACACGCTGTTCTACTTCTTGACAAATTTCATCAGCCGTCATACCAGACGCGGTAATCACAGATGCCTTTGTCGTTGTGTCTGAAATGCCAAGAACATTTGAATCTAGCCCTGTGACTACATAGCAGTCACACTGATCCATTTGCTGTTCATTTTGAATACGTACGACGTCATACCCTTTTTGCTTCAGTAGTTCTTCTACATCGGATAAAGATGGTTCTACACCAATTCTTGTCATAATCAAGAACACCTCCTGTTCATAAGGTGTACAGGAGGTAGCTTGATTATTCATTCACCTGCTTGCTTTTTGAAATAAGCCGTCATAACGTTTACTGCGGTTTCTATCGCTTTTTCATCAGGCATAAGTTTTGCATGATGCAGGCCATATTCTGAATCGACCCCTAACCAAAACATGAATCCAGGGTATTTTTTCAGCATGTAGCCAAAATCTTCTCCTGTCATGGCTTCTCTGCATTCAATCACATTCGCAAGCCCTTCTCCGGCGACATATGACATAAATTCCTCTGTCAGTTCCTTTGAATTATCCACTTCGTAATAAGATGAAGGGTATCGCACGGTTGCCTTGCATTCGTAGCCAATTTCAATCCCTTTTGCTAGTGCTTCAATTCGCTTTCTCACTTTTTCCATAGATTCTGGTGAAAGTGTACGAATGGTGCCATCAAGCTTTGCATGCTGCGCAATGATATTTTGAGCCGTTCCCCCGGTAATCGTGCCAATCGTAATGACCGCACTATCAAGAGGATCGACATTACGAGAGATAACCGATTGCAGCTGACCTACAAGTGCGCTCGCTGCCACAACCATATCATTCGCTAAATGAGGGTAAGCAGCGTGTCCGCCTTTTCCTTCAAGATCTATCACAAGCTCACTCGTATTGGCAAAAAGCAGCCCTGGCTTTGTGGCTATCGTTCCGACAGGATATTCAGGTGCAATATGCAGTGCTGTAATAAAATCTGGCGTCCACTTTTTCAGCACATCACTTGTAAGCATCGGTTCAGCTCCGCCTGGACCTTCTTCTGCCGGTTGGAACATAAATAATAGATCTTCTTTGATTGGCTCATGAACGAAATGATCAATGATCCCAAGTGCGATGGTCATATGAAGGTCATGTCCACACGCATGCATCTTCCCTTCATGTACTGATTGAAATGGATACCCTGTGTCCTCAGGAATTGACAGACCGTCCATATCTGCACGATACGCAAATACGCGCTCAGGATTTGTTCCCTTTACTTTGACAAAAAGTCCAGTTCGCCATGTTTCTATCTCAACTCGATCTTTTGAATAAGAACCAAGATGCTTGATGAGATACGCTTGTGTTTTGAATTCCTTAAAACCAAGCTCAGGGATTTGATGTAAATCTCTTCGAATGGATATCAATTGCTCACGATTTAACAAGTGAACTCGCTTCCTTTCTCTATACGAATAAGACGTGGATATATCATCCACGTCTATGTCTTCAGCTGCGAATTGTATGAATTAAAGCTGACGCAGTTCTTGTTTAATTTCTGTTTTACCTTTTGTTTTTTCATCAATGTCTTTGATTTTCTTTGCAGGTGTACCTGCTACAACTGTGTAAGGCTCTACATCGTTCACAACGATCGCACCAGCAGCTACGACTGCACCTTTACCAATTGTTACACCTTCTAGAACTACAGCGTTCGCACCGATGACAACATCATCTTCTACGACAACTGGTTTAGCAGATGGTGGCTCAATGACACCTGCAAGAACAGATCCAGCACCGATATGACAGTTCTTACCTACTGTCGCACGGCCGCCAAGCACCACGTTCATATCAATCATCGTACCTTCGCCGATCACAGAGCCGATATTAATAGAAGCCCCCATCATGATGACTGCATTATCACCGATTTCAACTTGGTCACGAATGATCGCACCTGGCTCAATACGCGCTTTAATGTTCTTTAAATCTAACATCGGGATTGCAGAGTTGCGGCGGTCATTTTCCACGACAACATCTTCAATTTTGTCTTTGTTCGTTTCTAGCGCTTCTTGAATGTCGCTCCACTCACCGAAAACAACTCCGGTGTTTCCTGTGATGAACGTTTTTGCATGTTCACCAAACTCAATACCTTCTAAATCACCTTTGATGTAGACTTTGACAGGTGTTGATTTTGTACTATTTTGAATAAATGAAATAATTTCATTAGCGTCCATTTGTTTCATGTATGTATGTCCTCCTCTTAATTTATACTTCATTACTGTACCAAAGGAGAGTTTTAATGACAAGTGAAAGAGTTGACTCTTCAATGGAAAATAAAACAAGCGGGACTGATTACCCCGCTTCCTGCTGGTGAAGATGAACAAATTGTTTGCCAAAAGAAATCAATTTCTCTTCTTCTTCTCCTTCTGGATTTAGCTCGATCTTGACGGATGGCAGGACAATGTCACCGCCAAGTTCCTTCACTTTTTCTTCGATCAGGTCAACAGCTCCGCAAAAATGCTCATAAGATGTATCCCCGGAACCGAATACAGCAAATGCTTTTCCCGTTAAATCAAGCTCTTCCATTTCTTCATATAAATCAATAAAATCATCAGGAAGGTCACCATCTCCCCATGTGTACGCACCTAACATAATGTGCGTGTAATCATTGAGAAGCTCTGCATCAATATCCATCGCTTCATGACGGTCCACCCTGGCTCCTGCTTCTGTTATTCCTTTTTCAATTAGATCTGCCATCGCTTCTGTATTCCCAGACATCGTGGCATACACGAGTAAAACCTTTTCTGTCACTTTTTCTTCCTCCTTATCAATGAATCAATGCCGGCTCCTCATATGGTCTTACAAACTTGCTCTCATATAAACCAGCACAGAAAAAGTTTTCATTTTGATTGGCTACACGAAAACCGTGTCCTTTGATCGTATCAAACCATTTGAGCTCTTTTTGCTCAATATCAAGCTGATACACTTTAGAAAACCCGTGTTCGTCTTGTGAAGTCGTCACATACACAATGCCATTATCCTCTGACACATCCAAAAATGATTCCTCTCTAGCAAAGGCTTGTGATTGAATATCATGCAGCATATTGGTATGTAAATCTAAAATTTGAACAGATCCCTTTTTGCCTTTTTTTGATCCCAATGCGCAAACAAGCAGATGCTCCTGACAGAGCAGCATAGAAGCTGTCATCCGGTGCTCCTCTCTGTTTAGGAGGAAAACCTGTTCACTCTCCAAGTCATACACCCATATTCCTCCGTGAACATCATGAATCTGTGTTCCAATATAAAGGTGATCACCTGCAGCACATAAGGAACGAATGACAGGCGGGTGGTTCACATGAGCAAATGGCTTCATAATTTCCCAGGAAATCCCGAAATCATTTGACACATAAATACTATGTTTTCCATGTGCACACACAAACCCATCTTTGCGTCCTGTAATAGACCAAACGACTGCATTTGTTGGAAATGATGATAGCGCCCATGTATGGCCTTCATCTCCTGATCTAATCACTGTGCCATTTTCACCAACACCGAATAAATAAGGTCCAATATAGCTGATGGCATGAATTTTATGCTTGAGCTTAAACAGTTGCTGCCACCCGCGCTCCTCACTGTAGTGAAAAATACCTTCACGTTTTACAGCGACAAAGTATCCACCGTTTTTAGATGCAGCAACAGCTGTCGCTCCTTTATGAAACATGATTTTCAACTCGTTTCTCAGATAACGCCGCCCACGTTAAGAAACTCGTGGCAAATTCCTGACAGCATGCCACATCCTCATCGGTATCAGGCGCAAGCTCCATTTTCAATGTTTCAGGAAATACAGATGCACCGGTTGATTTGAGCATGTCATGAAATGTATGGACAGCCTCACAAAACTTCGGATAGCTGTAATCTCCAGATCCGAACACAGCTGCTTTGATGTCACTTAGTTCAAGCGTAGAGACCTCTTCATAAAAGTCCTCAGCTTCATAAGGTAAATCACCATCACCCCATGTATAAGAACCGATGAACACATAATCGTATGAAGAAAGGTCCTCTGCGCTTGTATCATCAAATTCCAACATCTCTGTATCGATCCCTTTTCCTTCTAGTGTTTGCTTTATGATTGCTGCCATATCTTCTGTATTACCAGACATACTCGCAAATGTAATTAGTGCTTTCATCTATCGGTCACCCCATCTAAATGATAATCATTTTCAATTATTATATGTACACTTTAAATGATAATGATTTTCATTGTCAAATGATTTCATAAAAAAGCTTTGACCAATCAATACGATAACCCAATGAAAAACCCGCTCATTCCAATTGGAAGGCGGGTTTTTCATATCGAAGAGATCATCGGTTTCTCATTCGTTCGTTTCATCTATTTGAATAAAATATGGACCATAATCCGTTTCATGCGTCATCACAAATGTCCATTTTTCATTCCAATCCATCACATACATATCGTTATAATCCATATGATTAGATTGATATGGTAAATCATTGATTAAAAGAGAGCTGGCATTTTCGAAAAGATACGCCTCGTCAACAAATTGATAAAAAACAGTACACTTATCCTTTGATTGTTGAAGAAATGCGTCTATCGCTTCAGCATTTTCAAGGCATGTAACCATTCCAAAACTGCATAAATGCCATAAAAAATCATCTATTGATATCTCGTTTTGTTCTTTCATTGAAAGATGACTAGCAAAACGTTCACGCCACCTCACGCGCAAATGATCTCCCCATTCTGGTTTGTTCATTTTGATTAATTGATTGTTTTTCATAAGATCGAAGTCTCCTCTATGATTCGCTCCATCTATCTGTTGCTTTGATATGCGTGCAATAAGTAAATGATCATTCACCTAAAAAAGCACCTTCCTCTTCCAAGAAGGTACTTACACCGCATCACTTTCAAGCATTTCTTTGACCACACCAACAAATGCTTGCACTTGTTTTAATTGAAAAGAAGCTTCATAGCCTAGCAGCCATGTGTCACGTCCGATTTGCTCTCCATTCACGTCAACAAGCGGTGTTTTATGAACACTTTTTTCGTGGTCGTATAAGGTGACCGAAGGCAAAATGGCGTAGCCGATGCCGTGGTAGGCCATTTGTTTACACGTCTCAATCTGGTCCACTAGAATCGTCTGCTTTGGAGACACTTTGAATTTTTGATGCCACCAGTGCTGGATTTCCTGATAATACGTGCTGTCGCTTTTAAATTGAATAAACGGGCGTTCTGTCTCGATTAACTCGTCCACGTCTTTGATAACGGAATCGACTAAATATAAATGATCTGTCATCAAATATTCCTTTGTTCCCTTCCAATCAGGGTTTCCGCGAATGATCCCAATGTGCACGTGGTCCTCGTATAAGCTTTTGAGCATTTCACTACTCCAGCCGGTCACAAGTGATACCTTCGCATTTGGGTACTTTTCGACATACCGCTTTAACACTTTCGGCAGCCAGTGCTGTCCAATAATGGATGCAACCGCAAGCTTTAGTGTACCGTGAATTTCCCCTTCAAGTTCATCGATTCTCTCTCTCACTCGATCTTGCTCTACCGTCACCTCTTTTGCAAATTGAATGATCTGTTCACCTGCCGAAGTCACGGTGAGCCCTTTCTGAGAACGAAAAAAAATTTTGGTTCCCCACTCTTTTTCAATCGTCTGCAATCTTTGGGATAAAGCAGGCTGAGAGACAAAGAGCCGCTCCGAAGCCTTTCTCATATTCAATTCTTCACTTAGCACAACAAGCATATGTAACTCCTGAAGCTGCATGGGCGTCCCCTTTCTCTCTATAAGTTTTTCTTATTCCATATGGTCATTATATAAATTATAGCTTATGAAGGCAAAAAAAATAAGCTGGGTTTCAGCTCATTTTTTCGCGGCATGAATCACTTCATTTAAGCGCTTTAATACAACACGTCGTGTAAATATTCCTTCAAAGACTTGCTCCTCATTTACGACACAAACAAATCCATTATTCGTTACAGCGTGAACGCCTTTTAGCACAGGATCCGTCGTTTTAAGCCTTGGGATATCAGTAAGCATAACCTCTTCTACCTTCAGTTGGTCCAGCTTTTCGAATTCAATTCGTTCTAAACCAAAGATCTTATCCATGATCATATTCGTTCCAATTAACCCATGCAGGTGATAAGAAGGATCTAATACCGGGATGGCTGTATATCCTGTTTTTGTAAGGACCAATAGAGCATGCTCAAGGTTATTTCCAATTTGAACATGTGCCACTTTATCTGCATCAATCATATGCTCGGCTACTGTTGACTCAAGCAATTGAGTTGGTTCTATCTCTATCATGTTTCTTCGACCCCTTTTCTCTCAATCATCAATCATACATTCCCCTTTACCATTAAGCATAAACTAAAACGAAATTTGTCGAAAGATTTTTTCTGCATAAAAAAGATACTCAGCTCCCGAGTATCTAATAGAATGTTCAATCAATATTAATTCTCAAACCTTACTCTGTCATACAATGTGATCAACTGCTTATACGTATTGTCATCGACATTTTTTGTTCCACATTCTATATCATTGATCTCACTGCTTAGTAATTCGACAGCATATTCCTGATTCAGCAATACGTTTAATAATAGCTTTTTCTCTTCTTCATTAAAACGATTTTCGATGACGCTCATCCAACATCAGGCCCCCTGTTTCATATATGCTTTTATATTGATTAGCAGGCTTTTGAATGTCTGCTTCCTCTCTATACAGCTAGAATAAGGAACTAGAATCGAATCGTCAACCGCACGTTTCGACAAGGTTTGGAGAAAAATGACGGAATTTATTTTGTGTATCGATTGGCATAGCAAAATGCTGCGTATGAGTCGGGTTTTATTTTAGCTTCAATTCCCATAGCTGTGATCATTCCGGTCATTTCCTGGATCAGATCTTTTGTACTTCCTTTTTTGCCAATATCCAGATGGGCTTCAAAACGGAGGTCTGCCCCTTCCTCAGCAAACGGAAGAAGCAAATCCATCAGTTCTGTTAAAGGCCCCTCAAGGATGTCTGCACATACCTTTTGGCTAAACGCTGTCTCTAATGAAATTTTTTCTCTAAGGCTTTGCACAGGTCTGCTGATCACTTGTTGCGTGAGGCAGCCCCAAGCCCCTTTGCCAATCCGGTGGAGATGAATTGCAGTCATAAATCTTGTGACATTTTGATTGACCTGAGAGTCCGTACCAATTGATAACACATAGGCGGATCTAGGGTCTTTTCGAATAAAGTCTTTCATTCTCATGACGACATCAGAAAACGCTAAATGATCTTCAGAAAGATTGTAGTAAAAAGAATCACTCACAGAAAGGAACTCCTTTTTAATGGTCTCTTATCCGAAATATGCGCTGAATGATCATCTTCCATTTGTACACTGCGCCAATCATGACACATGTATATTGCCGCAAATAAACGAAGGAATCCTTAGAAAAAACATTTCATACGATTCAGCTTAGGATTGTAAAAGCTCAAAAATCTCAATCGAAATCATATCAATGTTGTCAAATGGGAAAGTATTTGGCTTATCCCCTTGTTGAAAAACAGTCAATTCAAACGTTTGATTCTTTTCGAAATACTTAACACTACAGATTTTCTCACCGTTCACTTCGAAATAACGCTGTGCCGGTTCGTTTGCAGCTTCTGCTGTCTCTTGAAGACTTTGCAGCCTTGTAATGATACCCATTAATTGTGACATTCTAAAAAAAGACTCCTTTCAAAAAAACAACTCAAGATGAACCCGTATTGATTATACACAAGTCCTACAAAGCATCATACCATAAAGTGTTCTCAGATGATATTTTTCCTCTTGAATTCAAAAAAAGAAAAAGAATCTGTTTTTTTAGTTTGAGTCTTTTTTCTAATCTCATGCACCATGTTTTTATAAACCCGCAGATCTCATCAGACGTTTGGCAATTTCGTCAAAATCCTCTTTGGAAATGCCTGGGGCAAACTCTTCCGGTAATTCTCTATAATCTGGCACAGGTGCTCCTTGCGGGGTGCCCTCAATCACTGTGAGCGGTTTTCCATCAATCGGATGACTGCCTTTCCAAATCTTATTAATGTCCTTGTAATCCGTATCACTAAATGTATACAGCTTTGTATGAACATTTTGATCTTCAAATTTCCTCGCTGAATCAAAGTATTTGTTGTCGAGGTTTGGGATTGGCAGCATCTTTCCTACATCTACACCTGTGGCTACCTCAAGCGCCTTTGCATATGCCACAACATGCACTCCGCCCCTGACGAGTAAATAACCGATCATCTCTCTTGCTGTAGGATGATCTGTCATTTCATATACGCGCATTTTGTGCGTACGTGCTCCGCATTCTAGGAAGAAATTATGAAGGAGGTCAAGAATCAGGTTTCCGCTTGAGAACACATTCTCCCCGGTCCAAGGTTTTGCCATGGAATCAAACGGATAGCCTGTTTGAGCCGTTTGAATAAAATGCTGTGTATTTCGTTTATCGACAGCCGCTTTCATCGGTGTCGTATCTGGATCTCCGCCATGGGTGGTCCCTGTAATCATGAGATTCACAGCTGTGGTCACAAGTTCTACATGACCGAATTCTTCAGCCGTAATGCTGGATACGAGGTCATAAAACGGTTTGAGTTTTCGTTTTCCTCGAAAGTTAAAGGATTGAAACATGTAATTATTTAATGTGGACATTTCACCGAATTTTCCGCCGAGTAATTCTTGCACAGCAGCAGCACCATTTGCATCTGGGTGATCTGGTCTTGGCAAATCAATCAGCAGCCGCTTGTCACGTTTGATCATGACGTTCCCTCCTACCGTCTAACTGTCATCACTTAAGATGTATGGAAGGATTGGGCTGTCCTATGCATGAGGCAAAGATGAAAAGCACAAAAAAAACTTGGCGGGGGTAGCGCCAAGTTTTTTGGATCTTGATCTGATAGAGGGGTTGGGGAACAGAGAGTAGCTTCTCTCTATAACTAAATGATAATGATTATCAGTTTCATTGTCAACCATTTTTTATTTCTTTTTTTCAATCAAAAAAAGCAGCCTAAAAGGCTACTCAGATTGTTAATAAATGGCTAATATAATCTTCACTCTGTGCTTTTAAATTAATCCATCTTGCTCATATAAATAGGCATACGGAAGATCTATAAATAAATACATATCTCCCTCTAACGGGTAAGAAAACGTACGTATCCTCTCACCAGTTTCTAAATCGCTGTAAATATCACTGAAAAATCCTTTCCCGCTCATTCTCATTTGGAGAATATTTGCTAGGAAATAAGGACGCCAGCTCCAGTTTTTCTCGATATATTCAGGCTGGAACAACCATTCTTTTTCTTTTTTAAACACATTTCCAGTGATTTGAAAGCCTTCTTCATTACACATATAAATCCGAAAGCTGCAATCCGTTAATTCTAATGCCAGCTTTTGGATGAGTTCATCATTTGTAGTGCATGATTTTTTTAAGGTCGTGACAGCTTGGTGAATTCGCTTATAAAATGTTTCAGAATGTTCGTAGACAGTTTGTAGTTTCTTTTTCTCATGCGCAATAAATTGCTGGAATTCTTCCCTCAGCTGATCTTTTCGTTTATTGCGGTCAATTAATTCCGCCGCCGGCTCGTGAAGATAGAACCCTTGAAAGTATCTGCCGCCATTTCTCCAAGCATATTGCAGCTGAAAATTTGCTTCAATGTCTTCATAAATTAAAGCCGCCCCTATTTTTCTCGCAAGCAATGAAATGCTGTACAAGACATATTCATAGGAAGGAGAAGGAGCCGATGCCCTTAATGCGTGTAAATCTATTTTTAATAGATCGGGTGAGAGCAAGGCAATCCGGTCAAGATTGCTGCTTTCTTTTCCGATATTCGAAATGGCGATTTTAATACCATATGTACGAAAATACGTTAACGTATGGTAAAGCTGTTCAATATCGCCGCTAAACGTATGCTCTGTAAATTCGATAACAAACCGATTAAGTTGAATACCCCTTGCTTCATATTGCTTCAAGAGTTCTAAAAAGCTTTCACCATGATCAAGCATCAGGATATTGGCATCATGATTAATAAAAATGAGCAAATCATCATCTGCTGTTGTGAAAAGATCGAGTGCTTGCGTCAGTACTTTATGATCTACTTCCACTTTATATTCGTCAGGAATAGATGAATCCGTAAAGAAGGAGCCTAGGCTAACTGTTTCAGACTCGAGCTTCATTCTTCCTAAAACCTCATAGCCTATCACTTTTTGCTCTTCCGCACTGAATATCGCTTGATAGTGCGGGAAAACATCTTCAATATTCGTTAAAATATCCAATGGATCGACCATTTTCATCACCTGCTTCTCTCTTTGTGTGATTATAACACATCAAAAGCAGGTCTTACATCGTCATTCAAAATGGGGATTGGTTGAGCCATTGCCCCCCATCCATTGTAATACAATCTCCATTTATATAAGACGCTTGTTCAGATAATAAAAAGCTTGCAAGCTTTGCAATTTCCTCTGGTGTACCAAGTCTGCCAAGTGGAACACTATCTACTGTTCTTTGCGCTGCCTCTTCCGATTCCCATAGTTTATCCGCACCACCTGTTCTCTCGATTGGACCTGGCGCGATGGCATTAACGCGAATTCGATATTGCTTACCCCATTCCACTGCAAGCGTTCGAGTGAGAGATAAAACACCGGCCTTTGCTGCCGCTGAATGCGCCACACCTACACCAGCACCCCATGCATAGGTTGCCACCATATTGACCATACTTCCCCTTTTCTTTTGACGAATCCAGTAATTGCCCACTGCATGACTGCAAAAAAATGTTCCATTTAATACAATATCAATGACAGCCTTCCAGCCGTTAGGAGATAGTTTTTCTGCTGGAACTAAAAAGTTTCCTGCAGCATTGTTAATCAGAGCGTCCACATCTCCAAATGTATCTACCGCAAACTTGACCATTTGATCGGCATCCTCTGGGTTTCGTACATCCATTTGGAAGTAAGCGATCGAGCCGCCATTTTGTTTTATTTCATTTGCTACCTTTTCTAACGTTTCTTCTGTTCTTCCAGTAATCACGACATTCCAGCCTTCATGTGCCAAATGGACAGCCATCGCCTTCCCCATTCCGCTTGATCCCCCTGTGACAATCACTGTTTGTTTCGTCATTTGTTCTCCCCCTCTGTGGTTTTGAATGACTATTCATTCATTATTTTCTATCATATCATGATTGACCCTAGATGCACCATATGGGAGATTCTTTAAATATGATGCTATACTTAATTTTATTTATAAAGGAGTCTTATATGAAGCAACTTTCTCGGAGACAGTTTTTAAAAGGAGCAGCTGGCGCGAGCATTCTCGGTTTTTTAGCTACAACATGTGGATACGGATATGCCAGATACATCGAACCACGCATGATCGATACCGTGTCAATGACCATTCGGGATGCTCAGCTTCCAGCTTCATTTGACCAGTTTAAAATTGCTCAATTTAGTGATGTTCATTTAAGTGATACATTTCCTGCGAAGGAATTAGAATCCGTCGTCCAGCAAATCAACGCTGAGTCTCCAGACCTCATTGTGTTCACAGGTGATCTCGTTGATTTTCAAGCATCGATTGAAGAGCATGAAAAAGCGAAAGCCTATTTGACTGAGCTCCATGCCCCGTTTGGTAAGCTCGCGATATGCGGTAATCATGACTACGGACCATTTGGCATTGATCTTTATGAGAATACGATGAAAGATTGCGGCTTTACAATATGTAAAAATGATGTGTTTCCATTAGAAAAAGAAGGGGCGCATATTCAGATTGCTACAATGGATGACCTGATGATGAGTGTGCCGGATTATGACCTGATTAAGCGAGACGTATCATCTGATTTATTTACCTTGCTGCTCGTACATGAGCCTGATGCAGCATTGGAGCTGGATACAACCCCCATTAACTTGCAGCTTTCTGGACATACCCATGGCGGACAGGTGCAGCTTCCTTTCTACGGACCCATTCTCACAGCACCTTTTGGCCATACATATGTGGAAGGTTTATACGGAAGTTATCAGCACCGAATCTATGTCAACCGCGGACTTGGGACAACAAGACTGCCGTTTCGATTTTTAGCCAAACCTGAATTAACCTTTTTCACCCTCTCTTCTCGCATTTAGACAGAAGCAAAACCGCTTCTTTTTGCATATAGATAATCAAAGATCTTTCTCATGACAAATGTTAGGAGAAACCTTCCTTAGCCTGATTCCGTCCATATATAGATTGAGTGACAGGCATCATGGCTTCTTTTATTTGAGCGAAAGGAGTGTCCTTTGGTGCTGCGATATACGGTAAAACGCGGAGAAACGCTTGCTTCTATAGCGCTTGATTTTCGAACAACAACAGAAGCTTTAAAGGCTGCAAACCCTTCACTGCAAGGCCGAGAGCCGTTACAAAATGAGGTCATTATCATTCCTGGTCTGCCCGATCCTAATACGATCCCTTACCGCATTTCTGTTTCGATCTCAAGCAAACGTCTCGTCTTGTTTTCTGGATCAGAGCTGATTCGGTCGTATCCGATTGCAACAGGAAGAATTTTAAATATGACACCGACAGGTTCTTATTATATTGTGAACAGACAGCCAAACCCAGGAGGTCCCTTTGGCGCCTATTGGCTAAGCCTCTCGAAAGTTCATTACGGAATCCACGGTACGAATAACCCGTCTTCAATTGGTAAAGCTGTGTCTAGAGGATGCATTCGTATGTATAATCAGAATGTCATCGAACTTGCTTCAATCGTTCCAAATGGAACACCTGTGACCATTAGCCAGTAGGAGAAATCAATTGTATGAATGCTTAAAATTTTATATGATATAAAGTGGGATCTTCAGGTTAAGGAGCGTATTTATGGATATTTTTAAAAACAGAAATTTTGTTCGTCTCTTTTTTGCAGCACTTGCTTCGCAAATGGGGACAACAGTAGGCAATATGGCGTTTGCCTTTTATTTGCTCGATCATTTTAGTCATCAGCCCGCCTACGCCACATTAGCAGAGCTCATGTATTCACTTCCAACGATCTTTGTCTTTTTTATGGTCGGTGTCGTAGCAGATCGTTTTGATCGTAAAAAAGTCGCAGAGAATTGCGATTGGATACGAGCTGGGCTGACGATTGTTTTATTCATTGTTATTTATTTCAATTCACTACCTCTTATTTTCTTGATCTTGTTTATACGAAGTGCCATTACGAAGTTCTTCTATCCAGCTGAAGCCTCTCTCGTTCAGGCGATTTTAAATAAAGATCAATATGCAAAAGCCGCTGGCTTAAATCAAATGCTGTTTAGTTTATTCATGGTATTTGGTGTTGGAATCGGTGCGATTATGTATAAGACAATTGGACTTCACGGTGCCATTACCATTGATTTGATCAGTTTTATTGTGTCAGGCATCCTGATTCGTACATGTAACATTCCAATTGAAGCACGTCAGCCAAATGGACAAGCAGGCTGGAGAGGCATGACCATTAAAACGTCTCTAAAAGATTTTAAAGAAGGCATTCTTTACATTATAAAAAATAAATTATTGGCTTCTTTAATTTTTGGCTTTTTTGTTTTCGGTCTAGTCAATGGCGCATTTGCTGTACTTCCGATGTTTACAATGAAATATGGCCTTTCACCGGACCATTTTGAACTGCATACATCATTCTTTACAATCGCGATCGGTGCCGGTCTACTTGTTGGCAGCTTAATGGGCTCTGTTCTCGCTAAAAAAGTAAAGATGCAATATCTCATGTCACTTCCAATTTTGGTTGCAGGCATTCTGATTTTTGTACTTGGTTCCACCCACACACTATGGTTGTTTTATGTCACATCGTTTGTCATTGGTACATGTATTGGCCCAGTCAACATTGTCATTGGCGGCTGGCTGCCGAGAATCGTCCACCCTCGTCTAATGGGACGTGTGTCAGGATGGGTTGACCCACTTACCATGTTTGCTCAATCCATGACATTAGGTTTGATTGCGGTACTATTTCCAAAACTCATTACAAACGTTTCTTATATTTATTACGGAATGGGCGTTATTATTTTACTCGTTTTCCTTTTTTACTTCTTTACACTGCCAAAGTTCAGCAGAGAAGCTGACGACTTAGACGTGCAGCGTGAACTAAAAGGTCAGGGAGCGCAATAAATGAAGCAAAAAGGACTTTCTTCTATAGAAAGTCCTTTTTGCATGGCTGAAACACAAACGGCACTTATTTTTTCTGCTCATCGAAATGATTGGAAGCAAAATGAATGATTCTTTCGACTGCATAAATGCTAATAAATAGGATGAGAAATAGAACCAAAGGATGAATCGAACGATCATCTATCACGTACACAATGCCTCCAACGACAAGTGCGACCAATAAAGGAGTTAACATATCTTCAATCTAAACAGTCCTGTCTGTTCTCATTAACTTTGATCTTATAACATATTTTTCTTTTTATGAAATAAAAGGAATGTGTATAAAATTGCAATATTTTTAATAAAAAATCTTTACATCTTTGGAAGTTTTATAGTAGTATAGTCAGGTTGGAGGTGAGGGGTATGCTAAAAAGTTATTATTTTATTCATACAAAAGATGATCAAGGTCAATATGTTGTACATACAGAAGATTGTGCATTTTTAGGTGATGCTTCAAGCCGTAAATTGATTGGTCTGCACATGAGTGGCGAGAGCGCCATTGATGAAGCTAAACAAATGACGAATGAAACTGATTTTAATGGTTGCTTCTACTGCGCTTATTCAAGTCATAAGAAATAGACCATGTGATTAAACCATATGTTCGGGCATGTTGTCTGGCATATGGTAAATTTTCAGGCGCATCATGAATACAAATTGAGAAACTACCCATTTATTTAAATAGGTAGTTATCACGAACTAATAGTTCACTTCATATATATTTCACCCAGTTAATTCTTCTTGCAATGAAAATCTCTCTTTGAACACCCTTCCTTCTCATTTTTTTGGCTGATATAATGCCATGAATAAAATCATGTATACAATACAAGCTGTCCCAGCCCATTGAAAAAAACCAAATGGCTCCTTTAACCAAAAAACAGTCGTGACAACTGCCGCAAGGGGCTCGACACTTCCAATTAAGCTTGACTCTTTCGGTGATAAATATTGCAAGCTTTCTATGTAAAACCAAAAAGCGATCATTGTACCAAATATGATAACAAACAATAAATAAACATACGCTTCAACAGGTAAATGCGACAGATTTATCTTCCATGGCGGATGGACTAAGCTAAGGGCAGCTCCCCCAATCAGCATCGCCCAGCCGACAACGACTAAAGAATCAAATTCTTTTAACAGATTGATTGGATATAGCGTATAAAACGAAAGCGCTACAGCAGACAGTATTCCCCAAACCACTGCGACAAATGGAACGGTTAATGTTGAAACAGAACCATTCGTTAATAAGAGAAACATGCCCATGAACGCCAATGACACCGTCAGCATATCTCTTTTGGTAAAAGTAGATTGGCGGCGAAGTACTAAATACATGATAATCATAACAGGGGCCGTATACTGCAGAAGCGTCGCCACAGCTGCATTCCCAAGTTGAATGGATGCCATATAAGTATATTGAACAGCTAGCATGCCCATTACTCCAAATATAAGGACTTGCATAGCCGTCCTCTTCTTTTTCCACACACCAATTAGTTGCGCTCGTTCTTTTGTCATGAAATGAACAAATAAAAGCAGTCCACCTGAAATAAGCAGCCTGACAGTCACAAGCCAATTGACATAAATCCCATATTGCTGAAACAATTTTTGTGAAACAGTTCCTCCTACTCCCCAACAGATGGCACCAATCAGCACAAGCAAAATTCCCTTATTTCTATCCATTTCGTTCTCCTCAACTCTCAAACAATCATGATAATATAGTTGATAGTAGTTCACTTTGTTACATATTGATATATCAATTGAACATAAAAATAAAAGAATATTGAGGAGAACCATGAACAACCATCATTTTCTTATTGACTACAATTTGAAAAAATTAACGGAGCATTCTACTACGACCTGGTCTATCGCTCTTTATCATACGAAAATTTGTGATCATAGAAGCGGCCACATCCCTCTTCACTGGCATGACGAATTTCAATTTGTTTTTATTTTAGAGGGGGAAGCTGAATTTCACATCAATGAAGAGACGATATGTTTGAAGGAAGGAGATGGCGTATTCATCAATAGTGGCTGCCTGCATATGGCAAAAGATGCGAATGGGACAACTTGTACATATCTTTGTCTAAACGTTTCCCCACATTTCATCACAGCCAATGAATTATTTACCACTTTCGTTCATCCTTATATGCATGCGAGTCAGACACCTTATATTTTATTGAACCGAAAAGACCACTGGCCAAATCATATCTATCAATGTATTCAAACCATTCAGCGATTAATTGATGAAACTCCAGCATATTATGAGCTTGAACTCAATATTCAACTCATCACCATGTGGAAATGTTTATTACAAAATGGCTTTCAAATAAAATATGATGCACGGCAGCATGATAAAAATGAACGGATGAAACCTATGCTGAATTGGATTCACCAGCATTATCACGAAAAGGTGCTTCTTCAAGATATCGCTCGAGCAGGTCAGCTAAGCCGATCTGAATGCTGCAGATACTTCAAAGATATTCTAAAGAAGACACCTCTTCATTATGTGAATGAATATAGAGTTCAACAAAGTCTCATCCTGCTTCAAGAAACAGACTTCAATATAACAGAAATTGCTTACAAAGTCGGCTTCAACAGCACAAGTTATTTTATTAGTATGTTTAAAAGAATAAAAAATACGACACCTTTAGCATATAGAAAATTAAAAGCGCCGCATTCTTTGTAACTGAAACAGATTGAAGAAAAATCATGATGGATAGATACTAGTGTCTTTGCACACCATTCTGTCATTTTTATATACAAACACGTTTTAGAACCGTCATGAATGGCTATTGTAAATAAGAACAATGGAAATCCTATCGCTTTTTAAAATAAGTCTATTTGCAATTTACTAATAAAAACGTATAATTTATACTAAGCACAGGAAGACGAAAGACAAAGGAGAGAAAAAATGGACGATTATGCTCATACTAAAGACATAGAACCTACAGCAGAAAACATCGCAAAAGCCATTTATACTGTTAACCGCCATGCTAAAACCGCACCAAATCCCAAGTTTCTTTATCTTTTGAAAAAACGTGCGCTGCAAAAACTATTGCAAGAAGGTAAAGGAAGAAAAGTGGGCCTACATTTCTCTAACAATCCCAAATATAGTCAACAACAGTCCGACGTGCTGATTGAAATTGGAGATTATTATTTTCACCTGCCACCAACCAAAGAAGACTTCGAATTTTTGCCACACTTAGGAAATTTAAATCAATCATATCGCAATCCGAAAGCGAATATGTCATTAAACCGAGCAAAGCAACTGCTTCAAACGTATGTCGGTTTAAAAGAAAAACCTACCGCCACAAAACAAAAATCACATTATACAAAGCCCGTCTTCAAACGACTCGGGGAAAGTTATTTTTAAACAAAAAACCACTCATGACGAGTGGTTTTTCCTTTAGATTATAAAGTGATCGACTTTTTCAATCAGCTGATGAATTTCTGGTTTACTAATTTGATCATCTGCACCAATTGTTTCCCCTTTATGGCGCAAATCTTCAGTGATTAACGAAGAGAAGATAAGAATCGGTATGGAACTTGTTAAAGGATTTTCCTTCAACAGTTTCGTTAATCGGTGACCATCCATTTTTGGCATTTCAATATCTGTAATAATCATATCAATTTCTTCTGTCACAGTAATTCCTTTGCTAACAAGGTCCATGACGTGGTCATATGCCTGTTTCCCGTCTTCAAAGGTCACAATGTTTTTATAGCCTGCTTCGGTTAATTCATTTGTTAATAAACGCATGAGAAGCGGAGAGTCTTCAACGACATAAAGCTTCTTCCCTGTTCTTCTCTCGTCTTTCTCACCGTCAAACATATGATACGTTTCTACTCCAGAAGCGGATTCAATATCATAAATGATTTTCTCATAATCTGGAAGGAAAACCATTTTCTCATCAAGCTTAATGATACCGGTCAAATGACGTTCCATCCCTTGATTGAGTGCAGTTGGCTTTTCAATCTCTTCCCAGCTGACGCGGTGAATTTGTGATACCGTTCCTGTATGGAACACAAATTTCCGTTGGTTGAATTCAGTCACAATATATTTCTCTTGTTCTGACTGATCTGACTCGACATTAAAAAAGGAAAATAGATTGATGACTGGTAAAATCTCGCCTCGTAAACTAATCATCCCTTCTACATCTTGATGAGAGTGCGGTACTGCCGTCACCTCAACCGGCTGGATGATTTCTCTTACTTTCATGACGTTAATGCCGAATTGATTTGAACCAATTTCAAACTTCACAATTTCCAATTCATTGGTACCAGAGTCAAGTAAAATTTCTTGTTTGTTTAAAGCCACGGAAATCCCTCTATTCTTCAATATAAGATTGTACTTTTTATATCGGCAGCATAGGTAAAAAGTTGACGTTTCTTTACGCTTTCTCTCGTACGAATTGATGAATCACAAGTCCTATCGCTGCAAGAATAAGTAAAGACCCTAGCGCAAGGCGGCTTGCGAGGTTTCCGTGCTCTGCAAACAGCAGAGTGACTGACCCATAAATGATGGGTCCAATAATGGAAGACACCTTCCCTGAGAATGCGAAGAGACCAAAAAACTGTCCTCTCTTTTCCTTCGGTGTCAGCTCAATAATCAATATTCGTGATGCCCCCCAGCTTGCGCCAAGTGAAATACCGAATAAACTGCCAGCCACCCAGAAGATCCATTCCGTTGTGGCTGTGACAGCCACAATCAGGGCAACGATCAAAATCACATACACGACTGTAATCGAGCGCTTTGCCCCAATCGCTTTTGTGATATATCCAAATAAAAAGGAGCCAATGATACTTGAAATGGTCGACACAAGATAAAGCAGAATAAATTGTCCAGCAGTAAAGCCAATGATGATTTTGGCATACACCGCCATCATCGCAATCGCTGTCTGTAAGGCATCATTCATAAAAAAGAAAGCAATCATAAAGATAAAAGCCGGCTTGTAATGTTTCATCTCTTTAAACGTGCGAATAATTTCTTTATACCCGCTGAAAAATGACGCCTTTTTCTCTTGCTGCGGTAGTGGATGAGGGTCTTTTACAAAAAAGAGAAATGGCAGAAAAAAGAGAAAGAATAATAGTGCTGTCGGAATAAATGCTTCATGAAATTGGTCATTGCCAACAAGTAAATAAACTGTGAGACCGACAAGCGTCCCTAAATAACCAACGGCAATGCCAAATCCAGAAATAAGCGGTATTTCATCCTTTGTCCCAAGATCGGGCAGGATGGTGTCATAAAACACTAGGCTCGAGTGATAGAAGAATTTTGCAATCACAAACAAGGTGACCACTGCTAATAAAGAGACAGGCAGCCCAAACCATTCGCTTGAGAAATCAATCCCAGCAAAGATCCCCATTAAAAACGTACAAGCTATACATATGAGAGTAAACACTGTGATGTAGCGCTTCTTTTTTCCTGTACGATCGATTAGGACTCCGTATAATGGTGTGAAAATGACGAGAAAAAAACTGGCTAGTGCATTTGCATAAGATATAAATGTACTAGCGATCTGATCCATTCTCGCACTGTCTCCGATTGTTTCCTGCAAGTAGAACGGGAAGAAAATGGTGATCATATTCGATGAAAATATTGTATTTGCAAAGTCATACAATGCCCAGGCCAAAATGGGTGCTGTCAAAAACAGACCGAAGCCTGCCCCTTTTTTCTGCATGGTCTTTTTCCCTGTTTTCAATCGTTTGTCTCCCTTCCCTGCCTGATTTTTCACTATCATTCTATTTTATGTCATACGTCCCTCTTCCATACAAGCAATCTATACAAAAAGCACCTCTTACGATTGAGCAGAGGTGCTTTTTTTCATTATTTCTTCACAACAATGGTACTTGCGATTAAATCGTGAAGTGCTTGTTTTTTCTCTGTGAAAAAGGCAATGATGTAGCCAATATATAAGATTGGAGACAAAAAGCCTTTTGCAAAAAAGCGGCCTGTTGCACGGCCAAAAGTGACTTTTTCGCCCGTTACTCTTGTCACTTTAATCCCAAGAGCCATCTTACCAAGCGTTCCTTGCAGTTTTGATGATTCCATGATGGCGTAATAAAGCCATGTCACCAAAATACCGATCAAGATCGCTCCTATATAGAAAAAGATAAGTCCCATAATCACTGCCCATTCCTCATCTGTCATAACAGTTGTTGAATAGTAATAGCTGTCGTCATCCATCATCAATGCTGCCTCTGGACTTGAGACAAAAAAGAGTGTTGCCAAAATAAACATGATAAAAGAATATGGTACGCCGATGATGATACCATCCAAAAGGTGTGCAAGAAAACGATAGCCTACGCCTGCTAGCTCAGGATGTTTCTTTTCTTGAATGTGTGGTTCTGTTATGTTTGTTTCCATCCTATTTCTCCTTTATTATGTATGTTTTCTATAAATTTCTTATAATCATTCGTTATTATATCTTATGAATATCGCAAGATCAATGTAACTTTACACTTTTACATATATTTTAGATCAGTTCGCCCTCAATGATTTATGTGAATAAATACTGAAAATTTGTGAAAATCATGGTACTTCTAGTTCTTTTACCTCCTGATTTTTTAATATTTTGTGATATTTTCGTCTTGTTTCCATTCTGCTGTTGACAATCGTTCTTCACATGGTACAATAGTCAAGGATTTTTTAAAGAAAGGTGTTCATGATGGGAACTGTCGTACTATTAAATAACAATGAAATGACTGTGATTGAAGATATTTGCGAAGCTGATTTTTTAGACATGAAGCATGATTTGTCAAATGATGACGCAGCTTATATCTCTTGGTATGAAGATTACGATACTGCTTATGGATATTGATTTCATTTCATAGATGAAGCGTAAAAAAAGGCGATACAACCTAAGTTGGTTGATCGCCTTTTTACGTTTGCGTGCTTCTTTCACTTTCAGGTTCTACATGAATAAAGATTTGTGCATGCGGAAAATCTTGCTGTATCTTCTCTTCAATTTGATCACATAATTGATGAACATCTTCTATCGTTGTCTTGCCATCTACAATCAAATGAAAATCAATATATTCCTCTGCACCGGATCGTCTTGTTCGAAAGTCATGATATTCGATGAATTCTTGACTGAATCCTTGAATGATTGCTTCGATCGATTGTTCTTCCTCGGGCGTTAGCCGGGCGTCTACGAGTGGCGGGAAGGCTTCTTTCATGAGTTTAAATGCTTCACGCATAATAAAGAGAGCAAGTATCATTCCAATGATCGGATCTAAGAAATACCAGTCGGTTAATGCGACAAGCAATAAACTGAATGCGACCCCTAATGACGTATACACATCAGTTAACAGGTGCAATGCATTCGATTTCATAGCGACAGAATGGACCCTTTCCGCCTCTTTGTTCACAGCCTTCGATACGATAAAATTGATGAGCGCGCCTATTAGCATCACCACAATACCAAGTACAGGCAGCTTGACTGGCTCTGGATGCATTAATTTGTGAACACATTCGTAGATGATCCAAATACCCGCAACGAAAATCAGCAGGGTCTCAATCGTTCCAGAAATATTTTCGACTTTTCCGTGTCCATAAGGATGTTTCGAATCTGCTGGCTTTCTCGAAATACGAACAGAGATAAATGCAATAAAAGATGCCATTAAATCGAGAAAAGAATGAATGGCTTCTGATAAAACAGCAACAGATCCAGTGAGCAGACCTACAATGATTTTTAAGATGACAACAAATGTGTTACTCATCACGGATAGAAACGCTATTTTTGATGTCTTCGCTGATTGTTCCATTTATCGTCCTCCTTTAGGAGATCGTATGTCTATGAAAGCAATTCCCATGACCCTGATTCTCACGTTCTTTCAGTTTACACCGTTTTGCCGTTTTCTAATCATGTTATCGCAGCCTGTATTTTCTCGTGAGGTTACGCTATAATAAATGTTGCTCTTTCTTCAATATATCACTCATGCTGTGATGAATAGGAGAATAGACTACAGATAATGATATCCAGTGCCTTTCGCAGGTGACATTTATGCAGTGAATGGTAAAATAGGATAAAAACATAAATTTTTAAGGTGATGAGAAATGGAGCATTTGCTGAATCCAAGAGTAAAGGATATTGAAATTTCAGGCATTCGAACATTTTCAAATCTCGTATCGTCATATGAGGATGTCGTATCTTTGACGATAGGCCAGCCCGATTTTTATACGCCGCATCATGTCAAAACAGCTGCAAAAGCAGCCATTGACGAGAATTTCACTTCGTACACTCATAATGCTGGTTTCCTAGAGCTAAGACAAGCAATCCAGCACTACATCAAGAAGAAAGTCAACCTTGATTATGATGCAGAGTCAGAGATCATTGTGACGACAGGTGCAAGTCAAGCGATTGATGCTGCGTTTCGAACCATTTTGTCAGAGGGTGATGAAGTGATTTTACCTGGACCTGTCTACCCTGGCTATGAACCGATCATTCGAATGTGCGGGGGGAAGCCCGTACATATCGACACAACGAATGCTGGCTTTAAATTAAATGCCAAGCTGATTGAGGATGCATTAACGGAAAAAACAAAGTGTGTTGTGCTTCCCTATCCTTCAAATCCAACTGGTGTCACGCTTTCAGAAGAAGAATTGAAAGAGATTGCCCAGCTCCTTGAAGGAAAAGACATCTTTATTTTATCCGATGAAATCTATAGCGAGCTGACATTTGACCGGCCGCATCATTCAATCGCTTCTTTCTTAAAGGAACAGACCATTGTGATTAACGGACTGTCTAAGTCTCATAGCATGACTGGTTGGAGAATTGGCTTTTTATTTGCTTCAGCTCCAATTGCTAAACATGTATTAAAAGTACATCAATATAACGTGTCTTGTGCCTCGGCTGTCTCACAAAAGGCGGCACTTGAAGCTGTGACAAATGGTGTGGATGATGCACTCATCATGAGAGAGCAATATAAGAAAAGGCTCGATTATGTATACGATCGGCTCATTTCTATGGGGCTTCCGGTCATTAAGCCTTCTGGCGCTTTTTATATTTTTCCATCCATTGAATCGTTTGGGATGAGTTCCTTTGATTTTTGTATGGAGCTGTTAGAAAGTACAAGACTTGCTGTCGTACCAGGGTCTGCTTTCTCTCCACTCGGCGAGGGGTATGTGCGTCTATCCTATGCTTATTCACTTGAAACACTGAAAGAAGGACTTGACCGCCTAGAACAATTCGTTCTTGAAAAGCGTTCTATTCATTTAACAGACTGAAACAACGGCTCTCCTGCCGTTGTTTTTATTTTGCAGGAAACATGATGTGAAATACGGTGCCCTTTTCGGGATGACTATCCACACGGATCGTCCCGTTGTGATTTTCTAAAATATTAAATGTCACCATAAGGCCAAGTCCAGTCCCTTTTTCCTTTGTCGTTAAAAAGGGCTCTCCTATTCGCTTCATGACCGATTCAGGAATGCCAACCCCTTCATCACGAATGGTGACGTGAATTCCATCTCTTTCTGCTTTGGCCGTAATGTCAACCTGCCCTCCGTCCGGCATGGATTCTACGGCATTTTTGATTAAATTGATAAACACCTGCTTGAGCTGATTTTGATCCCCGTTCATCAGGAGATCCTCTTCTATTTCACTTGTATTCATTAAAATGCCATTTAAGTTCGCTTGTGTTTCTAATAAAGCCGTGACTTCGCTGATGATTTTTTTCAAATCAAGTGTCTGCATCGATGCCGTTTGCTGCGGTTTTGCAAGCATGAGCAGCTCGCTTAAGATAATTTCTATCCGGCTCAGTTCAGAGAAAACAATCTCGAAATATTGATCCCGATCTTTCGTTTTCGGTTTAATGAGCTGCAAAAAGCCTTTGATGGCAGTCAATGGGTTCCTGATCTCATGTGCAATGCCCGCAGCCAATTGGCCTGCGATCGATAATTTTTCAGATCGGAGCATGAGCTCTTCTGTCTGCTTACGTTCGGATATATCTCTTAAAATAATTTGAACGGCTGTTTCTCCAAAAAATGTAGTTGGGATACACACCATTTCTGTATAGATCAGCTTGTGCTTAAATGTATGACAGCTCATCGTGACAATCTCAGAATCTGATGCTCTTTCAATAATACGTGATATGCTCTTTTTCACTTTTGGCTGGTCACAGGAATGGATTTGATGGAAAATATCTTTTCCTATTAATTTATCGTAATGCTCGGCTTCAAATAATTTAATGCCTGATTCATTCATAAACACCCATTTGTGATCGTGAATGACCGCAATTGTATCAATGGAGTTTTGGATGAGCAGCTGATACCGCTCCCGGCTTTTTTGCAGAACGGTTTGGAATTTCTTACGGGATGAGATGTCTACTAACAGCAAAAGCTCTGCCCGCTGATTTTGATAGATCGTTGGTGATGACTTCACTTCGATATGAATGCTGCTCCCATCTTTCCGCTTCCAAATCTGTTCAATCATTCCGACTGGAAGACCTTGTTGCAGCCTTGTAATTCGGCTTCTCACAATGTCATGGTACTCCTCAGCAATAAAGTCAAATGCAGTTTTGCCGATCATGTCATCTCTTGTACATACCCCCATTAATTGAAGCATCGCATCATTCGCATAAACAATTTCCCCTAAAATCGTAATACATAACGGATTTGGCAGCATGGCAATCAATTGTTCAGCTTCACTGACATGTTGGAAAGCCGGCAGACTGCCTAACGACTGTTCTGACACTTCTGATGTTGTTTGAAATGCTGCTTTTTGCGGTTCAGCGTCCAGCACCCTCATTTTTAGGATCATTTCTCTACTTAATTCACTGTCTAACTCATCACAAGCAACAAAATCAATACTAGCTTCAATCCATACAGCTGTTAGGTCACTTCTAAGCAGCCTAAAGTGGGAAATCTCTAGCATGTGCTGATTGTAGAAATAACTCTCGACGAGAAATTGATCTTCGGTATGAACAAAGTCTTTCAAAAAACACCCTAGTAAATCCTTTTGTTCATAGAGCAAAAGCTGCTTACAGTTAGAAGAAATGTAGAGAAAGCGGCCATTAGAAGAAAGAACGGCATGTAAATCGATATTCGAATAAAGCTGATTCGAATCTTTCATTTTTTGTTCCATCGTCGTCCGACCCTCCTTTTCATTTTTTAGGGTTGTCCTTAGATTGATGTATAAAAAAGATTCGCTAGAAAACCCGTATTTTCCTTCCGTCATCGAGGGAAACGTCCATATTTTCAGCAAAAAAGAGCACATTCTCTTGATGTGCTCTCTGCTGTTTACTGCTTTTCGTATTTCTTTTGTAATTCAACGTACTTATCAATAATTTTACTTGGGATGGTTTTAATGACGGAATCTTTGTCTGAGACATAAGGTGTCACGACACTAAAAGCTACTTTTGGATTGGACGATGGATAATATCCTCCAAAGGTTAAATTGTAAGTGGGGTTTCCCCACCAGCTGCGGTTAGCACCATAGTAAAAGGTTTGGGCCGTCCCTGTTTTTCCTGAGACATCATGCTGACCAAAGCGGCCAGCGGCAGTACCGCCGGTCGATGTGACCATTTTCAGTCCCATTTTGACGCGGTCAATATCTGCTTTCGAATTGTTAATCGTGTTCAATACCTTCGGCTCATATTTTTTCACGACTGGGCCTACTTCATCCTTCTTCGTTGGAAGGTGAACGCTTTTCACCACTCTTGGTTGAACGCGATTTCCTCCATTGGCGATCGTTGACATGTACTGGGCAACTTGAAGCGGTGTATACGTGTCATACTGCCCAATTGCTTCATCGAGCAAAAGTCCGCCGACCGTCTTCGGATGTGTCTGCATCCCGCTTGATTCCTGCGGCAAATCGATCCCTGTTTTCACGCCGAGGCCGAATTGCGCATAGTAGTTTCTCATTTTTTGCAGGTGCTCAGGTCTTGCCGGTAACGGACCATCCTTTTGATAAATGATGCCCGCCATTCTCATCGCTACTTGGAACATGTAGACGTTGGAACTTTTTTGGAGAGCCTGTAGATCATTGACCCATCCAAGAACTTTGTATGACCGTTTCGGCTTTCCACCACTCCCTGCAAAGTAGAGCGGTGTATCCATATAGGATTGGTTGTGCGACATTCCGTCCTGATAACCGCCAAGTACTGTGGCTCCTTTGATTACAGAGCCCATTTCGTACTGGGTCGTAAATGTTCCGATGGCATAATCAGTGACGTCTCTGCCGTCCATTTTCTTGCCAGACATCGCGAGAACATCCCCAGTGTTAGGGTCCATCATCACGACAAATGCACGGTCCATCATATAGTTTCTCGCACTAGCGGATCTAAGCTCTGATTCGACGATCTTGTCGACTTCCTTTTGCAGCTCCATATCAAATGTCAGTGCAAGATCAAGTCCTCTTCGTCCCTCTGTCCGCTTGATTTCATCGAGCAGCTTCCCGCCAACCTGAGTATATTGAACGGTCGCTTTCTCCGGGTTCAGAAAATCCTCGTATTGATACTCTAAATAGCTCTTCCCTACTCGGTCATTACGTGAGTAGCCTCTTGCCATATAGTAATCTTCACGCTCTTTTATAATCCCTTGCTCTGGTGTGGTCACACCGCCAAGTACATTATAAAGGGTCTTCTCATACGGATATTTTCTTGTCCAATCATTGATGACATTCACACCAGGCAGTTCATCAAGATGCTCTGATACAAGTGAAATCTCTTCATAGGTCAAACTCACAGATGATGCCTGCTTTGACTCTTTTGTTTCATCGAGTAAAGCAACTTTTTCGTCCCCTTTTTTCTCTTCATTTGGGTCCATTGCTTTCACGATTTGAGGCTCAAAGGCATATCCGCCTGTAAATCGACGATAGATCGCTGCAACTGCTTTTTCCTCTGCATTTTTTTCGATCGCCTTGACCTCTTCCTTAGGCACGCGCTCTACTTGAAGCGGATAGACATCTTTTGCTTTAAGATTCTTTTGCTCTGCTTTTGAAATGAGCTTATCCGCTTCTTTCGGATGGCTTGCCAGCCAAAAATCTCGAATGTCACGCTCTCTCAAAAAATCAGTATCCATTTTTATATAAGTCGCAAGTTTTCTTGCTACCTTAATCTTATCCTTCGCTTTTACACCGCTTTCTGATGTATAAACGATGGCAGGTACACTTTCATTATCAACGACGATTCTTCCTCTCGCGTCATACATTTTTCCTCTTGGTGACGGGTATGATGCTGTTTTGACCTCTGTTCGGTTAGCCTGCTTTTTATAATCCTCACCATTGACGATTTGCAGTACACCAAGCTTGATCACAAGCACAGCAAACAAACTAAAGACAGCGAAGAAAAAGAGATTAATCCTCCAGGCGTTCCGGCGCTTGAATTTTTTCTGCTCGGCACCACCTTGATGCTGTTTCTCTCCCACTTATGTAGCTCCTCTCATCCTTTCAATCTTTTACAATTACCACTCATTATTGTAACACTTTTGTAATAGTTGTTACAGCGAAACAAGCGAAAAAAAGCTGTCAATCCCTATTATGCAAAAAAATATACTAACACTTTAAAATATTGGTATGTTTATGTCGTTTTCATTAAATGGAAGAATTCCCTATCCTTTGATATGAGGCGGGTTTTTTTGTGACTTTAACAAAAATGACAAACAGGCATTGTCAATGGAGGATGCTGGTACGTTTATAACAAAAAGTCCATGTTATGATTTTCTGTGAGAAAACAAAACAAAGATTTTAGGAGGAGTTACAATATGAAGAAGAAATCATTCTTTTTTTCAGCGCTAACGGCTGCTGCACTCATCACGTTCACTGGGGGACATTCAGCTGATGCGAAGGAGCTTAACCTGAAACAAGTAATACATGTAAAGCATCAAACCATTGATCTTCATACATTAGCTACAAAATTACATATCTCTTCAGATGTAAACAAGCTAAGCAAGTCGAATCAAAAAGAGATCGAAGCTCTTTTAAACAAGCTGATCAAAAGCGGGCAACCTGTTACTGGCACAAAAGTGGTAAAAGAAGTAAACAAAGCAAAAAATGAACAAAAACAAGAATCAGTGAAAAAACCTACTGCTTCTAAACCAAGTGCGCCAGCAAAACAAAATACAAACAACAATACAAAAGCTGATCAAAAAGACACAACGACAGCAAAAGCAGACAGCAGCTTGAATGCATTTGAAAAAGAAGTCGTTGAGCTTACAAACAAAGAGCGTGCAAAGCAAGGATTAAAAGCACTTTCTGTTGATTCAAAGCTAAGCAAATCTGCTCGTGCAAAATCTCAAGATATGAAAGATAAAAACTATTTCTCTCATACAAGCCCAACTTACGGATCTCCATTTGATCAAATGAAGAAATTCGGGATCACTTACAAAACAGCAGGTGAAAACATTGCCCAAGGTCAAAGATCTCCACAAGAAGTGGTGACTGCTTGGATGAACAGTGAAGGTCATAGAGCCAATATCTTAAACAAAAACTATACACATATCGGTGTTGGTTATGTGAAATCTGGCAACTACTGGACGCAGCAATTCATCGGAAAATAAGTTATCTAAAAAGCCTGTCCCAAAGTAGGACAGGCTTTTTTATTTCACCCATAATTTATATATACTTTGTGTGCCGCTATTTTCTTCGCCCTGTTCGCGCAGCTTCTCATAAAGTGACTTCGCAAGTGAGAGCCCAGGCATCTCTTCTCCCATCAGCTCTGCTTCTTCAAGTGCAATGCCCATATCTTTAATAAAATGCTTCACGTAGAACCCTGGCTCGAAATCACCTTTCAGCATTCTTGGTGCAAGGTTTGACAAGGACCAGCTTCCTGCCGCACCCGTTGTGATGCTTTTGAGCACGTGCTCTGGATCAAGTCCTGATTTTTCGGCATAGGCCATAGCTTCTGCGACACCTACCATGCCTGCTGCAATCGCAATTTGGTTACACATTTTGGTATGCTGGCCGCTTCCTGCAGGTCCTTGATATTGAATGTTTTCGCCCATTTTCTCAAATAAGGGCAAACACGCTTCATAGGCTGATTTTTCTCCGCCAATCATGATCGCAAGCGTTGCATTTTTTGCGCCTACGTCTCCGCCAGAAACTGGTGCATCTAATGCAAACAGCCCTTTTTCTTTCGCTTTCACTTCAATTTCTTTTGCCAGCTGAGGCTTCGATGTCGTCATATCTATCAGATAAGTACCAGGCGTAGCATGTGCCACAAGCCCCTCTTCACCTAAATAGATTTCTTCTACATCTGATGGATATCCTACCATTGTGATGACAGCATCTGCATGTTGTGCAATTTCCTTCACTTCCGGCTTCCATGATGCGCCTTTTTGAATGAGTGCATCTGCTTTCGCTTTTGTTCTTGTATAAACGAGAACTTCATAACCTGCATCCATTAAATGTTCAGCCATACTGCGTCCCATTACACCAATTCCAATAAAACCAACTGTTTTGATTTGTGTCATCACTTGTTCCTCCTTAAAGAGACTTTGTCAATCCACCATCAATGATAAGTGTTTGACCTGTCATATATGTATTGGCTTCAGATAAAAGAAAGGCTGCATATGCTGCAAATTCCTCTGGCTGCCCATAACGGCCAAGCGGAATCGTACGTTCAGCCTGTGCTTTGATTTCTTCAACCGTTTGGTGCTCTGCCTGCGCGCGGTGCTTGTCGAGCTGTTTGACGCGGTCTGTTTCAATTTTCCCTGGGGCTAACGTATTAATCAAAATCCCATCCTTAGCAAGCTCCTGAGCGGCTGTTTTTGTCCAGCCGGCAATAGCCGGTCTAAAAGTATTTGACAACATCAAGCCTGGGATCGGTTCTTTTACTGACATAGACGCAATGTTTAACACGCGTGCACCGCGTTTTTTCAAATAAGGCAAGGCCTCTTTTAATAATCGAATATAGCTGAGTAAATGAAGCTGAAATGATTCCATCCAGTCTTCATCTGTTAAGGTTTCAAGCGTCCCTGTTTTAGGCCCGCCTGTATTGTTCACAAGAATGTCTACACACTTCTCATCACCAGCTGCCGCTTGAACTAGCGCCTTGATTTGCTGCGCGTCAGACACATCACATACTTGATAAGTCAGCTTTCCTTTTACAAGCGGAGATAATTCTTTCACCGTTTCTGTCAGCGTGTGCTCATGTCTTCCTGAAAGCATCACATCTGCTCCCTCTTTTGCTAGAGCAAAGGCAATCGCTTTTCCGATACCTTGACTACTTGCAGTGACCAATGCTTTTTTTCCAGATAAATTGACATTCATGTCAACACCTCCTTTGCTTTATTTTATCATACAAAAAGAACCTTGCTCACGTCGCAAGGTTCCTTTCCGCTTCTTTACAGCTTAAACCGATCTACTGCCTGACGTAATGCATTGCTGGATTCGTTCAGCATTTCAGTCGAGGTTTTCGTTCTTTCTAAAACTTGGACTTGTTCATCTGTAGACGCATGCACTTCCTCAGCTGAAGCCGCCGATTCTTCTGAAATTGCAGCAATGCTTTGAATGGAGTCACTCATCTTCTGCTGTTCTTCTGTCATTTCATTGATCTGTGTATGAATGCTGTCGATTGTACCGACAAGTGCCTGCATTTCCATTGTGATGCTGCTCAGTGCCTCACCTGTTGCATTAATGGCGTCACCTTGTTCCTCATTCATCTTACTTGCTGCTGTCATCGCTTCAGCCGCCTTCTTCGATTCATTTTGAATGAGTTTGACGGTTTCACTAATGTGTTTTGTTGATTGCGCAGATTGTTCAGCAAGCTTTCTGACTTCTTCTGCAACAACAGCAAATCCTCGTCCGCTTTCTCCAGCTCTCGCTGCTTCAATGCTTGCATTCAGTGCAAGTAAATTCGTTTGATCCGAGATTTGAGAGATGGCTGTCACCACGTTTTCGATATTTTTCGTTTTATGCTCAAGGTCTAGCAGCATTTGCTCTACCTTTTTCGATTCTTCGTTCGCTTGTGTTGATTTTTGAACGAGCACACCAAGTGCATCAAGCCCTTTATAGCTTGCATCCTCAGATGATTTTGAGTTGGTTTGCATTTGTGAGGCAAGCTCACCCATATGGCGCACTTTCTCATACAATTGCTCTGATTTCTCATTAATTGTTTCTGCATCTGATGCCTGCTTAGATGCCCCTGTTGCCACCTCTTGAATGGCGGTTGCAATCTGTTCGCTCGACAGCAAGGTTTCATTTGAAATTTGTGTGACTTCATCCGTTGATGTCACTACTTGGTCTGAAGCCCCTTTCACTTTTTCAATTAACTCTCTAATGTCCTCTATCATTTGATTAAAGCTTTTCGTGAGGAGACCAATTTCATCTTTGGACTTCACTTCAAGCGTACTTGTTAAATCGCCTTCTGACACTTTACGCACATGCCCTGTTAGACGCTTGATTGGCGTTGTAATGCTTCTTGCCAATAAGAAGCTGAGGATCATCGCAAGAATAATAGCAATGACGGATATAATGATACTTGTCTGATTCATTTGTTCTGTAATCCAAAGCAGTTTCTTTTTCTCAAAGCTAACACCAACCGTCCAATCGGCTTCTTTGATTTTAGATATAACCGTCAGTTCTTTGCTGTCATCAATACCTGAATTGTCGATTGCTTTTTTCACAGAAGCAACTTTTGATATGTTTTTTCCTTGCTCTTTTGGATGCGCCAAAATCGTTCCTTTGCCATCAACTAAGAAAGCGGTACCCATATAAGGGATCTTTTGTTCCTTTACATAGGATTGTATGGAAGACAGCTTCAGATCAAGTCCAGCGACTCCAACAACCTTTCCATCTCGGACAATTGCTTTAGTGGCTGAGACAACCGTTTCTTTCGTTGCTTCATCGATATATGGATTGGTCCAAACGACCTGATCAGGCTTTTCAGCTGCTTGGACAAACCAATTTTGTTTAGATGGATCATACCCCTCGCCAAGATCGAACTCTGGGAAAGAGAACATTTTGCCATCACTAGTTCCAATATAGGCAAACGAAATAAGTTTATCCTGTTCCTGCATGTTTTTTAGTTCATCTTTTTCAAAAGCTAATGTTTGTTTTGTTTGTTTTTGCGCAAAATTTTCAGCCAGTGAACTTGTTGCCAGTTTATTAATTGTATTGGCGTAATTATCAAGCTTTTCTGTAATGATGTCTTTCATGTTTTCGGTCATTGCTGCTGTGGTGGTTTTTGCATCTCGTTCAATAAGTGGTGTTAATACTACGTTAGAACCAACTTGAACGGCCACGACGGTTAAAATTAAAATAACTGAGATAAAAACAGCTATTCTTACTTGAAGTTTCTTAAACATCTCATCACCCCTACGTTTCTTATTTTGTATATCGGCAAAATTAGTACCGCATTCAATAGTTGCAAGAAAATTTAAATAGAAAAAACAAGCCCTAAAGGCTTGCTTTAAGTGAAATATTCAATTTTCGCAGACGGAAAGTACCGATCAATATATGATTCTAAAGTCTGTCTTAACTCTTGTTCCTCATCTTTTTGATAGATATATTTCCCAATCCCATATCTACCCCACTTGTATCTTCTTTTTTCTTCATCTAATTCTAATTTTGATTTCGGATAGTTTTTTTGGATGACACGCTTCGCTGGTTTTGTAAAACGATGCTGGATCATTTCAAAGGTGATATCGTGCCTCACATCTTCAGGAAGGGCTGCATCTAGCTTTTCAAAAAGAACTTTATACCCTTCCTGCCAGCCTTCATGAATGTAAATTGGGGCAATAATAAAGCCAAGAGGATAGCCTGCCTTTGCGACTTTGACAGCCGCTTCAATCCGCTGATCAAGCGGTGATGTTCCAGGTTCGAAATATTTAATGACATAATCCGCATTGATGCTAAAACGGAATCTTGTCCGGCCATTATGCTTTGCATCAAGTAAATGATCGACATGATGAAATTTGGTCACAAAGCGAAGCTTACCAAGATCAGTTTGGCCGAAGTATTCAATCGCTTTCTTTAGTGTATGTGTCAAATGGTCAATTCCTACAATATCTGACGTACAAGAAGCTTCGAATCTCGTGATATCCGGCGCACGCTCATTCATGTACTGCTCCGCCTGATCTAATATTTCTTCAACATTCACATATGTTCGAATGTATGGCTTACTTCCCATCGTCGTTTGCAGGTAGCAATAATGGCAATGCCCCATACAGCCTGTTGCAAATGGGATCGCATACTCCGCAGATGGTTTAGACGTATCAAACTTCAACGTTTTCCTCACACCAATGACAAGCGTTGATTTCGCATTACGATACTTTTGTAAGTCATTTTTACCCGGAATATTTCTTACTTGGTTATGTGAAGTCGTTTCTCTTATTTCAATACCCATCCCCTCGAACTTTTCCTTCAGCTCTCGTCCTAACGGGTACTCTAACGCCCGTGGTTCAATGTACACAAGCTGGGGCACAAAAGGTTTGATCATATTTAGCACATCCTTACCTTATAGGTTTTCATACCGTTACTTTAACCGTGCAGGATGGCTTTTATCCTTTCTAAAATCTCCCTTATTCAAATAAATCTTGATAAAGAGCTTCTGCTTCTTCATATGTCGGAAAGACCGCATCATCTGGAGCTAAAGGATGGTACGTTTCAAGTAAGAATAGGGCAAGCTCCTCTTCGTTGTATGGATGTGAAACGATTTCTGCTTCTTTGATTTGTGCTACGTTTGCTGCATGTGGATTTCGATAAATCACATATACTTGATCACCCGGTTTATAGTCTGAGAAAGGCAATCTGGTCACCTCCATTTTTCTTATAGAATGCCCTTCTCTCTGACGGATATGACCCAATATGATAAAATTCGACAAAAAAACCAGACAGGGTTACTGTCTGGTTTGAATTCACTTAGTTATGTTGAAACGTTTTCTTCACGAAATCAACCACTTCTTCTGTCGTGCTAAGTGATAAAATATGCTCTTTAAATGATGCCGCTTCTTCCTTAGAAAGCTTGCTTAGCTGAGTTCTTGCTGGAAGAATAGATGTCGCACTCATTGAGAATTCATCTAATCCTAATCCAAGAAGAAGAGGAATTGCGATTTCATCTCCTGCCATCTCTCCGCACATGCCAACCCATTTACCTTCTTTATGCGCTGCTTCAATAACAAGCGTAATCAGACGTAAAATCGCTGGATTGTAAGGCTGGTAAAGATAAGACACTCGTTCGTTCATTCGATCAGCAGCCATTGTGTATTGAATCAAGTCATTCGTTCCAATACTGAAGAAATCCACTTCTTTTGCAAATTGGTCTGCAATGACAGCTGTTGATGGAATTTCTACCATTATACCGATTTCAATGGAATCGGATACGTCTGTACCAGCGGCAACCAATGCTTCTTTTTCTTCAAGTAAAATGGCTTTTGCTTCTCTAAATTCTGATAACGTCGCGATCATAGGGAACATGATTTTCAAGTTTCCATATGTACTTGCACGAAGTAAGGCGCGTAGCTGTGTTCTGAAAATCTCCTGTTCTTCGAGGCAAAGGCGGATCGCTCTAAAGCCAAGAAACGGGTTCATTTCTTTTGGAAGCTGCAAGTAAGGGAGTTCTTTATCGCCACCAATATCTAGTGTGCGGACAACCACTGCTTTGCCTTCCATTTTCTCTAAAACAGTTTTATACGCATCGAACTGCTCTTCTTCTGTAGGAAGCTGATCTCTGCCCATGTATAAAAATTCTGTACGGTACAATCCGACTGCTTCGCCGCCATTTTCAAGCACACCTTTTACATCTTCAGGTGTTCCGATATTTGCAGCTAGCTCTACGTGAACGCCGTCTTTTGTGACCGTTGGCTGGTCAACCAGTTTCGCCCATTCCGCTTTTTTAGCTAAATAGTCTTCATGCTTTTTTTGATACGCTTTCACTTCATCTTCAGAAGGCTGAATGATGACGTCTCCGCTAATACCATCAACAATGATCAGATCACCATTTTTCACCGTTTTTGTTGCTTCTTTTGTTCCAACAACAGCTGGAATCTCCATTGATCTTGCCATAATCGCTGAGTGAGAAGTACGACCGCCGATATCTGTCGCAAACCCTTTGACGAATTGTCTGTTTAGCTGAGCAGTATCAGAAGGAGTTAAATCTTCAGCAATGATGACCACTTCTTCAGAAATCATGCTTGGATTCGGAATGTCAACGCCTAGCAAATGTCCAATTACACGTTTTGTTACGTCGCGAATATCCGCTGCACGTTCCTTCATGTATTCATTGTCCATTGCTTCGAACATCGTAACAAACATTGTCGCTGTTTCTTTTAAAGCAAATTCAGCATTTACTTTATCAGAGTTGATTTTATCCTTTACTGGGTTTAGCAGCTCTGGATCACTTAACACAAGAAGGTGTGCAGAAAAGATATCTGCTTTGTCTTGGCCAAGCTCTTTTAGCGCATGTTCTTTAATTGCTTCAAGTTCTTGTTTAGAAACATGAATTGCTTCTTCAAAACGCTTCACTTCTGTCTCTGGATCGTTGATGTCTTTTTGGTGAACTGTTAAATCTGGTTCTTCCAGACGATATGCTTTTGCAATCGCAACGCCTGCTGAAGCACCGATTCCTTTCAGTTGTTGCATTACTCGCCTAGGCCTTCACTTTTCATTGTGTCTTTAAGCGCAGCAAGTGCATCATTTTCATCAGAACCAGAAGCAGAGATTGTGATTGTAGCACCTTTCGCAATTCCTAGAGACATTACACCCATAATAGATTTCAGGTTCACTGTTTTACCATTATATTCTAAGTTGATATCAGCATCATATTTACTAGCAGTTTGTACAAGTACTGTTGCAGGACGTGCGTGAATTCCAGAATCTGCAGTTACTTTGAATGTTTGTTGAGCCATTTTTATCAATCTCCTTTTTATACAATTAATACATCCACAATATTATATCATACTGCCGGGCTTGTCATCTAACAAGAACGGCAGTTATGAAAATTATTTTGAAATTTTCATGATGTTTTCTTGACCAGCTTTGATTTCACCGGATTCTTGAAGGTCAATAAATTGTCCTTCACTTAAGTTGGTAAATACAATTGGTGTCATCAAAGATGGTACTTCAGACTTAATTTTATCAATATCAACCTCTAAGAGTTTTTGACCGATTTCTACTTGATCTCCCTCTTGTACAAATGCTTCAAATCCTTCTCCTTTGAGGCTGACCGTATCAATACCGAAGTGGATCAAAATTTCAAGTCCACCGTCAGATTGTAGGCCAATTGCGTGTTTCGTTGGGAATACATTTAAGATCTTCCCTTTCACCGGTGAAACCACCGTTCCATCTGTTGGCAAGATGGCGAAACCGTCACCCATCATTTTCCCTGAGAATACTTGATCTGGTACATCTGTAATCGGATGAAGCTCCCCTGTAATTGGTGATGCAAAGATTTCTTCACCTAGTTCGTTTTGAAGCGGTTTTGCAATGACCTCTTCGACCTGCTGGCTGACTTCTTCTTTTGCAGAAGGATCTTTCGCTGGACGAGGCGTGCGGCCTGCAATGATGTCCTGCATTTGTGTTTTTAAATTATCAGAGCGAGGACCGAAGATGGCCTGGATGTTGTTCCCTACTTCGAGAACTCCTGAAGCACCAAGCTTTTTCAAGCGGTCCTTGTCCACTTTCTTCTGATCATTAACAGTGACACGTAAACGCGTAATACAAGCATCAAGGTGTTTAATGTTTTCTTGGTCACCCATTGCTTCAAGAATTTCATAAGGTAAGTCATTACCCTTTTCAGACTTAGCACTATCTGCACCGTCAGCTGCTTCATCCTCGCGGCCTGGCGTTTTCAGATTAAATTTGCGAATGGCGAATCTAAATCCGAAGTAATAAATAGCAGCAAGTGCGAGACCAACTGGAATCACAAGCCACCAAGCGGTTCTGTTTGGCAAGATACCGAATAAGAAGAAATCGATTAATCCTCCTGAGAAGGTCATACCGATTTTCACGTTTAGAATATCCATTATCATAAAGGATAATCCAGCAAATACACAGTGGATTGCAAATAACACTGGTGCAACAAACAAGAATGAGAATTCAAGTGGTTCAGTAATCCCTGTTAGGAAAGAAGTCAGGGCTGCTGATCCCATAATTCCTGCGACAAGCTTTTTATTCTTTGGTTTTGCTTCATGGTAAATCGCAAGTGCTGCTGCTGGGAGACCAAACATCATGAACGGATATTTCCCTGTCATGAATGTACCAGCTGTCAGCTGAACACCATCTTTGATTTGAGCCATGAAGATACGCTGATCACCACGGATAATATCTCCTGATAAGCTCTTATAGCTAAAGAACTCATACCAGAATGGCGCGTAGAATATGTGGTGCAGACCAAACGGAATTAATGAGCGTTCAATGACACCGAATACAAAGGCAGCAAGCGGCTCATTCGCTGCAAGCAGTCCTGTTGAAAATGAGTTCAGTGCACCTTGGATTGGCGGCCAAATGACTAGCATCAAAAGCCCTAAAATAAGTGCTGAAATAGATGTAACAATTGGAACAAAACGCTTACCGGCAAAGAAGCCAAGATATTGCGGAAGCTCAATTTTGTAAAATTTATTAAACATATAAGCTGCTAATACCCCGACAATAATCCCGCCAAAAACTCCGGTAGATAAGGTCGGTATGCCGAGCATATTAACATATGCTGGGTGGCTTTCCTTAAAGAACTTAGCCAATTTGATTGAATCGGATGGAATGGATCCGTTGGCCATTAATACGGCACTCATCGTTACGTTCATGACAAGATAACCGATAATTGCGGCAATCCCTGCCACACCGTCTCCATTAGCAAGACCGATGGCAACCCCTACAGCAAATAAGAGCGGAAGATTCGAGAAGACAATGTTCCCCGCATTTTCCATGACGCTTGCAACAAGCTGAATTGTATCATTGCTTAAAAATTGAGCCACATCGATCAGCTGCGGATTTTGCATCGCATTCCCAAGTGCTAGTAAAATACCAGCAGCAGGAAGGATCGCAACTGGAAGCATAAGTGCTCGTCCAATTTTTTGCAACACACCAAAAAGTGATTTAAACACTAGTTGAACCTCCTTTTATTTTCGCTTACAACATACAAGCGGGACGCTCCCTGACATACATTTCATAGTTAACCGTTTACATTTCACTTTCAAACACAAAAAAAGGCATGGTGATATAAGGTTGCGCAAATAACAGGATCTTATCCTGTATTTACCTTAAGTCACTCATGCCTGATCGAATCAGTTACACGTTTCAAGGAAACTATGAAATTTTATTTGTCAATCTGTACAGATGAAGGGTTAGGTAGACAGCCTCTGCATCTTGTACAGGCTTTTTCAATGCATGTTGTAATATTTTGATCATTTTCCAAGCAGTATTGTAGCATAAAGGATATTCATTTTTCAATAGATGAAGCAATTTTTCTGGCTCCTCTAAAGATTCTTCCCGTTTAATACGCTCAATCGAAAACGTAATATGGCGCAATAAGCGTAAATAATGAATACTTTCTCTGTCTACTTTCATATGAAATGAATCTTCTATGACTTGGACCATTTGCGTGATGAGCTGCGAATGACGGTTCACCTCAGATAATGGCCGATTCGTTAAAGCTGAGTGAATATGGAGCGCAATAAAGCCAATCTCTCCTTCTGGCAGCTTTGTTTCGACATCAGGACGCTCGTTAATGAGCTCAACGACTTCCTTTGCGACCTCGTATTCTTTCGGATACAACGACTTCGTCTCAAGCATAAAGGGATTGGTGATATCATATCCTTGCTGCACCCGCTTAAAACTAAAGGCAATATGGTCAGTCAGGGCAATATGAATATGCTCATTCAAACGGTGTCCCATTTTTTCTCGTATATGATAAATGACGTCATTGGCAAGCTCGATCATGTTCTCATCAATGTGGTGAAGCAGTTGTTTATATTCTGTTTGTTCCTTTGTATTTTTAAGGACAAACATTTTTTCAAATGTATCTTGATCGAGAACATCACCCGATTTTTTCCCGAAGCCGATTCCTTTCCCAATCAGAACTACTTCGCCCAAAGAAGGGTGTCTTGCAATGATGACATTATTATTTAACGCTTTATCAACGGTGAAGGATTCCATGAACATCCCCACCTCCTTCTTATTCAATCCCTCTTATCGTACAAAACAGATGAAACGTGCGTCAACGATTGTTTTTGAAAACGGTGGTTGATCGCTCGTTCAGGTGAAATGGCAGCATTCTTTTCTCTGGCACCTCTCCCTTTATGGCTCGATCGAACAAGTCAAACGCTTCCTGACCCATTCGTTTCAGCGGAATATCAATGCTGGAAATCCCCAAAGCCTCACTTAATTGGTTAAATTGAAAGCTCAGTATGGCTGGAGTTTCTTCTGCTTTTATATGATGACGCTGCGCCTCTAATAAAAAGCCTGCTGATACGTCATCATTTGTGATGAATAATGCTGTGGGGCGATTCTTCATCTCCTGCCACTCTGTAAATAATTGTTTTCCATCAAAAAGTGTTAGTTTCCCTTCGATGATCCATTCTTCATCAATCTCCTGCCCGAGCGATTTCATCATTTCTTGATAAGCCTGAAGGCGCGACTCGCTATTCGCTCCTTCTGTTCTGGCGAGAACAATCGCAATTCGTTGATGGCCGCATGCTGCCAAATGATGCAGGCCTTCCTTAAATGCTTGATCATGTGCAATTGACACTGTTGAGCATGTATCATGCGGCGTGGGATGACAAAATATAATCGGCCCAGATTCCTGCCACTTTAAAATATGCCCATCACTTAACGCATTTGAACAAAATATTAAACCATCCACACGGCGTTCTTTTAAACTCATTAACGCTTCTTTTTCTTTTAATGGATCATACCCCGTTTGAAATAAAGCAAAATGCATACCGTGCGCCTGTGCTTTTTCTGCAATACCTGTGACAAGGCCGCTGAAATAAGAGTGTTCAATCGTCGGAAGAACGATGCCAAGCATATTTGAATAGCCCTTTGCTAAATGGACAGCTTGAATGTTTCTCGTATATTTGAGCTCTTTCATCGCATGTAGAACACGTTCTCGTTTTTCCTCTTTGACATAAGGATGATCATTCAACACACGTGATACAGTTGTCACAGATACGCCCGCTCTTTTCGCAATCTCCCTTATGTTTGCCATTTTTTCTCCTACTTTCTCTTGCTATGGTAAGCGTTTCATACTTTAAGATGTATGTGAGCTGAACAAATCACTGGATGGAAAGGGGAATTCAAGATGGGTTTCATCATATGGATTATATTATGTATGACTGTTTTGTTTTCTGCTCGTTTTGCACTACATCCTTTAGGAAAAGAACATAAAATCAAACCGTTTGAATCAATTGATGATTTTTTTGTTGATAAGGATCGAAAAGAGTGACAAAAAATCACGATGACACTTCCAAGACATGGACGTTCATCGTGATTTTTTTATTACTTGATGATCGTCAGCTCTTTCGGATAATTGGTTAAAGTGACTGGACCGTCTGCTGTGATCAATACATCATCTTCAATTCTGACGCCGCCGACTCCTGGGACGTAGACCCCAGGTTCGATCGTATACACCATGCCTTCTTGGAGAAGATCATCATTTGCCTGGCTCATCGAAGGAAACTCATGAACAGACACCCCTAGACCATGCCCAAGGCGGTGAGGGAAATAGTCCCCATATCCAGCTTCTGTGATCAGTCCGCGTGCTTTTAAGTCCAGGTCCCCAATTCTCACACCCGGCTTACTCATTTCTAGTGCTGCCATTTCTGCGTTCAGGACGGTTTGATAGATGTCCTTTTGCTGATCAGAAGCTTCCTGATAGATGAATGTTCTTGTAATGTCTGAGCAGTACCCATCAACAATGACTCCAAGGTCAAATAACACAAAGTCGCCTTTTTTTAAGGCTGCCTGTCCTGGATTTCCGTGAGGCTCTCCTGATTTTTCGCCAAAGAGAACCATCGTCGAAAAGGACATGCCTTGAATGCCTTTTTTCTTTAGCTCATATTCAATGACAGCGAGCACTTCTGTTTCGGTGACTCCTTCTTTTAAGGCGTTCACCCCAATTTTTACCCCTTCATCTGCCAATTGAGCTGCTTTTTTCAGTGTAGCAATTTCAGATTCATCTTTAATCAGCCTTAGCTGATTGAGCTCTTCTTCTGCCCGGACAAAAGTTTCTGCCCCAGTGGCAGCTTGAAGCTGTTCTGCTCTTTGAAGCGGAATCGACTCTTTTTCAATTGCAAGTCGAGTTGCTCTTACACCGCGTTTTTCTACTGCTGACTGAATGAAATCAAATGGATTCTCATGGTCTTCATAACCAATGATATCGCCTGACCACCCAGCATTTTTCGCCTGCTCGACTTCCATTTTAGGCAAAATAAAAAATGGATCTGCCTCTTGAAACACAAACAGCCCCATTACTCTTTCATGCGGCTCTGTGAAGTATCCAGATAGATAAAACACATTTTCCTTTGTATGTATAAATGCACCTTGAATGTCTTTTTCCTTTAGCCAAGAAGACAAGCTCTTCATTCGGTTCATCGTGATCCTCCTCACACGTTTTACTACTGATCTATTGTATCAGTTTTTGCTTTATTTCGCACAAAAGCGCACTGGCAGAAGCCAAGTGCGCTATGATGATTTGCTTAAGATGCACGAAGCAGACGCAGTCCATTTAAAATGACCAAAATCGTACTTCCTTCATGCCCGATGACGCCAAAAGGCAAATCAAGCACTTGTAAGAAATTCGCACAAATTAACAAACAAATCACCGTTAATGAGAAAATAATATTTTGCTTAATAATTCGGTTCATCTTTCTTGAAAGACGGATCATCTTCGTTAAGTTATTTAAATTATTCTTCATTAAGATCAGATCTGCTGTTTCTAAAGCCACGTCTGTGCCTCCGCCCATCGCAACCCCCACATCTGCTGTGGCGAGTGCCGGTGCATCATTGATTCCGTCTCCTACCATGATGATGGAATTACCGTGTTTTTTAAGTTGATTGACCTCATGTACCTTTTCATCTGGAAGGCACCCAGCAACAACCGTTTGGATGCCGGCTTCCTGCGCAATGGCTTCAGCCGTTTTTTGCTGATCTCCTGTCAGCATGACGGTTTGGATGCCTAAATCATTCAGCTCTTGAATCATTTTCTTCGCTTCAGGTCTCATTTGATCTTTAAGGCCAAGGCACCCAACGACTTCTTGATCCTTTTGAACATACACCACTGTATATCCTTTTTCAGAAAGATGCTCTCCTGTCTCTTCAATCTCACGGTCCATTGAAGCCTTGCCAGCAAAGTCTTTCTTCCCAATCCGCCACGTTTCTCCATTCAATTGTGCCTTTACACCAAAACCAGAGGTTTCTTCAATGGTGACATGAGCTGATCTTTCTATTTGTTGCTCTTGTGCCATATCAGAGATCGCTTTCGCTAATGGATGGTTTGATTGACTTTCAATTTGATAAAGCGCCTGATAAAAGGCCGCTTCCTCTTGTCCTTTAGCGATCACCACCTGCTCCACAGCTGGCTTTCCGCTTGTAATCGTCCCCGTTTTGTCAAAAGCAATCATGCTGCTAGTGCCTAGCTTTTCTAAAAAGACGCTCCCTTTAACAAGCATTCCGTTTCTTGCGCCGTTTGAGATCAGTGACAAAGCAGCTGGCATAATGGATGCAACAAGCGCACAAGGTGATGCAACAACCATAAACACCATGGCCCGGTAGAAGGTTTCACTCATACTCCAGCCTAGTACAAAATGAGGCAGAACCATTAAAATCGCGACGGTGATCAGTACACCTTTTACATACGCACCTTCGAATTTTTCAATAAATGCCTGGCTTGGTGACACACTTTCTTGAGCTGATTCGACAAGTTTAATAATTTTATGGAAAAGCGTTTCTTCATTATGTTTGGTCACTTCTACTGTTAAGGAACCATTTAAGTTCACTGTTCCCGCAAACACATCTTCGCCTTGCCCTTTTTCCTGGGGCACAGACTCGCCCGTAAGCGCAGATTCATCCACACTTGTTCTTCCGCTTAAAATCACACCATCTGCTGCAATACGTTCCCCAGCTTTGATCATGATACGGTCACCTGGTGTTAATGATGAAGCAGAGACTTGAATGGTCGTACCATTTTCTTCAATGAAAGTCGCTTCATCTGGTGCGATGCTCATTAAAGCTGTTAAATCCTTCTTGCTTTTATTTGATGTATACGTTTCAAGCGCACCACTAAGTGAGAAAATAAAAATTAAGATCGCGCCCTCTGCCCAATATCCAATGATTGCTGAGCCTATAGCTGCAAAAATCATTAAAAGTTCAACATTCAAGCTTTTAGACGAAATGGTTTCTTCAATTCCTTCCTTCGCTTTTGCAAAACCTCCAATTATAAACGCAAGGATAAATAAAGGAATACTCCACATGCTCTCATCCTTTAACATCCATCCAACCAAAATGAGAATCCCTGAGATACCCGCTGCTATTAATTCTCCGTGCTGTGTCCATTGATGAAGGGACCATTTCGATTCCTTTTGATTTGTTGTTTGATAAAGTGCTGTATTCTCATTCATGATTGTTTTCTCCTCTCTAATTGATAATGGTTTTCACATCATCAATTGTTGCCCGTTTCCTTTTTTCATCTATATTTTCTGCTATTTCAAGCTTTTTATAGGTCTGTTATTCATTATAACAGGTTCTGACCGATTTTCAATTAATAATTATTATAATTTCTTTTTGATAATAATTATCATTATTGATGTAGATCCTTTCATCTCTTCTGAGCACAGTTTATTCAGATGAAAAGCAATTGAACACAAAAAAGAACCAAAGGAATGATCCTTGGTTCTTGAAATCATGTTTCGTTCTAAAAATCCGTCCACTCCTTGATTTGTTTTTTCGTCAGTGGACCTACATGATTTTTCACAATTTCCCCTTTTTCATTTATCAAAAAGCTGGTTGGAATGGTGATGATTTGGTATCTCTTCATCATTTCCCCTCGCTCATCTAGTATGACCGGGAATGTAAACTTTCTGTCTTTCACAAATTGGGCAACCGCATGTTTACTTTGTTCAGCCCCTAGTAAATTCACCGTTAAGATATCAACATCACTCTGATTTTCTTTCACGATCTGGTCAAATACGGGCAGCTCCATTTTGCAGGACGGGCACCATGTTGTCCAAAAATGCAAAATGGTCTTTTTTCCTTTCGCCGGAATCATCTGCGTTTCACCAGTTAATGTAGGAGCCTCTATCCTTGGCGCCATAACGGGCTCTTTCGCTTCAGCCTCGCTGCCTATGAGTAATAGAAGCAGGGTCATTATAAGAAGACTGGCGGGTAGATATTTACGATTCATCAGGATCTTCCTTCCCAGTTTTCTTATAGCTTGCCCGCTCGACGAAGAGGACATTCAAGCTTTTTTCATTCTAAGAAACATGGAAACGCCGAGCTCCTTACAAATCGTCGCATAATGCAGTGCAGTCAAGAGGAGCATGCCCGTATTCATCCCTAATATAACCCCCATCATATTCAAGCTTTCAATTGACCCGAGAAAATACACCATTGAAAACGAGACGACATGCACCCATATATTATGTAGGAACACATCTTTAATGAGCCCCATACCGATTAAGCACGCTTGAAATGGCATCACAAACAGGTGGCATAAAAAGTATGGCCAAAGCAGCTGTAAGTAGACAGCAGCTTGCGGTGAATCAAAAAAGAGCTGTGTGAGCGGATAAGCAAAATAATACATCACCATCACTGCCGGTACCCCGTACCCAAACGTAATGATTATTGCCTGCCTGACACGTTTTTTCACAAGATCATACTGACCTAAAGCATAGGCTTCAGATACACTCGGAATCATCACAATCATGATGGAATGAGCGATAAATGCAGGGAAAAAACCGATCGACATCGCGACACCAGCCAGCATGCCGTAATGATCAACAGCAAGTGTGCCAGAGATGCCTGCAGCAATAAGGGCACCTTTGATTAAAAACGGTTCTATCGCATTTGCGATCGCATGAAAAATCCGCATGCCCGTTGTTGGAATGGAGACAGCTAATAGGCGCTTTCTCACGTCAATTCCTCTTAATTCAACAGACCTGACATGGACAGCATTTTTCGCCATGACGTATTGGGAGTATAAATAAATAAAGACGACAAGATCACTCGCGACAATGACACCGATGGCAATGAGTACCGCTGTTTCAATATCAAACGAATACCAATGGAAGAACAAAAACAGGCAGATAAGCTGGATCGTTTTCTTCAGCATATTGGCAAGAGCGATCCTGCCCATTTGCTGCTTTCCCATAAAATAGCCGCGTGCAATCGAGGTAAACGCAATAATTGGAATAAGAGACAGCACAAGCCCTTTCATGAGCGGATGATACGACTGAAACACTGGAATGAACGGCAGGACAATCGCAGCGATCCCCGTTGTTGTACATGTCACCACAAGCGTCATTTTAAACGCATGGCGGAGCATACTTTTATGGAGCCGCTCATGCGATTCTGCAATGAATTTAGAAATGGAGACTGGCAGCTCTAAGCTGGCAATCACGAGGACCAGCATGATGATTGGAAGGATACTCATATATAGACCCATTCCATGTTCTCCAAGCTCTCTCGCTAAAATCATATTGACTAAAAACTCTATACACTCCGCAATGAAAGCTGCGACAGATAGCAGAATGACCCCTTTTACAAATCGATTCATGTAGCCTCCCCTTTATCTAAAGCAAATTCTTTTCACATTCTATGAGACAAGTCCTGAAAATATTTTGATAAATGAAGACAAAAAAAAGAGCGATCTGATTGATCGCTTCAATTCTTTATACGGCAAATACGTGACGACCGATACGTTCTACAATTTTGCGAGAACGAATCCAGTTATCTGTTGCCGTTTTGGGATTATAAAAATAAATGGCCTTTGTTGTTCTGTCATGTTCTTTCACTACTTGCTTCACAGCTTTAACAGAATCTTGATCTGCTTTATCATGAATACTTCCATTCGATACTGGCTGGAAAGCATTTCGCTGATAAATAACACCTTTGACACTGTCAGGAAAAGAGCGATGCTCCACCCTGTTTAAGACGACGCTTGCCACAGCTTTTTTACCTGCGTAAGATTCACCTTTCGCTTCAGCATGTACCAATCGTGAGAGCAGTTCCATTTCCTCATTAGAATAGCGTTTGGCGCTTTCCTCGTTCGTCGTTTCTGATTTTACTCTTTTCTTTTGCTTCGGTTTTGAAGACATTTTTTCTGAAGACGTACTTAGCATTTTGACTTTCGGCTGACGCTTCTCCTCTGAAAATGCTGGGATGACTTGATCGTGTTCATCTTGATCTATATATGAAAGCTCATGCTTAACAGGTGCTTGTGAAAGTTCGTGACTTAATGTGCCTTGCTGCTCTTGTATGTTGTCCATCTTCATGGCTGCGATTAGCATAAGGATGACAAAAAGAGCGGTATGAATTTTCATCATTCGCCTCATTCCTCCTTTAATTAAAGTAGGCGGTAAGATACTTGTCCACTCTAACAAGAGCTCCTTCTATTTTCACGCACAAAGATTTGCATGCCTAACCAAATTCCGTCATTAAATGGCATGTCCTAGTTGAATTGCGTATCAACTGGAATTGTTAGCGCTTAAAAAGACCCCTTTTCCGCCTATCATCATCCTTATGCTCCTGATTATGGGTTATTACATTTTCTTTTCAGATGTATCAAGCTCGTTTGAAGTGTGACAAAAGAACTAAAATAAAAAAGCTTTCTCTCATTCATGAGAAAAAGCTTTAGCTTCTTGCTTCTGTAAGATATTCAAAAATAACATCTCCACCATGTTTCGCAATCCCGCGAAAATACTTAAAATCATCTTGATTCACCAAGATCGAACGAAACGTTAAAAAATCATCTTTTTGAATGGTCACTTGCTTTTCTGTCCCATTTCGTAACGATTCAAGTATTGTGAGGATTTGTTCTTCCGTCAAATAAACCGCTCCTTTACAGCCATCATCAAATATTAAATATATCATCCGTTAGGAAAGCATACAACGAAAACGAAACAAAAACGTCTTTATCCTTTACATTGGTATGAAAATATTGCAAAATACTTTTTAATAGGGAATGAAATCTGTTTTTAAAGGAGAGGGATCGGTTGAAGATTGCAAAAATTGGAAATGTGATCGAATTTAGAAATGGTTTAACAGGTGTAGTTGAAAAAGTGAATGAAAACTCTGTCATTGTGGATGTCACCATTATGGACAACTATAGAGATTTAGAACTGGATTCACTAACAGTCGTTAATCATAAAAACTATAAAATCATCAAAGACTCCGTACATTAATTTGCAATCCTCAATTCAGACTATCGATACATACGTAAATACGAAGCAAAGCTGTTTTCTGACAGTTTAGCTCTCTTTGACAATCACATATGAAAAAGACTGACACCATATGAAGAAGTGTCAGTCTTTTTGCGTATGAAAGGTTTGCATTTCCGCTTTCGTTTTGTACATGTCAACTTCCTCTGGGGTGATAACGCCTTTATCGATTAAAAGTGCAATCACTCCAAGCAATGTGGAGGCACTCCATTTATATCGTTCTTTGTTTTGATGTTCGAGCATTTGAAGCTCTTCTTTTAGTTCCATCAGCAGCTTCTCTGTCTTTTCTTCTTTGTTTGCCAACTCAAACGCCTCCGTTATTCGTTCATTGCCTCTATTTTATCTCAAAGCAAATAAGATAAGCAAAAAACACAAATTACCTTTACAAACATACGTTCTGTCATGTATAATAAATTTACGAGCTGGTAGCCCCCAGCCGTCCTAGCAAGTTCTATTCCCATTTTTATGAGGAGAGCGACATGACTCTTCTCTTTTTTTATCACTTCAATCTAATTCATCCCATTCAAACCCATAAAAAAAGACATGTCATTAGGCATGTCTTTTCCTTTATTAGCGATTATCAATCGTTTCAGGATACATATCATGATTCATCATGCGATATGAAGCCATTTCTTCATATTTGGTACCAGGTTTTCCGTAGTTCGTGTACGGGTCAATTGAAATACCGCCTCTTGGTGTAAATTTGCCCCATACTTCAATGTATCTTGGGTCCATCAATTCAATGAGATCGTTCATAATAATATTCATACAATCCTCATGAAAATCACCATGGTTACGGAAGCTGAACAAATACAATTTTAATGATTTACTTTCAACCATGATTTCATTTGGGATATAGCTGATATAAACTGTCGCAAAATCCGGCTGACCTGTTTGCGGACAAAGTGATGTAAATTCTGGGCAGTTGAATTTCACAAAATAATCTCTATTTGTATGTTTATTCGGAAATGTTTCAAGCACTTGTGGTGCATAATCAAACAAATAATTGGTTCCTTGATTTCCTAGTAAAGTGACACCTTCTAATTCTTCTGGTTTTCTTGTCGTCATGTCGTCTCTTCCTTTCTATACGCCTCGTTTATTGCCCCATAATAATGTGTGCAGCTGCGGCAGCACTCTTACGCGATTTAAGTCTGGGTCTTGCGCTACTTGATCGACAAGCGCTTCATACTTCTTTAATAAGTGCGTCAATAAGTACGCATCATCACCTGTTGTCGTGTCATCATTTCCTACCTGCAAATAAAAAGGAAGCTCTGGATATTTCGCATGAACATCCTTTGCATAGGCTAGATCATGATCGTCAAAAATCACGACCTTTAGGCTTGCATGTTGCAATCTATTTCCGTTTTTCAGCTCATCTATGATACGTGTGAGTTTCGCGAAATCTGTTTTCATATTTGAGCTTGGTGGCTTCGGAGAAATCGTTAAATCATCAATTTTCAAAAACCAGTCCTGATACATTGTCCCTTGTGTTTCAAGCGCTGTATCAATTCCTTCTTCGTGTAGCAAATCAATAAGTGATTCCATTTGTTTTAAAAGCGCAGGGTTTCCCCCTGAAATGGTGACATGAGAAAAAGCCTGTCCGCCTATTCTTTTTAATTCCTTGACAATGTCCTCTGCGTGAAGCCACTGAATGTCATGCTTTGCTGATCCATCCCAAGTAAAGGCGGAATCACACCAGCTGCAAGAGTAGTCACAGCCAGCCGTTCTGACAAACATGGTTTTTTGTCCAATGACCATCCCTTCTCCTTGAATGGTCGGACCAAAGATTTCTAATACAGGAATTGCTTTAGCCATTGTGTTCAACTCGTTTCGGCCGGTAAATGCAGTAGCTTGTTGGTGTCTCCCTAACAAAGACCTGAACACATACTGGTTTATTTGCTAAAGTCGATAAATATGCTGCGACTTTGTCATGCACTGTCTTTGCCACAACCTCTGTAGTAGGCATCGCGTATGGATCGGTTGATGAGAATTCCTCATGATCATTGAGTAGCGTGTGATCATACTGTCCATGAATAAGTTTTTTCAGTGTACTAAAATTGACAAGGAAACCCGATTCATCTAGGTCATCTCCAGCAATGGTTATATTGATGGTGTACGTGTGACCATGTACACGGCTGCAAGCACCTGCATCCTCTCTTGGGATGAAATGGGCAGCTGATATATGCATATCCTTGTTCAATTCAAATGAGTATGGATGATTCGTTTGTGGATAGATTTGAGAAAGCATTTATTTTGCCTCCTTCATTTCCATATAAGTGTCATAGCCCTTTTTCCGAAGCTTACACGCAGGACATTCCCCGCAGCCATCAGACATGATGCCATTATAGCAAGTGAGCGTTTCATTTTTCACAAAATCTAACGCATTCAGCTCGTCTGCTAGCTTCCATGTTTCTGCTTTATTGAGCCACATGAGTGGTGTATGGATGACAAATGGTTTTTCCATCGCCAAATTCACTGTGACATTACAAGACTTTACAAACTCGTCACGGCAATCTGGATAGCCGCTAAAGTCTGTTTCACATACACCTGTGATAATATGTCTTGCACCGATCTGATACGCAAGAATAGAAGCGAAAGATAAGAATACTAAGTTTCGTCCTGGTACAAATGTGGAAGGCAGCTCTCCTTCTTTTTCCTCAATGTCAATGTCATCTCTTGTTAAAGCATTTGGTGCCAGCTGATTCAAAAGAGACATATCTAACAGATGATTCTTCACACCTAACTTGTCAGCAATTCTTTTGGCGACATCAATTTCTTCTTGATGACGCTGATTATAATGAAAGGTCACGGTTTCTACCTCTTCGAATTGTTGAAGTGCCCATAATAAACATGTCGTACTGTCTTGTCCCCCGCTAAAGACAACGACTGCTTTTTCATTTTTCATTTTCTGTTCTCCTCCTTTTGCAGATCTATACACTCGTACAAAGCTGCATCTGAAAGGCTCATGAAAACCCCTATTTTTCTCAAAAGAAAAGACACCTTTACATGTGTATGAGGTGTCCCAGCCATAAAAAATAAAAAATGCCACATCCAAGGATACGGCAAGTCCTTAGTTTTTTATAGAGGGTTTTGCTAGAACCTCTCCCGTTTACACGGATTTTTGTTCAATTTTCACAGAGGATAGTGTACCACATATTTTCCATGCAGGCTATCCTTTCTTTACTTATCATGTGATGCAGGCACTTTTTTTAGAAAAAGAAAGAGGATAAAAAAGATGCTCACATAGCCAAAAATAGGATAAACTGTTGATATCAATGTACCGTAACCAATTTTACTAATCACATAGCAGCATAAGAGAATAAGGGATATTGTCAAGACACTGTTCAGTCGTATATACGCCCTCACTTGTCTCTCCAGTCCATATAAATTGCCTATGACGGATGTAAAGACTTCGCCGAAGATCACAAATAAATAAATGAGGTGAATGGAATTTGCTACTTGATACACGACCTGAGCCATTGGAATATCAAACGCCTCCAGCATATCTAATGAAGAAAGAGATAAAAAGCATACAAATAAAATAATTGTCAGCATGGCGCCCCCAAGCACAGCTCCCTTTTTAATCACCGCTTCAGAGGTCATTTCATTTGCGACGGGCACTAACACTGCTTGAGAAAGTGCCAAATTAAAAGCACCATATGAGATAGCTGATAAAATCCACTCTCCCTCACCCATTTGCAGCGCAAGAACATAACTTTCACTACTGCTAAAAACGAATGAATCAAGAAACACAATCATTGAAAAGAAAATAAGCATTGGGACGACGAGAACATTGACACCAAATAATCCTTTTGATCCTTTCAAAAGCACAATTACGCTCAGAATGATCGTCAAAAAGATCCCATATTCCTTCGATATGCCTAGCTGCTCTTCAAATATAGCACCTGCGCCAGAAATCATCACTGAAGTGACGCCTAATAAAATAAAAAACATGACGACATTAATATACCTGCTTGCAGCTGCGCCAAATAGAAACCGGTTCATATCTTGATAAGACTCTGCTTCAATTCGTTTAGAAATGAGCATCATTTTTGCCCCAAGTCCAGTAAAAATAGCGCCGCTAATCAAGATTCCGAATAATCCAATCCAGCCAAAACGAACAAAAAATTCTACGATTTCTTTTCCGGTCGCAAACCCAGCTCCAACCACTGTTCCTACATATACAAAGGCAAGCTGAAAAGCGGATTCATTTGAACGTTTCATGTGACCCCTCCGCACCCATCACTTTCGATTGTCTTTTTTTATCCTATGAGACAAGTTCCTTGAAAAGAAGGACAAACCATGATTAAATGCAAAAAAGGATTTTCACCCGCCTTTGAGCAAAACAGTTGAAAGTCAAAATAGGTCAGAGTATACTATAGTCAAAGATGGTCAAACAACAGACCATTTTCTTTAACATTCATTGGTCAAATAAAGTCAAACTTTTATCATAAGGAGGTCATGGCAAATGCGTTGTCAACATTGTCAAGTAAATGAAGCAACAATTCGCCTGAATATGCAAGTGAATTCATCCCGGAGCCAAATGGTTTTATGTGAAGACTGCTACACCTCTTTGATGGAGCAATCAAAAATGAAAATGGGACCTCAATTGTTCGGAGGAAGCTCATTCTTCTCTGGGCAAGAGCAAGCAGGACATACGCAAAACGTAGAGCAGCCAAAGCAAAAAGGCTTACTTGATGAACTTGGCCGCAATTTAACAGATGGCGCAAATGCTGGTTTAATTGATCCAGTCATCGGCCGTGATGAAGAAGTCGCAAGAGTCATTGAGATTTTAAATAGAAGAAATAAAAACAATCCTGTCCTCATTGGTGAACCAGGTGTTGGGAAAACAGCGATCGCTGAAGGACTTGCATTGAAAATTGCAAGTGGCGATGTACCAAATAAATTAAAGAACAAACAAATCTATTTATTAGATGTCTCCTCCCTTGTAGCGAATACAGGGATACGTGGTCAATTTGAGGAAAGAATGAAGCAATTAATTAAAGAACTGCAAAGCCGTAAAAATATTATCTTATTTGTAGATGAAATCCATCTTCTTGTAGGCGCAGGATCTGCCGAGGGGTCAATGGATGCTGGAAACATCTTAAAACCAGCTCTTGCACGAGGCGAGCTCCAGCTAGTAGGTGCGACGACATTAAAAGAATATCGTCAAATTGAAAAAGATGCCGCACTTGAACGACGCTTCCAGCCCGTCATTGTAGATGAGCCAACACAAGCTGAAGCGATCGAAATTTTAAAAGGCATTCAAGATAAGTACGAAAGCTACCATGGCGTCACCTATTCAGACGAAGCCATTCAAGCGTGTGTTCAATTATCTTCCCGGTATATTCAAGACCGTCATCTGCCGGATAAAGCCATTGATTTAATGGATGAAGCAGGTTCAAAAGCGAACCTCTCCATTGATGCAGCAAGCGAAGATGAACTAACAAATCGTCTGAGAGAAATTGCTGCTGAAAAACAAGTCGCTTTAAAAGAAGAACAATACGAAAAAGCAGCGAAGCTTCGAGATGAAGAAGAGGCCATTGAAGCTAGACTTCAAAACAAAACAAATGACAAAGAACATGTCGTCACAGCAGAAGACATTCAAGCCATTGTGGAACAAAAAACAGGCATCCCTGTCGGCAAACTGCAAGCAGACGAACAAACCAAAATGAAAGAAATTGACGTCCGCTTAAAAGCACGAGTGATCGGTCAGGAACATGCGGTTGAAAAGGTAGCGAAAGCTGTGAAGAGAAGCAGAGCCGGCTTAAAATCGAAACATAGACCAACTGGCTCCTTCCTATTCGTTGGACCAACAGGTGTCGGGAAAACCGAATTGTCAAAAACACTAGCTGAAGAATTATTTGGTTCAAGAGATGCGATCATCCGTTTAGATATGAGTGAGTACATGGAGAAACACTCAGTATCTAAGCTCATCGGTTCTCCTCCTGGTTATGTTGGACATGATGAAGCGGGTCAACTGACGGAAAAAGTACGCAGAAAACCATACAGCATCATTTTGCTGGATGAAATCGAAAAAGCACACCCTGATGTGCAGCACATGTTCCTTCAAATCATGGAAGATGGCCGGTTAACAGATAGCCAAGGTAGAACCGTCAGCTTTAAAGATACGGTCATTATTATGACAAGTAACGCAGGCAGCACAGATAAAACGGTCAAAGTCGGCTTCCAGTCTGATCAGGAAGAAGCAATTGAGGAGCAATCACTCATTGATTCACTCAGCGCCTATTTCAAGCCAGAATTCTTGAACCGTTTTGACAGCATCATTCAGTTTGATTCATTAGATCGAGATGATTTGGTGAAGATTGTGGATCTTTTGCTCAATGAGCTATCAGAACAATTAAAAGAGCAAAATTTAACAGTCCATGTGACAAATGAAGCGAAAGAAAAAATTGCAGAACTTGGATACCATCCTGCATTTGGTGCTCGTCCACTGCGAAGAACCATTCAAGAGCATGTTGAAGATCAAATGACGGAAATATTGCTTGAAGAAGAACAGCTTTCAGGATTTACTGTAGAAGTTGAAGATAACGAAATTGTCGTAAAAAAAGGATAAGTACATCTTAAGAAGGATCTATAGCTCCATCATGTTGCGGTGTCTAAGTTCCATCCGCACGCCGACGCTCCCCCGCCTCTATTCCTTTAAGATAAAAGAAAAAGAGGTGGATCACATGATGAATTGGAGCTATGATCTTGTCAAAATCATGTATGAGGAAAAATTAAAAGAGCTGCTTTTAATTGAAACCGCTCAAAGAAATTAAAAAGAAACTCCCTTTATATCAGAGGGAGTTTCTTTTTTAAGGTAATAGAAAGCGCTTTCGTCAAAAATTCTTCACAGAAACTGCCTTAATTTGATATTCAGACTAAAACCCTTCTAGAAGACACCGATATTAACTATAGAAAAAGATAGTTAAAGGATTTGGTGAGATAATGGACAAAACATCGTTAATAGGTATTATTTTAGCATTTATTGCACTGAGTGTCGGTATGGTTCTGAAAGGTGTAAGTCTAACCGCTCTTATCAACCCAGCGGCTATATTGATCATTGTGGTTGGGACGATTGCAGCTGTTGTCATCGCATTCCCATCTAGTGAAATTAAGAAAACACCAAAATTGTTCGGCAAAATTTTTAAAGACAACAAGCTTCCAACGATTCAAGAAATGATCCCTCTTTTTTCAAACTGGGCACAAATTGCGCGTCGTGAAGGTCTTTTAGCATTAGAAGCTAGCATTGAGGAAGTAGATGACGATTTCCTTAAGAACGGCTTAAGCATGGCGGTTGACGGTCAAAGTGCAGAATTTATTCGCGACGTCTTAACAGAGGAAGTTGACGCCATGTCTGAAAGACATCAGTCAGGCGCATTAATCTTTACACAAGCCGGTACATACGCTCCGACGCTTGGTGTACTTGGCGCCGTTGTCGGACTTATTGCTGCACTTGCTAACATGGGAGATATTGAAGCACTTGGACATGCAATCAGTGCAGCCTTCGTTGCCACACTGCTTGGGATTTTTACAGGGTATGTGTTATGGCATCCATTTGCCAACAAGCTAAAGCGTAAATCAAAGGAAGAAGTAAAACTTCGTCTAATTATGATCGAAGGGATCCTTTCTGTTCTTGAAGGTCAATCTCCAAAAGTGATTGAACAAAAACTTCTCATGTACTTACCAGCGAAAGAACGTGCAAATCTTGTCATTGAAGAAGGAGAAAAACAAAATGGCTAGGAAACGTAAAAAACATGATCACGATGACCATGTAGATGAATCTTGGCTGATCCCTTATGCCGATCTTCTGACGCTTCTACTCGCTCTCTTCATTGTGCTTTTTGCATCAAGTTCGATTGATGCGGCAAAGTATGAACAGATGGCCAAGTCTTTTAATGTCGTCTTTACGGGCGGTACAGGTGTCATGGATCAAACCAGCATGCAAAGCACTGAAGAAACTGAAAATAGCAACCAGACCAAAAAAGCAGCTGAAGAGGATGAAGAAGCTCAAGCGAAAGCTCGAGATCATGCCGTTCTCACAAAGGTCAAAAAGCAAGTGGATTCCTTCATTGCCAATAAGAAACTTGGAGCTAAGCTCGAAACAAAGCTCACGGACGAAGGTTTGCTCATTACGATAGAAGACAGTATCTTCTTTGATTCTGGCCGGGCGATTATTCGCCCTCAAGATGTCCCGTTAGCAAAGGAAATCTCAAAACTACTCGTCATTAACCCCGCTCGTGACATCGTCATTAGCGGACATACTGATAATGTTCCGATCAGAAATTCAGAATTTGAATCCAACTGGTATTTAAGTGCCATACGTGCTGTAAACTTTTTAAGTATTCTTCTTGAGAACAGCAATTTAAACCAAGAAAACTTTAGTACAAAAGGTTTCGGTGAATTCAAGCCAATCGCTTCAAATGACACAGCAGAAGGCAGAAGTAAAAACCGACGCGTAGAAGTACTTATTTTACCGATTGAGAAAAAAGCAAAATAAAAAAGGGAGCCCTCGGCTTCCTTTTTTATTTATTCTTTATGATCATATAAATGTTTTGCACGCAGTCCCACATGTTTAAGCATGTCAATGCAGGCATCCTTCTCTTCTTCGCTCAGGACACTGATCATCTCATGAATTTCTTTCGCATGATCTGGGAAGATATCATCAAGCAAAGCTCGTCCCTGCTCGGTAATATGCGCAAATGTGACCCTGCGGTCTTCTGCACAGGCCTTACGACTGAGGAGTTCTTTCTTCTCCAATTTATCGACCACATACGTGATGCTGCCGCTTGCAAGTAAAATCTTATCACCGATTTGCTGAAGCGGCTGATCCCCTTTATGATACAGCAATTCTAATACTGCAAATTCAGTCGGATTCAGCCCGTGCTTCACAATATGTTTGTTCATGTGATGATTAATTGAGCGATAGGCACGTGATAATACAATAAATAATTTCAAAGATTTTTCAACATTATGATTTTCCATTTTTTATCATCCTTTATGAAATACACCCCACTAATGTGACATTAATAAACAATAAGTAAAATGTCAACATTTTGATCTATCTTTAGCATGAAAATGAGACCAGAACGAATCACCTAATTTTTTAAAAATCACACAAGTCATCGTAATAAACATAGGTTCAATGCTATAATAAGTCTATTAGGTAATACGTTGGAGCGATGAATGATGAGTATACTGAAAGGGTTTTGGAAGAAGATCAGGCTGTACCTTATTTTGGTCATGATTCCAACCCTAATCATTAGTTATTTTATCTATGAAAAAGAAACGGAAAAAATCGACTTAAAAAACAAACAAACTGCTACACTTATGTTAAATATTCACAAAAACCAAATGAATTATTTAATTAGTGAAACAGAAGCGAGATTAACTTCACTTGCCATGGGATTTGACCAGCCTCTTGAGACGAAAAAAGTAAAAAACATCCTAGAGAAAATCTATAAACAAGAACCTCGTTTTTCAGGCCTGTATCTCCTAGACAAAAAAGGAAATGTAACAGTAAGCACCACACCATTAAAGGAAAAAATCAACCTATCATTCAGAGATTACTTTAAGCGCATTCAAGTGACCAAGCAGACGGTGATCACAGATAACTATGTGAGCCGAATTACAAAACAGCGGATTCTTTCCATTTGCGTGCCTGTGCTGGATGAAAACGAAGAAGTCACCAATGTGCTAGTCGCCGCCATTCAAATTGATTATTTAAGAAATATTATGAATGTATTGAACCCTGATCTTCATTTTAAGATGCTGAATCAAAATGGACATGTCGTGTTTACAAGTGGTCCACAGCCAGCATCAGAAAATGGCAGCACCGTGTCTACATATTTAGATGAAAACAGCTGGAAGCTAGAGGTCTATCCGCAACGCGCTTCTACAGGTGAAGTGCTGTCTGTTATGCTGATCCCTTTATCCAGTGCTTTTATTTTATTAAATATTTTATTCACACTTGTTCAATATGTTATTTTAAGGCGTCAAACCCAGCAGGAGCGTCACCAAAATGAAGCGCAAAAGCTTGAATTAATCGGAACCCTCGCAGCAAGTACGGCACACGAAATTCGCAACCCATTAACAGGGATTAGTGGATTTATACAGCTTTTGCAAAAGAAGTATCACTCTGAAGAAGATCAGCTCTATTTTTCTGTCATTGAAGAAGAAATTAAACGAATCAATCAAATCGTCAGTGAGTTTCTTGTATTAGGGAAACCAACGGCAGAAAAATGGCAGAATAACTCTGTCAAAGAAATTGTCAGTGAGATCATGCCGATCGTTTTCTCTGAGGCGAACCTTTATAATGTTGAGGTTGATTTGCAAATTAATACGATTCAAGATGTTGGGGTATATTGCACAAAGGATCACATTAAACAAGTCGTATTAAATGTAGCGAAGAACTCGTTAGAAGCGATGCCAAATGGCGGTCATTTGAAGATTTTGATTGAGGCTGAAAAAGAACATGTCATTATTAAAGTGAAGGATACGGGTGAAGGCATACAAGAAGAAATGTTAAAACATATCTTCCTCCCTTTTATTACGTCGAAGGAAAAAGGGACAGGTCTTGGGCTTGTTGTGTGTAAACGAATCATTTCGATGTATGGCGGAACAATTGATATCGAGAGCGAAGTGAATAAAGGAACAACCGTCATGATCATGCTTCCTTCTGCTCACTCAGCATAGCTGAAACATTCAGCCGGTTTTGCTTAGGCAAGACCGGTTTTTTCATGTCAATAAGAGGGACGGTTCACAGATAGAAGACTCATTTGAGTTACAAGATCATGAAAGGAGGGGGCAGATTGTTTCTCATGAAAAAGGAGATGCTGATACTCATTCATCAGGTTGTCCAGTTCTTGACTATATTTAATTGTCGTCTCACCAGTGTAGCCTTCTGCTTGAGCAGCTTCTACCATCTGTTTTCTCTTCTCATCAATGGACATTAGCAATTGTTCTTTTCTTACATAAATATTCATGATCTCAGCTCCCGCAATGAATTCGACTGTCTATGCTCAAAATGATCCGACACCAAAATTATACTTTATTTGTAAATTAAATTAAATATGCTAATTTTATTTAATTTTTTACAGCCTAAAGACCTCTTACCCAATCATATTTGGGGGTAAACTTCAAATTTGGACAGGACTGACACATGGATTAAACAGAATTTTATCCTATGTAGAAGATCAAAATCAACTATTTTCTTTCTCATTTTATGTCTATTTCCCTAAAAAAAAGCTGATCTTCCGCCTCATGCGGAATGATCAGCTTTTGTCATTAAACCTTTTCTTCCTCGTAAATTGGCACCCAGCCCTCAGTTGTGACAAATATGCGAACGGCAACCACTTTTCGATCCTTTTGAAGTGTAAAATAGTGACGAATATGTGGCGGAACAGAAATTAAATCGCCTGGATTCAGTCTCACGTCAAAAAAGACGCCATCCTTACCTTGAATGGCAAAGATTCCATGTCCGCTTACAATAAAGCGTACTTCGTCATCTGTATGGTGATGCTCACGCTGAAAATTTTGGAGCAGGTCATCTAGGTTTGGTGTGGCGTCAGATAATGAAATCACATCCTGCGCTTTGTATCCTCGTTTTTCAGATATACTCTCGATTTCCTTTTGGAAAACAGTCAAAATCTCTTCCTTTTCCTCATCTGTTAAATCATACTTTTCTGATAATCGGTTTGGAAGCTTTGCAATATCCCAATGCTCATAAATGACCCCTTGGTTTTCTAAATAGGCTGCCACCTCTTGCTCGCTTTCAAGTAATGTGTTCTCTTCGTTATGAATCAAAATCGTCGCCATGTGCTTTTCCTCCTTTTTATGTGACAAGCTGCTTTTGATAAAGCGTTAATTTCAAGTGGTAGCTAAACAAAAATTCATACGCCTCTAATACTCGTTTTGCTTCTGAGGCTGTTTTTCCCCAGACTGTGATGCCGTGATTTCGAATGAGCACAGCACCTGATTCCGACTCTTCAGTGAGATGCTTTGCAAATTGTGCTGCAAGATGCGGGATATGGGCTGGATTTTCAATAATCGGTAACGACACTTCTGCATCCTCTTCCCAGTAACCAAGCGCTTTGATGATTTCGTTTCCTTTGAAACGAACCTCGCCCCTATCCCCATACAGCTCAGACATCACATTATTATCGATTGTATGAACATGGAGACAGCAGCCTGCATTCGTCTGCTCATACACGTAGTTGTGAAGCAATGTTTCAGCTGATGGTCTAAGCGGTTCGTTCGGATCAACAGGCTTACCTGCTGCATTTACTAAAACAAAGTCTTCATCTGTTTCTTTTCGTTTATCTTTACCGCTTGCCGTCACCAAAAACGTGATTGGATCATCCGACACCTTGATCGATAAATTGCCGCTTGTTCCGTAAAACCAGTCTCTTTGTGCCAGTTCACGTTTGACGTCTGCTAGCTCCTGCCAGCGCTTGCTCTTTGCGTCTGCCATTCCTTCACTTCCTTTATTTGATCAAATTGTGCTTTAAGATCAATAAATGTTTCATACTCTAGATGGACAAGCCCGAGCTCTTTACATTCGTTTAGCAAGTAGTCACGCGCAAATGTGAGATCCGCATGCTTTGCCGCCTCCACATCGGTGACTGAATCTCCAATCATGATAATGAAGTCATTCTCACAGGTCAGCTCTCGAATGATTGACGGCTTGCAGCATCCGCAGCCATTTTGACATTGCGAATCGCAGGCATGCGGCCATTCAATCTGAATATGCTCTTCCCCAAATGACGCATGATTGCAATAAATATCGTCTCGATCCACAATGCCCTCGAGTATGGGATAAACAAAAAAGTCCATCCCGCCGCTTAGCACATAGAAGGGAATATCAGCCTTTTTCACATGATCAACAAATTGCTTGAATCCTTCTCGAATCTCTGTATCTTCTAAAATAAACGATTGAATGGCTTCTTTTTGATCACTCGTCAGTAATTGAAACATCTGCCCGACGCCTTCTTGAATGGTGATCTCCTTTGTGAGAACATCGTCCTTCAGCTTCGTCCATTCACTTGGTGCAAAGTGTTTCATGATGCGAATGATATTATCATTTTTCGTAATGGTTCCATCAAAATCACAACATACAATTGGTTTTTTCATTTATTCTGCTACCCTTCCCCATAGTTCAAGTGCTGCTTTTAAGTCTTGGCAAGAAGCTGCCTTCTCTTGGATCGACTCTCCATGTATCACCGCATCAATGATCGATCGAAATGCTTTCCCTCCGCCGATGGCTCCACGCGGATGTCCGTGAATTCCTCCACCAGCATTTATCACATGATCGAGTCCAAAATCTTTCATCAAAACTGGAACCATTCCAGGATGAATGCCTGCTGACGGAACAGGGAACGTTTTTTGAACCGAATCCTCTTTTACACAAGCTTCATAGATTCCAAAGGCATCTTTTTTCGGAAGTGCGACCGACCCATACGGTGAGGGAAAAAGACTCAAATCAGCGCCTGCATATCGATTTAATTTACCTAAAAGAAGAGAATGGGAGAATCCATATTCGTGCGATGATGTCAAAGCGCCGCTTACTGCGGGATGGGCCATAATAGGCAATCGAATATCTGGATCCTCAGCTAAGCTTTGCATGACATCTAACCCGTAGGCAAAAACATTGAATAAGAGTGCATCTGCTCCAAGCTCAGCTGCCTTTCTTGCTCGATCCTTTAGTTCAAAGGTTCTGCCTGTTAAATTAACGGCATATAGCGTTCGGTGCCCTGTCTCTTCATATGTTTCTTTTAATATCTTTTTTCCTTCTTTGATTCGTTCTTCAAAAGGGGCTAGTGGGCTCTCAAATAAAATTTCATCGTCTTTGATAAAGTCAACGCCGCCTAATGCTTGTAAACGGAGCTGTTCTTTTAAATCTGCCATATCACGGCCAATGACACCTTTAAAAATACTCATCAACAAAGGTCGATCAAACACGCCTACTTTTTTTCGTATGCCATCAATTCCAAATACCGGTCCTGGCAGACTTCTTTTCAATCGATCCGAGAATTGAATGTCGATTAGCTTCACTTTTCCATCTAGTGAAAGCTTTCCAAAGATCGTCGTCAAAACGGCCGGAATATCCGCTGAAAAGTTAGCCTCAGGATAAGCAATGGTCACCTCAGATTGATATAGGCCATTTTCGGCTGGAGCAAACTTTTCTGATACCTTTTCCACCCGGCCTTTATGCTTTTGAAGCTGCTCTTTTTTGAGCTGCGGCAAATCCGTCCATGATCCAACTGTTAAACCAAGCGCGATCTGCTCCGCTTTTCGGTTTACTTGTTCATCCTCTCGATGTGTTAATACGTATGTTGCCAGTAATTCACTCACTAGGAATCCCCTTTCGATTGCGTCATGCATATGGTCAATAAAAAAACCTCTCCAAGTGCTTTATCAGCGCCTTAAAGAGGTTGTTTCGTGTCATTCATCCGAATCTTATCTCTCAGCGCTTGCTGCAAGAATTAGCACCGTGCTTCATGGAAGTCGGTTGCCGGGCTTCATTGGGCTAGTCCCTCTGCCTACTCTTGATAAGAATATTCAATTTTCTTAAATATTGTCTGAATTATCGCACCGTTTATTCATGTTGTCAATGGCTTATTTTCAAACAGATTCAAGGAATCGATTCGCCGAGCGGCTTCTTTTAACCGCTCCTCATTTGTTAAAAGTCCTACTCTCACGTATCCTTCACCGTGAGTACCAAACCCATTCCCCGGCGCCACAACCACATGTGCTTTCTCTAATAATACGCCAGCAAAAGATTCGGATGTATATCCTTCTGGCACCTTTAGCCAAGCAAAAAACGACCCCTTTGGTGCAGTGACCTCCCAGCCAATCTCCTTGCAGGCAGCAATCCACACATTTCGCCGATTCTCATATCGATCATTTTGCACCTGTACGCACGTTTGGTCGCTTAACAAAGCTTCCGCTGCCGCATCTTGAGTGGCTTTGAACAGTGAAACAAACAGGTGATCCTGATAAAGCTCAATCGCTTCAATAACAGACGGATTTCCTGCTGCAAAACCTACTCTCCAGCCGGCCATATTATACGTTTTAGACAATGTGTATATTTCAATTCCTGTCTCTTTCGCTCCATCTGTTTGCAAAAAGCTGATTGGCTTTTCCCCATCAAACCCAATGCCGCCATAGGCAAAATCATGGACAACACATAGCTTGTGATCTTTTGCGAATGTAACGGTTTCTTCAAAAAATGAACGGCTTGCCGTGGCACCTGTCGGATTGTTGGGATAATTTAAATACATCAACTTTGCTTTTTCCTTAACATCCTCAGGCAACCTGTCATAGTCAGGTAAAAAATCATTTTGTTCAAGAAGCGGCAGCGTCACCATCTGAGCTCCAGCAAGCACAGCACCTGACCAATAATCAGGATAACCTGGGTCTGGAACAAGGAGCGTATCACCCGGATTCAGCAGGCATTGCGGCAGCTCAACAAGCCCTGCTTTCCCGCCAAATAAAATCGCAATTTCCGTCATCGGATCAAGCGTGACACCATATTCTCTTTCATAAAAGGCAGCGGCAGCCTTTTTTAATTTCGCTGTTCCGCGGAATGACGAGTATTGATGATTTTCAGGTTTTAATACCGCTTCCTGCATGGCTTTTACAATGTGCGCGGGAGTTGGCTGGTCAGGATTTCCCTGCCCTAAATTAATAATATCTGCGCCTTCCTGCACCTTTTTCTGGACCTTTTGGACAAGGGATGCAAAAAATTGTGTCGGTAATTGTTTCAATACATCTGATTGCTGGAATTCCATTTTTCTTCACCTTCTATTCAAGTTACGTAGCAATACAAATACTGTAATGGATTGTTTTACGAATTGTAAAGCAATTTTGAAAAAGGATTGACATGTGAAGCGCAGCTCTGATAATATCTTGAATTAAGAAATGCAAACAGACACGAGACAATGACATATTGATTTCTCTTATCGAGAGTTGGGCGAGGGATTTGGCCTTTTGACCCCAACAGCAACCGACCGTTAATACCACTGTGAAGTGGGGCGCAGCAAGTAAGCGCCAAGACAATTGTCTTATAGGGCACGGTGCTAATTCCATCAGACGTATGTGCTGAGAGATAAGAGAGGCTTTGAGCATACACACCATCAAGCCTCTTTCTCTCAGGAGAAAGAGGCTTTTTTATATGATTTGGAGGGGAAGCAATTGGTTACACTTACGGCATCATATGAAGAATTAACAGAAAGCTCAGCAGTTGCACTCGCAATTAGACTTGGCTTGATCCAAGAAAGTAGTCATTTGACATGTACGGAAATCGGGGACGGGAATTTAAATTACGTCTTTCATATTTTTGATCATAAACAAGAAAAAGGTTTGATCATCAAGCAGGCACTGCCCTACGCCAAGGTGGTCGGAGAGAGCTGGCCGCTTACATTAGACCGTGCGAGAATCGAAAGTACTGCCCTGATCAAGCAGTCAGAGTATACACCGCACCTCGTACCAGCAGTCTATTATTCAGATACAGCTCTTGCTGTGACGGCAATGGAGGATCTATCACACCTCGAAATCGTCAGAAAAGGGCTAATTGCCGGAAAACAATATCCGCATTTATCCGATCATGTCGGAGAATTTTTAGGAAAAACACTTTTTTACACTTCTGACTTTGCCACAAATCCTAAAATTAAAAAACAATTTGTGAAGCAATTTACGAATCCGGACCTTTGTGACATTACCGAAAAGCTCGTCTTCACAGATCCTTTCTTTGATAGCGGCACAAATGATTTCGAAGAAGAATTAAGAGAAGCTGCCGAAGCGCTTTGGGCAGATCTTGAAGTGCAGGCAAAAGCAGCTGAATTGAAGCGTATTTTCCTGACATCTGCCGAAACACTTGTTCATGGAGATCTTCATACAGGCAGTATTTTTGCAAGTGAGACGGAAACAAAAATCATTGATCCAGAATTCGCTTTTTATGGTCCCTTCGGATTCGATATTGGTCATTTTATCGCTAACCTGTTCCTAAATGCTTTGTCCCGTGAGAATGAACATGATCAGCAGCACCTTTTTGACCATGTCGTCAATGTATGGGCAACATTCAAAGAAGTGTTCGCAAAAGCTTGGAAAGAAGACAGCATTGAAGCGTTTAGTGTATCAGACAGTTTTTTAGAAACAACCTTTGACCGTATTTTAAAAGAAGCGACAGGCTTTGCGGGCTGTGAACTTGTCCGCCGAACGATTGGCCTTGCTCATGCCGCTGATCTCGATGCGATTCCATCACCATCTAAACGGATTCAGCAGAAAAAAGCAGCACTTACGCTCGGAAAAACATTCATCAAACAATATCATGCAGTGGAAACAGCGTCTGACCTCGTCGCATTATTCCAGCAATCTGTAAAGGAGTGACGGGTTTTGTCTAAAGAATTTGAAGTCCCCCGTTCTGTCGAATGGGAAGAAAACTATATTAACATTTTGAATCAGCAAAAATTACCGGCTGAAACTGAGTTTGAGCATCTATATACAAAAGAAGACGTGTATGATGCCATTGTCACGTTAAAAGTGCGGGGAGCACCTGCCATTGGCATTACAGCAGCTTTTGGACTGGCGCTCAGTGCCCAAGACATTGAGACAGAAGAAATTGATGTGTTTAGACAAGAAGTCATTCAGATAAAAGAATATTTAAACAGTGCTCGTCCAACCGCTGTGAATCTAGCCTGGGCATTAGAGCGATTGTTGCAGCGCATTGATCGTGCAGCTTCGGTCAATGCAGCCAAAACAGACCTTGTCCATGAGGCCATTCAAATTCAAATTGAAGATGAAGAAACATGCAGACAAATCGGTCAAAATGCACTCCAGCTCTTTAAATCGGGTGATCGGATTATGACCATTTGCAATGCAGGCTCCATCGCCACGAGCCGGTACGGAACAGCCCTTGCTCCATTTTATTTAGCCAAAAAGAAAAATCTCGACCTTCACATTTATGCCTGTGAAACACGTCCTGTTCTCCAAGGGGCTAGGCTGACAACATGGGAACTCATGCAAGGCGGCGTAGATGTGACGCTCATTACAGATAACATGGCAGCCCATACGATGAAAGAAAAACAAATTTCTGCAGTCATTGTTGGAGCTGATCGCATTGCCCGTAATGGAGATACGGCAAACAAGATTGGCACGTTAAGTCTCGCCATTTTAGCCAAGCATTTTCAAATTCCGTTTTTTATAGCTGCACCGCTTTCTACCTTTGATATCTCAACCAAAAACGGGGCAGATATTCCAATAGAAGAGCGTGACCCGCTGGAAGTAAAGGAATTAAACGGCGTCCAAATTGCACCACCTGATGTTCAGGTATTCAATCCCGCCTTTGATGTCACTCCTCACCATCTCATTTCAGGGATCATTACAGAGAAAGGGATTATCACGTCAAACTATACAGAAGAGATTGATGCTCTGTTCACTGAAAGCATCTCACTCTGATCATAAAAAAAGCGCCGTGTACTTCTTATTTAAGAGCACCGCGCTTTTTTATTTCATTCGTTTTTGCTAAAATTTCTTTTTTCTGTTCTTCTGTCAAAACCTTCATTTTGACACATAGTGATGTGACGGCATACATTTTATTCTTTTTGTCCCAAAACATTCCCTAGCGCCCTCCTTTTTCCCTCAACCAACTTTTTTAGCTTAATAAAAGGATATGTCGCTTGGAAAACATTTGGAACAGGTCAATCGATTTATTTTTGAACAAATGGGATACCTTCTAATTCAAGCAGAACCGCTTTTATATCTGTCTTCGTTCCTGCATAGCCCGTCAGAGAACGGTCTTTTCCAATCACTCTGTGACAAGGGATAAAAATAGGTAATGCATTGCGTCTATTGGCTTGTCCAATCGCTCTCACAGCCTTTGGGTTACCAATTGCTTCTGCAATGTCTGCATAACTTTTTGATTCACCATACGGAATAGTCGAAAGTGCTGCCCACACTTGCTCTTGAAACGAAGTTCCCTTTTGCTTGAGCGGGAGATCGAATTCTTGGCGCTCACCCTTGAAATATTCATCTAGCTGCTTTTTTGCTTCTTGTAATACAGACGTTTCTTCTTCTTTTAGATTGGCTTCCTGTTTTTTTGCTAAAAACGGCTCATCATCAAACATCACTTCGATGATGGCATCGTCTTTTTCTAGTATGTATAGTGCCCCAATTGGTGCGTGATAGACGGTATAATACACGTTAATGCTCTCCTTCTTGTTTCTTCTGCCTCAGTGGCAGCGTGAGATGAAAGACGGTTCCTATCCCTTCCTCACTTTCTACCTCAATCGTTCCTTGATGCTCTTCAATAATTTTATAACTAACCATTAAGCCAAGTCCAGTTCCTCTTTCTTTTGTCGTATAAAATGGTTCCCCTAGACGCCTCAGCTTGTCCTCTGCCATTCCGCAGCCTTCATCCCGCAGTGAAATGACAATATGCTCTTCGCCCTTCCGCTGAATGCTCACATAGACATTTCCTTTTCTCGGCATGACTTCAATTGCATTTTTTAAAATGTTAATAAAGACTTGTTTTAATTGGTTTTGTTCACAATAAATGAGCGGAATCTCATCAATCACATTGAGATGCATTTGAACGTTGCCAAGATTCGCCTGTGCGTGCAACAGATCCATCGTGTCTTTCACAATTTGCACCACATTTTTTTCTTCAAATACGATGGCTTGCGGCTTTGCTAAAATCAAAAATTCGGTGATGATCGATTCAATTCTTTTCAGCTCTGAAGTGATGACATTGAAATAGAGCGAATACTCCCCTTCTATATTTCCTTTTAGCAGCTGAATGAAGCCTTTTAATGCTGTCATCGGGTTTCTAATTTCATGCGCAATTCCAGCGGCAAGCTCTCCGACCACATGAAGGGTATCTGATTTTCTCACCCGTTCTTCTAATTCCTTCCGCTCTGTCACATCTCTAAAGATCGCCAAATTCATATTATGAATGATGTTGCGTTTAAAAGAGAATTCCAATATCCGCTGATCTGGGTGGTTCAGCACAAATGGCACTTCATTGTCCATTTCATCTAATGACATCGCCTGGGCAGGCTGTGCCAAATGTTCAATTTGATAAGGCGCAAGGATGTGGAAAAGGTTCATTTCCGTTAAATGATCACTTTTCAATCCTAGTAGCTCGCTTGCGGATGGATTGACTTCGATAATGCGGTATTGGTTATCAAACAGAACAATGCCGTCCATTGATCCATTAAATACTTTACGAAATTTGAGCTCACTTTCGCGCAGCTCCTCCTCCATCCTTTTTCGATCACTCACATTACGTAAAATGGTTAAGTGCTGTCCTTCTAATACCGCATGCTTTGATGTAAACTCGAGCTCTTTAAACTGACCATTTGCCATTCTGAACAAAAGCTCTTCCCTTATTTCATGATTCCGAATATATCGTCTTCTAGTCGGTCTATATCTCTGATCAGATTTCACGAGAAAGTCTGTGAGTTTCTTGCCAATCAGTGAATGCATAGGCAATTCAAAAATGCGGCAGGCTGATTCATTGGCTCTCACAATCTCTCCATCATCCGCCCATATGATGATCGCATCCATTGCATTTTCAAAAATTTCTCTAAAGCGTTCCTCACTTTTTAACAGCTTTTCTTCCATTAACCTTTTTTCTGTAATATCCCGCATGATGGACATATAAAAACCGCTCATCACATTTGATGTAATGGTGAGCTCGAATAATTTGTACTGGCCAGATTGTAGAGTAACAGGAAGCTCTCCTTTTGCTTTCCCTGTTTCTTTAAGTGACGTTAAAAGGTGCTGTAAGGATGGAAGATTTTCTTCGTCGACAAATTCATGTAAATAGCGATCGGTTAAATCAGTCTTTTGCAGCTCAAAGCTCTGACAAAAAGAATGATTCGCATCAATCATGCAGCCATCCTGATCAAAAATGACCATCCCGTCAATGGCTCGGTCAAACAAATCTTTGAACAACTGCTCATTCATGGAGCGTTCTCGTTCTAATATTTTCTTTGAGGAAATATCTCGCATGACGACAATATATTGCTGATTCATGGTGTCGTGCTCTGCGACAAATTCAATGTATTTTGTTTCACCATTTTCCAGCTGAATGGAGATTTCTCTTTTTAACGTACCTTTTCGAAAAAATAGATCGAGTGAGCATTCAATTTTATCTTTCGGGATGCCGTAAAGGAAATCTAGAACGGATTTATTGAGGAGGTCTTCTTTCGGTGTCTGTACAAGCCTGCATGTTGCTTCATTGGCTTGGATGATGTTGAGGTGCTGATCAAATATAAAAATGGCATCTAACGTCTTATTTAACAGCATTTTTTGCTGCATCAACTCTGTTCGCAAATATTCGTTCTCTTTTTCTAATTTTCTGATATCTTCTGCGCCATCGAGCGTTTCAGTCATTCTCTTACACTCCTTTTCCAGCCTCATTCCTCTACAATATTTCTACAATATTTTCATTGTTCCTTCATTCGACTCATAAAAAAAGATAACTTTTTACACGAAGACTGTCTCATTTATTTCATTTGGATGACAGGATCGAACCTCGATTCTCTTTTCTTACGCTTCTTTTACAGCCGTTCTACAATTTCACATCAAATAGCGAAATGAGCCAAAATGTATTTTAAAATGGGGCAAATACGGGAACAGTGCACTTAGAACATTTATGTTTAAAATCGAGCAGGAAAGGTGATGTTATGGCATCTTCACGAGATAGTTATTTTGATAATGCGAAATTTCTTCTGATTTTTCTAGTTGTTTTTGGTCATTTGTTACGATCATTCATTCATGATAATGATTGGATGCTTTATTTATACAAGTTTATTTATACTTTTCATATGCCTGCCTTTATTTTGGTTTCCGGCTTCTTTGCAAAAGGGTTTAGAAAGCCAGGTTTTATGAAAAAAGTTGCTATTAAGCTGATCATCCCATATTTCATTTTTCAGGTGATCTATTCCGTTTACTATTATCTCTTGCAGGATCAAAGCATGGCCAATTTAAATCCAATTGATCCGCAATGGTCTTTATGGTTTTTAATTAGTTTATTCTTTTGGAATTTGCTGCTCATTCCTTTTTCTAAACTGCCATTTCACTGGGCGATGATCGTCAGTTTGTCGATTGCGTTACTTGTCGGTTACGTGGACAGTATTAGCAATACACTGAGCTTATCGCGTACGTTTGTCTTTTTGCCAATGTTTTTAGCAGGCTTCTATTTAAAAAAGCAGCATTTTGAATTCATCCGTACAAGTAAAGGAAAGCTGTCAGCACTTCTTGTATTAATGGCTGTATTCTTGTTTTGCTATTTCTATGAATTTGATTATTCCTTCTTATTTGGATCACAGTCATATGCTTCTCTAGGTGATGAGGGAGTGATTGCGGCAATGAAACGAATGGCATGGTATCTGCTTGCATTCGGCGCTACATTCAGCTTCTTTGCTTTAGTGCCAACACGCCGTTTCTTCTTTACAAAATGGGGCACAAGAACGTTATATGTGTATTTATTACATGGCTTTGTAATTAAGCTGCTTAGAACGACTTGGTTTGATGACTGGGCCTTGAATGCAGCAAGTGTGGTCATGTTATTGCTGCTGACCATTCTGTTAACCTTTACCCTGTCTAGCACCTTTGTTAAAACCGTTGCACAGCCAGTGATTGAGCTCAAAATGACCAATCTCATGCGTACAATCACCGGCAGGCAGGGCAGTTATAGCAAATAAAAAACGATCCCGCGCGGATCGTTTTTTCTATTTTTCATTCATGTGTCCATTGTGACATTCAGCATCTTTCTTAGGCTTTACAAGCGTATCAATCCATTTGCTGCTGTTGATATCTCCAAGCTCACTACCAAATTCCTCTTCTAAGATATCTGGGTCCATTGGCTTTTTATGGTCTTTCATGTCCTTGCTTTTTACATGCTTCTTAGTCACGAGATCCTCCCCCTTGTTTCCCTTTATGAGAATTTCGGTTTGCTTGACGATCTCTTGAATGTTCATCAAATTGGGTTTGTCCTTGATCATGTGCCATGCTTTCTGTCGGTGTCATATTATTTGTCAGTGCTTCATTTTTCGCTGCTTTTCTTTTCATCTGAAATCAGTCCTTTTTTGACATATTTAGTTCTTCTCTTAATTGGTCTAGAAGTTCCTTCATTTGTTTGACCGTCACCGGCTTTTCCTCTGGCTTTAACTCATAGCCGATTTGTCCATTGGCTTCTAGGGTGGCTTTTTTGAGACTGCTGATGTCTGTAATGCCTTGCTGCTTTAAGCGCATTTTGAATTCATCCCTTGTGAGCCGCGTTTTCTTAAGTTTGTGATCAAGCATTTCTCCATCCTGCAAAATGACCACAGATTTCCCTGAAACCAATTTTTCAAAGAAATCAGATTGGATAGACAATTTTTCCATGATGACGAGTGCAATGATAAATGTAGCGGCGGCATAAATCGTTTCAAGTAAATTGTGCTCAATAAAGGGTTGGATAATAATCGATCCGATTGAAATCATGATCACTGTTTGTTGAACAGTTAATTGACTAATGGATTTAGGCCCTGCTATTCTCAGCAGCAAGGTACCAACTAGCAGCATGACAATTGCTTTCCATATTACATCCAGCACGTCTCGTTCACCTCTTACCTATAGATTGCGAACATCCCATGTGATTTAGCCAGTTAGATAATGGAAATAAAAAAACAGCATTCGCTCGGAATGCTGTTTAGCCGATGATGACGCGCTCTTTCGGATAATGATAATTCGCTTCGCTTTCTCTTCGGCCAATTAAATATAAGAAGCTTGGAATGCCGATCCGTCCAATAAACATGACGACCATAATGATACATTTACCGAACACCGTAAGGTCCGAGGTGATTCCTAGCGATAGCCCTGTTGTTCCGAATGCAGAGCAAACTTCAAATAAATTTTCTAGAAGTGTATTATGCTCGGATAAGGATAACAGGAACGTAGCGCCAAACACCAAAATAAAGGCCATCATCGTCACCATCAAGGATTTGTTAATATCCGCTTGATGAAGCTCTCTTTTGAAAATTTTAATGGACTTATTTCCCCTAGCAAAATGAAACAGTGCGAGTAAATTCAGGGCAAACGTAGTTGTTCGAATTCCGCCTCCCACAGAGCTTGGGGAAGCCCCGATAAACATAAGCATACATAGAAATAAAAGGGTCGGTTCTGTCAAATGGGTAATATCTAATGTTGTCAAACCCCCACTTCTTGTTGCGGTCGATTGGAAAAAAGAATAAAACAAGATTTCGTGCCAGCTTTTCCCTAGGAAGCTGAACCCGGCTTCAAGTGCATATATGCCAATCGCTCCAACAACGACAAGACCGCCAAACGTAATCGTTGTGATTTTTGTAAACAATGAGAACGATGCGTGCTTTCGGTCCTGATTAAATAAATAATCCTTTACTTCGACGAGCACAGGAAAGCCAATCGCACCAAAGATGATCAGCAGCATCGTAATAAATTGGACAAAATAATCATCTTTGTAAGGGATGAGCGAGTTCCCTGTAATATCGAAGCCCCCATTGGTGGTCGCACTAATACTTGAGAAGAAGCCATGCAAGAATGCTCCTTGAACATCGTAATATTTGAGAAAATACATGCTTAAAATCAGACCGCCTAAAAACTCAATGAGCAAAATTAAATATAAGACCTGCTTCATTAATTTCACAATACCTGATAAATTGCTCTGGTTTTGATCTGCCATGATGAGCTTTCTTTCTTTAATCCCAATCCTTTTTCGCATGACAATCCACACAAAGGTACCGAGCGTCATAATGCCGATACCTCCGATTTGCAGGACAAACGCAAGGATCCACATACCTGCCACACTAAATGTTTGCGAGGTATCAACGACAGTGAGTCCTGTGACACTTACCGCACTCACCGCCGTAAATAGAGCATCAATAAATGTCCATTTCACTCCCTCTTGATGAGCTACTGGGAGGCTGAGAAGAATAAGTGATACGGTTACAGCAAGAAAATAATAGAGGGCAATCAGCTGAAATGCTGACAGCCGGTCAATTAGCTTTTTGATAGGATTCATTGTCATTCCTTCTTTTATCTATCTTTTCGAATACTTTATCATTTTAATGAAAAGAGACATGATTTTAAAGATATTTTATGCTTTATTTTCTTTTTCATCAAAAAGAAAAAGACATCCTGTTGCAGAATGTCTTTTCGTCTTTCTTATTTTGCTTCTAGTCTTCTGATTCTTTCGTTTAAATCAGGGTGTGTTGAGAAAAGAGAAGCTTTTCGTTTACCACTGATTTTAAGCGTAGCAACTGCTGTTTGATCATCATCTTTGATTCTTGACGTATACGCCTCAAGTGAGCGAAGTGCATGAACCATTTTATCTTTACCGGCAAGGTCAGCTCCGCCTCGGTCTGCATGGAATTCACGGTGTCTAGAATATGCAAACACGACAAGGCTTCCTAGGACAGAGAAAATGATTTGGAAAACAATCACTGCAATAAAATGAACAATCGGAACAAGCTCTTCACGCGAAACAAAGCGGCTTGCGATCCATGCCGCAATTCTTGAGAGGAAGACAACGAACGTGTTGACGATCCCTTGAAGCAGCGTCATTGTCACCATATCACCGTTCGCAACGTGAGCAACTTCATGAGCGATTACACCTTCAACTGCTGCATCATCCATTTCATGAAGCAATCCAGTTGAAACGGCAACAAGTGATCTTCTCTTAGAAGGACCTGTCGCAAAAGCATTTACTTCAGATGATTGATAAATACCAACCTCAGGCATTTTAGAAAGGCCTGCTGCTCTTGATAATCTGTGCACGCGGTCAACAAGCTGCTGCTCATCATATGTTAATGAATCCTTTTCAGGGTTTAACACACGCACACCCATCATCATTTTTGCCATCCAGCGAGACATCGCAAGTGACATGAACGAGCCAACAAAACCAACAACTGCACTGAATACTAGCAGTGCCACCAAATTAATTCCACCGTCTGCTCCTATATAAGAACCAACACCAGTTGCTGCACTAATAACCGACAGTACAATACCAATCGTAGTGATAACAAGAATGTTCGTTAATATAAACAGAAATATTCTTTTACCCATACATAACCTCCGCTGTCATATTAAGTTCATTTGAACTTATTAATAAAATTATAAAAATAAACGTCTCAAATTGCAAGGAAAAAGGAATCATTCCTTCTGTTTATCATAACGGCTTAAGCCCCGTCACTTCAATATTTACGACTTTGCCACAGCTGAAAAGTGAACAAATTGTGACGCCGCGTTCTGTATTTTAGTTTATTTTGCATTTTCATCAAAAAGAGATTATGATGTTGAATTAGATCAATAATCACGTTTTTGACGTACAAATGAGGTGGAACATGGTGACTTTTAAATTAACGAGAATTGACATGACGAGACTTCTATATTCTCTAAAAGGAGAGGGAGATCTGACTCCGCTTCAGCTTTTGAATCTATCTGTAAAGGGCGATAAGGATCATGAATATGATGATTTAAAGATCCCTTCGTTTTTTGAGAAGCTCGAACGGCGGAAGCAAAAATCAGAGCACGGTCTTTCTACAAATGAAATTGTTGAGCTTGGCAACTTGTGTGAGCTAACGTCTCTTAAATCGACGGCGATTCAAAATTGGATCAAGCGTGATATTAAAGATATGATTGGTCATCCAGAGCTTGGCAAGAAGTACTCCATTGATCAGGTCGTTATTTTATTAATTGTCAGGGATTTAAAATCAGTTTTTGACTTTGATGCCATTCGCATGATCTTATCTGCCTTATTTAACACGATCACAGATCGAACAGATGATGTTATTAGTCCAATCCGTTTTTATGAAGCATATGCGCACGTCCTAGATTTTATTTATCACCATACACATTTTCCGTTAAAGGAAACAAATTTACGAGAAATGACTGAGGAGCAGACCGACATGCTCCATGAAGAGTTTACAGAATTAACGAAGAATCAATGGAATTTGATTAAAGGCATTATCAGTTCTACCGTCTTCTCTGTGTTCACTTCCCACTTGCAAAGTACAGCGCAAGAAATGATGTTTAATACGCTACAGGCAGCTAAATAAGGATAAAAGAAAACCGAGGTGATGAGGTCACCACGGTTTTTTTGTGCAGCAATTGCCAGCATAATTGTACGCCGTTTTCTTCAAAATAAGAAGGCGCAACAAACATGAGGTGAAAGGAGGAATATGGACATGGCAAATCGAAATCAGCTTCTTGTTCCTGGAGTAGAACAAGCATTAGATCAATTTAAATACGAGATCGCTCAAGAATTTGGCGTGACTCTCGGTTCAGATACAGTCGCACGTGCAAATGGTTCTGTTGGCGGTGAAATTACAAAACGACTCGTTCAACAGGCTCAATCACAAATGGGCAATCAATCTAAATAAAAACATGGTGAAATACGCCGGAGCTATTCTGGCGTTTTTTTATTGTTCATATGTGTGCTCAAACCGGTTTTCACGATACGGGGACGGTGCACCTTTTCCCTGCTTCTTCATATGGTCTTTTTTTCGTTCAGCGGACGGCTGTTTCTGATCCCTGTCGTTTTTTTTTGCGTGCTTTTCAGCACCACCACGTGATGTGCCGTTTGGATTCCTTTTATCATCAGGTTCCGTTGAGTGATTTTTTTTTTGTTCTTTATCGATAGAACGTTCCTTTTCTTCCTTTATTTGATTGTCTTTGCTTTTATCATCAGGTTTTGTTTGGTGTGGCTTTTGAATAGATCCTTGCTCTTCCCTCTCTTGATCCTTCTGCTCTTTGTCTTCAGCTTCAGGAGCCTCTTGATCTGGCTTCATCTCTTCGCTATCGTCTGTCTTGACGTCTTCTTGTTTGTCTTTGTCTGCTTGATCTTCATCATCTTTTTTAGGCTCTTCTTCTTTGACAGCATCACTCTCTGCTGCGTCTTCATCCTTTTGAATGCCTTCTTGTTCTTTGTCTTGGATTTCTTGATTTCTGATATATGTGCCTGTTGAAATGCCTGCCTTTTGAGCTTTTTCTCTTGTTTCCAGGTCACTTTCTACAGTTTCTAGCTTGTAATCGCGCTTTTGATATTCACCAGAGATGGTGTTAATTTTACTTTTGACGTTGGTTTTATATGTATGGTCCTGCTTGTTTTCATAAACCGTAGAAATATAAATGCTCTTAGAGTGGTTCACATAACCTTTTTTATCACAGTCATCTATGATTTCCTGCACAACTTTGGTCATGTCGTTTTTTTCTAAATCCTTCATACTGGCCAGTACTTGTTTCGCATCTTTATTCAGTGGTGTGACACCGATCACTTGATAATTGTGATCAAGCTTCAGTTCAAAGCTTGGATTAATGTCAATCGTCATATATGCATATGCTTTTTGACTTGAGAAAGATGGCATCATAGTAAAAATCACGACAATAATCGCTGCGATTGATAGGATTCCTGCATTTAATGGCCGTAAACGAAGCAAGTCAAAAAAACCGGCTTTTTTTCTTTCGAGACGTGATTCATTCGGAAATGTCACTTCTTGACCGATTTCATAATCTTGCTGTTCATATTTTGTCCGCAGAAATTGTCCATCAGGGGTCAGCAGCGTGACATATTTTTTGTTTTTCTCTACTATAATGCCTCTTCTCATGAATTAAGCACCCCTTTAAGGTAATCTTTCAAATACACATAATCACCCGTCATAATGATCGCCATCGCAATGATATATTTTCTATTTCTCTCAATCGTTTTGCGGCTGACTTCCACTAGCTTTTCAAGCTGTTTGACTGGCAATTGTTTTTTCTGAAATAAAATGGTTCTGAGCTCATCGTGTTCAACGAGTGTGTGAGCTACTTTAATGGCATTTTGCCTTGCATCTGCATGCTTTGGTGAATGTTCAAGCAGCTCTTGAAACGTGAGACCGTATACTTTCAATCGTTCTTTAAAATGTTCAATTTCTTCTCTTCTGTGTTCTTGTTCAATTAAACGTCTATATTCGTTTGTAGACAGCTCTGCTTCAATCATGCTTTGAGAGTACTCGCCATTTTCACTTTCTTGCAGGTCCATTTGAACCGTTGGCGCATTTCTCGCTTCTTTTCGAATATAGTCGATCACTTTTCTTTTAATAATTAATTCTGCGAAAGCAAGGAGTGAGTTTCCTTTTTCAGCAGAGTATTTTTCTATCGCTTCATTAAAGGCAATTAAGCCTATGCTGAATTCATCATCTTTTTCATCTATATATCGTTTACAAACGGATGAAACCGTCTTAGCGACAAATGGTTTGTATTGCTCTATTAATGCATTTTGCAGCTCGATATCACCTTGTTGAATACTGATAGCCGACTGCTCTAATGTTTGCTTTTTCTTTCCTTTTTTAAACAAAAGGCTAAGCAATGGTTTCACCTCAGTTCTCCCTATATTACTCATTTATGATAGCTAATTTATGAGGGAAGCGCAAAGGAAGAAATGAGGAATTCATTTCCTGTTACCCAATTATGACATGTATATCATCATCTACTTTACAATGTTTCGTCTAAAAGCAAAGAAATAAGGGGGTATCTCCCCCTTATTTGTAATATACGTGTTATGAAAATGAAATGATATTTCTTTCAAAAAACCTACTCTTCTAGGCGTACCTCTTGTTTTTCCTTGTTTTGTTGCCCGCCTTTTCTTGATGGACTTGATAAAAACCAGCCAAATGCTGCAATTGCGAGAAGCACTGTCCAGAAAATCACTTTCCATAATGTTGAATGAATAAAATGAGAGGACACGATACCAATGGCTGGATGTGACAGTGTGTAAAGCGTGAGCTTCACACCAACCCACCCGACAATGACAAAGGCTGCTGTTTCTAGGCTCGGTCTTGTTTTGAGCAGTTTCACAAAGACAGTCGCTGCAAATCTCATGATGATCAGACCGATGATACCACCTAAAAGAATGACAATAAATTGACCGCCATCAAGTCCACCGATTTGCGGAAGACTTGTTTTCGGCAAAGTTACGGCTAATGCGACCGCCGCTAAGATGGAATCGACAGCAAAAGCGATATCAGCAAGCTCGACTTTTACGACTGTTGCCCAGAAGCCGCTTTGCTTCATGTTTGTGTCTGATTCCTTTTTCTTAAATACGTGCGATTTTAAAATATGGTGAATGGAAATATAAAGAAGATAAATTGCACCAATGGCTTGAACTTGCCACACATCCACTAAAAACGAAATAAGAAACAGGGAACCAAATCGCATGACAAACGCACCCGCAAGTCCGTAAAACAATGCCTTTTTCCTTTGCTTTTCTGGAAGGTGTTTCACCATCACAGCCATGACCAGCGCATTATCAGCGGCTAAAATTCCTTCTAATCCAATCAGTACGAGAAGAACCCACCCGTACTCTAAAATAATTGCTGCATCCATCATCATTCCTCCTTGTTTTATCTATTGTCCCACAACAGACAAAGGCTTATGAATGCAAAAAAGACCTTTGCCTGTAATGGCAAAGGTCTTGCTAGACATGTGATATGTAGAATCATGCCAACAAAGCCGATGGAACTTAAGTCCATGTAATGACGACTTTGTTTCCGGTAAAAACCGGACGCTACTCCCCTTTGGTGGGATTTAAGAATATTTAGATTACTTATAGTTTAATCAATAGACACTGTATTGTCAACAGGGGACTTTCACCTCGGGTCCAGTGATTAGGCAGTTGGTGTTTCTGCTTTTCTTTTTCTACGTTTCAGCCATATATACATCGCGAAAAGCAGCACAATCCCGATCCCAATCGGCAGAAGGTATGGATCTAACATTGCGCCAACCTCTTTCCAGTTCTCCCCGAGCACAAATCCAAGATACACATATACAAATGTAATAGGCGTAATCGCTAAAAACGTGTACAGGCAAAAGACCCACACATTCATCTTGGCAATACCGCACGGGATGGAAATAAGCGTTCTGACTCCTGGAATAAACCGGCCGCTAAATGCGACAAATCCACCATGCTTTTCAAAGAAGGCATCCGATTTATCAAGCGACTCCGGTTTAACAAAAAAGTACTTCCCATATTTATTTAAAAAGGGTCTACCGCCATAACGTCCTAACCAGTACAAGGTCAAAGGGCCAGCCACGCCGCCAATAGAGCCGGCTGCCACAACACCAATGAAGGCCATGTCCCCTTCTGAGACCCAGTAACCCGCAAGAGGCAGAACCACTTCAGCAGGAACAAATTCAATACATAATGCAAGGAAGATGCCAAAGTACGACAAGTTCTTAAAGGCATCAGCTAAAGAAATAATAAAATCTTCGATGTTTATCAATCCCTTTCACACATAATCGTTTAACTGATTCTATCTCTTTTAGAATCGCACATATATTAAACGAAAAAAACCGAAGAAACGATTCACTTTTCGTCGTTTTTTTACATTAAATTTGATTTTACTATAAAAGACAGGTGAAAAAAAAGTTGATTGTGGTATTTAAGTGAAGGAAAAGTGAACACAGAAGCCATTCGATCCGATATATTAGGTATACGTCTGTTTTAAGATACTGGAGGTTTTCTTACATGACCCATTTAACAGGAAGTTACAATGGATGGCTTGTCTTTCTGTCAATCGCAGTCGCCACTGTCGCCTCCTACTCAGCTCTTCATTTAGCCAGCCGAGTGGCACAGTCAAGCGGTGCAAAGAAAAAGGTATGGCTGATCGTTGGTGCCTTGATCATGGGAATGGGGATATGGTCGATGCATTTTATCAGCATGATGGCATTTCACGTGCGTGCTGGCATCACCTATGAAACACCCTTGCTCATTTTATCGATTTTGGCATCTTTTGTCGGGTCCTTGATCGCATTCACAATATGCATTCAAGAGCAGCTCTCCACAAGGCGGCTGCTCATTAGTTCAATCACCATGGGCTCAGCTATTTGCAGCATGCATTATCTTGGAATGGAATCAATGGCCAATGTCTCAATCAGCTATGATCCAGTCCTCTTTTTTCTTTCGTTTTTCATTGCTGTGATAGCGTCTTTCTTTTCGCTTCATCTCTTTTTTCGGCTCCATCGATCCGGGAAAAAGCAGGAGGATCATCTGTTAAAAATAGCTGGTGCACTCGTGATGGGCGGGGCTGTTTCTGGGATGCATTATACCGGTATGGCTGCTTCTACTATGTTTTTTCATTCAGACGGACAGTCCTATAGGGGTGGTTCTCTTGAACTATCACCATTCAGTCTGTCGATTTTCATCGGCTTAATGACACTGATTGTCCAAACACTGATGATTTTTGGTGCCTATATAGATCACCGAATCATGAAGCAGGCAGATAAGCTAAAGGAAAATGAACAGCGGTTCCAATCGCTCATCAAACATAATATCGATGGCATTATCGTGTTATCTGTCAATCGAAAGGTGCTTTCTGCGAACGACTCAGGTAAACAAATTCTAAAAATGTGCAATTCTTGGATTGGTGATGATGTCAGCCAATACGTCATGCCGACTGACATGTGGGAAGAATTTATTTACGAGTCAAAAAAAGCCATCACACGTGAAGCAGAACTAAAAGCAGCAGATCGCTTTTATTATTATCATGTCACTTACATACCTGTTCATGTCAACAATACGCTTGACAGTATTTATCTTGTCTTAAAAGATTTAACGCAGCAGCGGATTGCAGAAAAAGAAATTCATGTCATGGCACATTATGATGCGTTAACCGAGCTTCCTAATCGGCGCCACGCCATCAACCATCTAAGTGATGTTCTCTCCGCTCAAAAAGAGACAGGAACATCGACGGCTGTTCTGTTTCTTGATTTGAATCGTTTTAAAATTATCAATGATGCACTTGGTCATAACATAGGGGACTTACTTCTTAAAGCAGCTGCAAACAGACTGACGCAATGTTTACCAGACAACGGCTTTATAGCCAGACTAGGCGGGGATGAATTTTTAATGATCTTCCCTGACATGGGGCATGACACACAGAAAATTGAACAGCTTTCTCAAAATATCATTCGGCAATTTGAGCGTCCTTTTTTCATCCAGAATCATCAGCTCATTACTTCTATCAGCATTGGAATCGCTATCTCACCTCAAAATGGCAAAGATGGGATGGAGTTAATGAGGAAAGCCGATATGGCGATGTATTTATCCAAAAAACATAAGCAAAGCCGTTATGAGTTTTTCACCGAATCAATGGAAAGATCAAGTGAAGATAGGTTGAACCGAGAGCTTGAGTTACGGGATGCCATTCAAAGAGAACAGTTTGTGCTTCATTACCAGCCGCAAGTGAGTGCGAAAACAAGACAGATGACTGGTGTAGAAGCTCTTCTAAGAATGAAAGCACCAGATGGTTCGTTAAAATCACCCGAGGTTTTTATTGAGCTGGCAGAGGAATCAGGACTGATCATTGATATTGGCAGATGGGTGATTGATACCGCATGCAGGCAGGCTAAAACGTGGTATGACAACGGGCTGAAAATTCCCGTGGCTGTCAATTTATCTGCAAAACAATTCAATTCTGAAGACTTAATTGATTTGATTAAGCTGACACTGAAAAAATACGATATGACACCGTCACTGCTCGAGCTTGAAGTCACAGAAAGTATGACAATGGACAATATCAAGCAATCAAAGCAGGTACTGACCTCACTGAAACATCTGGGCGTTCGCATTAGTATTGATGACTTTGGTACAGGGCATAGCTCCTTAAGCTATTTAAAGGATTTGCCCATTCATCGCCTAAAAATCGACAAATCCTTCATCGAAGATATTTTAAATGATTCAAAATCTGAACAGATTACAGGTGCCATTATCGCGATGGGACATCAACTATCTCTCGAGGTCATAGCAGAAGGTGTTGAAACCTTTGCGCAGGCGCAGCTTTTATCTGCGCAAGGATGTGACGACTTGCAAGGCTTTTATTATGCGAAGCCCCTTCCAGCAAACGATATCGAAAAATTCATTGCCTATCCAGCGCATCAGCTGGACACATAAAAAAGGTGCCAATCATGGCACCTTTTCGTTCTATCTAAATAATAAATGTTGACTGTGAATACCTGCTTTTTTCAATAGACTAATCAATTGTTCTTGTTCTTCTCGCGAGAGGCCTGAGAAGGCACGCGCAATCCGGAGAGAATGAATCGGGTAAATTTTATCAAGATAACTGCGCCCTTTATCTGTTAAATGGGCATAAACCGACCTTTTATCCTTTGGGTCCTGCTCTCTTTCAATGAAACCATTTCGTTCTAATTTGTCAATTACGTACGTCACATTCCCGCTGACAAGCAGGAGTCTTGAGCCGATTTGCTGAAGTTTTTGAGCACCTCTTGTATACAGCAATTCAAGAACCGCAAATTCAGTTGGATTAAATCCATGCTCTTTGCTGTCTCTAATGCTGTGTTCTGAAACGCTTTTAAATGCTCTTGCAAATACCTTGTAAAGTGTCATTGAACGTTCTACTTCTTCTTCATTAAACGATAGTCTCATCACATATCTACCTCTTATAATATTTTTTTAACTTCAAGGCTTTCTTGCGGTGCAGTTGGAGCCTTTCGTAAAAAATAGAAGTACGTTTTTGAAAACCCTTTCAACCACATAAGTGACTCCATTCGTGTTATGTATAAGATTTCGATATAAACTTTTAAAATCCTTCTTATTTTTCACAACCATCTCGAAAAAAAGGTTTTTTAGCAAACCATCAAGATCCGACACAGTTTAACATAATCTGTAAAGACTCTATGTTTCTTTACACTGTATTCGTCAAATTTCTACAAAATTCAATATTGCTATAACATTAAACAAAAAAAGAACCCTTTATGTGACATGCGCACATTTCAAGGGATTTTCACAAATCACGCTTTGTTTTGTTGAAAAAGAAGTGATACTCTTTTTTAAGTCACTAATTGTCATTTTCTTGGCCGCACTAGGACTGTACACTCCTAATGAACAGAGCTGCTTCGTATAATAATGTCTTTCCTTCGCTAAAGCTTCTGTTAGGATACGCCGCACCGATTATTCCCTCCTATCAATTGATCTGGAGCAGGTGCTTATGAAGACCTTTTATACAAATCATTTTGTACAGCTCTTAGAAGAGCATGCGCATTCTGACCTGCAGCCTGCATGAATCGCTCCAGTAATTCATCCCTCTTCATATCTAATGCGATGATTTCTTTTGCCATACAGATGATCCGTGTTTGCTCCATCATATGCTCCTCCTCCTATTTCAACTCATCATCATTATATGCAAGCGTAGCAATCACTTCACATATGTTGTCAACTTTCCTTCCATCGTTTTTTCATTTTTATGTTTTTATGTTATATTTTCTAACAAACGATAGGTTTTTTTCGTTGTCATTCTGTATAATATGAAGAAAAGACTTGCAGGGGTGAGTATATGACGCAGGAAGATGTATCTTATAAAGATAAAAAAGTCATTTCAATCGGGATTGTCAGTGAATTAACAGGGCTATCCGTCAGGCAAATCCGATATTATGAGGAACGCAGACTCATCTACCCCCAGCGCTCAACAAGAGGCACGCGTAAATATTCTTTTTCTGATGTAGAACGATTAATGGACATCGCCAACAAACGAGAAGACGGTGTGCAAACAGCGGAGATTTTGAAAGACATGAAGAAAAAGGAACAGGCATTAAAAAGCGGACAATATAAGAAAAAAATGCTGGAAGGTCAAATTAACGCACACTTCCGGTACAAAAATCGATAAACAAATAAAGTTTAGCTGACTCTTTTAGGCTTTGTTCGTACTTGATTTTTGGTCATGGCTTATGAAAAAGAGACAGCTTTTTTTGCTGTCTCCGTTATCAAACCAAAGCCCTTGGCAATGCCAGATCATACTCAGTGAAATAAGCTATATAGGCAAGGACATCCGTTTAAATTTACTTTTTTTAGGCGGTGTTCCACAACATTTCATTCTAAGAAACAACACTATATCAAATAGCGTTTTAGGTATATTGTTAAGTGCAGGCGATCTAGCGTTTATCCATTCGTTCAGGAATCGAAACAGTTCGTTCATTGATCACATTCCCCGTGTTCAGCGTCGTTTTTGGTTCAATTAAGAGCAAATGAACTTCTTCTTCAGCAATTGGCTGATGTTCAATTCCTTTTGGAATCACAAGAAACTCCCCTTCATTAAGCGCTATTTCTCTATCTCTAAAACGGATGACTAGATTTCCTTTCCATACAAAGAACATTTCATCCTCGTCATCATGGTGATGCCAAATGAATTCACCCTTAATTATTACCATTTTCATGTATGAGTCGTTCAACTCTCCACTTATTCTAGGATTCCAATAATCATTTATTTGCGAAAATTTCTCTTGGATATTAACCTTTGAAATCAATAGATTCCCTCCTCATTTACTTGGAAACGTCTTTTTATCTTTCCTAAGCTAAAACTCCCTACCTCGCAAATTCTCCTCCTCATGATGAGACACCAAGGGACACAATGAGCATCAACCTCTTATATTATTAAGTTTACTTATTCTGTTGGATCACGTAAAATCAAAAAATAGTGTATAGTTCATCACAATTTGTGATGCAAAAGGAGCATTGTTTTGGATATTAAATCTTTGGAGATATTTAAAGCAGTAGCTATTGAACAAAGCGTTACAAAAGCTGCTGAGAAATTAAATTATGTGCAGTCCAATGTCACTGCACGAATCCAGCGTCTTGAACAAGAATTAGGTGTTCCTCTTTTCTATCGATATCACAAAAAGATATCCTTAACGCCTGCAGGGCGAGAACTGTTGCCATATGCAAACAAATTACTCTACGATTTTGAAGAAGCGATAGAGGCCGTAAAGCTTTCCTCTACTCCGCGAGGTACTTTGCACATTGGATCTATAGAGTCTACTGCTTCGACAAGATTGCCAATCATTTTCACAGAATATCATAAGACATTTCCTCAAGTAGAATTGAGCTTGTATATGGCACCTACTGTAGATCAGGTTCATGCTATTCTCAACTACAAGGTAGACGGTGCATTGGTTGATGGGCCCATTCTTCATCCCGACATTATTGAATATCCGGTATTGGAAGAATCTCTTGTTCTCATTACAAGCTACTCCCAGGAGGAATTCCAGGTAGAATCAATTTTGCATGAACCATTGCTTTCGTCATTTGCGCATTGCATCTATTTGGGGCGTTGGCAACGATGGTTAGAGAGCAATGGCTTTGCTCCGATGAAGGTAATGGAATATGGCACTTTAGAGGGCGTGCTTAAATGCGTTGAAAACGGGCTAGGGGTTACCGTATTACCAAAATCTATGGTTGAATCTCGGGTGCAAGGCAGATTTACCTGTCATCCTTTACCGGAACCACACAGAATCGTGCCAACTGTGTTTATAAGGCGCCGCGATTCGTACATGACCAGTGCCCTCTCACGGTTTATGGAATTATTGGGCATAACTCATATGTGATCGGGTCATTTGTGGCAAAAAAGAGGATAGATAGAGCGACATTCTTTCAGCTCTTCTATCCTTTTTACATAAAATTATTTTAGCTTTCATTGAGAGGAAGTGTCAGTTCCTTCAACGAGTCCTACAAAGTCAATCCGTACACCACCTTTTTCAGGATCTTCTATGACCCGCATGGCCAGTGCCTTTTTCTCCCCTGTTTTTTCATCTTCGTAATTCGCATGAAAGACGTGAATGCTGGCTTCTTCCAATTGAAAATCATCATAAGAAAGCGTCTCTATGCCCCATTCTTTTTTCAGTTTTAGAATGTCATTTGGGCTTGGGACAGCACCTTCAACATAGATGTTTTCTATTTTTTGTTTATTTCCTTCGGTAATCGCTTCAATCATATGCTCTGCAGCCACTAGTCTTCTGTCTTTCCCCTCGTCTTCCCTTGAACATGCACCTAGCAATACAATGCACATTAAAATGAATAAAAACTTCTTCATTTTTCTCTCCCACCTTCTCCTTAAAATGTAAAGGATGGAAGCGCTATATGCAATCTTTATTCAAAAAAGACTGTAAAACGTCACGTTTTACAGTCTTCATGCTACATCAGTGTATGAAGGAATGCTGTTGCAATTCCAAAATAGATCAATAAGGATAAAATATCATTCAATGTTGTGATCAGCGGCCCAGATGCAATGGCTGGGTCCACGTTTAATCTGTGTAAAATAATCGGTACGACCGTACCTGCCATTGTCCCAATAATCAGTGTTGCAAGCAGTGAGGAACCGACAACAAAACCTAAAATCATATTGCCCTGCCACACCATTGCGACGACTGTAATAATAATAGAGCAGACAATCCCAATGTAAATACTCGTTCTCAGCTCTCTAAAAATAAGGCGCATGATGGTTTTTTTCGTTAATTCTTCTTTTGAAAGCCCTCTAATGACGACGGCAAGAGACTGTGTCCCTGTATTCCCTGTCATCCCGGCAATCATCGGCATGAAGAACGCTAAAGCAACGACTTGCTGAAGGGTACCTTCAAAATAATTTAAAATACTGCCTGAAATCAGCCCAATGAACAAGAGCAAAATGAGCCACGGAAGACGGCGGTATGCCGCCACAAATGCCGGCGTGTCGAACGTGATATCTTTACCAGAGGCAGCAAACTTTTCATAGTCTTCGCCCGCCTCTTGAATCACAACATCAATGATATCATCGACTGTAACAATTCCGACTAGGACATTGTTCTCTTCCACAACAGGAATCGCAAGGAAATCATATCGTTCAATCAGCTTTGCGATTTCCTCCTGATCCTGAAAGGCTCCAACGGCAATGACTCTTGTAAACATGAGATCCTGTACCTTTTCATCCGGTTCACCTAAAATGAGATCCCGGTATGAGAGAACGCCTACAAGCTGTTTTTGATCATTAATCACATATAAATAGTTGATTGATTCCGCAATTTCAGCAAAGCTTTTCAGCTTCACAACGGCATCCTGCACTGTAAAATGCTGAGGAATCCAAACATAACGGTTCGTCATGATCCGTCCCGCTGTCTCAGCAGGATAATTCATAAGAAGCTGGACGGCTTTTGATTCCTCTGCTTCCATGTTAGATAAAAGCTGATCCTTTAGCTCATCCTCCATCTCATCAAACAAGTTGGCTAGATCATCGTTATCCATTTTGTTTGTGACGAAGGTCGCTTTGTCTTTACCTACTTTTTCAAGAACAATTTCTTGATATTCCCGCTCCAGCTCACCCATCATTTCTGTCACGTCATCGACTGGTAAAAAGCTGAGGAAGCGGCCGCGGTGTTTCTCTGGAAGTTCTTTAAATAAGTAGGCCATATCATATGGCTGAAGTTCTTCCATGATGTTTTTAAATTCTTTTCGTTTTCCATCTCTCAGTAAAATAATGATGCGTAAAATGAGTTCATCATACGTAATATTTTGTATCATCGCTGTTACCTCCCCAAAGTCAGGAGATACCCGAATCCCTTAGAATGTGCGGGGGTCAGGATCTCCTCTATCTGATGTCTCAATCTGATCTTTTGACATATCCTCTATGTGTCTCGAATCGGGATGATCCATCCCCACACCTCCTTTTCTCATAAAAAAGCACCTTCAACCGAATGAAGGCGCTTTGTAAGCATGACAAATAAACACTTGCTCCTTCAATCGTAGAGCTTTAGCACTGTATGGCATAGGAAAAATCCAGCTGCATTAAAAATCACCTTATGTCGATGATTTCTGTTGACCCATTGGCGTCTTTGGACATTTTTGGGCAGCAGCGTATCTCCATACAGGAGCCTCACCTAACGAAGTCTCATATTGTTGACACACTGAGATTACAGAAAAAGCGCAGTGATGTCAATAAGCAAGATGCCAATTTCCCTTATGTATTCGCTTACTTTTGAAAAAAAGAGCGATAGACAAAGTAGACTATCGCCCTTTCATGTCTTTTATTCCTCTTCTGGCTGATTCATATCCTCTTGGGAGAGGAGATGAAAGGAATCATGCAAAAACAAAGCATATCCTTCTCCATCAGGATGCGGAACATATTCCGCATGGTCCATTGTCTGCTCTTCTTCTTTTTTCTTCATATTCTCTCGCCTCCTTTCCCGTAGTTTGTCCCAATGAAAAAACCTTACACATGAAAGTGTAAGGAGTGATTAGTACAAAACAGCTGAACTCATAAAGGTGCGGCGAATGTCACCATTGGCAATGCGCTGATAACCGTCGCTTTAGCTAAAAATGAATGATTGTTTACAGAAAAAAGCTCTCTCTGATTAGGGTACAGCCATTGATTGATAACACAATGTATAATACTAAGTATAAAAATTGAATATTGGGGGATATGATGATGAGCGAATCTACACTGAACATGCACTTTTCAAATGATTTATTAAAAAAAGTAAGAGAACAATTTTTATATATTGATGAGGATCCTATCCTAAAAAAGGAACGACTTTTTTTTGACAATGCAGGTGGCTCTCTTCGTTTAAAACAGGCAAATCATATATTTTCAATCATTGATGGCATCCCAGATTGTTCTGAAAGAAATCATAAAGCTGCAAAACACTTGATTGATATCCAAAAAAAGGGGATTGTTGATCTTCAAACCATTTTTAACGTGAAACAAGGAAGCTTCGCCACATATCTGACAGCATCACAGGCTATCTTTCAAACTACGGGTATCATTGCAGAACATATTCAAGGAACAAATATTGTCACAACATCCTTAGAACATCCAGCAGCCTACGACGCAGCTAGTTTTTATGCAAATAAATTAAACAAAGAGCTGAGAGTGGCCAAGTCTAATCCTTTAACAGGTGGAGTGAACGTAGAAGACATCTTGGCATTAATCGATCAAGATACTGTTCTTCTAAGCGTCATCTATGCTTCGAATATCTCTGGTGCTATTTTAGATATTGAACAAATTGTACAAGAGGCAAGAAAAAAGAAACCAAACTTATTTATCATGGTTGATGCCGTTCAACATGCACCTCATGGTTTAATTGATATTGAAAAAACACCTGTGGATGTGATAAATTTTGCTCCATATAAATTTTTTGGTGTTAGAGGCTGCGGGATTGCTTATTTATCGGAAAGAGCTGCTCTTCTCCCTCATCATAAGTTAAAAGGAAAGAAAGAAACTGAATGGGGTCTAGGAACTCCAGCACCTGCTCATTATGCGGCTATTAGCGCAATTGTTGATTATGTGTACTGGCTTGGAGGTCATTTTACAACAGTGAATGCCAGACGACAGTTATTCGCAGCAGGTATGGAAGCTATCGGAAAACAAGAAAGGTCTTTATTAAAAATAATGCTAGACGGGACACCCAACGTAAAAGGGCTAAGAGAAATCAAAGGAGTTACCGTGCATCTTGATGACCATGATTTATCAAAAAGAGATTTCATCGTAGCCATATCGATAGAAGGAACAAACCATGAGGATGCAGTAAGACAATATGAACAGCACGGTGTGATCGTATATGAAAGGTTGAATACAAGCATTTATTCTAAAAGGATGCTGGATTCCTTTGGAATGAAAGGGGCTATTAGAATATCACCTCTCCATTGTCATACTATTCAAGAGATTGAGACGTTTTTAAGAACAACTGAAATGATAAGCAATCAACATAAAAAGCATTAACACGCTTGGTGGACAGATACATGGAAGTACGCTATTTAGTTTAAAAGATGATATTCATTTGTACTTTAATATAATCATTTAAGCAAAAATAACGGTCTGAACCATCGGTTCAGACCGCATACAAATTTATCTTAGGATTGCTGCCGTATTAATCATCCCATTCTTGCTTCAGGATTTTGCCTGTTTTAGCGGAAATCTCAAAATCAACTTCCTCGCCGTTTGGTGTGGTGATTTCGACTTCATACAAGTACACACCATTTTCTTTATCTAAATCAGAATCTGTGACTGTTCCTTTTACTTTTGCAAGGGCAATTTGTTCAGCCTGCTTTTTAGTGATCTTCACATTCTTTTTCTTTTCTTTGACTGGATCATTCAGCGCTTTCCCTGTTTTGGCATCGACATATACTTTATATTCAAAGCCGCCTTTTTTAATCTCGACCTCATACACCCATTTTCCTTTTTTACGCTCAAGATCCACATCGTCCACATAGCCTTTCACAACTTTTAATGCTGCTTTTTCAGCTTGTTTCTTTGAGACAAACGATGATTTCTTTTGCACCACCTGCTCGGCGTTTGCTGTTTGATTTGTATTTTGCGCTTGAAGTGTGAAACCACCTGCGACAAGAGTTCCTGTTAATGCTGTAGCTACTAGTACTTTTTTCATCATGTTCATGTCCTCCTCTATTTGATTTCTCCTTTATCTTAAAGAAACAAGATGATAAAGGAAGGAAAGAAACATGAGAAAATCATGAGAAAAGGATTAGTTTTCGTACGTAATACCTTCAATGTCTCCTGTATATGCGTTCACAAGCACCTCTGCCTCTCGCCCATCAGGCAAATCCAGCTCCACCTCAAAGACGAGCATACCGCTAAATGTTTCAAGATCAGCATCATCCACTGTCCCTCCGACTTCTTTTACTGCAATTCGGATGGCTTCTTCGACCGTGATTTTTGTCATTTTCTTTTCTTTAGAGGTTGGGTTTTTCTTTTCTGCTTCAAGCACCTTAAACGTTTGCTTGTCGACATCGACTTGATATAATTCTTTTTTTGATTGGATCGTAAAAATAAAACGATCGGACTTTTCTTTCTTTTGAATGACCGTACCGCTTACTTTTTTAACAGCCGCTTCTTCTGCCAGAAGCTCAGCATTTTTTTCATTTGGTTTTTGATAGCTTTTTAACTGCTTGATTTCTTTCATTTGACCGCTTGCAGAAGATGCAATGATTTGATAGATCCCATTTGAATTTTCCAGGGTCAAGGTATAGTCCTGTTTATGATTGATTAAATCAATATTTGTAATGTTTCCATTGTAGTCTTTTGCGATGATTTTTTTGATTTCTGCTTCACTTAATATTTTTTGATCAATGGTTTGAATCATGAGCATTGCAAAGGCTGCAAGAACGACGAGACATCCTGCGAGCGCAAGCACCATTTTCGTTTTTCTAGACATGCAGCGCCTCCTTCCTATTTCCTATTTTATAAGGAGGAAATGAGAAATTGATGAGAAAAGACCTATTTTATTTCTGAAAAAGAATGGTCATGGTTGTCCCTTCGCCGATACGACTGTCCACCTTCAGTTCGGCCCCGTGCTCTTCCGCAATTTGCTTCGCAATTGAAAGACCAAGTCCGGTTCCGCCCGTCTCACTGTTTCTCGCTTCATCCACACGGAAAAAGCGGTCAAAGATTTTCGGCAGATCCTCTTCTTTTATGCCAATCCCATGGTCAACGACTGAAATAAACGGCTTCTCTCCCGCCCATCCGCAGGTCACATCAACGGGCTCTGTACTATATTTAACTGCATTATCAATCAAGATGGTCAAAAGCTGTTTGATTTTCTCTTCATCCCCCTCAGCGACGAGCGGCTGATCTGTTTGCACATCAGGATCAATGGTTCGATTCGTTGCGACTTCAAGTGTATGACATACCTGCTTGCATAAATGACCAAGATCAACTGGCTTCATGTCCAAGTAAAGCGGCTGACCATTTTTCGCAAGTGTTAATAATTGATCTGTCAGCCTTTTCATTTTTTTCGCTTCATCATGAATCGCTTGAGAGGATTCTTCTATAACCTCTGGACGTGTCTGTCCCCAGCGCTTTAGTAAATTGCTGTAGCTCATAATGACGGTAATCGGTGTCTTCAATTCATGAGAGGCATCATGCAAGAATTGCTGCTCTTTCTCATAATGCTTCTCGAGGATTTCTGACATTTCATTAAAGGTTTGTCCCATTTGATACAATTCATCCTTTGAATCGCCTGCTAGTTTGATTCGCTTAAACGCCTTCTCCTTCATACTTGCCTTCATGGTGCTCGTCATTCTACTAATAGGGCGTACAATTTGTTTTGTTAAAATGTGACCAGCAAAATAGGAAAGCACTATAATTAAAACGCCAGCAGCGATTAAAATCATTCTTAATAACGCCAAATTCTCTTCCGTATTTTCGATTTCTTCATATACTTGGAGCGACACAATCTCGCCATTTGTCCAAATAACCGGAATCGCAGCGAACGCAATCATATGCTTGTTGTATTCTTTGATTTCTGCTGTCTGACCAGTTTCATATGTAAAAGGCAGTGAGCTAAACGTTGATTCCTTTGTGACAGTCAGCTTTGACTCACCCTTTTCTGTCACGACACGGATCATGCCATTTTGAGGCAGGTACGCCTTCAGCAGCTCCGAGGATGGAAGACCCTCTTCTTCTGATTTTTTTAAAGCAATGGCAATATTTTCAGCGACCTCAGACAGCCTGGACATATCTTTTTGCGTCAAGGTCATCGAAAAAATAAAATAAATGGCTGTATGAAACAGTAGCACCATTAAAAACAAGGACAACGATGTATAAAGCTGAATTTTATTTTTTAATCTCATTCTTTATCCTTTCATCACATAACCCACACCTCTCACTGTGTGAATCAGCTGTTTTTCGAATGGGTAATCGACTTTTTTCCTTAAATAACGAATATAGACATCCACTACGTTTGTGTCACCGAAGTAATCAAAGCCCCAAACGGCTGTTAAAAGCTGATCTCTTGTAAGCACTTGCTGCTGATGCTTCAGCAAGTGGACAAGCAGGTCATATTCTCTCGGTGTGAGCTCAAGCATTTGCCCGGCCCTTTGTATGTCTCTTGTTTTCTCGTTGACGGTCAAATCTGCTATGCTAAGCTCTGTTTCCTTTTCTTCTTGCGCCTTTATATTCAACCTTAGCTGCGCACGAATTCGCGCTAGTAATTCTTCTATGTCAAAAGGCTTTGTAATATAATCATTCGCCCCAAGATCGAGGCCGCTTACTTTATCAGGCACACTCCCTCTTGCTGTTATCAAAATAATAGGTGTCGCTGTATTTGTCTTTCGAACCCTTCTCAGCACTTCAAGACCACTTAATTCTGGAAGCATGACGTCAAGCAGCACCAAATCGAAGCTTTCCTCTTCAAGAGCCTGGAGTCCGCTCATACCTGTATCTTTGACTTTGACCTCATATCCTTCATATTCAAGCTCTAGTGACAGCACCCTTGCAATTTTCTTTTCATCTTCGACTACGAGTATCTTCCCTTTGTTCATCTCTATCTCTCCTATCTAAAAGGCAAGCTTGTCTTTCCATTATTATATGTTGCCTTTCCCATTTGGAACAGTCACAAACTTCACGTCTTTTTTTACTTAAAAAAGGAACATATATTTAATAAAGCTGTATTCATTTTCATCAATTTTTAAACATAGTCATTCAATCTCACGAAATACAGAGAAATCAAATTGAATAGATGCTCAACAAAAAAAGCCTCTTTCTTGAGGCTTTTTATTTATTTCGTTTTAGGATTATTGTCAAAAAGCTCGTCTACTGTGGTATCCAGAACAGTTGCAATGTCAAAGGCTAATTGTAAAGTAGGATCATATTTATCATTTTCAATGGCATTTATGGTTTGTCTTGAGACCTTACAACGTTTAGCCAGTTCTTCTTGGGATAATTTAAAAGATTTTCTGAGTTCTCTAATATGATTTTGCATTTAATCACCATATTTTTTTCTGTAAATGATTAATGAAAACAAATATATGATTGAGATCAGAGTCAAAAACATGATAGGGGAAACTCCAAAACCTTTATAAGAATTTTTTTCTTGAATCATATAAAATATGGCCTGTGCGACTTCTAATACCAGTATACCGATTACCACCATAAAAGCATAGGATTGAGCTTTCGAGTAGATAAATTTCTTTCTCTCATCACCTTTTTGAATCATTGGTGCAATAAAAATGAACAGTCCGATCAGTAATAATATAACTGAATACACAATTTTTACAACATCCATTTATTCGTCCCCTCTCCATCAAAATGTAAAAAACTCTTTACATTTAAAATCATAGCATCATTCCGATAAATGTCAAATACTTTTTACATTTTATTTTATATAACGTTATCATAAAAAAACAATCATTCGCCCCTCGCTTGTGCTCTTCCTTCCCTTCTATTTATCATCTCCTGATTTCATTGTTATGTAGTTTGCCTCTTTTAGTCCTTTTCACCCATTTTCATCTATACAGGTGCAAGCTCACTATGCAGCATTTCCTTCTTTTTCATATGATATCAAGAGTTTTCCTCAAAAGCTGAGTTCTTTCGTCAAGATGTGAGGAGAACTGCACTTTTGATAATAGATTGATTATTTGAAAAATTATTACAATTGACCCTTTCCGATTAAAAGTTTCTTTTATACAATAACATTACGCAGCCTGAATCTACTTTGAAAACAAAATAAGGAGGGCTTTCTTATGAAAGGTGAAATTCGCTTAATTCCGTATGAAGTAAAAGCCAATGTGATGGAAGCGAAAGAGACGCCGGAAAGTATTCAGGAGATTAAAGCACCCGAACTTTGGTCAAGTGGCTTCAAAGGAAAAGGCATAACCATTGCTGTCCTTGATACAGGCTGTGACACAGAGCATCCCGACTTAAAAGATCAAATTATCGGAGGCAAGAACTTTACCGATGATGACAATGGAGATGCTGAAAATGTAAAAGACTACAACGGGCATGGTACCCATGTAGCAGGAACGATTGCAGCAACAGATCAAAATGGCGGAATTCTAGGGGTTGCCCCTGAAGCCAAGCTGCTGATCGTGAAAGTTCTAGGCGGTGAAAATGGCAGCGGGAAATACGAATGGATCATTAATGGCATCAACTATGCCTCTGAGCAGAAGGTGGATATTATCTCTATGTCTCTCGGTGGTCCAAGCAATGAGCCCGCCTTGCAGGAAGCCATTCAAAATGCGGTGAAAAGCGGTGTACTTGTTGTGTGCGCAGCAGGAAATGAAGGGGACGGGGACGAGCGAACGGAAGAGTTCTCCTACCCAGCAGCATACAATGAAGTCATTGCCGTCGGCTCTGTCTCCCTTGCAAGAGAATCCTCTGAATTCTCCAACGCCAATAAAGAAATCGACCTCGTCGCTCCAGGAGAAGACATTTTATCCACTCTTCCTAACCATAAATATGGCAGACTCACAGGCACCTCAATGGCTGCCCCTCACGTGAGCGGTGCACTAGCCATTATTAAAAATGCCGAAGAAGAAGCGTTCCAGCGTAAGCTGACAGAGCCTGAGGTCTATGCTCAGCTTGTCAGAAGAACCCTTCCACTGAAGCAATCTAAAGCCCTCGTCGGAAATGGATTTTTATATTTAACTGCGCCTGATGTCCTTTTAGAAAAAACATTGGAAGCAGATCTTTTATCTCTATAGCATGAATAGAGGTCCTGAGAATAGATAGAATTTTCTCAGGATTTTTTTAATTAAAATTATTCAAAATTTACTTTGACGAAATGAAATGGACGTTATATAATCGAACACAATAAATTCATAGTTTGAGAGTCGGTAATTCGATCATACGTCGAATTTTAATTGGGAAGACCGGTGAAAATCCGGCGCGGTCCCGCCACTGTGAGTGAGGAGAGCTTTTCTTATGAATCCACTGTCATAAGGACGGGAAGGATGAAAAGCTTGCAGATTCACCAGCCAGGATACCAGCCGCTCTATCACATCAAACCCCCTACGGTTGATAGGAGATGTCGGAAAAAAGCGTCAGTTCTGCTCACGCCTTATTTCGCACACACATTTTGTCTTTTTAAACCAGACATTTGCCCTCATCAATCTTCACCATGAGTGTAAATGTCTTTTTATATTTAGAGGAGGAATTGGAATTGACAATTGTTAAAACAAGTAATCTAGGTTTTCCGAGAATTGGTTTAAACAGAGAATGGAAAAAAGCACTTGAGTCTTATTGGAAAGGTCAAACTGACCGTGAAACCCTCTTAAGCACACTGGATGAACAATTTTTAACTGCCATTAAAACGCAAATTGATCAACAAATTGATGTTGTTCCTTCTGGAGATTTTACCTTCTACGATCACGTGCTCGATACTGCTGTCATGTTCAATTGGATTCCAGAGCGCTTCCGCAGCTTAAAAGACCCGCTAGATACATACTTCGCGATGGCAAGAGGAACAAAAGATGCTGTCTCAAGTGAAATGACAAAATGGTTTAATACAAACTATCACTACATCGTTCCAGAATACGAAAAAACCACCGAATTCAAACTCACACATAACAAACCGCTTGAAGCTTACGAAAAGGTGAAAAAGGCGTTTGGTGTTGAAACAAAACCTGTCGTACTTGGTCTTTATACATTTGTCTCACTTTCTAAAGGCTATGAACCAAATGAAGTAAAAGAGATTCAGCAGCGTCTCGTCCCGCTTTATACTCAAGTTTTAAAAGAACTTGAAGAAGCTGGCGTCAAATGGGTACAAATTGATGAGCCAGCACTTGTCACAGCTTCATATGAAGACGTGAAAGCCGTCAAAGAAATCTATCAAACGATCAAAGAAGCCGTACCTGCCTTAAATATTCTTCTTCAAACCTACTTTGATTCAGTAGATGCGTATGAAGAGCTTGTCACATATCCTGTTGAAGCCATCGGTCTTGATTTTGTCCATGATCAAGGACGCAATCTTGATCAAGTGAAAAAGCACGGCTTCCCGAAAGATAAAATTTTAGCAGCAGGCGTCATTGATGGAAGAAATATTTGGAGATCAGATCTTGGTGAAAGATTGTCATTCGTTTCTGAGGTCATTGCTGACGCTCAGCCGAAGGAAGTATGGCTGCAGCCATCAAGCAGTTTGCTGCATGTACCAGTTGCAAAACACCCAAGCGAACAGCTTGAAGAAAAACTATTAAACGGACTGTCTTATGCTACTGAAAAGCTGGCTGAATTAACAACATTAAAAGAGGGCTTAACAAAAGGAGCTGCGGCGATTGAAGCCGCCATCAATGAAGCCAAGCAAGCACTTCTTACTTTAAAAGAATTTGCAAAAGGAACCAATGCGGATTTCACAGCAGAACGCAACAATCTTTCATCGAAAGACTTTAAGCGTCCAGTTGCCTTTGAAGAGCGCCTTCGTATCCAAAACGAATCTCTTGAACTGCCACTCTTGCCAACAACAACCATTGGCAGCTTCCCGCAGTCTGCTGAAGTGCGTAGCGCTCGTCAAAAATGGCGTAAAAATGAATGGACAGATGCAGAATATGATGAATTTATTAAGAAAGAAACAAAAAGATGGATTGATATTCAGGAGGAAATCGGTCTGGACGTTCTCGTACATGGAGAATTCGAACGTACAGACATGGTTGAATACTTTGGTGAAAAGCTAGCCGGATTTGCCTTTACGAAATTTGCTTGGGTACAATCCTACGGCTCACGCTGCGTGAAGCCGCCAATCATTTATGGAGATGTCGAGTTTACAGCACCAATGACCGTGAAAGAAACGGTTTATGCACAAAGCTTGACGGAGAAAAAGGTCAAAGGAATGCTGACAGGTCCTGTCACCATCTTAAACTGGTCTTTCCCAAGAACAGATATCACCCGAAAAGACATTGCCTTCCAGATTGCTTTCGCATTACGTAAAGAGGTAGAAGCGTTAGAGGAAGCAGGGATTCAAGTTATTCAAGTGGATGAACCTGCGCTAAGAGAAGGTCTTCCGCTCAAAGAAAGTGATTGGGCAGACTATTTAAACTGGGCAGCAGAGTCGTTCCGTCTATCAACATCATCTGTTCAAAATGAAACGCAAATTCATACACATATGTGCTACAGTAACTTCGAGGATATTGTCGATACGATCGAAGACCTTGATGCCGACGTGATCACAATTGAACATTCACGCAGTCATGGCGGATTCCTCGATTACCTAGAGAAGCATCCGTATTTGAAAGGCCTCGGACTTGGTGTATATGACATCCATAGCCCGCGCGTTCCATCTGTCGAAGAAATGAGTCAAATCATTGATGATGCGCTGAACGTATGCCCGACAGATCGCTTCTGGGTGAATCCTGACTGTGGACTAAAAACGAGACAAGAGCCTGAAACCATTGCTGCTTTGAAAAACATGGTGACGGCGGCTGAAGTCGCTCGTAAAAAGCTGTCGCAGCATGCATAATTGATTTCCTCTCCCCTGCTATCATGGCGGGGGATTTTTATGTGCAAATTGTCCTGCTTGACCATCTACTAGGAGGTTTCCTTTTCTAGCATGATTCGTTTATACTAGAGAAGTCAGTCGAACAAAGGGAGGAAGACAATGAATCACGAAGATTTTTTACAACGCGCAATTGATCTTGCAGTAGAAGGAGTCAATAGTGGTACTGGCGGCCCTTTTGGAGCAGTCATTGTCAAGGATGGACAGATTATTGCCGAGGGAAGCAACAATGTGACAACAACAAATGATCCAACCGCACATGCTGAAGTCACAGCCATTCGAAAGGCGTGCCAAACGCTGAATACATACCAATTAGAAGATTGTATTTTATATACAAGCTGTGAGCCTTGTCCGATGTGTCTTGGTGCTATTTACTGGGCTAGACCAAAAGCGGTCTATTTTGCTGCTGGACATCAGGATGCAGCAGTTTCTGGTTTTGATGACTCGTTTATTTATGAAGAAATCAATAAAGATTACGAATCAAGAAATATTCCATTTTATCAGCTGACACTTCAAAAAACCCTTGCACCATTTGAAGCATGGGAAACATACGAACAAAAGAAAGAATATTAAAAAAAGACACCTGCGCTCATCAGCAGGTGTTTCTTTTTTTCAGCGTGATAGAGGACCTTTTTTATTCAGCCACTTCAAGCTCTACTTCGATGTTCCCTCTTGTTGCTTTTGAATATGGACAGAATTCATGCGCAGCCTCAACAAGCTCTTTCACCTTGTCATGGTCAAGGCCTTTTGCAGATACAATCAGCTTGACACCAAGCTTAAATCCGCCATCACTTTCATCTTTTAAAAGACTGACATGTCCCTCGACTTCTGATTCAATGTTGACCCCTTGCTTTTTCGCTACTTGTTCAAGTGCCCCTCCGAAACAAGCTGCATAGCCCGCTGCAAATAATTGCTCTGGATTCGTACCAGTTTCTCCGTCTTTCTTTGCATTAGGCATGACAATGTTATGATCGAGCACACCATCTTCTGAACGAACATGTCCAGCTCTTCCATGTTGTGCCTTTACTTTTGCTGTGAATAATGGTTTCATCTTCATCTCCTCCTTTATCTATTTATTCCTTTCACGTTCTATCCATTTCTCAAACATTTATCGCACATTAAAGAATTTTTTCGTTTTTGGGCTGTATTTATTTTAAAAAAGAAGAAAATCTTATACAATGATAAGTATGACAAAAAATAGTTGGTGACTGACATGACAAATGAATTCGAGCATATGAAGCTGGAAAATCAGCTTTGTTTCTTGTTATATGCAAGTTCAAGAGAGATGACGAAGCAGTATAAACCGTTATTAGAAGAGTTAGACATTACGTATCCGCAATATTTGGCACTGCTTTTATTGTGGGAGCATGGGACATTAAATGTGAAAACGATGGGAGAGCTTTTATATTTAGACTCCGGTACACTCACACCTATGCTGAAACGGATGGAGCAAAACGGACTCATCATCCGCGAGCGCTCGAAAGAGGATGAACGTTCTGTGCAAATTCGTTTAACGGAATATGGCGAGCAACTAAAAGAGAAGGCTACTGCAATTCCATTTCAGATGCTGTCTGGGACAGGCAGATCGGAAGAAGAGTTAAAAACGCTGCGCGCCTCTTTGCATGAGCTTTTGCAAAAATTAACACAATCAAAAGGCTGAGGGAACATTCCCTCAGCCTTTTATGATATCAATTATTGTGCGACAGCTACTAATTCTACTTCGATATTTCCTTGAGTCGCTTTTGAATATGGGCATACGCCGTGTGCTTTATGAACAAGCTCATCTAATGCTGATTGCTCAATTCCAGTTCCTTTTACTTCTAGCTTAACGCCTAGTTTGAAGCCGCCATCTGAACTGTCTTTTACTAAGCTCACATGTGCTGTTACTTCACTTTCAAAACGGATACGCTCTTGTCTTGCGACCATTTGAAGGGCTGAATCAAAACATGCAGAGTAGCCTGCTGCAAATAATTGCTCTGGATTTGTTGCTTTTTCAATTTTTTTCGCTCTTGGTGTTCCAGGCATTGCTACATCATGCTCAAGCACACCATCAGTTGAAACAACCTTTCCTTCTCTTCCTCCTACAGCTGATACCGTTGCAGTAAATAAAACTTCTGACATGTATATAACCCTCTTTCTCTCCAATAATATTTTCTACAATTGAATTGTACACAATTAAAATTCAAGAGTCAACGAATACACACTCTTTTTTTAAGATTTCCTTTCTCCTCTATTTTATGTAAACAGTAAAAAAAGCCCTTAATAAGGGCTTTTAGATGATGTCTTGCTGCGCATTTGGTTGTTGTAGCGTATGATTTCTGTTATCCGGGTCGGCATTTGCTGCTGCCAGCCATAACGCCAGGATGGTGATGCTTGTACAGACGACTGCCCATTTTTTAAAATTCATATAAACAATCCCCTCTCTGAATATAGATTCGAGCATGTTCCGCTTCTCCGTAGAACATGGAAGATTTTTCATAATCTTCCATTTCATTATAATACTTTGCGGTGTCTAATGCCAGCTCCTCTATATCTGGATATGCATAGGCAGACTCTAAAAAATGAAAAATTCGTTTAATATGCTCCGCATCTTGCTTTAAATACAATGCTTCTAAAAATATCGTCTTTTGAATATGAATGTCATCTTGAAGTACTTCTGCTCGCTTCATACATTCTTCTCTGTAGTGTAAGGCTTCTTCGTGTTTACCTTGTTTGTATAATATCTGAGCGGCTGTATAAAGAGGGTCTATGGATCGACGAAGGTGATCGGATTGATTTTGGTCAAATAACGAGATGGATTCTTTCATTAGTACGAGTGCGCGGTCAAGATCGCCCATTCGGTAATAACTGTTGCCCATATTAAACAAAGAGGAAGCAATAAAACGCACATTTTGAAAGTCTCTTGATCTCGCAAGCGCTCTCTCGAGATGTGGTAATGCCTTTTCATGTCTTCTCATATCATCATAATTACCTGCCACAATAAATTCGCATTGGATCGTGCGAAGCGCATATAGCTCATGCTGAATATAGACATCTCGCGCCAGTTTGGCATGATGCATCGAGATATGTGTTTGTTTCATGTGATAATATATTTCTGACATTTTAAAATGAAATTCCGCACGTTCAATATCATCTGACACAAAAGAAAGCTTGTGCTCTGCCTTTTGATAAGACGAGATGGCAGCAATATACTGCCTACGGCCAAATTCATACATGCCTCTGAAAAAATGATAGTAGTATTCAAGCATGCCTGTGACATGTGTTTGATGCTCATCTATTTCTTTCGAAAGCTCGGAAAAGTTGGCGCGAAGCTTTCCTTCCTTTAATGGCTTTAAATAATCGAGCATGACCTCATGTCTGAATTCCATTAAAGAAAAATAGAGAAGCAAATTCTGATCTTCTTCCATTGAATCAAGAGAGGTGCGAATTTCCTGCTTTAGTTGTTCTGCTTGTTCTGAATCAAATCTGCGGATTAATTCATACCACTTGTTGATTTTCACTCCAATATCCGAAGAGGGAATGATTTTCGCCATACGTTGCCTTCTCCAATCTTCTCAAAATATAAAACATTACCATATTTTATCATACTTGACCGAAGAAATACAAAAATGAAAGGAAAAAGAGAGTCCTTTTGTCACAAGACTCTCTTTTGAATTCGTTATTCTCTTATTTGTCCTTGACCGCGAATGACAAACTTTTCAGAGGTTAAGGCAGGCAGACCCATAGGTCCTCTTGCATGCAGTTTTTGTGTGCTAATCCCTATTTCTGCTCCGTAGCCAAATTCAAAGCCATCTGTGAACCGAGTAGAGGCATTATGATAGACAGCGGCAGCGTCGACAGCTTTTAAGAACAGTGACGCATTTTGATCATTTTCCGTAATGATCGCTTCAGAGTGCTTGGAGCTATACGTTTGTATATGCTGAATCGCTTCTTCTATATTGGCTACGATTTTAATACTGACAATCGGCGCTAAAAACTCTGTTTCATAGTCCTCTGTGGTCGCTAATGAAGCACTTGGCGCAAGAGCACATACAGCTTCATCGCCCCGTATCTCTACCCCATTTGCATGAAGGGCTTCACATAACGAAGCGCCATATGTTTTTGCCCATGTTTCATGAATGACAATGCTCTCGATCGCGTTGCAAACAGACGGCCTTTGGGTTTTTGCATTCAGCACAATCTGCTCAGCCATTTCGTTTTTCGCTGTTTCATCAATGTAGATATGACAGTTCCCTGCACCTGTCTCAAGCACTGGCACGGTAGACTCTCTCACAACAAGATCAATTAAATTTTTCCCGCCGCGCGGAATAAGGACATCCAGATATTCATTTAAAGTGAACAGCGTTTTCGCCGTTTCACGGCCTGTATCTTCAATCAATTGCACACTGTCTACTGGAATATCCGTTGTGTGAAGCGCTTCATGGATCACCTTCACAATCGCTTTATTACTATGGATGGCAGAGGAGCTCCCGCGAAGAATAACAGCATTCCCAGTTTTCAAACAAAGGGTGGCAGCATCTACAGTCACGTTTGGTCTTGCTTCATAAATCATTCCAACCGTTCCAAGAGGCACACGCACCTTTTCGATGTACAGACCGTTTTCTTTTTGAATGGTTTCTAATGTTTCACCAATTGGGTCTTTTAGGTGAATGAGTTGAAGGGTCGCGTCTGCGATGGCTTCAATTCTCTCTTCCGTGAGTCTAATCCGGTCAATAACAGAAGGCGTGAACTGCTTTTCCTCTGCAGCCTGCACATCCTTTTTATTCTCATCGAGTAAATAAGCGGAAGATGCTTTAAGTGCCGTTGCGATGGCATGTAAAGCTGCATTTTTTTGCTCCGTCGTTTTTAGGAGCAGCTGATCTTTGGCTACACTTGCTTTTTTTGCTTTTTCAAGAACTTCATTCATCGTATTCCCTCCTCAGTTTTGTACATGCTGTACCCAGTGATCTCTGTGTATGACTTCAGGCTTCTCATTTGAAAGCTCATCACTTCGCATTCCTTTAATACTGAGAAGCTCATCGGATGCGTACAAGGTTTGTCCTTTACCTACTAGCCCATTCGGACCGACGACTTCAACGACCTCTCCTTTAGAAAAGTCACCAGCGACATCAATGACGCCAGCTGGAAGAAGACTTCTGCCATGATGCAAAATCGCCGCTTCCGCTCCTGCATCTATCATAATTTTCCCAGAAACGGGTGAATGGAATTGAATCCATTGACGGCGGTTGTTAACAGCTGATAAGTCCTGTTCTCCGATATACGTTCCGTCTCCTTGACCCGCTAGAATATGAAGCAGCTTATCCTCACCAGTACCTGTACCAATGAAGACTTTCACGCCTAGTGAAAGTGCCGTTTGTGCAGCAGACAGCTTTGATTTCATCCCGCCTGTTCCCACTTTTGAGCCTGTGCTCTTCGCATATGAAAACAATTCTTCTGAAATGTGTGTTAGTACATCAAAACGCTTCGCCTCAGGATGCTCATTTGGATTTGCATTATAAATACCGTTAATGTCTGTTAAGATGATCAATTGGTCTGCATGAATTAATCCACTGACAAGAGCTGACAGCATGTCATTATCACCAAAGGTAAGCTCCTCAATGGAGACAGAATCATTTTCATTAATGATCGGTAAAATTTTTCTTTCTAGCAGCTCCATCATCGTTGCATAAGCATTTCGATATCTTGTTCGATCTGAAAAGTCATTACGGGTTAAAAGCATTTGTGCAGGTGTCATGTGAAAGTGTGAAAATAGTTCTGTATATTTCTGCATTAATAAGCCCTGACCAACGGCTGCTGCTGCCTGTTTTCCCTTTAAGGTCACAGGTCTTGATGGATACCCTAAGCTGCCAAACCCTGCTGCCACGGCTCCTGATGAAATTAAAATAATTTCATGCCCAGCCTCTTTCAGCTTTGCTATCGCTTTCACATGATCCTGCATTTTTTGTTCATCAATGGCTCCTTTTTGCTCTGTTAATGAACTGCTGCCAATTTTGATGACGATCCTTTGCTTTTTCATTATTGATTCCCTCCGCTATACCTTTAGGCACAAAAAAATCCCTTTTTCTCCTTATGTAAAGGACGAAAAGGGATTTTCCGTGGTACCACCTTCATTGAATAAGCATACTTCTAGCTTATTCCACTCAACTCCTGTAACGCCAGGCACGCGCTTAGATTTTTCCTCTAAGGCTCAAAGGGCAGGTTCAGCAGCTGTCTGCGGCAAATGTTTCAGCATGTCATTTGCTCTCTTTACGCATCAGTTCCTGCTTACTATTCCTTTTCAACGCTCGTTAATTTTTTTATATTATCACCAATTGCTAAGGAAAAGTCAAGCGGTCAATTAAATACAATCGTTTTATTCTCATGCACAATAATTCGATCTTCTAGATGCCATTTGACGGCACGTGCAAGCACACTCCGCTCAATTGTTCGGCCAATATTTTTTAAAGCTTCCGCATCATCCCTGTGATCTACACGCTCAATATCCTGTTCAATGATCGGTCCTTCGTCTAAATCATTGGTCACATAATGAGAGGTTGCGCCAATTAATTTGACTCCTCGCTCATATGCACGCTTATATGGATTCGCACCGATAAACGCTGGCAGGAAGGAATGATGAATATTAATGATTTTGTTCGGGTGTTGTTCTATAAATCCAGGCGTTAAAATTTGCATGTATCTAGCAAGCACAATGGCATCAATATCATACTCTTCTAATAATGTGAGCTGCTGTTTTTCCGCTTCTTTGCGAATGTCTTTGTTCGCCTTCACAAAATGGAACGGAATTCCAAGCGCTTCTACTGTATCTTTTGCCGTTTCATGATTGCTGATCACGACCGCAATTTCAGCCATCAAATTGCCGCTTTGCCATTCCCATAGCAGCTCATGTAAACAATGAAGCTCTTTTGACACAAAGATTGCCAGCTTTTTCAGCTCACTTGCACGCGACATGCTCCACGTCATTTGAAAAGATGCTGCAATTGGTTCAAACTGCTGCTTCAGCTGATCCATATTTGCCGAGATGTCTTTCCAATCAAATTCAATTCTTAAAAAGAACCGGCCGCTTTCATGATCTGTTGTGTATTGGCTGGATTCAATGATATTTGCTCCGTGCTCAAATAAAAAGGAAGAGACAGCTGATACAATTCCAGGCTGATCCGGGCAGCTGACAAGCAATCTTCCTTTTTGCTCATGCTTTTGTCTGTGTAATTCAAGTTTCTCTGTTATCAAAGTTCTCATGTATCATGACCTCATTTACGTTTTCATTCTAATGAAATATTATACTGGACTGGAAAGAGAAAAAGCAATGTAGAGCCCTATTTTTCATTGAATATTCATTCAATTCTGCACCTATCGTGATATAATGTGAATAGACCTTTTATCATAAAAGGAGTGATGGAGATGAAAAGTATGACTTTGTTTGGAAAAGTGAGCTTTTGGCTCGGCATCATTTGTCTAATCACAGGTATTTTCCTTTTTATAGCCGGTGAAAGACTCATTCCTTTTCTCACATTTGGTGTGTGTTTTCTGCTTGTGAGCCAGCTTTACCGCAAAAATGAAAACGATTCCAATCATCATTCGATGTAACAAAAGGCTGGCATCTATCTGCCAGCCTTTTCTTATTCAATGATTTTCAATCCTACTGCCGCAGATAAAATCAGTGCGATGAAGAAAATACGTTTTGCGTCTTTCGATTCTCCGTAAAACAGCATACCGACGATGGCGCCTCCAGCAGCTCCGATTCCAGTCCAAATGGCATACGCCGTTCCCATCGGAATCGTGTTCATCGCAAGAGACAGCATCAGAAAGGACATCGAAAAGCCAGCCGCAATGAATAAAATCCATTTGACATGCTTGTCTTTTTGGAATTGGTTCATCATGGTCACACAAAACATTTCTAAGATGCCTGCTCCAATAAGTAAAAGCCAGCTCATGATTCAGCCTCTCCCTTCTTTTCACCTGTTGTCAGCTTCAGTCCTAATACACCGCACAAAAGCATGACAATCAAAAGCAGTTTGACAAGCTGAACCGGCTCACCAAGCACCATGCCTATGACGACGGTTCCTGCTGTCCCAAGCCCGGTAAAAACGGCATAAAGTGTGCCAACTGGGAGTACACTTGTTGCTTTCAGGAGTAAATAAAAACTCACGATAATACAAACGATGGTTGCGCCCCATTCTATGAGCGAGTGGGCATATTTCAGCCCCATCACCCAGCCGACTTCAAAGATGGCCGCAATAAAGACATTTCCCCATTTCATCTGATCTTCTCCTTTCTGAACGATTCCAACCAACAAAAAAAGCCTGGAAATCGATCGTTTGATCAAATCTCCCGGGCTTTTATCCCTCCGTGTCCATATGGCCTCTTCTAAGACCCTATGTGTTTTCTCTCGGTCCAGACTGCGCCAGCGCACGGAACCCTAGAAAACCAATTCATGATAAACAGACCTGACTTAGAGCAGATTCTGTATTAAAAATCTTATCACACCCCAATATGCCGGTCTACCAGTTTGCTCTCCCTCTTCAAATATACTTGTTCATTTTTCGAAAGAAATGATTTCGGACCGGCGTATACTAAGTGTTAGAAACAGATCAACTGATAAAGAAGATCTGCGGGATATTTGCGTGCTGCTAACCGAAGGGAAATGAACGTATATGACAATCCATTTATTTTTTATTACATTGACGATCAAGCGTAAATACAAGGACATGGAGACCGTTCTTTACGAACAAGAAGTTGAAACATTTTATGAAGAAATGAAACAGAAACAACTAAAGTATATGAACTAAAACAGAAAAAATATGGAAGAAGGACCAAGTTAGACACGCTCAGACGTTAAAGGAACGATCATATCGCTGGTATAATGAACTCAGATTGATGTGATGAACGTTCAACTTTAGGATGCTGCATTTATAGATCATCCGTTGTATCGGCCCAAATAATGAAACCAAGAGGTGGATCGTATGATGATAACCGACGAACAGAAACATGAATTTTATCAAGCACTGGTTGACAAGAATCCGCAATATGACGGCACATTCTTCGCCGGCATTAAGACGACCGGTATCTTCTGCCATGCCACATGTACCGCTAGAAAACCAAAATATGAGAACTGTGAGTTTTTCTTTACAGCAGAGGAAGCACTGCTAGCAGGGTATCGTCCGTGCAAGCGCTGCACTCCATTAACCTATCCAAACAGCATTCCAGAAGAAGTCAAAACACTCGTTTCAGCAGTTGAAACACATCCTGAAAAACGCTGGAAAGAAGAGGACTTTCGCGAGTTAGGGATTCACTCTGCAACGGCCCGGCGGAAATTCAAAGAAATCTACGGCATGACCTTTGTTCAATATGCGAGATCACGCCGAATGGGGCTTGCCTTTAAAGAAATTATGAATGGAAAAAAAGTGATTGATCAGCAGGTCGCCTTGGGCTATGATTCTTCGAGTGCCTTCAATGATGCCTTTACGAAAATCATGGGAAATCCCCCTAAAAAGGCGCAGACTAAGATTCTCCACGCTAATTTTATTTCCACACCGATTGGACGCATGATCAGCGTGACAGATGCCGCGCATGTGTATTTACTGGAATTTATGGACAGGCGGGGACTTGAAAAGGAAATTGAGAACATGAGAAAAAAGCATCATGCGCGTATTTTAGTTGGGGAAACAAACGTCCACCAACAATTGGTAAAGGAATTGACCTTATATTTCGAGAAAAAACTGACGCAGTTTACCGTACCACTTTCCATGCATGGCACCCCTTTTCAAATGAAGGTGTGGGACCTGCTCACACGCATTCCATCAGGCGAAACAAGTTCATACCGAGATCTTGCTGTGATGCTGGGCGATCCGCATTTGGTCCGGGCGGTAGGGAATGCAAATGGTGCCAATCAATTGGCGATCATCATTCCATGCCACCGCGTCATTCAAACAAGTGGTGAGCTTGGCGGCTACGGCGGCGGGGTTGAACGTAAGAAATATTTACTTCAGCTAGAACAGCGGATATAAAATAAAAACGGCTCTGCTTATTTTGTAAGCGAGCCGTTTTCTTCGTTGCGGGTGATGCTGTATACATCAATGATTTGGTCCCATTTTGAAATGGTTTTTTCTTTTTTCATGCCCATTTTTAAAGCGACCTTTACCGATGCTTCATTGTCTGGGCGGATTAAGCTCACCATTCGTCTGACCTTCATTTCTTCAAAACCATAGGTGAGACAGCCTTTTGCGGCTTCAGCAGCATAGCCATTTCCCCACGCTGCTTTTTTTAGCATGTAGCCGATTTCAAGTTCTGTTTGTCCTTCAATGTTTTGCAGAACAATCCCGCTTTGTCCAAGTGGTTCATTCGTTTCTTTGTCTTCAATGATCCAGAGAGAAGTATGATACATACGGTCATTCTTTTGATTCCATGCAATCCACTCTTTCGTCTGCTGCTCATCCTTCAAAGAAGGATAATACTTCATTACTTCTTCATCTTGGAACAACATGTCATATAAAAATGGTGCATCATGTTCATTCATCGTTCTCAGTCTAAGGCGCTCTGTTTCAAGCACTGTGCGTGTTTGAAGTTTCATTTATGATCCCCCCTCACTTACTGATTAAAAATATCACCGAACAATCCATTTGAATCTGGGGCAAAGTAATGGATTCCCGCACCGGTTAAACTAGCTGCTAGCGCCGTCCACATCATTAAACTGACTGTCATCCACACCGCAACTTGCTTTCTCTTCGTCCCGAAGCTCATGCACATAAATGCCGCTAGATGACTGCCGATGATAAAAGGACCAATAAGCGCTAATCCCGGGAGACCATATCGTTCCCAAATTTTTCTGGCTCGCAGTTGCTTTTTTTCTCCTTTTTCATTACTTTTGTCCTCTTTTCTCCTCAACCGCCATGCTTTGAAGCGGTCTACGAAAACAATGAGGAGCAAGACTGTGAGAAAGTTGCCGATGAATCCGATTACAGCCGTTGTCACAGGATGCAGTCCACCTAAGATGGCCAGTGGAACAACACCAACCACTTCAAAAAAAGGCAAAGCAGCCAATACAAAAACAAGTACATATCCCCATAAAATAGCCAAGCATAGAACCCCTTTTCATTTTTGTCCTCTTCCCATTGTAATGAAAAATACGCTACCATTTCTACATTTTTTTAGAAAAAGAAAAGTACACCGGATGGATGTGCTCTATTTTTTACATCGTGTTTTCATTTTTCTTGTTCGCTCGGCGTAAGACCATGAGCATAAGCCCTATTACGATCACAACCGATAGTAGACTTTGCATGAGAAGCACGCTTGGTGATGTCCAGCCAAGCCATTCGAATATGAGCTGCGGTCCGAAGAAGATAACCGGTATCAATGAAACGACATTCGCCTTTAAGATTGCATTAAAGACAATGATACATAACAGCATAAGCAGGATGACGCCCAATCTTTGACCTGAGGTCAGCACAAGTAATGGTGTGCCGAGCTTTTGATCCAATAGTTTGATTGTGACCATTGAAGTCAGTTGAAAGATTCCTAAGATCCAAAAATAAAGAAATGCCCGGCCGCCTGTCTGAAAGGCAGACGCTCTAAACATCACAATAATCATGATGACATTGGCTACTAAAACGAGCGGATAGCCAATTAACGCATACCAAGAATAGGATAAGCTTTGACTGATCGCATCTGATAAAATCATATAAAAGAGTGAACCAATTAAGAAGGCACTGACGAAAGGAACCCAGTCTTTATGGTTTCCTGACAGCTCTTTTGCGAGTTCATCAGCATAGCCCCTCGGATCTCCGCCAAACACAGCCTCCCCTGTTTTGCCATCTTTTTCAGCCTCAACCGCATGTGTCGTTAGCTCATCCATCAGCTCATCAATTTCGTCCTCATTTTTCCCCATTGATATGAGATAAAATTTCAGCTCTAGTAAGATGTGTCTTGTTTCTTTTGATACCATAATCTCACTTCCCTTTTTGTAGTAAACAGTTCACATTTTTTGAAAGCTCACTCCAGCGGGTAATAAACTCTGTGAGCGCTTGTTCTCCAGCTTGTGTGAGCGTATAATATTTCCTTTTCGGCCCGCTTGCTGATGCTTTTGTGACAGTGGTCACAAGCTGTTCCTTTTGCATACGCAGCAGAATCGGGTAGATACTGCCTTCACTAATTTGATCAAATCCATAATGAGCGAGCTTCTTCGTCATTTCATATCCATAAATCTCACCCTCTGAAATAATCGACAGCAGGCAGCCTTCTAAAATTCCTTTTAGCATTTGTGTGGATGTTGTCATCTTTGTTCCTCCGATTCCAGTACCTTGCATCACAAGATAGCATCATCTTACCACACACTATCTTGCCATGCAAGATACCGTTCTAGAAAAAAATCACCGCTTAAAGGGTGATTTTTACGCCCATGGTTTATCTGTCCCAAGTGCGTCAGCCAGTGCCTTGCTATGCTTTCGGCGGCTTTTTCTTTCTTCAGCCCGCTGTTTTGCGGTTTGATGCAACATGATTTCTTCCTCTGTTTCCGGCATGACTTGTGGGACTTTCTTAGGCTTCCCATTGTCATCTAACGACACAAAGGTAAGAAATGAAGTCGCTGCGAGTCTGCGCTCTCCAGACATCAAGTTTTCTTTGATGACCTTGACGAACACTTCCATAGAAGACGTACCCACCCATGTGACATAGGACTCTAAACATACCGACTCCTTTTGTCCAATCGGCTCTAAAAAATCAACTGAATCCATTGATGCCGTGACCGTTTCACATCGGCTGTGCCTTGCTGCCGAGATGGAGGCAATGTCATCTATATAACTCATTAATTTTCCGCCAAATAAGGTTTGGTGATTATTCGTATCGAGAGGGAATACCCTGCTGGTTTTGACAACTTTTGATTCCTTGCAGTATTTAAAATTTTCTTCACTCATCATCATAGCTCCTTCTTGCTGTTTTCGTGAATGCGGAACGACTTTTATTAAACACTATTCTTTTAGGTTTGTCTAAACATTTTGCTTTAGTCTCCTGTGAGAGATTTTCTTTCGGAAATGTTTCAACTATGACTAGAACGAGGAATAATAGAACTATGAACAAACAAGGAGGCCATTTGATGGATTCTATGAGAGCAGAACAAATACACAAAATGCCGCAATGCATGAGTGAATATGACGATTTACAAGAAGTCCTTTTATGCAGTCCCATCTATATGGAAATCAAACAGATCATCAACGAAACCCAAAAACATTTTGCAAGAGAAAATATTTCTCAAATGAAAGCCATTACTCAACATAAGCAATTGATCCAAACCCTAAAAGACCATCAAGTACGCCCCATTATGCTTCCTGCAAATGACCGCTTTCCTGAACAAGTGTTTACCCGGGATATTGGGTTTACGATTGGACATACACTCTTTGTTTCAAGCATGGCCGCTCCAGTTAGGCAAGGAGAAGAACAATTGTTAAAAGAGTGGGCACAGGGAAATGGGTTGAAGACTGTTACCCTGACAAATGGAACGATTGAAGGCGGCGATGTGCTTGTGGATCAAAGACGCGTATTTGTCGGAACGAGCAAAAGAACAAATCCAGCCGCTATTCATGAGCTTAAAAAAGAACTGCCGGATCATGACATCATTCCCATTCATCTTCCTCCTCACATTTTGCATCTCGATTGTGTGATGAATATTCTCTCTCATGATGAGATATTGATTTATCCAGAAGCGTTCAAAAAAGAGGATCTTCACCTGCTCAACATGCATTATCATCTAATTGAAATAAGCGAACAAGAGCAATTCACACTCGGCCCAAACGTTTTATCCATTGGACAGAAAAAAGTGATCAGTTTGCCCATCAATCAAGAAACAAATGCTGCATTAACCGCTCACGGCTACACTGTCATTGAAGTGGATTTTTCAGAAATCATTAAATCTGGCGGCTCTTTTAGATGCTGCACATTGCCGATTAGGCGTTCGTTCACTAAAAAAGCCAGCGTGTAGAACAGTTTGTCTACTTGCTGGCTTTTTTTCTGCCTATTTTTATGTCCGATCGTATAAATGACAGGCGACATCATGCCCTTCTTCTACTGCTTGTAATGTTGGCTTTTTTTCAGCACACACATCCATCGCTGCAGGACACCTTGTTCGAAATACACAGCCGCTTGGCGGGTTCACTGGACTTGGAATTTCTCCCTTTAAAATGAACCTTTTGCGCTTGTCCTCCACGTCAGGATCTGGAATGGGGATCGCTGACAGCAATGCTTGTGTATAGGGGTGCAGCGGTGTTTGATATAACGTATCACTGCTAGTCAATTCGACGAGATGACCTAAATACATGACACCGATTCGGTCGCTAATATATTTGACCATCGACAAGTCATGCGCAATAAAGAGAAATGTCAGCCCTTCCTCCTTTTGCAGTTTCTTCAGCAAATTCACGACCTGCGCTTGAACGGAGACATCTAGTGCAGAAATTGGTTCATCTGCCACAATAAATTTCGGCGCTAAGGCGAGTGCTCTTGCAATACCGATTCTCTGCCTCTGCCCTCCGCTGAATTCATGAGGATAGCGCGTGGCAAAGTCATAGCTAAGTCCAACAGCTTCCAGTAGTTCTTTCACCCGGGCAACCCTTTTCTTTTGACTCCCATAAAGGTTATGAATCTCCATTGGCTCCAGCATAATATCTTTTACAGATAGCCGCGGATTTAAGGAGGAATACGGATCTTGAAACACCATTTGAATTTGCCGATTAAAATCAAAGGATTCTTTTTGTGAAAGGTGATGAAGGCTTTTCCCTTCATACAAGGCTTCTCCATCTGTCGGTTCATAAAGGCGCATAAGCACTTTTCCAAGTGTGGATTTCCCGCAGCCGGACTCGCCAACAAGGCCAAATGTTTCGCCTTGTTTCAGCTGAAAGGAGACACCGTCTAGCGCTTTTAGCGTTCTTCCTTTCGATAGATGAAAATGTTTTTTGAGATTGTTTACTTGTAAAAGTGGTTCAACTGCCATGACCTTTCCTCCTCTCGCTTGGCAAATACCGTCTTGCACCTGCCCATTCTTTTTCATATGAAGTGCCAGCAAGGGAAAGAAGTTCAATTTCTCTGCCGGTTTTAGGTGAATGAAGCATCATACCATCACCTGCGTAGATCCCAACATGGCGGACTGCTCCCTTTCCGTTGTCATTGGCGAAAAACAATAAGTCGCCTTGTTCTAAATGGCTTGATGCGACCGGTGTTCCTTGCACTGCTTGGTCACTTGCATCCCTCGGCAAAAGATATCCGCACGCTTTATACATGCTGTAAGCAAAGCCCGAACAGTCATAGCCAAAGCTGCTCATGCCGCCCCATAAATACGAAAGACCAATAAATTGTTTTCCCTTGTCTACAACATCTTTGCCGGCCATAGAAAAAATGGATGAAACTGGATGCACATCTGCTTTATTGATTTCTCTCGTCCCTGCTGGTGTGACAACACGAAAGCAATCACTCGTTTCTTCTACAGCTGCGAGCTCTGTTAAAAAACTAATTTCCATGTCCGCTTGCCCGTTTCGATAGAGCATGGCTTTTTTCTGACAAACGATATGAGATATAGTTGGTGCACTTCCTTCTGTCACTTGCTTTAGTTGGTTCGCAGGTATATAGCCAGGATAGCCTTGTGGGTGTTTCCGGCTGGCCTGCTGCGGAATAACGACTTTCATCCAGCCGTCTGTTTCTTCTAAGCCAATGACTCGTTCACCGAGCAGTACTTGCGACTGGATCAGATTTTCTTCACATAAAGCCAATTTTTCTTCATATGTTTGCTTGTCAATCCACTCTTTGAATTTGAAGGAGCTCTGAAGTACCTTTTGATCGATTTCTCTCGGTGACTGCGGCGCTGTCCATACGTTCGCAACTGCAACCTTTGATTCAAATATCATCATGAGACTCCTTTCACTCCTTGAATGCCTAACCCATGATGCGGCGGGAAAAAGATATCTTTTCCTTTGTACACGATTCCTCCGTCCACCATGTCCTCTTTTAGCATGAGCGGGGCATCAAAATCATAGCGGGTGATATTTGGCTGGCTGGCGGCGAGATGAGCGGCTGCTGTAATGCCAAGTTTTGACTCAATCATGCTGCCAATCATGCACTTTACGCCGTATGCTTCTGCCAGTGCATTGATTTTTAGGGCTTCTTTTATGCCGCCTGATTTCATTAATTTTAAATTGATTAAATCACAGCTTCTCGTTTCAAGCACCTTGATCGCATCATGAAAACTAAAAATACTTTCGTCTGCCATTATCAGTGTATCTGTTGCCTCCGTCACACGGCGTAGGCCTTCGATATCTTCTTTTGGCACTGGTTGCTCGACTAGTTCGATATTCAGTGGCTCCATTTTCCGAATGGCTACGACCGCTTCCTTCCACGTCCAGCCCTGGTTCGCATCGAGTCTAATCTGAATATCCGGCCCGATCTTTTCTCGAATTCGCTTGATACGCTGAATATCCGTATCTATATCATCTTTTCCTACCTTGATCTTTAATGTCTGAAAGCCTTCAGCTGCGTATTGCTTCGCATCTTCCGCCATCTCAAGCGGACGGTTTACACTGACCGTATAATCGGTTTCAAGCTGACTGCGATATCCGCCAAGGTATTGATAAAGCGGAAGTCCTGCCTGCTTCGCTAAGCCATCATAAATGGCCATGTCAACCGCTGCCTTTGCGCTTGTGTTGCAAGCGAGCACCCTGTTCATATGAGAAAAAATTTGTTCATATTCTGACAAGGAAGCTCCAAGCAAACTCGGTCTGATCACTTCGCAGATGGCATAGTCGATGCTTTCCAGCGTTTCACCTGTAATCACTGTTGTCGGGACTGCCTCTCCGTAGCTGACGTCACCTTGATCATATGTGATGATAACGATTAGAGATGCTGCGTCATACACCGTTCGTAAAGCGGTTTTGAAAGGTTTTTTTAGCGGTACACTCATTCTGAATGTACGAACATCAACGATTTTCATTTGATCACCTCTTTCGCTGCAACGCCTGGAGAAATGTGCAGGTTTTTTCCTGTCGCATCTAATGCAGCCTGCGTGCCCATTGGAATGGCAAAGTTTGGCGAAGAATGACCGATCCGGAAGCCCCCAAGTGCAGGTTTCTTTTGCGGGACAATATAGGTGTCCCATACTTGATTCAATGTGAGGGACTGATTTTTCTTTTTTGGCTCACATTGATGAAAATCTCCAATGATGAATCCAGTCGCATCATCCAATTTTCCAGCAGATGTGAGGTGCTGCATCATTCGATCGATTTTATAGGGTTCTTCGTCAATATCTTCAATGAACAAAAGCTTTCCCTTCGTATCGATTTCAAAAGGCGTACCAAGTGTTGTCACGATGAGGGCAAGATTTCCTCCTGCAATCTCACCTGAAGCGGTGCCCGGATAGAAAGTATGAAGGGGTGACAAGTGGTGCGCATACGTAAAGGCTTTCGGTGCGAACAGCTGTAAAAAGGTATCTTTCGTATAAGGATGGACCTCCTCAAGTCCCACATCAGAGGAAAGCATTGGCCCATGAAACGTCACAAGACCCGTCTGCTGCTGGATGGCCGTATGTAAAAACGTAATATCACTATAGCCCCAAAAGATTTTTGGATTCCGGCGAATCAGGTCATAGTCAATGGCTTCCGCAAGTCTGCCAGTCCCGTATCCTCCGCAAGCACAAATAATCGCCTTCACTTCTGGATCTTGAAACATACGATGAAGATCCTCCACTCTTTCATGATCATGACCTGCTAAATATCCATACCGGCGGCCCAAATACTTCCCTTTTTTCACCTTTAGCCCGAGGCTTTCTAAAAAGGCAATCCCTTTTGCTAATTTCAGCTCATCAGGCGGACTTGCTGGTGCAATAATCCCCACCGTATCCCCTGTTTGAAGTGCCACTGGAAGCTGGCTCATGCCATATCCCCTCTTTCTCTTTGTTTCTTTCAATCTATGGGTTTCTGCTTCATAACATGAACGAATAAAGGAACAGACGCTTTTATCTAAAAGCGTCTTTTGATCCTAATATTACTCTCCATCTACTTGTGCCCATTTCAAATCGATATACCCAACAGGGTGACGGACAATCCCCTTCACGCCTTCTTTTTGTAAATGAACTTGGTTATAAAAATGAATCGGAATAATCGGTGCTTCTTCAATGAGAAGTGCCTCTGCATCATGAAGAATGTTGTTTCTCTTTTGCTCGTCTGCTTCCTGGCTCGCCTTTTTGATCAGCTGATCATAGGTATCGTTTGACCATCCTGTCCGGTTCATGGCATTCCCTGTTTGAAAGCTCTCTAGGAAATTGATTGGATCTGCATAGTCTGCTAAAAATGAACTTTGTGAGAATTGGAATTTGAGCGCCTTTTGATCTTCTGCAAACACATTGGCTTCCATGTTTGCAAGCTTCACATCTACACCTAGCGCTTCTTTCAGCTGCTGCTGGATGGCTTCAGCTTTTTTCTTGTTCTCAGGCTTTGTACTGTATGTCAATGTGACGGCTGGCAGTTTTGAATAGTTCTCTTCTTTCAGCCCTTTTTCTAATAACTTCGCAGCTTCACTCTTATCATTCTTCACAAGATCACCGCCAGCTTTTCTGAAATCCTCACCCTTTGAATCAAGAATGCCTGGCGAGACGAAGGCACGTGCTGGCTTCTCTTCATTTTTCGTTACATAATCCACGATATCTTGCGGGTTGATCGCCATTTGAAAAGCTTTGCGGATGTTCTTATTTTGAAAAGGCTCCATGTTCACATTCAGACGATAAAAGAACAATCCAGCCTGGTCTTCAATTTGTACATCTTTATTTTTCAGCAGATTTTCACTTTGCTCTGCTGGGACAAAGGCAGTATCTAAATCTCCTGATTGATACATTTGATAGTCTGTGTTTCGATCACTGATCATCAGCCACTTCACTTGATCCAGCTTGACTGTTTTTTTGTCCCAATACGTCTCACTTTTTTCCATTGTGAAGCTCTCATCATGCTTCCACTCTGTCAGCTTGAACGGTCCATTTCCGACAAAGGTTTTGGCGTCTTTTGCCCAGTTTGGGTCCTTCTTAGCTACCTGTTCATTGACAGGAAAAAAAGCAGGGTTTGCGGTCATATTTAAGAACGATTTCTGCGGATATGCCAGTGTGACCTTAAGCGTTTTGTCATTTACAGCGCTGACTTTCACGTCTTCTTTGTTTCCTTTTCCGCTGTTAAATGCCTCTCCGCCTTCAATCATGTAGGCTAGGAACGATGCAGATGAGCCTGTTTTCGGATCAAGCAGCCGCTTCCACGCATATTCAAAGTCACTCGCTTTCACTGGATCACCATTTGACCACTTGATGCCATCTCTTAAATGGAACGTGTACGTTTTTCCATCCTCTGATATCTCCCATTTTTCCGCCATTGCAGGAGATGGTTCGTGCTTTTCATTCAGTCTCGTTAATCCCTCCATTAAGTTATTGAGCCCTTGCCACGATACATTATTAAAACCAATCGGCGGATCAAACGACGTCGGTTCATTTTCGTTATTTAAGGTTAATATTTTCTTTTCACCCTGATTGCTTGATGATCCTTTCCCTGCTTGCTCATTGGCTGTACATCCTGCGAGCAGCATGATCGTGAACAAACATATACTGATGATCCATCCCTTTTTTCTCATCAAAAACTCCCCCTTTGTGTTGAAGATAAAACGGTTTGATTCGCTCGCTCATCTTGGAGCCAGCAATGCACTGTGTGGGTAGGTGACCGCTGCGTTTCGTGCGGCATGATATGATCACACACCTTCATGGCGGACGGGCAGCGATCTGTATACGGACAGCCCTTTGGCGGAGCAAATAAATCAGGCGGGCTTCCTTCAATTGGAATGAGTTCATCTTTCATATCAAGTCTTGGAACGGATTGCAGAAGTCCTTTTGTATAGGGATGCTGCGGACTGTAAAAAATATCTCGCCTCGTTCCGACCTCCACCATTTTCCCTCCGTACATGACGGCTACCCGGTCTGCGACTTGGGATACGACCCCTAAATCATGTGTGATTAAAATAATGGTGACCCCTGTTTTTCTCTGAATCTCTTTAAACAGCTCTAATATTTGTGCCTGTATGGTCACATCCAGTGCAGTCGTCGGTTCATCAGCAATCAGCACTTTGGGCTCGCAAATTAGTGCCATGGCAATCATGAGCCGCTGTCTCATTCCCCCGCTGAACTGGTGAGGGTATTGCTTTAACCTTTCCTTCGGCTGCGGAATGCCGACCAAATCAAGCATCCGAATGGCGGCTTCTGTCACTTCTTTTTTCGTCAGCTTTTGATGCTCCTTTGCCGCCTCCATGAGCTGATCACCAATTGTCAAGGTTGGGTTCAGTGCGGTCATTGGATCTTGGAAGATCATCGAAATATCGACACCTCGTATGGCGCGCATTTCTTTTTCAGATAATGACAGCAAATTTCGGTCTTCAAACCAGATTTCTCCCCGATCAACATGAGCGCTGTAAGCTGGCAGCAGCCTCATAATGCTTTGTGAAGTCACACTTTTCCCGCAGCCTGACTCTCCTACAATGGCAAGGGTTTCTTTTTCATATACATCCACATTCACCCCGCGTACCGCTCGAACTGAGCCGCCATATGTCCGAAAGCTGACGTGCAGATCGATGATTTGTAGAACTTTTTTCAAAGCGCCATCACCTCTTCATCTTCGGATCAAGCGCATCTTGCAAGCCATCACCTAAATTGTTAAAGCAAAACATCGTGAGCGAAATAAAAAACGCAGGGAAAAATAAACGCCACCAATGCCCGTTATCTGACAGCACTGTCGGCAGCGCATCATTTGCCATCACGCCCCAGCTTGCAAACGGTGCTTGAATGCCTAAACCAAGAAAGCTTAGGAACGCTTCTGCAAATATCGCGGTTGGTACAGTTAAGGTCATCTGAACGATAATCGGCCCCATCGTATTCGGCAGCAGGTTGCGGCGAATGATACGAAGGCTCTTTGCACCAAAGGTTTTTGAGGCAAGGACATATTCCTGGCTTTTCAGCTGAAGAACTTGACCTCTCACGATTCTTGCCATTCCAATCCATCCGGTGACAGTGAGCGCTACAATAATGGTGACGAGCCCTGGCCCCATCAGAACCATCAATAAAATGACAACAAGTAAATAAGGAAGACCGTAGAGCACCTCGACGATTCGCATCATGACATGGTCATATCTCCCGCCCTTATAACCGGCAATGCCTCCATAGATCACGCCGATGGCAAAATCAATCAGGGCTGCCATGACGCCTACAAATAAAGAAATACGCGCCCCGTACCATGTACGCGTGAACACATCTCGTCCAAGCTCATCCGTTCCGAACCAGTGAGCAGCGGATGGCGGCAGATTTTGCATCGAAAGACGCTGCTCTGTCACGCTATTAGGTGCAAGCAATGGGCCTAATAGTGCCATGATAAAAAGAAAAATCAATACCGATAGACTAAACATCGCAAGCTTATTTTGCTTCAGTCGCCTCCATGTGTCTGCCCAATACGAAAGAGAGGGTCTTTTAATGGCATGGGCCTCCGTTTTCTTTTGCTCTCTCGGAGAAAACCATTCGTCCGGCACTTCATGATGCGGATTCGGTTGATCCTGCTGCAAATGTATACTCATGCCTTTCCTCCTTTCTGATGCAGCTGAATCCTTGGATCAAGCAGGCGATACGCCACATCGACAATGAAAAGAAGTGTGATTAAAATGATGCTGTAAAAAACAGTGGTTCCCATGATGACAGGATAATCACGGTTGTTAATACTCTCGACAAAGTATTTTCCCATGCCAGGAATCGCAAATATTTTTTCAATGACAAAACTTCCTGTTAAAATGCTTGCGACAAGTGTGCCAAGAATGGTCACAACAGGCAAAAGCGCATTTCGAAGTGCATGTTTAAACACAATTTTAAAGGGAGAAAGTCCTTTTGCTTTAGCAGTGCGAATATAGTCCTGAGACAGCACTTCAATCATGCTCGATCTTGTTAACCGGGCAATAATGGCCATCGGACTAACGGCAAGAGCAATGGTTGGCAGCACCATATGCATCGGACTTGTCCACATCGCTGTAGGAAAGAGGTTCAAATTCACAGCAAGCTGCTGAATTAATAAGGTAGCAAAGATAAAGTTTGGAATGGATATACCGAAAACAGCAATGGTCATGGCGATATAATCAATCAAGCCATTGTGCCGGAGGGCAGCCATGACCCCTAGCAGGATGCCGGAGATGACAGCAATCAATATTGAGATAAGACCAAGTTCTAATGAGACTGGGAAGCCTCTCGCCAATAGATCATTGACACTTTCAGAAGGCTTTTTAATGGAAGGACCAAAATCAAAGGTAACGATGGATTTTAAATAGATGACATATTGAACATACAGTGGTTCGTCTAAGTGATAGTAGCTTTCGAGGTTTCGCTGGACGGTTTCGTTTGTATTTCGTTCTTCATTGAAGGGCGATCCTGGGATGACCTTCATTAAAATAAACGTTAACGTCGTAATCGTTAAAATCGTGGCAATCATCGCAATAAAACGCTTGAGCAAAAAGCTGGTCATCTGCCGTCTCCCCCTCGCTTAACAAAATGTTGTACGTGCGGCAAGCTCTGTCATGACAAGCATCGCTTGGTAGGCTTCTAATATATTCTCTGCTTGATACGTCACCGTTGTTGTCCCTTCAATAATGGCAGTACCAGGCATTAAATTCGCCCATTCAGCTTGTCCATAATTGGCAAACTCAATCTTCAGCAGCGGCTGATCAGGAGGCGTCAGCGGCTTGATGTGATGAATCTGTTTCATTGCGGCTTCCACCTGCTGTGAGATTTGTTGGTTGACTTTGGCAGGAGTGAGACATTTCACAGCAGATCTTGATATGGTCTCTTTCACTGCCACTGTTTTCACACCAGGCATCAGCTTCTCTGCTTCAAGAGCTGCTTGATCGTCTCCGCAAACAAGAATCACCGGCACACCATAGTAGCCTGCAACATACGCATTAAAGCCCATTTCACCAATTGGATGATCATTTATGTAAAAATGTCTAACACCAAAAATCATACTGTGGGACATCACACCTTTCATGGACGCCCTCGCATGATAGCCTAAAAAAACAGCAGCATCATAGGTTTGATCTAACCCTTGAACCATTGAATAAGGCTTGACGTCACCAGATATAAGAGATGCTTCTTCATGCAATTCTTCAATCAACAAATTATTCATTTTAGAATGACTGTCATTGACCAAAATATTGGTTGCGCCATGCTGAAGAAGTGCCTCCACACAGGCATTCACTTCACTCGTCATGATCTTTCTGCCCCGTTCATAATTGTGCTGACGGGCATCGACAAATGTATGATCAGCTAGACCAGTAATCCCCTCCATATCGACAGATACATAGAGCTTCATTCCCATCCCCCTTAAATTAAACTTAAAATTTGTGTATATTTTTCTAAATTTTCTAAAAAATTATATGATTACTTGATCGATTTTTCAATACAATGTCTGAAAATAAGGAAATTAGACTCAGATATTATAGATCAAAAGACTGTATGACAAAGGATTTTTTTAACAAATAAAACACCACTAACTATGTCTTTAGTGGTGTTTGTCTGCTTCGTTAATCTGTGATTTCAGCTGTTCATATTTCTTCATCGTTTGTGTAAATAGATCATCAAACATCTGAGGTGCCTGCTTTTGAATAACCTCGGCGCCTTTTCCTGTAATGCCCCCTTTTGTCGCCACTCTATCGACGGTTTCAGCAAAGGTGAGGCCCCGTTCTACAAGGACTTGACCTGTGCCTAAAAGGGCATACGTTAAAAATTCATACGCTTCCTCTAAGGAAAGCTCACTATTTCTCACAGCAGCTCTCGCCATTTCTTCAAAAAGAGCAGCGATAAAACCAGGAGATGAGCTCGTCAAGTTACTCGCCGCATCGAACTTGTCTTCTTCAACTTCACGTACGATGCTAAAAGCTGAAAGCAGGCGGTGCAAACGCGCCTTTTCTTCCTCTCCAGCAGTTTCACCATGCGCAACGAGGGAAACGCCCGTTCCAGCAGCTGACGTGAGCGTTGGGATGTATCTGGATATTGGTTGAGTCGTATGCTTTGATAACTTGTCTAACGTCACAGCCGCGGCTACTGACACAATATGTACCGATTTAGCTGCTAAAGACAGTTGATCGAGTACATCAAGTACAGCAAGCGGCGGCACACAGATAAAAAGTACATCACATGACGCAGAAAGTTCCTCTAATGAGCAGATGTTTATTTCTTGATGCTTGTCTTTAAGTTGAAGCAGGCGGTCCGTTTCACTTCTTGTATGGATCATGATTTGATGGGCATAGAGCACTTCTTTTTCCAGCCATTTTTGCACCATCATATCAGCCATGCTTCCATATCCAATGATTCCAATTGTCTTCACAGTTTAATCTCCTCTATTTTGCTTAGATTCACTACTTATTTTAACAATTTCCCACAATGTTTTCATTTTTATCCCACACTTTTTTCTTACGATCAAGTCAGTATCCACAACAAAAGGTAAAACCCCTTAAACCCATACATGAAAAAATGATGAAAGAGAGTGATTTGAATGACACATCACAAAAATGAACAACAACCTTCTCAAGAACTTCAAACAACGGAGCAGCCGCAAAAACGAAAGAAGAAGCCAAACGGCTGGTTTAAGCCATTTGTCAGCGGTGTTGTAGGCGGTACGCTGGCGTTAGGTGTGTACGTCCTTTCGCCATATGCCCAGCACGCATCAGACAACACAGCACATAATTCAGCAGTGGTATCGACAAATGATACAAGTGCCAATTCGTCAAAAACAACCGCCGTCCAAACATCACATTCATCGAGCAGCATCTCCAGCATGGTGGAAAATGTATCACCAGCCATTGTCGGCATTACAAACTACCAAGCGCAAAGTCAAACAGACACGAGCTTCGGCGATTTCAATACGCCTTTTGATGAATCACAGCAAAATAAAAGCAGTCAAGAGGAAAAAACAGGTACAGGGTCAGGAGTGATTTTCAAAAAATCCGGCAGTAAAGCCTATGTCTTAACAAATAACCACGTCATTGAAGGGGCAAATAAACTCACAGTATCCTTACACGATGGCAAAACCGCCAAAGGTAAACTGGTTGGAGCTGACCCGCTGACTGACCTAGCAGTTGTAGAAATTAGTAGCAGTCACGTAACGAAGGTTGCGGCATTAGGCGATTCCTCCTCGCTACGTGCTGGGGAAACCGTTATCGCGATCGGAAACCCGCTTGGTGAAGATCTATCAAGAACCGTGACCCAAGGAATTGTCAGCGGTGTTGACCGAACAGTCTCGATGAACACATCAGCAGGCGAAAGCAGCATTAATGTCATTCAAACAGATGCAGCTATTAACCCAGGAAACAGCGGCGGCCCGCTTCTTACGACAGATGGAAAGGTTGTGGGGATCACGAGTATGAAAATTTCTGAAACAGGTGTTGAAGGCATCGGATTCGCTCTTCCAATCAATGATGTCAAACCAATCGCCGATCAGCTTCTCGCAAAAGGAAAGATTGAGCGTCCATATATCGGCATCAGCATGCTGGATCTCGAACAAGTCCCGGACGTGTATCAGAAAGAAACACTCGGCCTCAAAAATAGTCAGCTTGATCAAGGCGTATACGTCAAAGAAATCGCCGCAGGCTCACCTGCCGCCAAAGCCGGCTTAAAGTCTGAGGATGTCATTACCGCCATCAATGGGAAACAAATCAAAACCGGAAGTGAATTACGTCATGAACTATACACGAATACGAAAGTTGGAGACACCGTAAACATCACACTCATTCGAAACGGAAAAGAAGAAACGAAGAAGGTGACATTAACACAAACTGAATCTAAGCAGGTAAGTTCCTAATGCAAAAGAAAAAGGGCTAAAATCAAGATGATTTTAGCCCTTTTTTCTTTTCAGCGTGATAGAAAACCTTTGCAGATCTGACAAAGAATGCGGGGGGTTTGTCTATACGCTGAGCAGCTCATCATGAGCTGCTTTTTTATGATGACTGAATTGGCGTTAATCTTTGTTCTATTTCTGCTCGTTTGTGCTCTAGAAATGGCGGAAGGGCTAATTGATCGCCAAGCTCATCTACTCCTTCGTCGACTGTAAATCCAGGGCCGTCTGTTGAAATTTCAAATAAGATACCATTCGGTTCTCTAAAGTAAAGGGCTTTAAAGTAGAAACGTTCCACAACACCAGAGTTCGTGAAGCCTGCTTTTGATATTTTGTCATACCATTTTTCCAGTTCCTCTGCATCTTCCACGCGAAAGGCTACGTGATGCACACTTCCTCTGCCGGAACGCTCAGAAGGCCCTTCAGTTTTTTCGATCACATGAATTTCTGTTCCAGCACCGCCATTTCCTGACTCAAAAATGGTCACGATCTCACCATCATTTGATTGTTCACGCGCTCTTTCGGTGAAGCCAAGGATGTCTGTTAAAACACGGATCGTTTTGTCCGCTTCTGCAACAGTTAATTCCACTGGACCCAAACCTCTAATGGCAAACTCTGCCGGAATATCATCATGCACTGGCGGTGAGCCTGCTTCTTGTGCGTTCGGTTCTACTGTTAAAAATAGCTGCTGCCCTTCTGGGTCTTGAAAGCGCAAGGCAGGTCTGCCCCCTCTCAAGGAAGCCGTTTCTTGCTGTACGTCTGTCTCTTCAAAACGCTTTTCCCAAAATGAAAGTGCTTCTTCAGAAGAAACGAGAAGGCCTGTGCTTGTGATCGCGTTTGTTCCTTTCAAACGACGAGCGAGCATTGGAATTTCAAAGAATGTGAGCTCCGTTCCCGGTGAAGCGACCTCATCTCCATAAAATAAATGATACATAGATGGGTCATCCTGATTGACCGTTTTCTTTACAAGTTTTAAGCCAAGAATCTGGCGGTAGAAATCAACATTTTTTTGAGCATTGGCTGTTAATGCAGATACGTGGTGAATTCCATTGATTTTCATTACGTTCACTCCTCTTTCTAAATATCTCGAATTCAAGATAATATCCTTATGAATAAAATAGGTCATTTTTCAAGAAAAGTCAACCATTTGGCTAGATGTTCGCTTTCTAACGATAAAATTAACATTAAATCAAAAATAATCTTTTATTGTTCGTTTTTAACGAAACATTCACCCTGATATCTCCAATAAACAAACACTTTTAAATACAAATACGAAAATCAGAAAATTTTTTTAATTCTTGTTTTCCTAAAATCGTATTACAATGAACGAAATACATGTCACAGTAACGTACGAAAGTGATGCAGGAGGTCGCGAGTAATGAACAAAGAACAACCAGCGTTAAAACAGGACATCGGCTTATTTTTCGCCCTATCTCTTGTCATCGGGACGATTATCGGGTCCGGCGTCTTTATGAAGCCAGGCAACGTCCTTTCCTATTCAGGAAGCTCAAATATCGCATTATTCGCTTGGCTGCTAGGCGGCATTTTAACCCTTGCAGGCGGACTCACTGTTGCTGAAATTGGTACACAAATCCCCCGGACTGGCGGATTGTATGCCTACCTTGAAGAAGTGTATGGTGAGTTTTGGGGCTATTTATGCGGCTGGGTGCAGATTATCATTTACGGACCTGCCATCATCGGTGCGCTCGGTCTTTATTTTGGTTCATTGTTAGCTAATTTATTTTCTCTATCTTCTTTATGGTCGACAACAATTGGCATTATCACTGTTTTATTTTTATGTTTAATTAACATCATGGGAACAAAATACGGCGGCTTTGTTCAAGGGCTGACCACCATCGGAAAGCTTGTCCCGATTGCCGCTATTATTGTGTTTGGCTTATGGAAAGGAAACGAAAATATTTTTATGGCTGTCAACGATAGCATCGCTCAAATGAACTTCGGTGCAGCGATCTTGGCTACGTTGTTTGCCTATGACGGCTGGATATTGCTTGCAGCACTTGGCGGTGAGATGAAAAACCCAGAGAAGCTGCTTCCTCGTGCAATGGCAGGCGGGATTTTAATCGTCACGGCTTGCTATCTCTTTATTAATGTCGCTCTTTTGCACGTGTTACCAGCAGATCAAATCGTACAGCTTGGAGAAAATGCGACAAGTACTGCTGCGACAATGCTCTTTGGACCAATCGGCGGTAAGGTCATTAGTATCGGCATCATCATTAGTATCTTTGGCTGTTTGAACGGAAAAGTTCTTTCATTCCCACGTGTGATTTTCGCGATGGCAGAGCGAAAGCAAATTCCTTTCGCAAACGCGATCTCACGTATTCACCCTACATTTAAAACACCGTGGATTGCTGTATTTGTACAAATTTTGATCGCCATTGTGTTTATGGTCGTCAGCAATCCAGAAAAGCTGTCAGAGGTTTCGATCTTCATGATCTACATCTTTTATGTCATGGCCTTTTTCGCAGTCTTTAAACTGAGAAAACAAAACAAAGGAATCGAGCGTGCTTATAGCGTACCACTTTATCCGCTCACACCAATCGTTGCGATTATCGGTTCTTTATTCGTCTTAATCAGCACCATGATCACCGACTGGAAAAGCTGTCTCATCTCTATGCTGATCGGGATTGCTGGACTGCCTATTTATTATTATATGAAAAAAACACACAAAAAAGCAGAGCGCTAATCAGCTCTGCTTTTTTTTATATTGCTTAATCACTTTGTATGATTCGTTTAAATATCTCATGAGCCGGTATGGCTTACTAAGCACGCGGATTGGGAGTCTTGAGATAAATCCATTCAAATTCGCCTTATATTCCTGCGTCATCCGCTTTGGCTTTGTCGCAATTTTTTCGTATACTTCTTTGTAAAATTCCTTCATGATGTCGACTTTCACACTGATCTTCTGATGACACTCTGTACACTCAACGCTTTTCATCTGATCATTCACATAAACGATGCTGTGGAGGGTCTCTTCTTGGCACCGAGTACAATGTAGGTTCGCTTCCATTTCGGTTTTCTTCAAGATACACAGCTCCTTTCTCGTTTGATGTTGCTCTTTTTATACAATTCGATGGGTACTCGCCGTTTATTGGACGGAAGCTTCCTTTAAAATGGCTGCGGCCGTTAGTTCGTCTGTCACCAGTACTTGAATAAAGCCGCCATTTAAAGCCCCTAAAATACTTTCAGCCTTATGGGTTCCTTCTACAACAGCGATGACCGTTTTGACGCTCTTTAACTGCTCCAGTGATAAACCAATGACCTTTTGGTTCAGTTCATCTTGGACAGGTTTGCCTTGACCGTCAAAGAAACGAAAGCCAATATCACCAACAGCCCCTGATTGCCTTAAACCAGATAAATCTTCTTCTTTTAAGTAACCAACTGTTTTTAACGTTGAACCTTTATGCGGGTTGCCAATACCGATGAGGGCAATATCTACATTTTTACCTTCTTCAAGCACAGCTTCTATATCCTGCATTGCCATGAGCCGCTCTTTTAATTCTTCTGTTTCTAAAATCGCCGGGGCATATAAATAGGAACACGTGCCATTCATTTTCTTTGCCAGCTCATATGCCAGCTGATTGGCATGAATGTCGACTGCCTGCCTGCCCATTCCGCCCTCTAATGGAATGACCTTCACATCATTTCTTCGCTCGAACGGGTATTCCTTTACAAGCTCAGACAGTGTAGTTCCCCATGAAATGCCGATTTTCTCCGCGTCTTTCATGTTTTTAGATAAATAATAGGCGCCTGCTTGACCGACTGCCCGCTTCACCATCTCAGACATTGTCCCGACGCTTGGGACAACGACAGCATCTGTTAATTGAAAAGTTGTTTCTAGCTGTTTTTCCAGTTCCACCGTATGAATACTTTCGTCTTTAATGTACACCTCAACGATTCCCACATCTTTTGCTTTTTGTAAGAGCTTTGAAATGACTGGTCTTGAGACATTGAGCTTTTTTGCGATTTCCTGCTGCGTCCACCCGTCTGTATAATAAAGATGAGCAACTTTGACGAGCTGTCGTCTTTCTTCCCAATTCAGCATGTGACATCATCCTTTTAATATACTATGATTCCCAGTATACCAAACATTCGTTTCTAATTGGCACAATTGTTATGAAAATGACAAAAAGAGCGATTACCTCTCCGCTCTTTTTCCCTCCGTATATTTTGGCTGATACGTTCTCCCGCCGTCTAACAGGATAATTTGTCCGTGCAAGTAGCTTCCCTCTTCACTTGTAAGAAATAAAGTGAGTCCTGCGATATCCTCTGGTCTTCCTAATCTCCCGACAGGAATGAGCGATTGTAGTTGCCTTTTCTCCACCTCAGTAGGATAGAGCGTATCAAGCATTTGAGATTCAATCACGCGGGGTGCAATCACATTGATACGCACATGGTGTGCCCCTAATTCCTTTACAAGCGAACGCATCAGGCCAAAAGCACCTGCTTTTGAGGCGTAATACTGAATTCCACCGCCTGAGCCAGTGATAGCAGATCCTGATCCAATCACGACAATGCTTCCTTCTTGCCGCTCACATATATAAGGTGCTGACGCTTTGATGCAATAGTAAAGACCATACAAGTTCACAGCCAGTGTCTTTTTCCAAAGTGAAAAATCGACTTCTAAAAAAGGAAGTGATTTTGTCATCCCTGCTGAATACACAAGATGAGCAATGCCGCCTAGCTCCCTTTCAGCTGCTGAGATCATCTGCTGAACACTTTCCCACGATGAAACGTCAGCTTGAAATGTCATCAGCTCAGAGTGCTGTTTTTTTAAAAGTGAAAGTCCTTGTTCATCTATATCAGACACAGCCACTCTGTGCCCTTCTTTTAAAAAACGCTCGGCAATTTCCTTTCCAATCCCTTGGGCACCACCAACGATGAGAACCGGTTTTTGATCATTAGCCAGCACTCTCACCCCCATCAAGCATAATCGCTGCACCATCAGTAAATGCGCCATATGATGTACTTAAAAAGACCGTCATATGGGCCACAGTCTCCTTGATTTGCTCTGCATTAGGAATCAAATGGAGAGGGGGCGGTAATAAGGCGAGCACCCGAATGCCTTTGTCTTTAAATTCTCGCGCCAGCCCTTTTGTCATGGCATTCAGCATGGAATTCGATGTCGCATGTGAAATCCCGCCATCACCTGTGATACTGCCTGATGACGATATATTAATAATGCAGCCTTTTTTCTGGTCAACCATGTGCCATACGGCAGCTTGACTGGAAAGAAAGACAGTATTCACAGCTGTTTCCACTTCGTCCATCCACTCATTAGGGTGAGCGGCATCAAGCTCCGCCTCAGCTCCTTGCGCTGCTTGATTGACCAAAATATCCAGTTTCCCGCATGTATCGATCACTTGCCTCAGCATACGCGTGGCATCACGCGGCGTTTCTAGCGGGTTCATGATGATACTCGCCTGACCGCCCATTTTTTGAATGTCTTCACAAATGGTTCTAGCCTTTGATTCATCATGAAATGTGTGTAAAAAAACATGTGCACCTGCCTGGGCTAAAGCCAGGCAGATGGCTTCTCCAAATCCATCTGTGCTACCTGTCACAAGTGCCGCTTTCTGATGAAGCTGGACGTGCACATGCATCTCCTCCCTATCCCTTGTTTGGCATTTATTTTCTCAGCTTACTCACGATATCAAGAGCTGCTTCATAAAAACCTTCTGAGATGGTCGGATGCGGATGAATCATTTTCGCCATCTCTTCTGCTGTTCCTTCTAAATACATAAAGGAAGAAGCTTCTGAAATCATTTCTGTGACATGCGGACCAACCATCGTTGCACCGATCACTTCACCATATGCTGTATCGTACACCAATTTAATAAAGCCTGTTTGAACACCTGCCGCTAACGCTTTACCGCTTGCCGCTAAATCAAATCGTTCAGTTTGTACGCTGAGCCCTTTGGCTTTTGCCTCTTTCTCCGTAAGACCAACACTTGCCACCTCTGGTAATGTATAAATACATCTAGGCATAATATCAGCATTCATTTTTTCAGGCACGCCGCAAATATTGCTGACCGCAACAGCAGCCTCTGCCATCGCCGCATGAGCCAGCTGATAACCGCCGGCGACATCCCCAACTGCGTATACACCTTCAGCACTTGTCTGCATCCGATCATTCACCTTGATAAACGGACCATCATGCTGAAGATCAAACTGGTTAACAGCTGATACATTCGGTCTTCTTCCAACGCAGACAAGCAGTCTTTCCGCTGTAAAGATGTGCGTCTCCCCTTTATCATCTGTTGCATGAACCGCTTTGACTCCTTCGCTTTCCGTCACCTCTGTCACAGTGGTTTTCTTCGCGATATGGATGCCCTTTTTCTTGAGTTCTCTTTCTAGCAGCTTAGATGCTTCTTCATCCTCTTGTGGGATAATGGACGGTGCCGCTTCAATAATGGTGACTTTTGATTGAAGACTTTGGAAGATACAAGCAAGCTCAAGACCAATGACGCCTCCGCCAATAATGACGACAGAAGCAGGAATATCTGGGATGTCAAAGATTGTATCACTTGTATCAAATGAAATATCTTTAAGCCCCGGTATTGGCGGAATAGCTGGTGTAGATCCAGTAGCAATGATTAACTCTTTCGTTTCAATCGATTCTGATCCATCTTGTTTTTCAATCTCAATCCGGTGCTTTGTCACCGCTGTGCCTCTGCCGTTATATACATCAATCTTTCCTTGCTTTAATAAAAAGGCGATTCCACCTCTGAGCTTTTCAATGACGTCATCTTTGCGCTTTCTCATTTTATCGAAGGAAAGAATCATGTCACCTGTTTCGATTCCCCAGCTTTTCGCCTTCTCGATTGATTCAATGACTTCTGCATGTTTCAGCAGGGTTTTTGAAGGGATACAGCCTCGATTTAAACAAGTACCGCCTAGAAAATCCTCCTCAATCAAAGCAACCTTCCGTCCGCGCTCAGCCGCTTGAAGGGCGGCAGTATACCCGCCAGGCCCTCCGCCAATGACTGTCAGATCATACGTTTTCGTCATCCGATTCATCTCCTACATTAGCAATTCAAATGGTTGTTCAAGCACTTTTTTAAGGTCTGTTAAAAAGGCAGCCGCTGGTGCGCCATCTACTACTCGGTGATCAAACGATAAACTGACACCCATCATTGGCCGCACCTGAATTTCTCCATCTACTGCAACAGGTTTATCTTGAATCCGTCCTACACCTAAAATCGCCACTTCTGGCTGATTAATGATCGGGGTAAAGGTATCAATGGCATACATGCCTAAGTTACTAATCGTAAAAGTGGATCCTTTCAGCTGGTCAGGAAGTAGTTTTTGATCACGTGCGTTTCGGCCAATTTCTTTCGCTTCTTTTGTTAGTTGTTTTAATCCTTTTTGATTCGCATGAGAAATGACTGGTACCATCAAGCCGTCTTTCACTGCAACAGCGAGACCAATGTGTACATCTTCATGGAAATGGAGCTCATTTTGTTCAAATGTCATATTGATCTGCGGGTGGCGCGTGAGTACATGGCTGACCGCATGAATGATGATTTCTGTGAACGACAGCCGGTAGCCTGTCTCTTTTTCAATCGCCGGAAGTAACTGCTGACGCACTTCTTTCGCTTTCGTCATATCAATTTCACTTGTTAATGTGACGTGCGGTGCTGTAAAGGCACTTTGTGACATGCGATCAGCAATCACTTTTCTCATGCCAGCTAATTTTTGTGTTTTCACAGGCGAAGCCTCTTTTGTTTGCGTTGCTGCTTGTACGTCACTCTTCATGATCTTACCGTGAGCGCCAGATCCAGAAACTGCTGCTAAATCAATTCCTTCACGAGCAGCGACTTTTTCTGCAAGCGGTGAGACGCGCTGGTCTTTCTCACTAGAATGAACGACTGCCTCGACGTCCCGCTTTTGGACTCTGCCTTTTGGCCCTGTACCAGATACCTCTTGAATCGCCACATGATGATCCTTTGCCGTTTTTCTCGCTGCGGGCGTGGCACGTACTTTTTCACCAGATGTTTTTGGGGCTTCAGTAGAACTGGATGAAGACGAGTCTGGTGAAGACGATTCGCTGCTTTCTGAGGAATCCTCATCTGCCTGTGCTGGCGGCTCGCTCGGCACCTGTTCATTTGCCTCTCCGATATATCCAATAACAGCATTGACTGGAATTTGATCATCAGCTTCGTAGTATTTCTTTAGAAAAATGCCGTCATCATAGGCTTCCACCTCGATGTTGATCTTGTCTGTCATAATTTCAAAAAGAGGCTCACCGATTTCAACCGAATCTCCTTCTTCTTTCAACCATTGAAGCAAGGTTCCGATCTCCATCGTACTGCTTAGCTTCGGCATAAATATCTCTTTTGGCATGATCTTCTCCCCTTTATTTAAGAGCGTACAAGCTCTTTTGCTGCTTCAATAATATCTGGCACTTGTGGAATGACCGCTTTTTCCAGTGTCGGGTTGTATGGTATTGGAACTGCAAGGCCGCCAAGTCGTTTAATCGGCGCATCTAAGTAGTCAAACGCTTCACTTTCCGCTATCATACTTGCAATCTCTCCGCCGTAGCCGCCTCGTTTGACCGCCTCATGAACCACGATACATTTACCTGTTTTCTTCACAGATTCGATAATGGTTTCTTCATCTAATGGGACAAGTGTTCTTGGGTCAATGATTTCAACATCGATTCCCTCTGCTTCTAGTTCCTTCGCCGCTTCTAATGCTTTGTGTACCATAATCGCTGTTGCTACAATTGTGACGTCTTTCCCGCTTCTTTTCACATCAGCTTTCCCTAAAGGAATCGAATAAGGCTCTTCAGGCACTTCGCCGATTGTTTTATATAAAAGCTTGTGCTCGTAGAAAATGACAGGGTTGTCATCATCCATTGCTGCCTTTAAAAGTCCTTTGGCATCATAAGCTGTTGAAGGCTGAACTACCTTTAATCCCGGAATATGAGCCATCCACGCTTCTAAGCTTTGTGAATGCTGCGCTGCGGCACCCGTTCCTGATCCTGCTGGTGTTCTCACAACGAGTGGTACTTTTCCTTTTCCGCCAAACATGTATCGTGTTTTGGCTGCTTGGTTTACAAGCTGATCCATTGCGATTGTAATAAAGTCAGAGAATTGAAGCTCTAAAATCGGACGCATACCTGTCAAAGCCGCTCCGACTGCACCTCCTGCGATGGCAGCCTCAGAGATTGGTGTATTGCGTACGCGCTCCGGACCGAACTCTTCAATCATGCCGCGCGTGACCCCAAAAGCACCGCCATATACGCCGATATCCTCACCTAAAATGAATACATCTTGGTTCTCTCTCATTTCCTGACTCATAGCCTCTCGAACGGCTTCTAAATATGAAATCTCTCTCACTGTTGTTTTTGTCACGTGATTCCCCTCCTAATTAGGCGTATACATCCTCTAATAGTGTATCGATTGACGGTTCTTTACTGTTTTTAGCGAATTCTACAGACGCTTCAATTTCCTGCTTCGCTTCTTCCTGCAAGGCCGCTGCCTGCTCTTCTGTCAAAACATTCAGTTCAATCAAGAGAGACTTAAAGCGCTTGATTCCGTCTTTTTGTCTCCACTCTGTTTCTTCTTCACGTGTACGGTATTTTTTCGCATCACTCTTAGAGTGACCTTTCCAGCGATACGTTTTCATTTCAATAAGTGATGGACCTTCTCCAGCTCTTGCGCGGCTGACTGCTTCATCTACTGAGTTCATAATCTCGACCATGTCATTTCCATCAATCGATTTCCCAGGTATTCCGTAGCTTTCTGCTCTTGTTGAAATGTCTTCAATGTTGATCATTTCTTTTACAGGGCCAGACATGCCGTACTGATTGTTTTCACAAATGAATACAACAGGCAGATCCCAAATGGATGCAAGATTTAGCGCTTCGTGAAAGCTGCCTTCATTTGTCGCTCCATCTCCGAAGAAACAAAGAACGACATAGCCTTCCTGTTTCATTTTAGATGTGAGCGCTGCACCTGTTGCCAGCGGGATACCGCCGCCAACGATTCCATTTGCGCCAAGGTTCCCTTTTTCTAAATCAGCGATATGCATCGAGCCGCCTTTTCCTTTGCAATAGCCAGTCTCACGTCCGAATAGTTCTGCCATCATCTTATTGACCTCTGCACCTTTTGCAATACAGTGACCATGTCCACGGTGCGTGCTGACGATCTTATCTTCGTCCTTTAATACGGCAATTGATCCAACAGCTGACGCTTCCTGTCCGACACATAAATGAGTGGTTCCATGGATAAGTCCTTTGGCAAAGAATTGATCGACCTTTTCATCAAAATATCTCACTAACCACATTTGTTTATATAAATCTGCTAATCTCTCATGACTAATCTGTTCAGGCAAAGTGATTTGTTTTTGCATTTCTTCTCTCCCCTTTACATTTGTTCTTATATGTTACATTTGTAATTATCATACGTTTAAGTATCTTTGAAGTCAAGCATTTCTCTATCATTTTTAAGCGTTTTCATCTTTTATCAGAAAAAAAGAGAAAGGCAAAGCCCTTTTCTAAAGAACTTCTCTTTCTCTTCCAATCTCCTAGGTTCTCATTCATCTGGGTACATCATGATTTTGACACTCTCACCTTCAGGGTGCCTTGCGCATTCTATCGCCTGAAGGAGCTGACTTAACGGATAACGATGCGTCACCATCTTTTCTGTGTTGACCACTTTTGCTCTTAGAAGTTCAAGGGCTTCGAGGTAGTGATAAGGATGTGAGGAATAGGCTCCTACTACTTTCACTTCATCATGGAAAAATCGATCAGCCGGAATGGAGACGTCTCCCTTTGGAAAATGAGCAAACACTAAAATCGTTCCACCTCTCGCTACCGATTGAAATGCTTCTTTTAAAAGCGCACTACTCCCAACAGAAATAATGACGAGGTCTGCTCCCTTTCCATTTGTTTCTCTCATGACCCGGTCTTCCACCGGCTCAGAGGCTGGATGAAAAGCGACGTCTGCACCTAAATTTCTCGCTTGCAGCAGCCGGTTCTCATTCACATCCGTTATCATCACTTTCCCAGCTAAGTAATGTTTGGCAAGCTGTAGTTGAATGCAGCCAATTTGCCCCGCTCCAAGGATCAGTACAGAATCTCCTGGATGAACAGGTGCTCGTTCAAAACCGTGCAGGCAGCAGGCGACTGGCTCTACCATCGCCCCTTGCTCATATGAGACGTCATTCGGGAGCTTGCCCATTGTGTGCTTGACATGTAATGCAGGGACGCGGATATACTCTGAAAACCCGCCTGGCTCTACATTAGTGGCTGCAAACTGCGGACACATTGTATAAAATCCCCTTTGACAAAAGTCACAGGTAAAGCAAGGTACATGGTGCGCAACATAAACCCTGTCTCCCGTTTTTATATTTGTCATAAGCTTTCCAGTTTCAACAATATCACCAGCGATTTCGTGCCCTAGTACCGTTCCAGGAGGTACCGTCTCATGTGTTGCTTTGTAAATATCTGTGCCGCATAAGCCGCAGGCACGCATTCTTAATAGCACTTCATCATTACCAATCGCAGGCCGGTTCCGCTCCTCATACCGAATGTCCTCTGAAGAATAAAAGACAGCTGATTTCATGTAGCTGCATCCTCCTTTTCATCACCTTTCGCAAAATCCTGCAACGTTTGCACAAGCTGCTTGTACTCACTCATCTCACTGGATATCCAGTAACGTCCTCCGAATATGCGAGATGGGCCCACCCTGACATAGACTTTTCCGATATGAGGGTATGGCTTGATAAAAAGCTTTCCTTTAATATCAGAGACCGCATATGTGTGCCATCTGCCAAACGCTCCGATTTTGAGTTTATCTTCACTAATGATGACGTTTGTCGGCTGGTTCAGCCCAGTGATGCTAGAAAGCATGAGGATAGGCAGCGTATAAACGCCTAACACAGCTAACGGTTCAGGCCCTGCTGACATTAACGTATAAAGAGACCAAAGAAAAAACAGACAGATGAGTACGGCTGGAAGAAAAATAGACAACACTGCAGACGTTCGGCTATAAGCATGATGCTGCATGAGACGTCCTCCTTTCAGATACATAGAAGGAGCCGGGAAAGCAAAGCTCCTCCATGGAATGATTGTTTACTTAATATGATCGATGATTTTTTCAATATCATCTTCAATGCCAAATCCAGTTAAAAAGGATAATGTTTGAATCACAGGCGTTCCTTTCGTATCACTCACTGGTGTTGTCGTTACGATTAAATCGGCGCCTTCCGCTTTTTGCGGGACTTCAGATGCCTTGCACTGTTCCACCACGACATCATATCCTTTTTCCTTTAACGTCTCTTCGACCTTTTTGGCAACAACCGTTGATGTTGCAACCGCTGTTCCGCATGAAACCAATATTTTCTTTGCCATAAGAATCCCTCCAGCTCTTTTATTGATCTTTCTGATCTAAGCCCATTTCTTTCGCATACTGCTTTCTAATATCATTTCGCACCCAGTACCATAGGAGCGCATAAGCCAGAGCACAGATGATGGCTGCAATAAAGTACGGGTTGCTCGGATCAAGAAGTCTCACCATGATCCAAGGAATGACGTGGGAACCAAGGTCAATACCTGAAATCATATTGGCTCCTTCTGGGAAGTCAAACCCGACTGCTTTCCCCATTGTTGTCGCAAGCGGTGCGAGATTCGTTGCGATAAAGAAGACAATCATTAATGTAAAAATACTGTTAATAAGACCACGAATAATGTTTCCACGAGCGGCTGCTACTGCCCATACAACTGTAAATGGTAGAACTGATAAGTCAGCAAACGGCAGCATGCCATTGTAAGGGAGAACGACTGCAAGTAGAATCGTAATCGGCACCATAAGAAGGGCTACCGCCATATTCGCCGGATGACCAATCACAATCGCTGTATCTAAACCAATATAGACATTTTTCCCAGGGAAGCGCTTTTGAATATAAGAACGAGCGCCTTCAGAGATTGGAATAAGACCTTCCATTAATAACGCAACCATTCTTGGCATTAGGACAAGAACTGCTGCCATTTGAATACCAAGCGTCATGACGCCTTTCGCATCATAGCCGCCTAAAAGACCAATAATGATACCAAGTATGAGACCCATCACAAGCGGTTCGCCAAAAATACCAAAACGTTTCTTCAATGTTTCTGGATCAGCATGAATTTTGTTTAAGCCAGGGATCTTGTCAATGATACGGTTGGACGCATACATAAGCGGTGCGAAGTTGACCGTTTCAGCATGAGCCATCGATACGCCTTTCAATCCAAAATGGTGTTCGATTGTCGGTGCCGTCCAATCAGCTAATTTAAGCGTGATAGCAGAGACGATCAAACCAACAGCAAGTGCCAAGAACATATTATGATAAGCGTAGTAAGTCACAGAGGCTGCGAAAATCAAATGCCAGAAGTTCCAAATATCCACATTCAGTGTTTTTGTAAAGTTAACGGACAATAAGATGACATTTAACAAAAGCACAAGAGGAATCATCAAAGGGGCAACAGGTGTACCGAAGGATATAGCCGCTCCAATCGGCCATCCAACATCCAAAATATCGAGCTTTAGGCCAAGGGAATTAACCATGGCTTTTGCTGCTGGCCCAAGGCCACTCACAAGCAAATTAATGACAAGGTTGACACCGACAAACCCAATTCCGATCGTAATACCGGCTCGGAAGGATTTCTTAAAGCCTTGTCTTAAAATCATACCGAAAAGCGTCATAATAATCGGGAGCATAATAGTTGGTCCAAGGTCTAATATAAAATCGACAGCTTGCTTGATCATACATCCACCTCCTGGATTTTTCAGATAAAGCGCTTACATTATTTTACGAAAGGCTATTGGTTTAATTCTTTCTGAAGCACAGCAACCGCTTCTTCATACGACGTCATATCAGACAGCTTCGTCATCACCTCTTCTTTTCTAAAAAGTGTCATGAGCTTCTCTAACATCACAAGCTGCTTACTAGGTTCAGAGATTGCTAGGACGAACACAATTTTAGCCAGCACAGTTTCATCAGGGCTCCCCATCTTGTGAAAGATAACAGGTTCCTTTAAAGTGGCTACACTAATCGCCGGTTTGTTAACATGCTCAGGATCTGTATGTGGAATTGCTACCCCAAAGGTCGCAAGTGGAAGGCCCGTAGGATATGTTTTTTCTCTTTCAAGCACCGCTGGTAAAAAGCTCGACTTAATATATCCTCCCGCTTCTAATCGCTCTGCTAAATATGTGGTCACCTCCTCTCTTGAAGATGCATCGTACTGCAGCTTAATCAGTTGTTCATCTAACTCAAACAAGTTGTTCAAACAACCACTCCTTTCATTTGGTATAAATATGAACACATGTAACAAAAAGAAAGAACATTTTGGAATAGAACCTTTTATAAAGCGCTTACATATATACATCCTGAAAAATGTTCAATGTTGTTACCTTTGTAAAGATATTATAATATTCTAAATTATAAGTCAATGTTCCTAGGGAAAATTTTATAAAAAAAGAGGCAGTCTTCTGCATCTTTCATCAACTCTGCTCTACTTCTTATTAAATGTGACTTCCTCTCTCTAATCACTCAGTACTTGCTCTTTGATGTCAGCAACAACATTATCATTCATACGGAAAAAAGGCCCTTAGCCATCGAAATACATACAGTCCTGTACTTCATAAATAGCGAAGCGTCTTCCGCTCTCTGATCAGCTATGTTTCATTTATTTAAATAAAAAAGAAACGCCATCCTCAAGAGGCGCTTCTTTTCCCGGGAAATGTTCTTATTGGGCAGAGAGCTTTAAATTGACGCCAACGGCAGTTCCGTTTCTCGAGGAGTCAGCCACTCCAGTAAAGGTTCCTGCTTTTCGATCAATGAGTAGCGCTTGGACATTTCCTATATCAATAGGCGAATTGCCGAAACGATGTCCCATGTCATTAAGCTTTGTTCTCACATCGAGAGGGACACCTACTTCATAACGATAAGAAGTTGGGCTGTTTGTGTAAATTCTTGGTTCTTCAACTGCATCCTGAAGCTCCATCTCATATTCAAGCAAATTCAAAATGGTTTGTGAAACAGAAGCAATAATGGTCGTTCCTCCCGGTGAACCTACTGTCATGACAGGCTCATTATCTTTAAAAATGATGGTCGGTGTCATACTAGACAATGGTCGTTTATTCGGCTGAACTTCATTTGCTCCGCCTGGTCTTGCATCAAAATCTGTTAGTTCATTGTTTAAGAAGAAACCATATTCCGGGACGAGAATCCCTGTACCAAATAACTGTTCAATGGTTGTCGTGAATGACACAACATTTCCCCACTGATCGGCAACAGTAAAATGTGTGGTCTCACCAATGGTTTTATCTTCAGGCTGTGGAACAATAGGAGATGGATTTTTTTCATCCTCATACGCCCACGGATCTCCTTCTTTCGGGTTACGATTCTTTTGATCTAATTGAATAAGAGAGGCTCTTTCTGAAATGTAATCATCGTCTAATAGTCCTTTTAGTGGAACATCTACGAACTCGGGGTCGCCGGCATATGCAGCACGGTCAGCATAGGAGAGATGCATCGTTTCAGCAAGTAGCTGATATTTTTCAAATGATTTGAGGTCATATTGAGATAGGTTAAAGTGGTCAAGTATTTTGAGAATTTGCAGCATAAACACCCCGCCGGAGCTTGGTGGAGGCATACTTGCAAGCTGGTATCCTTTATAGTCTCCCCAGATAGGCTTGTCAGTCTCGACCTCATAACGACCAATGTCATCAGTTGTCATCGTCCCGCCAAAATCCTGGACTGTATTTGCAAGTGCCTTTGCTACTTTTCCTTCATAAAATGCTTTGCTTCCTTTTTTCGCAATGAGCTTAAATGTTTTTGCAAGACCTGGCTGAACTAGGAGGTCTCCTTCTTTGAGCGGCTGATCATCTGGAAGAAAGATTGGCGCTGCGGCCGTTTTTTTCAATTTTCCTTGATGATCATCAATGGCTTTTGCCAGAACAGAATCGATTTCAAATCCATCCTCTGCAAGCTGAATGGAAGGCTTAATCAATTCCTTCATCGAGCGGGTTCCCCACTTTTCTAATGCCGACTCAAGACCTTTCACAGTCCCTGGAACACCAACAGCATTACCGTGTGTGGATCGCTCAGCAAACGGGATGACTTTCCCCTCATCTGTTAAAAACATGTCTGGTGTTGCGCCTTGTGGTGCTCTTTCTCGACTATTGATGATGGATGTTTCTTTTGTCTTCCCATCATAAACCATCATAAATCCTCCGCCACCAATTCCAGACATCATTGGCTCTGTCACATTCAGTGCGTACTGGATGGCAACAGCAGCGTCAACAGCGTTTCCACCTTTCTTTAATACATCTGCACCCACTTCTGATGCGAGTGGATGGGCAGTAGCCACCATGCCATCCTTCCCAACAGCTACTTTATTCCCATGAGTTTCGTTTGCAGTGACCTGACTGACAGGCAGAAAAAACGAGAAAACCAACAGACATATGGACAAAATAGTTAGAGAAATGCGTTTCATACACAACACCCCTTCCATATTCTTACTTTGACCATACCGACTTCTTGACCAGAATACAATAGATTATTCTAAAATTTCTAAATTTTTCATTATATCTTCCTATATTCACCAAATATAAAGCGGATTTTCAAAACATATGACACATGTACAAAGTAGGGATAAAGACACTATCCTTTCATGTCTTTGATTTCGCGATATAATAAACGCATCACAAAGGGGGAAGAATGATGAATCAGCAGAGCACCTTATTTTGGGAAACTTATTGGAAAGAAAAATCAGAAAGCGCACAAATTGACGCATCTGTTTCCGCTTGGGCATTTGGAGCAGACCCAGATCATTTACTTGACCTTGTTCTGCAAGGGAAAAAAACAGCGACATGTTCTGGACACCTTTTTTACGAAAAGGAACAGGAGCCGCTTCCAAAGGCAGGACAATATGCGGTCATTTTAGACAGCCATGACGAACCAAAAGCCATCATAGAGATCACACATGTAGATGTCATGCCAATGAATGAGGTTCCAGAATCATTTGCCCAAGCAGAAGGCGAAGGCGATCTTTCTTATAACTATTGGTACAAAGCCCATCAAGCATTTTTCACAGAAGCACTCAAACCGTACGGATTAGAATTTAAAGAAGACATGCTCCTAGTTTGCGAGCGATTTAAACTAGTTTATTCAGCTTCTTAAGCTTTAAGCGGCGCCAAGAATGGACCGCTTTTTTCATTTCTTTTCTCCTTTCTGAAAAAGGTGTGTTGAGAACACATCTTTAGGTCAGAATAAGATCAAATAGAAAAAGTGAAGAAATTTTCGACTACACCTGTTTTTTTTCGACAAAAGAATATATAATTATTTGATGTGTGCATTGTCTCATTTATACAATGGAGGGTTTTTACATGTTAAAAAGGAAAAAAGACAAGTTTTCCGTCTTGTTAACGGAAATTGCTAAAAATTTAGATGAAACTGCTGAGTATTTTGTTAGCTATAAAGTAACAAATCAAACCACTCTGAAAGAATTTTCTGACACATTGAAGGAATATGAGACAAAAGGTGATAATCATGTTCATACGATGATTAAAGAGCTGAACAAAGCCTTTATTACGCCGATTGAACGTGAAGACATTCTTCAATTGACGAATAGCCTCGACGATGTTTTAGATGGAATTGAGCATTTTTCAGCGACAATGGAAATCTATTCAATGACAAGCTCTGACGAACATATCGACAAATTCAGCCACTACATCAGAGAATGTGCAAAGGAAATTTTAATTACAATCGATTTACTGGCTGAAAATCGCTTAAAAGATATTCAACCACACGCAATCAAAATCAAAGAGATCGAGCATAATTGTGACAATCTTTATCGTAAATCACTAAAGAACTTGTTTGGAAAAGAAACGGATCCAATCAAGGTCATTCAATACAAAGAAATTTACGAAACACTTGAAGAAATTGCTGATTCCTGTCAAAGTGTTGCCAACAATCTAGAAACAATCATTATGAAGAATGCGTAACGGGGTTAGTTAAACATGGACACATTACTCATCCTTACCATATTTATTGTCATTTGTGCACTTGCTTTTGATTTCATCAACGGATTCCACGATACAGCAAATGCCATTGCCACTTCGGTTTCAACAAAGGCGTTAAAGCCTAGACATGCTATTATTATGGCAGCGTTCATGAACTTCTTAGGAGCAATGACATTTACAGGTGTGGCAAAGTCCATTACAAAAGACATCGCAGATCCTTTCACACTTCAAAACGGTTCTGTCGTCATTTTGGCTGCTTTAATTGCGGCCATTACTTGGAACTTGCTTACTTGGTATTACGGAATTCCGAGTAGTTCTTCGCACGCACTGATCGGATCAATTGCAGGAGCTGTTATTGCCTCTGCTGGTTTTGGCGCTTTAAACTATTCGGGGTTCATTAAAATCATTCAAGCACTGTTGCTTTCACCTATCCTAGCTTTCGTATTGGGATATATCGTGTATACCATTATCAAAATTATATTCAGAAACAACAATCTCGCAAAAACAAATAAACAATTCCGACGTGTTCAAATTTTAACTGCTGCACTGCAATCGTATACCCACGGAACAAACGATGCGCAAAAAGCGATGGGAATTATTACGATGGCTTTAATTGCAGGTAATTTGCATACAACTGACGACATTCCTTTCTGGGTACAATTCTCTTGTGCGCTTGCAATGGGACTAGGTACTTCTATTGGCGGCTGGAAGATTATTAAAACAGTCGGCGGTAAAATTATGAAAATTCGTCCAGTAAACGGAGTATCAGCTGACTTAACGGGTGCAGCTATTATCTTCGGAGCGACATTTATTCACTTACCTGTTAGTACCACTCACGTGATCTCATCTTCTATTCTAGGTGTAGGTTCTGCACACAGAGTAAAAGGAGTAAACTGGGGTACGGCAAAACGCATGCTCGTCACTTGGGTGATCACATTACCGATTTCGGGAACTCTAGGGGCTCTTATATACTTTGTGTTAAATGCGATTATCTAATATCAAAGACCTGTCAGACAGGTCTTTTTTTATTTGTCTGCACCCTTTTCCTGCAAGCCATTTTTTCATGAAGCAGGGTTTCCAATCATATCCATAGAAATGAATTAAGTATCCATCTGTCTATGGGAGAGAAGAACATGCTATTATTTTTTCAATTGACCGTGTGGTTATTGCTAGGTGCTCTTGCTGTATATGTATTTGCCGTATGGCGCTTTGAACAAAAAGTAAAAGAAAAGATGTTTGCCATTCGTAAAACGTGGTATTGGATTTATGTAGCTGGTGCTGTTGTGTACTGGACAAATGACCCTTCTTCAATCTTCACCGATTGGATGCACTACTTGATTATTGCCGTTTTTTTTGCATTAACCGATGCATTCATCTTTCTCAGCTCCTATATTAAAAAACTCGGTAATCACGAACTGGAAACCGACACCCATCAACTCCTAGAACAAAATAACGATCTACTTCATTCTTACCTCAATAAGCTAAAAACGTACCAATACCTATTGAAAAATGAACCGATTCATGTATATTATGGAAGTGTAGAGGCATATATAGAGGGGATTGAACGACTCATTTATTCTTTTGCCGACAAAATGAATATTCAAGCGGTTCTTTGTCCATACGATACGCAGGAACAAAAAGATGACCTGCTGCGGACACTTGACCAGCGCTCTCTTATTCAGGCGAAGCTTGACAGGCAGGAAGTCTATTACGATGATTTCGGCAAATTGGTGCTCATCCCGTTTTCTGTAGCAGATGATCACTTCGTCATTAAGCTCTCCTCTGATGACATTGTCACTGAGTTCGACTATTTATTAATGACGTCACTTACAACAATTTATGACCTAATCTTGCCTGACGAAGAGGAAGGTGATGAAGATGGACCACGCACTTCAAGGGGATAACAACAATCGCAAGAAAAACCCTTTTAAGATTTTAAAGAAAAAGCAACATATTAGTATGGCGGATTACAAGGTAAGCCCCCATACTGAGCGTATTTTTAAAAAGAACGAACAGCTCTTGGATGAGTATAAAAATAAAAGGGCTTGATTACACTAAAGGACGCGGAACAAAATCCGCGTCCTGCTTCCATTTTCACATAGACTTGCATACAATAATCTATACGCTGCAACGATTGAGGTGCCAATAAATGAAAAAGAAAATCAAACAATTGAGATATGTTCAGTTTGCTGAATATAAGTCGTCGCCTTATATGCGTCGATTAAATGAGCAAAGTGAAGCAGTCATCCAATCATACAAACAGAAACACTCACTTACTTAACAGCTTCAAAAGCTTTTCCTTCGTTTTAGGTCCGTATACCCCATCACTTGTCAGACCATTTACCAGCTGAAAACGCGCTACGGCGTTCGCCGTTTTTTCTCCGTAAACTCCGTCTATTCCTTTATTTGCAGCTGCTTTATCAGGATAAAAATAAACAGCAGCAAGCGCCTGCTGGACGAGGCGTACATGCTCTCCCTTTGTCAATGGAGAAGTCACCTTTAAAACCCCATCTGGCAGCTCATACAAGCTCTTTGCATCGTTACGATAAATTTTGAGAACCTGTCCAATTTGAATCTTGTTCGGATCGCTAATGTCATTCCACTTCTGTAAATCCTGAACTGTGACCCCGTGAGCTTTCGCAATACTCGTTAACGTATCACCGCTTTTCACGACATACGTGATGACCGTCTCCGGATCTTCTGCCGTTCCAATCCCTTTTTTAAATTCATCCCAAGTAGATAGAAGCTGGCGTGGACATGCTTTTCCAGACCAGTACTGATGTGTGACCACGTTTGCTAGCGGAATGTGATGTTCTTTTAACAGCTTTTGAATGAGCCATTGTGCATGTTTGACCGCTTGCTGAAAATTCCCATCTACATTCTCACAAATTTCAATTCCGATCGACTTCCGGTTACCATTCCCATGACCATCCCCTGCATGCCAGCCATTTTCATTTAACGGCAGATGCTGAAAGATTTCATGATCATCCACTGTAAAGTGCCAGCTCACCTCTGTCGTTGGGCTTTTTACATAGGCCGCATGACTTTTCGCATCCGCTCCCTTTGACGTGTTTGCTGTGTTATGCACCGTTACATACTCCGGTGTCATCGCATATCCTGGGCGGTTTCCGTTTCCAACTGGAATAAAATCTTGATAAATTTGTACCATCTACTGCACTCCCTTTTGCTAAATTGAATTGATCTTTCTCATCAATCGGTGGCATTCGTAAGACAATACTTGTTTGTTTTCATGAGAAGACTATGGTAAAATTTGAATTCAATTCACTCTTTTTAGTCGTGAAACGTGCAAAAATACAGAAAAAAACAGGAATTAATTCCATTTTTCCTTGATTTTATGTTAAAATTGTTAAAAATAAGCCGATAATAAAAGTAAGTAATAGCTCATTTAGCTATTTAGTCCTATATGGACTTTTCTTTTACGCCAAAAATAGAACATACGTTTGTATGGAGGTTTTCAAATGACTGGTTTTTTAACCCATTTAGAAGAAGATATTAAGCGTTTATATGCTCAATTACAAATAAGCGGTCCTGCTTATAGAGAGATGCAAAGGATCGCTTCTGAATTTCGCGTGTGGGTCCATTACGAGGAGACTGGCAGCATGATGATCCAGCATCAAGGTCTTTACAGTATTATCTTAAACAGATCCCTATCACCTGAAGAACAGTGGCAGGATTTCGCCCACGAGCTTTGTCATGTGCTAAAGCATACAGGCAACCATTTCAAAATGAACAAACTCTTTCGAGAACTGCAGGAGTTTCAGGCAAAACAATTCATGTATCACTTTTGTGTTCCAACCTTTATACTGATGAAAATGAAGCTTCCACCCCTTCGGCAGCAAGCCATTTTGCATATTGCTCAAACGTTTCACGTCACTTGGGCTTTTGCTGAAAAACGGCTTGCCTTATTCGAACAGCGAAAAGCAGGTATTCGCTTTCAACAGGAGTTTACGTCTTATTTAATGAAAGCAGAAAGAGTCGCTGAAAAAGAAGCAGTTTATCAAACGTAAATCATCGCATAAAAGTTTATTCATAAAGGGCTAATACTTGTTTGAGTACATTTGTGTACCGATAAAATTGTTCAGTTTGTGTATCTCGCCGGTATTGACGCCTAAAGTCTTGAAAGAATGCTCTTCTTTGCGCCTGACTAATTTCAAGTTGTACACTTTTTCCTGTCAGACATTTGTTATTGATATTATCAGGATGCGTTCCAGAAAAACGATCAGATTCGGCTAGCAGCAATGCTTGAAAGCCATTTTGCGTTAAACGCTTCACAGTTTCTGCCGCTCTTTCTCTGTCTGTACCTCCCACTAACGTTTGAAGCACCTCTGTTTCTCCGTAGCCATGAAGTGCAAACGTATAATGATGGGTATGCACTTCTGAAAGGCAAAGCGGCTCATCAAAGCGTGTACTTGTAATATGAAGAACATGATTGCCTTTTACTTTAAGGCCTTCAAATAAATACATAGAATAGTCACTAGAAATTTCATGAACAAGCTCACTCACGCCTGATTCAATTCCTCCAGCATGAGGAGACAAAACTAGCAGCTGGTCACCTTTCCGCTTGTGAAGAATTTGATAATCAATCCCTTTTCTTTCATGAGCGGAGAGCTCTTCATAATTTTCATACGTATCGATAATTTGCCTCATGTCATCTGCTCCATTTCTTTATATGAGCATAAGTCTACTGATCCCTCATTCTTTTGTAAAGAGGTTTCGAATCAAATATACCACTTGAATTCTTCCTTAAATTTTCCTTACATTTACGGCATTCTGTTGAATTTTGAGAAAAAATGACCGATAATTGAAACGAATAGAACTTTTGGACTATATGAATCTTTTTGTATTCTCTCTCATAAATTAGAAATATTGTGATCTACATCTGGAGGAATTCATGTTAAAAAAGAAAACCACCCTCACTCTTATCATCTTACTCCTTAGCTTCGCTGGCATTATTTATTGGAAATGCTTCTCTCTTCAAGGCGTGTCTCACGGAACATTCATCCGCTCGATGTCATCACCTGACGGAATGTATATCATCAACACCTATCAGCATAGCGGAGGAAAGCTAAAGGAAAACGCAGTCAGAGCAGAAATTGAAAACAAACTGACCCATCGCAAGAAAACGATTTACTGGAAATACCCTGATAAGGACCCTCTCATCCAATGGAAAAACGGACAGCTTGTTCAAATTGGACATGAGTTTTTAAATGTGGTGAAAGGCGACACGTACGATTATCGCTTTGATCAGAACAAGAGAAAATAATGCATCAAAAAAACGAATCCCTCTTGGATTCGTTTTTTACGTTGACATGACGGTTTGCATGAATTTCTTCATATTCTTACTAACCGTCGTCAATCGATCGACAATTTCACTAAACTCTGTCACAAGTAAAGCCTGTTCTGATGAAGAACCTTTCATATGGTCCATACTTTCAAGTAATGTATGTATATTGGAGGAGATTCCTTGCAGTGAGCTTTCGATGTTTTCTGTTGCACGTGAAGTTTCACTTGAAAGCTTTTGAACCTCACTTGCTACAACACTAAAACCTGCTCCCTCTTTTCCTGCCCTGGCAGCTTCAATTGACGCATTCAATCCTAGCAAACTCGTTTGTTTCGAGATGCCTTTAATCATTTTTGTAATATCGGCTGTTTGTTTCGAGCTTTCAAGAGTTTGCTGCGTTTGTAAGGTCATCTCCTCACTTGTAGCAGAGAGCTCCTCTGAATGTGCCGCCACCACGTGCACTTTTTCTTGAATACTTTGAATAATGTCATTCAATGAATCCATATACGCTTCAAGCTCTATTTGATTTTTGAGTGGAAATCCTAAAGCGAGGGCACCAATCACTTGCCCGTTTTCATCAAAAATGGGCAATCCCATCGCATTTAATGGTACTCCATATACTGATTCAGGCACAAACATACTCGATGTCTCACCTCTCAGCGCTTTTTTCATATTCAGATCATCTGGTTTAATACGTTCACCAGCTCGAATTTGAAAATCAACATCTTTCGATGGCAAATACAGCAAAAATTTCTCTCGGTCAATGACACCCATCGTCACTTCATTTTTTAAAATCTGCATCATATAAGGTGCTGCTGTCACTATACTCTGTAGTATATCCATTTTCTCTACCCCCTTGTATTATTTATCGGTCGTTCTTCTTAAAATAATAGTTTTTTTAAAAAATAATGATGATGATGAAAGTTATTTCTCATATGTACGAGTAAAAAGAAGGAAATTCCCTCTTTATATTCAACAAAACGTAATTTTGCTATAATTCAAGTATCAACATATGATGAAATGGTCATGTAATCATTTTATATATTCATTGGAGGCGCATGTTGTGAGACAACCTATGACATATGAGCGGGCGATCGTCATTGGCGGCGGCATGACGGGAATACTCGCTGCAAAAGTTTTATCAACGTTTTATCATCAAGTTTTCATTATCGAAAAGGACGAAATGCCAGACTCTCCTAAGAATCGTCTCGGCACTCCTCAAGCTTTTCATCCACATAGAATGCTGCCACTAGGCAAGCAAATAGTGGAACGTCTATTTCCTGGTTATACAAAAGAGTTACTGACAATGGGCGGATTTAATACGTGGCATCAAACCTCTCGATTTATCACAAAAGATGGTGAATTAACGCTTACTGATGCAGAAGAAACAGCCGTTACAAGACGTGCCATGCTAGAGTGGGTGCTGATGCAAAGAATGTTAAATGAGGGACGGGTGCAATGTTTAGAAAAACATGAAGCCCTCTCACTTCAGTTGCAAGAGGGAACAAACCAAGTCATTGGACTGGTCGTGAAAGATCGGCATGAAAAACCAGGAAGCATTCGTGAAATGAAAGCAGACTTAGTGGTCGATGCGTCTGGAAGAATGTCTAAATTGCCAAAATGGCTGAAGGATGCTGGACTGACCTTACCACGGGCAGATGAATTAACGGTGTCACTCGGTTACAGCACAAGATACTACAAGATACAACCAGAAGCGCCATACCAGCAATCAATGGTCGTCGTGGGTCAGCCGGAAAGGCAAATCCCAACAGGACTATTTGAACGGGTAGATCATGATTTAGTAGCTGTTCTTCTCTCTGCAGCTGGCGGATCACATTATCCAACAACAGACGCTGATCAATTTGATTCAGAAACGGCTGCACTCGCGCATCCCGCAATAGCAGATGCCATCACTCATTTAACGCCCTATACAAAGCCAAAAGGATTTAGAGTCCCTTCTTGCGTGAGATATCACTATGAACAAATGCACGACTGGCCAAGTGGATTATTGGTGATGGGCGATGCCTTGTGTACATTAGATCCCATTCATGGTCAAGGAATGACAAAGGCCGCACTCGAAGCACAAACTCTTGAGCGCATGCTCAAACAAGCACAAGAAAATGAGCGGCTATCTTTTGAAAAGGACACATTACAACAAATGCAGCACGCGAGTGAACTTGGCTGGTGGCTTTGTGCAATTGCTGATATGGCGTGGGAAGGCGTCGAGTTAAAAGGAGAAAAAACCATTCCTCATTTAACGTTTGTACAGGAATTTTTAAATCGCTACGTACAATACGCCATTGTCACAAAACAGCCTAAACGTCTTGAAGCGTATCACCGGATGCATTCTTTCTTAATAGAACCGAGAGACATCATCAACTTAGAACAGCTGCTTGACATGATTCAAGCTGACACTTCTGGAGAAACGGCTGAATGGTGGAGTCAGTGGGATCAAGAGGACGATAAACGCAATCGAGCTTTTTTCCATGAAGCGGTTCCTGACTTTCGTTTACAGCACTTGCTTTCATTAGATTGAAACAAAAAAAGCCCCTTAGTGGGGCTTTTTCATTAACGTAATAATTGAAGTACGTTTTGCGGCTGTTGGTTTGCTTGAGCTAACATTGCTTGAGATGCTTGAGAAAGAATGTTGTTCTTTGTGAACTCACTCATTTCTTTCGCCATGTCAACGTCACGAATACGTGACTCAGCAGCTGTTAAGTTTTCAGCAGAAGCACCAAGGTTGTTGATTGTGTGCTCGAGGCGGTTTTGGACTGCTCCAAGTGCTGAACGCTGTTTAGATACTGCGCCGATGGCTTCATCAATTTTTGCTACTTCAACGTCAAAGTCAAAACCATCTTCATTTACTTTAATATCTTTGACAGTCAAGGTTTCAGCGTCCATTTTGCCGATCTGAACGTTGATATTTTGCTCAATGTTAGCGCCAATTTGAAATTGGAATCCATCTTCAACGCTACCATCCAACAGATTTTTTCCGTTAAATGCTGTACGCTGAGAAATTCCATCAATTTCATCTACCAAAGCCGTGAGCTCTTCTTGAATAGCTGTTAAATCTTCTGTTTGTTGAGTCCCAACGTTACCCGCTTGAACTGTTAATTCACGCATACGTTGAAGGATCGCATGTGTTTCAGTTAATGCACCTTCAGCTGTTTGAATAAGAGAGATACCGTCTTGTGCGTTTTTAGATGCCATTTCTAAGCCGCGGATTTGTCCACGCATTTTTTCAGAGATGGCAAGACCTGCTGCGTCATCTCCTGCACGGTTGATACGAAGACCAGAAGAAAGCTTCTCCATGTTCTTTTGCCCTGCTCCATTGTTTGCAGACAAACGGTTCAGTGTGTTAAGTGCTGCGATATTGTGGTTAATTCTCATGTTTCATGACCTCCATGTGTTTGAACCAATTGAACATCCTTGTCCAAAAGTTCTAAATTAGAATTTTTTCGTAAGCCTTACAATCCATTTATCGAACATTAATGGAATTTGTTTAACAAAAAAGGAATAAATGAGGTGAAAGTCTCATTCGTTATGATCGTTTCGCTAGAGTATGCCAAATTTAAAGGTCATTTTTCATGATTTGTCAGAGGGATTTAAGAATCATAAGACTGGAGAAAATACGAAGAAAAAAACAGCATAAAAAAAAGCCCCATAAAGGGGCCTGTCATTAACGTAGTAATTGAAGTACGTTTTGTGGCTGTTGGTTCGCTTGTGCAAGCATTGCTTGAGACGCTTGAGAAAGAATGTTGTTCTTCGTGAACTCACTCATTTCTTTCGCCATGTCAACGTCACGGATACGAGACTCAGCAGCTGTTAAGTTTTCACCAGAAGCACCAAGGTTGTTGATTGTGTGCTCTAGACGGTTTTGAACCGCACCAAGTTTACCACGCTCAGAAGATACTTTATTGATTGCAGCATCTACTTTGTCTAATAAAGCATCTGTATTAGCAGCTGTAGCAGTTGTTACAACGTAATCTGCTTTCAACATATCAAGACCAGTAGCAGCAGTACCCATGTTACCAATATTAACAGTTAATTGTTGAGTTTTGTTAGCACCGATTTGGAAAGTAAATCCATCTGTAGCCGTACCATCAAGTAATTTTTTACCGTTGAATGCAGTACGATTAGAGATACCATCTACTTCATCTAAAAGGTTGTCGATCTCATCTTGGATTGCTTTAAGATCTGTAGTAGCATCTTGTGTACCAGTATTACCCGCTTGAACAGTTAGTTCACGAACACGTTGAAGGATTGAGTGAGTTTCAGTCAATGCACCTTCAGCTGTTTGGATAAGAGAGATACCGTCTTGTGCGTTTTTAGATGCCATTTCTAATCCGCGGATTTGTCCACGCATTTTTTCAGAGATGGCAAGACCTGCTGCGTCATCTCCTGCACGGTTGATTTTAAGACCAGAAGAAAGTTTCTCCATGTTCTTTTGGCTTGAAGCGGTGTTTGCAGACAAACGGTTTAATGTGTTAAGTGCTGCGATATTGTGGTTAATTCTCATTTCCTATTACCTCCATGTATGTGGGACCTGACAGACGTCCTTGTCTGAAAAAAGTCCGTTATTCTAGGGCTTATCAACCCTGACAATTCTATTATCGGACGTGTTTATAGGATGTTTAGCAGATTTTTAAAAAAATATCACTTTTTTTCATGACGTTGATCCTAACTTTAACAATTCTATAAAAAATGCTGCTGATTTTAAATCAGCAGCTTTACCATTTTAAAAATATCAGTATTGTTTGATATCAAACATTAAGATATTTTGGTACACCACGTAATCCTTCTTACTTGTGAAGGGGCCTTTATTGTGTTCATCATTGATTTCATAGAAGTTCATCCCAATTCCAAAACTTCTTTCTTTATACCAGTTAAGAAAATCGTTAATTTCTTTCGTTGATAGCAAATAATCCTTTTGCAGTCCGTTTATCATGGTAATTGAAAGTATACCTTTTGTTACTTCTTCTCCAGGTTTTGTTCCGTCCTGATCTTTCGGTTCTTCGGTTGTGCCATCACCAGGCTTAGTTTCGTCCTGATCTTTCGGTTCTTCGGTTGTGCCATCACCAGGCTTAGTTCCGTCCTGATCTTTCGGTTCTTCGGTTGTGCCATCACCAGGCTTAGTTCCGTCCTGATCTTTCGGCTCTTCTGTTGACCCATCATCAGGCTTTGTCCCGTCCTGATCTTTTGGTTCTTCGGTTGTGCCATCATCTGGCTTTGCTTCACCTTCAGCAATTTGCAATTCTTTTAATGAAATAGAAATCACTGATTTGTAATCACTTTTAATCGATTTTGAATGATAATATTCTTTGAAATTCCTTCCACCTATGATATATATCGTACCATCAAGTGTTACAGCACTTGATCCCACTCTAGCTTCAGGCAATTTGCTTATACTTTTTTTCACAGAATTAGACATAACATCATAATATTGTGTATAAGGTGAGATTAGGCTGGATCTGTCATCGTCATACTGACCGCCAGCCATAAACAATTTCCCCTGATATGTTGTAAATGCAGCCCCTAGTTGATAAAACTTCAACTGTGACTTTGTTTGTACCCATTGATTTGTTTCAATGCTATATTCATATACTTGGGCATTTTTATGATTACTAACTGTTCTTTCCCCACCTGTGGCATAGATTTTATTGTTAATGACTTCTGACATAGACATACCAGTAAATTGCTGAGGAAACATTTTTAATTGTTGCCATTTATCCGTTTTTGTATCATAACTATAAAAATTATGTTCTTGATTAGGACTTTTATTCGTTGCAAGAATATAAATTTTATCATTTACAACACTTGCACTTATATCGCCTTTTGTCACAGCTAGGTATGGTATATTAATTGGTGCTTCTGCCCATGTATCTAATTCTGCATCATAAATATCAATCGTATTTGTGCTATCTTGATATGCTCCTCCAATGATATATACTTTTTCACCTATCGCCACTGCAGCACTATCTGTTCTTTCTCTTGGCATGTCAGCTTTTGAACTCCACTCATTTTTGTGAGGATCATACATGTAGGTATTTTTATTACTATATGATTTTTCACTGCTTCCCCCAAAAACAAAAATCTTCCCATCTACTACTGCGGAACTAGAATGAAGTCTCTCTTCCGGTAAGTCCGCTCGCTTCTTCCAGCCATTTGTCTCTGCTGCATAAGCTTTTAACGGATGAATTGTGACCATCATAAAAATGGTCAAAAGCACTAAAAATAAACCTTTTTTCATCATTTTTTTCCTCCAAATCTTAAATATCCCTCCTTTTATCGACATATTTGTAATAAAATTTAATTTTTATCATTGTACACCAGAATGAATATCTCCAAAGTACATCTGCTATTTACCCTCACACATACATCACCGGCGTTGATATTTTAATAATCTTCCCGCCTCGACGATAAAATCTTGGGACGCGGCGGCTTAAGGTGGCGATGACTTCGTAGTTGATTGTATTGAGCATTTCGGCGATTTCATCGACAGAAATTTCTCCGCCCTTTTGACGACCGTATATGACGACTTCCTCACCTTGCTTTGCTTTCATTTCTCCTAAACTGATCATCGTCATATCCATTGTGACTCGGCCAGCAATCGGCATTCGTTTTCCGCGGAAAAGCATAAATCCCCGATTTGATAAAGCACGTGAGTACCCATCTGCGTAACCGATCGGTATGGTCGCAATGACTTCATCCGGTTTTGCTACATATGTTGCACCATAACTGACGGTCCTTGGCTCTGTCACCATTTCCTTTACGAACGCAATCCTTGCTTTTAAACTGAGAGCGGGCTCTAGCTGAACAGCGTCTAAGCTTTCAATGTATTGCGAGGGATACAGACCATATAGCCCGATGCCCAGCCGAATCATATCGGCGCTAAATTCAGGAAACGCGATAGCAGCCGCTGTATTGTTCATATGTACGGTTGGCAGCTTAATTCCTTGTTTTTTCAAAAAGCGAAGAAATTCAATAAAAATGCTGTGCTGCAGCAGCGTGAAGTCAGGGTCAGGCTCATCTGCAGTGGAGAAATGCGTAAAAATCCCGTCCCATCTAAGGTTTTCACTCTTTTCAAGAGCTTCCACCACTCCTAACAGCTCTTCCTTCGTTCGTACACCTAATCGTCCCATCCCTGTGTCGACATTGACATGAATCCCAAGCCGGCGCTGACTTTCTTCTTCCGCTAAGATCTCATTTGCTTCAACAATCCAGTCTTCACGAAGGCCAGATAGATCAATTCTCCAGGCCGCAGCCCTTTTCACACAGTCGAGCGGGGTAAATCCAAGAACCAAAATCGGTGCTTCAATTTTTGCTCTTCGCAGCACAATGCCTTCCTCCAAGCTAGCAACTGCGAGCTCCGTCGCACCGCTTTCCAGTGCCTGCCGGGCTACCTCCACTGAGCCATGTCCATAAGCATTCGCCTTCACGACAGCCATGATCTTACTTTTCCTTGGAATATGCGCTTGAATGGCTTCGATATTTCTTTTAATCGCATCGAGATTGACTTCGATCCAGACTTCCCTGCATAGCTTTTTCATTTATATTTCCTCCTCATCACATGAGCGTTCTTTCTATCTCCATGTTCGCTTTTGCGTCTAGTCTATCTTTATTCATTTTTGAGAAAAACATTCAACTACAATGACTGGACCTGCTTTGTCTTGTTGCACACAAAAAAAGAAACCACATCAACTGTGATTTCTTCTCTATGTGCGATGATATTCAATTTCATCCGATCATTGCATCAATATCATGATAAATCTCCTGTAAATTTTCCCGTTCACTTAAGTATTGAACATTGCTCTTACGAACAGGCACATCAAAACACAAGAAGTTGATTGTCATCGTGGACGATACTTGATCATTCATTGTGAACCTTAATTCAAGCGTCGAAACCTCTTCTTGATCATCACTCTCCGCTACATCATCAATCGGCACACCATCTTCTAACATCTCAACTTGTTTCAAATCTTTCATGGATAGTTCAGTGACTGCAAATCTATTTTTTCTAGTTGACCCGCCAGGCTGATGTTCAATAAAGCGCATTTTCTTTAACTCATCATCAATCGCAAAGCCCTTATCAACTTGCTCCGAAAAGATATAGGTAGATGCCTGAAACCCATCTTCGTGAAAAAGCATCATCATTTTGTCCAATAATATGTTGGGATCATTCTGTTCTTTTCGTCTTTGACATCTACCGGCTATGATTAAAATGACCAGTCCTCCGATGATGCTAAGAGCCGTTCCCCATCCATTCCCTACATCTACGAAAACAGTAAAACCTAAAATAGTAATCATAAAAGCAGTGATAATGCCTATGATGAATATCACTCAATGCTCCTCCTATCATGACCCTTCATGAATGGTTTAGCCATAGTATAGCATTTGAAGTAAGGTGATTTAAGAATATTTATATGAAGAAAACAGACCATAAAGATCTGCTTTCCCATTGAACTTCATTCAAGTGTTTAAAAGATAGGCAGTAAGAACTCACACATGCCTTCTTCTTCTCTATATCTCTCCATAATAGATGCCTGACGCATGTTCAATTGATTGTTTTGGATCATTTGAGGCAATTGGCTCCAAAACAAATTCACTTTTTCGGTTGTATGTGTCACTGTAAACACAGCATACTTTCCCCCTTCAAAATGTCCAGTCTGAACCATTTGATCTTTTGAGAAATCTCTATTTGTCATCAACATGAGGTCGTATCTGCATTTTTCTGGTGAAATTTTTCCAGGATCATCTTGAGGAACACCATATATACCAAATTCCTTTAATTCATCATTTAATTGATGTTGATTGATCCATTTTTTAAATCTCTTCATCATCTCTACATTTTCTTTGCTACCATATGGTCCTATATTTCTCATAAACACCATTTTCATATTCGTTAACATTTCAATTTTGTAATTCATGATTTCCCTCCAACTCTTATTGGAAGATTGGCCAATCATTCCTTACATCCAACGGTAACATCCTTTAAAATATAATACAGTAGGATATTAAAAATAATTGAATTATGTTGGAAAAACATTCACAGGAATTGCGATTTAGATCATAAATTAAGTCATCTCATTTTCTCTTTAAATAGCATATCCAATTTTTTAAAATAAAAAAGAACGGTCTTTAGCCGCTCAATTGTTTATTGATTTTCCTTTGAAGATTTAGTAAAGAGAAGGGTGACAATCAAATAGATAATTGTTCCGAAAAACAGACCATTTAACAAGCTGATAAACAATATTTCACAAACCAGGCCAACATAATAAGACACTGGCGTCCCTGGAAACACAGCCATATTGAACAGACTAATCATAAAGGTTAAAGCAAAAAATATAATGAAAATCTTTCGAAATACTGTTGATTTTAACATTGTCATTTCACTTCCTCCTCAGTATGTTTTCTATGAAAAAAATATTCTTTGTTCATAGCGTATATTCCGTTTTATAGTAAAAAGCCCATAAAGGGCTTTTTACTTAAGCAGTATAACCAATACTTGCAGTATGACCTCTCCTAGCTTCATCATGACTTGCTGTCACTTCAGACGTAAAATAACCAACAACACTTATGACACTAATCATCACGAATACTACTGATAACGTTTTAAATTTCATACTGACAGTCCCCCCGCTTTACTTGAGTTTGGAAATAAAGAATCTTTTCATAGAAATGCATCGCATTGTCTTTATCTCCCATTTCATTATAATATTTTGCAGCATCTTTTGCTAAATCTTCGAGGTCAGGATACATTGACTTTACTTCTAACAATTCCATTATTTTTTCCAACTGCTCAAAATTGTTGTCAATGTATAGGGATCTTAAAAACTTGAATATCAATAATAGAACATGGTCTTTCAGCTTTTCAGATAGTTCTATGCCGTTATTTAATGCATATGTACCTAAGTCCTGTTCTTTCTTTTTGAAGTAGGCTTTTGACAACATAATGAGCGGATCTAAGATTCTATTTAAATGCTCGTATCCCTGCTCTTTAAATGCTCGAATTGAATCATTAAAGTGAATAATCGCTTGTGCTAATTCTTTGTTATGAAAATAACTCAACCCTAAATTATAAAGTGCTGATCCTTTTAATCGTTTTGTTGAGTTGTCGGCGGCTTTTTCTAGTGCGTGCTGAAAATGGGGTATGGCTTTTTCGGGGCAGCCCATATCGATATAGTTTAATCCAATGACAAAAGAACATTGAATCTCTCTAACAGTGTATGTATCTTTTTCTCGGTAACATTCTATCGCCTGTGCGATATGGTGCATCGACATGTGGGTTTGTTTCATGTGGTAATAGATTTCTGCCATCTTGTAATTGAACTCGGCACGTTCAATATCGTCGCTGACAAGAGACAGCTTTTTTTCTGCCCGCTTATAGAAGGTAATCGCATTTAGGTATTCATAGTTTTCAAATTCGTACATGCCGTAGAAAAAATTAAAGTAATACTCGAGCAATCCTGTTAATTTTTCTTGATCCCTTTTGATCTTCATTGCGAGTTCCCTAAAGTTCGCCCGCTCTTTCCCATTTTCTAAAGGATTTAAGTAATCAAGCATTAATTTATGTCTGAACTCCATGAGTGAGAAATACAATAATAAATCTTGATTTTCTTCCATATGATCAAGCATTGATTTGATTTCCTCTTTATATGCTTCGGCGTCCGGTACGTTAAATCGTTGAATATGATAATACCATTCATTGATTTTCAAACCGACGTGAGAAGAAAGTACTTTCTCCATCAGCCCTTACCCCTTCCTCTATTTCCCCTATAATGACATATATTATCATTTCATGAGCCATCCGGCACCGAAAAGAAACCGCAAAAGAACAAAAAAGCTTCTTCTAAAGAAGCCAAGTGATTGATCGTCATTTTGATAAGGAGGAATAACTGAGCTCGCGCCCCTGTACTCTCTGAAATAAGATGATACAATCAGGTCTAACGAAATATTTACATCAAGTATACCCTTCACGTCATACTTGATTTAATCGTTTCCATTTACGAATTTGAGTACGGAAATTTTTAAAAGGGGCAACGGTATTCACACGAATAAATTTATAAACTGGCCAAACTGCCTTTGCTGTAGCGCCATCCGCCCATTTTCGTTGATGAGGTTCAAACACTTCTGCTTCACTCATACGATCCAACATATCACAAATAGTTAACACATTCTGTTTGAGCTGAGCTCTTAATGCGACTAGTGATTGACAGGCATACTTCTCATTAAAAAGAGAATATAATGCGCCAAGCTGATTCCATTTGTATCCTTCTGCTGGCGTATGGACAACTTTTCCTTCAGTTTCGTTTTGCTCCCATTGAAGCAGCAGGGTTGTCCAACCAACTTGATAGGCCAAGTTTTCTGCAGGAGTTCGGCTTACATCCTCTATTCGATCATCTTTCATTTCTTCTGGAATCATATCGAATTCTTCATCGTATTGATTGTACGATTTCATGATTGCTTGTTTTAAAATGTCTTTCGACTCATAGGTTGTCATCATATTCACCTCTAGTTCTTTTCGTGAAAATTTTCCTCAGAACACATCTTGCAAAAGTAAAAAAAATAACTAGAGCTCATGATACTGAATTATTCTAATGTTTTCTGCTTTATTGTCTCTATTATAATCAAACTCTTAATCGAGCAAAAAAGCAATAGCATTTCTGGTTAAATGAAAGCATCTACGTAAGTTTAATAAAGAATATCTATAAAACCGGCTGCGAAAAATAAAGACACTCTTTACGTTCTATCATAAACAAGCACCCAGTATTTCGCCCCAGGTTCCCCTTCTTCTACAACAGCCTTCCAGCCTCTTTTTTGATAAAAAGACAAAGCTTTGTGATTGTCAGAGACACATTTGAGGGTGACCGGTGTTCCGAGCACTTTTATAGCATGTTTGAGAAGCAAGTCGCCAGCTCCTTGACCAGCAGCTTCGGGATGTACAAACAAGAGGTGAATAAAACGATCTGGTACATATAGAGAAATGAATCCGAGGATTTTATTGTTTTCCTCTGCTAAGAAAATTTGCTCTTCCAGCGTATCTTGATCAAAATCTTGCAGATTGATTTCTTCTGTATTGAGCCAGTGAAAGCTCTGACGGCGGGATTCTAAATAGATTTGTCTTAATTTTGGATAATCTTCTATGCTTGCTTCTCTAATCAACATCACAACATCCCCCCTGTTTTTATTTGAATGTTAATTCACCTCTAGAATGTGTTTTGCCTGTATTCTACCTGCCAATAACAATTGATCGCTGAACTGCGAATCATTGACAGCACGTGCAAGAGCGATTGTACCGACCATGCTGCTTACTAGTGCGTAACTCGTAGAGAGACCGATGTTTCCCGTATCGGCTATAAACGCCATAAACCGTTTCAATTCAGCCGTATAGGCTTTCCGTACCTCTTGCGATAATTGAGAAATCTCCCCTGCAAGTGCAGGCAGTATACAGCCGACCTCCGTCTGATCACGGTGAACGGAACTTAAATAGAATTCAATGATCGTCTGAATTCGAGACTGGTCTGCTTTCTTGTCTGCAACACTTTGCAGCAGCTTTATCGTATCAGTAATAGCAAAATGAAAAGCCTCTATCACCAACTGATCCTTGTTCTTAAAATGAGCGTAAAACCCTCCATGAGTTAGACCTGCCCCTTTCATAATGAATGGCAAACTGATATTACGAACGCCATTTGTTCGAAATGCTCGTGCAGCACTTGCAATGATTTGCTCTCTCACTTTTGACTTATGACCTTTCGGATAAGGCATCTTTTTACTCCCCTCCTTCACTTTAACTCTTTTTAAGTGTCTTTATCAAAATATTATAATCATCATATTTTCTTGTGTCAATTGACTGAAATCCATCTTTCCTCACTTAGATGGGATTGACTCCATCAAAATATGATGACTATAATATATTATGATCATCATATTTTAAGGTGGAGGTGCAAGAAATGATTCATTTAGAAACAGTAGATACTTTAGTGATCGGATCAGGTCCGGGAGGCTACGTGGCGGCATTACGTTCAGCTCATCTCGGCATGAAAACAGCGATTGTAGAGCGTGATCAATTAGGTGGAGTATGTACCCATGTAGGCTGTATCCCTTCTAAAGCGCTAATAGCAGAAGCAGAGCGGTTCAAACTCCGCACACAATTGGGGGTTTTTCAAGAAAGCGGCTCTTTCAAGGATGCTCAAGCGTTCAAAAAAGCAGTTGTGAAAAAACAAGCTGGAGGCGTCCAATTTTTGCTAAAGTCAGCGGGAGTTACCATTCTGGAAGGTGAGGCAAGCTTGATCGATCATCATACAGCGGTGATTCAACATGCCGAAAAAGGTGAAAAGCGAATCAATTTCAAACACCTAATACTAGCAACTGGTTCCCGTCCAATCGAAATTAGAACACTCCCTTTCGGAGGTCGTATATTGTCTTCAACTGAAGCACTATCCCTTCCTAAAATTCCGAAAAGCCTTGTTGTAGTTGGAGGTGGTTATATTGGGGTTGAACTAGGACAGATGTTTGCAAGGTTTGGAACAAACGTCACCATTTTGGAAGGTGGCAATCAAGTATTGCCTGGCTTTGAAAGTGAACTTGCCTCGCCTGTCGTTCGACAATTGAAAGAAGATAACATCACCCTGATTACAGGAGCACACGTCACAGATGCCAAGCAACATATAAACGGAATTGATCTTCATTATGAGAAACAGAAAGAAAGCTGCACGGTGAAAGCGGAATATGCACTGATTACTGTCGGAAGAAAACCGAATACAGATGATTCATTAGGCCTTGATTCTATCGGGTTGTCCATTACCCCTCACGGACTGATTGAAGTTGATGAACAATGCAGAACATCCATTCCGCACATATATGCCATTGGTGATATCACCGAGGGTCCTGCTCTGGCTCATAAAGCTTCCTATGAAGCGAAGGTTGCAGCAGAGGCAATCGCTGGTAAACCTTCTATTATAGATTATAAAGCGATCCCACTTGTTGTGTTTTCCAGCCCAGAATTGACAAGTGTTGGACTGAGCGAAACAGATTGCAAGCAACAATCCATTCCGACTGTCATTGGAAAAACAATGTTCTCCATTAATGGTCGAGCGCTGGCATTAAAAGAACCAGAAGGATTTGTGAAGATTGTAGCTCATGCCGAATCTGGCCTTATTTTAGGAGCACAAATCGTAGGTGCAGAAGCATCTACTCTTATATCAGAACTTTCTCTCTCTATTGAAATTGGTGCTACAGTAGAAGATTTAGCAATGACGATTCATCCTCACCCAACATTAGGTGAAATGATCATGGAAGCTGCAGAAATGGCCACCCGTAAAGTTGAAAAATATCTTGCACGATAATTGGTTCAGGTGTAGTTTCTAAAATTGAGCAAAAATAATCGCCATAGCTTATTTATTTAAGAATAATAGGCTATGGCGATTTCAATTGAGCACTCATATTAAAACGTCGGTCAATTTATCGTTAATTGGATCCTACTTCACGCTTTTTACCGAGATTCATGGATAACTGAACGCCAATCATCAGCATGACGATGACAAGCATTGCCACAATAGAAGCATAAAAATGTCCGCTTAGATCGAAAACCAAGCCAATGAAAAACGGACCGAATCCTCCCATGATATACCCGCCCATCTGCGACATGGCGGACCAAGTTCCGGCTTCCTCTGGAGTACGCGTCTCTATAATCGGTAGCATGAGCGCTAAAGGAAATAATCCACCTGCACCCATACCTAGGAAAATGACAGCTGGCAAGATCGGCATTGGCAGAAGAAGAAAGATGAGGCCAATCAGCTCAGACAGACTGCATAAGATGAGAAATAATTTCGGTTTTCCTAATCGAGTAACGACCGCTGGAACGAGTAGTGCCACCGGAATCTGAATGAGTGTAAATATGGTCAGCAGCATGGCAGCATATTGCGGACTGTTTCCGAAACTAAGAGCAATCGGTGAAATCCATGCCGTCAAAGAATAAAACATGCTGGACATAAAGCCAAAAAACAAGGTAAATTGAATCGCCTTTTTGTTTCGCAGCGGCAATTTTAACGGCAAGGTTACATGATCACTCTGCTCATTTTTGCGAGCTATACCTACCCATAGAATAAGCGCGATTACCCCTAGAATAGCCCAGCAAGACAATGCAAACGGAAGATGGTGACTGCGTAGGTAAATCGGAATGGTGAAGCCGGAAGCAAGTGCTGCACCTATTGTCATCGAAATGGAATAAACACTGACAATACCAGGATTTCTCGGGAAATACTTTTTAATAAAACTAGACAATAAAGGACCCGCGAAGCTAATCCCTACCCCTCCTGCAAATGCAGTCATGAGCAGAATAGCGACCGATTGGCTTGTACCCCGCAGCGCTGTGGCGATCGTGATGAGAAGAATCGAGAAAAAAAGCGTTCTCTCTAAACCAAAACGCCGGCTGAGTGTCGTCGCAACGGGAGCAAACACCCCCATACAAAGGACAGGCAAAGTGGTCAAAAGACTGGCTGTCAGTGCGTTCACACCAAGCTCTGATTGGATCATACTCATCATAGAAGCCACGGACGTAATGATTGGGCGCAAGTTTAATGCAGCTAAAAATAAAGCGGCTAAATAAAATATTTTTTTCATCAATGCACTTCTTCCTCTCTACTTGTTGAAGTTACTTTGAGTATAAATCCGCCGCATTCATTGATCAATACAATAATTCGTATTATGATGATAGTAAAAAACTATTATTAATGAAAGGATGACAAATGGATACTCGGCATATTACATATTTCATGGCTGTATTCGATCATTTACATTTCACAAAAGCTGCTGAGCAATTAGGGATATCACAGCCTACATTAAGCCAGCAGATCCGGCTGCTTGAAGCAGAAGTTGGGATGCCGCTCTTTGATCGAATCGGCAAAAAAGTCGTCGCAACCGAAGCAGGTACTCTGCTTTATCAATATGGGATGAAAATGCTTCAAGCTGAAAGAGATGCAAAAAATGCGATGAAAGAACTACTATCTGAAAAACGGGGAAACGTTCGACTTGCCGTTCTCCCTTCCGATCTTGACTTTCAGCTTGTTCCGCTATTTGTAGAATTTAAAACACTTTATCCTGAAACCAATCTGAAAGCATATTCAACGATCTTCGTTCGTGAAGAGGTTCTGTCGCATAAGGTGGATCTCGGCATCGGGCTGAGAGGGCCTGCGGATAAGCGTCTCATTCAAATTCCACTTGGAAGTGAGCCCTACGAATTATTTGCTCATTCAGAAAGTGAACTAGCCCAACAGAGTGAAGTGACATTGGAAGAGCTGACGCAGCATGCTTTGGTTATGTATCCGAAGGGATATCTAGGAAGAGATTTAGTAGAAGACGTATGTAAAGAACAGGGTGTGGAACTAGACACTGTCATGGAGGTTGGGTCCGCATCTTCATTATTGCAGCTGGTTGAAGCCGGCATCGGTGCAACCATTCAGCCGCGAGGATTGCTGCAACAACATGCGACATGGCCAAATATTGTTTCGATTCCTATTGCTGATCCGGCACCTGTTCGTCACTTAGAATTAACTTATTATGCAGATCGATTTGTCAGCAAAGCACAGCAGCAGCTATCTGAATGGCTAATAGACTTTTTCAAATCAAGAACAAACTAAAAATGAGGGTAAAACATGAAGAATGCAAACAGCATATTTACAAGGACAAACCGGGTAGCGATTCGTCAATTTGATCTGCAAGATATCGATGCATTTTATCAATACCGAGCAAACCCCTCTATTGCAACCTATTTAAAGGAAAGGGCTATATTCACGAAGCCTTGAGTTCAATGATCGAATATATTTTCACTACACTGAACAAGCATAAAATCATTGCCTTTACTGATGTGCGCAAGGAAAAATCTATTCGCGTGCTGGAACGTTTAGAAATGAGACGCGAAGGACATTTGCTTCAAAATGATATGTCAAAAGGACATTGGGTTGATGAATATCAATATGCGATTCTTCAATCGGAGTGGACCACTAAGCGCCAGTAAAAGACGCTTTTGATAAACCTTCTATATACATATAGAACTTTTCTATAACGCTCACCATGCTTTCTTTTTTTATAATAGAAAAAAAAGAAATGTGGTGGCGTATATGTCTACAACGATCGGAATTATGGGCGGGATGGGTCCTTTAGCAACGATTGATCTGATGAAAAAAATCATTTCTCATACTCCAGCGATAAAAGATCAGGATCATCTCCATGTGATTGCTGATAATTATCCGCAAATCCCTGATAGAACCAATGCCATATTTGGGAAAGGCGAAGATCCTACAGATGATATGATTGCATCAGCTAAGAGATTAGAACGTGCAGGAGCGGACTTTATTCTCATTGCATGCAATACCGCTCACTTCTTTTTAGAAAACGTACGACATTCCACTCATATCCCTATCATAAATATGCCATTAGAAACCGCAAGTTACCTAAACAAACATCACTATACATCTGTGGGCTTACTATGTACTGATGGAACATTAAAAACCGAGCTCTATCAAAGGGCTTGTGCTCATCACAAGATTGACGTCATGACTCCTAGTGAAAATCTTCAGAAGAGCGTTATGAATGGGATATATGCGGTGAAAGCAGGAAAATTAAGTAAAGGCGAAAGTGAATTAGCGGTAGCTGCAGAGATTTTAATCAATCAAGGGGCAGAAGCCATCATTGCCGGCTGTACAGAAATCCCCTTAGTCTTAAGGTCAACTAAAGATGTGAAAGTGATTGACCCTACTGTCATTTTGGCGAAAGAAGCTGTAAAATTAGTGTATGAGCTTGAAAAGCTAAACATTTAAAGAACGTAGTATAAGGGGATAAAATGAATATTGAGAATATAGAAGCGTTTATTTACGTATGCCAGCTAGGCAGTATCAATAAAGCTGCGGAAGCACTGTATTTAACCCAGCCTTCTGTTTCGGCACGTATTCAATCGTTAGAAAAAGAATTAGACCTGAAATTATTTGATAGACAGAGAAATAAACTATCTCTGACGGAAAAAGGTGAACAGTTTTACCCGCATGCCAAAAAGATCCTCCATTCTTATCAAGAAGCAAAGCATAGTCTCAAACAAACGATGATTCCTTATGAATTGACGATTGGATGCGCATCCTCTATTTCCAATAATCTATTGCCTAACATATTGCCCGCCCTAAAAGAAAAATACGAAAACCTGAAAGTGAAAATTGTAACAGGACACTCAAAGGATGTTGTCCAAAAAGTGATTAACAACCAAGTAGTCTTTGGCATTGTCAGGACTGAAACACATCCTCAAATTGAATCGATCCCGATTTTCAGTGATCCAATCGGGCTGTTCGTCCCAACTCATCACCCGCTCGCTAGCCTTGACAACATTAATATGAAAGAACTAGAAGAACAGCCTTTTATTTTCTTTGACTATGGGTCATTTGATTGGTTGATGCTCCACCGATTATTTCAAAAAAACAGCATCACACCGAACATTTCCATTGAGGTTGATCATATGGAAACCGCAAAAAATTTAGTGCTTCAAGGAATGGGACTATCGTTTCTACCTCATCATTGCGTGAGAAATGAGGTAGAACAAGGAACATTAAAACAAATTTCAATCGATCCATCCATCAATTTCAACATCAATATCGAGTTCATTTATAAAAAAGGAAAATCCAAATCAGTTTTCATTGATCAACTCAAACAGTTTTTTCATGAATTAGATTAAAAAAGCCCTTTTTAGGGCTTTTTTGGATACGTTCTGATTAGCTTTCCAAAGTTAAATAAAGTAAGCTCCCTTTAGAGAGGTTTAATACTCTCTAAGTGAAGTGAATTTTTCTAAGAATGTTCTTTTTATTATACAAGCCCTAATGAGGAAGGTTGTTTTGAAAATGAGACCCAAGAAAAAATTAGTTATTAGCATCATCATTGGTTTTGTTTTGTTTTCTTCCTATTATCTACTAAAAAATTTATTCTTAAAAGAACATGCTGCACACGTTTCAGAAAATGAGTTCAAACCTTCATTTCTAAATGACAAATTAGCTACCATCTACCTTTCAGCATCAATTGATTATCAGCGTGAAGGGAGCTACACAATATATATGAATAAAAAAGGTGAATTAACTACTTCAGAAGGTGATGCAATTGAATTAGGTTCTATTGCTCAAGGTGAACAGATGTTACTGAAAGAAAACCCTTCAGAAATAAATATTCTTGGAAAAAAAACTGCTCATTTTAAGTTCAAAAATAAAGTACATACTGGTTATGGACAAGCTAATGGATATTTAAAGAACAAAGAAATATTTTATACATTAAACAACCAAGGTTTTGGAGAGAAGGACTATAAAAGTTTAATTAGATGGGGCAACAGTCAAAACTTTCACGAGCAGATTTTAAATGGATACTTTGTTAGTACAGGAAACAACGAAGATAAAATTTACGTGATCAATCAAAATATGGATACTGATCGATCTACTTTTCAAGAATTGAATTTAGAGGACAAACCGACTCTTCAAAATGGTGGTCATATTAAACTCATTAATGAAGACTGGGAAGTTTATTCAAATATTATCATTAAGGACAAATTAGCTTATTTTATCCTCTATCACACTCCTGAAGATTCTAAGGATGTGTCTTTTAAAGTAGCAGTATTTGATATAGAAAAGAAAAAATTAAGAGGAGCATATTTACTTGGCAGCTATAAAAGTGAAGATAAACTAATTCCACCAAATGAAAAGCACTTCTATATAAAAGGCGATATTTTATATCACTTAACTGCAAATTCTAAGATTTATACATTTAACACAAAAACGATGAAACCAGAAGAATCCTATTCCTTAGAGCATGAGGAAGGACTCAATGTTAAGTTCTTCTATTTAAATTCTGATCATATCTACTTATTAAACCAAAAAAAGACTGGAGAATATGAAATTTCTTCTTATTCATACCAAAAGGGAAAAAGATTGAATTCTTTAAAGATAAAAGGTCTCGACAAAATTCTGGATAAGAATCATGTATCTGAATATGATTTTTTGATGTTAGAACAAAATAGAAATGATATTCTCAAAATATTTAATAAGTGATTCTAAAAGGAGAATTGATATGACTCATTTAGAATTCGCATTCAGCTTGCTTCCAGTCAGTATGATCATCGCTTCTTTTATCGTCACATTGATGTACAAAAAGTTTATTTCATGCCAGTTGTGAGCTTTATCATTTTACTCATCCTGACATTTACACTTTTTAATGTCTCCTTATTAGGCTGGGCAGTTGTTTACACTTTTGGCTCATTCATTGCTTCATATATAGCATTATTCATCATGAAAATTTTAAATAAAAAGAGGTCTTAAATACATTTAAAAAGCCCTTTACAGGGGCTTTTCTTCTTTCACTATCGTTTTTCCACTGGATGAATGTCTTCTCCCAAAAAGGCGATATTAGGCTCTCCACTCTTTTCTAGAAATTCAGCCATTTCTTGCAATTCTTGATTAATACGGTCATTTCTTGGCATATCTGGGTTTAATAGAAGGATGGAGTGAATCGTTGTCGCTGCTTCATACAAAACATGTTGATCGTTTATCTGTTGGATGCATTGTTTCATACGATTGAAAAACCATTCGATCTCTTCTGTTTCTTCCATCGGATAATGTGCCATTTTGAAGAGATTCTGCTGACGAAGGTCTTGCCTCTCAAATATATGTTCAAGCTCTTCTTTACTGATCTATAAATCCGAAGCTTCCCTCGATCTCTACTACTTCGACCATCGCATCTTCAGCTGTATATTAACTTCTCAATAAAATCATCGAAAGTATCTGCCAGCTTAAAATCTACTTCCAGCTCTAAATCGAAATAGTGAATAGGAGGATGTTCCTTCGTTTCTCGATAATCCATTGCGATTCATGTATATTCTTCCCCGCTGATGATCACAAGTCCCTCAGGCAGATGCAATTCATCACTTAACTGGGGACTATTCATAATGACATCATCTTTGGCGATTCCTCTTAGATGGTCAAATTGAACATGATCCTCAGCCCATGAGTTCGGCTGTTCCAGTTGGAAAAGCATTACGAACTGTAAAACCGCCATTCCATTCTAAAATGAGCTTTTTGTATGTATCAGGTAAAGTGACTCCAAAAGCTCCCTCTGCTTCACGAATTTGTTCCTCATTTATCTTTTTTAATGTGAAAGGGCTCTCTTCTTCTTTTTCCCAGAATGATTTCAAATTGGGTGCCTCCCAATCTGTATTAAGGTCAGTATAACATTGGTTCATTATGAATTCTCTACTCAAACTTATCTATTAATAAACTGGTGAGGAGGAGAAGATCATAAACCTTTCATCCTCTCTGATACCTTAAAGGCTGTATGCTTTACGACAAAATAAAAAAGCCCCTTGGAGGAGGCTTTTTTACGTTTGTTTTCTTGAAGCAACCTCGATGTTGCTGTTATCACTTTTAGAAAGTGATGGAATACCAGCAGTAGATGCCAGTACAATGACTGCCAATGCACAAAAAACAACTTTTTTAATACTCATAAAGACAGTCCCCTTTCAAAATTTTTGTTTGCGCGTCCAACATTTTCATTAAAAATTCATTTGCTGTTTCGTGATCATTTTTAGATTTGAACACACCTGCCACATCATAAGACAGCTCTTCTAAATAAGCATAAATTTTGTTCTCATCTAAAAAATGAAAGACCTGTTTAATTTGGTCAATATTTACTTTATCAACATATAGGGCTTTGATAAAGTGGAACAGTCGTTTGTATAAATCGTCATCATATTGAACAGAGATCGAAAAGCCATAATCAAGGACATCTTTTCCCTTTTTATAATCGCCTTTTTTCATCAATAACGATGACAGAAAATAAAGCGAATGTGGTAAGTTGTCATATCGTTCATTTTTGTTGATACGAACAGCCTTTTCACAATAAGCAATAGCTTGATCTGTATCACCTAAACATTCATAGCAATCAGCCAGATTATAATATGCTGATGAGATCAATCTATTGTTTTGAATTTCTTCAGCCATCCTTAAAGATTTTTCCAAATGAGGAAGAGCTTTATCGCTGCGTTTCATATCATCGTAGTTTCCTGCAATTACAAATGAGCATTGAATCTTTCTTACTTTATACAGGTCATATTGTTCGTAAATCTCCATTGCTTTCAGAATATGGTGCATAGATACATGTGTCTGTTTCATAATGTAATAAGCTTCTGCAACTTTAAAATGGAATTCAGCTCTTTCAATTTCGTCAGAAACAATCTCCAGCTTTATTTCTGCTTTTCTATAATATTTTATCGCTTCTACATATTCTTTATTACTGAATTCATACATGCCTCTGAAAAATAAATTGTAATACTCTAACATGCCGGTGAGCGTTTCTTGAGAGGTTTCTATCAGATCTAAGAGGGATGAAATGGTTGGTCTATTTTTATTAAAGTCTACAGGTTTAATGTAATCTAACATGATTTGATGTCGAAAGCACATCAATTGATAATAAATGAGTAAATCTTGATCCTCTTCCATTCGTTCAATTTCTTGTTCTACCTCAGCTTTCAAAATCTCTGCGTCGGGTACACTGAATTGCCGAATCATTTTATACCATTCATTTATTTTCACACCTACATGTGAAGAAAGAACTTTCTCCATCCCTTATTCCCCTTCCACTAATTTCCCTTATATTACATTTATTATCACATATAGGAATTTACAAAGCACCGAAAAGAAACCGCAAAAAGAACAATTGTTACATCAATAAACCTTTGGCACATTATCATCACAAAACAAAAAGGCAGACTCATTTCAGTCTACCTTCATCTTCTAGATTTTCATGGGAGCACCTTTTGTCTTCAGGTAATATGCAATGAATCATTTAACCACTCGTCACAATGTTCAATAAGCCACCTCAAATATTCAACATATTGACCGGCATGATAGCCATCACAAACAGCATGATGTACTTGTATGGCAACGGGCAAAATGATTTTTCCTTCTTCCACCTTAAATTTGCCTATCGTAAATATAGGCAGTAAATAAGCTTCATCTGTAGATACATTAAGGTTAAAAGAAGTAAAATCAATCCACGGTAGACTTGAAATATTGAACATGTTTTCTGGCATATGAGGTTTCGGAAATAGGTTGCTGCTTTTGCTAAATGTTTCAATATCGGCTACACAGCTTTTATAAAACTGAGCAAAGTTTTCATCAAAAGGCGTCCAAATACTTGAAAACGTCTTTGTTTCTTTATTTAGAATCGTATAACTAGGATGGAGAATCTCCCAGTAACCAAGTTCATCGTTCACTTGATCCATCCGAAACTCAGGAATTTTTTGCACAGCTCTTGCTAACAAATAAATTTGCACAGGATATACTTTCAGCTTTTTTTCTTTTAATATTGCATGCAATTTCGTGATGTCTAGATTGATCACCAAGCTATATGAGCATCGGGTTAACGTCATATAATGGTGAAAGTGCTCTTTTCGCAGATAATTTTCGTCTATTTGTTTAAACAATTTTATCTCCTCCTGAATGTGATTTACTGTATTCAGGAGGAGATTTTATCTGTTTTCACCACCACAATCATCCTTTCAAGAGATATGTCATGTTTCTGTCCATTCAAAGTCTACCATGAGCTTTGCCTACGTTAAAGCCTGCAGCAACTCTTCGTAAGTCATCTTGCCCAACGTGAATTTTTCTAGTGCTATATATGTTTTCTCCGCTGAGGTATTCATTCTATTATGACATTCATTCACTAACTCATTTTCATTTGTTATTGGCTCATGTATATGTTCTTTTTTTCGAAATGCTTCATAATATCTTATACCAAATATTCTCTGGGACATCGCATTGATGTGAATTCCGTCCGGGTTAGGTATAAGGCCTTTCGCAGTAACATAATAACAATTTTCATGATGATGTGCAGATTTTTGTAGTTCCTCATTGATCAGTTGATATTCCACACATCCTGCGCCAAATGCTCTCTTTCCCAAGAAATCGCCCAAACCTCCTATCAAAAGCGGAATGTTAGGTGCAGATAATTCAGTTCTTAGCTCATGAAATAATCTTAGTATTTTTTCATAATATGCTTTGTACTTCCCATCTTGGCTGTCACTTTCTCCTTGATGCCATAATATCCCGGCCAATTCGCTATTTTCCTTTGCAAATTTAGCTTCATTTATTGCATGACGAAATAAAGCCCCCTCTCGTGACCACTCATCAATGGAACTGCCACCTTCGGCACATGGAATCAGACCAATCTTCTCTCCTTCATGATCCTTACACCAAGCCTCCGCAAAGGAAGCCGCCAGTCCAACGCCAGCTACCGGCCTATCAAAATGAATAGGTTCAGTCATCATTTGCCATCTACCATTTCGCAGCATCATGATTCTTTCATTATAAATTGGCGGCACTTCATGCATGAAGCCTCGACCCGCCATATTGGATTGTCCAATTAGTAAAAATGACTTCATATCATTTTCCCCTCCACTAAATATTTTATTAAATATGTATTCGCTTGAACGTTATCATTTTCTTTTTTTATAAATTTCAACAATCTCAAGCCCTATTAGCGCTTATTTTAATTAATTCAAAAAGTGCATTCAGCTATTAACACAATGAAAACACAACACTCCTATAAAATGGTATTTAAGTCTCTTTTTTATATTTGTTGAAAAAGATAAGATTGTGTCGCAAGACTATATTTTCCATAGGAGGAATTACATGAAAAAACGGGCGTTGTTTATTATTTTGTTGTCCTTGTCCCTGATTTTGACCTCTGTTCCCCCAAGTTTTGCAAACAAGAAAAACACCTCAAAAGAAAACGACTCTTTTAAAAATCACGAAGAATTCACCGAAGAAATAGACGGATTGAAAACAAATATAAAAACCATGGAAAACGATTCACAACATGTTACCACTTTTAAAACTGAACTTGGCACAATCACCTATACCTCTAACAAAGAGACAGGTAATATTTCTGTTTCTAGTAACTATCTAAAATCTGACTAAATAGCAGCAATTGAAGAACAGGTAAATAAGATTGCAAACAGCATTGTACTAGAAAATCAAATGAATCCAACGGTCACTAATTCAATTGAACAATTAGCAAATGATGATTTCACAACACAGAAACAAAAGGGCAAATGGGCATGGTCCAAATATGATCATTACCGTATTACAGTAGAAGGAAAGGCAGCTTTAGGGGTGATTGTAGCAGCCATTTTAAACCGCATTCCTTATGTTGGCTGGATTGCTACTGCCGCTGCTCAAATAATGATTCAATTGAAAATGAAAACAGGTTACTTCTCCGCACGTTGGGGAACACGAGCCGACACTGATATTTGTTATTTGTGGAGAAAGAGACACTTGAAAATGTTCTCGGACAGTAAACGTAAAAATAAAAAACTGGACGAAGTAGGATCGGCAGGAAAAGTTTATATGTGTGGAACTGGTTGAATAAAAAAGGCCCCAGTCTAATGCAGACTAGGGCTTTTTTATTGCTGTTTTTGCTCTTTTAGTTTTTTGAAAATCACAAATTGATATACTCCAAATAGTACGGTTAGGATGATGATTGCAGTAAATATTTGATCGACTGGAAGCAAGAAATATACGACAATAAAAGATAAAAGCAAAACAAAATAACCTATATTGAACGCTTTTTTAAATGTCATCATATTACCTCCTTTTTACAATCATATCACGTTTTACCTAACCTTATAACCAACTTTTCACTATTAAAACACAAAAATTCCCTATCAAGGACAGTGGATTTACTTATTTCAATGCTTTTCGAAGAGCTGCTTTTGTCTTCGGACCATAGATACCATCAGCACTAAGCCCATACATGAGCTGGAATCGTTTAACCACATTTTCTGTTTTTGCTCCAAGTAGCCGTCTATCCCATTGTGTCAAAAGCTCGGTCACTTTAACGATGACAGATGATAAGTCGAACACCTTAATCGTTTTGATCCAAAAAATACTGAGAAACAATCTGGTGGATAAAGATCGTCCCCAATCAACAGAAACAGAAACAGAACAATTATTCGTTTTCAGAAAAACAAAAAACCCTTGCTAGGCAAGGGTTCTAACGATGATTCCGACTGGGCTCGAACCAGCGACCTCTACCCTGTCAAGGTAGCGCTCTCCCAGCTGAGCTACGGAATCGGGTTATGTATCAGTTCTGGGCTTTCTGTTACTGACAGTCTCTATTATATAATCATCATGATCCGTCGTCAATGGTTTTGTTCAAAAAAGGTCAAAAAGCCGGCGGCTGTGCCGGCTTTTTTCTCTTCTTTATGATTGGTTTACAAGAACAGGCTTGAGTTGATCAAGTGCTTGTTTGAAGTCGCGTTTGAGGTCTTCTCCGTTTTCTACTCCTACACTTAATCGAAGCAGGCCGTCCGTAATCCCTCTTTTTTCTCTTTCTTCTTTTGGCATAGCAGCATGGGACATTTTGGCTGGGTATGACAGAATGGATTCGACGGCGCCAAGGCTGACGGCGAATACAGGTAATGTGACAGCATCCACTAATTCTTTGACCGCTGCTTGGTTTTCTAATTCAAATGAGAGAACTGCTCCAGCTCCGCTTGCTTGCTTTCGCTGAATGTCTGCCCCAGGATGGTCATCTAAGCCTGGATAGTATACTTTTTTCACCGCAGGATGCTCTTTGAGGAATGAAGCGAGTTCAAATGCCGTTTGGCTTGCTTTTTCTAATCTGACTTGAAGGGTTTTTAACCCTCTTAATACGAGCCAGCAATCCTGCACGCCAAGGACCGCACCGAAGGAGTTTTGCAGAGAATAGAGTTCTTCTCCCAGTTTCTCGTCTTTCACTACAGCTAAGCCTGACAGTACATCACTGTGACCGCTCAAAAATTTCGTTGCGCTGTGCAGGACAACGTCAACACCAAGATCAAGCGGACGCTGAAGAGCGGGTGTTAAAAATGTATTATCTAAAAATGTCAGACAGTCATGTTCTTTGGCAAGCTGGACGACGCCCCCAATATCCGTAATCCCTAGAGTCGGGTTTGACGGCGTTTCCATGTAAATGACTTTTGTATTCGATTGAATGCCTCTTTTGACTTCATTCAAATCCGTCATGTCCACAAAGGTATGCTCAATGCCAAATCGCGAAAGAACTTGAGTAATCATTCTGAAAGTACCGCCATACACATCTCTTGTGACAAGGACGTGATCTCCTTTTGATAATAGAAGAAAAGCGGTTGAGATGGCTGCCATGCCTGATGCAAAAGCAAGCCCTCGTGTTCCTCCTTCTAGCGCCGCAATCGTATCCTCTAACGCTTGACGTGTAGGAGTCCCCGATCTTGAGTAATCATATTGGCTAAAATCATCAAAGCTGCTTTGATGAAAGGTGGACGCATGCTGAATCGGCACACTGACTGCACCTGTTGAACGGTCTGTTTTGAATGCATTATGAACGAGTTGGGTTTCGAATGTCCAATCATGTGTGGTCATTTGGCATGTACCTCCTCTTTTACTTGTGATAGTGCCTGCTTTAGGTCTGCCTTCAGGTCTTCTACGTGCTCAATACCAACGGAGAAACGGAGCAGTTTGTTACACACACCGTTTGCAATGCGAATTTCCTCAGGAATATCCATGTGCGTTTGCGTCGCAGGATACGTAATGAAGCTTTCGATTCCGCCAAGACTTTCAGCAAAACATATCGTTTTCAGCTGCTTTAAAAATGGATTGACCCAGTCCTCTTCGGCTACACGGAATGACAGCATTCCTCCCTTGCCTGGGTAAAGGACATCTTGAATTTCTGGCTGTTTCTTTAAAAACTCAGCTAGCTCCTTCGCATTTGCCTCGTGCTGGCGCATTCTAAGAGCCAGTGTTTTCATCCCTCTCATTAACAGCCATGAGTCAAACGGAGATAAAACGGCGCCAATTGCGTTTTGATGCTGGAACATGTCTTCAGAGAGCTTCTCTCCTTTTGTCACCACAAGCCCGGCAAGAACGTCATTGTGTCCACCTAAATATTTGGTTGCACTATGGATGACAATGTCCGCTCCAAGCGTAATCGGCTTTTGCAAAACGGGTGTGTAAAAGGTGTTATCGACAATGACCAAAGCGCCATGTTCTTTTGCAATCTTCGCTATTTTTTGAATATCCGCTTCCTGCATAAGTGGATTTGTCGGCGTTTCAATAAAGACTGCTTTTGTGTTTGACGTGATTTTAGAGCGTAAACAGTCTTCATCTGAAAAATCATCGTAAAGAAAACGCAAGCCGTACTTTTTCCATTCGTTTTCAAACAAACGATATGTACCGCCATATAGGTCTGATGAGACGATGAGTTCATCACCGCTTTCAAATAGCGCCATGATCGTTTGGATCGCAGCCATTCCCGAACTGAAGGCAAATCCGGCCGTCCCTTCTTCGAGTGAAGCAATTGCATCCTCTACAAGCTGTCTTGTTGGGTTTTTCGTACGAATGTAATCAAATCCGGTTGATTCCCCTATGCCTCTATGTCTGTATGCTGTTGAAAGATAAACGGGGGGACTGACCGTACCAGTCGCCTCTTCGCTGCGGTTTCCAATTTGCGCTAATGTCGTTTCCACATGTTCTGTCATTTGACACCATCCTAAGTAAAAATCTGATTTCAAAACAGAAAACCCCTTCTTCATAAGAAGAAGGGGTTTTAATCGCTTCCTCTTATCTTCCAAGCAAAAAAGCTGCTTGCTGGATTTAGCACCTTGGTACATCACATGAAGTGATGCATACCGGTTGCTGAGGTTTCAAAGGGCCAGTCCCTCCACCTCTCACGATAAGAATGTGTTGTCTGTCTGTTCTAATTCTTAATACTGTAACGCATTAAATCTCATTTTTCAAGAGGAATCTGAACAATTAATTGAAATTTTCTGTATTTTATAACAGATTCGGTGTTAACTGAATTGATTGCATGTTAGCATATAGGAACAACGCTATTTTTCATGTTACAATGAATGGAAACGTTTCACTTTGTGATGAAATCGGTTAGCTGGAGGAATGGATTATGGTGAAGAAAACAGGCATTATTCAAGAAGAAACCTTACATTCAAAAGAACTTGGGGCGGATATGACCCTTTTGATCTATTTGCCAGTCAATTATTCCCCCCTTTATACATATCATGTCATCATTGCCCAAGATGGTCATGATTATTTCCGCTTAGGCAAAATAGGCAGACAGGCAGAAGAATTGATGCAAAACAAAGAAATGGAACGCTCCATTATCATTGGTGTTTCTTATGAAAATGTCACGGAAAGACGGAATACGTATCATCCAGACGGCACAAAATTTGAAGCGTATAAACGCTTTTTAGCAAATGAACTTGTCCCTTATATTGATACGCATTATCCAACCTATCAAATTGGCTCAGGTCGCACGTTTATTGGTGATTCACTGGGTGCTACGATTTCTCTTATGACAGCGATTGATTATCCTTCTTTATTTGGCGGACTCATTTTGCAGTCCCCTTACGTCGATGAGTCAGTCTTAGAAGCTGTTAAACAGTCGACAGCCCTTTCTCATTATGCGATTATCCATCAAATTGGACTGGAAGAAACGGCTGTGAAAACAACAGATGGCCAAGTGCTTGATTTTATTCAGCCAAACGACGATTTAAAGGCACTTCTTGAACAGTCAGGTGCGGATTATTTATTTGAGACCTTCGAAGGGGATCATAAATGGACGTTTTGGCAGCCGCTCATTGCGCCTTCGTTAAAAAGAATGCTCCCATATTCGTTAATCAACTGAATTTTGTTATAATAAACAATAATAAATACTTTCTTAATCAGGAGGGAACACGATGAAATACGGAGTTGTTATATTTCCATCAAAAAAATTGCAAGATATTGCGAACTCTTACCGGAAGCGTTATGATCCGAACTATGCACTCATACCGCCTCATTTAACACTTAGAACACCTTGTGAATTAACGGATCTAGAAGCGGCTGAGGTCGTCTCAACGTTAAGAGAGTATGCAAAAAATGTTTCTCCTATTACATTACGTATTAAAAAATTCAGTTCATTCGCTCCTGTAAACAACGTCATTTATATGAAAGTAGAACCGAACGAGGAAATCATGGCGCTCAATGAAAGATTGTACGCAGATCCACTTGCTGGCACACCTGAATATGCCTTTGTTCCGCATGTGACAGTGGCTCAAAAACTATCAGATGATGAGCATTCAGACGTACTTGGCACATTAAAGCTGAGAAAGATTGACCATGAAGAAACAGTGGATCGCTTCCACCTTTTATATCAATTAGAGAATGGATCTTGGACCGTCTATGAAACATTTATTTTAGGAGAAGAGGGTTAAGTACACTTGAAAACAGTCATCGCAACAGCACAAACACAACGAGAAGATGCATATTACGTTCGAAAAGAAGTATTCGTCAAAGAACAAGAAGTCCCAATAGAGATTGAAATAGATGAACTAGAAGACGAGGCCATTCATTTTGTCATTTATAACGATGAAATGAAGCCTCAAGCAGCCGCTAGATTACGGATCATTGAAGGGCCAAAGGCAAAGCTAGAACGAATTTGTGTGTTAAAAGAGGCGCGCGCTTTCGGCCTTGGCCACAAACTATTAGAAGCGCTGGAAACAGAAGCCATTGCGAATGGAGCGAAGGAAGCGGTTATGCACGCACAAGTCCAAGCTCTTCCTTTCTACGAAAAAAAAGGCTACAAAGCCGTATCTGAACCGTTTGAAGAAGCGGGGATCACACATGTCAAAATGACAAAAACACTGTCTGTTTGACCAAAAGAAAAGCCAGAGCATTCAAGATGCCCTGGCTTTTCTTTCTTTATCATCGTTCGTCAATGGAAGAAAGCGCAATCATTTATATATACGTATTAATATGAACGCCTTTGCCTTCCTCCATAAACATATCTCGTACAAAGCGTTCCCGCTTTTTTTGTTGTACTTTCGTTTCCGCTTCTGTCACTAAGTCCTCTTTTTTCTCCAGCTCTCTGTATATCTTGTCATGAAAGGTGCGAGTAACCTTAGTTACTTTCGCGTAGTCTTCTTTATCCTGAGGAGCAGGACGATTGATATATTGAAAATACAGATCCGGCTGAATCGGGGCTATATATCCCATCAAGAACGCCTCCTTTGCTTCTCTTCTACTCTACTATTCCCTAATTAATACTGTTTGAAACACGTATCATTTGATATGATTAGATGTGTTTCTTTTTAAGATTGATTAACTATTGGAGGACTAGCTTTGAAATGCGCACGACGACATGATCGAACGATCTCATTACATACGTATTCGAGAGAACATTATCAATTCCTCCATGACGAGGGAAAAAAAGGGCACTTATTCTGCCCATATTGCGGACAACCAGTCTTTTTCAGATTAAATATACATGAAGAACCTGCCTTTATTCATAAACATATGTCTCAGCAAGTGCTGTGTGAACAAGCAGAAGAACAAGAAGATCAGAAAAAACACGCAGATCGAGAGGAAAGTGCTTCTTATAAAGAACTTGGAGGCTTCCGTTTTCCAACAGGTAAACAAATCATCTCGCAAACGAATGAATCATATGACTGGCAGGAACCAAGGTCGATTCAATTTAGTGATGCGTTACATTTAGAAGAGAATGAACAAGCACATACCATCGATCTCTTTCCGCATATCACCTTTAGCACACCGCAGCTTCAAGCTGTCACACATAAAGACGGTCCAATGCTGGTGCTGGCTGGCGCTGGCAGCGGGAAAACAAGAGTCCTGACAGCAAGAGCGGCTTATCTCATGTCACATCATCATATTCCTGCTCACCATATCTTACTCGTGACTTTCACCACAAAAGCCAGCAGTGAAATGAAAGAAAGACTGCGCAAGCAATATCAGCTTCACCCATCACAAGCAAGCCAAGTGGTGACAGGCACCTTCCACAGTCTTTTTTATAAAATGCTGCTTCACGATGACGCAAACAAATGGAACGGCCAGCACCTGATTAAGTTTGATTGGCAGAAGGAACAGTACATTCGGAAAGCCATCATGAATGAAGGACTAGATGAAAAAAACTACCCTACCGATCAAGTCCTGCAATCGATCGGCTATTGGAAAAATGCTTTTTTACCAGGTGAGCTTCCTGATTTGAAGGATGAAAAGGAAAAGCACATGTGGACGATCTATCAATCTTATGAACAGCAAAAACGAGACAATCAGCAATTTGACTTTGATGACATGGCCATTGCCTGCTTGCACATGCTGACTGAACAGCCTGAACTGCTGGAACGGTATCAAGAACGGTTCAAATATATATTGGTGGATGAATTTCAGGATATTAATCCAGTACAATATCAATTAATTCAACTTTTAGCCGGAGAATCAGAGCAGTTATTTTGTGTCGGTGATGATGATCAAGCCATTTATGCCTTTAGGGGCAGTAATCCTGCTTTCATTCTTGAATTCAAACGAGATTATCCTTCGGCTCAGATTGTCCATTTACATGCCAATTATCGGTCGCATCATACAATTGTCGCAAGTGCGGATGCCGTTATTAAGAAAAATCAGCATCGTTATGAGAAAACGTTAAAAGCCGTCCGATCGGAGACAATCCCTCCTATGCTCTTTTATCCATATGACGAGGAAGAGGAAGCGACCATGATCGTGGCAGATATTCAGGAGAAAATTAAAAACGGCGCAAAGCCGAATGATATCTGCGTGCTCTTTCGCACCAATACGGGAGGCCGCGCGATTTATGAGCGTCTGCATCAATCCGCGATTCCGTATGAGACGGAGGCTGGTGTCAAAGCCTTCTACAGCAGACGAATTGTTCGGGTTCTTCTCGCCTTTCTCTCTTTAAGTCAGGATGCCGATGATGTAGCTGCTATGAAACAGCTGCTTCCGGTTTTCTTTTTAAAGCAACAGACCTTAAACACAATGAAGGCACTGACCATCACGGAAGATTGTTCAATGGTCGACGCACTCGGAAAACTAACTGATATTCAGCCGTTTCAACAGAAAAAGCTGCAATCCATTGTTCCTCTGTTCCGCACGTTACGAAATTTAAAGCCGTCTGATGCTGTGGCGTTTATTGAACAAAAGATGGGACTTGGTGATTACTTAAAAAAACGAGTGAATGATACGAATGTGCTTGAAAAAGGGGCGGATGACGTACGAGATGTAAAAACCGCCGCCAAACGCTTTGAAACGATTGAAGCCTTTCTCGCACATGCCGAACACATGAAATCTGCCGAAAAGGAAAAAACAGACGAACCAGGTGTTCAGCTCATGACGATTCACCGGGCAAAGGGTCTGGAATTCCAAACGGTGTACATCACTTGCGTGGTCGACGGAGCACTGCCTCATGATTTCTCACTTGATGAACTCAGAAACGGTGATGAAGAAGCCTTGGAAGAAGAGCGCCGTTTATTATATGTGGCCATGACAAGAGCTGAACAATCTCTTTATCTATCGGTTCCATCATTTAGACGAGGGAAAACCGCTCATCGCTCGCGCTTTTTATATCCCCTTCTAAAGAAAAGCCGAGAATTATTCACAGAAAAACAACAGGCCCCCCTTTAAGCGGAGAGCCTGTTGTTTATTTTTTGTTGTTCATCATTTTAGCGATGGTATTGAAATCAAGCTTTTCTTTTCCACTTGTAATCGATTGAACGATTTTGTCTTCCATTTCTTTCGGTACACGTTTATTCGCAAGCTGCGCTACTTTTTTAATGACGCCTCGAACCGTTGCTTCATCTTTAAAGTTGGCATTTTGCAAAGAACCTGCAAGCTTGAAGACATCGTTCATATTCACACCTGTTTTATTTTCAACGCTTTTAAAGAATTTATTATCCATTCATTTGCCTCCTCTTTGTGGAGTAATCACCTTACTATATGAAAATAGGCGAGATATGTGCCTATCCTAAAGCCTTGTTTGCCCAAAGAGAAAGGAAAGCAAAAGGCTCCCCTATTGCTTCCCTCACCTTCTTACTGTTTAGTTAAAGAAAGAAGCACCAACGATGATTAGAAGGATGAAAAGCACAACGACAAGAACAAATGTTGATCCATATCCGCCGCCATAACCTCCGCCGTAGCCGCCGCAAGAACCGCCACCGTAACCGTAACAACTCATATATAAGCACCTCCTCTTCTCCCTTACAAAATATGAAAAATACAACAAATGGTTTGGACGATCACATAAAAAAGTGCGGAATTTTTATTTTCGCTGTTTAAAGACGTAATCTGCCTCTCCATGACGTATCATGAATGCTTCTGTTTCTTTCGCAAAAGCATCCATCTTCACGCCAAATGCTTTTAAATGCTCCTCAAGATCCTTCGCTTTATCCGTTAGATCCATTTCAACCTTTTCATGCGCTTGCTCTTTCCCATCATGGGGTTTAGTGAACAAGGAACCGATTAATTGTTCGAATGCATCCATTCTGGTCACCCCTTCTCTCTTACATATGCATCACTCAAAAAAAGGGCAACAAAAAAACCGGATAAATCCGGCTTTTGTTTTTCCTTTATTGAGGTTTCTTTTTGTTTCCACAGCCGCAGCCTGCTTTTTTAATTTTCTTCGTATAAACAGATTGTTGATTTGACTGCGCTGGATAACCTTGAAGCGTATGTGACGGCGTTTCAGTTGGTTTCATCGCAACCCTTCCTTTCCTATTCCATGATAGTATATGCATTTTTTAAAAGCGTGTCTGATCAGAATGCCTGTTTATTTCACCAGCTTTGAGACGATCGCTTCAATAATGCCTGCTGCTGCGGCAATCGCTAATAGTAAATTAAGCCACATGCTAATGACAGGAAATAATATGTATATCAGAAGTAAAGCAGCAGTGCACCACATGCCCGTACACCAATAACAACTTAACAGCTCTCCTACCCAAGACCGCAGTCCTTTACCTTTAATGATGATATATGTCTCCACTTCACCTTGTTCATTGACCTCTTCCTGTTCTTCATGAAATAAACGGCGGAAAGGAGCAGTAATGGTATCAAATACAATGAGCCTCGTCAGTCTAAAGGATGCGAGGGCAAACACGACAAATGACAAAGCACCGCTCAGGAGCCTCCACCTCCTTCTTTCTTCTTTTTTGCGTCCTTTCTTTATATATGCAAAAAGAAAGACCGCCATGATGAATCGAGCGGAAATAAAATTGGGTTGTACTTTTTCACACTTTCCGATTCCACCTTGAGCCTCTGCTGCATTAAATAATGTATAGATAAGAAAGGAGTGAAAGTATTGTCTATTGAAGAAAGTGCTGATTTATTATACACACAACTGTTAAACGAATTAATCAGCAATTATGATGATTTCATTGAGATCAAAGATTCCGAAAATGTCACAATTCATAAAACAGATGTAACAGCCGCACTCTCCCTTCAAGCGACCGTAACGACAATCATTACTCTTTTAATCCAACTTCTTGTACCAGACGATGAATTGGCTACAGACATCACAGATCAGCTTTTAGCCACACAACAAGTAACAGTCCAAAAGAAAACTGTGATCCAAATCATCAATTGCTATAACGTCACGATTACATTATCAGATGCATCTATTATGAACTCTGTCCAAATTCTCACTCAAACATTGAATGTACTCTTAGTTGAAGCCGGCATTCTTTGACCCTTTCTTTTTCTAACATTATGTATGAAAGAGGTGAAATAATCGTGGCTGAAGAGAACGAAAAAAAGGAGTTTCAAATCAACACTGATGTTGATCCATTAACGAGCCTTCTTGTAAGTGATATTTTAAACAAAAACAATATCACAGATGATCAGAAAGCAAATATTACAGATGATCAAAGAAGAATGATTTTGAAATTAGTTGAGGACTTACAAAAGAAAGCAGATGACTTCGTACAGCAGCAGCAGGAGAAAAAAAGGCAGGCAGAGACAGCAAAACATCCGGAAGAAGTACAGCCTGAACCAAAAGTACGTCCAAAACGAAATTCACTTCGAGATCGTATTCAGCAGCGCCGTGATGCGCAGCGTAATAACGATTAAATAAAAATGGGTTGCCTGCTAGGGTAAATGCCCGAGACAAAACCACGCATTCCAGCATTTAATAAAGTAAACGGAAGGAGGAATAGAAATGGATTCTAAACCATACTCTTGGGTCGCTCTAGATCGTAACTGTACACACCACGGCGATTACAACTATGAAAGAAAAGCAGTTTGTGACGGCCACTATTATGATGATGAAGATGTCTTGCAAGACTTTGATCAAGTGAGTTTTACAAAGCAGACATCTGAGGAAGTCATTATCGTCAGAGACTCTTGTGACATTAATGTCTCTTCTGTTGATGCACAGGTTGCAGCATCTATCCAAGTAGCTGTTCAAACAGCGATCATCACCATTACAAATATCTCAATCGCAGATGGTGATTTAGCAGACCGCGTCACACAGGATCTTTTACAAGCTGCTACTCACAAACAAACAAACCGCCAAAAACTTGTCATCGAAAATTCAAGAAACGTTACAGTATCGACAATCGATGCGGACATCTCAATCGCAATCCAAACACTTACACAAACACTTGTTGCGACAATCATTGCGATCGGTATCCTCTAATGTACAAAAGCAGAGCGAAAAGCTCTGCTTTTCCTTTTATAAAAATACAACAAATATAAATAGTCATTTACCCACACCAACTAGAGGGCGCATACATATGTTGTTAAGGACTAAAGTCAAATACCTTGTTAAAGGAGCTGAAATCCATGAGCTGCGGAAAACACCATGGCCGACATGATGAAAACTGTGTATGCGATGCGGTTGATAAGATTTTAGCAGAGCAGGAAGCTGTAGAAGATAAATGTCCTACGAGCTGCTACAGTAATTTATTAAGCCCAACCGTTTCTGGAAAAGATACGATTCCGTTTTTACTTTTCGATAAAAAGGGCGGATTGTTTTCTACTTTCGGAAACATTGGAGGATTTGTTGACGATTGCCAATGCTTCGAATCCATTTTCTTCCGGGTTGAAAAATTACACGACTGCTGTGCTACGTTATCTGTATTAAGACCTGTTGATGTACACGGACATACGTTAAGCGTTTGTCACCCTTGTGACCCTGACTTCTTTGGTCTAGAAAAAACGGACTTTTGTATTGAGGTTGATCTAAACTGCTTCTGCGCAATCCAATGTTTAAACCCAGAACTAGTAGACAGAGTCATGCCATCGAAAGATAAAAAGCATCATCACCACGGCTAAATCAACCGCCATTGATCTCACTTGTCATGAGTCAAAGCATCCCCTTCCTTACGAATGACAGTCAATCATGCGGAGCAGTCAGCATAAGAGCTGCCGCTTCCGCATTGATTGTAAGTAGAAGTATCAACCGGCAAAACAAAAAGCTTGTAGATGATGACAGTGCTCAAACACTCAAACAAATTTCCTAGTATAGGAGGGTTGAATATGAGCCGCAAACATTCATGGAATTGTGTAGCAGAGGCTGTTGAAAATATTAACGACTTACAAAATGCCGTCGAAGAAGAATGCCCGACCAGCTGTTACAGCAATCTCCTTTCTTCATCCCATTCATTAGGTGACACTGTCCCGTTTGTTCTCTTTACATCCAAATCAAAACCATTCGTCGCATTCGGAAACGTCGGAGAAGTAGATGCAGGTCCTTGCTTCAGCACTACATTTTTCAGAGTCGAACACATCTCTGACCACTGCGCAACACTCAGCTTGCTTATCGCATTTGACAAAGACCGTCATATTTTAGATTTTACAGACAAAGATTCTGTATGTGATGTGTTCCGATTAGAAAAATCGAAGTATTGCATTGAAGTAGATCTTGACTGCTTCTGCGCAATCGAGTGCTTAAATCCACGACTCATCAACCGTAACTGCTAACAAAAAAAGTCCCTCTATGGGACTTTTTTTTCAAATTTTGACAAAGGGATAAAATGATCTTTATTTTAGCCCTTTGTCTTCTTTTCAGCGTGATAGAAAACCTTTGCAGTCTAGGAAGGACGAGCACTGGCGCGGAGCGAATTTGACATTCGTGAGCACCAGCGCACAGGACTGACACCGAATGCGAGGGTTTGTCTACACGCTGAAAAAGTCCCTCTATGGGACTTTTTTTATTCGTTAAAAGCCAAGTGGATGAATCGAGGAAATTTCATCTATTGCTAATTCAACTGGATTTCCCCCACCCGCTGTTCGAATGACCACTGTATCTTCTTTTCGATCCATGATAATCCCTCTATATGTTTTACCATCAGCTTCAATCAGGCAAAGGGCTCTTGGCATATTATGAGGCAGGCTTGTGAGAAAATCGACTTTTTCGTCAATGCTCATCTGACTTAAAGGCTTTTTCACTCGTTTTCTTCTAGGTTCTTCTTTTGTTTCATGAAAAACGCCTTCTGGCGGCTTCTCCTCTTCTCGCTGAGGTTTTCGTTCTTGTATAAGCTCTGGCTCTTTTGTGATGTCTTGTTCTTGGGTAAGCTCTGCTTCTTGCATCATGTCTTGCTCTTGCTGACGCTCAGGCGGCTTTGCTTCTTTTTTCTTCTCGATTTCTTGAGCCACGGGTTCCTCGTGCGTACTTTCTTCGATCTTGTCTTTTTTACTCTTAGAAATTTCTTGTGGTTTTTCTGATTTCTTTCGCTTTCTCACAATATTTTGCATGGCCGGCATTGACTCATCATAGCTCGGCTGAACAATATACATAAGCGGCTTCTGGTTCTCATCACCTTTATTTGACATACTAATCCCTCCCGAATGATTCATTCCTTATATATATGAGCGGACGCCTCAAATCAGAAGAAAAATAAAAAAACAGCATACCCTTATTCGGTATGCTGCAAATCATTTAATTGGTTAGCGAGCAATGATATGGAAGCCAGAATCAACATGCAGATTCTCACCTGTCATGCCGCGTGATAGATCACTGAATAAGAATAGAGCTGTATCGCCAACTTCTTCAGGAGTCGTTGTACGACGAAGCGGTGCACGCTCTTCAATATCCTTCAGAATGGTATTAAAACCACTGATGCCTTTTGCAGACAGCGTACGAATTGGACCAGCAGAAATACTATTCACACGAATACCTTCTGCGCCTAAATCAGCTGCTAAGTATTTCACACTTGCTTCAAGTGCTGCTTTTGCTACACCCATTACGTTGTAGTTTGAAACCACACGCTCTCCGCCTAGGTATGTAAGCGTGACGATGCTTCCACCTTCTGTCATCAATGGACGTGCTGCTTTTGCTACAGCTGTTAAAGAGTATGCACTAATGTTGTGCGCCAAAAGGAAACCTTCACGGTTCGTGTTTAAGTATTCACCGACAAGCTCTTCCTTGTTTGCAAATGCAATCGCATGCGCAACGCCATGAATGACTTGTACTTTTTCTTTAATTGTAGCGAAACATTTTTCGATTTCTTCGTCACTTGTCACGTCACATGGAAGAATGATTGAATCATCACGCTCAAGTGTGCTTGCAAGTTCTTTTACAGATTCAGCAAGACGATCTCCAACATAAGTAAAAATCAAACGAGCTCCAGCTTCGTGAAGTGAGCGGGCAATTCCCCAAGCGATGCTTCGTTTATTGGCAACACCCATTACCACGATATTACGGCCTTCTAAAGAAAAGTTCATATGTAATAAAGCCTCCTATTTTTTCAAGACATAGTATTAGTACCTGATCATAATATTATCACAGATCATGAGAGAATGACAATTTCCGCAGAAAGAAAGTTTCTTTTTCATCAAAAAACCGTCCTCGCAAATGAAGACGGTTCGATTCTCTCATCGTTTGAGCCGGTTTTGCTGATAAGCAAAATGGTTGGTAGGTCCGTGTCCAGCCCCAATATTCAAAGGGAACTTGATGGCTTCATGGACAAAGGTTTCTGCTGTGTCAAAAGCCTCCCTCATGGAGGATCCTTTCGCAATTTCAGCTGTTAATGCCGCTGCAAACGTGCAGCCTGTGCCATGTGTATGGGGAGTATCAATGTGTTCGTTTGTGACTTCTATAAAGCCTTTTCCATCATACAATAGGTCTGTAATCATTCCGCCAGATGGACCGTGACCGCCTTTGATCACGACATGTTTCGTACCAAGCTCATATAAACGCTCCGCTGCTAGATAGCGATCCTCTTTTGTCTGAATCCGCATGCCTGTCAGCACTTCTGCCTCAGGAAGATTCGGCGTTACGGCATAGCTGACAGGCAGCAAGTGTGTTTTCAACGCTGTGACCGCATCTTCATTTAATAAAGAAGCGCCTCCTTTTGCGATCATCACTGGATCGACAATGAGCTTCATGTCATATTGAACCGTTTTTTCAGCAACTATCTTGATCATGTCTGCGCTCCACAGCATTCCTGTTTTGACGGCATCTGGCAGTAAATCCTCTGCCACTGCATCAATTTGACTTTCTAACGCCTCGTTTGAAAGCGGATATACTCCGTGAACACCTAGTGTGTTTTGTGCTGTAATCGCTGTGATCGCAGACATTCCGAACACACCGAGCTCCTGAAAGGTTTTTAAATCAGCTTGAATGCCTGCTCCGCCGCCAGAATCAGAACCTGCAATTGTGAATGCTTTTTTGATCGTCATTTCATCACACCTCTCATTAGCCAATCCATTGATGATAAATGGTTCTTGCTTTTGCCATATCATTTGTGCCATGGACAAGAGCTCTGCCGTCTTTAAATAAGACAAGCTTATATTCATCCTTTTGACAGGAAAGCAAATACGGATTTTCAAGGACATCCATCCCTGCTTTCTTTAACCGAAGAGCCACTTCGTTTAATGGCGGCGGGGTTTCGGCTGCACTGCGGATTTGGACCGTATTGCGGCCGCATAGTACATCTGCTTTCGCTCTCTTGTCATAGGAGAGAAATGGATATGTCTTCAGCCCACAGCTTGGACATTGCTTCTTCTTTAAGGAGCTGGCTGATCGGATGTCAGACCGCTCATTGGTCCATAAATCAAAGGATCTTAAAATTGGCGTCACTTGATGACCTGTTAAATACTTCAGAGCATCTGCCACTTGATATGCTGCCACCTGCTGCACAACTGGACTAATGATACCGGCTGTATCACAAGTCATGCCTTGTGCGGGTAAATGTTCAAGCAGGCAGTGTAAACATGGCGTCTCACCAGGAATGACAGTAAATTGAATACCATAGCTGGCGACGCAAGCTCCATAAAGGAATGGAATTTGATGTTTGACGGCAGCATCATTAGCGATCATTCTCACCTCAAAATTATCCGCTGCATCAACAATGATTGAAGCTCCGCTGACCAGTTCATCAATCTGTTCAGCGGTCACATCAATGACAATTCCTTTGACCTGCACGTCACTATTTATCTGTTTGAGTCTATTTTCAGCCGCCACAGCCTTTGGCAGTCGATCCTGTACATCTTGCTCCGTGTAAAGCTGCTGACGCTGAAGGTTGCTCCATTCAATATAATCTCGATCCAAAATGGTGACAGATCCAACGCCAGCACGAACGAGCATTTCCGCACTAGCTGTTCCAAGCGCTCCTGCACCAATAATGACAGCCTTTGAGTCATTTAACCGCTTTTGCCCCTCTATGCCGATTGGCTGAAAGAGCTCTTGTCGTGAATAACGTGTGCTCAAAATGCCGGCATTCCTTCCTGCGGACTGCTTGCTGTCCCGTAGTTTTTCAAAGGAATACGTCCCGCCTCGAAGCCTAGCCTTCCTGATTCAATCGCCAGCTTCATGGCTTTTGCCATTTTCACAGGGTCCTTTGCACCTGACACAGCGGTGTTCAGTAATACAGCGTCAGCCCCTAGCTCCATCGCATAAGCCGCATCCTTTGGAGAGCCTACACCAGCATCAATAATCACCGGTACCTTTGCCTGCTCGATAATAAATGAGAGATTCAAAGGGTTTAGTAAGCCTTGCCCTGAACCAATCGGCGAAGCACCTGGCATGATGGCATGGACACCAAGCTCTTCTAATTTTCTTGCCAGTACCACATCATCAGATGTATATGGCAGCACGATAAATCCTTCTTCGAGTAGCATTTCGGATGCTTTTAACGTTTCGACTGGATCTGGCAGAAGAGACCTTGAGCAGCCAATGACTTCTACCTTGATCATGTCACACAGTCCAGAAGCCTTCGCTAAACGAGCAATACGAACTGCCTCTTCCGCTGTACTAGCACCAGCTGTATTCGGAAGCAGCGTATATTTTGATAAATCAAGCTGCTCCAAAAAGTTTGGCTGAGATGCTTCGAAAATGTTCATTCTTCTCACAGCAAAGGTTAATATTTCTGCTTCTGATACGTTCACGGCTTCTTTTTGAACTTCAAATGATGGGTACTTTCCTGTACCAAGTAATAATCTTGATGTGAATGTCTTTCCGCCAATGTGCAGCATGTTGTCATCCTCCTCCTACAAAGTGAACGATTTCGATCGTGTCATTAGGTTGAATTTTCACTTGTTGAAACGCTTCTTTATCAATAATTTCTTGGTTCTTTTCCACAATCACTACTCGATTTTCAAGCTGATAGTCTGATAGCAGGTCATAGATCGTTCCATTTTCTTGATCGAAATCAACGATTCTGCCATTCAATTGAATTTTCATACAAACAGTGCCTCCTTTCGGCCAATACGAAATGCGTGAAGCCATTCCTTTTGGACCGGTTCACCTAATATCAGGTCGCGAATGATTTCTCCAGTAATCGGGGCAAGTAAAATACCATTTCTGTAATGCCCTGCAGCAAAAAGAATACGCTGATCTTCCGGGTGTCTTCCGATATAAGGATGCCGATCGCTTGTCGCCGGACGAAGGCCAGCCCAGCACTGATCAATCGGCATCTCCTTGATCGAAGGCATCAGCTGTGACGCCTTTTGAATAACAGCTTCAATGCCGCCAAGCGTCGGAACAGTTTGCCACTCGTTTGGCTTCATCGTTGCGCCAACGACCAGTTTGCCGCTATCTCGTTGAACGATGTAACTATGATCATGGTAAATGGTGTGTTGGAGTGCTGGGCCATGATTCCATACAGACACACATTCCCCTTTTACTGGATAAAGAGAATGAGATAATCCAAGCTCTTCAAAAAAACGGCCAGACCATACACCACTTGCTACAGTGAGATCATCACATGTGAATGTTCCCTTCGTTGTTCTAATCGCTAACGCTTCTTTCTCCCGCTTCACTTCGATCACGGGTGTACACTCATTCACTTCTGCCCCGTACCTGACCGCCGCCTGCCAAAATGCCCGGCATACCGCATAAGGTTCGACATGAACATCCTCTTTAATCAAACCTGCTCCTAAGATGTTCTCTGCTATTTGAGGCATGCATTTTTTTACGCTGCTTGCGTCAAGCCACTCAAATGTAGACAAATGCTGCATGCGGCAAAGTGCTTGTTTCTCCTCTTCTGTAAAGGCTACCTTCATGATACCGCCCGCTGATGTTCGAATATCAATGCCAGATTCATGCTGTAGATCGACTTTTAACTTTTCGTACAATGCCTGGCTTGCTCTGCCTACTTGAAAAAAAATATCCTCATGACCCTCTCCTTCAGCATGTGCACCAAGCATCCCAGCAGCCGCACTTGTCGTTTGCTTCCCTACCTCATTCGCCTCAAATAAGACGACCTGCTTTCCTGCTTTTGCAAGGTGATAGGCAATGGACATCCCTATAATTCCACCACCAATGATTGCCACATCATAATGCTTCTTCATAAGGATGCTCCTTTACTTGTTTAGAAAATGCTTGTGCCATCTTGCGCGGCTGATGATGAGTAAAAATTCCAGACATGACAGCAATCCCTTTCACATTCGCGTGTCTCAATTCTGGAATGCGGTCAGGTGTCACACCACCGATTGCCACGACTGGAATAGATAGTAGAGATGTCAGTTCTTTCACAAGCTGTACGCCTCTTGCCTGAAGTCCTGGTTTACAAGTGGTGTCATATACGTGCCCAAATATGACATACTCTGCTCCATTTTTCTCAGCTGCTTTCCCTTCTTCAATCGAATGAACAGAGACGCCCGCATGAAGATGAGGGAATTTTTGCCGCAGCTCTTTTGGCGAAAAGCTATGGCCCGGGAGATGTACCCGGTGAATATTGGTGAGCAGTGCAACGTCTACTCTGTCGTTGATGATGAGCTTCTCTTTCGGTACACCTTCTAAAAGGAGACCTTTCACGAGATCAACAAGCTCACTTGCTGTTTTAGACCGTTCCCGGATATGAATAAAATCCACTTCAGGTGCAATTTTTTTTATTTGTTTGATCAGCTCACCCGCAGGAAGCGAATCATTTGTCACTGCGTGGAGTTCCATTTGCACCAACCCCATCTAAGCATGCTGTTTGCCACATTTCTTTTTGATACGCCATCTCCCAGAAATGGTATTCGTAATAGCTTGAAATCACAAAATTTTCTTTCATATTGGCCCGTACATGTTCTGGTGCTTTTTCGGCTAGTTCATCAAAGCGGTTGACCTGTTCAAAGACAAGTTCCTTAAACCAATCCCCTCCATATGTCAAAATCCATTCCTGATAAATCGGATGGTCAGGTGTGGTTTGTTTCAGCTTTTCACCCACCTCATAATAAAGCCAGTAGCACGGCAATAACGCAGCTAATATCTCTTCGAATCGTCCGCTTTTCACAGATCGGTACATATGAGACGTATACGCATATGCAGTGGGAGAAGGCTTAAAGTTCTCGATGGCTTCATCTGAAATCTCTAAAAGCTCTGTAAACTTTCTATGCAGCGACAGCTCTGCTTCATACGTTCCCTGCGCATGATACGCCATTCTGCCCGTCGTATGTAAGTCCTCACTAATTGCCGCTCCATATGCTTGCACCTTTGCAAAATGAGTTAAATAATATGAATCTTGCATCACATAATACGTGAAACGATCGAGTGACAGCGTGCCATCGCCAATCCCTTTCACAAAGGGGTGTGTAAAGCTTCCATTCCACCATGGTGCTGCTGCTTCTTTACATTCAGTTGAAAATGTCATGTTTCTCTCCTCCTGTTTTTCCATATAAAAAAGCCACTTTCCGCGTGGAAAGTGGCTTGGAATTTGTAAAAAGCATAGTCAAAAACCGCACCACTTCCCTACGCAGGTATGAACCTGTTCAGGTAATGAGGGTCTAAAAGTCGATACTTTTATCTCAGCCCTTTTAAAGGACTCCCCTAGTGGATCAAATATATGATGTTGTACTTCTATCTTAATCAGGAATTGTTCATTGGTCAAGGGTTCATTCTCACTCTAATTGGGCTCTAAGTCCTGCTACATACTCACGAGAGCCCGACACAAGCACACGGTCACCGCTTCTAAGCGTCGTATCTCCATGTGGTACTAAGCTGTCTATCCCTCTGAAAATACGGACAAAGACCAAATCGCCGGTAAACGGAAATTCCCTCAGCATGACATTGTGATAGCGATGATTGTTCATTTGAATTTGATACAAGGAAGTATCCTCATTTGTTAATAATCGAATTGCATCCGGTGCTTCAATCAAGGCTCTTAGCACCGTTTTAGATGATAGGAAATTAGAAAACGTATCAATGCCCGCTTCCTTCAATGTTAGCTCTGCCTCAGCTTTGCTCACACTCGCAATGACTTGTTTTGCTCCTTCTTCCTTTGCAAATAAAGCAATTTCCTTATTTTTCGTCTCACTGCCTGTTGCGACGACGAGGACATCCTCCTGGCCAACGCCTGCCTTTCGCAGCGTCTCATCGTCGTACTCTTCAATTGATTCGACTTCAAAGATGGAGTCGGCGAGCATCGCTTCTTTATTTTCTTGAAAGACATGCAAAATTCGAATATCATATTCATCCTGATGTAAATCGAGTGTGACAGGTAAGGTCAGCTGATTTGCACCAATAAAGGTCACACGTTTTTTATGGCTCACAGCTTGTTCTTTTTTAAACAGTGCTTTAAACCAAACTGGCGTTAAAATACTCGTGAGTATCGCGACTAAAATCAGCGCGCCGGACATTTTATGATCAATGACTCCGAGCCGCTCCCCGATCGTCGCAGCTGCAATGACGAGTGATAATGTCGATGTTAATAAAAAGCCAGAGCCGATCACTTTTTTCATGTCATACCATTTTTTCAAATAAAGAATCGGGATGAGCTTACTAATCAGTAATGCAATAAATAGCAGCGGGATCATGATCATAATAGTTGGGTCCTTGAACAGTGCCCATATATTCAAATCCACTCCAACCATCACAAAGAAGATGGGGATCAAAAATCCGTAGCCAAATGAATCCAGCTGCTGGACAAGCTCTTTATTCGGCGAAAGAAGGGACACAAGTACGCCCGCTAAAAACGCCCCAAGAATATTTTCAGCACCGAGTGATTCAGATAAAGCAACTAAGACTATAATGAGAGTAAAGATCGCCCTTGTCCCAATTTGCACGGTCCCTTTTGACATGGACTGAAAAATTGACTTTGTCTTAAATACGCGGCCAAATAAATAAAGAAGGATGCCCACAGCAAATAATAAGAGCAGAAGCCACATATTCCCTGTACCATCGCCATAAATGGAGGAAAATACAGCAAGTAAAATCATCGTCACCAAATCCGCAATGACAGCGACAAGCAAGATGATTTGACCGATATTCGTCTGCATCAATTTTTCCTCTTTTAAGGTGGGAACCACTACCCCTAATGAGATCGTCGATATAATGAGCGTCATTAAAAAGGCATTTTGGATAAACCCTGCAAGGACAAACGCATAGGACAGAATAAAAGAAATACTAAATACGCCAAGAAAAACAATAGTGGCTGCTTTAAACGTATTCGGTTCTTTTAGACCATTTGGTAGTTCTCGTGCTTTCTTCTTTGACTCGAAAGAAGAAAAATCTATTTCAAGTCCACTTAAAAACATCAGAAAAATAAAACCGAGCATGGATAACGTATCTAACCATGCATCATGTTCAACTACCAGTTGAAGACCGCTTTTCCCAATGATGAGCCCCATGATGATTTCAGCAACAACGACCGGAATGGTCAGCTTAAATCGGTGCAATAAAAGTGGGGTGAAAAAGGCGACAATAATAACGACAACGAGTGATGAAACAGATGTATGCTCCATTGGCTAAAGCCTCCTAACATTGATGTTTAATCTTTTAAGGTTTACGTTAAAGCATTGATTCTAACAATTGCCTAAATGAAAAGAAAGCCATTCGTTATATGTTCTAAAATTCAAACTTCTTTAACCCCGATGAATGGATGAGAAAAATCAGGAGGAAATCTTATGAAATTTGATATCATTGGTGATATCCACGGCTGCTACGAAGAGCTGCTTGCCCTCATACACAAACTAGGATACGAATTCAAACATGGATTACCCGTCCATCCTGATAAGAGAACGCTAGCACTTGTCGGTGATTTAACAGATCGAGGACCTCAGTCAGTAGATGTCATGCGATTTGTCATTCATGCCTACGCACACGGCGCGATCCGCTACGTACCTGGCAACCATTGCTTTAAACTTTATCGCTATTTAAAAGGAAATCCGGTGAAATTACTTCATGGCATTGAAACCACAGTGAACGAAATAAAAAAGCTGCCCCTTCATGAACAAACCAAATTGTCACATGAATTTAAGCAGCTATTTGAGAAGGCTCCGCTTTACGATGTACTTATTCCTGATGAACTGATGATTGCTCACGCAGCGATGAAGGAAAAGGACATTGGAAGAAAGCCGAACAAACAGATGCGATCCTATCTATTATTTGGCGCAGTCACAGGAGAAACGTGGCCGGATGGGCGACCTGTGCGGAAGGATTGGGCAATGGAATATCGCGGAAAACCATGGATTGTCTACGGACATACACCAGTAAAAGAACCGCGATTCGTTGGCAGAACCGTCAACATTGATACAGGCTGTGTATTTGGCCACCGGCTGTCTGCCCTTAAATATCCTGAGCTTGAAACGGTTTCTGTTCCTTCCTCTATGCCTTATGACGATTCAAGGTTTCAGCATTTCACATCATAAAAAAACCCGGACCTGCGCTTGCAGGTAGCCGGGTTTCTCTATTTAAAGCAGCAATGATTTCATGTCTTCAGGAAGCGGAGCCGAGAATGTCATTTCCTCCCCAGTCATCGGATGAGGAAAGACAAGAGTCTCACTATGCAGTGCCTGCCGGTTCATCCGCTCACTCGTCCCGCCATATAACGTATCTCCGATGAGCGGATGACCAAGATACTGCATATGAACACGAATTTGATGGGTTCTCCCCGTTTCAAGTGCCAGCGTCACATCTGACATGTTCAACTCAGCGTCCACCGCTCGCACTGTAAAATGCGTCACGGCTTCCTGTCCAGTATCATCGACCATTCGCTCGATGATACTATCTCCTTTTCGAGCAATTTTTGCTCGAATGGTTCCATGCTTTTCTTTGATCATGCCATGTGTAAACGCTCTGTATGTTCGTTTGACCGCTCCACTTTTCTGCGCTTTTGATAAAAGGCTGTGTGCAAAGCGATGCTTGGCCACAAGCATGACGCCAGATGTATCTCGATCAAGGCGGTTCACTAAATGAACCGTCAGCCGAACAGACTGCTCTGCATAATGATGCAGCAATCCATTCGCAATACTGTGCTCTCGGTGCTCCCGAGAAGGAATGGACGGAATATATGGCTTTTTATTCAGCACAAGGACATGCTCATCCTCAAATAAAATATCAAGCGGAATCGGAGCAGGCTTTAGCCCTTCACTCACTTTTTCCTCTGGGAATAAAATGGTGAGCCTGTCTCCGTTATGCAGCTTGTATCTCACAGTCACATGCTCTCCATTAATGAGGAGATCACCGCCATCAAATTTAATATCCGTCAGCATTCTTTTCGAAATGCCAATATCTATTAAATAATCCTTTAAAAGCAGCCCTTCTTCTTTGGCTGTCATGGTTTTGTTTAGCGTAAAGTATTCCAGCGAGAACGACCTCTTTCTTATTCTCCTTTTCCGATAAAGGAATCTTGCACCCTTTTCCAAAACGGAAATGGTCTAAATCGGGCAAAGCGGACATTCTCGTCTGCTACCCGGCATTGAATGGATTTGACATCCTTATGAAGCAGCGTCAAATGATCAATGGTTACCTGAAAATCGACATCATTCCTCGGCTTTATGACACAAGTATGGTGGTCTGGTAAAATAAGCGGCGAACCGACCGTTCGAAACACTCTGTTGTTGATTGAAGCCATTTCTGCCAGCTGAATGGCTCTAATGGAAGGATGAATAATGGCGCCCCCAAGTGCTTTATTATAGGCTGTACTGCCAGACGGTGTAGACAGACAAAGACCGTCACCTCTGAATGTTTCAAACAGCTGACCCCTAATTTCAACATCTGCCACAAGTGTCCCTTCCATACTTTTAATCGTACATTCATTCATGGCTAAATATTTCTCTTCTCTGCCGCCATCGTTGTATCTGACAATGACTTCTAAGATCGGATATTCCACAATGTGATAAGGGGTTTTCGCAATAGCTAAAACGAGTTTTTCAATTTCACTTGGCACCCAGTCAGCATAAAAACCAAGATGACCTGTATGAACACCGACAAAAGCTGTTTCATTCAGACGGTCGCTATAACGGTGAAACGCATAAAGAAGGGTGCCGTCTCCACCAACCGTAATGACAAGATCGGGTTCCTCTTCATTGAGTTCCATCCCGAAATCCAATAAGTAGGTCTGAATTTTACTTTTGAGTGTGTCAGATACAGAATTCCCTTTCGAAGAAACTGCAAATTTCATGAATTCTTCTCCTTTTCCACCTTGCTGCTATGAGAGGGCAGCATCATATTTGATCAAGCACAGGCTCAGCTATCGTTTTTCTTTTTCCGGGAAAATGCCACTTGTGCTTCTTGAATTTCCCCTCTAATTTCAGACATCTCATCATCAAGAAGAGATGCTGCCTCGGAAGCTCTTTGAAGGCGCAGCTTGACTTTCTCCGGGATATTCCCGCTATATTTATAATTCAGAGAATGCTCAATGGTCGCCCAAAAATTCATCGCAAGTGTACGAATTTGGATTTCGACGAGGAGCTGCTTCTCTCCATTAATCGTTTGCAGCGGATATAACACAACAAGGTGGTACGAACGGTATCCGCTTTCTTTATGCTCTGCAATATAGTCGCGTTTATCAACAACCACGAAGTCTTTTCGTGACTGGAGCATTTTTTTCACGACTTGTATGTCTTCTACAAACTGGCACATAATGCGAAGCCCAGCAATATCCTGCATCGTTTCGATTTCATGCATTGGGATGTTTTTACGCTTTGCCTTTTCTAATATGCTGGCAACAGGTTTCACTCGGCCTGTAACAAATTCTACTGGTGAATGGTCATCCTCGAATTCATACAGCTTTCGAATGCCTTTTAGTTTCACTTTTAATTCTTCGACTGCTTGTTTATACGGTGCGAGGAATTGATCCCATTGTTTTTTGTCCATGAAACTTCCCCCAATTCCATATACCTAATTATTTCAGAGGAATGTGCTCTTCACTTTCTCTTCCATATCTCCGTAATTGGCATTGTCTTTAATATTGTCGATTAAATAATGTAATTCTTGATGAAGCTGAATGAGTTCTAACGAATGTCCTCCCGCTGTCAAATAGACAGGGATGTCAAGATTCATTGCTTCTTTTAATGGAGTCCATGTATGTTCCCCTAAGATAAGATATGAAAAGGACTCCTCGTTTTCAAGTATGTAAACGAACGCAAAGTGATCAGAATCAACAAGCATTTGTCCTGATGCTTTTGCTTTTTGGATTTGCTCTTCTGACTTGGTCGTCAAAATCAGCCTGTCTTCTTTTAAAGTTGCTTCTGCGATTTCAATTCGGTTTTGCATCATGATCTCCTTTACAACAAAGTACAGCTTTATTTTATCATATCAAGTTCAATATTGATAAACCGAACTTATTGAGAAAATCCTATTTTCTTCTTATAAATGATCCTTTCACGTAATTATCCATTGATTTTGGCACATGTGGAAAGAGAAATAATAGATAAAAACAGTCTTTTACATGATGAACATACTTCATGTACAATAATCATATTTCCTCTAAATGAAAGGTTGATGTCAAAATGGCACAGGAAATTGAAATAGAACTAAAGCAATTGTTAATGAAAGAAGAATTTGAACAGTTGAAACAACATTTTCAATTGAAGGATTCGGATTTTCACACGCAAACCAACCATTACTTTGATACACCTCAATTTGATATAAAATCTCAATTCGCTGCATTAAGAATGAGAGAAAGAAACGGTCAGTGGGTTCTCACGTTAAAGGAACCACACGAAATAGGCTTGCTCGAAACCCACCAAACGATCGCTCCTCCTTCAAGCCTTGACGATTTCCAGCTGCCAAAAGGTGAAGTGGCTGACAGGCTAGATCATTTGAACATTCAAAAGGATCAAATTGTGTATTTTGGTTCACTTGAAACGTCAAGAGCTGAAAAAATGATCAAAGAAGGCTTAATTGTTTTGGATCACAGCCGATATTTAACAGTAGAGGACCATGAACTTGAATTTGAAGTGAGCGACCTGGAAATCGGACAAGCCGCATTCTCCGCATTGCTCCAACAATTCCAAATCCCTGTTCGAAACACGAAAAACAAAGTCGTACGTTTTTATGAAGAGAAAATGAAAACACAGAATAGATGAATTCCTTGAAGGAGGAACATGATGAACGTCAATCAACTTCAATCCTTTATGCAGCTCCAAGCGCTTAAAACGTTACAATCAGACCCTGGACAAACGCAAATGCCGGGCGGCCAAGAATCGACTGCACAAGCTTCATTTCAGTCGCTGCTGCAAGATTTTTTAGGCGGATCAGAATTATCACGCCTGCCGCTTTCAATTTCTGCATTTATGGGAACGGACCCATCAACGGCTCCGAACACGCAATACGCGCGTACAAACCCATACTTATCTGCTATCGCTGGCGGTGAGCAGCTTCAAGCTCAACCTTCATATGCGAATGACGCTCCATTGAATACAGCAAATGGTATTGGGAATGTCTTAAACAACAGCTACACGCCGCCGCTTCAAAAGGCTGTTTCAAGCGGCTCATCATCAAAGGAAATTAATCAAATTGTGTCACAAATGGCTCAAAAACATGGTGTTCCAGAAAAGCTAATTCATGCGGTCATTAAGCAAGAATCTGGCTATCGTACGAATGCGGTCAGCCATGCAGGCGCGCTTGGCCTTATGCAGCTTATGCCATCTACAGCTAAGTCACTTGGCGTGAATAATGCCTTTGATGCGGCCCAGAACATCGAAGGCGGCACGAAGTATATCAAACAAATGCTTCAGAAATATAATGGAAATGTCTCACTCGCCTTAGCTGCTTATAATGCAGGCTCAGGAAATGTTGATAAATACGGCGGCATTCCACCATTTAAAGAAACACAAAATTATGTAAAGAAAATTACAGCACAATATTTCGCTTAAACCGAAGAGAATAACCTCTTCGGTTTTTTGTATGTCGCTTTTCACCCTTTTTTGACTGAATGTGTTATGATATGGTCAATTGATCACGGAACCCGCCTCTCCCCTTATTTCCAATAGACCAAAGCGGTTTGTTTGTGGAATTGAGATGAGGTTGTTAAAATAAGTACAAGAATAGAAACATTAAAATAGAACAAACTGAATATCACTTTTGAAATAAATGAATTCACAATAGGGCGCTTCATCCTATTAACTACGAGTAAAAGGAGTAGTCAACATGGTACAATCGTTTAACGCACCTTACGAAGCGGTTGGAGAGGAACTTCTATCGCAACTTGTTGATACTTTTTATGAAAATGTAAAGTGTCATCCTTTGCTTCATCCTATTTTCCCGGATGACTTAAAAGAAACAGCAAGAAAACAAAAACAGTTTTTAACGCAATATTTAGGCGGACCCCCGCTTTATACAGAGGAGCATGGCCACCCTATGCTACGGGCGAGACATCTCCCTTTTCCGATTACTGAGGAGCGGGCTGACGCATGGCTTGAATGCATGGAGGATGCAATGGATCAAGTAGGATTAACCGGCGATATTCGTGACTTTTTATTTGAGCGACTTTCTTTAACGGCTCGTCATATGGTCAATCAAACACCTGAAAAGGATGGACGATCTTGAGCTGCAATACGCACGATCAATATTTCTCACACTGTCACGGACATCCTCAAAAGCCGATTGAAATCTATGTATTCATTGACCCTCTAAGTCCAGACTGCTGGTTATTAGAACCATCCATTAAAAAATTAAAAATGAAGTACGGCCGTTTTTTCACTTTACGAACGGTGACAAGTTCTAGTATTAATGCATTGAATCGAAAACGAAAAAAGCATTTACTGACCGAAGCATGGGGGAAATTTGCGACCAAAACTCAGACCAAAAAAGAACAAATGCTGTCTGAACAAATTGTGACTTCACCCTATCTCGCCTCGCTTGCATTAAAAGCGGCTGAACTTCAAGGCAGAAAATGCGGAATGAAATTTCTGCGTCTCATTCAAGAATCACTTTTTTGCCATCAGCAAGATGTCACAAGTGAACATGTACTGCTAGAAAATGCAAAAAGCGCTGGACTAGACATCGAGGAATTCCAGCGCGATATTCATTCTCAAAGTGCTGTCAAAGCACTAAAATGTGATATGAAAATTGCCGCTGAAATGGACGTGTCTGAGCTTCCGACCTTTGCCTTTTTTAATACAGTAAACGGAGATGAAGGATTAAAAATTTCAGGTGCGTACTCTTATGATGTATACGAGGAAATCCTTTTTGAAATGATTGGTGAAAAACCAACCCCATCAGAACGGCCTCCAATTGAATGGTTTATTGCTTACTTTCAATTTGCATCTGCCAAAGAGATTGCGGTTGTTTATGACCTGACACTTGATGAAGTTGAACGAGAAATGAAAAAGCTGGCTTTCGCTAAAAAAGTCGAACGTGTACAAGTGCAGCAAGAAATGTTTTGGCGCTATAAAGAAGATGGTCATCATTCAGATCTTGATGTCTATCGCTGTGAGAATGAACATGGGTGCTGACCCATGTTTTTTCTTTACTTTCATAAAGAACATTTGTTCTATTTTTAGGTACGAAGAAACCGCGCCGGGATAAGCGCGGTTTCACTATGTCTTAACGACAACAAAGGGGATGGGAGAAATTTTTCACGGTCAAACAAAGGGGTAATGTTTGTATGTGATTAATTTCACATCTGTAGTATATCAAATTTTGTCGACTTATGACAACAGATATACTATATGTTCATATTTTTGTCACAAAACATAAGAGGGTTGTCACTTTCATATAGTGAAAGTAACGAAAAAATGGAGGGATCTGCATGCGCAGCACAACCATTGGACTTGTTTCCATTGGCTTATGTTTCTTTTTAAACATATTAGGCTTAATGAAAATGCTTCCTCTTTATCTCACATCGCCACTCTTATTTGCTGCAATACTTTTTACACTTTATCGACTGAACCACCGGAAGACCTTTAAAGGATTTAAAGGTTGATTATAATGAACGGCCTCTACATGTGAAGAGGTCTTTTTTGTGAAAAAAACTCCTGTCAAAAGATGAGTTTGCACTCACACGTCTGACAGAAGTCTTTTCATTACTCACCCGTTTTAGAGATGAGCTCTTCCATTTCTTTTAATTTTTCTTCGAACAATTGACATGCTGCTTCGATTGGTTCTTTGGAAGCCATATCAACACCCGCTTTTTTCAGCACATTGATTGGATAATCAGAGCTTCCTGCTTTAAGGAAGTCTGTGTAGCGCTCCACCGCAGGTTTTCCTTCTTCTAAGATTTGCTTGCTTAATGCCTGTGCAGCACTATAGCCTGTTGCATATTGATAGACATAATAGTTGTAATAGAAGTGAGGGATTCTCGTCCATTCTAATCCAATTTCCTTATCCACAACCATGCCGTCTCCAAAATACTTCTTATTCAGGTCGTAATAAAGGTTCGTCATGAATTCTGGCGTTAAAGCCTCTCCTTCTTGTGCTTTCACATGAATCAAATGCTCAAACTCAGCAAACATCGTCTGTCTGAATACCGTTCCTCTAAATCCTTCTAGCAAGTGATTTAACACATACAAACGCTGCTTTTTATCATCTAGATGATTCAGCAGGTATTCGCCTAGTAACGCTTCATTTGTCGTAGAAGCTACTTCAGCTACAAAGATGCTGTAGTTTCCATACGGATATGGCTGGTGCTTTCTTGTATAGTAGCTGTGGACGGAGTGCCCAAATTCATGAGCCAGTGTAAATAAATTATCAATATTATTTTGCCAGTTCATGAGGATATATGGATTTGTGCCATAGCTTCCAGATGAATACGCACCGCTACGTTTCCCTTTATTCTCATAAACGTCTACCCAGCGATTATTGAGTCCCTCTTTTAACACGGACACATATTCTTCTCCTAATGGCGCTAACCCTTTTAGCATATAATCCTTTGCTTCATCGTAGGTTAGCTTCATGCCAGCATCTTTTACAAGTGGTGTATACAAGTCATAATTGTGCACTTCATCAAGCTTTAACACCTTTTTACGCAATTCAATATAACGGTGTAATAACGGTAAATATTGATGAACTGTATCAATTAGATTGTCATATACTTCTTCTGGGATACTGTTTCGAGATAGTGCTGATTCTCTTGCCGATTTATAATTTCGTACTTTTGCATAAAAATTATCCTTTTTAATCGAACCACTCAGTGTTGAAGCAAGCGTGTTTTTATACTGATCATACGTTTTATACACAGCTTTAAAGGCATTCTTTCTCACTTCACGGTCATCACTGTTTAAAAATGTGATAAAGTTGCCGTGGGTAATTTTCTTTTCTTCCCCATTTTCATCCTTTACAGAAGGGAACGAAATATCAGCATTGTTAAACATACTAAAAGTAGTAGATGAAGTTGAGAGAGGTTCAGATGCCTCAGCTAATAAGGCCTCTTGCTCCTCACTTAAAATATGTGGACGTTCTTTATTAATTTCTTCAAGAGCATGAGAATACAGTTTTAATTCTTCTTTTTCCAGAATAAACTGCTGCAATTTATCTTCTTGAATCGATAAAATCTCTGGAACAATATAAGCAGAAGTACTAGAGAGCTGTGTAAATAAATTCGATGCTTTATCATTCAGCGCTTGAAATGATGAGTTAGTTGTATCCTCATCGTATTTCATGTGCGCATATGTATAAAGCTTACCAAGCTTTTCAGAAAGCTGATCCTGAAAGGTTAGGGCTTCATACAGTACATCAGCAGAATGGGCGAGCTTGCCTTTAAATTGGGCGAGCTTAGGAATTTCTTTTTTGACCGCTTCGAATTCCTTGTTCCATGCATCGACGCTTTCAAAAATATCTTCAAGTCGCCATTTGTTTTCTTCTTTTACTTCGCTTCTGTCTGGTAAATGGTTGTTTTTGCTTTGTGAAGTCATATGAATCCCCCTTGCATAAGTTGTGTTGAACCAACCTTTCGGAAAGTGAAAGAAATTGGTGTTGTATTTATCTTCTTTGTTTTGAACTATATTTGTCAAATCATATGCAGAAATAAATACCAAACAGACTAAAAAAATGAGAAAAAAGCGTTTCTTTCTATTCAATCGCAGCACCACCTTTTTCTTATCATGATCAAAGTGGGCATGAAACATGCTAATGAAATAAGATAGCATCTCGTTTGAACGCTTCATCTACTGTTTGTATCGGCATTTGATTTGACGCTACTTCATAATTACCCTCTTTCGTCATGTGTAAAAACCCTTGTCTGACAAGCGCATGAACATATGATGTGATAACCTCTTTTAATTCTTCTATTGAAACATCGCCATATCGAAGCTTTACTTCTTTCATCTGGATACACCGTTTGATTTCTTTCATCAGCAGTTGAATCGTCACTGGACTGCTTCCTTTTTTCCTTATTATCCAATCATATAGACACCCTTGCCAGACGTAAACGGGACTTGTAAAGATGTACACTTCTGGCAGCGGGATAAATAATTCAGTCGGCAGAAAAGGGAAAGCTGTTTGATGATGCTCATAAAAAACGTCTCTCAACCGTTTGCTTTCATTTGATAAAATGCGAGGAGGCCGTTGCCTAAATTGCTGTATGCATCTTAGCCATTGCTTAGAAACTTGACGCTTGCTTGAGGGCGGCGATAGGATATCCGAAAGTTTGCGGTATGCTGTTGGCGGTCTGACAGTCATGGCAGCACATATTTTCGTTGGTTGAAATACAAGGAGTTGAGCAAGATGGATGAATCGATTCTGGAGCGGACAATAAAAAATCAGACTTCCTTTCTGTGATTCCCTTAGCATTCCCCAATGAATGGAGGAGAAGGAAAAGAGCTGGGCAGATTTTCGCTTTAAACGATTTGCTCCTAGGACCCATATAGGGAAGAGCCCTGATTCGCGGAGTCCTGCTGTTCTTTTACGCAGCTCTTGCCGTGAAATATTTGAGCATTGATATTCGATTGCATAGCTTGTTCCTCCAATAGAGACGGTCACGTCAGGACGCTGATGAACCTTTGACACATACTTTTCAAGCACCGGTTTATGTCCCAGCTGCTGAAGCCAATGCATCATGGCTTCTTTCCCCGCCTGATGATAAGCCGTTTCGCCTGCGGCTAGAGGACATGCTGTCAGCTGTTTATGTGCAAAATGATAAACACGTTGTTCACCAAGCTTTAATTGCACCTCTTCCCTGCATTCAGGGCAGTAAAATTTGCACGTTGTCCTGACATGCTCCAACCTGTTTTTAGATAAGTGATGTGTAATTCGAATAAGCTTTCCATTATCCATGATCGCTGTATTCATTCAGCTCGCCCCTTAGTCTTTGATGATCGTATTATAGCTTTTTCGTCTATAAGAGAGCGAATAGGCAAAATGAGCTTTTATTGTGTGAAAATATGATTTTACTGATGTTTTCTTGAGGAAAATAAAAAACCCCCCTGATAAAAAGGGGGAAAATACAATCTTTATAGTAATGGCGATAATAATCTTGCTGTTGATTCAAAGAGTCTTACCCTTAACGGTCTCTTTGCAAATTCTTCTGGGACAATCTCGTGCGACTGCTCTAAATCACCTAAAAAGTCGTTCACGAGCTTCTCAGTGCTTTTCGTTTTATAGAGGAAGGCATTCACTTCAAAATTCAAATGAAAGCTTCTCATATCCATGTTGGCCGTTCCTATCGAAGCCAGCTCGCTATCTACAATGATAAATTTACTATGCATAAAGCCTTGATCATATTCATACACCTTTGCCCCTGCTTCTAAAAGCTCCGGGAAGTATGAACGGGACGCATGGAAGACGATCCGTTTATCTGGATTCTTCGGTGCAATAATCCGTACGTCTACTCCGCTTAATGCAGCAATTTTCAATGCAGACAAAATATCATCATCCGGCACAAAATATGGTGAAGCAATCCAAATAGACTTTTTGGCAGAGATAATCATGGAGAAAAAGAGATTTTTAATGACCTCCCACTGTTTATCAGGACCACCAGCAATCATTTGTACGCCTTCTGTTGTAATCTCAATGTGGGTGAAATCTTTGAAGTATTCCACACCTGCACATCTCTCATTCGTCATATAGTACCAATCCTGCATGAAAATCTGCTGCAGATCACGAACAGCTTCACCCTTAATCATCAAATGCGTGTCACGCCAAAATCCATATTGTCTGCTTCTGCCCATATATTCGTCTCCAATGTTTAGCCCGCCAACAAATCCAACTTCTCCATCAATCACGACAATTTTTCGGTGATTTCGGAAATTGATTTTATTATTTAACAGTGGCAGCCTCACGGGTAAAAAAGGAACGATCTGAACGCCAGCCTTTTCGAGGTCAGCAATATATTGACGAGAGAGCTTTAAACTCCCTACATCGTCATATAAAAAGCGGACAATCACGCCATTTTTCGCTTTATCAATGAGAATATCTTTTAATTCTTGTCCAAGGTCATCGTGGCGGAGAATATAATATTCTAAATGAATGTGATGTGTCGCCTTTTTGATTTCTTCAAAAATATGAGAGAATGTTTCTTCTCCATTCGTCAGGACTTTAGAGGACGTGCGATACGTAATAGGGGTATGTCCAAGTCTGTGGGCCAGCTTAAATAAGAGCTGCTGATGATCACCCATATGCGTCATTTTCTCAATCGCTTCTCTATGAATATGTTCATCTTCCTGGATTAACTGTTCGTCCAGGATGGCTTTCTTTTCAAACAACCGGCGCTTTTTGATATTGCGTCCAAAGAAAATATAGAACAAAAAGCCGAATAACGGAAAGCTGCCAAGCAGGACAAGCCACGTTATCGTTTGAGATGGATTCCGGTTCTCCAAGAATATGACAAACCCGATGAAGATAATCGATAAAGTGAACAGAACGCTGACTGAACTTAATACACTTACCGCTAAATCACCGGCAATTAATTGAATGACTAAATAAGCACCTATCGTAATGATAAGAAAAAATAGAACTTTGACTAAATTTCTCATTTCATTTTCTCCTTGCCGATCTCTTTATTTACCTATTCATTCCGATAAAAAAGCCGATTCCTCTATAGAAATCGACTTTTGTTGGTTACGAGAAGTGCTGTTGAATCGTTTCAAGGGCATTTCCTTCGATAATCAGCTGACCATATTCTTTCAGTCTGTAAATGCTGACCACTGATTCATGAGCATATTCAAGCAAAATGCTGAGCTTATTCTCCACTTGCTCATCTGACAAATCCTCGTGGAAGTCAACATATAGATAATAACGGTTTTCAAACGAATATAAACTTGAGGTAAAATCCTGCATATTTAATTGAGAAAGTGCAATCAAATCTTCAAAGTCATCCATTTTCAACACAAATTGAAGTTGAAGTTTTTTGTCCTTCTCATTATGGTCTTCTTGATCCTGCTCTTCTTTTTGAAAATCATCAAGCAGTGCGTCTAGACTTTCTTCATCTGTTTGATCTTTTTTATCTTCTGGAATCGGCAATTCGAGCTTTTGTCCATCTTTAGAAAGTTGGGCTTTCGTCACGACAATTTCAAGACCTTTGTCAAGTGCCTGCACTTGAATCCAAAGCGGTCCCTCAACTGCAAATTCTTCTTCTTCGTGCACTTCGTCCATTACTTCCCAAAACAGCTCTTCACTGCGTTCACGATTATACCAAATCTCTTCACGGTCAAATCCGCGGTCTTCAATATCACCGTAGGAAATATAAAATTTCACTGTATGTTCATTAATTCTTTCGATTTCCATTTTGCCAACCTTCCCTTCTATATAAGATGTTGAAGGGACATACAAGCTCCCAATTAATAGTACTTTACTACACTTTACCCGTTCCGTCTACATGTTAACCTTTTAAAGAATTGAGGTATTGCTTCGTACTGTCTATTTTATGATAAAACATGAATAAAAGAAATAAAAACGCATTTTTTGCAGAGAAAACTTACAGAAACATATATTTGAATTGTCTTCATATATTGGTTGTACGAGCTCTATTAGACATGAGGTGAAATGGATGGAAACAGAATGGATCATATCCTTACTGATGATTATTGGCATCGATCTGATTTTAGGCGGAGATAACGCGTTGATCATTGCGATGGCTAGCCGCAGCTTGTCAAATGACAAACGCAATAAAGCCATATGGATCGGCACACTTTTGGCAGTGCTGATGAGAATAACAATGACAGGTGCCGCAGTTTATTTATTGACCATCCCTTATTTACAATTTATCGGCGGACTTTTTCTCCTTTATATAGGATACAATTTGTTAATTGAGCAAAAGAAAGAATCAATTCGCATTAAAAGCAGCGGCTCCCTTTGGCGTGCGGTTCAGACCATTGTGATTGCCGACCTCTTTATGTCACTTGATAATGTGATTGCAGTTGCAGGAGCGGCAAAAGGCAACATGCTGCTGACCGCTTTTGGCCTGATGATTTCAGTACCGATTATTATTTGGGGAAGTAAGCTAATTCATGCCGCTTTCACCAAATTCCCGTATCTATTATACGGAGGAAGTGCTCTTTTGGCTTTTACTGGCGGTGAAATGATTGTTCGTGATGTGAAATTGAATGAATTTATGGCTCAGCATGCGACTCTTGAATTGATGCTTCCGTTTTTAACAGTCGTAATGGTCATTTTAGCCAGCCTGTTTTACGAACAAACGGCTGAAAACAAATAAAAAAAGCTGCCAAATGATCGGCAGCTTTTCTTTTTTCTATTAGTTAGCAAGTCGCTGAGCTTCTCTTAGTTGGAATGTACGAACCGTTCTTGGAAGGAAACGTCTAATTTCATCTTCATTGTAGCCAACTTGTAGTCTTTTTTCATCCAAGATGATTGGACGTCTTAAAAGACCTGGATGCTCATTGATCAGTTTATACAATTGTTGAAGAGGCATTGTCTCAACATTCACATTTAGCTTTTGGAATACTTTTGAACGTGTTGAGATAATTTCATCTGTACCGTCTTCAGTCATTCGAAGAATTTCTTTGATTTCATCGATTGAAAGAGGCTCTGAAAAGATGTTTCTCTCTTGATACGGAATATTGTGCTCTTCTAACCACGCTCTTGCTTTTCTACATGATGTACAGCTTGGTGATGTGTATAATGTTACCATAAATCTTCACTCCTCAATTTGTAGAATGAATATTGATCTGTATTCTTAAATTAAAATTGTTCTAAATAAGTAATCTTTATAGTGATTATACTATAAAAAAGTAAGTGTGAACAGATTTTCTTGCAATTTTTGTGACAAAAACTAGACAATTTCATTCATTTTCTCGTGTTGCTTGATGTCTGAACATTCTCATTTAGTCGAGATGATCGAAAATATTTTTTTGTTTTCTATTTTCAATGACCTTCAATACATCATCAACATCTTCATACGACTGCCCATACCATTCTTCATCTTTATACGTATGGATTCGTTCATAGGTTTTCCTCATAGCCTCCATCATTTCTTCTTCATTATCTGTAAGAGGCGACCAATAAAGGATTTCCATGCGGTTCACTTCATTTGTTGCAAGTGACCTGCGTTTATAACCGATTGATTCTGCATGCTTGAAGTGCTCTCTTTGGTAAAACTTTAGGCGTTTTGCAGTATCTGCATCATCTTCATCTACAGGCTCAACCTCAAGCAAGATCGGTTTCTTTTTTTCCTTCAGCTTATGAATGAGCTTTGATCCGAGGCCTTCACCTCTTGCATCTCTGGAAACAAATAAATAATCAATAAAGATAAAATTATCAAATTCGGCGTACATCATCACATGATGAGGTCCTTCCTCCTTATGATAAACATCACTTCTTTCCTTTAATAAAGCTTCCATATGCTCTTTTGACTTCATTTCTTCTATCGGGAAGTATTCACTGAGCTTTTCATACCAATTCATGGATCCGCTCCTTATGATATCGTTAAGAACCACTTCCTTAGATATTCCCGATTTCCTGCTATTTAAACGCCTGTACTAGTAAGACGCAGCAAAGTCTCCTCTAGTTTCACTTTTTTTCAAACAACAGAAAAAAAGTTTTATATCGAACGATTCATGAGTAATTGAAAACAGACAAACAGGATAAGTGTCATCCCAGTTTGGAACATGATGAAATAAAGATACTTGCTGCGCCGTGCTTCCTCTTTCTGATTGCTTGTTTTCCGGTGAAGCATATATTCCACGGAAAAAGACACGATGCCAATGAGCACCATAAATATGAGCATCCACTGTCCTCCATTTGGCTTTCTCAAAAAGGACGTTGAAAAAAGCATGAATACAATGAGAAAGTGAAAGAATGAATAACGAAACGTCTTCCATATCGACATCTGATTTCCTCCTAGAACCCGCTTGTTGTTAACTAAAAATTACCATCATCTCGTTTTTTGTAAAATAAAAAAAAGAAGCACTGACATAGCAGTGCTCCTTCCTTCTTATAATTGTTTTGCCTGAAGCTCTTTGAATTCTTCCTCTGTGCAGCTCACAAAGTGACCTGGCTTCACTTCACGGAAATCAGTGTTTGTTCCTTTGTGAACGGACGGATCATACTTGATTCGTTTGCGGTTACGCTCATAATCTGGATCTGGAAGCGGAATCGCAGATAGTAATGATTTTGTATATGGATGAAGCGGGTTTTCGTATAATTCATTCGCTGGTGCCAGCTCTACCAATTTCCCGAAATACATCACGCCAATACGATCGCTGATGTATTTTACCATGGACAGGTCATGGGCAATGAATAAATACGTTAAGCCTTTTTCTTCTTGCAGTTCTTTCATTAAGTTAACGACCTGTGCTTGAATCGACACATCTAATGCAGATATTGGTTCATCGGCAATAATAAAATCTGGCTCAACTGCTAATGCACGGGCAATTCCGATACGCTGCCTTTGACCACCAGAGAATTCATGCGGATATCTGTTTGCATGCCCTTTGTTCAATCCAACGGTTTCAAGCAACTGGTACACACGCTCTTTACGCGCTTGCTTTGTTTTCGCAAGGCCATGAATGTCGATGCCCTCTGCAATGATATCAAGGACTGTCATTCTAGGGTTCAGTGAGGCATATGGATCTTGGAAGATCATCTGCATTTGACGGTTGAACTCAAGCATTTTTTGTCTTGATTTCTTCCCGTGTACATTTTCTCCTTTATAAAGAACCTCGCCATCTGTCGCATCATAAAGTCTAATGATGGATCGGCCCGTAGTGGATTTACCACATCCAGACTCACCTACAAGACCTAGTGTTTCACCTTTGTAAATATCAAATGAAACGCCGTCAACTGCTTTCACCGTTCCTCTTGCTGTATGGAAATGCTGCTTTAAATTTTTGATTTCTAACAATTTTTCTGCCATGCTATTCACCCTCTTTTACTAATACAGGTTTTTCGTAGCTACCTTCTAGTTCACGCATTCTCGCCTTTACAGCAGCAGGCGGTTCAACTTTAGGTGCATTTGGATGAAGTAGCCATGATTTCACATAATGCGTATCTGATACTTTGAACATTGGCGGTTCTTGTTCAAAGTCAATTTTCATTGCATAATCGCTTCGGAGTGCAAATGCATCTCCTTTCGGCGGGTTTGTCAGATCTGGCGGTGTTCCTGGGATTGCAGTCAGCTTTCCTTCAGCTCCGCCATCTGTGTCTAGGCTTGGCATTGATGCCAATAGTCCCCATGTATACGGATGTTGTGGATTGTAGAAAATTTCATCCACAGTTCCTGTCTCAACAATCTGACCTGCATACATAACAGCTACACGATCAGCGACGTTGGCGACAACACCAAGATCATGCGTAATAAAGATAATTGACGTTTCAACCTTTTGCTGAATTTCTTTCATTAATTCTAAAATTTGCGCCTGAATTGTTACATCTAGAGCTGTTGTCGGCTCATCGGCAATCAATAGCTTTGGATCTGCTGCAAGTGCCATCGCAATGACAACCCGTTGTCTCATCCCGCCACTAAATTCGTGTGGGTATTGTTTGATTCTTTTTTCAGGCATTGCAATTCCAACAAGCTCCAGTAATTCAATGGCTCTTTTTTCAGCCGCTTCTTTTGAAATTTGTTCGTGCTTGAACAGCACTTCTGTAATTTGTTTCCCGACCTTCATCGTTGGGTTCAAGGAAGTCATCGGATCTTGGAAGATCATTGAGATGTCTTTTCCTCGAATGTTTTGCATTTGTTTTTCAGTTTTCTTGACAATATCTTGCCCATCAAACAGGATCTGTCCGCGCTTGAAATAACCCGGCGGCATCGGAATTAATCTCATGATGGCCTGTGATGTCACACTTTTACCAGAGCCAGATTCACCTACAATAGCAAGTGTCTCGCCTTTATTTAAGTGGAAGTTCACACCACGAATGGCTTGAACCTCTCCACCATATGTTTTAAATGAGATTGCAAGGTCTTTCACCTCTAGAATACGTTCACGTTCCATCCTAATCACTCCTTATTTACGCAACTTCGGATCTAAAGCGTCTCTTAGTCCGTCTCCAACCACGTTAAAACCAAACATTGTAATACAGATAAATGCGGCTGGGAACCATAATCTCCACGGGTAGTAAGTCATGGCTGGAATTCCGTCAGACGCCATTGTTCCCCAACTAGCTAATGGAGCTGGTACACCAAGCCCTAGATAGCTTAAGAATGCCTCCGTGAAAATAGCCGAAGGAATTGTTAGTGTCATCGTGACAAGAATTGGTCCCATTGAGTTTGGAATCAAGTGTTTAAATAAAAGTCTAGATGTTTTCGCACCTAATGTTTGTGCGGCAAGAACGTACTCTTGGCTCTTCAATTGTAAAACCTGTCCCCGAACAATACGTGCCATGTTAATCCAGCCTACAACTGTCATGGCGAGGATAATCGTTAATAATCCTTTTGGCAGAACAACCATCATTAAAATAACCATTAATAGTGTTGGGATTGCCCATAAAACGTCTGCGATACGCATCATCACTTCGTCCGTACGTCCACCTTTGAATGCAGCAATACTTCCCCAGATAATACCGATGATCACGTCAAGAACAGCTGCTGCAAGACCGATAAAGATCGAAATTCTTGCCCCAACCCATGTACGAACAAACATGTCTCGGCCTAAATCATCCGTACCGAACCAGTGCTCTTTTGAAGGCGGCTGATCTGCATTAAGCAAATCTGTCGTAGAGTAATCATATTTAGAAAACACCGGAACGAAGATCGCCAGCATCACAACAATGAAAATAATTGTAAGCCCAACCATTGCAAGTTTATTTGCACGGAAGCGAAGCATAGCATCCTTCCATAAAGATAGACTAGGTTTAGAAATTTTTTCAGATTCTGCTGCATCAGCCGTCGCCGGCACAAATAAGTCTTTTCTCATCTCTTCCATGTGTTAGACCCCTTTCTTCGCCTTCGTCAGTTTAATTCTAGGATCGATAATACCGTAGAGGATGTCAACGACTAAAATACTGATTAATAGAATAATACTGTAGAAGACTGTGACACCCATGATGACGGTGTAATCACGGTTTGTAATACTTGTGACAAAGTGAGAGCCTAATCCAGGAATGCCAAAAATCTTCTCCACGACAAAACTACCTGTTAAAACTGAAGCAGCCATTGGTCCCATGTAAGTAATGACAGGTAACAATGCGTTTCGAATCGCGTGTTTGATCGTAACAGCTGATTTCGTTAATCCTTTCGCTCTAGCCGTTCTAATGTAGTCACTGTTTAGCACTTCAAGCATACTTGACCGTGAAAGTCTAGCGATAAATGCCATTGGCATGAAGGAAAGTGCAATAGAAGGTAGTACGGTGCTGGCCCAAGACTCCCATCCTGCAACTGGGAAAATCGCTAAAATGCTTGCCTCAGATGCAAATACATATTGAAGTAGCGCCGCTAAAATGAAACTTGGAACTGAGATTCCAAAGATCGTTAAAATAGCAATCGTATAGTCTTGCCACTTGTTATGATAGAGCGCTGCAAGGACCCCAAACAATACACCAAATGCTAACGCGAGGAGAATTGCCTCAATTCCGAGGGTAAAGGAAACGGGGAATCCAGAACCGATTAAGTCATTTACGGTTTGTCCTTTGTATTTAAATGAGGGACCAAAATCTAATTTTGCAACTGAACCTAAGTAGCTTACATATTGAACAAATAAGGGCTTGTCCAACCCGTAGTGCTCGTTTAGGTTTGCTTCAATTTCAGCAGGAAGTTTCTTCTCCCCAGAGAATGGACCACCAGGTGCTGCCTGCATGAGAAAGAAAGTTGCAGTTACAATAACAAACAGTGTGATTAAAATATATATTAATCGCTTACCGATATATTTAAGCAACGGAATTGCACCTCCATGATTTTACAACATTTTCTCTAATCAGCAAGAAAGGTATATGGAGAGACATCCTCCATATACCTTAAGATCCTTGCCGTAGATCTCTTACACTATAATCTTACTTTTCGAAATGAGCCCATTTGTATTGAACATCACCAAGTCCAGATACGACGACACCTTTAAGTTTTGGATCTTGTACCCAAAGCTGAGTGTAGAAGTAGATTGGTGCTATAGGCATATCGTCGATGATGATTTTCTCTGCTTTTTTCAGCATTTCTTCACGCTTCGTTTTATCTGTTTCTTTCGCAGAATCATTCAACAATTGTTGATACTCTTTGTTTTCCCATCCAGTGTCGTTGTTTCCACCGTCTTTATCTTTGTAAAGCTCAAGGAAGTTCACTGGATCGTTGAAGTCACCTAACCAGCCCATACGTCCAATTTGGTAATCTCCACTGTGGATTTTGTCGATGTATACGTTCCACTCAGAGTTATCAAGTTCAACTTTCACACCTAAATCTTTTTTCCACATTTCTTGAATTGCTTGTGCAATCTTTTGGTGAGCTTCATCTGTGTTGTAAGAAAGTTTCAATGCTGGAAGATCAGAAACTGACTTATAACCTAATTCTTTCACACCTTTTTCAAGAAATTCTTTAGCAGTTGCTACATCGTGATCTTTGAAGTAGCCAGTTTTGTTATCAGTAAATCCTTCCATTGTTGGAGGAACGATTGCCATTGCTGGAACTTGTTCACCTTGCGTAATTTTGTCAACAATTGCTTGACGGTTGATTGAGTATGCAAGGGCCTTACGGATGTTTGCATTATTTAAAGGTTTTGATTCTGTGTTGAATTTGTAGTTATAAATACCAGCGATCGTTTGAATTTTAAGACCGCCATCTTTTTTCAATGTTTGTAAAGATTCTGTTGGAAGGTTTCCAGTTGGAGAACCAGCCCAATCAAGCTCACCTTTTTTGAACATGCTAAGCTCAGTGTTTGTGTCTTTGATCATAGACATGTTAATCTTTTTCAATTTCACAGTGTCTTTATCCCAGTATTCATTGTTCTTTTCAAGCGTGATAGAACCGCCATGTTTCCATTTAGAAAGAACGAATGGTCCGTTAGATACGTAGTTTTCACCAGCATTTGTGTACCAGTTTTTATTCTTTTCAGCCACTTTTTTGTTGACTGGCATATACGTATAGAATGCAGTTAGTTCAGTAAAGAACGGTGTTGGGTTCTCTAGCTCAACTACAAGCGTTTTGTCATCTTTTGCTTTAATACCAACATCAGCAACTTTCGCTTTCCCTTTGTTCGCTGCTTCAGCACCTTTAATATAGTAAAGCTGGTAAGCATATTGAGATTCATTTTTAGGATCTAATGCCCATTTCCAAGCATATTCGAAATCTTTAGCTGTGACAGGGTCACCATTAGACCATTTTGCATCACGAAGTGTGAATGTGTATGTTTTACCATCAGCACTTGTTTTGATATCAGAAGCCATTGCATTTTCTGGCTTACCTTCAGCGTTAATTCTTGTTAATCCCTCAAAAGTCTGACGGATGACACTTCCTGAAGTTGAATCATTTGCCAATCCCGGATGTAGAGAAAAAGGCTCAGTGGAGATATTCACATTTAGTGTTGTTTTAGCCTCTCCAGAACTGCTCGTGCTGTCGCCTGATTTGTTTCCGCTGAAACCACAAGCGCTTAATACAAGTGTGAAAATAAGCATTAAAGTAACAACAGACCAACGCTTTTTCAACTGTATTCCCCCTTATAATATGTTTTAGTTCAAAGGTCTCGATAGAAGATGAGATTCAGATTTAAGAAATAGCGTAAAAAAGTCCCTAAATAGCTTACTTTCTATTTCTTTTGTTTTTTCTGAATTTTCACTATGTAAAGAGCCTAGCACAAACGTGTGAACAAATTAATTATAATGAATAGAATAATTTATTGCAATATCAATTTCATATATTTTTAAAAAACGTAAATGGGGATAAAGAGGGATTTTTATAAACTAAAGTCTCAATCACTTCAACAAATTAAAGCGGAAATTGATTAAAATAATTTAACAAATTCAGCAGGAATAATGTTTTATACATATAATTAATCATCCTTTTTTAAAAAATTCTGACAGATAGTTGGTATTTTACCTAAAATTTTAAGTGTCAAACGACATGATGAGAAGGTCACATGAGGGCTTCGTGACTTTTTCATGGTCATCCTTTATAATAGATAGACATAATGTTGCGATGAAAAAGAAGAGTACATATATTCACCATTTACAGAGAGTCTGCGGCTGGTGCGAGCAGATAATGGCATGTATGGAATGGGCTTTGGAGCAGCTAACCGAACACTTTTGAAAGTAAGTAGGCTTAGACGGAGCAGTCTCCGATATCAACGTCTTGAGTGATTTCCATGTGAAATAACAAGGGTGGTACCACGGTTCATTCGTCCCTTTTCTGTTGAAAAGTGACGGGTGGGCCTTTTTATATTGAAGAAAAGAGGTTTTAGTATGACAAAGAAGACAATTTTTTCAGGCATTCAGCCGAGTGGTTCGGTCACATTGGGGAACTATATTGGAGCGATGAAGCAATTTGTCGATTTGCAGCATGATTATCACGGCTATTTTTGTGTAGTCGACCAGCATGCGATTACGGTGAGTCAGGACAGGCTAGCCCTTCGCCAAAATATTAGAAGCTTAGCAGCTCTTTATTTAGCGGTTGGACTTGATCCAGAGAAGGCGACATTGTTTATCCAATCAGAGGTACCTGCTCACGCCCAGGCAGGATGGATGCTGCAATGTGTTGCTTATATTGGGGAATTAGAAAGAATGACCCAATTTAAGGACAAATCCGCTGGTAAGGAAGCGGTTGTTTCAGGACTATTAACGTATCCCCCATTAATGGCTGGCGATATCTTATTATATGGTACTGATTTAGTCCCTGTCGGAGAAGATCAAAAGCAGCATCTTGAATTGACTAGAACGCTTGCTGAACGTTTTAACCGCAAATACAATGACATCTTCACTGTACCTGAAGTGAAGATTCCAAAAGAAGGCGCTCGGATTATGTCTTTAGCAGATCCGGTGAAAAAGATGAGCAAATCCGATCCGAACCAAAAATCGTTCATTACTTTATTAGATGAACCAAAGCAGCTTGAAAAGAAAATCAAAAGTGCTGTGACGGATTCAGAAGGCATCGTTAAGTACGACAAAGAGAACAAGCCTGGGATTGCCAACTTGCTGACGATTTACTCTGTGTTAGGTAACATATCGATTGCAGAGCTTGAGCAAAAGTATGAGGGCAAAGGGTATGGTGAGTTTAAGGGAGATCTTGCGAACGTCGTTGTTGATGCTTTAAAACCAATTCAAGATCGATACTATGAACTCATTGAGTCAGACGAGCTTGATCGCATTCTTGACGAAGGTGCTGAAAAAGCAAACCGCGCAGCAAACAAAATGCTGAAAAAAATGGAGAATGCAATGGGTCTTGGCAGAAAGCGTAAATAAAAAAAGCTTGCAGCACATCACGCTGCAAGCTTTTTCTAATTCACCTTTGATTCGTTTTCCATTTCCCAAAGCTTTTCAAAAAACGGCTGTCCCTTAATCATTTTTTCACAAAATGCTAAATGATTCTCTGACCATCCATCAATGGTTTCATTGTAAAGCATGTTCCAAATCTCTTCGAATGACATTCGTTTGATTTGATTGTACATGCGCGGATTCCATTCCGTATACCAATACGCAATCTCCGCCCTGTTTTGAAGACCTTTTAATTGATCGAGCGCCATAAACATTAGCTGCTTCAGCTGTCTTTCTTTTCTCGTTAATCCGCTGATGTGCTGCGGCGGCAAAGACAAAATGTGATACTCCTTCGCCGACTCAAGACGGTCCTGCGAGAATTCATATTCCTCAGCCTTCACATCCTTCACCATTTCATACACCAATTGCTCCTGCCTTGGGATTAAGCGGCTTTTCCTCACAGGAATGGAATACCCAATCGTATCCACAGCAATAATTCGTATGCCGTCTGTCACCACAAAGCAATATTCTAATTTACGCCGTTCATGATTTTTTCGAATATATGATTTCTCAAAAACAGATTCTAGCAGCGTCTTCGGCAGCTCTGAAAGATCATTCTCTATGTAATCATACAAAGGACTCTGCACCTTGAGTAAAGGTACTTGATCTAACAGCTCCACACTGTCCTCCTTGCGCCACTCATGAAAATGACACACATTGTAGCCATTTTCTTCCCCTTCAAACCAATTCACCCATACGTCATGAAGAAATAACATAACCAATCCCTCACTTTATAAAAACTGTTGTCCACAGTATGGGCAAGGGATAGAGAAATTATTCCAACTTTATTAAACTTCAAGCGGAGCGAATGTGGTTTGCATTTCTTTATTGCGCAGAGTCCCTTTCATCTTGTCATAAAAATGAGGCATTACTTTAACTTTTTAGGATCAAGCGCATCTCTCAGTCCATCTCCTAAGAAATTAAAGCATAAAACGGTCAGCAATATTAGTAAACCTGGGAAGAGCGGATACCACCACGCTTGCACCATAATCGAGAAGTTTTGTGCATCTTGCAGCATGTTGCCCCAGCTCGCTGTTGGCGGCTGTATGCCAAACCCTAGATAGCTCAGTGTTGATTCTGCTAAAATGACGGAACCTACTTTTAATGTAGCTGACACAATAATAGGACCGATACAGTTCGGTAAAATATGCGAAAAGATGATGACATGGTTTTTCGTTCCAATGGTTCTTGCTGCGAGTACGAATTCTCTTGTTCGCAGTGATAAAAATTCACTGCGGATCAGTCTCGCGGTTGTGGTCCATCCGGTCAAAGCAAAGATTAAAATCAATTTATCAATGCCCGGTTTGAAAATAGTAACGAGCGTGATCAAGAGAAAAATGTCAGGAATCGACAACACGACATCCACAAATCTCATTAACAAGGAATCAACAAATCCTTTGAAATACCCCGCTACCGCTCCGACCACAGTGCCAATGGTAATCGCACCGACCACCGAAACGAAACCGACTAATAAAGAGACCCTCGCGCCATAAAGCACCCTTGAGAAAATATCGCGGCCAAACTTGTCAGTTCCCATCAAATGTTCAACACTTGGCGGCTGGAGCCGTTTTAATAAATCTTGCTGCTCTGGTGCGTAAGGGGCAATCACAGGAGCGAAAATGGCTGAAAAGATAATGACCAATAAGATCACGGAGCCGGCAACCGCCAATTTATTTTTGAAAAATTTCTCGCAAAATAAACGCAGCATCGTCTCTGGCTTTGGCGGAAGACCTTCCTTTAATTTGAGATCAACAGGAGGTGTTCCCATATTAGGCTGTGCCAATTGTGCTTCAGCTCCCTTCTAATATTCAATACGCGGATCAACGATCGCATAGAGAATATCCGCAATTAAATTTCCAACCACCACGAGCACTGCGGAAATAACAGTCATCGCCATAATGACCGGATAATCTCTCGAAAAAGCAGAATCAATGAACAGCTTTCCAAGCCCTGGCCAAGTGAAAATTTGTTCCACTACGACTGCACCACCAATAAAGGATGGAATCATCAATCCGAAAATCGTAATGACAGGCATAAGACCGTTTCTTAACCCGTGCTTGAAAATGACTTTGTTTTCTCGAAAGCCTTTCGCTCTTGCGGTCCGAATGTAATCCTGCCTCATGACATCAAGCATACTCGACCTTGTGTACCGGGTGAGCCCTGCCATATCAGCGGTTGCTAAAACAAAGGCTGGTAAAATGATGTGATGAAGCCGGTCAAATACATTAAAATCGGCGTTTAAGGTAGAGACGCCGCCTGTTGGGAACCATCCTAAATTCACAGATAAAACCATTATTAGAATGAGTCCAAACCAAAAGTTCGGAATAGCCAGTCCGATAAAAGATGTAAATGTAATGCCATAGTCTAGCTTTGTATATGGACGTTTTGCCGAAAGAACACCGAATGGGATGGCGATAATCAGGGCGACTAATGTAGAAAAGATCATGAGGATGAGGGTATTTGGCAGCCGGGCAAAAATCAAATCAGCCACAGGCGTTCCCTTTTTAACAATGGAGGTGCCAAAGTCACCTTGAAGCATATTGCCAAGCCATTTCATATACTGCACATATTCAGGGTCGTTCAAGCCGTACTTATCAATAAAAGCTTCCCGGTCTGCCGCACTAATGGTTGGGTCCATCATAAGTGACATCGGATCGCCTGGTGCTGCTTTCATAATGGCGAAGGACAAAATGGTAATCCCAAATAAGATGGGAATGGAAAGCAGTGTCCTTCTAATGATATATGTAACCATATGCACAACTCCTTTTTCATCGGATCGCCATACTGTGATGAAAAAGGGCTAAAATGATCTTTCTTTTAGCCCTCTGTCTTCATTGCAATGTGATATCAGAACCCTTTCAATCTAACTGGTGCTCGGTGAATGAAATCGTGAGCACCAGCACGCCTGACTGACACCGAATGAAAGGGTATATCTTCACGCTAAAAGGAGAGAACTTTCCTCTTCTTTCACTAGCAGCCTACTGTTCAATCCACCATTTCTCGATTTTGTAATACTCATCTTTCGGGTGGTAAGAGTAGCCTTGGAGATTAGATGGCATCGCGCGATGTGAGTTGGCATAATAAAGGAACGTATATGGCTGATCTTCTGCGATCAATTCATAAATTTTTTCATATGCCTTTGAATATTCTTTTCGATCGCTTAAGTTCTTAGCATCCACTAACAGCTTATCGACCTCTTTATTTTTATACCAGATGTTATTCAAGCCTTTTTCTGACTGGCTTGAGTGGAAGATGCTGAATTGATCAGGGAATGTGGCAAGGCTCCAGCCGAGCAGCAGCGCATCATAATCCCACTTAGGCGGTGTCGTCTGCTCAATGAGTGCACTGAATTCCACAATTTGCGGCTTCGCTTCCACACCAATTTCTTTGAGCTGCTGCTGGACAACGACAGCAATGTCTTCACGGACTTTGTTTCCTTGGTTGGTCTTTATAACAAAGGAGAATTTCTTGCCATCCTTATCAAGATAGCCATCTCCATCTGTATCCTCCCAGCCCTCTTCTTTCAGCATCTTTTTCGCTTTTTCTTGATCAAATTCAAACACTGGAACACTTTCATTTTTAGGGTAGTTCCATGACAGCGGACTTTCTGGAATGTTGGCTACTTTGCCGTCTCCATCTAACACTTGATCGACAATCGTTTGGCGGTCAATGGCATGTGTCAGCGCTTGGCGGACCTTTTTACTTTTAAAGAGATCATTTTTCTGGTTCCAGCCAATGTATGAATAATTGAGCCCTAAATCAGATTCAATTTTAATGTTGCTGACTTTTTCAGCCGTTTGCAGCTCTGCTCCCGGTACAGCAAAGAAATCAATGTCACCTGCTGAAAGCTGGGCAATTGCTGCGTTCTGATCAGGAATCGTTTTAATCGTGACGGTATCAAGATATGGACGTCCATCCCAATAATCGTCAAAGGCTTCTAGTTTCACGTAGTCGCCTTCTTTCCACTCGGCAAATTTAAATGGACCTGAACCAATTGGTTTTTTTCGGTTAAATTCATTTTCACCGAGATCTTTTATAGGCACATCACCTAAAATATGCTTAGGCAAAATGCCGTAGCTTCCTAGTGTGACATTATAAAAATAGGGATCTTTTTTATTGAGCTTGAATTCGATTGAGTAATCCCCTGTCTTTTTAACTGAATCTAATACTTCAAATCCTGATCCGCGCTCCCCGTTGTAGTCCTTATTGATCGGAATGCTGTATGTAAACACAACATCATCAGCTGTCAATTCTTCTCCATCATGAAACTTTACGCCTTTTTTAATGGTCACATCAAACTGCTTCCCGTCATCAGATTCTTTAATATCTTCTGCGAGTGATAGCTGAGGGTTCAGCTTTCCGTCCGTTTGAAGTAAAAAGCTGTAGATTCTTTCTTCAATATCAGAGCTAGCCACATCTGTTGAATACAGCGAGTTAAATAATGTTGGTTCTGCAATGGAACCGATGACAAGATCTCCGCCCTGTAAAGGTTTACCGGTGGATTTCTTTTCACTGTCTCCAGAGGTTTTATTTCCACTAGAGCAAGCCGCAAGCATGAGCGTGAAGATCAGCAGTAAACTAATCAATATGGATTTTCTATTTCTACCTTTCATATACAATTCCCCCTATCCTTTTTTAGAAATGACGACAGATGCCGCTTCATCCCCCCTCTCAAAGATGAATTCATCCAAGCCGATTAAGCGTCGTAGAGGTGACAGGCAACGAAGTGGTTTGGTTTTAATTCTTGAAATGCTGGTATTTTTTCTTTACAGATTTGTTTCGCATACGGGCATCTTGTGTGAAATACGCACCCTTTTGGCGGATTTGCAGGACTTGGCAGATCGCCTTGAAGCATGATCCGTTCTCTTTTGATCTGACCTTTTTTACGGGTAACAGGGACAGAAGAAAGCAATGCCTGTGTATATGGATGGAGCGGTTCATCGTACAGGCTGTGCTTATCAGCAAGCTCCATCATTTTGCCGAGATACATCACGCCGACTCGATCACTAATGTGCCTGACCACACTTAAGTCGTGAGAGATAAATAGATAGGTCAGGTCAAATTCCTCCTGAAGTTCCTCCATCAGATTAATCACCTGCGCCTGAATGGATACATCAAGTGCTGAAACCGGCTCATCTGCGATAATCATTTCAGGATTCATGGCAAGCGCACGAGCAATGCCGATTCGCTGCCTCTGCCCGCCAGAAAATTCGTGGGGATAGCGATTTGCAAAGCTTGGATGAAGGCCCACCTTTGATAAAAGCTGTTCTACTTTTTCATTTCTTTCTTTTAAGGAATATAAGTGGTGTGTTTTGTAGGGTTCTTTGATGATGCTTCGAAGTGTTTTTCTAGGGTTGAGTGATGCAAAGGGATCTTGAAAAACCATTTGGATGTTTTTTCGTGTTGATTGTCTTAGCTTTGATTCTGATACACGGGAGATATCTTGCCCTTTAAAAAGGATTTGACCGTCAGTTGGTTCATATAAACGAATCATGGTCCGGCCTAATGTTGATTTACCGCATCCTGATTCCCCCACTATCCCTAACGTTTCACCTTTATAAATCTTCAAATCTATGCCGTCAACAGCTTTGACTGCACCGACTTTCTTCTGAAAGACGCCTGCTTTAATCGGAAAATGTTTTTTGATTTGTTTCAGTTCAAGTATGGTTTCTTTCTCTATTAGATCTGTTGCATGTGGTTGATTTTGAGCAAGGGTCATGTTTGGTCTGCCTCCTCATATAAGAAGCATCTGACGCTTCTGCCATTTTCAAAAGTCCTCAGTTTAGGCAGTTCACCTAGGCAGCGCTCCTTCACTTGCGGGCATCTAGGAGCAAATCGGCAGCCGGCTGGAAGCTGATCCGGTGCAGGGACATTCCCTTTTATTGCTGTTAGCGGCTGTATGTCTCCGTCAATGACAGGAATCGATTCAAGCAGCCCTTTTGTGTAAGGATGCAGCGGCTGATCAAATAATTCTTCGACGGTCCCATTTTCAACAACCTGTCCGCAGTACATGACAATGACTCGATCTGCCACTTCAGACACGACACCTAGATCATGAGTGATGAGGAGAATCGATGTACCAAATGTCGTGCATAAATCTTTCATCAATGTGAGCACCTGGGCTTGAATCGTAACATCTAGGGCAGTTGTCGGTTCATCTGCAATGAGGAGCTTCGGATCACAGCTTAGCGCAATGGCAATCATCACTCTTTGCCGCATGCCGCCTGATAAACGGTGCGGGTAATCTTTGATGATTTGTTCCGGTCTGGAAAAACCAACAAGCTTCAGCAGGTCAATCGCTTTTTTTGTCGCTTCTTTTTTTGAAAGTTTTTTGTGATAGATGAGGATTTCTGTTATTTGTTCCCCGATGGTTAGGACGGGATTAAGTGAGGTCATGGGTTCCTGAAAGATCATCGACACGTCATTACCACGAATGCTGCATAATTCCTTTTCACCATATGTAACGAGATCCTTGCCATCTAGCTTGATGGAACCGTCCATAATTTTTCCACCAGTGCCGTTAATCAAGCCCATAATGGATAAGGACGTAATGCTTTTACCAGATCCAGACTCACCGACTAATGCGACAGTTTCTCCTTTGTTGATACTGAAATCAACGCCATCTACAGCAGGTATCGCTTCTTTTTTTCTAAAAAAATAGGTTTTTAAGTTCTGCACTTCAAGCAGCGTGGTCATGTATTCGCCCCTTTCACCATCAATCAATAGAACAAAATCTAAAAATTTCATCTTTTTCGAATAAAAAGAATTATCAAAATTTATATTTGTATATTATTACATTGTTATGACGAAATCAAGAAGAATTTAGTAAATTTGTAATATGTCTCTTTTTATGTGAATCATTCACTTTATGAGTCTATCGCCTTTAAAAAAGTTTCGGATGGCTCTGCAATCATAGACTCCTCGCTGATTCTGTGTTCGCTGAAATACTTTTTCACGATATAAAACCCAGTGGCGTAACCAAGCATTTTGGGGTAGTTCCCTTTTCCATAAAGGAGGTTCTGTATCAGTCTTTCGTCGTCCTGCACTTTTTGATCAAGATGACTGGATACCCATTTCTGATACATACGCTGAAGCTGCGTTTCGTCATAGAGAGTGGTCCATTTGGCTGTATAGCTTTCTCCGTATCTATGATACACAGCATATTCAGCGAGCCCTTCCATCATGATTGTATCAAGGAATGTAAAATCTTTTTCTTCTTTCGTGAGAAAATGCAACCTACATACATGGTGATATTCATGAGTCAGCAATGTGCCGATACGTTCTTTCGGGGTATTTGGCGACAAAAAGAGAAAGACCTTGTCGTCAAATGCCATGCCGGATTGATAATAAAATTGCTCTCTAATTTCTTTACTGCTCTCATTGACTGGCAAAATAAAGACTGGAATGTCAGGGCCTTTCCACTGCTTTTGCAGCGCCCGGTATTCTTTCATGACGAGCTGGAAGTACCCTTTTTCTTTGAGCTTGTCGATCATGTCTTTGCATGATCGAAAAGAGCGAATCATGCCGTGATGTTGCAGGTGGGAGAGAATAGAGGACCATTCTTTTTCCTCCGCCCCTTTAAAATAAGGAACAAAGCGCGACGCAAGCTCCTGAAATGATGAAGATTGATGAATGAGATATTGTGTATTGACTAGACCCATACTGCTAAACACCTCCATTTTCATCATATGCAAAAAAGCGGCGATCTGATTATAGATCGCCGCCTTCTTAGGAAATATTACGCTTCGTATTTTTTAAAGATAATTGTCGCATTGTGTCCGCCAAAGCCAAGTGAGTTACTTAGAGCCACTTGTACTTCTTTTGAACGTGCTTCATTTGCCACATAATCAAGATCACATTCTTCATCCGGTGTTACAAGGTTAATGGTTGGAGGAATAACGCTGTCTTTAATCGCAAGCACAGAGAAAATAGCTTCTACTCCACCTGCTGCGCCAAGTAAGTGACCTGTCATCGATTTTGTCGAACTGATCGCAAGCTGATTCGCATGCTCTCCGAACACTTCTTTAATCGCCATTGTTTCAAATTTATCATTGTACGGTGTGCTTGTTCCGTGGGCATTGATATAATCAATTTCTTCCACAGACAAACCAGCATCTCGAATCGCTTCTTTCATTGCGCGTACGCCGCCTTCTCCGTTTGGAGCCGGTGCTGTAATATGATACGCATCTCCAGTTGATCCATATCCAACAATTTCTGCATAAATCGTCGCGCCACGTTTTAATGCATGCTCAAGTTCTTCAAGAACGACAATCCCTGCACCCTCACCCATCACAAATCCGTCACGGTTTTTATCAAATGGACGGCTTGCTGTCTCTGGATCAGGATTTGTCGAAAGAGCTTTGTTCGCACAGAAGCCAGCAAACGACATTTTTGTTAACGGCGCTTCTGTTCCGCCTGTGATCATCGCATCTGCATCTCCGCGCTGAATGACTTTAAATGCATCACCAATTGAGTTTGTTCCTGTTGCACATGCTGTTACAGTACAAGAGTTAACCCCTTTTGCGCCAAGTGCAATTGAAATTTGGCCTGTTGCCATATCTGGAATCATCATTGGAACGAAGAACGGGCTTACGCGTCTTGCCCCTTTATTTGAATACACTTCAAACTGCTCTTCAAATGTTTCAAGTCCGCCAATACCAGATCCAACCCATACACCAACACGCGGTGCGATTTCATCTGTGATTTCAAGACGTGAATCTTCTAGCGCCTTTTGAGCAGCAACGACTGCATATTGTGTGAAGCGTGCCATTTTTCGTGCTTCTTTTTTCTCCATGTAATCTTCAATGTTAAAATCTTTTAATTCTGCAGCCACTTTTGCTGTATATTCACTTGAGTCGACACGTGTGATTGGTCCAACTCCTGATACACCTGCTAAAGCATTTTTCCATGTTGATTCTACATCGTTGCCAAGAGGTGTCAAAGCACCCAATCCTGTAACAACTACTCGTTTTTTATCCATTAATTTGTGCACCTCACTCTTTTATCGGCCCCATCGCATAGCGATTGCGCCCCACGTTAATCCGCCACCAAAACCTACCATTACAATCACATCGCCGTCATGAATTTTTCCGGCTTCGATTTCTTCACATAGTGAAATCGGAATGGATGCTGCTGATGTGTTTCCATATTTATGGACTGTCTTCGACATTTTTTCAACTGGCAGCTCTAGGCGTTCGCGGGCTGCTTCCATAATGCGAATATTTGCTTGATGCGGGATCAAGAAGTCAACGTCTTCTTTTGATAGTCCAGCTTTTTCGATGACGTTTACGCTTGACTCGCCCATTTGTCTTACAGCAAATTTAAATACTTCTCGTCCATTCATGATTGTATGATCTTTTTCATCTAAGTACAAGTGCTTACCGCCTCTTCCATCGGCTCCAAGCTCAAATGAGAGAATTCCTTTCCCTTCGCTGACCTCTCCTAACACAGCAGCACCTGCTCCATCTCCAAACAGAACAGCAGTATTGCGGTCATCCCAGTCGGTAATGCGAGAAAGTTTTTCAACGCCAACGACGAGCACGTGCTTGAACGTACCTGATTCGATAAATTGTTTTCCAGTAACAAGCCCATACATAAAGCCAGCACACGCAGCGCTAATATCCATTGCACATGCTTTATGTGCACCGAGCTGCTCTTGAATCATACAAGCGACTGTCGGAAATGATTGATCTGGCGTGACTGTCGCCACAAGAATCATATCGATATCTTCTGCAGCTACATTTGCGTCAGCTAATGCTTTTTTTGCAGCAGCAAGCGCCATATGTGATGTATTGACATCATCAGAAGCAATTCTTCTTTCTTCTATACCTGTTCTAGTACGAATCCATTCGTCAGAAGTTTCAACCATTTTTTCTAAATCAAGATTTGTTAACACTTTTTCAGGTATATAGCGGCCAAGGCCAATAATTCCAGCATTCATTGAATAAGACTCCTTTTACTCATACGAGCATGTGATATTGTGATCTTATATTAGTATCTGGTACTAATTTTAACTTATTTTTTTCTCCTTGGCAATACAAACGTCTAACCTTTCCTCTCACTTTTTTCATAGATTATTGATATACCAATAGTAGAAAGGAGCATTTGATATGGCGCAAAAAGATATTTTTTCGGCTATGATGTTTGGACAGCCGCTTGAAAAGGAGAAAAGCAAGGAAGAAGCAAAGGAGGAACGCGTGGAGACATCTTCAAGTGAAGACTCCATTGACTACATGCATGTCATGAACCAAATTGGGAACATTATGAACTCCATCGATGAGCTGAAGCCTGTGTTTAAAGATGTTGGCCCTATGATTAGTGCCTTCAAGAAAAAATTATCATAAAAAAAAGCCACTATTCTGTGGCTTTTTCTGATTCTGCATCTGCTTTTCCAAGCTCATATGCCTCTTGCATAACAGATGTAAACAATGATAAAAGCGGCTGAAGAGCTTCGGGCTCAAGCTGAATACCTGCTTTATCTAATTCTTCTTTTGCCTGCGGAAAATACTTCATGGCAATTTGTAAAAACTCCATCGATTTTTCGTGCTGCATCATCGTATCCTCACTTTTCATTTGGCAGTTTGCCAGTTTTTTTGTAAGACGCAATATCACTTTCAATGTCTTTCAAAAAAGCACGGTCAATGGTGGAACTAAATTTCCCCATTTCGATCACTCCTTCTTTAAAGTCAAAGGAGTACTCACCTTGTGCATTTAGCTTGCCTTCATTAAATTTCTTCGCAATAATACTATACGCTTTATCCACATGCTGGACTGTGCTTGTTAAGACGGTATGGCTGCCGAGGTTGGATTGATCGGTGACATATCCGATCGCTGATAAATTATCAGCTTTGATTTGTTCAATGACAGGGATATTATAACCATCACCTGCTGGATATACAACATCTACGCCCTGTTTTTCCAATTTTCGATAGAGCTCCACGGCTTTGTCCGCATCATCCCAGTTTTCAACAAACTCGGCAAGCACTTGTACATGTTCATCTTGATATTTTGCACCTTTAATAAAGCCGTCTACTTCGCTTTGCCAATCATATGTAGCAAGAATACCAATCTTTTTTGATTTTGACATATGTGCTGCTGTCATGCCTCCGAAAAAGCCCATCGCTTCACCTTTAAACGTCACATTCGCAACATTATCCGCCTGAGGCTTGTTTCCATTTACCGTGATAAATTGTGTTTTCGGATAATCTTCACTAATGATGTTGAAAATTTCGCTGTATTCACTGCCATGGCCAATAATCAAATTGACTCCTTTTTTGTGAAACTCTTCAATGGCATCAACGATTTTCTCTTTGTCGACCATTCCTTCCTTATAATAAACATCTACACCAAATGTTGATTGAATATTTAATAAGCCTTTATAACCTTTCGTTCCCCAAACTTGATCATTAATTGTATCGGGGACGAGTAAACCCACCTTCTCAATCTGTCCTTTTAAAGGTGCCTGTGAGCAGGCAGATAATAGGAGAAGGAACGAAAAGATCATGACAAGCCGCTGATACTTCATGCCATGTTCAACTCCCTTTGCCACATGCAGGCATGAACCTGTATGTTAAATATAGGTTTATTTTATACTGAAAAAAGATAAGATGGAAGATCATTCTTGCTTTTTGTCGAAAAATGTTGAGTTTTGTCTTTTCCATTCTGCCATCATTTCTTCTGCTTGTTTGTCATCTGTTTGTCTTTCTACCTTCAATTCATGTGTTATTTCCTGTCTTTGTTCAGAGCCTGATGCCCACTTGAACAAATCCCTTGCTACATCTTCTACAAAAAATGCCTCATCACGCTTCGTTCTTTCTTTATCAAGTGTCCATGGTCCAAACATACGAGGTAGAATAACAGCCGGCACATTCTGATTGGATGATTCGTCTTCGTTTTTTTCGTAAAGAACCCGGTACATGCCATGCGCCGCTTTCAAGTCTTCGTATCTTTTATCTGGTTCTTCTGATTGAATAAAGATCAGATCATACGTGTCTTTCCCATCCTGAAGGTCAATGACACGGAAAAGATCATTTCTGCCAAGCCACATCATTCGTTCTTCTAATAACCTCTTTTGCTCTTCTGTTTGCTCATGAGGGCATGTGATATCCATTTGAATGCCCTCTTTCATCATATATTCACACAGCGCTAGGCCAAAAAATTCATCTGCCCCTATGATCAGTCCTGTCTCCATGTTCATGTCCCCTTTTTTAGCTTATCGAATAAAAAGAAGAGCCCTTTCCATGAAGGGCTGTTATCATCCTATTCATCACAATTCTCTTTCATGCGATTTATAAAACTTGTGAATGGATTGAAAGATTCTTCTCGGATGATCAAACATATGCAAGGTGAGATCGATCTGACAATGCTCTGGATTCTTCATGTGCTGATCAATAAAAGGCTTTGCATGCAGTTCATATGCATAGGGTGCACCGTTTAGTCTTTGCCATATGTGAATCGGTACATGAGCAGAATGAACAGGGCAAGCTGGGAGCGGATACGTTTCCGCTTCCTTTTCAGAGCAGCCGTAGCTTTTCGCTAATTCTTTGATTAGCTGTTTATAAAAGAATTTGTGTTCCTTTTCTCTTTCCCGTTGTGCATAGAGATGCAGACATGGATTCACCATCGCAATGGATCTTAGCACTTCTGGCATCTCTTCAGCAAGGCTCATAGCAACGAGTGCACCCATCCCCTCTGCCAGCACATGAATTTCCCGGTTTAATATTTCTTGTTTTAATGTGTGATGAACGAGCTGCTTTGTACTAAAAACAGCATCTTCGCATCCCCAGTGATTCCCATGAAGATGACTATTAAACAATGTATATCCTTCATCCTTTAAGGCAGTTAAAAGCTGGTTTCTTCCATAGTGCTGAAGCCAGAATGATGTATTTTCCTGCACAAAGTGATTTCGGTCACCGAGGATAAGAATGCCAAAGCCATTTGGTTTTTGAGGAAGGTGAATGACGTTCCACTGGGAACCAAGCTGGAAAAACCGTTCGCTTACACCCATATGGCCAGCCTCCTTTCAGTGATTCTGCTTTCTATGATATGAACAACAACTCTTGTAGGAATAAGGAAATCCCCTAATGACAGAAGAATTCTTTTTATTTTTATAGAAGAAGGTCTAAAAATGGTCACATAAAGGCTAAAACAGTCTTTTCCCCTCACTCGTATCTATGGTATGATAATCAATAGATTGTTACATAAAGGACGGTGGGATTATGCATTATATTATCACCCTCATTTGGACTTTTCTGCTGACACATATGGCTGGTTACATCGTTGCTTCGATGAATGGCGCTGCTTATGACTTTACTTTGACTTCTATTCTTGCAGTGGTGTTTACGGTTATTTTATTCATCTTTGCTGAAGTAAGTCCAATGAAAGAAACGGAAAGTTCAACAAAACACTCTTAATACGTAAGAGATGAATGCGAGAAAGAGCTAAAATGATCTTGATTTTAGCTCTTTTCTTTTTGCTTGAAAAGCGGTACGCTAAAACCCCCTGCAGCTACAGGGGGTTTTTTATTGATTACACCTCGACGGTTTCGGACTTCTGTTTGTCTTGAGTCAAATGGCTTTTCGCAAGCCCTGTAAACAGGAAGATCGCGATACCTGATAAAATTTCAAGGACCCCGCCGCCAGCAATGACAGGTCCCGCTCCAAATCTTTCTGCCAGAACGCCTGATACGACAGCTGCAAACGGGAGGAAAACATTTGATGAAGCATTGATCACCGCGTATACTTGCGGCTGATCATCTTGGTCGACAGACGTTTGAATAATGACCATTTCCGGTACATTGATCGCACTAACGGCGGCACCGAATATAAAGGAGGCTAGTAGAACGACTGGCAGCCATGTACTCATCCCTGTGATAAAGAACGCAGCTCCTTCAATCATACCAGCGACAATAAAGAACAAACCAAATCTCTTAATTTTTATCTTCGCCAGAGCAAAGCCCATCATAAACGCGCCGACTGCAGCAACACCTCTTAAAATGGAATACACCATAGAATCGCTTTGCAATGCTTCTGCTACGTATACAGCAGATAGTGCCTGCCACGGAGCTGCAGCGACATTCATTAAAATACAATACAGCGTCAGTGCAAATAAAATGTGATGATTTTTGACGACGAGAAACCCTCTTTTTAAGTTATAAAAATATGTATTCTTTGCTTGTTTTATACCTGCTGCTTTGTCTTCAGCGGTTTTCTTTAATTTAACACCGATAATAAACAGGCCGGATATGATGAATAAGGCAGTGGTGATGAGCAGGGTATCTGCAGGTCCGATTAATTTGACTAAGAGACCAGCGACCATGACTGCTGCAAGTGCGACAATTTCAAAAGAAGATTGCAGGATGGCATTTGCTTTTTGAATCAGATGCTTCGGTACAATCTGCGGTAAAATCGCCACCGAGGCTGGGTTATACGCTGCACCTGTTGCCGATTGAATAACCATTAATGAGATCAATAACCATAATGGCAATAGATGCGAAAAATGCAATAGCGGAATAATGAGTACAATGGTTGCTCGAACGACGTCTGATGCGAACATCCATTTAGACAAATGGTGCTTTTTCATAAGAGGTCCTAGTATTGGGGCTAGCAAAGATGAAGGAAGTACGGTTACTGCTAGGAGAAGTCCTGTACCGAGCGCTCCATCCCCTCTCAAAATCAATAGCCAAAGGACGGATGTAAAAGCAAAACTTTCTCCTGTGTTTTTAATGAGTCTTGATATGAATAATGAGGTGAAGCGTTTATTCCAAACACTTTCACTGAGATTCGTCTTTTCCATCACACAAATCCTTTCAACTAGTTAATCTCACTTACATATTTTACCTTAAATTCTCTTTTATTCATACTATTTATTTGAAAATTTGAACTTAATTGTTTTTTATTATAAAGAAAAAAGAGGCATGACACATGCCTCTAAAGACTTATTCCAGCCGACTCTTAGTCAATTGCTTACGGCTTTCTCTGATAGGTCCAAACACGGTTATGGTTCGAGTTATCCGGAAAGACGTCGCCTGCTTGAAGCTTAATCTTTAAAGGATCTTTCACCATACTGCCGGTTTCACCGATCTCGACATACACACCATTATTTGGTGCTTTATTCCCTGATTTAAACTGATGCTGCTGACCCATTTCCATCCTCCTTTCTCGATGATGTTATTATGTCCCGTGACTTGCCTCTCCAATCCTTTATGCAAAAAGTCCCTGCTCCTACGAGTCAGGGATGCTTTTCATTTATTTGGTTTGTTGATACATGAGCTCTTTGATTAATGCTTTTTGTACATGCAGGCGGTTTTCTGCCTGCTGAAATACTTTTGAGTGCGGTCCATCAATAATGTCTGCTGTCACTTCTTCTCCGCGGTGTGCTGGGAGACAATGAAGAAAAATATAATCTTTTGCTGCATGACGCATTAGTTCATCATTGACTTGATATTCTTTAAATTCAGCAAGGCGTTTCTCTGTTTCTGCTTCCTGCCCCATGCTTGTAAACACATCGGAATAAATGACATCTGCATTTTGGACAGCAGCGACAGGGTCTGTCGTAACGATGACTTCTGCGCCTGATTGTTTTGCAAACTCACGTGCTGTGTCTGTTACTTCTTGAAGTGGTTCATAGCCTTTTGGTGATGCAACTGCAATATCACAGCCTAGCTGCGCACAGCCAACCATCAAGGAGTGAGCCACGTTATTTCCGTCACCGATGTAGGCGACTTTGATTCCTTTTAATGTTCCTTTTGCTTCTTTTATCGTCAATAAATCAGCAAGTGCCTGGCATGGATGGGAGTAGTCAGTCAGTCCATTGATGACAGGAATGGACGCGTATTGTGCCAGCTCCTCGACCTTCTCATGTTCAAAGGTTCGAATCATAATGCCGTCTACATAGCCAGACAGCACCTGCGCTGTATCACTGATCGTTTCTCCTCTGCCGATTTGCAAATCATTTGAGCTGAGGAAGAGCGCATGTCCCCCCAGCTGCGTCATTCCCGCTTCAAACGATACACGGGTTCTAGTTGACGATTTTTCAAAGATCATCGCTAATGTTTTCCCTTTGAATAAATCTTGGTATGGGTTTTGTTTCATTTCTTCCGCTTTTTCAATTAAATAAGCAATGTCATTGATTGAGAAATCTTTTAATGATAAAAAGTCTTTTCCGTATAATGTCGGTTGCACGTCAACTTGACTCATGCCGTCACTTCCTTTTTGTATAATTCTTGGAGCGATACTGGTGATACATCTCCATTTTTTCCTTGCAGGAATGCTTGAACTGTTTCATATTCTGTTAGAACTTGGACGCCATGTGTGAGTGCTTTTACGCGTTGCTCTTTTGCCTCTTCATCCTCGCCTAAATGGATATGAAGGGATTTATCTTCGTTTTGCAGCCAAGTGTCGAAGCTGTCCGTCCAGACGTCAAAGCCTGCATGTTTTGCGTCATCTACCAATTGTTCACTGCCTTTTATAAAGAGGCTACCTTTCTGATGCCAGATCGATGCAAACACTTTTTTCAAGGCGCTTTCGGCGTTTTTGCCTACACACATTCCTTCTCCTGTCGCTTTCATTTCAGGTGTCAGCTTTAAGTCAATATCTTGAATGGCATGTGATGAGAAGACTGGGAATTTGACCGCTGTTCCCCCTTTGTTTTTCGTTACTGGGTTCAGTTCTTCAAGCGTTGCACCAGCTAGTAATTGAGTCGCAAGTGGAATCATGTCAATGCCCATCACCTTGCTGACAACTGGAACGGTCCGGCTCGCCCGCGGATTCACCTCTAGTACAAGCGCCTGATCCCCTTTGATCACAAATTGGATATTCATAATGCCCTTAAACGCTAATTTCTTCGCTATTTGTTCGGACGCAATATGCACCTGCTGTTTGATGTCCTCGCTGATGGAGACACTTGGTAAGATGGCAAAGCTGTCACCTGAATGGACGCCTGCTTTCTCAATATGCTCCACGATCGTTGGGATGAAGGTCGTTTTTCCGTCAGAAATCAGATCCACTTCAACTTCTTTTCCAGTGACATACTCATCAATTAAAATTGGATACGGCAAATGATCTGGCTGATCAAGTAGTGACGTCAAATGCGCTTCTGACTGGACAACAATCATTCCCATTCCGCCAATGACATACGATGGGCGAATTAACACAGGGTAACCGATGCTGTTAGCATGCGTGAGCGCTTCTTCTTTTGAATGAGCTGTATTTCCTTTTGCATGAGGTAGGTTCAGTTCATCAAGAAGCTGATAGAACAGATCACGATCTTCCAGCGCATCTAGCGTGTCAAAGGATGTACCTAACAACGTAATGCCCGCTTTTTCTAAGCCTTCTGCTACATTGATGGCAGTCTGTCCGCCAAATTGAACGATGACGAAATCAATTTGCTCTGCTTCCACAACGTTTAAGATGTGCTCTAATGTAATGGGCTCAAAATATAAACGATCTGCGATTTCATAATCCGTACTGACCGTCTCTGGATTGTTGTTCATCATGATCGTTTCAAAGCCAAGCTTTTGCAAGGTAAGAACGCCATGCACCGCACTATAGTCAAACTCGACTCCTTGCCCAATTCGAATTGGACCAGAGCCAATGATGAGTGCACGCTGTTTTGTTTTCTCTTGATGCTCTCCATCACTTTTTCCAAAGTATGTGGAATAGAAGTAGTTCGTTTTTGCATCAAATTCCGCGGCACATGTGTCGACAATTTTAAATGAAGCCGTAATGCCATATTCTTGACGAAGCTGTCTAATCGCCTCTTCACTATTGCCCGTTAGAAGAGCAATCGTTTCATCAAGGAAGCCCTTTTCCTTTACCTTTTTCAAGGTGTCTTTGGAGAGCGTTCCCTCATGGTTCTTCAATTCCTGTTCGAGCGTGATCATATTGCTGAACACATGTAAGAAGAATAGATCGATTTTCGTCGCTTGATGGATCGCTTCAACCGTTTCCTGTCTTGAAAGAAGCTCCATGACAGCGAAGAAACGTCGATCGTCTGGTGTTTTGACAAGCTCAAATAGTTGTTCAGTCGATTGGTCTTTCAATTCTGGCAGGTGGAAACCCTTTGTTTTGATTTCAAGAGAGGCGACCGCTTTTTGGATGGCTGACTCTAAATTACGGTCAATCGCCATGACTTCGCCAGTCGCCTTCATTTTTGTACCTAATTGACGATCTGCCTGTTTAAATTTATCAAACGGCCAGCGCGGAAATTTCACGACGACATAATCGAGTGCCGGCTCAAAACTAGCATAAGTTGTGCCTGTGAGCGGGTTTTTCAGTTCGTCTAGTGTATAGCCTACCGCAAGCTTTGCTGCCATTTTAGCAATCGGATAGCCCGTCGCTTTTGAGGCAAGAGCAGATGAACGACTAACCCGCGGATTCACCTCAATGACAAAGTATTCTTTACTGAGTGGATCAAGGGCGAATTGGATGTTGCATCCCCCGACTACATCGAGTGCTGAAATGATTTTCAGGCTCGCTGAACGAAGCATTTGATAATCCTGGTCTGTTAATGTTTGCGAAGGTGCAACGACAATTGAGTCTCCTGTATGCACACCAACTGGATCGATATTTTCCATATTACAAACCGTAATACACGTATTTTGACGGTCTCTCATGACCTCATATTCCACTTCTTTAAAGCCCGCGATGCTTTTTTCAACTAAACACTGATGAATCGGGCTCGCTAAAAGGGCTCCTTCAATAAGCGGTTTAAACGCTTCTTCTGTTAAAGCAATTCCGCCGCCCTTTCCGCCAAGTGTGTATGCTGGTCTTAGGATGACTGGGAAACCTACTTCTTTTGCAAATTGAAGGGCATCCTTTGCATTATCCACAATTTCACTATCTGGCACAGGTTCGTTCAACTGCTTCATGAGAGCACGGAATTTCTCTCGATCTTCACCGTTTTCAATTGTTTCAACTGACGTTCCGAGCAGGGTTACCCCGTGCTTTTTCAGCACACCGGCTTTTTCGAGCTCGACAGCAAGGTTTAAAGCGGTCTGTCCGCCAAGGTTGGCTAAAAGACCATCTGGTTTTTCCTTTTCGATGATTCTTTTCACTGAATCAACTGAAAGCGGTTCAAAATAGATTTCATCAGCAAATGATTCGTCTGTCATAATGGTTGCTGGGTTGTTATTCACTAAAATGACTTTGTAGCCCTCTTCTTTTAGGGCCATACATCCTTGTGTTCCTGAGTAATCAAATTCAGCTGCCTGACCAATGATGATTGGACCAGACCCGATGACTAGAATGGTTTGTATGCTTTGATCTTTAGGCATGTGCAACTTCTCTCCTTGCTTGTTTCACTTTCTCAATAAAATCATCGAATACCCATTCACTTTCAGCAGGACCTGGGTGTGCTTCTGGATGAAATTGAACTGACATAATGAGCTTCTCTTTATGAATGAATCCTTCGACAGATCCATCATTAACATGAAGGAATTTCACGTCCACTTCTTTGTCATTCATGCTTTTTTCATTCACCACATAGCTGTGATTCTGACTTGTCATGAAAACACGTTTGGATTCTGTATCTTGTACAGGGTGATTCGCCCCGCGGTGGCCAAATGGAAGCTTATACGTATCCCCGCCAAGTGCAAGAGCGATTAATTGATGACCTAAGCAGATTCCAAGTGTCGGGAAGGTCATCATGATGTCATGAATGGTTTTTAAATATGGCTTCATTGTTTTGGGATCTCCAGGTCCATTCGATAGCAGGACCGCATCTGGCTTAATCTCAAACACCTTTTCCAGCTGTTTGTACGGAATGACGGTTACTTTACAGCCGCGCGCTTCAAGCGAATCTACTATTGATTTTTTAAAGCCAAAATCAATAAGCGCTACATGTTCCTCGCCGCTGCCTTGAGTGTAGATTTCATCGTCTGTCACCTGTGCGATCACATTGTCTTGTTTCATGGCCGGCGGTGTTTCGTTTTCGTCTACACTGATCACAGCGTTCATCGTCCCATTTGCCCGGATGTTTTGCACGACTGCACGTGTATCGGTATGAGTCAGAAGCGGAATGTTCCACTTCTGTAAATAATCTTTTAAGCTAACAGCTGCAAGATGGTGAGAGAAATGATCCGCTGCTTCATACACAACGACAGCTTTCACTTGTGGTTTTTTGCTCTCAAAGTCTTCATGATTAATACCGTAATTTCCGATGAGTGGATATGTGAAAACAATGATTTGTCCCTTATAGGAAGGGTCTGTGAGCACCTCTTGGTAACCTGTCATCCCTGTAAAGAAAACCACTTCACCTGTCATGCCAGCTTCTCCTGTCAGATCTCCTTCAAAAGAGGCTCCATCTTCTAAATTTAAATAACCTTTCATGCTTGTGTCACCCCAAATTGAATAATTAGTAATATAAATGCATTTTTATGCGTTTTGGTGTAAAAAAATTTATACCGTCACTGTTTCATTTGCTAAAACATGAGTCATCGCTTCTATTGCTTGATCTATTTCTGCTTTTTCTACATTCAGCGGAGGCAATAACCGAATCACATTCGGACCAGCTGGAAGTACTAGCAACCCCTGTTCTCTCAGAGCTGTGATATAATCTCCGACTGGCTGATGACATTCAACCCCTGCCATCAATCCTTTTCCGCGTACTTCTTTTACGATATTCAGTTGTTTCAGATCTTGCAGTTTTTCTAGCAGATAAGCGCCTTTTTCTTTGACTTCTGTCAGAAACTCATCTTTGAAAATGACATCGAGTGTTGCATTCACAGCAGCCATGGCAAGCATGTTGCCACCAAAAGTTGTTCCATGTGAACCTGGTGAGAATGCGTCTCCTAAAGCCTTTTTCCCGATGACTGCACCGACTGGGAAGCCATTTCCTAATCCTTTAGCAGAAGAGATAATATCAGGATCAAGTCCCGTCTGTTCGTATGCAAATGCTGTTCCTGTACGTCCAATACCCGTTTGAATCTCATCTACGATCAGAAGTGCTTCATGCTTTTGGCAAAACGCTTGAACAGCTTCTAGAAATTCTGTTGTCGCTGGATTTACGCCACCTTCTCCTTGCACAACCTCAAGCATCACCGCTGCCACATCATCGACTTCACATGCAGCAATAGCGTCTGGGTCATTGAACGGGACATAATGAAAGCCTTCCAGCATGGGACCAAAACCCGTTTTGATTTTATCTTGACCTGTAGCAGCCATACCAGCATACGTGCGCCCATGAAAAGAGTGCAGAAATGTCACGATGTTTGTTTTCCCTGTTGCTTTACGCGCTAATTTGATTGCACCTTCATTTGCCTCAGCTCCGCTATTACAGAAAAACACGAGATCCCCTGAACTATTTGCAGCCAGTTTTTCTGCTGCTTTTTCTTGCAGTCCATTTTCAAATAGATTCGATACATGCCAGACGTGATCAAGCTGTTTCTTGATGGCTTGATTGACCTTTGGGTGATTATGACCGAGATTTGTGACCGCAATGCCTTGTATAAAGTCTAAATATTTTTTCCCATTTGTATCGAATGCCCAAGAACCTGCTGCCTCTTTAATTTCAACATTCCACCGTCCATAAGTTTGAAAGAGATGACTCACAGGACCGCCTCCTTTTCCTTCACAATTCTTGTTCCTTTAAAGGTTTCCCCTGTAAAGATACTGCCTTTGCCATTGACGATCATGACTTCATTCACATCTCCTGATAAAGCACTCAAAGCGGATTGCACTTTTGGAATCATTCCCCCGGAAATAATGCCTTCATCAATGAGCGTGAGAGCTTCTTGTTCGGTGACGACATCTAATAGCTCGCCATTTTTTAAAATGCCTTCCACATCTGTAACAAACATGAGCTTATCAGCTTTCATCGCTCCTGCTACAGCTGATGCTGCTAAATCAGCGTTTACGTTTAACGTTTGGCATTCCTCTGTCATAGACAACGGTGCAATCACAGGAATAAACTGTTTTTCCATTAATGCTTCTGCCATCTCTGGATGCACTTCTTTGATTTCACCAACGTACCCGTACACGTCTTGATTAAGAAAATCAGCGACAAGCATCTGACCATCTTTCCCAGACACGCCGACAGATGAGATATCATGCTTTGCGAGCTCTGACACAAAGTATTTATTGACCGTTCCCGAGAGGACCATTTCGGCTACCTCTAATACCGGCTTCGTTGTTTTGCGCTGCCCGTCAACAAATTCTGTTTTCACTTCTAGTTTTTGCAGCATGCTGGTGATTTCAGGGCCTCCGCCATGGACGATAGCCAGCTTAAATCCAGCAGCTTGAAGTGAGCGGACATTTTCATAAAAGGTATCTGAAAGTTCTCGAATGACACTGCCTCCACACTTGAATACGATCGTTTTATCCATGTCTATCTCCTTCATTATGTGCGATAGCTCGCGTTAATTTTCACATAATCATAGGTAAGGTCACAGCCCCATGCCGCTGCCTGACCATTCCCCTCATTCATTTGAATCAAAATCGTGATCTCATCCTGCTCTAAATACGCTTTTGCTTCCTCTTCTGAGAATGGCTGCGGTTCATTATGTTTAAACAGACATTGTCCACCTAAATACACTTCTACCTCTTGTGGTGTGACGGACGCTGCGCTATGGCCAATCGCTCCAATGATACGCCCCCAGTTGGCGTCGGTGCCGTATACGGCTGTTTTCACTAGACTTGAACCGACGATTTTCTTCGCTATGATGCCGGCTTCTAAATGATTTTTAGCGCCAGCGACTTGCGCTTCAATTAATTTCGTTGCACCTTCTCCGTCTCTTGCAATCTCTTTGGCAAGATCCTCACAAGCTAGCTTTAATCCTTCTTTGAACAATGGCCATTCTGGATGCTCTTCATTTAGCACATCATTTTCTGCCATGCCATTTGCCATCACGAGTACCATATCGTTTGTCGATGTTTCTCCGTCGACAGTAATTTGATTAAAGGTCACATCGGTAATATCACGCAGTGCATTTTGCAGAGCGTCTTGTTCGACATTTGCATCCGTTGTCACGAAGCCAAGCATTGTTGCCATATTTGGATGAATCATACCTGAGCCCTTCGCTGCACCTGAAATGAGAATCTCTTTGCCGTTTATCGTCAGGGTGTATGTTGTGTTTTTAATGACTGTATCTGTCGTTAAGATTGCCTCTTCAAAATGACCATTCCCTGCTTTTGCTTCTTTCAGCTGAGTGATGCCTTTTTTGATTTTCTCCATATCCAGACACTCTCCAATGACACCAGTAGAAGAAACAGCAATGTAATCAGGTTCTACCCCTAACATATTTGCGCAAGCTGCCTGCATTTCGTATGCGTCCTTTAAACCTTGCTCACCGGTACATGCATTGGCGATGGCACTATTGACAATGACCCCTTTTAATTGCCCTGTCTTTTTTAAGCTTTTCTGAGTGACTTGTAGAGGCGCAGCTTGAAAGTGACTTTGTGTGTATACCGCTGCACTCGCTGCCGGCACTTCACTGACGATCAGTCCGAGGTCTTTTTTTGAATAACGTAATCCAATATGAATCCCCTTTGCTTCAAAGCCTTTTGGTGATGATACGTCACCGTCTATTTTAACAATGCTTTTTTCATTCAATTCGATCATGTTTGTTGTCTCCCCTGTTCTTATGGATAGAGAGGTGTCATTGTGAGGCCCGCCTCTTCATCTAAGCCTTTGATGATGTTGAAGTTTTGAACCGCTTGGCCGGCTGCGCCCTTCATGAGATTGTCGATCACAGACACAATCGTGAGTCTGCCTGTACGTTCATCTAAATGAAAGCCAATGTCACAGAAATTACTGCCGTATACTTCCCTTGTTTGCGGATACACCCCGTGATCTCTCACTCTGACAAAATAGGAATCTTCATAAAAGCCTTTCATATGCTTCATCAATTCCTCTTTTGTGATATCTGATTTCAGCTGGGTATACATCGTCGCCATAATCCCCCTTGTCATCGGGACAAGGTGCGTTGAAAATGTGATATTCGCCGTGTGCGGATTCCATTCTCTTAATATTTGCTCTATTTCAGGTGTATGTTGATGTTCATTTACCTTATAAATTTTGAAGTTGTCGTTTAGCTCTGAAAAATGCGTTCCAAGTGAGGCAGATCGTCCTGCACCGGACACTCCTGTTTTTGCATCTATTATGATCATAGATTCATCGATTAGATTCTGTTTCATCAGCGGTGCTAAACCGAGAAGAACTGCGGTAGGGAAGCACCCTGGATTTGCAATAACTTCAGCCTGCTCAATCGTTTCACGATTCAATTCAGATAACCCGTACACAGCTTGTTGAACAGATGCTTGATCAGCTGCCCTTCGTTTATACCAAGCTTCATAGGTTGCACCGTCTTGAATGCGCAAATCACCTGATAAATCAATGATAGGCACTCCTTGGTTCATGAGCTTCGGTGTGAGTTCACTTGATACGCCTGCTGGTGTCGCTAAAAACACAGCATCTGTTTCTCGCACAATGGCAGCAGGATCAATGGCTTTTAATGTTTGATCAGTAATCGTTGTTAGATGCGGATAAGATTGACTGTATAATTGCCCATCACCACTCGATGAATACAATATACATTCATCCACGTGTGGATGTTGCTTGAAGATACGAACTAATTCCGCACCACCGTATCCCGTAGCACCTATAATACCTATTTTCAACGTCAATACACCCTCTTGATCTTTGTGAAATTATTTAACATTATAACATGTATAAAAATTAATTCAATTGTATATTTAATATTTCTTTTCATTTTTTTTCATAAAAAAATCCACATATCTACGTGAGATATGCGGATTTATCTTTCATATTTCATCAAGATGATCATGAGAGCACTGCATAAATATATGATAGAGCTTGCATAAAAAATGAAGTAAACGGTGAAGAAATCTGCAAACAGGCCGCCAAGCATAATTGCTATCGATGAAAAAAGAGCTGTCCAAAAATGATAGCGGCCGACCTCCTTCATTCTTTTATTCTCTGTTGTCAGTTCCGTAACGATGAGTTTTTCCCCGTGCTTTTGAAAGCCGCCTAGTGCACCAAGTACCAGCTGAATCATATACACTTGCGCGACTTCTGTTATATGCGGAAATAGCAGCAAAAGAAATGCCATACCGAACGAATGAATAATCAAAAAGAGCCGCCTATCGGTGGTTTCGGGCAGTTTCCCTAAAAGTAAATGAATAAACGCTCCGCTTAAACCAAACAGGCCATAGGCAAGACCAAACTGAGAGTAGCTTGATCCAACATTTTTAATAAAAAGAATGTAAAAAGGGAAAATCAAACTGCTGGCGAAAAACAGCAGACTTTGTGAGTAGACGAACCATTTCATTGCTTTTGCATTCATTGTGTATTGTACCTTTCATAAAAGTAATTGATAAACCTGCCGTCCGGATCTGCTTGCTTTTTCTTTTGGAAGAACACATCCGTTTTAGGATACGCCTGTTTCATTTGTACCTTCGTTTGATAAGGCATGTACGGTAAGTAATAGCTTCCATGGTGCCGTAGCGTGATATCTGTCATTTGCCGGATGATCCGCTCTGCTTCTGCCTTCTCTTCTTTCTTAAAACCATAATTCACTAAAAGAACAAGGGCAAACATATCTTCTTTCGCATATGAGAGATCCGCTTTTTCATTTTTTTGTACGTAGCGGATCGTGATGTTCATTAAATTCAAATCTTCCTGTTGTAAAAAGTGTCTCATTTCATCGATATACGCACGAAAGCGATCCACTGGGACGAAATATTCCTGCAGTACATCTGTGTCTGACTCATTCTCATAGTCTAAAAAAGCAGAATCTGAGCGCATCACATTATTTCTTGTGATCAGCTGATCATTTTGACTTTGGAAATACTTCTTTTGCAAATTCCATAGCAGATCTTTCCCCATATCAAACCTTCTTGAAAGACCGAGCATAAATTTGAGTGGCATAACGAGTTGATCCTCTTTCAGCTCTTGATATGATTCGATCTCTTGTTGTGAAGTGAGGGAATAATTCGTTACATACATCTCTTTCAAAAAGTTGGTTTTCGATGTTGAGATTCTGGCAAGATGCATGCGTACTTGTTTATTTTGTTTGACATGTTTTTGAAAATAATCAGTGTATTCATCGTAATTTAGAGAGGTTGTCTCCATTTTATATAATTCATCCTTTGTTAAGGAAAGTTCAACATCTAAAATGACACCGAACAAGCCGTACCCTCCAATAACGGCAGTAAATAAATCATCGCCTGGCTTCACTGTGATAATCTCACCATCTGCTTTTAACAGTCTGAAAGAACGAACGGTGTCAATGAGTGATCCGTAGCGAATGTCACGTCCATGTGCGTTTGCACTGAGGGAACCGCCTATCGTAAAGATGTTCTGTGATTGCATGACCTTCACGGCAAGACCATATGGGTTGACATATCTTTGTATATCATCCCATGTAGCGCCGCTTTGGACACGGATGGTTTTCTTTTTTTTATCAAATGCTAAAATTTGGCGGAATTCTGTCATATCGAGCACGATGCCATTTTCATAATACGTGTGGCCGCCCATGCTATGCTGTTTGCCGGCAATGGATATCGGCAGGTTTTTTGCTTTCGCTTCTTCTACTACTTCTTTTAAAGTATCTATTTCTTTACCTTGAACGACTTTCTTTATTTTAACAGGCATGAGATGACTGACATCTGTAAACGCCTCAAGATCTTGTTTTTTGTGTGCTTGCTCCTCACGAATGGTGATTGATGTAAAAAATGCAGCAGCATATCCCATCAAAAGAACAATCCATAACCATTTTCGTTTCATTATAGGTACTCCGTTCTATGAAATTACACCCATTATATCGTACTATTCTCTTCCTCCACCTTATTTTTTCATAAAAAAACCCGGCATGAGTTCAACTCATACCAGGCATTTTCATTTGTGCTTATTGAATACCGAGCGCAATTTTTGCGTATCTTGACATTTTGTCTCGTGTCCAAGGCGGATTCCATACGATGTGAACTTCTGTTTCTTTCACTTCTGGAAGATCACTTAATGCTTTTTTCACTTCATCCACGATAACTGGTGCAAGGGGACACCCCATTGATGTTAAGGTCATCGTGATATCCGCTTTTCCATTCTCATCAAGATCGACATCATAGACAAGTCCAAGGTTGACGATGTCGACATTCAGCTCAGGGTCAATCACCTGTTCTAGGGCGCCTAAAATATTTTCTTTCAATGCTTCATCCATGATATCCACTCCTTTTCCATTAGTATAACGTACTTTTTCTTTTGACTAAACGTTTGTGCTTTTCAGATGTGTCACAAACCAGTCAATCGTTTCAAACATTGCCTGTCTTGAGACCTTATGGCCAGCTTGTCCATCTGTAATAAAACGAATCAGGTGCGGATCTTCTTTATATTGGGTTGCTACTAACTCGTCATAAAGAGCTTTTGCATGCCGATAAGGGACAACTGGATCGTTTTCTGCATGCCAGAATAACAGCGGTCTTTTGTTTAATCGATCTGTTTGCAGCGTTAAATCATAAGGACGCAGCGCGTCTAATTGCTGATGAACCTCTTCGTCTGTAATTTCTTTCATCAACCCTTTGTTCCGCATGTTCATGATTTGTGCTTGTAGGAATGTCGTATATTTCGGACTGCCCATCAAGCTAACTGCCGCTTTAATCCAATCATGCTTGGCGAGTGCACCAAAGGTCGTGATGCCGCCCATGGAAGTACCTGCAACACCGATCAGATCGGCTTCAATCAATTGTTTTTCTTGAAAATATGTTTTGAGTATATCGATTTCATGTATTTCGTTCAGGACAATTTCCCAAAACCTTGACGCCAGTTCCTCTAAGCTGAGGTTTTCTGATCTTACACCATGATAAGCACAGTCAGGCAAAATCACTCTCATGCCTTTTTCCGCCAAATGAAAGGCGAAGTGTAAGTTGTGCTCGCGTGCACTTGTAAATCCGTGTATAAAAAATACAAGCGGCAGCGGTTTGTTTTTATTTTCAGCTTTTACGATATGTAAAAATGGAATATCGCGCGCAATTTGCTCATCAATGGTGATCACAGCCTATGAATCCTCCTTTATCATTCCCGTCTTTGTTTATTTTAACATGTAGACAACAAAGATGTGATAAAGATACACTATAGGTAGAGGCGCCGCAAGAACTGCCTCCTATCACTTACAGATCAAAGGAGATTTTATGGAGACTAAACCTTATCTAATCGCACTTGACCTGGATGGCACGTTATTAAAAGATGATAAAACCATCTCTACACACACACTTGACGTCATTCAAAAAGTGAAAGACAGCGGGCATCATGTCTGTATTTCAACCGGACGGCCATTTCGTTCCAGCTCTCCTTATTATCAGCAATTACAGCTTGATTCACCCATTGTGAATTTTAATGGAGCGTTTGTCCATCATCCTCTTGATGAAAAATGGGGAAGATTTCATACGTCACTTGATCTTCAAGTCGTTAAACAGCTTGTAGACATTAGTGAGGAGTATAAAGTACACAATGTGCTAGCTGAAGTGTTAGACGATTTGTATTTCCATTATCATGATGAGAAGCTCATTGATATATTTAATATGAATGCAAATAAAGTTACTGTTGGAGACCTTCGGGACAACCTTGGAGAGAATGTGACGAGCGTGTTAATTCACGCAAAAGAAGAGGACGTTGGAGCCATTCGAAGCTATTTATCAGATGTTCATGCAGAAGTGATTGATCATAGGCGATGGGCTGCTCCGTGGCACGTGATTGAGATCATTAAAACAGGCATGAACAAGGCCGTTGGACTGCAAAAGATCAGTGATTATTACGGCGTTCCACAGGAGCGGATTGTGGCATTCGGAGATGAAGACAATGATTTAGAAATGCTTGAATTTGCTGGATGCGGTGTGGCTATGGGCAACGGAATTGATGCTGTGAAACGTATTTCAAATGAAGTCACTGATACAAACGAACAAGATGGGATTGCAAAGTTTCTAACGAATTACTTCTCGCTTTAATTTTTCCATTCATACATAGCAGATGGAAGCGGGCATACTACCTTTAGACAGGTTGTCCTGTCAGCTTGTGTAAAGGGGCGAATTCCGAATGGGTAAAAGAAGCAAATCGAAACGCTTTATACAACAAGGTAAAGATTCAGTCAGTCTGCATGATGCACGTTTTCCTTATCGTTCTACGCTTGAAGAAGCTGCGGAGGACAGGGGAAACATGAAGACTGATGCTTCTGGAGGTTCATTGTGAGAAACGAACTTTTTGATCAAGCCAAATCATTTACTGAAGAAGCCCTTACTTCTTCATTTCCATCTGGGTTAGAGCGTCAACAGGCGGTCAAACGAGCCAAAAATGCCGTATCATCTGCATTTGCCAATTCGACAGATGCAGAAAGAAACCAGCTGCATACCTTCCAAGACTTGCTCGATGATCTCTAACATAAAAAAGCTGTCCACACCATTGGACAGCTTTTTCTGATTCTCATGAAGCTGAAAGCACTTATTTCACTTGGAACGTTTTCTTTTCCGTGATTTGCTTCAGCCCTTCTGCTTTTCCTTTAAATGTGACGACCGCTTCATACGTTCCCGGCTTGACACCATTTGACCACGTATCTTGAAAATCATAGGCTTCGCCTTTCTTTAGTACAAATGATTGGATGGCCTGAGTGAACATACGGTCTTTTGAGTAGCGGTATTGTTCATTTCCGTTTTCATCATACACACTGAGTTCGAATTTCTGGCTTGTGTTAAAGGTAAATTCAATATTTCGATCTGATTCATTTTTCAGTGACATGTTAAATTGAACCGAAGAACCTTTCTGGACGGGGTCTACTGTGAGTACAACCGTTTTTTCTCCCATTTGACCTGATACCTCCTTGTTTGGTTCATCCTTTTTTTGTTGTCCACAAGCGGTTAAAATCAATACAACGAGAAGAAGCACCAACCCTTTTTTCATTCGCTACCCACCTTTTAATCTCGTCTGAAAAATCCAAGAATATTAGTTGTTTGCACAATATTTGTAAAGGCTTTTGGATCGACTTCTTTAATAATTTGTTCAAGTTCATACAGCTCATACCTTGTAATGACGATCACCATCATTTCTTTTGGCTCATTGGTAAAAGCTCCCTTTGCAGGTACAGTCGTAATACCTCTGACCATTTTTCCATAAATGGCTTCCTTGATTTCATCAGCCTTCTTCGTCACAATCATCGCGGTCAGCTTCTCATGTCTTGTATGGATGGCATCAATGACCCTTGTGGTCACATACAATGTGACAAGGGTATATAATGCTTTCTCCCAACCTTGTAATAATCCTGCTGTAAAAATGATGATACCATTTAAAATGAAGAAATACGTGCCGACTGGTTTATCCTTCCACTTCGCTAAGATCATGGCTATGATGTCGAGTCCGCCTGTCGATGCCCCAAATTTGAGCGTGATCCCAATCCCTACTGCTGATATCACGCCGCCAAACACAGCATTTAGTAAAATATCATGTGAAACACTCGTTTCTGGTAAGATGCCGAGGAAAATGGTCGTCAGGGCCACACTGATGATGCTGTAAAACGTAAAGGAACGGCCCACTTTCATCCACCCTAAAATGCCGACTGGAATATTTAAAATAAATAATAGAATCCCTGTGGATACATAAAATGGCGCATATTGATCCATTAAGCTAGATAACAGCTGGGCTACCCCTGTAAACCCACTCGCGTATACATCAGCTGGAATTAAGAATAAATTTAGTCCAATCGCATTGAGCAGTGCACCAATGACGACGACAATGAGTTTTTTTGCTTCTCCGATGAACATATTGTCATTCCTCCACTTACCATTCTCTCTATGGTTTTCCCTAAAATTTAGAATTTGAACACGAAAAGTTGATTTCTGTGATATAGTTAGGCTAAAAAGTTGTAAAATATGGCTGATTTTTTTAGAAAGAAGGGATTTTGATGACTGTTCATATCATAGCAGACAGTGCTGCTGATCTGCCTCTTTCTTATTATGATGAACATAACATGACGGTTATTCCGCTCCGTGTATTGCTTGGCGAGCAGGAATTTGAAGATTTGGTCACCATTGAACCAAAACAAGTATTTGATGCGATGAGACAAGGTGCTAGCCCAAAAACGTCACAAGCTTCACCAAACCGAATCAAAGAAGCCTTTGTTTCTCTCGCACAAACCCATACATCTGCAATCTATGTTGCCTTTTCATCAGAGCTTTCTGGTACATATCAAACCGCTGTGATGATGGCAAACGAAGTGAAGGAAGAATACCCTGATTTTGATTTACGAATCATTGATTCTAAATGTGCTTCACTCGGCTATGGGCTTGCTGTCAAACACGCTCAATCACTTGCCATTGACGGAAATACAATACAAGAAATTGAAACGTCTGTAAAGCATTTTTGCGAATCTTTACAACATATTTTTACTGTAGACGATTTATCGTATTTAGCAAGAGGCGGAAGAATTAGTAAAGCGTCCGCATTTGTTGGCGGTTTATTGAGTATTAAGCCCATTTTACACGTCGAGGATGGAAAGCTCATCCCCCTTGAGAAAATCCGCGGACGTAAAAAGCTGTTGAAACGCATTATTGAACTGATGAAAGAACGTGGAACGGATTGGTCAAATCAAACTGTTGGCATTAGTCATGGTGATGATCCTGCACTTGCAGAAGACATGAGACAATTGATTGAAGCCGAATTTCATCCAAAAGAAATTGATATTCAGCTTGTCGGCGCAGCTGTTGGGTCCCATTCAGGCCCAGGTACGCTTGCCATCTTCTTTACAGGCAAACCATCATAAAAAGCACCCTTCCCTGACACATCACGGGAAGGGTGCTTTTCTTATGACTTATGAAAGTTTAAAACGGTGGACGGTTTCATTTAACCTTGCCGTCATACTCATCAGTTCTTCTACCTGTTTGTTCATTTGATGGAAAGATTGCAGCTGTTCATTGGCCGAGGCAGAAATTTCTTCACTGCCAGCTGCTGTTTCTTCTACAACCGCACTAATATTTTCAATCGAGTTGAGTACTTGTCCGCCAAGCTCTGTTGATTGAACAATTTGGTCATTTAAGACCGCCATTTCTCGTTTAATGTGCTGCGCTTTTGTTTCTATATCTTCAAAGGAGTGTGAGGTTTTGTCCATCGCATCCTGCTGTTGAAGTGAAAGCTTGACTCCTTCTTTGACAGTTTGACTAATGGATTGAATGCCTCTTTCAATATGACTGACCATATCAAAGATTTGTCTTGTAGCGTTAGATGATTCGTCGGCTAGCTTACGAATTTCATCTGCTACAACGGCAAAGCCTTTTCCAGCCTCACCTGCTCTTGCCGCTTCAATCGCTGCATTTAGCGAAAGTAAGTTTGTTTGATCCGCAATGTCAGAAACTGTTTTGGCCATAGCCGAGATCCCGCTAGCATATTGCGTGAATTCTCCTGCCGACTGCTCGATTTGCCTTGTGGCATGTGTATTTTTTTCAATCGCCGTTTTGGTTTCTGTTAACGTGTGCTTTCCACTTTCCACTGCTTCTATCGCATCCCCTGTACTTTGGATGACTGTTTGTGAACGTTCGGAATTTTTACGTCCATGCTGATCCATCTTTTCAATCAAGCTAACGCCATGCTGGAGATCCTCTGAAATGGCCTGTGACCCATTTGCCATTTCGTCTGTCGAGACAGATACTTGATTTGCAGATTCCATCAGCTTTTTGTTTTCATCATCTAACTGGATCGAGAATGTCTCTACTTGACTTGAGACATTACTGATTTCTTTAATCAAACTAATCAGTTGATCCGTCATTTGATTAAAGGATTCATTCAAGCCGCCGATTTCATCCTTACGCTGAATGTCCATTCGCTCGACAGCAAGGTTGCCTTCTGCGATCTGCTTCGCTCGGTAGGAAAGTGATTTAATCGGTGTCACGATGGATCTTGTTAATCCAATATTTAAAAAGACAGCAATGACAATCAGTGTGAGGGCTGCGACGAGTGCACTTGTGATGATCCATTGCACATTATCCGCTGTATTCTCTAGATTTTGTTTATATGCTTCTTCTGCTCTTTTATTCATTGTATGGATGTCGTTTAAAACACCATCAATTCTTGCAGCGACCCGTCTTGCATCCGATGCGTTTTTTTCACCAATGGCATTATTTGCTTCCTTGGTCCACGTGTCATATTTTGCATTTAACCTTGTTAATTCATCTTTATTTATATTTCCTGCGTGTTTGTTTAACGTTTGCAGCTGTTTTTTTGCTGTAGAAATACCGGTTTGAACAACCTCTAGCTGTTCATCAGAAAGGGTCATTGAATAATTGGTCATGGTTTGTTCGACGCTTTCAAAGCTTGCCTTCGTTTTTTGAACATTTAATAAGGCTTGAACTTCTGTTTCATTCGATGATTGGATCTTTGTCATACTGACAATGATAAAGGCGATGACGCCAACTGCTAAAAGAAGTGAGACGAGTGAGTTGAGTAAAATTTTGATGCGCAAGCTCATGATGCGTCCCCCTCATCTTTTAGCAATTGCTGCTTCAGTTCATTTACTTTTTTGGTCAATGTTTCAGCATCTTTGAGCACCCGAATTCTTGCCATATCGATTCCGTCATTGTTTAAGTCGTAGATAACATGCCCATTTTTGATTTGATTGCTCTTGACGAGCTGTTCGCTGAATTGATAGACCACTTCATCGACTTTTTTTACCATGGACGAAATCACCGCTTTTTCAGCGGTGTAGTACTGATCACTATCTACACCAATGGCATATTTGCCCTGCGCTTGCGCTTCTTTTAATACACCGACACCTGTATAGCCAGCTGCGGCATATAAAACGTCTGCTTTCTTTTTGATCATGCCTTTGGCTATTTTACTGCCTTTGTCCGCATCACTAAACGTATTAGCATAGGTGGATAAGATCTTGATGTTCGGATTCACTGATTTGGCGCCTTTTTGGAACCCTTTTTCAAAACGATGGATCAACTCCGCATCGACACCGCCAACAAATCCAATGACATCACTTTTCGTTGTCATTGCAGCAAGTGCGCCCGCTAAATAGCTGCCTTGCTCTTCTTTAAACGTCACGGAGGTCACATTTTTCAGCTCAGATACGGCATCGATGAGCAAAAAGTGCTTCTTCGGATATTTCTTTGCGACTTTTTCTAAGTCTTCTTGCATACTAAAGCCTACCCCGATGACGAGATCATTGCCAGATTTTACAAGCTCGGTCAGTCCTTTTTCATATGTATCGGTTTCTGCAATTTCTCTATAATCAAATTCAATACCTAGGTCATCACGTGCTTTTTCTAATCCTTTAAACGATGAATCGTTAAATGATTGATCACCAAGACCATCATCTGTGAGCATAACGCCAATATGCTTCGCATTTGATGCTGGTGGTTCCCCTTGTTGATTGCTGCATGCGGTGAGCACCATAAGCACGGCTACCAACAGAAGCAATGAAATTTTCACTTTCATCCAAACACACACTCCTTTTGTCATCCTTACTCCTTTCTTATCGGATTTGAGAGGCGTTGTTTCAATGATTAAGTGAAGGTTTTTCAGCTTTTTTCATGACTTTTTTCACTAAAAAAACCCATTATTTATCACAAATATAAAAAAAGGGATAAAACCATGATGATTTTATCCCTTTTTCTTCATTTCAGTGTGATATGAAAACCCATGAGGTTAGGGTTCTCTTTCACGCTGCTCATTTTTTCTCGTATGTCCAGCCCTCTTTTTGGTAGACTAGGCCGTTTTTCATCAAATGACCTAATGCTCGTTTAAAGGCTGCCTTGCTCATTTGGAATCGTTCACGGATGTCTTCTGGATCACTTTTGTCTCCATAAGGCATAGCACCATTTCTCGTTCTCATATAGGTTAAAATTTCTTCTGCATCGACAGATAACGCTTCCTGTTTTCTAGGAAGCAGAGAAACGTTCACGGTCCCATCCTCTTTCACTGCAATGACGCGTCCTGTCACGGTCGATCCTAATCTTGGTTCTTCCTTTCGTTCCGTGCGGTGGATAAACCCCCGCACGCCTGTATCTGTCAGCATAAACGAGCCTGTCGCAATTAAGCGATAAATCGTACCAGTGATTTCTTTGTTCATTAAGGTTTCGGGTGCCTCTGTAAACAATTCACTGATCACATCTTCAGTGGCTGGCTTTGCGAACATTCTGCCGTAGCTTGTGACTTTCAGCATACAGTAAAGTTTGTCTCCTTTTTTCGGCCATGCTTCCTCAAAAGGCGGTAGATGTTCTGTTGCAACAAGTGCATCCTTTGAAAGCCCAACATCCACAAATGCGCCCATGTCTTCTAGGACGTCTACGACTTCTACCCAGCCATATGTATGCGCATTGATTGTCGGTATTTTCATCGTCGCAGCTAGTCTTTCTTCATGATCTACGTATAAGTAGACCTCTACTTCATCTTGGTCACCAATATCTTCTGTCATTTCACTGCGGTGCAAGAGGACAGAATCTTCACCATCTGTCAAAAAGTAACCGTATTCCATCTCGTTCTCTATTTGCAAGGTCAGTTGCTCACCTGGTCTCATGTTCTCTTCCTTCCTATCTGCTCATAAAAGAGCGTTCGTTCATCTTTTGATTCACTTTATTCTACTATACTTCTCCTCACATGAACATCTCTAGTTCTGTTAGCTAAAGTGGTCAAACCGAACGCGATTTATACCGCTGCTGGCAGAACTCTTTGACTCATCTCTTTGATAAAGTTTCTTCTTCTCCACGTTGCATGATAAAATAGACGCAATATCTATCCATGGAGGTCATGCGTTATGGCAAAAGAAAGCTCATTTGACATTGTATCAAAGGTTGAACTGCCTGAGGTGCAAAACGCCGTTCAAGCAGCGCTGAAGGAAATTAAAAACCGTTATGATTTTAAAGGAAGTAAAAGTGATATTTCTCTTGAAAAAGAAGAGCTCGTGCTCATCTCTGATGATGACTTTAAGCTGGAGCAGCTAAAAGATGTACTTGTGTCAAAGCTGATCAAACGAAATGTTCCAACTAAAAACATCGACTACGGAAAAACCGAGCATGCCCTTGGCGGAACCGTACGCCAGCGCGCGAAGCTGATCAGCGGAATTGATCAAGACAACGCCAAAAAGATCAATGCACTCATTAAGCAATCCGGCATCAAAGTGAAGTCACAGTTTCAAGATGACCAAGTGCGTGTAACAGGAAAAAATAAAGATGATTTACAAGAGGTTATTTCTCTTATGCGCAAGGCAGATTTACCGATTGACGTTCAATTTATAAATTTTCGATAAATTTCAAATTTTCCATTGATTATTTCCGATTTTTTCGATACAGTGGATGGAAGTTCAATTTATTGACATGTTCATATCGCTTTCTTATCAAGAGAGGCAGAGGGACTGGCCCTGTGAAGCCTCAGCAACCGGTGTAGTAGAAATATATTTTCTATGACCAAGGTGCTAAATCCAGCAAGCAACTGCTTGGAAGATAAGAAGAAGAATTACGATACAGCCAAAAAGTCTTCTTCTTATCAGAAGGCTTTTTTTGTTACATAAAAATAAGGAGGAAACCAATGGGCCTATTACAAGACTTACAAAACCGCGTACTGATTGCTGACGGTGCAATGGGAACACTTTTATACTCTTACGGCATTGACCGCTGCTTTGAAGAATTAAATTTATCGAAAGAAGATGAAGTAAGGCGCGTGCACGAAGCATATGTGCAGGCTGGTGCGGACATCATTCAAACAAATACGTACGGCGCAAATTATATTAAACTATCCCGCTACGGCTTAGAGGAAGAAACAAAGCGCATCAATACAAAGGCGGTACAAATCGCAAAAGCAGCCGCCGGCTCTGCTTATGTCCTTGGAACGATCGGCGGCATTCGAACGTTTAACAAAAATGCCTATACAATTGAAGAAATTAAACGAAGCTTTAGAGAGCAGCTGTACATTCTATTAAATGAGCAGCCCGATGGATTATTGCTAGAAACGTATTATGACATGGAAGAAGCGAAGGCCGTTCTCCAAATTGCACGAAAAGAAACGACTCTCCCGATTGTCATGAACGTCTCCATGCATGAACAAGGTGTGTTGCAGGATGGAACACCGCTCAAGGATGGTTTATCTGAATTGTCCTCTCTTGGCGCAGACGTCGTTGGCATCAACTGCCGGCTTGGCCCTTATCATATGATTCAGGCACTCGAAGGCGTTCCAATTTTAGAAAATTCCCATTTATCAGTCTATCCCAACAGCAGTCTTCCCTCTCTTGAAGAAGGCAGACTCGTCTATGATACAGATAACGATTATTTTCGAAAAAGTGCACTTGAATTTAGAAATCAAGGCGCACGTATTATCGGCGGCTGCTGCGGAACAACGCCTCAGCATATTCACGCAATGGCTGAAGCGGTCAAGGATTTAGCCCCGATCACTGAAAAAGAAGTGAAAGTATTAAAAGAAGAAATCATTTCGATTCAAGATCAGCGGACTGAACCAGGTCTTGATGAGCTCGCTACGAAAAAACGGACGATTATTGTAGAGCTTGATCCGCCGAAGAAGCTGAACTTCGAAAAATTCCTCGTCGCGGCAAATGAGTTAAAGAATGCAGGCATTGATGCCTTGACATTAGCCGATAATTCTCTTGCAACCCCGCGCATTAGCAATGTGGCTTGCGGGGCATTATTGAAACAGCAGCTTGATATGCGTTCACTCGTCCATATCACGTGCCGTGATCGTAATTTGATTGGGCTTCAGTCCCATTTGATGGGTCTCGACACCCTTGGTTTAACTGATATTTTAGCCATTACAGGCGACCCTTCTAAGATTGGAGATTTTCCAGGTGCAACGTCGGTTTATGATTTAACCTCCTTTGATTTGATTCGGCTGATTAAGCAGTTTAACGAAGGTCTTTCTTTCTCAGGGAAGCCGCTTGGCAAAAAGACCAATTTTTCAGTAGCTGGCGCGTTTAATCCAAATGTTCGCCACATTGATAAAGCGGTCAAACGTCTTGAGAAAAAAATCGAATACGGTGCTGATTATTTTATTTCACAGCCTGTTTATTCTGAGGAACAGCTTGTGAAAATTCATGAGGAGAGCCGTCATTTAGATAAGCCGATTTATATTGGCGTTATGCCGTTAACAAGCAGCCGAAATGCGGAGTTTATTCATCATGAAATTCCAGGCATCAAATTATCTGATTCCATTCGTGACATTATGGCCAAGGCTGGTGAGGATAAAGAGAAGCAGCGAGCAGAAGGCTTAGCGATTGCCCGCTCTTTATTAGATACAGCCTGCGAATTGTTTAACGGCATTTATTTAATTACCCCTTTCCTTCGATCAGACTTAACAGCAGAACTAACCACCTACATTCATCAGAAAGAAAAGGAGTCAAACACCCATGTCAACTATCACTGAACAGCTTAAGAAACGCATCCTCGTCCTTGATGGTGCAATGGGGACCATGATTCAAAATGCCAATCTCACAGCAGAAGACTTTGGCGGAGAAGAGTATGAGGGCTGTAACGAGTATTTGAATGTGACAGCCCCTCACACCATCCGCGCGATTCATAGAGAATACCTTGAGGCAAGCGCCGACCTCATTGAAACAAATACGTTCGGGGCTACAAAGCTCGTCCTTGACGAATACGGGCTTGGCCACCTTGCCTATGAACTCAATATACGGGCTGCCCAGCTGGCAAAGGACGAAGCTGACCGTTTCTCCACGCCGGAGCAGCCCCGATTTGTTGTAGGTGCGATGGGTCCCACTACGAAAACATTATCTGTGACAGGCGGCACAACCTTCGATGAGCTCGTCAGAAACTATGAAGAGCAGGCCCGCGCCCTGATTGATGGCAAATGTGATGCCCTTCTTTTAGAAACAAGTCAAGACATGCTGAATGTAAAGGCTGGTTTCAAAGGCATTCAGGAAGCCTTCCAGCAGACAGGTATTGAGTTGCCTCTCATGGTATCAGGTACGATTGAACCGATGGGCACTACCCTCGCTGGTCAGGATATTGAAGCCTTTTATATCTCTCTTGAGCATATGAAACCAATGAGTGTCGGCCTGAACTGTGCGACGGGTCCTGAATTCATGACAGACCATATCCGCACGCTCTCCTCCATCGCCAAGTCAGCGGTTAGCTGCTATCCAAATGCTGGTCTACCAGATGAAGAAGGTCAATATCATGAATCCCCTGCTTCACTTGCTAAAAAAATTTCCGCCTTTGCCAAGGAAGGCTGGTTAAATATTGTTGGCGGCTGCTGCGGAACAACACCTGCACATATACAGGCATTGTCAGATGAAGTACGAACGATTCAGCCGCGTCACATTGCGCATGAATCGTCTCAGCATACCGTCTCAGGAATTGAGCCCCTGATATATGAGGAGTCAATGCGCCCTCTTTTTGTAGGAGAACGAACCAACGTGATTGGTTCACGCAAATTCAAACGACTCATTGCGGAACAAAAGTTTGAAGAAGCGTCAGAAGTTGCTCGTGCACAGGTAAAAAACGGTGCTCACGTGATTGATGTGTGTCTCGCTGATCCAGACCGCGATGAGGCGGCAGACATGGAAGGTTTTTTACAAGAGGCTATGAAAAAAGTCAAAGCCCCATTTGTCATTGATTCAACGGATAAACACGTGATCGAAAAAGCGCTCACATATTCCCAAGGGAAAGCCATCATCAATTCCATTAACCTTGAGGATGGCGAAGAACGCTTCGAAGAAATTCTTCCACTTGTGAAGCTATACGGCGGTGCACTTGTTGTCGGCACGATCGATGAAACAGGGATGGCTGTAACAGCAGAACGAAAGCTGGAGATTGCGGTACGCTCTCATGATCTATTAACGAAGAAATATGGCATTCCCGCAAGTGACATCATTTTTGATCCACTTGTCTTTCCAGTAGGCACTGGAGACGAGCAGTATATTGGCGCTGCCGAAGAAACGATCAAAGGCATCAAAATGATCAAGGAAAACCTGCCTGAGTGCTTGACGATTTTAGGCATCAGCAACGTGTCTTTTGGACTCCCACCTCTTGGGAGAGAAATCTTGAATGCCGTCTACTTGTATCACTGCGTCCAAGCAGGACTTGATTACGCCATCGTGAATACAGAAAAGCTTGAACGCTTCGCTTCCATTCCAAAGGAAGAAATTAAGCTGGCTGAAACACTGCTCTATGAAACAAATGATCAAACCCTTGCTGAATTTACCCAATTTTACCGAGGCAAAAAGAAAACGGAGAAAAAACCAAAGGTCTCCTTATCACTTGATGAAAGGCTAGCACTCTACGTCGTCGAAGGAACAAAAGAAGGACTTATCGATGATTTATCCCTGGCTCTAGAGCAATTTGAATCACCACTTCATATCATCAATGGTCCGTTAATGCAGGGAATGGCTGAGGTTGGACGTCTTTTCAATCAAAACGAACTGATTGTGGCGGAAGTGCTTCAATCAGCAGAGGTCATGAAGGCATCTGTATCGTATCTCGAGCAATATATGGAAAAGCAGCATGCAAACGGAAAAGGTAAGATTCTACTTGCCACTGTAAAAGGAGATGTCCATGATATTGGAAAAAACCTTGTCGACATCATTTTGAGTAATAACGGCTTTCAAGTGGTCGACCTTGGCATCAAGGTGACACCGCAAACATTGATCGAAGCTGTGCAAAAGGAAAAACCAGATATGATTGGGTTATCAGGATTGCTTGTGAAGTCAGCCCAGCAAATGGTACTCACCGCTCAGGATTTACAAAAGGCGAATATTTCCGTGCCCATTTTGGTCGGTGGCGCTGCACTTTCTCGGAAATTTACGAAAATGAAGATTTCGCCTCATTATGACGGACCGGTTCTTTACGCAAAAGATGCGATGGACGGCTTATCTTTAGCCAATGAGTTAAAAGCAAATCCTCTTCAGTTTCAAATTAAGCCCGACGAAGAGCCTGTGGCACCTTTCAAAAAGAAAGAAACAAAGCAGCCACAAGCTGTCATTGAATTACTAGAAAAACGTGCGGCACTCCCTGATGCACCTATTTTCACGCCAGAAAATACGGCACGTCATTATGTAAGGGACATCGACCTGCATCATATTATGCCTTATGTAAATGAACAAATGCTCATTGGCCACCACCTTGGATTAAAAGGAAAGGTGAAAAAGCTGTTGGCCGAACAGCATCCAAAAGCATTGGAATTAAAGCAGCTTGTCACAGATCTTCTAAACGAAGGCAGAGAGAAAAACTGGTTTGCGCCTGCATTTGTCTATCAATTTTATCCTGCCAGTTCAAACGGAAATGATCTGCATATTTATGATCCCAAAGCGCCTGACCGTATCATTGAAACATTCCAATTTCCAAGACAGGAGAAGCTTCCGTACCGCTCCATTTCTGATTATGTGCGGGGAAGCGGTGAAAGGGAGAAAGATTATATTGCCTTATTTGCCGTCACAGCCGGAGCGCGTATACGTGAAGTCGCGCAGCACTTTAAGCAAGAAGGAGATTATTTAAAAATGCATGCAGTTCAAGCTCTTGCGCTTGAGCTTGCAGAAGGATTAGCCGAAAGAACCCACCAAGTGATTCGTGACAAATGGGGCTTCCCTGACCCAGTCGATTTCACAATGGAAAAACGATTCCAAGCGAAATATCAAGGGCAGCGCTATTCCTTTGGTTATCCCGCTTGTCCAAATCTTGAAGACCAAGAAAAGCTGTTCAAGCTGCTTCAGCCTGAAAAAATTGGCATCCATCTAACAGAAGGATTTATGATGGAACCTGAAGCATCTGTTTCAGCGATCGTCGTTTCTCATCCTGAAGCTCGATATTTTAATGTTCATTAATGCAGAACCTCCGAAATTGGAGGCCCTTTTTTGCTGGGAAACTTAGATAAACTTCAATTTTTACACTATACCTTCTTATGGTACGATACACATAGATGAATTCAGCTAAGAAGGAGTTGCGCGTCATGACAAACGTTGTTCAACGAGCATTAACACTCGATGACATACCAGATCTTATCGCATTGTCTCAAGAGGTAGACTGGCCTGATTACAATGCGGAAGAGCTCACATCTCTTTTAACAAATGGATATTTCACAGGTTTTTCAACAGCGGATGGACAAGTCATCTCATGTGCAGGACTTTTCCAATATGATCGAATGGCGTCAATTGGTGCTGTCATTGTATCTGAGACACATCGCGGCTTAGGTCTTGCAAGGAAAATGATTGACACCCTGCTAGATCAATGTGATCAAAGCATTCCTGTCGTTTTAACCGCTACTGTCCAAGGGCGGCCAGTTTACGAAAAAATCGGGTTTCACACGGCTGGTTACATTACGACTTACAAAGCGCAAAACCCAAACCCAGAAGCGCTTCGTGTGTCAGATGACATCCACCTGTCTCCTGCCGATGAATCGCACCTTCCGTGTATTGAAGCACTAGATGAAAAAGGCGCAGGCACAAATCGATCAAGCTTTTTAAAAAGCCGGATGAACCGAGCAGCACGGCGTATCATTGCACAAAATGAACATCACGACACAACTGGCTTTGCGTTTGGCGTTGAAACACCTGCCAATTTAATGATTGGTCCGCTTGCTGCAAATGATGAACTTACAGCTCTCTCGCTGATCCGTTCGCTCATTTCGTCTTATTCGGGTCCAATTCGTTTAGATATGCAGGAGGAAACAGCTGAGCGCCTCCATGAATCACTTGTTGAAGCAGGTTTTACGAAAACAAACAAAGCGCATTTTATGATGATTCGTGGAAAAGAAAAGCTGAACGATCCCGCTCTTCTTTATTTCCTTGCCTCTCAAGCATTTTCGTAATATATAAAAAGCTGTAGACACTTGATGTCTACAGCTTTTCTATTACTTCTCACAGGCGGACGAAAGAACATGCGCGAGTGCATTTGTGACCTTTCCATGCTCTGATGCATGCGGGCGGTCATCTCCATCTCCATACCCATAATCAATCATTCGATTACGATTTAAGCACAGCTTTGTCAGCTTCGGCTGGAATAGATCAAATAGGTCAAAACGGTCCTTCAACTGCGGGAATTGCTTTTGATACTGCTGAATTTCTTCGGCAAGCAAGCGCCAAAGTGTCGCTTCATCTAATAGCTGATGGTTCTCTAACACGTTTGATACGTAACGCAGGTTGCAAATAAACAATCCTGTAAAGATAAACTGCACTAAGCCTTCCGGCGGTTCACTCCGCAGCACTTCTTTTAAATCGTCTCCTAGAGAAGCCAATTCAGGCAGCGGCTGATCACTAATATTCACATCATCGACGAAATCTTTGATCGCCAAACGGTGAGGCTGATGATCTTTTAACACAAGAATCGTATTTTGTCCGTGCGGTGAAAAGACGGTGCCGTATTGATACATAAAGTGCAATAGCGGCGGCATCACCACATGGAAAAATTTCGCCATCCACTCTTTTGCTGAGAGACCTGATTTTTCAATCAGCTGTTTCACATATGGCTCACCTTCATGATCCTCATAGGTGAGTGCCGCAAGTGTAACAGGGGTCTCTCCTTCATCTAAGTACGAGTAAATGCTTTCTCTAAAAATCACACCGAGCATTTCAAGATATTGATACGGCGCACCAGGCAGTTTGCTATAGTAAGGATGATCGACATTAATACTTGCATTCTCACCAGGTAATATCACGCGGCAGACATCAGATAAAAATGAATCTTGATCCGCGATCCCTTTAATATGCGCTGTAATGCGAGGGGCAATGACTGTCCGTTCTGACGGAAGTCCTCGGTACACGAGTGTATTTAAAATGCTCATTGGCAGTTTAATATGATGCTTGCCTTTATTTGAGATGTTCGTAAAGGTTCTGATCGACTGCTGCGGGATATATTGATCCAGTCCCTCTCCTACATACACAATCCGGCGCAACGCCAAATCTTCTGGGAAATGCTGAATAATCATATGTGTCCACTGCCATTTATGAACAGGCATCAAATAATAATCAGCTGCAATCAATCCTTCATCCTTTAGCACGCGGTGAAATTGACGGATCGTGACTTCATCTAACTCTTTGGCAATTACCTGCTCATAGTTTTCATGATCGACTGCATGGAATGTCGCAAGGTCCCGGTGAACAGCAATCCAAGACAGCTGCACACTTTCTTGCCTTTCAGGTGCATAGGCTAGGTAGTCATCATAACTGAACCCAATGCGTCCTTTGTTATACACAATCCAAGGATGGCCTGTCATTTCTCCTTCAATCCATGCATAATCAGTATCTGTCAGTTCATCCGCACGAAGTGCTTTTTTCGACAGCAAATGTACATCTGCTAACAGGGTGTGATGAAGCTCTTTTATAAGGTGTCCTGTTGTGTCAGAAGACATTGGAATGAGCGGCTGAATGTCTAGTAAAAACACAATGGCACTGACATCCTTTGACCATTTTCCGTCTTGACAGCACTCGATTGATTCAGCAATTGTATCAAAACTATCAAACAAACGAGGTTTTGCAAGATAGCGATATTTCTTATGTTCGTGAATGATTAATTCATACTGAGCAATGCCATCCTTTTGATCTAGCTGCACGGGATGAAGCATATCCTCATACATGTATTCAGACAGCATTTTTGCCACCATTCGCTGGTTTGCCTTTTTCCAAGCAGCCGGATTCACCGCTTTTTTCAATTCATCTTGTACACTCATCGCTTCATCCTCCTTAACCTTTGATTTCTTCAAATGTGTTGACGTTCTTATGTGTACCAAATGTCTGGAAGACGTGCTTTTGATAAAGTGGATACACGGTTTGACGAGCAAGTTCATTGATAATCACACTGTTTCGGTAAGCGCCAAGTCCTAAATCTGGAGCGCCAACGCCATGTGTATGAAGCTCTGCATTTTGGACAAAAATATCATTTTCACCCATTGTATTCGTTTTTAAGCGATATTCACGTTCGACTTGGAACCGTCCTTGATCGTCCCATTGAATGTGATGAGAAATTGGATTGATAAACGGGGGCAGTACCGATTGATAGCCCGTCGCCAGTACGACAATATCTGTCTCGTGGGTAAAGGTGTCCTCTTTGACCCATTGCGTGCATGAAAGGGACAAGCCGCGAGCTGTTTCCTCAATCAAGTTGACCTCCGTCATTGCTTGAAGCACTGTGTTCAACTGCTCTCCGCAGGCAGAACGTTCATAAAGCAAATGATAAATATCACGGATCATTGCAGAGCTGATGCCCTTATACAGCAAATCTTGCTGCTTTAACAACGCATCCTTTTTTGTTTGCGGAAGCTCATAAAAGAAATCAATATAATCTGGAGAGAAATATTCAAGGCCAAGGTTTGAATATTCCATTGGGAAAAATCCTTTAGAGCGTGTGAACCAGTGAATATCCTTCGCCTCATCATCTGATAAAATATCATAGAACACTTCTGCCGCACTTTGACCAGAGCCGATCACTGTCACAGATTTCCCTTTGAAACAGCCTTCTTTCTTTCGTTTTAAATAGTCAGCAGAATGAAAAACTTTCTCTCCTAAAGCTGGCTGGAGCGATGCTGGTATCGCCGGCTGTGTACCAATTCCTAAGACGAGATGCTTACTCTCAAACACCTCTACCGTTTGGTCTTTCACATGACGCACATGCACTTCATATCGCTTTTCTCCTGCTTTCTCGATCAATGAGACAGATTCGACGTTCATGCCAAATCGGCAAGAGTCTAACTGGTCTGCGACCCAGCGGCAATAATGACTATATTCCTTGCGCGGGATATGAAAATCTTCTAGAAAGTAAAATGAATACAAACGATTTTGTTCCTGTAAATAGTTAAGAAAGCTATATTTACTTTTCACATCTGCCATACTGACAAGGTCCGCTAAAAAGGGAACTTGCAGTGTCGTCCCCTCAATGAGCATCCCTGGGTGCCAATGAAAGGCTTCACTTCTTTCAAAAAACAAAGCGTCAATTTCATTTACCTCTTCAGATAATGCGGCAAGTCCTAAGTTAAACGGACCAATGCCGATCCCTATTACATCCACTACATTATTTTGCTTGTTGAACCGCGTCATGGTTATACTTCCTTTCGAATCTTTCTCGATCACAAAACATTAAAAGACCTGTTTTATCGGGTAAATTGACTGGTTTTACACGTTCAAATCCGCATTTTTCAAATACATGGATCATTTTTTCATTGCGAATATCCGGCTCAGCGACGACTTTTTCTGTTCGTTTATTCTGCTCAAATTGAAATGCTGTCATGGCCTGAAGCAGAGGGGCTGCAAAACCTTTTCCTACATAATCCGGTTCCCCTATTAATAGATGGATTCCTTGATCATGCGGAGAAGGCTGATAGTAAGATTCAATGACATCACCTTTGACGTTGTATGCCTCAAAATAACTCATTGGCGTCCCATCAATTGTGCCTAAATAAAGGGTTTGATGCGGATCATGAACCGCCTGATAAAAATGCTTTTCAAAAGCAGGGAACGGAATATTCAAATGCCAAAATGGGTGAACATACTCCTCTTGCATCCACCTGTGGACAAGCCGGACATCTCTTTCATATTCAGCGCGAATAAACTTAATACGATCCCTCATCCAATCAGAGCCTCCTTATGTAAAAAGAGCGGATTCAAGACAGCTGTGTAACGAGACTGTGTTTCCAGAGATCCTGTCAGTTCATCCATATCTTCAAACCGTGTCAGCAAATTCGCTTTTGAAGGCAGTTCTTTTGAGCGCAGAAGGCTGTTTGTCAGCTCAGATGCACCGTATGTTTCCTCATGAGCGAGCAATGTGTCTCTCACAAGGGCGAGCAAGTCTTCTTCTTTCGCCAGACCTTCTGTACCAAAGCCGTTAATGAGACCAAATAAATGATTAAAGAAGAAATAATAACGCAGTCTCTCAACAGCTACCTCATCTGCACAAATCGTTTCACTTCTCACGCTCAGGTTTTGGACAAGATTTGCGAGTTTATCCTTTTTCGATTCACTATAGTAGTAGCCTTGGTTGTCACGATAATAGAAGGTGTGCGGGTAACCACCCTTCATTTGCACAACAGCGTTTTGCTGATGGGCTTCCAGTGCAAGACCATACGTTTCAAACAGCCAGAGCATCGGTTCTAACGAAATAGTTAAATATTGCTTAAACCAATCTTGGCTCACAGCCTCCAGTGATCGGCCTTCTGCGTCTGCAAGGTCATGAATGATCCCTGCTAATCGCGATTTTCCACCATACGCATGATCCTGACATAATCCAGCAATTAAGCTTGCCCCTTTTTCACGATGTAAAAATGGATTTTGACGAATGACTACTTCAAAGCCAGATTCCGCCTCTTCTCCTTGAATGGATAAATAGGCGGGATCTTCAATGACCCGGAATCCAGAAAATTTATCGTATAAAGAAACGCCTAATTCTGTTTTTAAAATGCGCGACATCTCTACACCGCGATCCAGTTCCTTTTGTTTATTAACACGTAAGGAGTTTGTAATTTTCACAGGAACAGAGAATTTGAGCATGTAAGCAGAATCCTTTTGATAGACGGTTCTGAAGGATGAGGTCGCTGTGTATTCAGAACCGATCGGTCCTAAATAAGTGAGTTTCCCTTCCTCTATATAACGGTTCACGAACGCTTTCTCCATAACCACCTTCACTTGAAGCGGGTGAATCGGAATGAGCACATATTCTCCGTTTTCTACTAACGTATTCAGTCTCTCTTTTTCTGCTGGTACCTGGCGCAAGAGCTCCTCTAGCATGAGGCTTGCCGCAGACTGTGTAATTGACGAATCCTGAAGCACAATCGAATGATGCGCTTTAAAGTAATGAAGCTGGAAAGCCCCTTTCAGCTCAGGAGAATAGATCGCTTCCTCCTCCTCTGTCATTCCTTGTCTGCTTTTTGGGGTAGGATGCGTTAAATGACCAAGGAGAAGTGACTGCTCAGCCTCAATATACTCAAAATCGGCTTCAGAAAGAGTGGCTCGATCACTTTCTCGCTCCTTTAAGAACCGTTCAATATTTCGGCAGCTTAAAATGATGCGAAGCATGAATTCATCCTCTGCATCTGTACGGCCATATTCAATGAGAAGCTCCTTTGAACATAAAGCAACAAGTGTCGTGTAATCGACGATTGCGCCCTCTTGTTCACTGCCTTGCGGGCGAAAGCGAATCGGAAAATCAAAGAGATGGCGGCCAACAGATGAAACATATCGGATCGGAATCACAAGCTCTAGATCTTGCTTTGCTAGTTTTGCGACGAAGACAAGTGAGCCATCTGATCTCACCTCTTTTTTTGCAGATCGATCGATTCCTGTTTCGCGTAAAAAACAGTTTAAAAAGCTTTGCATGGTTGCATTTTCAGCCATTTGTTTATATTGACTCAACGTAGTACCCTCCCGGATTGAATATGAGCAATCCCGATATCAACGATGTCAGAAAGGATTTCCTCAATATGTGTGATTGTCGTTCTCGGATTTAACAAAGTGAATTTTAAGCATGTTCGGTCATTCACCACTGTTTTTGCAATGACAGCAGTTCCTTTTTTGAATAATGTCCGATGAATGATTTTATTGACGTCATCTGCTTGGTCGTCATCCTTAAATCGGAACACAACTGCATTGATTTCTGGCTCAGGATTGATCACTTCAAGGTCATCATTTCTCTCAATAAGCGCGGCCACATCCTTTGCAAAATGAATGGTATGGTCAATGATTTCTCCAAAGCCTTCTTCTCCAATTAAACGAAGAGAAAGAAGTAATTTCAGAGCATCAAACCGGCGCGTCGTTTGGACAGATTTATTGACGAGATGTAGAATACCATCGAGCTCGTCTTCCTTTGGATTAAGATAATCGGCATGATAATTGATCAAACCAAAATGTCTTTTATCCTTTAGCAAAAATGCCCCGCAGGATATCGGCTGATAAAATTGTTTGTGAAAGTCAATCGTGATTGAATCAGCAAGCTCAATACCGTCTAACTTCTTACGGTAGGTTTCGCTTAATACAAGTGCTCCGCCGTAGGCAGCATCTGCGTGAATCCAAAGACCGTATGGCTTGACGAGGTCATATACCTCTCGAACTGGGTCAATACTGCCAAAATCCGTTGTCCCGCAAGTGGCTACTACCGCAAAAGGCAGCAAGTTCTGCTCCTTCAACTCAGCCAGCTTCTTTTTCAAATCATTGAGGTCCATTCGATGATGCTCATCTGTCTCGACTAGTACGACTGCCTGCTCTCCTAAACCTAACTGGGAGGCAGATTTTTTCACAGTGAAGTGAGCATTCTTCGAGCAAAGGATTCTCATGCGGTGAGATTCACTTGGTAAGCCTTTCTGCTGAACATTCCACTGCCATGTGTTTTCACAAAAGGCATCTCTCGCTAGAAGCAGCCCCATGTAGTTAGATTGGGTTCCACCGCTTGTAAATGTCCCATCTGCTAGGCCGCCATAAGAAAACTTCGCACATAGCCAGTTGAGAATTTCTTCCTCAACCAAAGAAGCAATACCGCTTTGATCAAAGGAATCCATTGATTGGTTAAAGGAACTTACCATCACCTCTGCGGCAAGTGCAGGAATAAGCGGTGGACAATGCAGATGTGCCAAGCATTTAGGATGCGATACATCAATCAAATGCGGCAAAAGATGTTCTTTTATATCTTGAAAGACGGATTCAATGGATTCACCAGACGGTTGAAATCGGAATAGCGATTCGACACTATCCGCTAATTTCCCAGGCAATATTCCACTGTATGGTCCTGTGTCTTTTTGCCATTGATCCAGTAAGCTGTCGATAGATGTATGAAGAGCCGCTTGGAAGGACTCTCTTCCAAGCTGGCTTTGATTGATAAATAATGAATCCACTGAAGCCTTAGTTGATTGCATCGTACACGGCCTCTTTAAAAATAGCGATGATTTTTTCAAGCTGTTCTTCTGTCATAATGAGTGGTGGCAAGAATCGAATAACACTTCCGAAACGGCCTCCTGTCTCCACAATTAAGCCTTTGTCGAAGCAATTCTTTTGAATAAGACTGGCCAGCTCTGGATTCGCTGGATAGCTTCCGTCCACATCCTGTTTCTCATTTGGACCTACTACTTCAACGCCAATCATTAAGCCTCTCCCTCGAACATCACCGAGAGCAGGGACTTGTTTTTGGATGTCTTTTAGATGCGCCTGCATACGATCTCCTAACCGTTCTACATGATCAAGTAGGTTGGTTTCTTTGATAAATTTAAGCGTAGCAGTTCCAGCAGCCATCGCCATTTGATTCCCTCTAAATGTCCCGATGTGTGCACCTGGATTCCATTGATCTAAATCTTGATCATAAATCACAACTGAAAGCGGCAGGCTTCCACCAATGGCTTTTGACAGCACAATAACGTCAGGTACAATTCCTGCATGTTCAAAGGCAAACATCTTCCCTGTTCGGCCGATGCCTGATTGAACCTCATCAATAATGAGCGGAATCCCTTTTTCTTTTGTGATTCTTCTCATTTCTTTCATCCATTCAATCGATGCTGGAATGGAGCCCCCCTCGCCCTGTACTGCTTCAAAGATCATACCTGCTGGCGGAAGAATACCACTTTCAGGATCATTTAATACGCGCTCAATATACGAACTTGAAATGCGGTGCGAATTCTTCCCACCAATTCCAAATGGGCAGCGATATTCATATGGGTAAGGCATAAAATGAACATCAGGTATTAACCCTTGTACTCTTTCCTTTGGAGATAAATTCCCGCTTAATGACATCGTGGCATGTGTCGCACCGTGATACGCACCATGGAAAGATAGAATGCTTCGATTCCCTGTCGCTGTTTTGACTAATTTAATTGCTGCTTCTATGGCGTCACCACCAGTTGGTCCACAAAATTGAATTTTGGCTCTTTTTGCAAACTCTTCTGGCAAGTGAGAAAAAATTTCATTCACAAATTCTTCTTTAATTTCTGAGGTTATGTCCAGCGTATGCAACGGTCTTTTTTCATGAAGCATACGTTCAATTGCATCTATAACAACTGGATGATTGTGACCAAGTGCAAGTGTTCCTGCGCCTGCCAGGCAGTCGTAAAACTCTCTGCCATCCGCATCTGTCACGATCATACCTTCGGCTTTTTGCATGGCTAATGGGAACCGTCTCGGATAAGACCTTGCATTCGATTCTCTTTGACTTTGCTGCTCTAAAAATTGCTGATTTTTAGAAACGGTTTTGATGGACATAATAAAACACTCCTCCAATTGATAAAGATTATCATTTTCATTTACTAGCCTAGAGGATGTGAGATATGAAAGTCAATTGTATTCAAAAAGATGATTCTAAAAGCATATGAATGCTATATTCTCTATTTAACGAGTAATTTCGTGTCATTTTGACAAACCTCTACTGCTATAGGGAGAATAAACGCGTGAGACGAAATAATGTAGAAAAAAATTACAAATCATTCTTCCTGGTTCTTTTGTTCTATTCATGACAAAGCACTTATTTTATATGGGAAAGTGGATGAAAGTGATGTAGAAAAGGAAAAAAAGAAACGTCATTCTATATTGATATAAATGGTTATAATGGTATAATTTCTCTGAAACAAAAGGGAATGGAGAGGGATCTGATGATTTTAACAAAGCATGATCTCCACCACTACTTAGCTCAGGACAAGAAAGCATTAGCCATTAAGCGTAAACGACCTAAGTGGTTTGGGGATGATATATGGAAATATCAAAGGATTTTACGAAAATATGAATACTATTCTAATAGCGGTGCTGAACTTCGCAAATGGTTCTATCGCTATTTACATAAAAAGAAAGGCATGCAGCTTGGCTTTGATATTCCGATTGGTGTCTTCGGTCCCGGTCTTAGAATCAATCATACGGGTCTCTTAATTGTGAACAAACATGCAAAAATCGGGGCATTTTGTGATATTCATCAAGGGGTGAATATTGGTCAGAATCATCATGAAAAAGATGTACCAACCATTGGGGATCATGTATGGATTGGCCCAGGTGCTAAGCTGTTTGGGGATATCTATATTGCAGATCATATTTCCATCGGAGCAAATGCTGTGGTAAACCGTTCCTTTCACGAGGAGAAAATTGTTATTGCAGGTGTGCCAGCGCAAAAGGTAAAAGAAAAAAGCCCTTCATCATGAAGGACCCACCTGATAAAAAAGAATGATACCGATCAAAACAGAGATGAGCAACATGAGGTAAAACAAAATCGTTAAAATAAGAATGGTCCAGCCAAGTCCCTTCCTCTCTGTCTTGATCAAATAAATACCGAGAACGATCGTACTAAATAAGACACCTAAAATGGCCCACAGCCATTTGTCTTTATCATGCTTTGGCGCATCAAACCATAAATAAATGGCAACAGCAAGTGAAACGAATAACCCTGTAAGTCTCACGTTCAAACTCCTCCTTATGTACACGCGTGCTTTCTATTATGCGTTTGAGTATCCGATCATCAGCAATAAGAAGTAAAAGACATAGACTAGAATGAAAATAGAATAGATGATAATGGACACGATCAGAACCGTCCAGCCCAATCCTTTTCTTCCTGTTTTGATCAGGTATATTCCAAATGTAAAGAGCCCGAATAAAAGGCCTAAAATCGCCCACAGCCATTTATTCTTCCCATGTTTAGGCGCATCTACAAATAGGTAAACGGCCACTATAATCGACACAAACCATCCGGTAATCCAGCGCAACTCATTCGTCACCCTTCTTTTTTAGTTTATTCAATCATACGCTACTTTTGTACTAAAAAGAAAAGGAATTATTCAGTTGAATGTTGCAGAAGGCTTTGCCATTCCTCTCTCAGCATCCCGTAACGCATCGAATCATAATACTCTCCTTGGTAGTAACGGACCTTTCGCAGTCTTCCCTCAAGGATAAACCCGCATTTCTCTGCGCACCGCATCATCCGTTCATTTCCCGACCATGTAGTAAGACCAATTCGAGGAATATCAATGTGTGTAAATAACTTATCAGTCCATAGACTTAATGCCTTTGTCCCAACGCCACCGCTCCAAAAGCGCGAATCATAAATGAGAATGCCGCATTCAAGCCACCGTGTACGTTCATTCTCCCAATAATATGACACGGTGCCTTTGATTTCGCCGTCTATTTCAATACCATATAGCTTTGGCGGAATGGATGTATCCTGTAAGTATCGTTTTTTAAAAGCAGCAAGCGGGATTTCGTGTTCATGAAAATATGGGGCGTTCCACTCTCGATAGGACTGGTCTGGTGCTTTGAATCTTAAATGCCATACCAACTCTAAATCAGCTTCGTTTAATGGTCGTATGTTCACAAGCTTTTGTTTTTCCCTTTTCATCTGTTCACGTTCCTTTACTTTGTCGTTCTTTTTGCAAGATGACGGTACTCGATAGGCGTCATGCCTTCGTTTTGCCGAAACAGCTTAGAAAAATAAGTAGGATCATCAATGCCTACGTGATCAGCAATCGCTGCGATTTTATCATTCGTTGAGGCAAGCATGCTTTTGGCTTTTTCGACCTTGAGACGATTGATATATTGGTTTGGCGTGAGTCCATACACCGTCTGCATACACCTTGTCATGTAATCAGGGTGATAGTGCAGCTTCTCTGCAAGCTCCTCCATTTGCAGTTTCTTCATAAAGTGACGCTCAAGATAATGAACCACTTCTGAGGCGACATTCTCCTTTGCACTTGGAATATGAAATGCTTCTTTTTGTAAATGAATGAGCAGTTCTTCAAACTGAAGCTGTTTTTTCAGCGGCAGTTCAGACGCGTCATCATTTAGGGCCCGCATCTGTGCAAGGTGCTTTTCTAATACATTTCTTCCTTTCACTTTTCCTTTACGGGGCAGGCTAAATTCATATGTTGCCGGCTTTTCAAAGGTGGCTTGATTTTGTTTCATATCAAACCAGTGTTCTCTCGGCCGATTCGTCAGCTCATATGGATCAATTGAGAAATGCAGCCACTCATAGTGCGTATCTTCTTCGCATGGCAGGTGTCCGCCATGCGACAAGCCAGGTGAGAGAATGATATATTCTCCTTCTTTTACGTGATGAGCCTTACTGTCCTCTGTGATCCATAGCTGCCCTCTTGTGACATAAAGAAGATCAAACACGGTGAAGGTTCTAGAGATATGTCTTTCTCCTTGATGAAATACGCCTTTGCCTGAAGCGATATAAACCGGGAACGGCGGTACAGTAAATGTAATAAATCGATTCATATTCATCCCCTTATGAAGTCGGATTTCTCCAATAAGTTTCGGTTTCATCTCTTCTTATTATAGTCGATGCAAGGTACACTATAAATCGGATTTATACGAAAGGAGGTTGATTGATGAAACCTCAATCACTGCCAATTCAAAAGATTCAAGCTAGGAGGAAGAAAAACCACCCTTCATTATTTGCATTAACTTGGCCTATTTTTATTGAAATCTCTTTATATATGCTGATGGGAAGCGCGGATACCCTCATGCTCAGCCAATATTCCGATAATAGTGTTGCAGCAGTTGGTGTAAGCAATCAGCTCCTGAATTTATTGATTGTCATGTTCAGCTTCATTACAACTGGAACGACGATTGTGATTGCGCAGCTTTTAGGAGCGAGCCGCAAGCAGGAAGCGACTCAAGTCGCCTATGTCTCACTAGGAACCAATTTCTTGATTAGCTTTGTCATTAGCCTTCTCATGTTTGGATTAGCTGTTCCCATTTTACACCTGATGGGCCTATCAAGTGAGCTCATGCCGGATGCGACTATATTTTTACAAATTGTCGGGCTGCTTTCTTTTATTCAAGCGCTCATTATGACGTATAGTGCTATTTTAAAAAGCTACGGATATACAAGAGATACGATGTATGTCACTATCGGAATGAACTTGTTAAACGTTGCTGGTAACTATTTGGTGATTTTTGGTCCGTTTGGTTTCCCTGTATTAGGTGTCATGGGGGTCGCTTTTTCGACCTCACTCGCTCGATTGATCGGATTAATGGCCATGATCCTCATTGTACGGCGCCGAATTGGATTACGCTTTTCACTGAAGAAGATGTTTCACATCCAGCGGACATATTTAAAAAAGTTGCTGAAAATCGGCATTCCTTCTGCTGGAGAGCAGCTTTCTTATAACGGCTCTCAAATGATCATTACACTGTTTATTACATTCATGGGGACGCAGGCATTAGCTGCAAAGGTTTATACTCAAAATGTCATGATGTTCATTATGCTATTTGGTGCAGCCATTAGCCAAGGGACACAAATTTTAATTGGGCGCCATATTGGGGCGAAGGAATTCGATGCTGCCTATCACAGATGCATGAAAAGCTTATACTGGGCCATTGGCATCTCCCTTCTTTCTTCCACTGCTTTATCTTTATCATCGACGCATTTGCTTGCTTTCTTTACTAGCAACAGCGAGATCATTCAAACCGCCGCCACCCTCCTCCTTTTGACCATTATTTTAGAACCGGGCCGTTCTTTTAATATGGTCATTATTAATTCCTTGCGGGCTGCTGGCGACGCGAAGTTTCCAGTGTATATGGCGATGATTTCAATGTGGGGCATCGGGCTTCCGATCGCTTACTTGTTAGGCATTCAGCTTGAAATGGGCCTCATTGGGATTTGGATTTCTTTTATCGTGGATGAATGGGTAAGAGGCATCTTTATGTATAGGCGGTGGCGTTCAAGAGTTTGGACAGAGCATCGCTTTTCTTCCACATAAAAAGGACTGCGGGTGCAGTCCTTTTTTACGTAATATCTTCTAAAATAAGTTCTTTTTCTTGGTTCGAAATAAATGATCGCTGTGTAAACACGCGGTATTCATTTTCTCTTGTTTTATCTAAAATGGCTTTATAAAAGTGAGCAGCTGCTTTCACTGGTATACGTGAATAGAGCGGGAATTCATGAAGATGGTCAAAAAACTCCTCGTAGTATGCCTCTGCCTCAAAGGCAATGTACTCCCATACGTGCTGAAATGCTTGATTGATAATGCCTCCTTGCAATTCTTGCTCTGTATATCCGAATTGATCCATGACTTGCTTTGGCAAATAAATGCGGTCTCTTTCAGCCTTATCCTCGCCAATGTCACGAAGAATATTGGTCAGCTGCATGGCAATCCCTAATGAAATCGCTGCTTCTTTTAGCTGTTCTTTTTTACGCGGTGCAATAATAGGAAGCAGCATAAGTCCAACGGTACTAGCAACATGGTAGGAATAAATGAGCAGTTCATCTAACGTTTCATATCGGTGCTGCTCTAAATCCATCTCCTGACCTTGGAGCAAGTCACGGAACGGGGCTTCATCCATACGAAACTCTTGAAATGTATGTGCTAGCGCCACCCACATCGGATCATTCCGATCTACCTCACCTTGTAAAAATCGATCAAACGTCTCTCGAAAGGAGGCAAGCTCCTCTTTTGGCGAGGGGGACTCATCTACAATATCATCTGCTCTCCGGCAAAAGGAATACACGGCCCAGACGGCCTGTCTTTTCTTTTTAGGCAGCATGGAAAAGGCACGGTAAAACGTTTTAGAATGGGTTTGAATCGTCTCCTCACACAATTTCAATGCTGTTTGTACATCAACCACTTAGCTTCACTTCCTTTCTGTCATTCAAATCTTTTAACAGCACAGACGCCATCAGCTTCGCACTTTGCATCACGATCGGCACTCCGCCACCAGGATGGATGGAAGCACCTACCGCATAAAGATTATCGGTCTCAGCTGCCTTCACTTGCGGGCGGAACACACCTGATTGAAATAAGTTAGGCGCAAGTCCAAAGCTGCCACCTTCAAACAATCCTTCTCGCAAGGAATCATTTGGTGTTCTGATTTTTTTCCAGACAATCGACTCTCGCAATCTTGGAAAGCCTCTTTTCTCAAGACGATCGACCATTTTCTCTACAAAATCTGTCTCCTCTTCCCAGTTGATATGATCTCCTGAGGGAACGGGAATCAGCATATATAAAACACTACAGCCTTCCGGGGCAAGAGATGGATCAATGATCGATGGATTAAATGTATAAAACGACGGATCTTGAGGGATCGTCTTCGTTTGAAAAACCTCTTTCATATGCTGATCAAAGTGTTCGCCCATAAAGAATTGATGCACAGGCGCATCATGGTACATTTTGTTTAACCCGAGATACACCATTACACAGCCAGAGGACGGCACGTATTTTCGCCGATCTTGTTCGTCTAAACCAAGCTGTTTTAACGCAGCTGGATAATCTCCGTTGATGACAAAGGCATCAGCTGCTATATGGGCGTCACTGACTTTTGCTTTAACCACGCGCTTCCCATCAAACTCTAGCTCCGTGACTTCGACATTTTTTCTCACATGCACACCCATTTTCATGAGCTGCCCTTCCAATATATCTACTAAACTCGCATAGCCGCCTTTTAAATAGTAGATTCCATGTGCGTGCTCACTATATGAAACAAGCGAATATATAGCAGATGCTTCATATGGATTTCCTCCGACATAGAGGGTTTGAAGTGCATATGCATCTCGCAGGCGTTCGTCTGAGAAATACTTTTTCAGGGCACTTTGAACCGTGCGATACGCCTTTAATTTCATTAAAATTTTCATGTTTGCTTTTGTAAAAAATGTACGCTTTTCATGAAATGATTTCTCTAGAAAAGCTTGTTGTCCTTCTTGAAACCGGTCTGTCATTTCTTCCATAAACCTTAGGAATCCTTGATCTTCCTTTGGAAATACACGTCTGATTTCCTCTAGCTGACGAAGTGCATCAGAGTACTTCGTGTAGGAGGTTCCATCTTGAAATTGAATCGTATACAGCGGATCAAGCTGCAAAAGATCAAGAGATGCTTCGTCAATTCCTACCTCATGTAAAATACCTTTTAACATATCTGGAAGTAGGACAATGGTCGGACCTTCATCTACTTTATATCCTTTCTCACGTACAAAAGCAAGCCTTCCGCCAAGTCGCTCATTTTTTTCGACAAGCATGACATCATGTCCCGCTTTTTTTAAATAAAGTGCTGAGATCATCCCGCCAATACCGCCACCTGCAATCAATATATGTTTTGTCATGAGGCGCTCCCCTTTTCTTGTTGCGGCAATGTTTTGTGCGTATGTTTCTCTTTTGAAAGAATCGCATTTGTCGTGATGCGTGCTGATTCTAAAATGGTCGGCAGTCCGCTTCCTGGGTGCGTTCCTCCTCCTACGAGCCAGCAATGATCCAATTCATCAAATTCATTGTGCGGCCTTAGAACCATCATCTGCGTCAGCTGGTGACCAAGGTTAAATGTGGCTCCTTCGTATACGTAAAGGTCTTCCTCCCATTGCTTCGGTGTGATCATCCGTTCGACTTCTATATGCTGCCTTACATTCTTAAAACCGGTTTTTCGCTCCAGTGTATTCAGTACAAGTTCTCTGAATTCATCTTGATGCGCTTCCCAGTCAATGCCGCTTTGATTGTTGGCAACAGGTGCCAATACATAAAGAGCTGACTTTCCTTTTGGCGCAAGTGAGTCATCTGTGACACTAGCATTTTGAATATAAATAGATGGATCATCTGGCAGCTCATATGTTTTCGTAATGCCTTTGACGAATTGCGCATAATCATCGGAAAATACGATGGTATGATGCGGCTCCTCATATATGGTATCTAATCCTAAATAAAGCATAAAGGTGGAGCATGAGAATTTTTTCTTTTTTAATTTTTTCTCGCTATATTTCTTTAAAAGTCCTGGCTCTACAAGCTTTGTCATCACATGTGCAAAGTCTCCATTTACGACAACCTCATCTGCCTGTATTTCTTCCCCAGATTCTAAGCGAATGCCTTTTACCTTCCTGCCTTCTGTCAGCAGTTTTTCGACGCCGGCTGACAGATGAATCGTTGCTCCAGCTTCAACCGCCGCTTTTGCCATCGCTTCTGACAGCTGATTGACCCCGCCCTTCGGATGGAACACACCTGTGTCATGCTCCATAAATGATAGAATGGAGAAAGCACCAGGGCACTCCCACGGTGACATACCTAAATACTTTGATTGAAATGTAAACGCATATTTCACTGATTCATTTGAGAAATAATCTGACAGCACATCATATAAACTCTTATTCAATGAAAGCTGCGGAAGTGCTTTGAGCACCTTTGGACGCAAATAATGATGAAAACGATCCATTTTACTTTGTAAAATAGGTGTAAGCCGATCCATTTTTCGCTTCGTATCGTTCATAAATCGAATATACCCTTCGCCCTCTCCAGTTGCAAAGGCTTCTAACCGTCTATACATTTCATCACGATCTCGTATCATATCTAGCTGATCGTCTTGAAAAATCAATCTATACATTTCTTTTAATTCGATCACATCAATATAGTCATAAAGATTTTTACCAGCAAAGGTGAACAGCTCCTCTGCAATATGAATCATGCTGAGAAAGGTAGGACCCGTATCAAACGTGAAATCACCCAGTTGAAACTTAGCGTTTCGTCCGCCGATAAAGGGCTGCTTTTCGTATACATGAACGTCATGTCCTTTGCTTTGAAGCATCATAGCTGCCGCAAGTCCCCCTGGTCCTGCTCCGATCACAATGATTTTCATTATCCTTTTTCCTCCAAATTAATTCACTTTAAGTTAATTATACAAATTAGAAAGATTAGATCAACTTTCGATGTGCTCTATTCGTCTCATGTTATGTATCAAAAAAAGCCGGCTTCCCTTCAACAAATGTAAGAAAGCCGACCCTTTATTACGCTTCTATATCAATTCGATACGTTTCAAACCAATGATGAATTTGCGCCAGATGAGCGATTAATTGCGGGCCCTTCATGAGCTGGCCATACCAAGGCACTTGAAAGGAAGCTCCTTCCGTTTCAATCAGCTGCTTTAATTGATTCGGATCTAGAAATTCGTGAAGGACAGAATCTTTTTGCGCAAGGCAGTCTGTTAACATCTCTTTTACAGCCTGAGTATAGGCTGGATGATGTGTTTTCGGGTAAGGACTCTTCTTGCGATAAAGCACTTCATTCGGTAAAATTCCCTCTAATGCTTTCCGTAAAACCCCTTTTTCACGATTTCCATGCATTTTCATTTCCCAAGGAATATTCCATACATATTCGACAAGACGATGGTCCGCAAATGGTACACGTACCTCAAGACTCGCCCCCATACTCATTCGGTCTTTTCGATCTAGCAGCGTTGTCATAAACCAGACCATATTTAGGTAAAAAAGTTCTCTCCGGGCTTTATCTACTCCAGTTTCTCCATCTAAAAGAGGCGTTTCAGCCACGGTTTCTTCATATTTGCTTTGTGCATATTCTTTTAGTGACAGCTTCTTTTGCCACGAGTCTTGTAAGAGCTGCGTTCTAGCTTCCGTCGATCTCATCCAAGGAAAACCATTCGTTTCATTTGCCGAATGAAACCAAGGATAGCCTCCAAAAATTTCATCCGCACATTCACCTGACAAACCAACCACAAAGTCCTTTTTAATTTCTCGGCAGAACCAAAGCAAGGAAGAATCAATATCTGCCATACCCGGTAAGTCTCGGACCTCAACCGCTTCCTTTAAATAAGCAGCCAGCTCCTTTTGTCCAATGATGCAGCTGTGATGATTCGTTTGAAACGCCTTGGTCATGTGGTCAATCCATGGACCGTCCGCATTTGGCTGGAATTGACTTGCTTCAAAGAATTGATCATTCCCTTCGTAGTCAACCGAATACGTATGAAGCGGTGCTTTCCCTATTTTCTCAAAGTGCTTAGCGGCAATGGCGGTAATGGCACTCGAATCAACGCCCCCCGATAAAAATGTACAAACAGGCACATCAGAGACGAGCTGCCTTGTGACGGCATCTGTAAAGAGATCCTTGACGTGCTGTGCTGTGTCATCGAGCGAGTCCGTATGCGCCTTGCTTTTGACATTCCAGTATCTCCACACACGCAATCCGTTTTTTGAAAAGGTCAAGGCATGAGCAGGTCTCAGCTCTTTTACCCCTTTAAACACTCCTTGCCCTGGTGTTCTAGACGGTCCTAAACCAAAAATCTCCGATAATCCCTCATGATCGACTTTTGCTTTCATATCAGGGTGAGCAAGAAGCGCTTTGATTTCTGAACCAAATAAAAAGGAATGATGACGTTCTGTATAGAAAAATGGCTTGACGCCGAGCCGGTCTCTCCCTGCAAATAATAATTCACGCTCACTATCCCAAATCGCAAATGCAAAAATACCATTAAAATGGGTCACACACTCTTCCTTCCATTCTGTGTAGGCGTGAAGAAGTACCTCTGTATCAGAATGCCCAAGAAAGCGGTGGCCCCTTTTTAACAATTCTTTTCTTATATCCTCTGTGTTATAAAGCTCTCCATTGTATACAACGGTATAAGCATGGTTTTGATGTGTATATGTCATCGGCTGTTTTCCGCCTTCTACATCTACAACCGCTAATCTTTTATGCCCAAATAGAACGTGCTCACTTTTCCACGTATTTGTATCGTCTGGCCCTCTTTTAGATAATGTATCTGTCATTTGATTGATTACATGGTCCTGTTGGATGAGCTGCTTTTTAAAGTCTGCCCAGCCTGTTATTCCACACATCATCATCAGCTCCCATCCGTTTTTCCTCAAGTGTTCTCATTCAGCCTTTCTTAGTTTATGCATCGTCTCCTTGATAGTTGATTTGTCCTTTTTTCTCGGGCGTATAGGACAAGCATGATTTGGTAAGAAAAGAAAGAGGAAAGGAGCGTCTGCAAATGGAAAAACGAATGAAGCAGCTTGAACGCTGCAGCCGAAGATGGTGCAGCGGGTATTTACTCATTGAAAATGGGCATTGTCTGATTGAAGATGAAGAAGGAGAACTCATGCTGCCAGAAAGTCTTCAAAGTACGATGATCTGTTTGAAGGAAAATGATAGGTGGATAAAAGGAGAACTGCTCGGTTCCATGATCCTTCATGAAAATGGACAGCTGTTAGAAGTACAAGGCGGTGAAGAAATTCAATATACATCATCACTTGCCAAAGGCTTGCTTGACCTTCTCATGTTTGTTTCTGAAAACGTCTTTTATGAAATCACTGCACAGATAGAACAGCTTGGCTTTTCCGTCTATGATTGTGTTTTCTCCTCCTTTTATTCTTTTCAACGAGTTTCTTTCTTTCAGTTTTCGACAGATACACAATCACTTGCCCTTCAATGTCACCACGACTCCGCCGCAGGTCAAATTCGTTTTGAATGGACCACTTCTGACGGTCACCGGTCGGTTTCGCAATTTGAAGGCATATAAAAAGGACAGTGCTTCGTATAAGCAATGTCCTTTTTCTGTTAAAAGATATGAAAACCAATCGGCAGACGTAAACCGAGAAGAATGGTCACAATCGCGAGTACGATAAAACCAATCAATACACCAGTCACCGATTTTCCTTTTTTCTTGCGTACAAGAACCATTTCCATGAAGCCGATCACAAGGATACCGAAAATCATTTTACCGATATACTCGCCACCGAAACCTGGAATCTTCATTCCTGTGCGAACATACAGCTCTACGCCTGTGGCGATAATGATCAAGTACAATAGTCTGACAATCATGTGCACAATTTTAGCACCTTTGTCGTTTTTACCTGCTAGAGCAAAGGCCACGAAGAATAAAATAATTCCTAGCACCCATGCTGTAATATGTAAATGCGTTCCCATCTGTTATTTCCCCCTTTATCAGAACAATTACCTTCTCATCGTACCACGAAATAAGTCGAACACAAAACGACAATCCTGTGTCATCTCACTCTTTATTTGACGCGATTTGATAGCGTCCCAATCGGTTCAATCGTGATGTCGATTCGATCCCCTGAAGCTAAAAATTTTGGCGGTTCAAAGCCTTTGCCAACCCCAGAAGGTGTTCCCGTTGCAATGATGTCACCAGCTTCTAGTGTCATCCCTTTTGAAAGAGTAGACACAATGTTCTCGATGGAGAAAATCATTAATTCTGTACTTGCAGACTGGCGAACCTCTCCGTTAACCTTTGTTTCCACATGGAGCGCGCCGTGATCCTCGATCACAGACTTATGCACAATATAAGGTCCTATCGGGCAAGTTGTATCTAAGCTTTTCCCTATAAAAAATTGTTTGTGTTTTTTCTGTAAATCTCTTGCCGTTACGTCATTTAAAATGGTGTAACCAAATAGATAATCATGGACTTCTTCAGGTGCAATATTCTTCCCTGATTTGCCCATCACGATCGCAAGCTCTCCTTCATAATCCAGTTCACTCGTCACATCTTCATGAAGGAGGATATCCGCTTCATGTCCAACGACTGAAGTAGGTGCCTTTGTAAAGATCATCACATCTTTAGGAATATCGGCTACACTTCCCATCTCCATGACATGATCTTGATAATTCTTTCCAACACACATAATGTTTTTAGCTGGCTTTGGAATCGGCGCATAGAGTTTCACGTCCGACAGCGGATAAACATAAGAACCGCGATCCTCTTCTTTTTTCTCAGCCCAGTCAAGGAGCTGTTTGACATGCTCAACAAACTTGTCCCCCATATGAATACATTCAGCTAAAGAGTTCGGCAGTGTCTCTAGCTCGAATAATTTGGCTTCTGCCTTTTTGACGTCCATGACCCATTCATCATCAATGACTACCCCAATAAACATCCTGCTATGTATCTCACCTGTAAAAAACTTCATGTCTTCCCCTCACAATCTTCATTTCGCTAAGTGGTGATGTCTCATTTTATTTCTCTATGAAATAAAAAAAACCCTTTTTTATCATACTCTCTTTTAAAAAGGGTTTCAAAAAAGATGATCTGATGTTTAGCGGTAGCGGCGATACTCCCACATGTTCCCTTGATCCCATTTGCGATCAACATTTCCTCTGCTGCGGAAATGATGCTTTTTCTTTCCACATCTTTTGCAAGAGTGGCTGCGGCGCGACTTGTGGCTCTTCTTATGATGGGATCTGTGCTTGCTGCGATGTGACTTGCGGCAGCTTTTCTTATGATGCGATCTGCATTTGCTGCGGTGCGACTTGCGGCAGCTTTTCTTATGATGCGATCTGTGTTTGCTGCGACATGACTTTTTCGGTTCGCTCTTTTTGCTTCTGCAAGATTTCTTGCTTTTATTTGACTTTTTACTCTTCATGCTTTTCTTCGAGCGATAACTTTTCTTGGAACGATAGCTTCTGTAGCTTTTTTTACTGTGGCATGATTTACGGCGTCCACCACCGCCAAAGAACCAATGACCGCGACTTGAATGACGAGAACGAGCTGACTTATGCGAACGTCTCGATTCTGGTTCACGATCTAAGTGATGATCACGCCCCTCACTTTTAAGTGAATCCACTGCATGTTCAATATGTGAATGATCAAATGTGCTCACGAACGATTCCCCTCCCAGTCTATACTTTGACAAAACAAACAGATCAAGCTGTTTATCTTCCCTGCTTTATGTTACGAGACTTGGTAGACAAGTGTTCTTGGCGGATGCCCCTTTCTTTTAAAACTCCATGAATACCTAACAAACGGGTACAGGACATTCCTTCATTTTCATATCGTAAAGAAGAGCAAAGGAGGAGGATGAACACATGACCACAGAACCTTTAAAGCAAATGGATATTTGGATTCATCCAAAGGACCTGATTGAATTAAGAAAAGACATATGGAACGACGAACCTGTTGAGGGCATTTTGAAAACTGGCCAGATCAAATCACACATTTATGCTTCATACCGGGGGTCTCATATTAGGAAACTTAAGAAAAAGTCCTATCAAATTGAATATCGAAAGCCAAAGCAAAGACAAGGCGAATCCATCTTTCATTTAAATGCGGAGTACAATGACCCTTCGTTTATCCGAAACAGGCTGTCCTTTTATTTCTTTGAGCAAATGGGCGTGCTAAGCCCTGCAGCGTCTCATGTGTTTCTCACTATAAACGGAAGAAAAGAAGGCATTTATTTAAAAATAGAATCCGTCGATGAGCACTTTTTTCAGAAAAGAGAGCTTTCAGGAGGCGGCATTTATTATGCAGTCGATGACGACGCCAACTTTTCCCTTTTGAGTTCATTTGATAAAAAGCCAAAAAAACACCTTCTCCTCGGGTACGAGAAAAAAACAGGGACTTCTCAACATGATCAGCAGCTAAGTGAATTTATTTACTTTCTCAACACAGCGAAAGATGACATATTTGCAGAAAAGATTGAGCATTACCTAGATGTGACCCAGTATTTCCGCTGGCTCATTGGTGTTGTGTGCACACAAAACTTTGACGGCTTTGTCCATAACTACGCTCTTTATGTGAATGAACAAGGCAGATTCCAAGTGCTTCCTTGGGATTATGATGCGACATGGGGCCGTGACATTCATGGAGAAGAAATGGCGTTTGATTATATTCCAGTAAGCGGCTTTAATACTTTAACTGCTAGATTACTAGATATCCCTTCGTTTAAGAGAGCCTATTACACGCTTTTCCAGCACGTACTCGATACACATTTTTTAGAAGACCGGCTTTGTCCAATTATTGAAAAATGGCATGCTTCTATTGAAAACCGAATCGGAGATGATCCTTATACGAGAAATAGAAAAGACATCCTACAATCAGAACGAGAGGTCATCCGGCAGTATATCAACAAAAGACGACGTTATTTACAGGCTGAAATAAGAAAAGAGAGAGATCGCACGTAAGGACGCTTTCGAATTTTGTCACTTTATTACTCATATTGACGAAACAACTTTTTTTATAGAAAAATAGGGTATACTAACCATATCCTTCTATTTGATAAAAAATGTGAGAGTTGGCGTCCGTTATGATCAATTATGAAATTGAACAAAAAAGATTACATTTAATTGAGACCGCAAAAAAATTCGGGATGAATGCCGAAGAAACCATCAGGTGCAGTCAAGAGCTTGACACACTCTTAAATAAAGGCATCAAATATACCTCGAATGAATGCTCTAAAAAAGGGTAAACCATACACCTCATTCCTCTCATCAAAAGCTTTCAAAAAGACAATCACACATTAAAAGACACATCATAAGCTATGGTGAAACGCCCAAAAACAAAGTGCCTTATTTTTATAAAGGATGTGCACCGCTATGCCGGCTATTGTTGGAGCCTTTAAAGTAAATGCCGTCGGAACGAGCGGAGTCGTTCATGTTGGAGACTGCATCACCATTTCTCCAAATAGTCAGGTTAAAACGTTTGCTGGCGCAGGCAGCTTTAACACTGGTGATCAATTGCGCATTAGCAACTATAAAAGTGTGACCAATACGTACGACAGTGATGTCATTGATCAACCGCTTGTTGGTAACTTGTAAGGAGTGAGAATCCGTTGAACTTCTATATTAATCAAGCGATACAAATTAATTATTTGCGTGTAGAGTCTGTCAGTAACTCCTCTGTGCTGCAAATTGGGAGCGCTGGTTCAATTAAAGCTCTTTCTAATCTGTATAACACGGGCAGCTACGTAGAAGCAGCACCTGCCGCAGCAGGCACTCAAGGAATTGAAGAATCCCAAGGCGCAAGCACAACACCTTTTGTACCGCTTCAGTCACCAACAACTTAAGTTCATCTGCAATCCCCGGAGGTGTATGTCAATGTATGATTATCAAAGCAACGCTTCACAAGTGCATGGCATCATTCAAAAGCAAACTCAACAAATCATGATGCTTGAAAAAAGGCTTAACGAGCTTCAGCAGGAAATGCAAATGATCAAGGATAAACCGACAACGACGATTGAACGGATTGATTATCAATTTGATCAGCTGAAAATCGAGCGGCTGGAAGGTACGCTGAATATCGGGCTCAATCCATCTGATCCAAACAGTGTTCAAAACTTTGAAGTGGGCCAAACAACAACCCCGGGCATTGGAATGATGCAGCAAGAAATGGCTGATCAATTTTTCAATCAAACACGCCAGCTTGTCGACGCATTCTTAAACGAAGAAGCGCCAGAACTTCTTGAAGAGCTGGAGCAGCGATATGAAGGGTCTCTTGATGAAAGCAACAAGCACCACATCATTGAGGACATCCGAAAGCAAATTGACAGCAGAATCAAATACTATGCAGGACAGCTCCCGCACCGGGAAGATATGACTCCGCTGCAGCGTTCAGAGCAAATTGCTGAATATGTGAAGCATGATGTTAAACGAGCGATTGAGCACTTCTTAGCCCATATTCCAAATGAAACGAAAGGAGAGGAAAACGGATGAATTTCACAGTCGTCAACCGCAACATCGAGACCGGAAGCATTAAAGTAGTTGGGGTTTCGTCCTCTTCCCTATTTATCATCGGGGACACAGATCATGTACAATTATCCTCCATTTTTGATACACCGCCAGAATCTTTGATCATTGGCCCGTTTGTTCCTCTGGCACCTCGATAATGATTAAGCGCACATCTCAAGTGAAGTTCTCGAAGGTGAATTCTGTCGGGATTTCGAGTGTCGTTCAAATTGGTGATACACAGGAGCTATGCCCGAAGGTCAAGGTGTTAGCTGTTCAACGGACGCTTAGTTTGTTTTATGGCTATGAAGCAGAAAACTTAAATGCGAAAGAATTTGAAGTATATTTTGAGCCGATTCCATTGATGCTGCCAGAACGATCAGTTAGAACGGCTTTTTACCATGAAAAGCCTGTGATTAAAGTTTCTTCGATACATGTAGAAGGGGTATCATCGTCCTCTGTCTATCAAATCGGCTCTACTTGTAGAATGAATGCCGTTGCGCGAGTGAAGCATATTCGAGAGTTATTTAGCAACGACGAAAGTCCGCCAAACTCACAAGTGGACCTACCTGCGCATATGATGGTGATATGACTTCGAATAAAGGATGTCGATTATGCCAGCAATTGTCGGACCCATTTACATTAACTCTATTTCTGGAGGCGTCGTAAACGTCGGTGACTCATTTTACCTTTCACCTAAAAGTTCGTCAAAATCTGCTTTAGGCTCTGGAGCGGGGAATACCGGAGATTTCTTGATCTTAAATAATGGCATTAGCGCCACCAACTATGTGGATCCTGACTTAAATGATCAGAATATGGTAGGCAATGCATAAAGCAGCTCCTCTACAGTCATTTCATGAGAGGAGCGCTTTTTATGCTTATTTTTTTCTACGTTGTCTCGATTTTTTTGTTTTAACCAGCTTGCTTGCCGGCTGTTTTCGAATCCATTTGATGTACGAAGCAAGCTTTTCATCCTGCCTTAGTGCATCAAGTGTGTTCAAGCGCACGGCTAGCTCCTGGTTTGTAAAGAGGGCATGCACTTGTTTATGGCAGGGGATACACAGGAAGGTAGTCGGTAAAAAAGCCCCACCTTCTTCTCTTGGTGTTAAGTGGTGTTCTGTGAGCAGGACATGTTGTCTTCCGCAGAGCTCACATAATCCAATGGTTTGCTTTGCCACCCTGTCATCACCTCAACATTTACATTAATTCCATTGAGACCGTTGTCCCTTTCCCGCTTGGATCTGCTGGATGAACAATCAGTTTCTTCGGTAGTCTCATTTTCAATTCTTCCACGTGGCTAATAACACCAACTGCTAAATTGTGAGACTGTAGCTTTTCTAATGCGGTAATGACCGTATCAAGCAAGTCTTGATCGAGCGTACCGAATCCTTCATCAAGGAAAAAGAATTGCAGTGGGAATTCACCTCTCAGCTGAATTTGTGCAGAAAGAGCAAGGGCAAGCGCCAGTGATGTCAAGAAGGTTTCCCCGCCGGACAAGCTGGACACAGGACGCCTAACACCGCCATTTGCATCATCTCGCATAACAAAGCCGCCTTCTGAGTCGACCTCAATCGCATATCTTTGTCTCGTCAACATACCTAAGCGGGCGGATGCATCACGACTGACACTTTCCAGCTGTTCTTCTGCTAAAAATTCAACAAACGTATTCCCTTTAAAAACAGTTTGCAGTTTATCAAGGCGATCAATTTCTTCCTGCAGTGCTTCCAATCGTTCGTGAATACTTGCAAAGCGCTGATGATTCTCTTCAATCACACGCAGGTGTTCATGTGCGGACCCACTCATTGCTGTCGCTTCTTCCAATGCTTTTTCAGCTGCAGCTTTTCTGTGCTGAATGTCCGTCCACTGCTTTTCATCCAGTGACTCTTCTTTCAGTAATTCAGAAATTCGCTTTAAGTTTGCGGCACATTCCTTTCTTTTATCCTCAAACTCCTCAATTTCCTGTTTGACCGATTGACGTACTGGCTGTTCCATTGAAACAGACTCAATTTCCTGCGGCATATGAAAAGGAGAAGATTCTGCTTGTTTTTCCCATGCTGCTTCTGCTTCATGTTTTCGCCTGTTCGCCTCTTGAAGCTGACGCTCACTGCTTGAAAAATGACTTTGCGCTTCACTAAACAACTGCTGCGCGTGCTGCAATTGCTTGTACGATTGCTGCTCTTTTTCATTAAGAAGAGAAAGGGTGTGTTCAACCTCTATAAGTTCATCAGAAATAGAGGCAGCTTTTAATGGATATCGGCCTAAATCTGTTTCATATTGTTGGATAAGCTGCTGCTGACTTTCTAACTGATGCGCTAGTTTATCAAGTTCTTTCTCGACATTGTATATCACTGTCTGCAGCTGCTCTTTTGCTAGCTGTTTTTCTTCCAAAAACGTAATGCTTTTCTCAATACGTTCTTTATAGCCTTCCGCTTGTTGGTCCTTTTCATCGATTTGCTTTTGCATTTCTTGTACTTGATTCAATGTAAGATGCGGGAAGGTCTGTTCAAATTGAGTCGTTTGCTCTGAAAGCTCAGCATCAAACTCTTTGATCAGCACCTCTAATTCTTCGATGCGCTGCTGTTCAAAAGTCATTTGCTCTTTTATCTTGCTCATCTCTGCTACTTGATCATGCGTTTCATCCATTAAACGAGCTCGTTTATGTTCAACTTCTTGAGTATCCTGTTTTATGCCTTTCCATTCTTGCACCAGACCCTGCAAAGACTGCGAATTTTGTACCGTTTCTACTGCTGCAGCGACTTCCGCTCCAGGGGCTTTCTGAGATAAGAAAGCGAATTGCTTCACTAATTGATTGGCATGCGTTTCAAGAAGCTGCTTTGCGGCATACATGTCTCTCCCATAATCCTCTGCCTGCTTGAGCTCTTTGTCCATCCGTTGAATGACTTCATCGACTTGTGCCACGGTTTCTTCATGGTCATTGGATTGCAAAGCCTTTGGATCATGATGAATCGACCCACAAACCGGACATGGCTCACCATCTACTAGCTCTGCCGCTAATTCTTTTCTTAATTCTGCCGCCCTTACCGCATCTCGCTGCTTTAATTTTTCGAGTTTCTGTTGTTGTTCTTTTTGACTCCATTCTGTCAGAGCTCGTTCGAGTTCACATACATAAAAATAGAGGTGTTCAATTGCTTGAAACGATTGGTCTATTTTTTCATAATGGTCGTTTTGCTGCTTTTGAAGCTTTTCATATGCTTCTGAAGTCTGTGAGGCTCGCTTGTTGAGCTCCTCCAGCTTTTGCTTTTCCTTTTGAATACTAAGGTTTATTCTTTCAACATTTTCACTTAAACGTAAAGCATCCTGTACACTTTTGCGTTCTTTCACTGAAACTTGTAACTGCTCCAGCTCATTTTTCAGCTGTGTTTGTTTCGTTAGTGCACGCTCTAATAGAGATTGGAGATTCTCCGCTTCTTTCTTCTTTTGAAGGAGCTGCTGCGCTTTTTCATTTTTTTGGCGCTCTATGCTCGTCTTTTCCTGAAAAGCTGCCTCTTTTTTACGTTCAATTTCTTTTAGCTGAATCAGCTGTTCTTTCTTTTGGAGAAGGTCTGGCTCTGTCTCTATTTTCTTTTGCCGGGCTTGCTCATACTCCCGCGCCATTTGATCATAGATCGTTCGTTGATGCAGCAGCTGCTTTTCTGCTTCCTGTTTCTCTTTCGATGCTTGAGAAAGCTGTTTTTCAGCCTTTGTCAATGCATCCGCATAGGGCTTTAGCGTCTCTGCCTGCTCTGCGATATGGAGCTTCGTCTTTTTCTCTTCTATTGATGGTGCCAGTAAATTCAGCTTGTTTTGTTCAGTCTCGTAAGCTTCTTGTTCCTTTTGATACTGCCAGATCGCTTGCGCCTTTGTAAAAGCAGTGAACGCTTCGTCCCGCGCTTGTTTTTTCTCATGAAAAATAGCCTTTGCCTGCTCAGCTACTTCCTTTGCTTTTGCCAGCGCCTCTGGACCAGCTTCTCCTAAACCATTCAGTTCAGCTAGCAGTTCATTTTTTTGCCCATAATGCTTTTGAGCCTTTGCACGCAATCGCTTGACGAGTTGATCTCCATATTTCTCCAAGTTAAACAACCGCTGAAGCATTTGACGTCTGTCTGCCCCTTTGAGGGAGAGAAATTCTGCAAACTTCCCTTGAGGTAAGACAACCGCACGGGTAAAGTCATCAATGGTTAATCCGAGTAGTTCTTCTACTTTACGATTCACCTCACTCGCTTTATCTGCGAGAACTGTCTGCGTATCACCGATTTCAATTAGGCGGCATAATGTCGTTCTGACTTTCATTTCATCCGCTCGTTTGAAAGCACGTTCAACTTTATAAGAAATGTGGTGTTCCTTTTGCAAAGCAAATGTAAAGGAAACCGACAGCTTTTCTTCCGCTTGGTTCAAAATACCATGTGTATTATTTAACGCACGCTCCACTTTGCCATAGAGTGCCAGTGTCATGGCGTCTAATATGGACGACTTTCCACTTCCTGTCGGTCCAAATATGCCAAACACACCCGCATCACATAATGAGCTAAAGTCAATTATTTGTTCTTCTCTGAAGCTATGAAGTCCTTTAATGGTCAGCGTAATCGGCTTCAAGTCGCTTCCTCCTCTTGCATATCATTGGCTAGCTCTAAAAACAGTTTGACTGTTTTTTCATCAGGCAGACCGCCACCTGTCTGGCGCTCATAAAACTTCACGAACCTCTCTTCGATCGAGAGTTTTTCCACTTGCTTTTGCTCTTCTATTTGCTGTAGTTCTTTGAACTTTGGACGAATGTGAACAAACCCACTATGCTGCTTTCGGAGCTGATGAATCTCTTCAATAGAGAGCTGATCTGTTAAATGAATCTCTAGATCAATCCATGCCTGAAGATCCCGTTTTTCATCCAGCCACTCGTACACTTGACTCAGTCCCTCAGTCGCCTTCCATTTCATAAGTGGTTTTCCGCTTGATAGAAACACTTCTTTCCAGCTCGCTTTTTCATTCGGTTTTGCCTCTACAATTGTGACTGATTTGGCGTAACCTGATTCAGAAAAGCTATAAGCAAGAGGTGATCCAGAATAACGAGCAATCGTTTTGGCACGTTTGATCGTTTGCGGCCTGTGCAAATGACCAAGTGCAACATAGCAAGCGGATTCTGGCAGGCTTTCAGCCGCAACAGTATATGCGCCGCCTACTTCAATCGGTCTTTCTGAATCTGTTTGACTCCCCCCTGCCACATAAATGTGGCTTGTTGCCATATTGACCGTATCCGGTTGAAATTGATTACTTAAATGTTGAAACGCTTGTTGAATCTTTAAATTGTAATGATCACGAAGCAATTTCTCTTCAAATGTTTCAGCTAGCACCTCATTTAGTCTCGCCTCAGACGGATAAGCGAGTGCTGCAATGGATAAACGTTCATCCGCAGAAGGAACATCGACACGGATGATGTCATTTGTCGGATATCCAATTAAATGAATCCCTTGATCATTTGTTAAAGGTGATGCGGCTGATAAACGATCCGGATTATCGTGGTTGCCTGAAATGACCACTACCTGGCGTTTTCCTTTATCAGATAAGGCAGATAGACTTTCATAAAAAAGCTGCTCTGCTCTAGCAGGCGGATTCACAGTATCAAAGGCATCACCGGCCATCACAATGACATCAATGTGTTCGTCTTTCACGATTTGATACAGTTCATCTAAAAACTGTGCTTGCTCATCAAGCCGGCTTCGACCTTCAAGGGTTTTCCCTAAATGCCAATCCGCTGTATGCAGAATCCTCATGTGATTCACCTCTCATTCCGATACATTTATAAAGAAATTTCTAAATTTCCATCGAAGAAATAGAGAATTTTCTCCTCTAATGTTCTGTTTGTCAAACGCTCTACAGCTTTTGCATATAAGGCTATTTGGGTATCATAACGCTTTTTCAAGATCGGTTCAGCAGCGTCAACTGTATATCTGCCTTGTACTCTATCAGTTTTATAATCTAGTAAATATAGCTTTCCATCTGTTTCAAATAAACAGTCAATCATCCCCTGAATCAGAACAGGCTCTCCCTCAGTATCAATATGACTGTATACCTCTTTAACAGGTAACACCATACTAAATGACACCTCTCGTTTTACCCAGTCCGCTTTTAGCAGTTTTTGACCAATTGAAGTAGAGAAGAAAGAAGCAATTCCTTCTTGATTAATTGATTGGATCTGCTCATCTGTTAGCAAGTCTCGCTGCTGTAAGGATTCGAGCAGGTGTCCTATACGTGATTCATCATAGGGCTCCTCAGAAGGAAGCGGGATATGCTGCATCACTGTATGCATTGCGGTGCCTTGTTCTGCGGCAGTGAGTGTTTTTTTCTTCATGAAAGCTGGCCGGTCATACAATGTTGCACGAGCTTTTCGAATAGAAGAAGGAACACTGTACTCATCCTGTATTTCTTTCATTCTTTTTATCTCGGAAACAGACTGCTTTGTGCCGACTTGCGAGGCCGCTAGATACGGATATTTCCATGAGAGTCTCTCTGCCACCTTCTCATCAGCATCACCATATCCTTCAACAGGTAGACCATCGATCAATGCTTGTACAATCTCGTCTTGCTCCTTTTTTTCAAGTGACATATCTTCCTTTAAAAGATCAGAAGCTTGCGTAAATGAGATAGTAAATGTAGACGGATGCGAAAGAACAATATCTCCTGTTTCTTCTAAAACAGATGACATCGCTTGATGACGGATAAGGGCAGGGCCAATGAAATCTAAGTATGTTTTCGATTGATACCGTTCAAAATCAGGGAGCAGCCACTCTTCTCCGGTTGCGGCATTTTGCCATTTGCTTAATGCTTTCACCTGATTTTTGACAGAGCCGACCAGAAATAATTTTTCTTTAGCCCTTGTGAGCGCTACATATAGGACCCTTAATTCTTCAGATAATAACTCTTTTCTCATCTTTTTTTTCATCGCCACAAGCGGTAATGTCGCATAACTAATTCTCAGCTCAGGATGGATGTACTTGCTTCCAAAGCCTAGTTCTTTATCAAGTAAATAGGGCTGGTTTAAGTCCATCATATTAAAGTTTCTGCCGAGCCCTGCGGTAAAGACGACTGGAAATTCTAATCCTTTACTGCTATGGATCGTCATCATACGCACAACGTCCTCTGTTTCACTGAACGTTTTTGCTGCACCAAGATCATCCCCACGCTCCTGCATTCTTTCAATAAAACGAAGGAATCGGAATAGCCCTCTAAAGGCAGCTTTTTCGTATTGCTTAGCCCGGTCATAAAGGGCACGAAGATTTGCCTGTCGCTGCTTACCTCCAGGCATTCCGCCAACATAATCAAGATACTGCGTATCACGGTAGACTTCCCAAATTAATTCTGCCACCGAATGATTGATAGAAAAATCACGCCACTTGCGCAGTAATTGGAAAAATCGCTCTAGTTTTTTGCATGTAGGGTGATCAGAATGCGTCACACTCATGAATGCCTTTACAGCATCATAATACGTGCCTTTTTTATCACTCGTTCGAATCAGAGCCAATTCATTTTCGTCTAAATGAACAATAGGTGATCTTAAAACAGCAGCAAGCGGGATATCCTGATATGGATTATCGATGACTTTTAACAATGAAAGAATGACAGACACCTCTGTTGCTTCAAAATAACCAGAGGAAAGATTCGCATATACAGGGATTCCCTGCTTCTTTAATTCCTCCATCATTTGCGGAGCCCAAGGCATAGACCGAAGCAAAATGACAATGTCACGATACTGCAAATTACGGGTCATTTGCTGCTTTGCATCGTACACTTGAAATGGCTGCTCCACTAATTCTTTTATTTTTTTAGCAATGATTCTCGCTTCAAATTGGACGGTCTCGAGCTCTTCTCGCTCTTCGCCGGTTTCTGCTTCCTGCTGATCTAAGTGGACAAGAAGCATTTCTGTCGTTGTATCTTTGCTTTCTGGATAACTCGCTCCAAGCTTTAATTCAGCTTGTTCATCATATTCAATTTCTCCCACTGTTTCCCCCATCAGCTGCTTGAACAAAAAGTTCGTACTATCTAAAACATCTGAACGGCTGCGGAAGTTTTTATTTAAATCGATTCTCTTCCCTGTTTCTTTGCCGTCTGGTTGAAAGTGTTTATATTTGTTTAAAAAGAGCATAGGCTCTGCCAGCCTAAAACGATAAATAGACTGCTTTACATCACCAACCATAAACAGATTGCCCTCTGCAGAATGTTTCCCCTTAGATACAAGCTTTAAAATCGTTTCTTGTACAAGGTTTGTATCCTGGTATTCATCAACGAGCACTTCTTCAAACTGCTGTTGATAGTATTTGGCAGCTTCTGTTTCGATCAAATGTCCTTCTGCATCCTGCTCCGCTAAAATGCGTAAGCAATAGTGCTCTAAATCCGAAAAGTCGACAATTGACTTTTCCTGCTTCGCTCTTTCGAAACGCTCACCAAATTGGATCACAAGCTCTACAAGCGTCTCCACAACTGGCTTCATTTCAGCTAAGCTTTTTAAATGTTGGGCAGGACTGCGCATGAAGTATTCATCTTTTAGTTTTTCTAATTGTTTTTTTGCTTGATTACGTGCATCTGTGGATTTTTCTAAGAGAGCAGGGTCATATTCGTCCCCTTTGCACGTTTTGAGCCTTTTAAAATTGACGTTCGGCAAAAGCTCATAAAGCTTCTCAAAATCATCTTGATGACGGATTAATTCATTGACTTGCTCTAAATCATCTATAAAATTCTCTGCTCTCGGTGCTGGGCCGCCCGGTTCTTTTGATAGCGAAAGAGCTCGTTCAAGCAGCTCCTGGCAGCTCCGGAGAACGAGAGAAAGATCTTCTTTGATATATGGATAAAACGGTAATTCTTCTACTTTTGTTTGAGCATCTACATCATAAAGTGAAAGAAATGCCCGCATCCATTGCTCCGGAGAAGGATGAGATCTCGAAAACTCATAAATTCTCTTCACGAGCCATTGCAAATCTAAGTCGTGACGGTCAGATGTATAACGATCAACCAATTCAAAGAATGATGGCTTTCCAGCCTTATATTCATCCTCAAACAGTTCGTCTAACACTTCATCTCCTAATAATTCTCCTTCTGTTTGGTCAGCCAAACGAAAGCCTGGATCAAGATCAATTTCATAGTAAAAGGTGCGCAAAACCTGCAAGCAAAAGGAGTGCAAGGTTGAAATATTGGCTCGATTCATGAGGGACAGCTGCCTTCTCATATGAAGAGACCCAGGGTTTTTGGCTAATTCTTTTTCAAGTGCTTCTGTGATCCGATGCTTCATCTCTGCCGCAGAAGCATTTGTGAAAGTCACAACGAGCAGACGATCCACATCAACTGGATGTTCAGGCCGGGTCATTTTTCGAATCAGGCGTTCAACCAAAACAGCTGTTTTACCTGACCCTGCCGCCGCCGCAACCAAGATATCTTGTCCTTCTGAAACGATGGCTTCCCACTGGTCATCCGTCCACGTACTGTTATTCGGTTTTGGTATTTGCATACTGATCCCCTTCTTTTTTGATCCGTTCTATCACAACATCATCCTTTTCAGAGGTGAGCACCCTAAAATCATTATCTTCTATTGATTCATCGAATTGGCAAATAGACTTGAATGAACAAAAGCGGCAAGGTGTTTGATCCTTTAATTTATATGGATTAATTGCGACCTCTCCATTTGTAATTCTTTCGCCTGCTTCTTCAAATGTGCGCCGAACGTGTTGTGTGAGTATATGGAAATGATCCTCACTTAAAACTGCCGAATCAGAACGGAAAGACCCATCCTTTTTCAAACCGGCTTGAATGACTTGCGATCTACCTGAATCAAGCGTTTGATCCATTAGCTTTACTGCTTCCACATCTTCAAGCAATAAACCCTTCATTTTAAATTTCTTGAAGATTTCCTGCTCAATTTCATCCTCTGCAAGTGGAATCGGTGCTTGAATGAGCGGATCATGAATATGGAAATATAAAATGCCAGCAGGCGTTGCTTCTACGCCGAGCCACTCTTTCGAATACGTAATGGTTAGGTCTAAGTATGTGAGCATTTGCAAGGCAAGACCATAGTATACTTCTGCTAGGTCAAGACCTTTCTCACTGGATTTGTAATCGACGATTCTTAAAAGCAGCCCTTTTGAACCTTCTGCCTTATCTACCCTGTCAATCCTTCCGACAAGCTCCATCGTGCAGCCATTCTTTAATTGAAAAGTAAACGGCGGCAAAGGCCCTTGACCTCCAAAACCTAACTCAAGCCCTACCGGAGAAAATCCACTCAATTTGGCATGTTCACTTAATATAGAAGAGACTCGAATCAAGATTTTCTGAAGCTTTTCTTTAATATAAGCATGTCGATTAGAGCTTAATAGAATCTCCTTTTGAAGACGCGGAGCAAGCTGTTCGATTGCATGTCTTGAATAGGTGACACAATCTTCCTTCGTTAGGTTTTTCCAATCCTTTTTTTGTTCAACTAGCGTATCTGAAATATGCTTCAAAGCCGAGTGAAACAATTGGCCGATATCGGGTGCTTCCAATTTGTAAAATTGTCGATCCTTTAGTTTTAAACCGTGGGAAGCAAAGTGAGAGAATGCACACGCATTGAACTTCTCCATTCTTGAAACACTGCCCTGAATATGGTCACCGTAAAGCTCTTTTGTGACATTAGGCTTTAATGGCTTCGCTCGATTTGTAAAGAACAAGCTTGACATGATGTTTTTTGATACATCCCGATGAGGAGATGTCATTAAGTAGTTATAGACACTCCACCATACACCGCTGATGGGATATTGATTGAGCCATTGCTGCAGCTGTGAGATGGTATACGACAACGAAACATGCTCATTCGCTACAAATTTTAATTGCTCATCGTCTTCCAGTTGTTCTGGATCTAACACATAAAGAGCCTGTTGATGATTTGGCATAAGCTCTTGGCAATACTTGATGAGTGTCGAAGGCAATAGAGAACGTCCTTCTGCATCAGAAGCCGCATAGGATAGATACAAATGACGGGATGGACTTGATAACGCTTGGTAAATTAAAAATTGCTCATCTAGCAGCCGTTCTTTTCCTGTCTCTGCTAGCTCTGCTCCTGCTCGTTTTAACCATTCTCGGTCATCCTCAGACAATACACTCTCATCAGAGGGACGTGCGGGAATAACGCCATCATTTACACCAATGATAAACGTACACTTCACTTGATACATTCTGGATAAATCCATACTTCCAATAAATACTTGGTCGAGTGAAGGCGGAATCAAAGCGAATTTTAGAGAAGCTAACCCTGTATCTATCATCTGTTGGAATAAGGGAAATGAGAGCTCTTCGTCACCTAGCATGTCAACAAATTCATCCATTAATTGAATCACCGCATCCCATACTTGCCCGTGCTGCATTGCTTCAGCTAATCGACCTGCTTCTTCAGCCTCAAGCCTCGCTTTTTCAAGCTTATCTGGTACTTGTATCTCTTCTAAAAAGACATAGACAGCCTCTACCATGTCCCTTACCTTTTGCGCTTTTTTGAGCCTTTTCTGCAACTGGTAAAGCGGGGGCGCGATCCATTCTTTGACGTCATTTAGCATTTGTTCCATTTCAATTTCTTGATCTGTTTGTCCGAAATCCTCATCTAAAGATTGGAAACGCCTGTAATGAAACCGGGAACCGTTTGTCCAGCGCTCTCCTTTTACACCATAAGCAATGCAATAGTTTTCAAGCTGATCTGCCTGCTCTCTCGCTTTGTTCTTAGTGATTTCAAGCGGAAATAAGAACTCTGTTTTCACGCAGCGAAATACCGATTCATACCGCCAATTTCCTTTTATGACATCCAAGCTCGAACGAATTAATTCAATGAGCGGATGATACTGCATCGATTCATTTCCATCAATAAAAAAAGGAATATCGTAATCTCGAAAAACCTCTTTTAACGTATCTTTATAGTCATCTACATGCCGCGCTACAATCGAGATATCTCGCAGTCTGAGTCCTTTTTCTCTCACTAAATCAAGGATATCTCTCGCTACTCCCTCAATTTCAGCTCGTTTATTTGCACTTTTAGACACTGTGAGATGAGGGGTGTTTTCCTGATATGGCTGAACGGGTCGCTGCTCATATTGGTGTTCTAAATAAGCAAGATCTGGTGTATAAAGGTGCCGATGATTTCTTTCAAAAATATTTTCAGAAATGTCAGCTCCGCACTCTTTAGCAAGCTGATAGAGCTGGAAATACGTTTTACCTGTCATACGAAATAAATCAAGTTCATTTGGCTGCCTATCATGATAGGATCGATCTACGGTGAAAGCCGCAGTTATTTTTGCTGCATGCAGCAAGAGCTGTTCAATGACAAGAAGCTGCTGCGGTGTAAATTGATAAAAACCATCTATATAGATGTATGCTCCTTTTATTTCTTCAGCTGAAGGAATTTGCTGGGAAAGAAGAGTCAAATAGTCTTCTGAGTGCACATATTCATCTTGTAAATGCTGCTCCATCTGCTGATAAAGAACATGGAGATCATGCAATTTTTCGGCTGCCCGTCTTTCTTCTGTATACTCTGAATGCATGCTAGACGCTGAAATCTTCTCAATATCCTCTGGCAGCATACAGTATCTTTTGAATTCAGCCATCGTTTTTTCGATTTGCTCCACAAACCCCGGCTTATCACTCGCTTTTTTGAATACTTTAAACTTGTCTTTCTGCTCTTCAATCACTTTTCTTAAAAGCATTTGAATTCCTGTGCTTGTCACAAATTGCCGATTCGCTCCACCAGTCTGCTGTAAAATCGACCAAGCAAGACGAGTGAAACTAAATACTTTAGCTCTGATCATTCCACCAGCTTCAGACGTTTTCGCAAGCTCATATTCCATTAAAAATGTCATTTGATCCGGGACTAAAAAAATGATTGGCGGACCCAACGGATCAAGCCGAAGCTGTTCTTTGATTTCCTCTAAGATTGCAGTCGTTTTTCCACTCCCCGATCTGCCTGCTAAAAACTGAATCTCCACGTTCCACAACACCTTTCTTATGTACTCATATTCTAGCGAAAATAAAGGTAAATAGCTATTTTCCGATCACGTTCCCATTATCCTTTCTGAAAAAAGACATAGGCACCTTTCCTCACTCTTTTCATATCATAAACCATCATGAACTAAAAGGAGGCTGGCAATATCATGTATTACGGTTACTATGACTACTCGCCTTATGACATGCGCCAAAACACAAGGATCATTTCAGACCTTGAGAAAGCGATCAATGGTGAGTATTCTGCGATCCAATGCTACGAAAAACTTGCCCAAAAGGCAAAAAATCCTGAAGCAAAGAAGATCATTCAAGAAATACGCCAGGATGAAGTCAGACACTATCAACTATTTTCAAAGCTATATTATTCTTTAACAGGGAAAAACCACAAACCAAGCGTAACAGAACCTTGTCCAGACCAATTCAGAGAAGGACTTATGTTTGCCTTTAAAGATGAACAAAAAACGGTCGATTTTTACTTAAGCGTATCAGACTATGTCCGGGATCAAGGAACAAAAGAGCTAATGAAACGTATCGCTCAAGATGAGCAGCAGCATGCTGTATGGTTTTTATATCTTTTAACGCACCATGTATCATAGATAGTCCTATTTTAATAGGAGATCGTATGTTCCGTCAAAAAATGAAATCGATTTTTCGTTCATTCAATCTATTAAAGAAAGCGCTAAATGTAGCAAAGCCTCACATCCCTTCCTTATTTTCAAACGAGAAAATGAGAATTTGACCATTAAAAAAACTCCTCTGCCCAAAATAGCAGAAGGAGTTTTTTCATGATCTTTTAATGAAATTTTGCTTCATTGCTTTGCTGCTGATGCTTGAGTATCCCATCAATTGACAACAGCTTACTGCCGCTAAGAGTCAAATAAAGCGCCATGACGAGCAGCGAAAGTTCAAATTCATAGCCACCAACAAATCCTTTAGAAAAACCAACAGTGATAATCGCTACAGCCATAATTGGTACAAATAATGCTGCGAAAATACGTGTTCCTAGACCTAAAATCAAGGCAATACCACCGACTAGCTCAATTGTCTTCACAATATAGGCCATAAATTCAGGTACACCGATTTGTCCAAAGAATGCTGCTGTGCCTCCCAGCCCTCCTTGATATGCCTGAAGCCCATGTAAAAAGAAAATAATACCTAAAATAACGCGTACAAAAAGTGTTCCTATTTCTTGATTTGTTTTCATATAGTGATTTCCTCCTGTTTTTACACTACACAATGTAATGTTAATAAGTAAAAAAATTAGTAATTAAGGTTGAGCATAATCATTAAGACCACCATCAGAATGGCTGATGTGACGATTGGAATCATTGGTACATTAAAAGGAATATTGTAAGTTGGATTTAAGATTTTTTGTATTCTTAAATTCAATGCCCGATCCCCAAAGGACACCGCAAACTTTGTTTGTTTTTGAAACTGGGTTCTCTTTTTAATCAGCTTCAAAAGGGCCTGCCCTACTCCAAGCTCAGTACCTGTCTTCTGAATGGCATAGTCATCTGCAATCACTTCACGAAAAACAGAGTAGCTTTGTCTCATATGCTTTAACACTGGAATGTACCAAATGACTTTTGTGAGCATTGAGAACATGAAAGCCTTTAAAGGATCATAGCTGTATTTGTGATGCAATTCGTGATGAACTACAGCGTCAATCTCTTCTTCATCCAGCATGTCCATGAGAGCTGTTGATAAATAAACCTTTGGGTGAAGCATCCCCATTGCAAAAGCAAGCGGTTCATGACAATGAAACACGATGATGTCATTAGCATATTTCTCAGATAAAGATTCGGTCGACTGGTGATCGACTGCAAGCATCAGATTTTGCTTGAATTGAATGTACTTTTTGATTTGTTTCGTCATATAAAAAATCGCAAAACCCAATGTGTAGAGGACTAAGGCATCCAGAAAGTATTTTAAAGGAGTGAATCCATAGAATTCGAGCACAGACTGGCATACATGGATCAGGTTATATGCTTGATTCCAGCCAAAAAAGCTTGAAAGCACGTAATACCCCATCTGATGAAAAATGGCTAAACCAATCAATATACCGCCTGAAAACAGCAGACTCGACTTCATTTTATTCATTTTGCTGCTCCTCTTTTTTAGATGCTAGCCGTGCTTCTAGTACTTTGAGTAATTCAGGATCAGCACTTTCAATCGCATCCACCATATGATTCACTGCCAGTGGACCGAAATCATCCATCAATCCTTGTGTAATCCATTTTGTTTGCTCATTTAGAAATTCTTCTTTTGTTAAAATAGGATTATAAATAGATGAGCGCCCTTTTGTTTTTTTCTCCACAATTCCTTTTTCGGTTAAGCGGTTCAGCACAGTCATCACGGTGTTGAAATTAATCGGCTTCTCATCTGACAGCTTTTGCTGGACCTCTTTAATCGGCATATCCTCACCTTCATAAAGGATCTCCATAATTCTTCCCTCTAAAGGACCAAAAAAACGATTCAATCCCTTTTCATTATATTTAAAAGAAGGAATTTTCATGTTATCACCTCACACTATGTAGTGTAGTGTAATTGAAAATGATAGTCAACCGATAACATAAATAGGGGAAAATCGTTGTATATCGACTTTATTTTTGGTAAAAATGATATCTTTCTTTATAAAAATGTACTAATCATTTAGTGATAAGATAATCTTATGAAAATAGTGAAAAAATTCGTATTTTATTTATAGAGACTTTTGTATTATAGTGAAGTTAACAACATTTCACTTGCTGAACAAACATATAGGAAGAAGGTTTACATGTGATGAAACAAGGAAACAGCCTTCGAACCGATCTCATTCTCATTGCGATAAGCGGTTTAGGTGGATTTCTTTTGTCTTTAACAGGTATGTCCATTGGCTGGATGGTAGGTACATTAATCACCGCAGCTTTTATTGCTATGCGCCGCCCCACCCTGTTTCAGCGTAAAGGAACTAGCACCTTACGTATTCACAGCAGATGGCTGCTCCTTGGTCAATTCATTCTCGGAATCGAACTCGGACAGAAAATGAATATGAAGGTCCTTCACATTTTCGCTGAAAATTGGCTCCCTGTGAGTTTCATGCTCGTCTTTTCTATTCTACTGGCGATGCTCTCAGGCTTTGTCTTATGGAAGCTGAGCAAAACAGATATGCTGACAAGCTTTGTCGGAACTGCCCCCGGCGGTTTATCCGCTATGCCGGGCATTGCCCAAGAGGTGGGAGCCAATACAGCTGTTGTGAGTCTTGTGCAAACGATACGTGTATTAATGGTTGTACTCACTATCCCATTTACAGTGTTTTATTTAAATACAAAAAACCAAGCGGATGTGGCTGTAGTTACGCAAGGGAGCGCTTTTTCTTCGGGTGTTTTCACCCTTTCAAACATCTCTTGGACCGCTGCGCTTATTTTAGGTGCCTGGCTCATGTCACGCCTAGCAGTTCGTCTTCATTTCCCAGCTCCTTGGCTGATCGGCAGCATGCTAGGCGTCGCAGCTCTTCAAGTTGGTGCGGGCGCACTCATAGGTTATGATTTGATTCCTTATTGGCCGGCACAAGCGAACATTGCGTCTCAAGTATTTCTAGGTGCAACCATCGGTTCAAAAATGAATAAAGAAATGTTTGTCGGGCTAAAAAACACTCTCATTGTGGCTGTCGTCAGCTCAGCTGGGCTAATTGCTGCGACTGTCCTCAGCTCTATTGCCATCGCTGAGATCACAGGTATCTCTGTCATTACAGCCATTCTTGCTTTTTCGCCTGGCGGTATTGCAGAGATGGCAACAACTGCGGTCACACTGCATGAGGATTCTACCTTTGTTGTGGCTGTACAAGTCGTCAGAATTATTCTCGTCATTGCAATGCTGCCACCGTTTTTCCGCTTCTTACATCACGTATGGGCAAAAAGGCAGCCTGATTATAAAGCCGCAAAATAAAAAGAGACGCTTTGCATGTGCAGAGCGCCTTTTTTTATTCGCTGGTATTTCTTTTAACACCGACAACTTGATCCTTTGAAATGGTGCCAAAATGCCGGCTGTCGAAGCTATGTATTCGGTTATCTCCGACCACAAAGTAATGATTGTTTTTGATTTTATCGTCTCCTGTGATGGCTTTCAGCTGAAAATCCCCTGTCAGAACGTTCCCCATTTTATGTTGTTTCTGCTCTTTTAAATAAGGTTCCTTCTTTTTTTCACCATCGACAAATAACTGATCATCTTCATACTTGATCGTTTCTCCTGGGAGTCCAATGACTCGCTTGATCAAGATTTGATTTTTAGGTCCGTGAAATAACACATAATCAAACCGGCTAATTTTCGTGAGTTTTGGCGAGAACTTATTGATTAATAATTCTGTTCCATCTGTAAAAGTTGGGTCCATACTAACCCCTTCTACTTTGTACGTGACAAACATGAAATTCTTTACTTGGAACAATAAGACGATGCCTGTAATAATCATCAACCATAGCAATGGCTTCTTTTTCATTAAGAGCCTCCTTTGTCCTCACGTTTGCTCATTCGAATGTTTAACCTATTTTCTACTCTCTTTCCAACATACCATAATAGCGCAATAACTAGAACCGCAAAAACACTTCTTAACGGATTCTTAACTAAAGCAGAAAGATCATAACCAATAAAACTAATGATAAAGAGCATGACACACTTGCCAGATAAAGTAGCTAATGAGAATTGCCAAAAGCTAATTCTTGATAAACCCGCTACAACATTGACGGCAGCAGAGGGCGTGAAAGGAAAGCAAAGTAAAATAAATAATGGACCAAACCCCCGCTTTTCCACCCAAAGCATCAATTTTTTAATGGAAGGATGCCTGCTGATAAAGTTGAGCATTCTCATCTGTCCAAATTTTCTGATCAGTAAAAAGACAAGAATAGACCCTGCACTTGCGCCAATCCAGGTCAATAAAAATCCTTCCCAAAGGCCGAATGCATTTGCATTCGCTACAGCAAACGCAACGAGTGGTAAAAACGGAAGAAATGCTTCTATTAAAGGGAGCAATATGGCCACAATCGGTCCAAAGGCCTTGTAGCTCTCAAAAAATGATGTGATATTTTCGTGAGTAAATAGGGAAAGAAATGATGTCAACTTGTTTGACTCCTTCAAGGTTTGTCTACTTTTCATTTTACATGGAAAACATAAAAATATACAAATGAATCCCCCCCTTGAGATTATTTGACTCATTCGGTATAATAAATAAGAACGTGTGTTCTATCAAGAAAGAAAGCAGGCTTGGACATGACGAGACTATCAAGAATACAGCTTCAGATGATGGAACAGGCCATCTTTCTTCCAATGGTCGTCTCCATCCTCAATCGTGATTTGACTCACTTAAAACAACATCAAACATTCAAACTAAATGAACCATACATTCAGCTTGTGACCTCCGCCTTAAAGGAAGCACAGAAAGCACTTTATGAACTAAAGCAGCATTTACGTAAAGAAAAAATGAAGGTACAGCAAATTGAACACGATGAAGGATTTACAACGTATCTATTTATCATGGATGGCTATGAAGAAAAACATAAATACTTTAATCCACGTATACGTCACCGGGTAGAGGAACTGCTGACTCGGTATTTTCTTCATCAAGCGAATTGAATTTGCTTCATTGTCGCGCTTCCCCATTCAAAGCAAAAAGCCTGCCACAGCGGCAGGCTAATGCTTCTTTATGATAATTCAAGCTGTTCTCTCAGCTCTGTTCTCACTTCTTCTAATCCAGCGCCATCTAACTCAAAGTAATACACATTCCCAGGCTGATAATCATGGCCCTTTAGCTGAATGGTATCTACTGATGTCAATGAGCTCAATAACGGGAAAAGACCGATAAACTGCTTCATGGACAGATTGGTTGAAACATTGTCACCAAGTGTATCAATGATGTTGTCATAGGATGGGATCGAAGAAATGGATTTAGATTTTTCAAAGATGGCTTGAAGTGCTTCCATTTGGCGCTTCCCGCGCATAAGGTCACTGTCTGCCTTCCTTGTTCTCACAAAGGCTAATGCTTCTTCACCATTTAACGTATGTGTTCCTGTTTGCACATGAACTTTCCCTTTTGAATCCTTTTCCATTTGTTTTGCGATACCTTCATCTTCAATCGTTACGTCAATTCCGTTTAGCTCATCTACAATGTCTTGAAACGCCTTAAAGTTCCCTGAAATCACATAGTCTACAGGAATGTTCAGCAGGTTTTCGACCGTTTTGACTGACAAATCTGCACTCCCAAACGCATGGGCGTGGGCGATTTTATCATATCCTCTTCCCGGAATATCTACATAAGAATCACGAGGAATACTGAGGAGTTTGATGGTTTTCTCTGTTCGGTTCACAGCCGCCAGTAAGACCGCATCACTTCTTGCTTCGTCTACCGTTTCACCTGGACGGCTGTCAATTCCAAGCAGCAGGACCGAGAAGCTGTCCTTTCCTGGATCAAAAGCTTTCACACGCTTTTGCGAGGTGTCTCCTCTTTCTAATGACACTTGCGCCTTATTCGACGCTTTTGAAATTTTATAGTAAGCATATCCTGTCACAGATATTGCCATCACCATGACAAATGCCATGATAAACAGCACGACTTTCACCCAAGGTCTCAGCCTTCTTTTTGATCTTGTTTTATCCTTCATCCTTTCCGAACCCTCACTCTATCTTAGTCTATCAATGTAGGTTCCACTATAACATATTTTAACGAAAGTTTCCTGCACGCAACATATTTTTATGAATCCACAATTAAAAAAATTTAAAACTCAGATAACTCAATCTTTTAATCTGCCGGTAGTGTTCTTTTTAAATGATTCCGTATAATTAGCATTGTCTACATCCATATCATCGCAGGAGAAAATTCAGAAAAAAGCAGCCTCTAATGTCGGCTGCTTTTTCACCATTATTGAAAACTCACTTGAAATTGTCCCTTCAATTCCTCTTCTGCTTCTTGAAATAACTGCTTTACGCTTTCTGCATACTCGCCAAGAGCGTCCTTGCTCGTGTCAAAATTCACCCATGTCAGCTCTACTGGCAGATTTACTTCTCCTGTCAAACAGTCCCATAGAGCATCGAGATTTTTCCCGTAGTAGTCAGGAAGGTGTAAAACTTTTTTTAGTTGGTCATGAAGCTCTTCTTGCGACCTGCACGACGCGCCGTCCAGCTGCACTTTTTTCATGTCATCTTCCCCTCTCATGCCTTTATTTTAAACGAATGGAAGGCAAAAGAGAAAGCAAGACTCCTCACTTTTGTTTCTGTCTGACACTTGACATCAAAAGGATGAGACAAGCTGCCAAAACGACCAAGAAAAAGACGGTTAACACCATCTGAGTTCCGAACAGATCAGCGAAGAGCCCGACAAAAACACTTGGAAGACCCAGACCTAAATAGGCAAACAAATAAAACCCGGCAACGGCTCTAGCTGCCTCCTTTTTTCCCCGCTCGACAATAAGCTGAAGACCGCCTAAATAAGTAAATCCATAGCAGGCAGTACCCGCAAGCATCGTTCCGGCAAGCACAAGAATGATGGATCCACTATTTGCTCCAAATAGCAAGAGACCGTATCCACATGGAAGACAGATAAATCCGGCAAGGAGCGCTGCTGTGCTATTCATTTTGCGAACAAAAGGCTGCATCAGGACACCTGCCATATTAATCAAAAACAGTGCCGGTCCTACCCATAATTCATATCCATTCAATTTAAGCTGTGCTGGCAAAACCGAAATCACAAGGCCGCACACTGACCACGCGACAGCAATCGCTGCATTCGCTGGCATTGTTCCTTTTGGAAATGTTGGCATGTTCATCATCGGTTTATCTGCATCTCCTTGTACAGGCGGAACGAAAAAGAAGACACCCACGATCGTTAGGATTAAAAAGCCCAGCACAATCCAATAACTAAGCGGCGCAAGCGTCACATACTGAAAAGAAAGAAGTGCCGTAAAAAGAGCACCGCCCCCAAAGCCAACCGAACTGCATAACGCAATAAAAGTTGGAATCCAGCTTGATTTTTCTGGATATAAAGCAATCAAATAAGCAGTGCATGTGCCAACACTCAGGCCAAGCCCCACCCCTTGCAGCAGCCGCGCCAAAAAGAGCATCTGAATGGTAGGATGTACGATCATCAATAAGGTAGCACATAACGAAAAACTAAGTGCGACCAATAAAACCGGTTTGCGTCCAGCCCGGTCAGATATCCCGCCAAGAAAAAGTAAAACTGGAATCAGTCCGAAGACATATGCAGCAAATACAAGGGCTGTAGCCGCCTTTCCGTACCCTGCTTGTTCGGCATACAACGTATAAAGGGGCACCTGCAGATTCACTGCGGTTGTAATCATAAAAAGACCAAATAAAACGAATATAAATGGAATGATGGATAAGTGTGCGGTTTCTTCTTTAGCTGCAGGGATCATTTCACTCTCTCCTCTAGTCATAAGCATATGAGAACAGTGTACACACCTTTTGGCTTACTTCCTATATCCAAAAACGATGCTATTGACCACTCCATATTCCCGTGTCATCATCATGTTATATGTGACAATGAGAGAAGGTGTCCGATGTATATTTATTTAGACCGCTCAAGTACTACCCCGCTCTGGCAGCAAATCGTGACTGGGATCATTCAACAAATTCATTCCAAAAAACTGAACCCCGATGATCAGTTAACACCGACACGCGTATTAGCACAGGAGCTCAATGTATCAAGATCAACTATACAGCTTGCTTATGATGAACTGCTGGCAAGAGGATATGTCAGCACATCTAGAAGAGGCGGTACGAAGGTCATTTCGAGTGATCACTATGCGGCCTCCACTCCCCATCAAGGTGAGCCGCCTTTTCCTCTTCCGGTAAGACCACACTTTCAAGAGGCGGAGAAACAAATGAACCACTGGCTGTCGGCCAATCAATTTCATGAGAAGCTTGATATTGATTTTCGTCATCAGGAACCAGCCATCGATGAACATTTCCAAAACATATGGAAACGCTCGCTCACAAAAGCATTACAGCGATTAGAGATGAAGGATTGGGGCTATTCCTCCCCGCATGGTTTATGGGAAGTACGTTCAGAAATACGCCAATACTTATCAGTAGAACGCGGCATCGATGTAGAAGAAGATCAAATCATGTTAACAGGAGGCACGCAGCAAGCCATTGATTTGATTTCACAGGTATTGCTTAAAAAAGGCGATACAGTAGCTGTTGAAGATCCAGGCTTTCCTGGAGCAAGGCTTTCCTTTATGCATCGTGAAATGAACATTTATCCCGCGCCCGTCGATGAAGAAGGGATCATGGTGAATACATTACCACGAAAAACAAAGCTGATTGCGGTGACGCCCTCCCATCAGCGTCCAACCGGTGTATGTATGAGTGTGAGCAGAAGGCAGCAGCTGCTAAAATTTGCCGTCAGTCATCAGTCATATATACTAGAGGATGATTTTGATGGAGATTATCGTTATCATGGCGGACCGCTTCCTTCCTTATTTTCAGAAGCACCCGACCATGTGATTTATATCTTAAGCTTCTCCAAAGTGCTGGCACCCGGTATCCGCCTTGCTGCCATTATCGGCTCCAAAGCCGTCATAAAAGAGATCGCTTCCTTGCAATCACTCATTCAAAGACAGCTGCCCATTATGGAACAGATCACACTCGCCTCTTTTTTCAGAGAAGGAGAATTTACGCGATATGTCAGGCGAATGAGACAGCTATATAAAAAAAGACAGGCTGCCATGATGGATGCCCTTTTAACACAACAATTTGACAAGCACTTTCATATTTATGGAACAGATACGGGTCTTCATGTCTTTTTGGAAGGAGCGCCAAACTTTGACGAAAAAGGCAGTATTGAGGCAGCAAAAGCAGCAGGTATTGGCATTTATCCATTAAGTCCTTATTGTTTTGAGAGCAATCGAAAGGGATTACTGCTAGGCTTTGCTTGTACGGACGAAAACATGATTCAAGAAGGTGTGCGCCGCTTAAAGCAAATACTTTATATGTAAAAAAGCCTGGAAGTCCGCCTTCCAAGCTTTTTACGTTGATTGCTGAATGCGGCCGACTTCTTCAATAAATGCAGCTGCCCTCTGCAATCCATCTTGTAGATGATGAGTAGCGGAAATAAACAGCTTTTCTTGATCTGGGCGCTTTAATAGCTGCTCCACCTGACCAATTCCTTTTTCAAATGAATGAAGACCTGTCTTTAATTGTTCATCTGCCTTTTGATAAGCGGCTGGAATTTCTTGATGAGCAAGCCCCTTTTGAATCACACGATCAAAGGCTTTCGTCGCCTTTTTCAATTTTTTATTTACTTGGATCTTTCCCTGTCCATCTGAAATAAATTGGTCGGTCATGTTTTCATAAGCTTCATTTAACTCATCCATATAACGCTGAACCCATTGTTCATACGCAGCTTCTTTTGTGTCTTGTTTTGAAGGCGATTGACCTGCTTGCTGACAGGCTGCTAGTAAGGTCACTATCAAGGTGAATAGCAGCAGCAATTGCGATTGTTTTTTCATACAGAGCCTCCATTTCTTATTCCCATTCGTTCATATCGGTCAAAATAGGAGGATCCTTTACCACATACGAACACTTTGCAAGAAATGATTTCTTTTATTGTAACAGACGGCTCGTGTCACTTCTGTGATTTATGAATAATTGCTTGAAAATACGTCTAAGGATCCACATTTCTCTGTCATTTGGTGGACAGTCTACCGATACACACTCAATAGACGACTGGATATATGGATTTGGTTTCAACAAATTCATGTGCATGGTGGATGTTCTCGTGTCATCATAATGATGCCCCAACGAAGTCGCCTTGTCCTGTTGATTTATTGAAGTTTACCTTTACAAGCAATGTCAAGCTCTTCGACTACTTCACCATCTTGGATGAGATAGGCTTTTTCATGAAGATTGACAGCGGGACAAATATGATTTGGAATGATTTGCACCTTCTCACCGATCTGGACAGTCTGACGGAAGCCTTCGTGATAAATGATGGCATGCTCATCAAATACACTGGAAACAAATACATCATCAAAGTCTTTTACCTTGCCTAGTCCCTTTGTTTTCGTCAGCCCTTTTGTACGGGTTTGAGCCGTGAGCCCTTTGGCTCCAACATCTGTAATGACACGAGTATTTGTTGGCTTACTAATCACCGTCGTCAGGACGGCTGCTGCACAATGTGAAAAAGTGCCGATCACATTGGACTGAGAGGCATCCATGAAGATGTATGTGCCTGGGCGGATTTCGGTCACTCCCTTTGGAATATCAAATTGAAATAAGAACGGTGGTGTTGATCCTATGCTCACTACCTCTAGCAGCATGCCTGATTCTTTTGCAATCTGTGCAAATCGAAGCGTTCGATTCACAGCGTCTTCATATAATGTCTGACAATGCGCTTTACTTTCCGCCTTGTATGTATGACCATCATGAGAAAAAATCCCTTTTAAATGAACGAACTCACATGTTTTTATCGCCTGCAAGATTTGACGGAAATCACTCTCTTCAATGACACCAGACCTCTCTTCTCCAACCTCTATCTCAATTAAAACCTCCGCTTTTTTCTCTGCTCCACGAAAGACATCTTCAATTTGATGCACATGCTCTACACAATCTATTCCAAATGAAATGTGTATCGACTCTGCCAGCTTTCGAATTCGCTTCAGCTTTGTCTCACCTACAATTTGATTGGCGATAAAGATATCTGTTAGCCCATGCGCCGCCATCACTTCTGCTTCCCCTACTTTCGCTACAGTAAAGCCAGATGCGCCCATCTCCTCCTGCACCTTCGCAAGACCAGGTGTTTTATGTGTTTTCGTATGAGGACGCAGTTTGACTTGCTGACGGTCCGCATATTGCTGCATAGCAGCTAGATTCTCCATCATCACCTGTTTATCAATTAATAGCGCCGGTGTATCTAGTTCATCATAAGTCATCATCATATCCCCTTTTCTGTCGCTCGTTATATAAAATTTTATACGTTGTACTTAAATTATATAATTTGTTATATAATTTTCAATGTTTTTTTCTTCGAGAAAGTAAGACGATATGCTAAACATAAGGAGTCCAGCGGCTGGGCTGCCGCTGGTTTTAGTTAATATCTGTTCCGAAGCTCCCTTAATATAAAATCGTATACAAGGTTGAGCTGTTGTTCCTTTGGATACAGCATAAATTCTTGTTTTTTAGGAAGACCACCATCAAGGCGATCTTGAAATTTCGTTCGGAGATACGCTGTTCTGTGCACCTGACTCTCAAATGACTTATATGAGACATCGAGTTTGACGGTTTGCTCATTTGTAAAGATGACCACCGTGTCTCCGAGGGATGATTCCTGGAAGGTATGAATGTATTTGTGGGAGATCCAGCCGCACTGAGGACGGTTGGATGAATAGGTTGGGAAGAAATACAGATGATTGGATGAGTCAATCACAATTGGAGGCTTGTGGGATATTCCTGTTACTTCATATGTTCCCGCTTTTCTGCCTGCATAGCTTGAGCCGAAGAATCGGCAGCTGCGTTCAATAATTTGCAGAGGTTTTAATTCAACGTAAAAGCTTGTCTCTCTTTCTATGACTTTTGAATATACTCTTTTTCCTTCTTCAACCGGAAGGATCGCCATTGTTGTTTGATTAATGACGTATGAATCTAAAGGTGTTTCACTAATTCCTGACACTTCATTTCCTCCTGTGTTAATTTTTGGTTATTTTAGATACTATTAATCTATCACCAACATATAAGAAACGACAGGATTTTTTCAAAATTTATTAAAAATCATTTTTTTATCGTATTATTTAGTCCATTCGATCTATCGAAAAGCCTTTTTTAAGATATATCACATTGTGTCGATTGGACAAGAGGTGTCGATTTCGCTCAAAAATAAATTGTCTAAAAATTATAAATTCTTGTTGATTTTTTCTTCGCCAATCCATATACTATAAAAAAGGCATCGGGGGGATTCTTTATGAAAGAGAAAAAAACGTATGCTGAGCTCATGAAGTCCCGCAACACCCAAAAAACCGAAGAAAACGGCGTGACGATTTTAGACATCTATATTCAAATGGTTTTAGATGAGGCGCTTTATAAACAGCGCTTAACCTTCCTTAGAGAAGAGATTGATAAGGCACTGGATCAGCGTGATGAAAAACGATTCAACGACCTGTCAGCTCAATATGCAGAACACTGCTTACATTAATCATGATGATTTTACTTGCGGCAAAGAGGGCAGCAACTCGTCTCTTTACCGCAAGTTTTTTGTTTATCCATTTAAAATGGTTCCGCCATTGACATGCAGGATTTGTCCATTTATATAAGAGGAGTCTTCGCTCGCTAAAAATAAATAGCTCGGCGCAAGCTCTACTGGCTCACCAGGACGCTCCATTGGAACATCTCCGCCAAATTCAGAGACTTCCTTTTCCGTAAAGGTCGATGGAATGAGGGGTGTCCAAATGGGTCCCGGGGCTACCCCATTCACTCTAATCCCTTGCTTAATGAGCGATAAAGATAATGATCTCGTAAATGTCACGACTGCCCCTTTTGTAGATGAATAGTCAATTAAGGTTTCATGACCTTTATAGGCTGTGACAGATGTGGTATTAATGATACTGCTTCCTTTTTTTAAATGAGGAAGTACCGCTTTTGTTAAGTAAAACATGGCAAAAATATTCGTTTGAAATGTTCGAAGAAGCTGATGTGAGGTAATCTGTTCAATGCTTTTTTGCGGATGCTGTTCCCCGGCATTGTTCACCAAAATATCAATGGAACCGAAAGCATCCTTCGTTTTTTTGACGACCTCATTTGAAAACGACTCATCTCCTAAATCACCTGCAATTAAAATGACGCGACCTCCCGCCTTTTCAATATAGTCCTTCGTTTCCTCTGCATCGCGGTGCTCACTCAAATAAACAATGGCGACATTGGCGCCTTCCTTCGCAAATAAGACCGAGACTGCTCTTCCGATCCCGCTGTCCCCACCTGTCACAATGGCTGTTTTCCCTGCTAATTTTTTATTCGGCACCTCTCGATCAAAAACAGGCCTTGGATTCATTTTATATTCAAGACCTGGACGCTCACTTTGATGCTGAGGCGGCAATGTTTTCTTCGGCTGCTTTGTTGACACGTCTGACCACTCCTTCCTTTTATCTTGTTTATTTTTATGTGTTGGCTATTTTTTTATGTATGCCAGACTAGTTTCCTTTCAAATGTATGATTTTCTTCATTGTGGAAAAATTATACACAACAAGTCACTAACTGGAGGCGACAGTATGGAGCAAGAACATAAAGGATTGGAACAGGCAAAATCGTTATGGATAGCGGATAGTCAAAAGCATTCTTTTCCTACAGTAGATGAGGATCTCACAGCAGATGTCATCATTGTTGGTGGTGGTATTACCGGTATCGCTACCGCGTTTGAAATGACAGAACGCGGGCTGGATGTCATCATCATTGATGCTGATCAACTGCTGCAAGGTACGACCGGACATACGACAGCTAAGATTACCTCACAGCACGATGTTTATTACCATGAGCTGATCCAGCAAATTGGTATGCCCAAAGCCCGTTTGTATGTAGAAGCAAATGAGAAAGCAAAAGAGCTAATTCAAGCTCGCGTCCAAAAGTACGACATCGATTGTCAGCTAGAAGTCAAAGATGCGTACCTTTATACAAAGGAAGAAAGCGGTGTAAAAAAATTAAAAAAGGAATTAGATGCCTACAAACAGCTTGGGATTGATCGGGGATGGAAAACAGCGCTTCCTTTTGATGCTGACATCAAGGCTGCCCTAGCAATGACGCAGCAGGCACAGTTCCATCCCCTTCATTATCTCAATGCACTCATTGACCAGCTCCTAGAGCGTGGTGTACGTATTTATGAACAGACAACTGCTGTTGACGTAAAAGAAGGAAACCGCCCTGCTGTCGTCACAAAAGACGACCATCACCTGACAGGCCGCTATATCATATCCTGTTCGCACTTTCCTTTTTATGATGGAAAGGGACTTTATTTCACGCGCATTCACCCAGAGCAATCTTATGTGGTAGCAGCCAAAACAACGAAGCCGCTCCCAGATGGAATGTACTTAGGGATCGACCAGCCTGCTCATTCTTTAAGAACGACAGAATGGCATGGTGAGGAAGTCGTTCTCATCGGAGGAGAAGGTCATAAAACTGGTCAAGGCGGGGATGAATCTGCTCACTATGAAGGACTAGAAAGGTTTGGAGACGCTACCCTTGGAATTGAAGAGGTGCTGTATCGCTGGTCGACACACGATATGGTCACAATGGATCAAATCCCTTACATTGGCCGCCTAACCAAGCACCATCAAAATATCTTCGTTGCGACCGGTTTTAGAAAATGGGGCATGACGACAAGCCACGCGGCAGCTACTCTTATCGGTGATTTGATTGAAGGAAAATCGAATCCATACGAATCCATTTTTACGCCATCAAGACCTGTTTCTGATTCTTTCGTCAAAGATTTCGTTAAAGAAAACAGCAATGTCGCTGCCAAGCTGATCAGTGGTAAATTAAAACGAACCGATCAAACCATTGATGATTTAAAGCCAGGTGAAGGCGGCATTGTATCGTATGAGCATAAAAAATGCGGCGCCTTTAAATCAGAGGATGGGAATATCTTTCTTGTGGATACAACGTGTACTCACCTAGGCTGTGAAGTCGCTTGGAATAATAGCGACCGCACTTGGGATTGCCCATGTCACGGTTCACGTTTCTCCATTACTGGAGAGGTAGTAGAAGGCCCAGCAAAGAAACCACTAAAAAGGTCTTATAAAGAACAGTAAAATTTTACTGATCCCCTTTAAAAAATCCAATATTATCCGATAGATAATATAAAGTCTGATAATTTGTGATGATTATAGGGGGACAAAAACATTGTTATTTAAAAAAGAGACGAAAAGAAAAAACACTGCTTTTTTCACACAGCAGGATGATGGGATAAAACGTATCAACTTTTCTGACAATACGGATATCGCGAAACAAATTAAAATGATAGACCTGACGCAGCATGACCTATTTATTCTAAAACAGCTCAATCCAATTGTTCAGGAGGATATTGCACGTATCGTTGATAAATTTTATAAAAATTTAGAAGTCGAATCTTCCTTGATGCATATCATTCAAGATAATAGTTCTGTCGACCGTTTGAAAAAAACACTCCGCATTCATATTAGTGAAATGTTTGCAGGTGTGGTTGATGAAGCCTATGTGGCAAAACGAATTAAAATTGCGCAAGTTCATTTACGGATTGGCCTCCAGCCTAAGTGGTATATGGCTGCATTCCAGGACCTTCTGCTATCAATTATGGATTTATTTGCTCAGCATATCCAAGATTTCAAAGAATATCAGACAGCAGTCAAAGCGACGACAAAAATCTTAAATTTAGAGCAGCAGCTTGTCCTTGATACATTCCAAAATGAATATTCTAAAATTCGTGATGAAGCAGAACAGCAGCAGCAGGAGCTCCATACAAAAATCACAGAAACATCAAATTCACTTGCTTCTCTCTTCTCAAACACAACAAATGCCGTGGACAAGCTTGTATCAAAATCTGATGAGATGGCAGACATGTCGCAAGCTGGCACGCAAATTTCAGCACAGGTCGAGGAAAAATCGATTGGCGGTAAAAAAGAATTAGAGATTCAACAAACACAAATGAACCAAATTGATGGCAGCATGACAAAGATTGAAACAGAAATTAAGCGTTTAGAAGAAATCGCCAAACAGATTGAACAAATCTTTGGGATTGTCACAGGCATTGCAGAGCAGACGAACTTGTTATCTTTAAATGCTTCCATCGAATCTGCACGAGCAGGCGAACACGGAAAAGGCTTTGCTGTCGTCGCAAACGAGGTTCGTAAATTATCAGAGGACACAAAGAAAACGGTTTCAACCGTATCTGAACTCGTCAACAATACCAATTCACAAATCTCCATTGTGTCTCAGCACATTGGGGACGTGAATTTACTCGTGACAGATAGTAAAGAAAAAATGACTCAAATCAATTCGCTCTTCGATGATATCGTCAGCAGCATGAACTTAAGCAAAAATCAAAATGGAAAAATTGAAATAGACCTTCAAACCTTCCTGAACGAATTGAAGGAAGTCAAACAAACGGTTTCTCAAGTTGCCAACTCAGTCGAATCCTTAACAAGTCTCACAAATCGCTAATCCAGTCTTTTTTCTTCTGCTTTAGTATAATAGAAGAAAAGATAGAAAAGGCGGGATTTGATTGACAACAATTTGCCTAGTCAGGCACGGGGAAACAGATTGGAATGCAGCGAAACGAATTCAAGGACGAACAGATATCCCTTTAAATGATACTGGTAAATGGCAGGCTGAACAAACGGGTCTTTATTTGAAGGATGCCCATTGGGATGTTGTCATTTCCAGTCCACTCACAAGGGCAAAAGAAACAGCACACTTGATTTTAAAACATATAGATGCGCCTCTTGTCATCATGGATGATTTCATTGAGCGTGATTATGGCGATGCTGAAGGCATGTCATTTGAGGAGCGCCAAAAGCTTTTTCCAGATAAACAGTATCCAAATATGGAGCCGCTTGAAGCGATTCAAGATCGAATGGTAGAAGGCATTGAGAAAGTTAGAGCAGCCTATCCGAATCAACAAGTCCTGATCGTGGCACACGGCGCTGCCATCCATGCTTTACTCACCACCTTAGCGGATGAACATCTTGGTCTTGAGAACACGAGGCTCGTCAATGCTTGCTTAAATTATGTGGAATGGAAAGATGGTAAATGGAAGGTGCTTGATTACAACGTGGTCAGCCATTTAACTCAATCCTCTCCTATTTAAAGAACCTGTTATGTAAACAGGTTCTTTTTAAATGACAAAAACAATGATAAAATAGTATTTTTTTATATCGAAATTCGAAATAGATGCTAGACGTTTCTACCTATTTTAAGGCTTTTCGGGTATCGAATATTTCTCCGAAAATGGATCATAAGAAAAAAAGCACATTTCCTTTTTAATAGATAACCGCTGAAATAGTAGAATAAACATATTTTACCATCATTTCCAAGTGACTTAATTCCCCAATTTTCGCTAGGACTTTCACAAAAATTCGGGTCTACTCTTATTTGCCTACTTCCCTTAAACTGAATATACAGAATAGTCAAACGGATCATTCTTATAGACTACGGATGATTATTCTGAAATAAGAAAAAAGGGATGTGGATTGTGCGTGAAAAAGAAAAATGTGATGACAAGTGTTTTATTGGCTGTCCCTCTTCTGTTTTCAGCAGGGTTTGGAGGCTCCATGGCAAATGCCGAGACGGTCTCAAAGTCAGATAGTGAAAAGAGCTATATTGTTGGCTTTAAAGCCTCTGCCACTACAAACAGCTCTAAGAAACAAGCCGTCACTCAAAATGGTGGAAAACTAGAAAAGCAATATCGTCTCATTAATGCCGCACAAGTAAAGATGTCCGAACAAGCCGCAAAAAAACTTGAACATGACCCTAGCATTGCTTACGTAGAAGAAGACCACAAAGCAGAAGCATATGCACAAACCGTCCCTTATGGAATCCCTCAAATCAAAGCTCCAGCTGTACACGCTCAAGGTTATAAAGGGGCTAATGTCAAAGTAGCTGTCCTTGATACGGGCATCCACGCTGCCCACCCTGACTTAAATGTTGCAGGCGGTGCCAGCTTCGTCCCTTCAGAGCCAAATGCCACCCAAGACTTTCAATCACATGGAACTCACGTAGCCGGAACCATTGCTGCCCTTGATAACACAATTGGTGTTCTTGGGGTCGCTCCAAGTGCTTCCCTATATGCTGTTAAAGTATTAGACCGCTATGGCGACGGACAATATAGCTGGATTATTAGCGGTATTGAATGGGCAGTAGCCAATAATATGGATGTCATCAACATGAGCTTAGGCGGACCGAATGGTTCAACAGCGCTTAAAAATGCCGTTGATACAGCGAATAACCGCGGAGTCGTTGTTGTGGCGGCTGCAGGTAACTCAGGTTCCACTGGCTCTACAAGTACAGTTGGCTATCCAGCAAAATATGATTCTACCATTGCCGTTGCCAATGTAAACAGCAACAATGTCAGAAATTCGTCTTCTAGCGCAGGCCCTGAATTAGATGTTTCTGCACCTGGTACTTCTATTTTAAGTACAGTACCAAGCAGTGGATACACATCTTATACTGGAACGTCTATGGCGTCTCCTCATGTAGCAGGAGCAGCAGCGCTTATCCTTTCTAAGTACCCGAATCTATCAACTTCTCAGGTTCGCCAGCGCTTAGAAAACACAGCAACACCGCTTGGTAACTCCTTCTATTACGGAAAAGGGTTAATCAACGTTCAAGCGGCTTCTAACTAAACAATAAAAAAATCCGGCTCATACAGCCGGATTTTTTTATTTATTGCTTCCTCGACGTTTCCTCTTTTTCCGCTGCTTTTTCCATTTCCATGATTCTCTCCATCATAGTTGGGTGCCCGTAGCGGAAGACCTTCACTAAAAGTGGCGGATTCACCTGAGACAGCCCTGATTTTGCAAGTTTTTGAAAAGACGTCACCCCTGCCTCTCCGTCTTTTGTCAGGTTTAGCGCATACTCATCAGCTGCACGTTCTTGATGTCTTGAAACTGCATTTGTAAAAGGTGATGCTGCAAATGACAGCATCGATACAATCATGAGAAGAAGCGGAAGAGCAGCGATGTCGCGCGGCTCCCTCAGCCGAAATAGAACTGCTCCTTTACGATAGAAATAAAAATAGAGACGGTCGATCGCAAAAAATCCCGCAAGTGACAGTACTAGATATCCTGCTAATCCTATATAGACATGCTTCATGACGTAATGTCCCATTTCATGTGCCATGATAAATAAAATTTCGCGATCTTTCAGCTTTTGCAGTGTCGTATCCCATAACACAATACGCTTATTTTCACCAATCCCTGTGACATAAGCATTCATCGTGTTCGTTTTCTCAGACATATTGACCTCATATACATGACCTGCCGGGATATGAGCTTTGTCTGCAAGTGTTAAGATCTTGTTCTCAAGAGCTTGATCCTTTAGTGGATAAAAATTGTTATATAACGGATCAATGACGACCGGCTGTATAAAGAAGAGAAATAGCGTGAATGGAACTGTCAAACACCAGGCATACAGCCACCAGCGCTTTCTTCTTTTTTGAATAAGCCAAAAGAATACAATAGCACATAGGGCAAGAAGCGGATATTGAATCCAGAAATCTAGAATTTGATCTTTCAACCAGCTTACCGTACTTTGAGCAGATACTCCGTAGTGCAAAGACAGCTGATAACCAATCCACTTAATGGGAAGTGAAATCAGCATTGTCAAAAGCGACAGCACAAACACATATACAAGTTTACTTAAAAATGTGAAACGAGCTGCTGCCAGGCTCCAGTCTGCTAATTTTCGTGAAAACCCTGAAATGAGCAGAAGAAAAAAGACATACCAATCTAATGGAATTGTCATGAAAAATAGCAAGTTACGTAATCTCGAGAAATTCTCGCTGATGGCAAGCTCATGGCTTCTCATAAAGGTATGCGGATCTGCACTTGTTCCTTTTACACTGTCAGGAACCGATGCATCTCCAAATAGAAACAAATAAGAATAAATAAAAAGACCGTACAATATGTATGCTACCGTTGCAAGAGCTACCCATTTACGTACTCGCACAGGTCAGCCTCCTTTCCATCCCTCTCTCTATTCTAATCATCCATTATTTTGTTTAGAACCTGTCTCATGTGGCTCCATCATAGCATGCCCTATCTGAAAAAGCTTTCACGAAAAAAATGATTATGCTACTCGAAAATCGGAGATGCTACATATAAAATAGAGAGTTGGAGGATCGAAATGAAGAAAATCCTTGCAGGAGTTGTGATCTTTGGACTTTTACTTATTACCTTCTTTTATGTATTCAGCCGGACGAGCGAAATCTTTGATGAGAATCGAGCTGAAAAATTGCTCCTTTCATCTGAAAACGAGTCCACTTCTTATGAAATAGATGATAAGGACACAGCAGAAGACTTAATAGAAGAATTAAACAAAGGCAAACAAACAAGCAATCATCTCAAGAAAAATTTAAAGAAACCAGATTATATCGCCAAGGTGATGTACGGCCGAACAAACGGCACCACCTTTCAGCTTTGGACAAACCGTTCGCAGGTCGTTTTTTTAGTAGATGGGACTTATTATGAGCTGAATCAAAAACAGTCTAATTCTTTTCAGAAACAGTTAAAAGAAGCCATTCTAAAGGGCTGAAATTTTATTTTATCCCTTTGTCTTCTTATCAGCGTGATAGAACCTTAGCACACTAAGGGAGTCTCTTCATAAGAGACCCCCTTTTCTTATTTACTTTCCTCTGCTTGATACTTTTCCTTTAGTGCTCTTCTTAAAATTTTACCTGTTGTGTTCTTTGGAATATCATCTATGAAATGGATCGTTTGGGGCTGCTTATATTTCGCTAAAAAGCGTGAACAATGTGTGATGATGTCTTCTTGATCGATGTGAGCATGTTTCTTGGGGGAAATGTAACAGACGACAGCCTCTCCGGTGTTCGGATCTGGCACACCGATGACAACGGCTTCTGCTACAGCTTCATGTTGATAAAGCACTTCTTCTACTTCTCTTGGATACACATTATAACCGCCAACAAGAATCATATCCTTTTTCCGATCGACAATATAAATGTATCCTTCTTCATCTCTTCTTGCTAAATCACCGGTGTACAGCCATCCGTCTCTTAGTGCAGCTTCAGTATCTTCTGGCATTTGATAATAGCCTTTCATAATGTTGGGTCCTTTTGCTATGAGCTCTCCGACTTCATTTGGACCGACTTCTTCTCCCAGTTCATTCACAATCTTATTCTTCACATTCATAATGTCGGTCCCGACTGAACCGGGTTTTCTTTTTCCATCAAGAGGATTGAATGCAGTTACTGGGGAAGCCTCTGATAATCCGTAACCCTCCAGCACCGTGACACCAAATTTTTTCTCAAAACCGTGAAGTAAAGCAACAGGCATTGAGGCACCGCCTGATATACAAATCCTCACAGAGGACATTGCTTTCTCATGCCCTTCCTGGCGGTACAAATAGTTATACATAGTTGGAACACCAACAAATAACGTTGGCTTCTCTTTTTCCATCATACGCAAAAGCTCTGATGGGCTGAAATGCGGCAGGACATAGATGGTCGCGCCATGAATCAATGGTGCATTCATACAAACCGTTAAACAAAATACATGGAACATCGGCAATGCAGCAATCACCTTGTCCTTTTCATCAATGGATAGGTACTCAGCAACGTCTCTGGCATTTGAATACAGGTTGAAATGAGTCAGCATCGCACCCTTTGGTTTTCCTGTCGTGCCAGATGTAAATAAAATAACTGCCGTATCGTCCTGATGAATAGATGGATGCACGTTCTCTTTCGCATGACCAGACACAAGCTTTCCAAAGAAGACAAGTTGATCTGATACTTCCTTAAAACTTGATCTGCACGCAGATTCATTTTCTGCACAAATAATCACCCGTTCAATAGACGGAAGCTGTTCATACACTTGCTCGTACACTGGCAGCAGTTGTTCAGGGGCAACAATGCCTTTTACATCACCTGTAATCAGCATATAGCCAATTTCACTAGGCGTGTATGTTGGATTGATTGGTACTACGACAAGCCCGGCTTTTAAAGCACCAAAAAAAGAAATGACAAAATGCGGTGAATTTCCTAAAATAAGCGCGATATGATCCCCGGCTTGAAATCCTTCGCCCACTAATCCATCTGCAAAGCGCTCGATACTTGTCATGAGCTCTCGATAGGTCCACTGATTTCCTTCAAAGATCAGTGCGATATCTTCTCCCTTCGTCATCGCCGTCTGCTCTAGATTTTTGATCAAATCCATTCTCCCACCCCTTACATGTCATCAATGAATGAATAACCATTCATTTTATGGCCAAACATTCCTCCTTTCTATTATAATAGACAATCGAAAAAATCCACAAGATCAAATGTAAATCGCTTTCAATTCTTTCAATCAAAAAAGCACCGCTATCTCTAGCCGTGCTTGTCCCTCTTAATAAATCAAATCAAGAAAATCCTCTTTTGATACATTGCCGAAGTAGTGGCGCATGTCCATATCTTCTAATACGTCGCTGATCGTTTTGCGATCATATTGTTGCCCAATGAGTCTTTTTTCAATATCAGCAATATCCCCTACACCGAAGAAATCACCAAAGATCTTGCAGTCCTGGATCATCCCTTTTTTCACTTCTAATCGAAGATCAATGGAGCCTGCTGAGAATCTTTTAGAATGCTGTAAATTAAATTTCGGTGAACGGCCGTAGTTCCATTCCCATTTTTGATATCGTTCCCGAGAAATCTCGTGAATCTTTTCCCAATCCTTCTCAGTCAACTGATATTGAGGAACATCCCCATTCGTATCGAAAATGTAGCTTAACAGAATTTTTCTAAATTCTTCTGTTGTCATCTTTTGATCCATTAATTCACTAATATTGGCAACCCTGCTCCTAATGGATTTAATGCCTTTTGATTCAATCTTTTCTTTTTTCACATTTAAAGCCGAAACAACATGTTCAATTTCTGAATCAAATAGCAGCGTGCCATGGCTGAAAATACGTCCTCGTGTTGCGAACTGGGCATTTCCAGAAATTTTTCGACCTTCTGCCATGATGTCATTTCTGCCACTTAATTCAGCTTTGACGCCTAGCTTTTCAAGCGCTTGGATGACTGGCTCCGTAAACTTTTTAAAATTATGGAAGCTGTCCCCATCGTCTTTTGTGATAAAGCTGAAGTTTAAGTTTCCTTTGTCATGGTAAACTGCGCCACCACCGGACAGGCGGCGGACAACTTTGATGCCGTTGTCTTCCACATACTTCGTGTTGATTTCTTCTATTGTATTTTGGTTCTTTCCTATAATAATCGACGGCTGGTTAATATAGAACAGCAAGTACGTTTCTTCTGGGTCTAAATATTTTAAGCAATATTCTTCAATTGCCAAATTAATCATTGGATCATAATGTTGTTCGTTATCGATAAACAGCATCTCTATCTTCCTTCCTTGTTCCATCTAAGCCCTGAATGGGCAAGCTGTATATTGCCAGTATATAACGCCTGTGCTTCATTGACTAGGTCTTTATGACGACCAAAATGGGGCAGGTGGGTGATGATCAGTTCCCCGACATTTGCTTCCTTTGCAAGTTTGCCCACCTCTGTACTATTCATATGTCCTGCACTCGATCCATCCTGTCCAGCGTAAAAATTGCTTTCAGCAATCAGTAGATCTGCATCCTTGCTAAATGGGATAAATGCCTCCTGATCACTTGAGTCTGCTGTATACACCACCACAGCATCCCCCGCCTGAATTCTCATCGCATAGCATTCTGCCGGATGAACCGTTTTCAAAAAATCAATTTGAAATGGACCAATTTGAATACCCTCTTCTGGCTGATAAGCCTTTGCCTTAGTATGTACATCATCCGCAAGCCGCCCAAATGCTTCTTGATTACCTGTATGTCCATAGATCGGAAGCGGACCGCTGCTTTTTCCTAAATGATATCCCACTAGCTTCGCATATTGGAGTGGTCCGATATCTGCAATATGATCGTGGTGATAATGAGAAAGGAGAACAGCATCTAGTTCTTCTATATCTATGTATTGCTGCAGTTTGGAAAGAACACCGCTTCCGCAGTCTACAAGTAGACGAAAGCCATCTGATTCAAAAAGATACCCTGACGTCGCTTCACCAGCGGCCGGGAATCCTCCGTAGCATCCAATGACAGTTAATTTCATCGTCATTTTTCCCTCCTTTTCTAAAAATCCCCTTCTTACAATATACCCATTTTTCATGAAAAAAGCATTCTTCTTGCCTATTGTTACAAAACAGATTGACAAATATCAATCTGTTATAATACAATAATAGCAACAAAACGTATTGGAGGATGACAAATGCTAGGAAAAATCACAGAATTTTTTAGAAATTTGCCTTCAAAAAAATGCACAAAATGTGGAAATGATTTAATGGAACAACACGAGTGTTACGGTAATGAATGTGAGGAATGCTCACAAGTAAGTTATCTTAAATAAGGTAATAAATTGAATTAAAAAGCACTTTTTTCCTCCGTCGTCAGTTGGAGTCAAAAGTGCTTTTTATTTTTTCTGAAAAATAGGTAAAAAGGTAAAACCCTTGTCCTAAAAGGGTTTTTTAGTATTTTCATCTGATGAGTTTTAGTTCCGAAGGCACTTTTTATTGACTTGAATCAATAATGGAGGTTCTAAATGTTCATTTTTTCAAACAATTTTGTATTTTCTTAATATAATTTAATCGTGGACGAAACTCTTTAATTTTAGTTATACTTTAATTCATATATTAAAACTTAATATGATGGGAATATTCCTTTAATGAATATGTTAGGGAGGAAATCTATGAAAAAATTAAAATTTGGATTAGCGACACAAATCCTAATCGGTCTTATTCTCGGTGTCGTTGTTGGGGCAATCTTTTTCGGTAACCCAGGCGTTGAGACTTATTTAAAACCAATTGGAGACTTCTTCTTAAGACTCATTAAGATGATTGTTATACCAATTGTCGTATCTAGCTTAATTTTAGGAGTTGCAGGTGCCGGTGATGGTAAAAAGGTAGGGAAGCTTGGTTTTAGAACCATTCTTTATTTTGAAATTATCACAACATTTGCGATTATCCTTGGTCTTGTGCTTGCTAACTTTGTTCAACCTGGTGCAGGCGTTGACTTTGGAAATACGGAAAAACAAGATATTAGCCAGTATGTTGAAACGGAAAAAGAGCAAAGCAGCAAATCAGTTGCTGATACGTTCCTTCATATCGTTCCAACGAACTTCTTCCAATCATTGGCGGAAGGTGATTTGCTTGCGATTATTTTCTTCACTGTGCTATTTGCTCTTGGCGTTTCTGCCATTGGTGAACGCGGCAAACCAGTGCTCGCCTTCTTTGAAGGTGTATCACACGCCATGTTCCATGTCGTCAATGTTGTGATGAAAGCTGCACCATTTGGTGTCTTCGCACTCATTGGCGTGACTGTATCAAAATTTGGTCTTGAATCTCTTATTTCATTAGGTAAGCTTGTAGGTCTTGTTTATTTTGCGCTCGCTCTCTTCCTTATCGTTGTATTCGGAATTATTGGAAAGATGATTGGCGTCAATATTTTCAGATTTCTTGCTTACATGAAAGACGAAATGCTTCTTGCCTTTAGTACATCAAGCTCTGAAACAGTTTTACCAAGAGTCATGGATAAAATGGAGCGCATTGGATGTCCGAAGGGAATTGTTTCTTTTGTTATCCCAATCGGTTATACGTTTAACCTGGACGGCTCCGTCTTGTATCAAGCGATTGCTGCGCTTTTCCTTGCACAGGTATATGGCATTGACCTCACGATCGTCCAGCAGCTCACACTTGTTCTTGTGCTGATGGTGACATCTAAAGGAATGGCTGCCGTTCCTGGTACGTCCTTTGTTGTATTACTCGCCACATTAGGAACGATTGGTGTTCCTGCTGAAGGTCTTGCATTTATTGCAGGTGTGGATCGTATCATGGATATGGCGCGAACAGTTGTTAACTTAACAGGAAATGCACTTGCAGCTGTTGTGATGTCTAAATGGGAAGGGCAATATGACCCTGAAAAAGGACATCGCGTGATGACTGGACAAGATGTACCTGAACCGACACAGCTTTCAAGCTAATGAAAAAGAACCCCGATAAATGGGGTTCTTTTTTTATACTGTGATTAAGGATGATTGCACGTAGTGATAAAGAAGATTCGCTGTATGGACAAGGGAATCTTCATGCGTTCGTTCAAAAGCATGCGAGGAATCGATCCCCGGACCAATCAGTCCATGAATGATATCATGCCCTGCTCGAATCGCTGCTGATGCATCAGAGCCGTAATAAGGGTAAATATCTAAACGGTAATCTATGTTGTTCTCTTCTGCTAATGCAGCTAAATGCTTGCGTAATCCATAATGATAAGGACCGCTTGAGTCCTTCACACAAATAGACACGCTATATTCATCTGTTGATTGACCATCGCCGATCGCTCCCATATCGACAGCAAGATATTCCACCGTTTCTTCGGGAATATTGGAGTTACCTCCGTAGCCAATCTCTTCATTATTGGAAATTAAGAAGTGCGTCGTATGCGGCAGTGTGATATTTTCCTTTTGAATGCGGTGGATGAGTCGTAGCAAAAGCGCTACACTTGCCTTGTCATCAAGGTGTCTTGATTTAATAAAACCTGATGACGTCACTTCCACTCTAGGATCAAATGAGATAAAGTCCCCTACTTGAATCCCAAGTGCTTTGACATCGTCTGCATTTTTCACCTTTTCATCGAGACGAATCTCCATATTTTCTTGGTTTCGTTTTGCTTTTCCTGCATCCGCATAGACATGAACGGACGTTTGATGCATAAGAATAGTACCTGTGTATGTATGACCTGTTGCTGTTTCAATTTCACAATATTCGCCTTCAATTGAGTTATATTGAAAGCCTCCAATGAGTGCAAGACGAAGCCGTCCATTTGATTTAATTTCCTTTACCATTGCACCGAGCGTATCGACATGTGCTGTCAGCATGCGGTGTTCCTTGTCATCAGTTCCTTTAATAGTAGCAATTAAGCCGCCCTTACGATTTCGTTTTGTCTCAATATTTACATCTTGTAAAAAGCGTTCAACAAAGCCGATCACCTTTTCTGTATTCCCTGACGGACTTGGGATCGATACGAGCTTTTGAATTAGCTGAACGGTTTCGTTTACTTCAGTAGTCATTCGGCATTTCCTCCTTTGTGTGAAAGCAATTCCTTCCATTAAAATATATCGCTTCGGGTTCAAGATGTCTAATTTCAAATCAAAAATCCTTCCTCTATCAAGAGAAAGGATTCATTGATTAAGCTTCGTCTTGTTTCATTTTTCTTACGTTCCAAGCAAAGTATGCAGTTGTTGCCGCCATCATGATGATCGCAACTGTACCGAGAATCGCTGCTTGGTGCCATAAATAGCTGTCATCACCGCTTGCAATGATCGTTCTAAATCCATTGATTGTATACGTCATTGGAAGCAGACTATGAATGACTTGGAAGAACTTCGGCACAAGCTCAAGCGGGAATGTACCAGCACTTGCTGCGAGCTGAAGAACTAAGATAATGACGGCAATGAAGCGTCCTGGGTTCCCCATTGTTGTTGCTAGCAGCTGAATAATCGCTAAGAATGTCAGACTGACGACGATCGCAAAGAGATAGAAGCGCCAGAGGCTTTCCACCTCAAGACCAAGCCCAAAGATGAGCATCGTACTTGCAATGACTGCTTGAAGGATACCGACAAGTAGAAGCACGCTATATTTGCTGACAAACCATTCAAACGCATTTCTAGGGCGGCCAGCAGGGTCTTTCATTGGGAATACGACGGTGAGCATTAGAGCCCCAACAAAGAGTCCCATGGATAAAATATAAGGCGTGAGCCCTGTTCCATAATTATCAATCTTCTTCGCTGTATCATTTTCTGTTTTAACTGGGCTAGCAATCATATTGTAATTGTCTTGCCCCGCATCAATTTCTCCTGTTTCATCAGCGGCGCTTTTCAATTTATTGGACAGCTTACCTGTACCGCTCTTTAAATCTCCCAATCCTTTATCAAGCGATTTTGAGCCTTCGGCAAGCTTAGATGTATTGCTTTGGATATTTGTTGAACCACTTTCCAGCTTATTTAACGCTGCGCTCAGCTGGCTTGATCCATTCGCAAGCTTATCCGCACCGCTTTTCGCTGTATCAAGCTTTCCATTTGCTGTTTGCAGGCCATCTTGTAATTGGCCTTGACCTGTTTGAAGCTTCAGTGCACCTTGATACAATTTATTCGTACCAGACGTCATTTGGTCGATCGCATTTTGTATCGCAACTGTAGATGTGTACAGCTGTTCTGTTTTCTCTGGCAGCTGTTTGACTTGCTGCAGCTGCGCTTTTGCAGATGTAACTGCTTGTTGAACCTCACTTGCATCAGGCAGTTCCTGCAAGGCCGCTAAGCTTTGTTCGAGTCCAGACAGATCAGGCAGTTCGATTTTAGGCAGACTGTCAAGCTGATCCATTGCCGCCTTTTTCTCTTCATCTGTCATGGAGCTGTTCTGGATAATGCTTTTTACATTAGCATCTCGATTTGATAGTGCTTCTTTTAATGAAGCAAGTTTTGTACTGAACGTTTTTGCGTCTTCTTTCACCTGATCGAGTTTAGGCGCCATCTTCTCTAAATTCGCTAATTCTGGTGACGACAAGACTTTTTCTACTGCTGCAATTTTTTCCGAAAAGGATTGGGCTTTGTTGTTTAGCTGCTCAATGCCTGCTGTGAATTGCGGCATTTTAGAAGCGAGCTGCTGATGTCCTTCTCGGCTTGTGTTTAATCCTTCGGTTAATGTATCAATTCCTGTACCAAGCTCTCCAAATTTCTGATCAATGGTTTGATAGCCTGTTAGGAGCTGACCAAGCCCACTGTCTAGAGACTGTATGCCTGTGTTCAGTTCACCCATTTTCCCTGCGAACTGATGAACACCTTCGCTATAGGTTAACGTACCTTCAGCCAATTTGGCTAAGTTGTCTTTTAATTTCGTACTGCCATCTTTTGCGCTTTTTGTTCCGTCATCAATTTTCTTCGCGCCATCGCTTGCTTGATCTAATCCTTTTGCAATCGTTTTGAAGTTATCAAAGATGACCTCGGCGTAATTTTTTGTGACTTCTTTTGAAACCGAATCTTTTAATTTGATAATGGCATTATTCGCAATTTGTGACGCCGCATAGTTGGCGCCTGGATTCGTATAATATTTCAGATTCGATTTTTTCGGATGTTTATCTAGCACTGTACTTGCATTTTTCGAGAAATTCTTTGGTATTTCCACCACGAGGTAATAGTCCTCGTTATTTAATCCTTTTATAGCCTTTTCATGACTATCGACAAAGTTCCATTTGAAATTATCGTTTTTCTTTAATTCCTTTACTAAATCATCGCCGACTTGAAGGGTTTTCCCGTCATAATGACTGCCTTCATCCAAGTTGACAACCGCTACAGGCAATTGATCAACTGTACCATAAGGGTCCCAGTATGCTTTTAAAAATACACCACTGTAAATCAGCGGAATAAATAAGACAGCTAAAATCGGGATCAGTAGTTTTTTGCTCGTTACAATGTCCTTCCATTGATTCCGAATTAAATTCATTGCTGTTTTCCTCCCATAGATGAATGACTAAATATAAAATTTGGTCATTTGAACTCAAAAAAATTATGTTGTTGCAGATAGTCCTTTTAAGACATAAAGCTCCAGCGATTCGGCTACCTCTTCTTTTGTTAAAGGCTCGTATCGCTTTTCCCAATCAAAAATCAGTGCAATATATAGTTTCACCATCACAAATGCAGTCAATTCAGGATCACAAGGCTTAATGTCGCCTTTATCCATCGCTTCTTGCACTTTCATTTTGATATAGCGAATGATCATCTGCTCCATTTTTTCGATCATTTCCTTGACCGCTGACGTGCCAAGCTCTGCATTTTCCTGAAAAATCTTAATTGTGAGCTGGTGGTTTTTTCGAAATTCTAAAATTGCAAAGAGTGCTAAGTGAAGGTTTTCAGAGAAACTATTCTTCTCATCAATTGCCTCATCCGCAATTTTCCTCATCTCTAGTAAAAGGGATGTGAAAATTTCATCAAACAACTCTTCTTTGTTTTTGAAAAATGTATAAATGGTTCCTTTTCCGACGTTGGCAAGCTTTGCCACAAGGTCCATTGTGGTCGCTTTATACCCGAATTGAGTAAATGCTTTCGTCGCACCCTCTAAAATCATTTGTCTCCTATCAACACTCATGTTCTCACTCCCGAAATGACTATTTGAACGTTTTGGTCATTAAGTACAGAAAGTAATATACCATATCCTTTTCCCCAGATGCAACAACTTTGTTCACATTTATGATTCCCAACTCTTTTTGAATGATTCGAACATGAAAAACTCCCTTTCCATGACAGAAAAGGGAGTTGTTTTTTATGAAAATAGATACGATACAGCCTCTGAGATGGCGGCTTTTCCTTGATCAATACAATCAGGGATTCCAACACCTTCAAATGCAGCACCTGTGATATAAACACCAGGATATGATTGCTTAAACGTTTCTCGCATGTTCGAAATAGCTTTCTGATGACCGACGTGATATTGCGGCATACTTGTCTTCCAGCGAGTCACTGTCGTCAATTCTGGATCTGCTTTAATATCCATGATTTTCTTTAAATCTTCTAGCACGATGCTGACGATTTGACTGTCTGACTGCTCGACAATCGATTCGTCACCAGCTTTTCCGACATACGCACGCAATAGCGTTTTTCCTTTCGGAGCGGTATGCGGCCACTTTTTGTTTGTCCACGTACAGGCCGTAATAGAGAAATCACTGTTTCTTGAGATAACAAAACCAGTGCCGTCATATTCATTATGAACATCCTCTTCTTTAAAACCGAGTGCTACTGTTGCAACAGAAGTAGAGGTCATGTCATGCAAATACTCTAGCCCTGCTTCTTTAGGAAACATGGAATAAATCGATTGATGCGGCGTCGTGACAATGGCTGAATCGGCAAAAAGCGTTTGACCGCTGTCTAATTGCAAGCCATAGCCTCCATCCGTTTTTTCAATCTGTTTTACTTTTGTCCCTTTATACACCTTTGTCAGCTTGAGCTTACTTTCTACTGCTTCCACAAGCGACTGCAACCCTTGATTGATCGTTTGGAACTGTCCTTGTTTTTTCGCAGTCACCTGCTGCGCTTTCGCATGCTGCTGTGATTTTTTCATCCCAAGAATCAAACTGCGATGCTGCTGTTCTGTTTGATAAAATTGCGGGAAGGTGGACATTAAGCTCAGGCGGTCAATATCCCCTGCATAAATGCCTGATAGAAGCGGTTCAATTAAATTCTCAACGACCTCATCACCCACACGTCTTCTAAAAAATTCACCAAGCGACTGATCTTCGGTCTGCTTGCTTTTTGGCAACACGAAATCCATCGCCGCTCTTGCTTTTCCCGCAACTGAAAAAAGACCAGTTGTAATAAATGGGCTGATTTGAGTTGGAATGCCCATAACAGCACCCTTTGGCATCGGGTGAAGCTTTTCATTGACCAGTACATACGCTTGCCCAGTTTCATTATTGACGAGCTGATCGGACAGACCGACATCTTTCGCAAGCTGCGGCCCACTGACCTTTCTTTCTAAAAATGAATCAGGTCCACGTTCAATGATGTAGCCGTCTTTATATAATGTTTGTATTTTTCCACCTAGCCTAGGGCTCGCTTCAATAAGTGATATTTGAATCGGAAGACCTTTTTCTTCGACTTCCTTTTCCAAATAGAAGGCGGCGGCTAAACCAGTGATGCCACCGCCAATGATGACAAGGTGTTTTTGATTGTCATGCATAGGATCGCCTTCTTTTATATGATTACTTGCTTTCGTCAAGCTTCTTTAATACGACTGTTGCCAGAGCATCAATAAATGCTGGTTTCGCATTTGGCATTTCTGGACGATAGTAGGCTGCACCAATTTCATCTGTCACGACTTTACATTCATAATCGTTGTCGTATAACACTTCAAGATGATCAGCGACAAAACCAACAGGCACATACACGAATGTTTGATAGCCTTTTTGTTCAAATAAGTCCCGCGTTAAGTCTTGTACGTCTGGTCCAAGCCATGGATCCGGCGTATTGCCTTCACTTTGCCAGCCAATTTCATAGTGTTCAATTCCCGCACCTTCTGCAATCATTTTGGCAGATTGTGCGAGCTGATCAGGATATGGATCTCCTGCTGCAATAATTTTTTCAGGAAGGCTGTGTGCAGACACAATAAGTACCGCGGAATCTCTTTCCTCTTGACTCATTGATGCATACGTATCCTTCACTTGCTTCACCCAATAGTCCACAAACTTCGGCTCATCGTACCAGCTTTCAACAGACGTAATCTGTAGATTGCCAAGCTTGTCTGCCTCATCTTGTGCACGTTTGTTATATGATTTCACACTAAAGGTAGAGAAATGCGGCGCTAAAACGATACTCACAGCTTCTGTCATGCCGTCCCTGTGCATGTCAGCAACTGCATCCTCGATGAAAGGCTCGATATGTTTTAAGCCAATGTACACATGAAATTCAATGTCGTCTTGAATGTCATTCAAGTGATCACACAAACCATGTGCCTGCTGCTCTGTAATTTTTGATAAAGGAGAAATACCGCCGATTGCCTTGTAGCGATCCTTTAAATCTTGCAGCATTTCCGGCTCCGGCTTTCTGCCTCTACGAATATGTGTATAATAACGCTCAATGTCTTCTTCTTTATATGGGGTGCCATATGCCATGACAAGAAGCCCCATTTTCTTTTTCTCCACAACCAACACTCCTTCAGATCTATTGAAATAGTTTAGATGGATGATTTTTTATGTGTAGCTGAATAGTCGTGAATAAAATCGGTCAGCTTCTTTAACGTATCTGGTGAAACATCTGGAAATACCCCATGACCTAGGTTAAAGATGAAGTGATCTGATTTCATCCCTTGATCTAATATGTCTTTTGCTCTTTCTTCAATGACTTCCCAAGGAGAAAGTAAGATCGTTGGATCAAGATTTCCTTGTAACGTTTTTGTGAGCCCTTCTTTTCGCGCTTCGTCTACACTCATACGCCAATCAAGTCCAACGACGTCTAGCGGCAGGTCATGCCAATCTTTCACGAGATGGCTTGCACCAACTCCGTACATGATCATTGGTACATTTTCACTCTTCAACTCTGTGAAAATTCGCTGCATGACAGGTTTAATGAATGTCCGGTAGTCTGCTGCATTTAAAGCGCCCACCCATGAGTCGAAGATTTGAAACGCACTGACCCCTGCTTTTACCTGCGCGCGTATGTACGTGATCGTCATATCAGCTAATTTGTTCATGAGCAGCATCCATGTCTCAGGCTCACTGTACATGAGCGCTTTTGTTTTATGATAGTTTTTAGATGGACCGCCTTCAATCATATAGCTAGCCATCGTAAATGGTGCACCAGCAAAACCGATGAGCGGTACATTCAGCTGCTCCTTCGTTAAAAGCTGAATGGTGTCAAGCACATATGGCAGGTCTTCTTCAGGATGAAGTTCCCCAAGACGTTCGATATCTGCTTTTGTCCGAATCGGTGAATCAATGACAGGTCCAATGCCATTTTTAATTTCAACGTCCACTCCAATAGCTGGAAGCGGGGTCATAATATCTTTATATAAAATCGCGGCATCTACACCATATTGTTCTACAGGAAGTCGTGTTACATAAGCACATAGCTCTGGCTGATGCGTAATTTCAAATAGCCCGTACTTTTCTTTAAGGGCACGATATTCAGGCTGTGAGCGTCCTGCCTGCCTCATATACCAAACTGGTACATGGTCTGTTTTTTCCCCTTTGCACGCCTTTAAGAACGTGTCATTAAAAGCCTTCGTTTTTCCCATTACCTTTCATTCCACCTTTCGCCTTACACTCTCTTTGTATAAGGCTCAAACACTGCTTTTACTATACCGCTTTTTCAAGGCACGGTATACTAAACCGGCTCATTGTTCAAAAAATCGCCGAATATTAACGTCCAAAAGCCTCTGGCTTGACATATGGACTGCCTTCTCCTTCTTCTTGCGTTTGGGTATTATATGGAACCACCTTATACTCCGCATCTGAAAACACATTGGCATACGGCATTGTGTAGCTGCCTACGCCTGTCACTGAATCGATCAGCGTCTCGTTCCCATTCCTCTTTTCATAAATACGGTATTCAACCCGTTTATCCTCTTGCTTCTCCCAAGACAGCTCTAATGTAAACAATCCTTTGATTTTAAACGCATAGCGGGCTTCAAATCCTGATAGTCCCTCTAAATGAATTGGCGCTTGAAGTTCTTTAATCCCCTCTGGTTTTTTAAACGTTTCATTCGTTATTTGGGCTGCCGTTAAAATATCCTTAAACAGCTGCACTGGGTATTGACTTCCGCCAGTTAAATAGTGACTGTTATCGGTTTTGTCATACCCCATCCAAATCGCACCCGTTGTACTTGGCGTATAGCCGGCAAACCAAGCATCTTTTGTTGCACCCTTCACACCTGAATATGTGGTTGTGCCAGTTTTACCAGCTAAATCTCCAGCATATGAACCGCTTTGGGCTGTTCCGCCTTTGACGACTTGCTGCAGCATTCTTGTCATATTCCAAGCATTCTGCACGCTAAACACTCGTTCTGGCTTACTGCGATTTTTCTTTACCGTTTCTCCTTCATCATTGGTGATTTTCTGAATGAAGAAAGGCTTTTGATATACGCCTTCGTTTGCAAATGTGTGGAAAGCTCCTGCGATTTGAAGTGGAGAAACCCCTTTTTCTAAACCGCCAAGCGCCATGGCAAGTCCTTGATCCGAAATATCGATTCCCATTTTCTCGAGATATGTTTTTGAAGTATCAATACCTAGCTGGCTTAATGTCCACACCGCTGCTGTATTCTTACTTTTCATGAGGGCCTCCACCATCGTGACCTTGCCTTCATACTGTCCATCGTAATTCTTTGGTGAATAACCGTCATAGCTTTTTTCTTCGTCTTCAAGCAGGGAATAAGGTCGGAATTTTTTCTCCTGCAGCGCAGGTCCATATACCGCGATTGGCTTGAAAACAGATCCAGGCTGTCTAACAGCGGTCACCCTGTTATAACCCCTCGCTTGATATTCTCGTCCTCCAATTGCTGCTTTTACTCCGCCTGACTCATTATCAATAAAGATGGCACTGCTTTCAGGAGAACCGCTTTTTCCCGGGAAATAACGGTTGTTTTTCATCGCATCGTAGGTGACCTTTTGCAGATTCATATCAATCGGAACTGTTATGGTATAACCACCTTGAAGCAATTGTTCATGTGAAATGGCATACTCTGATTCTGCTTCCTTAATGATAAGATCGACATAGCTATCGACCCAAGGCGTTTCTGATTTCTTTTTTAAATGAATGCCTAGTGTTCTCCCTTTTGCTTCTACTGTTTCTGTTGATGATAAATATCCTTGCTCATTCATTAAGTTAAGAATCGTGTCCCGTCTTTGTTTATTTTTATCAGGGTGTAAAACAGGCGAGTAAGTAGACGGCGCCTTTGGCATCGCAGCGAGTGTAGCCCCTTCGCTGACCGTTAAATCTTTCACATCTTTACTAAAGTAATAATTGGCTGCTGCTTGGATACCGTAGACGCCATGACCGAAGTAAAGCTGATTCAAATACATTTCAAGCAGCTTATCCTTTGAATAATCTCTTTCTAAATTAATTGCAATGATGACTTCTTTTGTTTTTCGCAGAAAGGTTTTGTCATTTGTGAGAAAAATATTTTTTGCGAGCTGCTGAGTAATTGTACTGCCGCCCTCTACCTTTCCACCTGCTAATATATCTCGATAAACCGCCCTTGAAATTGACTGCGCATCAATTCCATGATGCTCATAAAACCGCTTGTCCTCGACAGACACAAAGGCTTTTGCTACTTTATCAGGTACATCCTTTATTGACACAGGGTCCCGATTTTCTGAATACATACTTGTGAGTTCTTTTCCATTCCGATCAATGATTTGGGATGAAGCGTGAAATACAAGCTTCTTTTCATCTATGACATAATGTCCTAAAAATAAAATGGTCAGATAGCCAATAAATGAGAGTACGATTGTACTTCCTGCAATGACTAATGGAATGATTATCTTCTTTTTCTTCAAATTAGGTCACCTCATTCCTTTATACGGATAGTATGGGATGTATTGCTTCATAATATGTTTTATGGATTGACTACCAAAGAATTATATATCATTCTTTTGTTATACTATCAAGCGGGAGGCGGTTTAGATGAATGTCTATATAACCTATGGAACAGCAGATTTCTTGCATAAAATCGCAAAGAAACACGATCAGGAAAATCTGCTTTATATGGTAGGAAAAGAACAAGCAGCTCTTTTCCATGAGACGGAGGGCGAGACTGTTTTTAAAGCCCCTCATGCCTATGATGTGATCTATGCGAAAGGTGAGCTAGTCCAACCTGGCTTCGTCACCTTGAATCATATCCCTGTGAAGCTTGAAAGCAGAGCACTGTTTGAATCTACTTTTCAGAAGAAGACGAACATTTCAGAACATCAGCGGGGCTTCCAGGCTCTTCGTGTTTTAAGACCGAAAAAAGATGAAGAAGTGTATTTGATTATGACACTCTGGGCATCAGAGGACTTATTTGAAGACTTTCAAGAATCAGAAGCATTCTTTCAGCCAAACGATGATACTGGCTCCATCTTCTCTCGTCCTGCTTATCTCACATCCTATCATGCCGTTACAGACAATTAATGAAGTGCTGCTTTCAGCACTTCATTTTTTTATGAAAAAAAGCCCAATCGCTGGGCTCTTCATTTTATCGTCGTGATGTCAGCTCGTACCGATGAATGATCGGCTGAAGTACATAGAAATTCAATAGGATCCATCCTAATAAGATCGGCCACTTCAGCATAGGTGAAGCCCCTTTCAATTGAATGAGCATCACCAATAGCGGAATCAAACAGATCATGAAAAAAATCATTTTTGATACAAAGGTTTCTTTGATTTGATGCCGACAGCTTGGACACATCATCATTTTCGTATGTGATAAATGAAACTTTTCAACGAAAGAAAACGCTTTTGAACAATTTGGACAGCTTCCCAATACAATTCCTCCCTTTCTCCGCTTCATAGCACCTTCGACTTTTATGTAAAATGGCCTTTTGATGCGCATACGACATTCTCTTCTGTTGAAAGATTCTAACAATTACCATACAATCAGTAAAAGAGCATGAAGGAGGTTTTCAAGTCAATGACAATATCCACTTTACAAAAAAGCATCAATGAACGTCTTGATGAACATTATGAGGAAATGGTTGAAATTAGACGCCATCTCCACATGAATCCTGAACTTTCTTTCCAGGAAGAAGAAACAGCCGCTTTCATCGCCAGCTACTATGACAGATTACATATACCAACACGTACACAGGTGGGCGGCCATGGTGTACTCGCCTTTATCGAAGGAGCTTCTTCGGGCCCGACGATTGCCCTCAGGGCTGATTTCGATGCGCTTCCTATCCATGATGAAAAGGAAGTGCCTTACAAATCGACAAAGCCCGGTGTGATGCATGCCTGCGGGCACGATGGGCACACAGCGACACTACTTGTCTTAGCGAAAATTTTGAATGAGCACCGTGATCAATTAAAAGGGAAAATCGTCCTCATTCATCAGCATGCAGAAGAATATGCGCCAGGCGGTGCAAAACCAATGATCGAAGACGGCTGCTTAGACGGTGTCGATGTCATATTCGGGACGCATCTTTGGTCTCCAGAGCCTTGTGGCACGGTTCTTTATAAAAGCGGAAACTTTATGGCAGCTGCCGACCGCTTCTCTATCCGAGTTCAGGGGAAAGGCGGACACGGCGCCCAGCCTCACTTAACGAAAGATGCTGTACTTATCGGTTCACAAATCGTCACAAACTTGCAGCAAGTCGTTGCCCGTAAAGTCAATCCAGTTGATTCTGCTGTTGTATCTGTTGGAGGTTTTGTAGCAGAGAATGCTTTTAACGTCATTGCAGATTCTGCAGTTTTGACTGGTACTGCACGGTCCTTTGAAGAAAGTGCACGACACACCATCGAACGAGAAATTGAACAGGTCGTAAAAGGGGTGTGCGACATGCATGATGCCGGCTACACATATGAATATGTGAGAGGATATCCTGCTGTCAAAAATCATCCAAAGCCAACTGAATTTATTGCTGACATCGCAAAACAAACAGATGGTGTCACAGAAGTAAAAGAAGCGGAAACCCAAATGGGCGGAGAAGATTTTGCTTACTACCTTGAGCATGTCCCTGGTACCTTCTTTTACACAGGCGCCATGCCGGAAAACAGTGAAGACGCGTATCCCCATCACCACCCGAAGTTTGATATCAACGAAAAAGCAATGCCTATCGCAGCAAAGGTACTCGCCCGTGCTGTCCTTTCCTATGATGAATAAAAAAAATGCCGCTGGAAAACAGCGGCTCTAGATTAAAGACAAAGGGTTTTAGCCCTTTGTCTTCTTTTCATTCTTTTCAGTGTGATAGAAAACCTTTGCAGTCTAGGAAGGGCGAGCACTGGCGCGGAGCGAATTGAACATTCGTGAGCACCAAGCGCGCAGACCTGACAACGAATGCGAGGGTTTGTCTACACGCTGAAGCCGCTGGCAAACAGCGGCTTTTCTATTTCATTTCTTTCAACACCCGTAAGTGAAACACATGACGAGCGACATCTCCGAGCTGTCCTGTCAGATGATGATTTGCCACACCGCCAACAGCGGCTCCGACAATCGGCATTAATTGAAACAGCTTCACTAGGTCAATGTAATCTCGATACTCCTGCTGAAAGCTGTACCAATCCATTTTCTCACGGCTCGTTTCCCAATCATCTATGATACTCATCATTTTTTGACGATGCGCACTGCCGGAAAAGGCAAGTTGAAATATACAGAGCAAAAAGAGTCTTTCCTCTTTTTGAGACAAATCAAAGCCATAAATACATGCCAGTTCATAAAGACATTTCATCTTGATGCTAAGCAACAGCGGAAAGTCTGCCATACCGAGCAAAATACCACCTGCACCTGTTCCAATTCCTTCGATCGCAGCTGCTTTTTGATAGTACTTCACTTTCTCCTTTGCCAGTTCATTTCGCTCAATGATGGATAATTGCTCATCAATGACCGAAAATGAAGTGAAGTGAGATCCTGATACGGTGGATTCAACCATTGTTTTGACCGCACTTGTGATGACTTGATGAAACCTGGCAGGGATTCGGCGGTTCACCTGCTGCTGAACTCCTTTTGAAAACCGTTCGATCTTTGAAGGTCTTCTTAAAAATCGTGTTTGAAAAAGAATGGCTTCTTCATATAACTCCCGTTCAGCTGCATTCATCCGGTCCCCTCCTTGATGTCATCATACGCTCGCTGTCAGAAACATATCTCTGCTTATCGCATCTTTTTTAATCGACTGAGTACGTAAGGCTTGAAGAGAACAAGCACAAATGCCAGTGAAATCAGAAGGGCAAGTCCACTTCCCTGCCATCCTCCTGCCGGTAGTACTGAACAGCTCAGCAATATCGATTGGATGATGAGCACGTTACGGACGAGAACAAAAAAGCTCCGATCCTTTTCTTGCTGAGCAACAGGATAAAGTGCCTGTAATGAAAGATGGGCAAAGTGCTTCGTTAACGGCACAAGCTGGACACCTGTGATGAACACGGTGAACAAGACAAGCAGCGCGCCCACCCAGCCTGCTGCACCTGTATACAAAATAATCAGCACAAACACGGCAGTTAGCCTAAAAACGAGACCAAAATAGTCATTTGAGCGTACAAACGCCCTCACATACATATAAGAAAAAGTTTTACGCTGGTCATACGGAACAAACTGTAAAAGCCAGTCCATATAAGCTCTTCTTTTCACCTGTTTCTTTAAATGAGGCACATCTGTAAATAAATTGGCCAAACGATAAAAACGCTGTTTTCGTTTTAATTCGTCAGAAATATGCAATTCCCATTGAAAAGGCTGCTTTTTGACTGCATTGGTTAAGTAAACGAGATAGGCACCATAGATGAGATAAAAAACGATTGCGATTGCATAAGATGCCTGTAAAACGGTATAGATTAAAATCATATTCAATAGAAAACGAAGGAATGCATCAAGCCATCTCATCTGTTTTCCTTGAAAATACGTCATTCTCCATTGAATCGCTGTATTCAGACCCTTGATCAAAATCATTTGCGCCAATATAAGCACATACATCTTGATGCCGCCTGAAGACACCGCCGAATAAAGCGGAAGTGCAACAATAGATACGGCAATGAGAGGAAACAGCTGAGAAATGAAGCTAAAGTTAAAAGCTTGTTTTAAATAAGGCTCCATCTTCCCTTCCAAAGGAAGCAAAAACACGAGATCTGCTTCTTTGATCAACGTCCGCACGTAAGAGCTTGTCAGCACCAATGAGAAAACAACTGCCATGACCCAGTAGGAAGGAAAATGAGCTGGAATTTGTTTGAGCCAGTTACTATACCAGCTCGCTCCGCCTGCAAGGAAAAAAATGAGCACAATGACAAGATGATCATTGAACATGTATTTTAAATATTTTCTTGTATCTTGTATGTGTTCCGCTAACCGGGATTTCCAAATGCTTTGCGTCGTTTTACTCATAGCTTTCTTCCTTTGTTAATTCCAAATAAAGATCATCGAGTGTCGCATCTCTCATATTGAACTGTTCTCTCAGCTCTGTCAGTGTTCCTTTCGCTCTAATTTCCCCTTCGTGCAAAATAATAAAGGAATCACAATAGCGTTCAGCTGTCGCCAAGATATGCGTTGACATCAGGACACTAGCGCCGTTTTTCTTTGCAGCATTCATCCGTTCAAGCAGTGCATTAATCGCAAGAGGATCAAGCCCTAAGAACGGTTCATCGATGATATACAGTTCCGGTTCAACAAGAAACGCACACATAATCATGACCTTCTGCTTCATTCCTTTTGAAAAATGAGCAGGGAACCATTTCAAACGTTTCTCCATTCGAAATTCTTTCAGCAATGACGGCAGACGCTCATCTAATTGTTCCTTTGACAGTCCGTAAGCCATCGCTGTCAGCTCTAAATGCTCTTTTAAAGTTAATTCTTCATATAATACAGGTGTTTCTGGAATAAACGTAAATTGCGAACGATACGCCTCTTGATCATCTTGAAGGGTTCGTCCATTCAATTCAATAACACCTTTATGCGGTTTCATGAGTCCGATGATATGGCGAATGGTTGTGCTTTTCCCCGCCCCGTTTAAGCCGATGAGACCGACGATTTGATTTCTTTCTAATTCAAATGAGATATTTTTTAGAACGGGATTCTTCGTATATCCACCCGTTACATCTTTTACAGTGAGAAGGGACATGAATTCGTTCCTTTCTTTCGTTTTTCCTTTATAGTAACAAAAACGAAAGGTAATTTGAAATGTTTACCTATAGACAAGTCAAGAATAAAAAATAGGCATCTTGGTCATCATAATGTATGTAGAAGAAATGAACTTGATGACCAATAAGTAAATGAGGTGTTTGTTAAAGGCAAAGAACCGCATGACAAGTTGGTTTTTCATCTAAAAACCTTAGCTTCTGTTTTGCTTCACTGATTCTTGATTTTTGTGTCCTATACAATATGTATACGACAAACCAAAACGTCAAATGAGGTGTTTACGGCAGAAATAGCAGGCATATGAATTCTTTATTTCAGTAAATAGAGAATTCAAAAGGCATATCGAATGAAAGCATCAGCATTTCTTCTGCAGGAGCAGGATGAGCGACCAAAGGAGTTCGCTTGTCCTGTTTTCTTTTTTGCTCATTTTTGTGATACGATGAAGGAAAATGAATGAGGAGTGACATGACGTGAGCGATTGTATTTTTTGCAAGATCATTGATGGAGACATTCCATGTGCAAAAGTATATGAAGACGAGCATGTATTGGCTTTTCTAGATATTAGCCAAGTAACAAAAGGGCATACCCTTGTAATCCCAAAAATACATAAAGAAAACATCTACGAAATGACACCAGAAGTGTCTAATCACTACTTCCAAGCGATTCCGAAAATTGCAAGAGCCATCAAACAGGAATTTGAACCTATTGGATTAAACCTTTTAAACAACAACGGCGAAAAAGCCGGACAATCTGTGTTCCATTACCATATGCATATCATTCCGCGCTACGGCAAAGGCGATGGCTTTGGTGCCGTATGGAAATCACATCAAGATCAATACACGTCAGAGGATTTAAAAGAGATTTCTTCTGCCATCCACACGCGCCTTACCTCATCTTAATAGATGAGGTTTTTCTCATTTCCACCCCTTTTTATCCCCTTCATTTCTTAATAGTAAGATATTTAAAACGATTCAAATTTTTTGTCCAATTGCTTCAAATTTGTGATAGGATGGTTTTATCTTTTGATCCATTAACGCGAGAAATAGGGAGAGATTGTGATGAAGCGAACGACGAATTTTAATGCTGGTCCGGCGGCACTGCCGCTAGAAGTGCTTGAAAAAGCACAGGAAGAACTTGTTGATTTTAAACAAACTGGGATGTCTGTGATGGAGCTGTCTCATCGCAGCGGTGAATATGAAGAAGTCCACAATAAGGCAAAAGCACTGTTGGTGGAACTGATGGACATTCCTGAAGATTACGAAGTCCTCTTTTTACAGGGCGGAGCTAGCCTTCAATTTGCGATGATTCCGATGAACTTCTTACATGAAGGCGAAACGGCTCATTTCATTCAAACTGGCGCTTGGTCAGAAAAAGCATTATCAGAAGCAAAAGGGTTTGGTGAAACATCTGTGTTTGCTTCAAGTGAAGACGACAACTACTCGTATATTCCAGAAGTAGATGCCTCCGGTTTAACAGATGGCGCTTACTTACACATCACATCAAACAATACGATCTTCGGCACTCAGTGGAAAACGTTCCCTGGTACATCATTACCGCTCATTGCGGATATGTCCAGTGATATTCTCAGCAAAAAAATCGATGTTTCTCAATTTGATCTCATTTATGCTGGGGCACAAAAAAACTTAGGGCCTTCTGGTATCACGATTGTGATCGCGCGCAAACGTTTATTAGAAAAAGAGAAAAGCAGCACACCGAAAATATTAAAATATTCAACACACGCAAAAGCTGGCTCTCTTTATCACACACCACCGACTTTTGCGATTTATATGCTGTCTCTTGTCCTTGAGCATGTTAAACAGGCTGGCGGCGTAGAAGCAGCGGAAAAACGCAATGAACAAAAAGCAGGCATTCTCTATGACACAATTGATCAAAGCGGCGGTTTTTACAAAGGACACGCACGCACTGACAGCCGTTCGCATATGAATGTCACATTTACCCTTCGTGATGATGCGCTCACTGCTTCCTTTGTAGAGAAAGCAAAGCAGGAACAAATGGTTGGACTTGCCGGCCACCGTTCTGTCGGTGGATGCAGAGCATCTATTTACAATGCGGTATCGATTGAAGACTGCCAAAAGCTTGCGGACTTTATGAAAAAGTTCCAGCAAGAAAATGAGTAAAAAAGCTTTTCTATAGAGAAATAAATTTGTTATAATAACGAGAAATATAAAGTGATGACTCTTGCAATAAATGATGAGCCATATTATTGGAGAGTTCTAAGAGCTTAGCAGAGGAGAGCATAGAAATGAAAACAAAAGAATTAGTCATTATGTCATTGCTTGCAGCAATGGGAGCTGTTTTGCATACGATTTTCCCGCCCATCTTTTTCGGAATGAAACCTGATATGATGCTGGTTATGATGTTTTTAAGCATCATCCTTTTCCCAAAGGTACAGCATGTAGTGGTTATTGCCCTCGTAACAGGCGCCATTTCTGCATTAACAACAGGTTTCCCAGGCGGACAAATTCCGAATATGATTGATAAACCAGTAACAGCTTTTATCTTCTTAGCCCTTTTCTTATCTTGCATGAAGATAAAGAACAAAGTAGTGCTAACCGCTGTGTTAACTGCGATTGGAACCATCGTATCCGGCGTGATTTTCCTATCTGCCGCATTACTGATCACTGGACTGCCAGCTGCATTACCGGCACTTCTTGTAGGCGTCGTCCTGCCAGCAGCCGTGATTAATACCATTGCCATGGTATTTGTCTTCCCAATTGCTCAGTCCATTCTCAGACGTGCAAGAATGATAGAAGTTGCTTAACAAATAATCGAACCTCTTCATAATAGATGAAGAGGTTTTTTTCATACTTTTATAAAAGAAAAAGGGTCAGCAGCAAAATGAGGAGCGAAATTCCTGCACCTGCCGCACACACAAGTGCTTTTTGCTTTAATACATGTTTTGGCGGATAAGACCCTGCATATCCCAGCTGTCTTGCATAATGAATAGAACCACCTGTAAAAACGACACCGATACACGTAAAAACGAACAGAAAGACAGACAACCTTCTCCCCTCCCTTTTCTTCAAAAGTATGCTAAAATAAAGCAAGCTATGTATGGAAGTTCAATGAAGCTGATCGTCAGCTCAGAGAGAACATGCGAATGTGTAAAATTTGACTAGAGGTGATTTGAATGGCTAGTGGACGTTCTTTATTAACAGGATTATTTGTAGGCGGTCTCCTCGGAGGTGCGGCAGTGCTCCTGACGACTCCCTCTTCTGGCAGAGATGTGCGCGGAAAGATGAAAGATGGCTATGACAAATTCGAAGATACGCTGACAAGATTAAAAAGAGATGGACAGGCTTTAAAAGAGCAAATTGTTGAAACAGCAAAAGAAAGCGCAGAGGTCATTAAAGAAGTCGGAACTGAATTACAAACATCGATTCAGCAATGGCGTGAAGAAATCAAGCCTCACCAGCAGGACTTGCAAAAGGAAATTCAGGAAATTGAGGAAAAGCTCAAGCAACTGGAGAAAACCTTACAAAACTAATATACTCAAGAAAAAATATTCGTTTACAAAAGTGTGCGGGGTGCGTATCCCGCACTTTTTTTGTTGAAAAAAGGTTATTTTGTCAATGTTTTTCATGAGTTTTAAAAATTCTTGAATTTTCAGCTTTATTAATCTTTATTTTATTGGCATAATAGAATTACAAGAAAAAGAGAAGTAGGTGAAATGGATGAATCATTCGGAAAAGCCTTTCGATGTAAAAGAAGCACTTTTATTCAGTCAAAGAATGGCCCAATTGAGCAAAGCTCTTTGGAAATCCATTGAAAAGGACTGGCAGCAGTGGATCAAACCGTATAACCTAAATATCAATGAACATCATATTTTGTGGATTGCGTATCAATTAAAAGGAGCTTCAATATCAGAAATTGCAAAGTTTGGCGTCATGCATGTATCAACGGCGTTTAACTTCTCCAAGAAACTCGAGGAACGAGGATTTTTAAAATTTTCTAAAAAGTTAAACGATAAACGCAATACGTATATTGAGCTAACGCCAAAAGGCGAAGAGACATTCCATAAACTACTCGAAGATTATGACCCGGCACGAACTGGTATTGTCAAAGGCGCACAGCCGCTTCATGACATTTACGGAAAGTTCCCTGAGATTTTAGAAATGATGTGTATTATCCGAAACATCTATGGTGAGGACTTCATGGAGATTTTTGAGAAATCGTTTTCAAACATTGAGAAGGACTTTTTGGATGAGCGAGGAAAAGTCACGAAAAAACCTGAGGAACTTGAAGACTCAACTGATGCAGCAGAAAAAGCGGCTAATAAAGCAAATCAAATTGTTTAATGATCTTTATAAATTCATTCATTAACGGCTGAAACAGCCCTTGATCACGCAATGCAAATATCGTCTCATGCACATCCAGCTTTTCAATTAACTGTCCTGCAAAAAGCGCAAGCATATCGTCAAACATGACGTAGCCTTGTGCTTTTTGCTTGTCCATTTCCTCTGAAAGCTCAGCACAAATACGCTCAATTTCCTGCGCCTCTTCCTTCGATACCCGCTGCCTGATCAATAATGCATAATATGGATAACGGCTCATATCGGTCGCCGTCAGCAAAAGTTCCATATAATATTCGAGCTGGCTCATTCGTTCCTCAATACTCATGTACGTTCCCTCTTTCTCTTAGTCTTTCTATTCTAGCCGAAATTACTCATTGACGAAAGAGACGAACCTCCCTCTTCTGTCTTTTTTTCTTGAAAAATCCAAAGTTTCCTCTCTTTATTCCATGTGAACACAACATTTTATTTTTTTTCATGAAAACCATTGATTTTTATCCTCAGGAAGAGTAAATTATCTTGAGATATTCAATTAGTTTTTTAAGATTGGAAGGATGAAAAATGAATTGTTGGAAAACCATTAATCTTGAAAAGGATTATGGTTATACAAGACTGCTGATTTCAGCCATAAGTCTTGCTATACTTTTTTTCATTACGGCTTTTTTATGTTTTCAACTGACTCATCCTGAAACGAGACTAAGCAGTCACAACGCACCGCTTTTTGCGATGCTTTTACTTGTGACATTGCTTGTCCACCGCGTGGTTCACTTGATCCCAGTGATGAAAAACAAGAAAAAAATGACGCTATTTAAACGCAATTGCTGGCAGCGTGTACCAAAGAACATCATGCTTTATTCACTTCTCAGTCCATTTTGTGTGATTTCACCGGTTTACTTTGTGTTAGGTGTGGCGTTTCCTATGTATGCACACTATTTTATCATCATCGCAAGTATTCATGCAGGCTATTGTTTGCCTGACTTTTTATTTGCATGGAAACTGCTCAAAGCACCTAAATCCTGCATCATCGATCAAGCCCAAGACGAGTTTGATATTTTAGTTGACCAAACATCCTCATCATGAGGTTTTTAAAGCCAACTTCTATCTTTTTCATAAAAAATTTGGTAATGTAGTATGGGAATAGCATAGAGAGGGGGGATCTCCGATAGTTTTATTTTACTTCATCGTCTTTGCCGCGTTTATTGTGTATTCAATAAACAGGCTTACTAATACATTATGCCTTGTCAGAGAGATTCCTGAAGAACGGCAAGATAAGGTGTTTCGCTTTATCAATGTATCGATACTGATCTTACTGATCTCATCATTTGTTGAAATTACCATATCTATTTAAGATCAAAGCAAAAGCTGCCAGTTTGAGGGCAGCTTTTTGTGTATATTCATTAATTAGCAAATCCAAGATGCACCGATAATGATCAATAAGATGAATAACACGACGACTAGTGCAAAACCGCCAGCGAAGACTTCTCCTCCCATGTAAAAAACACCTCCTGCCAGTTCTTCCTCTGTTCTAAGCTCAGTGTATGCTATAAAATTGAAAACGTTTAGGCACCTGTCATCGTTTGAAAAAAGAACCGCCCGCACGCATGGCAGGACGGCTCCTTTCTGTCACAGCGATTTAATTAATAAAGATATGCTGCACCAACGATGATCAGCAAAATGAATAGCACGACCAATAAAGCAAACCCATTAGAATATCCTGCTCCCATATAATTCAGCCTCCTTTTTGTGATCACTATATGTGTATGTAGCGCGCAAATTTTTGACTAGACGAATGCCCTCCCATTTGCATTTCTTTTTACAGCGTGTCACAATATGTTATGATACAAGCAATGATAAATAAATTGGAAAGATTAGGAGTGTTTTTTGAATGAAAAAAATGGCTTTAGCAGCTGTAACAGCAGTTAGTGTTTTAACTCTTGGCGCATGCAGTAGCGGTGATAAAGATGTCATCGCAACAACAAAATCAGGAGATGTCACAAAAGAAGAGCTTTATACGACTCTTAAGAAACAAGCAGGTGGAGATGCTTTAAATCTACTTGTTCAACAAAAGGTTCTTGCTGACAAATACAAAGTATCTGATAAAGAAATTGATAAGAAAATGGAAGAATATAAAAAGACACTTGGTGAAGATCGTTTAAAACAACTTCAAGATGAATTCGGAAAAGATTACATCAAAGATCAAGTGAAATATGAGCTGCTGACTCAAAAGGCTGCCAAAGCTAACATCAAAATCACTGATAAAGAAGTAAAAGCGTATTACGATGACCTAAAAGGGAAAATCCGCGCAAGCCACATTTTAGTAGCTGATAAGAAAACAGCTGACGAAGTGGAAAAGAAATTAGATAAAGGTGAAAAATGGGATGCTGTTGTGTCTGAATATTCAACTGATACCGCTTCAGCTGCACAAGGCGGCGATGTAGGCTGGTTCGCAAAAGAAGGTCAAATGGACGAGAACTTCAGTAAAGCTGCATTCAAACTAAAAGTGAATGAAATCAGCAAACCAGTGAAATCACAATTCGGCTACCATATCATTAAAAAGACCGAAGAACGCGGTAAATACGATGACATGAAAGCAGACTTGAAAAAAGAACTACTTAATCAAAAACAAGCAGACACAAATGAAATCCAAACGATCTTAAACAAATTGGTGAAAGATGCCGATGTGAAAGTAAAAGATAAAGAACTTGAAAACACATTCAAAGAAAAGTCTCAACAACCCGCACAAAATCAACAACCACAACAAAACCAATAATCACAAAAAATCCCTCTGCCGTGATCGGGCAGAGGGATTTTTATATCACCTGATTAAGCAATCGAGTGATCTTCTTGTGCCGCCGTATCTTGGGATCTTTTCATTTGCTGTCCCTGTCGTCTGCGCTCTCTTTCTTGCTCCATTCGCTCGATAAAAATTTCTCCTTCCTTTTCAATAAAGGATTGATCAATCTCTTGCTCCTCTTTGGCCGTTGTCATTAATTTATACGCACAGAAAATAATGCCAATGATACATGCATACACCCACCATGGAAAAAACAACATTTTTTCATCGCCTCCTTTTTTTCAGAACAGCTCTCTTCCTTTGTGTTACATGCTTATGCGAGAAGAAGACAAGTTATGAAAAAAACGCCCGCATAAGCGGACGTTTTGACATGGTTATTCGTGAAAGGTTGGTTTATAAAATGAACGATTCTCTAGCGCAAAAATACGTTCTGTATATTCTCCTGGCTTCACATGCTCAAGCGCACGATCCATCATATTCATCTTCGCATCTAAATTATCAATATAGTGGAGAATTTCGGCTTCCTTCACCATTGGTGGTTTCGGGCTGCCCCACTCTCCTTTGCCGTGATGACTTAGTACTAAGTGCTGTAGAATCAGAATTTCTTCTGAATCAATGCCAAGCTCTTCAGCAGCTTTCGCAATTTCTGTCACCATAATCGAAATATGACCAATTAAATTGCCTTCCACAGTATAGGTGGTTGAGACTGGGCCTGAAAGCTCTTTGACTTTTCCTAAATCATGAAGAATGATGCCTGAATATAAAAGATCTCGATCTAGTGATGGATATAGATCCACAATTGATTTAGCCAAATGCAGCATAGACACCACGTGATAAGCAAGACCAGAGACAAATTCGTGATGGTTTTTTGTCGCTGCTGGATAGTCAGCGAATTCCTGTCCATATTTTTTCAGCAAATGTCTTGTGACACGCTGTATATTAGGGTTTTTCATATCAAAGATATATTGCATAATCGTATCCATCATATCATGTTTTGGAATAGGAGCTGTTTCGAGAAAATCATCGATTCGAATTTGCTCATTTTCAGCAACAGGGCGTATATTCCTAAGTTTCAGCTGATTCCTCCCGCGATAATGATGAATATCGCCTACTACCTTCACAATGGTTTGTGCGGCATAGGTTTGTTCATCATTCTGCTTCGCATCCCATAGTTTCGCCTCAATATCTCCACTTTGATCTTGAAGAATTAACGTTAAAAATGGTTTGCCATTACTCGCAATCCCTTTAGTAGATGATTTAATTAATAAATGCAGGTCAACTTGTTCGCCGACATCATAGGTCATGATCCCTTTAGCCATTCAATAAAAGCTCCTTCCATGTTTCTGCTCATATAAGTATAACATAAGTCATTATTTGTCAATCATTCAACAACTAAACTCGTAACCTGTCCATCTTCTGCTGCTTGCTTCATATGCTCATGACAGGTGAAATAAAACAGCTGTGTTTCAAAGCGTGTGAGCTCGTCCATCATCTCCAGCACTCTGCCTAGACGAACGTGATCGAAATGAACAAAGCTGTCATCCATCATAAACGGAAGCTGACAATCTTGCTGATGAGACAAAGCAAGCGCAAAACGAATCGCCAGATAGATCTGTTCACACGTTGCCTGTGAAAGCTCCTCAGGACGGAATATTCGTCCATCCATTCTTTTCACCATGAGCAAGTCATCTTCAGGTGAAAATAAAATCGCTTCATAACGATCATTTGTTAACGGTTGAATAAAACTAGAGGCTGTTTGAAGCAATGCAGGCAGCCTTGTTTCTTTATGCTCATTCAATTTTTCTCGTATGACGGAGCGGACAAGCTGAATGGCCGCCCATTTTTTTGCAAGGTGCTTCGCATGCTCCTGCTCTGCGGCAAGCTGATGAGTCAAATCAGACACTGTTCCAGAAGCTTCTATTTGCCGGATTTCCACCGCTAGTTCTGCTAAACGCTTTTCCATATTCTCCGCATTCAATTGAACGTCATGAAGGTGCTGCTTTGCTTCTGCACACTCCTCCTCAAGGAGAGATAGTCCTTTATGAATAATCCATTCCTCCTCATCAAAACAACCGCTTCTATGAAGCTCTTGATTCAGCTGCTGCAGCTCAGAAAGCCGTTTCCGGTATTCTTTCGATAGATGAGAAAGCACTTGGTAATCTTCTTTGGACTCTGCTTCTACTTGACGAAAAAGCTCGTCAGTTTGTTTTTCGTAATATTGAATTTCACCTTCTAGTGTCGAGAGCTGCTGCATCGCATGTTGAATGGATACATGTAATGTCTGGCGTTCTTTTTCTCTTTTCGCCTCATCTTTCAATATCTCTTGAAAGGCTGAAATATTCTCCTGAATAGTTCCTTCCTTATTTTGAAGGAGACTGCTTAACGCTGAAACCTTGCGCTCATAAATCGATTGCTGATCGGAGAGCACATCTATTTCACGCTGAAGCTCCTCATATGCCGCTGTATTCATTTTTAATTGTTTTAGAATATGGAAGGCCTCTACTAGGAAAGAAAGCTCAGACGACAAGCCAAGCTGTCTCTTCTTTTCCTCTACTTGCTGCTGGACAGGCTCTAGCTCTAGCTCCCAGTCTTCATATTGCCGGATGATTCTTTCGTACAGCAGCTCCTTCTGCCTCATAAGTGTTTCAGCTGAAGCTGCCTGCACTTGAAAGGAATCTAAGGCGTCTTCGCCGCTTCTTTGTTTCATAGGGCTCATTTGACTGAATGAGTAAATGACAAAGAAGAGAAAAACAGAAAATCCCGCAAACAAGAGCGTGATCCACCACTCTGTTAAAAAGAATAGAACACACAGAAACACCACATCAAATGCGATCAAGCCTCGGAATAACCACGACCGGGAATGAATCGGTTTCTTTTTCGTTCTTGTCCCCTTCGCATCATCTTCTGTTCCGTGCAGTCTCACTTGCTGTTCCTTTAATCCCTTTAAAGCGGCTTCTGCTTCGTCCAGCTCATGTCTTGCGTGATCAAATCGTTCATCTAACTGTGCCTTTCTGTCCATGAGACGGACGTATTGAGTGACAGTCTCCTTTAATTCCCACTCAAATTCAAGCGAATCGTCGATTTGTTCGAGCTTTATCGGGCGCTCCCACTTTAGCTTTGCTACCGCTTCGTCGATTTTTTGTTTCAATGAATCACGGTTTGCTCGACACCCTGCTATGCGCTTTTTCACAAGCTCAGCATTAGATGCTTCATCTACAACTCGTTTCATCTCCATTAAGGTATCTTTGTCATAGAGCGGTTGAACTTGTACGAGTGAGGTTTGCAAATGTTCTAACTTCTGTTTCAGTGCAGTCAATTGAGCCTTTTTCGGGTGAAGGTGTGATTCTAGTTTATCCAGCTCATGCTCTGTTTCTGCTCTAAAACGTTTGACCCGGTCTGGATAGCTGGCTAATTCCTTTTTCAAGTCCACTTTTTTCTCAATCATGGGATACACTTGAATGGATTCAGTCAGTTTCTGAAGGTGTTCTTCTGCTTGCTTCATTTCATTTTGAAGCTTTTCGATAGTCTCCGTTAATTCAGATTGCTCCCGTTTCTTTTCGGTATAGCTACCTTCTATCAATCTCGCTTGTTTCAGCTGACCTGTTAGCTCTTTTAAATGATCAAGCTGCTGGTTTAATTCAGGCTTGCGACCATTTGGTTTAAACAGCTGCTCCTGCTGCTTTAGCAGCCTGCTATCCATCTTGGTGGCTGCATCTGAGCCAAATAAACTTGAGAAAAGTAGAAATTCGCCTATCTGATCCTGATTTAAGGCTTGGACATTTTGCAGTCCGAACACATCAAATGAATAGATTGATTGATATAATCTGCGATCCGTTCCCTTTAAAAGTGTCTGTAGAAAAGCTTCGTCTTTCACTTCACCATTCGGTAAAAACACCTGTGCTTGACCACCGCGGTCGGATGTTCTCTCAATGTGAATAACGCCTAACTCGTCATCTTGGCAAGTGAGGGAACCGCCATAAAAAGAACCCTGTTTCGTCTTGTACATCTTGTTTTTCGGAAAACCAAATAACATCGATTCAATAAACGTTTTCAATGTCGTTTTCCCCGATTCATTCAGGCCGTAAACTAGCTGAAAACCGTCATCAGAAAAGTGAAAGGTCCGATTTGAAAATTTCCCGAAATGGGCGATATGGAGTGAACGTATTTTCATTGTGCCTCTCCTTTTCTCATAATTGCTTTAGCTGTTCTGTCAGCAGCCTTTGTGCTTCTTCTTTTATATCCACCTCATCCTCTTTTGTGAGAGTTTTGCCTGACTTTCTATAGGTTGGGTGACGCTTGATCGGTGATAGAAGCTCTTCATATGCCTCAAACTGTGAAATTTCAGCAGTGAGTTCCTTTAAAAAAGAATCTTCTGGATAGGCGACATCCTCATTTGTTCGGCAATCAATCGAGATCACCCAAACGAATACATCTTCATCTTCTTCCTGTTCATGAAGAACGATCATGAGCTCCTCAACCAACTCAAGCTGCGTATGCTCAAAGTAAGGTGGTGCCTCACCCGTCAATTCAATTTTCACAAAATGAGGGACGCCATCCTTTTTCAGTTCACTGATTTTGTTATCCACAAGTATCACAAGATCCGTCATATGAACCGTCTCTGTGATGTCTATTGCAAGTGTCTCAAACATCACATCTACACAGCTCATAAATTCCGCTGTCGCAGAATCCTCGGAGAGTTGCACAACGTAACAGCCTTTCTCTCCTGTTTCTTTTATATGTCTGCCCTGCATGTTACCAGGGTAAATAATCAACGGGTCTTCATGCAGAAGGGCTCTCTTATGTATATGTCCAAGCGCCCAATAATCGAAATCTCGGGAAACGAGCTGCTCAAGCTGAAAAGGTGCATACGCGTCATGACCTTCTTGTCCAGCTAATGTACCGTGAAGCATCGCAATGTGAAAGGCAGCATCTGTCGTTTTGACGTAATGTGAGGTCATATTTTCATAGACAGCACGCTCCTTGTAGCTAAATCCATAAATACTTGCGACAAGCTGATCTCCTCTATAGTAGGATTGCTCACTTGGGGTACTGGTTGAAAAAACGTGCACATTCTCAGGCCACTCAATCGGTGTCCATTCACCGCCTAAATGATCATGATTACCATAAATAATAAAGACTTCAATCCCTTGAGTTTGCAGTCTTAGAAACTGATTTCTTAAAAACAGCTGTGCTTTCAGGCTACGGTTGGATTCGTCAAATAAATCTCCACTCAGCAGCACAAAGTCTACTGCTCGAGCAATGGCGAGATCAAACATATTCTTCGCACTTTGAAATGTACTTTCTTTGAGCCGCTTAAAGGGTAAGCTAGGGATATTCGACATTCCTGCAAATGGACTGTCTAAATGTAAATCTGCGGCATGAATAAAGGTGAGCTTAGTCAAACGTCTATCTCCTTGTCCGATACTGTCATTGTCCATATTTTATCATGCCATTTTTGCGAATGCACGTTCTATCACTCTCATTCTAAAAAACACATTTTTAAGGGCTAAAAAAGAGGTTTTATCTTATTCCTTGTTTAATTACATAGACAAGTAGAGGAAAGGAAGATGAGGAATGGAGAAGACATACTTTTTAACTGTATTTGACCCATCGGGTGAGACTTTATTAAATGAAAAAATCACAACGGATAGTGATGAAAAGGCAAAGGAATTAGGTCGCCATCGCTTAATCGAACAGCAATACACGAAGCATTCTCATCGGCTCGTTGATGATGCAGGCAAGCTACTTTTATTTGAACGTTAAAAAAGCCGGCATTCGCCGGCATCACATCCGTTTATACATTCTGGAACACAGGTCGTCTTTTTTCTAAAAAGGCCTGAATGCCTTCCTTATGATCATGACTTTGCCTCAGCCTTGCCTGTGCTGCCCTCTCCTTTTGAAGAACGGCTAATAGCTGTGATTCTGACTGCTGGAAATAGATTAGCTTTGTCTCGATAAATGCTTGAAGCGGCATGTTCATAAACGGCTTCACACATACCTTTTGATACGCATCGACTTCCTCTTGAAACACGCCGTCTGCAAGGCCCAGCTTTAGCGCTTCTTCAGCAGGAAGCTTTTGTCCGCTCCAAATCAATTGTTTCGCGGTTTGTTCACTGACTCTTTTTGTAAGGAAAAAGTGTCCTCCGCCATCTGGTATTAAGCCTACTCCATTAAAATTCATGGCGAGCTTTGCATCTTGATGCATAAACAAGTAGTCACAGCTTAAAGCAAAGCTAAAAGCAAGGCCTGCCGCTGACCCGTGGACAAGAGCAATCGTCACTTTTTTCATACCGGCAAGAGAAAGCGTAATCCCCTCGATCAGATCCATCACACGATGGAAATCTTCTTCATTTTCCTGCTTAAGCATCATGCCAATATCTCCGCCTGCTGAAAATCCTTTTCCCACACCCTTGATCACAACGACTTTTGCACTACTTTCCTCCGCCGCATCACATGCCTCTTTGAATTCAGCAAACATGTCCACATGAAATGAATTGTAAGCATCTGGTCTGTTGAAAACGATTTCAAAAATATCCCCGTCTAGCTGACAATTGATATATGTCATCATGCATCCCCCTTTTCTTTTAAACACACAACTTACTTCCATTTCAACCCGAATAATCCCTTTTCCTCTGCGTAAAAAATTTCAAGATCAGTTGATACCAAAATAAGCATAATTGTTGAAACAAAAAATATATTTTTATATAGTAAATGAGGAAAGAAATTGATGATGAAAGGGGGAGGATGGTTGATAAGGCGTTCCCTATTCATATTGGTTAGTTTCATCGTCATGTTTTCTCCTTTTTCAAATGTCGTTTTTGCTACACAAGCAGAAACGAGCACACCTAGTCTTATTTCTCCATCCATCTCCGATGAAGAAATACACGCTGTGAAAACACCTCTATTTTCAAAAAATATGCCTCTTCTATTCTATTAAAGGACAGATTATCACTGGCTGATTCAAAGGTTTTCCCTCTAAAGCCTGCTCCATCAGCTGCGTTATCGATTGATCTACGTTTTTTGAAAATAAAGTGTGCGATCCCCATTATGTGTCAATCAAATGATCCATACTGATTCATTTTATTTCATCCGTATTACGATATGAAAATCACAACCTATCATATTTGGAGGGATAAAATGAATATGAAAGAAAATGATCTTCCTGGGAGTATTGCGGGCGGACTTGCCGCTACCTTAAAGCCATTTGCTGCATTGTACGTCTTAATCCTTGCGATATTAGGTCCACTAGTGACGAAGGAATCTAAGCGAATTTATCAAATTCTGAACAAAGTGTTCAAATGGCAAACAGAAAAGCCAAAAGTGAAAAAAGAAACGAATCTAATGAAAAAGGGCCTTATGCTTGGGGCCCTTTTTATCTCTTATTCAAATTGCTGAAAGGCTGTTTCTTGCTTAACTGGCGCTTCTTTGACCCCGCGAATGGTTTGAATCACTTTCTGGTTGCGGTAGATGGATAGTTTTAAATTGGTCGCCGCTGTTCCATGAGAGTGATCTAGGTGCGTGAATGTAAAGAAATGATGCGGACGCTTGTCTTTGAACACAAGCCTGAAGTCTTCTGTCACTTTAAAATGCTCTTCACTTTCCCATTCAATTAAAGGTTCATACGCACTAAACCATGCCGGGATATTCGGTGTATACCCTGTAGCCAATACGGCACGATCTACTGTTATATTCTTTTTTTTCTTTAACTGCCACTGCTTTAGGTGTAGCTTCAGGGACTGATTCTCCTCCACCTGTATGGCTTCAAGCTCGGTCATTGGCTGAATAATCACAGATGGCTCTTCGCCTGAAACAGACCGATGATACAATTCCTGATAAATGCGTGAGAGTGTCGATGCATCTATCCCATTTCTTAATCCAGTCAGCCTAGGTAATGTGTTCATTCGTTCTTCATAAGGAAGCGAATGGAAATATTCAACGTACTTTGGTGTAAACAGCTCCTGACCAAGCTCAGCCGTCTCCAGCTCTCTAAATTCACTAGATCGCGTAAACCAAGATAGCTGTTGCCCTTTCTTCTGATGCTGAAGCAGGTCTAAGAAGATTTCGGCTGCACTCTGCCCAGAGCCAATGACCGTCACCGCCTCAGCTTCATGAAGTTCTTTCTGTTGTTCTAAATACCGGCTGCTATGGGCCACATATGGCAGTGCAGCATCAGGCACATCGACAGGAATCATCGGTTTGCTCCCTGTTCCGAGCACGACATGCTTTGCCTGATACTCAGAAAGCGATCCATCCTTCAATCGCCGGACTTTCACAAGATAACCACCTTGGCAGTCCGTCACTTCCTCTACCTTCATGCCAAATTGACAGCTATCTAATTCACCTGCGACCCATGACAAATACTCATTGAATTCTCTTCGCGGAATGTCAAACTGTTCAAATGTATAGAACCGGTGAAGTCTATTTGATTCATGTAAATAATTTAAAAATGTATATCTGCTCCTTGGATTCGCCATCGTCACAAGATCAGCTAAAAAGGAGACTTGTAAATCCGTTCCTTTGATCAGCATACCAGGATGCCAGGCAAATTCAGTCTCCTGTTCAAAAAAACAGCATGAAACATCTTCATACTCCGCTAACAAAGCCGCCAAACCTAAATTGGCAGGCCCAATCCCAATTCCGATCACATCAATCATATGTACACCTGCTTTAACTTTTTATCACTTATATACCCTTTTACAAATGAAAAAAACACTGCGTCACCGCAGTGTTTAAACATGAGGAACAAATAATGACTCAAGAAACTGAATTTTCTCTTCAGTATAGTGTTCATAACGGTCATTATATGATTTTGGATCTTTTGGATTGGCATATTGCGTAATTTTTCCTGAACGTGGATCAATAAACTTACTAGCAGCACCGCATCCAATCCCAATGATTGTCTGCACTTCTTCCATAATAATGATATTATACAAACTTTCCTGTCCATCTAATGAATACCCGACATTTTCAAGGTTTCCTAAGATGTTTTTTTGTCTATATAAATAATAAGGATGATAGTCATGTGCTTTCGTCCAAGCGACCGCTTCATCCATCATACGTGTGATCTCTTCTCGGTCAGCTACTTGATATTTGTCCTTATTGCGCGTCATCTCAGACGCTCTTTTAAAGGAGAGCGTATGCACAGTTAAAGATTCAGGCTTAAGTTCTTCAGTCTGTTGCAAGGAATGCTGGAATTCCTTTAGCCCTTCTCCCGGCAAACCAATAATTAAGTCCATATTAATATTATTCATGCCATACTGTCTTGATAAGTGATACTTTTCAATCGTTTCTTCTACACTATGGTGCCGGCCAATGGCTTTCAGTGTTTCATTCTCATACGATTGTGGATTGATACTAATCCGGTCAATATGATATCGGTTTAGCACCTCTAGCTTATCAGGCGAAATCGTATCAGGACGTCCTGCTTCGACAGTCACTTCCCGTATATGTTTCACATCAGGGAACGAGCGATACATTTCTTCATACAGCAAATCCATTTCTTCTGCAGTGATACTCGTCGGCGTACCTCCGCCAAAATAAACGGTCGTCACTTTGATCCCATGTTCTTTTAGCCAAGTCCCGATTTTTTGCATCTCATAATGAAGACCAAACAAAAACGTTCCCACTCTTCCAGCTTGTCCTTTAATCGCATAAGCAGGAAACGTGCAATAAGCGCATTTTGTTGGGCAGAAAGGAATACCAATATAAATACTTACTTCCTGCTGAAGGTCATACAGGTCAGGAATCGCTTGAAGCTGACGGTCAACAATCTCCTGCATCAAATTGATTTTTTCATCATGAATCAAATAATCACGCTTTAACGCGGCATGCGCATCTTCCTTTGTCATACCTTCTCTCAGCATCTTATGAAGTAATTTTGTAGGACGTATCCCTGTGAGAATACCCCACTTTTGCGTCATTCCTGTGTGCTCCTGAAGCAGATGTAAATAAACAGACAGCACTGTGTTTTTGATTTGCTTCCAGCGCTCCTTGTCATTCAAGCCCTCTGGGACGTCTCGCGAAAAACGACTAGTGATGTCTAATCCAGCGATGTGACCAGATGCCTCCACTATGCCATTTTCTTCTTTCCAGCTAAACTCCATGACTAGTCCATCATGCAATTCATCTGGATCAAACAGCACTTCACTATCTTCTTCAAATAAATTGGCTATATTGACAAGCGGGCGATGAAATCGTTCATCTGACAGCCCTTTAATTAAAATTCGCATCGTATCACCTTTATCTTCAAACTTGTTTCATTTTACAAAATCTATGTAGGAAAAGCAATGACTGGAACAGTTGAAGGCCCTGCCATTTCTTGATTGACAGGGCCTTCGCCTATATTATCGTTTAATATCGAATTGATGTAAGAATCCTTCTCTTTGCTGCATTCTAAAGTATTCTTTGATCATATAAGCGACTCCCTGTTCATCGTGCGAACGTGTCACCCAATCGGCTTTACGCTTAACAGAATGAGGTGCATTTCCCATCGCAACGCCTAAACCAGCCAATTCAAGCATTGCGATGTCATCTGTTCCCTGCCCAATGACCACCGTATCTTCTAAAGTCAAATCTAATGCTGAGGTCAAAAGAGAAAGCCCCGCTTCTTTCGATACGCCTTTGCATACAATATTCATTTTCTCATCACTGATCCGAATAAGATCGACAGATGGAAAAGCTTGTTGAATGGTTCGGTGAATTTCAGGCTGCAGCTCTGCCGTTGAATATACTTCAATCACTGGTGTACTGACCGGTTCATCCATCAGCATATCACTTAGCGATTCAACAAATTGCACGGGATAGAAAATTGGATCAGATGGATGAATCAACGTCTTTCCCATCAGCTGTGACTGCGTTTTTTTCCGGTTGCCAATCGAGAATTTTTCATGCAGCAAGCGAACATTACAATCAAAGCTTTCAAGAATTTGTACAAGATTAAATGTTTTTTCTTCCGTTAGTTTCTTCACATGAAGCGGCTCATCGAGTTTATTCGCGATAAATGCACCACTATGCGTTACAAGGGTTGACGTTGGAATCTTCAACGCCTTGGCAATTTTTTGTGCGGAACGAAAATGCCGGTTGGTGACAAGCGTCACGTAAACCCCTTTTTTCTTCACGTATTCCACAGCTTCTTTTGTAGCGGAATGGATTTTTCCATTGGAACGAAGTAACGTTCCATCTATATTGAGTGCAAGTAATTTTTTTGACACTGAGGCATCCCCCTTCTTGATGACTGTACTTACGATGAGGATATGCCCTAGCTTGGTGCTTTAGAACATGCAGTTGAAAGAGCCCTGTGTGTTATGAATCTTTTGCAAATAAAAAAAGCCTACCCCTAGGCTTTTTTTTATGTATGGTTTGGATGCGTCACAATGAGGTGATGAAGCTCCCCATGATCCCCTTATCTTTCACACACCAAAGCATTGCTTATATCAGATCCCCTTATGCTTTGTGTTTCTCCCAGAAGCGCTTCTCTCTCGTTTGGCTAATCGCCATAAATCCCAAGTGAAACGCACCCAATTGTCCCATGAGAGCGCTCATTTGAAAGCACTTTCAATATAAGTATTATCGCAAAATTTATGAGCTTCGACAACCTTTTTTTGAAAAGTTGGACAGGGAACATGTGAAATAAAAAAAGGGCGAATATCATCGCCCTTTTCATTAATTTTCTTCTGGATTCCCATAAAGCTCTTCAAGAGGCTTCATGATCACTTTATTTAATTCTCCGATGAGAACACTCACACGTTGTTCTGCTTCCATCAACTGCGAGATTTTATCGTGCTGTTGAACAAGTGCCACTGTTTTTTGAGCTTGCTCCACTTCTTCTTGTGTGATCTCTTGACCAGTCATTTGTTTTTGTTGAAGGTTTACTTGAATGTCACGGAAGTTATCGAACATTCTTTTAGAGGATTCATCCGCGTTTACCTCATCATAAAGATTTTTTAAAGTTGAATATTCTTCGCTATGACGCAGTGCTTTTTCAAGGTCATATGCAACATCATAAACATTTACAGACATGTTATGTCTCCTTTCTATCCGTTATCACCGATATGATCGGCGGACACCACTCCACTATAACAAACTATGGCTTTCGTTTCACATATATACAATGAATTCATCAAAATTTCTCTAGTCTGTCTTAAAATAGCGTGACAAAGATTGCTTGGATTGCGCCGATCAATCCGCCTAAAAGACCGCCTAAGAATGTAATCATCTTGAGCTCCTTATTGGAAATACTGACGACAAGCTCTTCCATTTTTTCTAGCGGGAAAAGTTCAATTTGTTCACGAATGATGTCTTCAAATTGCAGCTTTGCAAGCAGATCCTCTAAAACATTTGATGCCGCACTGATCCCCTTTTGAATCAGTACTGGTGCAACGTGTGTTTTAAGATCATCCGCTACAGCACTGACATATGCACCAACTGGTTTGTCTAATATCAGCTTTGTTGAGAAATGAGAAAGCAATTGGTTTTTCACGCTAAACATAAGTTCCTTCACATTCCATCTTTCATCAAGCTCATGTAGAGAGAACTGCTTCACCTTGTCCCATTCTTGAACAAGCAAATCTGATAAAAACCTTTTTGTCTCTGCGTTTCTTAAAAATTTGATGATTTCAGGATGTACCCGATCAATTAAGCTTGAATTTCCTAGAAACATTTGGACCATACTGCCGAGCATTCCTCTTTCTTTTAAGAAATCATCAATCATATTACCGAGTCTTGATTTTCCTTCCTCACTTTCAAAATAATGAATCCCTCTCTTTAAAATATAATCTGCTGCATCTGGAATTTTTGAAGATATTTTGTTTTCCACATCTAGCGGAAGCAATTCAGATAAAGTTTGCTCATTATAATTTTCAAGTAGTGAATTGAGCTTATGATCAGACCACTCATGGATCCATTCATCTGCTTTGACGTCAGCCTGTGATACGCCGAAGCTTTCAAGCAAAGATAGCACTGTTATCTCCATTTCAGCGCCTTTGTCAATATATCGATGGACTGTATGTAAGATTTCTTGCTTTGCCTCCGATGATTCAAATCGCTTTTGAATACCTTCTGGCGTGAGCAAATGCTCCATCACCATGACACCAACCTGCTTGGCTACTTCGTCTCTTCTTTTCGGAATGAGCCCTGGTGTAAAAGGAAGCTGTTTCCCGAATAAGTAATACGGCTTATAAGGGCGAAAAAGCATTTTAATCGCAAGATGGTTTGTTGCTGCTCCAATGACTGCGCCTATCACAATCATAAAGATAAACGTTGTGAATATATTCAAAGTCGTCATCAACCTTTCAAATAACACCCGATGTTTATTGTTTTAACCTATACGTATTATAGTTGTTGTCAAGTTCCCAAGCAAATGAAGCATGCTGCTAGACATATGATCAATCGATCTGTCGTAATGATAAAGGAGCGCAATCTTTATGTAAAATCATGAAAAAGTGTTTTTCTGCTGGTAAAAAAAGAAGTTGAAAAGAAGGTGTTTTTTAATGACATCAACATTAGGTATTGTGACCCTTTCACCGAAGTATGAAGAGGCATTCACACGTGGGCTAGCCAAAGCTGCCCCTGCTTATGGTTTAAAGGTTGTCCGTTTTACACCACTTGATTTAAAGCCGGCTTCAAATTTGATACAAGGTCAAACATATACGAATGGTCATGGATTCGTCGCAGCAGAATTTGAGATTCCTGACTTGATTTACGATCGATGCCTTTACAAGCATGACGCACAATCTAAAAAAGCAAAACCAATCATGGATTGGCTGAAAAAGTATCCGAAAACAGATTTTTTGAATACAGGTATTTCAAATAAAATGATGCTATTCGAGCAGCTCCGCCTTCTCCCTGCTTTACAGCCATATTTACCTGTCTGCTCATTATTAAAAAAGACATCAGACCTTCTCAGCATGTTAAGGAAAGACGGTTATTGTAAAATGCAGCCGCTCTCTCAACACCATGCAGCATCTACTTACTTCATTTTCTTAAAAGACAACACTTTCACTGTTCAGCTAAGTCCCGAGCAAGTCATCACATTTTCGCGTCCATCAGATATAGAGCGCTGGTGTAAAAAATATGTAGGCCGATATTTCCTTCAATTTTTTCAGACGAGTGATGAAAAAGACTTTTTATTCAATGAAATAAGGATTTTCCTGATGAAAGATTCACAAAATCAGTGGAATCGCATAGGAATTCACACAAAATCACCTACAGAAAATAGTCATTTAAGCATTACACAAAAATCAGCAGCCATGATAGGCTTTGATCACTATCTAAACACCTTGCAGCCGCACATCAAAGAACTTCTTTTAGATGATATTGCATCCATTCAAGCATCTCTGCCAGCATATATAGATAAAACCCTTTCCCCTTGCTTTGAATTCGCTGTAGACTTACTCCATACAAGTGAAGGCAGGCTTTTCATATCAAATATAAGATCAAAACCAGGGCGATCCGCTTTTTTAAAAGCTTATCCTGACAAGGAAAATCATTTGATTCGTACCATTCTTGCACATGCCCAATCGATGAAGTCTCAACCGAAGGAGGTATCTTATGAACAAAAATCGCTGCATCATCGCTCCTCATCCCACAAGTGAAAAAACAATTCATCTTCCCGTCCGTTTTAAACAGCAGGAGGCGATCTATTCTCTTGCTTTAGGTTCCCGTTTAATAGATGACTTCACCGTTTCCTATCATCAACATCCGAAGAAAATTTTATTATCAGAAGATCTATATAGAGATTTACGAATTCCTTATCAATCAAAAGTTGATGTGATCGCCATTGATCATACCCTGTTTTTAGGGCCACTGCTTGGTATTTTCACCGCAGGTTTTGAGCAAAGCACGCAGCCACTCGGAACGAGATCAGACTTTTTTATCAAACTGCTGCGCTCTTTCAAACAACATGCCGGTTTTGCCTATCTTTTTGGTACTCATTCTATTGATTGGGATAAAGGAATGGTAGAAGGATTGTTGTACCAACAGCAAACATGGGTTAAAAAACAGATGCCCCTGCCTTCAGTCATTTACGACCGTCTTCCAAGTAGAAAGGCTGCTCAGTCAGCATTCATTCAAGAAACAAAACGCAAACTCACTCAAGACTATGATATTCCTTGGTTCAACCCTCATTTTTTTAACAAATGGGATATTCATGAACAACTGTTAACAGATGAAAAAACATGTCCTTTTCTTCCACATTCCATACAATTGGACCCGGTGGACGCTCTAAATAAAATAGAAACACTCCTCCATCTACATCAGGTCATTTACTTAAAACCGTCAAACGGCAGTCACGGCGACGATATTTATCAATTAAACAAGAAGGCTCATGGAATCATTGTATGCTCAAATCAAGGAAGAGCTGTTCCATATGACTCATTAGAGGATTTCGTGACCAATCTCCGGAAAGATCACGCAGTTCAAGACTTTATGGCTCAACAAGGCATTGCACTTCTTCAAATAGACAATCAACCAATGGATTTCAGAGTCCATACCAATAAAAATAAGTACGGTCATTGGACAGTCACAGCAGCAGCAGCAAAAATTTCTGGCAATCACACCGTCACGACTCACCATTCACATGGTGGCTCGGTGAGAACACTTTATGATGTTTTTCCAGAAAAGAAGAAGCGTTTCAAAATCTTAGAGCAGCTTTCTTATACGGCCATCACGCTTAGTCAGGTAATTGATGAAAAAATGTCCGGTCATATTGGTGAAATCGGTTTTGATTTAGGTATTGATCAGACAGGAGCTATCTGGATGTTTGAAGCCAATTCTCGTCCTGGCCGCGAGGTTTTCCAGCACGTCTCATTGCGAAACTCAGAAAGGCTGATCGGCAAAAGAATCATGGATTACGCATCTTACCTTTCACAAACGACCTCAACAACTACAGACCATACAAACGTCTACTGAATGTTTTTCGTTTTAAAGTGAGGGTGCTATGAAATCTATGCTTTTCCTATGCTCTTTTCATCAGATGAGATACAATAAAATCAAGTTCAAGGTTGTTTCCGTATTGTCGTGTTTATTTATTGTTTCATCAATAAAAGCAAGGAGGCAATAATGATATGATTTCTCATTTTCAATGGAAACCTCTCTTTAAAAAAGCACAATTGCCAGGCTGGAAAATATCCTTTTTTCACAATGGTGCGCACTACGAAGGCATCTACCACAAAACAGGTGATATTGAATGGGGCTCTCAGCTTCCTCCCCATGAAGTCGAACCAACATTAAAAGAAGAAATCCACGAATTAATGCTATTCCATGTCTATGATTAAACTGTTTAAGGAGCTTCGCCATGTTAGAAAAATTAAAGCTTGTTTACGGAGAGCATATCATCAGCTCCCCTACAGATGATCATCAAATTCTTTGGTACCAAACAGACGAAGGCGAATTATTTGGAGTAGACAAATCAAAGCTTACAGCTAGAGAAACACTTCTTCTCAATACTTTCCTTACACCAATTGATCTTTCTCACACAAAGCAGACTGAGGATGAACAAAAATGGTACAGCTATCTTTTTGATAACAAACCACTAACTGTTCAGCACCCCGTCCGTGTATATTATTTTAAAATGTCACATCAAGCAGAACAAAGGCAGCAAATAAAAGAGGCTGTGGTCCACAGCCTCGAACAAACTCATTTCATTTGGACAGGCGCTCATACAGCGATGCTGATTCAAACAAACGCTACATCAGAAAATAGTCAATTAGAGCTGCTATATGATTTGTCTCTAGCCATTACAAGTGACTTTTTAACAGACTCAGTCTTTTTACAAGGACAGCTCCATTTGCCAAATGAACATTTACAGAAGAAATTGTTAAAAGAACAGCAGCTTGTCTTGGGCCATATGCAGCGAGCTAAGCCTAGGTCAGGGATTTGCACAATTTATCAATGTCTACCCTCACTCTTACGTTATGATGAATCCGCCCTCTCTCATGCTATTTCAGATGCTTTTAAAGAGGCGGTCCTTGATCGGGACGTTTACCGTACCCTCATGACTTATATGCAATGTAACTTAAATGCATCTAAGGCAGCAAAAGCTTTATATGTTCACAGAAACAGCCTTCAATATCGAATTGATAAATTTATTGAGCGAACAGGAATTGATATACGACATTTTCCAGAAGCATCTGCCGTCTATTTTATGATGAATCTTCTCGACCTTTCATAACATTCAGTGACATGAGCACCCTGCCCAAAAATGAAAATGAGATGTTGTGCACGTTGTCCATTTACAGACGCTTCCCCATTTTATACACTTTATTTACAAGTAAAGCGCTTTCAATAAGTAAATGGGGAGGTTATCATCTATGGCTGAAATGATGCTCAATCAAATTTATAAAGTGTATGATAACAAGGTAACAGCAGTAGACAACTTTAATCTACATATAGAAGATAAAGAATTTGTTGTGTTTGTTGGTCCATCTGGGTGCGGAAAATCAACAACCCTTCGCATGATTGCAGGACTTGAAGAGATTTCACAAGGGGATTTTCTTTTAGACGGAAAACGGATGAATGATGTAGCACCAAAAGACCGGGATATCGCAATGGTTTTCCAAAACTATGCATTATACCCTCACATGAATGTATACGATAATATGGCTTTTGGATTAAAGCTACGGAAGTTCCCGAAAGCAGAAATTGATGAGCGGGTTCGAAATGCCGCTAAAATATTAGGCCTTGAGCAATATTTAGACAGGAAACCAAAAGCACTGTCTGGAGGTCAAAGACAGCGTGTTGCACTTGGGAGAGCAATTGTGCGTGATGCAAAGGTCTTTCTTTTGGATGAGCCGCTTTCTAATTTAGATGCAAAACTCCGCGTTCAAATGCGTGCTGAAATATCTAAGCTTCATCAGCGTCTGCAAACGACATTTATCTATGTCACACATGACCAGACTGAAGCTATGACAATGGCTACTCGTCTTGTTGTAATGAAAGATGGCTTTATTCAGCAGGTTGGAGCGCCGAAGGATGTATATGAAAATCCAGAGAATGTATTTGTAGGTGGATTCATTGGCTCTCCTGCGATGAATTTTTTTACAGGAAAGCTCTCTGACGGTTCCATTGCAGTTGGAAAAACGCATATACGTGTACCAGAAGGAAAGATGAAGGTATTACGCAGCCAAGGTTATATCGGAAAAGATATCATCCTCGGGATCAGACCAGAAGATTTTCATGATGAACCCGTGTTTATTGAAGCATCTGAGGGCACAAAGATCGATGCCAACGTAGAAGTTGCTGAATTAATGGGAGCAGAAACGATGCTTTACTCTTCTCTCGATGGTCAGTCTTTTATTGCACGTGTTGATTCTCGTACCGATGTTCAGGCCGGACAATCTATACCTCTTGCCATCGATATGAACAAAGCCCACTTCTTTGATTCGGATACGGAGCTCCGCATTCGTTCCGCTGAATAAAGAGATATATGCAGTGCCATCACTCATGATTGAGTGATGGCTTTTTTGCATGTTGAACAACATTTACCATGTACTTTTCTCGTATGTTTTTTTCGGAAATCACCATAATACTTAGTACAAAGAAGTTACTGCATTGGGTTTCGCCAAGTGGCAAATGACTTGATCATTTCGCTGGTGCGATTCCAGCAAACCCAACCATAAAAAATCATATACAAAAAGGAGATTCACATCATGGCTAATTCTAATAGTTCAAATCAATTACTAGTTCCTGGAGCAGAGCAAGCAATCGATCAAATGAAATACGAAATCGCTTCTGAATTTGGCGTTAACCTTGGAGCAGAAACTACAGCTCGTGCTAACGGTTCAGTTGGTGGAGAAATCACAAAACGTCTTGTGTCTTACGCTCAACAACACATGGGTGGAACAAAAGCTTAATTTCATATCTGGATCATAGAAGGCACCTCTTAAGGTGTCTTCTTTTTTTGTTATTCCCCCTCACCAATCTCCTTTCCAGCTCATATCATGGAGTAGAAAGGAGCGGATCTTCATGGACATTATTTCCGGTATGAACTTTGAACTTCTACAATTCGTAGGTATCTCTCTATTATGTGAATATGCTCATAGTATTCGGTCCTTTCATCTTTATAAAAAAAGCATCACATAAAAGTTGTACCATTTTGGGTTCTTTTCACTTATAGTATGTAGTGGAGGGATCGAACAGATGAAAATAGCTCTTTTCGGTGCTCATGGACGTGTAGGACAAGCATTTCTTCGTTTCGTTCAAGTAGATGATCGTTACATCGTTCGTTCATTGATTCGGACAAACCGAGAAGAAATGCTTGCGGGTATGTTTCAAGTCACCGGCAATTCAAGAAATCGAGAAGATGTGCTTGAGACGATCAAAGGAGCAGATATTGTTGTGAGCTGTCTATCGACAGATGGTGATGATACATTATCTGTTTCAATGGAACATATCGTACAAGCCATGAAGCAATCAAATACATCAAGAATTATTACAATAGGTACAGCAGGTATTTTAAAGGCAAGGCAGCAGCCGGAACTTTACCGTTTTGAAACAAATGAATCAAGGCGGACCACTTCCCGAGCAGCTAAGGAACATGCCAAAGTGTTTGAACTCCTTCAATCGACTGATTTAGATTGGACCATTATTTGTCCAACCTATTTACCAGACGGAGAAGTGACACGGTCATATCGCTATGAGAAAGATTTTCTCCCTATAGATGGAAAGAAAATTTCAGTTGAAGATACCGCACACTTTTTATATCAGCAGTTAAATTCGAAGGAATTTGTACATCAACGCGTCGGCATTGCTTACTAATGTCGCATAACGAGTAAAGATCGAGGTCTAAAACGATTTCTCGACTTTTTTATGCAAATAAAAAGAGCCTCATTCATAATGAATAGGCTCTTTTTGTGATTCATCAGCTGTTTGCCACAGCACCTTTTTGCAGTTCGTACATTTGCGCATATAGCCCTTCTTGCTGCATGAGTTGATCATGACTACCCCGCTCGACAATCTCCCCTTTTTCTAAAACCAAAATCATATCGGCTTTCTTAATGGTGGATAATCGGTGAGCAATGACAAAAGTTGTTCGTCCTTCTTTGACGACATCAAGCGCTCGCTGAATGATCGCTTCTGTTTCTGTATCAATATTTGCGGTGGCTTCATCTAAAATTAAGATCGCTGGATCGTACGCTAGTGCACGAGCAAATGAAATTAACTGACGTTCCCCTGAGGAAAGAGTACTTCCCTTTTCAACGACCGGTTCATCAAATCCTTCAGGCAGATGCTTCAATAACTCTACTGCGCCTACTTGTTTTAATGATGCTTCAATCGTTTCTCTTTTAATGTCTTCATTTCCTAAGCTGACATTGGATGCAATCGTTCCGGAAAATAAATACGGGTCTTGAAGGACAATGCCCATTTGTTTCCGCAACGTTTGCCGGGACTGGCGATAAATGCTTTCTCCATCAATGAGAATGTCTCCTTGCTGAATGTCATAAAAACGCAGCAGTAAGTTCATGATCGAGCTTTTCCCAGAACCAGTATGCCCCACAAGTGCAACCGTCTGGCCTTTTTTGGCCTCGAACGTAATGTTCTTTAATACATTTTTCCCTTCATTATAAGCAAAGGTGACATCTTGGAACTGAACGTGTCCTTCCATTTCCTTCTGAACAGGTTCTTCCACTGTTGTTCCTGGCTCATCCAATAATCGGAAAACCCTTTCCGAGGAAACCCGTGCTAATTCCAATCTCGAGAATTGGTTCACAATGCCTGTAATCGGCTGAAATAATCGATTTAAATAATCGACAAACGCATAGAGCACACCAATCGACACAATCCCCGTCGCACTTAAGGACGCACCGCCAAAATACCAAATGAGTGCCACATAGGCTAAATTCCGAAGCAGGTTAACTAAGTTATGCGAAAGAAGTGAATTTAAATGGAGCATCTTTCGCTGATATCGAAAGTGATTGTTGTTCAGCTCATCAAATTCCTCTTTCGTCACTTTTTCATGGCGAAACGCTTGAATAATGGTCATCCCTTGAATGGCTTCATTTAGCTTGGCATTGATGTCACTAATGATCGAACGAATGCGGTGGTTGTACACCGATGCAAACTTTCTGTAGGTCATTGACCATAGGAAAATAATCGGTACCGCCACTAAACAAATGAGTGCCAGCTTCACATTTAATAAAAACATGGCAATATAAATCCCAATCATGTAAATCGCACTCGTCACGAAATTGGCGAGGACTGTCACATATAAATCACGAATGGTTTCTGTGTCATTGGTGATCCTCGCTACGACCTTTCCAGCAGGTAAATTATCAAAATACCGGATAGGCAGTGTTTGAATATGCTCAAATACATCAACCCTCATTTTTTGAATAATTCGGTTGGCTATTCGCTGTAACAGATAATGCTGCGCATATTGAAAGAAAATCGCAATAACGAGAAGCCCTAGATAAAATAGAACAAGCTGCACCAAACCACTGATTTCCGGCTCATAAAAAGAGAAAATTTCCTCTTTCGATAAACGCTGTACTTGATAGGTCTCGCGCTCGTTTCCATTTTCAATGGTAAGCTGATCTCCCGATATCTTTCGGTTTCCATCAAAACGAATCGGCTCATTCACAAAATAGTAACCGAATCCGACCTGCACCACATTGATTTGTTTTCCGGATTCTATATCACTGTCTAATCGATCGCTTCGTATATAGTTATTTCCCTGGTAATAAACGGTTTTGTCTGTTTTTTCATTGACCTCGACATAAGGCTTTTCTACGCCTAAAATATGATCATCAATCATTTTCTTCCCAATAAATGGTCCTGTCAGTTCAGCACCTACTGCAATGATGAGAAAGATCAAGGCAACAGACAGTACTTTCTTATAAAGGAGTGCGTAAGCAAGGAGTCTTCTTCCTGTTGTCATGCCTCATCCCCTCCTTCCAGCTGGTTTGTCAGCTGCTGACGCAGAAATTGTTCTTTGTACCATCCATCTTGCTGAATAAGCTCTTCGTGAGTTCCCTTTTGGACGATGCGTCCTTCTTCCATGACAAGTATGAGATCTGCATGCTCAACAGCTGATAGACGATGAGTCGTAATAAACGTCGTTTTCCCATGACGATTTTGCCTTAAATTTTCTAAAATAGCGGTTTCTGTTTTTGCATCTACCGCAGAAAGCGAGTCATCCAGTATTAAAATGTCGGGATCTATTAATAAAGCGCGTGCAATGGAAATTCGCTGCTTTTGTCCACCTGACAGCGCCACACCTTTTTCTCCGACCATGGTTTCGAGACCCTCAGGCAAAAGACGTAAATCTTTTTCAAAATAAGCATCTTTGATCGCTTGTGCTAATTCATTTTGTTTTGCGTCTCGATGACCAAAACGCATATTCTCTTCTACACTTTTAGAAAAAAGAATATGATCCTGCGGTACGTATCCGATCCATTGAAATAGCTGATCCAATTCGATCTCTTGGATTGGGACTCCTGATAGCAGGATTTGACCATCACCTGTTGGGTACTGGCGCAGAAGCTGTTTTACGATAGTCGTTTTACCGCTTCCTGTTTTGCCTGTAATTCCGATCGTTTGCCCCTTTCGAATCGTAAAGGACACATCAATTAAATTATCTTTAGGGGAAGTTGGATACCTAAATGTCACGCGATCAAACTGAATATCGCCAGGCTCTTGTAACGTTTTTGGCTGAGAAGCGTCTGTGACATCCGGCTTGTAGCTGAGTGTATGATTCAACCGGTCTAACGACGCATTTCCTCTTTGCATAATATTAATCAACTCGCCGATCGCAAACATTGGCCAGATCATCATCCCAAGATAGACGTTAAAAGCGACAAGCTCACCAATGGTTAAATCACTTTGGAATACAAGATAGGCTCCGTAGCCAATTCCTATTAAGTAGCTGACACCGACAAGTAATTTCACTGTCGGCTCAAACAATGAATCAATGACCGCCACTCTCATATTTTTTTGAAATACATCATCAGTCATTTGACGAAAGCGTTCGACGTCTTGTTTCTCCTGTACAAAAGACCGGATGACCCGGACGCCTGCGACTGATTCAAGCACGCGGTCGTTCATATCACCAAATGCATCTTGAGCAACTGTAAAGCGATCATGAATCTTGCTGCCATAATACGCAATCAAAAGCGCCATCAGCGGCATAGGGATAATCGCCATTAAAGTTAATTTCCAGCTAATCGTCAGACCCATCGTAAAAAAGATCATCAGCATATAAGCAGTGGAATCCACCAATGTCAGAACGCCAAAGCCTGTCGTTAAAGCTACAGCATTCAAATCGTTTGTACCTAATGCCATTAAGTTACCTGTTTTTTTCTTTTCATAAAAGGTAGGTGTCATCTTAAGTAAGTGACGCATGAGTTTCCCGCGCATTACACGCTCCATGACATTTGCGCCGCCAAATAACTGATACATCCAAAAATATGTCAGTGTATAGACGACGACACCTAGCAAGCAAAAAATGGCTACATAAAACATCATACTAGATGTTGTAAATTGACCAGAACGAATGTCATCCACTGCCTGCCCAAGGTATCTTGGCGGCAGCATTTCAAGCACATTCACAATGAGCAGGAGCGTAATGGCGATCGTATAACGCCTCCACTCTTGTTTGAAGAACCAGCCTAATTTTGTAAATACTGAAAACATGTTTGTCTCTCCTTTTAAAGCTAGCCGCTTTCTAGATTTTCTTGGCTGTCACCTTGAATTGTTTTTTTGGTTTTTGTCATTTGTCTTGTTTTTGGCATGTTCACATGCTTTCACTCCTCTTCATTTACTTGTTGATCTCCATCCCTTTATTTCGAAATACGAAATGAATACAACAAAAAAAGAGGCAACCAGCTATCTGGTACGCCTCTTTTCGTCATGTAAAAAGGCGCATGTTGACAAATACGCAACATACGCCTTGATTCATCCGATCAATTGGAACATACGAGTCCCTTTTCAATGACCAATGAAGGTGTAATTGTCACGTGAATCAACCCATTCATGCAGTTTGATTTCATTCTTCCAATGTTGCACATGACATTTCCTCCTTTTGGCTCTTGAATCTTTTTTTATCTTATAGTGGCTGTCACCATTTTGTCAATAAATATTTTTCAATAAATGAAATTTTCTAACAAAAAGTTCACCACCTTCATGTGTATCTTTTTCAGATAACGGGTATACCATGAGTGTAAAGACTCCTTTTGAAAGGAATGAGGACATTGTTTCAAGCTGATCGGATGGTCGTTGCGTTTGATGGACATGAAGACAGTAAGAAAGCATTAAAAAAGGCAATCGCTTTAGCCAAAACCTTGAATGCCAAGCTGACCGTTGCCTATGCACATGATGGCAAATCAAGCAGACAGGTGTTTGATGCACCGCGCCCAATGACTGGCGGAGCTTATATCGGCGGCGGCATGGCAGACCTTCAAACACCCCCTGTGTATGTACCTCATGATGAACAGCAAAGTCCCTTAATTTTTGAAGATCATACAGAAGAGGTCGTTGCAGAAGCAAGAATGCTTTTAAATGAGGAGCAGTTTGAAGCTGCGATTGAAATTGTTGAGGGGGAACCAGCGGAAGCGATTATCGAATATGCTGAAGACATATCAGCAGACCTCATCGTCATGGGAGCACGTGACCAAAGCAGATTGAAAAAAATGCTCTTTGGCAGTGTAAGTGAAAAGTTATCATCAAAATCAGATATACCTGTGCTTATTGTAAAATAAAAGAATTACAAAAGGCTGTAAACATTCGTTTACAGCCTCTTTTTATTTATGAAGAAATCGATGCTTCACTTTCCTGTTTAATTTTTTGCTGGAAGCCTTCCTGTACACGCTTTGTTAACTCTCCTGGAACGCCTTCACCTACTGGCTGACCATCAATTTCAACAATCGGAATGACTTCAGCCGTCGTCGAGCTGATGAAGATTTCCTGCGCGCGCAGCAGCTCTTCTTTACTTATACGCGTTTCTCCAACGCTGCATCCCTCTTCTTCACATACTTCAAGAAGCTTTCTACGGGTAATGCCGTTTAGAATAAAATTGTTTGCGGGATGTGTGCGAATCACGCCATCAATGACGGCATATACATTCGAGGAAGTACCCTCTGTCACAAAACCGTCTCTAATCAGAATGGCTTCAAACGCACCAGCTTCAGATGCTTTCTGTTTTTCCATGACGTTATATAAAAGATTTAAGCTTTTAATATCACATCTTAACCAGCGAAGGTCCTCAGATAATATAGCCTTTGCACCAGCTGTCTGCTCATGAACAGGCTTTTTCACCTGGAACGTATATGCTGTGATTTGAGGAGTGAGAGAATTGCCATATTGATGTTTACGAGGTGCGACGCCCCGTGTGACTTGAATATACACACCGCCATCTGTTAATTGGTTATGGGCGACGAGCTGTTTTAACTTTTCTTCCATATCTGATACTGCACCTTGAAGATGAATGCCGATTTCTTTTGCACTCTTGAACAAACGCTCTGTATGCTCTTTTAATGTAAACAAATTCCCATTGTATACACGGATGACCTCATAGACACCGTCACCAAATTGATAGCCTCTGTCTTCAATATCCACATGTGCATCCTTTTTTTCAATGAAATCGTCATTATACAATACTTTCATACGGAATCTCCCCTTCGCTTCGCATTAATGGTTGAATCTGATGCTATCTTAGCGGATAAATGGGTATGTTTCAATGATTATTCAGAATTATTTCACATCATGATAAATGGTCAACTTTCTATTGTAACAAAGATAGACTCATAACCAAAAAGATTCCAATTTTTTAGCATCTTCTATATTCATAGGCTCTTTTTTCCTGTATACTTACTCCATATAAACACGACAAAAAACAGTGAAAAAAGACAGAATCTACTACATGATTCGACAAAAATTTTTGATTTATTGGAGCGATTGTAATGCAACGGGTTACGAAAAAACAGACACCTTCAAACACGATGCTGCTCTCAAAGGCGATTGGTTTAGTGATTCTGTCACTGATCCTCTTTTTTATTTGGGATATATCTAAAACCAATATGCAGGCAGCAGACCAGCCGGCTAAAATGTCTGCGAGCAGTCAATTCCGAGACACAAGCACAAGTCTGAAAGCAAAAGATGATTCTACGAAAACATTAGATGCACATTTTAAGATCAACCCAAACAAACACGTAACGGATCAAACGATCTTTTTAACCTTTGATGATGGTCCGTCAGCGACATCAAACCAGCTTTTAGATGTGCTTAAGGCACATCAAGTAAAGGCCACATTCTTCATGCTTGGACCACAGATCAAAGAACATCCGGCAGCTGTGAAAAGACTTCATCAAGAAGGTCATCAGTTAGGGCTTCATGGGATCACACACGATGTGAAACGCTTTTATCAAAAAAGTGATTCTCCCGTCAATGAGATGAAGGAAGATCAGCGCATTTTGGCTTCTGTCACAGGAGAGTATACACACCTTGTGAGAACACCTTATGGCAGCGCCCCAAATTTAACCGATCAGCAAAAAGCACGTTTAAAACAAAAAGGCTTTATCTACTGGGATTGGACAATTGACAGTCTTGACTGGAAATATAAAAGCTCAAAATATGTACCAGAAGTATTGAATCAGCTGCAAGTGCTAGAGACAAAACATCCAAAGGAACCAAAGATCATCTTAATGCACGATCAGCCAGCGACAGCAAAATACTTAAACAGTTTGCTCACACAGCTAAAAGCAAAGGGCTATACATTTGAAGTCCTAGATGAAACAATGGAGCCGCTGCAGCAATAAAGAAAAACCCGCACCTATTGGATGCGGGTTTTTTGATGATTTATAAAGCTTTCACGAGATCACCAATTCGCTCATGAAAGACAAGATCAAACAGTGGATCGTATTCTGTTTCACTCAAATTCATCATCACCTTGAAGATGGAAGGATTTTGAGCCGCATCTTCAGGAATATACCTTGCTGGCGCTACTTCTAGGGAGGTTCCCATGACGAGCAGAAGGTCCGCTTGCTGAAGTGATTTCTCTACTTGATCAAAATGTTTAACCCTGTCTCCAAAAAGGACAACATCTGTTTTCAGCACTTGCCCACATGTCCGTCCGTCTGAGGAAACCTTTAGACATACAGGCACTTCTTCTTGTAATAAATAAGGCAATTCATATGTCGCTTGGCATGATGGACAAGTAGCTGTTTGAATGGAGCCGTGAAGTTCATATACATGCTGGCTTCCTGCTTTTTTATGCAGGCCATCAATATTTTGGGTAAAAATCTCTACAAGTTTTCCTTGTTTCTCAAGGCTTGCTAAGAAGGTATGCCCGCTATTCGGCTCGTACTCCCCGCTCATTTTCATCTGAAACAATTCCTTGAATTTCGGCCAGAATTGATAAGGGTTTGATAAAAAGTAGGAGCGGCTCATCGCTTCCATGCGAGCGGTGTCTTCAGTCCATAGGCCGCCCGTTGATCTAAAATCGGGAATACCTGATTCCGTGCTCATCCCCGCACCTGAAAGCACCATTATATGTGAAGCCTGCGTTAATTTCTCTCTTAGCACTGCCACCTTTGTTTGATCCACGCATCCTTCCTCCTTTATTCACTCAGCTGTTTTTCACCTTTTTGTTTCATGTAAATGGTCTGTCCAGGGAAGGCAAATTCTACACCTTCTTCATGGAAGATATCCATAATACGGTAGTTAATGTCCTGTTTGATATTCAGGTTTTCAGCCCAGGCCGTCGTGTTTGTGTAAAAGTTAAAAAATAAATTCAAATAACTGTCTGCCAGTACATCGAGATTCACCATGATTGTCTCCTTGTGCACCCCATCATGCTCATAAAGCATTTGTTTGAGACGTTTGATACAATGGTCCAGATTTTCCTTTGGTGTATTGTAGGATACGCGTACGGAAAACGTAATTTGGCGTTTATTCATTCTCGTCCAGTTCGTGATTGGTTCCTTTGAAAGCGTAGAATTCGGAACTGTCACGACAGCTTCAGCAGGTGTTCTAAATTTTGTACTTCGAAATGTAATGTCCTCGACAGTCCCAAGAACACTTGGCGTCTCCACAAAGTCGCCCATTGTAAAAGGCTTCTCTGTAATGATGACGACCCCTCCAAAAAAGTTCGCCACCGTATCCTGTGCAGCAAGCGCAAAGGCTAGACCCCCTAGACCAAGACCTGCCACAAGTCCATTTACATCATAATTAAATTCCTGTGCAATGACACTAATACTTAGTGCAATAATAATGAAACGAAGCACCTTTGATAAAAAGGGCGCTAAAATATCATCCATTTCTAATTCAAATTTCGAATTTACTTTTTGAAATAAGAAAGAAGAAGCTGCTGTTAGATTACAAAGCCCCCATGTCAGCATCAATATAATGGAGGATCTATATAATTTGACGATGACATCCATATGATGCTCAAAGTATGGTGCCTGTCTTAACGCAAAATATAACCCAAGTGCAACAAAAAACAGTCTGGCTGGCTTTTCGAATGCCACAACGATTTGGTTAATGACCTCCGTTTTAGACCGATTGGTCAGCCTAAAGAGAAGATGAAATAAGTACTTCGTAAATACTTTCCGAAGCAATAAAAAAAGCAATAAAATACAAAGGCTAATACCGATTTGGATCGCAACATCTACTGTAAAATATGTATCCATCCATTTTTGTGTAATCATGTTTGTCTCTCTCCTTTAAAACAATCCTCTCTAGTTTATAATATAACCTTCGTTTATGTCCTCTCATAAATGTCTGACCTCTAAATAAAAAGCCTCGGGATCAGTCCCGAGGCATGATGTTCAATTATGAAATTTTGGCTAGAGACATATCGACGGGCAGCAAACTACTTTTTCTTCTGAGCCTGATCAAGGAGAGTCGCTTTAAACATTTCAGCATCCGTTTCGGCCTTAATACGTTCTTCCACTCTAATTCTCCCTTTACCCAATCATCTCGCCTCCTTTTCATCATTATAAAACATCAGAATTTTCAGTCAACATGACGAAAGCACTAATATTTTGGCGAACGCTGACGATTTGGACAAAATTGATCGAAGAAAAATTTGATGTACTTCAGATTTACTCAATCATGGCTTGGGATATTCCTGCAACTTTTTACATTTGTATTCTCATACTTTCTTAGCAATCCGATTCACCATTACATACAGCTCTTCTTTCGTCCATATAGTAAAGAAGGAAAAACGGTAAAGCATTTGATATGATAAGACCAGAACTTAAGTCAGGGAGCTGGAGCATGTGTATATTATTGCGCATAGAGGGTCATCAAGCGCTGCCCCAGAAAATACAATTGCTGCATTTGATTTAGCTGTTCAGCAGGGTGCAGATTATATTGAATTAGATGTACAGCTCACATTGGACCAGCACGTCGTTGTAATCCATGATGATACAGTTGACCGAACGACGAACGGGAACGGCTTAGTCAAAAGCTATACACTCGATCAGTTGAAAAAACTGGACGCAGGAAGCTGGTTTGACCAACAGTACACAAATGAACGAATTCCAACATTACACGAAATTCTTGAAAGATACAGCCAGCGGATCGGGATATTGATCGAGATCAAACACCCAAAACGGCAGATAGGAATTGAAAAGGCAGTTGCCCGCATCGTCAATCGGTTTGCCTATTCTCGTCATATCATGATTCAATCTTTTGACGATCATGCACTGCAAAGAATCAAAGCTTTCGCCCCTTCTCTTCGAACAGCTTTGATTATAAAGCCTAATGCATTTAAACTGACGAAAAGAAAGTTAACGGCATACAGCTCGTTTGCAAATTGTCTTAATATGAAAAAAACGATGATCAATAGATGGTGGATAGACCGCATCCACACATTCGGGATGGATGTGTTTATATGGACTGTGAAAGATCAAAAAACAGCCGATCGGATTAAAAAATATCCCGTTGATGGTGTCGTGACGGATCATCCGCTATTTTTTCTAAAGGAGAAATGATGTAAATGAAAGCGTATCTTGCCGTATTTATTGGTGGACTGATTGGGACACTTTGCAGATATGAACTAAGCCAATCGATTGTCAGCCAAACATTCCCCTATGCAACGCTAATCGAAAACGTGACAGGCAGTCTGCTTCTTGGTTTTTCAACAGGATATTTTATGTTCCAAAAGAGAAAAAAATATCTTGCCGCTTTGATCGGAACAGGATTTTGCGGAGGTTTTACGACAATGTCCACTTTTTCTAAAGAAACGATTCTTTTATTACAGACCGGGCAAATCACTTCAAGTGTGATCTACATCCTGCTCTCAGTCATTGCAGGAGTAGCGGCTGCCTTATGTGGACTAATGCTAGCTCAACGACTCTTTCATCAAAATAAGCAGCAGAGAGAAGGCAGATAAATGATCGTTTTATATACAGCTATTGCCGGCGGGATTGGCAGCGTCCTTCGTTTTTTCATTAGCCAAACGATACAGAAATCTAAGTCTCATGCTCGATTCCCGTACAGTATTATTCTCATCAACTTATTAGGTGCTGCCGGTTTAGGTATACTGACAGGTGCCGTGACTGCTAATCATCCGCTGCTTGTGATCATTGGAACAGGTTTTTTCGGTGGCTTTACAACATTCTCTACGTTTAGTGTAGAGTCTGCGACCATGCTACAGCAGCGGCAAATCGGAAAACTTGCTGTCTACTTATTGACGACAATCATCGGGTCTTTCTGTCTCTTTACTGCGTTCTATCAAATAGGACAACACCTTTTTTAAATATTGGTGATCGCAGCTAAGCTAATGAGCAATTGATCCATAAGCTGGCGCTTCATTAAAAAGAGGGTTTTTTCACTGTAGCCGATTTCCATCGCACACTTGGCCATCCGCCAATCTCGAAAATATTTGTAATCGATGAGCTGCTTCTCTATCTCATCCAACTCTTTTAGTGCTGTTTCAATACAAGCAACGATGAGTTCATACTGATTTTTTTGCTCTTCTAACTTCTTCCGTGTCATGTGATCCAAATGATGCGTACTTCTTTTTTCAAGCTGTCTTTCGATATTTAAAATCGCTGCCTGGTAATTTTTAAAATTCTTCAAATGAAACTCAATTCGTTTCATTGAGGTTTTTTTCTCCGTGATACTGGCTGTTTCATACCAAAGCATATCCATCCCCCTCTATCGAACGTTTGTTCTCATTATAACCCGAACGAACATTCGTAAAAAGAGACTAAATACCTAAAAAAACCTTGAGCTTATTTTTCGCTCAAGGTCATTTCATTTACTAACAGCGGCTCTTTTATATCAAGCCCTGTGCGTGTATTTCCTTTTTCTGATGATGTGACGCCTTTCTTTAGGTCGATCTTTTTCACATAGCGTCCATCCATCTCCAAGACCTTCATCCGAATATCATCAAGATAAATGGATTGTCCTTCTCGGATATCAATATTCTCATTTAAGATTAACCCGCCTATTGTATCAATTTCTTCATCATGATATGACATTTCAATCAAATCTTGAACTTCATCTAATCTGACTTTGCCATCTAAAACATAATGATGATCGGCTCTTTTTTGAATAACCGGCTGCTCATCTTCATCGAATTCATCTCGAATATCTCCAACAATCTCTTCTAAAATATCTTCTGTTGTGACAAGTCCAGACGTTCCGCCATATTCGTCGGTTAAAATCGCCATATGCATTCGATCGCGCTGCATCTTGACAAGAAGCTCTTGAATAGGAATCGTGTCAATGACTTCAATCACTGGATATATATAATCTTGAATCTTCAGTTGATCTTTTTCTCCTTGATACACAAGATCTGCAAAGAGCTGCTTTTTGTTCAGCATGCCGATGACATGGTCTTTATCTCCTGAAAACACAGGAAAGCGTGTATACTTCTCCTGCGTCATGATGGAGAGGATTTCATCCAGCGGCATATCTTCTGGAATGGCACAAATTTCTCTCCGCGGGACCATGATTTCTCTGGCAATTCGATTATCAAAGTCGAAAATTTTGTTCATATAATTATATTCTGATGGGTTGATTTCCCCATTTTTTAAGCTCTCAGATAATAAAATCTTTAATTCCTCTTCAGAATGGGATTGTTCTTTTTCAGACCCCATATCGATGCCCATCATTTTGGTTAGAACACGGGCTGACCCGTTTAACACATAAATGAAAGGGAACATTAGGATATAAAATGCATGCAGCGGGCCTGACAGCCAGAGCGTCATTTTTTCCGCCTTTTGAATCGCCAGTGTTTTTGGTGCAAGCTCACCGACGACTACATGCAAAAAGGTAATAATAGAGAACGCAAGTGTTGCTGAGATCAGGCTGATTGCTGAATCAGGAATGTTTGTCAAACCGAAACCTCGAACCAAAAGTTCTTTTACAGCTGGCTTACCAATCCACCCTAAACCAAGGGATGTCACTGTAATACCGAGCTGACAGGCTGACAAATATTCATCCAGCCTTGATGTCACCTTTTTCGCCACGATGGCCTTTTTAGACCCTTCGGCAACAAGCTGATCAATTCTTGAGCTTCTTGCCTTTACTATGGCAAATTCAGATGCAACAAAGAAAGCTGTTAAAGCAATCAAAACACCGACTATACTCAGATTAACAATATCGTCCATTTAACCTTGCTCTTTCTTAGAAGAACAAGGAGTCACCTCCTGATTGATGATGTTATGTTTTGCAAAACGGTTAACTGATTAAATAAGACTATATTGAGGGCCCCACTTAACCACCTCCGGTTCACGTATAAATCCGCTTCTCTACATATATATGAAACGGTCTTCATTTTATCTTACCATAAATAATCTGAAAATTCCTGTATCACTATGTTAAATTTGACAGGACAATTTAGACTGAGAAATCCCTTTCTCCTCTTCATATCGGCAGGAAATATGAACAATTAACTTGTATTTCAGGCTAGAATTATATTAAACTATTTTCATAAACTATAACGTGACGGTTAGGAGGAGATGTTCAGATGGGGCTGAGAAAAAGTATCGTATTGGTGAACTAGCACAGATTGCACAGGTGACGAAACGTACTGTAGATTATTATACAAATCTAGGGTTGCTTGCGCCTGTTAGATCTTGCTCAAATTATCGTTATTACGATGAACATGCTTTAAAACGATTACAATTAATCGTTCTTTGCAAACAGCAGAGATTGGCTCTTTCTGACATCAAATCCAGATTAGATGAACAATTCCCTTCTCAAAAGGAAGATCCTGATGAACTTGTCCATTTAACATCTGATATCGATCGGATGAACGAGCATATGGACCGCATTTTGGTACGTTGTAAGCAGCTTCAACCAGAACAACGTGAAAAATTAAAAGAGCAGCTTACACCTGAGAAGATGACGGCTGTCCAATCATTTTTACTGCTGTTAAGTTAAAATTTTTACTAAACAGGAGGTGTTACCTTCGTTCTCAAAGTCAGAACGAAGGCCTTAATTGGACATAGTTAATTTACTTATAGTTGCTTTGCTTATAGCTTTAACCGCATTTTTCGTTGCATCAGAGTTTGCGATCATTCGCTTAAGAAGCTCAAGAATTGATCAGTTAATCGCAGAAGGTAATAAAACAGCAGTTGCTGTCAAGCATGTCACAACTCACCTTGATGAGTATCTGTCGGCCTGTCAGCTCGGTATTACCATTACCGCCCTTGGTATTGGTTGGTTAGGGGAAGAAACAATTGCGCACATGCTTGCTCCACTATTTGTAGAGCTGTCCATTCCTCAATCAGCTAGTTCTATTGTCACTTTTATTATTGCGTTTAGTATTATGACGTTTTTACACGTTGTGGTTGGAGAACTTGCACCAAAAACACTCGCCATTCAAAAGGCGGAGCAAGTATCTCTTCTTTTTGCTAGACCGCTCATGATTTTTTACAAAGTGATGTTCCCGTTTATCTGGGTATTAAATGGATCTGCTCGTTTGTTAACAAAAGCGTTCGGTCTTCAGCAAGTTTCTGAGCATGACATGGCGCACTCTGAAGAAGAATTGCGGATTATTTTATCAGAGAGCTATAAAAGCGGCGAAATTAACCAGTCTGAATTCAAATATGTAAATAAAATTTTTGAATTTGATGACCGTCTGGCGAAAGAAATTATGATTCCTCGTACCGAAGTTGTCAGCTTCCCTCATGATATTACCATTGAGGAAATGCTGAAGGTGACCAAGGTAGAGAAATATACACGTTATCCAATTGAAGATGGCGATAAAGATAATATGATTGGTGTTCTGAACATTAAAGAGGTTCTTACTGCATGCATTAGCGGTGAGTGTTCTACAAGTGATACGATCGAAAAGTTTGTCAATCCAATTATTCATGTGATTGAAACCGTTCCTGTACATGATTTATTGCTCAAAATGCAGCGTGAACGTGTACACATGGCGATTTTATCAGATGAATACGGCGGTACAGCTGGTCTTGTGACTGTAGAAGACATCCTTGAAGAAATCGTCGGTGAAATTCGTGATGAATTCGATATGGATGAAATCAACGAAGTGCGTAAACTTGGAGAAGACCATTACATCTTTGATGGAAAGGTTCTAGTGGACCAAGTCAACCTGCTCTTAGGTACGCAGCTTGATAACGAAGAAGTCGATACGATCGGCGGCTGGTTCCTTACTCAGAAATATGAAGTTGAGAAAAATGACACCATTCGTGAGCAAGGCTATGAATTTATCATTAATGAAGTCGATGGACACCATGTGGTATATATCGAGGTCAAAAAGTTAAATGAACAATTAGCAGAAGCCGCTGAAGAAGGCGCTTCTTAAGAAAAAAAACGACCCTTGCCAAAGCAAGCGGTCGTTTTTCTTATGCCTTTTCCATTAATTGAGCTTCAAGTTCTTTAATTCTCGTGTTTAATACTTCCGTCATGGCACCTAATCGTTCTTTTGGCGGCAGATGCTCAAATTCTGACTGCTCAATCGGTTCACCAATAATTAAGCGCATTTTCCCCTTTTTGAAAAGACTTTTCGCATTGGACGGTCCTTTGTACGCTGCTGGAACGATTGGTGCTTTACCGAGCTGTGCAATAGTAACCGCACCTCTTTTTAAAGGTACATCCTCTGTTGTACGTGTTCCGCTTGGAAAAATCCCGACGATCTTTCCCTCTTTTAATAATTTAATGGGCGTTTTAATACTGCTTGGCCCAGGATTCTCTCGATCAACTGGAAAGGCATGAATCTTCTTTAAAAATCCACCGATCCATTTGTTTGCAAACAATTCTTTTTTCGCCATGTAGTGGATCTCAAACGGAAGAATTCCTGCGCCTAATGCAAGAACATCCACAAAACCCTCATGTGTACATGCAATGACAAATCCCCGATCCGTTGGCAGATTCTCTTTTTGATATACTTTGATTCGCCTCGGAGAGTAAATACTACTTTAATGGTATAGCCTGAAAATTTATACATAGTGCACTTCCTTTGTTTGAAGAATGAAGGATTTGTTTCTATTATAACAAATTTTTTATTACCTGGTACTAAAATTTTCATGAAACAGCCAAACCATCACATCATTTTTCTTTCTAAATCATCGTTCTTTCTGTATTCAGGTCTATGGTTTTAGGAGAGAATAGAAGAGGAATTGTGTCCAATTTTGTCGTTTTTTAAGGTTTTTTCCTGATTTGTTCTATTGAAAATGCTTTATAAATGACGCAAATTTCGCTATGATAAGGAGAAATGATTTTGATTCGGCGAAAGAAATGAGTATTGTACGGTATTGAGAAGTTTCGTGCAACTTTATGCCTTTCTTATGCGTGTATAACATAGAGGGGAGAAAAATCAGTGACGATCGATGAAATTTATCAAATGTATATGAACGATGTTTACAGGTTTCTGCTCTCCATGACAAAAGACAAACATTTGGCAGAAGACTTATTGCAGGAAACCTTTATGCGTGCTTATATACATATTCATTCCTACGACCATAGCAAAGTGAAACCTTGGTTATTTCAGGTGGCACGAAATGCTTTTATTGATTATGTCAGGAAACATAAAAAAGAAGTGACCATATCGGATGATCTTATTGGCGGCCTTTTACAAACGTCTGTACAAAGCCCTGCTGAACAGGTTGAAATAAAAGAAGTCCTCAACATGTATTTGGAACAGCTTCCAGATAACTACAAGGAAGCGTTGACATTGTATTATTTAAAAGAACTGAATTACAAGGAAGCATCCAAGGTCATGAATATTACTGAAGCAAATTTTAAAAGTGTTTTATTTCGTGCAAGGCAGCGCCTAAAAGCACTTTACAACAGAGGTGTTAATGATGAATGAAGAGTTTAACAAGCGATGGGAACAATATAATAATGGTGAGATGAACGAGGAAGAAATGATAGCGTTTGAAGAAGAGCTTGAAGAAAACGAAAAACGCTTAAGTCAGGAACTGAACGACTCGGATTGGACCGATTTTTCCATCAGTCCTGAAAAGCAAAAAGCCATCTTGCAATACGGAAAAAGAAAGTCTTATTTACGTATTTCTGTACTTGCTGTCATCTCTACACTTATTATTTTACCGCTTTGTACATTAGGAAGTTATCTATACTACGGCGTTGGCGGAGCAGAGAGCAAAGGGAATCACTTCATGGAAACAGCCGCTGTAACAGTCGCTTTGACGAAACCAAACGTGGCGATTGATATGAAGGATTTAAAAGGCCAAGTCAAGCTTTTTGGAATGAACACCGAATTGAAGCTGCAAAAACAAATTGGCAATAAAACAGAAGCCATTGGCAGTGAGCAAATCGAGATGTTTTTCGATAAATTAAAGCAGCCTACCATCTCATATTATGGTGACAGCGCACGCGATACGGAGGATTTCTTTACCCATCCTTCTACTCAGGCAGATGCATCAAAAAAACAAACACTCACTACTTTAGACAAGCTTCCTGAAGGAACAGTCAGTGAAGTGTATGTCTCCTATGACAAAGCGTATACACCAAAGGACGTTTATTCCTTTGCTAAAAAATATGATATGAAAGTGCTCTGGAATGCGATTAAAACAGAGGATTCATTAAGCGAGAATCAGCGGCCAATTGGCTTTCCTGGGAGAGACTCTGAATTCTTAAAAGAGCTTCAGCACACATCAAAAACAGAGGTAGATCAATTTAAAGATGCCCTTACTTATGTCAATCAGCACCCAACCTGGGCAAAAACGATCTCTGGCAGATCTGAACTGGATCTGTCAAACCGCATACGCTATATCAATCAAAATGGTGTCACGATTTATGGCTCTGTGATCACAGGTCCTTCGAAAGAAATCGAGAAATTCGTGAAGACAAAACGCATTAAAACGGCAAAAGTGAGCGAGGTGGAATTATGGAATTGGTAAGAATTTTTAAAGAGCATAATGTATTTGGCTGGATTTCTGTCGGTACAGCGATATTATCTCTGCTCATGCTGAACCTCGCCATTATCAGTAATGTGACATTTTATTCTTTTCAGATGCTTCCTTTTGCAATGGCCGCAGTTCCATTTGGCATTATTGAACTGTTCATTAAAAAAGGCCGTACGGGCCCTGGGTTCCTTGGTGTCGTTCTGAATATCTTTGTCATTCTTTGTGTCTATGCCATCGTATCGATCGATGTCGATCTTCAATTAGGCTTTTAAGCCGTTCTCAAAATGAAAAGCCCGTGTTACTTGACTAATGCCAAGTCGCACGGGCTTTTTTGAATATCGATTTATGTTCTTAAGTCTACAGCGCAAATAAAAAAGACTGCTTCATCAGCAGTCTCTTAAAATAAATTAGTTTACAAAAGTTTTCGCTCCAAGGTAAATCGGCTTCCAGTAGCTTGAATTCATATCACTGATCGTCACACCATCGGAAGCAGCATGAATAAACTTGTTGTTCCCAATGTAGACACCCATGTGAGACGGACCCGATTTATATGTTGTAAAGAACACAAAATCGCCAACCTTTGGAGAAGATACGCTTTTCATTGATCCCCAAAAACCTTCAGTTGTTTGTCTCGAAATCTTTTTTTGTTTGTTAATGATATACCACATAAACCCGCTGCAATCAAAGCCCTTTGGTGTCGTTCCACCCCATCTATATGGTGTGCCATTGTGCGCTTTAGCATCCGATACAAGCTTAGACGTGTTTAAAGAAGAAGCAGAAACTGTTTTTTCTTTAACAGGTGTTGTCTTCACTTTTTTAGACGATTTTTTGACCTTTAGCTTTTGCCCAATTTTGATCAGGTTTGTTTTGAGTTTATTTAACGATTTCAGCTCTTTTACAGTCATGCCGTACTTTTTGCCGATTTTAGATAATGTATCACCTTTCACAACTTTATGAGTGGCTGTGGCTGACGCCGCTTTTACTTTTGTTGTTGTTTTGGATGTTTTCGTTGTTTTTTTTGCGGCAGTACCATTTACTTTTAACGTTTGTCCAACATAAATCGTGTTAGATTTCAGCTTATTGTCTGATTTAATCTTGCTCACGCTTGTCTTATATTTTTTCGCTAGAACAGAAAGAGAGTCACCTTTTTGAACTTTTACTGATTGTGCTGAGGCAGCTCCGGCAAATAATGTCGTCCCAAGTAAAACTGCACTTGCAGCTGTGATCAATTGTTTTTTCATTTGTTCCTCCTGTATGTATCTATCGAGATCCGAATTTTTATCTACTTACTATTATAAGGATCAAATACCAGAAGAAATAGTCTTGACTTCCTACGACATTATGCTTATTAATTCGGCAAAATTTATTTTTTTTAGGGTTCTTTATATTTCATTTTCATTACACAATCATGACAAAATAAACGCATCTTGTCATGGATAAATGATACATTCATTTCTCTTTTTGGCTCATTCTATGTAAAGCGGGCCTTTACAATTTTAAAGGGAACTTTACGATCCTGTAAATGGGAATCCACAATTCTGCTCTACCATTGTAAACGTAAGAGCGATACATAAACATTGAGGAGGCAAAATGAATGAGTGTGTTGAAAAGCTCGAAAACGAAAATCGCTGCAGTGGCGGCAGCATCTGTGCTATCGATTGGCATTTTTTCAGGAATTGAATTTGGACAGGCTGACAAAGCAGAGGCTAAAAAGAAGCCAAAAAATGACGTACAAAATGTGATCGTGCTGATCGGGGATGGCATGGGAACACCGTATCTTTCAACTTACCGTTCATTTAAGCACAACGGAGACCTTTCAAAGCAAACAGCGTTTGACCCTTACCTTACTGGCATGCATAAAACATACCCTAACGACTCGAAAAGCAATATCACTGATTCTGCCGCAGCTGGTACAGCCATGGCAACTGGTAAAAAGACATACAACAATGCCATTGGTGTAAACAAAAACGGCAAAAAATTAAAAACCGTTTTAGAAGAAGCCAAACGCAAAGGAAAATCGACGGGTCTTGTCGTGACCTCTGAATTAACAAATGCCACCCCTGCTGCGTATGCGGCTCACGATGTATCGAGAAAAAACACAGCAGCCATCGCTGATGATTTCTTCGATGAAAAAATCGGTAAACAGCATACAGTCGATGTCATGCTTGGCGGAGGTCTCGTCGATTTTGTCCGAAAGGATCGTGATTTAACGAAGGAATTTAAGCAAGCCGGATATGATTATGTCACCAATAAAGATGCCTTACAAAAAAACAAAAACCAAAAGGTGTTAGGCATTTTTGCTGATGGCGGTCTTGATAAAGCGATTGATCGTGATAAAAAGACCCCTTCCCTGCAAGACATGACATCCTCAGCCATTAAACAGCTGTCTAAAAACAAAAATGGATTTTTCCTTATGGTCGAAGGCAGTCAAATTGACTGGGCAGGACATGATCATGATATTGTGAGTGCCATGAGTGAAATGAAGGATTTTGAAAAAGCATTTGAAGAAGCGATTCGTTTTGCAAAAAAGGATAAAAATACGTTAGTCATCACCACTGCCGATCATTCAACTGGCGGACTTTCCTTTGGGGCAGACGGCTCAGGTAGCTGGGATTACAAACCGGTAAAAGCAGCGAAAAAGACCCCAGATTTTCTCGCAAACAAAATCGTCAGTGGCATGCCTGTTGAATCAGCGCTGAAACAATATATCGATCTTGATTTCACAACAGAAGAAATGGCCTCTATTCAAAAGGCCGCTGAAACAAAGGATACTGTTAAAATTGATGATGCGATTGAAGAAGTGATCAACGTGAGATCACATACAGGCTGGACCACATCAGGTCATACGGGCGATGAAGTGCCATTCTTTGCGTATGGCCCAACAAGCCAAAAGCTAAAAGGTCTGATGGAAAACACCGATCAAGCAAAACACATTTTCAAGCTGCTGAAAAACCAATAAAACTGACAAAAAAGATGTCTGCTAAGAGACATCTCAGCGTGTAGACAAACCCTCGCATTCGTTGTCAGGTCTGCGCGCCGGTGCTCACGAATGTCAAATTCGCTCCGCAAAAGTAGCTGCCCTTCCTAGACTTCAAAGGTTTTCTATCACGCTGAAAAGAAGACAAAGTGCTAAAATAAAAATCATTTTAGCACTTTGTCAACAAAAAAAGATGTCTGCTAAGAGACATCTTTTTTTGTTTTTTTATGCGAGATATTTTCTATGAACTCCTTTTCCATCATACGAAAACATGACTTCTTTTCCTTCAAGAATGGATTCGATATGCACACTTCTTCCCCATAGCTGATGCAAATATGGGAGTACTTTTTCTAAGTATTTCAGATCTAGTTCAATGCCCTCATACCAATGTTTAATATAGAGTTCATTGTTTTTTAAATAGTCGCCATCCATCACGGTCAAATAAGGAAAGCCGCCATTGACCCTCATGCTGACTAGCTGATCACGAACAGCCTTCCATTCTTTATCGATGACTTTATAATCTCTCCCTTGTTTTTGAAACAAGTACAAATCTTCTCTCATCACAAGGTCTTTTGTTAAGTAATTTCGAATGAAGGAAATATCTGATTCAATCTCCCTTACTTCAAACATTTTGCTGCGGCCCGATCCTTCTGTCACCCCTGCTTTTTTTAATTCTTCACATGGGTTGTCATAGCGCTCTTCGATATCTTCAAAAATCTTCAAACCTAAATAGTAAGGATTGATGCCTGTTTTTGACGGCTGCACCACGCCAGCATTTAATTTGGCAAACTCAATCGATTCATTTGAATCCAAATCAAGCTCTCGCATTATCCGCTGATGCCAATACGATGCCCAGCCTTCATTCATAATCTTTGTTTCTAGCTGAGGCCAAAAATAGAGCATTTCCTCCCTCAGCATCGTGAGGACGTCGCGCTGCCACGGCTCTAACTCCCGGGAGTGCGCCTCAATAAAGAGTAAAATATCTTTTTCCGGCTTTGGCGGAAATGGCTTGGCGATTTTCTTTTTCTCACGTATTTTCGGCTCATCCATTCCCCACAAATCATCATACGGCGTCTGACGCTTTGGTTGGTCATCTTCATATTCTTCTTCATCGCCGATATTCCAGCTTAGTTTTGAACGAACAAGAGACGGATCAATATGCTCCTGAAGAGCCAATACGGCGTCTAAAAAGGATTCAACTTCTTTTGTTCCATGAAGATGCTCATATTCTTTGATCCGCTCTGCCGCAGCTGACATGCTTTCTACCATGTCTCGTTTTGTGTTTTGGAAACGGCAATTATTTTTGAAGAAATCACAGTGTGCCAGTACATGAGCCACAATTAATTTATTCTGAACAAGCGTGTTGTTATCAAGTAGAAAGGCGTAGCAAGGATTTGAATTGATGACCAGCTCATAAATTTTGCTTAATCCTAAATCATAATGAAGCTTCATTTTATGAAATTGTTTCCCGAAGCTCCAGTGGCTGAATCGTGTTGGCATTCCGTATGCACCGAACGTATAAATTATTTCCGCGGGACAGATTTCATACCTCATCGGATAAAAATCTAGACCAAATCCTTCTGCAATTTCTGTAATTTCATCAATGGCTCTTTGTAAAAGACGTTTTTCTGATACGCTCAAGGAAACCATCCCTCCTCATCGGACTTATCCCTACTATATGAGCGTATCTAAAAAAACATGATGTTCCGCCATTCGTTTAGACGACTTCCATTTCTTTTGTGGATTGCCCGCCGAATGACTCGAAATGTATATTCTGTTCTGGAATTCCCAGCTCTTTTAGTATATAAATCATCTCCTGTGTAAACACCGGGGATCCGCATAGATAAAATTGGCCTTTCCCTTCTCCAACCACTGATTGAAGAAATAGACGGTCAATGCGGGAAGCTGCCTTTTCAACAAGCTCACCCTTACCAGACTTCGCAAATTGTTCATTACATAAGATGATGCGGCCATGCGGAGCTGATGCTAGAACGCTTTCAAATTCATTTTCAAAAGCGGTGACATCCTCTAATCGATCTGCATGAATCATTGTAAATGGATGGCTGTTTTGCGCTGCTGTTTTCAATAAACCGATCATTGGCGTGACTCCAGAACCAGCACTAATGAAATAAACAGGCTCTTTTGTGGCTTCTTGCAAGCAGAACATTCCCTGCGGCATACTCACTTGAAGAACGTCTCCTTCTTCCATTTCATCATGCAAAAATGTAGACACATGACCATCGCGCTTCACTGTGATGCGGTAATAAGATGGATGATGGTGATCTGATAAGCTGTATTGTCTGCTACACATATAAGCCTCACCTGGCATATCTGCCTGAACCGTAATATATTGACCTGCTTCAAACATTGGCAGCTCTGATTCATCTTCTGGTACTAAGTAAAAGGAGATCAGCGCTGGAGATTCCTGTACCTTTTTCTTTATCACAAATGGCTTCACATCTGCCCATCCACCTGGTTGCTTTACATTCACCTCCATCATTTCTGCTTCAATCGTGATAAAAATATTTGCAATGATGTCATATGCGGCCTTCCAAGCTAAAAGCGTGTCATCTTTTTCCGTTAAACCAAACACTTCTTTCATCGCTTCAATTAGGTAATATCCGACGATTGGATATTGCTCTTTTTTGACCATCACACTGACATGCTTATGGGCAATCTGTTTGACCGCAGGAAGTAATTCTTCTAATCGATCGATGTGCAGTGCAGCTTGGTATAGTGTCGCAGCAAGCGCCTCTGGCTGACTTCCGTTCATGAGGTTTGTTTGATTAAATTGATTGAGTAGCTCTGGATGCTGACGAATCATATTTTGATAAAAAACAGTCACAAGGTTGGTTCCCTCGCCTTTTAATAGAGGGGCTGATTGTTTAATAGCATTCATTTGATCTATAGATAACATCGTCATTCCTTCTTTCAAAAGATGTATTTTAAATACATCTTTATCGTAACGGATGACAGCTTATAAAAGCAATATTTATAATACATGTTTTAAATGTTGACACATTTAACACTTTCTCGAACAGTTTTTGTCTAAAATGTGTTACGATGATACAAAACTCTATCAGGTTTAGAGGTCGTCAAAATGAAACTAACGAATTATACAGATTTCTCATTAAGAGTACTCATTTATTTAGCATCAAGAGAGAACAATGAACTGTCAAATATTCAACAGATCGCCGATGTTTATGGCATCTCTAAAAATCATCTGACAAAGGTGATTTATCATCTTGGAAAACGCGGCTATGTTGAAACGATCCGTGGAAGAAATGGCGGAATTAGGCTTGGGAAAAGCCCAGAAAGCATTAACATTGGAGAGGTTGTCCGTTATACAGAGGATGATTTAGTCATGGTTGAATGCTTTGATCCAAGGAAAAACAACTGTATCATTTCCCCGATTTGTTCATTAAAGCATGTACTTCATGAAGCACTTACTGCTTACTTGCGCGTTCTTGACCAATACACATTAAAAGACTTAACTCAAAACAAAGATGCTCTTAGAGAGCTCCTCCTTTAGGCGAAAGAATTCTATTCTTTCGTCTTTTTCTTTACCTTCTTGTAATAATAATTAATTTAAAATTATTATAAATAGATATTGACTATCATGTTTGATTCAATATAATTAGGGTATATAGATTGCTAGAAACCATTTTTTTGTTTACAGGAGGAGAAAAGAATGACAAATTCAAATCATAAAAATTTGACAACGAACCAAGGCGTACCTGTTGGCGATAACCAAAACTCAAGAACAGCTGGTCACCGCGGACCTACATTTCTTGATGATTACCATTTGATTGAAAAACTTGCACACTTCGATCGTGAACGTATTCCAGAGCGTGTTGTTCATGCGAGAGGCGCCGGCGCTTATGGTGTGTTTGAAGTTGAAAATAGTATGGAGAAACATACAAAAGCAGCCTTCTTAAGTGAAGAAGGAAAACAGACAGATGTTTTTGTTCGCTTCTCAACAGTTATTCATCCTAAAGGTTCACCTGAAACATTGCGTGATCCGCGCGGCTTTGCTGTCAAATTTTACACAGAAGAAGGCAACTATGATCTAGTTGGTAACAACTTGCCGATCTTCTTTATACGTGATGCATTGAAATTCCCTGATATGGTTCACTCTCTCAAGCCAGATCCTGTAACCAATATCCAAGATCCTGACCGTTATTGGGATTTTATGACCTTAACACCTGAATCCACTCATATGCTCACATGGCTCTTCTCTGATGAAGGAATCCCTGCGAGCTACGCTGAAATGCGCGGTTCTGGTGTGCATACATTTAGATGGGTCAACAAATATGGTGAAACAAAATATGTGAAATATCACTGGAGACCTTCAGAAGGTATTCGTAATTTATCTATGGAAGAAGCAGCAGAAACCCAAGCGAATGATTTCCAGCATGCGACAAGAGACTTATATGACCGCATTGAAAATAGCAACTACCCAGCATGGGACTTATATGTCCAGTTGATGCCGCTTAGCGATTATGATGATCTTGATTATGATCCATGTGATCCAACAAAGACATGGAGCGAAGAAGATTACCCGCTTCAAAAAGTAGGACGCATGACACTGAACCGCAATCCTGAGAACTTCTTTGCTGAAACAGAGCAAGCTGCTTTCACACCAAGTGCACTTGTTCCAGGAATTGAAGCATCTGAAGATAAATTGCTTCAAGGTCGTCTATTCTCTTATCCAGATACGCAGCGTCATCGTCTTGGTGCCAACTATATGCGCATTCCGGTGAACTGTCCTTATGCACCTGTACACAATAATCAGCAGGATGGCTTTATGACAACGACTCGTCCAAGCGGTCATATTAACTATGAACCAAACCGTTACGATGATCAGCCAAAAGAAAATCCTCACTACAAAGAAAGTGAACAAGTTCTTCACGGTGATCGTATGGTGAGACAAAAAATCGAAAAACCAAACGATTTCAAACAAGCTGGGGAAAAATATCGAAGCTATTCAGAAGAAGAGAAACAAGCATTGATCAAAAACCTAACAGCTGACCTGAAAGATGTAAATGACAAAACAAAATTACTTGCGATCTGCAACTTCTATCGTGCAGATGAAGACTACGGACAACGATTAGCCGATTCACTTGGTGTGGATATCCGCTCATACCTTCAAGGAAGCATGAAATAATTGATCCGGAAAGGGCACCTCTAATAAAGAGGTGCTTTTTTTATAACCGGAATACGTTAATACTAATCAAATGACCGGTCACCGGGTGAAAATAGATTTCTGCATGCGCAGCAAAAAGCGTTGAGCCTTCCTTCACGGTGACGCGAAAGACATCCTTTGTCTGATCTTCATTTACTTGTGTACGCCCGATATATTGATAATCGTTTAAAACGGCACCTTCATATTCCTCTTGCAACGCTGTGTACGCAAGTCTTTCCCAATTTTCAACAGGCTGCATCGCTGCATTTGTTGCAGGATGGATCATGAAACTGCCAAACAAAACCATTCCCGCTGCAAAAGGCACCCACCATTTCGGCTGCATGATATCATTGATCTCACTTTCATGTATATTTTGTTTATGTTGTGCTGATCGATCCATTTTCATACATGAAGCATTTATTCAGCCTATAATTCCCGGTACACGATTGATGCGGACACCAACTTTTCCCCTGAAAATGTCGATATGTTCCGAGCAAACTAATGAGGACTTCTCAAGGGAAAGGAGAAGGTTTGATGAATGTGGCGGATTATGATAAAGCACTTTATTATACGCATCGCTCGCAATGGGATAATTTACTTATTCTTATGGTACGTACGCAAGATGACTTGCTCTCTAAACGTATTGAGCATTTCTTACACGCGTATCAATTTAACCGGAACGATGCTGATGTTGAAAAATGTTTATATGGGCTCCTGCAGTACATTGACCATGCTTCAGAGGCCGCTGCTTCTGAAGTTTATTCACAACCGATGTACACATAAAGAAAAAGGCTGATTATCAGCCTTTTTACATACATTTAGCAGTGCGCAGTGATTGGAAGCATAAAGTGGCCTTTTACCCAATCTTGTTTTGTATAAACAAACAGCGCATCCTCGTCATTTGGTGCCTTCACCGAGTGTAAGCCGTCAATTGACGTATCAGGTGTAAAATAGAACATCACTTTTTCCGTCGTTTCATTCACAATATGTGCAACAACTTCCTCTATATTTTGTGGCTCGAGAGAAATGATATCAAAGACATGTATGGTTTCATTTTCTTCATTCATCAGAACAATCGTATCCAACGCTTCAATATAGAAAAGGGCATCCGGCCAAACCAATGTAAAATAAAACATCAATAAGCTGCCATGATGCTTAGCGTCTAATTTCTTTGAGCCCGTTTGGCGTTTTTCTGCGAACTGTTCAAGTAATGGCAGGTCATGTTCCAATGTCAGCTGCTTGAGACGCATGTCCTTTTTTATATGAATGGCGCTTTTGCTGATATCTAGACTAAACTCACTTTCGTGGTACCGTGTAAAGCCGAATTTTGGATAAAAATCCAGTACAGTTTCATTGGCAAAAAGAAAAATCAAATCACAATCATGTTCGTACGTATCCATAATATGCTCCATTAACTTTGTCGCTAATCCTTTATGGCAATAGGCTTGATCCGTCATCACCGTGCCAATTTGAACAGCTCGATACGTTTTTCCATCAATGATCAGTGACATGAGGTATACGGAAGCGTTTGAGATCACTTTCCCGTGATGGACAAAGGAATAAGGAATATATTTTTTATCCCAATACCCTCTTTTGTACCAGTCACTAAAATCCAAATCAAATGTATTGATCGCTAGCTTATTAAAGCTTTCTTTCAATTTTTCATTATGGCGATAATCACTCACTAATTCATATGTCTCCATGCTCATTTCCTCCTTTTATCATTTCACCTTTAGTCAGCCGGTTTATCACCTCCTTCAAAATAAAAAAAAGACTTGATGAGCATATACTCATCAAGTCTTTTATCGTTCTACTTTTAGAAATTAGACTGAACATGCTTCTCTTTTCACGCAAAAGGGCACGTCAAATAAACCAACAACCGTGCTCTTTTTATTCAATTCATTGAACTGAATGTGCGCTTAAAAGTTTTAGCATAACGACTAAATTCCCTTCTATTATAGCAGCTCTTTAGGCTGACTTTTTTGATAATCCACTGCATACAGAGCCGCTTGGGTACGATCTGCCAGCTCTAGTTTTGATAATACATGAGATACGTGCGTTTTGACAGTTTTTTCAGAAATAAACAAGGATGAGGCAATTTCTTTATTGCTTTTCCCCTTTGCAATTTCGAATAAGACATCTCGCTCTCTATTGGTCAGCTCTTTCATTAACTCCCATTTTTGCTCTTTTGGCTCAGTCAAATGCTGCACAAGAAAATTGGTGATATGACTATCTAATTGATAGGTGCCCTTTTGTACGTCAATCATTGTCGTAAGAAGTTTTTCTGGCGCTACATCCTTGAGCTGATAGGCTTTTGCCCCTGCTTGAATGGCGGGAATAACATAATCTTTATCCGCATAACTTGTCAGGATCACAATGCGGGTATCAGGCATTTCCAGCGTCATTTGTTTCGTTGCCTCAATGCCATTCATTACAGGCATCGATAAATCCATGAGAACGATGTCAGGCCGCGTTTGTCTGACAATTTCTAATGCTTCTTCTCCATTAGAAGCCTCACCAACAATTTCGACGTCAGGCTGTGTCTGGAGGAAAAACACAAGCCCTTTTCTCACAATATGATGATCATCTGCAATGACAACTCTCATGACGACCCCTTCCTTTCTTGAGAAAATGGCACCTTCACTTGAATAGTGGTCCCTTTACCGAGCTCAGACTCTATACAAAATGTTCCACCTACTCTTTTGATACGGTCAGACATCCCTTTCAGACCAAGTGAAGGGAGGCTCATTTGCTCGTCATACTGAAACCCTTTACCGTGGTCGATGATTTTCATCTCAAACGTGTCTTTTGATTGTTCCAGCTGGACTTTAACTTCCTCTACTTCCGCATGTTTTTGACAATTATTCAGCGCTTCTTGGCATACCCGAAACAACGTTTCATGCTGAGTATGATCCATCTCCATACAACCTGATAACGATAATGTACAGCGTAATCCTAAAAGTTTTGCATACTCTTGAATCCCTGTTGTGAATCCTTTTTCAAGTCCTCTTGGCCTTAGCTGCCAAATGAGTGACCGCATTTCAACCAGTGCATCTTGTGACAAATGCTGAATAAAATCAATCATTTCCCCTAGATTCTGATCGTTTGTCATTTGACGGGCGGCTTTAGCAGTCAGGCTGACTGAAAATAACATTTGGTTAACGGAATCATGTAAGTCCTGTGCAAGCCGGTTTCTTTCTTCCAAAAGAGCATGCTGATGTTCGTTTTGCACAAGCTTCATCCGTTGAATGGCGGTACCAATTTGAAGCGCAATGCTTTCAAGCAAGTTCAATTCTTCTTGCGTAAATGTGACTTTTCCTTTTGCCGCCACATTCAATAACCCGAACGTACGCTTACATGCTTTAAGGGGAACCGTCGCATGATGTGTAATTCCTTCAGTGTCCCCAAGCTGCTTTTTAACCGCCGTTTCGATGCGTTTACAATTCATAATGTTTGTGGCTGATTGGAGTGAGCCCTTTGTGTATCGATTGATGCAATAGCAATCGTTTTGACACATGAGCTGCTTTTGATGCTTTGCCAGCGCTTCTGGTAAGGAGACCTCTGCCATCAGTTCGTACGAGCCGTCTTTTTCTATAAAATAAATCCATGCGGAATGAAAGCCTGTGACATCCATCAGCATATGGAGCACTTCATGAAGCGTATCTTTTATTTCCAAGCCTTCATTTAGCTTTTCAGCAATTTCTTTTAGCGTTTTTAATGTTTCAACCTTCTCTTGATATTCTCCCATACTGTTTACCCCCGGCATTTGCTGCCTTCTCTTTTCATTACGCTCATTATATCATGAGCATTCTGCCGGTTCTTTCGCTAAAAGGATGATTTTTTCTCATCCTTTTGATGGAGAAAAAGCCATCATGTATTCACACAATGGCCTTGTTTGTTTATTTAGCTGTTTCTTCCACAATTTCATAAACGACTTTCATCACTTCTTCTGACAAATGCTTCAGCTTTTCTTCGCTATCTGTTAACGATGTACCTTTGACAGCAATATAAAATTTCACTTTAGGCTCAGTTCCGGAAGGTCTTAAGCAGAACCACGAACCATCCTCAAGGAAATATTTCAGCACGTTTGATGCTGGAAGGTGAATGGTTTCTTCTTTCTTTTCGGCAATCAGATATCTTTGACTTGATTGGTAATCCTCGATGACAGTGATGCGCTGACCCGCGATAGCAGCTGGCGGATTTGTTCTAAAGGTATGAAGGATCGCTAAAATTTGCTCTGCTCCTTCTTTTCCTTTTAAGGTTAACGACTTTAACCCTTCTCGGTAAAATCCAAACTCCTTGAAAATATCAACTAGCGCATCGTACAAGGACTTGCCTTGTTTTTTATAGAAAGCAGCGACTTCGACAGCTAACAGCGCTGCTTGCACCGCATCTTTATCTCGAGCAAAGTCACCGATCAAATAGCCATAGCTTTCTTCGTACCCGAATTGAAACGTGTATTCTCCGCTCTCTTCGAATTGCTTGATTTTTTCACCGATAAATTTAAAACCAGTAAGCGTGTCAATCGTATGGGCACCAAATGCTGAAGCAACAGCACGCCCAAGCTCACTTGTGACAATCGTTTTCATCACAACGGGACGAGGCGGCAGCTGACCAAGCTTTTGTTTTTCAGACAATAAATAATGGAGCAATAGAGCTCCTGTTTGGTTGCCTGTTAAGACGGTAAACTTTCCATCTTGATCTCTGACCGCAATACCTAGCCTATCCGCATCTGGGTCTGTTGCAATGAGGATATCGGCATTCTGCTTTTCGCCAAGCTCGATCGCATACTCAAATGCTGCATGCTCCTCTGGATTTGGCGATGTCACTGTTGAAAATTGTGGATCTGGTCTTTCCTGTTCAGGTACAACGGTTACATGCTGATAGCCTAAAGCTTGAAGCCCTTTTCGGACAGGCTCGTTGGCCGTACCATGAAGCGGTGTGAAAACGACTTTGACATCGACCTCATCTGCCAGCTCAGGGTGCACACTGATGGTTTTTAATTTTTCAATATAAGCATGATCGATTTCTGCTCCGATCATGTTGATCAGCCCTTGTTGTTTTAACGTTTCTTCTGAATCAACTGAAATCGACAGTTCATTTTCTATTGCATCTACTTCTTGAATGACTTGATCTGCTTGAAGTGGCGGCAGCTGTCCGCCGTCTTCTCCATATACTTTATAGCCATTATATTCTGGTGGATTATGACTTGCTGTTACGACAATCCCAGCAAATGCATTCAGCTCTCGAACAGCAAAGGAAAGCTCCGGTGTTGGACGCAGTTCGTCAAACACGTATGTTTGGATGCCCTGCGAGGCAAGTGTTTTGGCTGCTTCCATCGCAAATTCAGGCGATTTATGGCGTGAATCATATGCAATGGCGACGCCTCTTCTTTTTGCATCCTCTCCATGTTTCGCAATATACGCAGCAAGACCTGCAGATGCTTTACGAACCGTGTACACATTCATTCGGTTCGTACCAGCACCAATCTCCCCGCGCATTCCTCCAGTACCGAACTCAAGGTTTTTGTAGAAACAGTCTTCAAGTGCTTGTTGATTATCTTGATGTGCCTCCAGCCATTCCCTTAGCTCAGTATCCAGGTGCTTCTCATTGATCCATCGCTCATAATTCGTCTTCCAACTCATGGTCGTCCTCCCAGCTCTTATCATCAATAAAATAACCTCTACTGCTATTTTATATGGAATCATCCTTTATGTCATGCTATATCATTGGGAGATGAAGAAAATGCTGAACAAATAAAAAAGCCGATGCATGATCGGCTTTTACTTATTGCTGACAAAGGGCTAAAATGATCTTCATTTTAGTTCTTTGTCTTCCTTTCAGCGTAGTCTGAAAACCCTTGAAGTCTAGAAAGGACGAGCACCGGAGCGGAGCGAATTTGACATTCGTGAGCACCGGCGCACAAGACCTGACAAAGAATGCGAGGGTTTGTCTACACGCTGAAAAGCCGATGCATGATCTGCTTTTCTTTTATTCAGCATCAAGCGGTACAACTGCTTCATGGAATAGTTGATCTAGTTCTGTTTGATGCTTCTGTTTTACTGCTTCATCCCAGCCAAAACGCTCTGCCATATAATCAGCGACAGGCTGTGCATATTTTTTTGCCCAGTTGATATTAAATAGTAGGCTTCCTGTTCTTCTTAAGAAGAAATCGACAGGAGTAACAGCTAATTCTTCTTCGATTGCATAGACAAGCTCTGCGAGTACATACGCTGGAATGTTTCGTTTGTCTGCTTCACCTTGAAGCTGCTCTACACGCTTGAAGAGACTGCTGACGTTTGAGCCATATTTTTCGGCAAGTTTTTGAGCAATCGGTTCTGTTAAACCAACAGATGCACCTTCTGCTGTTTTCGCTTGGACAAAGGAAGCCATATTTTTAGATCCGCCTACATGACCGCCTGAAATTGGCATGTGCTTTGTTTTACATGGTCCAAAGTCTTTGCCTGTTTCTTCTTTTAGTCCATCACGTACAAGATTCACAATATGCTCAGCCATTTTGCGGTAGCCTGTTAATTTACCGCCAGCAATGGTGATTAAGCCTGAAGATGATGTCCATACTTCATCCTTACGAGAAATTTCTGAAGGGTCTTTGCCCTCTTCATGAATGAGTGGACGAAGACCAGCCCAGTTAGATTCAACATCTTTTTCTGTAATATTGAGATCAGGGAACATGTATTGAATCGCATTGATGACATAATCACGATCTGCTTTTGTCATACGCGGATGTTCCAGCTGCTTTTTGTACACTGTATCTGTTGTACCAACGTACGTTTTGCCTTCTCTTGGAATCGCAAAGACCATCCGTTTATCAGGTGTGTCAAAGTAGATCGCTTGTTTTAATGGGAAGACTGATTGGTCGAATACTAAGTGAATACCTTTTGTATGCTGTAAGTGCTTCCCTTCTTTTGAGTGATCCTTGTCTCTTAGTTGATCGACCCACGGACCTGTCGCATTGACGATTTTCTTCGCATATACATCGTATGTTTTCTGCGTCATGACATCTTCAATGACAACACCGACAACTTTGCCTTTATCATAAATAAATTCTTTTACTTTCGCATAGTTGACCGCTTCTGCTCCGAATTTCACAGCCTCTTTCATGACTTCAATTGTGAGGCGTGCATCGTCCGTACGGTATTCAACATAGTAGCCGCCGCCTTTTAAGCCGTCCTTTTTCACAAGCGGTTCTTTTGCAAGTGTTTCCTTCGCGCTCAGCATGCTTCTGCGTTCGCTATGCTTGACGCCAGCTAAAAAGTCATACACTCTAAGCCCAATGGATGTTGAAAACTTACCGAATGTCCCGCCTTTATGCATCGGAAGAAGCATCCATTCTGGTGTTGTTACATGAGGACCGTTTTCGTATACAATGGCACGCTCTTTACCGACCTCTGCGACCATTTTTACTTCAAATTGTTTTAAATAACGAAGTCCACCGTGCACTAGTTTCGTTGAGCGGCTAGATGTACCTGCTGCGAAATCCTGCATTTCTGCAAGACCGACGCGCATTCCGCGTGAAGCCGCATCAAGTGCTGTACCCGCGCCTGTAATACCCCCACCAATGATAAACACATCATATGGTTTTTTTGTCATTTCCTGCAGCATTTGTTCTCTTTCTAAGCTAGAAAAAGTCATCTCTTGTTCCTCCCATGTTGTACGGTAAAGAAAAAGAGACCGCAAACACCCAAAGCGTATTTCTACACTTCGGTGCCTGCGGTCTCTCCAGTTCTCCAACCGTTCTATTAACTTAATTGAAGTATATCATACTTTTGGTTTATTTGAAAGCTTGAGCTGCTTTTACAGCCTTTTTCCACCCGCTATATAACGAGTCACGGCTGCCTTCCTCCATCTTAGGTTCAAAGCGCTTGTCAAGGTTCCACTGTTTTGCAATGTCTGAACGGTCGTTCCAGAAGCCAACTGCTATTCCCGCAAGATAGGCCGCACCGAGTGCCGTCGTTTCATTAATTTCTGGACGCTCTACAGGCACATCCAGTAAATCACTTTGGAAGCCCATTAAGAAATCATTCTTTACAGCTCCGCCATCCACACGCAATGTTTTTAATGAAATATTTGAATCCTTTTCCATCGCATCTAACACATCTTTCGTTTGATAAGCAAGTGATTCTAACGTTGCACGGACAAAGTGCTCTTTAGAAGTACCACGTGTTAACCCGAATACAGCGCCTCTGACATCACTATCCCAGTATGGTGTGCCTAGACCAACGAATGCAGGAACGACGTATACGCCATCTGTTGACTCAACGCGCTCTGCATAAGCTTCGCTGTCTTTCGAGTCTTTAAACATTCTGAGTCCATCACGCAGCCATTGAATCGCTGAGCCAGCAACGAAAATACTTCCTTCTAAAGCATATTCAACTTTGCCGTCAATGCCCCATGCAATCGTCGTTAATAAACCATGATCCGACTTAATGGCTTTTTCCCCTGTATTCATCAACATGAAACATCCTGTACCATATGTGTTCTTCGCCATTCCTTCTTCAAAGCAAGCCTGACCGAATAAAGCAGCCTGCTGATCTCCCGCCGCTCCTGCAATCGGAATATTTCTGCCGAAGAAGTGATAGTCAGTTGTTTCACCATAAATGTGTGAAGATGGTTTCACCTCTGGAAGCATAGAAGCCGGTACGCCAAGGATATCAAGTAATTCTTCATCCCATTTCAGATCGTAAATGTTGAACATTAATGTTCTTGACGCATTGGAGTAATCTGTGACGTGTGATTTACCGCCTGTCATCTTCCAAATAAGCCAAGTATCGATTGTGCCAAACAGTAAGTCGCCATTTTCTGCTTTCTCACGGGCACCTTCAACATTGTCTAAGATCCATTTTACCTTTGTACCTGAGAAATAAGCATCAATAAGAAGACCTGTTTTATTTCTAAACGTTTCATTGTGTCCTTGTTCTTTTAACTCTTCACAAATGCCAGATGTTTGTCTTGACTGCCAAACAATTGCATTGTAAATAGGTGCGCCTGTATGTTTATCCCAAACAACCGCTGTCTCACGTTGGTTCGTAATTCCGATACCAGCGATTTGGTCTGCTTCAATTCCTGATTCAATTAAAGCAGTTGAAATGACCGATAGAACAGAGCTCCAAATTTCATTTGCATTGTGTTCTACCCAGCCTGGGTTCGGAAAATATTGATTAAATTCCTTCTGAGTTGTATGTGCAATTTTGCCTTCTTGATCAAATAAGATCGCTCTTGTGCTTGTTGTCCCTTGATCTAGTGCAAGAATATATTTTTCTTTTGTCATGATGTTTTCCTCCCCTTACATACTTTCATTTACAGCATTTGTTTGGTTTTTCGTAGTGATATAGAGTCCTAACAATACCACAACTAAAATAACGCTTACAATCCAAAAGGCTGGAGTGACGTTCGCTTTAAAGGCTGCATTGTAGAAAACACCGCCAAATGCGCCGCCTAAAATTGGACCAACGACTGGCACCCAAGCATACTTCCAATTCGATGGGCCTTTCCCTGGAATCGGCAAGATCGCATGTGCGATTCTCGGACCTAAATCACGTGCAGGGTTAATTGCATAACCAGTTGTTCCACCTAAAGAAAGACCAATTGCAACAATTAAGAAACCAACAATCAGCGGATTGACTCCGTCTGCAAATTTATTTGCACCAATCGCTAAAATTCCTAGAACCAATACAAATGTACCGATGACTTCACTAAGTACGTTTGCAAAAGTATGCGGAATCGCAGGACCAGTAGAGAATACACCTAGCTTTGCACCTGGATCATCTGTTGCTTTCCAGTGCGGTAAGTAATGTAAAAAGACAATAGTAGCCCCTATTAATGCGCCAAGCATTTGACCAACAATATACATTGGAACATCAGCCCAAGGAAAACTTCCTTCTAACGCAAGCCCAATTGTGAGTGCAGGGTTTAAATGAGCTCCACTAATTCCACCAGTTGCATATGCTGCAATGGCTACTGCAAATCCCCACCCGAAAGCGATTACAATCCAGCCGGATTGATATGCGAGTGATTTCTTTAAATTAACTGCCGCACACACACCGCCTCCAAAAATAATGAGCAGCATTGTACCTACGACTTCTCCCCAAAATGGTGTCATGAAAAATTCCTCCTCTGGTTCAGTTGCCATCCCCTATGAATGTGTAGAAAAGATAAAGAAAAAGATCCACAACAAACATACTTTACATTAGGGTCATTTGTCACCTAGTAAAGCGTTGTTGTGGATCTCCATTTCTCCATCACATGATATTAACTTAGTGCTATAGTATCAGAGGATGAAAACGTTGTCAATAAATATTCACATTTTATCTTTTCACTTTTGGAACGCTTTCCAAAGGGTGGTATTTGAGGTCGTCACTGCTGTAGCCCCTGCTTCAAGCGCTCTTTCTACATCTTCTTTTGTACGGATAAATCCGCCTGCAAAAATCGGGATCCCAGTTCGCTCGCGCACTTCTGTAATTAAATCTGGCACGACGCCCGGCAATACTTCAATAAAATCTGGACGATGTTTCCCGACGAACTCCATGCTTTTTTCCATGGCACTCGTATCAAGTAAAAACATTCGCTGAATGGCATATACCTTTTTTTGCTTGGCTTTTACTATGACAGAAGACCTAGTAGAAATAATTCCTGCTGGCTTCATTTCCTGACAAATAAATTCCGTTCCATACTCATCATGTTTAATCCCGTGAATGAGATCAACATGGACAAACATTTTTTTGTGATGAGCATTTGCCTCATTCATGATTCCCTTAAGCCGGCCTAAATGAACATCAAGTAAAACACCATATGTAAATGGACTTTTTAAAAATTCCTCAAATTGCTTCATATTGCGTACAGCAGGTAAAATGGGTTGATCATGAAAACTCATAAGCCGTCTCCTTCAAAAGTGTATTGAATCAGTCTTCTCCTAACAGTAATTGAAACTCTTCTATTTTTCAATACACCTAGTGTGCCCAATACCGATTTCATCTCACATCATCTTCAGAGAACTAGCTCAAAATGATGGAAAGCAAACTTTTATTCCATAAAAAAAGCAGAGAAGTCTCTCTGCTATAGCTGTGCCATGCTTTCTTTTAAGGTATTGATGATAAATGAGGCGTCATCATCTGTTATATTAAGCGGCGGTGCAAGCTGGGCAACGTTATTATAGCCGGCCACTGTATCCCCATTTTTCCCGATGATTAGTCCGCGTTTTTTACATTCAGCAATCAATTGACCGACGACATGTGGCTCAGCTGGTTTTTTGGATTGTTGATCCTGAACAAGCTCAATGCCAAACAGCAATCCTTTTCCTCTGACATCTCCGACAAAAGGGTGTTCTTTTAACTCTTGCAAACGTTCAAGCATATCCCGGCCGAGCGTCTCGGACCGTTCCACTAGTTGCTCGTTTTCCATAATCTCTAGGTTGGCAAGTGCCACCGCACAGGAAGCAGGGTGACCGCCAAATGTATTCACATGACGCAGCCTGTCATACGTATCTTCTCCTGCATAGGCTTCATAGATTTCTCGTTTCACGCACGTTGCAGAAAGCGGTAAATAACCGCTTGTGATCCCTTTTGCCATGGTGATAATATCCGGCTCTACTTCCTCATGCATAAAACCAAACCGCTTCCCTGTCCGGCCAAATCCGCAGATGACCTCATCTACAATGAGAAGCGCTCCATGGGCTTCACAGATGTCTTTGACCTTCTTCAAATACCCTTTTGGCGGCATTAGGATACCTCCGCCCGTAATGATCGGCTCCATAATGACCCCAGCTATCGTCTCACTTAGTTCCCACGTCATGGCCTGATCTATTGCCATAGCACTTGCCAGATTCTCTTGATCCTCAGGATGACGATACACATCAGGCGGTGCGACATGAATAAAGCCCTGACCTAATGGTTCATATTTATATTTACGCTGCGCTTGACCGGTTGCGGCAAGAGCCGCTGCTGTATTGCCGTGATACGACCGGTACCGGGAGATAAACTTTGTCCTAGTACTTTCTCCTTTTTGCGTATGATATTGTTTGGCCATTTTAAATGCAGCTTCATTGGCTTCAGAGCCGCTGTTAGAAAAGAAGATGACATAGTCCCCGCCAAGCCACTCATTTAGCTTTTCAGCCAGCTGAATCGCCGGCACGTGGCTTTGTGTAAGCGGATAGTAAGGCATTGTCTTTAATTGCTTATACGCCGCTTCTGCAAGCTCTTTCCGGCCATATCCGGCATTTACACACCAAAGGCCTGACATCCCGTCTAAATAACGATTTCCATGAATATCTGTCACCCATGCGCCTTCTGCCTCGTGAATGACCATACTTTCATTTTCCTTGTTTGTTCCTTTCATATGATGCCAGATCAACTGATCATCTTTTGCCTGAAGATTTTGAGCCTGCTCATGTATTTTCATCTTCCCGCCCCCATGTATCCGTTTTCATCATTAAAGAAGCTTAGACCAATTCAGCAGCACATTGCCTCTCCATTCATTATATGGATGAAACGTGAGGCATATGAAACTGGAACCAGGCCGCCCGTAATAGAGAACCAATCCGTTACTTTCATTATAAAAAAGGGGTCAGGCCGATTACATTAGACAGATCGTCAACTGATTGAGCACCAGCATAAGACACTTTTCTTGATGCCTTGGCAAAATGGAGCACACTCTGCTAACGTCGATTTCCTTGCAGGAATTCATAGGCAAGAATCGCAAATTCAAGCGCCTGTCGTTTCGGCGCCTGCATCATATCCTCACCGAGCAAGGCATGCAGTTTATCCAGTCTATGATAGAGGGTTTGCCTAACAATATAGAGCTGGCTTGCGGTTTCTTTTTTAGAACCGTTTGTCTGTAAAAAGATATTTAGCGTTTGATAGAGTCTCCCGCTATTTTGATTATCGTATACAATCACGGGCTCTAAATACTCTTTCACCATACATTCAAGCAGACCGCTTTCCTTCATCATAGGCATGAGACGGAGCATATGTAGATCTTGGTAAAATGGACTTTCCACCCGATGAGGCATCACTTTTTTTAAATGCAGCACTTCTTTGGCTGCTTGAAAGCTTTTTCTCATGTGCTGAAATTTTTCACAATATTGCCCGATACCAAAATTGATCTCGGCCCCTCGGGGCTGCTCCCGGTCATACAATTGTTTGATGTCGTTTGCAGCCTTTTCTGCACGCTCTTTCCAGTCCTCTTTCTTTCTCGTGTTTAATAAAATAAACAAGGTTTGTTCTTGATGCTCATATGCAATCAGATGGAAACCCGCACGCTGAAAAATGGAGCGGCAAGAGACAAGAAAGTAAAGATTCCCTGTGATTTTTTCAATTTGATGATGTTTTTGAAAGAGCAAGACTACGCAGCCAGTTGGCTTTTTCACCCCTTCTGTTTCTTCTAGGTGCTCTATAATCTCTTGTTCTGTATGCTCTTCTTGAAACCATTTTTGCAGCCATTCATTTTCTTTTGTCTTCTTCAGCTCTTCTGTATAAAGCTCTCTTAATGTTTGCTGGGCTAGAGCATTGGCTCCTTTATCCATTACAAGCAGTTCGAATTCAGAGAGCGTGTCCGCTTGATGAATGAGCACAAGATCTGCAAATGTTTGTTTGAGCGCAAGCACTTGTTTTTGTGTCACTTCGTATCCTTTTGGCACGGAAGCAAACTGCAAATAATTCATGACCAGTTCTTCGGTTTGTTTGGAAGAATCACATAAAATAATCGGCTCGCCCTGAACAGGGAGGAGTAAAAGTATCCCCCTTACGTGCTGATACACTTGATCCAAAATATCCATCTGCGGATGCGGGGTCAGCAAAAGCTCATTTAGCTTTGATGACAGTGCTTCTAAATCAGCCATCATTTGATACTGACGCTCGATCATCATCGTATGAAGATGTTGCGTGATGTTGACGAACTTCACTTCTTTTGTAAACAGAATAAGCGGAAAATCTCTCTCTTCTGCATAGGTCAGTAATTCTTCGGGCACTTCGAATCTTAGCGGAACAAATTCAATACACAAGCCGGCTGCCCCTGAATCAATCAGCTGTCGTAAAAACGCTTGAAACACATCCAGTTGATCATGGAAGCCTGCGGCTGTCGTTAATATAAGCTCGCCTCCATTTAATAAATCCTCTACATCAGGCACTTCTAACACATGTATCCATTTGACCTGCCGAAACAATCCTTTTTCCCCTGCTAACACTTTTGCATGCGCAAAATGCTTCGTTTTCAACACGTCACTCACTTGGAAATGAACATCTACATTCATTCATATGTCCCCCTTTGTATGCCGCCTATCCCCTATCCCAGAGGGTGCATGGATAAAATCCATAATAAAACTGGTAATGTCACGATACTTAAGATTGTACTGAGAAATGTCGTGCTTGAGACAAACTCAGGCTTCGTTCGAAATTGTACAGCCATCAGCGTGGTATTTGCTGCTGTCGGCATGGCTGCCACTAAGATCATAATTTGTTTCACCATATCATCTACCGGTAAAATAAGCGTAAAGCCAAATGCAATGAGCGGGGAGATAAACAGCTTCAGCAATACAGCATAAGAAATATTGCGATAATCCACTTGCTTAAAAGAAATCACAGCAAGCTGCATACCTAAAATAAGCATAATCGTCGGAATGGCAGCATTCCCCACAAGCTGAATACCCGTCATCAGCTCTTTAGGTAATGAAAGGTCAATCAGCTGAAATAATAGACCGATGAGTGCCCCATAAGCAACTGGCATACGCAGCACTTTTTTCAAGACGACCTTTCCATCTCCCGCATCCTCTCCACCCTTTGCTGCATAATACATGCCGATTGTACTCATGACAAGCTGCTGCAGTACCATCAACACGATCGCAATATCCAAACCTGCTGCTCCGAAGACAAGAAGCACAACAGGCGTTCCATAGTTTCCATTGTTCATAAAAGCTGACGACAAAATCATGGCGCAATACGTTTCATTCGAATACCCATAAATACGAGATAAAATAAAGACACATAAAATAAGTGCAAGACAAAGTCCGACAACAAAAATGGATAAATACACATAGTCCATCGACACTTTGTTTTGATAAAAGGTTTCAAACGCAAGAAATGGTGACATTAAATATAAAGACATTGATGAGAGCGTATGTATGTCAAAACCAATCGCCTTCTGCCCGATATACCCGATCAGGAATATGCCGAACACTGGCAGTAAGACAAGTAAAAACTCCATGCTGCACCTACTTTTCTTTAGTTGAATTCCAGATTCCTTCTGCTCCTCATTATCATACCATTGATAAACAATAAAAAAGAAGCACCCTTATGAAAGGCCGCTTCTCTCCTCATCCATATAAAACACTTCCCACAAATGACCATCAAGATCCTGAAAGCTCCATCCATACATGAACTCATGATCCTGCTTTTCCTTAAACGGTGAACCGCCTGCTGCCATTGCCTGCTCGACAAGCTCATCGACCTCTTCTCGTGAATGAACGCGCATAGAGATGATCACCTCTGATGCTTTTTTTGCATCCACTAATTGTTTCTCTGAAATGGACTGAAAATGCCTAAGAGATAACAGCATGACGGTGATCGTGTCATCAATGACCAAACAGGCCGCCTGATCATTCGTGAACTGCTGCTCAAATTCAAAACCCAGCTGCTCAAAAAAAGCGATAGATTCCTTCACATGATTTACCGGCAAATTGATATACAGATGTTTAGATTGTCGCCCCATGTTCCTCTCCTTTTTGAACACATAATCTCCTTTCAGTATATTCAGCTTTTTCTTCAGCATCCCTTTGGCAATTGAAAAAAATATGTTATCAAAAAGAAGCGCCTCAACGATAGGCGCTTTTCTTCATTATTTCTTATATTCAATATGGTACACGTCTCTTCTTCGGTCTTTCAGCTGACGTACGGTCCCATCTTGCCTTTGTCTTCTTAAAATTTCTAAATCGACATCACCTACGACAACCATCTCAATGTTTGGATTACACTCTCCTACAATCCCATCTCTTGCAAATTCAAAGTCTGATGGGGCAAATATAGCCGATTGTGCATATTGAACATCCATATTTTCGGTTTGTGGAAGGTTGCCAACTGTTCCAGAGATGACGGTATAAATCTGGTTTTCAACCGCTCTCGCCTGTGCACAGTAACGTACTCTTAAATAGCCTTGGCGGTCTTCTGTACAGAACGGAGTGAAAATAATTTTCGCTCCTTTGTCAGCTGCGATCCGTGCAAGTTCAGGAAATTCAATATCGTAGCAAATTTGGATCGCAATTTTGCCGCAATCCGTATCAAATACCCGGACCTGGTCACCAGCTGAAATCCCCCACCATTTTCTTTCATTCGGCGTGATGTGAAGCTTATATTGCTTTTCAATCGTTCCATCACGTCTAAATAAATAGGCAATATTGTAGATTTTCCCTTCTTCTTCTACAAAGTGGGAACCGCCGATGATATTAATGTTATATTTCACAGAAAGGTCTGTGAACAAATTAATGTAGTCCTCGGTATATTCCGTGATCCGCTGCACGGCAAGACTAGGTGACCGCTCTTCTAAATAAGACATGAGCTGCGTCGTGAAAATTTCTGGGAATACCGCAAAGTCAGCTGATGCATCTGATGCAACATCCACATAATACTCGACCTGATTCATAAATTCTTCAAAGGAGTGAATTTGTTTCATCGCATATTGAATCACACAAATTCGAACAGGGAACGCCGATTTAAAATATCTTTTCGATTGCGGGCGATAATCGACATTGTTCCATTCCATTAACGTCGCATATGTGCTGGATGCTTTATCATCAGGCAAGTAATTCGGATTGATCCGCATGAGACTAAATTCATTTAACAGCTGAAAAGATAAAACGGGATCATAGATTTGGTGAAGCATGACCTGCTCAACATACTGGCGAGGCGTCATTTCCTCTTGGTATTTATGATAGTTCGGAATGCGCCCGCCAATGATGATGCTTTTTAAATTTAATCTTCTTGCCAAGTCTTTTCTTGCTTCATACAAGCGATGTCCAATTTTCATTCGTCGGTATTCAGGACTCACCATGACTTCGATTCCGTACATATTCATCCCATCCGGATTATGGTTTGTGATGTACCCATCATCTGTAATGTCCTGCCACGTGTGGCGATCATCGTATTCATCAAAGTTAATTAATAAACTTGAACAAGAGCCAATGATTTCTCCCTCGAATTCAGCACAAAACTGCCCTTCTGGGAAATGCTCAAGGTGGCTTTCAAGATGCTCTCGTTTCCAAGGATCCATGCCTGGAAAGCATACCTCTTGCAAGGCAATGATCCGGTCAATATCCTCTTCCCGGATATTACGGATCTCCATTCTTTTTTCAAACCGCGTTAAGTCTAGTTTTTCTGCCATGATGTATTTGCCCCCTTACTGATCCTCTTTTTCAAGCTGATGGAATAGCTGGAGCAATTCGATTTCAGCCATGGATTCTAATCTGACATCATATTCTTCAAATTGCAGCGTGCTCGTCACTTTGTTTGGGACGATGACACATTTCATACCTGCCCGTTTGGCAGCTACTGATCCATTTACAGAATCCTCAAATGCCACACAATCTTTTGGCTCTACCCCTAAGCAGTGTGCGGTTTGCAAATAGAGCTCTGGATTTGGTTTCACTTCTTCCACATCATCTGACGTGCGGATACATTCAAAATAGTCGAAAAGACCAATCTGCTTCAGGTGATCAGACACCCATTTATAGTCTGAGCTGGAAGCAAGTCCAATCTTGATCCCCAGCTCCTTTGCTGCTTCTAAATAAGCTTCTACACCAGGTCTTGCTGATTCGTCCTTCATTCTTTTTTGAAAACGAGAACGCCGATCTGCTGTGAGTGTCTCATGATCCAGCGTCTTTCCTAGCTGCTTTTCCAAATATTCAAATGGCTTAAAGCCTGCCTGCGTCCCAATGACCTTGCCCCATACGGAAAGAGGCAGATCTGACTCATGCTCCGCAAACATTTCTTGTAAAACCTCATATTCATGTGTTTCTGTATCTAAAATTAATCCGTCAAAATCAAATATAATCGCCTTTACCAACGAGGCCACTCCTTTTTTTTACAAAAGTCTTAAAGATATACTCAATGCTATCATATCGTGAATAAAATTGACTTTCAAAGATGAATGTCTGCTAAAATGATTATGTATAAAAGGAGCCTGCACCGTTTTGTCAGGCTCCTACCCGTGTTCGGTTCATTCTGCAAGAGATCCAAGCGCTCCGATTCGTGGAGAAATAGGCGATGTTGAAAAAGAGCGGGTTTGGTATTACAGATCTTAAAGGTTTCTCCGTTCCCTTAAAAATAGTATGTGCGAGGGCCCTGTAAGTTAACAAGGAAGTTCACACCATCTTTTACGCATTTTGAAGGTGTCGGCTGGCAAAATCGTCGAGATCAAACGGAAAAGAAAAGCCGCAGGCGTTGACCTGCTCACGGTTTCGCTCGAATAGCTCACGATCTCGTTTGGTGAGATGACGTTTCGGTTTTACAATAATGGTATGTAATAGCTGAAGTCCCGATAAAATACGAAAAGCATCATCCATCGTCCCGTTATATACACCATCAATAAAGGTAAGGGAGCGATCTTTTTGACGCATATCCCGCTGCTGTCCATTGACAGCATGAGAAAGAAGATCTTCAACATCCTTTGATATTTCTTCAATTGCCTGCTCTTGCAGGTCTGTAGCAGCTTTCATTAATCTCACGTGACATCTACCTCTCTGTCGTTATTCTTTATTCAGAATAGCACAGAAAAAAAGGCGTTCGCCAAGGTAAGTGTTTCCTATATATACCCATAGAAAGGAACGGATATCATGATCATAAAAGGACACACGCTCTCACTCAAAGTAGACGAGCAGTATCATCACACTTCACTCAGTCATTTTTTAAAGACAGCCGTCTCTGCATCAAAACCGATTATTCACTTTTGGATGGAGCATCAAAAAGTTCGTTTAAATCAAAAGCCTGCCCATCACGCAGCTAAAGTCAGTCAAGGCGATCAGATCATCATTGATTTATTTGAAACAGAAGAAAGTGATGTGACACCGGAATATGGTGAATTAGAGGTACTCTTTGAAGACGAGCATTTATTAATTGTGCAAAAACCTGCCGGCCGGCCAACTCATCCGAATGAACAAGGACAAACAGGCACACTGGCAAATCTTGTGGCATTCCATTTTCAAGCAAATGGTGAAGAAAAGCGGGTAAGACATATCCACAGGCTTGATCAAGACACGAGCGGCACCGTCATTTTTGCAAAGCATAGATTAGCCCATGCGGCTCTTGATCAAATGCTTTCTAAAAAAACAATCAAACGCACATACATCGCCATCGCAGAGGGACTTTTCAAAAAAAAGAAAGGCACCATCGATGCAGCGATCGGCCGTGACAAACACCATGCAGTCAGACGAAGAATCTCCCCTAATGGGCTAAAAGCTGTGACTCATTTTCAGGTCATGGACATGAATAAACGTCTGCAACTGACAGCCGTTAAACTTCAATTAGAAACGGGTAGAACGCATCAAATTCGTGTCCACCTGAGCAGTCTCGGGCATCCACTAGCTGGGGATACATTATATGACGGAGTTCGTGATTACATCAATAGGTGTGCTCTTCACGCCAAGCAAGTAGACATGAAACATCCTTTTACAGGTGAGCATCTGATCATCGAAGCACCTCTACCACCTGATATGGACCAGCTCATGAGTCAAATCATCCATTAACAAAAGAGCCTGCGTAGGAAAGCAGGCTCTTTTTCTTTATTCAGACACTCTTTTTGCATAAATAATATACCGCTCTGGCGCATTGCCGACGAAATGAAAAGGATAGCATGTGGTTAACACCAGCTCTTCCTTTTCATTCTGCAACGTAATGATGGATGTATCATGCTGATCAACAATTTTCGTATGTGTGATTTCATATATAAATTCACCATACGGCACAGTGATTTTCAGTTGATCTCCAATATCCAGTTCGCCTGTCCGGCGAAACACCGTGTCACGATGGCCAGAAAGGACGATTTGTCCATTTTGATCCGGATAATAACTGCCTTTGTAGTGTCCTACTCCCTTTGCAAGGTCATCCGCATCCGTCCCTTCGACAATGGGAAGGTCTGCTTTTAATTTTGGAATCGTCAGGATGCCAGAGGCTCTCCCCATTTCAGGAGCAAACTGCTTCTTGGACATTCCTTGATCGTCCGCCACGACCTTCTTCGCTTCGTCTAATGATTGGGCTGTTTGAAGATGAGTCGATGCGATTTGCCATATCCCCCAGCCGAGCAGCACAACCCCGGCTGTCATTACAGTCAGTGCAAGCCACTTTTTCATGCTTAAACTCCTTTGCCTGTTACATTTCTCTTAGATGATACGCTCTCTTTAGCTTGCTGCTTTTTCCTCTTGTTTTGCTTTTTGAATTCGTCCTTCTTTTTGATACACAATGGAAGCTCCCTCAAAGCTTTTCACAAAATCGACAGTGGCTTCTAAGTCTTCTGGGCCTGTTTCAGGGTTTTGCCCAAGCCTGCCTATTGGTGCATATTTACTGCCAGTTGCTGTTGCCATGAAGTTATTCACAGTGAGTGTATACGCTTGATCGAGAGCTATTGCTGAACCGTCTGGCAGCTTCAAGTCGACTACTTTATATGTTACAGGATCATAGGAATATGAAAAGCCTGAAATGCTATAATCTGGTCCAAATTGTGGAGAAATTTGTGCTTCTATGATCTCTACTAAGTCTTTTCCCTTGATCTCTAGTTTGACTAAAACGTTGCCAAATGGCTGAATATTAAAGAGATCTCCCCACGTTATCGGCCCTTTTTCAAGGTTTTGTCTAATGCCGCCTCCATTCATCATGGCAAAGTCACTTTTCATTGAATATCTCATACCATCCGCAATCAAATTACCGAGCGGCGTGTCTCCATCATTTGAATAGCCGCCTTCCATTTTGACCCCGGCTTCTCCAACAACCTCACTAATAATCGGCTCCACTTCTTTCCCGTAATGAGCCAAGATGTCTGCTGCTTCCTTGTCCTTTTCTATACCAGCTTGATCTACATACTGGATATTCGCACTCTTTTTGACGATATCCTTCGTTTTACGGTCAAGTGTCACATTGACTTCGCCAATCGCCTTTCCATATTCAAAGGCTTGCACAATTAATTTTCCATTGACCTCTCCATTGACCACTTCATGATTATGCCCTGCAAAGATGACGTCAATTTCATCATCACCTTCTTTGGCAAGCTTTGCACTCTCCCCAGTGATCGTATCCCCATTTTGAGAGGCTGTCATATGAGCTAAAACCGCTATGGCTTTAACACCTTTTTGTTTTAATTCCTTCGTGGCTTCATTCACGGCTTTGACTTCATCTGTAAACTGAATGTCTTTAATCCCTTCTGGCATGACCATTCCTGCGGCTGACTTGGTCACAACGCCGATAAATGCGACTGGGATTCCTTCGACATCGATGATTTCATAAGCCGGTAAAAGCGGTTTGCCAGTATCCTTGTATTCACAGTTCGCACAAACGAGCGGAAAGTTCTGTCCGTCATACCCCTTTGTGCCTTTAGGATGATCTCCGCCATTTAAGATACGCAATAGCTCGTCTACCCCTTCATCGAATTCATGGTTGCCGACCGTGCCGACATCAAAGCCAATGTTCTCCATGAGTTCAACGGTTGGTTCATCTTGCAGAAGAGAAGATATTGGAGAGCTCCCGCCAATCATATCTCCAGCATGGACCGTGATCGTATTTTTGTGCGCTGCTTGTTTTTGCTTCATATAGGCCGCGACATAATCCATCCGCCCGTACATGCCTTTATTGCCATCATCTTTTACATCCAGTTCGTATTCTTGATCAATTTTACCGTGTAAATCATTCATACTTAAAATCGTTAATGGTACTTCGCCCGCATCCTTTTCCGGCTGATAACCAGCCTGTTCTGCTTCTTCTTTGGAAGCAAAAAAGATCCGTTTGTCCACATCGATTTCTTTCCATTTGTCAGGGGACACGTATGTTTTGACAGATGAATCACCAACATAGCGTGTCAGTCCTTTTTTCTGTTCACGTGCTCTAAATTCAAATGGCTGTTCCAGCAGAGGGTCCGCTTCGTTCCATATGCCCAGTCCTTTTTCCTTTGCTTCTTTTACTGCTTTTTGAAACGTATGATAGTCCTGTTCATCTCCAACTGGCCAGATGAAATAAGTAGGGGCATATCCTTTTTTCACAAGCTCTAGATTTGTATTTAACCCTTTTTTGGTTTTTACTTGAGCTAAAAGACGTCCATAGTTATCTTTCGCTTCAGGACCAATCTTTAATGTGACTTGGTCACCGCTCGAAAGTAGTGTTTTTAAATAGTCAGTCGCTTGCTGTCCAAAACGCAATTGGTTTTTGTCTAATTCGCTTTTTGGCTGATGATACGTTTCCGGCGTGTCCATATTCACAAAACGCACCTTTGTTGTACCTAAAACGGGCTTCTTTAGATGTATCGTATCTCCATCCACCACACGGTCAACCGTTGCTTTGTATTCTTTCTTCATCTTTGGCGGCTTTGGCTGGCGTTTCAGCAGGTTGATATCATCCTTATGTCTTGGAAGCACCTGCAACGTATCATATCTGCTTAACACCCCTGTAAACTCGTACCATTTTCCTGTCTTTACTTTATCAATCGCATTCGTATCGACCATCACTCTCAGAGTGGTGCTGTGATATTTTTTATCGATGATCACCACATTGTATCCACCGCCAGCCGGCTGCGCTGGTTTTGCCTCTACATAGCCTTTGACCTTTACTAGTCTTCCTTCATGTTTACCTGCTTGTTCCGTTTCTAGCTGCTTCACAGACACTCGCTTCGCCTTTGGCAAGGTTTGGTTCACAGCATCTATCTTCAGACTGCCTTGATCTGGCACAATTTCAATCAGTCCTTTATAAGACGTTATTTTACCAGTTACTGTCACCTTCATCCCTGCTTTTAGTTCCGGGAAGTGATTGGGCTGAGCTGAATAAACATTGATTCCAGCTGATTTGTCTTGAATGTATGTGGACAGTTTCCCATTGCCTACAGCTGATTGATCTGCTGTCACAATTCCGCTCACTGTCACGGTCTCTCCTATGAGCTGACGGGCTTTTTTGATCTGCACAATCTTTTTTTGTTTCCACACCATTTCTTTCTTTTCAGATGCATTGACCTCGCTCCCTGCGGACATACCAGGCAATAAGGATTGCAAACTAAAGATCACCAAAACCAAACAACAAATCATTCGAATAGATAGCATTCGTTTCATTAGACCTCTCCCCTTTGTGCTTCATCTCTCATAGTGTACAAAGTAAATATTGATGTTGAATGGATTTCATGTAAAACTTGTCTTTTTTAACTCATCGGAAAGGTAATAATCACTCGTGTCCCCTCAAAGTTTTTGCTTTCAAAACGAATGGTGCCGCCATGGCTTTCAATGATTTTAATGGTCATCATTAAACCAAGGCCTGTCCCCTTTTCTTTTGTTGTATAAAATGGTTCACCGAGTTTCCCTATTTCGTCCTCTGGTATTCCCTTTCCTTGGTCTTCAAAGATCAACATCATTTGCTGATCTTTCATGAGAGAGGTCACCTTGATGACGCCTGTCACACCATCCATCGCTTCTATTCCGTTTTTAAGGATGTTTAGGAAGACTTGTTTCAGTTCATTCGGAATGCCTTGAATGTTAGGGAGCGACGGAGACAGCTTTTTCTGAATGGACACGCCTTTTAAGACCGCCTGGGATTCAACGACCATGATCACTTCTTCGAGCAGAAGATTGACATGTACCGGTTCAAATTTCACCGATTTGCTTCTCGAAAGAACGAGGAATTCATTAATAATCGACTCGAGCCGATTAAACTCTGACATCATCACATCTGCATAATCTTTCTGATACTTTTTACTTTGAATCATCAGCTGTAAAAACCCTTTTAATGAGGTCAGCGGGTTCCGTATCTCATGAGCGATGCCTGCTGCAAGCTGCCCTACTGCTGACAGCATCTCTGATTTCATCAGCATCTTCTCTGACTGCTTTTGATTGGTGATATCCTCTGAAATCCGCATGACGGTTGACTGCATTTTGTCAGGGTCATCAATTCGGTGTAAAGAGACTCTCTCCCATCGTTCACGTCCAGATAAATCTTGAAAGTATAGTTCACCTGTCCAGCTGCCCTCTCTTAAACAAACCTTCCATTGTTTCTCTAAATCATCACATTGACATAGCGAATGATAGACAGAAAAAATATCTTTGCCGATCAGGTCATATTCATGCTGCTGGACAAACTGACAGAAACGCTGATTCACGCATTGGATGACACCTTCCTCAGTTGCCACAACAATATGAATATGGCTGTTATCAAGTGCCGTCACCGCTAGATGAAGCGACTGCTTGATTTTCGTTACTTCAGTCATTTTAATCCAGGTCATCACTGCTCCTTCACGTTCTTCATCGTAGATGGGTGTGATGTGAACGGTGAATTGCTCGCCTTCGTTCGTTTCAATTTCACGTTCGATCGCGCGCCTATCCGATATGACGGATTGGATATCATGATAGAGCGTTTCCTGCGTAAGCTTTTTAGCCATCGACTGAAAGGATTGCTGATGTCTGATTTTCGCAGAAGTAAATAAAGAGGCAGCTGTAGGAGTGTAATAGCGTATATTCATGTCCCTGTCCACAAACAGCGTTGCAAGCTCCGGCTTGACAGAGGGTTTGTACAGTTCTTCTCTTGTCACCCTCAAGTTGTTTATGATATTTATATAATGTTCATGTTTTTTCTCAAACTCCTCTAATTGCGTGTGTTTTGCTTTTAATTGAGCCCTTGCCTCCTGCTCCTTTTGTTTGACTTCATTGAGTTCATTTTCCAAATCGACAATACGCTGTTGATAGACTGAATTCTGATCTGACATCCCTATGTCCCTGCCGTTCTTTTGATTTTTTCCTCTCTCATTCATTCGAATGAGAATGACGTAAACTCCCTTAAAACGGCGGTCAAAACTTTTCACGGTAAAATCTGCATATTGCTTGCTGCCTTTTTCCGAAATGAGAACATGTTGAAACACAACCTCTGTCTCGTCTGTCCAAACCTTTTGAAAGGTTTGACTGAGCATCTCTTTCATATAATCTGGTGTCACATATTCACATGATTGATCTGACACTTCTGTATGATCTAAAAAAGAATACGCACCCTTTGATACTGCCAGGATTTTGTCACTATCGTTGATGACCATACATGCATCATAATCCTTGCTTACTTCTTGCATATATTGTTCGGCTCGCGCTTTCAACTCGATATCACGAGCGTCTGGTGTCCAAGGGACATGTGGTTTTGAAACGTTTGAATGGGTGTAAATGTTCCATTTTTCATTGAACAAATGAAACAAACGAGGGATATTGGGTACAGTTTCATTTGGCCCTAATATCAACATCCCTTGATCTTTTAAAGCATATTGGAATCGGGACAATACTCGTTTTTGCACTTCAGGCTGGAAGTACATCAGAACATTTCGGCAACTGATAAAATCGAGGTGGATAAAAGGTGAATCGATCAATAAATTGTGAGGTGCAAAGACAATATGTTTTCTAAGCGACTGCTTCACAATAAAAGCGTCACCTTTCCTTTCGAAATATCGCGCCCGCCATTTTTCCGGCATCCTTGCCATAGACTCTACTGAGTAAAGACCTTTACTAGCTGTTTGAATGGCTTTCCGGTTGATATCTGTTGCAAATACTTGAAGTTCAATGGTCACTTGTCTTCGCTTCATTTCTTCTAAAAATAAGATCGTAAAAGAATACGCTTCCTCTCCTGTCGAACATCCTGCAATCCAAATACGGCATCGAGATTTCCCGTTTTTCACCGCATTTTCAATGATCGACGGAATGATCTGATGTTCACATACATGAAAAGCCTCCATATCTCTAAAAAAAGATGTCATGCCGCTTAGAAGCTGAGCGTGCAGAAGGTCAAGCTCATCTGGTTCTCTTTCTAATAAGTAGTCGTACTCTGCTAACAATGAAATCCGTTTTTTTGCAACATTCATTCGTTTTTGAATGACAGATAGCAGCCTTTTCTTTTGATAGGTTGAAAAAGCAATGCCTTTATACATTTCAAGACGTTCAATAATTCTCAGTAAAACAGGATCTGCCTCATCGAGATGCGGGACGTTGATGATATTTGCGATATATGCCGCAAGGGTTGAAGGGTCTTTGAATGTTTGTTGATACAAAGTGTCAAAACCACTTTCTTCCTCACTGCACGATAAAACTGTACCGCCCTGCTCAACCAACTGAAGCAAGCCACTTCCCACGCAATGACCTTTTTGAAAGAAAATCGCATATGCCTCCTCCTTTTGAACGCTGGCAAGAGACTGAAAAAGCAAGTCCACAGAGCAAGCCATGCACGCCGGCAGCTGCTCTGATAGGTGCAGCCGCTGATCTTCTGTTAACGTCACTACCGCATGCTGTGGACAAAAATAAATCGTCTTCTTCATGACTTTCTCACCATGTTTAATCGTTTTTGCCCGGTAGCCAATCGGTAAAACAAGTGCTTCCAAATCAGTTATACAATCGCCTGTCACATGATTTTGTACAACAATAAAAGAGGCATTTAGTTCATGTGGAAATGATTGAAAAAAAGCCTCAAGATGATGCTGTTCAAACGGCGAAACACCGATGCCAATCACTGGTGCCTGCACATGTTCGTCTTCTATCAAACGATTAATGATTTTGTCCTGCATCTGGTACCCCCATGTTCATTCGTCTGATACTTTTTTTCGACAAAAAGGAAGAAAACCCTCTAATTGTAAATAATGTTTTTTGCATGAAAGAAGGAAAACTTCCTCACATTAAAACAGAATGTATAAACAATAGGAGGAATCTCTATGCAAAACGATCAGCAGACAAACGTTCAAGGAAATGTCCAGCAGCCCCAATTCAATCATGGCGGCCATGAGTTATTTGATTTACATGAAGTATTAGCAGGGACCATTAATATTTTGGATCAATACATGATCTTTCGCCAATTCATCCAAGATCCCGCATTATCCGACATTTTAGATCGACAATATCAATTTGTATTGTCACAGTATAATGTCACGGTAGATTGTTTTTCTACTGGTCAAAAGCCTAGTGAAGAAACATCTACGTATATGATGAAAGAACAAACAGAGGTGACATACGGAATAAAACCATCTCAGCCTAAGAAGCCAAATCAATCGTTACAGGATGTAAAGGACTCGGGAATTACAGGGCATATGCTAGGTCTCGTGAAATCACATGCTGGATTACTTTCAATGACTGCACTAGAGGTAACAAACCCTGTGGTGCGACGTGTGCTTGCAGCGCAAATTCCGAACTTTATTGAAATGGCGTATGAAATTTTCTTATATCAAAATAAACATAGCTATTATCAAGTTCCGCAGCTTACAGCTCAAGATATGCAGGCGATGACGTCTACATTTGCCCCAATGAAGGGCCAAGTTCAAATGCCGCCAAACAAAGCCAATCAGCAAAAACCGCTTCATTAAACAAAAAACGGCCGACCTATATCCTCAGGTCAGCCGTTTTTTCTTTGATAACTCAGTTTAAATTGCTCTTCAAAATCTGCCAAACGTTGTCCTGTCGCTTGTTCAAAACCTCTATCAAAACGGCCAGTCTTCGCCGTTTCCTCCATAATCTCATGTATGACGCCTCGTCCATAAAGCTGCACGAGCTCATAAATCATATAGTAGCTTTGCACATAAACATCTGTCTCATACGTCATCCGGGAGTCCTGCCAATCTTGATCGGAATGAAGAGATTGAAAGGGAATGACGTCGAACCGTTCAGACGTGGCATTTAACACGTCATAGGCCGTCCATTCTGCTGTTCCCTCATGGAACCAAAGGGGAAAGATCACCGGAGACACTTCGTAAGAATGAACTTTTTCATAGAAAACAAAGTGAGCATATTCATGAATCAATAACGTGTTGAAAAAGTATAAAGGGAGTGTCTCTTTCTTCAATAATGCTTCCCGCTTATCTGGATATAACCCTATCATTTGATCATGATCGGAGTAAAAACCTGTAATATGCTTAATTCCTGCAAATTGCTCGATTGTCTCTTTATCATCAAAATAAATAATGTCTAAAGGTTTGTCAGTTTCAAAATGAAATACTGACGCTGTCCTCTTCTTTGCCTGATCCATGGCCTCAATTGTTAAATCAACAAAAGCGTCCTCTTCCTCTGCATAGTATATTCTAATATGTTCATAGACTTGCTTATTGAGTCCCTCCGTTAAAATCGTTTTAGGAGAAGACTGCTGCTCTAAATATTGTCCTGTCAGCTGAAACGCAACATAAATCAAGTATGCGGTGAAAGCATAAAAAATGAGACCTGCTGCTATCATTCCGCCTACAAGCTTTTTATGAATCAATGACGGCTTGGCTTTCATTTGCTCCCCACCTGAATTCATCCTGCAGCCTCTTTCTCTTTCTATGAAGAAACAAAGATCAACAAGAGGTGATATATTTTTTACTTTATGCAGTCAGGTGCGCAAGGTGCGGTTCCAAACAAAAAAGCCGCATATGACATACGGCTTTTGTCGTAGTTATTTTGATTCAGGGAAGACACGTCTGACCGTTTCAGTAAATTCATCGAAAAATCCTGAGATGGGCTCTCCGCTTCTAATACGTTTTCCGTACCCTTCCATACGATCGACAAAGTCTGGATTCGCAGATACATACACATTGTCAATTTGTTGATCCGTTGATTTGACTTTATCAGAAATTTTCTTTTTCAAATCTTCTGTTACATTACCGCTTTTATCGCCTTCAAGCATAACGGCAACAAATGCATTCTTTCCTGTAACAAGTACGTTCGCTGTTTTTACTTCAGACATGTTGGCTACTAGCTCTGACGCTTTATCTGCCACTTTGACCTTCTGAGGTGTTTGAACATCTGGCTGATCCTGCCTCATGTTGTCATTCTTATATGTGACATTTTCATACTGTCGTTTCATTGTTCCTCTTCGCTCATCGCCCTGGTTGTTCATACCACATCCAGTGGTGATCAATGCTGGAACGAGTAGTAAAGATAGCATCCATTTCTTATTCATCATTTATTCCCTCCTTTTGCTCTTAGGTTTTTCATCCAGTCGGCTTTTTATGCATACATCCTCTCTTTCAGCGAATTGAATTCATAATTCAGCTTTGTTTGGTCATCCTAAACATGATGAAGAAGAATCATCACGATCAAATGGAGGGATTCGTTTGTTTAAAAAAAGAAAAGGCATGAGCACTGGCGCAATGATCGCAGCATCTACAGCCATCATTGCATTATTTTCCCCAGTTTTACGAAGAAGACTGAAAAGCATGACGCAAATGAATATGTCTTCAATGATGAAGGGAAAAGATCAACAGCACCATGAATCGTCTCGACAAGAGTCACACGCACAGAAAGAATCAAAGAGCACTGCGGAAATCGGACAAATGATGAAGCAGGCATTCACTGCTGTACAGCCAAATCATACGAATCAGCACCAATCGACATCAAGAAACCATCAGCCAAGAGAATCTTATGCACAGTCTCTTCATATTGATGAAAGTGTCATGAATGTGATGGATGATGAATCAATCCAGCAAGTGATCAATGACATCGAGCACAAATAAGAAAACAGGAGCCTTTATGAATAGAGGCTCCTGTTTATTCTCCTGAAAAATGTTCTTTCATCATCACAGAGAAGAAAGGTAAAAAGGTGATTTCAACTGTTGTGATAAAATCGCCATAAGCTTCCACTATGATTAAAAGCTCTTTTTCGTATTGCTCGTCTTGATTCTCAAATCGAAATGTCAGGCTTTGATATTCAATAGGCATCCCTTTCTCGAACCTTTCATCTGGCTCCGTTTCAAAAAAAGAAAGCCAGTCCGTTTCATCTGGGAAGCGTTTTCCTCGCATATGTTTCGATCCCCTTATAAGTGAAATTTTTATTAATTATCCTTTTTCCCCTTTTCTTTTGCAACAAATTTTAGTAATTTTAAAAAGGTGATTTAATTTTGCTAAGAGACCTCTTTATTAATTTAACAATTCTTGTCACTTTTCATTATCTATTTCTGCTTGTGTTTAAAGAGAATTTTCTTAAGAAAGAAGATACCCTGCTCAGACAACTATTCAAAGGCATTCTTTCTGGGTTACTCGGTGTCCTCTTAATGTTCTTCTCTATCAAAGCAGGACCAGCCATCATCGATTTAAGACATATCCCCCTTATTTTAACGGCCTTTTATGGAGGCATCGCCCAAACCATCATTGCAGCCTGTGTTGTAATCATTGGTCGATTATTAATCGAAGCCAACGTCGCTTCTTTCATCAATATTTTTTCCATGATGATCATCGCAACAGCTTCTTTTTTAATTGCTGAGCGCCATATGAATCAAGTTATGAAAATGCTTTTGTCCATTACGTTAGGTAATGTCATTGCCACAAGCCTGTTTATCATGATCGTGCATGAGACATCATTTGAACTGCATTTTGCTTATTGGATGTTCTCATATGTTGCAGGACTGTTTAACTTTTACGTCATTGAGCATCAAACAAAAGCATATCAGCTGTTAAATTTGTATAAATTCCAAGCTCATTATGACTTTTTAACAGGTGTTTTAAATAAGCGGAAGTTCGATGAGGTCTTAAATGATGCTTTTTCGATGAAATTTAAGCAGCCTATCCATCAAATATCCCTTATTTACTTAGACATCGATTACTTCAAATCCATCAATGACCAATATGGACATCATGAGGGAGATATGGTTTTAAAAGAAATCGGAAAAAGGCTGATGAAAAACACAAGAAGCTCAGATTATATTGGCCGAATTGGCGGTGAGGAATTTGCCGTCCTTCTACCCAATTGTACAGTTGAAAAAACATGGCAGATTGCAGAACGCTTACGAAGAAAAATAGCAGATCAGCCGATTTATTTACAAAATGGCATGTCCATTCATATTACAGTATCACTTGGGTGTGCGTATTTCCCCGGGACAAGTCCAAATATCAAGCAATTACCGATTATAGCTGACCAAGAGCTCTATAAAGCGAAGCAGTCTGGCCGAAATCAAGTGAGCTTCTCAGGGAGAAAAAGAGGCCAATGAACATAGGCTTTTTCCTCAATTTGTTAGCGCTAATTATTTTTAAAAAAGTTTTTGGATAACAGTTGTTTTTTCCCGCAAACACTGGTAAAGTAAAGGTAATTATTTTTGTTCGTATCATCTTTAAGAAGAAAGTTTTGAAAGAGTTTTCGTCTTTGAAGTTTGTGTAAGAGCAAGAATAGTGAATTTAAGCGTTAAGATCGCTTTAGGAGGAAATTTCATGTTAGAAGGTAAAGTAAAATGGTTCAACTCTGAAAAAGGTTTCGGATTCATCGAAGTAGAAGGTCAAGACGATGTATTCGTTCACTTCTCTGCTATCCAAGGCGAAGGCTTCAAAACTTTAGAAGAAGGTCAAGCAGTTTCTTTCGAAATCGTTGAAGGTAACCGTGGACCACAAGCTGCTAACGTTAACAAAGCGTAATTTAAGAGCATCTGCTCTTTAGCACTTTATAGAATGAAGGAAAACCGCCCGGCTTCTGCCGGCGGTTTTTTTGTGCTATAAAAAAAGAGAACCTGACGAGAGGTTCTCTTTTTTATTTGTCGTTCTGCTTTAGCTTCTGCAAAGCAGAACGATACATATCATCATTCATTTTAGTTTCTGGCTCTTCTTCTTTGACAGGTGGTTCTGGCTGCTTAAACTTTTGAAGCGCCTGTCTATAGAAATCATCACCAGACACTCGTTCATCCGTTTGAGAAGGCGTTGACGCTTCCTCTTCTACTTCAGGCTCTACAGGTCTCGCCGCAACTTCTGACTCGCTACGGGGCACGTCAGGCTGATTGGGCACATCTTCATTGATCTCTTTCTTCTCGACCGAAGCGTGTCTGACATTGAATGTTACTAATCCGATAATGACTAGAACAGCAGCTACTAACGCTACAATAATCGTCGCCAAAAGAACCCTCTCCTTATCGCTTAAATGACGCAGTGACTGATGCTACACGTCTTCCTAATGCTTTCCCGAGTTCAATGCCTTCTGTCGAAATCACTTCATCAGAATCAATCGGACATGTCACACCTGCTCCATAGTAAGAGCCGTATAAAGCATTTTCTGGCACATTTCCAGGAAGACCAACGACAAGCATCCCTTGGTGGAACATTGGTGTAATCAAATTATGCATCGTCATTTCTAAACCGCCGTGCGTTGTAGCAGTTGTACAGAAAACGGCACCGACTTTATCGATTAGTTTTCCCTCTGCCCATAGGTAGCCAAGACGGTCAATCCATGTCTTTAATCCAGCACTAATGGTCCCAAAGTGACCAGGGCAGCCCCAAATGATCGCATCCATTTGATCCAGCTTGCGAATATCCGCATCTTTCACGTGATCAACGAATACTTCAGCCTGCTCTGTTTCACCTGCGCCTGCTGCAATTGCTTCTGCCAGTGCTTTTGTATGGTTACCTTCACTATCGTATACGACATAAATTTTCATGTACGGTCCCTCCACACTTATCTTGCATCTTGGTTTGCTTCCTTAGGTGCTGGAAGCAGTGTTATTTCTTGTTTTTTATGCTGCTGATCTTTTCGCTTTTTATCCTTACGTACATCACGCAGGAACAAGCTAAGAATGACACCAGCGGCACAGAATAACGTTACCCACATGTAAGCATCATTGATACCCATTACGTTTGAATCAACCTGTGCTTTCGTAAAGAGCTGGGTGGATACATATTTTTGAGCAGCTTCAGCTGTCATGCCCATATGATGCATCACATTCGACACAGCCGCCTGGAATGAATTCATAAAGAATGGGTCCGCTGTATTTGTTTGATCCGCCATATTGGAATAATGGAATGTTGTCCGATTCGTATAAATCGTTGTGATCAAACTCGTACCGATCGAACCGCTTATTTGTCTTAATGTATTAGACATCGCTGTACCATGGCTGTTTAAGTGCTGTGGTAATTGGTTCATCCCAGCTGTCATCACCGGCATCATAAGGAGTGACATACCGAATGCACGCACTGCATACATGAGTACAATGTGACTATATGATGTATCAATGGTCAGCCTTGTAAACTCGAATGTGGTGACAACGGTAATGAGCATCCCCACAATCGCAAGCGGACGAGGTCCAAATTTATCAAACAAAATCCCTGAAATCGGGGACATAATCAGCATCGCAAGTGCCCCCGGAAGCATTAATAGCCCGGATTGCAATGCCGTAAATCCAACGAGGTTCTGCAGATAAATCGGAAGTAAGAACATCCCAGTGTATAAGGCAACTGTAATAATAATATTAATAACACTTGATAATGAGAAAATGCTGTATTTAAACACACGGAAATCAAGCATCGGATTATCAACTTTCAGCTGTTGGAAAATAAAGAGAATGATCGCAATCGCACCAACAATAATCGTCGATAAGACGATCGGATCTGTCCAGCCATCACTTCCGGCTTCACTCACTCCGTATAGAAGCGAAGCAAAACCAACGATGGAAAGAATCGCACCAAGGCCGTCCAGCTTGATCTTTTTAGGCTCTACAATATTTCTAAACATAAAGAAAGCCGCGATAATGACAATTGCTCCGATTGGAACAAGTCCATAAAACATAATACGCCAAGAATAATGTTCAATAATGTAACCAGATAATGTTGGTCCTACCGCTGGAGCAAACATCATTGCAAGACCGAAAATCCCCATTCCTTTCCCTCTGTTTTCAGGAGGGAAAATAAAAAGGATTGTTGTCATCACAAGCGGCTGCAGGATACCGCCGCCGATTGCCTGAATCAAACGACCGATAAGCATCGTTGAAAAGTTCGGCGCAATCCCGCAAATAAAGGTCCCTAGTGTAAACGAGATCATGGCAACTAAGAATAAGCTGCGCTGTCCAAAGCGTGTGATTAAAAACGCAGATAACGGAATCAGCACACCGTTGACAAGCATATAACCTGTTGTAAGCCACTGAATCGTCGTTGCACTCACATTAAATTCAGTCATTAAATGGGGCATGGCTACGTTCAGAAGTGTTTGGTTCAAAATCGCTACGAACAAGCCGGCCATTAAAATGATCAGTAAAGACAAGGAGCCTGCTCCCTGTTTTGTTGCTGCAGGTTGATTTGCCATCTCAGACAACCTCCTTTCATTTTTTGATATCAATCATCATTAAGATGAAATTTTGACAGAAGCATTCATACCAGGAAGTACTTTGTCTGATGGATTTTTAATTGAAATTTTCACTGCTACTTTTTGTGTCACTTTTGTATAGTTACCACTTGAATTTGTTGCTGGCAGCATGCTGAATGTTGAGTTTGTCGCATAACCAATTTGTTCAACTGTTCCTTCAAATGTTGTATCAGGATCACCATCTACGACGATGTCAACTTTGTCGCCTTTTTCAATGTTTTTAATATCTGTTTCTTTGATATTCGCTGTGATGTAAAGCTTGCTTAAATCAATCGTTTCACCAAGAACTGTACCAGGCTGCACTTGTTGATTGTTTTGTACTTCTTTTTTGACTAATGTGCCATCAGCCACTGATTTAATGTTTGTTTTTGTTTCTCCTTCAACTTTTGCAACTGTGCTGTCTTTTTGCACTTCGTCACCTTCATTGATATCCCAGCCTTTGATTTGTCCAGCTGCTGGTGCTGTGATTTGATACATGTCACCTGTCACTTTCGCCTCGTCAGTTTTGACAAAATTTGTGCTTTCGTAGTAGTAATAAGCACCTCCGGCAATAATGGCAAGAATTACAATAAGGCCAATAATGTTCGTTAGCAATAAACGCCCTCTGTTCATGTTTTGTTTCTCCTTTCATGTATAAAAATATAGTGTCATCTGCTTTAGCAAACTTAGAATGCCCATCATCTGACAGAATATGAAGCAAGCTCATAAAACTGTTATATCTCCTTCATCTTCCCCGCATGAATAATGGTGTGCAGCCCATTTATACTTATTGTTCACTCATGAGCAAAGAGTAGAAAAAGAAGAAAAGACGATCGGCATCTTTTTTGAAAAACTTATATTTAACAAGATTAAATATTAATAAATGAAAATTGAAATGTCAAAGAGAAAGTTTTACTTTTTTTCTGGTGATCCCTTCCTTCTCCATACAAAAAACCCTTCAGCCCTTATGCTGAAAGGTTTTTTCAAATGTGCTATTTACGAAAGAACTTCTTCCTGCTGAAAAAATTTTTTTAGGGCGAGAAAAACATCTGATTTTTGCTTCAAAATATAATGCTTAAATTTCTCATCCTGTATATGCTTATATGCTGACATTAATGTAGAATGCCGGTTGTATTGATTCACTTCACCATAACAGAATAAATTGGCTTTTTTCATAATTTCAGAAACAAGCTTTACGCACCGTGCATTGTCTGAGGTCAAATTGTCTCCATCAGAAAAATGAAAAGGATAAATATTATATCGCGATGGCGGATAACGTTCGTCTATGAGCTCTAGTGCTTTTCGATAGACAGAGGAGCAAATCGTCCCCCCGCTCTCGCCGCGCGAGAAGAAATGCTCTTCATCTACAACCTTCGCCTCTGTATGATGGGCAATAAATTCAATATCGACCGTCTCATACTTTGTCCGTAAGAAACGTGTCATCCAAAAGAAAAAACTTCTCGCCATATATTTTTCCCAAAGTCCCATACTTCCGCTCGTATCCATCATTGCCAAAACGACGGCTTTCGACTCTGGTTTGGTCACTTCATTCCACGTCTTATATTTGATATCCTCTGGGTAGATTGGATAAAAGGAAGGACTGCCTGTCATTGCATTTCGTTTAAATGCTGAGAGCATCGTTCGTTTTTTATGAATATTCCCTGTTAACCCGGTTTTGCGAATATCGTTAAACTCAATTTGCTCGACAATAATGTCGTCAAGCTCCTTTTGTTTAAGGTTTGGTAGCTCTAATTCCCGAAACAGCGCTTCCTCAAGATCCATTAATGAGACCTCTGCTTCGTAATAATCCTCTCCAGCCTGATCTCCTGCGCTCTGCCCCTTTCCTTGCCCTTGCTTACTGTCTGATCCATCACGTGCGACAATATCGCCTACCTCGCTATCTCCATCACCTTGACCCACATGCTTATTTTTATCGTAGTTGTACCGAATTTTATATTCATCTAACGAACGAATTGGAATTTTCACAACATCTTTTCCGTTAGACATGATAATGCTTTCTTCTGTGACAAGATCCGGCAAATTGTTTTTAATCGCTTCTTTGACCTTTTTCTGATGACGCTGCTGGTCGTCATAGCCTTTTCGATGGAGGGACCAGTCTTCCTGAGATACAATAAACTGACTTTTTTCTTGCCGGGACATCCATCCCCCTCCTCACCTGTTTGCACAATTCTTATAACCACCGATTCCTTTATCTTATGCTGCTCGTCACCCAAGTTGACGGTCATTTCTAAAAAAGACATTACCGGTGCAGGTGCGCCAATAATGCCTCCTTCCTTTATTAACGATTAAGAAGACTGCCTACATATTTTAAAAGTTCATTTGCACTTGTTGAATTATAGCCATGTTCATCAATTAATCTAGCCACTACTTCATTCACTTTCTTCAGCTGCTGTTCATCCGGTGTCTTCGTTGACGTCGTGATTTTCACCACATCTTTTAAATCAGCAAACAGCTTCTTCTGAATCGCCTCACGCAATCTCTCATGAGAATTATAATCAAAGCGTTTGCCCTTTCTCGCATAAGCCGAAATACGAATCAGAATTTCTTCTCTAAATGCCTTTTTCGCATTTTCAGAAATTCCGATCTGCTCTTCAATTGAACGCATAAGCTTTTCATCAGGATTCATTTCTTCACCGGTTAACGGATCACGCAGCTTGTTTTTGTTGCAATATGCCTCGACATTATCTAAGTAATTATCCATCAGTGTTTTCGCAGACTCCTCATAGGAATACACAAATGCCTTTTGTACTTCCTTCTTGGCAATATCGTCGTACTCTTTTCGCGCAACAGAAATAAAATTCAAATAGCGCTCCCGGTCCTCGCTTGAGATAGACGGATGCTGATCGAGTCCTTCTTTTAACGAACGAAGAACATCCAGCGCATTGATCGACTCCATATTCTTCCGGATAATAGTGGAGGAAATGCGGTTAATCACATATCGCGGATCAATTCCGCTCATCCCTTCATCATGAAATTCCTTTTTCATCTCATCAATATCAGCAGATTGGAAGCCTTCGACACTTTCTCCGTCATACAGACGCATTTTTTTCACCAAATCAATATCAGAACGCTTCGGCTCTTTGAGTCTTGTCAAAATGGAGAACATCGCTGCTACTTTCAGCGTATGCGGGGCAATATGCACATCAGAAACATCACTTTCTGAAATCATTTTATGATAAATGCGTTCCTCCTCTGTCACCTTCAAGTTATAAGGAATCGGCATCACAATAATTCTTGAATGCAAGGCCTCGTTCTTTTTATTTGAAATAAACGACCGGTACTCGGTTTCATTCGTATGAGCAACGATCAATTCATCTGCACTAATCAAGGCAAAACGGCCTGCTTTAAAATTTCCTTCCTGCGTTAATGACAGAAGATGCCATAGAAACTTCTCATCACACTTTAACATCTCCTGAAACTCCATCATCCCTCGGTTTGCTTTATTGAGTTCTCCATCAAAGCGGTAGGCCCTTGGATCTGACTCTGATCCAAATTCAGCAATGGTTGAAAAATCGATGCTTCCTGTTAAATCAGCAATGTCCTGAGATTTCGGATCAGACGGACTAAAGGTACCAATACCGGTCCGTTTATCCTCTGAGAAGAAGATCCGTTCAACCCTTACATCCTCAATTCGTCCGCCATATTCCTCTTCCAGCCTCATCATATTCAGAGGGGACAAATTCCCCTGCACACGAATGCCATACTCTCTATAAAAATCCTCCCGCAGATTTTGCGGAATAAGATGAAGCGGATCTTCATGCATCGGGCAGCCTTTGATCGCATAGACTGCGCCATGATCTGTCAGTGAATATTCCTCTAGTCCTCTTTTCAGCCTAGTAACAAGCGTAGATTTCCCCCCGCTCACTGGTCCCATCAATAACAAAATACGCTTCCTCACATCGAGGCGCTTGGCAGCAGGGTGAAAATATTCCTCCACTAATCTTTCCAATGATTCCTCTAATCCAAAAAGCTCCTGATCAAAAAATTTGTACGTTCTGACCCCATTCTCCTCTTCAATCCCGCTGTCTTTAATCATATGATAAACGCGAGAATGAGCAGATTGAGCGACAAGTGGATTTTCCTTTATAATGTCTAAATACTCGCCAAATGTGCCTTCCCATTTAAGACGCTGCTCTTCTTCTCTGTGCTGTTCAATTTTCTTTAAAATATCCATATGAACCTCCTCTTTCAAGATTGAAGCAAGTAATCAGATACTGTTTTACAATCTATGCGGAGGCGTCCTATTACATGCTTTCGTTCTTCAAAATGACGAATTGGCAAACTGAATTGACAACCATCAGCAAGACCCTTCATAATAAAGGAAAAACAGGAGAAAAATGATCTTCTTCTCCTGCTTTTCAAGGCGAACTTCACATCATATGAAACAGGCAGCGATAGAAACAAAGGGATAAGGGGGAGCTTATATGAGAACGGTCATTATGATGGGCGTCATCATTACGTTTTTAGTATCCATTTTCACAGCTGGCTACGAAGGCAAGCCTGGTAAATGAAAAAAAGGATGTTCCATGAGCGGAACATCCTTTTTTCATTTAGTTCGTTGTTTTTAGCACCTGCTTATTCACTGTGCTTCGATTTTTTCAATATGTCAAAAAATAGACTGAACAAATCATATTTTGTTCCTTATCTCATATAAAAAAAGCCGAGATTGGTATCCCAGCTTTCTTCTTGACCTTATATCAGATCTCGATATTGCTGCTGTCGAAGTGCCTCATACACAAGAATTGCTGCCGTATTCGATAGATTCAGAGAACGAACATGTTCTGTCATCGGTAAACGAAGGCAGCGGTCCATATTCCGCTCGATCAAATCTTTCGGCAATCCACTTGTCTCTCTGCCAAAAACGAAGAAGTAATCTTCATCTAACTGAGAGTAATCAAATGTCGTATGCGGCTTTTGGCCAAATTTTGTGATATAGAAGAATTGTCCCTTCGGATGAGCCTCAAACAATTCATCAAGCGAGTCATGATAGACGACATTGGCATATTTCCAATAATCGAGTCCTGCACGCTTCAGCATTTTATCATCTGTCGAAAAACCAAGCGGACGAATCAGATGAAGGGTTGTATTTGTTGCTGCACATGTACGCGCAATATTTCCAGTATTAGCTGGAATCTCTGGTTGATATAAAACGACATGAAGTCCCAAAAAAGTTCACCTCTAATTTTCTTTTCCGCTCAACATTATACCATTAACTATCCTTCGCGGCATCGTCCAAAATGTGAAAAAACGTATAACGAATAGCTGGTGTATAGGCGGTCGAATCCTCATACGACCAATAACGCATTCGGCTGTCATATGTCTGAGCATTCACAAGAGGCATTCCGCCTTTATCGTGATCGACGACAATGGTTGTATGATTATACCTACCATCTCCCTCAAAATCGTAGCAAATGACATCACCAATTTGAAGCTCCTGCGCTTCCTTGAGTTTCTTTGCTCTTAAACCCGCTTTCGAATTCGCTAAATAATTTTTCATCGAATGAGCCACCGTCCAGCTATAGCTCCACGTGTGCGGCCGCACCCACCAGCCAGATCCGCGGTTCGGATACCCTCTCGTTGGCGCATTCCCTGCCTTCAAGCATTGTGAAATAAAATTTGTGCAGTTATCTTCGAAGTTTTTATAGGCGGGATTTCGTTTATTCCAGTACGTCTCCGCATATTGTACGGCTGCCCGCCGGTCATAGTGAAAGGCTCTCCCAAACTGTTCTTCTGTCTGAAAGCGCTCATCCACCTGCTCTTCCATTTGCCGCTTTTCTAACATTATCCGATCTTTCACAAGCATGTCGTTGTAAAGGAACGCTTCTCTTTTTTCTACTTGTTCCTCTAAATAAAAAGAATCGTCTACATCCTTGCATACATAAGTGAGATGAGCAAGATACTGCACATGCTGAGCCCCATCATCCTGAATCGTTGAATCTAGGAGTGTTGCTTTCGCCTTCGCCTTGACAATCTCCACCTGTCTTCTAGCAAAAAGCTCTTTTTTCCGTTCGACTGCTTCCACATCAGACATGAGCTGCGGCTGTTTGATTGCACTTCCATTTAATAAATAACCAAGCCTGTCTTCTAATGTTTGCTCTAATAATTGTTTCACACAGACACCACCAAACTTTTTTTAAAATCTCTGTTTGGTTCATTCTATGTTCACAGAGATGTTATTTAGTATTTAAAGGTGTCTGTAAAAACTCAATCCCTTTGATGATTTCTTGCTTCGCTTCCTCATCACTTTCCCGCTCAAGGGCTTTTTCCAGCTCTGGGAGCAGCTGCTCATCGCCAATTTTCCCTATTGCCCAAGCAGCCGTGCCTCGAATAACAGGCCTTGGATCCTTGTGCATCAAATCAATCAACACGGGTAAGGCAGATGTATCTTTAAAGTGAGCAAGTGCCAAAATCGCATTTCGCTGAATTGGCTTTTTCCCCCGCCATGAACCTGAAACATGACCGTATTTTTCCTTAAACTCACGATTACTGATCGTAAGAAGCGGCTTTAAGAGCGGCTTCGCAATTTCAGGGTCCGGCTCCATTTCAGGATGCAGGTGAAAGTCCTTCCCTTTATTGATCGGGCAGACAATTTGGCACGTATCACACCCATATAAACGATTTCCTATTTTCGAACGAAACTCGTCAGGCAAAAATCCTTTCGTTTGCGTTAAAAAGGAAATACACCGCTGGGAATTCAGCTGTCCTGGATTTACAAGTGCACCAGTTGGACACGAATCAACACATTTATTACACGTTCCGCACTGGTCTTCAATTTTTTCATCCGGTTCAAATGGGACATTTGTGATCATTTCAGCCAAATACACGTAAGACCCAAACTCTGGCGTGATAATCATACAGTTCTTCGCACTAAAACCTATGCCAGCACGTTCCGCTACTGCACGATCGGACAGCTCCCCTGTATCCACCATTGATTTTGTTCGTATATCGACATGTTTGCTTCGCAAGAATTCCTCGAGCATATCGAGCTTTTTTTTCAGCACAACATGATAGTCTGTTCCCCAAGAAGCACGGCAAAAGATCCCTCTTCTTGCATCCTTTGTACTTCGAGGAGCATCTTTCATTTTGGAAGGATACGCGAGCGCTATCGCAACAATTGATTTGGCCTTCGCAAGCAGCAAAGAAGGGTTTGTTCGTTTTTCGATATCAGGCTCTTCAAAGCCTGACAAATACCCTAACGATTCATGTAAGATGAGGCGGTCTTTTAATGAATCAAATGTATCAGCACTTGCAAATCGGATTTTATCGACACCAATTTCTTTCGCATATTGAATCAATTCTTCTTTTAATTCTCCAACATGAATCACCTTGCAAACCTCCTTTCTTTGTTTCTTCTGTTGTTTTCAGTATAATACGAGTGTATCATGACCGATTGGAGTGAGTCACTGTGAAGATACATATGGAAATATCTCATCCTGACAACCCGTCTATCCATGTTGGACAGATTGAATATTCGCATATTGAAGTTGGCACATCCCCTCAAATGTTAAAAGGCCGGCTCCGCCTGTTTCAAGAATCTTTATTCTTTGAATACGAAGATAAAGTCTTAGAAGAAGTACCAGCAATCAAAGAATGGACGGACCTTTTAAAAGACGTTCCTTTCCTGCCAATTCTTGCTGATATCCAAAAGGAACAATTTATTGACTCGACCAATTCCGTACAGGATTTGTCGATCTTTTTCTCTTTAAAATATTTCTTGCCTATCCTGACATTCGATGCTGATCGCATAGAAGAGCCGCTTTCACTAGCAAAACATGAGAGTGGTTACATTGAATGGCAGGACAACGCAGGACTTAAGGGATTATTTTCTCAACCAAGTAAAGCACACATTTCTCAAGACACAAAAAACATTGTGCAAATCATTCTGTTTCCGCCATCTATTTCCCGGGAAAAGAGTGAAGCTCTCATCCAATCCTTGACGAAGATGTTTGTACAAATACATGGTGGAGAAAGTAAATATGAATTTATTGAAAAAGCACTGTAGCTTGACAGTGCTTTTTCACATTATACTGACATAATAAAAAACGCAACACTTCGTTTATCTAAGAAACGAAATACTGCGTTATTAACAAAAATTATGTATTGGAGCGGGTGATGAGAATCGAACTCACGACATCAGCTTGGAAGGCTGAGGTTTTACCACTAAACTACACCCGCATCAATTTTTCAAAAGCAACGTCATCGCGTTGACCTTTATTATGTTACAACTTCCTAAACAATTCGTCAAGAGAATATGAAGATTTTTCGTCAAAAAACTTCATATTCTCCGTATATATTACGATAATTATTTATCGAGCTGGATATAAAATAAGTAGGCATGTGACTTATTCTTCAGCGCTTGCTTAGGATTTTTCTCAATCTCTTCAAGTATCGGTGAATTTCCGTCTTTCCCCATTGCCGCTGTATACGCAATCAGTGCCTTTCCTCCAGAAGAGACTTTGACAGTTTCAGATTGTGCAGAAAAAACATAGTCACTTACTTTGAACGGAAAGCTTGCTGTTGCTTTCGTCATTCCCTCGTTCTTGTTGTCTGACCACATACTAAATTGTGATTCATATGTATCTTTCTCATGCCTTAATTGTAAGAGCACATTCATCGTTTGGTCGGTTCCATCCTGATGTAAAGTAAAGGTGGCAGATGACGCTTCCTTATTAGCTAATCGGCCATTTTTATAATGACTCCCGCTAAACGTAATACTCTTATCCTTCTTCGTTAATCCTTTTATTGTTAAAGCCACCATTTCATTAGTGGTTGATGCTTCTAGTAAGTTTTTTTCTTTTTTTGTCAGTTTCATTTGTTCGATGGTTACTTGCTTCTTAGTAGCAGACTCCGTGTTTATTGTAGATACCGTCTTCTCGGTTTGCGTGGTTTCTTCGGCCTTCTCACCGCATCCTGCTAATAGAAAAACAGTGAATATAAGAACACTCCATTTTTTTAACATTGAGATCCCCTTTGATGTTTTTTATTTTCTATTATACTAAAATTTGGTTGAACATACAAAAAAAGATTAGGAGAATTCTCCTAACCTTTCGCTTTTTTCTGCTTAATGGCTGATAAGATAGCCACAATGAGAAAACTCGCGACAAAAATCACAATCATATAAATAAAAAAGTTTGGCTTGATTTGAAAAGTAAATGCGGATGAACCTTCCATCTCAAAAGCGAGACTGTTAAATAATAAAGCATCATTCGTTTTTGATTGAAATAAATGATAGAATAATATGCCGATTGTCAGCATCGGAAAGCCTAAAAACCCCAGAAAACCACCAACAATAGCACCTTGTTTCATCGCCTGTACGTTCATGATCGTTGTCCTCCCATTCCCCCAAGCAATAGCTGCTTCATAACGGATTTACCATCCCCCATAAATGGAAGAAGATAGAGTAATTGAATAAAATACGTGATTGAAAAAATAAAGAAACCTGTTGAAATTGGATTTTCTTTTAGACATAATACGGTCACAATGATCCCTGCTGCTCCGATCACACCTGGGACAAGCGGCCCAAGCAGGGTAATCCATACCTGCTTTTTCTGAAACGGATCTAATACGGGTCTCACAAATTTCACAGACATCATATCACTTGCAAAAAAACCTTGTGGACCATCCCGTCCCGCAAATTTCCGATGCGTATAGCCGTGTGCTGCCTCATGTAAGGCCGTTCCCGTAATTAATCCAAAATAAATAATTGTAAAATAAATCGCAATGGCTGCAATCGACCGGTCAGGAATGAATAAAAAAGCGATTCCTGCCATGACCATAAATAGCATCCAGAAAAAGATGATTTTACGCGTCACCATGAGTAATGCTGTCCCAAAAATATGAAGGAACGAGTGACCAGTGCAATCAAATCGTTCCTTCATTTTCACTTGATACTGCTTGAAAAATTGACAGCAGGCTGTCACAATCCGATATGGTGATTGATAATGAATAGACAGTAAGTGGTGCTGATTCAACCCCATTATCAGTTGATAAAAGTCACGAGAAATCACAGACTCATCGACCTGAAACAAATCGGCGAGCTCTGCGGTAATACTCGCTTCTGTCCTTTTGCCATCTACTTTCGTTAACATATGATAGGCACTTTCATTAATCGGGAGTGTGCTTCCATACTGCGTATCCGTGAGATGCCTCTTTTGTAAGGTCACATACGGCGCAAGTGCCGGTACCCGCTCAATCTTTAGCTTATTGTTAAGAAGTTGAATCATGTGAATACCTCCATGAAAAACCTTTGTATATGGCAAAGATGAGCAGACCTTCAAATGCAGCTACAAGCAGCCACTGAAGTGTTTGACTCGACTCCCCTATGACATAGTTTCCAATAAAAACAATCGGAATCATGAGTAAAATAAGTGCTCCAAATGAAAAAATGCCTGTGTAAGGATTGTTCCGATCAAGCGGAAGTAAAATACCTACCACATAAAAGAGCGCAGTGGCATTGCATAAGACAGCGGCCCCAATCAATACGTTCCAAACCTGATCAGGAAGCGTCAGCGTTGTCAGCATGAAGATTGCAATTTGCAGTACACCAACAAGCAAAAGCCCGATAAACTTATACAGAGCCACTTCCCACGATCTTAGACCAAATGTTTTGTACATCCCCAGCATTCGTTTATCATTGCCAAATGAATTGAAGGCGGTTAATCCAGCAAGAGCGCAGAGAACAAAAAATGCTTCTTCTTCAAAACGGAATCCAAATTGATAACGGACGAATAAGATCACAATGAGGAGAATGAGAAAGTTTAAAATGTTTTCTTCATTTCGCACCTGTGATTTCATTTCCTTTACAATAAGTGACCATTTTTTTGAAGAAGAGAACGGCAGTTTGTTTAAGAAGGTTAACGCTTTTTTCTCTGCCATAATCGGCATCATCGCAAGGGAAAGAAATGCACCGCTCGCCGATAAAAGGATAAACAGAATCAAAATTGCATAGTTTACCCCTTCAGGAGACATTCCTTGAGCCGCTAAGAAAAACGGTGCTGTAAAATACATCAAATGATAATCAAACTGTATATATGATTGCTGAATTTGACTGATATCAAAATGCGTCATTCCATACGCTACAACCAGTGCTAATAGAACAAAGATCGCTGCAAATTTTTGCAACGGTAATTTTAATTTCAGAATGACCAAATACGTCATATTATAAATGAGTTGCAAAAGCATTAAGACAAAAAGCGATTGCAAAATCACCATCAAAAAGAACGTAAAGATAAAGAAAATGCCTATTCCCTGTGCAATAAAATTAGGTAAAAGCAGAATACCGATAAAAAATAAAACAAGTCCTGCCACCACTGTCACCATCGGAATAAAGTATCCAAGGCTTTTCTGAAAGGTAGAAAGAGGGAACCAGCTGAGCTGCATAGAAAAACGGTCTTGCTCAGGCGTTCTGACCTTGATCAAAATGAATAACAGGCTAGTAAAGATGGATGCATTGATCGCCATTGACACAACGAGTAATCCTAGTGAACGTTCATCGCCATTTAAGAAAGCCTTCATAAAGACACCCGTAAAACTGTATCCGATGATGGCGCCCATTGTGATGGCAAATAAAAAGAATAAGATCACAATGATCCGCTTCGTCTGAGTATCAAAGAGCTTATACATCTCCTGCTGCCACATTTTAAGCATCATTCTAGAAATGATTAATGATTTCATCAAAATGTGCACCCCTATCACTTAACATTGAAGCTTTCAGAAACACCTGTTCCAATGTGCTTGATTGATACTTCTCTTTTAAGGCTGAGACCGTTCCTTCATCCATTTTATTTCCCTTAGAAATAATGGCGATTTTGTGGCACAGCTCTTCCGCTGAAAGCATATCATGCGTTGAAAGCAAGATCGCACCATGGTGCTCGGCATAACGCTTCATCAGTTTCTTTGTGTTTATAACCGCTTCAATATCAAGTCCTCTAAAGGGCTCATCCATGATCACCAATTGACTATCAAGCATAAAGGCGGCAATCAGCTGTGTCTTTTTTTTCATACCATGTGAATAGGTTTCAATCGGTCTTGATAAAGCCGAGTCCATATCAAACAGTTCAATTAGTTGATTTCTTCTATGAATTGTTTTACATTCATACATAGAAGAAACAAAATCTAAATATTCAGCCCCAGTCAATGCTTCAGGGAGCAGCAGATCATCTGGAACATAGGCTACTTGTTTTTTAAAGGATGGTTCGTCATTTGTGACATCCTGCAACAGAATCGTTCCTTCTGTATGCTTAATGATGCCGAGTATACAGTTAATCATCGTTGTTTTACCAGAACCATTCGGTCCAGCAACAGCAACGATTTGATGAGGGTCGATTTTTAAATGAAAATCATTGACAGCAGTCACGTTATTTTTATACGTCTTGGTTAATTTCTCGATCGTAAACATATAACCTCCAAGTGTCTGCATATTCTTTAAAAACAGATCAGGCTAAACCGCCCGCCACAGACGGTTTAGCCTTGGTGTCATTTCATAGAAGTAAAAAGATGAATCCTAAGTATAGCTACTTACATTCAATTTGGACTTTTAAGCCACTTTCCCACTGAACGGCTCCTGTAAAGCTACCCTTGCCGTTTGCTAAACACCAAACTGCTGCTCCTAGAACAACTGTTGCTCCCAATCCAAGAAGGACAGCAACAAATACTAAGAACCAAGCTTGGTCCATAATAGCAGGTTCCATAGTGGAATAGTCAACTTGCGGCGCTGCATAAGTCATACTTTTCACCTCCCAGCTTATGATGATCGTATCATAGGCTCTACTCTCCAAACATCAACAGAAGATCCCATTTTTGACCGAACATACCTTCGGATAAAATGTGACTTTTTATTCAATTCTTCACTTTTAAGTGCAAGACCCCTATCTTATTAGCTAGATTTTTTCACTCCTTAAGAACCACAAAACCCATATAATGGCAATTAAACCATCTTTTTTCTTCTTTTTTTGAAATAGTCCATTTTTATCAATCCCTTTATATATTCTTTCTTTTTTGTGAAATAGAAAGAATTCCCCCGATATATCAGATAAAAAGGTCCTAATTATATGTCGTTAACACACCATTTATGAAATATTTACTGATAATTCCGATAAAAGAGTGAGTCTATTTCCCTTCTTCTCTTGTCACTTAAAATATGTATATACAAGAAAGTCCATTGGGAAAAAAGCCCTTTCTTTTCTTGAGTAACATCCAACATATGATTCGCTTCTTTTTATGAAAAAACAACTTACAGCATAGACATTCCCATGATTTCACTAGTTGGCAATGATTGATTGCTTTCAAAAAAACTGATCCGTACTCTCTAATGCAACAATCCCTCTTTTCATCTAGCGTATCCACACCCTTCCTCATTGAAATTAAAAAAGCCCATCAACTTTATTTATTATTTTTTCAGATTTATCTAAAAAATGATTGACCAAGCTCGAAACAAGATTTATAGTCTTATTAAATATTTCTTATCAAAGTAGTTGGTTTTATCTAACAAAAGGAGGATACACACATGTCAGAAGAACGTCCATTCCGTTTAGAAACAAAAGCCATTCACGCAGGTCAGGAGCTTGATTCAGCAACCTATTCAAGAGCCGTGCCTATTTACCAAACAAGCTCTTTCGGTTTTAGAGATAGTGAGCATGCGGCGAATTTATTCGGACTGCAGGAACCCGGAAATATTTATTCTCGCATTATGAACCCCACAAATGACGTCTTTGAAAAACGGATCGCCGAGCTTGAGGGCGGCATTGGTGCACTTGCTGTCTCTTCTGGACAAGCAGCGACCACTTATTCTATTTTAAATATTGCAGGAGCTGGTGACGAAATTGTATCCTCCAGCAGCCTTTATGGAGGCACCTACAATCTGTTTGCTCATACGCTTAAAAAGCTCGGCATTACAGTGAAATTTGTCGATTCATCCAACCTTGAAGAACTCGAAGCAGCGATTACAGACAAAACGAAGGCAGTGTATGCAGAGAGTATTGGGAATCCTAAAGGCGACATTCTACATATTGAAGCCATCTCAGCCATTGCACACAAGCACCACATTCCGCTTATTGTGGACAATACGCTCGCAAGCCCATATTTATTAAGACCGATTGAGTTTGGCGCAGACATTGTCGTCCATTCTGCTACAAAATTCATTGGCGGTCATGGTACATCAATTGGCGGTGTCATTGTCGATAGCGGCAAGTTTCCTTGGGCCGACAGTGATAAGTTCAAAGGGCTGACTGAACCAGATCCAAGTTATCACGGCCTGACGTATACCGAAGCAATTGGAGAAGCGGCTTATATCACAAAAGCACGTGTGCAGCTCTTACGGGATTTAGGAGCAGCCTTGTCACCTTTCAACTCATTTTTACTTCTGCAAGGCCTAGAAACTTTGCATCTGCGTCTCGAGCGACATAGTGAAAATGCGTTAAAAACAGCGCAATTCTTACAAGATCACCCTCTTGTAGATTGGGTAAGCTATCCTGGCCTTGAAAGCCATGAATCTTATGAGCTTGCTCAAACCTATTTACCAAAAGGACAAGGCGCCATTCTCACATTCGGTATTAAAGGTGGACGAGAAGCAGGTAAAAAGCTTATTGATTCAGTTAAACTTTTCTCACATCTCGCAAATGTGGGCGATTCTAAATCATTGATCATTCATCCTGCCAGCACAACGCATCAGCAATTAAGTGAAGCAGAACAAAAAGCGACAGGCGTCACACCTGAGCTCATTCGTTTATCTGTTGGAACAGAAGCGATTGAAGACATTATTGCAGATCTTGAACAGGCGATCAAAAAAAGCCAGGCTGAATGAAATAGAAAAAGCACACCTCTGTGTGCTTTTTTATGTTTCATTCATTATTGAGTAGTCGAACGTCTTGGAAAGGATAGAACACAAATGATGTCGTTCCTTGAATATCACTCTTTGTAAAAAGACCTAAGCCATTGCGACTGTCCATTGAGTTTTGACGGTTGTCACCCATGACAAAATACTTGCCTTTTGGAACGGTAAGAGGACCAAAATCAGGTGTCAGCAAGATGCCATCTGCGGCTGCTTTCTTTTTGTTTGACGCTAAGTAAGGCTCTGCCACCTTTTGACCATTGACATACAGCTGGTCATTTTTCATTTCAATTTTATCACCAGGTAAACCAATCAACCGTTTAACATAATGAGTACTGCGGTCTTCCCCATCAAGAACAATGATCTGTCCCCGCTTATAATCACCGAAATAATCAACCGTCTTATTCACAAAAACCCGCTCTGTATTATGCAATGTTGGATCCATAGAGGTCCCTTTTACAATATACGGTGCGAATAAAAAGTTACGAATGATAAAAACGGCAATGAATGCGATTAAGATCGCTTTGAGCCAGCCCCATACTTCTGATTTCTTTTTTTGTGTTTTTGTATTTGTTGTCATAAGCTCCTCCTGAAATCCCCTAGGACGAAATGAGTTCCGCTAGCTGCACGCCAGCATCACGCTTGTATCACCCTAAATATAAACATAATTTGCCAACAAATCAAGCGATGAGAGAGAAAAAGGCAAGCACCCTTCTGTGCTTGCCCAAAACTCAGTTACTTAGTAGAAGAATCCTCTTCTTTTTCTTTTGATTTACCATAGAAATAATCAGATGGATTCACTGGTTTAAAATCAGACAGCTTATGGAATCGAAGAAGATCCCTATAAAGCACTTTATCTGAAAGGCTTAACTGATTATCGACACGGGCTTTAATCGCCTCTGTCTTTTTATTTTGTTTCACAACTTTACCTGTTTTTGTATCATAGACAGTGTTATCTACAAGTGTATATTTTGGTGTCACATAGTTTCCGTTACGGAATGCAACAGTTTGATCATGTTTCTTAGAGAATAGATCTGTTCCAAAATTCACATACTCATTTGAATCAATACCTTGTAAGTGAAGAAGCGTAGGCATCACGTCTACTTCACCACCATACGTATGGTTCACGCCGCCCTGTTTGCCAGGAATACGAATCATGAGTGGTACACGCTGGTTTTGAGCATTTTGATAAGGTGTAATTTCTTTCCCTTGAATTTCGCTCATTGCACGGTTATGGTTTTCAGAAATACCGTTGTGATCACCATATAATAAAATGACAGAGTCTTTATACATACCTGATTTTTTCAAGTCTTTAAAGAATTGCTCTAATGACTCATCTAGATACCTTGCTGTTTGGAAGTAGTTATCTACTGTTTTGTCACCAGTTGTTGCCTTAGCAATCGTCGCATCTTTTTCATCTAAATTAAATGGATAGTGATTAGTCAATGTCATTAAATGTGCATAAAATGGCTTTTTCATTGATTCTAGCATCGGGATTGATTCTTTGAAGAATGGTTTATCCTTCAGACCCATATTCACAAGATTTTCTTCATCCATGTTGTAATGTGAAGCATCGAAGAATTGATCATATCCCATATGTTTATAAATCGTGTCACGGTTCCAGAAAGATTTATAGTCGCCATGAAGCACTGCGCTCGTATAGCCTGCTTTTTGATCTAGGATAGCAGGGAGTGATTGGTAAGTATTTTCACCTTTTGTCACAAACGCTGCTCCCTCTGGCAAGCCGAACATACTATTATCCATCATCAGTTCAGCATCAGCTGTCTTTCCTTGACCTGTCTGATGGAAGAAGTTATCGAAATACGTAAAGTCCTCTTTCCCATGAGCCAGCTTGTTTAAAAACGGTGTCACTTCTTCTCCATTTAGTTTGTAGTCAATTAAGAAAGACTGGAAGCTTTCTAAATGGATTTTAATGATGTTTTTCCCTTTTGCTTTACCGAAATACTCTGCGTTTGGCTTCGCATAGTGAGAAGCTGTATAGTTTACAACATCCGTTAAATCTTCACTGCTCGCATTTGCTACCTGTGTTGCATTTTGTGCTGATTGTACCCCGTCATAAATCGTATAATTATAAACACCTAAATATTTGACAACATACTTATGATCAAATGTTCTTGTTAATAATTCTGGACGGTCTTTTTCAGCTAAATGAAGGTTTACAAAGAACAGTCCTACACCTGCAGCCACAATTAACAGTGCAAATGTCTTTTTCATTTGGAATTTCTTCACTTCTGGTCTCCAGATCACAATCGCAATCAAGATAATGATATCAAGGAAATATAAAAGGTCATGTGGCTTAATACTAGATAACACACCGCCAGTCATGCCTCCTCCAAGATTGCCTGCTTGCTTCATTGTGGAGAAAGTCAAAAAGTCATCAAAGAAACGGTAGTACGCTACATTCGCATATAAAAGTGCGGTCATAATAAAGTCAATCACAATTAATACTATGGCAGATTTACGACCCTTCAAAAAGAGAGCCAGTCCCAAAAACACAATGGCTGAACTAAATGGATTTAATAAGAGAAGACCCTCTTGAAAAGAACCTTTCACTCCTAAATTAAAGTCCATTTTGTAGGCTGCATACGATTTCGCCCAAAATAAAAGGACAGCCAATACAAAAAAGCTATATTTGTTCGCAAATATTTTTTTCATAAAACCTCTTCTTTCTTATTATCGTTCTGATATAAATGAAATCATAAAAAATTTACATTGATTTTGCAAATGTAAATCTTCTTCACCAAGCATTCCCGATGCTCTGTTTCCGCCGGATATGTGTGCTCCGTTAATATAACGTATGAGAAGCATCATAGGTTTCAAAAAAAATACGAGTAAATAAAAGGAAAAATATCCATTTACATTTCATTTACACACACTTTGCAATTCAATAGATGAAGAAGGGTTTGTAAATCACTCAGTACTACTTTACTTTTTTCATCTATTCGTGTCAAAGTAATTATAAAGAAAAGGAAGAATCACCTAGGCTTTTCGACTCATTTACCAAAATATATACAAAATTCGATACATAACATATTCGTATTTATTGTGACTCAACCTCCAATCATCCATGTATTTTCTCTCCTTCTGACAATCTAAAAAAGTTTTAAGCAAAAAAAGCTTGATTTCTCCTCCTCATGTGCGGTGTGATAAAGATATAGATTTTCAACAAATCAGGCTGGAGGACATCACATGAAACATAACAAACAAATTAACGCATTTAAAAAACGATTTTCAGAAGAAATAGATCACATCATTGCTGTCACAGGACCTTCAGGAGTAGGTGCAGGAAAAGCCGGACAGGAAGCTCTTTGGACCGCTTCTATTCCACTGATTGCATGGAAAGATAAAGACCTCATCACAACAGAAAACATAAGACTCTGCTGGTTAACAGATGAAGAGGGATTAAGGGAAAAGCAGGCACAATTACATAAAGAATCAATCGTGTCACTTCAGGTCCGAAAAGGTGAAGGTGAGTTCATGCTTGTATCACTCATCGATACAGATACACAGGATGAAGAGCTGCAAGAGATACTAGAAGAAGCCCAAAAACCTGTCTTTTATCATGATGACCTGCTGGGCACCTTTGAATTAGTGAAAGGACTAGACTTATTTGAAACAACGATCCAGTGGAGTAATCAAGAATGCCTGCTCTACTTCAACCTCGAAGAAGATGAAAAAGTAAACGACTCTCTTCGAACCGCTAGACAACTCATGAAAGAGAAGACCACATGGGATGCTTCTATTAAATCATTTGCAGCAAATCAGCTGCTTGAATTAGCTAAAGACTGGCAGGAGCAAGATGACTCCGCTGAAACACAAGAAGAGCTTACGCTGGATCACTTTATAAGCCGCATCTCACTTGAAAGTCTGCATGCTTACCCAGATGGAGAGTTTGAAGTCTACTGTCATGACGGTGATTTATTTTGGGGACATGTCATCATTGTCTCAGGCAATATCAATGGCACGTTTCAAGATGCCCACATTGCAGGCTAAAGATTGGCGGGATAAATAATGGAGATCAAGGCTTTTCATGAATTAAAGCAAATTGGAAAAACACCCGTCGTGGCTAAGATTGGCGGCTTTCGTCCTGATCCAGCAACACACAGCTGGTTTGCCGGTCATTTCTTCATCCACCCCGATCAAGGCTGGCCCATAGATCAAGATGGCGTCATGATTCCGATCTTACAAATTTATTTACCTGAAGTGCCAGGAGGATTGAACGAATTCAATGAATGTAAAATGATTCAAATCTTTCTCAACCAGAAAGCACTTCCGATGGATATTACCAAAAACGGCGAGTGCTGGAAGCTCATTGAATATGCAGATATGGAAGGATTAGAAGTAGTTGAAACTCCTGAAGAAGTGAGAGGACTCAAACCCTTTCAAATCCAATGGAAGGAAAGTGAGCAAGAAGACTACCCTTGCTGGGAAGAAGCGTGGTCATACGTCGATTTATCAGAAGTAAATGAAAGTGATGAAGCGACAGAACACTTCTTTGATCAATACACCAATTATTCGTTCACAAAAATCGGTGGATATGGGGCGTATATTCAATCTCCACCCCATCAACAACAAGGCGAATTCATGCTGCAAATCGCCTCAGAAGAAAAAACTCGGTTCATGATTGGTGATAATGGCACGATGTATTTCTATTACGACAAAGACACAAAAGAATGGTTTATGCATTGGGATTGTTTTTAAAGTTTTATTGAATGAAACCTTTCCTCCTTCTAAGCGTAGGAAATAATATGGAAGGAGGAACCAACATGGGATTCATTTTCGATATCTTTTCACTTGCTGTATATATCCCTTTTCTACAGGTAGATGAAGAGGATATCTCTAGAAACGCAGCCCATCTCAAAAAACATAGCTGGTTTCATGAGTTATTAAATGATCCAGCTTACAGGCATCTTATCATTTATCATCCAGATGTCCGCCAAGTCATTGGCAGATGTAACACAGATAAACTTCATCAGAAGCGATACAACTTAAAATGCGAACGTAAAGTGCTGAAAGCATTACGTCGTGCCAAGTAAATGGACAAAAGGGCCTTGCTTTCCTATGGCTCTTTTCATCGTTCTCTAAGAAAACATTTGACGCCTGGACAACTCTCCCCGTATATTATGTATAAATCCATCTTTTTCATAGAAAAGGGGGCTTTACATGCGCTTGTTTAAGTACTGGAGAAAAAAGCAGCCTAAACAACAGATCATCTCAGAAATGAAAGAAGACAGCATCCCAATCAACTTCTCCACACTTCCCTTTGGTACAGACACAGTAGATGATTTTTTGTTCAACTTAGACCTCACCTCGAAGCTCACAGATCCCTATAAAGAAACAGATCCGAACAAATGAACCTATCCTCATCCAATCCTGGATGATTTTTTTATACTCGATGAAAGGTGTGTCACATGAAAACATATTATATCGTCAGACACTGCCAAGCAACTGAACAATCCGAGGATGCGTATTTAACGCCACAAGGCATCGCACAATCTCATGCACTAGCACAGTTCTTTTCCGGCATTCACCTCAATAAGATCATCTCAAGTCCCTATAAGCGAGCGATCCAAACCATTGAGCCTCTTGCTCATGCAAAACAACTCGAGGTACAAATTGATCAGCGTCTCTCTGAACGTGTGTTAAGCAGCAAACCAATGGACGATTGGTATGAGAAACTAAAGCTCAGTTTTACGGACTTGCATATGACCTGTGAAGGCGGAGAATCGAGCCAAGAAGCGATGAATCGTATTGTAGAGGCACTCTATGAACAAATAAAATTAGGAAAAAATCATACTCTATTCGTCACACATGGCAATCTTATGAGCCTGCTTCTTAAACATGCCGATCCCACGATTGGATTCAAAGAGTGGGAGAAGCTAAGTAATCCAGATGTCTATGTCCTGAAATATTTCAAACCAGATCATATAGAAATAGAGCGTATATGGCATAAATAAACGGCAGAATGAATTCTGCCGTTTCCTCATCTATTGTTAATAATAAAAAGCCTCTACCCACTCATACGGCTTCTTACGCTCCGCACACCATTTCATGAATCCTCTTGTCTCCGTTTGCTGAAATTTCTTCCAGTCCGATAAAAGCTGATCATAATAGGCTGCTTGTTTTTCAACATTGGTACGAATCCTTTTATCTTCGATCAGCATCATGACATCTTCAATGCCTTGAATTCGCTCTTGATCTTTCTCATAGGTGCTTAAATAAAGATCTTCATGTATATGATGAAACGAATACCACAAAGCCGATAAATAGGTTTCGCAAATTTGTACAATGACACGCTGCTCCTTGCTACCTCCAAGCTCTAGTGCCTTCAATAAATAGGGCAGCCCTTCTCCCTGATGCACAAACAAGCCCTGCCAGCGATACTGTCTCACATCCATAGGATCAACCTTCTCCCACTCTTGCATAACAGGCTGAATCACCCCAATGATCAATGGATACACAAGCAAATGATGACCATCCTCAAACCGTTCAATCTTTTCAAACAGCCAAGCAACAAATGAACGCCGTGCTGCAAATTCGCTCTCCTTCATTTCTTCAACAAAAAACCGAAGAACCTTTAACGCATCTTTACGCAGACCCTGTTCTTTCTTCACACAGTACTGTCTAAAAAGCGGATAATCATGTGATCCCTCGTCTTCAATGATGGTCTGTAATATCGTCTTCATTTGCAAGTTAACAACTCCACCTTTTTACATTCTTTCTATTTCTCATTTATCTTTGAATCATAAACCTGATTCCTTAACACTGATTCACCCATTCTAAATAACGCCTTTGAATCACTTTTTTGATTTTATCGTAGTTCTCCCAACTATCTTTAACATAATATACGCCTTCAGCTTCTGGAAATGTCTCCTCCTTATTTAAGCGTGATAAGAGTGGTATAAACACCTAATTGGTCTTTGACTTTTAGAAGGCTCTTGGCATCCTCAAATCCATTCTTTTCGGTGTTCATGAATGAATTGAATGTCTTTTTGATAATGTTCAAGGTGCCCCTCATGAATCATTTTTTGAAAAGCTATATCACCTTCACTCGCTTTTCGTTTCATGTACTGACATAACCCTTTTAAACGCAGCAGCACCATATCCACATAATCTTCTGCTATTTCCTCACCATAAGCTTCAAAAAACAGTTTGACTCTATACTTTATATGGTCTGCATGTTCTAATGAATGATAATTCACGATCTCCCCCTTTTCAGTGCGAAAAAGTCTACTGAGAGGCACACATGTATAAAGGGTATAAGCGATATCCCAAAGTCTTGGACCAGGAGCAGCTACATCAAAATCAATGATTCCCACTGGCTTTTTATCTTTGAAAATGATGTTGTACATAGCAAAATCATTATGACACACAACCTCTATTTCGCTAGGCGTATTGTCCATTCGTTCCCAATCATCTGAAATGGGAAAGTCACGAACAGCATCATGATACAGTCTAAGCATTCTCGCTATTTCTTTTAAGGCATAGTGAGAGCACATGTATTCTTTTAAAGGATCATGACCGGCTACGCCTTCAATGAAGGACAATATCTCTCTACCTTGTTCATCAACCCCTAAATACTTTGGAGCATAGTGAAAGTTCTTATTTTCCAAATGCTTTAGCAGCTTCTGTATATTGATGCTGTCTGACTTTACTTCTCGACGAACTGTATCCCCCACACGATATACGTTCGAGACATTCCCACCAGTCAGTAATTCTTCATTTTCATATTGATTGTTCATGAAAGTCCCCCTCAAATTGGGTCACAATGATGAATTCTGCAACGATGTGTGTTTGCCCATAAGTATAAGTTCAGTTATACAAAGGTAGTACTTGGCAATAAGTTGCCTTATGACGTTTCGCAGGATTTTTCCACTTAATCATTAGATGAATCCTTTAGGATTATTTCAGAGGTATCATCTAAATTTTCTGTCTCACATAGTTAAATGTATCTTATCAAATGTTGCAAATGATCTAAAGAATTATTCTGCTAAAAGGAATGACATGTTTTCTATTTTCTAATAGGTTTATATTTAAAATATCAACACTTCATTTAACATACAAAAAAACGTTTCACCACAAGGAAGAAACGTTAGATTCAACGGTAAATACCGCCGATGAAACTTTTAATAGATACCGGTGGCCGGGGTCGAACCGGCACTCCGCGAGGAACACGATTTTGAGTCGTGCTTGAACATTTTAACTCAATCAAATAATCTTCTAATTTTTCACTTTCACATATCAGATGCATTAACCTCACCCTCCAATCGATAATTTTTCACCAAGTTTTTTCTTCATAGAAACAACTTTTATACTTAAACCGTTTGGCTTATGTACTACTTCCTCATCGTAGATGAAATACCCCATCGAAATATATAATTTTATATTTTTACTCACTGTCATACGAACTTTGCAAAATATATTAGTTATTTCTTCTTGTATTGCAAAATCTTCTAAAAAACTTAATAATTTTTTCGCAATACCATGACCCTGCATTTCTGGAATTACTGATAGTCTATAAAAATATAAACTACCTTCTTTTATCTGAAAGCGAACCATTCCAACTGGCTGATTTTCAATAAAACAAATTAAACTCCTTTCTCCGTTTTTTAAGGCAATTAAAACGGACTGCACAGTTTCCTCCAAAGCACTTGATGGTGGTACTGCGTCTTTATACTCCATAAATGCCTTTGTCATTAAATCATGTATTACCAATGCATCCGATAAATCAGCAAACTTTATCTCCAAAAATATCCCTCCTCAATATTATAAATATACAAAATAGTGAATATTTAATCAAATAGGAATTATTGCAAAGTTCATCTACATTCTGACGTTTAAATTAACTAAAGGTGAAAAAGTTCTATGCTTATCCATTACATCATCGCTAAACAGATTGACATATCCCCTTACCATCTCCATACTTGTATGCCCTAAAATTTGTTGTAATTCAAATATCCCTGCACCGTTCTTTACACTTACTTTTGCAAAGGTATGTCTAAACGTATGGCAGGAACATCTAACACCTTTTATTTCGGCTTGTTTACCGTAAAATGTTACCCTGTTTTGGAATTGCCTTTTAGACATTTTCTCACCGTCAAGAGTGACAAATAAAGCATCTGTTACCATTACTCCACGAATTTGAATGTATTTCTGTAATTGTGTTTTCATCTTTGACTGTATAGGCACGATCCGCTCTTTATATGTTTTTGTATTCCTAATATGGATTTTAGATTCATTTTGCCACTTTTTTATTCCTCCTTATTTGATGACAGGGTACGCACACGATTTTATGTACACGATATTTTTCTATGAATCGTATTTAAGACAAATAAAAAACGCTTCTTACGAAATGTAAGAAACGTTGATTTCACTGCATTGGCAAGCAGTATCATGATACCGGTGGCCGGGGTCGAACCGGCACTCCGTGAGGAACACGATTTTGAGTCGTGCGCGTCTGCCAATTCCGCCACACCGGCATGATTATTAAAGAGCGCAACTTATAATAAAAACATGGTGCCGAGGGCCGGACTTGAACCGGCACGGTAGTCACCTACCGCAGGATTTTAAGTCCTGTGTGTCTGCCAATTCCACCACCCCGGCAGTCTTTTCAAAAAGGCGACACCCGGATTTGAACCGGGGATAAAGGTTTTGCAGACCTCTGCCTTACCACTTGGCTATGCCGCCATTATTGGAGCGGAAGACGGGATTCGAACCCGCGACCCCCACCTTGGCAAGGTGGTGTTCTACCACTGAACTACTTCCGCACATTAACTGGGCTAGCTGGATTCGAACCAACGCATGACGGAGTCAAAGTCCGTTGCCTTACCGCTTGGCTATAGCCCAATAATAAAATGGGGCGATTGATGGGAATCGAACCCACGAGTGCCAGAGCCACAATCTGGTGCGTTAACCACTTCGCCACAACCGCCATAGATGTTATGAATCATATTAAGAAAATTGGCAGGGGCAGTAGGAATCGAACCCACACCGGAGGTTTTGGAGACCTCTGTTCTACCTTTAAACTATGCCCCTATGAAAATAAAAATGGTGGAGGGGGGCGGATTCGAACCGCCGAACCCGGAGGGAGCGGATTTACAGTCCGCCGCGTTTAGCCACTTCGCTACCCCTCCACATTTGAAAAACAGTGCCGGCAAGAGGACTTGAACCCCCAACCTACTGATTACAAGTCAGTTGCTCTACCAATTGAGCTACACCGGCAAATAGTGGTGGCTCGGGACGGAATCGAACCGCCGACACACGGATTTTCAGTCCGTTGCTCTACCAACTGAGCTACCGAGCCAAGTATTCATTTTAAAAATGGCGGTCCGGACGGGACTCGAACCCGCGACCTCCTGCGTGACAGGCAGGCATTCTAACCAACTGAACTACCGGACCATTTTGGTTGCGGGGGCAGGATTTGAACCTGCGACCTTCGGGTTATGAGCCCGACGAGCTACCGAACTGCTCCACCCCGCGACGATATAAAAGATATGGTGGAGGATGACGGGCTCGAACCGCCGACCCTCTGCTTGTAAGGCAGATGCTCTCCCAGCTGAGCTAATCCTCCGAATAAAAAATACTGGTGTATATTCTATAAAATGGTGACCCGTACGGGATTCGAACCCGTGTTACCGCCGTGAAAGGGCGGTGTCTTAACCGCTTGACCAACGGGCCCTTTATTATGTAAATTTGTGGCGGAGAGCAAGGGATTCGAACCCTTGAGACGGGGTTACCGCCTACACGATTTCCAATCGTGCTCCTTCGGCCACTCGGACAGCTCTCCAAATTGGCTCCGCAGGTAGGATTCGAACCTACGACCGATCGGTTAACAGCCGATAGCTCTACCACTGAGCTACTGCGGAATGAAGAAAGCCTGGCGATGTCCTACTCTCACAGGGGGAGACCCCCAACTACCATCGGCGCTGAAGAGCTTAACTTCCGTGTTCGGTATGGGAACGGGTGTGACCTCTTCGCCATCATCACCAGACAATTTAGTGACAAAAGATATTATACTATGTATTGAAAATAAATCAAGAGATATTTAAAAAATGTTCTCTCAAAACTAGATAACAATGTTCAAGCTTCACATTAGAATATAGGTTAAGTCCTCGATCTATTAGTATCTGTCAGCTCCACGTGTCACCACGCTTCCACCTCAGACCTATCAACCTGATCATCTTTCAGGGATCTTACTTCCTTGCGGAATGGGAAATCTCATCTTGAGGGGGGCTTCATGCTTAGATGCTTTCAGCACTTATCCCGTCCGCACATAGCTACCCAGCGATGCCCTTGGCAGAACAACTGGTACACCAGCGGTGCGTCCATCCCGGTCCTCTCGTACTAAGGACAGCTCCTCTCAAATTTCCTGCGCCCGCGACGGATAGGGACCGAACTGTCTCACGACGTTCTGAACCCAGCTCGCGTACCGCTTTAATGGGCGAACAGCCCAACCCTTGGGACCGACTACAGCCCCAGGATGCGATGAGCCGACATCGAGGTGCCAAACCTCCCCGTCGATGTGGACTCTTGGGGGAGATAAGCCTGTTATCCCCGGGGTAGCTTTTATCCGTTGAGCGATGGCCCTTCCATGCGGAACCACCGGATCACTAAGCCCGACTTTCGTCCCTGCTCGACTTGTAGGTCTCGCAGTCAAGCTCCCTTGTGCCTTTACACTCTGCGAATGATTTCCAACCATTCTGAGGGAACCTTTGGGCGCCTCCGTTACATTTTAGGAGGCGACCGCCCCAGTCAAACTGCCCACCTGACACTGTCTCCCTGCCCGATAAGGGCAGCGGGTTAGAAGGTCAATACAGCCAGGGTAGTATCCCACCGATGCCTCCACCGAAGCTAGCGCTCCGGTTTCCAAGGCTCCTACCTATCCTGTACAAGCTGTACCAACATTCAATATCAGGCTGCAGTAAAGCTCCACGGGGTCTTTCCGTCCTGTCGCGGGTAACCTGCATCTTCACAGGTACTATAATTTCACCGAGTCTCTCGTTGAGACAGTGCCCAGATCGTTGCGCCTTTCGTGCGGGTCGGAACTTACCCGACAAGGAATTTCGCTACCTTAGGACCGTTATAGTTACGGCCGCCGTTTACTGGGGCTTCAATTCGCACCTTCGCTTACGCTAAGCGCTCCTCTTAACCTTCCAGCACCGGGCAGGCGTCAGCCCCTATACTTCGCCTTACGGCTTCGCAGAGACCTGTGTTTTTGCTAAACAGTCGCCTGGGCCTATTCACTGCGGCTTCTCGGGGCTTTAACACCCTAAGAAGCACCCCTTCTCCCGAAGTTACGGGGTCATTTTGCCGAGTTCCTTAACGAGAGTTCTCTCGATCACCTTAGGATTCTCTCCTCGCCTACCTGTGTCGGTTTGCGGTACGGGCACCTCTCACCTCGCTAGAGGCTTTTCTTGGCAGTGTGGAATCAGGAACTTCGCTACTAAATTTCGCTCGCCATCACAGCTCAGCCTTTATGGGAAACGGATTTGCCTATTTCCCAGCCTAACTGCTTGGACGCGGATATCCAATACCGCGCTTACCCTATCCTCCTGCGTCCCCCCATTGCTCAAATGGTGAGGAGGTGGTACAGGAATATCAACCTGTTGTCCATCGCCTACGCCTTTCGGCCTCGGCTTAGGTCCCGACTAACCCTGAGCGGACGAGCCTTCCTCAGGAAACCTTAGGCATTCGGTGGACGGGATTCTCACCCGTCTTTCGCTACTCATACCGGCATTCTCACTTCTAAGCGCTCCACCAGTCCTTCCGGTCTGACTTCACAGCACTTAGAACGCTCTCCTACCACTGTTCGTAAGAACAGTCCGCAGCTTCGGTGATACGTTTAGCCCCGGTACATTTTCGGCGCAGAGTCACTCGACCAGTGAGCTATTACGCACTCTTTAAATGGTGGCTGCTTCTAAGCCAACATCCTGGTTGTCTAAGCAACTCCACATCCTTTTCCACTTAACGTATACTTTGGGACCTTAGCTGGCGGTCTGGGCTGTTTCCCTTTCGACTACGGATCTTATCACTCGCAGTCTGACTCCCAAGGATAAGTCATCGGCATTCGGAGTTTGACTGAATTCGGTAACCCGGTAGGGGCCCCTAGTCCAATCAGTGCTCTACCTCCGAGACTCTTACCTTGAGGCTAGCCCTAAAGCTATTTCGGAGAGAACCAGCTATCTCCAGGTTCGATTGGCATTTCACCCCTACCCACACCTCATCCCCGCACTTTTCAACGTGCGTGGGTTCGGGCCTCCATTCAGTGTTACCTGAACTTCACCCTGGACATGGGTAGATCACCTGGTTTCGGGTCTACGACCACGTACTCATGCGCCCTATTCAGACTCGCTTTCGCTGCGGCTCCGCATCTTCTGCTTAACCTTGCACGGGATCGTAACTCGCCGGTTCATTCTACAAAAGGCACGCCATCACCCTTTAACGGGCTCTGACTACTTGTAGGCACACGGTTTCAGGATCTATTTCACTCCCCTTCCGGGGTGCTTTTCACCTTTCCCTCACGGTACTGGTTCACTATCGGTCACTAGGGAGTATTTAGCCTTGGGAGATGGTCCTCCCGGATTCCGACGGAATTTCACGTGTTCCGCCGTACTCAGGATCCACTCTGGAGAGAACAACATTTCAGTTACAGGGCTGTTACCTTCTTTGGCGGGCCTTTCCAGACCTCTTCGCTTATATCGTTCCTTTGTAACTCCGTATAGAGTGTCCTACAACCCCAAGAGGCAAGCCTCTTGGTTTGGGCTGTTCCCGTTTCGCTCGCCGCTACTCAGGGAATCGCATTTGCTTTCTCTTCCTCCGGGTACTTAGATGTTTCAGTTCCCCGGGTATGCCTTCTCATACTCTATGTATTCAAGTATGGATACTACTCCATTACGAGCAGTGGGTTTCCCCATTCGGAAATCTCCGGATCAAAGCTTGCTTACAGCTCCCCGAAGCATATCGGTGTTCGTCCCGTCCTTCATCGGCTCCTAGTGCCAAGGCATCCACCGTGCGCCCTTTCTAACTTAACCATTTCTTACTTTAGAAAGAATCACTATGTGTGATGAACTTTGCATTGCATTCAATGTGAATGTATTACTTATTGTTATCTAGTTTTCAAAGAACAATCCTGTCTCGCTAGAGACATGTCTTGAAGGAATGATCCTTCAAAACTAAACAAGACGAAAACGCACACTGCTCCATATATCCTTAGAAAGGAGGTGATCCAGCCGCACCTTCCGATACGGCTACCTTGTTACGACTTCACCCCAATCATCTGCCCCACCTTCGGCGGCTGGCTCCATAAAGGTTACCTCACCGACTTCGGGTGTTGCAAACTCTCGTGGTGTGACGGGCGGTGTGTACAAGGCCCGGGAACGTATTCACCGCGGCATGCTGATCCGCGATTACTAGCGATTCCAGCTTCACGCAGTCGAGTTGCAGACTGCGATCCGAACTGAGAACAGATTTATGGGATTGGCTAAACCTTGCGGTCTCGCAGCCCTTTGTTCTGTCCATTGTAGCACGTGTGTAGCCCAGGTCATAAGGGGCATGATGATTTGACGTCATCCCCACCTTCCTCCGGTTTGTCACCGGCAGTCACCTTAGAGTGCCCAACTAAATGCTGGCAACTAAGATCAAGGGTTGCGCTCGTTGCGGGACTTAACCCAACATCTCACGACACGAGCTGACGACAACCATGCACCACCTGTCACTCTGTCCCCGAAGGGAAAGCCCTATCTCTAGGGTTGTCAGAGGATGTCAAGACCTGGTAAGGTTCTTCGCGTTGCTTCGAATTAAACCACATGCTCCACCGCTTGTGCGGGCCCCCGTCAATTCCTTTGAGTTTCAGTCTTGCGACCGTACTCCCCAGGCGGAGTGCTTAATGCGTTAGCTGCAGCACTAAGGGGCGGAAACCCCCTAACACTTAGCACTCATCGTTTACGGCGTGGACTACCAGGGTATCTAATCCTGTTCGCTCCCCACGCTTTCGCTCCTCAGCGTCAGTTACAGACCAGAGAGTCGCCTTCGCCACTGGTGTTCCTCCACATCTCTACGCATTTCACCGCTACACGTGGAATTCCACTCTCCTCTTCTGCACTCAAGTTTCCCAGTTTCCAATGACCCTCCCCGGTTGAGCCGGGGGCTTTCACATCAGACTTAAGAAACCGCCTGCGAGCCCTTTACGCCCAATAATTCCGGACAACGCTTGCCACCTACGTATTACCGCGGCTGCTGGCACGTAGTTAGCCGTGGCTTTCTGGTTAGGTACCGTCAAGGTGCGAGCAGTTACTCTCGCACTTGTTCTTCCCTAACAACAGAGCTTTACGATCCGAAAACCTTCATCACTCACGCGGCGTTGCTCCGTCAGACTTTCGTCCATTGCGGAAGATTCCCTACTGCTGCCTCCCGTAGGAGTCTGGGCCGTGTCTCAGTCCCAGTGTGGCCGATCACCCTCTCAGGTCGGCTACGCATCGTCGCCTTGGTGAGCCATTACCCCACCAACTAGCTAATGCGCCGCGGGTCCATCTGTAAGTGACAGCCGAAACCGTCTTTCATCCTTGAACCATGCGGTTCAAGGAACTATCCGGTATTAGCTCCGGTTTCCCGGAGTTATCCCAGTCTTACAGGCAGGTTACCCACGTGTTACTCACCCGTCCGCCGCTAACATCCGGGAGCAAGCTCCCTTCTGTTCGCTCGACTTGCATGTATTAGGCACGCCGCCAGCGTTCGTCCTGAGCCAGGATCAAACTCTCCGAAAAAGTACAAAACCGAAGTTTTGTTTTTCGTCAGCGTTTGACTGACTACCTATGATATAACATAGGATTTTTTATAAAAACTCGAATTAACAGGTACGTTTTGTCTTGTTTAGTTTTCAAAGATCATCTTCGTCGTCTCTCAGAGGCGACTTTCTCAATATAACATTTCGACGCCGTGTGCGTCAAGTGTTTTTTAGAATTTCTTTTTGTCAGCTTTTCTTCCAAAAGCAACTTGTTTGCTCGTTAGCGACGTATAATAATATACCATCATAATATTCAGGCGTCAATATCTTTTTTCACAAAATATCCTCGATGATAGATTTTTTGCCCCTTTGTCTCAATCGGCTCCACCTGAACAATTCCTTTTTCCACAAAGAAATCAATCATGACGCTAAGGTCAGGCGTGAAATACTTGAGGTCAGGATGCGCGAGAAGCTCTCCAAAAAGCCATATATCTTGCTGTTCCATGACATGACGCAAATGAGCGGCGCCAATTTCTGCTTTTGAATGGATCAAAAAGTCATTTGCTAAAAATAAAAGTTCCAAACGTTTATGAAGGCTTTCGTGGCTTTCAATGAGTTCTGAATAAAGTTTATATACTTCCGGTTCCATATGACGCACCTGATTCCAAACTGTCACTTCTGGGTGGAAACCTTTATCGATCACTTCAATACGTGCCAAATGATGCAGAGCATGCACAATTGAATTATATGCATCAAGGAATTGATTTGACTCAAAAAATGCTTTTCCTTCTATATATCTGCGAATAAGCTTGCCGTATTCTAAACCGATTTTAAGTTTACGGTTTGAAAATGGGAATGTACTCAGGTCATCAATTAAGTTGAAAATATATTCATTTCGATCAAATAGGACTTTCCCATTCAAAATCCAATCAATGATTCGGCGGTTTGTGCCAAGGGTGATCCATTCCTTCAACTGCTCATCTGTGACAACATTTAAAGAAGCTGTTTGGTGATCGGATTCATAGTGCTTGATAAATAACGGCTCTTCCGCTTCTTTTACAATGACTAGAAGTGCTGCATCAAAGTTATCCGTCTCAGAAGATACCTTGTGTCTTCTTTCTACTATAATCACAGCCAATGTGTCTGGGTGACTTGCTCTCTCTTGATAAATAGGACGGAGAAGATTTTCCATAGTGATTCCTCCAATACTCGGGTGTAAAGTTCTTCTCTAATGCTATGTATTTCTCCTCATAGAATCAAAATTCCTTCAATTCAAGAAAAAAGATCATTGAATCATTATAAGCAATTTATTCACAAAACTCTATAACTAATTCAAACAGAAAGGTAAAATGTGCTATATTGGAGACAAAGGGGGGCTAGGGATGGCGAAATACTCCAGTAAGATTAATAAAATCAGAACATTTGCACTCAGTTTGGTTTTTGTTGGCTTTCTGATCATGTATATCGGTGTGTTCTTCAAGGAATCGATTTGGCTGTCGACTTTCTTTATGCTGCTCGGCGTCTTATCGATCGGATTGAGTACAGTGGTTTACTTTTGGATCGGTATGCTTTCTACGAAGGCAGTCCGTGTCGTATGTCCAGGCTGTGAGAAGGAAACAAAAGTGCTTGGGCGGGTGGACATGTGCATGCATTGCAGAGAGCCGCTTACACTCGATCCAGCATTAGAAGGCAAAGAGTTTGATGAATCCTACAATCGAAAAAAGTCATAAAAAAAGCTGACCATTTAACCGGTCAGCTTTTTCATTAATGATTTTCTTTTTTCGCACATTCTTGACAAGTCCCATAGATCTCCAAGCGATGATGACTGACTGTAAAGCCCGTCACATGGGATGCAAGCTGTTCAACTTCATCAAGGCCAGGATAATGAAAGTCCACTATTTTTCCGCAGTTTTCACAAATCGCATGGTAATGGTCAGATGTCGCAAAATCAAATCGGCTTGAGGAATCACCGTACGTTAATTCCTTTACTAATCCAGATTCCCGGAAGACTCGTAAATTGTTGTAAACCGTTGCGACACTCATATTTGGAAATTTCCCTTCAAGTGCTTTATATATATCGTCCGCGGTTGGGTGAGTCATAGAATTTACGAGAAACTCCAAGATGGCATGGCGCTGCGGAGTAATTCGAACACCGGTTTCTTTTAAAGCATCTAAAGCGTCTTTTAGTTCGTGAGCAGCCATTTCATCATGCACCTCTCTTCAAAAATATTCTTATATTGTAATCTTTATAATTAGTGTACCCCCAGAGCCGAATCTTTGTCAATTACAATCCTCTTTTTCACCTATTCTTCTTCACAAAAAAGACCGGCATGTCTGCCGGTCCTATCCTGTGATGATATTAAGCGTGAGATTTTAGTTCCTCAAGCGCTTCTTCTACGTGGTCTTTCACCTTAACTTTTCTCCACTCTTTCACAAGCATTCCTTCTTTATTAATAAGAAACGTTGAACGTTCGATGCCCATGTATTCTTTGCCAAAGTTCTTTTTCAGCTTCCATACTCCAAAGGCTTCGGACAATTTCTGTTCATCGTCTACAAGAAGTAAGAACGGTAAATCATGTTTTTCTTTAAACTTCTGATGCTTATCCTGACTGTCTGGGCTTACGCCGATAATGACAGCATCTAATTCTGCAAAGCTTTGATGGCGATCGCGGAAATCACATGCTTCTGTTGTACAGCCGGGTGTCATATCTTTTGGATAGAAATAAAGGACAATATGTTTTCCTTTAAAGTCAGAAAGCTTTACTTTCTCCCCGTTGTCACCGGTTAATTCGATTTCAGGTACTTGCTGGCCTACTTCGATTGTCATGACACAATCCCTCCAACCTATTTTTTAATAGCCTATCCAATTTTGAGAGGATATTCAACTAAGGACGCTTGCATCGGCATGTTAAAATAATGATAGACGACGTGATACGTTGAGATAGGAGGCTATTTATGAAATTCACAGAATCAGAAAAATTACATCAAGAGGCGCTGGAGCATATTGTTGGAGGTGTCAACAGCCCGTCTCGTTCATATAAGGCAGTAGGCGGCGGTTCACCGGTGGCTATGGAAAAAGGAGAAGGCGCTTATTTTTGGGATGTTGACGGAAATCGCTATATCGATTATCTAGCAGCATACGGCCCAATTATTACAGGACATGCCCACCCTCATATTACAAAAGCGATTACAAAAGCGGCTGAATCAGGTGTCCTTTACGGAACGCCAACGAAGCACGAAGTCACTTTTGCTAAAATGTTGAAGGAAGCCATGCCTGCTTTAGACAAGGTTCGCTTTGTCAATTCAGGTACTGAAGCGGTGATGACAACGATTCGTGTCGCACGTGCATATACAGGCAGAACAAAGATCATTAAGTTTGCCGGATGCTATCACGGTCACTCTGATCTTGTACTTGTGGCAGCTGGCTCTGGTCCATCCACTTTAGGAACCCCTGATTCAGCAGGCGTTCCAAAGAGCATCGCCAATGAAGTGATTACCGTTCCATTTAATGATATTGACAGCTACAAAGAAGCATTGAATCGATGGGGCGATGAAGTCGCAGCTGTCCTTGTCGAACCGATTGTCGGGAACTTCGGCATCGTGGAGCCTATGGACGGTTTCCTGCAGCAGGTCAATGACCTCACTCATGAAAAGGGCGCACTTGTGATCTATGATGAAGTGATTACAGCTTTCCGCTTTATGTACGGAGGCGCACAGGACTTGCTTCAAGTAAAACCTGACCTCACTGCATTAGGAAAAATCATTGGCGGCGGACTTCCGATCGGTGCTTATGGCGGTAAAAAAGAAATTATGGAGCAAGTTGCTCCTCTTGGACCAGCCTATCAAGCTGGCACGATGGCAGGAAATCCTGCATCCATTCTTTCTGGTATTGCCTGCTTGGAATTGTTAAAACAAGATGGTGTTTACGAGCGTCTTGATCAGCTTGGCGCTATGCTAGAAGAAGGCATTTTAGCCCATGCAAAAAAACATCAAGTAGATATTACAGTGAACCGCTTAAAAGGTGCTCTCACTGTCTATTTCACAAAAGAAACCATTGTGAACTATGAACAGGCTGAAAATACGGATGGCGAAATGTTCGCTCGCTTCTTTAAATTAATGCTTTCGCAAGGGATTAACCTCGCTCCTTCTAAATATGAAGCTTGGTTCTTAACGATTGCACATACTGAAAAAGATATTTCTGAGACGCTGCAAGCAGTAGATCATGCGTTTGAACAGTTGAAACAATCATAATAGGGTCAAAAACAGGCGTAAAAAAATGCGCCTGTTTTTTTATTTATCAGCTCTTGTTTGTCAAAAGCGTGTGAATCTGTTACATTTCTTCTCAATACCTTCTTTTGATGTTTTCATGAACTTTCAAAAATCACTTGAATATTTCGGAAGACCGCTGTATATTACTTAGTTGTTCATCAAAATATTTATAATAAATGACGAGTGATCATCTATTATCTAAAAGAAAGGAATGCAGGGACAAAACCAATGAAACTTGGAGCCCGTATTTTAAAAACCGGTATTGCCATTGTACTCGCGCTTTACCTGGCAACATGGCTTGGGTTGCCAACGCCCGTCTTCGCGGGAATTGCAGCTGTATTTGCTATCCAGCCATCTATTTATCGATCTTTTTTAACGATTGTTGATCAAGTGCAAGCCAATATTATTGGAGCAGCACTTGCCATTACGTTCGGTCTGCTTTTTGGCACTGGACCAGTCATTATCGGTTTAACCGCCGTCATGGTCATCGCCATTAATTTAAAGCTGAAGATTGAACACACGATTCCAATTGCACTTGTAACCGTCATTGCGATTTTAGAAAGTGCAGGGGATCATTTCCTTTCCTTTGCCTTAATTCGAACAGCTACTGTGGTGTTAGGAGTTCTTTCTTCATTTTTAGTGAATTTAATCTTCCTGCCGCCAAAGTATGAAACAAAGCTTGTTCATCACATTATGGAAAATACGGAGGAGATTTTAAAATGGATCCGTCTGAGCTCCAGACAGTCTACTGATCATTCCATTTTAAAGGATGACATCGATCAAATAAAAGAACGCATGATCAAATTAGATCACATTTACTTGTTATACAAAGAGGAACGAAGCTATTTAAAGAAAACAACCTATGTAAAATCAAGAAAGCTCGTTTTGTTCAGACAGGCCATTATGACATCGAATCGTGCCCTGTACTTGCTGAAAAAGCTTCATAAATTAGAAAATGAAATTCATTTGATGCCAGAGCATTTCAAGGAAAGCTTAACAGATGAAATTGATTACTTACTGTATTGGCATGAGCGCACCTTGATGAAATTCGTCGGTAAAATGAAGCCGCAGGACGATGAATTTCAAAATGAATGCTCTCTTCGCCTTGAAACGTTAACGAAATCATTTATCCAGCATCAGCAAAACCAAGAAAACGACTTGCTCGATTACAATATGCTGAATGTCATGTCCAGCATCATCGAATACCGTGATGAACTAGAGCATTTAGATACATTGATTACAAGCTTCCAGACGTATCACCCAAAAGACAGTGAAATTGAGACAGATGAAAAAGAAGCATAAATAGAAAAGACCAGGCCGATTCCAAGAATCGGTCTTATTTTATTTTCTTCATTTTAGGATCCAGTGTGTCTCTTAACCCATCTCCCATCAGGTTAAAGCCCAAAACTGTTAGCATGATCGCTACACCTGGGAAAATTAATGTCCAAGGGGCTTGAACGAGATAAGGTCTTGCATCGGCAAGCATTTTCCCCCACTCTGGGCTTGGTGCCTGTGCACCCAATCCTAAAAAGCCTAAAGCCGCTGCTTCGATAATCGCTGTTCCGATCGCAAGCGTCGCTTGTACGATGACCGGCACCATACTGTTTGGCAGAATGTGACGCAGTACGATGCGGCGGTGTGACATCCCAACCGCCTTTGCTGCTAGCACGTATTCTTCTTGTTTAATACTCAGCACTTTTGAACGAACGAGCCGTCCAAAGGTTGGGACATTAATAATCGCAATGGCAATAAGGGCATTTTGTAAGGAGGGGCCTAAGATAGAGACGATCGCAATCGCCAGAAGAATACTAGGAAAAGCGAGTAAAATATCAAACACTCTCGAGATCACAGCATCTAGCACTCTTCCGCCATAGCCTGCAATCAATCCAAGCAGTGTGCCTAAAATGACAGACCCGAGAACCGAGAAGAAACCAACCCATAAGGAAATCCGCGCGCCATGCACAACTCTTGAAAATATATCTCTGCCGAAATCATCTGTACCAAACCAGTGCGCAGCTGATGGTGCACTAAATCGCTCACCGAGAGATTGTTCATTGATTCCAAAAGGAGCAATGAGCGGTGCAAATATCGCTAAAATGAGAAATAAAAAGACAATCACACTGCCAATGAACGCCAGCTTGTGCTGAAAGAACAGTTTCATCGATTCAAGAATCAATGATTGAGAGCGTTCTTCTTTTGGTTGAGGTGGTTCAAGCTCTTTTTGTGCTTCCATGTGATCACTCTCCCTCCCTAATATTTAATCCTTGGATCAATGACCGCATACAAGATATCCACAATGAAGTTGATCAGGACAAATATGAGCGCAACGACGAGAATGCCAGTTTGAATGACTGGGTAATCACGATAGCTGATGGCGTCATATATATACCGCCCAATGCCCGGCCATGCAAAAATGGTCTCTGTTAAAATGGCCCCGCCTAGCAAGAGGCCTGTCTGAAGACCAATAATCGTCAAGATCGGAATAAGCGCATTTTTCAACCCATGCTGATAAATGATGAAAAATGAACGTACTCCTTTTGCTTTTGCTGTTCGAATAAAGTCTGAATGAAGCACTTCCAGCATACTTGCCCTTGTTATCCTTGCAATAATCGCAGCAGGGATTGTAGCAAGTGCTGTACTTGGTAAGATCAAATGCTTGATGCTGTCAGTGAATTGATCAAACCGGCCTTGCAAAAGCGTGTCCAGCGTATGAATATAGGTGATTGATTCCACTGGATTTCTGACGTTTTCACGTCCCGTTGTCGGTAAAATACCTAATTCAATCGAGAACAGCCACTGCCCCATTAAGCCTAACCAGAAAATCGGCATGGACACTCCAATGAGTGCAATAAACATCGCGACATAATCAAAGAAAGAATGTTTAAACCAAGCACTGATGATTCCAGCATTAACCCCCACAACGATCGCCAGCACCATGGCAAAAAAGGTCAATTCTAACGTCGCAAATAAGTATGGCTTCATTTCCTGGGCAATAGCCGCTCCTGTTCGTATCGAAGTCCCTAAATCCCCTTTTAAAAGGCCCAGCATGTAATGTCCGTATTGAACATACCAAGGCTGATTTAAACCGAGCTGGATGGTTAACTGTTCTACTGCTTCTTTCGTTGCCCGCTGTCCTAAGATGACCTGTGCTGGGTTTCCTGGAATAAACCGTATAATTGAAAACACGACCAATGTCATTCCGATCAATACTGGGATGAGCATTCCTGCCCGCTTCATACAATAAGCAAACAAACAGCTTTCACCGCCTTTTCTTTGTTTGAATAAGGGAGATACAAGATCTCCCTTATTTGCTTATTCGAAATACACGTCAGTCAAAGCTTCTGAACCAGTTGGATGCGGCTGGTAGCCTTTTAAATCACTAGATGCTGCAAGCATTGGGATGGAATGCACCAATGGAATCCAAGGTGCTTCATCATGAATGATTTCTTGTGCTTTTTTATATAGCTCATTTCGTTTCTTTTGATCTGTGTCTGTTTGCGCTTCAATGAGGATGTCATGCATTTTATCGTTTTCGAAGAATGTATAGTTGTTGCCGCCAATGCTGTCTTTGTCCAAAAGTGTGTAGATGAAATTATCAGGATCGCCATTGTCCCCTGTCCAGCCTAATAAGAACACATCAGCTTCCCCTTTACTTGCCTTATCTAAATAGGTCGCCCAGTCGTAAGTCACAATTTCTGCTTTGACGCCGACCTTTTCAAAGTTTGATTGAATGACTTCTGCTACCTTCATCCCATCTGGCATATACGGACGCGGTACAGGCATCGCCCAAAGCTTGATGCGAAAGCCGTCAGGAAAGCCCGCTTCTTTTAAAAGTTCCTTCGCTTTTTCAGGATCATACGGATATGGATCAATGTCGTCATTGTAACCTTCTAAAGCTGGAGGAAGAGGGTTTTTTGCTGGCTCGGCAAGTCCTCCATAAAATGACTTAATAATGGATTCTTTATCGACCGCGTAATTGAGCGCTTGACGAACGAGCTTGTTATCAAGCGGCTTTCTTGTGACGGTCAGTCCGATATAACCTACATTCATTGATGGTCTTTCAATGAGCTGGAGTGCTTGATCCGTTTTAATGCCATCTAAATCTGACGGATTCACGCCATCCATCAAATCGATCTCGCCTGTTTTCAATGCATTTAAGCGAGCCGAGTTTTCTGGGATCGAGCGGAAGATGATTTGATTCAGTTTTGGTTTATCCTTCTGCCAGTAATCTTCGTTCTTTTCTAACACGATACGGTCGTTTTGTTTCCACTCTTTAAATTTGAATGGTCCTGTTCCTACTGGATTTTCGCGAAAGGAATCGCCGCTTTTTTCAACAGCTGCAGGACTCGCGATGCCAAACGGTGACATGGCAATATTTTTAAGGAATGTCGCCTGCGGGCGCTTTAGCTGAAATTCAACTTCATGCTCACCTTTGACGATGATGTCCTTAATCACATGGCCTTTATCTTTTTTATACCCGCCAAACATGCCGTAGTAAGGGAATTTTTCTGCATCGCCATTCATCCAGCGGTCAAAGTTGAATTTCACCGCTTCTGCGTTAAAGTCTGTGCCATCGTGAAATTTCACACCTTCTCTTAAGTAGAATGTGTACGATTTTCCGTCCTTTGCAACATCCCAGTCTGTTGCGAGACCTGGGTGGATGGTCGTGTCTTTCTCACCGTAATTCAGCAGCTTTTCAAACATATTCTCTGTGACCTTGAAGGTTTCGCCTTCTGTTGTTGTGATTGGATCAAGTGAAGTGGAGTCTCCTCCTCTGCCAAATACGAGGGTGTCTTTTGTTGCCTTCTCTTCTGATGACGGAGCGGACGAGCATCCCCCTAAAAACAGTGCAAGTGCCAGCACAAAAATGAAACTACTGAACAACCATGTCTTCTTCATTGTGTTCCTCCTTTTGATATAAGTAACACGCCGCCGCGTGCCCCGCTTCCTCCTCATACAAAGTAGGTACTGCTTTTAAGCATTTCTCCCACCTTTTTGGACACCTTTTGTAGAAAGGACAACCGCCGCTTGGTGTCATGGCAGACTCTTCTGCCGACACATCTTGCGTCTCTAGCACGTGATCCATATGTGGAATGGATTTCAGAAGCAGCGATGTATAAGGATGAAGCGGGCTGTGAAATACGTCTTCGGCAGGCCCCATCTCGACAATGCGGCCTGCATACATGACTGCGATTCGGTCGCTCATATATCTGACAACACCAAGATCGTGAGAAATAAATAGATACGTTAGAGAAAGTGTCTTTTGCAATTCAAGCATCAAATTCAAAATTTGGGCTTGAACGGATACATCTAAAGCTGAAACGGGTTCATCGGCAATGACAAGACTTGGATGGGTAATGAGTGCTCTAGCAATACCAATACGCTGCCTTTGTCCGCCGCTGAATTGGTGCGCATAACGTTCTCCGTAGGATGGATCAAATCCGACAATATGTAGCATCTCTTTTACCCGCTTCCGTCTTTCTGCTTTCGTTCCATGTCGATGGACAATGAGCGGTTCCTCTAAAATATCTTTGATTTTCATTCGTGGATTTAATGAAGCGTATGGATCTTGAAAAATCATTTGAATGTCTTTTCTTAAAGAACGCATCTCTCTTTCTTTCAAAAGAGTGACCTCTTGCCCTTTCAGTTGAATAAAGCCTGACGTCGGTTCAGTCAATCTCATTAAGCTTTTGCCAAGTGTTGATTTCCCGCAGCCTGATTCACCAACAATGCCAAGTGTTTCCCCCTCCTTCACGTGAAAGGACACTTGATTTAAAGCCAGAGTCGAATGTTTGTGTTTAGAAAAAAAAGCGGCTGTGTCATACCGTTTTGTCAGTTGATTCACTTGCAAGAGTGGGTGACTCAGTGTCTTCTCCTCCTTCCATTAGAAAGCATGCCACGCGGTGATCCTGTTCAATGGATTGTAAAACTGGATCTTCTTCAAGACATTGCGCCATTTGATAGGGGCAGCGCGCGGCAAATTGACAGCCGGATCGAATGGTCCCAGGCTTCGGTACATGACCTGCAATAGAGATGAGCTTTTCTTTTTTCTCTTTAAACGATGGGACTGAGGCGAAAAGCCCTTTTGTGTAGGGATGCAGAGGTTTTTGAAAAATACGGTCAACGGTTCCTTCTTCTACGATTCGACCGGCATACATAATCATGACTCGCTGGCATATTTGCCGCACGACACCTAGATCATGGGTAATAAATAAGATCGCGGTGTCCATCTCTTCATTCAGCTTTTTGAGCAGGCGAAGGATTTGCGCTTGGATGGTCACATCAAGTGCAGTTGTTGGTTCATCTGCGATCATGAGCTTTGGGTGACAAAGCATCGCCATCGCAATCATCACACGCTGGCGCATGCCACCTGATAATTCATGCGGGTATTTTTTAAGCAACGATTCGGCTTGCTTCAATCCGACTGTCTGAAGCAGATCAACCGCCTTCGCTTTTGCTTCTTTTTGACCGATTGCTTGATGTGTGAAAAGGGCTTCCGTCATTTGTTTGCCGATGGTCATTAATGGGTTTAGAGAGGTCATTGGTTCTTGAAAAATCATCGAAATGTCATTTCCTCTTATTTCTCGCCACTGTTTTTCTGAAAGCGACAGCAGGTTTTGCCCTTCGAATTGAATCTCTCCCGTTGTATCTGTTTGCTGGTTCAGTCCCATTAATGACATAGATGTGATACTTTTCCCGCAGCCAGATTCGCCAACAATTCCTAAGGTTTCTCCTTTTTGAATCGAGAACGATATGTGATGGACGATGGGTACTTTTTGCTTTTTTTGCTGAAATGCAATGGACAGCTGTTTGACATCTAGCAGCACGTCTTGTTCTTTCACATATTCACCACCCCGTCATACTTTTTAAAATTGTATTGAGACAAGCTGGGAAATATGTCATGTTTTTGACAAGCATAAAAAAGCCTATCCGCTAGAATCGGATAGGCTTCTACTAATTTAATGTTTGAATGGTAAAAAGATGGCGATAGTGGCTGTCTCTGTTCATTAATTCTTCGTGTGTTCCTTTTTCCACAATCTCACCTTGTTCCATGACGACAATGAGGTCAGCATGTGTAATTGTTGATAAGCGGTGCGCGACAATAAAGGTTGTGCGGTCCTTTGCTAGCTTTTGCATCGCTTCTTGAATGTAATGTTCACTTTCTAAATCTAGTGCAGACGTTGCTTCATCTAAAATCAACAGCGGTGGATTTTTTAGAAAGACCCTTGCAATGGAAATCCGTTGTTTTTGACCACCTGACAGCTTCACGCCCCGTTCTCCTACCTTCGTGTCATATCCTTCTGGAAGAGACATGATAAAATCATGGGCATTTGCCGCTTTTGCAGCCGAAACGATTTTTTCAAAAGAGGCTTCTGGATCTCCAACGGCAATGTTTTCTTTAATCGTGTCACTGAATAAGAATGTATCCTGCAGCACCATTCCGACTTGATTTCGAAGGCTTCTTGCTCTGTACTCTTTTATATCAATGCCGTCAATTTCAAGTGATCCGTTTGTCACATCATAAAATCTTGGAATTAAGCTGACGAGAGTCGACTTCCCTCCACCGCTCATTCCTACAAGCGCAACCGTTTGTCCTTTTTCTACTTTCAAGGAGATATTGCGGAGAATCTCTTCCTGCGTGTGTTCATAACGAAACGATACATTTTTAAATTCGACCTCTCCTTTTAAATGATCGGCTTCTTTCGCATTCGACCGATCTGTTACCTCGTATGGCTCATCAATAAATTCAAAGATACGATCCATTGACGCTACTGACTGAGTTAAAGTCGTGGATGAGTTTATGAGGCGGCGAATCGGGTTGTACATCCGGTCAATATAACCGACAAAGGCAATCATGGTCCCGATCGAAAGTGATCCATTAATGACAGTGTAGCCAGCAAATGCAATGATCAATAGCGGTGCAATATCAGTAATGGTATTGACGACGGCAAATGTTTTAGCGTTCCAATTCGTGTGATTAATCGCTTTGTTTAAGAAATTTTTGTTTTCATCATGAAAATTCTCTTGTTCATATTCTTCAATGGCAAAGCTCCGAATGACTGGCATTCCTTGTACCCGCTCATGAAGATGCCCTTGCACTTCAGCCAGCGCCTGTGACCGCTCTTTTGTCAGCTTGCGGAGCCGTCCGTAAAAATACTTCACTGCAAACGCATATAACGGAAAAATAATGACAGACACGATGGTGAGCTTGATGTCCAGTGTACACATAATGGCGATCACGATCAGCACGGTCATCAAATCTAGCCAAATGTTCATAAGACCTGTGATGACAAATTCTTTTGTCTGTTCCACATCGTTGATGACTCTAGAAATGATTTCTCCTGTTCTCGTGTTGGCATAATAACGAAGGCTGAGCTTTTGAATATGCGAAAACAGCTTTTCTCGAATATCAAACAATACCTTACTGCCTGTCCACTGCGCATAGTATTGTCTATAGTATTCAACAGGCGGCCTCATCACTAAAAATAAGACGAGCATGATTCCCATAATGATCAGTAGAGATGATGTCTTTTCTTCAGCCGACCCCGAGCCTTGAATGACATCATCAATGACATACTTTAAAAGCAGAGGCAATGTTAAGGGAATCGAGAACTTGATCATCCCGATGACCATTGTCAATGCAATCTGTTTCTTATACGGTGTTACAAAAGCCATGTAGCGTTTAATGACCCCCATGTAAATCTCCTTCCCAATCTATCAGTGCCTCTTATCCGTACGCAATCAAAAACCTGTTAGCCTAAAAGCTAAACAGGTTTTTGCTGCTCTTGCTTATTTTGTATAATGTAAAAAACGTTCATACCACATATCCACAAATTCAGGAGCAAACGGACCTTTCCGCTGGTGAATCCAATGCAATAATGTATTCAGATGCTCTCTTAAGATACTATCGATTTCCTTTGGATAATTCATCTGCCTCTTATGATCTGCATATTCATCCTCATCCAAAATATTATACGTCATGTCTGGAAAGACTTTGACATCTAAGTCGTAATCAATATACTTAATTGCTTCTTCATCTGTTGCAAAAGGAGAGCTGATGTTGCAGTAATAATATACCCCATCATCTCTAAGCATCCCAATCACATTAAACCATTGTTTTGCATGGAAATAGCAAATAGCCGGTTCTCTCGTCATCCAAGTACGGCCGTCGGATTCAGTCACCATTGTCCGGTCGTTTGCACCAATGATACACAATTCCGTTGCTTTCAGAATGGTGGTTTCATTCCAAATCCTGTGGATCAAGCCATTGTGTTTATAGCTTTGAATTTGGATGCTTTCTCCTTCCTTGGGATAGCCCATATTTTCTCCCCTACTTTCTATAACAAAAAAACATAACAGTCCAAAGACCTAATTTCCCAACTAAACATGTCTCTATCATATTATACCGTTACATCATTAAAAAATGAAATGAAAAAGCCATTCAACCCAATTGAACGGCACACTGTCTTACATCACGGTTGAACTCTTTTCCATCTGCTTATATGAATTGATGACCTCTTCTGTCTGTTTTGTAAACAAGGTTTGGATTTTTTGCAGTTCCTTACGTTTCTGTTTGATTTGATCATGAAGCCTAGTCCACTCTTCTTGTTTTTCATCTTGCAGCAATTGTTTTTCTGTTTCTAAGCATAGATCGAGTTCTCCCTGTACATTGAGCAGTTGATCCATGAGCTGCATTTGTTCTTTTACAAGCTGATCGAAATCAGACATCTAACTCCTCCCTTTTATTTTCATCCACTTTTTGTCTGTATACCATTTCTTGAAAGATTGCAGAAATCCTTTGACTGTTTATGTAGAGGCTTTACAGGTTTTGTCGGATGGTGGGGAGAGGCAAAAAGAAAAGCACTTCATTCGTAGATGAAGTGCTTCCCTCTGTTTCAGTGATTAGCTGTTTTGTTGTTTGTTTTGCTCAGCTTTTTGGTTGTATTTTTTTACTTGCTGTGCGTCAGTCTCGCTAGCAAATTCAGTACCATATTGACCTTGAGCAGTAGCTTGGTTTTGTTTTTTCACTTGTTGTGCGTTTGTTTTGTTTTGTTGTTTATCCATCATTATCACCTCCACGCACATTAATTTGTGCAGAAGGTGTACTTCCTATTCATGATTTTTTTAAACAAGCAAAGAACGTCCGCCATCCACAATAATCGTCTGTCCTCTAATCATGTCTGCCTTGCCTGACACAAGGAATTCGACGCTATCGACCATGTCTTTAATTTCTACCATTCGGCCAGCAGGAGTGTTTTTCTTCGCGTCTTCTAAAAGCTCTTCTCGGTTCGGGAAGTGCTTAAGTGCATCTGTATCGATCGCGCCACCAGATACGGCATTCACGACAATATTTTTTTGTGACAGCTCAACGGATAGATAACGCGTCAATGCTTCTAATGCTGCTTTTGATACGCCGACTACTGTGTAATTTTCAAGGTAGCGAATGGAGCCTAGTGAGCTAATGCTGACGATATGTCCGCCGCCGTTTTTCTCCATTAATTTCGCCGCTTCTTGTCCGCAGAATAATAAAGCTTTCGCATTAATATTCATCGTCCAGTCCCAATGATTTTCTTCAAGGTCCATGATTGGACGCTGAACACCAGATGCCGCATTGTTCACAAATATATCTAAACGGCCAAAGGTTTCGTCGATTTGCTGAAACATGTCTTTGATTTTCTCTGGCTGACCTACATTGGCTTTGACAACCAATGTTTTCACACCCATCGCTTCAATTTCTTCCGCTGTTTCAAGTGCGGCTTTTTTGCTTCTCGCATAGTTAATGACAATGTCATATCCTTTTTCAGCTAGGCGAAGGGCAACTTCTTTCCCTACACCTCTGCTGCTGCCTGTAATTAATGCACATTTACGTTGACTCATTATGGTTCATCTCCTGATTTGAATAGTTTTCGTTCATTCGCTTCACACTAATAGGAAAGTTCCTATTAGGAGGTTACATTCATGTATGTCGGACGCGATTTAAGCCAGCTTGGCATGATGTCCAAGGATCAATGGAAAGATACTGAGCTTGCTTACTTTCATCATGCTTTCCAACAAATTTTACCTTATTTAAACGAAGAAGGGCAATCTAAGTATCGAGAAATCATTTCTGAAATTGAAAACCGCGGGGGTCTGCACCGAAATGAAGCCGATTATACCCATGGTACAACGGTTAAATATGACTAGGCTGTTCAAGTGCCATCTTCCAAATTTTTTGGTGTGAGACTGGCAAAGCATATGCCTCAAATTCTTCTGTTGTCACTTTTTTCAGCATCGTGTCATCAGATACAGATGTCACACGTCCAAAGAATACGGAAATATTCCAGATGAGGTGGGTAAATACATGCTGAATGGTGCCTTCTAAATCACCAAGCTCTGCTTGTACACCTGCCTCCTCTTTTAAGAAATCCATTAGCTGCTCTTTTTCCGTTTTTCTTCCCTTTATGGTTTCCAAGTTAGGGAATTCCCATAAATTCGCAAGCAGGCCTGTACTTGGCCGCTTATGAATATAGAGGTTGCCTGCATCATCAAATAACACCACTGCTGCCATTGATTTTGCAGTCGGTTTTTTCTTTTTGCTTTTCACTGGGAGCTCATGCTGAACGCCTTCTTCGAGTGCCGAGCAATGCATGTTCACAGGGCAAATAAGGCAGGCAGGAGATGTTGGGGTGCAGATGAGCGCACCTAGCTCCATCACCCCTTGATTGAATTCTGATGGCTTTTCCCGGGAAATGAGCTGATCCACCGCAAACTCGAAAATATTTCTCGTTTTTGGTTTTGCAATATCATCCCATATGGACAAAATACGGGAAATGACCCTCATCACGTTGCCGTCTACCGCAGGGTACGGCTTGTTATAGGCGATACTCAGTACTGCGCCGCTCGTATACGGACCTACACCTTTGAGCTTTGAAAATTGCTCTTTCGTATCAGGGACAATGCCACCGTAGGATTCATATACTTCTTTCACAGCTGCCTGTAAATTACGCACTCTTGAGTAGTAGCCAAGACCTTCCCATGCTTTCATGACCTTTTCTTCATCAGCTAAAGCGAGATCTTTCACCGTCGGGAATTGCTCCATAAACCGGTTGAAGTACGGAATGACCGTATCTACTCTCGTTTGCTGAAGCATCACTTCTGATACCCAAACGCGGTATGGATCTTGATTTTCACGCCATGGCAATGTTCGTTGTTCTTTTTCATACCAATCAATTAAATCATGCTGAAAGCCCGCAATATCTTTGCGGTCCAGCTTTTCTTGAATGTCTTTCATATCTATACTCCTTCTCATTGGACCGAGGGCTAACGTTCTGAAAAGAACCTTATTTGTTGTATACTGTTTGTAGATACGTTAACATGTTACATTAAATCGGGATAAAGCAAAAGTGATTTTGCACATAGTCTTGATTGGAGACGTATACTTTGTATGATTGTTCCTAAGCATGACAACTAGGAGGTAATCAATTGGACACTGGTACTCATGTAGTAATGGGCATTTCTCTTGGGGGACTTGCACTTTTAGATCCAGCCGTCAGCGCAGATCCACACATGGCACACGCCGTGATGATCGCGACCATCGCCGGCTCCCAAGCACCAGACATTGATACTGTGCTAAAACTTAAAAATAATGCGGTTTATATAAGAAATCACCGAGGATTTACACATTCCATTCCGGCTGTACTGTTTTGGTCATTGCTGATTCCGGCTGTGATTTTCCCATTTGTGCCAGGGGCGAATTTACTTCACCTCTGGTTATGGACCCTATTAGCCGTTGTGCTTCATGTGTTTGTCGATATTTTCAATGCATATGGCACGCAGGCCATTCGTCCATTTTCGAAGAAGTGGGTAGCGCTTGGGATCATTAATACGTTTGATCCGTTTATCTTTTTTACACACCTTGTCGCCATTGTCGTATGGGCGATTGGCGGGCATCCCGGCTATACGTTCATTACGCTGTATGCGGTGATTTTTTGTTACTATATCGTCAGGGTGATCATGCAGCTTCAGATTAAACATCAGCTGCGTGCACAATTCGATGAAATTGAAGAGATTATTATTTCGCCTACAATGAAGTTCAGACAATGGCGCATTGCCGTGAAATGTAAATCCTCTTTCCATGTTGGGCGCAGTATGAATGGAGAGGTTGTCATTTTAGACACCTTTAACCGGGTGCCGGTCCCTGACACAGAAATTATGAAAATTGCCAAGCAAGATGAAAACATTTCAGCCTTTCTCTCCTTCTCCCCTGTCTACCGGTGGGAAGTAGATAAATACAAGGATCATTATGAAGTGCGGTTCATTGATTTGCGCTACCGCAGCAAAGGTCACTATCCTTTTGTCGCGATCTGCCATATCGACATGGACCACCAAATCAAAAATTCCTATACCGGCTGGATTTTCAGTGAAGAAAAACTGCAAAAAAAATTAAGACTCGGCTCTGTGTGAGCGAGTCTTTTTTGTGCTTAAAACTCTTACAACTTCGTCATATATTCCACAATAAACTCCCAAAATCCAGGTCCTTCTTGGTAAATCAGCCGGTCTATTTTTTCGATGAGTTTGATATAGAGTTCTTGTTCGAGGTCTTCTCTTTCTTGATATGCCGTGTTTTGTAGTTTCTTTTTGATCATGGGTGTGAAGGTTTCAATGAGTTCTTCCATTTCTCCATTGGTCATTTTGTCTTCGTGCACGGACATCTCCCCCTGTTTCTTCTTTTAGTTTGTTGAGCGCTTTTTTGTGAATGTTTGAGATGTTTTGTCTCGTTTCGCCTAGCCGATCGGCTATTTCTTTCATTGTTTGACCTTCAACATAAATATGGGTTAAGACCATTTTTTGTTTGTCTGTGAGCTGCTGGTAGGCCTTGTACAATCTTTGATCTTGCAGGTGCTCCCCTAGGTCTTGCTGGTTGAAGAGCACAGCTTCATACGTATCTGTTTGAACAGGATCTTTCACTTCTTGCGTATCAGGATGATCGAGGATGAGCGGAAAACGCTGCTGCTTTTTTTTGACTCGTTTGTCAAAGTCGACTGAAAAGATGCGGATCATTGTGGAAATATACTTGATGATGCGGATTTTTTGATAAAACTGCTTGAACTCGGAATCTAGTTTTTTCGCATTTTCTTCGTTTGGCTCTTCCATGACTTGCTTAAGCAGCTGCTGGTTTTCAGGGTTACTTAAAAATTGCTGAATGAGCGGGTGATCAACGATTTCATTCCATTTTGCTTTCAATAACAGCCGATAATCCATGTGCATCCTCCCCTTTGTTCTCTCTACTTGCATTAAGTGGACAAAAGTTAAAAAAAGTAAACTTTGTAAAACGGGTCTAATGGTTCATTTTCTCCCCCTTTGATTTCCTATTTCTTCTTTCATACCACTTATAAAGATGACGAGCATCCGCTGGGAGGTGAGACAAATGGAGACCTTTTTTTCGGAGGAATGGCTGAAGCAGCTCGGTCAGGCTGGCTTTCCTGCCATTTTGACGGTTTATTTGCTGACACGTTTTGAACGAAAGTTTGATGAATTAAGCAAGCTCATCCAACGATTGGTCGCTGTTCAAAAAAATGATGAATCAGATTGACATCTTCTTGATTCGTTTCACCTTATGAAAACGAGGGCGAAATGAAAGGCCTTTTGTCACCTCACACAATACGATGTTGAAAGGGGATTTTATCATGAGTGAAAAGCAAAATGGTGTACCACAGCCGATTCGAGGAGAAAAAGGAGCAACGGTCAAAATTCCACGTAATCTCGAGCGGGACAGACAAAACCCAGATATGCTCACGCCGCCAGAAACCGATCATGGAACGGTTCCCAACATGAAATATTCTTTTTCTGATACACATAACCGTTTAGAAAAAGGCGGCTATGCCCGCGAGGTAACGGTGCGTGAACTGCCAATTTCTAAAAGTCTTGCCTCTGTGAACATGCGGCTAAAGCCTGGTGCAATTCGCGAGTTGCACTGGCATAAGGAAGCGGAATGGGCGTACATGATTTATGGGGAAGCACGAATTACATCGGTTGATGCAGAGGGACGGAATTTTACAGAGGATGTGACTGAGGGAGATTTATGGTACTTCCCTTCCGGCTTGCCGCACTCTATTCAAGCACTTGAACCGGGAGCTGAGTTCTTGCTTGTGTTTGATGATGGTTCCTTCTCTGAAAATAGTACGTTCCAAGTGACTGATTGGCTTGCCCATACGCCAGAGGAAGTTGTGCTCCAAAACTTTGGAATGACAAAGGAGCAATTTGAAAAACTGCCAGAGAAAGAGAAGTATATTTTCCAAAAAGGAATTCCTGGTTCCCTTGAGTGTGACAAGGTGAAAACAGAGCAAGGAGAAGTCCCGAACTCCTTTAAATATGAGCTGTTAAAGCAAGAGCCGATTACGTCAAGCGGGGGACAAGTGTGGATTGCGGATTCTACCAATTTCAAAGCCTCTAAAACGATTGCCTCTGCTCTTGTGAAAGTTGATCCAGGTGCCATTCGTGAGCTGCACTGGCACCCAAATACGGATGAATGGCAATATTTCATATCTGGAAAGGCACGAATGACGGTCTTTGCTTCTGATGGACATGCGAGAACCTTTAACTATCAGGCGGGAGACGTTGGCTATGTGCCATTTGCGATGGGGCATTATGTAGAAAATACAGGTGACGAACCACTTTATTTCTTAGAAATCTTCAAGAGCGACCATTATGCAGATATCTCACTGAATCAGTGGCTTGCAGTCACACCGAAACAGCTTGTTCTTGATCATTTAGATCAAGGTGAAGAATTCTTGAAATTGCTTGATACTGAAAAACACCCTGTCATCGCTGCGACTAAAAAAGAGGATTAATTCCACCTTCCTGCAAAAAGGCTGTCCTTTTTGCAGGTATCTTCATGTAAAGGAGTGTTGTTTACCCATGCAACAATCTGTTCACGCTTTATGGCAAGGGCTGAAATGGCTGATGGCGATATCAGCTATCTGTTACATATTTTTGTTGTTTTGTGTGCTGTTCTTTCATTTGACCGGTGCTTTTTATCAATCGATTTTATCGCTGCTACTGTTTATGGGCATCTATGTTGTACTCGGGATCTCTTTTGAACATCTGGAACACGTGCTCATACGGTTTGTTCGAAAATGCCGGTCCAAAAAACGATCCATCGTTTTCTATGCCGTTTTACTTCACCTTTTGTTTATTTGGGGTGCTGTCTATGTATCAGACGAATTGGTTGACGGCATTTTGCTGAATACTTCTGAAGAAATTCTCTTTGCGCTAAGTCTTTGGCTATTTCATTTTTTATTTGATTATGCGACGTTTCCATTTGAGAAAGAAGCTTCGTGACTCTCTATCGTCTTTTTGTAGAGAGCGCTTGTTTGACCTGCTCCATATGATGAAGATCATGCTTAATTAAACCTTGAAAATAACTTGATAACGTCAGCTCGGTTTGACCGATCAGAAAGGGTGTAGTCCAGCGAGATGCTTCGATTTTCTTCATTTCTTGAAGCAATTCTGTTCTGATAGCAAAAAATCGCCCGATCGTCTCGCTTCTCTCTTCGTGTCTTGCCCTTTCGGCTGACTGTATATTCATTTCATGCACATCAGGTGCCTTACATAACGCCCGATCGTTCCAAAATTCCTTTAGGCGATCATGTAAAATAAATTCATCCCACGGAACAAAATGTGCGATGATCTCAGCAATACTCCACTTCCCATCAGCAATGGCGCGGCGCCATTCTTTGTCTGTTAATTCCGTTAGCGATTGTACCCATTCAAGGGTGTGTTCATAGTGTTTTATCACGGTGTCTTTGTTCATGTTTTTAAAAGAAGTTGATTAGAAATTGGTTAGTTTCATTCTTGCGAAATCATTTATAACATATTATCATATACTTTAATTACCAAATGAAGAGGGGGAATTGTGATACGCTGTCCTATATGAAAAAGCTTATTTTTTTGCACTAAAATAAACCGACTGGTCTGTTTATAAAAGAGGAGGGGAAATAATGAAATCTCAACATGTGATCATTATCGGCAGTGGTGTAGCAGGATTGGCTACTTCTTTATTTTTAAAAAAGGCTGGGATGGAAAGTACGATTTATGAAAGCAGGTCAGATGAAGAATTAGAAACAGGAGCAGGTTTTTTACTGTCTCCGAATGGGGTAAAGATTTTGGATGAAATCGGGTGTAAAAATGAAGTGATAGCAAATGCAACAGTGATAAAGAAGATCCAGCAAATAAACAGTGAAAATGAAGTAGAAGCGATCTTTCACAATTATAGTGAAAAATATTATGATGCCCCTTTACTGAACGTCATGAGAGACCAAATCATCAAATCACTTTTAAAAGAAGTTCACCGTCAAGGAATAGAAGTGAAATACAACAAAAAGTTAACCTCGATCAAACAGCAGCCTCATTCCGTTCAGGTTCTTTTTGAAGATGAAACTGAGATAACAGGTGATATTGTAATAGGAGCAGATGGAACTTTTTCGAAAACAAGAGAGGCTGTTGCGTTTAATGCTAAATTAGACTATAGCGGTTTTTGGGGACTGCAAGGAGTATCGTTTGTGAAAGATTTTGTATTGGATGAGGCAACAAGTTATTTTTACAATGACGGAAACTTTCAATTCATTTTTGGAAAAGCGCATCCAACAAATAAAATGAATATTTTATGGCAAGCTTTCTCTCAGTGTCCTGAGAAGTTACCTACAAAACATTTTGAGAAAGCCAATAAAGAAACCATTCGACAGTTATTATATAAACAAATGGAACATTGGAACATTCCTAAACACCTATCTGACATCATCGATCATACAGACATGTTCTTTCCAAGAAGTATCTATGAAATAAAGGATCTTCCTGTGTGGTCAAAAGGACGAGTTGTTCTTATAGGTGATGCTGTACATACAGCAAATCCTTTTGTTGGTCAAGGAGCATCGTATAGTCTAGAAGATGCCATGGTCTTAGCAAAGATGCTAAGGGATCATGATGATCGAGATGCGTTCTATTATTATGAAAAGGATCGAAGAAAGAGGACAGAAGAATTGAACGCGCTACTTCAGCACATAAGTATTCAAAACGATATTGATAAAAAAATGAACGAATACACGATTGAATGGGATGAAGAAACTTACGTATAAGATGAAAGATAAAAAAACACCACTTATGATGAAAAGTGGTGTTTCTTGTGTTGTCTCCGTGCATATAGGATCGCCCCAATCAAACTGACGAGTGAAATTAACGCAAGAATTCTGATATAAGGCGGATAGTAGGTTAGCACAATCTCGTTTTTCCCTTTTTCTATTGGAAAACCAATAAAAGTGTAGTTGGCTTTTTCAATATCGGTTTGGTGTCCGTTCACCGTGAGCTCCCAGCCTTTTTCATATGGAACAGGCAGAATCATGTAGTCATCACCGCGCTTGTTATCATACGAAATCGTAAAGCGGTTATTTTTTAGTTTTACCTGCTGGTTGCCATCATCCTGTTTTTCTTTTTCATATGCTTTCTCTAGGACGCGATAAGGCTCTTGATACAGCTTCAGTTGATTGAGCTCGTATGTCCCTTTTGGTACTCGAATGGAGAGGATCTTTTCCGCTGGGACCCGAATCGTCACTTCATTGACACCTGTTTTGTAGATGGATGTATTGCTTTTTCTTGATGTGACATAGTCGTCAACGGATAACTGAAATCCTTCGTTACGGTCGGTCCGCTTCACATAAAAGCTCACATACACATCCCCAGCGCGAGCGATGTCATCTGGAAGTGTGATATTCAGACCGCCCATTTCTCCGTATACATCAAGCACGCCATGTTCGTATACAGCTTGTTCCGTATGAATATTCGTATCTTTGAGTCGATCTGCTGCGTGCTCGATTTCAGCGTTTCCTTTTTTGTCTAAAATGACGCCTTGCAGCATCGCATGCTCTTTATCAAGTGCTGAGGCATCCTTTAAGGATTGTTCTGAATAAACGGTGCTCGTTGTTCTTGCAAATGGCAGTGACCGAGTATTTTCATATACCTCATAATGCTCACTTTTCAAGATTGGCTTAAAATAAGCTGGTGGTGAGTAAGGTATCATGCTGTTTCTCATATAATACTTTCCGTAGGTCAAGCTGTATAAATTCGCCCTGTCCCCCATTGTTGCATACCGGCTGACACTTTCCCGTCCCATATCGATTTGCAGGTCATTCCAATAGAAATTGAGCAAATGCTGATTCAATATACTTGAATACACACTCATGCCTTGAAAGCCTTCAAATAATGGGGTATTGTTGCGCACGCCATTCATCCAATCAATCCGAGCGAGCGGATCTTTTGAGCGGCTTTGAATTTGCTGGATCAGCTTCATTTGTTCATGGCCAGCATATGCCTCACTATTCAGATACGTATCTGATACGCTCTTAATATTGCTTCTTTCAGATAAGTATCCCTGCTGATACACGCCTGCTGTCAGTAGGCTAATGGCAATAAGTACTGCTGAAAAGAGACGAAGGTGCTGACGTTTTTCGGCATGCATCCATAGGAAGAACAAGCTGATCACAACCAGTCCTATGCCTGTAAACACAACGACATCCATGTTTCCCTTTGCTCGTTCTGAAAGAGCGACTGCGAGAAGGAATACAATCCAAGCGCCTAAGACCGCACGCTTTTTCCACTTCCACTCGATTTGTGAGAAATGCTTGATCGTAATGGCAACGACCGCTCCAACTGTAAAGGCAAGAATGTATTCAAATCTGTACTGCGGTGCTGAAAAACCATTAAACACGCTCGCCATCTTTGGACTGTAGTGAAAAACAATGAGCAGAACGCTGATCGATGTAAACATGAAAAACCACCTGTTCCGGTAAAGCGGAACGAGGAACATACAAATGAGAAAGATCACAGGTAATAAATACACTCTGCTCGTAAACAGCAGATGATCATGCAGCTCGAACCAAGGAATCGCCTGTTCATACGGCGGTCTTATATTGTTAAGAAAGCCATAAACAGACGGGATAAAAAAGGCGGCACTGATCCCAAAGGATAACAGTGTAGAGATCGCAAGCGTCCAAAACACCTTCCACCCGCGCTCCTCACTTCGCAGCTTGATCATATATCTGAAGACAAGATATATCGCTAAAAAGATAAAGTGAATGTAAGCAAAGTAAAAGTTGTTGATCAGCATCAAACTGCAACTCGCAATAAACCAAGCGGGCTTACCCGTTTTGAATATCCGCTCAACCCCAAGCACAAGCAGCGGAAGCCACATCATGCTGTCGGTGAAAAATTCCCAAAACGTTTGATGCCGGAAATATACAATAGATAATCCATAAATTGCGGCACCTGTCAGTGCACCCAATCTATTTTGAACCATTGAAAGAAGCACACGGTAAGCGATGAAAAGAATAAGCGTCAGCTTGATTACACTCAGCCAAATCACGGCATTTGCCCAGAAATGAATGTCCGTTGACTGTATGAGATGGAGCGCATTCATCAGCCAGACGACAGCGACTGTCACCATAAAGACCGTCGACGTAGTGAAATAATACCCTAATTGCGTGTATGTACCGCCGCCTAGACCGAATTGATAGGAATAAAAGAAATTCCCTTTGACATATTCGTCGTAAAGCAGCTTTTTAAATGGGAGCATTTGCGAGATGCCATCCCCATCTCCTGTCATGTACCGGCCTTGCGTATATTCATATAAGAAAAAGGAGTGGCCTAATAATGCGAGAATGAGGCACATTCCAATGATTATCCATCTACGTTTCATCATCTAAATCCTTTCCACAAAAGATCCATTGTTCTTTGAAACAAAACAACCCAGCAAGCGATTCGTGCTTGCCGGTTATTTGACTCCACGTTATTTAAATAACTGTGTTAACACTCGGTCTTGTTCCTTTGAGCTTGTCTCTTGTTGCATGACATTTGATTCTTGGATCAAATAATGTGGCCTCTTTTTCGTTTCATAATAAATGCGGCCAATATATTCTCCAATCACACCTAGACTCAAAAGCTGGACACCTCCGAGGAAAAGCACAGCCGATATTAAAGTGAAATAACCAGGTACCATCACGCCCGTTCTGACGATTTGAATAAAGGTGGCAACGATGTAAATCAAAGAAAGGAATAAGATCAGTATGCCAGTATAAAAACAAATACGCAGCGGGCGGTTGTTAAAGGAAATGACGCCATCTATGCCATAGTTAAACAACTTCTTTAGTGACCATTTTGTATCACCATGCTGTCTTTCTACATTTTCATAATAGATGACCTTTTCTTCAAACCCAATCCAGCAAAAAAGCCCTTTTGAAAAACGATTTCCTTCTTTCAACTGAAGTAATGCATCAATTGCTTGGCGCGAAATTAAACGGAAATCTCCGACGCCATCACGCAAGTCCACTTCGACTACCTTGTTCATCACTTTATAGTACATGGATGATAAATATGAGCGAAGCTTGCTGTCTCCTTTACGGTTCCGTTTGGCAATGACTTGATGGTAGCCTTCTTCATATCCTCTGACGAAGTCCTGAATCAAATACGTTGGGTGCTGCAAGTCGGCGTCCATGATGATCGCAGCTACTCCCTTCGCATATTCAAGTCCTGCCAGAATAGCGGCTTCCTTCCCAAAGTTACGTGAGAAGGAAATGTATTTAACCTTTGCACTTTTGCGAGAGAGCTCTCTCATATATTGAAGTGTGTTGTCTTTGCTTCCATCATTCACAAAGATGATTTCAAAGTCATAATGAAAATCGCGAAACTCTTCCTCGAGTGCCTCAAAGATTCGTCTGATGTTTTCACCTTCATTGTAAGAAGGAATTATAACAGAGAGCAATTCTCGTTCCATATCGCACCTTCTCTTCACTTTTTTCACATAGTCTGATATGTTCATTATTCCTTTTTTGTCAGGAAACGAAACCCTTTTTTATTATCCATAAATTACATGTCTCTTTAATCGTTCCATTATATCAAAGTTTTATTTCCAGTGATTTTCAGTAAGATGAATTTAATGTAATTTTAAGTTTAACCATTGTAAAAAGCCTGTAATTTCGATCACAGACTGGGTATTGTATCATAAAATTGTTTACTCATTTATATATTTTCCTATTTCTTGAAAAAGATGAGGGGCACTTCTTTTAATGAAGCAGCCCTTTATTCTGCTCTTGTAGATGCTCGTTTGCCTTCGATTGTTTATTTTGGAATAAATGCAGCTGCGCACCGTAGCTCTCAATCCACTCTTGGACAATCCGTTCAGTTGTTTCCTGTCCTTTATACTTGTGGCCAGCCTTTGCATAGGTCGTTTCAAAATCACTCCATAGCAGCTCTACCCATGTACGTGCTTCATCATATGTCAGCATATTGTTTTTTTCCATCAGTTGTTCTGTTAATCGCTCAAAGTATTGTTCCATGTTGATTCCTCCTTCATCTAGCAGAAAGTGCCTTTTTAAAAAAACCTCTTTTTTCATATACTACCCTTACGTCTTCAAAAGACGCAAATGATTTGTATTGTTTGGAGGGAATCGAGATGCGTAATAAAGCAAAGGGCTTTCCAAATCAAGTGAATCACAAATTTGAAGGCGAGCCAGGCGCCACAGATGCTTATGCGTCTAAAAGGCCGAATGGTGAGACGAATACACGTCCACAGGAACGAATGAGGGCATCAGGGAAACGCTAATTTTTCCAAAGGGAGTGCTTGAGATATGAGTTCAAATGGGAAATCGTATATGGAAGACTTTGTTCAATTAAGGACAACCGCTTACCCTCAACCATGGGCGAATGCAAAGCATTCTGCCTCTCAGGTCAACGGAGAAACGCAGCAAACGCAGCACGACATCGTACTTCAGAACAACGTCCGTAAACAACGTTCGAAGTAAAGAAAAGGACTGATCTCTCGGATCAGTCCTTTTTCGTAAGCATTGAAATTGGCAGTGCATCTTCCTTATTTGGAGCTGATAATCTGTATCCCCACGCAAATACACCATTTAAATATTCCACATAAAACTCTTCGTCTGTATCTTTGATTTGATAAGTCGTTTTGGTTTGAATCAAGGCTGGATCTAATAAGTAGGCTTTTGCCATATCGATTTTCCGTTCTAAGACGGCATATTCATTCACAATGCCAAGCTGCTCAGCCTTACGTGCTTTTTCAGAAAGAGAGGCTATCTCCTGCTTCAATTCGTATTCCGTCATCTCACTATAACGTTTGTCCATCTGTCATTCCCCTTTGTCTAAAACGTGATCAATTGTGTCGAGATCAAAGCCTTTTCTGAATAAAAATTGCTTCACCTTCATCTTCTTTTCAAATGATCCGTCGTATCCTACCTTGCGTTTTGCCTTCTCCATCATATAAAGGAGCGCTTCTTCTTCCTTTTCCTCTTCTTGTCCATCATAGGCTTCTTGAAGGGCTTTATCAATGATCTCAAACGAAAATCCTTTTCGTTGCAGCTGCAGCTTGATGCGCTGCTCGATCTCTTTTGCGGAACGATTTTTTTCTTTTCTCACAAGCTTCTGAACCTGCTTCACAGCTTCCTCCAGCTGTAAGTCATCAGGATATTGCGATAGTGCTTGTTCAATGTTGTCATCATCTATCCCTTTGAGCTTTAGCTCTTTTTTCAGGACGGACGGCCCTTTGCTGTTCGTTTTACGGTGGGTGCTGACATAGGCTTCCGCAAATTCAAGATCATTTACATACTTGTATTGCTTTAATTTGTGTATAATTTCACTAATAGCAGGTGCCGGGATTTCTTTTTTCGTCAAATAATCGGTTACTTCTTTCACCGATCTCATTCGGTATGATAAATAATCGACGGCCTGCTGAAATCCTTTTTTCACAGCATCACCGAATTGAATTTCGATGATATCTGCTTCGTCCAGCTCTTTCCCTTTTTTCAAATCGTGCTGGACGAGCACATCTAGATCAACGCTAAAGGCGTATTTTTCATCTAGAAAAATGTTCACCCGCTCTGTATTGTTTTTCTGAGCGGAGATTTTTGTAATATAGGGCATCCTGTGATCACTCCTTTTTTAAAACAGTCAGGATGTTTCTTCTGATTCAAAATCGTGAAAGATATAGGTATGTATATGAGAGGAGAGATGTCAATTGAATATCGCCATCACCGGAGGAACCGGTTTTATCGGCCAGCACGTCACGAAAGTGCTCGCTGCTGAAGGACATCATCTATATATTTTAACAAGAAATCCAAAGGAATCCGAACAAAATCATTTACACTATGTGCAGTGGCTGACAGAAGGTGCTGCGCCTGAGCATGAATTGCCTGCGATTGATGTCTGGATTAACCTTGCTGGAAAATCCATTTTCACCCGCTGGACAGACAAGGCAAAAGAAGGCATCCTCTCTAGCCGTATTCAATCCACACAAGAAGTGAGACGCATTATAGAAGTGCAGGAATCGAAACCATCTGTGCTCATTCAAGCAAGTGCTGTCGGAATTTATGGCACGTCTCAAACAGGAGATTTTACAGAGGAATCACCTCCTGCGGATACTGATTTCTTAAGTCATACATCAAAGCGTTGGGAAGCTGAGGGGCAAAAAATTGAAGCACTCGGCATTCGTACGGTCTACACACGCTTTGGCGTCGTATTAGGGGAAAAAGGTACCCTACCACTGATGACCTTGCCATATAAACTATTTGCCGGCGGAACGATTGGCTCCGGCTCGCAATGGGTTTCATGGGTTCATGTCGAAGACGTAGCACATCTCATTGCTTATGCAATACACAATGTCGACATCTCAGGTCCACTCAATGTCACATCACCGAATCCTGTTCAAATGAAGCAGCTCGGACAAACGATTGCGTCTGCCCTTCACCGCCCCCACTGGCTGAAGGTCCCATCCTTTGTCATTCGAACGGCACTTGGCGAAATGTCATTACTTGTTTTAGAAGGTCAGCGTGCGCTGCCGAAGAAGGCATTGCTTTCTTCTTATGACTTTTTGCATCCTGAATTAAAAGAAGCGATTTTGCATTCAAAGGAATAATTTTTGTCAAAAACACCCATCCTATTAGAAATGAGATGAGGGGGCGATTTTGATGAAGAAAAAAGAACACCAGCCAACTTCAAAGCTGAAGAAAACCCAGGAAGTCCTGTATCAGCAGGAATTCAAAAAAGCGGAAAGAGCAGCAGAAAAAAGAAACAAATAAGATGGATATTCCACTCCAACAAGCACATAACTAAAGTGATCTTGTAAAGGAGGGAAAGGCTTTGAAAAAAGACCAACACCAAAAAGCCAATCACGAGCTTGCAGCACAAGAGTCGGATGGCGAATATGTTGAATTTTCCAAAGAACTTGCAGATCCGAATGACGTAAAAGCAATGGCACGTATGAAAGCAGCCGATCAGCGCGCCAAAAAACAATAAGTAAAAAAAGCAGACCCTTTTGCGGTCTGCTTTTCTTCTTTTATTGAATTTCAGTAAGAAGACTTGATGCTTTCTGACGTGATTTTTCCTCAGGCACCTCTTCTGGATAACCAATATGAAGGATGGCAGCAAACCGCTCGTTTTCCTTTAGGCCCATGTCCTGTTGAAAGCCTTTGTCGTATAAGATGCGGCCGCTCTTCCAGACCATACCGATTCCTTGATCCCAAGCAAGCAGCTGGAAGTTTTGAATGAGAGCACTCACAGCGGCAAAATCATCATTTCTCACCACTGGGTTCTCGTCTTCCTTTAACACCACAAGTAAAAGGGCTGGAACTTTTGAAAAGTAATCTCTATATTGATTGATCTTTTCTTCCTTTGCATCTGGATTGTTGCGCTTGAAAAACGCAATGAAGCGATCAATAAATGTCGCTTTCGCTTCCTCCGTCACCGCATATAGAAAGCGCCAAGGCTCCGTAATTTTATGATTCGGTGCATAGACCGCATCCTCTAATAACGGCTGAAGCTGCTCAATGGTCACCGGCGTTTCTTTAAATTTTCGAATAGATCGTCTATATCTGACAGCGTCTCGTACCGTTAACGCTTCTGTTTGTTGTTTGATTTCTGGCATATGTGTCATCCTTTCAATCAATCTTAATTGAAATTGATTCTCATTCACATTATAAACATCATTGCGAGCAGTTGCAAATGATGTTTCCCATCCCTTCTGCTAAAAAGTTGTTTGAGTTTTTCAAGTAATGTTACAATCATATTACGTTTTAAACAAATTTTGATAAAAAACCCAAGATGATGAAATAGGTTTAGTTATTCCCATTTTGTCTAATGCGGTTATTTTGTCAAAAGGCTTTCAAACCATGATTGGAAGGGAGGCTTCTGGATGGAATGAAAATCAATATCGGGCAAATCATTAAGCTCTACCGGTATAAACAAAATATGACCCAATCTGAATTGGCAGAAGGAATTTGTTCTGTCTCTCATTTAAGTAAAATCGAAAATGGCTCAAAGGAGGCCAATCAAGATACGATCAATTTACTGCTTGAACGACTTGGCATCAGTCAAGAAACGCTGTCACAAAAGGCGCGTCACCTGCTGTCACTCTTAGATGAGTTTCAAATGAATATGTATTTCTATGCACTCGATCAAGCTGAACAAAATGCAGAAATGATCATTCAGCACGAAGAACAGTTCTTTTCGCTAGATTTAGGCATTCAGTATCATTTGTCCCTATTTCAATTTTATTTATTATCGGACAAGCAGCCACTTGCCTTAAAAACACACCGCGTGCTTAAAAAGTTTGAAAAAACCTTTATTGAAACGGAAAAAGAAATATTTGAATATCTAGATGGCATTCATCTCATTACAAATGGTCAGTTTGAAGAAGGGATAAAGAAACTTGAGAGCTGCTTTTCTTACGCGTCTGTTGAACAAAGTGACCTGTATTATCACTATGCAAAAGCACTTGGAAACATGGGACTTCTTGGCGATGCGCTTGAAGCAACCCATCAAGCCATGGATTTATATAGACAAAAGAACAATTTCAAGCGGATCATTCACTGCACACTCATTCATGGCGTGATCTCACTGGAACTAAAAGCCTTTCAAACGGCGAAGAAATATTTAAAAGAAGTGATTTTGCACACGTCCCTTTATCCTGATGCCTATATTAAAATGACCGCTTATTTTTATTACGGGGTGCTCTTAAAACGGGAAGGCGATTTTTCTTCAGCTGTGCCTTATTTACTAGATTCACTCAATTACTTTAATCAAGAACAGATAGAAGACCGTTATTGTGAAACTCTGTATGAAATCGCGACCTTATATGCTGAATACGACCGCAAAAAGGCCCTTCCCTACATACATGAGCTGTTAAAACAGCCTCGTATTCAGCCAAACTGTTTATATATGATCAAAATCTATAAATTGATGATTGAGGAAAACCCTCTTGATTTGAAAACCTATTTGATCGAAGCAGCTCTTCCTTACTTTAAACAAAATGAGCTGCACAGTGAGTACTTGTTTGCTCTTAGAACCTTGCTTTCCTATGCGGGTTCTGAGCTTGACGAACGTACCTATATGTCCTACACGAGAACGCTGCTTCATCACCTTGCATCATATGTCCCCTATTACAAAAAAGCATGACCTTCTGCCGATCGAAGGTCATGCTTTTCCTATTCATTAAATGGTCTTCTGTTGATCTGTATCAGGACGGGTGACTTGTTTGACTGAATGAACATACCGTTTTCTCGCAAAGTAATCGTACGCATGCTGACCAAAGCCTAACCAAATGCTGAGCACGATGAATGGGATCGTTCCCCATAATGCAGGGATATTGCAAGCAATTTTCAGCCATGTATAGATCCCTGAGTTTTTTTGGTTTTTGGCTAAGGAAATTGACACGATTCGCTTTTCTGCCTTTTCTTCACTTATTTTGTTCAGTTTGAGCAATTGCGAGTGTCTAAAGGATTCAAAATGAATACGGTTCTTCCAATCGAGAGCTTTCAACAAGTCCATCGCTTTTGCACATGAAGGACTTTGCCCGTCATAAAACACAAGCAGCCTAAGTGATTTGATGGAACGCTGTTCTCTTTTTTTCGATTCAGCGAGCTTCTTTCTTTCTTGATCGAGATAAATGATTTTTTTCATAGATTGATCGCCAGCCCTTTTCCGTCATTTGTTTTTTAGTTCGTTCAAAGGAGATTACAACTAGATTACTATAGTTGCTGGGCCTCTTGTATTGGGAAAAAGCAAACCAACGTGCGTTATATGAGCCTTTAGATAAGGGCAAAATTAAGGTTTTCATGGCACATATGAGGTTTTTCAACTAAAAATGGTTGGGAAAATCGTGATGCGTTGCGGTTTTCTGCGGTTTTTTGTAGAATTCTGCGGTTTTTCTACATCTTTATGCGGTGTTTTGTAGGTGAAACGCAAAAACAAGATAAAAAAAGACTACTTCCCGTTGCGGCGAAGTAGTCTTTTGGTTTATATTTTTTCCAAAACTTCTACTATTTCTTTCTCAATATCTTTCCATAAGTAACGATCTGTCGTATAGTGATGTGCGGCTTCTTTCGCAAATACTTGAAAAGCTTCTTCAAAATCAGGTGCATCCTTGTCGGGTTTTTTCTCATCAACAAATCGCTGTGCTTCTGTTGAGCGTGGTCCCCATTTACCTACTTCATTCCCGTCCTGATCAATGATCACGATAATCGGAATCGATCTTGCGGTCCCGTTCGTTAAATACTGATCCATCAGGTCTAGATGCTCGTCCCGAATGAAATAGCGCGCATCAATGAGTGCTTCACTTGCAATACGCATGAAAATTGGTACATTGACCATCGCATCTCCGCACCAATCCGCTGTGATGACAAGCGCTCTGAGCTTTTTCTTTTGCAGCTTTTGAAGCAGCTCTTTTTCTTTTTGATGAATTGCGTACTGGTTGTACACCGTGAGTAGATTTTCTCGGTTTTTCTCCATGTTGTGTACATATGTACGTTCAGTTAATCCCTTTTTAAACCATTCATTTAATGTCATATTACATCCCCCTTACTCTTCAACTTTACCACTTTTGCTATTCTTTTGTCTAAAAAAACCTTCACCTAGTGAAAGGTAAAGGCTTTTCATCTATGGACGAAGGTTGCGATTTGGGTCCATCCCTATCAGCTTGGTGACAAGCACCATTGTGACAGGTAATGATGTATTCTTTTTATACGCTAAGTATTTTCCGCGCCATTCAGGTTTATATTTCTGTTTAAACGACCGTAATCCGCTGAAGCTGTACATAAATCTGACGTTGTTGAAAATAACACTCGCCAAACGCTCCGTGAGGAAGGACTGATGAAATGTTCCTACATTTGATAAAGGCGCCATTCCCATGTTAAAGGATTTGTAGCCTTTTTCTTTCGCCCATTGAAAAAGGTGGATAAACAGCGCATCCATCATCCCGTTCGGTGCATCATGCATATGACGCATTAGGTCGATGGAAATCTCCCCTTCTTGATACATCGGCATTAGTGATACAAAAGAAATGATTTCCCCTTGCTCATCCTTCAGAATCGCAATCGGTGCTTTTTGAAGATAATCTTCTTGAAAATAGCCGAGCGAAAACCCTTTTTCATTTTTCTTTCCGAGCCAGCTGTCAGAAATCTGTTTTAAGGTTGAGATGAGCTCATCTGAAAAAGGCGGTTCCAGCATTTCAAACGTATAGCCTTCTCGTTCAAACTTATTGGCCACAGCCCGTAAATTTGATTTTTTCTTACCGGAAAGAGAGAACGTTTCTAAATCGACCATGGCTTCTTCTCCAAGCTTAAAGAAGTGAAAGCCTAAGTCATGGTAGAGCGCCATCCCTTCCAGTTCTACTTGATAAAAAGCAACGCGATAGCCTGCTTTTTCTGTCTGCTGTAGAAACTCTTCAAGTACAAGTGGATAGGATGCTTTACGTCCGGATGGATCTCCAAGCACAATGACGCAGCGGCCAATGCGACCAAATTGAAGCATCGCCTCTCCATCACTTGAGAAAAATAATTTTTTATCGCCTAAAAAGCCAAGATGACTGAGGGCATTTCCGCCCTTTTCTTCTAAAAACGTTTTTAATTTTTCCTCATCTGCTTTTTCTCCAATCGGAAATGCTCTTTTATTAAAAATCAATCTGCTAATGAAGAAAAAAAGCGGTACACCTATGAGAGCAATCATGCTTGTCATTGTGATATGCCGTTCATTATGCACGAGGTAATCCCTACTCAAGAAATGTCCAATTTTTGTCCAAATAAAGTTGCCGATGACATTATAGTTAAACAGCACGAGTAAATATCCAGCGGCAGCCGCCACAAACTGATACAAGGAATAAGGGGCCTGCTGCTTCACAAATTGATTTCGAAGAGAGAAAAATACAGCCATGATGACTGGCAGTATAAAGATGAGACTCAGGTTAAATCCTTTTAACAAAGTAAACACAAAGCCGCCTGCTAGGGCGATCATCGTCAGCACGTACGATCTTTTTGTTCGTTTATACACTTCAATGGACAAAATCATCAGGATGATGCCGAACATTAAAGAAAGACCATTAAATCCTGATAATAGAAAGCGTGGAATGCTCGTAATCACGCCTAAACGATCGACAGGAAGCACAACAGACGCCATAATGAGCAAGCCGCTTCCAAAGGTTAAAATCGATAAAGATCCGTACAATAAACGGATTAATAAAGCACGGTGCAACACAATTAAGACGTTCGTTGTTTCTATGGCAGGTGCCATTCTCGGATTGCCTTCAAGGCGTCTTAGCGTCGTTCCCGTTAAATCGTAAGCAGCTAGACAAAGCCCAAGGATAAACGGGAAGATCGAGTACACGAAGCGGTACAAAACAAGCGCCGTCAGTACCATCTCTTTATCAAACCCAATGTACTGCATGCTCAGTAAAAAGATGAGGTCAAATGAACCAAATCCGCCCGGAACCATACTGATTAAACCGCCGATTGACGCAATCGCAAATACGCCTAATACAATCCGGACATCGACATTCATCCCCATAGAGACGACAGCCATGTACATGACGAGACCAGCTGCCAGCCATTCTAAAAACGATGCTCCGATATAAGCGTAAATCGGATGCTTCAGTCCGCTTTCACCGCTCTCAATCGAGCTTTTTCGTACGGACGCCATAATGATGTAAATGGGCACAATACAAGCAAAGATGATCACAAAGGCCCATAGCCACGGCTCTTGGCTAATAATACTTTCAACAGGAAGCACCCTCACCAAGATCAGATCACTGAAAATAGATAAGCCCAAAAGAACCGAGGAAGTCAAAAGGGCAATGCCTTTCAGCAGTTTTTTCGTATCGGTTATGTACTCCTTATATAGAAGTGTTCTAAGCCCTGCTCCTGATAGACCGCCGAACCCAAGGACACTGTTAAAGGAGTTCGCAATCCAAGAAATGCGAATCGTTTTCCAGCCGCTGATGGGCATATTCAGGCTTTTTCGTAAAATAAAATCATATAAGGACATCGATAACACTGCGACAAGTCCAAGAAAAACAAGAATAAACAAGTCCATCCGATTCAAGCTGTCAATGATATAAAACGTTTTTTTAATGGAAAGGCCGCTCAGTTCCTTTTTGGCGACGAAAATTAAGACAAGGATAATCACGATCGGAAAAAGCATTTTTAAGATCGTCATACCCGTTTTTTTGTTCCACATGATTTTCCCAACTTTCTAAGTTGCTTCATTTATTTCGACTGACCATTATTATACAACAAATACCACTTGATTCATGCAGTTTAACATTCAAAAGCTTGTCGAACCTTTCAATTAGAAGTGAAAATCAGTAATATAGAGAAAAGAGCCGCTTAAAGGAAGTGAACGAGCGTGGAATATAATATTCATGACACCACCGTATTAAAAGAAGAGATTCTATCTCCAGAGGAAAAAAAGACATGGGTGCTCTATATGAAAGTACTCACAGCTGCAGGTCTTGGAGATGTGTCAGAATGGATGAAGCTTGATATGAGTATGCCTCAAATGAAGGTACTCATGCTACTCAATAACCATGGCTCTCTCAAGGTATCCGAAATCGCTGAAAAAATGGGCGCTTCTTTGTCCAATATGACAGGCCTGCTTGATCGGTTAGAACAGTCTCATTTTGTTGAACGAAAGCACTCTGAGCGTGACCGGAGAATCATTGTCGTCGAACTAACTGAGGAAGCGAAAAATATTTTCAGAAGCATTTATCAAAAAGGACACGAAAAAATCAAAAACTCCCTGCAACGGCTCAACGACGAGGAAAAAGAAAAAGTCAACGAAGGGCTGGCTATTTTAGAAAAAGCACTGCGTCCTGAACGCGGCTAAACATGAAAAGGAAAAAAGACGGTCACTTGAGATCCGTCTTTTTTAGTTCTTCTTCTTGTCGATCTGGGGTGAAGAGATTTTTACGAATGACTTCCCTGTCGTCCCATAAAAGATAACCTAAACCGATGATAAGAAAAAAGATACTGATCCACGTACCGCCAGGCAGTATCTGTTCAAGTTCCTCAATCGTTCTTTCTGAGCCTAAGCTATTACTATAGCGTATCTCAAAAAGAACATATTTTGCTATATAAAACAATGCCGCCATACAAATAAACATGGCGCCGACAATTCTTCTACCAGACATGTGTTTACTCCTTTAATTCCATTGATTTCTTTTGATTAATTCCGTGATATGGGCAAGATGATGCTTTGAGTGCCAGACGTACATTCCTGTTGCATCATATAAGGACACCGTTTGTTGATCGGCTGGGTGATAATAGGACGCAGTGAATTCTTCTTCTGACATCCCTCGAAGTAATGTAACCCACCTGCGATGCAGACTGCTGATTAAGAGCAGTGATAGGCTGATGGGCGCTTTGCTATCTGGAAGCTCGGCGAATCCCGCCTGATCATATGGACGGATGTGCGGTATTTCTTCTGTGAGCGCAAGCTTGAATCGTAAGTATGCATTCAGATGGCTGTCTGCTACGTGATGAATGAGCTGACGGACGGTCCATCCTCCAGGCCGATAGGGTGTATCCAGCTGAGCATCTGTCAATTGATTGGTGACTGTTTCATATTCTTGTGGAATCGCACCCAACTGATCAATCCATGACTCTAGCTGTTCCTTTGTTTTATTTTCAACCGGTTCATATAAGCCAATCGGATATTGTAATGACGTCATACACTCTCCCCTTTCTCAAATCCTTCTAGTACAAATTTGCCAATCATCTTTCCTTGTTCAAGGGTTTGATGTGCCTGCTTCAAGTTAGCAGCATTGATCGGACTGAGAACCTTTGTTAACGTATGCGTTAATCTCCCCTGTTCAAATAACTCAGCCGCCTCTGTTAAAAGCTCATGCTGTTTGATCATGTCCGCTGTTTTGTACATAGGGCGTGTGAACATGAACTCCCATACAAATGCAGCACTTTTATTTTTGAGTAATTGAATGTCTAGGTTGTGCTGATTCTCGACAATGGTACAGATCGTGCCTTGCGGTTTGATGGCTTCTGCCATGCCTTTGAAGTGTCCATCTGTATCATTTAGGCATAAAATGAAATCCACTTCGCCTATTCCTTTTTTCTGAAGCTGCGCGAGAAGCGGCTCATGATGATCAATGATATGATCAGCACCTAATGATAGACACCACTCTTTTGTTTCAGGTCTTGATGCGGTGGCGATTACAGTGGCATTTGCTAATTTGGCTAGTTGGATGGCAATAGAACCTACTCCGCCTGCACCGCCGATGATGAGCAGTGTTGCCCCTTCTGCATTTCGCTTCATATGCATCCGGTCAAATAACGCTTCATATGCCGTAATCGTCGTCAGAGGCATCGCGGCTGCTTCTGCAAAGGAGAGATTGGCAGGCTTTTTTGCCACAATCCGTTCATCCACAAGCTGATACTCACTATTTGAGCCTTGACGCGTGATATCTCCCGCATAGTACACGTGATCACCAGGCTGAAATAATGTACACGCTTCGCCAACTTCAACAACCGTACCGCTTGCATCGTAGCCAAGAATTTTCAGTTTTTCTTCCTTCTGATCCTTCGGTGATCTCACCTTCGTATCAACTGGATTCACTGACACAGCCTCTACCTTCACCAGTATATCCCTGCCCGTTGCTTTAGGCTTTTCTACTTCCTGATCCATCAAGCTTTGCTCATGCTCAATCGGTAAGTACTCCAATAGTCCAACAGCTTTCACTCGCTCGCACTCCCTTTCACCATGCTTCTTTTCCACATTTTATCATAATTTTCTGATGTTTATGGATAGATCAAACGAGTGATTGCACATTTAGGACCCTTTCAAAGCCTTTCGCTCCCTCGCTATATAAGAAGGACGAGCTCTTTGCCATGAAGGAACATAGGAGAACCAGCTTTTGGATTTAAAAAATAGCTGAACGTAATAAAGCTGGATGTGCTGAAGGAAAAAGATCATTAATAGAAAAATAGCTAGTGACAGAGTTAGGCTATCAGCTGCCCCTTGCATCCATTTAGTGATAAAGAAAATAACAAAACCGATCATCATCATTTGTTCCAGCCTTTGCATGATCTGGGTCAAGACATGTCCTCGTTTCGATAGATCACCAGACTGGTGCTTCCTGATCTTTCTCAATTTATAAAACCATATGGTACATTCTACTAAGTTATGAGTCATAAAAAGAGCGATGAGGGCGATCAATAAAGGTGATGGGGTATAAAGGACTTGAGCAACGAACGGAAACACTAAAAAATAGCATGCCATACATGCGTGTCTCACTGATAAGAGAAATAGTTCTTTTTCTATGTATGGTTTCATCTGTTTCACCTCCATATGTACTACGTCTGATCTGCCAAAAAGTTCCCTTTGCCTATCAAAAAAGGATGCCCCAAAGGCATCCTTCCTGAATCACATTTAAAATGCAGCGCTTAGTACGACAGGTCCTTGCGGCAGTTTGTTATCCTTTTTTGGTTCAAGGGTGACTGCCACGGTATCCCATGATTCGCTCGCTTCTTTTTCTGATAATGCATAGGTGACGGTTCCTTCTCCTTTGTTATCTGTTTTAAAGGCACCAGCTGGTACCGGTTGATCTCCTTTAATGAGCCACACTTGATAAACAGCAGATGAATCAAGCTGATCCTTTAATCCGTCTGCACTCACCACCAGCTCTTTTTTGCCGTTATGCTCAATCACTGAAAAAGCACCCGTTGTTTTTGGTGATGCGGCTGATGCCAGTGATTTTGTCGCCACAACCCTGACAGGTTCTTCCGCCTGTTCTTTTCCATTCGATAAGAAATACACGTTTCCAGCTGCTGAAATAAGAAGCAGTGCGGCAACAAGTGGCAATAGCCATTGGTTACGTTTCTTTTGCAGTGGTTTCATCTCGTTTGGTTCATGTGCTGCCTTGAGGTCTTTTCTATGGCTATTCTTTTCTTCGATCGTCTCTTCTTCAAACACCTGGGATAAAATACGGTCTTTCATCCCTGCCGGAGGTGTTTGGTCATCTGCTAGAAATGGAATGTCAGACATGAGCGATGTCAATTCTTCAAGCTCTTCTTTGCAAGCTGAGCAGTTCTTGAGGTGCTCTTCAAATTGTGCTTTTTCTTCTCCTTGTACATGCCCGTTGAAATAATCAATCACTTGATGTTTACACTGAGTCATGCCTCTTCCTCCTTTCCTCCGCGAGACAGTCTCGTCCGTAAGTGCTTCAATGACAATCGAACTCTTCCCTTCACCGTTCCAATGGGGATGCCTAGTTTTTCAGCAATGCTTTTTTGTGTCATTCCTTTAAAATAGACATCTTCTATGATGGTTTGCTGTTCTTTTGACAATGTAGATACTGCTTCACGTATGATTTGTTTTTCCTCGTTCCATTCAACTTCCTTTGATACATCTTCTTGATGATCGGCTAAATATTCAATATGCTCATCTTCTAGTGCCGTTTCGTTCCGGTGCTTTCTTAGGAGATCGATGGCTGTGTTGCGTGACATCATGAATAACCACGAGGAGAATTTGCCTTTATCCGTATGGTATTCTCCTATACCGCGCCAGAGCTTGATAAAGACTTCTTGCAGCACTTCCTCCGCAAGCTCACGACTTCCAGTCATTTTATAAATAAACGAATATAACACACGTTCATAGCGATCATACAGCACTTCAAGCGAAGGCTTGTGACGATCAAATTTGATCTTGTGATACAGCTCAGAATCTTTCAGTGTATCCATGGTCATCTCCTTCCTTTTTCATGAGAAAGAGCATGCTGCATTCATCATGAAATCCTTCACGTATTGCTTATCACTCGATTTGCTGAAATAAGCCTACTTTGTACTTTACTCTTTTTTAAAGGAGAAAAAAAGAGCGCCGAAAAAGGAAGTGTGCTCCTCATGAGAATGTACTTACTGTACGAAAAGCAAGGCCATTTGGATCACTTCTATCTGAAAAGTCAAGAATCCATGTGTTTCCATTCTCTGTTCAGTTGATTTTAGCAAACTCTCATGTCCCTCACAATGTCAACATGTCATAATAGAAGGTAACGAAATGAATTGGAGTGTCCTTACATGATGTTGACGATCGTTCTTTTTTTATTAGCAGGAATAGCAGAAATTGGCGGCGGCTACCTTGTGTGGCTTTGGCTGCGCGAAGCCAGGCCTGTCAGCTATGGAATCGCCGGCAGCCTCATCCTCGTCGCTTATGGGGTCATCCCTACCTTCCAGCAGTTCCCGACTTTCGGACGGGTTTATGCGGCCTATGGCGGTGTGTTTGTGGTTCTTGCTGTGTTTTGGGGCTGGTGGGTCGATCGAAAAACGCCTGATTTGTACGATTGGGTAGGCGCTCTTATTTGTTTAATAGGTGTGAGTGTGATGCTCTTTGCCCCTAGAAACTAGGGAAAAAGATTGCAATACATGTCATGAGAAAAAAGCCGGCGCTCTTTTGCCGGCTTTCACATTTCTTCTAATGGACTTTTTATGCCCCGAATTGTGTTTCATAAAGGCGCTTATATAAGCCATTTTGCGTTAGTAATGTTTTGTGATTTCCTTGCTCTGCAATGCCACCTTTTGTCACAACCACAATTCGATCTGCATGTTGAATAGTTGCAAGGCGATGCGCAATGACTAGCGTCGTTCTACCTTCTGAAAGCTCTTCTAGTGATCGTTGGATCGAAGCCTCTGTTTCAGTATCTAGTGATGAGGTCGCTTCATCCAGTATTAAAATAGGTGGATTTTTCAGGAAAATACGTGCAATTGATACACGCTGCTTTTGTCCACCTGACAGCTTGACGCCTCTTTCACCAATCATTGTCTCAAGACCTTCGGGCAGGGATTCGACGAGTTCTTTTAGCTCTGCTTTTGAAACTGCCTGCCATATTTCATCCTCAGTTGCATCAAGCTTTCCATAAAGAATGTTCTCTCGAATGCTCCCATTAAATAAATAGACGTCTTGTTGGACTATTCCAATTTGTTGGCGCAGTGAAGACAGCTTCATCTGTCTACTATCAATGCCGTCTATCGTAATGGTTCCAGATTGCCATTCATAAAACCTTGGTAATAAACTGCATAGCGTGGACTTACCAGCACCGGAAGGACCTACAATGGCAACCGTTTCCCCTTGTTTGATCTCCAGATTAATATGCTCAAGGATCAAATTGTCCTTCTCATAACCAAAGCTGACATCATGAAATGTAATTTCACCTTTTAGCCCATCGACATGAATCGCATCAGGGACGTCCTTTTCGTCTGGGGCTTGATCTAAGAGCTTAACAAATCGCTTAAAGCTTGCGACTCCCTTTGGATACGTCTCAATGACTGAATTAATTTGTTGAATAGGTCCTAAAAAGATTCCAGACAGCAGGACGAATGAAATGAATTCGCCATAGGTCATATTCTTTTGCATCACAAACCATGTCCCGCATACAAGTCCAAAGATGGTGACGCCCTTCATAAGCAGGTGACTAATTGAAGCGTGTAATGCCATCATTTTGTATGTGGTTAATTTCGTTTGTTTAAACTGTTCATTGTGTTCAATAAAGCGATCCACCTCGTGCGTTTCATTCCCAAATGCCTTCACTACTCGAATTCCGCTCACATTATTCTCAACCCTTGCATGGAATTGACCAATACTTGAAAACATGTGATCAAAGGCAATCGACATTTTCTTCGTAAAATAAACCGATAGCCCTATTAAGAATGGGACAATGAGAAACGTGAGGACGGCAAGCTGCCAATTGATTGATAGCATCAGGGCAAATGCACCTGTAAGAGTCATCATTGCAATAAATAAATCTTCAGGACCGTGGTGAGCGATTTCACCAATATCCATTAAATCGTTTGTCATGCGTGAAACAAGCTTTCCTGTTTTCTTTTGATCAAAGAATCGAAAAGACATTTTTTGTACGTGGGTGAATAGCTGACTTCTCATATCTGTTTCAATATTGATACCTAGCTTATGTCCGAAATATGTCACCACATAATTCATTGCTGAGCTGACGACATAGACTGCCAGTAAAATTCCACTCCAGATGAGAATCATTTCCCAGTTTCTGTTTGGGAGAAGGTCATCTACAACCATACTGATCGCGAGTGGAAATGATAATTCAAGTAGTGCCGCTATGACGGCACAGGAAAAATCTAATATAAACAGCCCCATATATGGCTTGTAATAGGAGAAAAATCGTTTTAACAAAAAGCAGCCCCCTTACTTCTGAGATAATTCTGTCAATATCTCAACGTATTTTTCTGCTTGATTGGCGATAGCTATTGGATCAAATGGCCAGAAATACGTAATATCCAAGTCATGTACTTGATTCTTTTTCACCGCTTTTAAGCTTTTCCATATTGAATTGTTCTTATCGAACGTACCTCCGTTGGCTTCATCAACAAATATATAATCACCTGCATATTTTGGTAGCACTTCATATGAAATATGTTCAAATCCTGACTTTCCATTTAAAACAGTGTCTGCAACATCTTTTGGCGGCTGAAGCTGCAATTGTTCATAAAGTGCTTGTCCACCTCGATAGATACCATTCCCATACACATAGACATCATTTTTAAATGCACCCAAGATTGACACTGTTTCGCCTTCTTTGATGACTGTTTTCACTTTCTTTCTAGCAGCTTCTATACGTTGATCAAATTTTTTCAAAAACGCTTTTCCTTCTTCTTCTTTATTCAAGATGCTGGCTAATGTAGTGATCTCTTCTTGTGAATCTTTAAATACACCGAACGGATAAACAATCGTTGGGGCAATCTTTCTGTAGACGTCCAGTACCTTTTCATCGTCTACAGCTGAAATGATGAGGTCTGGTTTTAAGCTTGCCACCTTTTCGGCGGAGCGTTCATCACTAATGTCTGCCACACCATCCACTTTGCCTTTGAGATGTATGTTTTTTAAATCTTGTGTTGTGGCACCAACCGGTTTCACCCCTAGTGCAACAGCACTACCCAAATAGCCATCTACGAGAATACGCTTTGGATTTGCTGGAATCTCGACCTTGCCTTTCACTGTGTCAACCGTTTTTGTTTTTTCTTCGGCTTTTTTACTTTCTTCCTTTTGACCGCAGGCTGCTAGTGCGAATAACAACACTAAAGCTATTAAACTAAGAAATATGCCTTGTTTTTTCATAACTTCTTTTCTCCTCCATATCATGATGAATCACTGAGAATCATTATCATTTATTTGTCTCTCGTATTCTATCAACCGCTTGTCTATCGGTCTATGGATAATCGTCATAACTTGTTTATGGACAATTGTTAGATACTCTTATTCTTTTATTAAAAATTGAGAGAATCGTTTCATGATTTCTATCGCCCGTTCCCCTTCACCAAATCTAAATTCTTCTAGTTTTAACAGGTAGAATGTATTATTTTGCACTGCGGGTAAATTACGCAGGACATCACTTTCCTTCATACGTTTGTCCATATGTCTGTACCATCCATTCCGAACAGCCACAATAAAAAACATATGATCTGCTGCATAATCTGCTAAATGCTCAAGCGGAATCACAACATGTTTATCCGGTTTCAGCACCTCCTCTTGAATGGCTTCAGGGGGCATCAACCCCAACGTTTTATATAGGTTGATTGCTCCTCTCGCATGAAAAGACCACATATACACCTTGTCATGTCCCCTTACTTCATATAAAGCAACTGTTTCCTTTTTTTTCAAAAACGGCGTCAAGCGAGCTCTTTCCTTCTGTGCTTGCTTCTCATAACGCTCCACCCATTGCTTTGCTTCTTCGCTCCTTCCGATGAGGCTACCTAAACAAAGTACCTCCTCTACAGGACTCAGACGACTATATGGAAAAACAAGCACAGGAGCGATTTTCTCCATGCGTTTCATCCATTCTATGTTTGTATAGAAATAATCAGGCATTAAAATGAGGTCTAAGTTCATGTCCTTCAAAACGTCGTCAGGTGTATGCTCATGAATGACGATAACATCACTGAGTTGACCTTGAAGCACATCTGAATAAAGAGCAATATCTTCTTCCATGCAAATTGGTTTCACTCCAAGCGCAAGCAAAGAGCCTACAAACTGAAAAGCGGCAATTCGTTTTGGTTGGCGGCTCAGTCGATACTGACTAGGCGATCTGCCCGTTTTTTGACGAAATTTTCTGCTGAAATAGAGGCTATCAGTATAGCCTACTCTTTGTGCAATCGCCTGAACCTGTTCATCGGTTTTGAACAATAGCTTTTTTGCTTCATCTATTCGAATTTGTGCAATATAATCTGTGACACTCATTCCAACGCTTTTCTTAAAAAAAGTAGAGAAATAGCTTTCATTAAAGCCCATTTTATGTGCTAAGTCCTTACGGGTCAGTTCTTGTTGGTAATGCTCTGCAATGTATTGAAGAATCATTTGAATTGAATAATGATCAGCATCAGTTGTTTTTTCATTTTGTTGCTGGAATATTTGCAGTACTAGCTTTAGTAGCTTCACTTGGCTACTTTCTGAATAAGAGGGGTCACTTAAACGTTTAATATGATGAAATAATACCGGTGAGCCCATCACCACTTGCCCGTTATCAGGCAGGGTATCATAATTGATTTTATAAATTAATTCATCATCAGCATCATTTGTGAGCATGTAATGTTCAAATGAAACAGCAAAAATTGTGACTTGCTGATTAGATAAAGAACGGATGACAACGGGGATGTGAGATCGTATAAACAGGCTATCCCCACCGTCAAGCTCGTACTCCATTCCTTCTAGCTGAATGACAACGGTACCATCAGCTGTTAAAACGCTTGGAGATTTTGTCTGCCATCTGTTCGTTTGTTTTGCTTTCAGACACATCTGAATTTTCTTTTTCATATGTAGCATCGTTTCCATTTGTGCGTTCATCTTCAGATACCTCCTTTCAGCGATAAAAAAGGTGATGCCGTTGCGGCACCACCCTTCTTGTTTTGTTTTTTTTAGCGATCCGCACCGGCTGCCAGCAATTCTTTGTTTTTTTCCTTAAAACGTTCATTATGAGAAGATACATACGCCACTTTCTCCGCATCTGGTTCGATATATAATTTCGCACTATTTAGTGCGTTCACACCATCTACAAACGTTCCTGCAATCAAGCGGACCTTGCTTTTATGTGTACATAAATCACCTACTGCATACACACCTGGTAAATTGGTCTCCATCTGCTCATTCACTTCAATGAGTCCCCATTCACCTTGCTTTAATCCCCATTCTGCAAGAACACTTAAATCGCCTTTCATGCCGTGGTTGACAATGACTGCGTCTGTTTCAATACGTTCTTTTTCACCTGTTTCTAAATGCTGAACAGTGACAGCTTCGATTTCTTTTCCGTTACCATGTAGGTCAGTTAATTCATGTGGGGTTAAAATACGTGCACTTGATGCTTTCATATTCGCCACGTTTCTTTCATGTCCACCAAACATATCTCTGCGGTGTATAACAGTGACACTTTTCGCAATTGGCACAAGGGCATTTGCCCAATCCACCGCAGAATCGCCGCCCCCAGAGATGACGACTCTTTTTCCAGCGAAGGTTTTGAGCTCCTGAACCGTATAATAAAGGTTTGTTACTTCATAGCGATCTGCATTTTCAACCTCCAGCTTTCTTTGAACTGGAATACCGTGCCCCATTGCCAAAATCAAGGTTTTGGTTAAATGGCGATCACCATTTTCGGAGGTAATCAATATATTTCCATCTTCTAAGCGATGAAAGTCTGTTATTTTTTGATTTAATGCAATGACAGGTTCAAATGTTTTGGCTTGCTGTTCAAGCTGTTTAATTAATTGCTCTCCTCTTGTTGGCACTAATCCACCTACATCCCAAATGACTTTCTCTGGATACAGTAGGATTTTCCCACCAAGGCTTTCGTTATACTCCAGTACCTTCGTCTTTAAATCCCGCATCCCACTATAAAAGGCGGTGTACATTCCTGCTGGACCGCCACCAATAATGGTGACGTCAAACAATTCAAGCTGATCTGTCATTTGAGTCCCTCCAGTTTTTCATCGATTGATCTATTTATAAGTGATATTGATTCTCATTATCATATGTACCTATTGTAGTCTACTCTGGTGAAGGGAATCAATAGCTTTCTGCAAAAAAAAGAACAGGACGAGCTCTTTCTCGTCCTGTCATCCATCACACAATCGTTAATCCAAGGTCTTTTAATTCAAGCGAAACAAGTCTTGCAATCGCATCTGCTCCTTCTTTTGTAAAGTGCGTGCGATCCTCTACGCCTGTTGACAGCATAAAGTAAGAAGTCGTTTTCTCTATGCCGGAAATTTGATAAAATTGAAGGCTTGCCGTATTTAAATCAACAAGAAGGACTTCTTCTTCATCAGCTAGTTCTTTCATAGCGGCACAGTAATCAGGGAAATCATTGATATATTCTCCGTCTTTTTCATGAAAGCGGCCGACTGGCGTTAATAAAAGCGGTGTAGCGCCTTTCGCTCTTGCTCCGTGAATATATTGAGACAAATAGCTTTTATACGTCGTGAAAGGATCTGTATGCCGTTCGGGCTTCTCCGTTGAAGCATCATTGTGCCCCATTTGTGTAAGCAGCCAGTCCCCAGGCTGAATGTCAGCCAATATTTTATCAAGCCGTCCTTCTTCAATGAATGTTTTTGAGCTTCTTCCACCGATTGCGCGGTTGTCGACGCTCACGCCTTGCGCTGTATAGCGATGTAAAAACTCTCCCCATCCTCCTTGAACAGGACGATCCGGGTAAGATGCAACGGTTGAATCACCAGCTAAATAGATGGTTGTCATGTTCATACGCCCCCTTGTTCATATAGCCACTCTTATAAGCGATGCGGACATCCTAGTGGCTGCTGAAAAGATATGAAACAATCAGCATCGCTACTTCATTCATTCTCTTTTTAATGATCAAACCCCTGCTTACCGGTAGATGTGAATGCGTTAAATATGCGGCGGAAGTTCTACTTTTGTCTCAACGGCTTGCTTTAACGCCTGAAGCATGTAGCCAATTCCTTTATATGGAGCTAGCGGATAAATCGCTGTCTGATGAGGGAGTAATAAAGGATCGATCACCTTTCGATATTTCTTTCCACCTAGTATCACTAGTTCATCATATGCAGTGAGATGTTTTTCATGAAATTGCTGCCTTAATGCTTCACGTGTTATCTGATCAGCATGCGGTGTACCAAAAGCTACATCATAATTCTCATGAATGATTTCATCTGCCTTTAAGAATCCGTGCTTCGCTGATATGATCAGCCAGTCTGAAAAGAACGTTTGGGCATAGCTTTTCGTACGCTGATGCAGCGGACTTAAATAAACGAGGTTCGCTGGCTGGCTCCCTGCCTCTGGATGGACGTCCCAAATTTTCTTCGCCCCACATGGAATGATACATACTCGCTTCAATTGATTTTCTCCTTCCTTCGTCGATACATTCGATACAACATACAACCTAGCGCTGTGCCGAGTGTATTTAATAGAATATCATCAATATCGCTGCTTCTTGTAATCATACCAGATTGCGAGAATACCCATTGAAGCACTTCAATCATTGTTGACAAGAAAAAGCCAGCAAGAATCGCCTTTTGCCAGCGCAAGGTTCGGAATGCCTGATAGAGAAAAAAACCAAGTGGCACAAATAACAAAATGTTCCCTGCCAAATTTAAAAAAACAAGATTGGGATAGCCGTGATGATAGGCATGGAGATTTTGATAAATGGACTGCAAAGGCATGAGGTTGACACTCACCTGATCCCTTGGTGCGGAAAAACGATTTGGAAAGACCGTCAAATACAATAAAACATTCGTATACATAAACAGACAGGCAAGAACGATTTCTGTTCGTAAATAGATAAAGCGTTTTTGCTTTTTCGCCTGTCTGTATCTCATATGTAAATAGAGCGGGACGAGCAAGAGAAAATAAGTAATGGAAAACATCGCACTGAATGTCATACGGAGAGCTGCCCCTTTCTCACATGATGCTTGACCATATTTACAGCTTATTCAGGCCTGCCCTCATCTATTCATCACTTATTCTCCTATTCAATGACGAGACCCCCATATTGACAAATCGTCAGTTTTCCGCTAAACTGACTGACATTCAGTCATTTAAGGTCGGTGATGATGTGTCGAAACGAGAAAAGATTATGCTTGCTGCCATTGATGCGTTTAAAGAAAAAGGAATCGAAAAAACGACCATTTCGGATATTGTGAAAGCAGCAGGAGTGGCGCAAGGAACGTACTATTTATATTTTCCTTCAAAGCTGTCTGTCATGCCTGCTATCGCAGAACATCTCATCTCGCAGATGGTTCCCGCTATTGAAAAGGAACTGACTCAGCATGCGGATGTCCTCGATCAAGCAGATGCGCTTGTTGAATTCATCTTCTCTTTTACAAGACAATACCGTGACGTCCTTGCTCTAACCTACTCAGGTTTAGCTGCCACGGAGCATTTAAAGGAATGGGAAGATATTTATGAGCCGATTTACAAATGGGTCGCTGCTTTTTTAGAAAAAGCAAAGCAGGACAAAAGGGTCCGTGCGAATTTGAACTGTCAATATGCAGCCAAATTCATTATCGGTTTACTTGAATCGTCTGCTGAGCAAATGTACTTATTTACAGAAACAGATACAGAAGAGGTTCTGATTCAAAAGCGAGAGGTGAAGCAATTTCTTCTTTACGCACTTGGCATAGAGACACCTTAACTTAGTACAGCACTTGCTGTACGGCGTGTAGACAAACCCGCGCATTCGGTGTCAGTCCTGCGTGCTGGTGCTCACGAATGTCAAATTCGCTCCGCGCCAGTACTCGTCCTTCCTAGACTGCAAAGGTTTTCTATCACGCTGAAAAGAAGACAAAGGGCTAAAATAAAGTTCATTTTAGCCCTTTGTCAACAATCTGAGTACAGCACTTGCTGTATGTTCTTTTTTGGTTTTAAAATGACGAATCGTCAGTTTTGAGTTTTAGGAGGAAATACGATGAAAAAAAGCTGGATGTATGTCGCACTCACTTGTTTATTCGAATTACTTTGGGTGTTTGGTTTAAATAGAGCTGATGCGGTGTGGGAGTGGGCGATCATTATCTGCCTGATCCCGGTTGATTTTTATTTTTTAATGAAAGCCTGCGAGAAGCTGCCGACAGGGACCGTGTACGCCGTGTTTGCCGGAGTTGGAACGATTGGTACGTCTTTGATGGATTACGCGCTGTTCGGCGGTTCGTTTTCATTAGAAAAGCTCTTATTTATGGGCATTTTAATTCTCGGCATTATTGGACTAAAAGTGTCTGATGGAGATGCACATGAGCAGAAAGGAGAAGCGGTATAAATGGGCTGGTTTTTTGTACTATTAGCCTCTGCCTGCGAAATCGGCGGAACCATTGGCCTCAATATGTTTAGTAAGAAAAAGCAAATCACGACAGGTATTTTATTTGTCGGCGGATTTGCCCTATCCTTTTTGTTTTTATATGCCTCGTTCTCTTCCGTTCAAGTATCCGTTGCCTATACGGTCTGGATTGGACTTGGAACGGCGGGCTCTGTCTTGTTTAATATGATTCTATTTAAAGAACCGAAAAACATGATTCGTATACTCAGCTTGCTGCTGATTGTGATTGGCGTCGTTGGGCTGAAGTTATTTGCGTAATTGAATGACAAAAAAGGAAGGGAGTCAAAGCCCCTTCCTTTTTTAGTTCTCGTTTAATGTGGATCATGCTGCTCGAGCAAGAGATCCATTGCGTAAATCGATTCGCCTTTCTCATCTAATAAAAAGTACACTATCAAAGGCTCTCCAAAAGCTGCTGTTTGCTGCGTGAACAACACACAAGTGAATTTTTCGATACCAATTGGAAGCTTTCTTTTTAATATAGGATGAAGAATAGGCGAAGTCCGAATTGTATCTACATCAACATCCCAACGTTCGTTTTTTAATGTTGGATAATGCTCTGATAACAATTGGTGTAACATGTCGGTCGTGAGCGTTGCTTTTCCATTGTACCCATCATCTATTATGTTGGTGTTATACATCCGACGGTTGCTCACCCTTTGAAGCATTGATTCGTATTCCTTTTAAGACAAATCGTTTCTGACCATCAAGAGTACAAGTGATCAATGTCAGTTCATTTTTCCCGCGATCCTTTAGTACATCAACATCCGTCGGTTCAATCGTAGCTGAGCTGACAATTTTATATTCATATGTTTCCGCTTGATGATGTAAGACGACTTTTTCTCCCTTCGGCACCTCTGGCAGCTGCCTGAAAAGCCGGTCGCCTTTATACCCTCTATGGCCTGCAATCGTGAAATTTCCTTCACCTGGCATTTGATGAGATTTGATCTGAGTCAGTGCAATACCTAAATTTTCTTTTGAAGTAACAGGAAGCACTTTTTCGTTTAAATCAATTGACGGGATCTCTAGCTCCATCACATCTCGAAGGTCTTCTTCTGACACAGTTAGATGTGGAATAGAAGAAAGGGCATCACTGTCATTTTCTTCAATCATCTTTAATGCCTGTTCCATTGCTGCTGTCTCTTGAGAAGTTCGCCACTCATATATAAAAGGAACGGAGATGAGCATTAGCCCCGCGACCACCAAAAAGCTGCCTAATAAGGTTCTTTTTTTCATCAATATACTCGTTCCTTCCTTTTACTGAATGGCTCTTCTTCTAAGAACAAGAAGAACAGTTCCAGAAACTACTAGTAAAATCCCTGCATACATCATATAACGCAGCCATTCTTCTCCAGTCTTTGGCAGCTCACCGTTTGAGTCATGAGGTGGATGTTGATCCCCTTTAGGTGAGGCTGGAGGATTCGTGTGGTCCTCTTCATTCTTCACTGGAGCATTTTTCACAATCAATGTCTTGATCTCCACTTCGCCCATTTGAATTGTAAAGATGAGTGGTTTCTTTAAAGCTACATAACCATTTGGAGCTTTCGTCTCTGTGAGTGTATATTCACCAGGTTTAAGCCCTTTGACAATGGCTTCTCCGTCTTTTCCTGTTGTCACAGATTTTATGGTTTTCCCGGCTTTTGTACGAATGTCAAAGGCTGCACCTTTTAAAGTTCTATCTGTCTGCTGGTCTACCTTTATGATACGCAGACTTCCTAAGATCAAGTGATTCTTCGCTGTTAATTGAAGTGGCTTCTGCTGATTTTTTTCAATTGTAAACAGGATCGGCTTATGGTCCAATTGATAGCCATGAGGTGCTTTCGTTTCAACGAATTGATATTCTCCCGGTTTTAGATCGTTGATGCGAAGCTTTCCTTTTTGATCGGTTACAAGTGATTTCTTCAACGTTTTCCCTTCTTTACTCAGAAGAGCAAACTCTGCATTTTCGAGCGTATGTCCCTCATCATCCACTTTGGTCAGTTCCACTGCTCCCGGCGTCAGTTTGTTGATCATTTCTACTTTTGCTGGTTTGTCTTGACCTAAACGGATCGTAAATGAGACAGGTGTCTGATCCAATTCATAGCCGGCAATGCTTGCTGTTTCGACAAATTGATAGGTTCCTGGCTTCAGTTGATCGACTGTCAGTTGACCGTTTTTGTCTGTCTTTAAGTCTTTCTTCACACGCTGATCGTGCGCATCAATCAGGTCAAAGGTCACACCAGCGAGCAACTGACCATCCTCCCCTTTTTTCTGAAGCTTCACAGCACTTGTCGTCCGAATATTTTCTTTTGTCACTTTCACCAGTTGATTTGGATTGAAATCAATCTTAAAGTCTACTGGTTCTGCATCAAGTTTATGTCCAAAAGGAGCCTTCGTTTCAACCAATTGGTAAGCGCCTGGTTTCAAATCGTTGACAGTGATGATGCCTTTCTCGTTGGTTGTTAAACCTGACATCAATTCTTTACCATCGTCATTGAAAAGTGTAAATTCTGCGCCCTTCAATCTTTCTTTTTCTTCCCCTATTTTTGTTAGTTCTACAGAACCTTTCTTGAGCTGATTGATGGCCTCCACTTGAATCCATTCTTTTTGACCTAATTCAACTTCAAAGACAAGTGGTTTCGCACTCAATTCATAGCCTTCAAGACTCTTTCTTTCAACAAATTGATAGGTTCCAGGTTTTAGACCTGTGAAGGTGATTTCTCCATCCTGATTGGTTGTAATCCCTTCTCCTCCTGCCACTAACTTTCCTTTGGCATCAGATAGATCAAAGACAACCCCTTCTAATGATTTCCCATCTTCGCCTTTTTTGTGTAACAGCACTCCGCCTGTTGTGCGGCTATTTTCTTTTGTCACACTAACCAGCTTCTGAGGGTTAAATGGAATAGCAAAAGTGACAGGTGTTTCGTCAAGCTCATGACCGAATGGAGCCTTCGTTTCAACAAACTGATAGGTTCCAGGTTTAAGATCGTTGACGATGATTTCCCCGTTCTGATCAGTGACGAGACCTGTTTTCATCTCTTTTCCATTTGCATCTACAAGCTTGAATTCTGCTCCTTCAAGCGCTTCATTCTTTTCACCAAGCTTCGTGAGCTGGACAGCTCCAGTTTTGAGATCATTGATCACTTTGATCTCTGCCGGTGTTTTTTGTGCGATTTCGATGGTAAACGGATAAGGTTTATTTTTCTTTTGATAACCATCAATACTCTCTGTCTCTACAAGCTGATATTTGCCCGGTTTGAGGTTATCGACCAAAAGCTTCCCATCTTTATCTGTTGTCAAATCTTTACGCACAACTTCGTCATTTTGATCCGTGATTTCAAATCGAACACCTTGAAGCTGCTTGCCATCTTCCCCTTCTTTCACCACTTCTAATGCACTTGTTTCGTATAGGTTCTTTTGTGAAATGATGACTGGTTCTGTTGGATCGAGTGGTACTTCAAATTTGATTGGTGTTTCATCTAATACATAACCATCGGGTGCTTTTGTTTCAATGAGCTGATACGTACCCGGTCTTAGTTCGTTTAACGTGATCTTGCCATTTTCTCCTGTGACAAGCGAACCATTTAGCTCATGCCCGTCTTGATCTAAGAGCTTGAACTGTGCACCTTCTAGTCTCTCTCCGCCTTCACCTATTTTGCTCAATTCAGCAGAGCCTTTGATGATGTCATTTACTGCAGTGACAATCGTTGTTTCTGTTTGATTTTCTTTGATTGTGAACGGCCATTTTTGCTGATTTAATTGATAGCCTTTCGGTGCGTTTGTCTCAACAAAATAATAGGAACCTGGCTCAAGATGTTTGAAAAGAATTTCTCCTTTTTCGTCCGTTTTCAACTGGGTTTGGACGGTATCTCCAGATTCATTTTTCAGTTCAAATTCAGCATTCTCTAATGCCGCACCCGTCTCTTTGTCTTTTTTCGTTAACTTGACATGCTGGCGGATTTCTTGGTTCTGCACCGTCATGCTATTTCCTGTTTTCGCTTGATCTCCTGATTCGTAGGGCTGATCAATCGTTACATTGATTGGTTCCTTCGTCTTAATATAACCATCAGGTGCTTTCTCTTCTGTCACGATATAGTCACCATACAGAAGACGATCAAATCGAAGAGCTCCTTCTTCATCTGTTGTCTTTGTTCCAATGACGATACCGCTCGCAGCATCTGTCAGAGAAAAGCTTGCTCCTTTTAGCGCTTTTCCACTACTCGCGTCTACCTTTTTAATGGTTAAAGCGCCAATCGCTCCTGTGCCATCTCCCATACCAGCGGTGCGTTTGACCACAATTGAGGCTTCGGATTCCTTTTTGATTTCTTTTACATTTTCACCTCTAAACGTTACTTCGTTTTGAAGTGTACTTCCCACCTTATCTAAAATGAGAGATTGGTATTCTAAAATATATGGTCTCGTGATTTCTTCTTTAAATTTGATTTGAAAAGAATCTGGATCGAATTCAAGGTCTAGTTCATAATCCTTCCCTTTTTCCAGCTCTTCCTTTTTGGTCACTTGCCCCTTTTCATCTATTGTCGTCGAATAGAGATGAAATGAGTTTTCTATTATCGCTTGGTTACTGCTCGGATGGTCTATAATCGTCGCATCTTGGACTGTTGATTGGCCAAAGTTGATATTGAGTTTCCAATCAATGACTTTCCCTTGTTGATTTCCTGATTTGCTCGTGTATTTCCCTCCATTTGGAATGGACACCACAGCATTCACGTCTGATTCTTTCGTCTTTCCATCATAAAGGGTCGCTTTATTTTCGTAGGTTTTCTGTACTAAATCCATTCCTTCAACACTTGTTTGATACGTGATTTTGTATGGGGAATCAATGGCATGTTTGAAAATGACTTCGAAGCCTGATTCTCCTTTTTCATTTTCAAGGAATTTGATGTCATAATGTTCTTTCGCTAATACCTCTTTTTCTTCCGCCCCATTTTCCCCGCCTTGTAAATCAAGCGAGTAGACGGTGATTGAATCTTTAAGCAAACGCTGATTTCCTTGAATGAAATCCTCGATTTTCGCCTCTTCTAAATGTTTCAAGTTATAGTTCACACCGATATTCCATGTGATCTCTTTTTTCTTTGCATCATATGTTCCGTTCTTAAAACCATTTGACTGCGTGTATGTGTCAGGCGTGAAGACAGACTGATTTTCCTTCTTCAAATCCTTGCCATCTTCATTTACCCATTCAAGCTTTACATGATTACGCAGGTTCTTTTGATCTTTATCTGCTCTTTTTTCATAATCAAAAGACGTTGTATATGTGACGGTATGTTCTGTCTTGATTTCTTTCGTAAATTGAATATCAAATCCATTTGCATGTTCAACGATTTGATAATCTGTGCCTTCTTCAAGCACTGTATTACCTGTCGTCACTTTTAAACTATCTTTTTGCAGCGTCAATCCTTCGTTTGTAAACGTATCTTTTAATATCAGGTTGTTCATGGTTTGTTGATCTTTGTTGAAGGTGATACGCCATGGAATAGTCTTGTTCTTGTAATTCGGTGTTCCATGATTTTTCGTTAGAATTTGTTGATCAATTCTTTGCTTCCCTTGTTTGCTCTCTTTGCCAGCTGTTACAGTATTGATAATCTCTTCAGCTTCGAAAATCCGCTCGGTTGCTTTTGTTTGATATGTGATGAGATAAGCCGATTGAATATCTTGATTGAATTGCAAGGTAAACCCGTTTTGTTCATCCTTTTTTTGAGGTTGAACCACATAATGTTCAAATGCTTTTGTTCCTGATTCTTTGCCATTCTGATCAATTGTGACTTCCTTGACTTGAAATGAATCAGAAATCAGCGCCTGTGTGCCATTAAAGAAGTCTTCTAACAAAGCATCCTTTTCAGCAATCTTTTTTTCGTTATAGTTGTAACGAATTTCCCACGTAATTGTTTGTGTGACTGGATCGTAGTGGGCGGCTTTTTTATTTAAAGGACTGCCTCTTGTCACATTCACTGTTCCTTCTGCTGAACTAATCACTTTATCAGCAGAGACAAGGGACGCTTTATTACGAAACGCAGACTGATCTTGATTCGTAATGTCCGTTTCATACATTAAACGGTAAGCTAGATGCACGTCATCTTTAAATTCAATCGTGAAATCTTGACCATCTGCTGTTTGGCCAATTGTGTAGTGGTTTTCGTCAAGCAGCTGACCAAGCGATGTTTCACCATTTAGCTTTGTATCAACACGATAAAGCTTGATTGAATCTTTCTTTAACACTTGACCTTCTTGAATCGGATCTAAAAGTCTCGCTTGTTTCACATCGTCTAAGTCCATATTAAAATCGACTGTCCATTGAATGGTTTCAGCATTGTAAGATCGATTTGGTTCTCCCTTTTTAGAGACGTTTGGACCATTTGGAATGTATTGAATCGGGATCGATATCGTATCTTTGCCTTCAATCGGGGTAATGACCACTTCTTTTTCTTCAGTAATGACTGTTTTTTGATCTAATTGCGTCCACACTTGAAGTGTTCCATGGATATTTGAATATTGTTTGATAAAGTCAGTGAATTCGATGGAGGCATTTCCGCTCTCATCTACAGAAAAATAACCAATGGTTACCTGATTAAATTTCATCTCGAGACGATCGATTTTTTCATAAATCACTAATTCCTCTGGAACCTTGAAATGGAATGTATCCCCGCCATTATAGCTATGACCATTTGGGATCGCCCACTCATAGTTAATGGAAATAAGCGAGTTGATGTCAGGCTTATCAACTGAATTTCCTTCCTGATCTTCAAAAATTAATTTTGCATCAGTGAGAAGATTTTCTTGTATCTGTATTTGTTTTGAAACACTTTGCAGCCCTACACGCTTAGATACGTTCACTTTGTTTTTTAGTAATTCATCTTCATCGCTTTGTTTCGTTTGAGCGGCTTCTTGATTCTTATCGTCTTTTTCAGATGAGGTTGAGTCATCTTTTGGAAGGCTTTCTTCACGCTCGTTTTGCTTTGTTTTCTCTTTTGGCTCAGCTATACTGGTGACATCTATGTTTATTGATCCTTCTAAATTTGGATCAAGATCAACATCTTCTTTAAATATGACCGTTACTTCATTTTGTTTTGAAACGGTATACTCACCAACAAGTATGTCACCCACAGTAATGGGTTCCTTCTGTTCCTTCTCTACCTGTATGGCTGAAGGAAGAGTGAGAACATACGGATATTGTTTTTTTAGATCGATTCCTTTTATCGACCAATGGACAATTGCCTTTCTGACTTGCTGATCTTCCATGTTTGATAACTTGTTTCCTTCGCTATCAGCAAACTCAATATCTCCATAAATGTTTTCTTGGATTTCTTTTGCTTGTGCCCCTGCTAAAGGCAAGATTCCTAATATACTAGACTGTATGACTAACACCGCGATGAGAGCCAATGACAATATTCTTTTCAATACATCCACCCTTTTCTAAAATTAATTTTCAACCATGATAAAAAAATCATTTGTATACTGTCAGATCAATCACTCCGCTTCTGATCAAAATATTTTCTAAAAATTTGCACCTTAAGACCCTATGAATAAAATGAGTTGATCAATCATGAGCTTGAAAGGGAATCATGAGTAGTGGATATAATAACTGGGTAGGGGTCTATAGAAATGGGGAATAGTGAAAGAGATCATGAAAGAATAAAAGTGAATTTTTCTATTTATACTGGAATGAACAATAAATTATGTGTACATGCATATATAAGCATGTATTCACATATGGTTCGTTCATATGAAACAAGCATGTATCATATCGTATGTAAGGTGAGACAGTTCAGCATTATATAAATCGCATTCCTTTCTACTCCCTTTCATATGGTAATCAAAAAGTTGCTGCGTTTTATTCTTACATTTACCGTTTCAACAGCAAAAAAATAAACGAAATATCTAAAATGATCCATTTTTATAGGATTCATGGCTTACTTACCACTTTATAAATGAAAAATATGGAGAATCAGGGCATAACATTTGTTTTCGTCTAATTTTTTTCTCTTTTATCATGAAAAGTGAAGACAAAACGATTTAGCCTAAACATTACAATCATTTCATGCCTATTTTGAGAATCAAATGTTCTTTAAGTGAACTTCATAATATAGAGGCAAGCCAAAGGAAGGAGTTAGTTGTTTGATGGAGCTCATTGATAATAAATCAAAGAGATGGATAAACATTTTAAAACTACTTGTATCCAAAAATAAGTGGTGGAGCCTTCAAGAGATATCGAATGAACATATCGGTTCGGTTCGTGCCATTCAAAGCGATTTAGAACAAATGAAATCGTTCAAAACAGAGAACGGTGAGCCGTTAATCCACATAAAGCCGAGACAAGGCATATCCATTTGTTATACACAGACGATACGAGTGGACTACTATATCAAGGAAATTTTAAAAGATACGATTGAAATTCGATTGATTGACGGCATTTTTTTCGAACAAAACCGGTCTTTCTATGAATGGATGGACACGCTTAATATCAGTAGATCCACATTGTATAACACCATTCATAAAATCAATTCCATTCTTATCTCTTATGACATTGAGTTACGCCCAGATAGTATGCAGTTCCATGGAAATGAGAAGGAGATTCGTCAATTCTTTGTTGAATTTTTGTTTGAAGTGTATGGAAGCCGGCTTTGGCCATTCGATGATATTCAAAAGCAAGATGCAGTTGATTTATTACAGGAGCTATTTCAGGTGCTAGAAGTCAATGTGCCAGATGTGGCGATAGATAAATACTGCCTATGGTTCGCCGTTTCCATTCACCGAATGAGGAAAAATTTCACAATAAGCCGTAAATATACGTACTCAATGAAAGAGGAAAAACAAAGTTCTGTAGCCAAAGGGATCTATGATCAAATCCAAACATGGGAAGAGCATATTTGCCGAATGACCAAAGACGTATTTGATGTGACGCTGGATCATCATGAATTTGTCTTTTTGCTATTGATCGAACCAGCTATTGGACACTTTAAATCAATTGAAACTGTCGAAGAAAAATTGACGTTCTTCCAATCACATACACCACGACTTTATGATGCCATTCATTCATTTATCAACCAATTGGAGTCGATTTTTCATCAAGAAATAGCGAATCGCAAGGTGATGACACTCGTTCTTCTCCAATATTATGTGTATTCCAATGAAATTACCGTGAGAGATGGATTCCTTTTCAAAAAGAAATCGAGCTATTTATCAGAGGTGAAAAAACAGTTTCCTTATTTCTATTCGAGGATTACTCATATCATCCAAGAGTTAAAAACAGACGATATCCTCGGTCCTTTTGTGAAAAATGAACGGGAATTGATTCGTATGATTACGTCGTCCTGGAGAGGGCTTGTTCAATTGGAAATGGAACGGAGAAACGTGTTGAACATATTTGTTATTTCAACATTAGGCTATTATCATAGTTTGTTTATTGCGGATTTAATTAAATTAAGCGTACCTCCTCTCATTCACATTTTTACAAGTCCAGAGAATACATTAAATGATGTCACGATGGAGGAACTTGGGATCGATATGATTGTGACCGATACCGAGCTGCCTCTTCAATTCGGACAATCTACGCTGCTGATCAGCTCTTTTCCAACAAAGAAAGAATTGGACAACTTGCACTCAAGATTGGTTGATATGACAGGCTAATGTTCATCAAAAAAAGCTGCTGAGGGGCTCTCAAGCAGCTTTTTGCTTCTGTATTAATGAAGCACTATTTGTTCATTCATCAAATCAATGGCATAAAGTGATTGCTCATATTCATCTAATAGAAGGTATACTTTGAGCGGTGCAGCGGTTTGATCTGTCTGCTGCGTGAATAGGACACAAGTGAATTTTTCGATCCCCTCTGGCAGCTTGCTTTTCAGAAAAGGATGAAGAATAGGAGAGATTCGAAGGGTATCAACATCTTTTAGCCAAAGTTCATCTTGTAACGCAGGATAATGGTCAACCAAAAACTGACGAAACACTTCCAATGTACTCAAGGTAGACATCCTCACTTTCTTCTATCATGGCTTCAAGCTTACCTAAATCAAACATGTTCAAAGTCATCCTATGATGTCAGCCCACCAAATGTCGTATACTACTAGAGACACGATTTCATTTTTTTCAAAAAGCATTGTAGATCAACTTTACTGTCATGAGTATTTCATATGTATGATGTCTACTAATATTCCAACCGATGGACCTATGATCATATTCTTATCTGTTTCTTTCGTGATGAAACGACAACTTCCTGCTACAAAATTCCAAATTTCTTCAAAAAATTGGTGCAATGAGACAAAAAAGAACAGCTTCTCACTGTTCTTTCAAAGAAAACACTTCGCCGCTCTCTGCATCAACACCATCATGGCAATCGAGCTTTCCGCATAGAACATATTGTTTTTGCGCTTCGTCATAGACGTAAATAGGTGTAAGTTCAAGACGTTCTCTCAATTTTTCAAAGGCTTCTTTCTGAGATACAGAAATATCACTTGCCGCTTGAGAGGGGCTGAGTATCCCGCACACTTGAAACATTTCTTTTTTATCTATGTAATTAACGGCTTCAAACGAGCTGGCGTCAATGAAGACCTTGATCTTGTCCATAAACCCACTGCCTTCTTGCCCGTTCGTTTTTAATATCGCATGGATGTATCCATGCTCACGATGGAGTGTTTTCAGAACCCACTTCCCTGTATCCTTTGGATATTTTTGCGCCAAGAAGGTTCGGACTGCTTTGATACACTCAGCTTGCTCTTCTTTTGATATCGGGAAAGTATCTGGTGACGGTTCCAATGAGAAAGCTTGTTCAGCTGAAATGTTCTCATGAATGTTCATTTCCTTTTTTTCAAAGGCATTGTTTATCGGTTCATTCCACTCAATGACCTCATTCATGTGTATAAAGTGCGTTTCTTCACGCCCAATTTCAAACGGAAGCGTTCCTGTTCCATCGTTTTTCACATAAATTTCTTCTAATGCATAAATAGATCGGATTCGGTTGTGCTCGAAGGAAGGCCATTGAAACAGCTGTACTTGCTGCTCGGCTAAGTTCTCCAGCTTATCAAGGGAAAGCGCATATTCCTCAGCTTTCAGTAATGTTTTGGCTAAAAATGGGCCGTGGTGTGTAAAGTACATGAGCTGTCCATGTTCATTCCATTTCACTTCGATTCTGCCTGATGGCGTCACTTTCACACCATCTATTGCTTCTTCGAAAGAAAGTTCCCCTTTCTCCTTCTGATGCATATGAAAATGCTCATCATAAATCAACCCTGTTTCTTGTTCGATCCATTGAATGACATGAGCTGGATAAGGTCTCTTAAACGTGACACCCTGCTGCGCATAGGTTTTGTCCATGACAAAAATAACCGATTCAATCTGTCCTGTATTCAAATTCACTTCAATGACAGCTGTGCCGTCTGGGTTGATATCGTCGTCCTCAGGTTCAGCTTCATGAGAGGGGAACCATTCCATATTCAATGTATAAATCGTTTCATTGAACATGTTGACGTAACGATGAAAGCTGTGTCTTTTTAGATTATAAAGATCTAAGCCAAATTTCGCCTTTGTCTGATCGATTAGTTGTTGAATGTTTGCATTCAATGGTTTCACCTCAAAATGGTTATGTTTTATGGAAGAACAAAAATGACGATAAAGATGAAGATGATGATTGCCATAAAAAATCCTAAAGCTATTGCCATTATGTTTGACTCTTTTGTGTAGCCTGTTAATTCACCTACAGTCGATCGGTCAATTTTTCTAAAACGAAAAAGCATGCTTATATTTAAAATGGCTAGAACCATCAAAAACAAGAAAATGATCAATGCAGGATCGACGTCACTGAATGTATTATCCACATTTTGAAAAGTGAATGATTGAATAAACATAATGCCACTCAATATGACTTTCCAAACATTATCTAACCGTTTTTCTTTTTCCCACTCTTTCCCTAATTTCTCTTTTTCATAAATAGCTATCTGCTCGAAAATTGGAATGAAAGATTTTGTTGTCCCTTTTCTAATAAAGCCTAAAATGCCTTGAAGAAGCATTAAAATTCCTAAACAAAAAAGGAAATGTGTAAATTGGATTTTAACAATTTGAATCAACATAAAAAAAACGATAATCATAAGTCCGACAAATAAATTAGAGACAGCTATTTGTTTTGTCCTCATCTTTTTCAGTGCAGCTTGTTCCATGTAATACTCCTCTCCGTTTCAAAGGTTTCTGTTGAACGCTCTATCTTTATTACGATTTCACTGAATAAATGTTTCAATATTTTCCCTTTCTACTGTCAATTCGGCTTTTTTCGCAAATGAAAAGACGCCCATCATTCGAACGTCTTATTCTTCTTCAAGAAATCATCACATCATATTTGAGCAACTGTTCTGTTTTTTATTTGTTGAGCTGCCAGATATTTAAAGTCATCAATAGACAGCTGTCTAGATGTCTTTTCTCCATGCTGTCTAATATTTAGCGATTTGTCTTGCATTTCTGTATCACCAATGACAGCGATATAAGGGATTTTTTGCATTTGTGCTTCTCTCATTTTATAGCCGAGTTTTTCATCCCGTTCATCGATTGTGACTCTGATTCCGATCTTTCTTAATTGCTGCTGCACCTCAAGGCAATGATCAAGGTGAATCTTTGAGACAGGAATGATTTGTACTTGCACTGGTGCCAGCCATAACGGGAAGGCACCTGCAAAATGCTCGATGAGAATCCCAAAGAAACGATCTAGAGAACCAAAAATGGCACTGTGAATGACAACTGGTCGTACCTTTTCATTCTTTTCATTGATATATGTTAAATCAAATTTCTCAGGCATTTGAAAATCCAGCTGAATTGTGGCGCACTGATGGCTCCGCTGCAAGGCGTCTTTAATATGAAAATCGATCTTCGGTCCATAAAATGCCCCATCTCCTTCATTTAGCTGGTAATCGACCTTTAGCCGATCAAGTACATTCTTTAGCGCTGATTCAGAGATATCCCAAATGGCATCATCCCCTAACGCTTTTTCTGGACGAGTGGATAGTTCCACAGAGTACTCAAACCCAAATGTCCGATACACATGATCAACTAATTGGAAAATCCGTTTGATTTCAGCTTCAATTTGATCTTCTCTCAAAAAAATATGGGCATCATCTTGGCAAAAAGTTCTGACCCTGAACAATCCATTTAATGCTCCGCTAAATTCATGACGATGCACCTGACCGAACTCAGCCATTCTGATCGGAAGGTCTCTGTATGAATATAAGTTATTTTTAAACATGAGCATATGCCCTGGACAATTCATCGGTTTTAAAGCAAAGCTTGTATGATCTACTTCTGAGAAATACATATTTTCATGATAATGATCCCAGTGACCTGACTTTTCCCATAGCTCTTGGTTCATCATAAACGGTGTGCTCACTTCTTCATATTGCGCTTTGTTTCGCACTTCTCTTGAAAAGGCCATTAATTCATTTCTCACAATCTGACCTTTTGGTAAATAAAACGGCATACCTGGCGCTTCTTCCGAAAACATGAACAGAGATAATTGTTTCCCTAATTTCCGGTGATCACGTTTGCTTGCTTCTTCTATGAAATGAAGATACTCAGCTAGATGTTTTGGATGTTGAAACGCTACACCATACACTCGCTGCAATACATCTTGATGACTATCACCCCTCCAATAAGCCCCTGCAACACGTGTTAGCTTAAATGACTTTACGAACCCAGTAGAAGGTAAATGAGGCCCGCGGCATAAGTCGATAAATTCACCCTGCTGATACACTGTGATGGCTTCTTCAGATGGGAGTCGTTTTAAAATATCCAGCTTATATGGATCATGTGCAAACAACGATTCAGCTTCTTTGTAAGAGACCTCCTTTCTTTGGATGAGATGATTCTCGTTTATGATTTTTTCCATCTCTTTTTCAATTGCAGCCAAATCCTCTACACTTAATGTTTGATTCAGCTTCATATCATAGTAAAATCCATTTTCGATAACAGGTCCGATTCCAAGTGTGACATTGTCGAATAACCTTTTCACAGCTTGGGCTAATACGTGTGCCGATGTATGGCGCAGTACTTCAATCCCTTCTTTTGAATCGAGTGTGACAATAGACAGCCGAGCATCGCTTTCCAGCTGATGGCTTACATCGACCATTTGTTCATTAATCTTTCCTGCCACTGCTTTCTTCCTTAAGCTTGGGCTAATATTGGAGGCAACATCTGCGACAGTCGTACCTGCAGAGAACTCCTTTATCTTTCCATCTGGAAATTGAATCTTCACCATTTTTTCTCTCATGACTGACACACCTTTCATTTTTTGAAATAAAAAAACACACCCATCCCTCATAAAGGGACGAATGTGTAATCCGTGGTTCCACCCAAATTCCCATAACGCATATTCGCTTTATGGCTCTGGTGCCGTAACGTGGCATAGTCGGTATTGGATACTTCAATTTTCCCCAATACAGCTCAAAGGTGGTAAGACAACTTTTCTGCGTTAGGAAGATTTCAGCGTGACTTCCCTCTCTAGTAACCGATAAAAGTGGCTCATGTCCTTTTCAAAGCAATGATGATAGTTGAGTGAACAAAAAAACACACCCATCCCTCATAAAGGGACGAATGTGTAATCCGTGGTTCCACCCAAATTCCCATAACGCGTATTCGCTTTATGGCTCTGGTGCCGTAACGTGGCGTAGACGATATTGGATACTATGATTTCCCCAATACAGCTCAAAGGTGGTAAGACACTTTTCTGTGTTAGGAAGATTTCAGCGTGACTTCCCTCTCTGGTAACCAGTAAAAATGGCTCATGTCCTTTTCTTCGCTTTTAATTTCTCCATATCTTACATGAAGGTGATGGATCATGTAAAGCTTTATTTTTTTGCAGTGCAATTGAATTTCATTCTTTAAATGATATGTTGCGTGAATTTACTTGGGCTGTATTCAATTTTAAACGCGGGAGATAGGGCTCGTTTCACTTCTTCAGTGATACGCTCTCCTTCTTGATTGAATTTCTTTTCCATGTCTGCACCATTTGGCAGCAAATCATCTGTCTCTTCGTCAAACCAGCGGCCATACTGTATAGCCCAATTCCAAATCTTCGAGAAAAGGGTATCGCTTATTGGTACATCGTCTCTTTCTAAATGACATTGACAATGCCCACAATGAAAAGGTTCACCACCGTAATCTCCTTCAATTTTCACAAAAGGATGATCCTCAAATTCTCGACAGCACACCCATTTTTTAAATTGCTGACCGAAGTCTGTCAATTTAATTGAGTAATAACGCATGGAAGTGCGCCTTCCTATCATGTCAAAAATTCCTTGATCAATTAATGCCTTGAGTCGATGCTCAATAAAATCATCACCGATATACTGTTCTAAATGACCGAGGACTTCCCCAATTAAACGTGGAGTTTTGATGTACTCCTCTTCGGGATCTGACTGATGAAGCCGCTTAGCCATTTTCACTAAATAAGCATCAAATTCATCTTCTGGTACACTGATCGTTTGTCCTTTTTGCCATATCCTCAGGGTATGGTTTTCTTTAGCAAATGATAGCCATTCGTTTTGTAAATTCTCTCTTTCTTCTTTTGACACTGCATGAATATGATCTTTACATCTGTACAAAACCTTCAATTTTTCAGTTGTGATTTCCCCGGCATGTCGAATATCCATTCGTCTTGTATTTGTATTGAACAGCTGATCAAATGCAGTCGTTGTATTGATGAGAGACAATTCAATGTTTTTCTCTTTTAATAAATAGATGGCATATCGCAAACCAATTTGCTCATGGGCATTATTGCCTGTCCAGATGAGGATACTCGTACCATCTTTTATATCTTTTATTTGCTGAAACATTCTATGCTGATTGGTGATCATGTCATCAAAATAGCCATATTCATTTGACATCACGTGACGAAGCCACTCTATACGTTTCTCCTGTCCTTCTTGTTCATGTAAATGCAGAAGGGGTCCAATCGAATAAATGTCATCAAAGGCGATGATCTCATTTACTTGGTCTTGCTTCATTTCGCGCAATGCTTGTTTTAAACTACCGGCAGCTGCTGCTCCAAATACGATATGTATCATCAGTCGTCTCCCTTTATCTTACAGTTTACTTCATCTTCACCTATTCATGGTTCCCTCGTCAATTCTATTGAGTCAATTTCATTCAAAAGTATGACAATGAGAGGTTAAGATATATATAGAATGCAGAATTGAAGAGACTATATCCCATGAAATGGGGCAATCTGTTTACTGAGCTCGCTTTAAAACTTTCTCTCTGAATGATTGATAGAATCCCCCTTCATTTAGTTCAAATTCTTATTCACAAATTCCCCTTCACAATCGTTCTCTTGGCTTTCTTAACAATTCTGCTAGTTGCTTTTGTGTCAGAATTCTTTGACCACTGGTCGCACAGGTTTGTTACCCAATTTGGTTGTGTTTTACTTGCGTCATTGAGCCAGTTTCCTACAGAATCTTGAACATATATGGATGGATCGGATTTGAGTAAATTTAGAATAGGCAGTGCCCTCTCTGGCTCTTGTTTTAATAACTCAATATGCTTTGTCCATACCCCTCTCGGACGGAGCGACTCTACAGAGAACCGGCGAATATTTTCATCCTCGCTTTTTGCCCATTCTGTTAAATGCTCTATACTTTGATCGAGCTGAAGACTTAGACTTTCTCTCACTGACATCCATGCAATTTCTCGAACACCAAAATGATGATCAGCTGCAAATGGATGAATGTACGCAAGTTTCTCTTCCAGTGTTGATAAACTCTGTTTGTTCATATAAGCAGCCCAGCATCGAACGCTATCAGATACGTGGTGAGCAAATACCTGCAGCACTTCCGCTTGTTTTTCTTCATTCTCTTCACGCAGCACGTCATCTAACAATTGACCAATGAGCCGAATGGCTTTCATTCCTGATTCAGCTTTTTGTTTAGCGATCTCAGATGATACTTCCCCTAAACGATGGTCTAAACCAATGGACGACAAAACATGCTGTATTAGCGTCATATGATTGACAGCCAGCCATTCAGTTAAATTCACACTTTCGATCTCTCCCTGATTCAAAAGGGTCAAGACGTCATGAGGGATATCAGTCCCCTTTCGAGCGCCTTTTCGATTGATCATTTCCTCACTTATTGGCATTCTGTATTCTCTCCTTGTCTAGTGGTTCTTTTGTTTGATATTCATTGTTTTTAAAAGGAATTTGTTGATGCTTTCAATCTTTGGATATTGACTCCTATTTTAGCAAATAAACAACTTCACTGGTGCATTCTTCAAATCAAAAAGGAACTACCCGAAATAAGTAGTTCCTTTCATACAACATTGAATGTAAGTTAGCTTCCTTGCCCGATCACCTTCAAACTCTTGCGCTGAGAAAATCGGTCAAACGCTACCATTAGAATGGTCATGAGTAGAGCGAGAAAAACAGTGCCAGCACTGATCCAGCTTAGGTTTAATATAGATGTTTCGCTTAGCACAATCCCTCCTACACCAGAGCCTAAGGCAAATCCGAATTGAATAAATGATGTATTGACACTTAATGCGATATCAGGAGATTTTGGTACAAGTGTGACAAGATATAGCTGCTGAGCTGGTGATGTGCTCCATGTAGCGATCATCCATATCATGATGACAGCCACCATGAGCACGAGATTACCTGTGACAAATGATAGCAGCAAGAGCATGATGATTTGCAAAATGATTCCTGAGAAAATCGTGAATATTGGGCCTTTTTTATCTGCCGCCATCCCTCCAAGGCTGGAGCCCAAAAAGCTGCATATTCCTGCTAGTAACAAAATGCCACTGATTTCTGTGATGCTAAGATTTGCTGATGCTTGCAGAAAGGGCGTTAAATAGGTAAACAACGTGGAATATCCACCTACATAGAATAGCGTCACTGCCACCGCCAGTAATATTCGCTTGTCTTTTAAAATCGATAACTGCATACGAAGCGTCACCGGTTCTTGTTCTTTCATAGAGGGGATTCGCCTGTACACAACAATCAGCGGAATCAGCGTGATCAATCCAATGGCTGCGAATAATGCTTTCCATCCGATCAGACTGCTTAGAAATGTCCCGATTGGAACGCCTAAAACCAAGGAGCTGCTGAGTCCCATTAAAATGATGCCAATAGCTGTTCCTCTTTTTTCACGTTCTACAAGACGAGTCGCAACAGCCATTGCCACTACAATAGCCGTCCCCCCACTGATTCCTTGTAAAATCCTTGTCATCATCACCATTTCAAACGAATGGCTGACACTTGTGATGACATTACTTAAAATAAAAATCATCAGCATCCATGACAGTATTTTTTTGCGGTCTATATTGATGGTCAGTGCAATGACAATCGGCGCGCCGATTGCCGCTGAGAGCGCTAAAGACGTGACCAATAATCCAGCGGCAGACGTCGTGACATGTAAATCATCTGCGACCATCTGGATAATGCCTGTAATGATATATTCGATTGTTCCGATTAAAAAGGCTGCTAATGCAAGTAAATAGACAACGGTTTTATTTTTCATCGTGACGTTTCTCCTTTGGGCACTGTTTACGATTTGATTTCATCTATAATAGGAATTTGAATTTCAATGAGTCTGCCTTCTTCATTTTCAGACAATGGGTAATAAATCTCTCGGCCTGGCTGGTCTTCTTTCACGCGGTATCCATTATTTTCGATCCATGTCGCTAGGTCAATACAAGCTGTTTGTGCAGATGGAGAATGTGAATGAAATAATAATGTCGCCATGGTTTCTTCAGCAGGTAATGTACGTATCGTGATCCCTTGAGGAAGAGTGCCCCTTAACGCTTTGACGGAATACCCCACCTCAAATTCGAACTCACTTTCTTTTTCGAATGATTCCCTCCATAGCACCACTTGTGGTCCCGAGATCGATTCTTGTTGATTTTTAAGTAATAAATGATGAAACGTTTGAAAGAATGAAGGAATTTCGTCAACAGTTCCGTTGGATTGGAAAGACATGATGCGTTTGCTTTCAACAGATTTGATGATGACCTCCTGTTCTTTTTCAACACATCCCTCTCGTTTGATGAGGTGCATCCGCTCCTTAATACGCGCTAATTTCTGTTGTTCTCTCTCGATCAATTGCTGAATTTCACTTTCTTTCAGCAGAAACATGCCCTGAATCTGCTCTACTGAGATATCTTCACGAAGAAGCTGAGCCATTTGCTTTAACGTAAAGCCCAATTCCTTGTACAGAAAAATTCGGTTGACCTCAAGCAGCTGTTCAGCTGAGTAATAACGGTATCCTGAATCTTGATCAATCTGCTTAGGCTTTAATAAATCAATTTGGTCATAATATCTTAAGGTTTTAACAGGCACTTTACTTAACATAGAAAAATCGCCGATCTTGAACATCCTGCATCTCCTCCGTTTTGTTGATCTGATCAAAGTATAAACCTTTCAGTTAAGGGGAAGGTCAACATGAAGTTGAATAAATTTTTCAAAAGCGCGAAAAAACCTAGATGTCTCTAACATCTAGGTTTTGCTCATTATTCTAAAATTTTTCTAACAAGCCCATCTCTTCAACAATCTTTATATCATTCATAAACCGTTGCAAACTTACTTTGTTCTCTTTTTTCTGTAAATCTGAAGAATAACCTAAGCATAGATTAAAAATACGATCTAACCTTTCACCGACTCCGCTATAAAAATAATTTGTTAATATTCCATTATTTTCACTTGCAAGAACCACAACTGTAGCCATCTCTAGTACATATTCAATATCTTCTTTAGAAATCGTTCGATCCTTTTTCTTAGCATTCATGAATTCATGACTATGAATAGAACGTATCCTACCTTCAAGTAAATTGAGTATAGACTTTTTATAGATGACATACACACTGTGAATATCACTTTTATCAGGACAATAGGGATCTTGTAAAATGAATTTTATACGCTCATCTTCTTTTTCCATTTTTACTGCATCAAGATCATTTAATAAAATGTTATCGATTTCTTCTATTTTCATAGGAGGAAAAGTGTTGGCTGCATCTGTTTTACTTTTCATTTGATCACTCTAAACAATCCAATCTTTCTAGGCACTTTACAATAGCTCCGCTTTTAAAGAAATTGAGTATGGCACCCTCGCTAAATCGTTCGGCTCTCACAACCTCCATCATAAGAGCAAGCACACACTGCGCATTTAAATTGAAGATGTCCACATTCTCCATATCATTCATTCCCGGTTCCATCCCATTTTCTTTGAGGATCTCTCTGTATCGGGTAAGCTCCATCTCTTCGTGTTGTTCTGCAAAGGTATAAATATCTTCAATCAAGTGACGGACCGTTTCGGAATATTTCACAAAAGGCATTTGAATCGGATGTTCAGCTGTTCCATCATTTCCATGATCGATCACCCATTCTCCTATATGATCTTCCTGAATCATCCGTATGTATTTTGTTAGACTCTCGAATTGGCTCATTCTTATCCTCCTCTATTTCATTCGTATGGTTTACTCTGTTCGATATCTATAGATCAGTATATAAAAAAATCCGTGATCATCCTACCAGCTAGACACCAGTATTCAAATCACGGACAGTCTTTATTTACTAAAAGTAAGTGGATATTTCATTTTTAATGATTTTAGCATGTAACAGGAGTGTCATTGATTCAAAATTAGGATGGAGCTTTCGAATATATCGAATCTCTATTTCCAACTAAATTGCTTTAGCTAAAATAATAAATCGGTGTTGTTTTGCGTCAAAATAACCTTTTTGTTCAATGGTTTTATGAATGGTGTATAATTCATCCTTGAAATTACTTATTTCAAAATCTGGCACTTGCCAAGGAATTGCTTTCAGATAATACACCAATGCTCCAATGTCGTAAAATCTTAGAATAGGAAACTCTTCAGCACTTTTCAAAATCTTAAAATGATTCTCCTGTATTTCTTTTAAAGCTAGCTTTAAGTTCCAATCAATAAATTCCTTATTTATTGATGCCCCTAGATTTTCATTAATCTCTATGCAATCGAGTCCACCTACTTGTTGAGTTAGAAAAACACCTTCTTTCGAGATAATTCTTCTCACCTCTTTAGATGAAAATGACTCATGTTGATTTATGATAAGATCAAATTTCCCATCCTCAAACGGAAGAGTTTCATCCTCATCAATTTGAACTACCTTTACGCCTAAAGGTGTTAATCGTTCTTTTGCGATAGGTACATTAGGCATGTAACCTTCTGTAGCATAAACTGATGATGGAAAAGGTCTCAACTTTGATAAAAATTCTCCACCACCTGTTCCCATATCTAGCATTGTTCTTGCATTTTGAACAAGAGAAGTAGCTATACTACCATATGACCACGAAAGCATATCACTTTTCATTCTTCCAGTTTCAGATATGAATGAGAAATCCCACCCAACAAAAGGTTCATCTGCTTGTTTTATTAACGAAGAAAATTGTTTGTCATTCATAATATCCCTCCAATACTCATTTTGCATTTTTAATAATTAAATATTTGGTGGGCCTCTTACGAATGTATAAAATTGTTATGTTTCATATTCTTTCAGTCTCATATTTAATAACTCCCTGTAAAAAATGATTTCCTTCACTATAACATATTTACCTATTATTTCTGTTTAGCTATATGACTTTCAAGATCTTTTAAAAAATGAAGGAATGGAGTCGAATTTTATGAGCTCAAATAAAATTGATGTAAAAATAATGAATGGTGAAAATACAAATAGAAATTGACTATGACAGTGTTATCAATTGTGAATTGCTTCACCCGGCTTTACTCTTTTTTGCTTTTCTGTCCATTTCCGCTTATAGCCAAACTGGTCTACCCCCCAGAACGAAAAATTGTGCTTACTTGTCATAAACATCTCATTTTTCGTTTTGAGTAGATGGTATACCTCAAACCTTTTATTTATCCCATACCCTCATCTGCCTTATGACCAATGTTGCCGTTTCACTCGGATGGCTAAGTGGGAAATGATGACCATATGGAACAAAATCAACCTTGCCAAGATGTGACGGGGCAGAATAGCCTTTGTCATAATCCCCCCAAATAATATGAAGACGATCCTTTGTGACCTCATTGAAATCATCTTGATTGGTTATCTGTAGTAAATGGTTAAGCTGAACCGTCGTATTTAATATTCTAGGAGACGTAAAACTATTTCTGACTTTTTCAATATAATGTTCAGGGATGCTCTCCGTATTTTCAAACAAACCATTCCTTAATACATAACGCCCTATCATATTAGTCGTTGCCCATTTCAATGTCCATTTGTTCATCAATTGAGGAACATGTCGCGATGCAGCATTTTTCTTATCAACAGGCGGCTGAAGTAAAGTGATTGAATACTTCTGATCGATGTACTCTTGTACCAATGCTTCCAAGAGAATATACGCACCGAATGAATGGCCGATTAGATGTGCACCATTCGTCGCTTTCTCCAATACCTTTTTCACGACATTCAAATAGATATCTAGAAGATGTTTCTCTCGTTTAAAAGGAGAACGTCCCAAACCTGGAAGATCCAAGATCCATACAGGTTGACCCGTTTTTTTATGAAGCTCTTGTGCTAAAGGGAATAAATCCTCTCCATCACTCAATAAACCATGTAATAAAATAAACGGTTTACCCTCTCCTTTTAATTGGTAAAGGGTCGTGTTATCACATAGTGTTCGTTTAAATAAATGATCATCCTTACCGTTTTGATTCATCATTCGATAATCCAGATCAGCTACTACAGCAGGGAAAAATTTCATGACACTCGTCTTCTGAAACCAATCTTCTCCCATTATTTTTTTCGCTGCAACATTTGAAAATGTTCGTTTTGTCATAAAGTTCAGTCCATCAGAAGGAATGTTTGTGAGTTTACTTACGCCACTATTCATCATAGCTTTCATCAGTGGCATTGGGACAGAGATTTTTGGTGCCCTCATATTCATACTTTCTGACATCACACTCAATAATTCACCAATATTCTGATCGCGCTGCTTGTCTTCAACAAGCGTATATGTTTGAATAGCCGGTTGCTCCAGTTTGAAAACCTGCACAATAAACCTCGCAAACTCATCGTTTGAAATAAGTGGTAACCTATAGTCCTTACCTCCAGGAATCACCGGCATGAGCCCTCTTCGCATACTCTTCACAAGCAAACCTAATCCTGCTATTTGCTCTGTACTCCCCGTTTGACTACTACCGACTACAGTTGGCGGATTAATGACAGAAAGCGGATAACCTACTGCTGATGCCTGTTGACGAATATAAAGATCTGCTAAAAATTTTGTTCTCTCATATGGATTTTTTATTTTCAAATAGCTGTTTCCTTCTTTAAACACATCAATTTCAATCTTGCTATTTTGATCATCAAAGGGACTCATATAACCGACAACATGAATAAATTGCTGCAAGCCCTTCAATTGATGAATACTTTTAGCTAAGTCACTCATATGTTTGGCGCCATTTAAAAAGACGGAAGCTGCCTTTTTACTTGTCGCTTGAATATCCATGGGTCCTCCTGCGTGAATGATCACATCCGTTTTCAACACCTTCTCCTTATCTTCAGCATTTAGACCCAAATCGACTTTCGTCAAATCACCTTCAACAAAGTGCATCACTGCCTCTTTTAAAATACCTCTTTCTTGAAAAATGCGTGTTGCTTTACTTTTCGACCTCACTAAAAGAAGAATGTTCACATCCTCTTTGGCTAATTCTTTTACTAACTCCTTTCCAATAAAGCCCGTTCCACCAATTAATAATACTGTTCTCATATAAACATCTCCCTTTTAGTACTAATTAGTACTAATTTAATGTGAAAAAAAAGCTTCTTTATCGAAGCAAGTTAAAAATATGATCGGCTGTTTTCGTAATGACAGTGGCATCCTTCAATGTTTCTGAAATAAATAACGCGCCTTCAAGATTGGTAATAAATAGTGATGCAACCTCATCAATATGAATCGTCTTTCTGAATTCTCCATTCTCTACTCCTTGTTTCAGTAATAGAGAAACCTTCTTTTGTAATCCTGTAAAAAACAGACCTATTTTTTCTTTTATTTGTGTGGCCTGTGTAGGACTTTGAATATAAAGAGTAATAAATGGACAACTCCCTTTATAGTCTCTCGATTGAACTCCTTGTGATAATTGCTTTAAAAATAGTTGGATACGTTCTTCAACTAAAAATTGGTTCTGAGATAGTACGTCATCAATTGCAGATTGATACATGTCAATCCAATAATCAACGACCCCTTCTAATAATTCCTCCTTATTAGAAAAGTGATAATACACATTAGACTTTGACACTTTGCTTACACGTACTAATTCATCCATGCTTGTATAAGCAAATCCTTTTTCTAAAAATAAAGTTGCAGCTACTTCAAGCACACGTTTTTGATTCATTAATTTTACTTTTTTCATAATTAGAACTATATAGTACTAATTTAAATATTGCAAGTGTTGATGTTCATTTAGAAACTTGTTAGAATTGAAGAAGATGACGATGACGTAGCCAATGAAACGTTTGAGGTCATGGCATGTTGGCATCAAGAATTACATAATCACATAGAAAAGGATGCTCTTACTGGACCCTTGAAAATATTAAGGTGATCTTTAAAGAGCAGGCCAAAGATTTTCATAGCAAAATCGGATTTATTAAAGCAAATATCTTAGACAAAATGGAGATGAAAATTTTTAAGAAATACTTTAAATTAATTGTAAAAAGTTGTATCTTATAATATTATTGTTTCAATGGTTAGAAGGGAGTCCAAGGATGTTAAAAAAGTTTGAATGGATAGGTTTTATTATTGCTATTTTAGGATTAGTTTCTACTATTTTTTTAGAAAGACAGACTTATTATTACTCTTATATTGCAATAGGGATTGGGGCAGCAATTACATTTATTTCTTTCTTTTTCAGAAAACTTGTTAAGAAACAAAAATAGGAGGTTTTTTTTATGAAGAAAGTATTTATTCTTATTTTAATGTTAACATTAGTTTCCACTGGGTTTTCCCCTTTTATAAATTCAGTAAATGCAGAGGATAACAATAGTGTAATACCTAGTAATAGTACATATGAATATGAAGTTTTGACTGATAAACCTACATATCAAAAAATAAAAGTAGTGAATAAAGAAACAGGCGAAGTTGAATACTTAGAAAGTTTCAAAAAGAATAATGAATATTCATATATAGCGACAACTAAAGATGCTATTTATGATATTAAATCAGACGAAAAAGGGGTTACAGTTACTAATAGAGATACGGGAAAAGAAGAGATTACTGTATCTAAACTTGATGAGATTGTAGAAGATAAAAGTAGTATAATGCAAACTCGTAGTAGTTGGTCAACTGTTAATAGTTATAAATCTTCAGGTTCCCTTAATACAACAGTTGTAACAACAATTGCTGGTATAATTGCTTCAATTTATGGAGGACCAGTTACAGGAGTGGTAGTTACTATAGCTGGAGCGTATGCTTCAATTAAAGCTCCGAATACATATTTTCGGGTACAACAACAAGCGAAAGTAGAAGGTAATGCTTATTATAGAAGAGATGTTTTTAAATGGTATAAATACCATGATTATACAAAATATTTAGGTCAAACAACTTCAAAAACTTGGAGAATAAGATAACAAATGATGACGCGTCAAAAACTAAACCATGACTTATATTTATTAAAAGTCATGGTTTAGTTTAATTGTTTTTCTCGTCGTTTTCTTTTTATTGAGTGTGCCATTCGTCAATATGGTCATCACTGGATAGTAAAGAACAGGCTGAAGAGCCTGTTTTTTTGTTTCTTAATATCATGTACTTTAAGGTAATTGAGGAGTGATTGATGTGTTTTGGAATTGGGTAGTAGGCGTGATCGGGATAATCATAGGAGCCTGTATCTTTGCAACGGAGTTCGAAGATGTTACTTTCTTCACTCGCTTTATTTTCAAGCTTATTGCGATCTTACTTCTTGTGTTTTCAGTGACTTTTATTAAGTGGCGGCGTAAAAAAACACAACAGACTAAGGCATAGTCTACCTCTTTTTTTGACATGTTTTCATCCTAACATTGATTGATTTAGCGTTGGGGATTAATTGGAAAATTTCTTTTTTGGTTGCGGTGTCCGCAATCATTTTTTTTATTTTTCAGTGCTTCGTTTTGAGGAATATTTTTGTGGTAGAATCCGTTCACTGTGGAGGTGAATGTGATGACAATTGAAATTCATGTGATGGATTTAGGTGCAATCATTATGTTCGTTTTGATGATCATTTCATGTGCGATTTCAGAAGCAGAAGAAGCCGACCATTGAGTCGGTTTTTTCTTTACACGTTTGACGGAAATCGAGAGATTTTAGAACGCACACAGGGGTGCATATAAGTGCGTCATTGTTATGTGTGTTCTATTTTGAAAATTGCCACCACTTTTTTTGTTGAGCTGCAGCAATCATTTTTTTGTTTCAATGGATTCTTTCAAAGCGAGCATGAGATTTTCATCTCGCTTTTTTTGTTGTTCTTCAAATTGTTCGAGTCGTTTTAGGATGGCTCGATTAAATTCCTCTTGTCTTTGAATGAGATCGGCGACATTGACATCTTGTAGCGGTGTAGCGGTATCCGATATGGACAAGTTGGACCGATACAAGGTCGCTACAAGTTTGGCTACTTCTTCTAGTGATTTACCACTCAATTTAGAGTGTGTATATATACTCCATAGCGGATAAAACGGACTCATTATACTGACGCCATCCCTTAGTGTCTCTGGCGAAATTATAGCCGTTTTTCTCAAGCATGGCGGCGTATTTGCGTATCGTGACGCTGGAGACATTGAGCTTGTTTGCAATGTCTTGTGAAGAAAGGTAGGTTTCGGGTTTCATAGCGGGTTCATCTCTTTATGATTCATTCGCTACGGTATACGCTACGCCCTTCTAGATCAAAAGGCAAGATGTTTTTGTTTTGCGTAGCGGGTTGAAAGAGAAAAAATTTGATAAGTGTCGCCGGAGACATTTAGGAAAAGGTGAAAAGAGCATAAGGGAAAACTGCAACCACTTCATGTTTGAAATCACAGTGTGATTTGTTTTGTGCCGGTTGCGATTTTTGAAAGAAATGTGCCTAAAAATGAAATTCTGACACACCTTTTTTTAGGAGGAAAATGTGGGGATGTGCCAGAAATAGTAAAACTGACACACCATAAAAAGGAAAAGCGAGAAGAATTGAGTAACGTTTTGTGTTTGAAAAGGAGCGCACTGCACACAAAGAAAGGGAGCGTTTTGCAAAAAAATCAGTAGCAACAAGGGTTTAAAAACTGTGAATTAAGTTCGTATTTGTTTTGTGTTGTTTCGGAAAAGTGTGCATTCAAAAGGAGCGTTACTGTTTAAAAAATGGAGTGAAAAACACTTGGCATGAGTCAACGGTAAGCGGAACGAAAGTGAGCATTAAGGAGTTGACTCATTCACCACACCCAAAGCCTATTGATTCAAACAAACCCCGAAAGAAATGCCCGCAAAACAAAAAAAGCTCGAAAATCTAATATTGATTTTCGAGCCTTGATTAAAGTCTATTTTTTCACGAGCGATACAACAGTCTCCACATGCGCCGTATGCGGGAACATATCGACTGGCTGCATGTATTCGATTTTGTAGTCTTTTGACATGTATTCAAGGTCTTTTGCTAGTGTTGATGGGTTGCAAGAGACGTAGACAAGGCGTTTTGGCTTGACTTGTTTGACGGTGTCTAAGAAAGTGCGCTCGCAGCCTGTTCTTGGCGGGTCCACGACGATGACGTCAGGACGGAAGCCTTCTTTGACCCATTTTGGCAGCCAATGTTCAGCTGTTCCTGTCACATAGGTCGCGTTTTTCATGCCGTGTTTTTTGGCATTTTTCTTGGCATCATCAATCGATTCTTTGATGACATCCATTCCTCGTACTTCTTTGGCGCCATCTGAAAGCCACATCCCAATCGTTCCAACGCCGCAATACGCATCGACAACTTTTTCTTTGCCAGTTAGTTTTGCCGCTTTTTTCGCTTCGTCGTAAAGCTTTAGCGTTTGCTTCGGATTCAATTGGAAGAAAGCACGTGCACTCAGTTCAAAGGAGACGTCTCCTAAAAATTCTTGAATGACCATGTTGCCAGCTAGATGAGATGTCTTATGACCAAAGATGACCGACGTTTTTTCACCGTTGACATTGTGCATAATGGACGTCACTTCTGGCAGACGTTTTTGAATGGCTTCGGCAATTTCTTTTTTCTTTGGAAATTCAGGTTTTGATGTGACAAGAACAACTTGTACTTCACCTGTTTCAAAGCCAACTCGAACAACAATCGACCGCACGTCGCCTTTTCTTGTCCGTTCATTGTAGACCGATACACCGAATTTCTCTAAAATTTTGCGGACAACGCCCGTTGTTTTGTTCGTTTTCGGATGCTGCACGATGCATTCCTTGATCGGGACAAGCTTATGAGAGTTCAGTCCGTATAGCCCCGCAATGATGTCGCCGCTATGAGAACGCCCTACTTGGAACTGACTTTTATTCCGGTAGTGCCAAGGATCTTCCATACCGATCGTTGGTCGAATATCTAACTTTTCAACTGATATCTTCGTATGGCGTTCCATTGATTGAATGACAATATCTCGTTTTTCCTTTAGCTGCTGCTCGTACGCCAAATGCTGAAGCTGACATCCGCCGCACTCTTCGTAAACTGGGCATGGCGGTTTCACTCGATGCTCGGAGCGCTTTCTAACTTTTCTAACCGTACCTTCTGCATATTTTGCTTGGACATTCGTTGCTTCCACAACCACTTCTTCGCCTGGAAGCGCACCTGGGACAAAGACTACTTGCTTTTTAAAATAACCGACCCCTTCACCATTAATGCCAAGGCGTTTAATGGTAAGCGGAAACTGCTGTCCCTTTTGCAAAAGGGCACCTTGCTGTTTTTCCTTCACTTCATTCTCTCCGTTCTATCTGAACCCTTGATAGGTTGTCTTCATTTTATTCCATCTCATTAGTATACCATGACTTGGACAAAGAGAGAAAATCCCTTTCATTTATCTGTCTCAATGCTTCTCCATAAATATAAAGAAGCGTAACTTAAATAAGGAGTCCAATCCTTGCTTAATGCTGCCATCTCTTCTTTTGTCGGCTTTGCAGGCAGGTCAAAGTGCCGTTTGATGGCGTTTTGAATCCCGATATCTGCCATCGGAAAGAGATTCGGTCTTCCAAGTCCATTCATGAGCACATTTTGAACTGTCCAAGGTCCAATCCCTCTAATCGGAAGCAGACGTTCTTCCACCTCCAGATCAGTTAAATCGTGTAATTCTTCTAAAGAAAGAGAGCCACTCACAATTCGCTTTGAGACATCGATGACATATTCCGCTTTCCTCTGACTAAATTGGAGCTTTCTCAAATCCTCTGTTTCAAGTGAAGCGATGGCTTCTGGTAAAGGATCAAACCAAACCCCCTCTATTTGCTCGCCGTACGTATGAACAAACCGTTTCGTGAGTTCATAAGCAAACGCCAGATTGAGCTGCTGATGAATGATGCATTTCATCAAGCAATGATATAAGTGAAAATCCAGCATGAGCGGTGTCCCCTTATGACGCTCAAAAACGGGCGCTAAGTTGGTTTGAGAAAAATGCTCATGCACAGCGTCTAATTGATGCTCCATGCCAAATATCCGCTTCACCTCACATATGAGAGGTTCCCCAGGACCATTTCCTTTCACCCGAAACGTGGGTGCTTCTTTTGTTCCGGTGGCTTGAACGACGACAACGTATGGTTTTTGTTCTAATCTGATTGGTACTTTGATTTCTCTTTTATTCAAATCGACTGCTTTTAATGGATCATTTGATAAGCGTCTTAGCACTTGATCGAAGTGATATGGCGGTTCAACCACCAGCTGTTTTTCCCACATGTTTTCCCTCTTCCTTTCTGCAAACACGCGCAGATGCGATTGTTTCATTTTGCTTGAATGATTCTCTATATTAAATACTTTTGAATATAAAGAGTACAAGAATTTATCAGTTATATCTTCCTTATTTGTGGTCATTCTCCTTTTGGTCTGATGAAAGTTTTTGGTCGAATTCAGCTAATATTCGACATGATCCTCCAATATTTTAGGATCATTTTCCTTAAATTAGAAATAGAACCTCTGGGTGATATCTTCTATCCCGAAAAAATTTGTATAATTATGACATATCAAGGAGGTGACAAAGGAATTAGCTGATTAGGCAATCATTTGTTTTATCTTGCAGGAACATATTTTACCTCATTGATAACCGGCTTCACCTAGTTTCACTTTTTACGAAAAGGAAGACCCAAACATTTTAAAACAAAGGAGATCCGACCAATGAAAAAAACCATTCTTTCTATTGCCCTTGCCACTGCTGTTTCTTCGACTCTGCCAGTATTTGCTGACGCTGCTGAGAAAAAAACGTCAGCACCCGTCTCTACTACACTACAGCAAACTGTATTAAACAAAGCTGCTGAAGGAAAAGCTGGAACGACAGCTAGTCCTAATGTTAACGTCAACTTCGATGTTCTTGGGATTGCCAATGCGATTGTTAACGCAGTAAACGCAAATGCAAACCGTCCTGGGTTCGTTAAAGGCGTGATGGAAAGCACATTCTATGCTGCTGGTGGCAGATATAATGTCATGGTCTTTAACCTAAGCCAAAATTATGAAGACCGCTTTAACGGCGTGAAAACTTTTGCAACTGCTAATCTTGGTAACGTTGTTTACGGTATTTGGGTATTTGAAAGTGGTACCTTTAAAAACAACGGCGATGGCGGCTGGGATAACTGGGCGTTCAGAGGCTGGTTTGACCGTCAAGATAAATTTGTTACGTTCCGTCGTCCTTAATTCTCGGTTTTATCCATCAATCATACACGCACAATGGACCGATCTCAGTGATGAGATCGGCTTTTTTATGGAGAGAATGTATAAGTTCACTGGCGTTGCTTCATGATATAATGCAAGTCTGGAGGGGTGTATATGCTGAAAAAACTTGCAGTGACAAAGAACGGAGACTTGATTGAACATGCAACATTGCACCAGCTTTCAAGCCCCGATATCGCCTGGTATTGGATTGACTTTCATGCGCCAACGGAAAAGGAAGCAGCGCTGCTGAAGGAATTCTTTCAGTTTCATCCGCTTTCAATTGAAGATTGCTTCCATTATTTACAGCGGCCTAAGCTTGATTTTTATGAAGAGTATTTATTTTTCGTTCTTCATGCTCTCAATCAAAAAACACTTCGTTCAGAGGAAGTGGACCTGTTTGTTGGGGAAAGTTTTATTGTCACCTTTCATTTAAAGGAAGCACCATACATTGATCGTGTGATGCGAAAGCTAAAAGCATCTGAACACGCGCGAAATAGTGGACCTGAGCATCTTGCATACATGCTGATTGATGATCTGGTTGATGATTATTTCCCGATTATTTATCAAATTGAAGACAGGTTAAATGAGATCGAAGATGAAGAAGGTCATAAAACGTATGGTACTTTAATGAACGAAGTATTCGGAATTCGGTCAGACTTGTTAAAGCTAAGAAGGACAATTATTCCGATGAGAGACCTTTTATATCGTATCGTGAACATTAATATGATGAAAAACGATAAAAATAGACAAGCCTATTTCAATGATATCTATGACCACCTACTGAAATTAACCGAGATTGTCGAATCAAACCGTGATATGACAGCCGATTTACGAGACAGCTATCAGACGCTGAATTCTAACCGAATGAATGCAATCATGATGACGCTGACCATTGTATCGACCATCTTTATTCCATTGACCTTTATTGTAGGGGTGTACGGAATGAACTTTGATAACATGCCTGAATTACACTGGAAGTATGGCTATTTTGGCGTACTGATTTTCATGGGTCTGCTCGTCTCGGGTATGCTTTTGTGGTTTAAGCATAAAGGATGGTTCCGCATATTCAAATAATGTGTGGAGTGAATGGCTGAGGAGGCGGTTAGATGAAAAACTGGATTCCATTGTCTCATCAAGAACTAAAGCTCGTATGGGAGACGCTCTATCGAGATTTCAAATTTAATCCGAGCCTCTCTCGTTTTCCCTCATTTCGCGTACCTTCTCCTTTCATTACATATGATATTTCTGCTTGTTTTGAGGACTCTTCCCTTCTTCATGCAGATGAAGACCTTGAAGAGAAAGCATGACTTGTTTTTCAGGAGCTTATCAGAACAGACGAGTATATGCTGGCACTTGATTGGCAGCACGAATGCTACTGGATCACACCATACGGCTCATTTGAAAAAGATGAATTCGGAGATTGGGCAGTGCCTGTGCTACCGAACGGGGATTATTATTTCTTTTTATCAAAAGAGATGCATTGGGGCTTGCTAGGACACCCTTGGGAGCAAAGTATCACGATTTTCGGTGAGGGTTTGATTGACTCTTTCACGCGTCATCATCCGATTTTGTTTCAGCGTAAAATAAGAGAAGGATAAAGAAAAAGCTCGCAGGTCTTCTGCAAGCTTTTTTCTATAGCTGAGGCAGATGCCATACTTTTTCAAGCATGAGATCGTCTAGGCTTTTAAAGGAATAACCTTGTTTTTTCAGTGCCGTGATGGCATCATCCAATGCCTCGGCATTGTCTCTTGAGACGGTATGAAGTAAGTAAATGGCACCTGGATGCGCCTGCTTCATCATTTGATCGTAAGCATACTGTTTTCCTTTTTGATGATGAATATGCCAATCCACAAACGCCACTGACCAAAAAACGGTTTGGTAGCCTAGCTCTTTTGTTTCCTTCAGCACTCTTTCACTGAATACACCGCGCGGCGGACGAAGATAGAGGTTGTCTTGTTTTCCAGTGATTTTGTATACAGCTTCATTGACGCGTCCCAGCTCTTCTTTGATTTCTTTCGTACTCTTTGTTGTTAAATCTGGATGGTGATAGGAATGGTTGCCGATGATATGACCTTCCTCCGCCATACGTTTAACGAGCTCAGGCTGGTCCTTGACAAAGTGACCTGTCACAAAAAAGGTGGCTGGCACTTGATGCTTTTTCAGCACATCTAAGATCTTCGGCGTGTACCCATTTTCATAGCCATTGTCGAAGGTAAAATAAATCTCTTTCTTTTTCGTATTTCCTAAATAGAAGGCATCATACTTTTTTAAAAGAGCGTTCAGTTCTTTACCCGCATCTGCTGGCTTGTGTTCTTTGCTTTTCGCAAATCCCCAATGGACGGGCTTATTAGATACGGCTTCCGCTTCTGAGAGAGGCATGGATACAAAAAGCGCACATAAACAGATGAGCATGTATTTTTTCATTTACGTCACTTCCCGGTTTTTCTTCTATTGTGCAGAATAAGACCGAGACTCATACACTGATTCACCTGCCAATTTAAAGAAAAAAGCCCGCACTGTGCGAGCTATTCTTCCTTCCAATCACTTTTAAACCGTTCATATTTCGCTTCTAGGTCGTCAATCATCTGGATCAGTCTGTCTATATCCTCAACATCTGTTGATTCAGGATCTAATGAATCAATCACATTCATAAACATATCTAATCGGTTCTTTAAATAATCAACCTGCTGCTCTTTGCTGTCTGCTGCCTTACCCATAGATACACTCCCTTTAGCATTTGTTTATAGCTTATCTTTTTTTCCCTTGTAAATCAATGAAACCCCACTTGCGTATAACGGTGATGGGGCTTAAAATTAACTGTTGGCGGGTCCACGTTTGCCCGAATGAAAAGGAGATAGATACCATGAACCAAAAAACAGCACTTCGTCCGATTACACCTGCATATGACCCTTGGGAAGCCTATCTTGATGTGCAGGATTACGGAGAGATGAAGCTGACAAATATTGAATTGACAACTACGACGTTGTGTAACATGAGATGTGAGCACTGCGCGGTCGGCTATACTTTGCAGCCAAAAGACCCGAATGCACTGCCGCTTGATTTACTGCTTCGCCGTTTAGATGAAGTTCCGCTTCTGCGCTCAATCAGTATTACAGGTGGAGAGCCGATGCTTTCTCTCAAATCTGTGCGGGAATATGTCGTCCCTTTATTAAAGTATGCCCATGAACGCGGCGTCCGTACACAGATCAATTCAAACTTAACACTTGATTTGGCGCGATATGAAGAAATTATTCCATACTTAGATGTTCTTCACATCTCACATAACTGGGGAACTGTCGAAGAGTTTGCAACGGTCGGTTTTGCGATGATGGACAGAAAACCAACCTTTGAGCAGCGCGAGAAATTATTTAACCGCATGATTGAAAATAGCCGGGCACTTGTCAAAGCAGGTGTTACCGTATCTGCTGAAACCATGCTTAATAAACGCACACTTCCATATATTGAACACATTCACCGGCAAATTGTGGAGGAAATGAAATGCCAGCGCCACGAAGTTCACCCGATGTACCCAAGTGATTTTGCCAGCGCCCTTGAATCATTGACGCTTCCGCAAATGCGTGATGCGATTCATCAGCTGCTTGATATTCGTGATCAAGACACATGGATGCTGTTTGGCACCCTGCCATTTTATTCTTGCAGTACAGATGAAGAAGACCAGCGCCTCCTCAAGCGATTACGCCAGGAGAAACATGTCACGGTACGAAATGACCCTGACGGACGCTCACGGTTGAATGTGAATATTTTTGATGGGAATATTATTGTGACAGACTTTGGTGATACACCGCCGCTTGGAAATATTGCGACCGATACATTGCAATCAGCTTATACTCGCTGGATGGACACAAAATTAGCAAAAGAGCTGAATTGTCATTGTCCAAGCGTACAATGCCTCGGTCCGAATGTTCTTGTGAAAAACAGCTATTATCAAGATGTTGATTTTACTTCTCGTACAGCCAGGGGGTAACCGATAGATGGACGATACATTTCTGACAGTGGTCAAGAACAAATACATTGAAATTCTAATTGTTGGACTTGTTCTTTGGCTTGCCGTCTTTATCATCAACAAAGCCCTTCAGATTTTCTTTAAACGAACGGAGTTTATTGAAGATAAGAAGAAGAAAACGATCGAGAGCTTGGTCAAATCTGTGACGAAGTACACAGCTTCAATTTGCTTTGTATTCTATGTCATTTCTCTCTTCTTTCATGATTTCGGAAAAATTCTTGCAGGTGCCGGTGTTGCCGGGATCGTCATCGGTTTTGGCGCCCAGACGCTGATTCGTGATATTTTAGCAGGCATCTTCCTGATCTATGAACGTCAGATTCATAAAGGGGATTATGTGACAGTGAATAACCTCTTTAATGGAACGATTGAAGAAATTGGTCTCCGTTCTTTGCAAATTAGAGAATGGAGCGGCAAGCTGTTAACCATTTCTAACGGAGACATCCGGCAAATTCAAAACTATAACATGCACTACATGCGGATTACGGAGTCTGTATTAATTAGTGCGAATCAAAACCCAGATACAGCCTTTCAAGCACTAGAAACGGCCTGTGACAATTTAAATCAAATGCATCATGATTTTCTTAAAAAAGATGAATTCCAGCATGCCATTGAACCGTTTCAAGTCCATGGCATTATGGGTCTGAACAAGCTGAACCGCGGGATTGAGATCACAGTGAAAGGAATGGTCGAAGACGAAAAATACTTCGATGCCGCCCTCGCTGTCCGAAAAGAAATGATCAAACAACTTCATCAGCATGATGTCAAATTGCTTGAAGATCTCGTTTATCCCCAGCCTGCAAAATAACCTCATTTGTGATGGGGTTATTTTTTATATCATCGGCTCTTATTTCTTTATTTATTAGGTGCGCCGAGCTGACTCGGGCTCTCCAAAAACATGAAACGCTTGAACAGCTTGGACACATCCGTTAAGAATTCTCTTCATTTCAGCCCTCTAACTTCTATCCTCTTGACTAATTCATGTATAATAGAAAACAGAATGATTTCATGCAGCATGGGGACCCTCATACTGTGTATTTTCTAAGTGAAAGAGAGTGAATAAGATGGGTCGTAAGTGGAACAACATTAAAGAAAAGAAAGCATCAAAGGATGCCAGTACAAGTCGTATTTACGCAAAATTCGGGCGTGAAATCTATGTGGCTGCCAAACAAGGTGAGCCAAACCCAGAATCAAACCAAGCACTTCGTTTTGTCCTAGAACGTGCAAAAACATATAGTGTCCCAAAACACATCGTGGACCGTGCCATTGAAAAAGCCAAAGGCGGTGCGGAAGAGAATTTCGATGAGCTGCGCTACGAAGGATTTGGTTTAAACGGATCAATGGTGATCGTTGATGCCCTCACCAATAACGTGAACCGCACAGCGTCAGATGTTCGTGCGGCTTTCGGCAAAAATGGTGGAAACATGGGCGTAAGTGGCTCTGTTGCCTACATGTTTGACCAAACAGCTGTCATCGGTGTCGAAGGAAAAAGTGAAGAAGAAACGCTTGAGCTTTTAATGGAAGCAGACGTTGATGTACGTGACATCATGGAAGAAGATGAAACAGTGATTGTGTACGCTGAACCAGATCAATTCCATCAAGTACAAGAAGCATTCAAACAAGCCGGCGTAGAAGAATTCACTGTCGCTGAAATCACAATGCTTCCTCAAAATGAAGTGACATTAGATGATGAATCTAAAGAACAATTCGAGAAACTAATCGATGTATTAGAAGAGCTTGAAGACGTGCAGCAGGTTTATCATAATGTGGATTTAGGGGAATAAAAATTTAAGCCATAGTCGAGGTTGGGTTCATTCAACTGCTGCTATGGCTTTTTTATTTTCTCAAAACATGTAATATATAAATAAAATGTTAATTTCTACAACTCTTTAAGGAGCTGAGCTTCATTTTTAAAACATGGTGGTTTTCTTATTATGGATTTATGATCATTCCTATTCTTGGGCTAAGTTTAATTTTCAGCAACTTCATGATAGTAACAAAAATTTTCTTCTTTCTCTTCATCGCATGGTATTTATATACCATCTTTGACTTTTACAAAAGTGAATTGAAAGGGAAAAATGATAAAACCAATTAGCAAAAAACAGTCATCTCCCCTTGATAAGAGGAGATGACTGTTTTAATTCATCCCTTGAAACCCAAACGTCAGGTGATCCTGAACAGGAATCCAAGCGCCGATTCCTTGTGAGGTCACGTTTTTCACGACGAGTTTGCGTTTATTTCCTTTAAGCACAAGGTACACTTCTCCGTATGTCACCTTTCCTTTTTCGTTAATGGCCGGGGCATAGGCATGAAGTGAAGCTGCTTTTTTCGGAGAGACGTGGTATGACTGATCTCGCTTTGTTCCTGCGCCAATCACGGTGTCAAAAGCGAGGGGCAGCTTTGTCTTTTGAATGGCTTTTTGCATCATCAATGTTTTTACATCTTCTGGGCTTGGCACCTTTGCTGTGAGCCCGCCGCTCACTTTTACTTGCTGCTTTTGAACGTACTTGCCAATGGCTGTTTTGTTGCCGCCTCTGTTATCAATATGATTCGTATTCACTTTTTTGTATTCCCAGTTGGCAACCGTTTCGTTTGAATCATAGCTCAGTGCCCATCTTCCAAGGAAAATAGTCGCGCGGTAACCAACAGCTAATGGCGTCCCTGAAATGCTGGATTCATTCAGCATTTTGATCAAATGGGTATTCTCAATCGGCACATTCGTTGTTTTAAACAATTCGGCTGTCAGCTCGCTCGGCTGGAGCAATGGCTGATCCTGTGACGCATTCGGATACGTATTCTCCTTAGAAATACTGGCGACAGACGATGGCACCTTAAATGGCTTCGCCGCCTCCGCTGGAAAGCTGTATAGAAAACTTAAGGATAAGAGAACAACAAACATGATGCGGGGCATCTTTTTCATATCATCACTCTTTCTCATTCATTTTTCCATAGTATTTTCCGCAAAGACGTCCCTTATCCACAAAAGATTATAAAAGGAAAAATCCAATCGCCATAATGAAATAGGCAGCAAGTAATGTGGCGCCTTCAAACCAATTGGTATCTCCGTCATTAGATAAAATGACTGTGAGTAACACGGCGGATGCCATCGCAATGAGCTCTGGTAAGGAGAAAATGAGTGGCATCTGCGTATTGAAAAAAAGCGAGCTGATGACAAGGATTGGTGCGACCATCATCGCAACCTGAAGTGTGGAACCAAAAGCAATTTCCACTGCGACATCCATTTTGTTTTTATACGCCATGATGACAGCAGAGGCATGTTCTGCCGCATTGCCGACGATGGCCACAATAATGACTCCGATAAACAACTCACTCCAGCCAAATTGTTCCCCCACCGTATCAAATGTATGGACGAGGCGCTCTGAAATGTACGCAACGGCCATCGTTGCAAGCAGCAAAATCAAAGTGGCAAACTTACCAGACCATTCAGGTATTTCTTCTTCCGTCTCCGCCTCTCCGTCCAAGCTCTCCTGCTTGGCAACATAGACACCGCGGTGGCTCACCAGTTTGAAATAGAGCGCTGCAACATAAAGCAAAATCATCACAATGCTAATGCCAATGCTTAAAACAAATTGCTTCTCCTCAGCCATTTCCACCGAAAACACTTCTGGAATGACAAACGCCACAATAATGGCAAACATGAGCAAGCCCGAGTTGTGCCTTGCATCGTGGACATTGAACACTTGGCGCTTATATTTTAATCCGCCAACGAAAAAAGACAGTCCCGCCACAAGCAGTAAATTTCCGATCACTGAGCCAGTTAACGACGCAAGGACGATGGCTGTCAGTCCTTGCTTTAATGCAAAAAACGAAATAATTAACTCCACCGCATTTCCAAATGTGGCGTTTAAAAGCCCGCCAATTCTGGGACCTGCTATGATGGCAAGACTTTCTGTGGCTCTTCCCATAAAACTAGCAAGACCAATAATGGCGATACAATACACAGCAAACATGATGACCTGCGGAAAATGAAGAAAACTGCCAATCACCGATAGCGGCACACCAATTGCGACAATCACAAGAAACAAACGATTCATACAGCCATTCTCCTTTACATATGTCTGACTGTTATTCTTTCGTGAGTGCCGGCTTCATATACATTTAGATTTTCTCGTGTGAGAAGGTGATTTCAATACTACCTTTCACAGACTGCACCATCGCGCAATGCTTCAATGCCAGTGTAATGCTTTTCTCTATTTGTTCATCAGATGTACGGACGCCTTCAAATAAAATATGTAAATGAATACGGGAGATTTTGTTTACAGCTCCTGCTCTTGTCGTTTCAGGTGTAATCGTCAGCCCTTCCCAGGATATTCGCTTTTTCCGGCATACATGAATGAGCATTTCTCCAAAACAGCCAGCAATAGCTGAGGTGAATAATTGAGATGGTCTGTACCCCGTTTCTTCATTTGCTGAAATATACAGCTGCATTTCATCTATTCCCGCGATCCACCCGCCTGATTCGTATATCAGTTTCATTCCTTTCCCACCTTTCTATTGAAACCCCTATGGTTCCATTGTACGATGAAAACATGAACTTGTAAGGAGCAACTTATGTCGAGAATTCATTTTATGATTTTAATTTTACTTGTATCTGTATCTGGTTTTTCGCAGGGAGCGTTATTGCCAGTCATTTCGATTATTTTTGAACATGCCGGGACTTCTCCTACGTTAAACGGACTGCATGCCACAGGCTTATATCTCGGCGTGCTGCTAGCATCTCCCTTTATGGAAGCGCCGCTTCGCCGATTTGGGTTTAAGCCGTTAATTGTCATTGGAGGCGCCGCTGTTTTTTTAAGCTTGTTCAGCTTTGTGTTTTTTAAATCTTATGTTGTCTGGTTCTTCCTGCGACTCATGATCGGGATTGGCGATCATATGCTGCATTTCTCTACACAGACGTGGGTGACCTATGCGTCGTCATCGAGAAATCGCGGGCGAAATATTTCATTGTATGGGTTATCCTTTGGACTTGGTTTTGCCGCTGGACCATTTTTAACACCACTCATCGAAATCAATCCATCTTTACCTTTCATTGTTTCCGGTGCTGTTAGTTTATGTATTTGGCTGCTTGTTTTTGTTTTGAAAAATACATATCCAGATACGGGCGAAGTGCAGACGTCAGAGCAGACAAACAGTTTGAAGCGCTTTAAGAAAGCTTTTCAATTTGGTTGGGTCGCCTTTATGATGCCTTTTTGCTATGGCTTTTTAGAAACGACACTCAATAGCAACTTCCCTGTGTATGCACTCAGAAGCGGGGTGACCGTAGATGCAGTGGCGTTTATTTTACCTGCGTTTGCCATTGGAAGTATTGTCTTTCAGCTACCTCTCGGGATGCTCAGCGACCGGTTTGGCAGGCGCCGCATCATTTTATGTGTGACTCTCGTCGGGTCTTTCTTTTTCCTACTAGCAGGGATTTTCATTCAATCGGTTTTGGCTGTTGCGATTTGTTTCTTTATTGCCGGAATGGCTGTAGGCTCTACCTTCTCACTTGGCATCAGTTATATGACCGACTTATTGCCAAAGCATCTGCTTCCTGCTGGAAATTTGATGTGCGGAATGGCATTTAGTGCGGGAAGTATTCTCGGGCCTGTTCTCGGTGGAATCTTTGTGCAAACGTTTGAAGGAATGAATTTACTTTACCTTGTCAGCATCGTGATATTATTCGTGTTTTTCTGCGTTCGATTTGGGCGAACGGCGGCAGTTCTTGAAAACCCCAATGAAGCAATTTCTAAATAAAAACTCCTCTGCATGGGTGCAGAGGAGTCTTTTTCATTTAGTGATATCCATTTTGCCCGTTCGCACTGCCGCTTGTTTTGTGCTTAGGCTGATGGCCTTTGTTTTGTTTCGTATTGCTTCCGCCTTTTTTCGATTGTTTGGACATATGTGGTTTCCCCCATCCATTCAGTTTGAACTTGATCGTTCTTCTTTAGGATGCCCGGATTTCTTTATAGTTTGCCTGGTACGATTTTACGCTTATGTAAAAGCGCATTGAGCTCGCCGCCAAGGATAATCATGATGCCGGTTAAATAAAACCAGATCATTAAAATAATGATTCCCCCAATGCTTCCGTACATCGCACTGTAGTTAGCAAACTCGCCTACGTAAAATGAAAATAGCATGCTGACCAAAATCCATCCAATCGATGCAAAAATGGCACCTGGCAGAACAAATTTTAATTTCAGCCTGATGTTTGGAGCAAAATAGTATAAGGATGTAAAAACAATCAATAAAATGAGCGGGCTAATGATCCATCTCATCGCAGTCCATACAGTGAGAAAGGCGTCTGACTGCCCAACTAATTTAGCGACAAATAAACCGAGTTCTTTGCCAAAGACAGGTAGCATCAGGGCAAAAATAATGGTCAAAACCATCGCGATCGTTAAAATGATCGATGTTAAACGTACGAGAATGAAGGAACGATTTTCCTCAACTTCGTAAGCATGGTTAAATGCTCTGACGACGGCATTAATGCCGTTAGATGCTGACCAAAGGGCGGCAATAATCCCGAACGATAATAACCCGCCATTACGATTATTCAGCGTCTGTTCGGCGATGGATTCAATCATCGAAAGCGCTCCTTCTGGCGCATAGCCAGAAATGACGCTTAGGACATCCTTTGACGTCAGCGGCAAATACCCAACGAGTGTCAGTACGAAGATGAGAAACGGAAATAATGAAAGCAAAAAGAAATAGGCAAGCTCAGCAGATTTTGCCGGTCCTTCATGCAGCAAAAAGCGTTCAATTAACGCTTTAATAAAACCCATACGCCTCATCTCCAATGATCAATCTGTCTGTTTCGATTGAAAGTGATCCTTTGTTTCTTCAATAATTTCTAATACCCTTGGGGTTGTTTCCTTTAACTGATTGACCTGTTCATTTAAAAATGACAAATCATCTGAGACTGTTCGCATCAGCTGCTTCGTTTCTTCCAGCTTTTCTTTCATGCAAGCCGATATTCTGCCTGGCTCCTCACGGTACTCATCAAGCTTTTGCTGGCAGTCATTCCATTTGTCTTTGAGTGCAATTCTTGTTGGCCGATGAAATAAAGTCAGCAATGCGCCGCAAGCTGCACCTAAGAGAGCTCCTCGGAGCACGATTTGATTTTTTTCTTCCATCTCGTCTGATCTCCTTTCAGTTAAAGGTGGTTCTCTTTCTTTACATACGTCAAAAAACGGTCAATTCCTGTTTCAATTAATTCATGGACTTCCTCAAAGTTCCCAGTGTAATAAGGATCTGGCACATCATCTCGATCGTCGTCTTCTACAAAATCAAGAAGACGGCCAATAAAGTGATGTTTCCCATAGCCGGCTATACTGCGAAGTGCCCCTACATTTTCAGCATCCATCGCAATGATATAGTCATATGTTGTGATGTCCTCATCCATGATTTGTCTTGCGGACATTCCTTCATAGCTGATGCCTTTTTCATCAAGCAGCTTTCGCGTTCCTTCATGCGGGGGACTGCCTTGATGCCAGCCGCCAATACCTGCTGAATCAATCACAAAGTGCTCGCTAAGCCCCTCATCTTCTACTTTTTTTCTAAATATGGCCTCTGCCATCGGTGACCTGCAAATATTGCCAAGACACACGAATAACACATGAATCATCCTTCATTCTCCTCCTATCTTTTCCCTAAGAGTTCTTTTCGAAAACCTTTTCTCTATCATATCAAGCCCTTTTTCTTTTGAAAACTTTGCAAGAAAAACTCTCATCGGCATTGACACATTATACAAAAAAAGGAGACACTTTAGGAGAATTGCACAAATAAAGGGGGATACATATGGGATGGGTTGAACAGATTGTCAGCAATATCAATGACGTATTATGGGGACCGCCACTCTTGCTTTTGATCGTGGGAACAGGGATTTACCTAACCTTTCGAGTGCTTTTTATTCAGATTAGGCTGCTTCCCTATTCACTCAAGCTTGCATTTTCAAAGCAAGACAAGACATCAGAAGGTGATATTTCTCACTTCCAAGCATTAATGACAGCTCTAGCTGCAACGGTTGGAACGGGAAATATTGTAGGGGTCGCCTCTGCTGTCATTGCCGGCGGACCAGGCGCCGTGTTTTGGATGTGGTTTGCTGCATTCTTTGGCATGGCGACAAAATATGCTGAAGCTGTTCTTGCCGTGAAATATCGTGTAAAAAATGAAAAAGGCGAAATGTCTGGCGGGCCGATGTATTATTTGGAGCATGGCTTGAAGCAAAAATGGCTTGGGGTGCTGTTTGCTATTTTTGGCGCCACGGCTGCCTTTGGAATTGGGAATCTCGTACAGTCAAATTCGATTTCTGGTGTCATGAATTCAACCTTTCAAGTCCCAACATGGGTCACAGGCATCATCATTACTGTTTTTACTGCCCTTGTGATTTTAGGCGGAATTAAAAGCATTGGCCGGGTGACGTCTATTTTTGTACCAGTCATGGCATTATTCTACGTCATTTGCGGACTGATCATTCTTGTCATGAATGCCGACCTTGTCCCAGGCGCAGTCGGGCTCATTTTTTCAGACGCATTTACTGGTCAAGCGGTTGCAGGCGGTGCTATCGGTACGGTGATTCGCTGGGGTGTGGCGAGAGGGGTCTTTTCCAATGAAGCAGGTCTCGGGTCTGCTCCAATCGCTGCGGCCGCAGCAAAAACGGATATGCCCGCTCGTCAAGCGCTTGTGTCGATGACGCAAGTATTCATTGATACGATGATTGTTTGCTCCATCACAGGTATTACGATCGTCATGGCAGATATGTATGTCACAGAAAAAAGTGATGCACTCACCTCGTTATCCTTTGCTCATTTCCTCGGTCCAATCGGTTCAACCATTGTGGCCATCGGCTTACTTTTGTTCGCTTATTCCACCATTATTGGCTGGTCATATTATGGCGAAAAATGCTTTACTTATTTGGCGAAAGACTCTTATGTGATGTATTATCGTGTTGTGTTTGTCATCGCTGTCTTTTTCGGTGCCATCTTCAAGAATGATTTCGTCTGGGGTGTGGCAGATATGCTCAATGGGCTGATGGCCATTCCAAACTTAATCGGACTCATCGGTTTATCAGGGGTTGTCGTATTTGAATCCAAACGAATCATTGATAAGATGAAGCAGGAGAAAAAGGAGAAAAACATCTCTGTGTCATCTTAATAGCCCTTTTATTCTTTTGCATTTCTGTTAAAATAGATATATTATTCGACACATATGCAGGAAAGGACGTGCCGCCCTTGTCAGAGCAAAAAGCGGCTGAAGTCAATCAGCTGATTGAAGACATTTCGCAAAAGTTAAATATGCTGAACATTGGAGTCATCAAAGCAGAAGACTTCAGTCCAGACAAGTACGAAGATATTGAATTTCTTCACCAAATGGTGATGAAAAAATCTTCATTCAGCCCAAGTGAAATGCAAGCCATCGCAAGCGAGCTAAAAAACTTAAGAAAATAATGGTGAAAAAGGAAACTGTTTTTATGGTCTACACGCAGTTTTCTTACATCATGCACACAAAAAGCCAGCACCCCGCAAGGTGCTGGCTTTACAACTACGGTTTTATTTCTCAAGCAGTTTTAATGATTCACGGTTAAAGGCTGGAATGTCATCAGGTGTACGGCTTGTCACAAGCTGATCCTGACAAACGACAACTTCTTCGTCTTTAAATTTAGCGCCTGCGTTTTCCATATCGACTTTGATGGATGTATAGCCAGTCGCGCCTCTTCCTTCAAGCGTCTTCGCTGTAATGAGCAATTGCGGTCCGTGACAGATCGCAAATACTGGTTTTTTCTCATCCATAAATGCTTTAGTGAATTGGACGTAACGATCATCTGCACGCAGAATATCTGGTGAGAAACCGCCAGGAATGAGAAGGGCATCGAAGTCTTCAGGCTTCACGTTGTCAATAGACGCATCCACTCTTACTTCTGCCTCTCCTTGCTTCCCTTTCACTGTTTTTCCTTTTTCATTTTCAATGACTGTCAACTCATGACCTGCATCTTTAAAGGCTTTTGCAGGCTCGGTGAATTCAACATCCTCAAAGTAATCTGTTAATACAACTGCAATTTTCTTACCCATGTAGAAACCCTCCTGCTTGATTATCGTTTACACTACACACTATACCCGGGCATGTTGAAATCAAACATCCTATCCCTATCAGAAAACCCCTTATGATAAAAATAAGCATTTAGACTCATTCACATTACCTCAACAAGGTAATTCGTATGATTTATGTTATCTTTACAATAATCTGCAAAAAATAACTACAAAAGTTAACGAAACATTTCTACAATAGGTATTGTGGTCAAAAAAATTAGAAAGGCGGAGATCAGGTGAAGAAGCAAGCACATAGGTCTAAACGAAGGAAAAACCTGTCTATTCTGCTCACTTCCATTATGATGATTAGTCTCATTCTCCCAGCAGTACCTACTCATGCAGAAACAGAAAACGGCAAAGCCGTAAAGGTCAGCATCTTAGCCACAACCGATGTTCATGCAAACATGATGAATTATGATTATTACAGCGACAAAGAAACAAATGAGTTTGGTTTGGCAAAAACAGCCGAGCTGATCGACAAGCACCGATCACAAAACCCGAATACACTCCTTGTGGATAACGGAGACTTGATTCAAGGAACCCCTCTTGGAGAATACGTTTACAAACATGAGAAAGACAGCATCATCAATCAAACAAAGGTTCACCCTATTATTCATACACTCAACAAGCTAAAATACGATGCAGGAACACTTGGCAATCATGAATTTAACTACGGATTATCCTTCCTTGACGGTACCATTGCGGGCGCCAACTTCCCGATTGTCAATGCGAACGTCAAAAAGCTAAATGGAGAACACCGTTTTACACCTTATGTGATCCAAGATAAAACCTTTAAAGATGCAAACGGAGCCTCACAAACTGTGAAAGTTGGTTACATAGGATTCGTTCCACCACAAATTATGACGTGGGATAAGAAGCATTTAGATGGACAAGTCCAAGTGCAGGACATCGTCGAATCTGCCAATGAAACCATTCCTGAAATGAAAGAGAAAGGCGCAGATGTCATTGTCGCTCTTGCTCATACAGGAATTGAAAAAACCGCTTCACCTAAAGGATCAGAAAATATGATCTTTGACCTTGCCACGAAAACAAAAGGCATCGATGCCATTGTATCAGGCCACCAGCATGGCACATTCCCAAGCGCTGAATATAACGGCGTCGACAAATTCAATGTCTCAAAAGGAACCATCAACGGCATCCCAGTCGTCATGTCAAAAAACTGGGGCAGCTACCTCGGGGTCATTGATTTAACACTAGAGCCTGACGGCAGCAACTGGAAGGTCACAGACGGAACAGGCAAGATCGAATCTGTTGCCGGAGTATCATCTCAAAACAGTACCGTAAAAGACGCCATTCAAACAACGCATCAAAACACACTTGATTACGTGAGAAAGCCTGTTGGCAAAACAGAAGCAGACATTAATAGCTTTTTCGCTCAAGTGATGGATGACCCTTCGATTCAAATTGTGACAGATGCCCAAAAATGGTATGCACAAGAAAAAATGAAGGACACATCGTATAAAAATTTACCGATTTTATCTGCAGGTGCTCCGTTTAAAGCAGGCGGCCGAAACGGTGTAAACTATTATACAAATATCGCAAAAGGAGATTTAGCGATTAAGAATATCGGCGATCTCTACCTTTACGATAACACTGTGCAGATTGTGAAACTGAAAGGCAGTGAAGTGAAAGACTGGTTAGAAATGTCTGCTGGCCAGTTTAATCAGATCAAACCGAACGATGCAAAAGAACAGCCGATTTTAAACGAGGAATACCGCTCATATAACTTTGATGTAATTGATGGCGTGACATACCAAGTCGATGTGACGCAGCCTGCTAAATACAGCACAACAGGCACACTTCTCAACGCCAATGCCAACCGCATCAAAAACCTGTCTTACAACGGGAAAACCGTCTCTGACAATCAAGAATTTTTAGTCGTAACAAATAACTATCGTGCTTCTGGCGGCGGAGGCTTCCCTCATTTGACGCAAGATAAAGTAGTGCTTGCCTCAGCAGATGAGAACCGCCAAGTACTGATGGATTATATTATCGAACAAAAAACGATCAACCCAAGTGCAGATCAAAACTGGTCGATTGCACCGATCAAAGGCGCAACAGTCACTTTTGAATCTTCTCTTTTAGCGAAACCGTTTGCTGAAAAATCAAGCAGCGTAGACTTTATTCGTAACGCAAGCACAGATGGTCTTGGTGTGTACAAGCTAGCCTTTAAAGACGATGGCACAACAGAACCGCCTACATCAGACAACTGGAATTTAACAGTGATGCATACGAACGATACACACGCACACCTTGATGATGCGGCAAGACGCGCAACAAAGATCAAAGAAGTCCGTGCTGAAAATAAGAACAATATTTTATTAGACGCTGGAGATGTCTTCTCTGGTGACCTGTACTTCACAAAGTGGCAAGGACTTGCCGATCTGAAATTGATGAACTTAATGAAATACGATGCCATGACGTTTGGTAATCATGAATTTGACAAAGGTCCTTCTGTACTCCGTCAATTCCTGACAGGTGATGCATCAGATGTCGATCCGAAAAACCGTCATCAATTTGAAAAGCCTCGATTCCCGGTCGTGTCATCCAACGTGGATGTCTCGAAGGAAAAACAATTGAGTGACTTAGTGAAAAAACCAGCCTCATTTAAAGCTGGTGAGAAAAAAGAAGCCGGGATTTACCCTTACATCCTGCTCGATGTAAACGGTGAAAAGGTGGCCGTATTCGGTTTAACGACTGAAGACACAGCCATTACCTCCAGCAGCGGTCCTAACATTCAATTTAAAGATGCGTACAAGAAAGCAAAAGAAACAGTCAACACCATTCAAACAGAAGAAAAAATCAATAAAATCATTGCGTTAACACACATTGGCTACAACCGTGATCTTGAGCTCGCTCAAAAAGTCGATGGGATTGATTTAATCATTGGCGGTCATACGCACACACTTGTAGAAAAATTAAAGGTCGTCAAGAAAAAAGAACCTACGATCGTTGCTCAAGTGAAAGATTACGGACAATTTTTAGGAAAAGTAGACGTAGCCTTTGACAAAAAAGGTGTCATCCAGCCAAAAGAATCTTCTTTTGACCTGATTCCCATCAATGACTCTGTCAAAGAAGATGCAGAGGCAAAAGCGATCCTTGATGGATACAAAGCAGATATTCAAGATTTAAAAACAGAAAAAGTCGGCCATACAGATGTCCTTTTAGACGGTCAACGTGAGCATGTCCGTGCGAAGGAAACGAATCTTGGGAACTTTATTGCTGACGGCATGCTGCAGAAAGCGCAAGAATCTGCTGGAGCTGACCTTGCCATCACAAACGGCGGCGGTATTCGTGGAAGCATCGAAAAAGGTGATATCACGTTAGGTGATATTTTAACGGTGATGCCTTTTGGAAATACACTTTATGTCGCAGATTTAAAAGGCAGTCAAATTAAGAAAGCTCTCGAACAAGGGCTGTTAGGCATTGAGGAAGGTGGAGGCGCATTCCCTCATGTAGCTGGCATTGAATATACGTTTACACTCAGTAAACCAGCTGGAAGCAGACTGATTGATGTGAAACTGAAAGATCAAAAAGGTCAACTGACAGACATTGATGATGAGAAAACATACCGCGTAGCCACAAACGCATTTGTTGGCACAGGTGGCGACGGCTACAGCGTCTTTACAGAAGCCTCTCACGGTGAAGACTTAGGGTATGTCGACTATGAAATTTTCAAAGAGCAAATTGAAAAGGCAGACGGTCAAATTTCGCCTGTTATCGATCACAGGGTGAAAGAAGTGTTCCTTCCTCGTGCGAAAGGAAAAGGCGCTTATGACATTCAAGATGATAAGAAATTCCAAACGTATGTACAGCATACAAACAAAGCATTGCTCTATTTAGACAAAGCAAGCAAAGTGAAAAACGTTCAATTGTCTCTATCAAAAGCGCAAGTAGCCGAGCTGAAAAAAAGAGAGCAAGATCCAAACGTCACCATCTATCATGACAAAGTGGGACTCGTATTACCGCTCTCGAATTTATCCGAGAAAAGCGCAGATATATGGATGACAAAGACGGATAAAGTGAAAAACGCATTAACGGATACGTATGATTTCCAAATCAAACAAGACAGGAAAAAGGTTTCGACCTTTAAAGACCCTGTCACACTATCCTTTACACTAGACGAGCCTCAAAAGGCGAAAAAACCTAGTGTATATTATGTGGATCGCAAGAAAAATCGTTACACCAAAACTAGTAATGGATCATTTGAAAACGGAGTCGTATCAGGTCAAACTGAGCACTTCAGCGAATACACGGTCCTTAACCAAAGCGGGGCAGCTGGAACAACGCCAGATCAAACTGGCGGAGACGGCGGAACAACAGCACCAGGCGGAGGCACGGGTACAGATCCAAACCAAGATGGAACAGGCCTTCCTGGCGGCACATTGCCGAATACAGCCACAATGATGTATACAGCTGTACTGATTGGCGTGCTCATGCTCGCTGCTGGCGGTATCCTATATTACTACCAGCGCAAGCGTACAAGAAAAAATGTATCATCCTAAAGGAAAAGGACAGAGCCCATGCTCTGTCCTTTTCCTCTTTTCTTGGAATAAGATATCAATCTTGAGATAAATAGATCCAATTGCGGTCGTCAAATTCTTTCACATCATCTGACCCTATATGCCGAAGCATCCTATTAAAGAACATCATGTCATTTTCAGCATCGACATCATATAAATCCTTTAAAACATAATCTTTCGTAATAAAATTCGTTAAGTTCGTATTATTTACTAAATCAGCAAAAAAACCTTTTACCATCGTTAAATCCTCTTCACTTAATTTTTCATCATTGATAATGGAAATATGAAAAACATTCAAAATCGCTTGTATATCTTCTTCATCCATATAACATAATGGCTCTAGCTTTCTGTCTTCTGCCGTAAACGGTTTTCGCGTATCTTCAATGATGACATAACATAAAATCTGATGATCTTTCATCACGCTGAATATTTCTAAGTCCCTTAATTTTAGTGGTCTATTTAATCTCATCATCTTTCCTCCTGAAAATGGTGATCTATTCGTCGTCTACTTCTCCCAAAACCTGAAAAGGACAGAGCCTATGCTCTGTCCACTTTTTCTCTTCTTGCAAAATCGACGAATCTGAAGCGGTCTAATCGGTGACGGCTTTCTGTGTATTGAAATAAACTTGTATCCTCTAAGAACACGTAATTCTTCACGACGACGACATGATCAAACCCGTTCAAATCAAGATACTTGGCGTCCTCTTCTGTACATGGCTCTACCACAAATTCCTTTTGGGCATAGCTGATTGATACACCGAGCTCTCCTTCAATATACTCGTAGATGGATCCTTCGCATATGTCCTTCGACAAGACCGACACATGCTTTTGCAAAAAGTAATCCTTGTCTAAAATCACTTCTTCTCCGCTAATATTACGAGATCGAATGACTTCCCAGACATCCTCCTGCCCATTAATTTTCAGCTGAGACTGAATATACTGATCCGGTTTGATTAAACCAAATTCGTGAACCGTCGTAACGGTCTTTCGGCCAAGCGTTTGGGAAAGTTCTTTAAAGCTGACAAGACCCGAGACTGGGAATTGCATTTTCTCTCGATTCAGCAAGACAGAGCCTTTGCCGCGGATTTTTTGGATATAGCCATTTTGCACAAGGATATTTAATGCCTTTCTTACCGTCTCACGGGATGTGTCATACATCAAGGACAGCTCATGCTCTGATGGCAGAATGCCTTTATCCTGCCATTCACCTTGTTCAATTCGTTTTGCGAGCTGATCATAAATCACTCGAAACTTATTCTCTTTCATTTTCCCTCCGCCCCATTTTCTAGCGTTTGGTTAAATGATAAACGATTGACTCGTATGGACGCAACGTAAATCCCTTCATATCTGCCGGTGCATCCTCATAATTGGATAACAGCACTTGCCCCTCCATCTCATCTACAGCCTGCATAAGCTCATCAGGAAGCGTAAAGTCCGTCTCTCCTGCATAAAAGTGATTGATCACAAGAAGCTTCTCCTCACCGCTTTCTCTCACATAAGCAAAAATCTTTGGATCTTCTGCTAAGAGTAAGGTGAAGCTTCCATATGTGATCACGTCAAGTTCTTTACGCAGCCTGCAAAGGGCTTGATAATGATAGAAAATAGACGACGGGTCCTTTAACGAAGCTTCGACCGAAATGTCGTTATTGGCTGGCTCAATCCAAGGTGTCCCTTTTGAAAAACCTGCATTCTTTTCTGAGGTCCACTGCATCGGTGTTCTCGCATTATCTCTTGACTTGACCTGTAAAATGGCGAGCGCTTCTTCCTTTGATTTCCCTTTTTCAAGCATTACTTCATACATATTGAGTGATTCGATATCGCGGTAAGACGAGATGTCCTCAAACTGAGGATTCTTCATGCCAATCTCTTCACCTTGATAAATATATGGAGTCCCTTGCATGAGATGAATAGTGGTCGCCAGCATCTTCGCTGATTGCTGATGGTACGTTTCATCATCACCGTATCTTGAGACGATACGCGGCTGATCATGATTGCACCAGAAGAGCGCATTCCAGCCGCCGCCCTCATGCATTTTCGTCTGCCACTCAGACAGAATCGACTTCAATTCCTGAAAATCAAATGGTGCGAGGGCCCATTTTTCTCCGTTTGGATAATCGACCTTTAAATGATGGAAATTAAACGTCATATCCAGCTCCTGCCGATCCGGTCTTGTATACCGAATGCAGTCTGCAATATTCGTTGAAGACATTTCTCCGACGGTCATGCTGTCATATTTCGAAAAAACCTCTTGGTTCATTTCGTGCAGAAATTCATGAATTCTTGGGCCATCCGTATAATACATCCGGCCGTCTCCTTGTACAGATTGTCCGGCGTCATCTAAGAAGCGTTGATCCTTTGAGATGTTGTTGATGACATCCAGCCTGAATCCATCAATTCCTTTTTCAAACCAAAAATGCATGATGTCATATACTTGCCTGCGCACCTCATCCTTTTCCCAATTGAGATCCGCTTGGGTGACATCATATAAATGAAGATAATATTCTCCCGTTTCTTCATCTAGCTCCCAGGCTGGACCGCCGAATTTTGACTGCCAATCATTCGGCGGTGATCCGTCCGCCTTGGGCTCCTTCCAAATATAATAATCTCGATAAGGATTATCCTTTGACTCGCGTGATGCTTGAAACCACTTATGGAAAATGGATGTATGATTGACGGCTAAATCCATGATGACTCGTATGCCTCGATCATGGGCTTCCTTCAGCATGTGTTCAAAATCTGCCATTGTACCGTACATGTCATGGATTTTTGTATAATCACTAATATCATAGCCGTTGTCATGCTGCGGGGACTCATACATTGGCGTGAGCCAAATACAATCCGCCCCAAGCTCTTTGATATAATCGAGCTTTTTTGTCACACCATTAATATCGCCTGTACCTGAGCCCGTTGTATCTAAAAAGCTCTTCGGATAAATTTGATAGACCACCGCTTTTTTCCACCACGGTTCGTTCGTTTGTTGTTTCAATTTCATCCACCACCACTAGTTAAGTTCTTGTGAAACATCTTTCTTCTTTTTCAGCTTTGCATACAAAAGGGTTCCGATGAATGGGACGATGAGGACAATGACCATCCCTATCGCAAATGCGCCCCAATATTTCGGGATAATAGAGAAGATTCCCGGAATGCCCCCAACACCAACTGAGCTTGCCAGCACCCCTTGAGAGGCGATAAACATACCAGCTAAACCAGAGCTAATGAGTGCGAAAATAAATGGGAATCGGTAGCGCAAGTTGACGCCAAACATCGCTGGTTCGGTAATTCCTAAGTAAGCAGAAATACTTGATGTGAGCGAGAGACCCTTTTGCTTTTCATCTTTCAAAACAAACATCATTGCAAGTGCGGCTGATCCTTGTGCAATATTAGACAGAGCGAGCATCGGCCATAGAAACGTGCCGTGCAGTTTTGAATTAATCAATTGAATATCAACAGCGAGGAACGTATGATGCATTCCAGTAATGACTAACGCCGCATACAAACCGCCGTATAATAGACCACCAAGTGCTGCGAACTGCTGGAATACAGCGACAAGTCCAGATGTTAACACGTTGCCGATTGCAAATGTAATAGGTCCAATGACGATAAAGGATAAAAAGCCAATAACTAATAACGTAATCGGTGCAACCACTAATAGCTGAATGCTTTCAGGTGTCCGTTTTGTGATAAACAATTCGAGCTTCGCTAGTAAATACGAGGCGACGAGTATCGGAAGAACCTGTCCTTGATACCCTACCTTTTGCACTTCAAGTCCAAACAAATTCCAGACTGGAATCTCACCGGACTTTTCAGCCGCTCCATAGCCCCACGCATTTAATAAATCTGGGTGTACGAGCATGAGTCCAAGGACCATCCCTAAAAGCGGATTTCCCCCAAACCGCTTCACGGCTGACCAGCCGATTAATGCGGGCAGGAATGTGAAGGCAGTGCCTGCAATCAAGTTGATCATATTCGCTAAATCAGCCCATGCCGGATACACATCGACTATCGATTTTTGATCAAAGAAAATATCAGGAGCTGTTAAAATATTATTAATCCCCATTAATAAACCGGCTGTGACGATGGCAGGAAGAATCGGAATAAAGATATCCGCAAGCGTTTTCACAGCGCGTTGCAATGGATTTAATTTTTGATCAGAGGCGCGCTTCACGTCCTCTTTTGAGGCTTCGCCAATCCCTGTCTGTTTCACCATTTCGGCATATACCCGATTGACGACCCCTTGGCCGATCACCACTTGGTATTGACCGTTCGCTGAGAAAGATCCCTTCACTTCTTCTATTTGTTCAAGTGCTTTCTCATCAACCTTTCCTTCATCCTTCAGCACAAAGCGCAGCCTTGTCACACAATGTGTCGCTTGATCAATATTTTCTTTGCCGCCGATGGCTTTCACAATCTGATCTGCTGCTGCCTGATAATCAGCCATGCTATCCCCTCCGAGATCGTTTTTTATAAGAAAAAAGAACCAAAAAACTTGTATATACATGTTTGATTCTTATTTTATATTTGTATATACATGTAGTCAATAACAAAATGTAGCGCTTTCATAAAAAAAGCCCCCTCAATGTGCTCAGGAGAGGCTGCGTGTCATCATCTTTTTTTATGCTCCGTTAATTTTTCGTAGACCCTGTTTTTATAAAAGGAGGAGGCTGGACGAGCAAAAGTTTGGCGCTTAGATGTGAGTTCATCCAGTCGTTTTTGTTTTTCTTCACATATGAGAGAAAGCTTTTTTCTTTCCTCTCCGTCTATACTGGAGTGAAGTAGGTCTTTGACGGTCATGAGTTCTTTTTTCAGTGCTGTTTCTTCCCCAGCAAAGCCAGCATTTTTCAACATCCGGTAGCCCATTCTTAGTTCTTCAGGCACATGAGCAGCGTCATCTTTAGGTAGAGGTTTGCCAAAGCCAGATAATCCTTCAAAAGCCCCGTTATCCATCGCTTTTTTGATCCGTTCTTCTGATAATCTCTGCGCAAAATCCATGGCGTTCTCCTTTCGTCTGAAACGATTTGATTAAGCATAGCAAAAAAGCTGACTCTCTCACAAGAGTCAGCATCAGCTACGCTGAACATAAGACAAAGGGCTAAAATCAAGATCATTTTAGCCCTTTCTCGTTATTTATTGTCGATTTTGAAAGTAGAAACCATATGTGCTAAGTCCTCTGACATATCAGAGAGCTGTTCAATCGCACTTGAAATTTGCTGCATGCCAGCACTTTGCTGTTCTGTTGCTGCCGCTACTTCTTGAGAGCTGGCTGCATGTTCTTCCGATACAACAGAAATTTGCTCAATCGATGTAGAAATCGTTTGATATGCTCGTTCTACTTGCTTAATAGAAGCAAGCAAATTGTTCGTTCTTGTTGCAAATTGAGACACACCGTCGTAAATCAAAGCGAAATTTTGTGACGTGCCTTCCATTTGTACGCGTCCCTCTTCCACTGCTTTACTGCTTTCCTCTACGCTTTCAAGAACGCGCTGACTGTTTTCCTGTGTGCCGATGACGAGGTCTGAAACAGTTTTAGCCGCATCCGCTGATTGCTCAGCTAACTTGCGCACCTCATCTGCCACAACAGCAAAGCCTTTTCCTTCTTCTCCAACACGTGCCGCTTCAATTGAAGCATTCAGTGCAAGCAGATTCGTTTGGGCCGAAATGTCTGTAATAATTGAGATGACACTTTCAATCTCCGTTGAATGAGATTGTAATTCTTCTGCTGCATGCTTTGAGTTGGTCATCTTGTCATGAAGCATATTCAGATGATCTAGCACATGGTTCACTAATGTTTGACCAGATTCTGACTGCTCTTGTACGTCAGATGAAACAGATTTCATTTCATCGACTTCTTTTGTGACGCCTTCGATTTGAGTATCGATCTCTGCAACGGATGTAGTACAATCCGTAATATTTGCGACAGAATCATTGATTCCTTCACTCATATTCGTCATAGCTTCTGATACTTGCTGCGCACTTTGACTTGATTCGGTCGTCACTGTACGAAGCTGTGAAGACATTTTTGACACTTCACTAGATGAGTGTGAGATTTTCGAAATAAGCTCTTTGATCCGCCCCTGCATCTTTTGGAAGGATGCGGCAAGCTGGCCGATCTCGTCTTTACTTTCAACCTCTACCATACCAGTTAAATCACCGTCAGCAATTCGGTTTGCTGATTCCATCAAGGAACGTGCTGGTTTCGCAATTCTTCTTCCCATAAAGAATGAGAAGAGTAATCCACCGATGAGCACAATGGCAGATGCCACTGTGATATAGATCATCAACTTCTGCGTTGTTTGAGGCACGACAGACGCATCTAAATCAATGCCTAAAATCCCTGTCAGCTCACCGCCTGAATCCTTGATTGGCAAAAAGACTGATTTATGTGTACCAAATGAATCTTTATAAATATCACTTTTGACCATTTTATCTTCAGAGAGCGCTTGTTTCATCTCATCTGAAAAAGCATAATCTTGATCAAAGTCATTTTCTTCACCGGTTAATATAATAATTCTTTCTTTGCCGCCTTTATTAGATAGCACGTATAAGTTCTCAAGCGTATGATCTTTTTGAAGCTCTGTGAATTTCTTTTTGACCTCCACATAAAGAGGGTCATCTTTCCCGCTAATACCAAGGACGTTCCCATCCAGATTATCGATCTCTTTCTTCGCTGTATCAACATCTGTTGTTAATCGATAATCAAATTGCTTTAATAACTGGGATGATAAATCCTGGCTGACTAGATAAAATGTTAGAACGAATAGTGCAACGGTTGCGAGTAATGTTACGACAACGACTGACATGATTTTAGAGGATATGGTGTATCCTCCAAATTTCCTTTGTTTCGCCATTTTTTCCTACATCTCCACTCTCAGATTTGATTTAAGCATGTACATGTTCAAATTGTCCACAAACAGATGCGATCACATCTTTTAAATAAGATACGATATGTGGGATATGCTCTGGTAACGTATAAGGTGAGATGACAAAAAACTTACTAACGCTTAGATAGAATTCTTGTCCTTCTTTTGCATTTACAAGTAAAAACTTCGTTGTATCCCCAAAGAACATTTCGTCTCTTTTTTCTCCAAGCTTTTCAAACAGCATTTTGTTCAATTCATTGTTCCGCTCAATTTCCATTGCCGTCGCTTCGCCTGAAATTTCTTCTTGAAAGCGCGGTGAGCCGTCTAGGTAAATTCTAAATAATGTAGCCATTCCGACATTGTCATCATTTACGACTTCTGCTTGCGGAATTTCTTGACTGAGTGCTTCTCTGAAGGCAAGGTTCACCTCTAAGAATTGACCGAGCAAGCGTTGGTAGCCTTCAACTCCAAACGTTAACAGCACACTCAGCATACTGATCGAGCTTCCCATTCTTGAGCATTCCAGCGTATAACCTGTATGGTATTCGCCGTAGCCTCTATGACCAACGTATGGTGTCTCTTGTTCTTCCAGATCTAAACGCTTTAGGTCTGCCGCGTTTTTCACTAAGAATAAACTAGATGTGTAAGGTGTTTGGCCGAGCTTTTGAAAGTCAAAGCACATCGTGTCAGCAAGAGAAAGATGCTGGAATTTCGCTTTGATTTCTTTTAGCATACGAAGAACACCGTCTGAGAATTGCAGCGGGTTTTCAGCTAGATCATACTCATTAAAGAAAGCAAAGAATCCACCGAGCGCTGAATCCGCATGAATATGCGGCACCTTTAGACCATACTCCTCAGCAATGGCTTCCGCTGTTTCACGTACCCCTTTTACATCATCAATTGCAATGGCATCTGTTGTTCCGGTTGTTGCGACAATATAAACGGGAATTCCGCCATTTTGTGCAACACGTTCCATTTGACAACGCAAATCTTCCATATCCATCGAATGATCTTTATTCGTTTTAATTCTGATCAAGTTGTCTGTGCCAAGTCCTGTTGCTTCCATTGACTTAAATAAGCTGTAATGTGCCGCATCAGAACAAAACGCATAAAGGTTTTGTGGAACACCTTTTCGCAGTGACTCCGGCGCAGCTTTTGCAATCGCTAAACGCAGTCCTGAGAAAATGGCTCCTTGACCTCCCCATGTTGTATATCCCCCGCTCACACTTGGATCATATCCGATGAGCTTAGACATCATTGAGACCACTCTGACCTCAGCTTCCGCTCCTGCTGGTCCATAAACATCCCATAGGTTGTTTCCATTTACCAGCATCGCCGTCAGCATGCCTAGAATTCCTGGTGTACTTGCCATTGGCAAAATGTTCGTGAAGAAATACTTTGTGTGGTAAGGATGGTTATGTAAAAGCTTCAGTAATTCTTCATTCACAAGTTCCGCTTGTTGGCCGTTCAACGGAATTTGACTTGTTTCAGTGAGCTTTTGGTAAAAATCCTCCTCGCGATTCTTTTCACCCTTTAGGTGTGCACGGTTCGGATCTTTCAGGTGATCGACCCCTGAAACAATCTGCTCCATCAATTTGATGAGTTCTTTACGCTCTGCTGCATTTCCGTCCTCACTCGGAAACCAGTTCTGAACGAGGTTGTTTGCTCGTACAGTCATATACTATCAATCCTTTCAATGGAAGATTTCCTGTCAAAGTCTATATCGACCCCATTTCAAAAGTTTATAGTCTCGAAATGTTCACTTAAGTATATTTAGATAATTTGTTCATTCATCAAAATAAATAAAACCCTTACAAAACACATAAAAACCATTATATTGATGAAACAAAAAAATATATCGATATATCTTATATTAGGAAATTTCATCCATATCCTTTCTCTTTTCTTCTTCTCATTTTTTTTACTTAACCTGCATAAACATTAAGAAACACTGGAAATACACTCTAAATCATCATTGTAGAAACCAAATTAATTCTTTAGACTCGTGCCTTTTTGCCTGTTTTATTGATATAGCAACTGGAAAACGGCTGAATTTTCTGTTAATAATAGGATGAATTTCATAAAAAGTTTTTCGAAGAGCGAATATTTTCGTTTTCCACCCTTTTATTGCGCGGACGAGCTGCTAGACACTCTTCGCCGGTTATCACTTTTCTATTTGATCATTTCATGGTATATTCTAATGGTTCGTTTTCTTTCGTTCCGCCTCTTCCGTGTATCGGAGAAAAGGAGTGTTTTTATGAAAACATTTATTCAAAAACGAGGCCTCGGCTTCTTTGTTATTGCAGTCATTTTACTGTGGCTCAAAACGTATTCAGCGTATTTAATTGAATTTAAACTTGGTATATCAAATGTGCTTCAGCATATTTTGCTTTTCGTGAATCCTATTAGCTCCAGCTTGTTCTTTCTTGGCTTTGCTTTATTGTTCAAGAAAAAATGGCAGCCTGCCGCTATCATTGTGATTCATTTTTTCATGTCTTTTTTACTATACGCAAACATCGTGTACTATCGATTCTTCAATGACTTTATCACGCTGCCTACCGTGATGCAGGCAGGAACGAATGGCGGACAATTAGGTGATAGTGCATTTTCACTCATGCGTTGGACTGATATGTTTTACTTTATGGATACCATCATTTTGATCGTACTCGCAGTCCGCATGAAAAAGAAGCAGCAAACAAGTACAGCTACTGTACCTGTTCAAAAGTCAAAATCGTTTAGACTCGTCCTTGTGTCCTCTGTTGTCATCTTTGTGATGAATTTAGTCGCTGCAGAGATTGATCGTCCAGAGCTTTTATCAAGATCATTTGACCGCAATTATTTAGTGAAATATTTAGGTGCTTATAACTTTACTGTGTTTGATGCCATTCAAAATGTGAAATCAAACAGCCAGCGCGCTCTGGCAAATTCAAATGACGTGACAGATGTAGAGAACTATTTAAAAGCGAACAGCGCTGATCCTAACCCGGCTTATTACGGGAAAGCGAAAGGCATGAACGTGATTACGATTTCTCTTGAATCTCTGCAAAACTTTGTCATTGATTACAAAGTAAACGGAAAAGAAGTAACGCCATTCCTTAATTCATTGGCACACAACAACAAAACGTTTTACTTTGATAACTTCTTCCATCAAACAGGACAAGGAAAGACGTCTGATGCTGAATTTATGATGGATACTGGGCTCTTCCCATTATCCCAAGGCTCTGTTTTTATTAACAAAGCGCAAAACACGTATCAAGCACTTCCTGGCATTTTGAAGAAGGATCAATACACGTCAGCAGAATTCCACGGCAATACAAAAACCTTCTGGAACCGTAATGAAATGTTTAAGTCGTTTGGATATGACAGATTTTACGATTCTGAGTATTACGATATGAACGAGCAAGATACGAAGAACTATGGGCTGAAAGACAAACCATTCTTCAAAGAATCTATGCCAATGCTTGAAAACTTGAAGCAGCCGTTTTATTCGAAATTTATTACGTTATCGAACCATTTCCCATTTGGAATGGATGAAGGGGATACCGATTTTGAACCTGGTGACTTCGGAGACTCTGTCGTCAATAACTATTTCCAATCGGCTCATTATTTAGATGAAGCGATTGAACAGTTCTTCAACGACCTGAAAAAGTCTGGACTCTATGACAATACAGTCGTCATTATGTACGGAGACCATTACGGCATTTCTGAAAACCACAATGAAGCGATGGAAAAAGTGACAGGACAAAAAATCGGAGATTATGAAAATGCGCAACTCATGCGCGTACCGCTCTTTATTCATGTACCAGGCGTAAAAGGCGGACAGATTCATAAATACTCTGGTGAAGTCGATGTCGCACCAACCCTTCTGCACCTGCTTGGTGATGATACGAAGAACTATTTAATGTCTGGTTCTGATATCTTATCAAAAAATTTCAAGGAGCTAGTGCCATTTAGAAATGGTGACTTCGTCTCTAAGGATTACACAAAAGTAGGCAATAACTATTACAGCAACAAAACAGGCGAGAAAATCGAGCCGACTGATAAGGCATCACAAGAAAATGAAACGGTGAAAAAGATGCTTGAGACATCTGATAAGATCGTCACCGAAGATTTACTCCGTTTCTACAAGCCTAAAGGCTTTACACCGATTGACCGCAATCAATATGACTATACAAAGAAAGTACAGGATGAAGAAGATTCCTCTTCCGCCAAAGATAAATCCGGCACTTCATCAAAATAACTTTCCTATTTTAAGAACCAGCCGATCCATGATCAGCTGGTTCTTTTTACGTTTGACCCCTATTGCACCGGGTATAGAAAGAAGAAGGAGGGATTTTATCATGAAGAAAACAACCGCTTTTGTCATGACTGCTTCACTCGCTACGTCCTGCCTCATTGGATTCAGTCCTGCAGTCTCAGCACACGCCATGACCAAAACAGCAGTCGAACAATCCGTTCCTCAAGGTCCGAAAACCGCACTAAACAACATTTATGAGCTGGCACATAAAGGACAAATGCCGTATTATGCAAAAGGTCTTAAAATTGGAGTTCAAACAAAGATGGATGTCCATCATAAACTAGGAAATCCATATCCAGAAACAGGTCAAAGCAGCTTTGATTTGTATCATGCTGAAATGGGGAATCCGGGATTTGCTTTTCATTATGATGCAAAAGGCAAAATTGACGAAATCCGTTATTTCGGTACAAATGTAGAAAAAGAAACGAATATCGGCGGAATGACCCCTTCCCTATTAAAGAAACAACTTGGACAAGCCAATTCGGTCAGCACCATCCCACAGACAAAAGAGAAAAAATACGTGTATCGTACTGGAGATTATGAGCTGGAATTTATCGCCGGCCATGACCCAGATATAAATCAGCAGAAGCTCACCGTCCTGCATATTAATCTGGTGAAAGCTGATTCCTAAATAAAAAAAGCATCCTGAGCAGAAGCTGAGGATGCTTTTTCTTTATTATGAAGCCACTTCTAAATGCGGCTTTCTTTTCATAGTTCGTTTCAAGACGGGACCTGCGACATAATCAAGTCCAAATTTGCCTGCATTTCCTTTCGCAGCCATGATGACGATGGCAATGAGCAGAAGAAGCGGGTTGACAGAGACGGTACCAGCTAGTAAGAAAGAGACATTCATCATGCTTCCGAAAAACGCTGCGGTTGTTGTGAATAATCCAACAATTAATCCTAGACCTACTAAAATTTCTCCCCACATGACCATGGCACTGAATAGTCCAGCATTCGGCAAAGCGACATTTTCTAAAAACCATACATAGAACGGATACACAAGGTTTCCATCTTTGACAACAGGTTCAGCTATCGCAAATTGTAAATATCCTGATGCATCGAATCCGCCTGTTAGTTTTCCTATACCAGATGTGAGCCAAGTCCAACCGATATAAAGTCTTGCTGCCAAAAGGATAACCGCTGCCCATACATTCGTTTGTAAGAATTTTGTAAACATGATGATGCCTCCCTTTAATTTATGTGAATTTTTTCACATTTTCTTTATGATCTTATTATACTATGTTAAAACTAATTTGTGATCTTTTTCACATGCGTATTCACAAATTGTTCATGAATATCTAGTTGAGGTAACTTTTCCCTTGCTAAATCCGTCTTAGTCATTTCAGACAATGAAAAGAGGTTTCATTTTGTATGAAAACATTATTCCAGTTTGCTTACTTACAGGCGATGTCGTGTCTATTCCCCGTCATGATCTTTGCAGCGCTTGCCCTATCAAAGATAGTGACGATTCCTTTTCTACACCGGTATGATTTCATTCTACTGCTTTGCCTTCTTGCCCAGATGCTCATGTTGACGCTTCGGCTGGAGACATTGAATGAATTGAAGGTGATCTGTCTATTTCACATAATAGGTATTGGCTTAGAATTGTATAAAGTTCATATGGGTTCTTGGTCCTATCCTGAAGAGGCTTATATGAAGGTATTTGGGGTTCCGCTCTATAGCGGGTTTATGTATGCGAGTGTAGCAAGCTATATTTATCAGGCACTGTCCCGGCTTCACGTGCAGGTCAGTTCATGGCCCCATCCGTTTCTTTCAATTGGGATTAGCTTGTGTATTTATCTCAATTTTTTTACGCATCACTGGCTCTATGATGTCAGGTGGTGGCTGACATTACTGCTTGTTGTCGTATTTCGAAAAACGTCCGTCTCGTTTCAGGTTGGCTCTTCTACCTTCCGAATGCCGCTTGTCGTCTCTTTCTTGCTGATTGGTTTCTTTATTTGGATTGCCGAAAATGTCACCACCTTTTTAGGGGCATGGCAATATCCAAATCAACAGCACGCTTGGTCTCTCGTCCATCTTGGGAAAATCAGTTCTTGGTTTTTACTTGTTGTGATCAGTATTGTGCTCGTCATCGAACAGCGCAAACAAAAAAACGTTCAGCCGATTTGACCTGGCTGAACGCTTTTTTTAATCTCGATCGACTTCCTTGCGAAGATCATCTGCGACAAATTCTACATTCGTTCCAATGATGATTTGTACGGAGGTTTTCCCTGAAGTCAGTACACCTTTGGCACCTGCTTTTTTCAATGTGCCTTCATTTAATAAATGTGTATCTTCTACTGTTAAACGCAGGCGGGTGGCACAATGATCAATGGCGGTGATATTGTCTTTGCCGCCAAGTCCCTCTAAAAGTATACTCGCACCTGCCGTCTTCGTATCATCGGCTGCAATATCTTCAATGTCCTCATCTTCTCTACCCGGTGTTTTGAGCTTTAACAGTTTAATGAGGAAATAGAAAACGACAAAGTACACAATGCCATAAAGCACCCCAACCCCAAGCAGCATGAGTGGTTTTTGTGCAATGCCAAAGCTTAAAACGTAATCAATTGCTCCTGCTGAAAAAGCGAAGCCGCTATGAATCCCGAGAATGTTCACAATAAAGAGCGAAAGACCCGTTAGTACAGCATGGACACCATATAGGAGTGGAGATAAAAACATAAATGAAAATTCAATTGGTTCAGTAATCCCTGTAATAAATGACGTAAGCGCCATACCAATCATCAGGCCAGCCGTTGCTTTTCGCTTTTCAGGCTTTGCGGTCACAATCATGGCTAAACATGCCGCTGGCAGACCGAACATCATCACTGGGAAGAAACCAGTCATAAAGACACCCGCGCTTGGATCTCCTTTAAAGAATCGCGCTAGATCTCCTGTTGCCCCGCTGAATTCCCCGAATTGAAACCAAAATAAGTTATTCAGCACATGATGAAGCCCTAATGGAATGAGCAAGCGGTTAAAGAAACCAAACAGCCCTGCACCCGTTGCACCAAGACTTAAAATCCATTCTCCTAAACCATTGATCCCGCTTTGAATCGGAGGCCATACAAATCCGAAAACGGCTGCTAATAAAATGGTGAAAAGTGCGGTCATAATCGGCACAAGCCGTCTTCCGCTAAAGAAACCTAAGTATTCGGGCAGCTTCGTATCCTTGAAGCGATTGTACACATAACCTGCCAATAGCCCGCATAAAATACCGCCCAATACCCCCATATTGTTCGTTGAATTAATCGACGTTGTACCAGCTGATAAAATAAAATAAGAGATTGCACCTGATAATGCCGCTGCCCCGTTACCATCCTTTGCAATGCCGATCGCTATCCCCATTGCAAAAATTAAAGCCAAGTTTGCAAAAATGGCATTTCCAGCCGCATGAATAAACGGGATATCGAATACATCCTCCCGCCCAATAGCCAAAATAATCCCTGCTGCTGGAAGTACAGCGATTGGAAGCATAAAAGATTTGCCTAGCTTTTGAAAAAACTGAAACACCATTTGCCTTCTCCCCCTTTGTCATCATCATGACTAAACGTCCATGATGCTCATAAAAAATATATCATATACACATCTAGTTATCTATACCAATTTGTCCACATTCATTTGAATTCCGCTCTTTACTCTTTTTGCGTAAAATGTGGTAAGCTATTGAATAGAATGAAGTTATAGAAAGCGGGAATGAACAGTGATTGTCAAACATGATCATGAGTTAGAAGCCTTAAAAAAAGTCGGCCGAATTGTCGCTTTGGCAAGAGAAGAAATGAAAAGCCAAGCGAAACCAGGCATGTCTACAAAAGAACTAGATTTGATTGGGAAAAAAATATTAGAAGAACATGGGGCGAATTCAGCACCCGAAAAGGAATATGACTTCCCTGGGACGACTTGTATCAGCGTGAACGATGAAGTTGCTCACGGTATTCCAAGTGAAAAAACCATTTTACAAGAGGGCGACCTCATCAATATTGATATCTCAGCAGAGCTGGACGGCTATTATTCCGATACCGGTATTTCATTCGTATTAGGTACAGGTGATGCTCGTCTTGAAGCATTATGCCAGTGTGCAGAGGATGCATTCCTTGAAGGATTAAAGCATGCAAAAGCCGGCAAAAGACAAAACCAAATTGGCCGTGCGGTCTACAATACAGCAAAAGAACAAGGATTTACTGTCATTAAAAATCTGACAGGACATGGTATTGGGAAAAATCTGCATGAAGCACCTAACCATATTTTGAACTATTATGATCCATTCGATAATGCTTTGTTTAAGAATGGCACCGTGATCGCCTTCGAACCTTTTATTTCAACAAATGCTGAATCGATTTATCAGGCTGATGACGGCTGGACCTTTAAAACACCAGATAAAAGCCTAGTCGCACAGATTGAACATACCATTGTCATCACAAAAGACGAACCGATTATATTAACGAAGCTATAAGCCAGCTGATCCCCTTCTTCATTGGAGGGGATCCTTTTCGTTTCCCTTTCACGAATCTGTCACGACTAAACAAAAATGCCTGTGGTAAAATAGGCAAAGATATGCGAAAGGGGTCTTATTTGATATGTGGTTCATCATCATCGGCGTTATCTTTTTGATTGAAAGTATTATCTTAACGGTTGTAGGTATTAAGAAAAAACAATCCATGATGACTTATCTTGGTATTGTCATCATGATTATGACGGTCGGCATGATCATCGTTACCCTCAACCCGCCAAATTCATAAATGATCATTTCCAGCATATACATGGATCATAGGAAGATAGAATCAGTTTTCATTTATTCATACCTGCACACTTTTCACGTCCTTTTTTGAGATGTTACAATGCAGGCAGTTTCAATTGAAAGGAGTTTTCTATCATGCATTATGGTAGCAAAGGCTGGTATGTCGAAGAATTAAAGAAGCTTGGTGTGACCAAGCATGAAGGAAGAAAGCTTCAAAGCTTAAAAACATATTTCCTTGCAAATCTTCTTGAGCAAAAGAAACCTAGCTCATAAGCGCTTAAAAGCCGTACATCTTATGCTAATGTACGGCTTTTTTTAAATGGGCTGAATTCGTTTTTCTAAAGACTTTCTCACGACATCTGCTAAGGCATCTACTTCAAGAACGGCTTTTAGCCTCTCTGGACTTGTTTGACGATATTTGACCTCGTTCACTTCATGGACTGTAATGTGATGAGGTGCTTTTTCTACTAATACAAGAGAAGCATCAGCAGGCACTAAGCCTTCTTTCAGCACCCGTAAATAAAAGCCGGTATACCCCGTTTGCTGTACTTCCTTTACAAGCTTCATGTTGCCATGCTTAAAAGATAGTTTCACACACGGCTGTCTTGGCTGGCTCACTTCAACAAGTGCTTCTCCAAGCTGAAATACATCGCCAATCCGCACTTCTGTTTCAACTAGTTGGTGCACGGTCACATTCTCACCGAAGGCAGCTTCCTGTAACGGAACCCCTAAAAACTGCTCAAAATAAGCATAATGATCGTATGGAAAGACGCAGACGGCTTTATCATATCCTCCATGATGAACCAAATCACCTTGACCATCTCCCTCAAAATTGACCTTACTCAAATAGACAGGCTCATGAATTCGCTTTTTGTTGATGGCTGTTTTGATTTCTTTTCCGTTTGCATAGGTCGTGATGGGTTGTCCTACTTGAATTCCTACTATGTCGTATCTCTTCTGTCCCACGATGACCATCTCCTTTGATTGTCTCATGGCTATTATTTTACATCGTTAGACAATGAAATCATAGTCGATGCGTGAAGGTCAGTTAGATGCTATGGTACGATGAGAAAAAAGGAGAGATGACATTGATTCATTATCATGCCATTGTCACAGGACGGGTGCAGGGAGTCGGTTTTCGCTATTTTGTACAAGGAGAAGCCGTCAATCGCGGGATGAAAGGCTGGGTACGCAACACAGATGAAGGGCATGTCGAGTTAAAGGTAGAGGGTGAGCAGCAGGAAGTGCTTGATTTCTTAAAGACTGTCCGGAAAGGAAGCCCTTTTTCAAAGGTCACAGATATGCAGATGGAGCCGCTCACTGAGTTCGCTCATTATCAGGATTTTCGCATCAAGGGATGAAGTTTTCATAAAAAAAACCTAGCTTTCGCTAGGCTTTTTCTGTTCCATGATAGGGCTTTTCCTGATAAAAATAATTCGGCTTCACAATGGTATTGTCGTAATGCTTGTGGAAGATGTGGGTAGCAGCTGGTGATACCGGTGGAATCAGCCAAGTCCAGTCCCCAGTCAGCTTACGGTCAGCCTTTTCTTCCTGCTTTTCGAACTGTTTGAATTGATGTGCTGCTGTATGGTGATCAACAATGGTCACCCCTGCTTCTCTGTAAGAATGAAGAACCGCCACATTCAACTCAACAATGGCTTTGTCCTTCCAAAGCGACGCATTCTTTGTTGTGTCCAGTCCTAAAATCGAAGCGACTTTTTTCAGCATATTGTAGCGATTTTCATCGGCTAGATTACGTGCGCCAATTTCTGTGCCCATATACCAGCCATTGAACGGCGCTGCATTGTAATGAATACCACCAATCTCCAATTTCATATCAGCAATAATCGGAACGGCGTACCATTTCAGTCCTAAATCACGAAATCCTTCATATTCAGGATGGGTAATCTCGACTTCTTGGATGATTTCTTTCGGAAGCTCATACAAAACTGGCCGTTGATCCTTTAGCTGAAACATGAGAGGCAGGATATCAAAATGCGTGCCTTCCCCCTTCCAGCCATGGGCTTCACACAACTTTGTTAATTCAAGAGAAGCCTCGTCGCCGATGTTGCCGTACTCCGTCTCATAGCCTGCATAACGAACGAGCTGATGATTATAAATGACGACTTCCTTTTGCGCATGATTTTCTGGAGGAAAGATCGTAATGGATGGTTTGATTTTCCCATCATTGGTCGCATACTCAATATGATGAAAGAGTGCCTCTTTCACCTCTTTTTCTGTCTTCACATGACGGCAGTCGTGAACATGCAGGGTTGACCAAAATAAACGGCCAATGCAGCGGTTGCTGTTGCGCCACGCCATTTTCGCTCCATGCGCCAATTCCTCTTGTGTGTGAGTATACGTCCCTTTAGAGTTAATTTCTTGTTTTATTTCATGCAGACGTGCTGCTTTCTCTTCATTTGACTTGCCCAATTCTTCATAGCATACAGAAATAAAAGCTTCTGCTTCATTCCACAACGCTTCTTGATTACTCAAACATACTCGCCTCACTTTAATACGAATATATCCATTGTAGCGGTTTCTATTTATAAATTCACTAGTTTCAAACCATTTTTTATCATATCATCCGACCATTGTCCTTAGAGCGAGGATGAATCAATCCGTTTAAGGGTTTGCTCGAGCCAGCGGACATAGCCTTTTTCTCTTTCAATTGCCCTTGTCAGCACTAAGTAATGCCCAAATTGCGCTGAATGAAGCGATTCAGCCCCAGGATCTTCCTCTGTTAACGCATGCAGCTTCTGCTTTAGCATGTCGACTTTCTTCGTGCGCTCTAGCAGTTGATGTGTAAACAGATCAGCTGCTTCTTTTTTGTCCATGGAGGAGATGAAAAATGTTTTGAGCATGAATTCATCCTTTGTTGTTTCTGGGATCGGGTCTTTTGTCCTTAACCACTGATGCAATGCTGCTTGCCCTGCCTCTGTAATTTGATAAACCTTCTTCTCCAGCTTCTTTCCTTGTATACGAACATCAAATTCAATAAACCCTTCTTCTGTGAGCCGTTTCAGCTCAGGGTAAATTTGGCTATGCTTCGCGCTCCAAAACTGTCCAAGGGAATCCTTAAAATGTTTGGTGATATCGTATCCAGTCAGCTCACACTGATCTAGTAAACCAAGAATGGCATATTTCAAAACTCTCATGATGTGCCTCCAACGCTTATTCTTTGACAATAGTATACCACAGACTTTAAAATAAACATGTAAATCACGACATGTTTGAAACAACATCATTCTAATGAAAGAAGGAATCAACATGGATCAATTCGTTGGACTTCATATGATTTATACGTATGAAAATGGCTGGGAATATGAGATTTACATTAAAAACGATCACACCATTGATTACCGCATTCATAGCGGAATGGTTGGAGGCCGCTGGGTCCGTGATCAAGAAGTGAATATTGTGAAGCTAACAAAAGGCGTTTACAAAGTTTCTTGGACAGAGCCAACTGGGACAGACGTCTCTCTGAACTTTATGCCTGAAGAAAAACGCATGCATGGCGTCATCTTCTTCCCAAAATGGGTGCATGAACGTCCAGATATCACAGTTTGCTATCAAAATGACTACATCGATCTCATGAAAGAATCTCGTGAAAAGTACGAAACATATCCGAAATATGTTGTTCCAGAATTTGCGGACATTACGTATATCCATCATGCAGGTGTAAATGACGAAACCATTATCGCCGAAGCACCATATGAAGGCTTGACTGATGAAATAAGAGCAGGACGAAAATAAAAAAGCAGCACGCACTGTGCCGCTTCTAGATTGTAGACAAAGGGCTAAAATGATGTTGATTTTAGCCCTTTTTTATTTAATGCCCAACGTCCTTTTAGATAGCAAGAACCGGTATACTGGCAGTTCATCGCCTACTTTTGAAGCAATAAATCCAGATGACATGTAGCTGTCTTTTGATTCTGGCTCAAGGGCAAGTGACAACAAATTCGTTTGCGGCTGCGCCGTGAAATATACCTTTGTCCCTTTTGGCAGCTGACGTTTCTTTTGGGTGAGTTCTGTTTCAAGCTGAATATCTGTTTTGCTTTTTTCATCTCGTTTTGTTACTTGATAGGCTTGTACCGGTACTTTTACACCGGCAGGCAATGTGACACTTTTTAACCCTAAGGTTTGAAGCTTCCGTTCTACCCCTTCATGTCCAGGTAAAACAAGATAAGCTGTCGGTCGCTCTCTCGACATGACAGGAGTAGCATCGCTCGCACTGTGAAAGCGTACAGGGACATTGATGGTCTGTCCTTTTTCAATATCTACCATTTCAAGCGAATCATCCACCGGCGCTTTGAAATCATCTTGAATGACCACTTGATCGTCATCATTCGATTGGAGACCTTTTTTCACCAGCTTCAAACGCTCCGTCACCATTTGCTGCTTCACCTGCTTTGCATGTTTCACCGTTGTTTCAATGATTTTTTCATGTGTGGTGACTTGTGCTGCGACGCGGCGGGTAAAGTCCTCTCTTCCAATGCCAATCCCTCTGCTTTCTACAAGAAAGGATAGTGCTGGGGAGAGTGCCAGAGCATTTCGACCAATTCGTGCATCCGTTCCGCCTTCATAGAGATCGATCTTTCCATCCTTTCCTCTTGTGCTTGTATAATATAAATCATTTGAAAATCCTTGATTTGTTAGCGTTTCACGGACGCCGTTCACGTATAATTCATTTGACGTGAGCCGGATGCTTTCTGGAATATTCAAGTTCTTCCCTGATAAGATCAGTAAATCGTGATATTTGAGGGCTCCCGCTGAGCCGATATCTTCAAACTGCTTTTGACCCACATCGTATTCATGGGCATCAATAACTACCTCTGGCGCATACCGATTAAATTCTTGATGCAAGGCTGTCAGCTCTGGAGATTCTAATGTCATATGATCACGGTTTCCATCCATTCCGTTTGCAAGCCTGCGGTCAAACGCATAAGCACCATCAGGATTGATTCTCGGGACAATGATGATATTGACATGATTGAGTATACGCTCTCCTTCTTCACCAGCTAATCGTTTTGCGATGACGAGTGCCGATTCACCGGAGGCTGGTTCATTTCCGTGTATTTGTGCTTGAAGCCAGATCGTTGGCTTTTTTGAAAGTGGAGAAATATGACGATCCTTTGTAAAGTAGAGGGCTGGAATGGACCGTCCTTCAATGGATGTTCCAATCTGCTTCTGCGTAGCGTAAGGACTTTTGCGGACAATATCACGTAAGAATTGTTGAAGCTCTTCTTGTGTGGTGAAGGCTTCTCCTTTTTTCTGAAATGCGGGGGTATCGAACGTCTCGTCAGGCTCAGGGTATAGCTTCTTCACTGAGGCTGGCTGTTCATAACTCTTTCCATAATAAGGGGTATCTGCATGAGCTGAAGCTGGGCTCACCATCGACAAACTTCCTGCTATGAGACATATAGCAGCAAAAAGAATCGTGCCTTTTCGGTTGGACATGCTATCCTCTCCCTTCGTTGATTTGCATTATAAAGAAAAAAACAGTAAAAGTGTCAGTATTTTTCAAAAATATATCTTTTGGAGGAACAAGAGTGTTTTTGTATAGGGCAAATGAATTGAGCTTGCTCGGTAATATGACCTAAAAAAAGTGCCTGCTCACTTAGCAGACACTCTTTTATTTACCAAATGGAAATGGCCCCAATGAGTACCGACATGACCGTCATGGCGACAACTGCAAGCACAGCCCATTTCATGCCAAACTTCTGATGCTGATCCAGTGATACCCCAACAAGTCCAACAAGTAAATGAGTGGATGGAACAAGTGGGCTTAACATATGAATCGGCTGGCCAATAATAGAGGCTCTCGCGATTTCAATTTTATCAACACCGTATGCTGCCGCTGTTTCTGATAGGATCGGCAGGACCCCATAAAAGTATGCATCATTCGGCATAAAGAACGTAAAGATTCCGCTCGTTAACGCCACAATGACTGGAATGAAGCCGCCAAGCTGCTCTGGAATGGCAGATACAATCGAAATCGCCATTTCATCGACCATTTTCGTGCCTGTTAAGATGCCTGTAAAAACCCCTGCCGCAAATATCATGGAAGCAATCGCTAAAACGTTGGTTGAATGAGCCGCAATCCGCTCACGCTGCTGTTCAAGGTTCGGATAGTTCACGATAATTGCCACACAGAAAGCAAGAACAAATAGAACCGTTAAGCTGACTTTTCCAGAGACAAGAAGGAGCACCAATAACAACGTAAGCGACAGGTTAAACCACCAAAGTTTCGGCCGCTTGATGTCGTCCTGTAGTGCCGCTGCCATTTCATTTGCATGAATCGGCTGTTCGAGCTCAATGACACCAAGACGCTTTCTTTCAGACTTCCCAAGAAAATATGCCACCACAATCATGCTCAAAACCCCTGCACCAATGACTGGAATCATCGGACCAAATAAAAGTGATGGATCAACGCCAAGTGCACTCGCCGCTCTAGGTGTGGCTCCTCCCCATGGAATTGTATTCATAATCCCCATGCCAACTCCGGCAATTCCCGCTAAAATAATCGGACGGATGCCAAGCAGCGTAAATAACGGAAGCATCGCTGTTGTTGTAATCATGTACGTTGTGGTTCCGTCACCATCAAGTGCAACAAGCATAGTCAGGACAGCTGTCCCGACAACAATTTTTAATGGATCGCCTTTGACGATTTTTAAAATTTTCGCCACCATCGGATCAAATAAACCTGCATCAATCATAATGCCAAAGTACAAAATCGCAAACATGATCATGACCGCCGTCGGTGCGACTTGCTGCACACCTTTGACAATCATGTCTGAAATTTCAGTAAAATGAAAACCTGCAATAAGAGCAAAAGCAATTGGTGTTAACACCAATGCCGTTAAAACAGACATACGTTTCGTCATAATCAAAACCATAAATACAACCATCATAAGAAATCCTAAGATTGCTAACACTTTGTTCACCCCTTATATTGTATACGCTTTCATTAAATGTTGGTATCCCATTTCCAACCCTTTCTGTCATGATATCTGACGCCTGAATTGAAGTAAATATTATGAATTTTAATTCTTTTTCGGTCGATAAATGCTTTTTGTTCATTTTGTTCAAACCTTGGTTTTGATGGATTCCATGAAAAAAAGCGGTCTCACTCGACCGCTTGTTCTCCTTGAATAAACTGCTCATATCGCCTTAATTGCTCTTCCATAAAGATCTTTGCCTCTTTGCTGTTCATATAACGACTTGTCCAGCCCTTTTGCTTTAATTGTTTTTTCCAGGACTTAGTCTGTGTCATTTTTTGAAGAAGCTGATCCCATTCACGAATCTCGTGCTGATTCATTTGTTTGGGTCCCATGACACCACGCCAATGAGAAAAGATGAGCGGGATTCCTTGCTCTTTCCAAGTAGGCACATCTTCAAATCCCTCTAAACGCTGATTGGTTGTGGTCGCTATGAGTTTTAGCCTCTTCTTTTCATAATCATGACGAACCTCTGTAATCGTTGTTGTTGCTGCATCCACCTCATGGTCAATGAGCGCCTGAAATAAATCATCTGCACTGTCAAATTTTAAAAATTGAATGCGGTATGGATCAATTCCTCCCATTTCTGCCGCTCGTGCGAATGAGATTTGATCATCATTTCCAAAGTCTGGGGCAAATCCAATTTTTAAGGAATCCGGTTTCTTCTTTAGTGTGTTTAATAGCTCCTTCCCATTTGAAAAGGGAGAATCCACTGGGACTGCGACGACCTGCCACTCTTCTGCCAAAATGGCGAGCGGTGTGACATCGTTCATTGTCATGTTACTGCTGCCAAGCAAATTACGGCTTAACAATAGGCTTGAATTTAAACTAATATAGTTGGTATCTCGCTCCAGCATATATGTCCATCCTTTATCCACCGTTCCGCCTCTTTGATAAAGGATATTCACCGGCCGCTTCACCAGCTTTTCCTTCTCGAGCACTGATTTCATCACTTGAGCTGTTTGGTCAAAGCCGCCGTCAGGGACACCAGACACCACGATATATAATGGGCTGTGCTGCAGGAAAGAGTCACCTCCCTTTTTTTCATTAAAGGTGAGCGGCATACAAAGACATATTATGATCACGACAAGGCATATTGCTTTTTTCATCTTTTAAGACTCCGCTTGCTTTTTGGCAGGATAATATTTTCGCTCTGGTCTGCCAATAATTCCGTACGCAAGCTCTGCCCGGCATTCTCCTGTTGTCACGAGATACTCAACATACCGTCTCGCTGTTGTACGTGATGCCCCCATCTTTTCTCCTAGTTCTTCTGCTGTAATTCCATTATTCTCTGATGCCATCAATGTTTTCACCTTGTCCAAAGTCAGCGAATTGATGCCTGTAGGCAGGTCTCTGTCATCCTGTTCCTTTGGCTCTTCCTGCATCTGTCCAAAAAACAAATCAATCATCGTTTGATTGACTTCATCCTTGGAATTGATGATGTCTTTCTTCTCTTTATATTCAGTTAAAACTTGCGCAAACTTTTGTGCGGTCACTGGTTTGATTAAATAATGAACCACTCCGTATTGAAGGGCATCTTTTAAAAGTGTCGTTTCCGTAGCCGCAGTGATAATAATCACATCTATTTCTGGATAGCGTTCTCTTAAAAGCGGCAACAAGTTTGTGCCGAGCTCATCGGGCATATACACATCAAGCAAGATGAGGTCGACTTGTTCCTTTTGAAGCGCCTCCCACATATCCTTTGCACTCTTTGCCTTTCCGGCGACTTGAAATCCTTCTATTTGTTGTATATAAGATGCATGAATGGCTGCGATTCGAAAATCATCCTCCGCAATGAGTACCTTCATCACCATTTATTCCCCCTTTGTGCCTTTCGGTATGTATGCAGTGAAGATGGCACCGCCTTCTTTTTGGTTCGTTATTTCAATCCAGCCCCCAAGTTCGTCCAATACTTCTTTGACATTGGCGAGTCCATAGCCTCGTCCTTCTCCCTTTGATGAATGTCCTCTTGTGAAAAGTTGTGAAATGGCTCCTTCATTGACACCATCCCCTGAATCAGACACCTCTATGATAATATCAAATCCAATATCTGTGATGAACAAGCTTACTTCTCTTTTCTCCTGATTCAATACAGCCTCAAACGCATTGTCTACGAGATTGCCGATGATGGTAATAAAGTGAGATAGACTTAAATGTGCTGGGAGCGGCTCCAATGAACTATTTTCATCGATGTGGAAATGTACCTTTTTCTCAGAGGCTTTCCCTAGCTTGCCAAGTAGGATGGCTTGTATTTTAGGAGATCGTATTTGCTTCATCAGTAAATCGTGCTGACGGTTTTGCAGCATATATTCTTCCTTTATTAAGTCAATGGCTTCATCCACTTGCTTCAGCTCAAGCAAACCTAAAATGGCGTACAGCTTATTTGAAAATTCGTGTGTTTGTGCTCTCAGGTCTTCTGAATATTGGCTGACCTCTGTTAATGTATCCAACAGCTTCGTCAGCTCTGTTTTCTCCCTGAAGCTCACAATCCCTCCAAAGACACGGTTGTCCTGCACCACTTTTTTCACATTTAAGACATAGGTTTTATCATTGACAACGGTTTCGATGTTCGGTTCAATTGTCTCTGCCTTTAAATAGAAAAGGAGGTTGGCTTTTGGCAAGACTTGATCAATATGAAGCCGCAGCTCGGATGAAACGCGCAGCATGTGTTCAGCAGATGTATTCATCATCGTAATCGCGCCTTTGCGGTCAAATGCAATAATCCCTTCTTTTATCGCAAGCAGCATCGCTTCTCTTTCTCGAAATAATGAAGCAATTTCATGCGGTTCAAGACCTAATGTATCTTTACGAATACTTCTTGTTAAAAAGATCGCTCCGAATATACCAGGCAGGAGGACAAGAAGAGCAATATAGCTAAGCTTGAATAGTTGATGGGCGGTCGCTTGATCGATTTCCTTTTTTAAAAATTCGACAGTGACTGTGCCAATAATTTCTTCATGCTTGCCTGTTTCTTTCATAATCGGGGCACTGCCTCTGACAACGGTTTCACCATTAGAATCACCCGATGATATGGAGGTTCCCCCAAAAAGCAGGGTACTTCTTCCTCTAAATACACTGATGGTTTTTCCTACATTCTCATGGTTCGTATGAAAAAGGATCTTCCCTTTTTGATTGGTAATGAAGATGGCATGTGCTCTAACTTGATCCTTCATTTGCTCAAGTACTACCTGTTCTTCATTTTTCGATGCAGATGTGGCCACCGATGTTTTAATGGGCGGCATATATGAGATTGTTCTAGCGGTTTGCACCGCCAGCTGTTCTGCTTGCCGCTGCCTTTCTGAGGTCTGCAAAAAACCAAAACAAATGGTCAATAACGCAATGACAACAAGCAAAAGCCCGATTATTAATCCCAAAATTTTCGTTTGTAAAGTGACTTTCCTTTTGCCCATCCTCACCGCCACAACCCCTAATCCAACTAAATTCATCGAATAAGCTCTAAGAAAATCATATCATTTTTTCTTGCGAAGTTAAGAGAAAATTCATTCAAACAAAAAAGGACGACTCAAATTGAGTCATCCCTGTTTCAATTACGTGATGGATAAGCCTGCACTCGCATAGCCTGCTACGGTGTTAATTAAAGATAAGCCTGTTGCAGTCGCAGAGAAAACAACCAGTAATCTTGTTTCTGCTGTAACTGGCACATTCAGACCAGTAGCGATGCCGTTTGAAATAGCACCTATCGATAAAATACCTGTTAAGTCTGGAGCCAATGTGACGCTCGCTACTTGAGTGAAGCTGTTATCTGGTGTCGGTGAAGCAAATAAGCTAGCTGTTACTGTAATATTCGTGCCGACTAAAGCTAATGCTGCCGTGGTACTAAAGTATCCGGCAAATGAAGTAATAGTACCATCTCTTGGTACAGAGAATGCCATATTTAAAAGCGTACCTGCTGCACCTGTTAAGTCGATGATACCACCAAGTATGCTAACGCCTGTTGCAGAGCTACCAAAGCCGACCAAACTAGATGTTCCAACAAGACCGCCTGCAATTGTAGTCAAGACAGCAGGGGTACCTGATGCAAATGGAATAATCGCACTCGATCCAGTTGCTCCGGTGACTCCAGTGGCTCCGGTATCTCCTGTTGCTCCCGTTACTCCAGTCGCTCCGGTGGCTCCAGTGACTCCAGTGGCGCCGGTATCTCCTGTTGCTCCCGTTACTCCGGTCGCTCCGGTGACTCCAGTGGCGCCGGTGTCTCCTGTTGCTCCCGTTACTCCGGTGGCGCCGGTATCTCCTGTTGCTCCCGTTACTCCAGTCGCTCCGGTGGCGCCGGTATCTCCTGTTGCTCCCGTTACTCCGGTGGCGCCGGTATCTCCTGTTGCTCCCGTTACTCCAGTCGCTCCGGTGGCGCCGGTATCTCCTGTTGCTCCCGTTACTCCAGTCGCTCCGGTGGCGCCGGTATCTCCTGTTGCTCCTGTGACTCCAGTGGCTCCGGTATCTCCTATTGCTCCCGTTACTCCGGTCGCTCCTTGACTCCAGTGGCTCCGGTATCTCCTATTGCTCCCGTTACTCCGGTCGCTCCGGTGACTCCAGTGGCGCCGGTGTCTCCTGTTGCTCCCGTTACTCCGGTGGCGCCGGTATCTCCTGTTGCTCCCGTTACTCCGGTGGCGCCGGTATCTCCTGTTGCTCCCGTTACTCCGGTGGCGCCGGTATCTCCTGTTGCTCCCGTTACTCCAGTCGCTCCGGTGGCGCCGGTATCTCCTGTTGCTCCCGTTACTCCGGTCGCTCCGGTATCTCCTGTTGCTCCCGTTACTCCAGTCGCTCCGGTGGCGCCGGTATCTCCTGTTGCTCCCGTTACTCCGGTGGCGCCGGTATCTCCTGTTGCTCCCGTTACTCCAGTCGCTCCGGTGGCGCCGGTATCTCCTGTTGCTCCAGTCGCTCCGGTGGCGCCGGTATCTCCTGTTGCTCCTGTGACTCCAGTGGCGCCGGTATCTCCTGTTGCTCCCGTTACTCCGGTGGCGCCGGTATCTCCTGTTGCTCCCGTTACTCCGGTGGCGCCGGTCGCTCCGATATCTCCTGTTGCCCCCGTTGCTCCGGTCGCTCCGGTGGCGCCAGTATCTCCTGTGACTCCGGTGGCCCCGATATCTCCTGTTGCTCCCGTTGCTCCGGTCGCTCCGGTGGCGCCGGTATCTCCTGTTGCTCCTGTGGCTCCTGTGATCCCGGTTGCTCCGGTAACTCCAGTCGCACCTGTATCTCCTGTCGCACCGGTCGCTCCTGTACCTGTTGCTCCTGTGGCTCCTGTGATCCCGGTTGCTCCGGTAACTCCAGTCGCTCCTGTATCTCCTGTCGCACCGGTCGCTCCTGTACCTGTTGCTCCTGTGGCTCCTGTGATCCCGGTTGCTCCGGTAACTCCAGTCGCACCTGTATCTCCTGTCGCACCGGTCGCTCCTGTACCTGTTGCTCCTGTGGCTCCTGTGATCCCGGTTGCTCCGGTAACTCCAGTCGCACCTGTATCTCCTGTCGCACCGGTCGCTCCTGTACCTGTTGCTCCTGTGGCTCCTGTGATCCCGGTTGCTCCGGTAACTCCAGTCGCTCCTGTATCTCCTGTCGCACCGGTCGCTCCTGTACCTGTTGCTCCTGTGGCTCCTGTGATTCCGGTTGCTCCGGTAACTCCAGTCGCTCCTGTATCTCCTGTCGCACCGGTCGCTCCTGTACCTGTTGCTCCTGTGGCTCCTGTGATTCCGGTTGCTCCGGTAACTCCAGTCGCACCTGTATCTCCTGTCGCACCGGTCGCTCCTGTACCTGTTGCTCCGGTTGCACCCGTTTCACCAGCAGCTGCTAACAATGTATAATCTGGTGACGTACCTGGCGTACCTGTTGGCGGCGCTGAATTCACCACATACGTACTTCCATCGAATGTCACGACTTGACCTACTGGATAAGTTGGGGCTACCGCTGGATCAAATGCCACGATGCCAGTTAAGCCTACTCCCGTTGGACCTATCGGGCCTGCTGGGCCTACTGGACCTGCTGGACCTGCTGGACCTCTTCTGCCTGGCCGACCTTGAATGACACAAACACAAGGATCTTTTCCGCAGCAAGGATTTTTCACTGGTTTTCCTGACTTTCCTTTCTTACAGCTATCACATTCCCATCCATCATCCTTATACGCATCATACCAGCTTCCTTTTTGGTAATGGCCTTTAGAATGAGAGGGATAGGTTTTTCCGCATTGTCTACATCTTTTCATAGAATCACCCCCCTCCATCGTATTCATCCTCACCAGGAAAGGTGTATGTACATTTTTATTTTTATTTGGAAAAGTTGAGAAGACCTTGCGCTCCATACACAAGGTCTTTGTTTCATTGAAATCTCATCGTCATTTTTAAATCTTTTCCTACCATACTATATTCAATATCCGCTGGACAGATCGCCTCTTTTAGTTTTTTCACACCCTCTCCTTCAAAGAAAGTAGGTGCGTCTTTCCCTCCGATCAATAAAGGCGCCATATAGATAACGGCTTCGTTCACAAATGATGCTTCTAAAAATGACGCACTCACACTGCCTCCTGCCTCAACAAGCACTGACATCACAGAGCGCTTCTTCAACATGTGTAACACATCCTGAAGATCTGTCCGATGTTCTCCGCTTGTGACAAATACTTGATGTCCTTTTTGTATCAGCTGATGATACTTTTTTTGATCGTAGTTTTGTGATGTACAAATAATGGTTTTCGCCATGTGATCTGTTAAGCATTTGGCATGAAGCGGAATTCTTAATGTGGAATCTAAAATGACACGAATGGGCTGGGTCATGATTGAATCTTTCACAATAAGACCTGCATCATCTTGAATAATCGTTTCGACACCTGTTATCACAGCATCTGCTTCTTGGCGCAATTGCTGCACTTCTTGCCTCGCTTCTGTTCCTGTGATCCATTTGCTTTCAAGTTGAGCTGTGGCAATTTTCCCATCTAATGAAATGGCTGATTTTAAGATGACGTAGGGAAGGTCTGATTGAATGAAATGGAAAAAAGGCACATTTAAGCGATCCGCCTCCTGTTTACATATTCCTTCATCTACTTCGATCCCTGCTTGTTTCAACACGATAATCCCTTTCCCTGCTACAAGCGGATTCGGATCTTGCGTCGCAATGACTACTCGTTTCACACCACTTTTGATAATCGCTTCTGTGCAAGGACCCGTTTTCCCATGATGCGAACAAGGTTCGAGCGTTACATACAGATGAGCTCCTTCTGCCTTTTCTCCTGCCATGTGCAGTGCATGAATTTCAGCATGAGGTTCGCCCGCCTTCATGTGAGCACCCATTCCAACAATTTCACCTTGCTGCACAATGACTGCACCGACAAGCGGATTTGGGGAGGTTTGCCCTTTCATTGCCTTTGCGTTGGCAATCGCCAGTTTCATATAAAACACATCGTCTTTCATGTGAGTCTCCTTTCTTCTCTTTCAAGGGAAAGAACTCCTTCAGGAAATGAAGGAGTTCTATTCTCATATTTTTTCCATCCGTTTCTTTTCAGAACGATCATAGTAAGGCAAGGAATAAAAAAGTTTATATGATGCTCGTTGTTTACAAAAACAGCATTTGCGACATTCATATTTATTAATGAGGAGCACATGCGGACAATTGAGTACAGTCAGACCTTTTTTCATATGTTCCTTGCAAACACTTATCATGAGAATCCCCCGCTTACATTCTTTTTCTTAATGAGAGATTACTTCTTTTGGAAATTGTTCAAATAAGCGCAGTACTTCGGTATACGTGCCATCTTCTCGAATATGATAAATCCCACCATCATACGAGCTTGCGTATACATCATTGCCTAATTGTCTGATGGCACTAATTCCATTCTTGGCAATTCTAATTGGGCCGGTATTGACCCCGAGCTCTGGATTCCACACAACGATATAGCCCCAATAATCTCCGCTCACAATATAGCCAGAGTCTGTGACAGAGACCGATTTAATCGAATACTGGTGTTCATTATGCTGGTCTAAAATTCTTCCTGTATGCAAATCAAACAATCTCACATTCTTGTCACGGCTGACAATGGCAATACGATCTCTTTTGCTATCAATGAATACGTCATTTAATAGCTCAGTCGCCCCGATATATTTCGCTTTTAAAGACAAGCTCTTCTTATCTAAAAGACAGATGGTTCCTTCTACCGCAGCTGTGATGATATGATCTCCTTCTACTTTTAGTGCTTTCACAGCACAATCGTGTGCTTTGGAACGGCCAACTTCCTTTAAATGCTCCGTCGAAATGACATGTACATAGCCGCCGTAAGTTCCAATATAAAATTGCCGATCCTCCTCGTGGAAATACACACTGTTGACCGGCCCTGTATTGAGATCAAACGAAACCATTTGCTGTAATGATTCATGAACAATATGCACCTGACTTGCATGATCTCCCCAAGCATAATAGCTTCCATCTCGTGCGACAGCCACTCCATTTGTTAAAACGCCTGTCGATTTAGCGATTTCAATCCCATTCTTTCTGAATTTTCCGTCATCTGATGCTGTGATGATATCTCCCGCATCAGTCAGTGCAATATCATTAATAGATGGTGTCGCCATTTCGATCTCATCTGATACCACTTTCCCCTTTTCAATAGACCATTCACAATACGTTTTTCCAAAGCTGGCTCCTAGGATGGATTTCTCATCCTCCGTCCAGACAAGCGAGCGCTCCCACTGATATTTATGAGGGAGAAGAGTATCAACCAAATCCCCTGTTTCGTAATTCCACAGCTTAATTAAATGGTCATAGCCTGCTGTCAGCAAGTAATTGCCGCTTGGAGAAAAGTTCACACGCTTGACGCCCTGTAAATGAGCTTTGATGATTTTTTTCTCCTGTAAAGTCACCGCATCATAAATAATAACGGTGCCATCGTCTCTGCCAAGTGCGAACACTTCTTTTTGATTGCTGCCGCTGATTGTGTCCAGCTCATAATCAAACGGACCGATTTCCCCTACAATTTCACCTGTATCATACAGCCATACAAGAACGTATCCGTCATCACCTGTTGTATAAGCTTTATCGCCATGTATCCATACAGCTAATACATCTTTGCTATGTCCATGAAATTCTCTTAAGATGGCTCCTGTTTCGATATCCCAGACTAAGCACCTTCTATCTCTGGACACCGATACAAGCAACGTATCCTGCTTCGCAAAAGCAACGGCTTCTACATCATCCGCATGACCAAACAGGGTGCGAATTTGAGTATGAGTACTTGTATCAAACAATTGAATGGTATAGTCTGACGATGCACTCGCTAAATACTTTCCGTTTTCAGAAAGAGATAAAGAGTTAATGATATGCTCGTGACTTCCAATAAACGTTCCTTCTCCTGTCGCCCGGTTCCACTGATAAATACAGCGGTCATAGCCGCCAGTGTAAACAATTTGGTCCTGCTGAGTTGATAAAACAGATGTAATTGGTCCTCTATGCATAGTTTTACACTCCCACCTTTATATGTTGTTTTTGACGAGTCATTACACGAAAGCCAGTAAATCGAAAAACAGGGTCTGGGTGCTTTCCGTGTCTTCTGGCGACTCTGCATAAATCTCCGCCTCTTGCAAAGGAGCCGCCTTTTAAAATGTAGTAATCACTGCCAAGCGTTTCCGTTAAATCATCTACGACCTCAATGCCGCCTTCGTACACATGATATTTGGTGTTGACCCATTCCTCGACGTTGCCCCCCATATCATAAAGACCGAATAAGGATCTGCCCTTTTCGTAATGGCGGACAGGCGTCGTTTTTTCGATATTTGATTCGTACGTATTACAGGAAGAAGGGTCAAACTCATCTCCCCACGGGTATTGATTTCTCGTGTTACCCCGGGCAGCATATTCCCATTCTTCTTCAGTAGGAATCGACACGTCTATCCCGAGTTTTCCGCTCAGCCACTGACAGAATGAGAAGGCTTCCTCGATCTCCATGCCCCACGCCGGATGATCTTTCCCGCCGCCAAGCTCTTGATTCGTTAAGCTCTCTGGGTACGACTGGCCTGTTTCATCACAATAGCTTTGATACCATTCATTGGTGACGACCGTATCTGAAATGAAAAATTCATTGATATACGACTGATAGGATGGAAATTCTTTATACAGCCATTTTTGAAATTTTTTCTCACGGCCGTAAGTTGGATTGAGAAGCTTGTCCTTCCAGAATTCTGATGCCTTTTTCATATCTTCTTCATTACTTCCGATTGTTGCATAGCCGCTTGGGATTTGAATCCAATTGATTTCAGGTTTCACGCTTTTCTCCCGCCTTCTTTAAAGTAAACTCATCTACTGATTAATTAATTTTTTCTCATCGACCATATGCCCTGAGGCTGCTTTTGCTTTTAAATAGGCTTCATTATAGAGAGAGGCTTCGACCGTATGATCAAACCGCAAAACAGGAAGACCGTAGGCAGCAATGGAATCGACTTTATCTGGATTGTTCGTTAGGAGATGCATTGGTTTCCCTTTGTTTAAATAGTGCAGAACAGCCGCTGCCTCCTCGTAAATCCGGTCATCATCTCCGCAGCCAATCAGACGGTTGGCTTCAAAAGTATCCAGCTGCATTTCCTGTAATTTATACGTCAATGCTTTCGCCATCAGCCCAATTGACCGCCCTTCTTGATTGGCCATATAGACGAGCATGCCTTTTCCGTAATCGGTGATTTTCTTCAGCGATAACGCAAGCTGTGGACCGCAGTCACATTTTAGTGACCCAAACACATCCCCTGTTTGGCAGACACTATGAATTCGCACAAGCGGCGGCATTTCATTTTCAAAGTCGCCAAATAAGAGACAAGAGGAAAAGGTTTGCTGCGCGGTACTCATTTGGACAATAGATTCGATCGTTGGTTTTGTCTCCCCTTCAACAGGTGCGAAGGCATACCATTTAAATGGCACTTCTTCATGTTGAATGGAGATTGGCAGGTTCACTGGCCCCACAAGCAAATAGTTTTTTTCTTGAAAGGTAAAATGATGAATCATTGATTGTAATTCATCTACAAACTTGTTCATTTGTCTCCCCCCTATTCATCGCTGCACCCAAATCGACTCAGGTAGCGCAGTGATGGTGATGAATATGTGTCCGCACTAATAGCTTAAAAGAACATGGATGTGCGTTTCCTCTCATCGTTCAAACCTTGATTCCACCTATTCTAGCGATATGTCAATCTAGGTCTTTTCCAGTACAAAGGAGCAGAATTCTTGGTTCATAACGCCTTTCCCTTACATGTTGCGCACAGGCTGTTTCTTAGAATGAACACCTCTGCTACGTTTGAGTGTTCACCTTTGTACTAGATTTTGACGGCAATGACATGATGCTGGCTAATGCCGGCTTTTGCTTTTAATGGTGTAATCGATACAAGCTCCAGACCTGATGAACAAATTCTTTCTCCAAGCTGAGAGTCTGAAAACGAAAAGTGGAAACGGCCATCCTCTCCGATTAATCCTGTTCTCCACTCTTCTCCCCATACAACAAGTGAGAAGACGCCGCCTTCATGAAGCAAAGAGGAAACCTGTTTTAAATAACGCTCATGATCATCAGGGTGCTGGTGATGAAAGCAGCCATGATCTAAAATTAAATCAAACTGCATCCCTCGACCCTGGCCCATCGACCAGGACATAAAATCTTGATGAACAAAATGGACAGGAACCGTTTCTCTTTTCTGTAATCCTACCCACTCCTCATGCTCATACAGGTCGATGCCGACATATGCGGAAAGCCCACTTAAATGTTCAAGTGCCCGGCCGTTCCCGCACCCGATATCCAGCACAGAAGCAAGTGCATTCTTTTCCCTTGAACGCCATGCCTTTAGTGACACCACGGCTGCATCTGTTAAAGATGGATCAGTAGACCACATATCTGTTCTTTTCTCATAATGTTCTTGAAATGCCATTCGCATTTTTTCTAGATACAACCCACTGTCTTCATGGTATAAAGCCTTTTTCATCACAGGACCTCCTTCTATTTAAAATCGACTTTCCGGGCAAAGGTCATTTTCAAGCCAAACACCTTATGTTAAAATGAAAGATGGATTTTTTAGGAAATCTATTTTCTGAAAAAGGAGAGAAGCATCCCACATGTTCACTCTTCTTTTTCAGCATGCATCCTCATATGCAGCCATTTGACAGCTGCAGCGCCTCAGCTTGTTCTCTCTTTTTTTCATATGAGTTCACCTCCTTCACCGTTCGATCAACTCACTGCCTTTCTTGAAAACGCTTTCTCTATTGTGCAGGAATACGACGTCTTTTAATTATCTCTTGCAAAGTGATCATAGTAGAAAGATCATCTACTGTTTAAATCGACTATCATTTCTTCTTCATGTAAAAAACCATTTTCTTGTGTTTTAGTAGAAATTTCCCGAGTGCTTTTACCTTGGTTTTATGCCACCACCTATCACTAGAGTGTGCCTAGAATAAACCCATCAGAAATTTAACAACTACTTCCATAACAACTGGAATAAGCCAAATATATTGTTTTTAGATTATTTTGTCAACAAATTATTTCCTAAACATTAAAATGAATTTTCTAATTGAAAATACAGGTATTTTTCGTGGTTTTTTGACCTCAAAACACTTATTTCTACATAAAAACACAACATAAACCAATAGAACTAAGAAATTTATCTACTAAATTACACAAGATTCCCATTACATTTTGAAACAAAATTGAAAGATACAATAATTATTTCCCGAATAGATTTTTGTGATATTTTGACTATTCCTTTCTCATTTCCTATCATTTTCTTTGGTATATCTGCATTTTCAATTAGATGATTTACTGTTTATTCCAATCTGCTGTTTTTTCTTAATATAGGAAAAAAGATGCATCCTCTCCTTCAGAGATGAAGGCATGAAAAAAAGCCCCTTACGAAAGTAAGAGACTTTTTTCAGTTGGCGATTATGCCCAAGTTTTCACTTTTTCATGGTCTGTCACAAAGAGAAGGACTTTCCCTTCGTCTAAATGTTCTTCAAATGTTTCAGCTTCTTCTTTAGAGAAACCAATTTCATGGATTTTATTTCGGAGCTCATCGCCCTTTTTACTAAAGATGTTCCCAACAGCATGTTTCAGTCCAACTTCTCTTGGACCTATCGTATTGGCATCTGCGTTTCCAGCAATACGCTCTGTACGATCATCGTCATGGGACAGAACATAAATGTCCTCTCTTGCAACACCGAGTGATTTTAATTGCTCTACATCTCTTTGAAGTGTTTCATCATTTGAATACTCTCTTACAACAGGTTTCATTTTATATTCCTCCTTTAGCGTCTTACGAATCTTTTACCCGTCACTTTTATCATTAAACCTTCCTTGAGCACATCCATTTTACATTGTGTACTAGCCATGCCTATTGACTTATTTTTGACAAAAACCCTGTAAAAATGACTAAATTTTCAGAAATATTTATGTTCATCCCTGCTATTTTGGTGTACAATTCTTGTACTGGAGGCTAGAAATGAGGTAGAGCTGATGTATTACTTTTCAGCGGAGCAGCAGTTTAATGCTTGGGTTGTCAGTGATTTGGTAAAACAGCTTTTTCAAAAGTGGAATCCTGAAGAAGCAAAAGCAAAGCCGCTTACATTGTTTGCTGAACAGCACTTTCGCATCTCCATTGATTATCTCTTTTCCATCATTATTAACATTGGAGATATCGAGTCAATTGAACAAGATCCACAAGACCTGTTGTCCTCATACTTGAATATCCTTTTTCCTTTTGTGACGCGCGATATGATGAAAGCCTCCATGCAAAATGCGAACGAATATTTATTAAAAGAACGTGATGCGGACGTGTATCAGCTGTTTGGCTGTCTGCCACCGCTCCTCTCTGTTGACTTCCAAAAAAGTAGTCCTCATCTCTGAGATGGCGGCTGCTTTTTTGTATGTGTTTGAAATAGACCGTATGTTTTGAATGAAAAGAAGCATCATGTTAATGTAAATCTAGGTTGCAAGTGAAAGGGAGGATTTGACATGAGTCAACAAAAGCAAATTCAATTAGCCAAACGTCCACAAGGATTACCTACAAAAGATGTTTTTCATTTTGAAACAGTCGATATACCTGTGCCGCAAGATGGTGAAGTCTTGATTCAAACGAAATATGTTTCTGTAGATCCTTATATGAGAGGACGAATGCAGGATACAAAATCCTATACACCTCCATTCAAGCTAAATGAAGTGATTCAGGGCGGTGTTGTCGGAGAAGTTGTCGAGTCTAAATCGTCTCAATTTGAAAAAGGTGATTTTGTTCTTGGATTCCTTGGCTGGCAAGAATATTCTACAGCCAAAGCTGAATCTCTGACTAAAATTGATCCATCCATTGCGCCATTGTCCTATTATTTAGGCATTTTAGGCATGCCAGGGCAAACCGCTTATTTCGGTCTTCTTGCGATTGGTCAGCCAAAAGAAGGCGAGACCGTTGTCATTTCTGGGGCCGCAGGTGCTGTTGGTTCCGTTGTTGGGCAAATTGCTAAGATCAAAGGCGCTCACGTCGTTGGGATTGCGGGATCTGATGATAAGCTGGCTTATTTAAAAGAACTGGGTTTTGATGAAACGATTAATTATAAAACAACAAATGACTTAGATGATGCTATTGCAAAGGCATGCCCTAACGGCGTCGATGTGTATTTTGACAATGTAGGCGGCGAAATATCTGATGCTGTGATGAATCATTTGAACCGCTTCGCACGTATTCCAGTGTGCGGCGCGATTTCGTCTTATAACATTAGCGCAAGCGAGGACATCGGACCGCGTGTGCAAACAAAACTCATTAAAACAAGCGCATTGATGCAAGGCTTCATTGTTGCCAACTATTCAGATCGTTTTGAAGAAGCAGCAAGAGATCTCGCACAATGGGTAAAAGAAGACAAACTGACTTACAAAGAAACAATCATTGAAGGCTTTGACAACATTCCTGATGCATTCCTCGGACTATTCAAAGGGGAAAATGTCGGAAAACAGCTTGTCAAAATTTCATAAAAAGAAAGGACCCTCCATGTGGAAGGGTCCTTTTTCTATGCTTGCTTTGGCGCAAGATGCAGCTGGCCTTGCTTATAAACAATTTCCTGAAGCGAAAGATTCAGCTTTTTCGCCATTTTTTTCAGCATTGATTGCTCTTGAGGTGTGACAAGACTGATGACAGCCCCTTCTTTTCCTGCGCGACCGGTTCTGCCTGAACGGTGGATATAGCCTTCTTCGTTTGGCAGGTCGGCATGGATCACATACGGCAGATCGTCAATATCGATGCCTCTTGCTGCGATATCCGTTGCAAGAAGAAGCGGGAATTCACGCTGTTCAAATTCCTTTAAGATGATAGCACGCTCTGCTTTTTTCGCTTCACTATGAAGGACACCGAGGTCGACATGGTGATATGCTAATTTCTCTGCATAAATGCTTAAATTCGTAATATCACGCACAAAAACGAGCGCCTGCATGTCCTCAAGCCGTGATAGCTTTTGCAGTAGTTTCACTTTGTCACGCTGGTCACATAATAGATAATAGTGTCCTACTTTCTGCGCTTCTTCCTCACTTCTGGCAATTTTCAATACTTCTGGTTCAGACGTCATTTCTTTAATCAGTTGAACCGTTTCGTCTTTTAAGGTCGCAGAGAAACAAAGAATTTGTCTTTCTTTTAATGTGGATTTAATGATCGCTTGGATCGTTTTCATATGCTCTGGCACAAGAAGCTGATCTGCTTCATCTAGCACGATCGTTTTGACTTCGTGCATTTTCAGTTTCTTGATTTTGATTAATTCTTGTACACGGCCAGGTGTTGCGACAACGATGTTCGGGTGTTTCTTTAGTTTTTCCTGCTGCTTTTTAATGTTCGCTCCACCAATCAAGGAGATCGCTTTGATGTCTGATCCTTGTTTGAACTCTTGCACGACATCAAAAATTTGCATCACAAGCTCTCTTGAAGGTGCCAAGATTAAGACTTGCGGGTGCTTGATATTCACATCGATTTTATTTAAAAGCGGCAACACATACGCCAGTGTCTTCCCCGTTCCCGTAGGCGATTCTGCAATCACATCACGCTTCTCCGTAATCCATTCTGCTGTTTTTTCTTGTATAGCTGTTGGTTTTTCAAAGCCAGCCGCTTGGAAGTTCTCTTGTATAAATGGCTTTGCTTCTTTCAAAAATGCCCAATTTTCTATCATGTCGATCTCCTTTATCCTCATTCAATCTATCCTTTAGTATCTCAAAATCAGCTTTGAAACGCAATTTTTCTTTTGATGCTTTTATCGAGCCGGACAGTTCGATATAATCATGAGAGGCACTAGCCGTTTTGAATCTATTTGAGGTGTAAAAAATGATATTATCTGTTAAAGATTTAAGCCATGGCTTTGGCGACAGAGCCATTTTTCACGAAGTCTCCTTCCGTTTATTAAAAGGCGAGCATGTCGGCTTAATTGGCGCCAACGGTGAAGGAAAGTCAACGTTTATGAATATTATTACTGGCAAGCTGGAGCCAGATGCAGGAAAAGTCGAATGGGCAAAAAATGTCCGTGTTGGCTACCTTGATCAGCACACTGTGCTAGAAAAGGGAAGAACGATCCGCGAAGTCCTTCAGGATGCATTCCACTATTTATTTTCCATGGAAGCAGCGATGAATGACATTTACGGCAAAATGGGTGAAGCCGATCCTGATGAGCTGGAAAAGCTGTTAGAGGAAGTGGGCGTTATTCAAGATGCGCTCACAAACAATGATTTCTATATCATTGATTCCAAGGTTGAAGAAATAGCCAGAGGTCTTGGGTTAACGGATCTCGGGCTAGACCGTGATGTGACGGAGCTGAGCGGCGGGCAGCGTACAAAAGTATTGCTTGCGAAATTGCTGTTAGAGAAGCCAGAAATTCTCCTCCTCGATGAGCCGACCAACTATTTAGATGAGCAGCATATTGAGTGGCTGAAGCGCTATTTACAGGAATATGAAAATGCGTTTATCCTCATTTCACATGATATTCCGTTTTTAAACAGCGTCATTAACTTGATCTATCATGTTGAAAATCAAGAGCTCACGCGCTATGTTGGTGATTATGATCAATTTAAACAAGTGTATGAAGTCAAAAAGCAGCAGCTTGAAGCAGCTTATAAAAGGCAGCAGCAGGAAGTCGCTGAATTAAAGGACTTTGTTGCAAGAAACAAAGCACGTGTCAGCACAAGAAATATGGCCATGTCCCGTCAGAAGAAGCTGGATAAAATGGATATGATTGAACTCGCAGCAGAAAAGCCAAAGCCTGAATTCCACTTTAAGACGGCACGGACTTCTGGGAAATTGATTTTTGAAACAAAAGATTTGGTCATTGGTTATGATGAACCGCTCTCTCGTCCATTAAATCTGAAAATGGAACGCGGGCAAAAAATTGCGTTATACGGCGCTAACGGGATCGGAAAAACGACATTGCTGCGAAGTCTCCTTGGAGAAATCTCGCCAATTTCGGGTGAGGTGGAACGCGGAGAATTCCTTCATATTGGCTACTTTGAGCAAGAAGTAAAAGAGCAAAACAGCAACACCTGTATTGAAGAGGTATGGGGCACCTTCCCTTCTTACACGCAATATGAAGTGAGAGCCGCTCTTGCAAAATGCGGATTAACGACAAAGCATATTGAAAGCCGCGTGTCTGTATTAAGCGGAGGAGAAAAAGCAAAAGTCCGTCTTTGCAAGCTGATCAACGAAGAAACCAACTTACTTGTTCTCGATGAGCCGACCAATCACTTGGATGTCGATGCAAAAGAAGAACTAAAACGTGCATTAAAGGAATACAAAGGGAGCGTCTTATTGATCTCTCACGAACCTGAATTTTATCAAGATGTAGCCACTGAAACTTGGAATTGCGAATCTTGGACGACCAAAGTATTATAGGCTTCAGATTGTTGACAAAGGGCTAAAATGATCTTTATTTTAGCCCTTTGTCTTCTTTTCAGCATGATAGAAAACCTTTGAAGTCTAGGAAGGACGAGTACCGGAGTGGAGCGAATTGAACATTCGTGAGCACCGGAACGCAGTCCTGACAAAGAATGCGAGGGTTTGTCTACACGCTGAGCCATATATGTGATGCAGATATATGGCTTTTTCTATTTAATGACCTGCTTGAATATTGATGAGATGCTTACGACCAATCAGCAGGATGATCATACCTAACAGAACGACAGCCGCCCCCACATAGTAAGGGGTGCTTGCTGTATAAGATTCAGCAAGTACGCCGGCAATCCAAGGAGCAATCGCGCCCCCAATAAACCGTACAGCACTGTAAGAGGATGAAGCAATGGAACGCTCAACCGGTGCTGATCCCATCACAGCGGTCGTGAGCACAGTATTGATCATGCCAAGAATACCCCCAGCAATGACAATTCCGCAGATGACGACGACTACATGTGAAGTCCAGATCCCAATACCGAATAAAATCACAGCAAACGAAGCAAACAGAACCACAAGAGAAGTCAATGTCCCAAGCTTGCGATGAATGACCGGCGCTGAGAAGACGGATGTCACAGCTAAAAATAGTCCCCATCCAAAAAAGACATAACCAAGACCATGCTCATCCAGATGAAGCACAAATGGCGAATATGCTAAAAGCACAAAGAAACCAAAATTGTATAAGAAAGCGGCAGATGCCATCGTTAAAAGCCCTTTATATTTTAACGCCCCGACAGCCTCGAATAATTTCACCTTTTTCTGAGGTTTTTGCATCGGTGGAAGCATAAACGTAATGGCTAAAAGAGCAACAAGCATTAATACCGCAACGCCAAAGAATGGTCCGCGCCAAGAGATCGTCCCAAGCTCTCCCCCAAGCAGTGGTCCAACCGAAATCCCAAGACCTAGTGCAGCCTCGTATAAAATAATGGCCTTCGCACTTCCTCCAACAGACACGCCAACAATGACAGAGAGAGCCGTTGAAATGAATAAGGCATTCCCGATGCCCCATCCGCCTCTAAAGCCGATTAATTCGTTAATCGTTGAAGAGGTACCGCCTAAAGCAGAAAAGACAATAATAAAAATAAGTCCGATTAATAACGTCCATTTCGCACCAATCCGGCTAGAGAGAAAGCCGGTAAAAAACATCACAAAGCCGGTCACAAGTAAGTAGCTCGTAAATAAAAGAGAGACCTGACTTGGAGATGCATCTAATTGTGATGCAATGGCCGGCAAAATCGGGTCCACAAGTCCTATCCCCATAAATGAAATCACACATGCAAAGGCAACAGCCCAGACGGCCTTCGGCTGTCTAAGCAGACTTGTACGCTGTTTTAACACTTCTTCTTCCTTCATTCCATCAGAACCTTTCCTTCAAATGTTGACAAAATAAAATAAACACACAGAGGTGTTTATTTTTGTAATTGCTCAATTGCATGAGCCGCTTTATCTTTCATCGTTTCAAGATCCTTTTTAAAGGATTGAATCGTTTCAAGCTTTTTTGTAATCAATTGATGCTGCACAGTCAGCTGCGCATCCATATCTAACAGCTTCTCTAATCGTTCCTTCGGATCAAGCGACAGCAAGTAGCCTTCTTTATTCAGCTCTAACTGCTTTCCTATTTCCATAAACGATTGAAGCTCTTGTAAAGAAAAGCCGAGTACCTCTTTTGCCTGCATTACTTTTTCTAGTTCTTCCATGTCGTCCTCTGAGTACAGTCTGACACCGCCCTCTGTCCGCTTTGGTGCTGATAATAAACCAATCTCTTCATAGAAACGAATCGTCCGTTTCGTCAGCCCGCTTCTTTTCGCCACTTGATCAATTTTCATCCATTCCATTGCCAGTGCCTCCTGCTCATCAATTCATGATTTATTATACACCTTTATAACCTTAACGTAAACGTAAATGTTTGAGTTCTTGATTCTCTCGTGTTTTGATGTAAAGCAAAAAACCTGTAGAATGTTCTACAGGTTTCATATTAGGATTAACCCTCTAATTCCTCAATCATGATCGACAGTTCTGTCCAGCGGTCCATTGCTTGTTCTAGTTCTTCAGCAACGGCTTTTTGTTCGTCCATCAGCTCTTGAATTTTCCCAAAATCACTGCCTGCTTCTGCAATGCTGGCTTCAAGCTGCTGATGTTTTTCCTCTAATGCCTGAATCCGGTCTTCAATTCCGTCCCATTCAAGCTGATCTTTATAAGAAAGTTTTTTTCTCTTTTTAGGCGCCGCTTCTACTTGTTTCTCAGCAGGCTTTGTCTCTGTCCGCTTCGCCTCTTTTTCTTGCTCCATGTAATCGCTGTAAGCACCTTGGTAGTGTGAAATGCGGCCATTTCCTTCAAAGACAAGCAGACGGTGAACCACTCGGTCTAAGAAATAACGATCATGCGATACGGTCATGACAACGCCAGGGAACTGTTCTAAATAATCCTCTAAAATGCTAAGTGTCTCCGTATCAAGATCGTTCGTCGGCTCATCTAGAAAGAGAACATTCGGTTCTTCCATTAAGACTTTCAGTAAATACAGTCTGCGGCGTTCTCCCCCTGACAGTTTGCGAATAAACGTCCGCTGCATGGATCTTGGGAATAGGAACCGTTCCAGCATTTGCTCTGCTGTCACTATGGCGCCATCAGATGTCTTAACGATTTCAGCTGTTTCCTTGATGTATTCAATGATCGTCAGCTCTTCATCCATTTCCTTGTGATCCTGCGTGTAATAGCCAATACGAACGGTTTGTCCAATCGTCAATTGTCCTGAAGTCGGTTCAATTTTACCCGCTAGACAGTTGAGTAGCGTCGTTTTTCCGACTCCATTCGGTCCGATAAATCCAATCCGGTCGCCCGGCACGACTAAGTCTGTAAACCGCTCCACAAGGTTCTGGCCAGCAAAGGAAATCGATAAGTCTTCTGCCTCTATGACTTGTTTTCCTAGGCGATGGGAACCGATGGCGAAATCCAGCTCTCCCTTCGCATCAGGCCCTTTTTGATCCATCAGCTCTTCGGCTCTGCCGATGCGTGCTTTCTGCTTCGTCGTTCTTGCTTTTGCCCCTCTTCTCAGCCATGCAAGCTCGCGTCTGAGTAAGTTTTGACGCTTCGTTTCTTTCACCTGAGCCTCTGCTTCTCGTTCCGCTCTTTTTTCTAAAAAGACTTCATAATTTCCTTTATACGTATAAAGCTGTCCTTGATTCAATTCGTAAATCCGATTGGCCACCCGGTTGAGGAAATAACGATCATGCGTCACCAGAATGACAGCACCGCTGTATTGACTCAAATATCCTTCGAGCCATTCAATCGTTGCATTATCGAGATGGTTGGTTGGCTCATCTAAAATCAGCAATCCCGCAGGCTGAATTAAATTTTTAGCAATCGCGACACGCTTTTTCTGTCCGCCTGATAAGGCATGAACAGAACGGCTCACATCTTTGACGCCAAGCTTTGTCAAAATCGTTTTGGCTGACAGGTTCGCATCCCATGCGTCTTCCTGATCCATTCGATTTTGCATGCGCATGAGCGCCTCTTGTTTTGCTTCATTTTGCGGATCATGCTCTAAATCAGCGAGTGCCTGTTCATATGCCTTCATCGTTTGAATCATGGGTGCTGTTCCAGAAAAAATGTAATCGAGAATCGTTTCATCCCCGTTCATTTCAGGGTCCTGCTCAAGAAATTCGATATCAAGTGTCCCTGCCTTCGTGATGTCACCCTCCTCAAACGATTCAAGTCCTGCAATGACCTTTAGGAGCGTTGACTTTCCTGTTCCGTTTGGTCCAATCAATCCGATGCGTTCCTTTGGTTCTATATGAAAAGAAATATGATCAAACAGCGTTTTCTCGCCATAGGTTTTATATAATCCTTCAACATTCAATAAACTCATTTTTATCAGCCCTTACATAGATTCTTCCTTTATTCTAAATCAGCCAGTAGCAGAAAACTAGTTTTAAAAAACCTGCTGCTGAAAAGAATGTTTCCTTTTGCTGCTCGATACACTATGAAGAGGTGATCTAAAGATGGTAACCATTAGCTTATGTATGATCGTGAAAAATGAAGAGGAGGTGTTAGCGGACTGCCTCTCCTCTGTTCAAGACATTGTCGATGAGATGATCATCGTTGATACAGGTTCAACAGATCGTACGAAGGAGATTGCTCACTCCTTTTCAGCACAGGTACTTGATTTCGAATGGGTTCAGCATTTTGCCAAAGCCCGCAATTTCGCTTTCTCACGTGCAACGAAAGAGTATATTTTATGGCTTGATGCAGACGATGTTCTGCTAGAAGAAGACCGTCAAAAATTTCTTCAGCTCAAAGAGACACTCGATCCTTCGGTAGATGCCGTCTCGATGTTTTATCATGTGGGATTTGATGAAGACGGTCGGGTGAATTTTAAATATAGAAGAAATCGCCTAGTGAAGCGTGCCTTAAACTTTCAATGGTACGGAGCCGTTCATGAGTATCTTCAAGTGTATGGCAACATCTTTCCAGCCGATATCGCCGTCACACACCAAAAGCGTAAGAAAACAACCGCTGGTGAGCCTGGGCGCAACTTGCGAATTTATGAAGATATGCTGGCAAAGGGAGAGAACATGACACCCCGTGATCTCTTTTACTTTGCCAATGAATTAAGAGATAACAAGCAGCATGTCAGAGCGATTCGTTTTTATCATGAATTTTTAGCGACAAAACAGTGCTGGATTGAGGATGAAATTCGCGCATGCCAATATTTAGCCGACTGCTATTATGCGGTAGGTTTCGAGGAAGCGGCTTTATCCTCATTATTACGTTCTTTCTTATATGATCAGCCTCGGCCAGAATTTTGCTGCCGGATCGGGGATCATCTAAAAATTCAAAATAAACATCAGGCAGCGATCTTTTGGTATGAGCAGGCGCTGAAGGCTCCTGAAAACGAAGCAGCCTTCACACTCACACAGTATAAAACGTGGTATCCTCACCTTCAGCTTTGCTATTGTTATTATCAGCTCGGCAATTTGGAGAAAGCCAAAACACATCACCTTGCCTCCGCCGCCCATAACCCCACTCATCCAAGTGTGCTGTATAATGAAAAAATATTTACTAAATAGACATAGACTATCTATCGCCACATCCGCCTTCCATCTCTTGGCGGATGTCTCTTTTTAAGCACAAATTCGATTGTGGCGTTTAATACTTTAGCGATTTAAAGCGTTCTCCAACCAATTGACTAAATTATCATTTCAGCATATACTAACACTCGTCTTACGAAAAGATTTATCCATTAGGAGGTCAACATGAGTTCTTTATTTCGAAAAAAGTCTCTCGACCAGCTCATGCTTGAAAGTCAAACGAAGCGGCTCAGCCGATCGTTAAATACGTTTGATTTAATCTTGCTTGGCATTGGCTGCGTGGTCGGGACTGGTATCTTTGTGATTACGGGGGTTGCTGCTGCGAAAGATGCGGGACCTGCGATTATTATATCTTTTATTTTAGCTGCGATCGCATGCGCCCTTGCTGCTTTTTGCTACGCTGAATTCTCCTCGTCCATTCCTGTGTCAGGAAGCGTCTATACGTATTCCTACGCAACACTTGGGGAATTTCTCGCCTTCTTAATGGGCTGGGATCTCATGCTTGAATATGTCATTGCGCTCTCTGCTGTAGCAAGCGGATGGTCGTCCTATTTTCAATCACTGCTCAGTGGATTCGGTCTGCACATACCGAAGGCATTATCAGCTGCACCTGGAGCCGCTGATGGAGCCGTCTTTAACCTTCCAGGCGCACTCATTATTTTGCTCATCACCTTTATCGTCTCAAGAGGCGTCAAAGAAAGTACGAAGCTGAATAACATCATTGTGCTGATTAAAATTGCCATCGTCCTTCTCTTTATCATTTCTGGCTTTGCTTACGTCAAACCTGAAAACTGGACACCTTTTATGCCGATGGGCTTTCACGGCGTGATTGCTGGAGCGGCGACTGTCTTTTTTGCTTACCTTGGATTTGATGCAATCGCTAATGCGTCTGAAGAAGTCAAAAATCCTCAAAAGGCGATGCCAATCGGAATCATCGGTGCGCTCGGTGTTTGTACGATTTTATACATTGGTGTTTCATTCGTCTTAACAGGCATGGTTCACTATACGAAGCTGAATGTCAGTGACCCTGTCGCATTTGCTCTTCAAGTTGTTGGCCTGAATAGTGTGGCGGGCATTATATCCGCAGGTGCTATTATCGGGATTACGACAGTGTTAATTGCACTTGTTTATGCTCAAGTTCGCTTAACCTTTGCCATGAGCCGAGATGGACTCATGCCGAAAATCTTTTCAAACGTTCATCCAAAATCGAAAACACCAGTTGCCAACACTTGGCTCACAGGTGCTGTTGCGGCATGTATCGTTGGATTCGTTAACTTATCTACGCTAGCGAATTTAGTCAGCATCGGTACACTTGCAGCCTTTACGGTGATCTCTATCGCTGTGATCGTACTACGGAAAAAACATCCGAATATGAAGACAGCTTTTAAAGTACCTTTTGTACCTTACCTTCCCATTATTAGTGCGGTCATTTGTATGATATTGGCTGCTACACTGAAATGGGAGACATGGAGAGCCTTCCTGATCTGGGTGGCCATTGGTGTCGTTGTCTATTTCACCTATGCAAGACGAAAAAGTCATCTGAATGAAACAAATTAGAAAAGAGACACGGGGATTCCCGGTCTCTTTTTTTTGCTTAAACCACGCTGTTTTTGACTGAATTTGAGTCCACCATATCTGGATCTAACACGCTTGAAATCGGTATGACAAGCGGTGAACAATCTCCATTGTCCTCTCCAAATCCTTGGTTCAATTTCATTGAGAGAAAATAATCGATCTGCTGATAAGGACCTAGCGTCAGTGATGCACCCCGATCCATTGCATTGATTTTAAAAGCACCGACATTGACGACTGAGGGTGAGAATAACATCACACGTCACTTCCTTTGAATGGGTTTAGCTACTGGTGAAAAAGAGGCAGGTGAGTCCACTTGATCTCGATCATCTACATGGCTTTTTGTCCCGACAAAACCGCTCGCATCTCCAAAATTTTGTCCGTACCCCTGATTTTTTTTATCTGAGTTTTGCCACTCTGCTAACAAATTTTGTCCGACATTCACCGCCGATGCATTTTCAAAGGAATTAATTTTTAACATGAAAATATTAATATTGATATACGGAGTTGGTTGAACCACAGATAAACCTCCTTTTTATAGGTATATGCAAGCACCCATCAAGTATGTTAACAGGAGGTCTTCACATGGACTTCGAAAAAATGAAGCAGTGGATGGATATTGCCCAGCAAATGCATGGGGATGATTTTTGGAAAATGATCTTCGATGATGAGCAAAGATCTCCCTTTATGGCAAATGGTCCGTCTCCCTTTACATTCACTCAGCAGGATCAGCGCGGCCCAGACGCGTCGTTTCCACCAATCGACATGGTGGAAACCGCGACAGAAATTCAGTACTTAATTTATTTACCTGGCTATCGAAAGGAAGATGTACAAGTGTTATCATATGGTGAATATTTGGTTGTGAAAGGACAGCGTCTTTCCTTTTTTAATGAGCAGGATTTTCGCCAAAAGCAGGGGAAGTATGGTCCGTTTGAAAAGAAAATCCGGCTTCCAGAAATGATTCTTGGACAAATGAATGCGGCCTTTAAAGACGGTGTACTTTATATCAGGCTGCAAAAGGATGAAGGAAAAGCGACTGCTATTATCATAGATGACGAATATTGATACTCACGGCGTCGATTTGATCACGATCATCAATCGATTCAATCGGCAGGATCGTGATCACGCCATCAGCATTCTGTTCCCCAAAGCCATTGTTCCTTTTGATCGTACTGCAATGATTGCGAACAAACGTCGAACCAAACGTCATGGATGATCCTGTGCCTATCGAGTTCGTTTTCATATGGGCTATGTGTATATGAGTAGGCAGCATGTACTTCTCCCCTTTCTTGTCATCTCTATAAGTATATATCTCACAGCTTTTCCATAGACTAGATCAAGGCAGAAGAAAAGGTTGTGGTCTACTTGAAACATTTCATTCTATCACTCTTTAAAAAAACTGAATCCAGTCCATCCCCCTCTGTCACCGAGCTGGAGAAAAGGCTCACCGCTCTCGAGCAAAAAATGTCCGCACCAGCTTCTCCTGTCTCAGAGGATACACACATTCATATCGAATCCCTGCATGTGGACAAAATTGATTACCATTTAGAGTTTGGGGAGCTTTCCATTGATCAGCTTCAAGGCAGGCTCAATATTGGGGCAACCTATTATACGCCAAAGGACACGCACATCAAAAAATCAGCACCTCCACCGAAGCCAAAAGAAACAAAAACACCGACAGTCTCGATTCGATCAAAGCCATCATCTTAACCCGCTCAACTTTTAAGCACAATCGGGAGCCAGAAATACACCGCAAGGACAATCACCACAATACTCATGATATTTAACCAAAAGCCTGCCCTGACCATATCAGATATTTTCAGCACGTCCGCACTAAAGACAGCAGCATTTGGCGGTGTGGAAATCGGCAGCATAAACGCACATGAGGAAGCCAAAGCAGCCGCAGCCATTAACCCATAGGGCTCGATGCCAATCGCAAGCCCAAGCCCTACCGTAATCGGAATAATCATATTGGCAACAGCTGTATTTGACATAATTTCAGTCATAAACAAAATCGCTCCCGTTAAAATGATCAATAGCATGATATACGAAAGCCCATTTAAATGCTGTAGATTTTCCCCGATCCATCCTGTTAGATTGGTTTCTGCAAAGCCCGTAGCGAGTGAAAGCCCACCTCCAAATAAAAGCAACAGCCCCCATGGTAGCTGTTTCATATCCTGCCATTCTAATATTCTCTCTCCGTTTGTTGCTGGAATGAGAAATAACAGCATAGCACCGAAAATGGCGATAGATGTATCAGATACGGTGATCCCTCCAAACAAAAAGAGCTTAAAAATCCACAAAAACGCCGTCATAAGAAAAACACCAAACACCCATTTCTCCTCTTGTTTCATTTTCCCTAAATTCTCTAATCCCTTTCGAATGAACGTTACACTCATTTCACCTGTGTGCTCTACTTTGAACTGTACCTTGGTCAAATACAGAAATAAGAGAATGAGCAGAATCATCGCAACAGGAAAACCAAACAAAAACCACTCAAAAAACATAATTTCCCGATCTAATAGCTTTTTTGACATTGCAGCAAACACAGCATTTGGCACAGACCCAACAAGTGTTGCCAAACCACCAATTGACGCTGAATACGCAACCGACAATAAAATACTTTTACTGAATCGCTCAAGAGATGGACCAGCTAAGATGTCATTAGCCTTGACCTCTTTAATCACAGCCAGTGCCACCGGAAGCATCATCAGGGCTGTCGCTGCATTTGAAATCCACATAGATAAAAAAGCAGTCGCAATCATGATACCTAATACAATGCGGTCACTTCGTGTGCCAATCACCCTTAAAATGTGTAAGGCCATTCTTCTATGCAGATTCCATTTTTCAATGGCAATTGCAATCATAAATCCTCCCATGTACATAAAAACGATCGGATCTCCATAAGCTCTTGATGTCTGTTCCATAGAAAGCCCGCCAAGTGTCGGCAGTAGGATGATGGGCAATAAAGATGTTGCAGGTATGGGCAGTGCTTCTGTCACCCACCATGTAGCCGTCCAAGCGGTAATGCCCAAGACTACCCTCGCAGCATAGGTCAATTCATTTTCAGGTATGAGAAAAAGAATGAGCAAGAAGAGTGCCGGTCCAAGAACAAGTCCAATCACATTCACCTTTTTATAAACGATAACAATTCCCCCTATTGAAAGCGTTTGTATATTTTTCTATTTTTTCACATTCGATGATCTCTTAAGAAATCCTTTAAATCATAAGAAAAAATGAAGATATCTTTCATAGAAACAAGCTATCATTTTCGTCCCTTTCCCAAAACCATGACATCGTGCCTTGGTCTATTTTCATAGGAGAAACTATACAAATCACGACCAATCACTGTAAAATATAGAGGATCTAATCAAAAATTGAGGTGTTTTCATTGTATACGGATCAACGAAAATCATTTTGGAAACAGAAAAAAGTCATGATCCCCATTCTTAGTATCATCGTAGTTGCTGCTGCTTTCTTTTTCTTAAAAGATTCTCTTTTTTCAAAAGAAAAAGAAGCTTTAAAAGCGGCTCAATCCTTTACGAAACAAATGGAGAAGAAAGACTTTACAAGGCTGGCTGATGAGGTAACAAGTGCGTCTTTGAAAGCCAATGACTTCTCAAAAAAACAACTAGCCGAAAAATACGACAATATCTTTAACGGAATTGGTGCTTATGATCTGAACATATCAAAGCTCAATGTTGAAAAACAGGACAAAGGAAATGGGTATCAATTTTCCTATGATGTGACAATGAAAACGTCATTGGGCAAGCTGCACAAGCTTTCTTACAAGGGCGTTCTCTCAGAAGAAGATGACAAATGGAAAGTCGACTGGAAGCCAAATCTCATCTTCCCGCAAATGGAGAAGGGAGATACCATCAAGGTCAAATCAGACCCTGCTGTCCGTGGAAACATCGTCGATCGAAAAGGGCGTACCCTAGCAGAAACAACTGGTGGAAGCGCACTTGGCATCATCCCAGGAAAGCTTGGCACAGGGGAAGAAAAAGAACGCAATATCAAAAAAATCAGCAAGGCGTTTGATTTAGATGAAGAACTAATCGACAATCAGCTGAAACAAGCATGGGTCACAGACGACACGTTTGTCCCGCTCAAATCAATGTTAGAACAGAAGCCGATTCCAAAGGATATAAAAGGCGTCACCTATCAATCGAAGGAAATGCGTTACTATCCTTATAACGAAGCCGCCGCCCATCTCACCGGCTATGTCGGGAAAGCAAATGCAGATGATATCAAAAGAAATCCGGCATTAAAAGCAGATCAAATCATTGGCAAAACCGGTCTTGAATTCACATTTGACAAAAACTTGCGCGGACAAGATGGCGGAAGCATTTTGATCGTCCATGATGAAACAGGCATTGAAGAAACATTGCAAAAGTCAGATCGACAAGATGGAAAAACAGTGAAGCTGACCATTGATGCCTCTTTACAGAAAAAAGCCTATGAACAGCTGAAAGGTGAAAAAGGAGCCGTCACGATCATGAATCCATCATCGGGGGATCTATTAGCGCTTGTCAGCGCCCCTTCCTATGATGTCAATCTCATGACAAACGGGATCACACCTAAGCAATATCAGGCATACAGTGAAAACCCAGATCTCCCATTCCAAGCCCGGTATGCGAGCCGGTATGCACCAGGGTCTACATTCAAAACCATTACAGCAGCCATCGGGCTGGAAACAGGTGTCACAAAGCCTAATAAAGTACGCACCATCCATGGACTGAAATGGCAAAAGGATCAATCTTGGGGCAATTATCGAATTACACGAGTTCACGATAAAGAAAACGTAAATATGGTTGATGCCCTCGTGTACTCAGATAATATTTACTTCGGACAGGAAGCACTGGAAATTGGCAAAGACACCTATGAGAAAAAAGTGAAAGCATTTGGATTTGGCGAAGATTTGCACATGCCATTTACAATGAAACCAGCACAAGTATCAAACGACGGCATTCAATCGGACATCTTACTTGCTGACTCAGCATATGGTCAAGGCGAATTACTCATGTCACCGATTGAACAAGTACATGCCTATTCTCCATTTGCAACAGGAGGCAAGCTTGTCTATCCTCGAGTCGTTCAAGATGAGAAAACAGCATCACCAAAACAAATCATCAAAGAAGACTCGGCAAATACAGTGAAAAACGCGCTCACTCAGGTCGTGACGAGTCCAAACGGTACAGCTCACTCCTTACAAATTGAAGGGGCTGACATTGCCGCTAAAACAGGAACGGCAGAGCTGAAAAGCAAACAAGGAGCGACAGACGGTTCTGAAAATGGATTTTTACTTGCTTTTAATCCTAAAAAAGAAGATTACGTCCTCGTCGGCATGATTGAAGGTGTAAAAAATCGCGGTGGTAGTGGACTCGTTATTCAAAAAATGAAGCCTGTCATCGCAACTTTTTATAAGTAACCATTTAGAGACACAAGCGCTTGTGTCTCTTTTTTCTAAATCATGACAATTTGCTATTGTTTTATAGTTCACCTTATGAATAAAATGAGAAGAATGCAAAATAGAAAACAGTTGAATGAAAGGAGGAAGTCTCATTGGCTATTGCTGCTCGTACAAAGGATAAACCTCAAAATTCTGTCACTGGATCAACGGTTTATCCCATTTTATTGATTATTGGCATTTGCCATATGCTCAATGACACTTTGCAAGCCGTTATTCCTGCCATGTTCCCTATTTTAGAACGCTCAATGGGGCTGACCTTTACACAATTAGGGCTGATTGCCTTTACATTAAATATGGTCTCCTCCGTGATGCAGCCCGCTATTGGGTGGTACACAGATAAAAGGCCGATGCCTTATGCACTCCCGGTTGCTTTATTTTCTAGTGCTGTCGGTATATTCGGGCTTGCGTTTGCGCCTTCCTTTGCCACCATCTTGCTTTGCGTTGTCTTTATCGGACTCGGCTCTGCCATTTTTCATCCAGAGGGCTCCCGCGTTGCCAACATGGCAGCTGGTCCAAGACGAGGACTTGCACAATCCATCTATCAAGTAGGCGGAAATACAGGTCAAGCCTTTGCTCCGCTAATCGCTGCTTTAATGCTCGTCCCTCTCGGTCAGCCAGGCGTGGCTTGGTTTACGATTGTTGGAATGATGGCTGTCGGTTTCCTTCTTTATATTTCAAGATGGTACGCAGGAAGACTTCAAACCATTCGAGCTCAAGCGAAAAAAGCTCCACCAAAAGCTGCAAGATCTGAACTTCACCGTAAGTCAGCACTCACAGCACTTGGCATTATCGTCTTTCTCATCTTTGCCCGCTCTTGGTATGGGAATGCGATATCAAATTTCTATGCGTTTTATGCGATTGAACAATATGGATTGACGATTAAAGAATCACAGACTTATATTTTCTTATTTCTCATTCTAGGTGCAATTGGGACATTTTTAGGCGGACCGCTTGCAGACCGCTTCGGCAAGAAAACGGTGATTTTAATTTCCTTATTGGCATCCTTTCCACTTGCCTTGCTGCTGCCATTTGCCGGACCTGTTTTTGCCTATGTTTTACTTGGACTGATTGGAGTCATTCTGACGTCAAGCTTCTCTGTCACAGTCGTTTATGCTCAAGAACTATTTCCCGGGAAAATTGGCACAATGTCTGGTTTAACGGTTGGACTTGCGTTTGGTATGGGTGCAATCGGATCGGTCGCTCTAGGCTCATTCATTGATGCCTTCGGTTTAACGCCTACCATGATCGGAGTCGCCTTTTTACCGATATTAGGCATCCTGGCCTTCTTACTACCTAGCGATCAAACCATCTCCAAATGGAATGAATCATAAAAAGGAGAAAACCGCTCAGTGATTGAGCGGTTTTTTCATATCTCATAAAAATGCGTATCAGGTACATGCTTCTTTGCAATAAACCCTTGCTGGAATTCCGGAAAGACCTTTTGCACCTGTTTGATTTTTTGATGAACCAAATCGGCATATGGAATATATAAATGATCCACAAGCCTTTGTTCTGTCATATAGTAATACCAATTCAGATTAAAGGTATTCTCATCAATGATCGTAAAGGCAGAAAAATGATAGAACAAGAGTGGACATTCGTCGAGATACATTTCCCCTTTCACAACTGAAAGCTTGTAGTTTTCAATATTCCAAATCGCGGCATTGGCTCCTTTAGATGTCACCACATGGACCCCTTCAAAATCATCGATCCATCTTTCAACATACCGCTGATCTCCATACGTCTTATTTTTTGTATCCATTTCGACTGTACAGTGTGCAAGACAGTTTTCCTTCCATTGTGTGACCGCCCGTTTGGCAACGTCTGTGTTGCGGCAGCCGACAAATCCAGTATTGAAGCGGCCAGATAACTCATAAAAGTGATAGAACCGCTTGGAATTCATATGATCCGTCAAAAATAAATGAGCGAGTGGATTCTCTGCAAATATCGCCTCTGGATCATGATAAAAATACAAATCCGTATCCAAATGGGCGAGATAATCCGCTTCTGAGGACTCAAGGATTTTGAGCAAAAAAACGGGCTTTAACGTCCAGCAATACTCATGGAACGTCCGATCATCCTTTGCCTTTCGTAGCGTCTCATCTTCAATATCTTCAAGCTGTTCATATTGAACGTGCGGATGAGGAAATTCACTTAACACCTTGTAAGCCAAAGGGTCTGCACATAGAACAGACAACTTGAATGAATGAGCGGTTTGTTCAAGCGAATGAATCAGCGCCAAAAGCTTAAAAACATGGGTATTCGACACAATGGTTGTAAAATGATAAGACGCCATCTACAACACATCCACTTGAAACAAATCAACGCGTAATAACTCTTTTGTCAGCCCTTGAATGGCTTCTACAAGCACTGTGCAGCCATATTCCTGCCGCGCAAGCTGCGCTGCCTCGGACAGTTTTTTCAAAGGGACATGTCTAGCGGTCAGCTGATCTTTTTTATCCCGTTTGACGCCTACGTTCCGCTCCGTGATCAAATGAAGCAGCTCTAAAAAATAAGAGAGCAGACCATCGAATACCGGATTTTCACGCAGCTGCCGAACCTCTTTCACAATGTCATTTGTGACGGTGTGAGAAAATGGACCAGAGAAAGCCAAATGGACATCAATGGCATCAATATTGTTGTACTTCTCGCACATATACAAAATGTTATATTTGATGTCATCAAATGACGTTAAATTACTTGGATGCTCCTGATGCACGCTCATGATATCCTCTCGCAATTCAAAGGAGAGACCAAGCTGATGCAGACGAATTCCTAAATCATAATCCTCAAACCCATACCGAACGATCTGTTCATCAAACATCCCGAGCGCGATGACATGCTTGCGTTTGACAGAGGAGTTATTCGTAATAAAAAATCGCCACGGCAGCTCATAAGAGCCTAAATCATAGTTGTACGTGCGCAAAATGTCTTTGAGGATATCAATAAACTCAGACTGCAAATCGAAGCTTTTCTCTAGAAATGCACCATTTTCAACTTCCTTCATTGATAAAAGAGGCGTTTTATCATTCATTTTCCGCTTATACAGGCCTTGCTTTTTCAACCGATTGATATGATCCTGATCAAATGCTTCGTAAAAATAACGATAAATCCGCTTCCAGCATACACCACAAATGACAAGGTCCTCATGATCAGCATGTGCCTCCGCATGCTTTTGAATAAATTGCGGCTCTGCCAGCATATCGCTGTCATGGAATATCAGCAGGTCTCCCTCCGCCTCGCGAATGGCATGATTGCGCCCCTTGGCTATCCCTTGATTGACAGGAATACGCACCTTTTTAAACGGGAAATTCACCTCAATGTTCTCAAGCATTTCCATCGTGCCGTCCGTTGACCCATTATCAGTGACAATGACCTCAAACGGAATATCCGTATTCTGAAGCGTTAAAGAAAAAAGACTCCCTTCTAAACGCTCCTTGGCATTATAGCTCGGAATAATGACGCTTACCTTTGGCTTCTCATTCATGCGTCATCCTCCTCCAATTTGGCATAGCCGTTAAACAGCGGATCGACCTGCTCAACAGATTCAATTACATGGCGCAGCACGTTTCGATAGGCTTCTTGGAAAAACGGCAGATCATCTCTCCCCTTTTCATGAATTTGCTGCATCTCATCCTTGCTCACGATACGAAAGCCGCTGAAATGATAGCAAATGAGCGGTTGCCCAGCCTCCAGCAAAATACGTCCATTCTCTTCCCGATAAGAATGCTGTCCATAATTCCAATGACCAATATTCACGCCTTTTGTTTGAATATCCTCCACTTTTTCAAACAGATTCGGCATATGATCCAGATATCCTTGATCGCCAAACTTGCCTTCTCCCGGTGCATTTTTGCATTCCTTCAAGCATTCTTCCTTCCACCAGCTGAGGCATTTTCGTCCGGCTTTATCTCCTTTAAAATGCAGGAAGCCAGAGTTATAGCGACCTAAAAGCTTCTGAAGCATTTTCACTTCCTCAGGATCGAAGCTCGGAATCACAATATCCCCTCTCGAAAGTAAAACAGAGGCATCCGGCTGATGTTGAAAAATCACTTGCGGGCTCTCATAAAAAAATAAATCCGCATCAAGATAGGTTACTCCTTCTGCCTGCTCCTGTTCAAATAACCACTCAATCCACATCGGTTTTAATGTCCAGCAATATTCCGAGGCATCCCGTTCCTCTTTTTTCTCCAGCAGCTCCGGCGTTTCGAGCTCCCGTACATGAACAAGATCAACATGAGGAAAATTCATTTTTTGAAGCAGATCAAATGCAGCATCATCCATACATAACGTCTTGATGACAGCATCATCTTCTACTTGCTTCAATGACAAGAAAAACGCAATGGCTTGATAAAGTCTTCCACTTGATAGAACCGTACAATATATGCTGTTCATCTACTTACACCTCTATTTTTGAAAGAATTCGCGGTACCATTCAATCGTCTTCTCTAAACCTTCATCAATCGAGTAGTCTGGCTTCCAATCAAGCAGCTTTCTCGCCTTTTCTGCCGACAAATATTGATGCTTTATCTCATGCGTTCCTTGGTTTAAAATACGAGGCTTCAGTTCACTGCCCATTGCCTTTAAAATCTTATCCACGAGCTCAAGAACCGTCAGCTGAATTTCATTACTAAAGTTAAAGGCTTCTCCAGCGAGCCCTTTTTCCTCCATCTTCTCAGCTAGCAGCAAATAAGCCTTAACCGCATCTTCAATGTAGAAATAATCACGAATAAATGTCCCATCACTTCTAATTTCCGGCGCTTCTCCTTCTAGCACAAGCTGGATGGTTTGCGGAATGATTCTGTTGAAATTTAAATCCCCGCCCCCGTATAAATTGCCGCAGCGCGTAATACAAACTGGAAGACCATATGTGTTGTAATACGTATGAGAAATTAAATCTGCACAGCTCTTTGATACATCATACGGATGTTTCCCATTTAGCGGCATGTCTTCATCGTATGGAAGCTGTTCCTGATCGCCGTATGCTTTGTCACTTGATGCCACGATGACTCGTTTGATCAGCGGCTGTCTTCTGCACGCCTCGAGTACATTCCATGTCCCTAAAATATTGGCTTCAAATGTAGAAACAGGGTGTCTATTTGCGACCCCAACAATGGCCTGCGCCGCCAGATGGAAGACAGTATCAATTTCGTATTCTCCTAACGCACGTTCAATCGTTTGCATATCCTCCAATGCACCTTGCACCACATTCATCTTTTCAAATTGACTGCCTTGATATAAATTCGACCTTGGCACCTGATCACGCACAAGTCCCGTCACGTTTGCCCCTTGATCAATCAATTCCTTGACGAGATAGCTTCCCAATAGTCCTGTACATCCAGTCACAAATACGTTTTTCCCATTCCAAAATCCGCTCATGCCGTCACCAAACCTTCCATGGTTGTTTTCCATTTGTCCACATGCCATTGATTTCCTTCAGGTTCTTATACGTATCGATCGCTGTCCAAAATCCGTGGTGCTCATAAACCGCAAGCTCTCCATCATTCGCCAGATTTTGAAGAGGCTCCGCTTCAAACACGCATTGATCATCGTCTGTCAAATAGTCAAATACCTTTGGAGACAACACAAAAAATCCTCCATTGATCATCCCGATACTGTCTGTCTTCTCAGAGAAGGATTGTGCCATCCCGTTATATACCTTCAACGTCCCGTACTGTGACTTCTTTTCAATTCCTGTGACAGTCGCAGCTGCCCCAAGATCCTGATGACGCTTCAGCAGATGAAACATATTGACATTGGCAAGTCCATCACCATACGTCATCATGAATGTCTCATCCCCAATGTAGTCCTGTGCCTGCTTTAACCGTCCGCCTGTCATCGTATTCTCGCCTGTATCTAAAAAGGTGATTTTCCAGTTCTCTGACTTTCCTAAAAGCTTCATTTCCCCTGTCGCCATATCTAGCTTCATGCTGTGATGCCGCCAGTCGTAGTTCAGGAAATACTCTTTGATCTTCTCTCCTTTATATCCAAGCAATAAGATAAACTCATCTACTCCGTAATACTGATAGATTTTCATAATATGCCATAGAATAGGCCGATCTCCGATCATAGCAAGTGGTTTAGGAAGCGCTTGTGTGACCTCACTCATTCTCGTTCCCTTTCCTCCGCAGAGAATGACTGCTTTCATCTTCTCCCCTCATCTCTCTATGAAAAATTTTTGATTGAAAACCTTATCTTTATGCGGAAAATCAGTACATGTACCCTCATACTTTGTCCGACTTCAGGTTTTGAATCTACTCTATTCATATGTCGAAATGAGAGAGGATGCCACCTAGCATTTAACTATTTTTACAAATAAAAAAAGAGCGAGATTTGTATTCTCGCTCTTTCAAAGTTTAAATTGTATATTATCAGGGTAGATGGTATGATAAACATGTGCATCAACAGCACAAACAGCCTCTTTTTATCAAGAGACTACTAGATGGAATGAATTCAAGTGGCAGCTTGCTTCATTCTCAATATGAATCACGGAGGTGAATTCCCATGGCACAAAACGTACTTTGTGAAGTGAACTCTTGCCGTTTTTGGGCTGATAACAGCTGTACGGCTTCTACCATTAAAATTGGTAAAAACACAATGACTGATGTGACTCGCAATGCTGAAACTGATTGCGAAACATTTGAAACAAAATAAGAGGTTTTTCTGAGATGAAGGAACTGGCAGGTTCCTTCTTTTCTTTTATCATTCTATCAAGAATGATAATTATTATCAAGTGTTTTTCATTAAACATTTCTCGGGAAATAATGACACGATATTTCTCCATTCGTTGACGATTTTCACTCCTTTTTCTATACTCAACATATCCGAAGAAGAAAAAGTGGTGACCAATCAATGGATTTTACGATACGTTTTCTATCATTCTTTGTCGTAGAAATCGAAGGCAAAGATGAACAAGCAAATAAACGGTTCAAGCATTATCAAACATTAGATCAAGAGGAATTTGAACAAAGTGAGCTGAAGGACTTTTTAGATGGTGAGCTAAAAAAAATCGTCAAACGAAAAGTGGACAGACACCCTAAATCTGAACAAGTACCAACCAAAATTGGCCGGTTCATTGTCGAACCCGGTCATGAACTCGATTCAAATCCAAACTACAATTTATTTCATCAGACGAGATTTGCCGATACAAAAGAAGTATTTAATGAATGCAGTGAACAGTTTGTTCGCACGTATTTAGATACAAGTGCTGTCAGAGGCGGCGTTTTTTTAGTTGCGTCTGCCGTTCCTAAAAAGTACTTCGATGACTCCTTTGTCTTTATTATGAAATGCGATTTTGAACAGAAAGTTGCTTCTATCGCTGATACATCTACCTTGATCAAAAAAGTAGAAATGGCGATTACAACAAAAAACATGAAATCAATTCAATACCCTTTTATGCCAGAAGAGGGCATGACAGAGGAAGCTGAAGTGAAAATTCACCAATCCTCACATGCTCGTTATTTTGAGGACTTTCTGAAATTCGTCGAATACGGAGAATCTATGCCTGAAATCATGAAATCACAGGTCATGAACATGGTGCAGGAACAAGTATTTGAAACATTACAGGATGAAAGTGAAGAATTAAAGCAGTTCGAAGAGGATCTTGAAATATGGGAAGCGAGTGAAAAACGAGAAATTAGAGAAACACTCGATACAGAACAGGTCACACTAGCAGCTTCTCACATTGTGGAACAAACCCCTGATATCACAATGAAAATGCGTCTAGGTGAAACAGAAATCAAAGGGCTTCTAGCGGACTTTGGCCACTCGATCCATATTGCGAAGGTCAACAATCGATATGTCGTGCTCGTCGAAGCAGACCAAATTGTCTTCGAAAAAGGAAGCACACCTGTTGAATTCCATAAACCAAATGGATTAAAAGAGGTTGTCAGCCAGCTCACGCAAAAAGCCTACGATTCAGACTTAGAATAAGAGAATATGACTGCCTCCTGCGATCAGCTGCATGAGGCAGTTTTTTTATATAACGCTTTATTTTTTACACTGCACTAGAAGAAACATGCTGCCCGCCTCTTACCCACATGCTGACAAGCATTAAGCTTATGATGAGCATCAACCAAAAGACGCTGTTTGTTCCGAAAAACTGAATCAACGTATACCCGCACAAAGGCCCTAAAGCAGCCCCCATATCTTGAACAAAAGAATAGCTGGCGAGAAAGCGGTTCTTATCTGTTTGAGCAGAGGCTTTTTGAAAGGCAAGTGTATCGGTGAACGTTGTTACAATCGTTGCCAGCAGCTGAATCAAAAGCAGCATCAATAGGAACCAGCCGCTTACCTTCAGCATGACCCCAAGAAAACTGAGCCCTCCAAATGAAAGAAACATCCAGCATAGTATTCGTTCCTTCATCACAAGCCGATCAAACCATTTGCCCGTTCTCGGTGCCACAAATGGTTCCCATCCCCACCTAATTGCTTGAATCACACCGCTTAAAGCCGAAGCTCCGATGACAAAGCCAAACAGAGTCAATTGATCCTGGTCAATCTTTGCTTCAATGACATGACTCAGCGTGGATGCGAATAAACCTTGAATGATCAGTGCGATCAGCATGCCTGTTATCAGTACTTTTACAACATCTCGTGTAAACCACTTTTGTTTGATGCCATGATACACCTGCGTGCCTTCTCTCTTTTCAATTTCATCCAACGATACATAAAAAATGCATCCCATCAATGTAAGTAAACCAAAGACTAGCGTCATGGACTGGAAGCCGATCAAGCTAGCAAAGATTCCGCCAAATAACATGCCAAATAAACTGCCAAGCCGGTAAAGCCCATTATAAAGCCCCGTCAAATGTCCTTGTGAGCCTTCGTCCATTTCAGCCAAAACCCTCATCCCGCTCATTCGGAGTAATGTCCAAGCGAGACCCCATGCGCAGCGGCAGATAAGCAGCAGCCAAAAGCCGCTCATCCCATATAATATCGTGGTCACTGACGCGATCAAAATCGCGATCAATACACCCGTCTTCATTGGGATATAGCGATAGAGCCACCATACGACAGGTGCTAGCGGGATACGAATGAATCGGTTGATGGACAGCAGTAACCCGACCTCCCAAATGGATGATAAACCAATCTCTTTCCAATAGACCGGGAGAACAATATAGAGCATTGAATCCCCAATAAGTGCAAATGCTGTGATGAACGATATTGACACAACTTGCTTTTGACGACGATCCATTTTTTCTTCCCCCTTCGCTACCTTTACGATAAGGGATGCCTTATAATAAATCTAATGAATGTTTTTAATTGTTTTATCAAAATAATTGATAGGTGGTGCGAAGTTGAATTTACATGCCCTTCGGATTTTTGCAAAGGTCGCAGAGACAAAAAGCGTCACACAAACTGCCGACGCACTATCTTTGACACAGCCAGCTGTGACGGCTCAGCTTAGAAGCATTGAACGAGAGATCGGGTTTCGCCTTTTTAAACGAAACGGTCGGGGCATTGCGCTCACAGAAATGGGAAAGATGCTGCAACCTTATGCCCGGCAAGTGTTTGAGGCTGAAAAGGAAGTAGAATATCAGATCACGCTATTACAAAACGGGAAGAAGGGGCGCCTCCGCATCGGTTCTACCTATGTACCACTCAACTTTTTACTGCCTGATTGGCTGGCTGCTTTTAAAACGTCATCACCACAGACAGAAATCGAATTAAAAAGCGGAAATTCCGCTCAAGTGATAGAGAGCCTGCTTCAATATGAATCAGATATCGCCATCGCTGTAATTGAAGATTTGCATCATGAGGAGATCGTTACCTCTCATTTGACGAATTTAAGCTATGATTTTATTGTGCCAGCAGACCATCTGTTGAACGGAAAAACCGTTCCGCTAGAGCGCCTGAGTCAGGAGCCCTTTTTAATGCGTGAAGAAGGCAGCTCCACTAGAGATAAGCTCTTTTCCCTGTTCACCTCGAAAGGAATTAAAAAACCGACTGTTGATTTACAATTCAGCGGTGTTCATGAAGCGATTCAAATGATTAAAGCTGGCTATGGGATCACACTTGTTCCCCGTGATGCGGTTCAAGGCAGTCTCACGCGGAAAGAGATTGGACGTGTATATATCGAAGGCATAGAAATCGTCAGACCTGTTGTGATCTGCAAACGGGCGAATGACCTTGAAGAAAATAGAACCGTGGATGCCTTCCTGCAAATGAAAGATATCGGTCCATTTAAGGAGCCGGCTGCAAATTAAAAAGGTGCCTGCATGAGAAACAGGCACTTTTTTCTATTCTGCTGGCTGCACGATGTCATACGGTACAGCCTTTGAGGCTTTCACTAATTGTTCTGGTGTGATCAGTATTTCATTTCCCCATTCACCTGCTCCAACGCCTAATATTTCCTCCTCTAATAGCGAAGCTTCGATGATGGTGCGGAAGCCTTCTGGCTGCCAGCAAAACGGCGGTATTGAGCCAATTCGGTAGCCTGTCACTTCTAGAACCTTCTCTGGTGATGCCATTTTAATATTACGAGAGCCAGCCGCTTTCTTTAGTTTCCCTGACTTAATATGCTGGTCAGCGCCAACCATCACAAGCAGCTGCTCTCCTTCCCCTGTTTCAAAAATCAATGTCTTAATCATTTGTCTCTCACGAAAACCAAGGGCTGCTGCTACATTTGCGGCTCCCTTCTCTGTTTCGGAAGAAAATGTTTTGATTTCATATGGGATACCGTGTTTGTCCAAAAAGTCATGTGCTGGTAATGTTTTCATTGATTGAACCCCTTTCCTTACGATGTGTTTCATTTAGCTTATCACAATCCTCTCATACTTAAGATGTATTTTTGAATGAAAATCCTCTGGGTACTTTATCACCATGGTATACTGAACTTGTTTTTGGAAAAGAAGGAGTCGATTGGATATGGGAAACAAGTTTTGGTGTTATACAGGCAGTAAAAGCCTTCTCATGCTAAGTGATATTCTATTTTTGATGACGATTACGTTAGTTATTTATCAAGATACACAATCTGTTGCCTATGCTGCTGTATTTCCGCTCATAAGAACGCTATGTCAGCTATTGGCTGGGCTCATCTCTCCTGTTTTGACCGCTCACTTTCACGCCGATCGTCTATTGAAATGGGTCCCTCTTTTACGGATTGGGATGCTCGTCGTGTTCACGACACAATTTCATTTCTTTCAGCAGCATCTGATCTGGCTATTTAGTGCGTTCATTTTAATTTCCATCACTGGCGGGTTCATTAGTCCTTTATTACAGTCCATCATGCCGATGCTGGTGCCAGCAAATCAGCTTGTGAAAGCGAACAGTACAGCCTCCATTTTTCATCAATCTGTTCAAATTGCCGGCTATTCGTTCACTGGAATGCTTGTCCTATTGATTGGGCCATTTTATTTAATGTGGGCCTCTTGTTTCATGATTGCGTTGTCTTATCTATTTATCATCCCTGTTTTTTCTCTACTCAAGCAAGAAGACACGGTTCAAAAAGCAAATACGAAGAACAGGTTCAAGGATGGCTGGATGATCATTTGGACAAACAAAACGGTTCGCACCCTGACCTTCATGGATGTTTCTGAAAATATTGCAGGTGCTTTGTGGGTCGGACCGGTTACGCTTGCCTTTGTCACACTTGTTTTAAAGGAAGGTGGAGAATGGTGGGGATTTATCAATGCTGCTTATTATATAGGTGCCATTATAGGCGGGATCTTGGCTACATGGTTGAGCCGATTTATTCAAAAAAAGCTTCTCCTCTTTATGGCAGCAGGCTCTTTTATTTATGCAGTGCTGACCATTCTATTTGCGCTGAACAGCCTCCCGTGGCTTGCGTTGCTGCTTTGTATTTTGATGGGGCCTGCCTATCAAATTCGGGATGTTTCACAGCAAACCATTCTTCAAACGGAAACACCAGTCCATGATTTATCAAAAGTGTATTCGGCTCAATACGTCCTCTCTTCTATATCTGTCAGTTTATCTATTTTCTTTGTTGGATTGATTGCGGATACATTCGGAACGAGATTTGTGTATTTGCTAGGCGGTCTATTTGTGCTTGTCTGTTCCGGTATTGCCATCCTCGCTTTTATAAAGCAGAAAAAAGAGAGCGGCTGATTCATGCAGCGGCTCTTTTACTTTTCCTTTAACATCGCGAACATATCACGTGCCATCGCTTCTAAAATATACACAACGGGCGTCTGTGTCGTAATATTAGCTCTGTGAACCCGTTCGTCTGTCACGTAATAAGCAATATTTAAATCAGAAATGCGCGAAACCGTACAGTGCTGATTGTTTGTAATGCTAATGATTTTGCTTCCTTCTCTTTTTAACTTCGAAATATGATCAATCGTAATACTGTTCTCCCCTGATACAGACAGCACAATGGTGACACTATTGTCTAAATACTGCATATTCATCGGGAAAAACGGATCATTGATGTAAAATGAAAATTTCTCAAGACTTGAAAAGTACCTTGCCCCATACTGCGCCAAAATACCAGAGCTGCCAGTGCCAATAAACAGCACATTTTTTGCATCGGCAATGAGTCTTGCTGCCTCTTTAATTTTCCCCTCAAAGTCCCCTTTTAGTGTTCGTTCAATAAATTCATACAGAAAGTGCTGGGTGCTTTTTAAAGTAGGTGTCTGCTCTGCTTCTAAATACATTTTAAGCTTCACTTTAAACTCTGAAAAGCCTTCACAATTTACTTTTCGGCAAAAGCGAAGGACAGACGAGGTGGATATATGGGCAGCATCTGCTAAGTCCCGAATTCTCATATACACGACCTTTTCACTGTTTTCCATGATGTATCGGTATAAAGCGCTTTCTAGTTCATTAAAGCTGGAAATAACCTCACTTGAAAACATCTGACTTCCCCTTTCTCCAACAGCATGTCACAATGTGTTTCTTTTATGTAACAAATCTCTAAATAGGGCACCCTTGCCTAAAGACGCTGAAGTCATTTACGCACGAGCTGCTCTCACGATAAGCTATAGATGTACAAACAAAAGAATTGGCTTTTCTCTATTATAACATTGCGCGTTACATTATTCGGAGGTGCAGAACATGGCAAAAGGATTAAAGGTTGTCACAATTGGCGGAGGATCAAGCTATACACCAGAGCTTGTAGAAGGATTTATTAAACGATACGATGAATTCCCGATTAGCGAGCTTTGGCTTGTCGATATTGAAGCAGGAAAAGAAAAGCTTGAAATCGTCGGAGATCTTGCAAAACGAATGGTGAAAAAGGCAGGACTTCCAATCGAGGTTCATTTAACATTAGATCGCCGGAAAGCGCTTGCGGACGCTGATTTCGTCACAACACAATTCCGTGTCGGACTTCTTGAAGCACGTATGAAGGATGAACGCATTCCTTTAAAATATGATGTCATTGGTCAAGAAACGAATGGTCCAGGAGGTCTATTCAAAGGGCTTCGCACCATTCCAGTCATTCTTGATATTGTGAAAGATATTGAAGAACTGTGCCCAAACGCATGGCTTGTGAACTTCACAAATCCAGCGGGTATGGTTACAGAAGCCGTACTTCGCTATTCAAACCATCGCAAAGTCGTGGGCTTATGCAACGTGCCAATCGGCATTCGCATGGGAATTGCCAAAGGGCTTGATGTCGACGCAAGCAGAGTCGAGGTCAGCTTTGCTGGATTGAACCATATGGTCTTTGGACTCAATGTATTCTTAGATGGCAAAAGTATCATGGATCAAGTCATCGAAGACATGGCAGATCCAAACTCCACGATGTCAATGAACAACATTCATGCCATTCCGTGGGATGCTGATTTCTTAAAAGGGCTTGGCGTGATTCCATGTCCATATCACCGCTACTACTACAAAACAAGTGATATGCTGACTGAAGAAAAGAAAGCAGCAGAGAATGAGGGCACTCGTGCAGAAGTCGTTCGTGCACTAGAAAATGACTTGTTCGAGCTGTACAAAGACCCTGATCTTGATATCAAGCCACCACAGCTTGAAAAACGAGGCGGTGCCTACTACAGTGATGCGGCTTGTAACTTGATTGCATCCATTTATAACGACAAGCATGACATTCAGCCTGTGAACACGATCAACAATGGTGCCATCAGTGACATTCCAAATGATTCTGCTGTTGAACTGAACTGTGTCATCACAAAAGACGGCCCTAAACCAATCGCTGTTGGCGAAATGCCAGTCGCAGTCAAAGGACTTATTTCTCAAATTAAATCCTTTGAACGTGTTGCCGCTGAAGCAGCCGTGACAGGCGATTACAACACAGCACTTGTCGCAATGACGATCAACCCGCTCGTCCCATCAGATGCCATTGCAAAAAGCATCCTAGATGAAATGCTAGAAGCACACAAAGAATATTTACCACAGTTCTTCAATAAAGTAGAAGCATAAAACAGAACCGCACTTGTCAAAAGTGCGGTTTTTTATTTGGCTGCAAACAGGCGGTCCATCTTAGGGCGATCATAGTCTAATAGCCAGTGCTGTAAGCCTTCATAGACTGGTCTTAAACGCTCTGGCTCTGCCGCAATGAGATCACAGCCTCGATCATCATATAAGTGAAAAATCATCTGTTTTGAGAGATTGATGAGATAAATTTCATAACCAAGCTTCCCGTTCATGATTTGATTTGATTCGGTCCGTAGAAATCCTCTTGGCATATGGCATGTAGAAGTGGGCGTAATCGTATATCTTGCAGCTGGCAAGTCAAGGTAAATCTCTCCAATGTCAGGGGCTCATCTAGTTCTGATCTGACAAAGGTCAAAAGCTCGTGACGCAATCGATTGCGTACTTGCCGGCGAACATATTTCTGATAAACTAGGAGCTTTTGCTTCATTAATTCATGTTCATGCTGCGTATAGACATCCGTGACAAACAGAATATCGTCTTCTGGACCAAAAGCATATCTGACAATTTTCAAAGCACGATCCCCTGCTTTTTCTAATACAACTGATTCTTCTCCTAATGACCAATCTGCCACTTCAAAGCGAAGCCCAAAAGGCCACCCATAAAAAAGAGGCGGCGTGAGGACAAGATCAGGAAAATGACTTTTTAAAAAACTATCGGTTTGGTCGCTCATGTCATATCCTTCCATTGGTTTTATTTCTTATTTTACCGTTGAAACTGATGGAAACATAATTGGAAATAAACTGTCATTTCTTATATGATAGAAAGAGATGGAGGTGTGACCAATTGAAAAAATGGTTTTTACAGGTGTTCCTCACAGCATTGATCACCATGTGGATACAGGCTGGACTTGATCAGGCGAACATCATTCATATCACCAATGTATGGGTCGATGTCAGCAGCTGGATTCTGATCTTCTTTGTCATCTACGCACTTTTTGAATGGACAGCTCACGTCTTAGCAAAAAGGAAAACCGTTCATCGCTAAACATCTCTTTTCATAGAGATGTTTTTTGTTGAAATTCTTCCTGCACAAGTTCATGGATAACGCCCATTCCTGCCTGGCTTCCAGCTGCTGCTGCAAGGACAAGCTGAGCAGGGCCGCCTAAATTGTCACCGCATGCAAAGACACCGCTGACTGTTGTACGACCAAGAATATCTGTTTCGATACCGCCATTTTTCGTCATTTGACAGCCTAGTGTTTCAGCAAATGGAGCTGACTGCTTGAATTCACTTGCGACAAATCCGCCTTCTCTATTCACCGTTTCCCCATTCGCAAGGTGAAGAGAGTGCATTTGCCCATTCTCATGATGAATGGACATAATCGGTACATCAATGACTTGGATAGAATGTGCTGATAGCAATGCCTTCTCCTCTTCAGCAAACACTTGCTGCCCATTCGTAAACACAATCAAATCCTTTGTCCAATTGGAAAGAAGTTTAGCCATATGCAAGGCGCGTGGATTCTCAGCAATGAGAGCAAGTGGCTTATCCTTTAGCTCCCAGCCATCGCAGAAAGGACAGCTAAACAACGTCTTTCCATACACTTCATGCATCCCCTTGATCTCTGGCAGTATATCCTCTAGTCCTGTTGCCAATATGATTTTCTTCGCTTCGAATCTTTCTCCCTGTTGTGTCAGTAACGCAAAGTTGACCTCATTGTTTTGTATCTCAACAATTCTAGTTCGTTTGATTTGGATATTGGAGTAGTTTTGAAGATCTGCTTCACCCGCTTGTCTGATCTCAAACGGTGTCATCCCATCGTTTGTAATAAACCCATGTGATTCCTGGGTCACTCGATTTCTTGGCATCTTGTCATCGAATACAATGACCTGTTTTCTGCCTCGCCCCACAACAAGTGCTGCACTTAATCCGGCTGGCCCGCCTCCAATAATGGCACAATCTAATAACATGTCAATCTCTCCTTTTTATTCAAGACTTTAAAGACTCTTAATATCTATAATTGGTTCAAAAAAATCACATGTTGAAAAATGGATTTTTTTCTGTCTGCTCTATTTGACTTGCGATATCAACTAACTGCTTTTGACTTAGCGTTTCCTGCATTTTCGTTTCAACATCCTGCATGACCTGTTCAATCAAACAGCCATCATGAGGCATGAAAGAATCATGTTCTAAGGAACAACGAAATAAATTGGTTTGTCCTTCTACCGACTGAATCACATCTAAAAACGAAATGTCCTCCTTCTTTTTCAGAATGGTGTAACCACCTTTTGCGCCAGGTGTTGATTCAATCAATCCTGCCTTCACAAGCTTTGTTAAGATTTTGGATAAATAAGTGGGTGAAAGGTCTTGCATCTTGGCGAGAGGCTCAACGCCTATTGCTTTCCCCTTAGGTGCAAGAGTTAAAAACACCATCGTATGCAGTGCATAGTTGGTCGCTTTAGAATATTTCATAGGAACATCCCTTTCTATCTATTACAGACCTTTTATATCTGTAATTGATCATAAAATATTCAAGAAGAAAAAGCAAGTGTCGTGCATCTCCTTCCTGAATTCATTCCACATTTCGCATTTTCTTCCGATAATAGAAGTGTAGCAATGATGAATAGTAGAAGGAGTGAAGAAAATGTCAGATCAACAGCACAATGCAGCACACGAAGAAGAAGAGGAATTTAACGTATACGACATGCTTCCGCCCGCAGGAACAATCATTGGAGAAGCAACAGAAGAAGAAATGGAAGCTGCGGCAGCATTAGAAGTGAGACATGTCGCGTTCATGCGCCTTCAAGATATGTTCATTCAATTTGATGGCTCGTCTTACAAAGACTTATTAAAAGACTTCCAAGAATTCGAATTGGATTCAACAAAATTCTGGAGAGCCATTGCTAGACGCCTGCAAGTTCCATACGAATGGCCAATCCGACTCGACCACGCAAACGGCCCTATTTATATAGGTGAAACAGAGGATAGCCGTGAGGTTGAGGAGAGTGCGGAGTAAGGAAATGGTGACCCCCTTTTTGGTGAGGGGGTCTATTTTAAAAATGATAAATACTTATTCCTCTAAATCAAATTCAAATGCGATTGATATATTAATGGCAATGTTATGCATCTCATCTATTTCTGATTGACTCAATTGTTTCGCAAAACGACGTGCATGCTCGACAACATCAGCATGCTGCTTAATCATTTCATCATTCATTATAAAGATCGTATTGATTGCCCAGCCAGCAGTCGTTAACATTTCTTCGTTCTGAAGGGTGTCCATATATGTTTCTACTTCAGAAAAAATCCACTTGATATCATCAATTTGTTCTACTTGGAAATTCGCGATTTTTGAAAGCTGCTCAGGGTCTTTGGTTAAAAAGATATCTTTCACTTCTTCTTTTGATAATGGTTTATTCTGCTTTTCATATTCAGCCTGCCACTCTTCATCTGACATCCCATCTTCTTCACTATCCTCTGCGGTATAATGCCCCGCAAGCAATTCATCAAACGAATCCGCTAATTTGAAATCCGTCTCATATTCTAGATCAAAGTAATGAATCGGCGGATGCTCCTTTGTTTCTCTGTAATCCAATGCAATCCAAGTATGACCATCCCCACAAATGAGCACAAGTCCCTCAGGCAATTCCCATTCTTCTATTAAATAATCACTATCCATAATGCCTTCATTTTTAGCAATTCCTCTTAAATGATCAAATGACACATGATCCTCTGCCCATCCATTCGGCTGGTCCGTTGGGAAAGCGTTATGCAGGGTATACCCACCATTTTGTTCGAGGATAAGTTTCTTATATGTATCAGGCAGGATGACGCCTAGCTTCTTTTCCGCTTTTGCAATGCCTTTCTCATTGATTTTCTTAAATGTCTCTTCACTTTCTATGTCTGTATCCCAAAATGATTTCAAATAAAATACCTCCAATTGTTATTTCTATCTCATTTTACCATTTAAGCGAACTAGTTTAATAGTCCTATTTAATAAAAAAAGAGAAGGGTTCCCCCCTCCTCTTGTTGGTCATGATTGTTCTTGATTTCTCGCTTCAAATTCATCCAGCATTGCACGCACTTCATCTGTTGATGATGTATTCATTAATTGATTTCTTAGGAAACTCGCTCCTCTGAACCCTTTTACATAAATCTTAAAGAAACGGTGCAGTGCCTTGAATGGACGCAAGCCTAGTGATGAGTATTGATCATGAAGATCAAGATGTAATCTTAAAAGACCAAGCAGTTCATCACTCGTATGCTCCTTCGGCTCTTTTTCAAAAGCAAATGGGTTATGGAAAATCCCGCGCCCAATCATCACACCGTCCACTCCATACTGTTCAGCGAGCTTTAAGCCCGTTTGACGATCAGGAATATCACCATTGATCGTCAAAAGCGTATCAGGTGCTACTTCATCACGAAGTTTTATAATCTCAGGAATGAGCTCCCAATGCGCATCCACCTGGCTCATTTCCTTTCTAGTACGAAGGTGGATCGATAAGTTCACAATGTCTTGCTCCAAAATGTGTCTGAGCCAATCGCGCCATTCATCGACCTCTGTAAAACCAAGTCTTGTTTTCACACTGACAGGCAGTCCCCCAGCTTTTGCAGCTTGAATCAGTTCTGCCGCAACGTCTGGACGAAGAATCAATCCACTGCCCTTCCCGTTTTGCGTGACATTCGGGACAGGACAGCCCATATTAATATCAAGCCCCTGAAACCCTAATTCCGCCATTCCAATGCTCATTTGTCTAAAGTTCTCAGGCTTGTCTCCCCAAATATGAGCAACAATTGGCTGCTCATCCTCTGTGAAAGTTAAACGCCCCTTCACACTTTGAATCCCATCAGGATGGCAATAGCTCTCACTGTTCGTAAACTCTGTGAAAAACACATCCGGTCTCGCCGCCTCACTCACAACATGACGAAACACAACATCTGTCACTTCTTCCATTGGTGCTAATATAAAAAATGGCCGCGGTAAATCACGCCAGAAATTTTTACTCATCTTTCATCCAATTCCTCTCATGACATAGCGCCCTTTAAGGGCATGTCCTTCTATAAAGTCTTTCAGCAATTTTTATCATTATATACTTTTGTAAGGATTCAACGCAAAAGGAATATAAAATGAACAAAATACTATCAGCACTTTATAAAATATCAAAAATTTGAGGAGACGTAAACGCCGTTCAAAAGCTACTTCTGGGAAACGTGTCACGCGACGGGCAACAGGAACAGCATCCGGCAAACTAATGAAAAGATATTCAAATAAAAAGCCCTATACAGGGGCTTTTTAAATTGTAATTGCCTTTTCTGTTACATGATAAGTGTTAGAAGTAATGATTTTATCAAGTGACCAACCGGCAGCGAATAACACAGAAAAAATTGTTAAACTGATAAAATACAGTACTAAGATACAATTCATTCTTAGTATGGTTTTTGTTACAATTTTTGTGTATCGCATAGATAAAAGTGATTTTCTTAAAAGCTGCTGCTTGGATCAGAAAACATTCTGCCAAAATCGCAAAAGTAATGGATAAAGGGGAAAAGTGGACAGAAAAACAGTTCACAAATGCTTTTATTAAGATGGGTGCCCCTAGAGATGTTGCTAAAACTTTGGCAAAATTCATCATTAATCTTATTTAAATAAACAATAAGTGCTATTAGTTTCTAATAGCACTTTTTTATGGAGGGTATTCATGTCTTTTTCTTATGTGATTTTATTGACTTTTTTAATACTCCTTTTAGTATCTATCATACTCTATACTTTTTTAAGAAAGAAAAACGTTGTAGATGAAGCCCCTGGCGCTATTGCTGCCGTTCTTCTTATTTTGCTTATATTTTTTTCCCTAAGTTTAGTTATTGTCCTTCCAACTGCCATGCTTTACCTAGTCTCATTGGGAGTAAATTTTCTTTTCGGTGAATACATCACTTATGATTCATTTTTTTCTATGATTACCTTCTCGTTGTTAGTTAGCATCATTGTGATTTTTTGGTCATTTATCGTTTTATTTATAGGGAAAGGAATCACTTTTTTGTTGAAGGTCCCAAATTGGATAACTTATATTTTAGAATTTTTTGCTTCGTGGGCTCTTATTTACTTCACGATTAAATATGTACTAAATTTGAAGATAATTGAAGTTTCTATATGGGGAAATGGGGTATTGATTTTATCTTTCTTTGTTAGCTTTTTATACATCGGACTTGATATCATATCCTCTGCGCTTGATCAAAAGAATCAAAATATAGAAGAAGAACCCCCTATCCAATAATGGAGAAGGGGTTTTATTCATTTCATAGCTTTTTCTATCTATATTCATATGTCTATAGAGTTTTATTTTAATAGCATTTCAAGCGAATTTTTCATTCTAACGGAGGGGAAGCAAAAATAAGAATATCCCGATATCGATATTTTTCACGAAATCGGGATATCTCAATTAATGATTGATTACAAGACTTGCCACGCACTCCACATGACTCGTATGCGGAAACATATCCACTGGCTGCACTTCCTCCGTCACATACCCACCATCTTCAAGAATACGCAAATCACGAGCTAGCGTCCCAGGATTACAGGAAACATAAACAACGCGATTTGGCTTCATCTTTAAAATCGTATCAAGCAGTGCTTCGTCACAGCCTTTTCTTGGTGGATCGACGACGAGGGTGTCTGCTTTGATGCCTTCTTTATACCAGTTTGGGATGACGGTTTCTGCTTCGCCGACTGCGAATTCGACGTTATTGATCTCGTTTAAGGCAGCGTTGCGTTTTGCGTCTTCAATTGCTTCTGGCACAATTTCTACGCCATATACTCTGCCTGCTTTTTGTGCGAGAAATAAAGAGATCGTCCCGATTCCGCAATACGCATCAATAACAGTTTCTTCTCCTTGCAGCTCGGCATATTCAAGCGCTTTGTCATAAAGCACCTTTGTTTGAGCTGGGTTCACTTGATAAAACGAGCGGGCTGAAATAGCAAATTTGATGTCGCCAATCGTGTCATAAATGTATTCTTCTCCCCATAAAACAGTCGTTTCGTCTCCGAAAATAACATTTGTTTTCTTTGAATTCACGTTTTGCACAATTGACCGAACGTGTGGGAAGCGTGCTATAATCTGCTCAATCACCTGCTGCTTTTGCGGAAAGTCAGCCGTTCTAGTAACAAACACAACCATCATTTCACCCGTTGCAATACCGTAGCGAACCATCACATGACGTAGCCAGCCTTTATGACGTTCTTCGTTATATGCTTTCATACCAAACGCATTGCATATGTCTTTTACTGCCTGTACCACTTCGTCATTTTCTGACTGCTGGATCAAACATTTTTCCATATCGATGATTTCATGGGTACGCTGCTGATAAAATCCTGCAACTAGTCCGCCTTCGCGTTCGCCAATTGGAACTTGTGCTTTGTTTCTGTAATTCCAAGGGTCTTCCATGCCGAGTACAGGATGAACTTTTACACGGCTCATATCAAGCTTGCCGATCCGCTCTAAAACGTCCTTTACTTGTTTCTGTTTAAATAGCAGCTGGCCTTCATAGCTCATATGCTGAATTTGACAGCCGCCGCACTGCTTATAGATAGGACATGGCGCATCTTGCCTATGCTGACTTTCCTTTGTCAGCTCCATGAGTCGCCCAAAAGCAAATCCTTTTTTGACACGTGTGACTTTGATTTTCCCTTGTTCGTCAGGCAGTGCATTCGGTACAAAGACAGGGAATCCTTCAATTTTCGCTACACCTGCACCTTCGTGCGTTAAGTCTTCGAAGGTTACATTGTAGTATTCATTCTTTTCAACAGGCGGTTTCATTTTCACCAATTTTATCACCTCATTTGCAAAGAAAAACTTGGTGCCATAAGGAACCAAGTTCAATCTCTACCCTATTTTTTCAGCTGTTGCTTTTGGCACTATAAATTCAATATGACGATACAGGTTTTCAAATTCACCTGGCAGCATGCCGCCGAATTCGCCATCTAAATTTAATTGCATTTTATCTTTTACATCTACCTTCACGCGATTCGCTTTTGTGTAGATGACATTGTTATCATGAATATGCTCGCCTCGCAGTGCAAGGCTGACTACTCGAATGGCTTCTGCTAAATTGACCTTCTTTAAAATAATCAGGTCAAACATTCCATCATCTAAAACAGAATCTGGCGCTAGCTTTTCAAAGCCGCCTACTGAGTTTGTGAGTGAAACAAGAAACAGCATGATTTCTCCATGAAACAATTTGCCGTCATATTCAATTTCGACTTCTGTCGGGCGGATCGAAGGAAGCATCTCCATGCCTTTTAAATAATAAGCAAGCTGTCCAAGCATTGTCTTCAGCTTACTAGGCACTTCATAGGTGAGCTCTGTTAACCGGCCGCCGCCTGCAATATTAATAAAATAATGGCCATTGACTTTACCGATATCAAGCGGCTTCGCTATACCATCTATAATGGCATCTGTTGCTTTTAAAACACCTTCTCGTGGAATTCCAAGTGCTCTTGCGAAGTCATTTGTTGTTCCAACCGGAATAATTCCTAGTTTTGGTCTTTTTTCAAGCGGGGCTAGTCCGTTGACGACTTCATTGATCGTGCCGTCTCCACCTGCTGCTACAATTAAATCAAAGTCTCTCTGTGCGGCATTCTCAGCTGCTTGTGTCGCATCTCCTGCACATGTCGTTGCATGACAAGATGTTTCATAGCCAGCTTGTTCAAATTTTTGCAAAACCTGCGGCAAATTCTTCTTGAAGAGTTCACGCCCAGATGTCGGATTGTATATAATTCGAGCACGTTTCATTCATCATCATCCTATATTCATTATGCAATCTATTTTCACCACTAACAACCTTTAATTATACTATGAGATTTGAAAATGGCAACAGAACAACCACCTAATATGAGAAATCTCCTGCCACATTTCCCTCAGCAAGAAAGCATTCTGATAAGATAAAAGAAAACGCTGTAAAGGATGGTTTGCGATGAAAAAGCCTGTCTATTTTAATCATGATGGCGGTGTTGATGACCTCGTCTCGTTATTTCTTCTCCTTCAAATGGAACATCTGAAAGTGATTGGGACGTCTGTGATTCCTGCTGATTGTTATTTAGAGCCAGCTCTCAGTGCGTCTCAAAAAATCATTGATCGATTTAGCCCATATGAAATTGAAGTCGCTGCTTCAAATTCTAGAGGCGTCAATCCCTTTCCAAAAGAGTGGCGCATGCATGCTTTTTATGTAGACGCCTTACCTATCTTAAACGAGAAAGGCACTGTTGATACAAAAGTGTCCAAGCTTCCAGCACATCTTCATTTAATCGAAACTGTTAAAAAGTCTGCAGAACCTGTCACGCTGCTCTTTACAGGTCCGCTCACAGACCTTGCACGCGCCTTAGAAGAAGATCCTTCAATCTCTAATAAAATTGAAAAATTGGTATGGATGGGCGGTACGTTTCTTGAAAAAGGCAATGTTGAGGAACCCGAGCATGATGGGACAGCAGAATGGAATGCATTTTGGGACCCTTATGCTGTCAGCACTGTTTTTCAGGAACGCTTTCCTATTGAAATGGTCGCACTTGAGAGCACAAATCAAGTTCCGCTTACACCTGATATTCGTCAGCGGTGGGCTTCCCTTCGTTCTCATATCGGGATTGATTTTATCGGGCAGTGTTACGCCTTTTGCCCGCCTCTCATTCATCACGAAACCAACTCGACTTACTACTTATGGGACGTGCTGACAACGATCACTCTTGCTTCCTCATCATTTACTCGTTCAAAGGAAATGAATGCGATCGTTTACACCGAAACGCCAAAGCAAGGACGTACCGAAGAGCATACAGATGGAAAATCAATTCAAGTGATTGATCATGTCGATCGTGACGCATTTTTCCAAGCATTTGAAGAGCTTATGAAAAGAGCTGTTTGTCAGATTTCAACATAAAAAAGCCCCGCCATCAAAGCGGGGCCCCATCTCAATCTTCTTCTACGTATTTCTTTTTGCGTTTAAATTTGCTTAACACTTCGTATACGATTGGTACGATAACCAGTGTTAACAATGTTGAACTTGCGAGACCACCAATGACTGTGACGCCAAGTCCTTTTGAAACAATTTGGCTTCCGCCTTCAAATCCTAATGCTAATGGAAGAAGTGCCCCAATTGTCGCAAGTGCCGTCATTAAGATTGGACGTACTCTTATTGTACCAGCTTCCAGTAATGCCTCTCTTGTTGAGAGTCCTTCTTTCTCTTTATGAATGACTCGGTCAATTAAGACGATCGCGTTTGTCACAACAATTCCGATCAGCATGAGCAATCCAATCATGGCGTTTAAGCTGATGGTTTCTTTTGCTAAAAACAATCCAACGAGCGCGCCAATAATTGTAAATGGAAGCGAGAAGAGAATTGCAAATGGTGCAAGACCTCCGCCAAATGTGATGACGAGAACGAGATACACAATGGCAATCGCTGCGAGCATTGCGAGCCCAAGCTGTGTAAAGGATTCCTCAATATCCGCACTTACGCCGCCTGTGTCAATCGTTACGCCAGATTTCAGATCAAGCTTGTCGACTTTTTTCTGAACATCCTGTGTCACACTTGAGACATCATCTGTTGTCATGTCTCCAGACACTTCTGCGTAGATTTTTCCATCACGTTTTGTCACCGTATTCGCTGTCGTACCATTTCTTACTTTTACGACATCACCAATTCGGACTTCTTGCCCTGTTGGTGTTGTGATCTTTTTATTTTCTAAATCTTTTTTGCTCTTATATTCATCTTTTTCCGTTTGAAGATTCACATCAAGTTCTTTGCCGTCCTCAGTTACTTTCGTCAGTGTTGTTTCACTATTTTGAGGAGCAATCGCTTGAGCGATTTGTGAAGCAGTTAGACCCAGTTTCGCCAGTTTTTCTTGATCTGCATTAAACGTATATTCGTCGTATTTCTCAGATAAGCTTGTGCTGACATTTTTCAGGTTTTTCTCATCTTTTAAGATGTTCTCGACATCTTTTACTGTGCCTTCAATATCGCTTACTTTGTCACCGTAGACATAGTACGTTACTGTATTGCTTGCGCCAGCAGATGAGAAGTCTTGTGATTTCCATTCCCCTTTAGACGTTTTGTCTTGCAGGGCTTTGACCACTTTATCTTTTTCTTTATCAAAGTTTGGTGTGTCTTCATCATATTGTACGAAGAATAACGCACCGTTAGAATTGCCGCCTACACTTGCTGTCAGGGCATTTGAAGAGCCTAGTGAATATTGAACAGTATTGACATGGTCACGTTTGATCAAATATTCTTCTGCTTTTTTCGTTTCATCGATAGCTTGTTCTCTCGTTTGTCCAGGTTCAGGTGTATAAGTCACCATCGCCGTCTTCTCTGCTTCCTGTGGTAAGAAGCTGACACCGACAAGTGGTGCTAAGAATAAGCTTCCGACAAGCATAAGAATGGCAATTCCTGATGTGATCCATTTGTGGTTCAATGTCCAATTGAGTACACGTCTATAACCGCCAGCAAGCTTGCTTGGTTTATGTTCTTTTACCTTTTTCGCTGTGCCGTACAGGTTCTTTTTAAATAGACTGTGTGCCATCATTGGAACAATCGTAATGGCGACAAGGAGTGAAGCCATTAAAGCAAACACAATCGTTAATGCAAATGGGATGAATAGTTCACCAATCATTCCACCCACAAGTGCTAGCGGTAAGAAGACCGCAATTGTGACGATCGTCGAAGACATGATTGGAATAAACATTTCTTTTGTGGCTTCTTTAACGAGTTCTTTTCCTTTTAATGGCTCATCCTTTAATGCCATTCGTCGATATATGTTTTCTATGACAACAATGGAGTCATCAACAACACGCCCAATGGCGACGGTCATGGCACCAAGTGTCATGATATTTAGTGTGATATCCAGCTGATTTAATATTAAAACAGCAATCAACAGAGATAACGGAATGGAGATGACCGAAATTAAGGTTGATTTGATATCTCGAAGGAACAACATAATGATAATGATCGCAAAAATCGCTCCGATGATAGCCTTATTCAGCATTGTGCTAACGGACTCTTTAATCGGTTCTGCTTGATCATATGTGGTACTTACTTTGATTCCTTTGTTATCTTTCTTAAACTTCTCAAGTTCTTTTGTGACTGCTTCTGCTACACTTACTGTGTTGGCATCAGAGCCTTTGACAATTTGCAGACCGATACTGTCTTTTCCATTTGTTCTAGAGATCGATTCTGCATTCTTGACGACTTTAATATCCGCAATCTCAGAAAGCTTAATTGTCGGCAGCTCTACAGATTGACCGCTCGCTGCACTTCCACTAGGTTGCTGCTGGGCTGCTGCTTGCTGCTGACTTGCATTTCCAGCCTGCTGCTCCGCACCTTGCGCACCTGGGTTTTCAGCGCCGCTAGATGGTGCTCCAGCTCCACTGCTTGCACTTGGTGTGACAGGAATTCGCATGTTTTTCAAATCTTTGACGCTTAAAATATTGCCGTCCACGACAACTGATTTTTGTTTGTTGCCAAATGTGTATAAACCTAATGGCACATTCACATCAGAGCCTTTGATCATGTTTTGGACGGTTTCTTCATCTAAACCGTATTCTTTCAATTTTTTTTGTTTAAACGAAAATTCTACTTCTTTGATTTGCTGTCCAGAAGCTTCGACGGAAGATACACCGTCTAATCCTTCAAGTGAAGGGACAAGGTCACCTTCCACTTTTTTCGTCAGGTTTTCTAATGATTCTTTATCACCAGATACACTGAGTGCTAATATTGGAACCGCATTGATACTAAAGCGTGCGATTTTTGGTTTTTCTGCATTTTCCGGAAAATTGATGTTGTTAACCGCATCTTCAATTTCCTTTTTTGCTTCATCCATGTCTTTGTTATAATCGTACTCGACTTGAATCGATGAAGCATTTTCAAAAGAATTGGATGTGACCACATTGACTCCGTTTAGGTTTTGAATAGACTTCTCAATTGGATCGGTCACCTTATCTGATACTTCGTCCGGCGTTGCGCCAGGATACGTTGTAGAAACCGTAATGACTGGAGTGTTGATATTCGGGATTGATTCTTGTTTCATATTCAATCCAGCATATAGACCAGCAACTGTTACGATAATTGTCATGAGCCATACAGCGAACTTATTCTTTAATACAAAATTGATGATCGAATTCATTATGTCCTCCATTTTCCTTTATGTATTGACTGACTGGTCATTCTATATCATAATAAACGGTGATATACAATGCCGTCAACCATTTCTCTTGCGTTTGACGTAACATTCTAAAGCTGAAGGGGCCTTATTTCATGAACGAAAAAAAAGAAAAAATCATTAAAGCAAGCATCCAGTTGTTTGCGAAAAAGGGTTTTTCTTCTACGACCATTCAGGAAATAGCAGATGAGTGCGGAATATCGAAAGGCGCGTTTTATTTGCATTTCAAATCAAAAGAACAGCTTTTCAACCGAGCGTTTGAATATTATATCGACACTTCTATGCAAACTATTGAAACGATTCGAAAAGAGAATCAGCATCTCGCACCGAGAGAGATCTTCCAGAAGCAAATCGCTGAACAGTTTCAGCATTTTGCTGAGAACAAGGATTTTATCATTTTGATCCTCAGCGAGAACATTATTCCAGAAAACCAGCAAATTAAAAAGTATTCAAAAACTGTGAAAAAGCAAATGAATGATGAAATTCAAATTTCCATCTTGACCACTTATGGACAGGAGATCGAACCATTTATAACTGACCTGTCAGTCATGATTCAAGGAATCATCCAATCGTATGTGCAGGTGCTGCTTTTACAAGATCAGATGCAATTATCATTTGATGAGCTCTCTTCCTTTATACTCGAACGATTAGATGATTTGGTTCAAGGTATGCTTCGTTCTCAGACGAAACCGATCTTAAAGCCAACCATTTGGGACGATGAAGCGCCGAGCGCTGCATCCCTAGAAGAGGAGCTTCGTTTGTTAAAGCTTGAGCATTTGCTTTCTGATGATACCCTTGTATCCATTGAAGTCATTGAAGAAGAACTGGCGAAAGCTGAGCCTCGTAAGCCAGTCATTCAAGGGATGCTGACGAATTTAGAAAAGTGTGAGGACCCTGCTGTCATAAGAGTAGTCGAACAATTGAAGCTGTTTCTTTCATAACTTTACGTGCTGTTTTTCCGGTTCGTTCACCTTTATCCCCCTTCGAATGTGCACTTTCGCTTATACTTCATTATAAGAAAAGAATCTCCGAATTAATATACGGCGGTGGTCTGAATCTATTATAAGACCCTGTCAGTTCAAGCAAAAAAAACCGCCTCTTCTCATGAGGCGGTTTTTGCTATTGTTCATTAGCGTTTTTTGATTTCTTCTAGGAGAATCTTGTTGACCATCGGCGGGTTTGCTTGTCCCTTCGATGCTTTCATGATTTGTCCGACTAAGAAACCAATCGCGCGATCTTTTCCGTTTTTAAAGTCTTCGATGGATTGCGGGTTGTTATCAAGTGCTTCTGTGACAAGTTTGAGCAGGGCACCTTCGTCAGAAATTTGGACAAGTCCTTTTTCTTTGACGATTGTTTCTGCGTCTCCCCCATTTTCAATCAGCTCTTTGAATACCTTTTTGGCAATCTTAGAAGAAATCGTTCCTTTTTCGATGAGATTGATCATGCCAGCCAGGCCTTGCGGCGTTAGCTTTGTATCTTCCAGCTCTTTTTGAGCTGAATTTAAGTAGGCAGATACTTCTCCCATCAACCAGTTTGAAGCTTGCTTCGCTTCTGCACCTTCTGAAATGGTTGCTTCAAAGAAATCAGACATTTCTTTTGTCAGCGTCAGCACCATCGCATCATATGCAGGAAGCCCAAGCTCATCGATGTAGCGTTTGCGGCGCTCGTCTGGAAGCTCTGGAATCGATGCTCTTACGCGTTCTTTCCACTCATCATCAATGTACAGCTCCACCAAATCTGGTTCTGGGAAGTAACGGTAATCATCTGAGCCCTCTTTGACACGCATGAGGATCGTCTTTTTAGACGCTTCGTCATAGCGGCGAGTTTCTTGTTCGATCAAGCCGCCAGAAAGCAATACTTGCTCTTGGCGTTTCTCTTCGAATTCAAGACCTTTTTGTACGAAAGCAAATGAGTTCAAGTTCTTGAGCTCTGTTTTCGTTCCAAACTCTTCACGGCCAATCGGACGAAGTGAAATATTGGCATCACAGCGAAGTGAGCCTTCTTCCATCTTACAGTCAGATACGCCTGTATATTGAATAATAGATTTTAGTTTTTCTAAGTACGCATACGCTTCTTCTGGTGTGCGAATGTCTGGCTCAGATACGATTTCAACAAGCGGTGTGCCTTGACGGTTGAAGTCAACAAGTGAATATCCGTCGCCTGTGTGTGTCAGTTTACCTGCATCCTCTTCCAAATGGAGACGCGTAATACCGATTCGTTTCGTTTTTCCTTCTACTTCAATTTCAATCCAGCCGTTTTCACCGATCGGTTTATCAAATTGAGAAATTTGATACGCCTTTGGGTTATCAGGATAGAAGTAGTTTTTACGGTCAAATTTTGTATCTGTTGCGATCTCGCAGTTTAGCGCCATTGCTGCTTTCATTGCAAAGTTCACCGCTTCTTTGTTCAATACAGGCAGTACGCCAGGATATCCAAGGTCGATGACACTTGTTTGCGTGTTGGCAGCTGCACCAAAAGGTGTCGGCGAGCTGGAGAAAATTTTTGATTGTGTTTTTAGCTCAACGTGGACTTCAAGTCCAATTACCGTTTCAAAGTTCATTCTGATTCACCCCTTACAGTTCAGGTTTTGCTTTATGATGATCTGTTGCTTGCTCGAAAGCGTGAGCCACGCGGTAAACCGTTCCTTCATCAAAGTGCTTACCAATGATTTGCAGTCCTAACGGAAGACCGTTTGCAAATCCACAAGGCACACTGATTCCTGGAACGCCTGCAAGGTTCACAGGGATCGTTAAAATATCGTTCGCGTACATCGTCAGTGGATCGCTTGTCTTTTCACCAATGTTAAATGCAGGAGTTGGCGTTGTTGGCCCTACAATGACATCATACTTTTCAAAAACATCTTCGAAGTCTTTTTTGATCAATGTACGGACTTTTTGCGCCTTTTTATAGTATGCATCATAATATCCTGAGCTAAGAGCGAATGTGCCAAGCATGATGCGGCGTTTCACTTCGTTTCCAAAGCCTTCAGAACGAGTATTTTTGTATAAATCAATCAGGTTTTCTGCATTATCTGTACGGTAGCCATAGCGGATGCCGTCAAAACGCGCAAGGTTTGCAGATGCTTCTGAAGAAGACAGTAAGTAGTAAGTCGCAAGCGCATATTTAGAATGCGGAAGAGACACTTCTTCCCATGTGGCACCAAGTCCTTCTAATACTTTTAACGCTTGAAGAACAGACTCTTTTGCTTCCTCGCCAACACCTTCTCCAAGGTATTCTTTTGGCACTGCAATTTTCATGCCTTTGATGTCTCCAGTTAATGGAGAAAGAAAATCTGGGACGTCGACATTTGCACTCGTTGCGTCCATTTGATCGACTCCAGCAATCGCTTGAAGAACGTATGCATTGTCCTCAACGTTACGCGTAATCGGCCCGATTTGATCTAATGAAGAAGCAAATGCGATTAAGCCGTATCTAGATACACGGCCATACGTCGGCTTCAGACCCACAACGCCGCAGAATGATGCCGGCTGGCGAATCGAACCGCCCGTATCTGATCCAAGTGAGAATGGTACTTCACCTGCTGCAACAGAAGCTGCTGAGCCACCACTTGATCCACCTGGAACAGTGTTTAAATTCCAAGGGTTTTTCGTTGCTTTGTAGCCTGAGTTCTCTGTAGAAGATCCCATTGCAAATTCGTCCATATTTAATTTACCGATTGTGACTGCTTCCGCATCTCTTAAACGATTGACAACCGTTGCATCATAAATAGGATCAAAGTTTTGCAGGATTTTACTAGATGCTGTTGTACGTAAATCCTTTGTGACGATGTTATCTTTCACACCGATTGGCATACCGAACAATAGACCAAGCTCGTCCTTTTCACCAACTGCCTCGTCCAATTCCTTTGCATACGCACGAGCTTTCTCTTCGTCCAGTGCAAGGAATGCTTGTACTTTCCCGTCTACTTCATTGATTCGTTTATAAGACTCGTCCACTAAATCAGAAACAGACAGTTCCTTTTTATGTAAAAGCTCTTTTAATTCAGAAATTTTGTGATCAAACAGTGACATGCCTCAGGCCTCCTTTAGTCCAAAATTGATGGCACACGAATATAGCCGTCTTTATGATCAGGCGCGTTTTTGATGACTGCCTCAATGGAAAGACCTTTATTCGGAACATCTTCTCTCATGACGTTTTTCATTTTTAATACGTGTGTTGTTGGTTCAACGTTTTCCGTATCTACCTCGTTTAACTGCTCTGCAAATGAAATGATGCTATCAAGCTGTTCAGTAAACATTTCAGCTTCTTCTTCTGTAATTGCAAGCCGTGCCAAATGCGCCACGTGCTTTACTTCTTCTATTGAAATTCTAGACATGCAGGTTCACCTCCAAAAATGATACGTGTTCGTGGTCATGATCATAAGTCATATACACTTTATCATATCAAATTTTACTGTTCTAAAGCAACTTTACACAGGCGCAGCAAGAGCCCTTTTCTCTCGAAGCATCATAGTGATCCAACAGATAAAGAAAATAGTCATGCAGACCACCTTTTATTTTCAGAAAATTTTTACTTTTATTCACTTTTGTAAGCGTATACAAACTGATTCGTATCACCGATCTGTCCATTTTTTCTTCAAAATGAGGAGGTTTAAGAAGGTTGATCACTTGGGAATACTCTGTTAGGTTAAGTAACCATAGCAGTGAGAAGGGCATTCAATCAAAAAACTAGCCCTGACACTTCTGGATATTTTGATTGAGGTGATGTCAAATTTATACGAAAAAGGTGAGAACACAAAATGAGTATTGAAGTTACAATTTCCTTATCTATTTATTTTATCGGGATGCTTGCCATCGGTTGGTATGCATTCAGGAAAACACATGATTTAAATGATTATATGCTTGGTGGACGCGGACTTGGTCCATTCGTTACAGCTCTTTCAGCAGGTGCTGCGGATATGAGCGGCTGGATGCTGATGGGTGTACCAGGTGAAATGTATAAAACAGGTTTATCGACTACCTGGCTTGCGATTGGTCTCATCGTCGGTGCTTACTTAAACTATCTCATTCTTGCACCCCGTTTACGTTCTTATACAGAAATTGCTGATGATGCCATTACAATTCCTGATTTCTTTGATAAACGATTCAAAGGATCATCTTCTTTATTAAAAGCTGTATCAGCTGTCATCATTTTAATTTTCTTTACGCTGTATACATCGTCTGGGATGGTATCAGGCGGACGTTTATTTGAGTCAGCATTTGGTGCACACTACATGTTTGGACTGATTTTGACGTCAAGTATTGTTATTTTGTATACATTGTTTGGTGGATTCCTGGCAGTGAGCTTAACTGACTTTGTCCAAGGGGCTATCATGTTTTTAGCATTAGTGCTCGTGCCGATCGTTGCCTTTACACAATTAGGCGGACCTGTTGCTACATTCCAAGATATTCAACAGATTGATCCTAAATTGCTTGATATTTTTAGAGGAACGAGCGTCATTGGCATTATATCCTTCCTCGCTTGGGGACTAGGTTACTTTGGACAACCGCATATTATCGTGCGCTTTATGGCGATTACGTCCGTCAAAGACTTAAAACCAGCACGCCGCATCGGAATGAGCTGGATGATTATTTCAGTAATTGGTTCACTATCTGTCGGTTTAGTCGGTGTTGCCTATGTTCATGAAACGGGTATGAACCTTGCTGACCCTGAAACGATCTTTATCGTCTTTTCTAAGGTGCTGTTCCATCCATATATCACTGGATTTTTACTTTCTGCTATTTTAGCGGCGATTATGAGTTCAATTTCGTCTCAGCTGCTTGTCACGGCAAGTGCGATGACAGAGGATTTATACAGAACGTTCTTTAGAAAAAAAGCATCTGATAAAGAGCTCGTGATGATTGGCCGTATGTCTGTACTCGTTGTCGCTGTAATTGCCCTTTGCCTTTCACTTAATCCAAGTGATACCATTCTTGATCTTGTCGGTTATGCGTGGGCTGGATTTGGTTCTTCATTCGGTCCAGTCATCTTACTTTGCCTATACTGGAAGCGAATGAATCATCATGGTGCCCTTGTTGGGATGATTGTTGGTGCAATAGTCGTTCTCACATGGATCACGACAGGCCTTAACCATGCAACAGGTATTTATGAAATGATTCCTGGCTTTACGTTAAGTGGATTAGCTGCCATTATTGTGAGCTTATTGACAAGTAAGCCGTCAAAAGCATCAAAACAGCTATTTAACAAAATGGAAAATCATCTTGAAGAAGAAACAAAATAAAGAACATGAAGGGTCGTCTGCCTTATGCGGATGACTCTCTTTTTAAATTAAATAAAAAGCTTTTCTTTCTTCCGATTCTGAATAAAATAAGAGTTGTGCAGCCATATGGGCTGTGAGAAGATCATATACATGATGTGAAACGTACATGAAGTGAAGGAGCGATACGCATGTTTTGGACAATTGAATGGGATACAGTCTTAAAATTAGCCGTGGCCACCTTAATCGGTTTGATTATTGGGCTTGAACGCGAGCTGAAGAAAAAGCCGCTCGGCTTAAAAACGTGTATTGTCATTGCTGTCAGCTCCTGCGTGTTAACCATCATCAGCATTGATGCAGCCTACAATTTCCCTCGAGTCTCTAGGCTTCAAATGGACCCACTCAGGTTACCGGCGCAAATTATATCTGGTGTTGGTTTTATTGGAGCAGGTGTGATTCTGAGAAAAAGCAATGACGTCATCTCAGGTCTTACGACTTCTGCGATGATCTGGGGAGCAGCAGGACTTGGGGTTGCAACAGGTGCAGGATTTTATAAAGAAGCCTTCCTCAGTCTTTTCTTTATTCTGGTTAGTGTCGAATTTCTACCATGGCTCTTCCAGCGGATCGGACCGATTCGCTTACAGGAAAAAGAAATCCGCATCAGAATGTCTCTTTCTGATCGAAACCGTATGACGGATATTTTAAAAGAAATGAAAGCCCTCAACATTCGCATTCATTCTGTTCGTATTGATGATTTAACAGAAAAGAACTATCCGATTATGGAAGTACGTGTACGCGTGCATAAAGATCGCTATACAACCGATGTGTATTTTGATATTAAAGATCTAGAAGGCGTCGTTGGCGTCAAGTGTGATACGGTATAAAAGGTGATGAGGCAAAAGTCTCATCCCTTTTTTTATGGGAAAAGGGGTTGAACCATTGCCCTCATTCAAATAAAATACAAATTATGAAATAAATGATAAAAGGGGATTTTTCATGGGCTCTATGGATCGTAAAAAACGTATTTTTCTTATGAGTGGGATTCTAGCGGTACTCGTATTCGCTGCTTTATTGACCTCACATTATGTCACTCCCGTCTCAACAAATGCAGCAGACAAGAAACAAACGAAAACACCAAAAAATGTTATTTTTATCGTTGGCGATGGAATGGGGATGCCCGTGATCAAAGCCTACCGCACATTCAAGCAGGAAAAGCTTGGTTCTCCAAAAGCACAAACCGTCTGGGACCCGTATTTAGTCGGGATGCAGACCACACACCCAGATGATCCTCGAGATAATATTACCGACTCAGCTGCCGCAGCCACGGCCATGGCGACTGGAAAAAAGACATACAATGATGCCATCGCCGTCAACCAAGAAAAAGAACCTCTTAGAAGTGTCGTTGAAGCAGCAAAGGAAGCACAAATGAAAACAGCCTTTGTTGTCTCATCTGACATCACCGATGCTACACCTGCCGCTTTTGGCACACATAACGTCTCCCGAAAAAACAAAGAACAAATTGCAGACCACTTTTATGATGAGAAAATAGGCGGAGAGCACAAAGTTGATATCCTTCTAGGTGGCGGCATGCAATATTTTGACCGAAAAGACCGTGATCTTGTGAAAGAATTTGAGAAGAGCGGTTATTCCATACTAAGGTCAAAAGATGATTTAACCTCCCAATCATCTTCGAAAATGCTCGGCTTATTCCAGGAGGACGAGCTGGATCGAGCCATTGATCGTCCAAAGCATGTGCCTACCTTAAAAGACATGACGCAGTCAGCATTAGCCCAATTAAATCAAGACAATTCGCATGGGTTTTTCATGCTGCTTGAAGGTAGTACCATTGATTCTGCTGGACATGAAAATGATGTGGTCGGCGCAATGAGTGAGATGGAGGATTTTGAGAAAGCAGTCCAAGCGGCTCTTCAATTCGCTAAAAAGGATCAAGAAACACTCGTTGTCATCACAGCAGATCATGCGACTGGCGGCTTTTCGTTTGGTGCAGACGGCATGACAAGTGAAACTGGATATAAATGGGACCCAGCACCTATTTTAGCTGCTAAGAAAACACCAGTGTATATGGCAAAGAAAATCGCAGGCGGACAATCGGTACGTGATGTCCTTCACACCCATATTGATTTCTCGCTCACAAATGAGGAAATCTCACAGGTGGAGAAAGCGGCACAATCAGGGAAGGCCAGTACAATTCAACTCAGCATTCAACACATCTTTGATCAGCGTTCTTTCTCAGGCTGGACAACCTTTGCTCATACAGGTGAGGATGTCCCTGTCTATGCATATGGACCTGGTAAAGCAGCATTTCAAGGCTGGATCGATAATACAAAGCAAGGAAAGAACCTGTTTCATATCATTGAATCACCGTCCACCTATCGCCCATAAAAAAACAATCCCCGCCTCATCACATAGGCGGGGATTTTGATGTTAAGATTGACTTAGCTTTGTAAAGTCAAACGTCGTAATCGGTGCTGCTTGCTCAATGTCGGAGCGGAAGCTAGCGAGCATGGCCTTCTCTTCTTCTCCGATGGTAGCCAAATCAAATGCTTGATGCAGCAAGCCATAGATTAGCACGTGACGTAAGCGAAGGAAGTCAGGAATGTAGGCAAGCCACTCATCCCCAAGCTCATTCTCTTCACGATAGCCTTTAAGGAACTGCTTCATAAAGTTTCCTGCAAAAGCTGCTTTGTCTTCGTATGGAATGACTGGGTACCACAACACATTGTATAGCAAAATGCTAATGTCATTCATAAACCAGTTGTACCCAATATCATCGAAATCAAAGGTCGTAATTTTGCCTTGATCCCAGTGGAAGTTTCCGTGATGAAGATCCGCATGAACCAATCCGTACGTATCCTGATTTTTCGGAAGCTTTGCCAGCTTTTCCATCAACCGATCCGCTTGTTCGAATACAAGCGTCTGATCGGCTGGGACATACTTACGCAATTTAAGCTGCTCCTCTTCATCCCACTCTTGTCTTTTATATCGCGTATCTGACAGCTGATAGCTTTTTGTCAGTTTATGCATGCGGCCTGTGTACTGTCCAAGGGCATAAAATAATTCATCATTCCAGTCTGCCTCTTCGACTTTATGACCCGGTGCTTTTTCATAGACCCGCAGTAAAAATGAACCGCCTTGCCCATCGTCTACTTGCTCGATATCACGGCCATTTAATGAAGCAATTGGTTTTGCAACCGAAAGTCCGCCCTTCGCTAAGTGATGGAGCCATTCCATTTCACCTAAAATATAATCAGGTGATCTGCGGATGGTATGGGTAATTTTTAAAATGAAAGACTCTCCGTCTTTTTTAAGTTCATACACATAGTTTTCTGCATCTGCGATAAAGTGGATGTCACTTCGCTGGACTCCGTATAAATGAGTGGCCTCATCTAAAATTTTTGATTCTTTATATATGGCTTTTACATCTTTATGCATGCTGATTCTCCCTCTTCATATATTTTGCTAATTCTCGAATGGTGTGTTTTTCAGCAAAATTCAAATCATCAACATACCAACCCTTCTTTTCTATCTCTACTTCCATTTTGACAGCAAGTAAAGAATTTCCTCCTAAATCGAAAAAGTCGTTGTCAATTCCTACTTTTTCCACATGAAGAATGTCACACCAAATCTCAAGAAGCAATGCCTCGCGTTCATTGGTTGGCTGTGCGTAAAGTCCCTGATCCTGCGTTAGTTCCGTCTTTAATAATGAACGAAGACCTTCTTGATCATGTACCTTAAGGGCTTTTACATACCCGCTGTGCAGCGTTTGATCTGTTTGAACCGTTTCCCATGTGTAACCTTCAGAAGCTGAATGACTTGCTGTCTCCACCCTTTGACCCTCTATTTCTTCAGCCGGGTGCTGACGAGGTGACAGGTGGTCGACGATCTGAATGTGATCGCTCAGTGAACCGATTTCTTCCACTTGTATCCGGTATGTTTGCTGCTCCCCCATCTCCTGCATCTGGTGCTCTTTCATAAATGACTTGAATAGCTCATTACGTCCAGTCGATGCAAATGTGAATTCAATAGAAGAAAGCTGGTGCTGACGGCTATATTCAGCGAGCCATGTCAGACATTTTTGCTCAATCCCTTTCCCTAGAGCACGGCAGCTTAGCATCCATGCATCAATGATCAAGGTGTCGCCTGCATGATGAGCCAAGATCGCCCCTACAATTCCTTCATGACTGAAGCGATCCGCTGCCTCGATAATCCAGCCCTGAACAAGCTCATTTTCCATCCGCTCTCTCAGCTGCTGTTCATCAAAGCGCTGATCATTTAAGCGGAATTGGTTAATGCGACTGCTCATTTGCGCCACGCGGGCAAGGTGCTTTTCTCCCCACTTTGTTACACTCATGTTCAAATTCAAATCTTGTAAAAATTGCTCCATTGACGGCGATTCTGCTTTCTCCTTTTGACGAGCTTTTTCAGCCTTGTAGCTCGTTGTTCGCCCTCTATCTTCTTCTGTGACATCATAGCGGTCAAATGCCCAAGCATGCTGAGCGAATAATGGGATCGCTTTTTCATTGGCAGGTAGTAGCAGTGTCATCACTTCAGGCAGCTCTTCATTCATACGCAAGCACTGAGCAGGATCATCGTCTAAGAAAATAAACTGAGATAATGAAAGATTCAGTGAATCTGCCATTTCTTTGAGATGTGCCGGTTTACTTTCCCAATTGATCCGCCAGTCGACAATATCGTCTTTTTGCAAGATCATATCTGGGTGGTTTTCAAACACGCGCCACACATCTTCTTCATTATTCCTGCTGCTTAAGACAAGCAAGAGACCTTCTTTTTGCTTTTGTTTTAAAAAGCGCTGAAGCATTTGATGTTCTGGCGTAATATCGATGCCTTCTATACCGTCTTCTGAAACGACACCTCTCCAAAGCGTGTGATCACAATCAATGGCCGCTACCTTAAATGGTGCACCTTGCCATGCAATGAACTCGCGTGCGACTTTTGTACCGATGGCTCCACAAAAGACTTCTGTGAATGGGAGATGTGCGGCTTGCTCTCCTTTTGCATCAAAGATGTCATCTATCTGATAGTGCTTCGCAAGCTGACGGCAGTCGATTAATTGAACACCGTCTATCTCAGATAATTGAGCAATCCACTCTCGTTCCACATCTTGCAGCGTGTCTTTAAGAGCAGCACTTATCGGCAGAATCCCAACAAAATATAAGTTATGTTTCGTTTTTGATTTCAGAACGTTTGCAAGTTCTTCAGCATGCTCTGCAGCCAGTTTTTTCTTTTCTTCCAGTGAAAGATGAGCTGGACCCGTGATATCCTCTAATCGAATGAGCAGAAGGTTCGCACCGTTTTTCTTCTGTGAGATAAGGCTGCGCTCATTTAGTAATTCCTGATATACCTGCCCATACGGTGCAAATTGAACATCAAGCTGCACATCAAACTGCTTGGTCCAGTACTGAATGTAAGGTGCGATTGGATCTGCTGTAAATGTCGAGCTAACTGTAAGTACGAGCGGTGCTTTTTCCTCTGCACGCTCCCTTTTCTCCTTTGCTGCCTGTTCTTCTTCCTCTGTAAGCACATCGAAATCCTTGAGCAGTTGATCAGGTGTTTGAACAGCCTGTTCGACCAAGTGCTCGAAGTGCTTGACGAACGCTTGCATTGTCTCATGTTTAAACAGCGCAAGATTGTATTGAAGGACGCACTTTAACTCCCCCGTTACTTCTCTGACAACATCCATTTTCATATCGAGTTTGGAAATTCCCTTTGCAAACTCATGTGTTTCGAATGTTAGTCCATCGGCTTCGATTTTAATATTCGGATCGTACTCATTATGGTAGATGAGCATTGTATCAAAGAATGGATTGCGATGCGGTCTTGTTTTTGGATTCAGATGCTCAACCATTTTGTCAAATGGGTACTCTTGATGGTCATACGCATCCAGCAATACTTGCTTTGTCTGCGCCAGTTGCTCTGTAAAGGTTGATTCTTGTACCATGTCTAGTTTAATTGGCAGGAAGTTTGTAAACATGCCAATTGTATGCTCGATATCTGCATGACGCCGTCCAGCCACAAGTGAACCGACAATCAGCTCCTCTTGATCTGCATAACGTGAGAGCAGTAGCCCATAGAGCTGGAACAAGATAACGTTATTTGTCAGCTGATACTGTTCAGCAAGCTGTTCAATTTTCTCAACGATGTGCGGTTCAATATTGAATTTGATCGCTCTTCCTAAGAAGGATTGTTCCTTCCGTTCAAAATCATATGGCATTGTCAAAGTTGGCACATTTGAGCCAATTTGCTGCTTCCAATAATCCTGCTGCTTTTGAAACATCTCGCTGCGGAAATATTTGTCTTGCCATTCTGCATAATCTTTATATTGAACAGTGAGTTCCGGCAAGGTTTCCCCTCGATAGAGCTCAGTAAATTCTTTAATAAAGATGTTCATGCTCGCTCCATCCGCCACAATATTATGCATATCGACTAATAAGAGGTGATCGTTAGCTGCGATTTTCACAAAACGCACACGGATCAATGGTGCAGCCTTTAAGTCAAATGGACGAATGAATTCATCGATTTGTGCTTCTAATCCTTCTTCATCAGCCTCTGTCAATTCAACAGCAAATTGGAAGTCATCATGGACACGCTGAACTGGTTCACCATCTTTTAATTCAAAGGTCGTTCGCAAGGTTTCATGACGATCAATTAATTGCTTGAAGGTCTGCTCAAAGCGCTCGACGACAATTTCCCCTTTACATCTCAGTGCCATCGGCATGTTGTAAGAGGTCACTTGACCAATACGCTGATGAATGAGGAATGTCCGTCTTTGAGCAGCAGATAATGGATATGTGTCTTTCTTTTCGACTGGTTCAATCTTGAAATATTGATGCTTCTCTGCCTTTTCGATGAATGCTTGGAGCTTTTCAATTGTCGGATTGTTAAACATGTCTGTGAGCGTTAGCTCTACACCAAACTCTTTGTGAATTTGAGAAATCAGACCGGTGGCATTTAACGAATGTCCGCCAAGCTCAAAGAAATGGTCGTCTCTTTCCACCTTTTCAATTCCTAAAATGTCTTTCCACATCCGCTGTAACGTTGCCTCAATGTCATTCGATGCGGCGGCATGGACTTGATTGTTTTCTTCTATTTCCTGCCCTTTGTTATCCTTTGGCACCACCATTTGCACACCTGAGGATGAAGATAATGCAGATGTATCTACCTTTTCAATCCAATATCGTTGTCGTTCAAACGGATAGGTCGGCAAGGATACTTTTTGATTTGATGTCTGATTTCGCAATTTTGTCCAGTCAACCGGCACCCCTTGAAGCCAGATGTCACCCAATCTTCCCAGCAGGTAGCGGTCGTCGGCTGCCTCTTCTTTTGGATGACGCATCAATGGAATCGGCTGCTGATGATGTTCCTTTGAAGCTTGGCGAATAAAGGCACTTAACGTATTCCCCGGCCCGACTTCAACGAAAATAGGATCAAGCTCCGTTAATAACGTCTCTGCTCCATCACGGAAACGAACCGCTTGCCGCAAATGATTAGCCCAATATGCCGGGTCTTGCACTGCTTCATGGTCAATCCACGTACCTGTGACGTTAGAAATATACGGGATAGACGGCGCATTCAATTGATACTCGGCTACCTTTTCTTTAAATGATGGCAGGATGTCATCCATCATTTTAGAATGGAAGGCATGAGAGGTGTGAAGCTTCCTGCACCCATGTCCAGCAGCCTCCAGCTTCTCAGCAAGTGCATCAATGGCTACGGTCTCACCTGACACTACGCACAATTCAGGACCATTTACTGCTGCAAGTGAAAGATCATCTGTTAAATATGGCAGCACGTTCTGTTCACTCAAAGGAACACTCAGCATAGAGCCTTTTGGAAGCTGGCTAATGAGCTGTCCGCGATAAGCCACAAGATCTACGGCATCTTCAACAGATAGTAAACCAGATACGGCAGCAGCCGTATATTCTCCAATACTGTGACCGATCAGTGCCTGCGGTTTGACGCCAAAATGAATCAGCAATTTAGCCAAAGCGTATTCAACACTAAACAGAAGCGGCTGCGTATATTCTGTTTGGTTGATCAGCTGACGATCATCACTTGCTTCTGTTGAGAATAAAATGCTGAATGGGTCAACTGAGACATGCTGTTTGAATTGATTCAAGCATTGATCCAGCGCTTCTTTAAAGACTGGATATTTGTCATAAAGCTGACGCCCCATGTCTACATACTGAGATCCTTGGCCTGGGAAAAGAAAGACGACTGGACGGCTCGATGTTTGGGAGCTAGCCGTCTTGACCACCTCTTTTGACCTTTGATTCAGCGCCTGTAACATAACCGCTGTGTTACTTCCAAGAATGACACGTTTATGCGGGAAATGATGGCGGCCTGTTTGCAGCGTATAGGCAACGTCACTTAGACGAACATGTTGCTGATGCTGGAGTAAATAGTCCGCAAGGCGATCCGTCATTTTTTCAAGAGCTGCTGGTGTTTTGGCAGATAATAAAAGAAGTTCACTATCCTCAGGGCTATCAGCGGCAACACGTGTAGCAGGTGCTTCTTCTAAAATGACATGAGCATTTGTTCCACCTATCCCAAATGAGCTTACACCTGCTCGGCGAGGAGATTCTTGCGTGCTCCATGGCGTCAAGTCTGTGTTTACAACGAAAGGCGAATTGGCAAATTCAATTTTTTCATTTGGTGTTTCAAAATGAATGGTCGGCGGAATCACTTGATGCTTTAAGCTTAAAACGGTTTTAATAAAGCCCGCGACACCTGATGCATCATTCAGATGACCAACATTTGATTTGACAGAGCCAATGCGGCAAAAGCCTTTTTTATCTGTATCAAATGCTTGCTTGAGCGCTTCAATTTCGATCGGATCTCCGAGGGTTGTCCCGGTTCCATGTGCTTCAATGTACGAAATGGTTTCAGGTTCCACCTCAGCCATTCGAAGTGCTGTCTTAATCGCTGAAACTTGACCTTTCGTACTCGGCGCTGTATATCCTACTTTTCTATTTCCATCATTATTAATAGATGACCCTTTGATGACAGCATAAATGTGATCGCCGTCTTCAATGGCATCCTCTAAATTTTTTAAAATAACGGCTCCTGCACCATCACCAAAAACGGTTCCATCGGCTTTGTTATCAAAGACGCGGCAATGCCCGTCAGATGAATGGATCATGCCTTCTTGATACAGATAGCCCGATTTTTGCGGCAGACGAATGGACACGCCACCTGCAACAGCCATATGACAGTCGCCGCTTAATAAAGCCTGAACGGCTAAATGAATCGACACCATCGAGGTCGAGCAGGCGGTTTGCACCACCATACTCGGTCCCTTCAGATTTAATTTATATGAAATCATCGTCGCTAAATAATCACGCATATTCAGAACGGCAGCTTCCAGTGTTTTCGAATCCTCACCTTGAGCCGCCCCTTGAAGTGCTCTCATGACCCATTCTGTATTGATCCCTGCACCTGTATAAAGACCGATTTGCCCTTTATATTCAAACGGATCGTATCCAGCGTCTTCAAGCGCCGTCCATACACATTCATGAAACAGTCTAAACTGCGGGTCCATCATGGCCGCTTCCTTTGGTGTATAGTCAAAGAAATCTGCATCAAATAAATCAACATCATCTAGCATCCCTTTTGCTTTAACAAAACGGGGATTTTTTAATAAAGCTTCATCTGTACCTTCACGCCGTAATTCTTCTTCTGTAAAAAAGGAGATTGTTTCTTTTCCCTTTTTCAGATTCTCCCAGTACTCATCTACATTTTTGGCCCCTGGAAAACGACCTGCAAGACCGATAACAGCAATTTCTGCGCCATGATAGTGATTCGTTGTATCATTCATTCTCGATTCCGCCTCTCAATCTTTTATTCCGTTGCTGTTTAAAACGAGCTCTTCGATCACCTGAAGTGACGACGGCTAGTTCTTCTTCCATCACTTCTTCCTTCGAGTCCTCAGAAGGCTGGATATATTTCGCAAGCTCTGCAACAGAAGGGTACGTAAACAAGGTCACAACCGCTTCATTTGTTTGAAGTGCTTGATTTAACCGATTGGTGACTTGGACAATATCCAGTGAGCTTGCGCCGAGATCGAAGAAATTGTCGTGAATGCCCACTTGTTCCATGCCCATAAAATCCTGCCATACTTGGCAGATCGCTTTTTCAGTTTCATTTCGAGGCGCCACATATGGATTGCCCAGCTCTGGTCTTTCGTGCTTAGACACTTCATACGAATCCTCATCCGCTACAGTCTTAGGCTCTAGTGACAGCCATTGATCTATCCGTTCATCAAGATTTCCTGTAGACACGAGCATGTGTCGATTCTGCCGGCTAGACAGAACATACTGGAACAGCTCAGCACCCTCTTCTGGTAAAATCGCAAGCTCATTGATCGATTCACCTATTGTGGATTCTAGCTCACCCCAGAAATTCCACGCATCCCAGTTCACACACATCCACGGGGTTTGACTATGTTGATTAAGTCTAGCTGCAAATGCATCCATATATAAGTTAGCCGCTGAGTAAGCAGAGAATCCTAAGCCCCCAAGCAATGCACTAATGGAAGAAAAGAGAAGACAAAAGTCTGCTTGTTCTTGTTCCAGCAGCTGCTCTAGCACATCGAGCCCTTTCACCTTTGATTGGAATTGATCCTCTCCCTGCGCCAGTGTAGAAGGGATATCTTTGATTGCACGGAAGGATGTACTTCCTGGTAATCCTGCTGCATGGAATACACCATGAACGCCGCCATGCTTTTTGCGAATGGCATCAAATACATGTTTCATCTGATCCAGATCTCCTGCATTCGCCTGCACCGCTTCTACTGTTGCACCTAATCGTTCGAGCTCAAGCACCTTCTCAATTCTCGTGCGCTGCGCTTCATCGGCATTTGCTTGTTGAACATATGACGCCCATTCATTTCTTGGCGGCAATGCCGATCTGCCAGTTAAATAAAGATGTACATTTCCTTCCTTCGCCAGCATCTTTGATAGAACAAATCCGATACCGCCTAAACCTCCTGTGATCAAATAAACACCATTTGGCCTGATCATCTTCGGAAGTCCATCTTCTTTTTGCAGCGGCAAATGCTTGTAGCTTTGCACCCAGCGCTTTCGATGACGATACGCCACAAGCTGGTCCTTTCCAGGCTGCATGATTTCCTGCACAATAAGATCGACAAGGACTTGTTCCTTCCAAGACATGACTTCTGGCACGTCTTCCACATCGATATTCCAGCACTTAATATGATGGTATTCCTGTGAAATGACTTTACATGGTCCAAGCATTGCACTTTTCTCTGCACATATCGTCTCATTGCCTGTAACTGGCTGGATTCCGCTAGTGATCGTAAACAGACGGCATTCTAGAATATTTTTTTGGGCAGCAATCGCTTGAGATAAGAAAATTAAGCTGTAATAGCCTTTTTCAATGTGCGCCTGAAAAGCGGCTTGACGATTCGAGTTGTCATTTTCTTTCGCAGCTTCCCATAAATGCAGAATCCGCTGAATATTGATGCCCCTATTAGACAATGAATCTAGCATGTTTCGGTAGTGCTGGCCTTCTGCCGGATTGATCGTAAACGACTGATCTTGCTCTTGATAAGCTTCACCCTTTGTGACAGAAATGACCTTGATACCTTGTTGCGTAAATGAATGGGTAAACAGTTCATGAAAAGCATCCTGTTCCTTGAAAATGAGCCACGTTTGTTCTTCTGTTTCTTTTTTGAAAACTGGTTTTAGCGGCTGCTGCTCCCAAGAAGGCAGGTAGAACCATTCTTCCATCTCTTTTTTCTTCGTTTCTTTAGGAGCGGATAGCTGCGGAGACGCGGGCTTTCCTGCTTCAATCCAATATCGTTTCCGCTCAAATGGATAGGTCGGTAGCGATACGAGCTGACGTTCCTCTTGAGTTGGATGTTGCTGCGCTTTGACCTCGTAGCCCCCTGCCCATAGCTCTCCTATTCTCTTTAAGAAATATGCATGGTCATCCGCTTGTTCTCTCGTATGCCTCACCATATTCAGGACATCATGATGAGACTCTTTGTTTTCATGACGTTTCGCTAATGCCGTCAAGCTGTTTCCAGGTCCAACTTCAATGAGTGCTCGTACTTCATCGGTTAACAGCTGAGATAGACCTTCATGAAAACGAACGGTTCCACGCAGGTGGTTCGTCCAATAAGATGCTGTCATCACCTCTTCGCTTGTCGCCCAGGTGCCTGTCACATTCGATATAAACGGAATTGCCGGCTCGTGCAATTCTACTTTCTCTACGAATTGTTGAAACGCCTCAAGCATCGGCTCCATCATGTAGGAATGAAAGGCATGAGAAGTATGGAGCTGTCTTGTGACAATTCCTTTGTCTTGCAGTTTCATTTCAAATGCAGCGATATGCTCTTCTCTTCCAGAAACGACACAAAGGTCTTTTGCATTGACAGCAGCAACAGAAAGCGATTCATCGATCATTGAGATGAGCTCCGCCTCGGGTAATTGCACACTAAGCATCGTGCCTTTTTCCATGTCTTGCATCAATCTTCCTCTTGCCATCACGAGTGTTAATGCAGACTCGAGAGAAAAGACCCCTGACAAACAAGCGGCAACGTACTCGCCGATACTGTGTCCAATCATTGATTCTGGCTCAACACCGCTATGCTGAAGCAATTTGGCTAATGCATACTCAAATATAAATAGAAGCGGCTGGGCATTTGACGTTTTTGTGATGTCTTCGTTCGTTTCATCCTCGGAAAAAACAATGCTCTTTAAATCCACTTGCTCCGTTTCCATTACATATTTAAAGCATCTATCTACTTCCCATTTGAACACTGGCTCTGCATCATATAATCCTCGCATCATACCAGCATACTGAGCGCCTTGACCCGAAAACATAAAGGTCGCTTTACGCCATTTTTTGCTTCGGAACACACTCGTTTCAAGCTGTTTCTGCTGCATCCATTCATCAGCAGACGCGAGTACGATCGCTTTTCGGTATGGAAATTGCTTTCTACCATACCGTAATGTATAAGCAATATCTTCAAGCGGGACTTGAGGATGCTGGATCACATACTGCTTTAATCGCTCTGTCATTTCCGCCAAAGCAGTATCTGTTTTTGCAGATAAGACGAGCAGCTGCTTTTGGTTAGAAGCTGGCTTCTGCTTCGCCTGTATGCCCTCTTCTATGATCATATGGGCATTCGTTCCGCCAATACCGAAAGAGCTAACTCCCGCTCTTCTCTGACCATCTGCTTCCTTCCAATACAACGCCTTTTGATTCACATAAAACGGTGTATCTTTGAAAGGAATCTCCTGATTGGGTGATTCATAATGAATGGTTGGCGGAATCGTTTTATGCTGGAGAGCCAAAATGGCTTTAAACAGACCTGCAATCCCTGCCGCACTATTTAAGTGTCCGACATTACTTTTCACAGAACCGATCGGAATCGTCAGCGGATCTGTCCCTTTGAACACTTGACTAAGAGCAGATACCTCAATTGGATCTCCCATGTTTGTCCCCGTACCATGAGCTTCTACATAACCAATGGACGCGGGGTCGATACCTGATTTTTCATACGTTTCTTTTAAAACCTCTGCCTGTCCTTCCACACTCGGAGCGGTAAAACCAGCTTTTCGGCTGCCATCATTGTTCACACCAACCCCTTTGATGACCGCATGAATCGGGTTACCGTCTCTCATCGCATCTTCATAACGTTTTAGCAGAACAATCCCCGCTCCATCTCCGAAAATGGTTCCGCTCGCCTCTTGGTCAAACGGTCGGCAATGTCCATCCTTTGATTGAATCATCCCATCTTGATAGATGTAGCCGATATTTTCTGGAGAACTAACCGTCACACCGCCTGCCAGTGCTGCATCACATTCTTGATTCAATAATGCTTGACAGGCCATGCCAATATTGACAAGTGAGGTCGAACAAGCTGTTTGCATGGTCACACTAGGCCCGTGTAAATTCAATTTATAAGAAAGCTGTGTACTAAAGAACTCACGATCATTTAACAGCATGGCGCTGAATTGCTCAGTTGCTTCCATTTGATGGGCAAAGCGCGTCAGCCACTCATGGTTTGGACTCGTTCCTGTATAAACGCCAATTTTCCCTGCCATTCGATCAGGGTCACAGCCAGCATCCTCCAGCGCTTCCCAAGCACATTCATGCAAGAGCCTGAACTGCGGATCCATTAGCTCTGCCTCTCTAGCAGAATAGTTGAAGAAGTCTGCATCAAAGCCTTCGATTTCTTGTAAACGACCTTTTGCTCCAATGAAATTCGGATGCTGGTAGACAGACGCATCCAGCCCTGCTTTCTTGAGCTCTTCTTCTGTGAAAAAGTGAATCATTTCCTCGCCATTCACAAGACGCTGCCAAAAGTCTTCTAGCGATGAAGCTCCCGGGAATCTTCCAGCCATTCCGACAATCGCAATATCCGTTTGCTCCTGGGACGTGTTTTTTACTTGGCGAGAAGCAGGCGTTTGAATCTGTTCTGACTGTTCTTCAAACAAATATTCAGCAAAACTTGCCACTGTCGCAAACCGATACAATTGCACAGTGTCAATTTGCTTGTCCACATGCTCAGATATTTTCGCTGCAAGCTGAGAAATATCAAGGGATGTCGCACCAAATTCGAAAAATGGCGATTCATCATCTATTTGATCAAACCCAAAATGAGTTTGCACAATGTCGTGAATGTCTTTTTGTAAAGAAGCGAGTGAAGCAAAGACACGCTGTTCATTCTGCGGCTTTTGTGGTTCAATGGCTGCCATCGTATTTGTTTGTGCAGAGAAATCAGTTTTATGAAATGGGTACCCAGGTAGCGGAATACGCTGTCTGTTCTTCTCATCTGTTATTGGGAAAGCTAAGCCGACCCCCATTTCCCAAAGAACACCTGCGATTTGAAGCATGTCTCCATCAAGTGGTTCGGTTGTTTTTTCTGCTCCCTTTTCAACTACAATCCCTTGTTTCGTTGAAAGGTCAATGATCAAAGCTGGTGATTCTTGCTCAACTATTGGTGATTTTACAGGCTGATCCATAGTAAGAAGACCCTTTACAGACGATGGATCGAAAGTGGTTAGTTCCTCCCCAATTTGCTGCAAGTAAACAGGCTGTTGGAGTGTCCTCTGAGGCAGGGAAGCCAGCCTTTGATTAACCGTCTCGGTATCATGAAGTTGGTACACAATAGATGCCGCATCGTTTAGCTCAAGGCCGCCTGCTGCATATAAAGCTGTCCAGACGCCGCTACCTTCTCCAACCCATCCATCTAGTTCAATTCCGAGTGATCTTACCATGTTGGCAAAAGCCGATGTCATGATCAGCATCGCCACTTCTGATTGACTGCTTTGTTTAGGATGGAACAGCTCATCTTTTTTGATAGGTACCGCGGATTGGACGAGGCTTATGATTCGATCCACTTCTATTTTGAAAGAAGAATCTTTCTCATACAGCTTGATGTAATCACGTAAACCTGACTCATGATACCCCGTCAGCTTCATGCTGATCCGTTTATAAAAATGACTTTCTCTGCCTGCTGTCTCTTCATTCAGCAATTGCAGCTCCGCTAATAACTCTTCCCGCGTGGAACAGACAAACGCTTTTCGATATTTGAAAGCCTTTCTTCCACTTTGTAAGGTATAAGCTGCTTCACCAAGTGAGAGATCAGGATGTGAGGAGACATATTCCTTTAAGTTTTTTGTCACGTTCTTCAGATCATGCGTTGATCTAGCTGACAGCACGATTAATTCTTTGGACGAGGCGTTGCTGTTTGCTTTTCTCGGCTTTGCCTCTTCTAAGATGACATGAGCATTTGCTCCCCCTATACCAAAGGCACTGACTCCCGCTCTCCTTGGCAATTGAGATGTCTTCCACTCCTCTTTGTCTCTCCCAACATAAAATGGGGTTTGATCAAAAGAAATGCGGTGATTCGGTTTCTCAAAGTGCGGCATCGGGGCAAATTGACGATGATGTAGCATCATGACTGTTTTGATAAAACCAGCTACACCGCTTGCGGCATCTAAATGCCCAATATTGGCTTTGACTGATCCAATTCGGCAATAGCCTTGTTGATCTGTTTGAAAAGCACGGGTAAGCGCCTCAATCTCAATCGGATCTCCAACAGGCGTCCCCGTTCCATGCGCTTCGATATAAGAAATCGTCTCTGGTTCTGTCTCAGCCATTTCTAACGCAGATTCAATGACACTTGCCTGTCCACTCACACTTGGGGCTGTATAACCGACTTTATTGCTCCCATCATTGTTCGTTGCAGATCCTTTTACGACAGCATAAATAAAATCTCCATCTTCTATCGCATCTTTTAATCGTTTTAGCGCAACAACGCCTGCACCTTCACCAAAAATGGTTCCTTTTGCTTTTTCATCAAACGGACGGCAATGACCATCAGGAGAATAAATCATTCCTTCTTGGTATTGATAGCCTGTGATTTGCGGCTGATGGAGTGTGACACCTCCTGCTAACGCAAGGTCACATTCACCGCCGATTAATCCTTGGCAGGCCATATGGATAGCAACAAGCGATGTGGAGCAAGCCGTTTGCACCGATACGCTTGGACCTTTTAGATTTAATTTATAGGCAATCCGAGAAGCAAAGGATGGGTCATTGAGATGCATGATTTGAAACACATCTTCGTTCTTTGCAAGTGACGACATATGCTGCCCCATCCACGATAGATTGCTAGATGCGCCGGCATAAAGACCAATTAATCCTTCGTATCGCTCAGGCTCATAGCCTGCATCCTCTAGCGCATGCCATGTGCATTCATGCATCAATCGAATTTGCGGGTCCATAATAGATGCCTCTCGCGGAGAGTAGCCAAAAAAGTCTGCATCAAATGATGATGCATGCTGTAAATATGGCTTTGCCTTGACATAATCAGAACGTTTTAGCAGCGTCTCATCTACACCCGCTGCCTTTAATTCTTCATCAGTGAAAAACGTAACGGATTCTTTCCCTTGCGATACATTTTCCCAAAACGCTTGCACATTCGGTGCCTCGGGAAACGTACCTGCTAATCCTACAACTGCAATTTCAAGTCCAGATTCGCTCCATTGCTCTTGATCAGACATACGCTGCATTTCTCCCATCTATTTTCGTTTTAATCTCTGTTTACGGCGGTTCTTCCCATCTGCCATCGCCTGTTTGCGGAGATTAGATGACTCAGTGACAGCTTGCTTTTCTTCCTTCACTCCATGTATCTTCTTCAGTTCTGCAGCCAATGACGCGATCGTTGGATGACTATACATCATGACCACTGGAACCTCTATACCATAAATTGATTTAATATGACCGCTCATCTGCAGTAAATCAAGGGATGTCGCACCCATTTCAAAGAAGTTCTCATTCACATCCGGTTCATGAGGAAAAAAGGAGCTGAGTACATCACACAATGATGCTTCTAGACGATCATCTATGACCTGCGATATTTGTTGAGTCGACTCTTCTTCCTGCTGCATAGGTGTTAATCGGTGTTTCATTCTCTCACCCATGTCTCGAACAGAAACAAGAATTTGCGGATAATCTAAACGCAGCACTTCCTGAAAGGCCTTGATTCCTTCATCTGGTGAAATTCCCGCCTGCTCCTCGAGCGTCATCATGTCATTGACTTTGGCCGCTAATGCTGAGTTGTGTGCCATACCGACTTTTTCCCATCGATCCCAGTTTAAAGAAATCACTGGCTTTCCTTCCTGCCTCTTCTCATGAGCAAAGCTGTCCATAAAAGCATTGGAAGCGGCATAAGCCACTTGTCCAGCCGCTCCAAGAAAGGACACTAGGGATGAACAAAGTAAAAAGAAGTCGAGCGTTTCATCCTTGAGTGTTTCATCCAGCACATAGGTCCCGTTGATTTTTGGCAGACACATGCGAATTTCATCGTCTGCTGTTCTTGCTTGGATGATCTTCCCATCTGCCTCTCCTGCCGCATGGATGACACCATGTAAATCACCAAATGATGTATGAGCCAGCTGGATCGCTTTCTGCACGGCGTCTTTATCTGACACATCACCGTGTACAGTTAGTACATCAGCTCCTAACTCTTCAAGAGTCATCAGCTTTTTCACGGTTTCAGCTTCTTTCCCATCCGCATCACGCAGTTCATGCCATGCAGAGCGTTCACGTATTTGTGATCGGCTGAGGAACACAAGTTTTGCTTGATACGTTTCTGCTAAATGTTGAGCTAGTGTGAAACCAATGCCTCCCATACCGCCGGTCAGGAGGTAAACACCATGAGTCCTGATAGGCTGTGTGGACGATTCCTCTTTGCTTAAAGGTGTACTTGAAGCTTTTCGAACCCACCTACTGTTCCCCCGATACGCCACGACTGCCTCTTGATCGTGCATTGCCACCTCATATGAAAGAAATAGCGGCCAGTCCGCCTTTGTTTCCTGACATAAATCAACGTGCTGACACGCAATGTGCTGATATTCTTGAGGAATGGTCAGAGCTAGTCCAGTGCATGTTGCTTGAAGAGGATTGACCTTCTCCATCCCGATGACATCATGCGCTTGATTTGTCACAAGATGAAGACGGATGGTTGTGTTATGATGCTGACTGATCAGCCTGACGAGATCAAGTACAGATAAGTAGTTCGGCTGATCACCTGTATCTTCTGTTAGTTCATCATGCATCCAGATGATCTCTTCCGGTATAAATCCAGATTGCTGCAGTTCAGCCATCACCCACTCTAAGTGTGACAGCATATGAACGTCAGCCTTCATCACCTGGTCATTTTCTTTGATCGTATGATCACTTTGACAGACGCTGACAACCACTGCATGCCGCTCTTTCAAATAAGCGGCAATATGACCATTTTTCTCAAAAACCAAGATACGCTTCCCTTGATGATGCTGCTCTTTTAGTACAGGTGCAGAGCGCTCCCATACCGGAATGTAAAACCAGTCTTGAAAATCAGCGGAGAGTGTCTCCCCCATTTCTGATGGTGCTAAATTGCTCATCAGCTGATCCGCTTTAAACTGCGGAGAGGGGAATATTTGATGCTCAAATGGATATGTTGGCAGTGACACTCGATATGGGGTCTTTTCTTTTCTGACAGCGCTCCAGTTCGGCTCCACTCCAAAACTCCACAGCTTCCCTATAGCCTTTTTCATATATTCATCATCAGCAGCTTGTTCTTTTGGATGTCTCACCAATGAAACAGCCGCTGCTTTGTTCACATCATAGTCATCATGTCGTCTCACAAATTGAGTCAACATATGACCTGGTCCCACTTCAATGAAAACCACTTCACCAAGTCCAAGTAACGTCTCTAATCCTTGACTAAATAAAACAGGCTGCCTAATATGAGATGCCCAGTAATCAGGCGATGAGGCTTGCTCATTTGTTAACCAGCTTCCTGTCACATTCGAAAGGATCGGAACCTCGCCCTGCTGATAGGTGATCTCTAAGAGAGCGTTCTTAAACTGTACGGACGCTTCAGCCATCATACTCGTATGAAAGGCGTGAGAGGTTTTCAATGTTTGGACAGAAGCTCCTCTTTTTTCAGCTTGTTCGAGATAGATCTGTAACCGTTCTGGAGGACCGGAAACAACAGATAATTGTGAGCTATTCACCGCAGAAAGCTCGACACCCTCAGGAAGATCATGTTCAATCTCTTCGGCAGAGAGTGACACTCCGGCCATTTCACCCCGAGGCATTTTTTGCATCAAACTGCCTCTTTTTAAAACGATCCGGATTGCATCTTCAAGGTGTATGATACCGGCCACGCAGGCAGCTGTTATTTCTCCAATACTATGACCAATGAAATAATGCGGACGTATGCCTAGTCCCATCAGCTTCGATGCGAGCGCATACTCAAAACTAAACAAGATGATTTGTGTATATGATGTTTGCTGTATGAGTTGTTCTGCTTTTATGAACTCTTCTTCGGTTGTTGGATATAACACGTTCTCGATCTCAACACCTGATAAAGATAAAATGATGGCAAAACATTTCTGAAGCGTTTGTTTAAATTCAGGATCTTTCTCATATAAATCCTTGCCCATATTCACATACTGAGCACCTTGTCCAGAAAACATCCAGACAACTGCCGGCTGTTGAAAGGCCTTTTGCGGCTGTCCAGCTGACTGGAATGTGCGGTCAGGCCCTGCAAGAAAAGCTTGTCGATAAGGAAAATGCTTTCGTCCCTCTTGCAGTGTAAAGGCAGCCTCGGATAGTGTGACACGCTTTTGTTCTTTTAAATAAGATGTCATTTGTTCAGCCGATTTTTGAACCGCCTGCTTCGATCTTGCAGAAATCACCATTAGTTCATGATCTCTTTCTACTGACGGTTTGTCGGCGGCGGGTGCCTCTTCCATGATCAGGTGTACATTCGTTCCACCGACTCCAAACGAACTAACTCCAGCACGCAGCGGCTGCTCTGTTTTCATCCATGGTACGGGGGTTGTATTGACATAAAATGGACTTGATTCAAAATCAATTTTCGGATTCGGTTTTTTATAATGAAGGCTAGGCGGCAGCATCTGATGGTACAGACTAAGCGTTGTCTTGATAAAACCTGCAACCCCTGCGGCTGAGTCAAGATGACCAATATTGGTTTTCACAGACCCAATTGCACAAAACTGCTTTTTATCCGTTTGAAAGGCTTTCTTTAGTGACTCAATTTCAACCGGATCTCCAAGAGTTGTACCGGTGCCGTGTGCTTCAATATAAGAAATACTCTCAGCTTCTACACGACTGATGTTGAGTGCCTTTTTAATCACTTCGCTTTGTCCTTCTATGCTTGGTGCTGTGTAGCCAACCTTCCGCCCACCGTCATTGTTATAGGCTGACCCTTTAATCACGCCATAGATATGGTCCTTATCCTTTAGTGCCTGCTTTAATGATTTGAGCACAACAACACCGCAGCCCTCACCGCCAACGGTGCCTTCTGCCTGTTCATCAAAAGCCCGGCAGTGCCCATCTGGCGACATGATCATGCCTTCTTGATACATGTATCCTTTTTTGTGAGGGGTCGTAATGGTGACGCCGCCGGCGAGTGCCATTTTACATTCTCCAGTAATCAGGGCACGCGCCGCCATATGAATGGCAGTCAAAGAGGAAGAACAAGCTGTATCAACAGCTACGCTCGGCCCCTTCAAATTCAATTTATAAGATACCTTTGTGTTCATGAAATCTTTATCTGTTAACTGAACAGCCGCAAATTGTTCGGATGAGTGATTCGTTCTCATCAGCATGGATGCAGCTTGCCAATATAAATTAGCAGAAGCGGCTCCAAATAAACCAATCGGTTCCTGATAGGTTTCAGGGTTATAGCCTGCATCTTCAAGTGATTCCCACGCCACCTCATGAAACATGCGGATTTGCGGGTCCATTACTTCTGCTTCACGCTGTGAATAACCAAAGAAATCTGCATCAAAATGATCATGCTGATCAACTGCTCCTTTGGCACGTACATATTGCTCATGATCCAATGCTTCTTTCTCAACCCCTGCCTCAAGCAGCTCTTCCTTCGAAAAGAACGTAATGGACTCTCTTCCATTTGCAAGGTTGTCCCAAAAGTGATGAATATTCTTTGCTCCGGGAAAACGGCAGGCCATCCCAACCACTGCAACCTCTAATCCTGTGAACTTACTCATCTATCATCCCGCCTAACAGTTGAGCGGCACTTTCTAAGTCATCCGCTTCATTTTCTCCATCATCTTCGATCTGTTTCTCTTGCCCTGATGCTTTGTTTTTTAATTGCGTAGCTATTTGCGAAACAGTTGTATATTGGAACAGCTCCATCACTGTCAGCTCCTGCTGAAATTCCTCTTTCACTTTATTGGACAACTCAACGATATTAAAAGAGTTCCCGCCTAAGTCAAAAAACGGTTCATCTATACGAATCTGCGAAGCAGGGACTTGTAAAATAGAGGCGAAAATGCGAACAAGCTTCTGCTCTGTTTCATTATGTGCTTGAATGGTCACAGGCTCTTGATTGTTTGACAGCTGATCTTCTGGATTCGGTAGTGCTTGGATATCCAATTTCCCTGATAGATTCAAAGGAAATTGCTCTATTTGGATGACATGTCTCGGCACCATATAACCTGGTAATCTTTCACTTAAAGACTGACGAAGCGCACGCTGATCTATCACTTGTTTTGCCATCATGTATGCGCAAATGTATTGGTCCTGATCCTGCGTTTCCTTAGGAATGACAATGACATCTTGAATCAGTCCTTGCATATGCGGGTCATCAAGAATCGCTCTACGGATTTCCTCTAGCTCAATTCGATATCCCCTAATTTTCACTTGACCGTCGTTTCTCTTGGCAAATTCTAATAAACCATCAAACCGCCATCTTGCAAGATCTCCCGTACCGTATAACATCCCGCTGCTCAGCTCTGGTTTTTTGATAAATTTCTCCTTGCTCAGATCAGGGTGATTGATGTACCCACGACCTACACCAGCGCCTGCTATATATAACTCTCCAAAGACGCCAATCGGAACTGGCTCTCCTTGCGCGTCACATATGAAAATATGCTCATTCGGCATCGGCTGCCCAATAGGAATGACTTGTTCGTCCCAGTCTTGGGGAATCAAAAAGGATGATGACTGAACCGTACATTCAGTCGGCCCATACGCATTAATCATGATTGGTTTTTCACCTGATATCTGCTGTAAAAATTGATCCATCAGCTCTTTTGTGAACACCTCTCCGCCCACCAGCATCATCTTCAATGCTGGCAAGTCTTGTTTCGATTGCGCTGCTGCCTTGTTCATCAGCTTCAAGTGAGAGGGGGTCACATCAGACAGCTGAATGTGATGTTCTTGGTAAAACGACCATAACGCATGCCCATCCATACGGACTTCATCTTTGGCAATATGCAGCGTATGCCCGAAGAGCAATGCCGGGAACAATGTTTGAACAGACGCATCAAAAATGTGAGAAGCCAGCATCCCTACTTGCAAAGGATTAGGGAGCAGATCAAAAAAGCGCGTTTTCATTCCATATACCAAATTAATGACATGACGATGTTCGATAACGACACCTTTCGGATGCCCTGTCGTACCTGATGTATACAGGACATACGCCATATCCGAAGGCGAGATAGACCAAGTCATATTCTCTTTTATTGATGGTTCTTGAAGCATGTCTTGAATCACATGGACCTCGACATCCAATCCTTCGTGTCCTTCTGCATCCGAGACAATAGCTGTAGCGCCGCTGTTTTTGAGCATATACCGAATTCTTTCAATCGGCAGATGAACATCAATCGGTAAATAAGCATAGCCAGCCTTTAAGATGCCAAGAATGGCAATGACAAGTTCAGCAGATCGATACATTCTGAGTCCAACAGGAGCCTCACGTGTTATCTGACTTTGAGATAGTCTAAGCGCAATGCGATCTGATAAATGATCAACCTCTTCATATGTATAGGAGGTGGTGCCAAACACAACAGCCGTTCGCGCTGGATACAATTGGACTTGTTGTTGAAATAACGACACAATATCACGATCCACTGGATAAGCGAGCGACTCTCCTTGAAACGAATCAAACAGCTGATTTTTCTCTATATCAGATAAAAATGAGTGTGTGCTCATCGTTTGCTCAGACGTTTCGAGACATTGCTCTGTGAATCCCATGAAATGATTGGAGAACTGCTCCATCATGTGGTCATCATAAATGGAAGCATCCCAGTGAACTTCAGCATGAAGGTGATCTTGTTCTTTCTTCCAAACAATAAGCACATCCGCATGCAGCTGCTCTCTGTCAACTTGCCCATGCAATGTCTCAAATGCACATGCCAGATTGACACGCTTCTTGTCTTCTCCTGCTGAATGCCAAAGCTCATCCATTAAAATATAAACAGGATAGTTTTGATGACGCACTGCCTCCTGAAACGATTGTTTCACTGCCTCTAGCCCTGCGCTAAAGCTCATATGAGGCTCAATCTCTGCCTTCAGCGGCAGCATATGATTGATGGCGGATTGATTAGCAGACTGTTCCATTGTAGGAACAGTCACCATCAACTCAGTTTTTCCGCTATAACGTTGAAGCAAGCCAAAAGCTGCTGTGGTTAGCACGATAAACAGGCGCAAATCAGAATCTCCACATAATTGCTTTAACGAATGATTCATAGCCACAGGGAAGGACGAATGAAGCGATCGGTTCATTGCAGCAGGCTTGGCATGTGAAACCGTATGAGGAATGCGGCCATCAAGCTGGACACCTGATAAGATCGATGTCCAGTAGGCTCTTTCTAACACCCTTTCCTTCGCCGCTGCTTTCAGTTGAAAATCATCATGTTCAATCACTCTTCCATTCACCTCTTTACTTATATTTTCAAGTCATCTAATTCGAAAAGAGATACGTCATCTAATTGCTTGAATGAAGAAGTCAGTTCGATCTCCTCTATTCTTACAGCATCTACTGAAACAGCCCTCATGATGTCTTTCAGCAAGCCCGCAATCTGCTCGATGGTTTCCTCTGTGAAAAGCTCAGTATTATATTCAATTGTTGAAGAAAGACCGTCTTCCTGCTCATACGCAATCCAGAGTAAATCAAAGCGTGACGTTCCTGTCTCATACAGATAATCACTAAAGGTTAAACCGCCTACCTTCAGTTCTGGCTGATTCATATTTTGCAAGGCGAACACAGCATCAAACAATAGATTCCGGCTGACACTCCGGCTTAACTGGAGGTCTTGAACCATTTGTTCATATTGATAGTCTTGATGTCCGAAATCATCGATGACATGTGCTTTCACATCCTGCAGGAATTGCTGGTACGTCAGTTCTGCTTTAGGATACAAACGAAGTGGCAGCATATTGACAAAAATACCGATCACTTGCTGCAGCTCCTCTTGTTTTCTCCCTGCTACCGGAACCCCGACCGTGATATCTGATTGTCCGCTTAATTTGTGAAGCAAAATCTGATATACACTTAACAAGCCCATAAACAGTGTGGCGTCTTCCTGTAAAATCACCTGCTTAAACGCGTTCAGCTCCGCTTCTTCTATACGGAACGTATAATGTCCGCCGCGAAATTGTCTCACTTCTGGCCGATCGAAATCTGTTGGCAGATCAAGTAGCGGGGCACTTTCTAACCGATTTTTCCAGTAATCACTCGATTCTTTCAGTGCTTCTGATGCAAGCAGGTCATTTTGCCATTCTGAAAAATCTTTATATTGCAGAGCAAGAGGCTCGAGCGTCCTGCCGTCATATAACTGCATAAAGTCATTGACCAAAATATCTTGAGAAAGACCGTCTGAGATAATGTGGTGCATGTCCAGCATGAGTACGAATTCCTCATCTGCCAGCTTCATCACACCGACTCTCATCAATGGAGCCTCACTTAACGTAAAGGCAGTCAAAAATTGTTCAATCACTTGTTTTTGCTCTTCCTCAGATCCTTGTGTTGATCCGTTAGTGAGGTCAAATAATGTGACTGCAAATGGTACCTCTTCTTCAATCTTTTGATAAGGGACGCCATTCTCTAGTACAAACGCTGTCCGCAAACTTTCGTGTCTCTTAATGAGCTGCTGAAATGCCCATTCCAACCTGCTAATATCGAGTTTCCCTTTGATTCGTCCCGCTTTAAACTCGTTGTATCCTGTGCTGTTTACATCCATTTGCTGCATGAGATACAACCGTTTTTGCGCAGACGACAGAGGATAATGCTCCTTCACTTCGGCTTTTTCAATCGCATGATAAGCAGCAGTATCTGCTTGATCGATATATGCTGCCATTAATCGTATCGTAGGGATTTGGAAAAATTGTGGCAGCGTCAGCTCTACACTAAATGCACGATGAATGATACCAATGAAGGTAATCGCCTTTAGAGAATCTCCACCCATTTCAAAGAAATGATCATCTATGCCAATTTCATCAATCTTAAAGAATGCTTGCCAATGTTGACTTAATGCCTTCTCCAGCTCCGTTTCTGGTGCCGCATAATTCGTGGAAAGCGCTGGTCGAGAATACAGGTTGCCATCTTGTTCATGCTCTCCGCCGCTCTCATCCTTAAGGGATAAACGGTCTACATATCGGTGAATACGATCATGTAAAGATGTTGTCGAAATAACCATTTGTTCCACTTGATCCAGCGAAAGCAATCGTTCAAAGATCATTCTTCCTTCTTTTTCTGTAATTAACGTTTCGGTGACATCATCTCCGATTGGAAGATCAAGCTGCTTCCCTTGCTCAAATTCCCAGCCGTCAAAGCTAATGACAGACCACTGTGTTTCTGAACGTAGATTGCGTTCATACACGTACGCATCGATGAAATGATTCACAGCTGTATAGGCTGTAAAACCGAGTCCGCCCAAGATCGGTGACAAAGATGACAGGACAAAACAGAAATCAAGGGATCGATCACTTAAGGCAGCATCAAGATGAAGCACACCATTCATCTTCGCTTCAAAATGCGGCTCCGAAAAAGTGACATCTGTTTGCTCCATCACCTGGAAAGATTGGTCGCCTGTCACTCCAGCTGCATAGATCACGCCATCGATCTGCCCATATGATGCATCCACTGTGTTGATCAATTGCTGGATATCTTCCTTGTGACGAACGTCTACTTTCTGAATGAGAACATCTGCACCTGTCTCTTCCAGCGCCATTACCCTTTGGATTTTTTTCTTTGTTGGATCCTGTTCATCATGCGCAGACAGCCATTCTTGCCACTTGCTTCTATCAGGGAGTCCAGATCTGCTCGTTAAGATCAATGTTCCCTTCGTTTGCTCGGCCAAAGTCTGGGCGATATTCAATCCAATAAACCCAAGTCCGCCAATTAAAATGTATACACCATCTTTTTTAGCCAAATGAGCCTGTCCTGTTTCAGGAACTGAACTATTCGCATACTTTTTCACATATCGCTTATTTCGTCGATAGACCGTGAGAAGCTGTCCATACGCTCGATCTAGCTCATCGCTTATTTGCTTTAGCAATCTCTTTTCTTGAACCCCATTTTCCACTGGGCGATCAATATCAAGAATGCGGTAACGTAAGTTCGGTGTTTCCTGTGAAATCACCATCGCAGGTCCTAGATGGATCGCTTTTTCAGGATAAAGTACAGGCTCACCGCCAACGGCATACGTCAATGAGGAAAGAACTGTAATCGATACCTTTTGGTCCAACACATATTTTTTCAGTGTCTGGCCGATATAAAGCAAGGAGTAATAAGCATCTTGCTGCGTTTGCTTCACCCATTCTTCTTCCGTTTGAGATGGCTGTCTTTCTGCAAGCCCCCATAGATGACAAACTTTTGACACGTTGATTTCGTCATCTGCCAGATTTGATATGAGCCTTTCATAATCAGATGGCTCATGTGACCGAATGGTATAGCTTTTTTTGTCATGCTTCGTAAATTCATTTCCTTTACGAACCACTACGGACTCGTTCCGTTTCGTCATGAGCTCAGCCGCAATCTTCTCTCCAAAAGCAGATGGATCTGCAAACAAAAGCAAGGCTCCGCCAGATGTATCTTCTGATGGCACGCAAGGTAAAAGATCGGCTTCCCAATGAGGGGTATAGAACCATTCATCCATTTGCTGCTTTCGTTCAGACTGCTTTGGTTTTTCTTGCTTCACACGATCTGCTGCATCATACCAATAGGAGGTTTGATCAAATGCATACGTTGGCAGCGGCATTTTCCGCGGCTGACGGTTTAGATGGAACCTGTCCCAATCAATGGATAATCCGTTTGTCCATAAACGTCCGATTTGACCAAGTAAAAATTCAGTATCCGTCACATCTTGTTTTGCATGTCTTAACACATGACATACATGCTGGTTCAGGCCGTTCAGCGACCGGTTGACCATCACGCTTAAATCTTGTCCTGGACCAATCTCAATTAATTGAATATTGTCCTCTTGTAAAATATTTGTGATGCCTTCAGCAAAGCGAACTGTATCGGTCATATGCCTTTTCCAATAAGACATATCCTTCGCACTCGTATCTGTCATCCAATCTCCTGACAGATTCGAAATGAATGGAATACGAAGCGACTTGGCGTTAATATGCGTTAATTTTTCTCCGAATTGCTCCGCTGCCTCCTTCATGACATGTGAGTGGGCGGCAATGGTTCCACCTAATCGCATACACATCAATCTGTTGCTTTTTAGCTCTTGTTCAAATTCACTTATCGCCTCTTCTAGACCTGACACGATACATGATGAATCATTGACAACCGCGAGAGAAATATCGTTTGGAAGCATCGGTTTTAGCTCTGCCTCAGGCAATGGAACACTCATCATGACGCCAGCTGGTGACGACTGCATCGCATTCGCACGATAGGCGACCATGGACATTGCGTCCTTTAAGCTGAATAGCCCTGATATGGCGGCTGCCGTTAATTCGCCAAAGCTATAGCCGATCATTGCATCAGGACGAACGCCCCATTCAATGAAAAGCATGGATAAGGCATATTCAATGGCAAAAATGGCTGGCTGTGCATATTGAGTACTTGCCAATTGTTCACGTGCCTTTTCTGTTTCAGCTGCTAATGGGTACAGAATACGGGCAAGACTTCGTCCCGTTGCTTCTTCATATGCTTGAAAACAAGCATCCATTTGCTTCTTAAAGTAAGGCTCTTCCCGGTACAAATCTAATCCCATATTGAGATATTGATTGCCTTGTCCAGAAAACATAAAAATAATCTTTTGCTTTTCCACATGCGAATGCATGAGCTTTCCAATGCCTTTGCCTTGCTTTTCTGTTAATACTCTTAGAGCATCTTCTCTGTTTGCCGCAACAAATGCCTGACGAAAACCAAAGGATTGTCTTCCTGTTTGCAGCGTATAAGCTGCGTCTGCCAAATTGATAGAAGGTGTGTTTTCTATTTGGCTTGCGAGTTTGTCTTTCATTCGTTCCAAGCTCGTTTTGCTCTTGGCTGAAAGAACAAGCAGCTCAGCAGAACGAGGCATTTGCTGACGATCTCTTTGTGGTGCTTCTTCTAAGATGACATGTGCATTCGTTCCACCCATTCCAAATGAGCTCACCCCCGCCCGCCGCAAATGGGAAGCTGGCTGCTTCCAGTCGGTCAGCTCAGTGTTTACAAAGAAAGGACTGTGCTCAAATGCAATGTTTTCATTGGCTTTTTTGAAGTGAAGACTAGGTACAAATGTGTGATGCTGAAGCGAAAGCACAGCTTTGATCAAGCCAGCTGCTCCTGCCGCTGCATCTAAATGTCCAATATTTGTTTTCACAGACCCAATGCGGCAAAATTGTTTTTTCTCTGTGTCGAAAGCCTTTGTGAGCGCCTCTATTTCAATCGGATCACCAAGTGATGTGCCAGTTCCATGTGTTTCCACATATTCAATCGTATCTGGTGAAACATCTGCTTGATGCAGGGCATCCTGAATGACACGTGTCTGTCCTTCGACGCTCGGAGCATTGAAACCAACCTTTTGATCACCATCATTGTTGATGGCAGAGCCCTTAATAACCGCATAAATATGGTCACCATCTTCTATGGCTTCACTAAGTGCTTTTAAAGCAACAAGACCAACACCATCTCCGCCAACAGTTCCATCTGCTTGATCATCAAAGGCGCGGCAGTGGCCATCGCTTGATTTCACCATATTCTGCTGATAAACGTAGCCTGATTTCACTGGGTGCAGGATCGACACACCTCCCGCAAGAGCTACATCTGAATCACCATTTGCAATGGATTGACAGGCCAAATGCAAGGCGACCAAGGAAGTTGAACAAGCGGTTTGCAGCGTAAGCGCCGGTCCTTTCAAATTCAATTTATGGGCAATTCTTGTACTTACGGTATACGTATCATTGAGTGAACCCACTTCAAACAGCTCTGACATGCTGCTATCAAGGGAAGCGGCAAAACGCTGAATCCATTGGAAGTTCGAAGTGGACCCAGTAAACAACCCGACCTTCCCCGTATAATCTTCTTGTACATACCCCGCATCTTCCAGCGCCTTATAGGCGTATTCATGCAGGAGACGTATTTGAGGATCCATCATTTCTGCCTGACCTGGCGAATAGCCGAAGAAGGATGCATCAAATAAATCAGGTCCATCAATGACACCCTTTGCCCTCACATAATCGGATCGCTCGAAGGTTTGGCGGTCAATACCAGCTTCAAGCAGTTCTTCATCGGAAAAGAAGGAAATTGATTCTTCTCCATTCTTCAAATTTCGCCAAAATGCCTCAACATTTTTCGCACCTGGGAATTTACCAGCCATTCCAATAATGGCAATCGGCTCATTGGCTTTTCTTATCTTTTGTTTTACAGGCTGCGTGTCTGCCGCTGTCTGCTCTGAATCGCCGCTTAAATATGCGGCAAGCTCTCTAATCGTTGGGCGGCGGAACATTTCGACCATTGGAATGCTTTGATTCAATTGCTTAGCGAGCTGTTGATTGACGTGGATCAAATTGAGTGAATGCCCGCCAATGTCAAAGAATTTGTCATGAACACTTACCTCATCTAAGCCGAGGACCTTTTTCCAAATGTCTTGAATGACTTTCTCCGTATCAGAAAGATAGTCAGAGCCCGCCTGTTTTTTCGTTTGCTGCGCCTGTTTTAAAGCAGGTAAAGCTCGTTTATCTAGTTTGCCATTGGCAGTCAGCGGCATATCGTCTAATTGAACAAAGTGAGTTGGGATCATATAATCCGGCAGTTGATCAGCCAACGCTTGTTTTATTGCCGCTTGATCAAGTATGGCTGTCGTGACAACATATGCGGCCAAACATGGTGTACCAGAAACATCTGGCTTTACAACAACAGCTGCTGCTTTTATTCCTGGCTGTTCATTCAACCAAAATTCAATCTCACCAGTTTCAATCCGGTAGCCTCTCAGCTTCACTTGATCATCATTTCGACCTAAAAATTGAATGAGCCCATTAGGGAGAATGCGCGCTGCATCACCTGTTTTATAAATTTTTTCTCCTGGCTGGAAAGGGTGATCGACAAATCTTTCTTCGGTTAGTTCTGGGCGATTCAAATAGCCTTTTGCGACACCTTTTCCGCCAATATATAATTCACCGACGGCTCCTTCCGGCATGAGATTCATATGTCTGTCAAACAGAAGAATATCTGTATGCTGTGCTGGCTTTCCAATCGGTACATACACGTCTTGATCAATGTCCTGGTCATATCGATGAATCATGCAGCCAACGACCGTTTCAGTTGGTCCATATTCATTCACAATTTCAACTGGCTGCGGAAAGGACTGCTGAATGGATTTCGCTAAAGATGTTTCCAGCTGCTCTCCGCCTAAAATGAAACATTTCATTTGGCTGTCTGGGAAAGACAAATGCTTAATAAACTGTAAATGAGATGGTGTCAGTTTCATCACATGTACACGGTTGTCGTTTATGATGTCTTCGACAAGTAGCTGCCGGTTTTCATGGTGATAAATCATGATGGTATTTCCTGAAATGAGCGGCGTGAAAATAGAAGTAACCGTCAAGTCAAAGGACAGTGAAGTATACAAAGCAAAATGCCTTGTTTCTCCTCGAACATATACTTGCTTCGCCCAATCAATATAGTTGGCTAAGCCAAGATGATGAATGAGTACTCCTTTTGGTCTTCCGGTCGTTCCTGATGTATAAATGCAGTAGGCTGTTTGGTCTGAGGTGATGGCTTCTGCCAAGTTGTCTGATGGTCCGGTGTATAGATCCGGCTGCGTGATATCAATTTTTTCTCCATGATAGGCATAGGTGAGCCCTTTCATTGGATGAGTTAAGAGCCATTCTACTCCGCTGTCTTCTAATAGATATTCTATTCGTTCCTGCGGATATTCAGGATCAATCGGCACGTAAGCACCGCCAGCTTTTAAGATCGATAAGCATGCTATCACCATTTCAATGGAATGCTCTGCTAAAATGCCGACACGCTGCTCCTGTTTGACTCCTTTGTTTTGTAAATAATGTGCGAGCTGGTTCACTCTCTTATTGAGTTGTTCATATGTAACCGTCGTATCGCCAAACTCAACTGCGACTGCCGCTGGCGTTCGCTCCACTTGTGCTTCAAATAGGTCGATCACCGTTGGCTCATGGCTAGGTGTTGCTCCGCCGTATTGCTGAAAGACCGCTAACTGCTTTTCTTTCTCTTCTTCTGATAGCAGCTGTAGTTGAGCAGCAGATTTGTGCGGATGTGCACAGGCATCAGACAGGAGATGAAGAAAATGCTGACACCACTTTTCGATTTGCTCAGCTGAAAAGCTGACAGGGTTATATACCAATGAAAAGTGCAGCTGATCATCAAACGCCTGAACACTAAGCGTGAGATCGAATTCTGTCTGCTCAGTCATCTCAAATCCACGAATACGAATTGGCTGATCGTTTTTCGTGAGCATTTGATCTAGTGGATAGTTTTCAATGACGACGATTGAATCGAATAATGATTGCTCTGCAGTCATTCCTGCATATTTTTTTAAGTCAGATAGTGGGGTATGTTCATATTCATTTCTTACAGCGATCTCACGGCTCACCTCCTGCATCTGTTCAAGAATTGGCCGCTCCTGTTCGAATGAGACTCGCAGCGGTAAAGTGTTAATGAACAGCCCAGTCATCTTTTCAATATGAGGGACATCCGCATTTCTCCCTGATACTGTTGTCCCAAAGACAATATCATCTTGGTTCGCATACTTAGATAGTAAAACTCCCCACAGCGTATACATCACAGATGCCAGCGTCACGTCATATTGATTTGTGAATTTGCTCAAGCTCTCCGCAATGGAAGTATCCACTTGATGTTCATATTGATGAAACACTTCTGAAGGTTCATATGCGCCGCTTGACTTCGGAAGCAGTTCTGCATAACTCCATCCGTTGAAAACATTTTTCCAATAGGCGGCTTGTGCTTCTGTCTGTTGAAGGTTTTTCTGCTGCCATTTGACAAAGGATTGGTAGGACGGTCTTTGTTCCAGAAGAGGTTTGTCCCCATTCGATAAGCGCTCATATGCACTCATCCAATCGCTTAATACAATCCCAAGGCTCCATCCGTCCAATAAAATGTGATGGAAGCTAATGAGAACCCAGCTGACTTCATCATTCACTTCACATAACGTCAGGCGGAATGGGACTTCCTGCAGATCAAAGCGTTCTTCTCGGTTCTGTGCCGTCACCTCTTCTTTCAGCACATGAAGAGGCTCCTTCGCTTGCGTGAAATCACGATATCGAATGTCTGGCTGATGCTCCTTCAGCACAATTTGCACTGGTTTTGCTAGTTCCTGCCATCTGAACAATGTTCTAAGCATTTCATGCTGTTTGGTGACATTCGTCCATGATTGTTCAAAAATGTCTCGATCTATTGGTCCGTCTATTTCGATCAGCAGTTGTTCAAAATAAGCTGTTCCGTTCGGTTCCATTAAATGATGAAACAGCAGTCCTTCTTGGATCGTAGTGACACCTAACATATTTTCAATGTTCTGTTTATCCAGCTTCTGCGGCTGTAAAGCCATGGGATCATCTCCTTTCTCTCTAAGAATGTTTCACAAAATAATGGCGTAAACCATAGTTAGCAATAACCTGCTGCTGAATTTGCGAAGTTCCTTCAATAATTTCAAGCACCTTTGCTTCACGATATAGTCTTGAAGCTGAGTTTTCCCGGCTAAATCCACTTCCGCCATGAATTTGGACATTTGTATTTGTAATGTCAACGGCAATTTTAGAGGTGAAATATTTTGCGATGGATGTTTCAGTGATCGCATCAGGATGATTCGCTTCTCTCATTTCCCCAGCCTTTAGGCATAAGGCTCTCGCTGCATGGAGCTGGGTCACCGCATCTCCGATCATGCCTTTGATCATTTGATGCTTGTACAATTTTTCATTAAACTGTGTTCTTTTACGCGAATACGTGACAAGAGAATCAACGGCTTCTTGTGCGATGGCAAGCCCTGCCCAAGCGACACTGTATCTTCCATGGTCTAATGCGAGTGACACCACATGGTTAAATCCGCCTCCAACTGGTCCTAAGACACAGTCTTCATGAACCTGAACATGATCGAGGGTGATTTCCGCTAAATATGACGCTCGGTTGGCCATCATTCCTGTAATCCTCTCAATCTCTACACCCGGCTGATTTCGATCGACAAGGAATGCCGTGACTTGTTCACCGTCTCTTGCAATCACAATAAAGAAATCGGCAATCGCTCCAAAGGAAATCCACTTTTTCTTCCCATTTAATACATAGGATTGCCCTTCCTTTTGATAGCTTGTTTCAACATGATTGGCATCTGAACCAATATTCGGCTCTGACAAAGCAAAGGCTCCGATTTTTTCTCCCTTGGCTAATTCAACGAGCCAGCCTTGTTTTTGGTCTTCTGTTCCATAACGAAGAATGGCTTCTCCTACAAGTGAATTCACTGTCAATAATGTGCGTACATTACAGCAAGCTTTTCCCACTTGTTCCGTGAACTGTCCATATGCGATTGGATCAAGCCCTAGCCCTTGATAGGAAGATGGGATACCTGCTGCCAAGTAGCCTCTTTTTGCCATATCTCGAATCAGTGACTCTGGCAAATGTTCCGTCTCATCGAATTCATTGGCAAACGGACGGATATGTTCATCGCAATACTGGCGAATTTCTTCAACGGCATTGATCGTTTGTTCAGCTGTTTTCATGAAGAGCCGCCCCCTGTTGTTTTCTCTCAATTAAGGCGACAATGCGATTGACCGTACTAAAATGAGCAATGTCGAGGTCTTCGTTATCTAATTGGAATTGAAAGTCTTGCTCGATATAGTTCACTAGTTTCATCGCAAATAGAGAATTCACAAAGCCTTGTTCAAAAATATGATCATCATTTCCAAGTTCAATTTCCTCATCAAATACCACTAGGTTTTGCTCGATATAGGCTCTTACTTGTTCGTGTAGGTTCATGATTTAATCTCCTCGCTTTTCGCTTTTTTATTGTTTGGCTGGGTCTTTCTGATTTAATTCAATATTGACATCTACGTATTCTGGGAAAGGCTGAATCATGCTTAAATCATTTTCAAACAAGATATAGCCGTCCTCCCCTTTCTCAATCTCTTTGAAATTCGCAAACTTATATGTGATGTACATCATGCGGTTTCGGTCGGTTTGTTTAAAGTCAGCGACAAGCCGCTTTCCTCGCTTTTTCGCTTCTTGCAAAATCGTTGTGAGTAAGATGGTCCCAACACCACGAGACATGACGCGGCAAGACATAAGCAGCAGTTTGACATGCCATGTGTCACCTGTTTCTTCTATTAATGAGAGTCCAATTTTTCCATAGGAACCGAATTTATCTTCAAGTTCACAGACAAGCAGGAAGTGAGAATCTGATTGACGGAAGAAATCAAGCTCTTCATAATCGTAGGTTTTCCCGCTCGCATTTAATTGATTGGTACGGACAGTCAATTCTTCAGCGCGCTGGAGGTCTTGTTCTCCTGCTTCTGATATCACGAATTTCATATGTAAAGACGCCAAGAATTTCTCAGGCGGCCCTTCATATTTCTCTTCTTCCTGCTGCCTTTTGTCCGCTTCTAAGTACATTCTTCTGCGTCGTCTAGCATCTTCTGTGATAAAGACTGGACGCAGCCGATCATCAGTGAGTAATGACAGATAATCCACTGCATCCCAGCACGTAATCTCTGGATGAACAGCCTTCACTTCTTCTCGTTCAAATGGCTGATCATCAATAAAGAGAATGGTATCTTTATGAATATTTAGGCGCTCGCTGATTCTCTCTAATGAACTAGATTTGGCATTCCAATGAATCTCTGGATAGAGAAAGAAATGTTCGATTCCGAAGGCAGAAAGCTTTTCCTTCACGGCTGCTTCATCGTTCCGGCTTGCTATAGAAAGAAGGATGCCGCGCTCATCTAACTCTGTTAGTACTTCCTTCATCGATGGTTTTAACTTCACTTCATCTGACTCAAGTAAAATTCCATCCCATAATGTATGATCTAAATCCCAGACAACACACTTAATTTGCTTAGCCATTGGTTATTCTCCTCTCACATGTCATATTGGAAAAAGCCCTTGCCTGATTTTTTGCCGTACTCGCCTGCATCAACCATTTTGACAAGCAGAGGACATGGACGGAACTTCGGATCTTTGTAGCTCTCGTATAAAACAAGCAATGAATTCAAAATCGTATCAAGCCCAATTAAGTCTCCTGTCGCAAGTGGTCCCATTTTATGACCGAAACCTCCGCGGAAAATTTTATCGACATCCGCTGGCGTAGCGACTTGATCTTGCACCGCCCAAATCGCTTCGTTGATTGTCAGCATCAGCACACGATTGGAAACAAATCCCGGAAAATCATGCACCACAACTGGTGTTTTATCAAACGATTTCAAGAAATCTTTTGCCGTTTCCACTGTGTCATCAGAAGTTGCTTTACCTCTAATGACTTCAACTAACGCTTTAAGAGGAACAGGGTTCATAAAGTGCGCCCCAATGACATTCTCAGGGTGATGCATAAGGGAACCTACCTTTGTGATGGAGATACAGCTTGTGTTTACAAAATAGATGGTTTCTTTCGCACAAATATCTCGTAGCTCTTCATAAATAGGTTTTTTAATCTCCCAATCTTCCGTCACATTTTCAATGACGATATGCGCGTCATGTAGTCCTTCAAGTGAAGTTGACAGCTGGATTTGAGACAATACATCTTCTAAAGACAATGAGATTTTCTTCTTTCTCACAAATTGAACCAATTGATAGGTCTTCTTAATTTTTTCCAGCGCTTCGTTTAACTTTTCTTCTGTGACATCAACTAATGTGACTTGATAGCCATTTGCTGAAAGGTCTAATGCCATATCAGCCCCCATGACACCTGCTCCAATCACGCCTACGTGCTTCGTGTTCATTTCTCCAACACTCCAATTCGCTTTAAAATGACATTGATTTTTTCAACGACTTCATTTGTGAATGAATGAATAAAAAAGTGATCTCCATCGAATTCGAAAAACGCACAATCTTCACTTGTATATTGATCCCAATCGTCTAAATCAAACAGCACAGAAGGCAAATCACGTGTACCATAAAAAATAGAAATTGGACAAGCAGCTGGAACGACTTCATCACATAAATAGGTCTCCAAAAGCTGAAAGTCTGCTCTTAAAATCGGCAGAAAGAAATCAAGCACTGCATGGTTATCAGCAAGTTCCTCAGGAACGCCTCCCATCGCAATGATCGCTTCTTTTAATTTGGAATCTGACAGCTGATGATAGACTTTCTTTTCTGGAATATGTGGCGGGAAGCGCCCAGAATAAAAGACATGAACAGGCTCTCTGTTTAACCTTGTTTTCATTCTTTTTTGTAATTCATATGCAAGGACGGCTCCCATACTATGACCGAAAATGGCATAGGGCTCTCCTTCTTTTAAGGAGGAGGACGCCTGTACATAAAGATCATCTGCGACCTGCTGTAAATCGGTTAGTACAGGCTCTGTCATTCTTGTCCCGTGCCCAGGGAGTTCAAGGGCATGAATTTCTATCGACCGGTCTATATAAGATTTCCACGTACTGAATACGGTACTGGCTCCACCTGCATACGGTAAGCAAAATAACTTCACGACACGCCACACTCCCTTTTGCATTTGATTGCCAACGCTTCCAGCCAGTGTTTTTCATCCTGGATGATCTGTTCTAAAGAAGCTTTGATATTGGCTTGGTACCTACTAGACATCTCACCTGAAAAAAGGAGTTTTGCTGCCTGATGCCTTGCTTTCTCCCATTCTGCTAAAATACGTTCCATCCATCCCACCAGCTCAGGTAGATCGCCTTTGATGAGATTCAGCCGATACAGCTCTACTTTCTTCGTATTGATGATCTGATTGAACGACGCCACGAGCTTCTCGATATCATCCCATTGCGGAAGCTGCTCATAAAATGTTTCAAGAGCTGCGATTCCTTTTTCTATTACGTCTATCTGACCATGCATATTTCTCAGGAAATAAGTCGTTTTTTGATCAAATAACTCAGTCGAGAGCTTGTCCGGATCAAAGTAGAAGGCCGCATAGGAATGAAATTGATCATTCGGCTGAAAATGATCATGAAAGGTGTCATACCCTTTCTGTACATCTTTAAATGACAGCACTTGATGCTCATAAGACAAATTATCTAAATGCCGATTCTCTAATACGTGAAAGATTTGCTGATTTTCATCGAATCCCGTAATTAAAATGGAATGACGGCTATGGGTTGTCAAATACTCTTTTCTACCTCGCTGAACGTAAGGGTCTACCCATACAATTACCGGGCGGTCACACGTCACATCTTGCTTGACCTTTTCAATGAGGTTGGGACAATACGTCATTTTTTCTACTTGAATGCCTTGTAAATTCATAATCTTTTCTGGATCGTGTGCCGACATCCAGTCAATCTGCAACAAGCCGTGCTCTGTAAGCCCGTAGGCAAATTGATCATTTAATAAGTATGGAGAAACTTCTTGATCATGCAGCTTCACAATTGGAAAAAAGCAATTGAAAAAACAGCTGCGATAAAACAAATCATTATAAGGATGAATGCCCGAAATCTGTTTGACGGTCATCTTTTTTTCCTCTCTTTCCAGCAGGAGATGTCACCATAAATCCTTTGATGAAACCAATCGTACAAAACCAAATGAAAAACAAATAATAAGAAATCGCTAATTCAATGAGAGAGGAAGGTCCCCATACAAAAGTCATTTTCCAAGGCAGCCCATTAAAGGCTAGCTGCGCAACAATGATTGGCAGGATCAATATCCCAATTAGCAGTAGCACCCAGCCGCTACTTTTCAGCCAGACGCGAAGTGACATGTCCCTGCGAACGAAAGCGCCGTTTCTTACACGCTTTTTCCACTTGATAAAACGAACGATAGACACTATTTGCAGCAAAATAAAAAGACATGTGGCACCAAGACTCAACTGATCAATGAGCTGAAAAGGGTCCATTGATGACTCTACTTCCTCATTTGTACCCGTGATCGTTTTGGCAATAAGACGTGCTGTTTGCTCTGTGTAGCTGCTATTCATATTTGCTAACACTCCGATCGCAACCTCTTCTTTTGGCTGGATCAGAAAAAATGATGAATAGTTAGGGTTAGAGCCCGCATGAAAAAGCGAGTCTACCTGCTCATGTGCCTTTTCTATATACCAGCCGGCATTGTAATAGACATGCTTCCCTTCTTCTGGGACATTCACAGTTAAGTGATCAGGATTTTTTACAAAGCGAGACCAAGTTGAATCGGTCAATTGATATTGCAGCCAAGTCCCCACATCCTGACTATTCATCACAATATAGCCTGCCGGAGTGTTGCCTCGATATTCTGGTGCTTTATAAGCATGCGGAGCAAGGAATTGCAATTTAAACCCTTCTGAGACAGCGCCGGATTTCATCCGTTTTAGCCCAGCCTCCGTTTGGTCAAGATGATGCCTTTTAAACAGTCCTTTCATATAAGCCTCATACGATGTTCCTGTTACATTTTCAATGATGAGACCAAGAACATCATAGTTGATGGTCGCATATTCAAAGGAACTGCCTGGCTTACGATTAAGCTCGATTGATTTCAGCTGATCTACTGTTTTTTTCAACGCATCCTTTGTAGTATCTGGCTGGATAAGCGCAATGGATTGAAAGGGAATGCCGCTTGTGTGATGCATTAATTGCTCCACCGTTAAACGCTGAGGCTTTCCATTGTATGTTGGAAAAAAACCTGGAATATAGCTGCTCACCGGATCTTTTAAATGAAGTTTCCCTTGCTTCTCTAACTCCACAATCGCAAGAGCGGTAAACGCCTTTGATGTAGATCCAATTTCAAAGAAAGTGCTGGCTGTCACTTGCTTCTTTTTCTTTCGATCCGCATAACCAAAGCCTTTTTGGTACACCACTTCGTCCTTTTTCACAACCACAACGGACATGCCTGGAATGCGTCCAAGCTCCATCTGTTCCTCTATCACTTGATCAACGGCTTTAGATGAAATCACTGCTTTTGCATGTGTCCCCCCGGCAAAGCTGCTTATCCATAAGACCGCTAATAAAAATGAAATGTAGATAACATGCTGATTTTTCCTCATGTAAATAATGAATCCATTTCTTCAAGAGACATATCCACTGTTTCAAAATCAGACGGTGTAAATTCGATTCCTTCTTTCTCTAAGCAATGCTGTACAAGATGCTCAATTTGCTGCTCTACCGCTTGCAATAGCTGCATCATGTCTGTTTCACACAGCTGTTTATCGCTGAAAGAAAGATGAAAAATCAGCTGACCGCCCTTGATGGTAGCGACCATATCGATGACGGTTGTTAATGGATTATCCAATGACGAATCCATCCCCGATGTAAAGTAAGACATCTTATAATCAGATGATTGTTTCAGCACTTGATCAATTTCACCTAGATAGTTAAAGCGTAATTGCGGCGCTGAATGAGGAGGAAGCTGCTTATTGATGAGTGACAACAGCCCATAGTCTGCACCTTTATTTGGCACTTCACGTATCGTTTCTTTGACAGTTCGTATGTGATCCGAGAGAGATTCAGACACCTGAACATTCACAGGATACATGGTGGTGAACCAGCCAAACGTTCTAGATACATCAATCTCATCCTCTACTGCATCCCTGCCATGACCTTCTAATTCCAAAGAAATCCGCTCTTGATTCGTTTGCTGATAACAGGCTTGCGTCAAGGCTGAAATTAACAGTTCATGCGGCTGCGTTTGATACGCTTGATTCGCTTGATTGAGCAATTGATTCGTGAGTTCCACTGATAATGCGGTGGTTAATTTGATTTCGTCTTTGACATATCCTTCATTTGAGGAAACTGGATACAGAGGCTGTATATTTTGCACCGCTTTTTGCCAATAGCTGACCGACTCTTTTACACCCTCTGATACTGCATACTGATTCACCCGCTCGGCAAATGTTTGATAGGAATGGGTTTTAGACGGAAGTACTTCTGCTGTAACCTTCTCTGCATGCAATAATTGAATCAAGTCTTCCACAAGAATTTGCCAAGACATACCATCAGCTAATAGATGATGGGCGGCAAAGATGAGATGTGATTGAGAATCAGTTTGACAAAGCGCAGCCTGAATCAATGGTCCTTGATAAAGATGAGTCCTTTGCTTGATCTGATATCCTACTTCTTGTAACGCTTCTTCCACATTCTCTTCTGACAATGCCGTGAAATCGTGTATCATCAGCGGAAAATCTTGAATGTCTTCATCATAATAGAGTGTGTTTGTTGCCTCATGTACTTTTAACCTTAGTCCATCGTGGTGAATGACGAGCTCTTTGAGAACATCCTGCACGATGGCTTCATCCATCTTTTTCTTTGAATGAACAATGATGGATTGATGCCAGAAATGTTCATCTTTTAACCGCTGGGACCAGAACCATTCGATAATTGGAATCGATTTCACATCACCCACAGCTTGCTCTTGTGAGATATGTATGACAGGTTCCTGCTGAACGACTTGTGCCATTTCTCTAAAAATGGGATAAGTAAAAAGATCCTTGGTTTTTAAATAGAGTCCTTTGTCTTTTAACTTCGCAATAAATTGAATCGCCTTAATGGAATCTCCGCCAAGCTGATAAAAATGATCAGCCGGTTCGATTGTTTCATGCCCTAAGATGCCTTTTGCTGTATCTACGATGATCTCTTCAATGTCCGCTGTTTCCTTGGACCACTCAACAGCTGTTTCTTGAGACAGCAATGGATCAGGCAGTGCCGTCCGATTGATTTTTCCGTTTTGAGTGAGCGGGAGCTCGTCTAGTACAACAAAATAGGCAGGTACCATGTAAGCTGGAAGCTGATCTGATAATTTCTTTCTAAGTAAAAAGGACGTCATCTGTTTTTCTTTCAATTCAATATAGGCAGCCAGCTGTTTTTCTCCAGATTCATCGGTTAGATCAATAACCGCTGCTTTATCAACTTCTTCAAGTGCCATCAGTGCAAGTTCAATTTCACCGAGCTCAATCCGGTAGCCTCGCAGCTTGATTTGATGATCAATTCTGCCAATGTAATCAATCTTTCCATCATTTGCTCGTTTGGCAATATCACCTGTTCGATACATGCGGCGACCATTTACAAATGGATTGGGCAGAAAGCGTGATTCCTGCAAATCAGGTCTTTGCCAATACCCTCTGCCAACACCTGCACCTGAAATATAGATTTCTCCTACTGTCCCAGACAGCACGGCTTGCTGATGCTCATCTAAAAGGTAAATCTCTGTATTTGGCATTGGCACACCAATTGACACAGATGCCCCTTCATCATCTTGATGGAATTGATGAATCATACAGCCAACGGTTGCTTCAGTTGGTCCATATTCATTAAAGATAGATATCCTTCCATCACTTGCCTCTGTGATTCTTTTGGCCAAAGCGGTCGATAATTGTTCTCCGCCCACAATCATCCGTTTCACAACTGATTGAGAAAGTGCAGCATCTGTTAGCAGTGCCATATGAGCTGGTGTCAGCTTGATGACTTTCGCTTTTTGATCAAACAAAATATGTTCTAATAAAAAGCCTGGCTGATCCTCTTGACGATAGATCATCACGGTACTGCCAATGACCAATGGCGTATAAATGGATGTCACGGTTAAATCAAACGCAATGGATGAATACAAGGCAAAATGATCATCTGATGAATCAGTATAGTGTGTTTTGGCAGACATGATATAGTTCACTAAGCTTCGGTGCTCAATCATGACTCCCTTTGGCTGTCCTGTAGAGCCAGACGTATAAATCATATATGCGACATCTTCAGCATCTCCAATGAATGGATGTACCGCATTATACTGAGCGAACTGATCCCACACGTTGTAGATATTGTACGTATCGCCATTAAAATGGTATGCAGATGCGTCATCTGTGAAAAACAGCTTTGCCTGGCTGTCATCCAAAATAAACTGAATACGTTCCTCTGGATACTCAGGATCAATCGGCACATATGCGCCTCCAGCCTTTAAAATCCCCAGCAGCAGCACAATAAGTTCTGGTGAATGATTCATACATACGGCAACAAAGTCATGTCTTTGTAAGCCATGTGTTTGTAGAAAATGCGCCATTTGATTGGTTTTTCTCTCAAGTTCACCGTATGTCATGCTATGAGATCCGTCCTGAAGTGCAATTCGATCAGGAGAAGACGTTGACATGTCTGTGATCAATTCATGGATTTTTTGTTTCTGTGGAAACAGCATGCCTGTGTCGTTCCAGTGATATAGCTGTCGATGTGTCTCGACTTCTGTCATGAGAAGTACGTCTTTTAACAGCTGCTTTGGCTGAGCGAGTATCGTTTCGACAAAGAGAAGCATTCTTTCGTGTAGAAAGTCGATATCTTCATTGCTGTAATCTGAGATCTTGTAATCATATTGAAGCTCGATTTGCCCTTTTTCATCCCATTCTTTCACAGCAACTTGTAAGCCATATGGCTGGAAGCCATTGTAAAGCTCTATGTATTCAACCTTGTATCCTTCCATCTCCTGCACCATATTTGTGCTGTAGGAGTTGATATAGATTTGAAAAAGCTGATCATACCCTGCTTTTGCAAGCTCTAAATCTTTGACAAGTGCATCATAGGGATAACGCTGATGCAGGAAGTAAGCCTTATAGCTTTTTTGAACGTCTGTTAAGCTTTCTAACAAAGAGAGATGAGGATCGATCTTCATTCGATATGGCATTGTACTTACGGTCATACCGGACGTGGCTTTTTCCTTTTGTCCGGAACGATTGAGAACTGGCGTCCCAATAATAAAATCTTTTTGATGGTATCTTTTATGCAAGTAGACGAAGAGTCCTAAAGTAAATAAAGAGTTGATTGAACAATGATGGACATCTATAAATTCATAGATTCGTTCTGAGAGTTGTCGATCAAGATAATGGCTTTGCCGATGGCCTTTGATTTGGTCAGTTCCCTGTACCAAATAACTATCAGACACATCAGATAATGCTTCTTTCCAAAATTGCTGATCTTTTTTAAATCTTGGGGAGTTCATATATTTTGATTCTTTATCAATAAATACAGAGTGATTGTCTGCTTCTTGTTCGATAGAGGAGCTGTGGGTAAGAGCAGTGTAAAGCTGGCTAATTTTATCGATGATTACTTTCATCGACCATCCATCTGCTACTGTATGATGGCATTTGATGAAATAACCGGATTGTTGTTCACTGATTTTTAGTACCGCAAATTCGGCGAGAGAGGTTTCTGTTAATTGAAATGGTGTTTTGAAGGCTTTTTCGGCCCATTCTAGCATGTCTTCATGTGTGGAAAACTCATAGGTAGGAATAGGGCTATCGGCGTTTGGATCAACGTATTGAAGCGTTTCACCATCTTTCTCTACTAGCTTGAGACGAAGAGATTCTGTCATCATGATACAAGATGCAATGGCCTGCTTCAGTTTATCGAGCTGCAATGGCCCATTGACGAAAATGATACCGCCAATATGATTGATCGGTGTTCCTGGATAAAATGTTTCCATGTTCATCACGCGCCGCTGCGGATGTGTTAATGGCCAATATACTAAACTATTAGTCAATTACGCCACCTCTACTTTTCATATAGTTAACATTTCTACCAACATATTAAATCACATAATGGTATTTTTGTAAATAATTGAGATAAAATGTCTAAATTTGTTCATTTTTTAATCTAGACGCTAGGAAAGCCGACACAGTAAACAGGGCAACGTTTATAAAAAAGACGACTCTTGCCCCAAAGAGATCGGTCATGGTGCTCATAACGAGGATGGACATTCCGTATATAAAAGTTGATAGTGTATGTTGAGCTGATAGTATTTTGGGCAATTCAATTTCACTCAGTGTATCTTGTACATAGGTTCGAATGGAAATACTGCGAAGCTGAAAGGCTGGTCCTAATAAAAAGACAAACAACAAACTCATCCATGCAGAATGATTCAATCCTAAGCAAAGGGTTAGCACAGCTACGATCACCGAACTGTAAAAAATGTGATCAAACAAACGCTGTTCCACATGCTTTGCGAACCGCAACACAAGCAGGCCGCCTAGAATGGTTCCGCCAAAATAGCTTGCGTTAATAAAGCCCCACCATGTTTCAGGCTGATGTAAAACTTCTGTGACATACACAAGGATAATGGCACCAGTCCAAATACTTCTACCGCTCATGGATAGCATTTCTAAAATCGTTAATGTTCGAATAGTTGGTTTTTCATACATGAGCTTCCACCCTGAAAAGACCCTTGTAGCAAATGATTCAGACTGTTGCTCTTGTTTAGCTGCAGCCCCAGTATCAATGATAAAGAGCATAGATATGAGTGACAAACTGTATAAAACAAGTGTCGTCAATAGGAGAAACTGTGGTCCAAGAATGCCAATAAACAGCCCTCCTAAAAGCCAGCCTAGTAAAAGGACCATTTGATCAGAAGTTAAGATATAGCTATTTGCTTTTAGTAAAAAGTTCTTTTCTACTAGACGTGGGATCATCGAATTTCGAACTGGAATGGTTCCTCCATCTATCAAAGAAAGGAAAAATACAATGATAAAAAAGAGAGGAATAGTAAAAGTTGATAGTTGTAGAATATAAATGAAAATTAAGCAACCGAAGAAAGCAATTTGACACATTTGTAAATAGATAATGAGTCTTTTTAGCTTAAATTGATACATAAAGAAAGGAATGAGTACCGCTCCAAGTGCTTGTCCAACAAACTGTGAGACAGCCACCATTGAAGCAATCAGTGTAGAATTTGTTAATTGATATGTCAGGATGGTCAATACGAGGACATATAGCGAATCCCCAAAATTAGCTAGGGATTGTCCCCCTAATAAAAAGTAAAATGATTTATTTTTCATAGTGATCTCCATTTTCTCTTCATTATCACCCATAATAATACATTATTTTCTACACTTCTACTTTTTATAACAATATTTTCATAATTTGATACATTATGACTAATTTAAAAAACCGCCAAAAGGCGGTTTTTATTTAGTCATATATATGGACGGTTGGTTCTTTGTCTTCAGCATTTTTCGTGATCAAGGCTTCTTGTTGATCTGAAGATGTGATGTTAATTTCGATATTCGTACTCTTATAGTAATCCATGACTTCACCTGTTAAATATTGCGTGAAGGCTACGACTTCCGTTTTTCCGTAGAACTGCATTGGAATTTCGACTTTCATTTTTTGCAGGTTGCCGTCTTTGTAAAACCCTTTTCCTACGACACCAGTATAATTCGGGAAGTAGTCTTCGACTTTTGTTTTGAAGCGGTCAAATCGCTCGGAATCATCTTTGTAGTTGCCTTTCGCATTATCTGAAGGGAAGAAGACATTCTCCTCTTTGATCGTATCCCAATTGCCGATATCAGCTGAGCCCGCTTTCACATCCGTTTTGGCGATAAAGTTTCCTGGAACGATAGATGATTTTGGTGCTTGCTTATAAAGGGCAATCATGACAGGCACTTTTTGCAGCCCATCCATTTGACGAATTCGTTTGATCACTTGTTCAGCAATTTTTTCGCCTTCTGCCAAAAGTTTCTTTGAATTTTTCGAAGAATCGATCGTCACTTCTTGCTGCGGGTCACCGATATTTTCACGGTAATAATAAACAGAGTTCAGCGCAAGTCCAATGACAACTCCGCCAAGCTGTAAGCTGTTTTTATCTTTTCGAATTAAGTAATTATGCTCTAGCATCGAAGCTAAGTAAATTGGACTACTTTCATTTTTAGACTTTGTTGAACCTGAGTTCGGAAGAGCAGGGTTTAAGCCTAGATTCTTAAAGTCTTTATCTTCTTTTTCTGCCTTTTTCAGATCACTGCCTGTTTTTTTGCGCGCCAGCCAGCCAAGAACGGTGTCCTCATCAAAATGCTGTCCTTCTTGGAAAAGGTAGTCGTTTGTATTAAATGACTCTGTTGCAAGGCGCATGAGTCCTGTTTCAAATTCATCGATATCCAAGCGTGTGTTGAGACGCTCTGCTGTTAATCCTCTCGCAGCCCCTTGTTTAAACGGCAGCACCATTTTGTAATAGGAGTCAGAGATATTGTACATCGGGATGATGGCTGTTTCCTTCGTTTCATCCGTTTTTTGTGTGACCTCTTCCTCTTCCTTTCCCCCAAAAGGTGCACACGCTGACAATATCAGTGTGAGCATTGTCAGCAGCAATAACAACTTTTTCAATAGAAAACACTCCTCTTATTTCTTTAGCTCCTCGAGCATTTTAGCTTCGTCCCAAATTTCTATATTGAGTTCTTCTGCCTTTGTCAGCTTACTTCCCGCTGCTTCTCCGGCTATGACTAAATCTGTTTTCTTACTCACACTACCTGCCAGTTTACCGCCTAGTGCTTCGATCGCTGCTTTTGCATCGTTTCGAGCCATTTCTTCTAATTTCCCTGTCAGCACAATGGTTTTGCCTGCAAAATAGGAATCACTTTCTTCAACCTTCACCGGTTTTGGTCCTGTGTAGGTCATATTAACCCCAAGCTCTTTTAGTTCATTTAGCAGATTGAGTATTTCTTCTTTCTCAAAGTATGTGACGACAGCATCAGCCATTTTTTCACCGATTTCATCGACTTCGAGTAATTGTTCTTTCGTCGCTTGCTTTAATTGATCGATATCACCGAAATGCATCGCCAAGGTCTTCGCCGCTTTAGAGCCAATAAATCGTATACCGAGTCCAAATAGTAAACGCTCTAGAGAGTTTTCTTTCGATTGCTCAATCGAACGCAGTAAATTGTCGACAGATTTTTCGCCCATTCGCTCAAGCTGAATGAGCTCTTCTTTCGTTAATCGGTAAAGATCAGACACACGAGAGACAAGCTGTTCTTGGAAAAGCTGTGTAATGACCCGCTCGCCAAGCCCATCAATGTTCATTGCATTGCGGGAAACAAAGTGAATGAGTCCCTCACGTATTTGGGCAGGGCATTCTGGATTGATGCAACGCAAAGCCACTTCGCCTTCAATTCTCACCAGCTCACTATGACACTCTGGGCATTCAGTCGGCATGTGAAACGGCTTTTCTTCTCCTGTACGCTGATCGATCAGTACACCTGCGACTTCCGGAATAATATCGCCCGCTTTTTTCACAATCACTTGATCAAAAAGGCGAATATCCTTTTCTTTGATCAAATCTTCATTATGAAGGGAAGCTCGCTGCACTGTCGTTCCTGCTACTTTGACAGGCTCAAGGATCGCCGTTGGTGTGATGACACCTGTACGCCCGACACTTAGTTCAATATCAAGCAGCTTTGTCACCACCTCTTCAGCTGGAAACTTGTACGCAACAGCCCAGCGGGGACTTTTTGCTGTAAAGCCGAGCTCTTCTTGCTGAGCTAACGAATCGACTTTGATCACAATTCCATCGATTTCATATGAAAAGTCGGCACGCTTCGTTTTTAGTGTTTCAATGAGCTCGATCACTTCCTCAATCGTTTGGCACATCCGTCTTTCTTTGTTCGTTTTAAAGCCAAGTTCGTCGAGAAGATCAAGTCCCGCGCTTTGCGATTCAACACCAATTTCATCAAGCTCCGCTATACTGTAGACGAAGATATCAAGGTTTCGTTTCGCCGCAATTTTCGTATCAAGCTGACGAAGCGAGCCTGCCGCCGCATTACGCGGGTTCGCAAACGGCTCTTCTTCGTTTTGTAATCTTTTTTCGTTTAATGCTTCAAAAGAAGGTTTTGGCATAAATGCCTCGCCTCTCACTTCAATTGACAAAGGACGTTTGATTTTGAGCGGGATGGATCGAATGGTTTTGAGGTTTTCTGTAATATCCTCACCCGTTGTCCCATCTCCACGTGTGGCACCTCGGACAAACAGGCCATTTTCATAACGGAGAGAAACAGCGAGTCCGTCAATTTTCAGCTCGACATTGTATGCAATATCGTCACCGACTGCTTGACGAACCCTGCGGTCAAAATCAAGAAGGTCCTGTTCATTAAACGCATTCCCGAGGCTGAGCATCGGGGTGCCGTGGCGCACTTTTTGGAAGGCGTCTAACACAGCGCCTCCGACTCTTTGTGAGGGAGAATCCGCTGCTTTTAAATCAGGGTGCTCTTCCTCTAAAGAGATCAGCTCACGCATCCGCGCATCATATTCAGCGTCAGGAACACTTGGACGATCCAGTGTATGATATTCGTAGTTGTATTGGTTCAAAATCTGGTGCAGTTCCTCGATCCGGCGTTTCGCTGCTTCTTTATCCATCTGCTTCTTCCTTTCAATTCATCCGTTTTATATGTCCTATCGGTTTATTGCTTCTCAATTGGCGCAAATGCTGCGAGAAGACGCTTAATGCCTGTAGGGCTTGGGAAAGCAATATCAAGCTCCGTGCTGTCTCCACTGCCTTTTACGCTCACAACTGTTCCAACGCCCCATTTTTTATGAGCCGCTTTATCGCCCACAGCCCAGCCAATACTTCCGCCGCCTGTGTTTTGAATGGTTTGAGTTTGCGGACGTGAGACAGGTCCCCGTCTTTGTGGTCTTTCTCTAGTTTGGCCAAATGGTGTTTTCGTTTCTTTTTTCTCATTTAGGTTGTCCAATAAATCGGCTGGTATTTCTCGAATGAATCTTGATTCAAGGTTCATGTTTGTCCGGCCGAAGAGTGTTCTCATCTTGGCACTTGATAAATAAAGCTCTTCTTCCGCCCGTGTGATGCCTACATAAGCAAGGCGGCGCTCTTCTTCCATCTCTGCATCTTCCATTAATGAGCGGCTGTGCGGGAAGACACCTTCCTCCATGCCCATTAAGAAGACAACCGGGAATTCTAGACCTTTTGCGGCGTGAAGCGTCATTAAAATGACCGCATCTTGATCTTCTTCCTCATTCTCATCCAGCTTATCAATGTCTGCGACAAGAGCGAGATCTGTCAGGAAGGTCACAAGGGACTTGTCTTCATTTTGTTCTTCAAAGTTCTTAGTCACAGAGAGAAACTCATCAATATTTTCTAGACGGCTTTGTGCTTCAATCGTTTTTTCAACCTTTAGTGCTTCACGATAGCCTGTTTTCTCTAAAATTTCTTCTGTTAGTTCTGTGACAGATAAATAATCCTGCATATTTGTCATTTGATCAATGAGCTGTTTGAATTCATCAAGTGCATTGGCTGCCCTTGCACTGAGTCCAATGAAATCTACCTGACCAAGCGCTTCAAACATAGACAGGTCATTCATCTCCGCGTATGCTGCGATTTTATCAACAGATGTCGCACCGATTCCGCGCTTTGGTACGTTCACAATTCGTGCAAAGCTAATGTCGTCATCTGGGTTAGCTACTAGGCGTAAGTACGCCAAAATGTCCTTGATCTCTTTTCTGTCATAGAACTTTGTGCCGCCGACAATGTTGTATTGAATGTTTGACTTCAATAATGTTTCCTCTATGACACGAGACTGGGCATTGGTTCGATAAAGAATCGCAAAATCGGATAATTTACGCTTACCGCTCTGATGAAGCTGATGAATCTTTCCAGCAACAAATTGACCCTCGCCGAACTCATTATCTGCACGGTAATAGGCAATCTTCGCCCCTTCATCATTTTCTGTCCAAAGGTTTTTCGGCTTACGGTTTGAATTGTTTTGAATCACCGTGTTTGCGGCATTCAGTATACGTTTCGTCGATCTGTAATTTTGCTCAAGCAGAATCACTTCACTGGATGGATAGTCTTTTTCAAAGGAGAGAATGTTTGTAATATCCGCTCCGCGCCAGCGGTAGATGGACTGATCCGAGTCACCGACCACACATATATTTTGAAAACGTTGAGCAAGCAGTTTCACAAGCATGTACTGCGCTCTGTTCGTATCCTGATACTCATCGACATGAATGTATTGAAATTTTCGCTGATAGTGTTCTAATACTTCAGGGATGCGCTCAAACAGACGAATCGTCATCATAATAAGATCATCAAAATCGAGTGATTGGTTCTTAAGTAATCGCTTTTGGTAATCTGTGTAGACGTCGCTAACCACTTGATCATAGAAATCACTGGCTGTTTTGGCGTATTCCTCTGCGTCAATGAGTTCATTTTTTGCACTACTGATTGATCCTAAAATGCTGCGAGGATCGAACTTTTTAGGATCGATATTTCGTTCTTTTAAAATGTTTTTAATGACTGAAAGCTGATCAGATGTGTCTAATATAGAGAAGTTGCGATTTACACCAATACGGTCAATATCGCGTCGTAAAATACGCACACACATGCTGTGGAACGTAGAGATCCAAATGTCATCCGCACCAGGTCCTAAAATGGCTTGGACACGCTCACGCATTTCACGTGCTGCTTTATTTGTAAACGTAATCGCTAAAATGTTCCACGGAGCCACATGCTTTTCTGCCATTAAGTAGGCAATTCGGTGTGTGAGCACCCGCGTTTTCCCGCTTCCTGCTCCTGCCATCAAGAGTAGCGGACCGTCTGTTGCTTTGACCGCTTCTTTTTGCGCGTCATTTAGCCCTTCTAATAGATGATTCGATATTTCATTCATTTCATTCACCGCCAATTCGAACTTATGTTCTATTTTAACCCTTTTCGTCTTGTTTGACTATGATGACTTTTTGACTGCGCTCACTGTCTTTAATGCTTCTTTGAAATTGTCATAAATGACGTTTCCTACAACAACCACGTCCGCATGCTGCGCAAAATCTTCCGCCTGCTTTGCGTTTTCAATGCCCCCGCCATAAAAAAGAACCGTATCAGAAAGCACTGCTTTCGTTTCTTTCACAAGTTCTATATCTCCAAGCGTTCCGCTGTATTCTAGATAAAAAATGGGCAGCTTCATTAAATGCTCTGCCACTCTTGCATATGCTCTTACGTCATCGATGTCCAGTGCTGTATTTGCCTCTGTGAGCTTGGCCGCTTTACACTCTTCATTTAAAATAACATAGCCTTCAGGCACGATCTCTTCCATCGACATCAAATCACCGAATTCCTTCATCGCATCCTTGTGAAGCCCAACAATCCAATCAGGATGAGAACTGTTTAAGACAGTCGGGATGAAATACAGATCGAAGCCCGGCACAATCATTTCATGTGTTGAGATTTCGAGTACACATGGCACAAGAAACCGGCGGACCTTTGACATCAATTGAAGCACGTTGTCCTCTGTCACATTATCACTGCCGCCAATCAATATAGCATCCGTACCAGATTCGCAAATTGCCTCTAGCTGTTCATCGGATATTTCTTTATTTGGATCGAGTTTAAAGACATGCTTCCACTCGGTAACATCATACATGAAAAACGTTCCTCCATTCGTTTCATTCCATTTAAATATTATAACAAAATCAGTGACCGCAAAAAATGGGTAACCTCCTTCAGCTAAAAGTTTCATTCTTTTGAAAATGGGGTTCGTGACTTTAGGTTAGAATGCTGAAACCATCTAGGAGCTAAGAGGGATGATCTTTGACCGTTCACTGATAGAAGAGCTTTGTATCACCACATGTTATTATACAATAAAGGGACATTTTACTATTGATCAAAAAACCATACATAAAGCAGGTGACCCACATGAAAAGAACCATCACATATGATCAAACGATCGACATCGGATACATCTATCTCCTGCCTGTGGGAATCGGGACAATCAAAGAAACCATTGAATTAAATGTGAATGAATGTATGAACGCAGATATCGACAAAGAGGGACGAGTAGCTGGTCTGGAGTTATTTGCAGAAGAAGCCGAAGTTTTGAAGCATGCACCCGTGTATGAGGACGAGCTTTCTTTACGTTTTACAGATCAGGACGTTCTCTCAACCTATCATTTATCAGGCATTGAATTTCATTTCTCGACGCCTGATCACAAAGGGCTAATCGGTTTTACGATTGTCGATCCTCATCGATATAACGTCAAAAGAAAGACAAGAAAAAACCGTTTTGAATGGTCAAAACGGTTTTTCCAAGCTATTGTCTCACTTCATTGAAATAATGGACGGATGTCATGGCCCCTTCATCGACCATCTTGTTGTCTTGAATATCTAATGGATCAGGATGTCCAGCTTTTTCAGGAATCTTTTCATCTGAGCGGAACATGCTTGCCCATTTTTTGAGATGCTGTTTATTTTTCACTGCTAATAACACAGCACCACCAACCCCTAATCCTGCAAGTACATACGCATTCGGACGCTTATTCATGTAAGTTCCCTCCCCTTATGATCTTATTTGTAAGTTACCCCGGCTTTTCATTTCTAAACGTCACAATATGTTGAAGTGGTTTCTCTTTCAATGAAAAGTGGAATAACAACAACAATGATAGAGAAAAGAGGGGATCTTCGTGACAACAACTTTCATTGTCATTGTTGGCGCACTATTAGTGATTTGTTTCATCATACCAATCATTTTATTCATCTGGATTTGGATGAGAGATGAAAAACAGGAAGAGCATTCTGTCCTGCGAAATTATCCGGTCATTGGAAAGCTGCGGTTTATTTTCGAAAAAATAGGACCTGAGCTTCGCCAATATCTGTTTCTGAATGATCGCGAGGAGCTTCCTTTCTCAAGAAGAGAATACGAGCAAGCTGTCATGTCTGGGAAGTACAAAAGCCGGACGATGGGCTTTGGATCAAAACGTGATTTTGACAAGCCTGGTTACTACATTCGCAATGTTCTATTTCCAAAGCAGCGAGATGAGTTACGCATCGATCAATCTGAAAAAATCCAAACAAAAGTGTATCAGATTGATCAAGACAATTTACTACGAAGAAGTGAACATACCAAAGAGGTCGAAGCAAAACCTTACTATCTCCATCAAGACGATGTACAAGTGATTGGCGAGCACACATGTCAAAAGCCATTCCGTGTAAAAGGCCTGATTGGACAGTCTGCCATGAGCTACGGATCTTTAGGCGACAGGGCCATTACAGCACTATCCTCGGGATTAAAAATGGCTGGCGGTACGTGGATGAACACAGGTGAAGGCGGGCTTTCTCCCTATCACCTCAAAGGCGGAGCCGATATCATATGCCAGATTGGGCCCGGTCTATTTGGCGTGAGAACAGAAGATGGCGCTTTTTCCTTTGAAGAATTTAAGAAAAAAAGCGAGCATGAGGAAGTCAAAGCCTTTGAGCTGAAGCTGGCTCAAGGAGCAAAAACACGCGGAGGTCATATTGACGGCGAAAAGGTCACCGAAGAAATTGCGAACATCCGTAAATTGCCGCCCCATCAATCCATTGACAGCCCAAACCGATTTGAGATGTTCCACTCCATTCCGGATATGTTTGATTTCATTGAACAGCTGCGAAGTATAGGCGGAAAACCTGTCGGCATCAAGCTTGTGGTCGGACATAAAGAAAACATTGAAGAGCTTGCAACGTACATGAAAAAAAGCGGAAAGCACCCTGATTTCATTACAGTGGATGGCGGAGAAGGCGGCACTGGCGCATCTTTTCATGAATTGGCAGATTCCGCAGGGCTGCCGATTTTCACGGCACTCCCAATGGTTCATCAAATATTGAAGGAATACGGTGTCAGAGATCAGGTCAAACTCTTTGCTTCTGGCAAACTTCTCTCACCAGATAAAATTGCAATTGCCCTTTCCATGGGTGCTGACTTTGTCAATATCGCACGGGGACTCATGTTTTCAGTCGGATGCATTCGCGCCCAAGTGTGCCACACGAATAAATGCCCAGTCGGGGTCGCCACAACTGATCCAAAACTGCAAAAGGGTTTATCAATTGAAGAAAAGAAATACCGAGTCTGCAATTATATCCTTTCTCTAAGAGAAGGCTTGTTTAACTTATCCGCAGCCGCTGGTATTGAATCTCCCATTCATTTTAATGAGAAACATATTGTCTATAGACAAGAAAATGGTCAGACAAGTGAAGTGCCTATTTTTACAGGGACACAGCCATCCGTCTAGTTTGAGAAAGGTGCGTTTTTGCACCTTTTTTTCAATTGACATTTTGGCTCAATCGCGTATAAAGAACTTAGGGCAAATGACCAGGAAGTGGAGAGATGGAGGATGCGTGAGAAAAAGGTTCGCGGGATGAAACGGAAGACGAATGAGATGGTTACAAGAATTGAGGAAAGTACACGAGAGTTCCCGGCAGATATTGAACAAGGGTATTGGCATCTTCCTCTACCAGTTGCTTATGATTTTATTTGTACAAACAAAACACCTCAAAAAATCAAGCGATTGTCCATCCAGACACTGATAAATAGAGCTGAACATCTCATTGATTTGAAGCCAATTGATGGAGAAGTATATCGTGTCGTGGTTGCAGTAGATGCCACTGAATGATGGGGTTCACAAATCATTGTGTTTAAAGGAGATTCCTATTTTAAAGACTTTTTCAATAGACATGATGATGATCAGAGTTGGCTGCCTCTTTCCGAAGCGAGAAACATTCAAAGGGAATGGCAGTAACACAAATTTAAAAATAACCGTTGTCCTTTTCGGCAATAGTCAATTTTTTGTATCTGTACTCATGTATCTCAAAATAAAAAAGAGTAGCCGCAGCCACTCTTAATTTTACTTATTCAACAATCGCGGCCTATTCTGGGAGAGACTTTCATGTTAACCTGCCATTTCTTGCGAGAACCTAAGTAAATATCCATCAGGATCTTGAACAAGAAATTCCTTTTGTATAAACGTAGTATCATTACTTTTATATTTGCTAACAGTTGGCTCTCTGAATAGTGGAATGTTTTGCTTTCTTAAACGGTCAATGACAGGCTGTACGTCTTTAATGTCTATTTGAAAATTGATTCCCCGTCCAAATGGGTGTTTTAACTCCCCAGTGTCCCAATGGCCATTGATTTCTTCTAACATCATTTATGTTTCCTCTTCCAACGAAACAAATATAAATTTATCGTCTTCACGCTCATATTCCAATTTAAAACCAAGCAATTCTATATAGAACCATTTAGACTTTTCGATATCTGTTACAGATAACTCTGGAATCAAAGCATTGAATCTCATTTTTTCTTCTCCACAACCTTCTGATAAAGTTATTCGGTTAAATGACACGTTTGTTGCTTCTTTCAAGCCAGTCCTTGCTTGTCTTTTCAGCGCTCTTCATAAAAAAACTGTAAACAACACCATTCTTGTTGAAAAGGATTGTTTACAGTGAAAGCTGCTTTATTTTGTTTCGTCATTTGCCTGCTGTTCTGCTACGCGGTCAAGTGCCATTGTATAGGCATCATTTCCGTAGTTCAAGCAGCGTTTGACACGTGAGATGGTTGCAGTGCTCGCACCTGTTTCCGTCTCAATTTTATGATACGTGTTCCCCTCGCGAAGCATACGTGCTACTTCAAGACGCTGTGATAAAGATTGGATTTCATTGATGGTACACAAATCATCAAAGAATCGATAGCATTCTTCCAGGTCTTTAAGGGATAAGATGGAGTTGAATAACTGATCTAAGCTTTTGCCCCTTAATTTATCAATTTGCATCTTTATACATCTTCTCCTTTACTATTGGCACCGCTTCGCACGACATTCTGCGGAGAAAGCGGTATCTTTCCTGACTATTTTTTTTCAACCTCAGCAATGAGCTTTGAACGAATCATGACAGGTTTGGTTATACGCTGGAAATGCCGTCAGTTCTTTCGTAAGCCGAAGCTTCTTTATCGTATACAAAATCGACAAGTTCTGTCATTTTCCTTGTTCGACAATCTGACAAACTTGTTTGCTTCCGATATCAAGAACACTTCTGCTTGATTAGGTCTGCCCTAAAAATACAGGTTGTGCGGAAAGCTCGGCGAGACCACAAACATGCGCCCCGCCTCGCTCAATTATTCAAAATATGTTGGTCGGTCAGCGTAACCGACAGATTCATTTTTCAATCAGGCCATTTCACTCGTCATGTCAAAGCCCTCTGCTTCAACAACTCCACATAAGTATTTTCACTTACATGGCAGTGAAGAGATCCATTGCTCACGTCTGCCCTATAACAGTTGTCAGAAATGTGGCAAAGATGATACAGCTCCACTCTGTTATATTTTAACGCATTATAGACGGAAAGAGTACAGTTTTTTTCATGACATCAAATATTCCTCTTGGTGTCACTCGAATATACGGCAAATGGGTACTTTGGAAAAAGACAAGTGTATCAATTGGGCAATCAAATGGATAGCCTCGCTCAATGAGCAACTCACGCAAGGTTTGTATTTGCTGAAGAACTGTCTCAAACGGTTCAGCAGAGGCACAGCCTGATAATTGCAGCGGGATTTCGTGTAAAATTTTCCCGTTCTCTGTGAGGACGATTCCCCCGCCGATTTCTTTCATTCGCTTATGTGCCAGCATCATATCTTCTTTATTTTTCCCGATCACTAAAATGTCACCCGTGAGCGAAAATGAGCTGACAAAACCTTGCACTTTGTTTGCAAAGCCTTTAAGCATCGTATTCACACGCCACTCGCCTTTTCGGTCAATCAGGCTAAAGAAACTTTGATCATGATCACATGACAGCTGGTTCACAGAGTTATCAATCTCCACTGTATAAGGCTCCATGATGACAGCATTTCTCATTTTGACACCTAGCGGCATGGAAAATTGCAAATCACTCGTCGTCAGATCATAGCCTAAATCTAATGGAACAAGCCCTCCATTTTCCCATTTAGTTTCTTGAAATTGATGCTGGTTCTCTCCATCTAATTTGAGGATAACCCCTTTAGATATCACCGTTTCCGGATTTGGATTCATTGGATCATCTAACACATTCAATGAAGCCAGACGTCCTGGACCGACAACACCTAATAGGTCATCAATTTGATAGTATTTCGCAATGTTAAAGGTCGCCATATTGTATGCATCGATGATAGGCACGCCTTCTTCAAGGGCAATTGAAATCAAACGATTAATCATACCCTCCTCATAAAAATGAGGCGCTGCTCCATCTGTTGTATAGAAGAAGTGATCATAGTGTCTAAAATCACGCTCGTGCAGCTCTCTTAAAATGTTCACTAAATCTGGGCGGATGGAAGAATGACGAAGTGAGACATGGTAGCCAAGGGACAAGCGTTTGAGCACATCGTCTGCATTCATCGCTTCATGATCGCTGTCCGCGCCAAACAGCTTCATTTTTGTTAGCGTTTTCTCAGAAGCTCCGGGGAAATGCCCTTCAATTCGTTTCCGCTGCTTCTTCGTTTCTTGCATGCAATATAAAATGAGATCATCACCGTCCATCAATCTTGGCCAGCTTGTTAATTCGCCGCCTTGAAGGACATCAGGATGATCAATCCATTCCTTCCGGTAGTTGATAGGAAGCATCTCATCTTCATATCTGACTTCAGTTTGAAGATCATATCTAGACCACCAGAAATACTGAAATGGCTGCTGTTTTAATTCACACAGAGTGGAAAGCGCTTTCTTTTCATTGCTCTGCAAAAGAAGAAATAAGTTATCACTGACCATCGTTGTTGTGCCAAATTGAGACACATATTCTGCAAGTGATTGGGGATTATAAATATGGAACGGGTGCGCGTGAGGCTCTATATACCCAGGCACAATGTATTTCCCTTCACAATCAATCACACGTTTAGCTGATTTATTTTGAGGAAGCTCTGCTCCGACATAAACAATTCGATCATCATGTATCCAAATATTTGCCTTCACCCATTGTTTTAAAAACGGGTTTAGCACGAGTCCATTCGTTAAAAGGAGTGTTGGAACTATTTTTGAGTCGACTACATCGATTTGTGTGCGGATGTCATTGTTTCTCCAATTAAAAGTACGTTCGGACATTCACATACTCTCCTTCATTTGTATTAGCCCTATCGTAACATAACGAACCACGTTACGCATTAATGAAACGTTACAATTTCTTGAAATCACACTTAAAATATTTAAAAAAGGAGATTTACCTTCAATGAAACCTAATCTCGGCTTAATGGAAGCGCTCATTCGAATTGCCTGTGGAATGACAATATGTACTGTAGCTGGTTCTTTATATGCTAGAAAACCATGGAGTAAAATGCTTCTTTTCAGCATCATGTTCGGCGGAATGAAACTGGCATCTGGCATTCTTCGTTTTTGTCCAGTGACGTATATGTGTGAGCAGCAAGACACACATAAAGAGAAGGCTGAGTGAGACAGCCTTCTTTTTTTGTGATCGTTTTCATATCACTCCGCTGCTTCACACCATTCCACCATCGTACCTGCGATAATTTCCGCTGCTTCAATCACATGCTCAATGTCGATGGATTCATTCGGGAAATGGGCAAGCTCCGTTGTTCCAGGTCCGAAGACGATGATCGGGATACCTGCCGCCTGTGACAGTAATCCGCCGTCTGTTCCCCAAGGAGCGGCTTCGATCTTTGGCGGCTCCTTCTTGACCGCTTCATATTGTTCCTTCAATAGACCTAAAAGTAGATGATCCGTATCAATTGAGCCTGGAAGCCATCTTGCCCCAAACCATTCGACCTCAACAGGATGCTCTTTGAACCATTCATCCTTTTCCCCAAGTCCCATCATCCAATTTTCTAGTTCCTTCTCTGCCTGCTCAACCGTCTCACCTGGCATCACACCAAGTCTTCCCTCCATTGTGACCAGATCAGCTACAGAGGACGGCCAATCACCGCCTTGAATTTTCCCTATGTTGATGGGGATTGGAATCGGGATATGCTGAAATAACGGCTCGGTGATGCGCTGATTTCGTTCTTCTTCAAGTGCTGCTATATGTGAAAGAACGATCATACTTTTTTCAATAGCGGAAACGCCGTGATATCTTGTTCCGCCATGAGCTGCCCTTCCTTTAATATGCAGTCTGAACCACTTAGATCCCTGCTGAATCGGAAAGATTTTCATATGACTTGGTTCTGGAATGATGGCCGCATCTGCTGTATACCCTCTCAGTATGGCTGCAAGGGTGCCTGCACCGCCGCTCTCTTCTTCGACGACACTATGAAACACGACATCTCCTTTCAGCGGAATCTGTAGTGCATGCAGTGCCTCTAGTGCAAAGAGTAAAGAAACGTTTCCGCCTTTCATATCTGTTGCCCCGCGTCCATAAAGTCTCCCGTTTATGATATGCCCGCTGTAGGGCGGATATGTCCATTGTTTCGTATCTCCTGCTGGCACAACATCGACGTGCCCATTTAATAAAATGGATTTGCCGCCCCCTTTTCCCTTCAATCGTCCGGCGACATTGGGACTTCCTTTAAAGGAACGTCTCGGGGAATAGAAATACGGGTGTTCTAGCAAGTCTTCTCCGCCAATGTCCCATACATCTACATCAAAACCAATGGCAGACAGCTTATTTGCTACGATTTGCTGCACACCTTGTTCATTCCCTTGGGTGCTCTCACATTGCACCATTTGCTGAAGAAGCGCAATCGCTTCATCTTGGTGCTCTCTCATCCAGCTTCTGATACGTGTGATTGGCTGCAAGTCATTCATCCTTTCTACACAACAGATTTGACATCAGGCGCTAAAATTAAAGGTGCCTCTGTCGCCCTTATGACATCTTCCGGCTGATACGGCGGCATGACTTCACGTAAAATGAGCAGCTGCGATTTGACCTCAATGACTGCCATATCCGTTATAATCAGATCCACACAAGACTTAGCAGTTAAGGGCAGTGTGCAGGCAGATTTCACCTTTGATTCACCGTGTTTATCGAGGTGACTCATCACCACCACAACCTTTTTCGCCTTTTGCGCAAGCTCAATCGCTCCGCCCATCCCGGGTACTCGTTTGCCTGGCACAATCCAATTCGCAAGATCACCCTGACTGCTTACTTCAAGTGCACCTAAAATGGTCATATCCAGCATGCCTTTTCGAATGATGCCAAAAGCAGTCGTGCTGTCCATGTATGAGCCGCCTTTTGTTAACGTAATAGGAAAACCACCGGCATTGCACAAGTTCGAATCTTCTTCTCCTTGTGCTGGTGAGGCGCCTGCCCCCATAATGCCGTTTTCTGCATGAAGCCATACGTTGTAATGCGCTGGAATGTAATCAGCCGCAAGGGTTGGGATGCCGATCCCAAGATTGACGATCATGCCATCTTCAATTTCCTGCGCCGCCCGTTTGGCTATGCGGTGTCTTATATCGTTGTCTCCCATGCCCATGTCCAGTTCACTCCTTTTGATTGCACGATCTGGTTCACAAATACGCCTGGTGTCACGATTTCCTCTGGATGAAGACTACCTACAGGCACAATCTCTTCCACTTCCGCAATGGTCCAGTCTCCTGCCATCGCCACAATCGGGTTTGTATTCCGTGCACTTTTATCAAATATCAGATTTCCTGCTTCATCTGCTTTGAAGGCATTCACAATGGCAATATCCGCTGTCAGCGCAGGCTCAAGGATATATGTCTTTCCGTTTAGTGGCACGAGCTGCTTCTCATCAAGATTGAGGCTATCCATGCCGACATCTGTTACAATGCCTGCCAAACCCATCCCGCCTGCTCGTATTTTTTCTGCTAGAATGCCCTGCGGGTAAAAATGAACATCTAGTGTACCTGATTGCATTTTCTGTCCGGCTATTGGATTTGAGCCAATATGAGAAGCAATGATCTTCTTGACTCTTCCTTCTGTGATCAGCCGGCCAACACCTATTTGCGGGAAGCCTGCATCGTTTCCGATCAATGTCAGATCTTTGATATTCGCTTCTAGGATGGCGTCGATCAATGATGGCGGCGACCCTACGCCGCCAAACCCGCCAAACATGATGGTCATGCCGTTCCTAAAATGCGTGATCACTTCATCTACATTCACTGTTTTGTTCATCATCTTTCCTCCCTACATCGCAGATGGGAAAAACCCTCGGTTGATGACTTCTTGTTCGACCTGCGTGATTGTCTGCTCAAATAATTGAATGAGTTCATCCATCTCCTGCTGCGTGATAGAAAGCGGCGGAGCGATCATGACCGCTGCACCTCCCACTCCATCCTCTCCAGCGCTTGCTGGGTAAACGAGCAAGCCATTTTGCTTCGCTGTCTCAACGACTAAATGCGTCATTTGAGCATGGGCAGGAAATGGTGTTTTCGATAAACGGTCTGCGACAAACTCAATGCCGATGAGCAGTCCCTTTCCTCTCACATCTCCTATGATGAAATGGTTTGTTTGCACATCCTTTAAAGCATTCATTAAATAGCGGCCAGACAGATCCGCTCGGTCAGGAAGCTGATGTTTTTTCATATATCGAATGACAGCCAGTGAGACGGCTGCTGAAAGCGGGTTGCCGCTATAGGTGTGACCTGCCATCACAGAGCCGGAACCGCTCAGAATTGGTGCGATGACATGATCCGCTGAGACGGCTGCCGCAATCGGTGAATAGCCAGCACTCATCCCTTTGCCGAGAACCATAATATCTGGTACGACGCCCCAATGCTCCATCGCAAACATTTTCCCAGTTCGTCCAAAGCCTGTCATGACTTCGTCTGCAATCATTAAAATATCGTTTTCCTCACAGACACGCTTCATTGCTTCAAAATATCCGTCTGGCGGTACAAGCGCCGCTCCCGATGCTCCGACAATCGGCTCTGCAATAAAAGCGGCAATCCTCTCTTTTCCTATACGCTGAATGACGGTTTTAAATTCCTGAACATACCATTCAACCTGCTTGCCCTCTTCCTTCGGCAGCCATGAACGATAGCTATATGGCGGAGACAGCACTGGGTTCTTTTCGAGCAATGGTTCAAAGCGCTCTCTCCTTGCAATATGTCCGGACATCGACAGTGCACCGAGGGTGATGCCGTGATAACTCATCCATCGTGAGATAATGTGATTCTTCTCAGCCTTTCCTTGCTCCTGCCAATGCTGAATTGCAATTTTCATAGCCGTTTCCGTTGCCTCTGATCCGCTTCCGACAAAAAAAGACCAGTTCAGGTTACCTGGACAAAGCGTACTCAATTCATAGGCAAGTTCTTCTGCTGGTTCATTTGTGAATTGTGATCTGTACGTAAAGCTCACTTTTTCCGCTTGCTCGGTCATGGCATCAACGATTTCACGTATGCCATGTCCAATACTTGCCGTGACAGCCCCCGATGAGCCGTCTATATATTTTTTTCCGTCCCGATCATATAAATAAATTCCCTCTCCTTTCACAGCCACAGGATAATGCTGATTCAACATCGGTTTGATTAAGTAATCCCGGGTCTCCACTTTGCCATTCCTCCCTCTCTCGTCAGCAGCTGCCTCTTTCTTTTTCATGAATCGCAAGAAAATTTTGTATACTTGTTATAAGATTAGCTTAATCAAGAGGGCAGTCATCCTCCATTCGCCACATGCCCGAATTTCAGACGCATTTTTTATACATCGTGTATAAGAGTGTTCAAAAGGAGGTCATGAGTCTATGGCGATTCTCGTCAAAGATGCACTTTCGCTCGATATCATGAAGGGAACAAAGCTGCTCGCTGGAGAAAATGGACTGGACCGACTCATTCAATGGGTGACCATCGTGGAAATCATCGAAGACACGTCGAGGCTTTCCGAAGGAGAATTGCTCGTCACAACCGGATTTGGACTCGCAGACAATCAAGAAAGACGCAACCGGCTTGAAGAATTGATTCAATCTAAAAGGCTATCAGCCATCGCTATTTATAAAGGTGTATACTTAAGCGACATTCCAGCATCACTCATTCAAGCGGCGAAAAATAGCGGCATTCCGCTCATCGAGATTCCCCCGCACATCAATTTCTCGGACATTACAAAAGCCGTGTTAGAACAAATCGTGAGCAGTCAGCTTCATCAGCTTAAATATTCATCCGCGATTCATCAAAGACTGACCCAATTAAATGTAAGGAATAAAAATGTGACGCAAATTACAGAGGAACTGGCACATCTCACTGCAGCGAACATTGTCGTTCTTGATGTCTTTTTACATCAAACAGCGGCTCATCTCATAAAAGATGAAGTGACGTACTCTCCTGCTTTTGGCTTTCTGACAGATCATGAACCAATTGAAACCATGCCCCTTCTCAAGCAGGCAGAGGAGAAAGGGCGGCTCGTCTATGACACGTGCGGAGCGTTCGTCCTCGCCGCATGTCCAGTGATTGCGATGGGTGATATTTTTGGGTTTATTGTGTCTTTAAAGAAAAAGGATACGTGGCATCATCTCGACGCGATTGCCATCGAGCATGCTGGGGCAGTGTATGCGATTGAATGGTTGAAGCAAAAAGCCATTCAAGATACAGAAAACCAAATGCAAGGACATTTGTTAGATGATATTTTGCAGCAGCAATATACAGAAGAAAGCTACGTGGTCGAACAAGCAACAAAGCTGCAATATGACATGAGTGATGAGCAGGTGGTGATCTATTTTCAATTCCAGCATCAGCACACACAGCTCGATCACCAAATGATGCAGCGTCTATCACAATTACTCACGTCGATCTTTGAACGCAGACATATTCCTTTTTTACTAAAGACAAGGCTCGATTCCATTTTTGTCCTAACACCAGCAGGAAAAAAAGCGTTTCAAGAAGCGGAGTGGTATCGCGCAGCAGAGGAGTGCCGGAGCACTTGGTCGTATTTTTTCCCCGTCCATCCGATTGTCATTGGCATTGGGAGAGCCTATGACCAGATCAGTCTCTTTGCAAAAAGCGCAAAGGAAGCGCAGTATGCAGCAAGGCTTCTTCCGCTTTTAAAAACAGACGAAAGCATCATTCATTATCAAAAGCTCGGCTTATATGGGATGCTTCTTGAAATGAATGAAGCCGGTATGAATTTGCATGATTTTTACGTGGAGCTGTTAAGTCCTTTGCTTTATACGAAAAAACAAGGGGCTGACCTGATCCATACACTCGAAGTGTATTTGGCGCACAATGAAAATATTCAAAAATCTGCGGGAGAATTATTTATTCACAGACATACGTTAAGCTACCGGCTGAAACAAATTGAAACGAGAACAGGCTGCAGCCTCAAATCCACTGATGATCGGATGAAGCTGCAGCTCAGTATCATGGCATACCGCCTATCTGGTCTGCTTGATCAGATGAGAACCATTTCATGATTCATTTGGTGTTTTGACCCATAGATTCATATCTTCAATTTTGTCAAAAATATAGCAGTTGTTTTGAAAGCGCCCGGTATATGTATAACCAAGCTGATAAAACACTTGATTCATTCCATAGGACAGTGCACGGGCAAGAGAATAAAAGACATAGATATGCATCGACTGGAGTTCCTTTTCAAGGGCTAGAATTAAATGATGCATGAATCCTAGTTTTCTATAGGAAGGAAGGGTCGCACAATCTGTTAATTCTGCATGACCATACGGCGCATTGATTTCAGCGGATGCTGCACTCACAATGTGTCCGTCATGTTCAACAACATAAAAAATGGTCCCTTCCTCCATTACCTTTTGAATATAATCTGACTCGTTCATTGGCGTAGGGTACGTTTCAAAGACGGTATCATAGAGCTTTGCCAGCTTGTGAATATCCTTTGGATCGGCTTTTCTCATCACATACTCATCCTGCCATGTGCCTTGGTCTTTTTTGATTACTTTTGCTTGAATGGATGCGACGATCTCATCCTCCTCCAGCCAATACGAACTGTTCATTCGATCCTCAGTGAGAAAAAGCGACATACCGTAAGCGTCACTTCCAAGGAAATAATGAGAAAACACCCCTTCAAGCCGAAAGCCTTTTTCTAAAAAAAGCGGCACATGCTCACGTCTTACTTTCACAATGACCTTAGAAGCCTTACAGTCCGCCGCTTCCTTTAGAACCGACTGAATCACATCCCGCACCCTGCCGCTATAATCATCTAAACGGATTCGCTCATTAAATGAATCAATACAGATCGAGGCAGAAAAACGCTCATTCGCAAGTTCCTTCAATTGCACCATACACTCATTCCTCTCTAATGAATTATTTAATAAAGAATGTCCAAATTAGAAATGACGAAATAGCGATGCCAGAAAAAATTGAAAGTATCATATAACTAATGGCTGAAGCCTTTTTCATTTTATTGTGCTTAATGGCAATCAACATGATGTTATTTATAGTTATGAGAAATAAAATAAGTATGACGATTGCAAAGATAATAAATGCTTTGATTTCCATGTTTCCTCCCGATATCTATTCGTGATCCCATACTACTTCTTCATTTTCAATCGGCATCCCTTCTCATGAACAAAAAACACCTTTCCATCTCATCAGATAGAAAGGTGTTTTGATTAAACGGATTTCCCCGCAGCCTTCAGCGCACGGGCGCCAATGTCACGGCGATAAAATAGACCTGGCTGAATAATTTCTTCAACCGCTTCATACACTCTTGATCTTGCCGCTTCAAATGTCTCGTCAAATGCGGTCACATTTGCTACACGGCCGCCATTTGTGACGAATTGATCGTTTTCTTTTTTTGTTCCTGCGTGGAAGGTCACGACATCAGAGACCGTTGTTTGCAAAGTACCGATCGGTGTGCCTTTTGCATAGTCTTCTGGGTACCCTTCTGATGCAAGGACCACACTGACAGCCGCAGTATCTTTCCACTGCAAGTCTACATCTTTTCCATCAAGAATATCGAGGAAGACTTGAACTAGATCTGATTCAAGACGAGGAAGAACCACCTGCGTTTCAGGATCGCCAAAGCGTGCATTGAACTCAATGACCTTTGAGCCTTCTGGTGTCAGCATTAAGCCAGCATATAAAATGCCTGTAAACGGACGCTCCTCCTGCACCATTGCGCGAGCCGCTGGTTTGACGACATCTTCCACCGCTTTTTGGACGACTTCATCTGAAATTTGTGGAACTGGTGAATAAGCGCCCATCCCGCCGGTATTCGGTCCTTTGTCATCTTCAAATGCCCGTTTGTGATCTTGCGCGATCACCATTGGGTACACCTTTTCTCCATTGACAAAGGCCATCAATGAAAATTCCTCACCTGTTAAAAATTCCTCGATGACGACCGATGCACTTGCATCGCCAAACTTTTCATCCTCTAAAAAATCGTGCAGACAGTTGATCGCCTCTTCAAGTGTCATCGCAACTGTCACGCCTTTTCCTGCTGCGAGACCATCTGCTTTAATGACAATCGGCGCACCCTTTTCTTCCACATATGCCTTCGCTTCTTCAAACGATGTAAAAGTGGCATAAGCGGCGGTCGGGATCTCATAATTTTTCATTAAGTCTTTTGCAAATTCCTTTGAGCCTTCAATGACTGCGGCTTTTGCATTTGGTCCAAATACCTTTAGACCTGCCTCTTCAAATGCATCGACGACACCTGCAATTAAAGGAACCTCTGGACCGACAATCGTTAAGCCGATTTCATTGTCTTTTGCAAAACGAATTAATGCCTCATGATCACCTTCGTCGATCGGTACAAGCTTCGCAGCGTCTGCCATTCCATCATTGCCAGGTGCGACAAATACTTGGCTGACAAGTTCACTTTGGTTCACTTTCCATGCGATGGTATGCTCTCTTCCGCCTCTGCCGATAATTAATACGTTCACACTGTCATCCCCTTAATGTTTGAAATGTCTAACGCCAGTGAAGACCATGGCGATGCCGTATTCATCTGCTTTTTGGATTGATTCTTCATCACGAATGGAACCACCTGGCTGGATGATTGCTGTGACGCCTGCCTTTGCAGCAGCTTCCACTGTATCGCCCATCGGGAAGAATGCATCAGAGCCTAGTGCGCTTCCTTTCGCTTTTTCGCCTGCTTGCTCAATCGCAATGTTTGCTGAGCCCACGCGGTTCATCTGACCAGCGCCGATGCCTGCTGTCATTTGATCTTTTGCAAGGACAATCGCATTTGATTTCACATGCTTGACGACTTTCCAAGCAAGCTTTAAGTCTTTCCATTCGTCTTCTGTTGGTTCTCTTTTCGTTGGAATAGAAATCGTTGCTTCATCTAAGCCATACGTATCAATATCCTGCACAAGCAGTCCGCCATGGACACTTGTCAGCTGCTTTTCTTTTTTCTCAAGATCTGCTTCTACATCTAATGTTAATAGACGAAGGTTCTTTTTCGCTGTTAACACGTCAAGTGCTTCTTGGCTAAACGATGGAGCGATGACGATTTCTAAGAAAATCGTATGCAGTACCTCAGCCGTTTGCTTGTCTACTTCACGGTTCAGCGCCACAATGCCGCCAAAAATAGAGGTTTCATCTGCTTTGAAGGCACGATCAAACGCTTCTGCAATCGTTTCTCCTGTACCAACGCCGCATGGGTTCATATGTTTTACAGCCACAGCCGCTGGCTCCGTAAATTCACGTACGATTTGAAGAGCTGCATCTGCATCTTTAATATTGTTGTAGGAAAGCTCTTTTCCATGTAACTGTGTAGCTGTTGCCAAAGAGCCTTTGCTTGGAAGAGCATTTTCATAGAAAGTCGCCGCTTGGTGCGGGTTTTCTCCATAGCGAAGGGATTGTTTTTTCTCAAACGTGACGGTGAACTGCTCTGGCTCTGTTTCGCCAACAAAGTTCGTTAAATAATCTGCAATGAGGGCATCGTAAGCAGCTGTATGACGGAATACCTTCGCCGCAAGCTCACGTTTTTTCTCAAGTGACACGCCGCCTTCTTTGATTTGCTGAACGACTGTATCATAGTCACGAGGATCGACAATCACTGTGACGTCTTGGTGGTTTTTCGATGCCGCACGAAGCATTCCCGGTCCGCCAATATCAATGTTTTCAATTGCTTCTTCATACGTTACATCGTCTTTTGAGATCGTCTCTTTGAAAGGATAGAGATTCACGACAACAAGATCAATCGGCTGAATGCCATGCTTTTCAATCTGTGCCATATGCTCATCATTTTCTCTCACTGCCAATAATCCACCATGAATGTTCGGGTGAAGCGTTTTGAGTCGTCCGTCCATGATTTCAGGGAATCCAGTGACTTCAGAAATCCCAATGACATCAATGCCATTCTCTTGAAGAAGCTTATGAGTACCTCCAGTTGAAATGACTTCAACACCAAGTTCTGTTAATTCTTTCACAAAAGGTACAAGATTCGTTTTATCAGAAACACTGATTAATGCGCGTTTGATCGTCATGCCTTCGTCACCTCATTAAGATAATTCTAAAAGTGATTTGATCACTTTTGGATATAGTGTGTGTTCTAGTTCATGCATTCTTTTTTCAATTGATTCAAGCTCTTCGCCTTGTTCAATATAGATCGCGGCTTGGTCAATAATCGGACCTGTATCCATCCCTTCATCAACAAAATGGACGGTGATGCCTGCCACTTTGACGCCTGCTTGATACGCCTGTCCGATGGCATCAAGACCAGGGAAAGCTGGCAGCAAGGATGGGTGGATATTCACGATTTTCCCTTTGTATGCTTCAAGTAATGTCGGACCGATCAGTCTCATGTACCCAGCAAGGAAAACCCATTCTACTTCATGAAGCCTCAGTTGTTCAATGATTGTTTGTTCAAAAGCGGCTTTATTCGGAAAAGCCTTCGGGGTAAAAGCAAAGGAGGGAATGCCCTCTTTCTCAGCACGCTCCAGTACCTTTGCACCCGGTTTATCACAAATCACAATGGCGGCCTCTGCCTGCCACTTTTCTTCTTTTAACGTATCTATAATGGCTTGAAAGTTCGTCCCGCTTCCAGAGGCGAAGATCGCAAACTTCTTCATGAGAGGCTTCCACCGCCGAATGTGACACCTTCTCCTTTTTGAACACGTCCGATGAGAAATGCTTTCTCTCCATCCTGTTCAAGTCCGCTAATCACATCCACAAGATCGTCCTCTTTGACAGCTAGGACAAAGCCAATGCCCATATTAAACACGTTGAACATCTCTTCTGCCTTCAACTGACCCTTTTCTTGAATAAAGGAGAAAATAGGGGGAACTGGCCATGAGCCGTTATCTACCTCAACACCAAGACCTTCAGGCAGCATACGTGGTAAATTCTCAATAAAACCGCCGCCTGTCACATGTGCCATGCCGTCAACCTTGCCGGCTTTCACTTGTTTGAGTACGGGCTTCACATAAATTTTTGTCGGTTCAAGAAGCTCTTCTCCGAGCGGTCTTGTAAAAGGTTCATACGTTTGATGCAGGTCAAGACCAGCGTCTTCCAGCAAGACTTTACGAACGAGAGAGTATCCATTGCTATGAATTCCGCTTGAGCTGAGTCCAATAAGCAAATGCCCTTCCTTGATGCCCTCTCCCGTCACGATTTCATCCTTTTCAACGACACCTACTGAAAAACCAGCAATATCATATTCCTCTTCTGTGTAAAGACCTGGCATTTCAGCTGTCTCACCGCCGACAAGCGCTGAACCAGACTGCTCACATCCGTCAGCCACACCTTTGACAATGGATTCAATTTTTACCGGATCTGCTTTTCCAACGGCTAAGTAATCTAAGAAAAAGAGCGGTTCTGCCCCTTGTGCAAGCACATCGTTGACACACATGGCCACGGCATCGACGCCGATCGTATCGTGTTTATCCATTAAAAAGGCAAGCTTTAATTTCGTTCCGACACCATCTGTTCCTGAAACAAGAACGGGCTTTTTGTATGGCAGCTCAGATAGATCAAACATACCGCCAAATCCACCTAGAGCGCCCATGACACCTGCTCGTTTTGTACGTTCTACGTGTGTTTTCATTCGTTTGACGGCTTCGTACCCTGCTTCGATGTCGACACCGGCGTTTTTATATGCTTCTGACATCCCATTCACTCCTTTTAGCTGCTGCTTTCCATGTATTTTCGGCAGAATGAAAGAGCAGCATATCAACTCATCTTGACTGCTGCTCCTTTATTCGATTATTTCGTCAAGACCGTTTCCTTCACATGCGGAAGAACCGTATCTTCATATATTTCAGTCGGGTATTTCCCAGTAAAGCATGCTAAACACTGACCGCGCTGCGGATCATCATACTTCCTGCCAATCCCGTCCATTAAACCGTCTACAGATAAAAATGCAATGGTGTCCGCACCGATTTCCTGTCTAATTTCTTCCACTGAATGAGATGAAGCAATCAGCTCTTCGTGTGTGGATGTATCAATTCCATAAAAACAAGGGTGTGCGATTGGCGGTGAACTAATGCGTACATGGACTTCCGTCGCACCCGCTTCTCTTAGCATCGTGACAATTCTGCGGCTCGTTGTCCCGCGTACGATGGAATCATCCACCATCACAACACGCTTTCCTTCGACTACCCCGCGCACAGCAGACAGCTTCATCCGTACGCCCTGCTCACGCAATGCTTGAGACGGCTGGATAAACGTCCGGCCAACATAACGGTTTTTAATCAAACCGAGCTCATACGGAATACCTGTTGCTTCGGCATATCCAATCGCTGCAGAAATACTGGAATCTGGTACACCTGTCACAACATCTGCTTCGACATGCGCTTCCTCAGCAAGCTTTTTGCCAAGACTCTTTCTCGCACTATGCACATTGATGCCGTTGATATTGCTGTCAGGTCTTGAGAAATAAATGTATTCCATGCTGCACATGCTGCGGTTAATATTCATCGAGAAGCGCTCAGATTTTAAGCCTTCATCATTAATGATCAGCATTTCGCCAGGCTCCACATCACGTAAATACGTGGCACCGACGACATCAAATGCACATGTTTCAGAAGCGACAACATAAGCATCCCCAAGCATACCAAGTGAAAGCGGGCGTAAGCCGTTTGGATCAAGCGCCACGATCATTTCTGTTTCCGTCATGATTAAGAAAGCATAGGCTCCCTTAAGCATGGACAGCGCATTTTTGATCTGTTCCTTCAATTCCATATGTCCGCTGCGCTTAATTAAATGTGCCAGCACTTCGGTATCAGAAGAGGTCTGGAAAATGCTCCCTTGGTTCTCTAGCTGCTGCTTTAACTGCGTTGCATTCACTAAGTTTCCATTATGAGCAAGGGCAAGACTGCCATTGTTTTGCGAACGGAAGAAGAGGGGCTGCACATTTTCAAAGCCGCCTCCGCCTGCTGTCGCATATCGAACGTGTCCGATCGCACCTTTTCCTTTCAAATCCTTTAGCTCACCGTTTTGAAAGACTTCCGTAATCAGTCCAAGGCCTTTGTGTGATGTGAGGTTCTCACCATCTGTTGCAATGATTCCCGCACCTTCTTGTCCTCGGTGCTGAAGGCTATGCAATCCGTAATATGTGATTTGCGGGGCTTCTTCGTGTCCCCAAACCCCAAAGACACCACACTCTTCATTTAAGCCTCTGATTTCAGCAAGCATGGGATCGCTCCTTTCCATGCACGTTCAAGCTCGTTGACCGCTGCATAAATCCATTGTTGTCCTTCTTGATTTTTGACAGTAAACACACCATCATTTGTAACCGTTCCGACTTCTTTCGCATCTTTGACAGCCGCAGCAAACGCTTCGCGGTGCTCCAGTTTAACTGTGACGACAAAACGTGACTGTGTTTCACTGAATAATGAAGCTTCGCTGTTTAAATCGATTTGGATATCTGCACCAAGCCCGTCAGTTCCAAATGTACTTTCAGCAAGTGCTACACCAAGTCCGCCTTCAGACACATCGTGTGCTGATTGAACGAGACCGTTTTGAATCGCGGCTAGCAGGGCTTCTTGACGCGAAAGCTCTACGTTCAAATCAATTTCCGGTGCTTTTCCGTAAATACGACCTTCTGTCATCTTTTGAAGCTCACTGCCTGCAAATTCTTCCTTCGTCTCACCAATGACGAAAATGACATCGCCAGCCTGCTGGAACGATTGAGTCGTAATATGAGCAGTATCTTCGACCAAACCAACCATCCCAATGACTGGTGTTGGGTAAATCGCTGTTCCATTTGATTCGTTATATAAAGAGACGTTCCCACCGATAACTGGTGTGCTTAGCGTGCGGCATGCTTCGCTAATCCCGTCAGCAGACTTTTCAATTTGCCAGAAAATTTCTGGTTTCTCCGGGTTACCGAAGTTCAGGTTATCTGTCACTGCAAGTGGACGAGCGCCTGAGCAGACAATGTTACGTGCTGCTTCTGCGACGGCGATTTTCCCGCCGACCTCTGGATCAAGGTAGAGATAACGTGCGTTACAATCTGTTGTCATCGCTAGAGCTTTTTTCGTTCCACGGATTCTTAAAACGCCTGCATCAGAGCCAGGTGCAACGACGGTATTTGTCCGAACCATGTAGTCATACTGATCATAGACCCATTCTTTACTTGCAATCGTTGGCTGCTGAAGGAGCTGCTTTAATGTCTCTGCTGCATCTGTGATCGCTGGAGCTTCCACTTTCGTTTCTAAAAACTCACGATAGTATGCAGGCTCACTTGACGGCTTGTGATAAACCGGTGCTTCTTCTGCAAGAGCGTCAACAGGAAGCTCACATACCACTTCACCTTGATGGAGTAAACGAAGCATTTTATCGTCTGTCACATGACCGACTGATACTGCTTCAAGATCGTATTTTTCGAAAATATCAATGATTTCTTGCTCACGGCCTTTTTCAATGACCAGAAGCATTCTCTCTTGTGATTCAGACAGCATCATTTCGTATGCGGACATGCCTGTTTCACGCTGCGGAATGAGGTCTAGATTCATCTCAATACCAGAACCTGCTTTACTTGCCATTTCCGCACTTGAGCTTGTTAAGCCAGCCGCTCCCATATCTTGAATCCCAACGAGCGCATCGTTTTTGATGACTTCAAGGCACGCTTCAAGCAGCAGTTTTTCCATGAATGGATCACCGACTTGAACCGCTGAACGTTTTTCTTCTGATTCATCAGAAAATTCTTCAGACGCAAATGTTGCACCGTGAATACCGTCACGTCCGGTTTTAGCACCAACATACATTACCGTGTTGCCGACTCCTTTTGCCTGCCCTTTTTTGATGTCCTCATGGTTGATTAATCCGACACACATCGCATTCACGAGCGGATTGCCTTCATAGCTTTGATCAAAATGAACTTCTCCGCCGACTGTAGGAATTCCGATACAGTTTCCATAGCCTGCGATCCCTGCCACTACTTCTTCAAACAAGTACTTCACGCGCGGTGAAGTCAGTTCACCAAAACGAAGAGAGTTTAGTACAGCAATTGGACGCGCACCCATGGAGAATACATCACGGATAATTCCGCCGACACCAGTAGCTGCTCCTTGATACGGTTCAATCGCAGATGGATGGTTATGTGATTCGATTTTAAATACAACCGCTTGGTTGTCTCCAATATCAACGATTCCAGCGCCTTCCCCAGGACCTTGAAGAACATGCTCTCCTTTTGTCGGGAATTTGCTTAAAACAGGCTTTGAGTTTTTATAACTGCAATGCTCTGACCACATGACAGAAAAAATGCCTATTTCTGTGTAGTTTGGCAGCCTGCCAATAATGGATTCGATTAAAGCGAATTCTTCATCACTCAATCCCATTTGCTGATACAATTTCTCTTCTTTAATTTGCTTGTGACTTGGTTCAAGCAGTAGTGACATGAGTGTCCCTCCAATTTTTCACGATAGATTGAAACAATTTAAGTCCGTCTGCGCTGCCTAGTAATGTATCCACCGCGCGCTCAGGGTGCGGCATCATGCCGAGTACATTGCCCTCTTCATTCGTTATACCTGCAATTCGATTGACACTGCCGTTAATATCGTCTCCGTAAGTGAAAGCGATTTGGTTATTTTCAATCAGCTTCGCTAAAGTGTCTTCATCACAGTAGAAGTTGCCTTCACCGTGCGCTACAGGAACCGAAATGGATTCGCCTTTTTGATAGCCGCTTGTAAATTGCGTTTCGTTGTTCTCTACAATGAGTTCAACTGGACGACAGATAAATTTTAAGTCTTTATTTCGTCTCATCGCACCTGGAAGAATGCCAAGCTCCTGAAGGATTTGGAACCCATTACAAACACCAAGAACAGGTTTTCCTTCCGCAGCTGCTTTTTTCACCGCCGGCATGATGTTTGAAAAGCGAGCAATCGCACCGCATCTTAAGTAATCCCCATAAGAGAAACCGCCTGGTACGAGTACACCGTCAAATCGGTCTAGACTCGTTTCGTCGTGCCATACATATTCAACTTGTTCACCTAACTCATCTTGAATCGCATGGTACATATCGATATCACAGTTAGAGCCAGGCAAGACGATCACTGCAAACTTCACTGTGCGACAACCTCCTCCACCTCATAGCGGTAATCTTCAATCACCGTGTTGGCCAGTAATTTTTCACACATTTCTTTGACGACTGTGTCTAAATCACGATCTGATTTTTCAATGACTAGCTCCATGTATTTCCCGATACGGACATCCTTTACTTCCTGATAAGACATGCTGTGCAAGGCGTGCTGCACGGCACTTCCTTGTGGATCAAGAACGCTCTCTTTTAAGCTGACAAAAATTTTCACTTTATACATGTTTATGGCCTCCAAGTCTTTTGAAAATTTCTTCGTATGCATTTGTTAAGCCGCCCAGGTTTCGTCTGAACACGTCTTTATCAAGCTTTTCGTTTGTATCTTTGTCCCAAAGCCTGCACGTATCAGGTGAAATCTCATCAGCTAGCAAAATACGATTCTCGTGATCTATTCCGAATTCAAGCTTGAAATCAATTAAATTCACATGGCAGTCTGAGAAGATTTGCTTTAACTCTTCATTTACTTGTCTTGTGATCTGCTTCATTTCCTCGACCTGCTCTGGTGTCGCTGCATCTAAAATGCGAATATGATCTTCTGTAATGAGCGGATCGCCGAGTGCATCATCTTTGTAGTAAAACTCGATCAATGGTGTATCCAGTTTTGTTCCCTCTGGAATGCCAAGGCGCTTTGACATACTGCCTGCCACCACATTTCGTACAACGACTTCAAGCGGCACAATCTGCACCTTTTGAATGAGCTGCTTTGTTTCAGAAAGTCGTTTCACAAAGTGATTGTTGATCCCTTTCTCATGTAGCATTTGAAAGATTAAGCTTGAAATTTCGTTGTTCAGTCTGCCCTTGCCTTCGATTTCAGCTTTCTTTTCGCCGTTAAATGCTGTTGCTGAGTCTTTATATTCGACATATAAAATTTGCTCGTCATCGGTCTGATAGATTTTTTTCGCTTTGCCTTCGTAGAGAAGTTCTTGTTTCACAGTCATTCAGGTTGGCCTCCTAATTTGAATGTTGGCAATTTTCAGGATTGGGCACCTGACAAGCAGGTGGCCCTTTTCTTACGCAAGACCTAGACGTTCGAAAATCATATCGACATTTTTCAAGTGATAGTTGTAATCGAAGCAGTCAGCGATTTGTTCAGGTGTTAAGCGTGATGTGATTTTTTCTTCCGCTTCTACTAATGAACGGAAATGCACTTGCTTTTCCCACGCTTCCATTGCCTTCGGCTGAACCGTATCATATGCCTCTTCACGTGCCATGCCTGTATCGATTAATGCAAGAAGAACGCGCTGTGAGTAAATCAAGCCAAGTGTGCGGTCCATGTTGCGTTTCATGTTCTCAGGGAAGACCGTCAAGTTTTTCACAATGTTTGAGAAGCGGTTTAGCATATAGTTCAGTGCAATCGTTGCGTCTGGTAAAATGATGCGCTCAGCAGACGAATGAGAAATATCACGCTCATGCCAAAGTGGTACATTCTCATAAGCTGTCAGCATATATCCACGGATGACGCGGGCAATTCCCGTCATATTTTCAGAGCCGATTGGGTTGCGTTTATGCGGCATTGCTGATGATCCTTTTTGTCCTTTTGCAAAGAACTCTTCTACTTCACGTGTTTCACTCTTTTGAAGTCCACGAATTTCAACAGCAAATTTCTCAATGCTTGTTGCGACGAGTGCAAGAGTTGCCATGTAATCTGCATGACGATCACGCTGCAAGGTTTGGGTTGAGATTGGTGCAGCTTTGATGCCAAGCTTCTCACATACATATTGCTCAACAAACGGGTCGATGTTCGCATATGTGCCAACAGCCCCAGAAATTTTACCAAATTCGATACCGGCTTTTGCTTGTTTAAAACGTTCTAGGTTACGCTTCATTTCTTCGTACCAAAGACCAAGCTTCAGGCCAAATGTTGTCGGTTCAGCGTGTACACCGTGTGTACGGCCCATCATGACGGTATATTTGTGCTCTTTTGCTTTTTCTTTTAGGATGTCAACAAATCTCTCAATGTCCTTGAGCAAGATATCGTTCGCCTGCTTTAATAGATATGAAAGTGCCGTATCCACTACGTCTGTAGAGGTTAACCCGTAATGAACCCACTTTCTTTCTTCTCCTAGAGATTCAGATACAGCACGCGTAAAGGCAACCACGTCATGGCGCGTGTCTTGTTCAATCTCTAGAATACGATCAATATCAAAGCTTGCATTCTTGCGCATAGTCACAACGTCTTCTTTTGGAATAACGCCGAGCTCTGCCCAAGCTTCACAAGCGAGAATTTCTACTTCAAGCCATGCATTAAATTTGTTTTCCTCTGTCCAGATTGCTGACATTTCTGGTCGTGCGTAACGTTCGATCATTTCCCGTTTCCTCCATCTCTTTCAGTCCATATCTTTGTGATGTTTGTCATCCATTCATCATCAAGCTGTTTCATAAAAGTCATATGACCCATTTTGCGGCCGGTTTTTACTTCATGCTTTCCATATAGATAAAGCTTCGCTTCTTTGAGAAGCTCAGGATGCTCTTTTGGGATGTCTACTTCATCGCCTAATAAGTTCACCATCATGCCCTCTGATAAAAGGGCTGTACCGCCAAGCGGCAAACCGCATATCGCGCGAATATGCTGTTCAAACTGACTCGTCTCACATAAATCGAGCGTATAATGACCAGAATTATGCGGGCGAGGCGCCAGTTCATTGACGAGTAGCTCTCCTTCGTTTGTCAGGAACAGTTCTACAGCAAGTGTACCAACTAGCGCTAGCTTTTCAGCCAGTGTCGCTGCCAGCACTTTTGCCTTCTCCTGAATGCTTTCACCTACTCTTGCAGGCACAATACTCTGGAACAAAATGTTGTGCTTATGAATGTTCTCAGCGACTGGAAATACCGCAATCTCCCCGTGAATAGAACGAGTGACGATCACCGAGAGCTCCATTTGAAATGGGACCCAGCTTTCTAAAATACATGCTCCATGTGTGAGCAATTCAGCTGCTTCGTGAAGCTGTCCCTTTTCCTTGATCACATACTGCCCTTTTCCGTCGTAGCCGCCTCTGCATGTTTTCAGCACGGCTGGCAAACCAAGTACGGTTACTGCGTCTTCCAGCTCTTTTTCATCATGAATGATGCGGTAAGGTGCGACTTCACAGCCTGCATCTACAATCCCTTTTTTCTCCGTTTCACGATTTTGAGTTAAAAGAAGAAGTTCACTTCCTTGCGGTAAATTGGCTTCTTCCTTCAATTGATTAAGTGCATCATAATCAATATTTTCAAATTCATATGTCACGACATCGCTGATTTCTGCCAGCTGTCGAATCCCATCGAGGTCACTATAAGCAGCTGTGATTTCTGTATCAGCAACCTGTCCACAAGGAGATTGTGCGACTGGGTCTAAGACAGCTGCCCGGTATCCCATTTGCTTTGCGCTGACGGCCATATATCTGCCAAGCTGTCCTCCACCGATAATACCGATGGTTGCGTTTGGAAAAATGGTCTGCTTAGCCAAGCTGATCACTGCTTTCTAGTACAGTCTGTTTTGTTTGCTCTCTTCTTTCCTCAAGGCGAGCAGCGATTGTTTCATCAAATGCTGAAATCATTTGTGCAGCTAGAAGCCCTGCATTTGTTGCACCGGCTTTGCCAATCGCCACTGTCGCAACTGGTACACCGCCTGGCATTTGAACGATGGATAATAAGGAATCCAGTCCATTTAGTGCTTTTGATTGTACGGGCACACCAATGACCGGCAGTGTCGTTTTCGCTGCGACCATCCCCGGTAAATGTGCTGCGCCTCCAGCACCGGCAATGATGACTTTTAGTCCTTTACCTCTTGCTTCTGTCGCATATTCAAACATCAAGTCAGGTGTCCGGTGTGCGGATACGACCTGTTTTTCATACGGAATGTCTAATTCTTCTAAGATATCGCACGCATTCTTCATTGTTTCCCAATCAGATGTACTTCCCATGATGACACCTACAAGCGGCTTCATTTTGTCCCCACCTTTAAGCTGATATTCGATTTTGTATCGTTTGACACGCTTCCCAAACCTAAGCAGCTTGTCAAACGCCGAACAAAAAGGCCCGATTTGCATTGCATTGTTAGGAAGCAACACAAACCGGGCCATGGTAAGCGCTGTTCGCTTTTGAAACGCCATGTCAGTTTTGTTCACTATCCTGCATAGTCCAGTCATTTACGGTAACTGGGTAGAAACTTATGGGCCATATTCCCAAGATTATATGAGGTTCGTGTTTTGAATTCATGTTTATCTTAACAACGGATGTTCATGATGTCAACGGATTTATCGAACAATCTATGAAGTCGTCGTTTTAATGTTCGGATTTAGACTGTTTTTCCTTCAAATACGATTTTTTTCCCAATCGGAATGATCTGAATCGACCCATTTTCCTTCTTTTCCTGAAAAATGGGCTCCTCCATTCGTCGGACAGGCGCGTAGCCTTCCGCTGCCATCTGGGACAACACTTGATCGATCGTCATGTCGTCTTCCACATAGAATTTCTTCTTCTTTGGTTTTGCGGTCATTCTTTAATTCTCCTTTTCTTCACAGCCTTCACCCAGAAGCCGCCGTGAATCGATTTGGGCTCATATGAAATGATAAATGCCTTTGAATCCAGCGTTTTAATCGTTTCATATAATTGCAGTTCATATTTTCTCGGTGTTAAAATTTGCAATGCTGTCCGGTCTCCTTCAAGACCGCCTGCTACCCAGCTGGTGACACCATATCCTTTTTCTCTCAATTGCCTTGGGAGATCGACATCTAATTCTTTTGTGATCACGTTAACAGTTGTGTAGCCAAGTGCCAGCTTCTCTTCAATTTTCATCCCGACAATGATCCCCATCCCATAACCTAACGCATACGCAATGACATTTTGGATTTGATCTAAGTTATCAAGTACGATACTTAATCCAATCACATAAATCAGCATTTCAATCGTACCAGCAAAAGCTGCTGCGTACCGTCTGCCTTTCATTGTTAAAATCAAACGCATGGTGGAAAATGAAACATAGACAATATTAATCACTAAAATGATCAAAACCATGGTGAACGCATTGGATAAAAGTTGTTGAAGCACGATTCGAACCCCCTGCACTAAAAAATCAAATAAAGCACCCCATATTCTACTAGAGAACATACCTTGATACAATCAAATTTGCGCGAGAAAAACACATATATCTTTCGACAAGAAAGGTGGTCTTTGTTACCAAGAGTTTACCCGTTTTTTCCTCGTCTCAACATGAAAACCTCCTTTTTCATAAAAGGAGGTTTTCAGTGTGTGTATTATCCAAATCGAACAGGCACAAGTGAAGGAATCAAATACTCTCCGACAATGCCCCAGAGCAGTGCAATGATGACAAGCTCCACCAATAAAAAGATCCAGCTGGCATACATCAAATCACCGCGCATCGCTTCATGCTCCGATTGAACCGAGCGAAACAGTACGACCGCAATCAACTGGAGACCAAAAAACATCATCACAGATAAAATGACCGTCACATATGGAATATTCAGCATGGCAAATACAAGCCAAAGGATGGATAAAACCAAAACCGGTACAAGTGCGGCACCAAACTTCATGATCACTTCTTTCAGTGATATGTTTCCTTTTAGCATGTACTTACCGAGTAACCAGACGGTCAGCATCATCAATGTGAGCAGAATGAGTGTAAAGACCGCTACCCTCAAAAAGGCGTCACCAAAAGAGTAATGAATGCCAAAGCCTAATAAACGAGTCTTTGACGCCTTTAATTGAACATAGTTGCCTAAAGCAAAAAACACGCTGAATAACACAATCGAGATCCAGGCATACTTCATCCGTAATGTTTCCGCTTGATTGATGGCCCGGCTCGGTGATTTTAACATCGCAAGTCCATATGAGCCATAGCGCTTAAACGCGCCTCCTACACCTTGCAGCATACGCTGAATGGCAGAACGCTCATCATCCGCTGCTGCTTTTACTTTCGACGTTCTTCCACGTTTTGCAGCGCTTCTGCTAAGGCGGGATTGCCTCGTTTCTTGATCTATTGATGGCTCTTCATTTTTTAAGTCTGATTTACTTTGCTCTTCATCTTTTTCTAACATCTCATATCAACTCCTATCCAGCACAATCCTTACAGGCTCATACGAATGACCTGTAAGGATGACTCCTCTTAAAGTAGCGGAGTCTCTCTGTTCAGTCAAGATTCCTTGACGTTCATACGAATAGACGGCTAAAGGGCATCAGAGGTTTTAAAATGGCAAGAAAATTAGGGCAAAACAAAAAAACAGCAGCTTCCATGAGCTGCTGTTTCAGGCGAACCATTAATGATTTAAGAAAGCAAAGTAGAGAATAAAGATCACAAACAAACCGTACATAATCGGATGTACTTCTTTGGCTTTCCCTTTAAAGATCATCGTAATCGGGTAGAAAATAAAGCCAACCGCAATCCCTGTTGCAATACTGTATGTGAGTGGCATCATAATCATCGTTAAGAATGCTGGTACGGCAATTTCAAAACGATCCCATGCAATCTTCGCAAGTGGAGCGACCATCAGTGCACCAACAATAATTAAAGCAGGTGCTGTCACATTCGGTGTAACGATGGATAAAAGCGGCGAGAAGAACATCGCAAGCAAGAAGAAAATACCTGTCACGACAGCTGCAAAGCCTGAACGCGCACCAGCAGCAACACCTGAGCTAGATTCAACATAAGATGTTGTCGTCGATGTTCCAAGGACAGAACCTACAACGATTGAAGATGAATCCGCTAGAAGTGCTCTTCCTGCACGCGGCAGCTCATTATTTTTCATTAAACCAGCTTGGGTTGCAACAGCCACAAGCGTTCCTGCTGTATCAAAGAACCCAACGAATAAGAACGTTAAAATCACGGCAAGCATTTGAATCGAGAAAATGTCTGGCAAGTGAATCAAGGCTTGTCCAAAGGTTGGAGATAAGCTTGGAATACTTCCCACAATTTGCGTCGGAACTGGTATAAGACCAACAATCATTCCTGCAATAGCTGTCACAAGCATCCCAATGAAGACACCTGCATTCACTCGAAGAACCATTAAAATGACAGTCACCACGATACCAAACACCGTTAATAAGACAGGACCACTATGAATGTTCCCAATGGAAACGAGCGTATTATCATTATTAGCGATAATGCCAGATCCTTGCAGACCGACAAATGTAATGAATAGACCAATACCTGCACCAACCGCAAGCTTTAGCTCAGCCGGAATGGCATTGATGATTTTTTCACGGAAACCTGTTAAAGAAAGGGCAACGAAAATCAATCCTGAAACAAATACACCAGAAAGTGCTGCTTCCCATGTGATGCCCATGCCAAGAACAACCGAGAAGGCGAAAAAGGCATTCAAGCCCATACCTGGAGCAATCGCAATCGGATACCTGGCAATCAGCCCCATCAGAATACACCCTGCGGCAGAGGCTAACGCCGTCGCAGTAAAGACAGCGCCCTGATCAATTCGTAATTTATCTGGAAAATCCGGTACCGACACTAAAGCAAGTGTGATCGGATTGACAAACAAAATGTAAGCCATCGACAAAAATGTGGTTAAACCACCGATGATTTCTCTGCGGTAATTCGTTCCTAACTCATCAAATTGAAAAAACTGTTTCAAGCCAACTGACTCCCTTCATGTCCTTTTGCTTTAGTCTGCCCCATTCACAAGTCAAATAAAAAACGCCCCAACAGTTTTGGGACGCTTGACTACATATGTGAATTCAGACGGTGACATAAAACAAGAACAATGCATGATTTATATCAAACGAGTGTGAATTGACGTAGTCAAGCTATTTACGGTAGCTTGGTAGAAACTTGCGGGCCATATCCCCGCTATTATACGACTTCTATCTATTTGATTTCTGTGTCTATTGTACCAACTTCATTTTTAAAACACAATACGAAAAGCGAACATTTTTCAAAGAAATGTCCGCTTCATTCGTATTATTACACGAATTTGGAAAATCACATCTAGTTCTTGTTACTTCTTATCTAAATATTCGAAATTGCTAAGAAACATAGAAAGCATGAAAATATAAACTTTCTAACAGGAAAAAAATCAAGCTATACTATTTCAAAATTTAGCGCATCACTTTTTAATTAATTCAATACGGTACAATTTATCTTCATTAAAGAAAAATTCTAGGAGAAGCTGTTCATCTTTATCTTGATACTGAATACCTGTTTCATACCCTTCTACAAACCAAAGATTTTTGTATTCTTTCCCATACGCCTTTACTACATCTTGAAACGTATCGTTAACCTTAATACCTTTTGATGTCTTAATATTTCCATTTTGTGATTCATTAATAATAGAGATAATTTGTTGCTTATTATTAGATGTTACTAAAAAATCTTCATTTCCTTTTTTGGAATATACCACTTCATTTTCAAACGAAAACTGATCATTTTTTTCGAGTTCATTGTTATCTATCTCTTCACCAATTTTAAAACTGCCTAAAGATTCATTTTCAAGTGAAACTGAATGGAAATTCACAAAAATTAATATAGAAAAAACAATTATTATTATTAAAAAAGGAATACCTATTATAATGATTAATTTCAAATCTATAATCTTCTTTAAAAGCAAAAAAATTAAAAAAAACATTGATAATATTAATAATACACCCATAATTAGCGTAACTCCCAAAATTCTAATACCCCCCCTTCTTTACTTACTAGGTGAGAACCATCCTGTATGTTTATGATAGAGCCTTGAATGCTTAGCAATGTTAGGAGAACATTTGCCGGCTGTACTTTTATTTTTAGTTGAGCAGTAACGGTTATTGGTATAATCTTTTAAACATTTAAAACTTCTAGCTAATGCTACATCACAATCACTTTGAAAAAAATTAATACCTGGTTGTACAAGGAATTCGTTAATTACGACTTTCAATGATTCTAAAATACTAACCTCTGATATTCACATCAACCATTTTGAAAAATTAGCTAATATTAGGAATTTCATCGTATTACCACATTAGTTGAATTCGGGCCGTTATTTATTTTCTCAAAGTTTATTGGGATGTTACGACTTGAATTCTTTCAATCATTAGGCTGCTGGAAACAGTTCGTTGAACAATATTTCCTTCATCTTTTTGATTCCTTTGTCTATTGTACCAAATACCAACTTCATTTTTAAAACACAATACGAAAAGCGAACATTTTTCAAAGAAATGTCCGCTTCATTCGTCTTATACACGAATTTGGAAAATCACATCTAGTTCTTTATACACCCTTCTCCAAATCCTTCTCTTTTGCAAAAACTGCCTCGGCTACATGAAAAAACTCTTTCACTGCCGGAGAAGCTTGGGAGAGAGACGGACAGGCGAGCGCAACCTCACGATGATGAGAGACATTCAACTGTCGAATGTGCACAAGCTGCTGCGTTTTTAAAAACAGCTCAGGTCCTATCGTGACACCAAGCCCTTCCCCAACCATACGAGCAATGGTCGTACAATCGTGTACTTCAAATAAAGTAGCTGGCTTCAATTGAGCGTCAGAAAAAATATCCTCTACATGTGATTGATACATGCCAGTCGGCATAATAAATGGTTCATCCGCCAAATCTGTGATGTCTACAATGGACTGCTGGTGAAATCGATGATTCGGATGATAGGCGACCACCATCTCATCTTTGATCAGCGGAAGCAAGTCAAAGGCTTCATCTGCATGACCTTTCACAACAAATCCAACATCAATGATGCCAGAATCTAGCCACTCCAATATTTCTTCATACGTTCCCTCATAAAATTTAAATTCGATTTTCGGATGCTTTTTCTGATAGCTCACAAGCAGTTTAGGCAATAAACAAGCAGATGCACTGGCAAATGTGCCGATACGAATCAAGCCCGTTTCGATATTTTTCGTTAACGCAATTTCCTGCTGGATCTTCTCCACTCTATTTAACACTTCTCTAATATGCGGGAGAAGCGTTTGACCGATATCTGTCAGCATGATGCCCTTTTTTCGATCACGAATGAATAAAGACACACCCCACTCCGTTTCTAAACTCGCCACCGCATGACTCACTGCGGACTGCGTCATATTTAACGCTTCAGCTGCTGCGGTAAAACTGCCAAGCTCGACCACTTTTGCGATGATATCAAAGCGAACAAAGCTCATGAGTATTCACTCATCTCCTTCATGAAAAACATCAATTTTACTTATGTTAGCACGGAATTTAAACTAAAAACAACGTATCAAATTGAAGGAAGGGTTCAAAAATGAAAAACACATCACATCAGCTATTGATTATTCTTTTAGCTGTCGGTTCATTCGTCACAGGCACGTCAGAATTCGTCGTGTCAGGCATTCTAGATATGATTTCTGTTGATTTAAATATCTCTATTCCTGCTGCCGGGCAGCTTATCACCATTTACTCTCTCTTTTATGCAGTAGGTGCTCTCTTTTTAGTGATGGCAACATCGAAATTGAACCGAAAAAAGGTTCTGTTATCGGCTATTTTTGTGTTTATTTTAGGCAATGTGGTCGCCTTTTTTAGCCATCACTTTGTGCTGCTCCTGCTATCCCGAGTCATCATGGCGATGAGTGGCGGCTTATATATTGTCGTCGCCACAAATTATGCAGCGCAGATCGCCCCTCCAGAAAAAAAGGGGAGCGCGATGGCAACGGTCATTACTGGTTTTACCGTTTCACTCGTACTTGGTGTCCCTATTGGCACATTTTTATCAGGGCATGTGGATTGGCACTATATTTTTCTCATCATTGCGCTAGGTACTGCTTGTCTTTTATTACTGCTTTATCAATTACTGCCACGCATGGAGGGACATTCACATCTGCCATTGAAGCAGCAATTACATCTCCTTCAAGATAGCAGAGTGATCAGCGGCTTAGCCACAACCGTCTTTTGGATTTTAGGCTACACAATGGTATTCGCTTATATCTCACCTTTATTACGACAGACCGCTGGCTTCTCTCTTGAAATGACAAGTATCGCCTTACTCATTTTAGGAATCGCTGCTTTTATAGGCTCACGATTTGGCGGCTTTGCCGTTGATCAATGGGGACCAAACCGAACCATCTCGATCAGCATCATGATCCAGATGCTCGCTCTCTTTGCTTTATTCTTTACGCAATTCTCTACAATAAGTATCTTGATTACGCTTGCCATATGGGGCATCGCTACATGGACGACAACTCCAGCGAAGCAGTTTTACCTCATCTCTCTAAAACCCCAAGCATCAGAAACCGTGCTGAGTTTTAATACAGCGATTATGAATATCGGCATGATGCTCGGATCGTCAATGGGCGGTGTGATTATACAATATACAAATGTCACGAACTTAAGCTGGATTGGCGGTTTAGCCAGTTTTGTGGCATTCCTGTTGATTCGGTACTCGTTCCATCGTAATCGGCTGGTCCAAAAGCAGGCAAAAAGCGAACATGTATAACCATGTTCGCTCTTTTATTTATTGACTAGCTTTTGATGTTTCTTTTTTGACTGGAATGGTTACAGGTATATCTCTCTGTGGTGCCAATCGGTTCAGATCTGACATATTAAGATCAAGTCCATAATCTTTAAATGCTAATGTGTCTAACTTCTTATCAAATTCAAAAGTGGATTGCAAAGAGGCTGTCTTTACATTGGTCACCTTTGCATCGTTCCTCTCTAAGTAATATCCGTTTTCATCATTTGCTTCAGAATCTGACCATGATTTTAGCTTTTTAACGTCACCTAACCCTATCCATTCACCTACATTCTCCATAATATCTTCATCTAATTCTTTCTGGTCTACTCCAGTAAATTGATAATCAACTGTTACAGAATGCCCCTTTTGCTCTATTTTATTGATTTTGATTCCAATTCCATGATGCTTTGTTTTGAACTGAACAGGCAGCTTTGTCTGGAGAGGAATGATTTTGCTTTCTTCTTGTTCGTCTGTCACACCTGTGTAAAATGTTAATTCAGTTGCCTCTGGATCAATCGGCTGATCTAAAATGGTCAAATGATTTTTTCTAGTTTTGTCAGGAGTCAGTTGTTTTTCTCCTAAGACTGTTCCAATTTCGAACTGATAATCATTCCCTAGATTATCCTTCATTCTTTCTATACTAACTATATCGTCTTTAGCAAAACCATTGTAATCAATGGTATATTGAATAACAGAGCTTTTCACTCCATTTTCTACCTGTACATTTCTTAAGTGATAACGCCCATTAAAAATAGACACGTCTTTTTGTCCCGCTAATAAAGTGGTTTTTTGCTTGACCACTGGTACTTTGAAGCGCCAATTCCCTACAATATCCCCAATTTTCGAAATGACAAGTGGCACTTGTTGACCTTGTTTGATCGTTTGACCATTTGTATAGACTGTCACTTGCCCAACATAACGGCCATCTTTTAATTTTTTCAATTCATGATTGTAGGAACTCGATTGGGAAGCTTGATTTACTGGATCTAAGTCGACTATGAAAGGGACAACATCTTTCTTTGTATTCAAACGATTCACAGTAAATGTATAAACAAGCCGCCCTGCATCATAATACACACTGTTCACTTCCACATTAACCCCTCTTGATTCAGCTCCCTCATTGACATGCTTCACCATCTCACTCTGAAAAAGAGACATTCCTACTTTATCGTGAAACATCATATAAAACTGCCCAATAATCGGGACACGTGCCATCGCTGTATTAAGAGAAGGAAAAAGGAAGCCTGATGACAAATAAAGAACGATTAGTATGATGACAGAATATATTGGCGTTCTCCAATTCCATGTGAACCAACGTCTTTTCTTTTCCGCTTTCACATCTCCTATTGCTTGGCGAATTGCAGAGGTTACTTCAACCTTTGGTACTTCAATCTCATCATAAAGCTTTTTCATTTCTTTTCGTTCCATCGACACTCTCCTCCTTTTCCAATGTTTGCTTTAATAACTTTCTTGCGCGATACAAATGAGTTTTAACCGTTCCTTCAGGCATATCCATCTGCTGAGAGATCATTGAAATCGAATAATCTTGAAAATAAAATAGCTGAATCACAATCTGGTATTGCTCATCTAACACATCAAGAGCATGTTTTAAATCTAGCTTGTCTTCCAAAAAATCATTCCGCTCAACGCTTTCGTGCTGCTGTTCAAACGGCACAACATCTTGCTGCCTTTTCTTCATCGCAAAAATCGTATTGACCAAAATCCGAGTCAGCCAGCTAGAAAAATAAGCTGGTTCTTTCAAGCCAGATAGATGCTTAAACGCTTTAAATACTGTCTCCTGAACAGCATCTAACGAATCCTCTTTATTTCTTGTGTAGAGAAAAGCCGTTTTATATAAACGCTCCTGATACATCAGCATTAATTTCTCAAATGCCGGGACATTCCCTTTTTGTGCTTTTTTAATTAGACGCACATGCTTCATCTCACTCACACCTCCTACACCTGTTAGAGCACGCTTTCTCTCAAACGGTTTCAACAAACGGAAATTTCTTTTACTTAGCATATGTCGGATAAAAATTGAGAAAGTGAAGAATAGAGTCGAAAGAACAAGTTGGATATTTGATATAATGGAAGAAATATCTACAAAAAGGAGTATGTCGATTGTTTCGATTCGAAGAACCCACTTGTGCTAGCTGTCAGAAAAAAATAGAAGGAAACGAAGAAGTGTACGTCAAGCTGGTCTATCCAAAGAGAAAAGGAATGACAGAGGTGAAGGCTTGGCTGAGGAATGAAGGGGTTTTTTATTGTAAGGCATGTTATAAAAAAACAACATAAAAACGAGCATTTCAATAGAATGCTCGTTTTTACTTTCTACTATTTCACTCCTGCTTACTACGAAGTTCAATGAGTGCTAGTGTATTATCATTGAAAAAGAACTCCAAAATGATACCGTTTGATTGATCTTGATATTGTATACCTTTGCTATACCCTTCGACAAACCAGAGCTTCTTGAATTGATCTCCATATGTTTGTATAACAGATGAATAATCTTCTCCAATTTTAACTCCCTTAGATGTTTGAAGATTTTTTTGTTTTGATTGATTGTAAATAGATATAACTCGATGATTTTGATCAACTGATAAGACAAAATCTTGATTTTCTCTTTCCATATAGACTGTCTGTTTAGGATGAGAGAATTGAGAATTCTCCACAAAAGTATGATCTCCCTTGAATGTTTGACCGATCTTAAAATCACCAAGTGATTCATCTGTTAAAGTGATAGAGTGAAAATTAAAAAACATTGCTATCCATACAACTAGTACAGCTCCTCCTAAAACAAAACCTACTATCACTAACACTTTAGAACGAATGATTCCCTTTTTAAATATATAAATCACTGAAGATACGGTGATCATCACGATACAAATCATGATTAGAAAAATGCCCATTGCTCTTATCCTCTTTCTCTTTAGTATAATTCACATGTAAATGATTACCACGATGATAATTTCATATTATACCAAAGCATTCCACAAATTCGACCAGTACAGGTATAATTTAAATAAAATAAACAATAGGAGATAAATATGACTAGAGATAAATTGATATTTCCACAAACATTTCCAACTATTCATACCGAAAGACTAATCTTAAAACATGCAACGACCGAAGACGCTAAGGATATGCACATCTATTTATCTAATGAAACCGTGTGCCGCTACATGGGCATTGATGCACATGAAACCATCGAAGACACAAAAGGAGAAATCAAGTGGTATGACAATATCTTCAAAGAACAAACAGGCATCCGCTGGGGCATTTCTCTAAAAGACAATCCAGCCATTATCGGCAGCTGCGGCTTTCTCCATCTAGAAAAACAGCACTGCCGTACGGAAATTGGCTATGAATTACATCACGATCATTGGAGAAAAGGCATTATGAGCGAAGCGATTGCTGCGGTGCTACGATATGGGTTTCAGGAAATGAACCTGAATCGGATTGAAGCGATTATTGATCCTGAAAATACGTCGTCTGTTCAATTATTGGAGAAGATTGATTTTGTGAGAGAGGGATTATTGAGAGAGTATGAATTGGGTCAAAAGGGGTTTGATGATGTGTATATGTATTCGATTTTAAAGAGAGATTACGAAAAATCCTAATAGACAGAGGAGAAACAAATGAAAACGGATATTCATTTCATCCAAAAGCCGCAATCAGAGTATGTTTCTTTTCACATTTATGAGCTAAATCCTACTATTGAAAAGCTAGTTCAACAAGTGGAGCAATCATCACCCTATTTCCTAGCGCAAGAGCCCACAAAAGAAAGAATGAAGAAGGTCTATTATCACGAGGTTTTATATATAGAAAGCGTCGATAAAAGATCGTTCTTGTATACGTCAGATGGGGTGTTTCTCATAAAGGAAAAGTTATTTGAACTTGAAGAACGGCTTGAAGCGCATGATTATTTGAGGGTATCTAAATCGATGATTCTTAATATTGATCAGATCGCCGCTATTTCTCCTAAAACGAGTGGCCGTTTTGAAGCAAGCCTTATGAATGGAGAAAAGGTAATGATTTCACGTTTTTATATTCAAGCATTAAAAGAGAAGCTTGGGTTACGGAGGAAGTGAACAGGATGAAACGTTATATCACAAATCTTTTGATCACATTTTGTCTGATCTTTACTGCACTCGTATTGATTTACTGTTTCACGTTTGGAACAATGCCCATCTATATTTTACAAGCAATCATGTTCAGTTCCTTTTTTTCAAGCGCCCTGACCTTCTTGCTATATCCAAAACAAACGTACAGCCACAAACGGATTCTTTTTCAACAAATCTTATATATCGTCCTTGTGATGTGTATGATTATGACAACCATCATCATCGTCAGCGGTGAAATCAGTCTCCTTTCGTTCATCGTGAATTTCCTTGTGGTCATGGCATTATTCTTTTTGATGAAGTACCTATTGTATAAAAAAGATCAAGCAACTGCTGAGGAAATCAACGAACTTTTAAAGCAGCGAAAGAAACGAACAACATCTTAAAGTGCATCTTAGGGCTAAATATTGACATGTTAGGAAGATTTAATTGTGACTTATGCTTGATTCCACTACTCTGACGTTAGAGGGGGAATCAAAACATGAAACCAATCACAATCATTCGAAAATCAGTACTTCTACTGTTGTTTTCTTTAATCATCCCAACAAGTGCAGGTGTCTATATATCCATCAAAGAAGTAACCGATCCAACGAACATCTATCTCATCAATGGCTGTGCGATGCTGGCTGGGTGTCTTTTACTTCTATTCATTATTCAAAAAAGTCGTTTTCACTTGAAAGAAATAGGTTTTCGAAAAGGGTCTCTTGGTGTGTGGATATTTCCCATCCTTATCATCGAGGCCATTCCATTTATTGCTGGATTAAATAAGGATCTAACCCTTTCTTCCTTTATAGCACTTTGTTTCTTCATGGTGTGTGTCGGTCTGTTTGAAGAAGGAATCTTTCGAGGCATTCTGTTTCAATATTTAAGACAAATTAACTTGAGCACTGCCATAGGGGGCTCCGCTGTACTATTCGGCCTCGGTCATTCTGCTAATTTACTAAGCGGAAAAAGCCTCACATTAACAGTGGCACAAATCATATTCGCCTTTTTATTTGGATTCGTTGCAGCTGAAATTGTGGCACTCACTAACAGCCTGCAATGGGTCATCATGTGGCACGCGGTGCATAATATCGTGGATCAAATGACAAGTGGGCAAACGTCTGTTGAATTGCAAATGTTTTTACTATCGATTCAATGTGTCATCTTGCTGGTTCTTGCGCTCGTGTTGTGGAGATATTTAAGAAGGAAAAAAGTGAAACATCGTCTATAAATGTATTTTCGACACCGATAAATGAAGTGAACAGGAGATTAATTTTACTCCATCACCCCAATAGAGTAGATCAGTCTTTGATTAATAAGCAAGGTTTAGAATAGCTCAATATCACCAGATGTAAGTGTTACTAGAAACTAGTCACAGAAATGAATTGTAAAACGCCTTATATGTCGCATTCTCCTGCTTTGAAATCAAGTTTAACTTAAACTAGATGTTCACACCTGAAATTTCATTTTGTTTTAGGTTGAACGAATTAAAAAAGGCGTAGTATCACCGCCTTTTTTAATTAAGATTTAGTCTTAAAATTTTTGGGGAAGTCTCTCGTCGATTTATCTGCGTAATTAGGATTGTCTGTCCATCCACTACTTATGTTTCTTTCTTTACATGTACGATATGCTTCTTCTCCAATTAACAATCTTGTTTTCTCTAAATTTTCAGGTGTGGCATTAGATTTGATACCATCGTGAGGTATCCATTTATAAAAATAAATTTTATTTTCTTCTTCAACAATTTTTCGATAGGGAGCAATATCAGCAGGAACAAGACGATCATTTTCTGATATATTATGAGGAACTCTGTCATTGACATAACTTAGAAAAGCATTAGTGCTAAATTTGTTTTTATCATCTCTCTTTATACCTAATATCTCACATAATCGATAATACTTATCTTTTTCTATGTAAGAGTTGACTTTAAAATCTTTTTTAATTTCAAATTCCAAATAAAAATTCTTTCCTCTAGCTGCTAATATTAATTTAAATGGGGCCTTATCAATAAGAAAAAGACATTTAAATAGTACTCCCTTAATTGAGAATTCAAATTTGGATCGATCAATATTTTTTCTTCTCATATCCTTATAAAGTAATTTTAGGTTATTTAATTCCAAACATTCGACACCTCTCTTTTATTAGAATAACTACGTTCTATGTTTCTACGCCTGAATACCTTGAAAGGTTTCATTTGCATGCCTGTTTGTTTCTGTTGTGTAAACAAACACCTTTTTCCTTATCTGAATGTATTTCAACATATTTGAAATTTTCTGTTCCAAGACATAATTTTGCAATTTATTGAACAAGAGCCATCTGGTATATGTAAGAAATTATCTAAGGGAATTTGATAAAGTTGGGCATTTTAAGTGGGATGCTTATTTTGAAAAAGAGTAACTTGACTGAAAACCAAGAGTTTTTAATATCTGAAAAGTCAACTCCTTATATTGAAGGAATTAACTTTGCCAAAGCACCATAATTTTATATTTTGTTTTGTCACATAATACATAAATTGAGTTTTTTCGTTCAAAGATAAAGATGATTACTCTGGATATAAATTTGAATTATGTTCTTTTATTTTTTGTAACAACTCTAAAGTATTTTAAGTTTCACTCCACAAATTAGTAAGCTTGATGTCATCACTAGCTGGGCGGAGCGATTTTTCTTTATCAATTTTCACAAATACAGGAACTTTCATAGCATTACCCGTTATAATCGCTTCACCTTGTCCTAAACTTGGAATCATCTGATACGAACTTTTATCAAGTGTAGGCATAGTGTTCTCAAGCATTCTTAAATCTTTCTCATTCACTAAACGATGAATCAAGTAGTTATGCGTTTGTGAAAGAATCGTGGGGGAAATATCTGCAGGCCTCTGACTTGATAAAGTTAAGAAAAAACCAAACTTTCGTCCTTCTTTAATAATTTCTTCAAAAATAGTTAATCTATAATCTTGCCAGTCATCTCCATTATTCTTATACTCAGAATTTAAAATATTATGAGCTTCATCAATAATTAAGTGTTTAGTTTGATTAACACTGTTTCCAGAAACTAATCTTTTTTGCTCATCATATATCATTTTAGATAATAACATAGGGATTAAGCGAGTGATTTCTTGATTTGCATGAACAAGTGAAATAATATTTATCATTTTATAATCTTCGATAGCCATATCTTTTACTTCTATGACTTTCTCAAGACTCTGAAAAGAAGAGTTAATTCGGCTAAATAGCGGATTTAAATGTTCACGATTTATTTTTCCCCAAGCAGTTCGGTGGACTCTCTGAAAATCTAAAAATATTTTCAATTGGTTTAATGGTGTTATTTCCATATACTTAAAATATCTAGTAAGACTCTCAGATATTGCTTGGATTTTTGAATAATGTAGAGAAGATGGAGCAATACCTTCGTCTGAGCCACTATTGAACCAAATATCTAATGAAGGAATCTTATAATCCCCATTATTATATTGCACAATTTGGTCTAATTCCGAAAAAAGAGACGAATCTTGCAAGTATTTTTTCGCTGTATCTATCCAGTCTTGTAAACTATCTTGATTAGCAGACTTTCCAGATGTTAAAATTTTCTTGAGAGTTCCTGTTACATATACACCAAAACAAAAATTTATCTCTTGAGATATTTCATTAAAACTCGTTATCGAACTTCTTAGAAAAGGGACTTGTGTTGCAGGTCTTGCATCAAAAAGTATTGATAGAATGTCTGCATCAAAAAGGTACTTCTTTTTAACTGGCAATTTTTTTCCTTCATTTAGATTCTGAGTATTAATTTCAAATATTTCTTTATCTTCGTTAGGAACACCAAAAACCCCTTTTTGAGTAACTTCATCAATTTCTGGGGATGAATATTCTCCGTTAAAATCAATTAAGAAAAATTGGGATTTATTTATTATTTGTTTATAAAAATTCGATCTAAATAGCTCCAAATATAATTTATGTAAAGTATTAGACTTCCCACTTCCTGTGTTACCAAATATACCTATGTGAGAAGCAAAGAACTTATTAATTGATAATTGGATTGGTTGATTTTCTAAAATTGATTTTCCAATTTTAATTGTTGATTCATTAGTTTCAATTCCATAAATAATTTTTAACTCTTCTATACTAGTAAGAGAAACCTCATTACCAATCATGGGTACATATTGACTTGTTAATTGAAATTTCCCTTCTTCAATGACTCCTCTAGTCTTCACAGAAATAATTCTATTTATTGAATTTTTAGAATATCTGTTATCAAATTCAGTACTTTTTATAGAGTTTTGTTGATCAATTACTTTCTCATTTGAAACAGTTACTATTATTTTAATCTCATTTTGATTAATAGTAAGATAAGCTCCAATTTTTGGCCCTGCCAATATTTCACCATACCAGATGAATTCTGCGTCATTTGACATGCTGTACATTCCAACTTGTGAGATATCACTATCAACAGAAGTAATTACTCCTAGTTTTTTCTTAGGACTTTCCATCTTTTATGGCCTCCAAACTTGTACCAGATAATAGACAAGTTAAATTTGATAGGTTAAAACTGTGCCAGACCTCTTCACCATTATTCATGTTTACTGTTTTATATTCATCAGAAAAATTTTCAGGAGTTAAAATAGTAAAATTACTTCGCTCTCTCTCGAATCCTAAATTCTGTAAAAAAAACACTCTATCTTTGTCAGTAAATCCAAAAACATATACCATTAATTCTGGATTTTGAATTGCTCTTTTAACCATTTTTGCAATATGCTTATCTTGAAAAGAAAATCCAATTACAAATAAAACTGCTTGTGGCTTGTCTAACTCTAACTGAAAAACTCTAAGCATCTCATGGAAATGATTATTGTAAAAAGTCTCTTGTTCTTCATATCCTGTGGGTTTTACAAGAAGTGGATCATCAACAACACTATTTCTAATAAACACTGTGCCATTATTTATTTCCCAATTCATAGAACCATGAGGTTTTATTAGTGTCAATGAAGGTATTTCATTTGTATAGTTATCATTCAATCCCTTATAAGATACAGTTCGATTATAGTTAGAACCATCAAGTTCTCTTTCAAAATAACCACTAGCACCATCATTAACCACAAATCTATAATTTTGTAGTACTTTGTCAAAAGCTTTCTCAATGAATAAATCATAGTTTGTCGTAAAGAGGTTTGCTGTACGAGAAGTTTGTCTTGAATTTGACAAGTTAAGTATATCTATTATGGTTGAAAGGAAATTTATATAATTATTCAATGTGATAGATATTTCTCTACATCCTTCAATATTATTTAATAAATCTTTACTTACTGCTTTAACTTTTTGTTTTAATTTTTCATTTCTTTTTTCATAATCTTTCTCATCAATCATTCCCATTAAAGGTATAGCAGGTAAGGAATTACCCGAACCAATCAAAAAATTCAACTGCTTTGTAATTGCCATTTTTCTAAGTGTTTTTACTATTTCATCATTGTTATTATTTATCCGTTCGTCAACCATATTACCCTCCTGCTCAACTATTCATTACCACAATTATACAACAATTCACAAAAAATGAATTTAATTTGCAGAAAATATCTATTGATAAAATAACACTAAGTTTACACAGGTCCTCTTCATATAATATTAAAATTCATGGCTAAATTCACAGATAACAAGTTTGAAATTGTGAAAATCACCTTTAAACTCTCACAAATCCCCATTAAATATCATTTTAAGATACCATCTTATTTCTATTCAATCGAAGCAGGCGGCCTAATCCTAATATCAAACACAACACGATTAACATTCTTCACTTCATTCACGATACGTGTTGAGATCTTTTCAAACACGTCCCAAGGGATTCTTGCTCAGTCATTCGTCATACCATCAATAACTGTAACGCACGGATGTCACTTGTGGCTAGAAGGTTCGTTCTAAAATTGCAACATAGCACAAAAAGTCAAGTTTCCTAAAGAGTATTTCCGCTATACTAAACTCGTAAAGCAAGGAGGTGCTCTGTTGTCCTATCAAGAACATGAGAAAACAATTCAAGAAACATTAAATTATATTGAACAACATTTGAAAGACGATTTACCGCTTCAAACTCTAGCGAAACACGCTGGTTATTCTAGGTTTCACTTTCACCGTATGTTCAAAAAAGTGATTAAGAAGTCAGTGGTTGATTATATACGGGAACGTCGAATGACCCAAGCGGCGAAGGATTTAATTCATACGGACCAACGGGCGATTGACATCGCATTGCAGTATCGATTTAGTTCACAGGAATCCTTCACTAGAGCCTTTAAGAAGATATATGGCATGTCACCCGCACGTTATCGGAGATTATTAAGGAATGTGATTAATGAGGAGGAAACAAATATGGCTGGTCATCATAATACACCTACTGGCTGGATTATGACGGGGGATACCCCATCTGACTATGAAACAGGTTTGGATAACAGAATTGTACACAGTGGGACTAACTCCGCTTATTTGAAATCAAAAGATGAAAAAGCTGGAGGTTTCGCAACATTGATGCAGCAAATTAAGTCTGATCGTTATCGAGGAGAACGGCTTCAATTTTCTGCTTTTGTTAAAAGCGAAGATGTGAAAGGCTCCGCTGGTTTATGGATGAGGATAGACCATTCTTCAGGTGAAATTCTTGCGTTTGACAATATGATGAACCGTCCTATTACAGGAACAAATGGATGGAATCATTTTAGTGTCGTACTAGATGTTCCAGTAAAAAGTGAAGTCATTGCGTTTGGCATATTACTACAAGGTCCAGGTCAAATTTGGATGGACGAACTTAGTTTTAAAATTGTAGATGAAAGTGTGCCAGTGACAGAACAAAATACTGTGGATCATTTAGAGGATGAACCAGTGAATTTAAATTTTGAAGGCTAACAGACTGAAGTGAAGAGGAGGTTAATTGCCATGAAAAAAATCAGTGCCATTTTATTGTTCGCTGTGAATTCACTTACCTTTATTTGTGGCCTTGGATTTTTATTTGGTGAAGAGGATACCACATTAAAACAGAAGTAAATGAAGATAAGACACCCATAGGACAAAAAAAATCAATTGAAAAAGATATCCCTACCACTATCTCTTTTTTGTAATCTTGGTATAATAGAAAAAATCAGAAAAATTAGAATGCGATGATAAGGAATAGTACTTGCCGAAATGTTTTCAGAAAGTTGCTGGTTGATGAGAAGCAATAACAAAAAGGCAGGGAACTCACCTTAGAGTAGCCTTAGTGAAATGAAAAAGGATTGATGTAGTTAAGGTCGGTACCCCACCGTTATATGGGAAGGATATAAGATACAACAATCTGTATCCGAATAAGGGCATGATAATGTATGGTTATCATGAAACAGGGGTGGTACCGCGTAAGAAGAAGTCTTTCGTCTCCAAGTTCAATCTTGGAGATGATAGGCTTTTTTTATATTCCAATTACAGGAGGAATCGATGATGTTTAACCACAAAAAATACGAAAAGAAATACTTTTTGCCACCGAACCTTACTTATGATTGGGTGAAGAATGAAACATTAGAGAGTGCTCCGATATGGTGCAGCGTGGACTTACGGGATGGAAATCAAGCATTACCTATTCCTATGAACTTAGAAGAAAAATTAGAAATGTTCCAGTTACTAGTAGAGATAGGTTTTAAAGAAATTGAAATCGCATTTCCAGCTGCTTCTGATACGGAGTTTAAGCTATTAAGGACACTGATTGATCAACATATGATCCCAGACGACGTAACGATTATGGTGATCACACAAGCAAGAGAGCATATTATCCGCCGAACCTTCGAAGCAATTAAGGGGGTACCGAAAGCGATTGTTCATTTATATAATTCGACTTCAGAAGCACAGCGCAGACAAGTATTTAAGAAAACAAAAGATGAAATTAAACAAATTGCCATTGATGGAGCTATTTTAGTAAAAGAACTGGCAGAAAAAACAGAAAGCGATATTTATTTTCAATATAGTCCTGAAAGCTTTCCAGGAACAGAAGTGGATTATGCGTTAGATATTTGTAAGAGTGTTTTAGATATTTGGAAACCGACACCAAATCATAAAGCAATCATCAATATTCCGACAACAGTTGAATATTCAATGCCTCATATCTTCGCAAGTCAGATTGAGTATATACACAAAAATCTGTCTTACCGAGACAGTGTGACATTGTCTGTTCATCCTCATAATGACCGTGGCTCTGGGGTGAGTGATGCAGAATTTGGTGTGCTAGCTGGTGCAGAAAGAGTCGAAGGTACATTATTTGGTATCGGTGAACGTACGGGGAACGTAGACTTGATTACTTTGGCGATGAATATGTACTCACAAGGTTATGATCCAAAATTGAATTTCAATAACCTAGAAGCGATTCGTAAAAAATATGAAAAACTAACCAAAATTACTGTTCATGAGAGACAGCCATATTCTGGTGAGATGGTTTTCACCGCATTCTCTGGGTCACATCAAGATGCTATATCTAAAGGTATGAAATATAGAAAGGAAAATCATGTTGATAAATGGGACGTTCCGTATATCCCAGTAGATCCAGTTGACTTGGGGAGGAATTATCAAACGGATGTGATTCGAATCAATAGCCAGTCTGGAAAAGGCGGCATAGGCTATATACTAGAAACAAATTATGGCATTCAACTTCCTTATCAAATGAATGAAGCCATGGGATATGAAGCGAAGAAAGTATCTGATCAGACAAATAGGGAATTGTCTGTCGAAGAAATATATCATGTATTTGAAGAACAGTATGTTGATTTTCACCCTCATTTCCAGGTGCTTGATTATCAATTTCATAAAGGAGAGAAGCAGGAAGTCACCTTAACTTTGCTGAGAGATCATCAACAAATTGAAATACAAGGAACTGGCACTGGAAGTTTAGATGCAATCAGTCATGCGTTAAAAGCTTACTTTAATCTCGAGTATGTTTTGGAAGTCTATGAGCAGAATTCTTTGGGCAAGGATTCTCAAGCAAAAGCCTGTGCACAGATTGGTATTTCATATCAAGGAAAAATGCATTGGGGTGCTGGAATTGATAAAGATATTATTGAAGCAACAGTGAAGGCCCTGGTGGTTGCAGTAAATAAGCTAGAGGTTTGGATGTAGATGGAAAAAGATAAACTTGAAAAACATGAAGCGATGCAATATTTAAGAGAATATAACGAGCAAGAAATCTTTTATCAACAATACCAACAGAAAAGGCATGACAATCAATCATTGCAATTATTTTTGAAGGATTATGATCAAAACAATTTAATGCATAAGCAAATATATATAGAAGAATTTTTGCTTAAAGGGCAGAACGAATTTGAAAAAGAGGATACCATGTGGTTAGGTCAGGAGAAAGATATCGAAGTGAGAAAGTATAGCCGTTTTATGCCTCCATTGTCGGCTATCCATGATTTCTTTGAGATGATCTATGTTCTGGAAAATGAGATGTATTTAGAAGTGGAAGATAAAAAAATGACTTTAAAATCAGGAGATATTGCCTTTATTCCACCTGATACAATACACAAGCCAATTGTCATGGAGAATACAATCGCAATCCAAATCATGATCCGTAAAAGTACTTTTCAAAAAGTGTTTTTTAAAATGTTAAAAGGCAATCATGTCATTTCAGAGTTCTTTTTGAATGCATTGTATATAAAAGAAAATAAAAATATTCTTATTTTCCATAGTCGCTTGGATGAAAATTTGCTAGACTGCTCTCTTCAACTATTTACAGAAAATTATAATCGGTTTCCTAGTTACCAATTGATTATGAATAATTTGTTTGAGATATTATTATGCCTCTTATTAAGATTCAAACCAAGTCATATGAACGTAAATCAAGTCAAACAATATAGTGATATACGTATTATTCAAATGCTCCAATATATTCAGCAATGTTGTGAGCATATCACAATCCAGGAGATGGCAGAGGAATTTAACCTTTCACAATCTTATCTGTCAAAATATATAGCTCGTAAGCTTGGCAAATCATTTAGTGAGATTCGACAAGAAATAAGATTGGAAAAAGCCTGCGAAATGCTCACTGGTAGTGATTTGAAAATAGATGATATTGCGACAGCTGTTGGTTATCAAAATGTAGAGCATTTCATTCGTTTATTTAAGAGAAAGTTTCACCTAACACCACATCAATATCGTTTAAATAATAAAGTCGAGCAAACTTCAAATCAATACTAATAAAAAGGAGAAATCATCATGTCGATCAAGAAAGTAAAAGATTATTTTAAACAATATGATATGGATACTCGAATTCAAGAATTTTCAGTATCTAGTGCAACCGTAGACTTGGCTGCTTCTGCATTGGGCTGCGAACCTGAAAGAATCGCAAAAACACTCTCCTTTCTAGTAAATGGACAAGCTATTTTAGTTGTGACCTCTGGCGATGCAAAAGTTGATAACAAAAAATTCAAGGAATATTTTAAAACAAAAGCTAAAATGCTGCCTCCTCATGAGGTCGTTGACTTGGTCGGTCATGAAATTGGCGGAGTATGTCCTTTTGCTATAAAGAATGGCGTTTCTGTTTATTTAGATATTTCACTAAAACGTTTTGAGACAGTTTATCCAGCCTGCGGGAGCAGTAACAGTGCGATTGAACTAACAATAAAACAATTAGAAAAATACTCCGGTTATTCACAATGGATTGATGTGTGTAAGGGATGGAATGATTCATTAACGCATTAAAACGGAAGGAAAAAGTGCAATTAAAAATAAAAAAGAGCTAGAGACCCTTGATACACAAAGGTTTCTAGCTCTTTTATAACTATTCCCACTCAATCGTAGCAGGCGGCTTACTCGTAATATCATACACCACGCGGTTCACATGCTTCACTTCATTCACGATACGAGTAGAGATCTTTTCAAGTACATCCCAAGGGATTCTTGCCCAGTCACTCGTCATACCGTCAATCGAAGTAACAGCACGGATGCCGATTGTGTAGTCGTATGTTCTTGCGTCACCCATAACACCTACACTGCGGATGTCTGGGAGTACCGTGAAGTATTGCCAGATGTCGCGATCAAGACCGAAGTTGGCAATTTCTTCGCGTAGAATCGCATCCGATTCGCGGACGATTTCTAGTTTTTCTTCAGAAATTTCACCTAGTACACGGATACCTAGTCCTGGACCTGGGAATGGCTGTCTCCAGACGATGTCGTCAGGAATACCCAGCTCTGAACCTAGGGCACGGACTTCATCCTTGAATAGCGTATTGAGTGGCTCAATCAATTCGAACTGCATGTCTTCTGGAAGACCACCTACGTTGTGGTGAGATTTGATTGTTTGTGCCGTTGCTGTTCCGCTCTCAATGATATCTGTGTAAAGTGTTCCTTGTGCTAAGTAGTCGATTCCTTTTAGCTTGTCCGATTCATCATCGAATACATAAATGAATTCGTTACCGATGATTTTACGTTTTTGCTCAGGATCAGACACACCTTTTAGCTTGTTTAAGAAACGATCTTTCGCATCTACTTTAATCACGTTCATGTTGAAACCTTCGCTAAATGTCTTCATAACCCCTTCTGCTTCGCCTTTGCGAAGAAGACCGTGGTCAACGAAAATACATGTCAGCTGATCGCCGATTGCTTTGTGGATCAATACCGCCACAACAGATGAATCTACACCGCCGCTTAGTGCGCACAATACTTGTTTGTCGCCTACTGTTTCACGGATTTTCTGCATTTCGATTTCAATGAAGTTCTCCATTGACCATTTGCCATCGCAGTCACACACGCCGAAGACAAAGTTTTTCAAAAGGTCATTTCCGTACTCAGAGTGACGAACCTCTGGGTGGAACTGAACGCCATAGAAATTCTTCTCAGCTAAGCTCATCGCTGAGTTTGGACAATGTGCACTTGTTGCATCAACTGTAAAGCCTTCTGGTACTTCAACAACAAGGTCACCATGGCTCATCCATACGACTTGATCAGTCGGAAGGTCTTTGAATAAAGCAGGCGTTCCATTAATGTGGATATCTGCTTTTCCGTATTCACGCTGGCTTGCCGCTTCTACTTTCCCGCCTAAATAGTGAGTCATAAGCTGCATGCCATAGCAAATGCCTAGAACCGGAATGTCTAGATCAAAAATCTTTTCATCACAGCGGAAAGATCCTTCATCATAAACACTGTTTGGTCCGCCAGAAAGGATGATTCCTTTAGGCGCCATTTCTTTAATTTCTTCAGCAGTTAAAGTGTGCGGATGAAGCTCACTGTACACACCAAATTCACGAATACGGCGTGTGATCAGCTGATTGTACTGACTGCCGAAATCTAGAACCAAAATCATTTCATTTACTAAATTTGTCATGGTGTCACCTCTATGTCCAATATAGTTTTTATAAACGCACAGAAAAAATGAGAGGAGAAAACCTGCTCTCAGTGTGAATCACGCTTTTGAAGCGCCCAGACTCACATCCGAACGCTTCAATTTCATGTATTTTAGAAGGTTTTAATATTCACCTATTCTAACAACAGGATGGTACGCGGTCAAGACTATCTCCTGTTTATTAAATTTTCCCATAACTTCGCCGACTGCCGCCAAAGCGCCGATGCATCTTCTCGTCGATAGAGCGCCCGCTCATAGAGCTGCGTCAGCTCTGACATCCGATGATCTCCATCCTTGTCATCGATCAAAGAAGCGAATTCTCTCAGCGTCATGCCAGGTTTTTTCTCAATTCCTCTGCGTTTCAGCTGCTTTAATAGAGCAGCATACGCATAAAAGAATGCTTCCTCCTCTGGCAGACGTTTCACCTTGCTCACAATAAAGAATGGCAGCCAGCTTGCTCTGAATCGATAAAGCAGCCAGCTTATCAATCCTAGAAGGATCATAGCTCCTGCCGCAAAACCAAGGATTGAACCAACATGTACCATATTAGGCTTCGCTTGCGCTGTTTGTTTCTTTGGTTCAGCCGGCTGCGCTGTCTCCTGCTGCTGTGGCTGTTCTGCCTGCTGATCTTCGTTTGTATTAGAGCTAGGCTGATCTTCTTCCTTTTGATCATCATCTGTCTGATCGCTAGAAACCGATTCATTTGTAAAGGTCTCTGGGTTCGTAAACCCTTTTGTCGGTTCGAAGGTCACCCAGCCTCTATTTGGAAAATACACCTCTACCCATGAATGCGCATTGTTATTGGTTACTTCATACACATTGTTTCCATCCATCTGTGTTTCATATAATTGACCTGACGTGTACCCTTTCACCCATCTCGCCGGAATCCCGATCGAACGGAGCATCACAATCATAGAGGATGAAAAATTATCACAGTAGCCGATCATCGTATCAAATAAAAATTGATCCACATAATCTTCATTACGACTAGGCACAGCGACATTTTGCGTTTCATATGAAAACTTCGCTGACCCTAAGTAGTCCTCAATCGCTTTGGCCTTATCGTACATATTATCCTTCGTTTCCGTTAAGCTGTTTGCCAATGTTTTCACTCGCTCTGGCAATGAGGAAGGAAGCTGCAAGTATTCACGGCCAACCTCCTGATTGACCTTTTGCTTTGTCGGTACTTTGATGCTCTGCAAATCCTCAAGGATAAATGTAGGCGATAAGAAGCTGACTTGGTAGTTCCCTAAATTTTTAGGCGGATTTTGAATGGATGGGACGATTTTCTCCGTTTTACCCATTATTTGCAGCGGAATGTTTTCCATTGGCGTCAGCATGATCGTCCCAATCGGATAGACGGCATGATTAAATCGATAGTCCGATTCCATATCGATCCTCGTTTCATGCTCCTCAGTTTTCACACGATTAGTAAACCACCGATTCGGCACATCATGGTCCTTTAGCCGCGTAGGCTTCGTATCATTTGAGGCATCCTCCCAGCCCTTTCCGGTGTAGATGCTCTTTGTTTCGACACGAAAGTAGGACGGCTCCTTACCGATCCATTTAAAGACCGGCGTGCGGTCCTCACTAAACGGTCCGCCAAGCGAAGAATCATCTGTACTATATCCCACCTTATTCTGTCCGGCAGAGCCATCTTGATTCGTCACCGCCTTAAAAAATGGGACAGGATCAGGCCATTTCGGATCAGACTTTGGTAAAGAAGCGCCGAGTGTCGCTGACAGAAGAACGAGCGCCAGCATGGGCAAAAACCACTTTAGGCGCGCCTTCTGCGACACCCGAATGCCTTCAGCCGAACGCAGTCGATCGAAATACAGCAACCCAAGCAAACAAAAACCAAACACCATAATACGAACGATCGCAAAGGTTGCATCATATGGCGTAAACGTATCCAGAATGGTGACATACACAATCGTCATGAGTAAAAAGAAAAAGATACGCTGCTGATAGACCACCCAATAATGAAGCAAGTAGACAAGCAGCCATAACAAAATATAAAACAATAATGTGCGGAAGGAGGGGTACATGTCACTCCACATGCCTGTGCTCATCAAGGTGATATTATCTTTAATATCACCTAATAATGCAGCCGGATAGCTTGGCTCTGCTTGATAAAAGATCAAATATAAGGCGAGTAGAATCAAGCCAGTACAAATAGGAAACGTCACATACCATTTCAAACGAAAGAATGTAAACAAACATGTAAGCCCTATAAAAATGATGAAATAAGACGTATGACTCGTCTCTGTAAAATCTTGAAGCGGTCGAAGCCACTCCCAAAGCAGCAGAAATGCTACAGCATAATAGATGAACAACTCAAAACGGCTTTGCCGCTGATGCGTATGCAGCATAAATGTTTGTCACCTCACAGTTCTTTCGTACAGCCGGTCTTCAAATAAAACGGTCGTGCGTATTCCAGATGCCCTAAGCCGGTCTACAAGCTGTTTTTCTTTTGTCGTGAATCGATCCACGGCTCTCTTCACTAAAAGAACAGTGATGTTCTTTCTGTTTCGATTTCCAAAGAGACTCGCAGCAAGCTCCTCCTGCAGCTGACCCGTGATGACATATTTTCCAGAATGCTGATACTCACTCGCTGCTAACGCCTTATACTCTTGTACGCGAGAAGGGTGATGCTGCACTCTTGTTAAATAATAAAGCATGTCCTCTAAATGAAGTTCTCCTTGATCCACTCGAAAGGCATGCTGATCTCCTAGAGGTACAAGACCTAACGGCACCCCTTTTTTCACTGCCGATTGTAGGACAGATGCTACAATAGACACGACGGTCTCAAAAACTGCTTCATCGGTAAAATCAGCAAACACGACAAGATCCTTTGTTTGATTCTGTTCAAATTCCTTCGTCATCAGCTGACCCCTTCTAGCCGTCGTCTTCCAGTCCACCCAAGCAAAACGGTCGCCTTGCTGATATTCCCTTACGCCTGTTGTCACATGGGTCGGTTCATTTAACCACGAGTGAACCGCTTTGCCTCCATTTTCATTCAATGACTCAGCAGACTCCACCTGAAGATCGAGCATTTTCGGATAAACAAGCAGCTTTTTTTCTAACGGAATGATGACTTCTTTCTCCACAAAACCAAACATATCACCCGTTTTGATTCGAACTGCTGACAAATGATGTTCTCCGCGCATGACATCATTCAATTGATAGGAAAAACGCCACGTTTTCCGAAACCAAGGAAACAGCATTTGCTTCATTTCAATTTGTTCCTGTAAACGAAAGGTGTCCGGCGGATCATCCTCAATCAAGACGTAAACGTATGGAAATAGATTTGTCCGCTTAATTTCAAGGTCAACAGGCAGCACGTCTCCCGCCTTCAAGCGGGTTTGTTGTAAAGTCCTTTTCGCTGTCACTCTCAGCGGAACGAGCGCAAACAGCAAAGCATACAAAGTATATGGTAAAAATGCATAAAAAAGGAACCAGCTCACAAACCCTCCCTGAAACATGGCATAACAAAAGACTGCCGCAGTGAGGATGATAAGCATCATCACCCGTAACCATAATGAAAAAGCGAAACGATGACCTAATTTCATTGAGTCATCGACTTTTGAACTGGCACGCCAATTTGCTCAAGCATTTGTCGCAGCAGTGTCTCCGCCTTCTTCCCTTCATACGTCGCTTCTGAAGTCAAAATCATTCGATGCGGCAATGTATAAGACGCCAAATACTGTACATCATCAGGAATTACATAATCTCGCCTGTTCAATAGTGCATACGCCTGAGCCGCTTTCATGAGGGCGATCGATCCCCTTGGACTCACACCTAAATAAACAGATGGATGCTGCCGCGTCGCTTGTGCAATTTCAACAATATATTCTTTAATGGATACATCCACATGAATAGTCTGAACCGCTTGCTGCAACGCATGGATATGATCCTTGGTCATGACTGCTTGGAGCGTATCAATCGGGGACTGCTTTTCCTGCAAGTTGAGTACCTCCAGCTCCTCCAGCATGGTCGGATACCCCATTTTCAGCTTGAATAAAAACCGGTCCATTTGTGCCTCTGGCAGTGGATAAGTCCCTTCATATTCAACTGGATTCTGCGTAGCCATGACGAAAAAAGGATCAGCAAGCAGCATTGTTTCTCCGTCCACTGTAACACTTCCTTCCTCCATCGCTTCGAGCAATGCCGACTGTGTTTTGGGAGAGGTCCGGTTGATCTCATCAGCCAAAATAATCTGCCCCATAATCGGTCCTTGTCTAAATTCAAATTCATTTGTCTTTTTATTATAAATCGACACGCCTGTTACATCTGAAGGCAAAAGGTCAGGAGTAAATTGGATTCGCTTAAACTCACAGCCAATGGATTTTGCCAAAGCACGAACCATCATCGTCTTCCCAACACCAGGCACATCCTCTAGCAGCACATGCCCCTTCGCCAAAATCGCAACAAGGCTTAATATCGCAATGTCTTTCTTCCCAACCATGACTTTATTGATGTTATCTACGATTTTTTGTAAATCTGAATGCATCGGTTCATCAAATGCCATCCTGATCCTCCTATCACGTTTCCGTTAAATTTCATATAGTCTAACTTTACCATACAACGTGCAATAGCATAAAACATCAACACGTAGAAAAAAAGAAGCCTTCTCACGATGGATAAGACTTCTTCTCTTCTTTTGGCTCACCTGCTGGCTCCATATGAACATGAGAGTGTAAAATATCATGTTCCTTCTTCATTCTACGTTCGATCTCATCTGCAATATCATGGCTTTCTGCAATGTTCAAGTGCGGCTCGACCTCCACTACTACATCCACATGGACCGTACTTCCGAGATACCGTGCCTTAATATCTTTCAAATCGCCCACCCCAGGTGTTGCTTCAATGGTCTCTTTATATTTGGACATATCTTTTATATGAAAACCGTCCGTTAACGAATGAGAGGCATCTCTGAAAATCTCCCACGCCGTTTTACAAATAATGAGCCCAATCACAAACGCTGCAAGCGTATCAATCCATGCCAGTTGAAACTGAGAGGCGATAATCCCTACAAATGTTCCGATACTCACATACGCATCTGATTTATTATCAGCTGCTGCTGCATGAAGAGCTTGGCTATTGATCCGTTTGGACAGATTGCGGTTGTAAATATACACACCATACATCACCACAGCACTTCCTGCTGCCGTCCAAGCTGCGATCATATCAGGCGTTTGATGCTTAGATGAGAAGAGCGACTGGCCTGCACTCAGCAGAACCTGAAGTCCAACAAGCATCATAATAAAGGACGCCACAAGAGACGCAATATTCTCTGCTCTAAAATGACCGTATGGATGATCTTCATCAGGCGGCTTTTGAGAAATACGCAATCCAATCAACACTGCAAGGGATGCAATAATATCCGTCGTATTATTCAATCCATCTGCCGAAAGAGCCTCTGAATGAAACGTATACCCAATCAGAAGTTTCACCGCAGATAAGATCACATAGGCAATGATACTGACCCAAGCACCTGTTTCACCTTGTCTTAATTCGTTATAGCGCTCCATGTCGAACCGCGCCTCCTCACACATCACTTTTCTATTATTTATCTTACAAAGCAAAGCCCGTGTGGGTCTACAGCAACATGATTCGCTTGTGTCAGCAAAATAGGATACATAGAAATGTGTTGACCTAAGTAAACTTATTTTTATAAGGTCAATTGACCTCAAGACCTACTCCCATCAACCTTTCTCCAATTCACTCTGTGATGATTATATTGGCAATATCACTCTTTCTGAGAAATTATCAGAATAATTTTATTTTGAGACACAACTTCTCCCCATCCGATCTTATGCTATTTTTAAGAATGAACAGAGGAAAAAGAGGGAACATAATCTCTCAAATCCTTTATACTTTTTAACATCATGTTAAGAGGTTTGAAATGTCAGTTTGATAACCTGTCCAATGCTGAATGACAATTCAGTATGATAAAATTTAAAATATTCTAAAAACAAAATCTCTATAAGGAGAAATGTTTGGAGGTAAAGACATGTCCAACATGACAAACGGTCTTCAAAAAAATCTGAAAACAAGACATATTTCAATGATCTCCATTGCTGGGGTTATTGGCGCAGGGCTATTTGTTGGTAGCGGCGCTGTCATTCATTCTGCAGGGCCTGGATCCATTCTTTCCTATTCTTTTGCAGGACTTCTCGTAATCTTTATTATGAGAATGCTTGGAGAAATGGCATGCGCCTATCCGACAAGCGGATCCTTCTCACAATATGCGAGCGATGCCATCGGTCCATGGGCCGGCTTTACAATTGGCTGGCTTTATTGGTTCTTCTGGGTGATTGTCATCGCGATCGAAGCCATTGCCGGTGCTGCCATTATTCAGTATTGGTATGGAGATGCACCTGTTTGGCTCACAAGTCTTATCCTCACTATCCTCTTAACATTAACAAATATCTTTTCTGTTAAATCTTTTGGCGAATTTGAATATTGGTTCTCATTAATAAAAGTCGTCAGCATTATTCTCTTTCTACTCATCGGTTTTGCATTTATCTTTGGTTTTGGTGGTCATCATACTGTAGGTCTTGCCAATTTAACGGGGAACGGCGGTTTCCTTCCAAATGGATTCAGCTCTGTTTTACTCGGAATTGTCGTCGTCATCTTTTCCTTCATGGGAACCGAGATTGTGGCAATAGCGGCCGGAGAATCAGCAGACCCCGTCAAGTCTGTGACAACAGCTACCCGCTCTGTTGTATGGCGTATCATCGTGTTCTACGTCGGTTCCATCGCTGTCGTTGTGACCTTGCTTCCATGGAATTCAGCGAGTATTTTAACAAGCCCGTTCGTTGCGGTATTAGAATACATCGGTGTCCCATCAGCTGCTCAAGTGATGAACGTCATTGTTTTAACAGCTGTTCTATCTTGCTTAAACTCTGGGTTGTACACAACGTCCAGAATGCTTTATTCATTGGCAGAAAGAGGCGAAGCACCGAAACGCTTTATGAAAATCAGCAAACGTGGTGTTCCTGTAGCGGCTACAGTCGCAGGCACCTTCTTTTCCTACATTGCCGTGATGATGAACTACTTTTATCCTGAAACCATCTTTTTGTTCTTAGTCAACGCATCCGGCGCGATTGCCCTTCTTGTCTACTTGGTCATTGCTGTTTCACAATTAAGAATGCGCCGTAAAATCGAAAAAGAAAATCCAGAACAGCTCAAAATCAAAATGTGGCTGTTCCCATACCTCACGTATTTTACCATTTTGGTCATTTGCGCCATCTTGGCATCAATGCTGTTTATCGAATCAATGAGACCGCAGCTCATTTTGACGAGTATCATTACCTTCGGTGTGCTTGCCGCTTATTTCTTCTTTAAACCGAATAAAAAAGTGCCTGCAAATGCAGCGCTTGAAAATAAACATCCGTAATGCTCCCGCTGAAAAGCGGGTTTTTTATTTTATTCACCTATTTTGATGTCCGCACTTATACTGTATCAAATTGGATTTTAAGTGAGGATTAGATAACATGAACCTAGAAAAATTTGTTGACGAGCTGCCAATTCCAGAAGTTGCGAAGCCCGTCAAAAAGAACCCAAGACAAACGTATTATGAAATCGCTATGGAGGAGGTATTTCTAAAAGTTCATAGAGACCTGCCCCCAACCAAGCTATGGACCTATAATGGCAGTTTGCCTGGTCCAACCATTCATGCGAATCGAAATGAAAAAGTCAAAGTGAAATGGATGAACAAATTGCCACTTAAGCATTTTCTACCGGTCGATCACACCATTCACGAAGGCCATCGTGATGAACCAGAAGTCAAAACCGTCGTTCATTTACATGGCGGCGTCACACCAGCAAGCAGTGACGGCTATCCAGAGGCTTGGTTTTCACGAGACTTTGAAGCAACCGGCCCCTTCTTTGAACGAGAGGTGTACGAATACCCAAATCATCAGCAAGCCTGCACATTGTGGTATCACGATCATGCGATGGCATTGACACGATTAAATGTGTACGCCGGATTAGCTGGATTTTATTTGATTTCAGATGCGTTTGAAAAATCGCTAGAATTACCGAAGGGTGAGTATGATATTCCGCTAATGATCATGGACCGTACGTTTCAGGAGGATGGCGCGCTGTTTTATCCAAGCAGACCAAACAACACGCCAGAAGACAGTGACATACCAGATCCGTCTATCGTGCCCTTCTTTTGCGGAGAAACCATTTTGGTCAATGGAAAAGTATGGCCGTATTTAGAAGTAGAGCCGCGAAAATACCGTTTTCGTATTTTAAATGCGTCCAATACAAGAACTTACGAGCTGCATCTAGACAACGATGCGACGATTTTGCAAATTGGATCTGATGGCGGCTTTTTACCAAGACCTGTTCACCATCAATCCTTTAGCATTGCTCCTGCTGAGCGATTTGATGTCATCATCGATTTTTCAGCTTATGAAAACAAAACGATCATCCTTAAAAATAAAGCCGGCTGCGGACAGGAAGTGAATCCTGAAACAGATGCGAACATCATGCAATTTAAAGTCACACGTCCGCTAAAAGGGAGAGCACCTAAAACATTACGGCCTATTTTCAAACCGCTTCCACCGCTTCGTCCTAGTCGAGCTGATAAAGAGCGTACGCTCACACTTAGCGGCACACAGGATAAATACGGCCGCCCCATTTTATTGCTAGATAACCAATTTTGGAATGACCCTGTCACGGAAAATCCTCGTCTTGGAAGTGTGGAGGTTTGGTCTATTGTCAATCCAACAAGGGTCACTCATCCTATTCATTTACACCTTGTTCAATTCAGAGTGATAGACAGAAGACCATTTGATACAGAGGTCTATCAATCGACAGGGGACATTGTGTATACAGGATCAAACGAAGCACCTCCCTTACATGAACAAGGCTACAAGGACACCATTCAAGCGCATGCCGGTGAAGTCATTCGGATCATCGCTCGCTTTGTTCCATACAGCGGCAGGTATGTGTGGCATTGTCATATATTAGAGCACGAGGATTATGACATGATGCGGCCGATGGATATTATTAAGTAACATGAAACCGATCTCCCGTCACATGCGTAAACACATATATTGACTACATCATTGCGAAGGGCTAACAGACAGCGATATATTAGCCCTTTCCTTCCTTTTCATTGAATCATTCTAAAATAAAACAATGCATGACTTGAAATGGCATTTATTTGTACATTCAACACTTAAAAAATTGACGAAGCAAACCGATAATACTACTATATACCCATTGCATCTATCAAAAGGCACATTTGCCACACTGAACGAACAAATGGAAAATTGCGATAAAAAACGGAGGAGTTCAATTTGAATGAAGAAAAAGAGACTTGCCAGATCACACAAGAAACAACGGCAGGTAACATAGAGAAGCTTTCAATTCAAAAAAACGAGAGCATTCGATCAAATATTGAACAGCTAACAATTGAACTCGGTGAACAAAAAGAATTCAACCACTTCATTTTAGATGAAAAACAAAAGGCCATCAGTACATTATCTGCCCTCATTACAAAAGGCGATTGTGATGAAGAATTAAAGACTCATTTTGAACAAGCATTACATATCGGACTTTCTGTCATAGTAATTATGGAGATTATTAAGCACTGTACAAAGGTTGCTGGATTCCCTCACTCCATTAATGCCCTGTTTATCTTTCAAAACTTATTAGACAATAACACCAAATAAATCAGAGAAAACGAGAAGCATCTGTCCTCTCGTTTTTTTATGTCCACTCATATTACTCTCTTTCCTTTCCTCTGTCACTTAAGCAAAATATGAAAATACCACACGTTTCCCACCTTAAAAACTGATTTTCCTTACATAAATTCCTTAATTTCTGCAACATGTCAAATGGCAAAATAAAAAAACGTCCAGTTATATAAAAATAACTGAACGTACCTTTTATCGATTGACAGTGAAATTGTTAACAATCCCGCCATCCTTCTCCCAAACGGCTTCCACTGTTTTCTTCTTGATATTGTATTCAAATATCGTTCTTACCTTTGCTTTTCGACCGGTGTCATCCTTTAATTCCTTTGCGTTTTTAGCAACACCTAAGAAATAAATAGAAGACCCATCCGTAGAAAATTGCGGCTGTGCGGCACTTAAAATATGCACATCCTCACTGTTCTTAACGAGTGTCGCCTGTTTTCCTGTTTCTACATCAAGCATTTTAATAGAGGCTACTTCTTTTTCGTTTCGCACCTTCACTTCTGTATAAATCAATGTCTTATGATCTGGTGAAAATGAAATATCATTGATCGTTTGCGAGATACGTGCAATTCGCTTCCCCTTCACGCCTGTTTGAAGGGTGATCTTCATGGTCGTTGGTTCAGGGTCTCTTCCCTTTTCATTCGCTTCATCGGTTTTCTTGTAATCTTCTTTTAAGGAATAATGCTGGATTGCCAGAAGGTTTGACGCAGGATCATATGCAAAAGAACTTACCGTGTCATCCTTGCTTTTTTCTGGATATAATACCTTCACTTTGTGTGTCTTTACATCAAACATAGCGACATAAAATTGTTCCCCAGAATCCTTATTATACCTAAGATATAACTGTTTCCCGTCTCCAGACAGCCTCATACTGTCGATGGAATCTTCACTCGTAAATAGCGTTTTTTCTTCATCCGTTTTTACATTCAGTTCTCGAATACTCACTTTTTGCGTGTCTTCATCCGTATACGTGTAATATAAAAGCTGTTTCGTAGAATCATAAGCAATCGAAGGATAGGCTGTCAGTTTCTCCGTATGAAGTGCCCGGTCATGCAAGTAATACGTATTGTTTAACTGTTGATCTGTAAATGAAACGAGTAATTCGTCTTTTGCATCCTGATTTGTTTTCACTTTTACCGCATGCTTCGGCTCTTGCCCCGGCTTCATCATAAAGAAAATGATGGCCGCAATCACTGCGACTCCGATGACCGTGATGATCCACCATGTTGATTTTTTCATTGCCTTTCAGACCCTCTCTACAAGAAAAGAAGCCAGAAAATGAACTTTTCCCGCTTCTTTGCATGCCTATGTATTAATAAGTGTAATGTCCTTTTACGACACCTTTACTTGTTTTAAACCCTAGTGCTTTGAATGCTTTTGGGCTGACGTCTAATACAGCGTTTGGCATTCTACCTACATCATATTTATATACTGTAATCACTTTATGTGGTTTCGCTTTTGTTGTCACTCTTAGTTTTGTACCTTTTTTTGGTACGTCAAATCCCATTTTAGTTGCTGCATCCCAATGACCGAGTTTTTTTCCATCTGCGCCTTTTTTACCGACACCATTATACCAAGTAATATTGCCGCTTACTTTTTTTGCACTTGCTCCATGTGAGAAACTAAACGCCAAAAATAAACTAGCTACTGTTACGATTGTCGCGATAAGCTTTTTATTCATTAAAAAATCCTCCGTATTTGGTTTCTGCACTTATTATACATGAAGATGCCCCCAGTTATTTTACAGTCACATTACAATTCGAATACAAATTGACCACTTTATGACCGATTTTGTTCATAAAAAATACCAAAATCAGCCAGAACAATGTAAGCAACTCCTCTCTTTCATTTTATATAATAAAAATGAATCAAATATAAGGAGGAATTTTTATGAAAAAGTGGTTCATCGTTTTGAGTGTGAGTTTAGCGTTGGTTTTGATGCTTTCAAGTCTTCCTGCCTCAGCAGCTAGTCCTCGTCACGGTGCGATTGTGACACAAACGGATGAAGCCAAATGGTCAGGCATCTCCGCTGATATTGTGCTTCCGAAAACAGCGACGATTAAAAATGGCTATGCGGACTGGTACCTCGGTCTCGGCTCTGCCGTTATAGAGAGCGGTATTTCAAAAACGTCTTCTGGCTATAAAGTCTTTCTAGGCAGCGGCTCACAAGGTGGCAGCCAATATTGGAACAGCGAATATGATAAGAGCATTAAGGATGGTGCACGTGTCAACTTAAAGCTCATCAACAATGGTGATGGCACAGTGTCACTATACGTCAATGGGACATTGCGCTATAAACAGCCTGTTTACAAACCTAGCCGTCTGAAAAACCTCGATGTCGTCAAAATGGTACACGGCGTTCAGGATAATGGGGCAAACAGCTACACACAAGCAAGCTTCTCGAATGTACAGCTTCGTGCAGATACATCAGGAAGCGTCTATAAAAAATGGGATGGGTCCATCAAATCATCGCTTTTACGTAAAAATTTAGAATCAGGTGCTGCAGCTCCTAAATTCACCGTCATTTCTTCTGTTCCATTAAGTACAAGCCTTTCCGCACAATAAGAAAAAAGCGCCCTTTTTGGGTGCTTTTTATTGTTCACAGCTTATCAACACTTCTCTTTTAATCCAAACAAGGATTCGTGGTAACATAAACATACATACTTCGAAGAAAAAAGGAGAACGAACGTGAAAAAAAGTCTACTTGTTTTCATGAGCCTAGTTGCAAGTCTCTTCATGCTAGCAGCTTGCTCAAATACAACAAACGAACAAAAAACAGAAACGAAGGCACTTCCAACGATCAATGAACGCATTCAAAAAGAAACGAAAGAAGTCATGGAACAGTCTAAACTCATAAAAGACACAGCGATTACCGTTGATCAAAAGAAAAAAGTCATTTCATTAAACGTGATCGCTTCCTCTGACACCAATAGTGATTACGCTGAAGTCATCGGTTTAAACTTTGCCAAGACACTGGCCATTGGAGCTTCAACTGAAAAAGAAAACAACCTGCACAAACCGGAAAATGACAGCCTTGGTGCTCTCTATTCCTTTTACGACCTAAACATCACCGTGAAACAAGAAAACGGTAAGGTGCTGGCAAAGGGAACGAAAAAAACAAATGAAACAAAGATTACTTGGGAAAGAGCCCAGTAATTTAGAAAGGCTTGTAGAGGATCGCTCTACAAGCTTTTTTCAAGTTTATACAGACAAATCGTCTCTCATCGCATCGACCAGTGTGTGAATATCTGAGTGAGCCCACGATGCTAATCGTACCAACAGATCATCTATACACTCATACAAATGATGTTCCCTCAAAATATACTCCTTATAAAATGGAATGACAAAGAAATAGAGCAAATCAGCCAATTCAAGTGCAACGTTATCGTCATCCTCATCTTCTAACGCCTGTCCAACACTTTGAATCAACCAATGCAAATCTGCTTTCTTTTCAATCGGAACATACATCAGTTGATGAATATTATCCGTATCGTTCGTTTGTAAAATCCGCTCAGCCGCTTCCTTTGACAGCGCCCCAATTTCTGTAGAAGAAATATTCACAACAGCTAATTCATCCTCTGATCTCACTTGATTCATTTGCAGCAAGTTTTGGTCCATCTCGACTCACTCCCCATTCTCAGATACTTTTATTATAAGGAATTGATCTGATTTTTTATGGAAATAGTGGATTTTTTATGTAATTTTAAAGAAAATGTGACATTATAAGTCAAGGTATCTCATATCTCTCTGAAAACAAAAAAGCACTCTTGATTATAAGATTGGTTTTCTTATACGTCCTTTACTCTCTCTTTCATTGTTTCAGCCATTTCCACTTCCCCCCTCTGCATCAGCTTTTCAATGATGCGAGCACAATCTAAAGCCTACAGTGCTTTTCATTTTGCTTCTCTTAATAGTTCCTCAGACAGCGTCTCCCATAAAAACTCTCTGAAGTCGGTCATATCAACCACTTCAATTTTTTTTATATATGATCACAATGACAAATAACATCATATTTCACAACTTAGATTTTTCTATTTTAGAAATATTTTTATACAGAGGATAATTTTAGATTAAAGAAGAGACAATCTTGAATATACTAACAGGTTCTATTTTGAGGTACAAAACCACAAATAAACATCAATTTATAGTCTAGTTTCAAAAGTATGAGGTATAATCATCTTATAAAAAATACCAATTAAAAAGGAGAAGCATTAATAATGAAAAAGTTCGATTTGAACATCGAAAAAGTATTAGAGCACTGGACTATTCCTCACGCCTTAAGAGAAATCATAGCAAATGCACTGGATGAATCAAATTTAACGAACACGAAAGAGCCCCTTATTTTTAAAGATGAAGATAATAAATGGCATATCAAGGATTTTGGGAGAGGTCTAAAGTATGAACATCTAACGCAAAACGAGAATATAGAAAAGACAGAGAACCCAGATAAAGTCATTGGTAAATTCGGGGTAGGTTTAAAAGATGCATTGGCGACATTCGATCGAAGGAACGTAGAAATCCTCATCCAATCAAAATATAGTGATATTACAATAAAGAAGTTATCTAAGGGAGACTTTGACGATCTGGTAACCTTGCACGCCATCGTCCATAGTCCGACTAATCCTAATTTGGTAGGCACAGACTTTACGTTTACTGGTCTCAAAGATGATGATATCGAAAAAGCCAAGGATTTCTTCTTACTTTATTCCGGAGAAAAGACAATTGAAAAAACGAAGTATGGGGAACTCATTGAAAACAAAAAAAAACGTTCAAGAATTTACGTTAACGGAATTTGTGTAGCTGAGGAAGACAATTTACTCTTTTCTTACAATATCACTTCCACCACTAAGAAACTTCGTCAATCTTTAAATCGGGAGCGAACAAATGTAGGAAGAAGTGCTTACACAGACAGGGTGAAGTCTATTCTCTTAGAATGTAAGAGCCCAACATTTGCTAGAAAGCTGGTGGATGATTTACAAAGGATTCAAACAGGAGATTATCACGATGAATTACAATGGGTTGATGTTCAACTACACGCCTGTAAAATATTAAGTAGCAAGGACAAAAAAGTGATGTTTTTAAGTGCTTATGATTTAATGGATGGCGGTAAATACTTAAATTACGCAAAGGAGGAAGGGATACGTATCATTACTGTTCCTGATTCACTAGCGAATAAACTTGAAACTAGTAAAGATCTGAATGGTAATAACTTCAGAAATTTGGAAACTTATGCGTTAGAATGGAACGAACAATTCGAATTTGATATCGTAAAAGTCAACCAGTTAACGGCTAAAGAAAAAGAAATTTTCAATTACAAAGATATCATTGTAAGTTGGTTCCCAAAAAAGAGTAATCTCGTCAATGATATTGTGATTTCCAATTCAATGCGGCCAGACAATTATACGGGTAATGATGCACTTGGGTTATGGGAGCCGTCCACTAAACGAATTATCATTAAACGTAGCCAACTGAAAAATATACAATCATTCGCAGGTACACTTGTGCATGAGTTGGTTCACGCTCATACAAATACTGATGATAACACCTTAGAATTCGAAAGTGAATTAACTGAAATGCTTGGGAAGTTATCTACCCTTATCCTTGAAAGTTCAAATCCTGTAAAACCCAAAAGTATGCTAAAAAGATTATTAAACAAATAGAATGTGTGAATTATACAAAGATTTATCAAATCACATATAAACAATAAGGAGCCGCTCATATTGTGGAAGAGCGACTTCTTTTTTAATATTTTTCTGCCCTAAAAACGATGTATAAAACCGCTACAAAGAAGCACAACATCAAGTAATCGAACGAACGACTTATTACAATGTTAAATAATAAATGAAAAAAGAGGCTTCCCACAAGTTTGTTCAACTTAAGAGAAGCCTTCGTTAAAAACTTCATGTTAACAACCCGCTCTATTCTTACATAAAATCCCTATATATTAAGGGATTGGAGCGCGTATTATATCATTCTACCAATGCATTGCCTAGTTATATGTATTTTTATGACCTTATGTAAAATGAAGCGGGGAATTTCCTAAAGGTGATTTAATATGATCACTTTTACTTCTCTATATTCAATTATACAGCTTTCAACATCAAAAAAGTCTCCTTCTGAGCGGCCATGGTGCGAGCTAACCAATGCAATGTATGAATTTTCAAATCAAAAAACTCATCTACATTACAAAAGACAGAAAAAAAGAAGCTTCTCAAAAGTTCGGAGAACTAATGAAAAGCCTCTAATTTTTCTATGTGGTATCAAAATGGCACCAAAATGAGTGCGACTTACGGTTAAACCCTTGATTAATAAGGGGTTAAATCCGTAATTACATCATTCCACCCATTCCACCCATGCCGCCCATATCTGGCATTCCGCCGCCTGAGCCGCCTTCTTCTGGTTTGTCAGCAACGACTGCTTCAGTTGTTAGAAGCATTGCTGCAACAGAAGCTGCGTTTTGAAGTGCAGAGCGAGTTACTTTTGTTGGGTCAACGATTCCTTTTTCGATCATGTTTACCCATTCGTTTGTTGCTGCGTTGAAGCCTACGCCAATTTCTTCGTTTTTCAAGCGCTCAACGATGACTGATCCTTCAAGACCTGCGTTGTGAGCGATTTGACGGATTGGCTCTTCAAGAGAACGTAGAACGATGTTCACGCCAGTTTGAACGTCACCATCTGCTTCGATTGAAGCGACTTTTTTGTATACATTCACAAGTGCTGTACCACCACCGGATACGATACCTTCTTCAACTGCTGCACGAGTTGAGTTGAGTGCATCCTCGATGCGTAGTTTACGCTCTTTTAGTTCTGTTTCAGTTGCAGCACCAACTTTGATGACAGCGACGCCACCAGCTAGTTTAGCAAGACGTTCTTGTAATTTTTCTTTATCGAATTCAGAAGTTGTTTCTTCAACTTGCGCACGGATTTGGTTTACGCGTGCTGCGATTTGAGCAGAATCTCCTGAACCTTCTACGATGGTTGTGTTTTCTTTTGTCACAACGACTTTAGACGCGCGGCCAAGCTGACCGATTTCAGTTGATTTCAGGTCAAGTCCTAGATCTTCTGTGATTAACTCTCCGCCAGTTAGAACAGAGATGTCTTCAAGCATTGCTTTACGACGATCACCGAATCCAGGTGCTTTTACTGCCACTGCGTTGAATGTTCCACGAAGTTTGTTCACAACAAGTGTTGCAAGTGCTTCGCCTTCTACATCTTCAGCAATGAGCAATAATGGTTTTCCTTGTTGTACAACTTGCTCAAGTACAGGAAGGATTTCTTGAATGTTTGTGATTTTTTTATCAGTGATTAAGATGTAAGGATTTTCAAGAACCGCTTCCATCTTATCAGAATCCGTCACCATGTATGGTGAAGCATATCCGCGGTCAAACTGCATTCCTTCAACCACTTCAAGCTCAGTTGTGAACCCTTTAGATTCTTCGATTGTGATCACGCCGTCGTTACCTACACGCTCCATTGCTTCAGCGATCAGGCTTCCAACTTCTTCATCTGCTGCAGAAATAGACGCAACTTGAGCAATTGATTCTTTGCCTTCGATTGGTTTAGAAATCTCGTGCAAGCCTTCAAGTGCTACTTTCACTGCTTCTTCGATCCCTTTACGAACGCCAACAGGGTTTGCACCAGCTGTTACGTTTTTAAGACCTTCACGGATCATCGCTTGAGCTAGAACTGTTGCAGTCGTTGTACCGTCACCAGCTACGTCGTTTGTTTTGCTTGCAACTTCAGCCACAAGTTTTGCACCCATGTTTTCAAATGCATCTTCTAATTCGATTTCTTTTGCGATCGTTACACCATCATTTGTGATAAGTGGAGAACCGAATTTTTTCTCAAGAACCACGTTACGTCCTTTAGGTCCTAAAGTTACTTTTACAGCATCTGCAAGTGCATCTACACCACGTAGCATCGCGCGACGTGCTTCTTCACTGAACTTAATATCTTTTGCCATAATAACGAAACCTCCTCAGTCTTTTTAAAAATGTATCTCAATGTTTTTTATGTGATTAACCAATAACAGCTAAAATGTCGCTCTCACGAAGAATTAAATATTCTTTGCCTTCATATTTCACTTCAGTGCCTGCATATTTTGAGAAGATAATGCGGTCGCCTGTGTTTACTTCTAACGCAACGCGCTCACCACTTTCAAGTACACGACCTGAACCTGCTGCAACAATTTTACCTTCTTGCGGTTTTTCTTTTGCAGAATCCGGTAACACAATACCGCTAGCGGTTTTTTCCTCAGATTCAACGAGTTCAATGATTACGCGATCGCCTAATGGCTTTAACATAAGAAACAACCTCCTCAATTTTTATATGTAGTCTTTTTTTAGCACTCATCACCAGTGAGTGCTAACACATTTATTATAATAAAGAATGTCTTCTGCAATTTCAAGTAAAAACCTTTAAAAATTTTTACGCTTTCATGATCTTTTTTCATCTCAGATTCTTTCCTTTTCATCGAAAAAGAAGACTTGTGTTACAATAAATCTAGTTCTTTTAGTAAAGGGGTTTTCGTTACTTGAAAAAACAATATTGGTACATCATCTTAACGTATATATTGGTGCAGTTTTCTGCGTTTCCGTATGTATTCATCATGAAGTGGTTAGGTTACATTCAGACACCGATGACACAAGCAGAGCTCTCTAAATTGTCAGGTACATGGACAATTATCAGCTTCTGTGTCGGATTAATCATTATTCTGCTCATTCTTCGGACTGTGCCAAAAGCTTCACTTCGAAATGAGGCACCGGCTTCAGTCGGCGCGGCAATCGCTTGGATCATTGGTGGTTTCTTTCTTTCCCTCTTTGCACAATCGATTGCAGGAGCGATTGAACAATATGCATTTGGCATTGGCCGTGAATCCGAAAATACTCAAAACATTTTAGCCATAATGGATGCAGTTCCATGGCTTGTGATCGTCATCGCCCTGATTGGACCGATATTAGAGGAAATCATTTTTCGAAAAATCATCTTTGGTGTGGTTTATGAAAAAACGAATTTTTTCATTGGAGCACTTGTCAGTTCAGTGGTTTTCGCTGCTGTACACAATGATTTTCCCCATATCTTGCTCTATACCGCAATGGGCTTTACCTTTGCCTTTTTATATGCGAAAACAAAACGAATCATTGTTCCAATCGGTGCTCATATGCTGATGAACTCACTCGTTATTCTTGTGCAGATTGAGCCAGTAAGAAAAATGATTGAAGAACAATCTCAAACAATGCAAATGATTATTGGAGGCTTTTTCTCATGAGAAACCCTGTTGTATGGGGCATCATTTATTTTGCCGTAGGTGTGGCTTTCACCTATATGGCCATTCAAAATCCAGGTGACATGTGGTCATTTTACAGCATTTTGCTGATGGTGTTTGCGGCCTATAATATTAATATCGCGCTTAAAATGTTTGCCTTCTCTGTCAAACTCAAAAAACAGCAGCAAAAATAAATCAAAAACCATTTTCCGCACTTGGAAAATGGTTTTTTTATGGAGGACAAGTTTTCATGGAACAAGAAAAACTGAACATCTTAAATGAGCAGCATGAAACGATTGGAGTCGCTGCCCGATCAGATATCCATGCCCAAGGCCTTTGGCATGAAACCTTTCATTTTTGGCTTCTCAAAAAGGAACATGACACCAACTATCTCTATTTTCAGCTAAGAAGTCCCGCAAAAAAGGATTTCCCTTCTCTTTTTGATATCACCGCAGCAGGTCATCTTCTTGCAAATGAACAGCCTTCTGACGGTATGAGAGAGGTAGAAGAAGAGATCGGTCTTACTATACCTTTTGAGGATTTGACCTTTGCAGGAGTTATACAGGATGAAATCCATCTACCCAGTTTTACTGATCGTGAATGTTGCCATGTCTATCTTTACGTCCATCAAGAAGAGCAGATGAACATTCAATTACAAAAGGAAGAAGTCGCTGGACTTTACAGAGCAAATCTAATGGATGCACAGCAGCTTTTCACTAGAAAATATGAAAACATGCAGCTGGAGGGCTTTGAAATTGATGAAGCCGGAGAACGACGTGAGGAAAGCAGAGTAGTCTGTATACAAGATTTTGTCCCGCATGAGCCTTCCTATTATCAGCATCTATTTCAAGCGATCAATCAATTCCTTTCACAATAGAAAAAGCATCGTGACCCTTATTCGGATCACGATGCTTTTTTATGTGACATCATAACTTTCTTTCTCCTCTGTTTGCTGCATTTTGCGATAGGTCACTCTCGAAATGACGATACTCACTTCGTATAGAACGAGCATCGGCAAAGTGACCATGAGGTGAGAAACAAGCTCTGGTGGTGTAATGAGTGCGGCAATGACAAGGAGGACAAAATAGGCATACTTCCGTATTTTTGATAAAAACATCGGTGTGATGATGCCAAGTCTTGTGAGAAACATCAACACAACGGGCATCTGAAACAAAAAGCCAAATGGAAGTGTTAACTGCATCAGAAATGTAAAATACTCATGAATCCCAATGACTTGCTCTACATTTAAATCATTCGACATTCGCATCATAAAATCAACGACAAACGGAAACAAAATAAAATAAGAGAAAGCCACACCGCTCAAAAATAAAAGCAGTGCAATCGGAATATAAGCAAGTGTCACCTTTCTTTCTTTTTCATATAAGCCGGGGCTCACAAACGCCCAAAGCTGATATAAAATCACGGGACACGTCAAAACCAAAGCGATGACAAATGCGAACTGCATAAACACGTACAGCGGATCTGTGAGCTTAAATGCATTCAGTGTCAGTGTGGCCGCTTCATCGGTATTTTGTAAATACACAATGACCGGCTTAGCAAGAAAAAAACCAGCCACCATAAAGGCGACAAAAAACATCGCAATGATCACTAAACGTTTTCGCAGTTCCACAATATGCTCCATAAGCGGCATATCTTTGACATTCATGAAGCTCATCCTATTCTACTGATCTTCTTTTTTCTTTTTTTCTTCCTGATCATCAGCTAAACCTTTTGTGGCATTTTTGAATTCACGTAATGTATCTCCTGCTGCTCTTCCTAATTCAGGAAGCTTTTTCGGCCCAAAAATAATGAGCGCAACAATCGCAATCAGAACCAAACTTCCAGGACCGATCGGACCCATTTGCTCCACCCCCTTTACCCCTTTTCGTCAATCCTCCTGTGTAACAGAGTAATGCTTTAAGAAATACACAAGTGACTGAAGTTCAACCGCCAAATCTATATGATGAATTCGAATGTGTTCCGGCACATTCAATCGAGCCGGCGTAAAATTAAGGATTCCTTTGATGCCAAGGGCAATCAAACGATCTGTAATGGGTTGAGCTGCTACGGCAGGTACTGTCAAAATGGCAACAGGAATATCTCCTACCTCTTGAACATGCTCTTCAAGCTTATCCAAATCATAGACAGGCACGCCGCCTATCTCACTTCCTATTTTACTCTCATTGACGTCAAAAGCCATTGAAATTTTTGTATTATTGTTTTTGATGAAATTATAGTGTAAAAAAGCAGTCCCTAAATTCCCGACACCGATGAGCATGACATTGGTCATTTCATCTTGGTCAAGTGTCTTTCTGAAGAAGGTCAAAAGGTAATCGACATTATAGCCATACCCTTTCTTCCCAAGTGCACCAAAGTACGAAAAATCTCGGCGAATGGTAGCAGAATCCACTTTGACTGCATCACTAAGCTCTGCTGATGACACCCTTTGTTTTCCTGATGCATGCAGATTTTTTAAAAAACGGTAATATAGCGGCAAACGTTTGGCTGTCGCTTGTGGAATTTTTGACTGATCTATATTCATATAAGGTCCTCCAACTTAAATATCAGATGCTCTGTGAAAATCACCGTTTTTCCCGCCTGTCTTTTCAATTAAATAGGTAGGACCGATGATCATGCCTTTATCAATCGCTTTGCACATGTCGTAAACAGTCAGTGCACATACTGAAGCAGAGGTGAGCGCTTCCATCTCCACACCCGTACTTCCTTTTGTTTTCACTTGTACTTGTATGTTCAGAATGTGCGCATTTCCGTCTTCCTCCCAATCAAAGGAGATATCCACACCTTTTAGTGCAAGCGGATGACACATTGGAATGATGGTAGATGTCTGCTTTGCTGCCATAATGCCAGCAACCTGTGCAACAGACAGCACATCGCCTTTTCCAATTTCACGTTGCTCTATTTTATGAAACACTTCTTTTATCATACGAACACTTGAAGCAGCAACGGCGGTTCTCACGGTAGACGATTTGTCACTAATGTCGACCATCTTTGCTCTTCCTTGTTCGTTAAAGTGGCTAAATTGACTCATCTTTTCAACGCTCCCTCACTCAAATGATACACTATTTTTTCCTATCTGTCTTTCATTTGAATATGGCGATTGTATGTAACATTTGCTGGTTTACTGCTGATAAGCTACACTTAACATATTATAGCAGAGGTGAAGTTACATGATGATTCTACAAGTGAATCAGCTGTCCAAATCGTTTGGTGCTGATACCGTTTTAACGAATATAAAATTGGAAGTCAAAGCAAGGGATCGGATTGCCATTGTAGGTCGTAACGGCGCAGGCAAATCCACCCTTTTGAAAATCATTGCCGGTCAATTGTCTTACGAGCAAGGTGAGATCATCAAACCGAAAGACCTATCGATCGGCTATTTAGCACAGCATACCGATGTGACGTCTACACGTACGTTAAAAGACGAATTATTATCGGTTTTTGATCATTTGAAAAAGATGGAACAAGAGATGAGAACCATCGAGGAGAAAATGGCTTCCTCTACAGGTTCTGAGCTAGATTCCCTCATGAAAACCTATGACAGACTACAGCAGGAATTTAAAGACCAAGGCGGCTATCAATACGAAGCAGACGTCCGCTCCATTCTTCATGGGCTCGGCTTTAGTCACTTTGAAGATGGGACAACCGTTCAATCCTTAAGCGGCGGCCAGAAAACCCGTCTAGCGCTTGGAAAGCTCTTATTAATGAAACCAGAACTCTTAATTCTGGACGAGCCGACCAACCATTTAGATATTGATACCTTATCATGGCTGGAGCAGTATTTGCAAAATTATACAGGCGCCATTCTGATCGTGTCCCATGACCGCTACTTCTTAGACAAAGTGGTGAACCATGTTTATGAAGTCTCAAGAACTGCCATGAAAAAGTTTGCAGGCAACTATAGTAAGTATCTTGATCTGAAAGCTGAGCAGCTAGAGCGCGATATGAAGCTTTACGAAAAGCAGCAAGAAGAAATCTCAAAGCTTCAGGATTTCGTAGATCGCAACCTAGCAAGAGCCTCAACCACAAAGCGCGCTCAGAGCAGACGCAAGCAACTGGAACGGATGGATCGTATAGATAAGCCATTAGGTGATGAAAAATCTGCAAACTTTCATTTTGATATTACGAGACAAAGCGGCAATGATGTGCTGAAGGTACATGATCTCGACATTCGTTATGATGAAAAAACACCGCTCCTATCCTCTCTTTCTTTTCAGATCAAACGAGAGGATAGCGTGGCACTCATTGGTCCTAATGGGATCGGGAAATCAACCCTTTTAAAAACGTTAACGAACACAATAAAGCCTGTAAAAGGCGACATCACCTTTGGATCTCATGTCACAATCGGCTACTATGACCAAGAACAAGCCAAACTGACATCCTCCAAAAAAGTGCTGAATGAGCTTTGGGATGACTATCCTCATATGAATGAAAAAGAAATTCGAACATGTTTAGGGAACTTCCTCTTTTCCGGTGACGACGTCTTAAAGCCCGTTCATGCATTAAGCGGTGGAGAAAAAGCGCGCCTTGCCCTGGCAAAGCTGATGCTCCAAAAAGCCAATTTCCTGATACTTGATGAGCCTACGAACCATTTAGACTTAGATAGTAAGGAAATTTTAGAAAATGCACTGATTGATTACCCAGGAACCATCTTATTTGTGTCTCATGACCGTTATTTTATCAACCGTCTGGCAACGAAAGTATTCGAACTGTCGCCTACAGAAACAAAAGAGTATCTCGGTGATTATGACTACTACCTTGAAAAGAAAAATGAACAATTAGAGCTTGAAGCGATTCAAGAAAATGAGGCGCTGAAAAAACAAGCAGCCAAGCCAGTTGAAACGGCAAAGCTTTCTTATGCGGAAGAAAAAGAACTGAAAAAGAAAGAGAGACAAAAGCAGCGCAGAATCGAGGAAATTGAAGAACGGATTGCTGTCATTGAAGCGAAGCTTGGTGAAAATGAAGAGCTTCTATGTGATCCTGCTATTTTTCAAGATCACGAGAAGGTCCAAAACATTCAAACAGAAAACGATACACTTCATCAAGAGCTGGAATCCCTTTTGGCAGAGTGGGAAGAGCTATCCGAATCGTAAAGAGTGCCCTAATGGGTGCTCTTTTTTCTTTTAGTGAAGATTTCTTATCCACATTAATATCCACAATAACTTCTTTATTATTCTTTTAAAAATCGGACTTATCCACTTTATACACAGAGATTTAATCACATATCCACATAAAAGAACGTATTTGCGCACATCCACTTCATTTTAAAACGAAATTTTCTAACAATTGTGGATATATCACGTTTACTTGTGAATAAATCGCTTTCATTAAAAATGAAAAAAACCTGTGTATCCACAGGAGTTTTCATTCATATGAGACAAGCGGTAAGCCTGGCTGCCCATTCATCGCCATATCGCCTCTTATACCTTTTTCAAACGCAATGGTTCCAGCAGCAGCGATCATGGCTGCATTGTCTGTACAAAGAGATAATGGTGGAATAATGACCTTCACGTCAGGAAGCTTCGTGAATGCTATCGTTAAGGCTTCTCTCAGTCCTTTATTGGCAGCGACTCCACCAGCTAGGACAACCTGCTTGACGCCATAGGCCTCAGCCGCTTTTAATGTTTTCCCAACAAGCACCTCAATGACACTTGCTTGAAAACTTGCTGCCAAATTCTCTGGAGCAATTGTTTCTCCCTTTTGAGATGCATTGTGTAGTGTGTTAATAACAGCTGATTTTAATCCACTAAAGCTAAAGTGATAAGAACCTTCTTCAAGCCATGCACGTGGAAGCTTAATCGTTGGCTCTCCTTCATGTGCTAACCGATCAATATGAGGTCCGCCTGGATACGGGAGACCCATCGTCCGGGCCACTTTATCGTATGCTTCTCCAGCCGCATCATCTAATGTTTCTCCGATAACCTCAAAAGACCCGTGCTCTTTCATTAGTACAAGCTCAGTATGTCCACCAGAGACGACAAGAGCCAAACATGGAAACTGCAATTCATCTACAAGTTGGTTTGCATAAATATGCCCCGCGATATGATGTACACCAACAAGAGGAATTTGATGAGCAAAGCTCAGTGCCTTGGCTGCATTGACACCGATCAGAAGAGCACCAACTAAGCCCGGTCCTTCTGTGACAGCAATGGCATCTAAATCCTGAAAGCTCATATTGGCCTGTGCCATCACTTCTTCTAACACGATGGTGACTTGCTCCACGTGATGCCTTGAAGCAATTTCTGGGACAACTCCGCCAAATCGTTTATGGCTTTCTATTTGCGATGCGACAACATTCGCTACAATTTCTTTCCCATTTTTCACAATAGATGCCGCTGTTTCATCACAGCTTGTCTCTATACCTAATATAAATCGATCTGTTTGTTCACTCATTTATATTCACCCACATGACCAATGCATCTTCCCCATTATCCGTATAATAATTCTTTCGAATAGAAGCTGGTCTGAAACCAAGCTTTTCATAAAGGGATTGTGCAGGTGTATTCGACACCCGCACCTCTAAAGAAAGATGATCTGTCTTTTTTTCTTTACAAAATTCCATGACATATCGCAGCAACGCTTCCCCGTAACCCTTTCCTCTATGCTCAGGGAGAATCGCAATGTTCGTAATTTGTGCATCGTCCATGACGATCCAGACCCCGCAATAGCCAACAGGCTGCTCATCTTCTTCAATGAGGAAATAATGGCTGTACTGGTTATGGAGAATCTCATAGACAAATGATTCTTTTTTCCAAGGCGCAGTAAACGAATGCACTTCAATCGTATATACCTCTGGAATGTCCGCTACCGTCATTTTTCGAATCTCGGTTATGTTGAGATTATTTTTGTCCTTCAAGCCATTTCACTTCCGCTTCTGCCAAACGAATATAGTTAGGAACAAGCTGATGGACATCTTCAGCAGGACGATATGCCCCTAAAAACGCAAGCATTGAAGGTCTTGGGTTATGAAAAGCTCCCTCCGCTATCACAGCCGTTTCTCCTAAAATGGAGCCAATGCTTTCTTCATGAAGATGCACATCCTGTCCAAGGAATAGGACAGGCTTTCCTGTCTGCTTCAGCTCATGAAGCCAATCCGTGAGCAAGATATTTTGGTCTGGTTTGATCTCTTTGATTTTTCCTTCTTTAAACGTATATAGCCCAGTATATACTTGTCCTCTTCTCGCATCGAATAGTGGCGAGATCCATCCATCAAAGTATTGACCATTTGCCGCAAGTGTTTCTAAACTCGAAACAGCTGATATCGGGATAGACAGCGTCCATGCGAGTGTTTTGGCAATGGTCACACCAATTCGGACCCCAGTGTAGGAACCAGGTCCTTTTGCTACAACAATTTTACTTAGTTCACTTGGGGCTACACCACATTCTTTCATCAATGCCTCAACAGTCGGCATCGCTCGGACGGAATGGTTCTTTTTTAAATACGTAATGCTCTCGCCAATCACTGTGGAATCTTTGACAAGGGCAATTCCTAGTGTATGGTTTGACGTATCAATTGCCAGTATGGTCAAATTCTTTCATCTCCTTACAAAGGGTCTCATAGCGTTCCCCTTTTGCACTAAACGTGAGATGACGTTCTTCTTCACGTTCTGTTCTTAGCATTTCTATTTTCAAGTAGGAGGAAGGCAATTGAGGTCCAATGAGATGTGCCCACTCAACCAAGCATACACCTTCGCCCTCAAAATATTCTTCGAGCCCGATATCTTCTTCCGCATCTTCCATGCGGTACACATCCATATGATAAAGTGGCAGTCTGCCATCGGTATATTCTTTAATAATCGTAAAGGTAGGGCTGTTGACGATACGGGTAATCCCTAAGCCTCCTGCAAAACCTTTTGAAAAAGTCGTTTTGCCTGCGCCTAAATCTCCTTCTAATGTCAAAACATCGCCTGGCATCACAAGTTTGGCCAATGCAGCGGCAATTCGTTTCGTCTCATCCGCACCTTTTGTCGTCCACGTTAATTTCACAGTGGATGTCACCTCATTTCTTAAAATGATTATATCCTTTTTTCATTAACATTGTTTGCTGTTCATTGTCTTTTAATAGTACGCTTGCTGCTTGATCACCTTTGACTTGTCCAATGCGTTTGACTTGAATGTCTTTTTTTCTACATTGCATTTCAAAGCTATCCCAATCAGCCTCTGAAATTGTACCAGTTAATACAAAGTCTTCCCCGCCAAATAACACCCATTCCAGCCAGTCTTTACGCAGCACTGGTAAATTTGGATGTACTGGGAGCTTGTTTGCTTCTATCTCTATCGTCACACGACTCGCTTCAGCTATCTCATTCAGCTCACTCGCTAATCCATCACTCACATCATTCAAGGTGACCCGCGGGAAGCTTGAGCAAATGAGGCCAGCAGCAATGTGGGGCTGAGGCTTTTTATGACGCTCAAGAAAAAAGGCTGTGTCGACTGCCTTGGGAGGGGCTACTTCGTTCATTAAAAGTGATAAGCCAGCAGCTGATGAACCAAGCTCACCTGTGACAAAGACGACGTCTCCTGTCTGAGCACTGTGACGATAACAAGCTTTTCCATTTGGTACCTCGCCAATGACCGTCACTGTAATGACAAAGTCACTGCGAGTGGCAACCGTATCTCCACCAATCAAATCCATATGATAAGTATCAGCCAATGCTCTCATTCCCTCGTAAAGAGCTGAAACGATCGTCTCATCACCATGAGGCGGGATCGCAATTGATACAAGATAATACTTTGGGGTTCCTCCCATTGCGGCGATATCACTGACATTGACCGCTAGTGCTTTAAAGCCAATCTCAAAAGGTGTGGAAAAATCAAAGCGAAAATGAACATGCTCCACCATTGTATCAACACAAACGACCTCTTCACAATGTGAATGAGGTTGATAAACACTTGCATCATCTCCGATACCCATAACCAAAGAACGCTGATGTGTTTCTTTTGGTGTAATTCGGCGAATAAGATCAAATTCATCCATAAAAAGACAGCCCCTTCATGCAATCAATTGATTGAATAGACACGATGTCAGACATAATTAGTATTAGTGTAAGCCAATATGAGTTTCAGTTTCAATTAAAAATGATATAAAGAAAGCCTGGTATGAAAAAACCAGGCTGGGTTGAAGTGATCTATCTTTTCTTTTTACATAACGTGTAACCAAACACAAAGCCATTCAATGTATATTGGATACGTATGAAAAGAAAAAGACATAAAAAAAAACGAAACTATACGTTTTCGTTTACAAGTCATAAAAATGGCGGTCCGGACGGGACTCGAACCCGCGACCTCCTGCGTGACAGGCAGGCATTCTAACCAACTGAACTACCGGACCATTTTGGTTGCGGGGGCAGGATTTGAACCTGCGACCTTCGGGTTATGAGCCCGACGAGCTACCGAACTGCTCCACCCCGCGACGATATAAATATAACAAGCTTGGCGGCGTCCTACTCTCACAGGGGGAGACCCCCAACTACCATCGGCGCTGAAGAGCTTAACTTCCGTGTTCGGTATGGGAACGGGTGTGACCTCTTCGCTATCGCCACCAAACCTGATGGAGAGAATGTTCTCTCAAAACTAGATAACAATGTTCAAACTTCACATTAGAATATAGGTTAAGTCCTCGATCTATTAGTATCTGTCAGCTCCACGTGTCACCACGCTTCCACCTCAGACCTATCAACCTGATCATCTTTCAGGGATCTTACTTCCTTGCGGAATGGGAAATCTCATCTTGAGGGGGGCTTCATGCTTAGATGCTTTCAGCACTTATCCCGTCCGCACATAGCTACCCAGCGATGCCCTTGGCAGAACAACTGGTACACCAGCGGTGCGTCCATCCCGGTCCTCTCGTACTAAGGACAGCTCCTCTCAAATTTCCTGCGCCCGCGACGGATAGGGACCGAACTGTCTCACGACGTTCTGAACCCAGCTCGCGTACCGCTTTAATGGGCGAACAGCCCAACCCTTGGGACCGACTACAGCCCCAGGATGCGATGAGCCGACATCGAGGTGCCAAACCTCCCCGTCGATGTGGACTCTTGGGGGAGATAAGCCTGTTATCCCCGGGGTAGCTTTTATCCGTTGAGCGATGGCCCTTCCATGCGGAACCACCGGATCACTAAGCCCGACTTTCGTCCCTGCTCGACTTGTAGGTCTCGCAGTCAAGCTCCCTTGTGCCTTTACACTCTGCGAATGATTTCCAACCATTCTGAGGGAACCTTTGGGCGCCTCCGTTACATTTTAGGAGGCGACCGCCCCAGTCAAACTGCCCACCTGACACTGTCTCCCTGCCCGATAAGGGCAGCGGGTTAGAAGGTCAATACAGCCAGGGTAGTATCCCACCGATGCCTCCACCGAAGCTAGCGCTCCGGTTTCCAAGGCTCCTACCTATCCTGTACAAGCTGTACCAACATTCAATATCAGGCTGCAGTAAAGCTCCACGGGGTCTTTCCGTCCTGTCGCGGGTAACCTGCATCTTCACAGGTACTATAATTTCACCGAGTCTCTCGTTGAGACAGTGCCCAGATCGTTGCGCCTTTCGTGCGGGTCGGAACTTACCCGACAAGGAATTTCGCTACCTTAGGACCGTTATAGTTACGGCCGCCGTTTACTGGGGCTTCAATTCGCACCTTCGCTTACGCTAAGCGCTCCTCTTAACCTTCCAGCACCGGGCAGGCGTCAGCCCCTATACTTCGCCTTACGGCTTCGCAGAGACCTGTGTTTTTGCTAAACAGTCGCCTGGGCCTATTCACTGCGGCTTCTCGGGGCTTTAACACCCTAAGAAGCACCCCTTCTCCCGAAGTTACGGGGTCATTTTGCCGAGTTCCTTAACGAGAGTTCTCTCGATCACCTTAGGATTCTCTCCTCGCCTACCTGTGTCGGTTTGCGGTACGGGCACCTCTCACCTCGCTAGAGGCTTTTCTTGGCAGTGTGGAATCAGGAACTTCGCTACTAAATTTCGCTCGCCATCACAGCTCAGCCTTTATGGGAAACGGATTTGCCTATTTCCCAGCCTAACTGCTTGGACGCGGATATCCAATACCGCGCTTACCCTATCCTCCTGCGTCCCCCCATTGCTCAAATGGTGAGGAGGTGGTACAGGAATATCAACCTGTTGTCCATCGCCTACGCCTTTCGGCCTCGGCTTAGGTCCCGACTAACCCTGAGCGGACGAGCCTTCCTCAGGAAACCTTAGGCATTCGGTGGACGGGATTCTCACCCGTCTTTCGCTACTCATACCGGCATTCTCACTTCTAAGCGCTCCACCAGTCCTTCCGGTCTGACTTCACAGCACTTAGAACGCTCTCCTACCACTGTTCGTAAGAACAGTCCGCAGCTTCGGTGATACGTTTAGCCCCGGTACATTTTCGGCGCAGAGTCACTCGACCAGTGAGCTATTACGCACTCTTTAAATGGTGGCTGCTTCTAAGCCAACATCCTGGTTGTCTAAGCAACTCCACATCCTTTTCCACTTAACGTATACTTTGGGACCTTAGCTGGCGGTCTGGGCTGTTTCCCTTTCGACTACGGATCTTATCACTCGCAGTCTGACTCCCAAGGATAAGTCATCGGCATTCGGAGTTTGACTGAATTCGGTAACCCGGTAGGGGCCCCTAGTCCAATCAGTGCTCTACCTCCGAGACTCTTACCTTGAGGCTAGCCCTAAAGCTATTTCGGAGAGAACCAGCTATCTCCAGGTTCGATTGGCATTTCACCCCTACCCACACCTCATCCCCGCACTTTTCAACGTGCGTGGGTTCGGGCCTCCATTCAGTGTTACCTGAACTTCACCCTGGACATGGGTAGATCACCTGGTTTCGGGTCTACGACCACGTACTCATGCGCCCTATTCAGACTCGCTTTCGCTGCGGCTCCGCATCTTCTGCTTAACCTTGCACGGGATCGTAACTCGCCGGTTCATTCTACAAAAGGCACGCCATCACCCTTTAACGGGCTCTGACTACTTGTAGGCACACGGTTTCAGGATCTATTTCACTCCCCTTCCGGGGTGCTTTTCACCTTTCCCTCACGGTACTGGTTCACTATCGGTCACTAGGGAGTATTTAGCCTTGGGAGATGGTCCTCCCGGATTCCGACGGAATTTCACGTGTTCCGCCGTACTCAGGATCCACTCTGGAGAGAACAACATTTCAGTTACAGGGCTGTTACCTTCTTTGGCGGGCCTTTCCAGACCTCTTCGCTTATATCGTTCCTTTGTAACTCCGTATAGAGTGTCCTACAACCCCAAGAGGCAAGCCTCTTGGTTTGGGCTGTTCCCGTTTCGCTCGCCGCTACTCAGGGAATCGCATTTGCTTTCTCTTCCTCCGGGTACTTAGATGTTTCAGTTCCCCGGGTATGCCTTCTCATACTCTATGTATTCAAGTATGGATACTACTCCATTACGAGCAGTGGGTTTCCCCATTCGGAAATCTCCGGATCAAAGCTTGCTTACAGCTCCCCGAAGCATATCGGTGTTCGTCCCGTCCTTCATCGGCTCCTAGTGCCAAGGCATCCACCGTGCGCCCTTTCTAACTTAACCATTTCTTACTTTAGAAAGAATCACTATGTGTGATGAACTTTGCATTGCATTCAATGTGAATGTATTACTTATTGTTATCTAGTTTTCAAAGAACAATCCTGTCTCGCTAGAGACATGTCTTGAAGGAATGATCCTTCAAAACTAAACAAGACGAAAACGCACGCTGCTCCATATATCCTTAGAAAGGAGGTGATCCAGCCGCACCTTCCGATACGGCTACCTTGTTACGACTTCACCCCAATCATCTGCCCCACCTTCGGCGGCTGGCTCCATAAAGGTTACCTCACCGACTTCGGGTGTTGCAAACTCTCGTGGTGTGACGGGCGGTGTGTACAAGGCCCGGGAACGTATTCACCGCGGCATGCTGATCCGCGATTACTAGCGATTCCAGCTTCACGCAGTCGAGTTGCAGACTGCGATCCGAACTGAGAACAGATTTATGGGATTGGCTAAACCTTGCGGTCTCGCAGCCCTTTGTTCTGTCCATTGTAGCACGTGTGTAGCCCAGGTCATAAGGGGCATGATGATTTGACGTCATCCCCACCTTCCTCCGGTTTGTCACCGGCAGTCACCTTAGAGTGCCCAACTAAATGCTGGCAACTAAGATCAAGGGTTGCGCTCGTTGCGGGACTTAACCCAACATCTCACGACACGAGCTGACGACAACCATGCACCACCTGTCACTCTGTCCCCGAAGGGAAAGCCCTATCTCTAGGGTTGTCAGAGGATGTCAAGACCTGGTAAGGTTCTTCGCGTTGCTTCGAATTAAACCACATGCTCCACCGCTTGTGCGGGCCCCCGTCAATTCCTTTGAGTTTCAGTCTTGCGACCGTACTCCCCAGGCGGAGTGCTTAATGCGTTAGCTGCAGCACTAAGGGGCGGAAACCCCCTAACACTTAGCACTCATCGTTTACGGCGTGGACTACCAGGGTATCTAATCCTGTTCGCTCCCCACGCTTTCGCTCCTCAGCGTCAGTTACAGACCAGAGAGTCGCCTTCGCCACTGGTGTTCCTCCACATCTCTACGCATTTCACCGCTACACGTGGAATTCCACTCTCCTCTTCTGCACTCAAGTTTCCCAGTTTCCAATGACCCTCCCCGGTTGAGCCGGGGGCTTTCACATCAGACTTAAGAAACCGCCTGCGAGCCCTTTACGCCCAATAATTCCGGACAACGCTTGCCACCTACGTATTACCGCGGCTGCTGGCACGTAGTTAGCCGTGGCTTTCTGGTTAGGTACCGTCAAGGTGCGAGCAGTTACTCTCGCACTTGTTCTTCCCTAACAACAGAGCTTTACGATCCGAAAACCTTCATCACTCACGCGGCGTTGCTCCGTCAGACTTTCGTCCATTGCGGAAGATTCCCTACTGCTGCCTCCCGTAGGAGTCTGGGCCGTGTCTCAGTCCCAGTGTGGCCGATCACCCTCTCAGGTCGGCTACGCATCGTCGCCTTGGTGAGCCATTACCCCACCAACTAGCTAATGCGCCGCGGGTCCATCTGTAAGTGACAGCCGAAACCGTCTTTCATCCTTGAACCATGCGGTTCAAGGAACTATCCGGTATTAGCTCCGGTTTCCCGGAGTTATCCCAGTCTTACAGGCAGGTTACCCACGTGTTACTCACCCGTCCGCCGCTAACATCCGGGAGCAAGCTCCCTTCTGTTCGCTCGACTTGCATGTATTAGGCACGCCGCCAGCGTTCGTCCTGAGCCAGGATCAAACTCTCCGAGGTATGCAGGATGCATATCACACATGCGTTGCTACACGATGTAGCGAACTTAGCATGTGATCATTTCCTGCCTCGCCAGTTTGACTGACTACCTATGATATAACATAGGATTTTTTATAAAAACTCGAATTAACAGGTACGTTTTGTCTTGTTTAGTTTTCAAAGATCATATTTCAAAAAATGGAGCGGGTGATGAGAATCGAACTCACGACATCAGCTTGGAAGGCTGAGGTTTTACCACTAAACTACACCCGCGTGGTTTGTATTGGCGCGCCCGAGAGGAGTCGAACCCCTAACCTTTTGATCCGTAGTCAAACGCTCTATCCAATTGAGCTACGGGCGCTTAATCAGGCGACTTAATTATCTTAACATATCGTTTTTATCAAGTCAATATCTTTTTGAGATTTGTTTGTCGCATGTGTTTGAATGTCTTTGTTTCAAATACGTCATCAGCGACGAATAAAAATATACCATGGATCACATAAAAGGGTCAATACATTTTTCTAAAAAAGTTTCATGTTTTTTAAGAAGTCGTTTTTTCTTAGATAAATAGAAATGCAATAGCCCTATTTTCTTCCCTTTCTTCATAATTCCAATGATTCTTAAATAAAATCTTTCTAAATCCAAAGGAGGACAAAACATGGTCACATAGAATTTTTATTTATTGGAAAATTCTTAAAATTTTCCAAGCATTTAAAGGGGGTAGGAGATGATGAAAAAGTTCGTCGCTTTTCAAATCATGATCGCTTTGGTGATAGGAGCTCTTATCGGCCATTTCTTTCCTGACTTCGGGATGGCTCTCAGGCCAATTGGAGATGGATTCATCAGGTTGATTAAAATGATTGTTGTTCCTATCGTTTTCTCTACCATTGTTATTGGTGCAGCCGGCAGTGGTGGTATGAAGAAAATGGGAAGCCTAGGATTAAAGACGATCATTTGGTTTGAGGTCATCACAACCATCGTTCTAGGAATTGGTCTATTGCTGGCTAATGTTCTAAAGCCTGGCGTTGGCCTTGATTTCTCTAAATTAGCTAAGAAAGATATTGGTGAATTAGACGGCTATACGCAGAAAGTCGTCGACTTTAAACAAATGGTACTCGATATCATTCCAACGAATATCGTCGATGTCATGGCTCAAAATGATTTACTAGCTGTCATTTTCTTCGCCATATTATTTGGTGTAGCGGCTAGCGGTATCGGTAAGGCATCCGCTCCTGTTCTCAACTTCTTTGAATCAGTGGCACAAATTATGTTTAAGCTAACGCAGATGGTCATGGTGACAGCACCTATTGGAGTGCTTGCATTAATGGCTGCTTCTGTTGGTCAATATGGCATTGTGTTATTAATCCCGATGATGAAGCTTGTTGGGACTGTATTTTTAGGTTTATTCATTATTCTCTTTGCTTTGTTCCCTCTGGTCGCACTGATCTTCCGTTTTAACTACTTCGAAGTTTTAAAAATGATTTGGGATTTGTTCTTGGTTGCCTTCTCTACTACAAGTACAGAAACCGTCCTTCCTCAGCTTATGTCACGAATGGAGAAATACGGCTGTCCGAAAAGAATTGTCTCCTTTGTCATTCCATCTGGTCTTTCTCTCAATTGTGATGGGTCCAGTTTATATTTATCGGTTTCCTGTGTGTTTCTTGCACAAGCGTTTGGTGTCGACATGAGTTTGTCACAGCAGCTTTTGATGATGCTTGTTCTTGTGTTAACGAGTAAAGGGATTGCAGCGGTGCCATCCGGTTCACTCGTCGTCCTTTTGGCAACCGCCCATGCAGTAGGTCTTCCAGCAGAAGGCGTCGCCATTATCGCCGGTGTCGATCGAATTATGGATATGGCACGAACAGGTGTGAATGTTCCAGGTCATGCCGTTGCATGTATTGTCGTATCGAAATGGGAGAAAGTATTCCGCGAGTCTGCTTGGGAAGTTCCAAAAGCAGGTGAAGAAACAAAAGGAATGTAGTGTTATATGAAGGAAAGGGCTTCCCCTTTCCTTCAGCGTGTAGACAAACCCTCGCATTCGTTGTCAGTCCTGCGCTCCGGTGCTCACGAATGTCAAATTCGCTCCGCTCCGGTACTCGTCCTTCCTAGACTTCAAAGGTTTTCTATCACGCTGAAAAGAAAACAAAAGGAAAGGGCTTCCCCTTTCCTTTTCTTATGATAAAAATGCTTGCTTTAGGACCGCTTTGCCTTGAGGTTGCAGCTGCACTTCTGCATATGCGCCATTAATTAGCGTCATTTGCGGCGGGACATGCCCACAATCTATATCGTAAAAAATGGGGATTTGTAATTCCTTTTGTAATTCTTCATATACATCATGATACTGATACCCTTCCACAGGCACATCTACTGCACTTCGCCCAAACATAATACCTGAACAATGGTCAAACCATCCTGCTAGTTTCAATTGAACAAGCGATCTCTTCACGCTTACAGCATTTAATTCACAGTTTTCAAAGTACCAAAGAATTGGTTCATCTTTTAAGAATGTTTTTTGAAAAGCTTTGACATCTCCAAAAGGCGTCCCAGCTAAGTGGCGTATGACATCAATACAGCCGCCCATTAGCCTCCCCTTTACCATCTTTTCTTGTCGATCAACCGTATGCCATGCGGTCGGTTCTGTTAAATGAAAAACATGTTCAATCGGATTGTCATACTGCCATTCCTTTTGATACATTGATGAAGAATATTGGCTGATGTCCATTTCCCCTTTTGTTGAAAGTACTTCTTCCCACATGACAGTCGTTTGATCAAGCTCTTCTCCCTGAAGATCTACTAGGTTCGGTCCATGCGCAGTGGCAATGCCTGTTTTTAAAGTTAACGCCAGCAGAAGCGCACTCGTATCTGAGTAACCAAGAATCCACTTTTTTTGCATCGATGAGAAATCAAGGTGCTCTAACACCTCCATCAGAAGCTGCCCTCCCCATGGCGGGATGATGTGATCAATCTCATCACAGGTCATCATGTACTGAAGCTCCTTTGCTCGTTCTACGGCAGGAGCTGATTTTGCCTTTTCCTGGTGCCATACCGTATCTCCACATATGACATCATAGCCTCTTTTTTTCATTCGCTCGCATGAGAGCTGAAACATGTCATGCAAAGACGGCTGTACACCTGAGGAAGGTGCTGTGACGCCAATTGTTTGTCCTTTTTGTAATTGTGGAAATTGTATCATCCTATTTCCCTCCATCCTCTCTCAATCTCTCATTTATAAAGAGGAGCCCCTATTACAAGGGACATCTTCTTTTATTCCTTTTGACGCAGCACAGTATAGACACCTGCAAAGATACATAGAATGCCAATGAATGAGCGTAATCCCATTTCTTCTCCCAAAAGCAGCCAGCCAAGAACGGCACCTACGATCGGTTGAAAGAAAAAGAACAAACCGCCGCTTGAGGCATCCATTAATTGAAGCCCTCTATTCCATAAAAAGAATGCTAGAGCTGTTGAGATGATGCCTAGATAAAGAATACCGCCCCAAATCTCCGGCCTTGCCATCTGTTCCACATCTAGGTGAGGTAAACGAAATAATACAGGCGGTGTTAAAACAATGAATGCAATGATGATCGCATATGTGGTTGTCACCACCTGAGGGTACTTTCCTGGGACACGTTTGAGCAAAACAGACATCAGCGCCCATGTTAAAGCAGCGAAGACCAATGAAAGACCACCGACAAATTCATCTGTCTGTACTGCAACTGGTCCAATCATGAGCCATACACCTGCTGTAGCAAGCAGGATGGATGCGCATTTTCGAACAGTCATGGCTTCTTTTAATAGAAAGAAAGCAAACAGCACCATAAACGCAGGAGTTGCAGATGTAATAACAGCCCCCATTTGTGCAGAGGTATACATCGTCCCAATTTCTTGGGTCACGATTGAAAGGAAATTTCCGATCAGCCCAATCAACACCATAAGGGGGATATCTTTTTTATCTAATCGAAAGGAATAGCCCAAGCGCCAAATGGTGATCACCAACACGACTCCTGCTACAGCATATCTCATCCAGACGAGTTCAAGTGGCGGAACAACCGCTACTGTTACTTTGACAACAACGTACATGCCGCCCCAAATACTTGCTGCGATTGCTAGGTAAAGGGCGCCTATATATTTTTCATTCATCATTTTCCCTCCGTTATTGGATATTTTGAATACCATATCCACAAACGGAGATCACTCTCCGTTATGGACGGAGGGCATTTGGAACATCATGTTCAAACAAAGGTTTGCACAGCATTGTCGTCACTCCAATTTTTTTATTTTCTGATACTTTATAACAGATTCTGGATGACTTCAATCCTTTTTGCACCTTTTTTCTTTATATAATAGAAGATAAGGGGATATTGACATGCTAAATTCGTTTTCATATAGTAAGTAAAACTATAGGTCGTCACGCAGAAAAGGAGTAGAGGTCGTTGGATATTGAAGCTAAAAAACATATTCCCAGCACGGAACATGAACCATTTCTCGAGGGAATAAAAGATTGTGTGCCAACCCTGCTTGGTTATATGAGTATCGGGTTTGCCTTTGGAATTGTTGGAATTAGCGCACAGTTGAGCCTATGGGACATTGCGCTTCTAGCAATCTTTATTTACGCAGGTGCTTCACAGTTTATTATCTGTGCACTGCTTGTCACGGGAAGCCCCCTTTCCGCTATTATTCTCACTACATTTATTGTGAATCTGCGTCATTTATTACTAAGCCTGACGCTGGCTCCTCATTTTACATGCTACTCTTTAAAACAAAATATTGGATTCGGTCTATTGCTGACTGATGAATCCTTTGGCGTAGCCATGAATAAATTAGCTCAGCATGGAAAGCTGAATAACCGGTGGATGCACGGGCTGAACATAACGGCTTATTTGTGCTGGATTGCTGCCTGTATACTTGGCGGCATTTTTGGACACTGGATCTCAAATCCTGAAGCACTTGGTCTTGATTTTGCTCTTTCCGCTATGTTTGCTGCACTGCTGGTTCTTTCTTTGCAAACTGTGCCTAAAAGTAAATTAACCCATCGCCTGTCACTTGTTTTGTATATGGTCGTTGCGATGTTTGTCCTGCTTCATTTTGTTCCATCACACGTGGCTGTTCTATTAGCCACCATAATTGTCGCAACCATTGGGGTGGTGACAGATAAATGATCAGCAGTTTTATGATGTGGCTCATTCTCGGCTGTATGATTGTCACTGTGATTCCAAGGGTCGTTCCCTTTATATTTGTACGAAGTATCGAGCTGCCTGAAGTGGTGCTCAAGTGGTTATCGTTTATTCCCATTTGTATCTTTACGGCTTTAATTGCAGAGCATTTGTTCATTCATACCACAACAGGTGTCACCATTCACTGGATGTACCTTGCTGTCTTGGTTCCTACCGTCGTGATCGCTGTTTGGACAAAGAGCTTATCACTTACTGTTCTTGTAGGCGTCCTGCTGATGGGGACTGCCAGATGGTTTTTTTAAAAGAAAAAGCTTAACCGCATGTGGTTAAGCTTTGTTTCATTTTACGATTCCGTATACAAATCCATCGTAACCCTTTTCACCAACAGTTTGAATGGCTGTAGCCTCTATTCTTGACTCTTGTTTGAGTAAATTGAAAAATTCACGAGTTCCTTGAACTCGCTCATCCCCATCAGAGTCATGAAGGACTGCTCCATTTCTGACGACATTGTCTGCAATAATGACTGTTCCCTTTTTTGAGAAGTGTAACGCCCACTTTAGATATTTCGGGTTGTTCGGTTTGTCTGCATCAATGAAAATCAAATCGAATGGAAGCACATCCCTCTCTTTTAACTGAGATAGCGTATCCAATGCCTTTCCTTGCAAAATGCTCACCCGTTCCGATAAGCCCGCTCTACTAATGTTTTGCTGCGCAATCTGTACATGGTGGCTGACAGCCTCTAATGTGATGAGTTCTCCATCCTCTTCAAGAGCACGCGCCAACCAAATGGTACTGTATCCACCAAGTGTCCCGATCTCTAAAATGCGCTTTGCATTCTTGGTTTTTGCTAATAAATAAAGCATTTTCCCTTGAGCTGGTGACACATCAATTTCTGGCAGGCCTGCTTGCTTATTATGAGTAAGAGCTTGCTCCAAAACATCATCTTTAGGAATCAACTTGTCTGTGATATACTCGTCAACTTTCTCCCACACTTGCTTCATCTCAACCATCTCCCTTGATCATGTCTTCTGTCTCAAGTCTACATGATGATAGCGAGCGCGTATAATCAATTCTTTTCACACATCTATTCATTTTATTGATGAAAGACATGTCATGATGGAGACATGAAGCAGTGCCATGTTTTCGGATTTACTGGTTCAGGTGATTTTTCAAATCCCCTTTTTTATCTTGAAGCTTTCCTTTGGCTTGATCCTTTTTCCCTTCTGCTTTCAGGTTTTGATGATCTGTTGCTTCGCCAAGCTTCTCTTTCAATTGACCTTTGGCTTGATTTGTTTTTCCTTTCGCTTTATCCATATGTCCTTTTTCTTCACTCATTTGTTCCACCTCCACGTTTGATACTATTCATTTAGCCTTTTTCACAGATACAAAACATCTGAGTGTGCGATCCAAGAAACTACAGCAACAAGAAAATCCAGCCAAGGTCGGCTGGATTAAAAATAATGATCTATAAGATAGACTTAAAAGCTTTAACCTGTTTTACTCTGATCGTACTCAACAAGATCACCTAGAATTTCGTCAATCTGATTCATCATCTCAGTTTCAATTTTCACCTCAGATGCTAAAGCATTCTCCCTCACCTGTTCTGGACTAGATGCACCGATAATTGCTGCAGAAACGTTCTGATTTTGCAGTACCCATGCTATTGCAAGCTGAGCGAGAGTAAGATCAACCTCTTGTGCGATGGGCTTAAGCTTTTGGATCGCCTCTAAGGTATTATTATTCATCCAGCGTTGAGCAAGGTTTTTAAAAAAGGGTTTTCCAGCAGGTGAGTTAGCACGCGAATTAGTCGGAAGTGATTTTCCTGGGAGATACTTTCCAGTAAGGATTCCCTGGGCCAAAGGCGACCATACTACCTGGCCAAGTCCTTCGCGCTGACAGGTCGGTATTACATCACTTTCAATGATTCTCCATAACATGGAGTATTGAGGTTGGCTGGCAATTAGGGGGACTTTTAGCTCTCGTGCAAGCGCTGCCCCTCGAGTAATTTGTTCTGCTGTCCACTCACTTACACCAATATAGTTCACTTTCCCCTGTCTTACTAAATCTGCGAAAGCTAACATCGTTTCTTCCAGAGGTGTAGTTGGATCAAACCTGTGTGCATAGTAAATATCAATATAATCCGTTTGTAAACGTCGCAAAGAGGCATGACAGTTTTCCAAAATATGCTTGCGTGATAATCCTCTATCGTTTTTCCCAGTACCGGTTGGATGACATACTTTTGTACATAGTTCAATGCTCTCCCGCCGGATCCCTTTTAAAGACCTGCCTAGTATCTCTTCAGCCTTGGTGTCTGAATAAACATCAGCAGTATCAAACGTCGTAATACCAACATCAAGAGCAGCTTTCACACAATCATGGGCAGTTTCTTCATTTATCTTACCACCATGATTAATCCAGTTTCCGTATGCAAGTTTACTAATTGTTAATCCACTATTTCCAAGTTTACTATACTCCATAATAATGCCCTCCTTTTGAAAGAATACTTTCATTATAAAAAGAGGCCGTTAATATGTATAATATATATATTAAGATAAATATATATATATATTATATAACTAAAAATATTTCCATTAAAAAAACACAATAAGCAAGGTTGAAATTTATAGGGGGCATAAAAAATGGATCTGAGACAAATACGTTATTTTATCATGGTTGCTGAAGAACTAAATTTTAGCCGGGCAGCTGAACGTCTTAAAATGGCACAGCCTCCATTAAGTCAAGAAATTCGCAAATTAGAAGAAGAGTTAGGTGTTACGCTTTTTCATAGAACGAGAAGACAGGTTGAACTTTCAGATTCGGGGAGAGTATTTTTAGAAGAAGCCCGCCGTACGCTTCTTCAAGTAGATAGAACGATTAAAGCAACACAGCTTGCAGATGACGGAAGAATAGGTCATTTGACGATCGGTTTCGTTGATTCTACTGATATTGTGATTGATATTATTAAAAGGTTTCGAGAAAGTTTCCCTAACATCCATCTTGTCTTATGTGAAATGGCTACAGAACAGCAGTTAAAAGCACTATATAAGAAAGAAATTCAAATAGGATTTATTCGTTCTAACCAAAATAATAAGATACTTACCTCAGAAATTTGTTGTGAGGAATCATTAAGCTTGGTTTTGCCAGAAAATCATCCTTTAGCTTCATTTCCCAAAGTTCCAATTCATTTATTAGCCAATGAACCATTTATCATGTTCCCACGTCATCTAGGTGCAGCATTTTATGATTTAATTATCAGCTACTTTTGGGAAAATAGCATAAGTTTAAACGTAGTTCAGGAAGCTATTCAAATGCATACGATTGTGAATTTAGTTGCTGCAGGAATGGGAATCTCTGTGGTTCCATCCTCAGTAGAAAGCGTAAAACGTTCAGGGGTTGTTTATAGAAAAATCCAAGAAACTACACCAAAAGTAAATTTATATGTTTCATGGAGACAAGATGAAACATCAACCGTCGCTGACCACTTTTTAACAGTTGTGAGAGAAGCCTATTTAAGTTCTCAGTCTAAATCATGAAAATCCAGCCAGGGTCAGCTGGATTAAAAAATAATGATCTATAAGACAGACTTAAAAGCTTTCACCTGCTATGTACACGTTTCAGGTATGATAGACATAATGGAAAGAAAGGTTGGTGTTCTATGATTACCTCTGAAAACATATTCACCGTTCGTGACTTGACCTATCGTATTCGGTCTGCTGCAATTGGCGATGCCAAGCAGTTATCAGCGCTCAGACTGAAAATTGATGGTGAAACAGAATATTTAGACCGTGAACCAGGCGAAGCCTTTCTTCATGAAAAAGATTTTGAGGTGTTGATTCAAGATGATACCAAAAAAAGCAGGCATTTATTTTTGGTCGCTGATATTGAAGGAGAAATTGTTGGTTTCTCCAGATGTGAGGGACATTCACTCAAGCGCTCTGCTCACAAAGTGACTTTTGGGGTCGCCATTCAAAAGGATGTTTGGGGCTATCACATTGGCAAAGAGCTTTTAGCCGCTTCTATTGACTGGGCTGATCAGCAAGGCATCCAGAAGATGTCACTTCAAGTGCTAGAAACGAACCAAAAAGCCATTCGGTTATATGAGCACCATGGCTTTCTGATTGAAGGGGTATTAAAAAAGGATAAACGTCTGGCAGATGGACTTTATTACAATACTGTTGTGATGGGCAGGCAGCGGCCAAGCTTCTGACTACTTACATCACATAACCCCATACCATTGAAATCGCACTGTATATTAGAAGCAGCCCCATGACATACTGGAACGGTCTTTCATAAGCAGTCAAAAAGCGCTTATACAAAGAGCCAAATAGGCTCCAGCTAAATGTACCGAGAAATCCAATAAGTGCGAGAATCAGCGTCCATATGACATACTGCATATTCGATTGTCCATATGGCAAAACAAATGTTGAAATCACAGTCAATCCATACAAAATCGCTTTTGGGTTGATAAATTGCAGCATCATACCAGGGACAAAATGATTGTAACGATCAAGTGTTTCGTCATCCCCGCCTTTACTTTTCATGATTTTGACCGCTAAATAAATCATGTATGCAGCTCCGATGAACGCCATGACCCAGCCTATTTTCGGCATCACTTGATAAAGAATGATATTAAAGAAGCAACTCAAACACAAAATAACGAGAAATCCGATACCCACACCTAAACAAAATCGAAATGTTTGCTTGACCCCATATTTATTCGTAAAGACCATGGCCATGATGTTGTTTGGCCCTGGGGTAAAGCTGCTCACAAAAGCATAGATCAACATAGAAAGAATCATAGTTGCCGCCTCCCTTGTACGTTATTAAGACTTTAATTACTTTATTGCGTATGTTACGTTTTATTGTAACGTTCGGTCTTTATAAAGTAAATAGAGAAAGGAGTTTTTTTCATGGAAGATGTACAATCGATTATTTCTAAAAATGTGAGGCTTCTTAGAGACCAAAAGAAATTAAGCCTCGAAAAGATGGCAGAATTAACAGGTGTCAGCAAAACCATGATTGGACAAATTGAAAGAGGAGAATCAACCCCTACCATCACGACTTTATGGAAAATCGCCAACGGATTAAAGGTATCTTTTAGTGAGCTCATTCACGCACCACAGCCTGAAATCAAAGTAGTACGCAATGAAGATGCACAGATTTTAACGGAAGATGATGGGCGATATCGCGTATATACGACTTTTCCTTTTGATAACCGGGGGAAATTTGAAGTGTACCGAGTAGAAATTGATCCTGGCGGGTCGCTGCATGCAAATGAACACATTGGCGGGACAGAGGAATTGATTACCGTTTTTGAGGGAGCGCTTGATATATCCATTGGAGATGAGCAATACAGCTTAAACGCCGGCGACTCCATTCGTTTTAAAGCGGACCGTACGCATGCATATAAACAAACCGGAGAACAAATGGTCCGGCTGCAAATGATTCTTTATTATCCTCATGAAAAAAGCTGACAGGCTTGTCCACCTGTCAGCTTTGCATTTTATTTAATTAAATCCTGGATCGCGTACCACTGTTCCAGTAAATGTGACACTATATTTTCCTAATCCCAATTCTTTAATAGAGGTTTGTTTTAAAATACCGACCCAGCCATCCTCTGCATATACAATACTTTCTGGGATGTTTGATGTCGTATATGTTCTTGTTACTGAAACAGTTCGACTGGCCTGAGCCGTTATTTCACTGTTTGTTTGCTCCTTTGCTTCCACTGGAGTAGTTGTGACCCCAGCACCCGTTAAGACAATTGCTCCAACTAAAACAGAAGACATGACCTTTTTCATAAAAAAATCCCTCCCTTTTTTTGTAGAACATAATAACCATACCATAATTCAGTACTTATATAAGATATTTTTTCATTTTTTTGAAAATTATGATATGATTGTCTTATGTTGGATAGAGAGTGTTTTATACTTCTGTGCTTTTATCCTCATCTCATTCCGTCAAACAATTGTGAACGGAGGTGATTTCATGAAAAAATGGCTCATCTGTTTTCAACTTGTTTTTCTCTTCACCTTGACGACCACACCACTTGCTTCTGCTGCTTCATGCCCTACAGTGAAACCTTGTGTCATTGATCCTTAAGCATCAAAAAGGTCGATCAAGCCTATTCACTTGATCGACCTTTTTCGTTATGCTTGCTCTGCTTCCCAGCGGGCAACCTCTTCTCTTACTTTAGGAGCGACTTCTTTTCCAAATAGCTCAATGGCTTTTAATACTTGATCATGCGGCATTGAACCAACTGGTACATGAAGCATAAAACGCGTGATTCCTACATTTTTTCTTAGGTGAATCACTTTCTCTGCCACTGCATCTGAATCTCCTACATACAGCGCGCCTTCTAACGTTCTCGCTGCATCAAATGTAGAACGAGTATAAGGTCCCCAGCCTCGCTCTCTTGCTAACGTATTCATCACATGCTGTGTGGAAGGGAAGAATTGGTCTGCTGCCAGTTCTGTTTCTTCCGCAACAAATCCATGCGAATGTGACGCCACGGTTAATTTCTCAGGGTCATGTCCAGCGTGCACTGCCGCTTGCTTGTACAGCTGAACGAGCGGTGCGAACTGTCTAGGACTTCCGCCAATGATGGCAAGTACTAAAGGCAGTCCCAATAATCCAGCACGTACGACAGATTCACGGTTTCCTCCACTGCCGATCCAGATTGGAAGCGGATCTTGAACAGGTCTTGGGTACACCCCAACATCCTGAATAGCTGGGCGATGCTTTCCGCTCCATGTGACACGCTCAGACTGCTGTAATTTGAGCAACAAATCAAGCTTTTCTTCAAATAATTCTTCATAGTCATCAAGGTCATAGCCAAAGAGCGGGAATGATTCAATAAATGAACCACGGCCTGCCATAATTTCTGCACGCCCGTTTGATAGTCCATCTAGCGTTGCAAAATCCTGAAAGACACGAACAGGATCTGCTGATGAAAGGACTGTCACTGCACTTGTCAGGCGGATATTCTTTGTTTGTGTTGCCGCAGCCGCTAAGACAACAGCGGGATTCGATGCAGCGAAATCCTCACGGTGATGCTCACCTACGCCAAATACATCGAGACCGACTTGATCTGCTAAAATAATTTCTTCGACTACTTCTCGAATACGCTGTGCGTGACTGACTGTTTTTCCTGTTTGAAAATCAGGTGTTGTTTCTACAAATGTACTAATTCCTAGTTCCATGAGTGGAACCCCCTATCTTATAAATATGTCACAAATTCAGAGACAGGCTTTCGGTAGCCTCTCGGTTGTCTGCTCTCTACTTTTTCTTTTCCTAGTGTGATCATTAACACGGGAACCAAATCCGACTCGATGTTGAGCACCTTTTTCATGACATCAGGGTCAAAGCCGATCATTGGGCACGTGTCCCAGCCCTTGTTTTTGGCGGCGAGCATAAACAGCATCGCAGATAATGAAGCATTGCGGATTGCCTCTTCTTTCTGAAAATCCGCTCCTCTCTGTTCATAAAAGCTCATCGTCTCTCTGACCATTTCTTCGTATTGCTGCGTGTTTAAAATGCCAAGCATTTTCAGACCTTCATAAATGTTCGCCGCTTGCTGATAAGCCTTTGGGTCTCCCAGTACAATGATCGCTGCTGAGGCGGAATGCACTTTATATTGTCCAAATGCAGCTCCTCTTACTTGTTCTTTGAGACCTTCTGTTTGGACGACGACATATTGTGTGTGCTGTAAGTTAAAAGCAGATGGTGCCATTTTGACCTCTTCAAAAATGCTGTTAAGCTCTTCTCTCGAAATCGAGATATTTGGCAAAAAATTTGATGCGGATCGTCTTTCACGTACCAATGTATCAAAGCTGAGAGTCATCTTGTTTCCCCTTTTCGTGAAGTTGTTTTGCACCTAAACCGACTTTTTTTAATAATTCAATGAGCTGTTCTTTTTCTTCTTTTTCAATAAAGGATAGGTTTTGTGAAATGACATCTGTGTGTTTAGGAAAAATGTCGTCAAACAATTGCTTTCCTTTTTCCGTCAGTAATACATGAAATACACGTTTATCAGAGGGCGCACATTGCCTTTTCACGAGCTCTTGTTTTTCTAGTTTGTTCACGACATATGTCATACTTCCACTTGGGATTGACAGGATGTCGCTGATTTTTTGGACGGGATGCGGTCCCTTACTATAAAGCAATTCAAGGATCTGAAAGTTTTCAAATCCGATATCATAACGTTCAATGTCTGTTTGAATATTTGTAAAAAGAGCTTGATAGGCTTTCATCCACACGCGGAATAGCCTTAAGTCTAATTCATGTTCATGCTGCACCATGGCAACTACTCCCTTTTTAAGAAATCCTAAAACTAGGATAAATTTATCCTAACACTAGGATATATCATTGTCAACGAGTTTGTTTCATAAAAAAAAGACCACCTCAAATCAGTGATCTTCTTCTTTTAAGACAAAATGCAATTCAGCTATCTGCTTGTATTGTTTGACTTCTTTTAATGAAAACCTGGATTCTATATCCGCTGGGGAAAACAGGGGAATGCCTCTCCCAATCATGACAGGAGCAATTTGAAGATAAAGCTCATCAACCAATCCTGCTTTTATGAAAAACTGAAGCAGTTCCCCGCCGCCGACAATCCAGATATGCTGACCTTCTTCATGTTTTAATTTTTTCATAAAAGATAAGATATCTTCACGAATGATATGGGTTCCTTTCAAACTGTCTTGTAAAGTACGTGACATGATATAACATGTCTTTCCTTCATAAGGAAACTCATCTGGTGACAGCTGTAGAACCTGCTCATATGTATTTCGCCCCATGATCAGCGTATCAACTGACGCATAAAAGTCATCATACCTCGTTTCTTCTTCGCCCTCTGTTCCTATTAACCAATCGAGCCTGTGATCCTCTCTCGCTAAATAGCCATCGATACTCATTGCCCCATAAAAAAGCAGCTTCCTTTTCTGACTCAATTCCATCACTCCCTTATCTTAAATGAGAACATATATTCTATTTTAATTGTATCAGAAAGGAAAGACAAAGTATATATGGATTTTTCATCATCCGTTTTCATGCCTTCAACACCGTGATTCACTAAGGTATCCTCTTCAAGTAATGATATAATAAAATCAGTTCAATCAATGATCATACTTGGAGGAGAAACTGATGATACGACGACTTGATCATATCGTGTTGACTGTACAACATATGGAGGACACCATTCGCTTTTATACAAACGTATTAGGAATGAAGGAAGAAACCTTTGGAGAAGGCCGTAAAGCGCTTCGTTTTGGTTTACAGAAGATCAATCTTCATGAAGCTGGTCATGAATATGAGCCGGCAGCGGCTCACCCACTTCCAGGCTCTAGTGATTTGTGCTTTATCACCGATTTAGATATGGACAGTTTGCTGCTGCACCTTCGCAAGCAAGTGGTTCCTATTGAAGAGGGGCCTGTCAGGCGCACAGGTACATTAGGTCCGGTTGAATCTGTTTATATCCGTGATCCTGATCTGAATTTAATTGAAATATCTCGATATATAGAGGAGGGTGATCCGTCATGACCCGCTTATTTTTGAGACCGATTGAAGAACAGGATTATCCGGGTATTCAAAGAGGATGCCAGCATGAAGAAACACTTTACATGACTGGCACACGAAAAACGTTCACACTAGAAGAAATTCGTTCAGCCTACACCCGATTTTTACAAGATGACAGCAGACGAGATTTCGCCATTTGTCTGTTAGACACGAAAGAAATGATTGGGGATGCGGCGATTGTGGATATTGATCCAATCAATCATACGGCAAGCTTCCGCATTGCGCTTCATGGACCAGAACATTTCCAAAAAGGCTATGGCACCGAAGCTGTCCGAATGGTTCAAGCATTCGCCTTTGAGACATTAGAACTCAATCGCCTTGAGCTCGAAGTCTTTTCCCACAATCCGAGAGCCTTCAGAAGCTATGAGAAAGCCGGATTTCAATATGAAGGAAAAAGGCGCCAAGCGCTTTATTTCAATGGTACCTACTCAGATGTGATCATCATGGGCATCCTTCGTGAAGAATACAATCAGATGAACAGTGGAGATGCCCCTGCTTAAGAAGGGACATCTTTTTTTAAAAATTGAATCGCTGTGACGATGATCAAACAAATCATGGAAGAGAGAACGATAGAGACGCTTGATATACTAAGCGCCATGCCTTCCCATCTGCCAATGAAGAAACTCGCTATCAATAAAACCAATCCAAATAGAATAAAGCATATAGGGAGGATCAGACCCGCATGACGGTTTCTGCCTTTTTTCCCTGCCCACCATGAGAGACTCAATACAACGATTGTAAAAATAGCGGTTTGCAGCCAAAACATGTTGTTTCAACTCACTTTCTCTTTTTTTATTTTATGACGATGGAGGTACTTCCAATGAACATGAGACCCATTGAGCAAAAAGACAACCCGTATATCGCAGCGATTATCCGCCAGTCACTAGAATCGGCGAATCTGGCGATTGAAGGAACCGCCTACACTGATCCCCACCTTGACCAGCTGTTCGAATACTATCAATCATTGACTCATGCAGCCTATTGGATTGCTGAAGAGAATGGCGATATTCTGGGCGGCGTAGGCATTGCTCCATTTACTAACGGAATATGTGAATTACAAAAGCTTTATCTGAGTCCAAATGCTCAAGGAAAAGGTGCTGGCAAAAAACTGATGGATACAGCGCTGCAATATGCCCTACATACTATGAAGCATGTTATTTAGAAACCCGCCAGGAATTAACTGCAGCCACCGGCCTTTATCAGCGATATGGCTTTTCTCTTCTTTCAGAGCCGATTGAAGGCTCTGAGCATTCTGCAATGGATGCTTGGTATCTCAAAACCTTCTCATCATGAGCTGTAAAACAATCGATAGGTTTTTGTCCGCTGCCAGTTTGATCGAAGTTAGGTGATGGACATCGCAATCCCAATGCGGTGTCCTCTTATTTTCAAGACAACTCTTGATCATATGCTGACCCGCCAGCTGCGCTAAACCTTTCCCCCGGCAGGCTTCTTCTGTCCAAATATCTATCTCTACACGATCTTCACTTGAAAAAATGGAGACACATTCACTCACCACGTTCTCACCATCTAAGATGGCAACTCCGATTCCTTTTGATAGAAAGCGCGCCGCTCTCCCCCAATAGGCTTCGTAATAGCTAGGCGTGAAAGCCCTGCTTGCATTGATCACCTGTTCTTTTGTCCGCTCTACTCTGTAGCCTGAATGAGACGCAGAAACATAAGATTGTGCTTGCGAAAAAACGTACGCATGTCTTTCCATCTCTTTCAGATGTGATCCAAGACAATTTTTCATCATCACATCTGTCGATTGATTCGCTGAAAATATGGTAAATCGGCCGTTTTGTCTTTTCTGCCTTTCGTAAATATCCACAATAAACGCCGAGAAGTGTGACAGCTCTTCTTCTCTCTTGCCTGCAACATAATAAATGCCGCATGCTGTTTCGAGAAAATAAATACGAGGGTGCACTGCATCATCTACATAAAGATTCCCTTGTATGAAACCATCCATGACCGCATCTACAAACACTGGATATGCCGGATCGATCTGGCGAATCCCTTCTTTTATCGATGCTGTCCTTTGCTTTTCCAAAAGATGCATGGCGCTCCCCTTTTCCAAACATGTTCTTTCCTTCCATTATATATAAAAAAATGCGCGCATGCAGTGACTCTTTGCAACTAATAAAATTCTTTCTCATTTGCTTTCCTCTATTGCTATGCTCATTGTGAAAGGAGGTTTATGAATGAGGGTTTGGTTTTATTTAGAAACAAGAAAAGGTTATGACATAAGTAAACGTCATCAACCATCCACATGGCACAGGCATTAAAACACCTGAAGCCGCAGTCTTAAAAAAAGAGACCTCGTTTAAAAGGTCTCTTACTTCTTCATTCATTATTCTGCTGCTGTCTCTTCTGTCGCCTTCACCTTCCAAATAAGGGGTAAGCCTACCTGCGAATAAAAATGGGACATGAATATTTTGATCGGATAATATGCCGCCAAGTGCCGGGTCAAAGATCGTACCATTACTTATGTAGGCAGAGTTCATTTTCCTACACATACTGAAACCGCAGTGGAAGAGATAATAAATCACTTGACGCTGAAACTTAACAGAGCAATGTTTCTTGTCATCATCTCATATGATCATTCGCTCTCTCTAAAAATGAATCATCCCTAATTCTACTGCTGCTTTAATTGCTTCCGCTCTTGAAGTGACCTCCAGCTTTTGATAAATATTTGTTAAATGAGCTTTGACAGTTCTCTCAGAAATCCCCATATCAAATGCAATTTCCTTACTTCGAAATCCTCTAGCCACTGCTTGCAAGACAAGCATCTCTTTTTCAGTCAGCATGTTTATTTCTTTTTTCAAATGGTTCGGAGTCACTTGATGCTCTGTTGATTCAAATACCTTAGCAGCGACGTTTGCTTGAAGAAGAATATCTCCTCTGATAGCTGCTTCAATTGTATAAAATAAATTTTCCCTGCTGGCATCCTTTAAAAGATAGCCCTTTGCTCCAAGTTGCAGCCCTTCAATCATTAATTTCTCTTCGTTATAGGTAGTGAGAATCAGGACCGGTACTTTTAATTGAAGAGACTGCATCTCTTTTAGCATCTCAAGCCCACTCATGTTAGGCATGTTGAGGTCAAGTAATACAAGGTCTGGAGCCTTCTCTTTCAAGACATCTAACCCCTTTGCCCCATCCTCTGCTTCACCAACAACATCAAATCGTTGATCTGTCTCAAGAATTAATTTTAATCCTTCTCTAACAACAAAATGATCATCGACAATCACAATTTGATAAGACATTGTTTTTACTCCTTTTTCAAAGGTATGGTTACCGTCACTTGTGTACCTTCATTTTTTTCACTTTTTAAGTGTAGCTGTGCATCAAGCAGTCGGGCACGTTCTGACATACCTATTAGACCGTAATGCCCGGAAGTGGATTCTTGTTTTTTCTCATCAAAACCCACTCCATTGTCTGTGATTTGCAAGGAGATGTGATCTTCTTTTTGCTCCATCACCAATTCGACTTTACTTGCTTTGGCATGCTTGGCAATATTCGTCAAACATTCACTGACAATGTATACGGTATGTTCGATGAGAAAAGGGGACACTTGATAGGAGACAGCCACTTTTGTATGAACTGGAATATTCGTCGCCGTCATAAACCGATTCACTTCATCTTTCACAGAATCAGCTAAGTCATATTGATCCTGGCTATATGTTCGAAGGTCGTCAATGACCAATCTCGCCTCACCTAATGTCGTCCGCGCATGGCTCATTGAACCTTTAATAATGCTTTGAGCACGCTCAACATTCTGATTCTCTAAATGTGCATGGGCCGCTTCTAGCTGCATAATAATACCTGCCAGTCCTTGTGCAAGGGTATCATGTAAATCTCTCGCCATTCTTTGACGCTCATTTGCAAGTGTCAGCTCTTCCACTTGTTGATGTGCCAATTCAAGTTCCTTTAAAAATGTTTGTGTACGAATTCTAGCTTTGACTTGTCTAAAAAATAAAATGGAGTATGCGATGACTACAATCAGAATCAAAAACAAAATAGGAATGTATACCGTCAAATCATCTGTATCATTGACCAAAATAAGGGCAAGAAAAAAAAGGACATAAAAACTAAGCCCTGTCAAAATCACCTTCAATGTATGATAATATACCCCAATACTTTGCGCAATTAGTACCGGTAACAGACCAATTAAGATCACAGGGGAAGCCGCCTGCATGACTGAAACACACAGTAGAATCACAATTCCTTGAATCAGAAAATATACCCATGGATTCTGCTGAAACCAGTAAAATGCCCACCAATGCAGAATCAGATGTATGGCAATAAGTGCAGAAAAAAACAGGCCAGAAATTGCTATTGGGGTGGTTATAAACTGAAATATCATTGCTGCAATATAAACAAGAATGACCCATAATAATGTTGGAATCCGCGAATAGATCATTTCATTAAAAGGGTATACCCGTCGTTTCGCCATAAATAATCACCATCCGAGCCTCATATTCACTCAAAAAATACCGCCCACCCTTTATCGAGGTAATGGCGGTATCATCAATCATACCATGTAAGACTATCAGTGACTAAATCACCTTCTCTTCTTTCTCATCTTTCTGAGAAATAGACTCACCTTCAATGTCTATACGTGGAAGCCAGCTTTCGAACCATTTGGGTAAGTACCAAGCAGCTCGTCCGATCAGCATCATACAAGCTGGGATAAAAGTCATTCTTATGACAAATGCATCAAACAGAACGCCGAATGCCAATGTTAATCCCATTGTTTTAATGATCAAGTCATCTGCAAAGATAAAACTAGCAAAGACGAGGATCATGATTAAGCCTGCGGCAGTCACTACTCTTCCACTGTGCTTCAAACCTGATACAACGGACTTTTTCGCATCACCTGATAGAAGGAAATCTTCTCTCATTCGACTGACTAAAAAGACTTCATAATCCATTGCAAGACCAAATAATATTCCTGTCACTAGTACAGGCATAAAGTTTAACAATGGGCCATTTGCTGGTATTCCAAACAATGGCGCAAGGTGTCCATCCTGTAAAACAAAGACTGAAAAACCTAGTGTAGCCGTCAATGTCATAAGGAATCCTAAAACCGCTTTTAATGGAACAAGGAATGATCTAAACACAAGAATCATCAAAATCAAAGCAAATCCAATAATGACTCCTGCAAATTTCGGTAACGCTTCACTGAGTCTATCTGAAATATCTATATTAACTGCCGTAGAACCAGTAACAAGTAATTTCGTATCATACTTTGCAGCAGTCTGACTAGATTCATTTCGTATATCTTTGACTAATTGCTTTGTCGCCTTATCTTCTGGACCGCTTTTCGGTAAGATGGTCAGCATGGCGTACTTACCCGATGGATTAGGAACAGCCGGTGCCACTTGTTTGATGCCATCCATCTTCTCTAATACTTTTGTTGTTTTCTCAATAGATTTCATTGCGTTATTTGCATGGGAGGCATCAATGATAACAACCAGTGGCCCATTAAACCCTTTGCCAAACCCTTCTGCTAACAGGTCATAGCCCTTGCGTTCAGTTGTTTCCTTCCCCTTCATACCGTTATCAGGAAGACCCAACTCCATATGAAGTGCTGGCCAACTGAGTAGAGCAGTCAATACAATGACACCTAGGATGATTTTACCTGGATACTTTTTGATAAACCTTCCCCAAGCTGTTGTTTCTTCTTTTTGTTGAGATTGTAATTTAGAGAACCATTTATTCTTTCTTGAAGGGCTTACTTTATCACCAATAATCCCTAGTATCGCAGGAACAATTGTCAGAGACACAAGCATAACTGATAGTACCATGAATGCAGCTACAAGACCCATAACGCCTAAAAATGGTATACCGACTAATACAAGTCCGCATAGTGCAATCACGACGGTGACACCTGCAAACAATACAGCACTGCCTGCTGTAGCAACAGCTCTAGCAGCTGCTTCTTTCAATTCGTAACCCTCTGCTAATAACTGTCGATATCGAGAAATGATAAATAATGCATAATCAATTCCTACGGCAAGTCCAATCATCACAGCTAATGTAAGACTAAATGCAGACATATCAACAAAATTTGAGGTAATTAATATGACCATCACGCCGATTATTAACCCAATGACAGCCGTCAAGATCGGTAGTCCTGCAATCAATAATGAAGCGAAGGTAAAGGCTAAAATAAAGAAGGCCATGACAATACCTATGACTTCCGAAATCCCGCCTACCTCAATTTCTGAGAATGTGACGGAGCCTCCTAATTCTGTTTGGATGCCAGCCTTTCTTGAAATCTTAATACTATCTAATACTTTCTCTTTTGAGGATGCTTTTACCTCACCCGCCTTCACCCGGTATGTAATATCCGCATACCCTATTTTCTTATCTTTACTAATAGCAAATGTCTGATATAAATCCGTCACTTGCTTGACTGCTTTATCCTTTTTGACTTCTTTGATCGTTTCGTTCAATTTATTTTTTACTTTTTTTGTTTCTAATGTTTCGCCCTTAGGTGCTTTAAAGATCAGACGAATCGTCCCGCCATCATCACCTGCTGGGAACTTTTTCTCCAAGAGATCCATTGCCTTTTCTGACTTTGTTCCTGGAATCGACATATCTCCATTAAATGAAACACCTGTCCCTATTGTTGCCGCCACAACAGCTACTAAAACAAGTAACCAACCGATAATCATCCGTTTCGGCTTAGAAAAAGCACTTTTTCCTAAATGATATAAAAATTTTGCCATTCACTTACTCCTTTTTCTTCAACTTCATGAACTTCATCTTTTTATTCTAAGCAATGAGATGATCGATTAAAATTGTACTTTTGGGCAAAAAGCACTGTACTTTTAGGCAACAAAAAAAGGGCATCTTCTTAAGATCCCCTTTAAATCGTTTATGAGGCGACTGTTTTTCGTCTCGTTCTGTTGATTTTACCGACAAACATATAGCCATATTTATAATGATTTGCTAACCGAGACAATAGGATAGGTCCAGCAATTGCAAGTGCTGATATTATGAATGTCCCCACAAAGAATGGATAATCTTTTAATTGTCCCCATAGTAACACAGAAATACCTAGAAAATACCCGTGAAGCAAATAGATGGTGAATGAATATTGACTAATGACAGCTACGAAAGGTGGAACGCTTTTTACTTTAGAAAACAAGAGAAAGCATAAGAAGACAATACTGATTGTATAAAGAACAACATCTGGCCTCTTAGAAGAAGGCTCGAAAAAGCCTACATATGTATTGCTTAGAAGGGTCACTGCTGAAATCAGAACAAGTCCATACACGGCAAACTTAAATTGATGAAGTCTTGTGATAAACTGCTGATAATTCACTCCACAATAATAGGCTAAACAAAAATAGAATAACCAACCTGGAAATGGAATCCATTCTAAGCCGAACATTGGATTAGGTAATTGAGGTTGTGGGATTTTGACGAGGTTCATGACACTTAAATAACCAACTGTGATGATAAAGGAGATCGGCAATACCCATTTGGCTGAGGTACGCTTAGCCATTTTGTGAAAAAACATATGCAAAAAGTAAAATTGAAAAATAATCAGAACAAAATAACCAATATAATTTCCCAATAAGACATTTGCTGAAGCTCTTTTAAAGAAGTCAGCTGCCCCTCCATTTAACGATGCAGAATACAAAAACCCATCGACAATCCCAATAAATGCAAATGGGAAAAAGATGGCTTTCACTCTCTTCCACATAAATCCTTTAGGTGTACCATTTGGATAAGAATGCGCCAATAAAAACTCAGAAATGAAAATAAAACTCGGTGTACTGAACATGAGTAGTGCTACAAGAATAGATGATGATTGTGGGCTAGATAAAATGGCTATTGCATGAATGAGCACAACACTCAAACACGAGATACACCGAATATAAAAAATCTCTTTAATTTGCATTAAAAATCCTCCTTTAGCATTTTGGTAAAATATGTATCATGTTAACATGAATAACACCTCATCAACAGGGACCTTGTGATTATTTCAATACTCTATCCACAGGAACAAAAAAAAGAGCCCTAGTTAGAGCCCTTAATTAGATACAACCGTCGCCTTCCCCTTCCAAATAAGGGTTAAGCCTAATCCGAGAAATAAGACAACACCTGCGAATAGAAATGGGAAATGTATATTTTGATCGAATAAAATCCCGCCAAGGGCTGGGCCGAAAATCGTACCAAGGCTTGTGTAGGTAGAGTTCATCCCTGCGACAAATCCTTGCTGATTGCCAGCGATTTTTGATAAGAAGGTCGTTAATGCTGGACGCAATAAATCAAACGCTAAGAAAATCACACATGTGACAATGAGGACTACCATAAATCCTGAGACGACAGTTGAAACAAAAGCGAGCACCGCTCCGACAATCAAGCAGAGCTGAATGACTCTTTTTTCCCCTAGGGTATTTACGAGTTTCCCAAAAACCAGCACTTGGATGATAACCGCCACAATCGAACTGACCGTAATAATCACCGCAATATCTTTTGGACCAAAACCAAACTTATGATTTGTAAACAAGCTGAAGACCGTTTCATACGCAGACAGTCCAAACGCGAGGACAAACACAATGATAAAAGCGATGAGATAGCTTGGATGGATCGATTTTTTCAAATCCTTAAAGAAGGTCGATTCCTTCACTTGATCCATCTGCTTCGCTCGCTCTTCTTTTGTTAATGGCTCCTTCAGCAAAAGCATAGACGAAATGACGGCTATAAAGGCAATCCCTGCTGCAAAGAAGAATGGCAGGCGTACACCGTATTCTGCAATAAATCCGCCAATCCCAGGTCCGATAATAAAGCCGGTACTAATGGCCGCTGATACATATCCCATTGCCTTTGATCTTTCTTGAACGGTCGTGATATCTGCGACATAAGCAGTCACAGCTGGCATAATAAATGCCGCACTAATACCGCCTAACAGCCTTGCAAAATACAGCACATACACGTGTGTCCCAAGACCGAAGACGAGTTCTGATAACGCAAATAGAAATAGTCCTGACACAATCATAATCTTTCTTCCATAGCGGTCTACCCATCTCCCTGCAATAGGTGATGCAATGAGCTGAGCCACAGCAAACGCCGCCACAAGGTATCCCATCGTACTCCCTGTTAGATGCATCACATTCATGAATAGCGGCATGACAGGAATAATAAGACCAATGCCTAAAAACGCAATAAATATGTTACTTAATAAAATAACGAGTACAGCTTTTTGCTCACGAATCGGTTTTTGCATGATGTTTGTTTCCCCTTTATTGATTCAATTGTTACTCATGATGGTTGATTCCGTGAATAATCAATGAGATCGCTTGTTTTTGTAATTCTTTTTTCTCTTCGATTGGATCATTTTTATACAACACGTCTAATCCGTAAAAAACGGATAATAATATTTTCACCGTTGACTCGACATGCTGGATCGACCAGCTGCCATCTTTGTTACCTTCAAGTATGATGTCTCTCATCACATCATCAAAGTCGGCGTCAATCTTGTTCAGCCGTTCCATGACCTCGTCTGATGTAAAGGCACTTGCACAAAATTCCTCACTTGCTCTCATTAATGGGTAGTTAATGCCCATTTGACTGAGCAGCTCTGCAAATCCTGCGAGCTGATCAATGGCCTGGTGCATCGTTTGTTTTTCCTGATGCCACGTCTCCATCATCAAGAGGTGATCCTCTTCCATGATATGAAGGAACAAAAACTCTTTTCCTTTAAAATGGTGATAAAGATTGCCTTTACTCACTTCAGCCGCCTCTAGAATATCTCGCACAGATGTTTCTGAGTACCCCTTTTTTGCAAATAAATCACGTGAAGCGGTGACGATTTTTCGCTTCGTCTTCTCGCTCTTTTCAGCCCCGCTTTGTGTACTTGTCATCTTTTACAATCCCTTCTATCTTGCTTTTCTTCATCAGGACAATTCAAAACCGACCAGTTGGTTTATTTTTTTATTATAAATGGATCTTTTTCAAAATACAATGAAAAAGTCGTCGAAACAATCACTCATGCCATCTCCTCATTTAAATTACCTTAATATTTAACTTCACTTAACTATAAACATTGCCTATAATGGAATAGAGGTGATGTCATTGGATGCAGAAATCATTCATTACAGTAAAAAAATCATTGAATACTCGAATGCACTAGGCTCCATCTATGTAGAAGAGTATCAACGATTTTTAAAACATGAATATGCAGATTTATCAGCCAAACAAGAGCTGACACTTGAATTATTACGGACAAAAACAAGAACAATCAACGAACTAGCTGATTACTTTTCCATTTCGGCAAGTGCCGCCAGCCAGCTTGTATCAAAGCTTGAACAACTCGGCTATGTCAAACGAGAAATTAATCCACATAACCGGCGGGAAATCATTGTTGATTGTGCTCAAAAGGGTCATGACTTTCACAAGAATACAGAAGAAATTCAATTGCACCTCATTCAAAAATACTATGCAAAGCTTCCAAAAGAAGATTTAAAAACATTATTGTCTCTATACGAAAAAATCTATCAGATTGCGAAAGAAACGCCTTAATCCGGTGTTTCTTTCTCTGACATTTAAGTTAGATAAACTATTAAGGGGATGAAAGTATGGATAGTATTCATTTACAAGATGGACGTCATATTGGTTTGTGTGAATACGGGGATCTTGAAGGGTTTCCAGTATTCTTTTTTCATGGAACTCCTGGATCAAGAGTGATGTTTTTAGATGATGACCCCATTTCTAAAGAGCTCGGTGTTCGTCTCATCTGTTTAGACAGACCAGGATTTGGTTTATCTACCCCTCAACCTGAACGTACGATTTTAGATTGGGCAAAAGATGTGTTGGAAGTCGCAGATCATCTTGGCGTTCACCATTTTTCAGTGATGGGTGTATCTGGAGGCGGCGCATTCGCTGCTGGCTGTGCTTATCAATTGCCGAACCGAGTCCTTTCAGCCGCTCTGATTTCAAGTACAACGCCATTTCAGGACGGAAAACCGCCTAAAAGTATGCTCAAAGAAAACAAATTGGCTTTTTTCCTCAGTAAGAAGTTCCCTTGGCTATTAAGAGCAAGCTATCGTTCCCAGAAGAAAATGATTGAGAACAAACCAGAGAAATTTAAGAAGCTGGCCAAAAATGGGAACAAACATTTACATCCATGGGACCGTCAATTTCTTCAAACCGATGAGCAATTAGAGATGATGATGACACATTTACACGAAGCCACTCGTCAATCGGTGGATGAATGTATTCATGAACCAGATTTGCTCTCGCGTCCGTGGGCATTCGATATGAAGGATATTCAAATCCCTGTTGATGTATGGCATGGAAAAGAAGATGCGATGGCTCCGTTTGTCGAAATAGAAAAATTAGCTCCTAGCATTCCAAACGTCAAAACCTATTATATCGATGAAGCGGGACATTTTCTTACAGATGTAGACGATATTTGGCGAGATATTTTACTCTCTTTAAAAACACGTGCAGAACGTGCAGAAGAGCATCATCAGGAGCACGCATAAAAAAGACCCGAAGCTTCGGGTCCCTTTCTTCATTAATACTTTTCATAATATGCCTGCACTTTACTTGGATCTTTTGTCTTCGTTAGAGCGAGCATAAGCAGAATGCGTGCTTTTTGTGGATTCAATGAATCTGATGAGACAAAGTGATGTTCATCATCCATTTTTTCATGGGTCACAATCCCATTTCCTGCACGGCTTGACCTCACGACGACTACATCTTTCTTTACGGCATCTGTTGCCCCTTTGATGGCTTCTGTGGACATCGTTCCATTGCCTGCTGCGGCAACGACTATCCCTTTCGCTCCCGATTTTACTGCTGCATCATACATGTATTTTTGATCATTTTGATAGCCGTATAAAATATCGACTTGTGGTAATTCTTTTATTTTTGATACATCAAATTCACTTTCAGACGTATGTTTTCTTGTTGGTTCGTTATAAAAGGAAACCACTTCACCAGCAATTTCTCCAATGTAGCCTTGCTCAAGAGACTTGAAGGAATCGGTTGTCGTCGTGTTTGTCTTTGTAATAAAACGAGCTGATGCAATTCGGTCATTTAATGTGACCATGACCCCTTTGCCCTTTGCTTCTTTTGTAGAGGCAATTTTGACAGCATGATACAAGTTTAGCGGGCCATCCGCACTGATAGCAGATGCTGGACGCATTGAGCCAACGACTACAACTGGTTTATCACTTTTGACAACCAAATGTAAAAAGTAAGCGGTCTCTTCAAGTGTATCTGTTCCATGTGTGATGACAATCCCATCGACTTGATCATCGTTTAAGAGTTTATTGACTCGTTTAGCTAATTTTAAAAGAAGAGCATCATCCACATTTTCACTACCTACGTTTGCCACCTGCTCACCTGTTACGTTTGCAATATCCTTGAGCTGAGGAACTGAAGCAATGACTTTATCGATGCCAAGTGAACCAGATTTATATCCTGTCGTATCTGTATCACTGTCTGAACTGCCAGCAATCGTCCCGCCTGTCGCTAATACCTTAATATTAGACAAGGACTTATTCCCTGTTTCTACGGCTGTCGTTTTGTCCTTTGATTCCTTAGATGCGGTTTCGTTTTCGCTTTGATTTTTCTCTTGGGTACTTGTATTGGCACAAGCTGCTGTCGACATTAATAAAACTGAAAGAAGGACAGCACCTAACCATTTTGTTACGTTCATTCGATCATCTCTTTTCTTAAATATGATGGATTCAAAGCTAGATCTCTTTCTATAGGGTTTACTTTATAACATTCCTTCATTCATCAGCATGAGGCGAAAGTTACAGAACCAAATAAAGGCAAAAAGGTCATTATCACAATCATTTCTTTACATCTAAATACCTGAATTTTTTTTAAAAAAAGGTAATATTGAGGTTGTTCAATTATTAACAGTAAACGATGCTAGATCATCAATTTATGATAAAATATAGTAAATTTTACAAAAAAGGAGTATACATATTGCAAAAGCTTCAATCATTTCACAAAATCCTAATAACACTATTCCTTAGTTCGATTTTACTCAGTCTGTTCGTATGCTTCTATCCACCGATTCAGGGAGAGCCTGCGTTCATGGTATTTTACGTTCCCATCTTTTTTGTTTGTTATTTCGTCTTTGCGGTTCCTTTGCAGTTGTTGTTTTCTTTGCAGCCAAAGGCTTTCCATCCACTTTATCTTGCTGCTTATTTACTGATCGCAATGGTTGTCATGCTTTTTGTGATCGATGGTATTGGGAGTTCAGTATCTATACCTATCATTATCATGAGCAGTCTCATCTACTGGATCTTTGATTCTTTGCTTTATCAAAGAACGCATGAAAAAAACACCTAATGTGAAGGTGTTTTTAGCTGCTCAAGTATATGTTCACAATGATCCAAGTACGCTTGGCTAAGCAGGAAGTCTTTCGGTGCGGCGATCGCTGCTAATGTGATCAGAGTATTTGAATGATGAATGAGCGGATTCAGCATTGAATGCTCTACATCTCTTATTGTTTGAATATGCAACCATTGAGGTGCTACTTCTTTCTCGTAGATCGTTTTTGTTTCAGCGGAATCTACGTTTCGGTCATTTTGTGCCAAAACCAAATAGATCGGTGATTGGATGCGCTTGATATCTGAAGTGGCATCGGCTTTCATGTTCTTTTGTATGAATTCAAATCGATCTTTTGTCATCTCTTGATCGTCCGTTTTCTTTTGATATGTGCGAAATGCCGCGCCTTCTTCTAATAATTTGTTTTGCTCATCTTCTTTTTCGATTGTTTTTTGAATTTGTTCTTGAGATGCATTCGTTTCTTTTAATGTTTGAAGTGTATTGTACCTTCCCTGTCTCATCCAATTGATAGCAGGCCCGACAAGGATGGAGGCTGTGATATCGGTTCGATCTGTCATTACTTTTGGGATCACCCAGCCCGCTTGGCTTGCTCCCCATAAGATGATTTGTTTTGATTGAAGATTATGCTCTTTCTTCGCCCATTTGATCACATTCTCTACTTCCTTTGCACGATCATCCATGGATTGATGCAGCCAGTTTCCTCCTGATTGACCCACCCCGGGCTTATCCCATGATATAGACGCATAGCCTTGCTTTGCAAAGCGTTCCATTAAAGGTCTGTATCCTCCGTCATATGTGGCATTTTGTGGACCATCTCCGTGTACAAAAAGGACAATTCCTTTTATTGACTCCTTCTTAGGTGTTGTGACGATACCTGATAATGTCCCATCCGCAGTCTCCATGACGACTTCCTTTTCATTCATAGCAAAGCTGTTTTCATAAAATACAAATGCTGTGATACAAATGAAGGCCGCCACTGCGATGATCAGCCAAACCCTTTTTTTCAATTTCTATTCCCCGCTCTCTGTTCAACTGTGTACACCATGGAATCTTGGTACGTGACAGAGACTGGTACATTCTCATATAAGATCATATAAGAAGGCTGGTCAAACGGAGCTTCGTGTAGAAAAGCCTCAATTTCTTCAATGACTTTCTCTTCATCCCCGGCTAAAAAACTTTTGACCGCGTAAGAACCAGCATCCAGTCTCACATCGTAATCCTGTTCATTTGATACATAATAAGAAATGGTTGAGTCATCTTGCAGATTGATCACATAATATCTCTCCTCAAAAAGAGACAGATCCAGCTCCTTTTGGTGAACGATTTGTTTAAAGTCGAGCTCTGTTTCACTCTTTAGAAGATGATCTGGGATCTGTTTTAAATAACGAATTGGCCGATCTTGAGTCGTTGTTTGATTAAGCTGAAGGCTGTTTTGAATCGACAGCATATGCTCCAGACGCTGTTTCACTTCGCTCAATTCCTGTAGTTGCTTCTCGACCTGATCCAGCATACCTCGATAGGACAGAGTCATACCGGGTTCTTTCGAAAAGCTCTCGCTGATATCTTTTAAAGAAAACCCCGCCTTTTTTAAGAAGAGGATTTGATAAAGGGTGTAAATTTCTTTTTCATCAAATAATTGGTATCCATTTTGAGCGACCTTCGCAGGGCGGACGAGATCCTGTTCTATATAATGACGAAGCGTATACTTTGTGATGTTTAATAGCTTACATACTTCTCCACTTGTTACATACGTCACTAGATTCCCTCCTTGTGTACATAGTCTAAACCATGTGGTTACCACACAGTCAATCATGCCATAAAAAAATCACCGAGGACATCTTCCCTCAGTGATGTGTCATTTCTATTTCATACTTGGACCAGCATGTGAAAAAATCGGATCTTTCAATTCAAAATCAAATGTCTTGCCGTCAACAATACCGACTGTTTTCTCATGATCATACAGCTCGAGCAGACAAGCTGCCATTTCTTTTGATGTATGATATTTCTTGATATTGCCTTCATATTCGAATTGATCTACATCTAATGAACGCTTTGCAAATTCCGATTCTGTTGCAGAAGGTGCTAATATTTTTGCCTGTAACTTAGCTCCCTTTTCTTTCAACTCTAGTGCCAGTCCTTCTGTAAAGGCACTCACGTAAAACTTTGTGGCCGAATAGGTGACGGCATTGCCGACGACTGTATAGCCCGCTCTTGAAGAAATGTTGATCAGCTGAGCCCCTTCTACTTGCTCATAATCACGAACAAATAAAGTGGATAAAATCGTTAAGGCTTCGATATTCAGATGAAGCATATCTCCAATTTTACTTACATCCTGTTCTCCTATCGAGCCGAAATGGCCGAATCCTGCATTATTAATGAAGGTGTCGAGCTCATATTCAGCCAATGATTCATAAAATGAATACACTTGCTCCATGTCGGTTAAATCGACAGACTGTATATTTACTTCGATATCGGGATATTGATCAAGAATTTCCTTCTTCAGTTCTTGGAGTTTCTCGAGCCGGCGTGCAGCTAAAATAAGATTTTTGCCTCGTGCTGCAAAGGCCAGTGCCGCCTCATATCCAATACCTGAACTTGCTCCTGTAATGACTGTATAGCTCATTTTATATCCCCCTATGAACGTCTTCTAACTAGTTAAATTATAACGACAGCACTTCGCTCTAGTCAATTTTGAAGAGAATCACAGGGGTGATTAGCTTGTCTATCTTCATTCATCATGTTGGAGGATGTCATGTTGAGATTTTTTTGTTAATTTGTGAAAAACCAATTGGTAGGAATGTTCGATTAACTCCTCTACAAATGAAGCTGGAATGTCTGCATCAAGGTAGATGGAATTCCAATGAGTCTTATTCATATAATAGCCCGGAATAATCCCCTCATGCATCTCTCTTAGTTCTTCAGCACGTTGAGGGTCACATTTTAAAGTGATCACAGGCTTTCGATTCGCATCCCCGCCCATCATAGCAAACATCTTTCCACCAATATGATATCGATCTGCCTGCCATTCTGGCTGATAATCATGGGTGACTCCTTTTAAAGAAAGGCAAAATGCCTGTAGATTCTCTTTTTCCATTAGATTTGCTCCTTTTTAAGTCGTCTTCTATCTTTCTATTATATCGACAATGAAGGCATATATCTGATTTTTTTCATTCACTTCACAACAATAAAGCACAGACCCGCTGGGTTCTGTGCTTTTCTATCAATGCTTCTTTCTTATTCAAATGCCTTCTTCAATTGATCACTCATGAGATGCCAAGCTTCTTCAGCTATTTCTAAATCTCCGGCATGCGTGAAGGCGTGAGGGACTCCTTTAAACTGTCTGTACGTGACGTCTATCCCTGCTTCTTTTAACTTCTCAGCATATTGTTCGGCTTCTTGAGCTAGCGAATCTCTTTCAGCTGTGATAACGAGAGCTGGTGGCATTTGTGCCAAGGATGAACGATCGGCAAAGATTGGAGAAACGAGCGGATTGCGCGGATCTTGGCCTTGCAGATAGAAGGCATTAAAGAGCCTCGCCATTTCAACTGGGATCGCTTCTTCAAACGCTGGCTTTTGTGCTGGATCAGTGGCTAAATCAAGTGGCGGATAATCAAGCACTTGATAGACAATCGGGAGTTGGTTCCCTTTTTGAATATTTAAGAGACAAGCAGCCGTTGCCAAGTTTCCTCCTGCGCTATGTCCGCCAATGGCTATTGCTTTGGGATCTATTTGAAGCTCATCAGGGTGTTCATACAGCCACTTCAGCACATCGTAGCATTCATGAAGAGCGGCTGGGAAAGGGTGCTCTGGAGCAAGCTGATACTCGACATTGACGACGATACATTGGGCTCGGTCTGCAATGACCGGACACCAGTGGTTATCCATTTCAGCACTGCCTAGAATAAATCCTCCGCCATGTAAATTCACAAAAACAGGAAGCGACTGCTTTGATGTGTTGACCGGCTTAAATACCCATACCTTTGTTTCGCCAGCACTTGTTGGAATGTCATATTCCATTTTGTTCACTTCAGGTGGATGGACTGGTTTTAGTTCCGATTGACTCGGTAATGAACCTTCAGATGGTTGACGTAATGACTCAGCGATTTTGATTTGTTCTTCTAAGTTCATGATCTCAGTCTCCTGTCTTATTTATTTCTTCTTAACTCATTCGTTTCTTTTTCCTCTTTTCCTTCTACTGAATCAGCAGCACATTCACATTGGTTCACTTTTTATCTATCTCCCCATTTTCGCCCTCTTTGAAACAAGCATTGAGAAAATAAAAAAAGCACTGCGGCGCTAAGTCCTCAGTGCTTTTCATCTGTTTTATGAAACTTGCTGTTCTACCTTCACTCGTTTAATGAAGAAAGCGATGATCAAACCAATGACTGTCATGATCACAGCAAAGATAAATGCATGCTGGACGCCATTTGTAAAGGCGAGCAGCTTGTTCATCGGATTTGCAGGATCAGCCACATTTTCCATAAAGCTGCGGGTTCCTGATGAAAGGATTGAAATACCGACCGCAGTACCAATGGCTCCTGACACCTGCTGCAATGTATTCATAATCGCTGTACCATGCGGATATAGCTCTGGCGGCAGCTGATTTAATCCATTTGTTTGTGCAGGCATCATGATCATCGCGATTCCGACCATTAATGTAATATGAAGAGTCACAATGTATCCAATTGATGTATTCACACTTAGATTGGTGAAACCTAACATCGTCGCTGCGACGATCGCAAGCCCTGGAATCACAAGCCATTTCGGTCCAAACTTATCAAATAAACCACCCATGATAGGAGATAGCAGACCGTTGATAATTCCACCTGGCAATAGCATTAAACCTGCTGTAAAGGTCGTTAGTGCCAAGGATGTTTGCAAATACAATGGCAAAATCATCATAGCAGACAGCATCACCATCATACACACTAAGATCAGCAGTAACCCAATGACAAACATCGGATATTTAAACGGGCTTAAGTTCAGCATCGGTTCCTTCATATTCAACTGTCTGAGAGAGAATACAAGAATCCCAATGACACCTACTACAATTGCCACGATCACATGCATACTGCTCCAGCCGCCGCCTTCACCGGCGCTACTAAAGCCATACACAATTCCTCCGAAACCAATGGTTGAAAGCACAATCGATAAGATATCGATTTTCGGTCTTGTTGGCTCAGTAATATTTTGCATGAAGATAAAACCAAAGACGAGTGCAGCTATTAATAGCGGAAGTGAAATCCAGAAAATCCAATGCCACGTCAGCGATTTCAAAATAAGGCCAGAGACTGTTGGACCAACAGCTGGTGCAAACATGATCACAAGACCTATAATCCCCATAGATCTACCTCGTTTATGAGGCGGGATGATTACCAAAATCGTATTGAACATCAATGGAAGAAGCAATGCTGTTCCGACTGCCTGTACGACACGTGCCACCATTAAAATACTAAAGACTGGCGCAACTGCTGCGATAAAAGTTCCAATGATCGAAAAGACGAGCGATGTCATGAAAAGCTGTCTTGTTGTAAACCATTGAAGAATGAGTCCTGAAATTGGTACGAGAATACCAAGTGTTAATAAATATCCTGTTGTCAGCCACTGAGCTGTCGTCGCTTCAATTCCAAAGTCTAACGTTAAGCTTCTCAGCGCCATATTTAGTGCCGTTTCACTGAACAGGCCAATAAAACCGGCTGTGATAAATGAGATAATAATGGGCAGCGTTCGAATATGAGAAGCTGCTGCTTGCTGTTTGTTCATAGTAGGTTGGCTCCTTTTCTTTTTCAAATTAAATCAATCATAGGAAGTAAGGACGGTCAGAAATGAGCCACTTCAATGTCTATTGAAAACAGATAAAATCTGTTTTTCTGCAGCGAATTGAGCGATTTTTTCGATTGAATAACCAGATTCATGAATATAAAACATCAGTTCAGGCGTCATCGGAGAGGACATACAAAGTGTCGTCAGTTCAATATCCTGTATGTTCGCTTCCCCTTTTTCATCTGCTTCTTCTAGCAAATCACGAATCATTTGCCTAAGCGATTGACTGTAATGACAGTCATACACTTTGCTTGTCTGCTCTAAATTCCCAGATATCGTAAGCATCCGAATCCAGTCTAAATGATGACCGACAATGAGATGAATTTCTTCGAGCACATAACGCAAACGTTCACGAACTGGCTGGTCACTGATTTTGCTCAAGTAAAGATGCAAAGCAGGGATCAGCTGTTCAAATCTTTCTCCAAGGATCGAAAGGCACAAATCACTTTTATTGGCATAACGGCGATAAAGAGTACCCTGCCCAACACCAGCTGTTTTGGCAATTTTATGCATGCTGACATTTTCCACACCAAATTCCTGAAACAAAGTAAAAGCGACTTCTTCAATTTCCTTCCCAATATCCTTTTCCATGATGCTTCACCTTCTTTACCTTCATCCATATTGCACTTCTCTCTATGTGTTCAATCAAAACTTTTTGATTTTCATTAGGACAATTGTACCGGTATTATCTTACGGACAACTGTCCGCTTTGTCAATCATTCTTTAGTAAATCGCCTGAAAAAGATCATTTTCTTTCATAACTTCCTATAAAAAAATAGAAGAGTCTAGTAAAATATCCTCTTTAATATCATATATTAGACCGATTTTCCATTTCGAGAGAATCATGTATGATCAATTAAGAAAACGCTTTCAAAACAAGAGAGGGGAATGCCTACATGTCTTACCGTGTGAAACGAATGTTAATGCTGCTTGTCACTGGAATCGTCTTGAGTTTGTCCACATTTACTGCGGGTGCCTCGGCCCAAACAGGCGGGTCGTTTTATGAGCCTTTTAACAACTATAATACGGGGTTATGGCAAAAAGCCGATGGGTACTCGAATGGAAACATGTTTAACTGTACGTGGCGTGCAAACAATGTCTCCATGACGTCGTTAGGGGAAATGCGGTTATCGCTTACAAGTCCTTCCTATAATAAGTTTGACTGCGGAGAAAATCGTTCCACTCAAACATATGGCTACGGGCTTTATGAAGTCAGCATGAAACCAGCCAAAAATGTTGGGATCGTGTCTTCGTTCTTTACTTATACAGGACCGACTGATGGTACGCCTTGGGATGAAATTGACATCGAATTTCTAGGAAAAGATACGACAAAGGTTCAGTTTAACTACTATACCAATGGTGTAGGAAATCATGAAAAGATCGTCAACCTTGGTTTTGATGCAGCAAACTCTTATCACACGTATGCATTTGACTGGCAGCCTAACTCGATTAAATGGTATGTGGACGGACAATTAAAACATACTGCCACTACTCAAATCCCTCAAACACCAGGAAAGATTATGATGAACCTCTGGAATGGTGCAGGTGTCGATGAATGGCTCGGCTCCTATAACGGTGTTACACCACTCCATGCGCATTATAACTGGGTGCGTTACACAAAAAGATAACCACATTACAAAACCTGTGACTTGTCACAGGTTTTTCTTCATTCAAATGGAATTGGTTTTTAGTTGATGAACGAGCTTTTGTTCATAACTGTGGATAATATCTTCATAACTTTCTATCTTGTAATCTAACCGCTTAATCGTCTCTTCGATTTCCTTTTGCTTTTCTACAAGTCTTTCTCTCTCATTGACCAAAATACTTTTCCGCGAGGACAGGGTATGATCCTCGCCCTCGATAAATAAAGCCGTATATTCTCGAAGTGCATCAATTGAGAGACCCGCATTTCTCATGCATTTTATAAATTCAATCCACTGAATATCCTCTTCTGCATAATCACGAACACCGTTTTCATCCCGCCGGATCGGTCGAATTAACCCAATATTCTCATAGTACCTGAGCGTAGCAGTAGATAAATTGAGCTGCTTGGCGGCTTGTGCTATTTTCATTGTTTTCACCCTTCTCTTCTTCTTTCACCTTATGAAAAATGAAATTCCTTCTTCTCATCATCTCCAATTTGATAGAGAACGCAAGATGCTTTTGGCTCAATTCTTTATTTAAGGATGTTGAAAAGCCTGAAGAGGGTTCTCTATTGACTTAGAGTTCACTTTAAGACGTACAGTATAGAAGTAGAACAGAATCTTACTTTTGAAAGGATGATCCAGAATGTGTCAGACGCACCAATCAAACGTTTTAAGTGTTTCACATGCAAAAGCGAATTTTGAACGGACAACCATTGAACGAAGAGCACTTCGTCCACATGATATTTTAATTGATATTCAATTTAGCGGGATCTGTCATTCAGATATCCACAGCGCCTTTGATGAATGGGGCGGCGGTATTTTCCCAATGGTTCCGGGTCATGAGATTACTGGAGTTGTTACGGCTGTCGGTGATGCTGTGACGAAATTTCAGATTGGAGACCGTGTAGGCGTTGGCTGCTTTGTTGATTCCTGCGGCACCTGTGAATATTGCCAAAACGGAGACGAGCAATATTGCACGAAAGGAGTCGTCCAAACCTATAATAGCATTGATTATGACGGAGAACCAACTTATGGCGGCTATAGTCAGAAGATTGTCGTGACAGAGCGCTTTGTCGTCAGCATTCCAGATCAACTATCCCTTGATGCCGCAAGTCCTCTTCTGTGCGCTGGCATTACCACTTATTCTCCGTTAAAGCACTGGAAGGCAGGCCCGGGTAAAAAAGTGGCCATCGTCGGGATGGGTGGACTCGGTCATGTCGCCATTCAATTCGCACGTGCACTTGGCGCTGAAGTCACGGTATTGAGCCGCTCTATGAATAAAAAAGAAGAGGCACTGTCATTTGGTGCAAAAGACTATTTTGCCACAAGTGATCCCGATACATTTAAAACATTAGCCGGTCAATATGACCTCATTCTCAATACAGTCTCTGCCAATATCAATGTAGACGCCTATTTATCCTTACTTCGCGTGGATGGAACCTTAGTGAATGTCGGTGCACCGCCTAATCCAGATCAATTCCATGTCTTTTCATTAATTTCCGGCCGCCGTAGCATTGCTGGTTCACTCGTTGGCGGCATCCAAGAAACACAAGAAATGCTCGATTTCGCAGCTGCTCACCATATCGCACCACAAATTGAAGTGATTAACGCAAGTCAAGTTGATGAAGCGTATGAACGTGTGCTGAAAAGTGATGTGCGTTATCGGTTTGTCATTGATATTTCGACATTATGATCGGATTCTATCTGGAAAGACCAGCTCAATGGCTGGTCTTTTTTAATGGTGGATATCCTGTTTTTCTTGTAGTGAGATTTTAGAGGATATGTTCAAAAATCATCCAACATTTTCATGAAATCATCTCTTTTTTTTAGAACTAAATTTATTGACAAAAAATAAATAAACATGTTATTATTAAAAATTTGATTATTTTATCTCTAAGTGTGGTACCCTTAAAGTAGATACATGATATGGAGGCGGATGATATGTTTCAAATTGGTGATAACATTGTTTATCCAATGCACGGAGCAGGTATAATTGAAGCCATAGAAGAAAAAGAATTTTCTGATGAAAAACAACAGTATTATGTGATTAATATGTCAATCAGTCATATGAAAGTGATGATTCCAACACGGAAAATATCGGGTTCACGCATTAGACCTGTTACAGATATACTGGCATTAAACAATGTGATGGACATTTTCCAGCATGGCAAATCAGAGCAAATACTGACATGGAAAGAACGACATACAATTAATACAAACAAAATAAAAACGGGTAGCATCCAAGACGGTGCTGAAGTTGTACGTGACCTGATGCGTATGAAAAAAGAGAAAGCACTAAATGCAAGTGAAAAGAAAATGCTAGATGATGCCCATGAATTTTTGCTAAGTGAATTAGAGGTCATCAAAGGGATTACAGAAAAACAAATCAAAAGTTTCTGTTAAGAACTCTGCCGCTCTTTTGGGCATCCCTCACCATTTTTGAATTCAAGTTCTCTGACCCACCCTTCAATTAATGAAAGAAAAAAGAATTTATTTAGGCAAATTCCGCATATTGTAAATCCAATATGCTATACTGTTGATAAACCTTTGAAGCATGAATTTTTTTACGATTACCTTGTAACATCTCCCTACTTGTACGCTGAGTAGGGTTTTTTATTGAAGAAATAAATGAAAGCACAAAAAAACAGGCTCTCTACAGAGAACCTGTTTTAAAAAAATGAAGATTAAGCAGTTTTTTGAACGTTAGCAGCTTGAGCTCCACGAGAACCTTGCTCTACGTCAAATGTTACTTTTTGACCTTCGTCTAAAGATTTGAATCCGTCACCTTGGATAGCTGAGAAATGTACGAATACATCGTCGCCTTCTTCACGTTCGATAAATCCAAAACCTTTTTCTGCGTTAAACCATTTTACTGTACCTTGTTCCATGTTTGTTGCCTCCTAGTGCGTTATCACACAATGTATTATACTATCCTTGCCCAAAGTATCCTCAAGACGAAAAGTCTTTCTTCATGCTATCCTTTACGCCGAACAAAAATAATTAATCTTATTGTAACATGATTCGGAAATAATTGCAATTTAGGATTTAAAAGAGCACAAAATGTGCTATGGTAACACAAATAAGACAGGGATTTAATGATGAAACGTTCATTTAGCTATGTTAAAGAAGAATGTTGGTTTTGGTTAAAAAGAAGAAACTCTCCTTTGTGCATAAAATCAGTTTTTTTCAGCACGAAAAGAAATCTTTATCTAAATTCTCTCTAAAATCGACTGAACAAAGTTAGTTTTTCCGTCGGCATATTTGTGTTTGTCATTTTTATTTAAACTAGATAGGTTCAATTTGAGCTGCTCGTACTCATTTCTCACTAATTCGTCACTTCTTAAAAAATCCCTAAAATTTAACTGTTCGAGTAAATATCTATTGCCTGTTTGATACATATGGATTTGGTGAGTACGTGGTTCTCCTTTGTTGAAATAGTGTCTTTCAGGTAAAACATTGGTCCCTCTATATGAATAACCAAGCCTTCGCAAAGCTGTTACGCACTGTTTCCCGTCAAGAAAATGATCTATTTCAATCGCAATATCAATAATAGGTTTCGCACTCAAACCATTTACTGCTGTACTTCCAATATGATGCACATTCACCGTGTACTGCCCAATGACCTCTACTATTCGTTTCTTTTCCCTTTCAAATTCTTTGCCCCATTCAGCAGACCAAGGAACTAAAAAAACTTCCCCTCTTGGTAATCCAAGCATTTACTCAACTCCACTTTATGTTTTCGTTGTTTAGTTGGAAATTTTAATACAACTAACCAGAGAGCAATCTCAAACAAAAAGTCCACTTATTTAAAATGCTCCTTCATATTCTAAAGAATCGATCAAATATCTGCTACAATAAATTGACAACGTATACATTGAACCGCATACTCTTCATTCACGCTAAAATATAAAATTCCGAGAGGAGAAATCAAATGAATCCTTTGTTTTTAGATATTCCTTTACAATTAGAGACAGAAAGACTCGTTCTTCGAGCACCACACCAAGCAGGAGACGGGAAAATTGTAAACCAAGCAATAAAGGATTCCTTTTCTGAATTAAAAGCGTGGTTGCCATTTGCTCAAGAACTTCCTAGTGTTGAAGAAACAGAGATCAATTTAAGAAATGCTCATATCAATTTTTTAGAGAGAGAAAGTTTTCGTTTTCTTATTTTTGATAAAAACAGTAATCACTTCATCGGGGTAACTAGTCTTCAGAGGATTGACTGGACCATTCCTAAATGTGAGATCGGGTACTGGGTAAATACAAAATTTAGTGGAAATGGATATATGACAGAAGCAGTGGAGAAATTGGCTGACTTCGGATTAAACAATATCAAATTTAGAAGAATTGAAATAAGGTGTGAATCAACAAATCTCAAAAGTCGAGCTATCCCAGAAAAACTTGGCTTTGTATTTGAAGGCACTTTGAGAAATGATGATTTATCCGCAGATGGAAGCAAGCTGACTGACACTTGTTTTTATTCCATAATAAAATAACATTGTACGCTTAATATAACGGATGCTATTAAAACAAAAAGGCATAACATATTTTATAAAAGTAAGTGGTCAGTTTTGGTTACAAAAAACAACAAGGGACTCACCCCCTTGATATCATTGATGCGGCCGAGAGGACTTGAACCTCTACGGGTTATTTATACATACTATTACACTTTCCAAAGAATGTGGGCAATTCATGGCCAGCTTTAACAGATTGAAATATCTATTTCAATTTATTAAATACAAGTTCATGTTACAAGCCTGCCAAATGAATTTACATAATAAATTTCTATCGTGGAGTCTTTGTAAAAACACATTCGTTTCATAATGACCAACCATTCAACTTTATTAAAGGAAAAGTAAAATTAATCATATAATTCTTTCATCATTAAAATTCCTTATCAATTTACAAACTAACATCCTTTTACATTTTTCGGAAAAATTGTATACTTAGTTCATAAACTATTGAAAGGATGTATATTTTGTTTGATGCTGTTATTTTTGAAAGAGCTATATTGTTAATAGGTAGCGGAATAATACCTATTGTTGGCTTGTTCTTATCTTTATCACAAAATCGTCTTAAAAGAGAAAAAGAGTTTCAAGAGTCTCAACAACAAAACTATAATTTTATACAAAATGGCTATTATAATGAATTTAATGTTGCTATTCAACACAATCATGCTCAAGAACATTATTATTACCATCAACAAAAAAAAGAAGAATTTAAAGAAAAACAAGCAAAATTAAATTCTCGTGCAAATTTTATAGAGTCTATTATGACTAAAACATTTTTAGTTTTGATTATTATAGTAGCGTTAAATGAAATTTTTTCATCTTTTAAAAAATTCGAATTAAAAGATATTATTAATTATAGTTATATTTTTTGGGATTCTTTCCAAGTTGCAGGAACAATTGTTATTCACGCATCGTTCGGTTTAATTACAGCTGTTTTTCTAAGTTCTCTTTTAACAAAAAATGCTCTAATTCGAAATCTTTTTATAATCTTCTTTACAGCGATAGCAAATTTTAAAACTCTAAATTTTTGGAATAACAACCCTATAAACATGAAAATAATTCAAGAAAATGCACAAAAAATTTCTGAACAAGTAACAGTGAATTCAACCATTGATCACTTTATGCCATTTCTTCTAATAATTCATGTTATTACTGCCGTTATCGTTACAACATACATCACTAAGGTTCTTTATTTACCAGAAAATAAAAACCTATCAAGAACATTTTCTTTATCTTTAGCGTTTTATATCCTTTTTCCTTTCCTTTATGAAAAAGTTCTTGCTTTGCTTTAAACAACTTATTGAATAATACAAAGTAAAGTGAAACAGAAAAATAATAAAGTTCCTAATTATATAAAAATATCTGTTTTATACAAAAAAATCCACTTACTTAAAATAAGTGAATAGATTTATTTAGATATTATAAAAAAACCAAAGGTTTACCACCTTTGGTTTCTTAGATGCGGCCGAGAGGACTTGAACCTCCACGGGTTATTCACCCACTAGGCCCTCAACCTAGCGCGTCTGCCATTCCGCCACGACCGCGTGTATGATGTGCTCATATATTCATAAGTGCACTGTTTGAAAAAACAATGCGGGTGAAGGGACTTGAACCCCCACGTCATAAAGACACTAGATCCTAAGTCTAGCGCGTCTGCCAATTCCGCCACACCCGCGTGACAATGGTGAGCCATGAAGGACTCGAACCTTCGACCCTCTGATTAAAAGTCAGATGCTCTACCAACTGAGCTAATGGCTCATCTGCTATGCAGAAAAACATATAAAAAAATGGCTGGGCTAGCTGGATTCGAACCAACGCATGACGGAGTCAAAGTCCGTTGCCTTACCGCTTGGCTATAGCCCAACGAATGAAAAAAACAAAACATGACCCGTACGGGATTCGAACCCGTGTTACCGCCGTGAAAGGGCGGTGTCTTAACCGCTTGACCAACGGGCCATAAAATAATGGCGGAGAAGGAGGGATTTGAACCCTCGCGCCGCTCGCGCGACCTACACCCTTAGCAGGGGCGCCTCTTCAGCCACTTGAGTACTTCTCCATTATGGCTCCGCAGGTAGGACTCGAACCTACGACCGATCGGTTAACAGCCGATAGCTCTACCACTGAGCTACTGCGGAATAATAAGACATGTTTCATTATATATATGCCAGAAAAATGTGTCAAGAATTTTTAAGCGTTTCATTCCTGCTCAATTTGCGACGGCTTTTATAATTTAACATATACTAATATAACAGTCAAGCCTTTTTCCATGCCATTTGTTTAACTTGGCAGAAAGCCCCCGACCTCTTCAAGTAGACCAAGGGCCTTGATGCAGCCTTCCATGAGATTAAGACAGATGAAACTTTCGCATCCACTTATAAAAAGTACTTCTTGGCACCCCTGCTAGCCTCGCTGCTTCTGACACATGACCTTTCGTTTTATGCAGTGCGTCTATCACTGTTTGCATTTGAATGCGTTCCCTGAATGTGAGTTCTTTTGGAGTCTCGGTACACTCTGCTGGATGCAGCTTCTGCTTTTTCTGATCAACCGCCTCTAATACTGAAGCGTATTGCGATTCACCAATCCATCCGCCTTTCGGAAAGAGGACCCTTAGATGCTCAAACAGATTAAAAAACTCTCGTATGTTTCCTGGCCAATGATACTCTTGCAATTTCTGAAAAAATGATTCAGGAAACGCTGCATTCCAGTGGTGCTTCTTTTGGTAATAACGATATAAATCATGAATGTCTTCTTTTCTTTCTCTAAGCGGCGGGATATTGATCGGATAGACATGAAGACGGTAATACAAGTCTTCTCGTATTTTTCCTTCCTTCAGCAGTTCGTTCATATTACGGTGAGTCGCTGTAATAATCCGAATATCCAAAGGGATTTCGTGTGTCCCGCCAAGCGGTACGACTGCCCTTTCTTCTATCACCCGAAGAAGCGCTACTTGCATCGCATATGGGATTTCGCCTATTTCATCTAGAAAGAGTGTTCCTTTATGAGCTTGTTCAAATTTGCCTTTAGCTCCGTGACGTTTTGCCCCTGTAAATGCCCCTTCAGCATAGCCAAACAGCTCACTTTCTAACAGGCTTTCAGGAATGGCTCCGCAATTAACAGCAATAAACGGCCCTTTATGCCTTTCACTGGCGGAATGAATGGCTCTAGCGGCGAGTTCCTTCCCTGTCCCTGTTTCTCCCCAAATATACACATGAGCATCTGTTTGTGCTGCTCTCTTCATCTCGTTAAGCGTCTGTTGAAATACCTTACTTGTTCCTGATTCCCCGGGAAATTGAGCAAAAGAAACGGTGATGCTGCTTTTCGCTGCTTCTTCAAGGGAAAGGGACATGCCTAGCACCTTCCTGTCTTGCTCTGATTGAATGATCTGCTTTCCCCGAATAACAAATGGATGACCCTTAAGCCGCTCGACATCCATTCCATACCAGTCTGAAAATCGTTCTCTAATCGACCTGCTGGCAGACACAATTTGCTTTTTTTCATTACAGACCACATACGGTTCGTCTGTTTCCACCTGCTGGAGACAATGAGTGATGAGCTCCAACTCTCTCCTTTTTTGCTGGACTTGAATTTCTCTCTCGATGGCATAAGCAACCGTTGAAGCCATTCCAAGCATAAAAGGGTGCTTGTTATCCGTCATACAAGAGATGTCAATCACCCCTATGATTGTACCACCTGCATCGCGAATAGGAGCGGCTGAACAACTCCAATGGTGAGAGGCGATAGAAAAATGCTCAGTTCCGTTGATCGTCACCGCTTCTCCGATGACGAGTGCCGTTCCGATCGCGTTTGTCCCTACATCTGTTTCAGTCCAGCGTGAACCCTCCATAAAATTAATTCTTTTTGCTTCCACCATCGTTCTTTCGCTTCCTGTCAGACTTAGCACATAACCGTCTGCATCGATGAGTAAGGCCAGCATGTCAGATTCTTTTAATTGCTGACTGATTTTATTTAAGTAAGGAAGAGCCGCATTTAGGAATAATGAATATTTCTTTTTTTGGGCACTGAAACGCTCCTTTTCTAACAACGACTGTCCTTTATCTAAATACGGATTCACATTTGCCTGTTTACACCTGTGCCATGATTCTACCACTCTCTTATTCAGACGAGACTGATCAAGCAAACCTTCACGAACAAAACGTTTCCACGTATTTAAATAACAAGGCGTCGGATTCATTCCATCCTCTCCTCTAGGGGCTTTTTATTCATTATAGATAATTATAAAAGCGCTTTCAATTATCATTAGCTAACCCTAGAAGTCAATCGGATAGAAAAGAAGCCTTTTTCAGCAGTGCACCGCTCGTCCAATGGTTTGCAGAAAGGCTTCGTGTATCGCCTCTGAAAGTGTCGGATGTGCCGCAATAAACTGCTCTAATGTATCAGCGGTCAGCTCTGTATGCATCATCACCGCCGCTTGTCCAATCAGTTCTGTTGCATGCGGTCCGATAATTGAAACACCTAATATTTCTTGATATTGCGGTTCTACAATGACCTTTACGTGACCGGCTGGTTGATTTAAGATTAATGCTTTTCCATTTGCAGAAAATGCACATGTCCCTATCCGAATCTCCTCATATTGTTTTCTAGCACTCTCTTCATTTAAACCAACACTGGCTATTTCTGGAGAGGTGTATATGCACCTCGGAATCACTTGCTCATTGACCTTTACATGCTCACCTGATGCATGGGATGCCGCAACCGTTCCTTCATGAAAGGCAGTATGAGCAAGCTGGACCCCACCTGTCACATCACCGCACGCATAGATATGCGGGAGATTGGTTTGCATATGTTCATTGACGTAGATACCGTTTCTATCAAATGCAATACCAACCTGATCAAGATTCAACTCTCCAAGCCGCGGAGTTCTGCCAATGGCCACTAAGCAAAGATCCGACTGGATTTCACACTGCTCGCCTTGATTATTCTCCACCACTACTTTACTTGAAGAGGAATCAAGCTGCTTGACTGCGGCGGACGTCAAAATGTCTACACCCGTTTCTTCGAGCTGCTCGTGAAGACATTGTGCAATATCACGATCTTCTTCAGGTAAAATGTGCACTGCCCGTTCAACCATGACAACCTTTGATCCCATTCTGCTAAAGATGCTCGCAAACTCACAGCCGATCACCCCGCCCCCAATGATACAAAGCGAATTTGGAATCGAAGAAAGTGACATGGCATCCTTGCTGTGAATAATCCATTCGCCATCAAAAGGTGCAAACGGTAAAGCAGCAGGCGCTGCCCCTGATGCAATAATGATTTGTTTTGCTTGAATGATTTCAGACTTTCCTTCACTTTCTATCAATAGCTCATGTGCTGATAGAAATGAAGCCTTCCCATTTACCACGGTGACTTTGTTTTTATTCATCAAGTAGCGAACACCATCAGTGAGCTGCTTGACGACAGACTGCTTCCGTTTTTGGACAGCATCCCATTGGATGGTAGGCTCATGTTCTGGAAGCTCAATTCCAAAATGTCCAGCCGATTTCACATGCTCATACATATCGGCGCTTTGCAAAAGTGCTTTGGTTGGAATACAGCCCTCATTGAGGCAGGTACCTCCCAGCTGACCTTGATCAATTAACACAACCTCCCTGCCAAAACGAGCGGCTGTTATGGCCGCCACATAACCTGCTGGTCCGCCTCCTATAATGACCAGTGTCATGGTACGTTCACCTTCTTCCTATAAAAGAATGGATATTGGTTCTTCTAAATGTGCTTTGACCGTTGATAAAAATGCGGATGCCGGTGCTCCGTCCAGTAAGCGGTGATCAAACGTAAGACTGAGAGGCAGGATGGTCCCTTTGCACAATTCATCCTCTCGATAAACAGGGGTGTCATACATTGTTCCGACGCCAAGGATACCTGCTTCCGGAGGATTCAAAATTGGCGTGAAATGCTCTACACCATACGCTCCAAGATTGGTCAATGTAAAGGTCGAACCTTGGATTTCATCATGGAGAAGCTTTCCTTCACGTGCTTTTTGACCATACAATTTAATGCTCTTCGCCAGCTCTATCAGCGTTAACCGCTCCGCATGCCGAATGACCGGTACAGCCAATCCGTTATCTAACGCAGCAGCAATCCCAAGATGGACATTCTCAAAGGTTTCCACAACTCCGTTATGATATTGACTGTTCATCGCAGGGTGTTCTAACAACGAAAGGATCGCTGCTTTGGCTACAAAATCGGTGATGGTCAACTTTGTATCGTAACGTGCTATGGCTGTTTCATTCAGCTGTTGTTGTAAGTTTGTAAGTTTTGTCACGTCCGCTTTCATCGTAATAGTTAATTGTGCACTTGTTTGCAGGCTTTCCATCATTCTTGAGGCAATTGTTTTCCGCATCATGTTAATAGGTTGATGCTCTGTTTCGTTTTGTTTTTTCTCTTCTTGTTTTTTCTCTTTCCGTTCAGGAAGCGCATGAAGCACATCCTCTTTCGTAATTCTTCCACCTGGTCCTGTCCCCACGAGCGTATCAATGTCTAGGTTGGCGCTATTCGCCATTTTACGGGCAACAGGAGAGATTTTCTTTCTCTCTTTCTTAGGTTTTGGCTGCAGGTCTTTTCCTTCCACTTGTTCATTTCCTTCACCGATATAGCAGATGACCGTGCCAGGCGGTACACCTTCTCCCTCAGATACTTTTATATCCAATATGGTTCCTTCAGCAGGTGATTCGATCTCCATTTCAATTTTTTCGGAGTTGATGCTTGCAATGCTTTCCCCTTTATTTACGGTCTCACCGACCTCCTTATTCCAGACAGATACCGTTCCTTCTTTCATCGACATGCCCAATTTAGGCATCACAACTTCGACCGCCATCTCCCTCTCTCCTTTCTTTAGTTCAAGATCTTGTCATGGCTCTTGCCAATCAGCTCTAATACGGTGTTCACAACTTTATCAGGTGTTGGCAGATATATATCTTCAAGAGGTGGTGAAAATGGTACCGGTGTATGAGGAGCCGTTACTTTTTTGATTGGAGCGTCAAGTAAATCAAATCCTTTATCTGCAATCAAAGAAGAGATATCTGCGGCAATTCCGCACCTTGGATTTGCTTCATCGACAATGACAAGTCGATTTGTTTTTTCTACTGAAGTCAGAATGGCCTCTTCATCGAGCGGCGACAAGCTTCTTGGATCAATCACTTCCGCTTCAATACCTTGAGCAGATAATTGCTCTGCCGCTTCGAGTGCTGTATGCACTTGTTTGCCTACTGCAAAGATGGTTACATCAGATCCTTCTCTCTTCACATCTGCTTTACCAAGCGGCAGTGTGTAATACCTCTCCGGCACATCTCCTGTGATATTGTAAAGCGTCTTGTCTTCAAAAAAGATGACAGGGTCCTGATCCTCGATGGCTGCCAGCAGCAGCCCTTTGGCATCATATGGTGAAGAAGGCACAACTACTTTCAATCCAGGGATGCTTGTAAATAGTGCATACAAACTTTGTGAATGCTGGGCAGCTGCTCTAAAACCCGCCCCATGTGTCGTTCGAATCGTGATTGGAACCTCTGCTTTTCCGCCAAACATGTATCGGAATTTTGCGCCTTGATTCAGGACTTGGTCCAGACAAGTACCGATAAAATCATTAAACATGAGCTCCGCAATTGGTCTTAGCCCTGTTGAAGCAGCTGCCATAGCCGCGCCTACATAGCCGGCTTCACTAATCGGTGTGTCAAGGACACGCTCACGTCCAAATTCCTGGACGATTCCTTTCGTTACACCAAGAACACCACCCCATGCTTCATCATCCTGTAAGTGATCTACATGAGCGCCACCCGCAACATCTTCTCCCATTAAAATGACATCTTCGTCTCTTCTCATTGCCAGTTTAATCGCTTCATTCAAAGCACTAGACATGCTGATTTCTCTTGTCATTTCCCTCTCCCCTTTCAGGTTTATTAATATGAAACATACACATCAGTCAGCAATTCAGTATGATCTGGATATTCACTTTCTTCACTGAATCTCACGGCCTCATCTATCGCTTCTGCTACAGCCGCTTCAATACTTGATATCTCTTGATCCGTTAGCAGCTGCTGCTTTAATAATTCATTTTTAAAAAGAGTGATGGCATCTTTCTCTTCTTGATGTTCGGTTTTTTCCTGATTGGTTTTGTAGCGCTGGGCGTCTCCTTCAAAATGACCATAATTCCGATATGTCATGCATTCAATCAATGTCGGACCTTCTCCATTTTTTGCTCGTTCTATCGCTTGTTCTGCTGCTTGATAAACGGCTGTCACATCTTTTCCATCTACTTGAATACCCGGAATACCATAACTGGCGGCTCGATCCACAATCGATTTGCAGCTTGAAGCATAGGAAAATGGCGTCGCTTCCCCGTAACCATTGTTTTCTGCGATGAAAATGACTGGCAGTTTCCAGATGGCAGCGAGATTGATTCCTTCGTGAAAAGTCCCTTGATTGTTAGCACCATCCCCAAAAAAGCAAACGCTTACATTATCTGTCTTTTTATATTTAGCTGTGAGGGCTGCCCCGCACGCAAGTGGAAAGCCGCCTCCAACAATTCCGTTGGCACCGAGCATTCCTTTATCAAAATCTGCAATGTGCATAGATCCACCTTTTCCTTTACAAAGGCCTGTGGCTTTTCCATAGATTTCTGCCATCATTCCTTTTAGATCACAGCCCTTAGCGATACAATGACCGTGGCCACGGTGTGTACTTGTAATACTGTCTTGTTCATTCAGATGAGCGCAGACTCCTACAGCAACAGCTTCTTCACCAGCATAAAGATGGACAAAACCTGGCAAGATCCCCTTTGTAAAAAGCGTGTGTACTTGATCTTCAAATTGGCGAATTTCCTGCATTTTTCGATACATCCAAACGGCTTTTTCTTTTGTGAGTGCCATTTCCATGATAAAACCTCCTATCTTTTTTGCTTGCACTTCTATACAAGCAAAAAGCGTGCCAACATCATGGCGCTTGAAAGCTTAGGTTTTTGAGCGATTCACACTGATCAAAAAAGAGACAAAATGAGACTTGCGTCTCTATTTGTCTCAATATGTCTACTTCATCTCACAAAAAAAGCATCCCATAAAGGAATGCTTATCACTCTGAACCGATTGTACGCTGCCATTTTAATTTTCCTTTGCAGACGCCGCACACATAACGAGAGGTATCAACTCGCCTTTTCCTGATAAAATACTGACCGCATCCTGTGCAGACATATTCTTGCCGTTTCTGTACACGCCGTTTATTTTGTACGGTCTTTAGCGGTGTACAAAAACGCGGGGCTCCTACTTGTTTTAATAACTCTTTAAAGGAACGGTCACGATGCTGATAGCCTTTTCCCTCAAGATGCAGATGATAATGACACAGCTCATGCTTGATGATCCCGATTAATTCTTCTCGTCCATGTTCCTCTAGGTATCGGCGGTTCAGTTCGATATTGTGTGTACCAAGTAGATACCGCCCGCCTGTCGTTTTGAGACGGTCATTAAAAACAGCCTGATGGCGGAATGCCTTACCAAAGAACTGCTCAGAAATATGCTCTGTTAACTGCTGTAACTCTCTCTCCTTCAATCAAGATCGTTCCTTTCTATAAAAACATCGAACGGGACAATTTCCCCTTTGCATACATTGAAGGTACACCCACTGTTTCGATCAAAGGAGGAATGGGCGATGCCCAACTGGCTGAAAAATCAGATGCAGAAGGCTTTTTTCGAAAAAAATCATTACCAAATCAAGTTGTTGAATCAATGCTGGTACTTCTACAGAAAAAAACATTCAGTCGCATCAAGGCACACCCCATCCTGAGGTGCGCCTCGTTTTTTGTTTACTCTGGTTTCAGCATGGAGAGGGCAACGCGGCCTTTTGCCTGGTCAACGGAGTCCACCCATACAGTCACAATGTCACCAACTGATACAACGTCAAGCGGATGCTTCACAAAGCGGTTGCTGAGCTTGGAAATATGGACAAGCCCGTCCTGTTTTACACCAATATCAACGAATGCGCCGAAGTCTACAACGTTTCTCACTGTACCTTGCAGCTCCATTCCTTGCTTCAAGTCCTCTAATTTCAACACATCTGTTTTTAAAAGAGGTTTTGGTACTTCATCGCGCGGATCACGCTCAGGTCTTGTCAGCTGATCGACGATATCTTGTAATGTAATGATACCAATATCAAGCTGCTCTGCTGCTTCGTCCAGCTTGACCTCTGCGATTTTCTCCTTTAATTGCTCTGTGCCAAGATCATTTGGTGTCATCTTGATCATGCGTAAGAACTGTTTTGTTTCTTTATAGCTCTCTGGGTGAATGCCTGTCCGGTCAAGTGGATCTTGTCCGTCTGCAATGCGCAGGAAGCCGATACACTGCTCATAAGTCTTAGCACCAAGTCTTGGAATGTCCTTTAGCTCTTTTCTGCTTGTGAATCTTCCAATCTCTTCGCGGCGCTTGATGATATTCCCTGCGACAGCTTTTGAAAGACCTGACACATATTGCAGCAGCGCCTGTGAGGCCGTATTGACGTTCACACCGACTTGGTTGACGACCGTCTCTACCACGAAGGTTAACGAGCTGTTTAATTGCTTTTGGCTCACGTCATGCTGGTATTGGCCCACTCCGACAGACTTCGGATCAATTTTCACGAGCTCTGCTAAAGGATCTTGTAATCTTCGAGCAATGGATATGGCGCTTCGTTCTTCGACTTGCAGGTCTGGAAACTCTTCTCGCGCCAGTGCAGACGCAGAGTATACACTTGCTCCTGCTTCATTCACAATCAAATAGGAGACTGGCTGATCCAGCTCTTGAATGAGGTCTGCAATGAATTGTTCGGTCTCTCTTGAAGCTGTTCCGTTTCCAATCGCAATGACTTCAATGTTAGATGATTGAATGATCTCTTTCACTTTTTGTTTCGCTTCCGCTTTTTTCTGTACAGGCGGGTGCGGGTAAATGACGCCGATATGATGGACTTTTCCTGTATCATCCACGACGGCTAATTTACAGCCTGTACGAAACGCAGGGTCCACTCCAAGTACACGCTTCCCTTTCATCGGAGGCTGAAGCAGCAGTTTTCTTAAATTTTCAGCAAAAATATGAATCGCTTGTTCCTCTGCCTTTTCTGTCAGCTCTTTGCGTATTTCTCGTTCGATGGAAGGCTGAATGAGACGTTTATACGCATCGTCAATTGCCGCTTCGATAAACGGTCTCGCCGTCGTCTGTTTGCCTTTTATGACTTGTTTGTCGAGATAGAAACGAATATTTTCAGCAGGTGGCTCGATGGCTGCCTTTAAGATGCCTTCTTTCTCTCCACGATTGACCGCTAGTACGCGGTGAGGCACTATCTTTTTGATGGGCTCTTGATAATCGTAATACATTTCATAGACATTTTTCTCATCGCTCTCGATGTCTTTTCCTGATGTGACCAGACTTCCCTTTTGGTACGTTTCGCTGCGAATCCATTTCCGCATATCAGGATCATCTGCCAGCTGTTCAGCAATGATGTGCTGCGCGCCTTCAAGTGCCTCTTCTACACTTGTTACTTCCTTTTCTCCGTTGATAAAAGAAGCGGCCTTCTTCTCGATCTCATCGCTTGGCAGGGTGAGTATATATTCTGCCAGCGGCTCGAGCCCTTTTGCTTTGGCTACATTCGCCTTTGTTTTACGTTTTTGTTTGAATGGTCGGTATAAATCTTCGACCTCTTGCAGTTTATGAGCTTGTTCAATTTTTTGTTTTAATTCATCCGTCAGTTTGTCTTGTTCTGCGATTAAGCGAATGACTTCTTCTTTTCGGTTCATGACATTTTGGATATATGTATAGCGCTCTGAAATGGTTTGAATTTGCACCTCATCCAGAGAGCCTGTCTGCTCTTTCCGGTAACGGGCAATAAACGGGACGGTGTTACCATCCTCTAAGAGCTTGATGACACTTTCAATTTGTTTTGTTGAAAGCTTTAATTCTGTTGCAATTTGTTTCAATAAAAAGTCAGATGTCTTCATACTTTGCATCCCCTCACTGTGTCTTCTCTTTTAGTGTATCAAAAAAATCGGCAAAACAGAAAAAAGGTCAGCTATTTTACGTGAGCTGACCAAGTACATAGGTGAGATCGTCTTTCTTGTCTTGTGTGTATGTTTCAAGCTGTTTGGCAATGTCTGCAACTGAATGACTATGCTTTAAACACATTCTCATGTTTGGCACATTCAGTCCGTCTGAATACATAATGAATGTCGATCCTTTTTCGTAGGAATAGGTGTATGTTTTATATTTTCTAGGTTTCCCTGATAAGTATCCTGATGTCGGAAGTGGATAAATATAGTCGCCAGAAGGGGCATTCAAGATGAACCGAATATTACCAACCGAACAATAGGTAAACTGCTGCTGGGAAAAATTCACCTTTAATATGGCTACAGTGGCTCCGCGTTTATTTTTCATCGCCTGATTGCATCTGTCGATGAGGGTCGTCATATCCTCATGTCCATATTCTTCGACAATTTCGCTGACTAAAGAAGATGATTCATTGGCGAACTGACCGCTGCCTAATCCGTCTGCCACAGCACAAATTAGTTCTTCATCATCTGCTTTAATAAAAAAACTGTCCCCGCAGCATGATTTCCCTTCTTTATTCGATTGATAGATAATGGCATTCACATGCTCATGCTGTTCAATCTGCTTCATTACCCTAGCTCCATAGACGCATCTTCTGATAATGCATCTCGTAGCTTTTTAACTGCCTTCCGTTGCAGTCTCGATACATGCATTTGGGATATCCCTAGTAAATCGCCTGTTTCTTTTTGACTCTTATTTTGCAAATAAGTCAGATTGATAATCTCTTTTTCTCGGTCTGTCAGAACATGAAGCACACTTTCAAGCATCATTTTTTGGTTTACACGTTCGTAGCCCTCTTCCTGTGAGCCAACAACGTCTAAAATGGTGACTGTGCTTCCTTCAGAATCAGCCTCTACGCCTTGGTCAACAGACAGTGCTTGATAGCTTTTGCCCATCTCCATGGTTTCCAGTACTTCTTCCTCTGTCACATCTAGGTATTCTGCAATTTCTTGGACTTGCGGTGATTTTTGCGTCTCTGTTGTTAGATGATCAACAGCCATCTTGATTCTTGGTCCAAGCTCTTTGATTCGCCTTGGTACATGGACACTCCATGTTTTATCTCGTAAAAAGCGTTTGATTTCCCCGATGATGGTTGGAATAGCAAAGGCTTCAAATGATTTACCGACTAGCGGATCGTATCGCTTAATGGCGCCAAGTAAACCAATCATTCCAACTTGTCTGAGGTCCTCATGAAAGCTTTTTCCTTTTGAATATTTTTTTGCCAGCATATCAACCAAGTTTGTATAGCATTCGACCAGTGTGAGCTGCGCCTGCTCATCTTGGTTGGATTGATAGCTTTGGATAAGGCGATCCACTTCATCTTTAGTTAGTTTCATAGTTTTGGATGGTTGTGTCATGGTCAACTCGCTCCCTGTTTAAAAACTTTGTCATCGCAACGGTAACTCCGGAGTTTGCTTGCACCTCGACTTCATCCATCAATGTTTGCATTAAGTATAAACCAAGACCTCCTTCTGCCAATTGATCCACCGTATGAGCAGATGTATACGGCCCTAGGTCTTCCTGCTTTTGCTTAAAGTCAAAGCTACCGCCTTTGTCCGCGACAATGATTTCTAGACGATCCTCGTAGACAAGAAAGCGAACAGCTACCTCTCCATCTTCGCCATTTTCACCTTTGTAGGCATGCTGAACTGCATTTGTACAGGCCTCACTGACCGCAATTTTTAAGTCCTCAATCTCTTCATAGGCATAACCCATTCGACTTGCTACGCCTGAAAGAGTCAGGCGGATGATGCCTACGTATTCTGGTTTCGCTGGGATTTTCATCTCGATTAGATCTACTGATTCGTTCATTGTACCCCACCCTCTGTCTTTGCAGAAATGTCAATGATGTCCTTTAGTCCAGTAATTTCAAACAACCTTACAAGCCGATCTGACAAGTTCTCAAGCTTTAGTGTTCCACCTGCTTTTTGAGCCGCTTTAAACAGCCCAACAAATACACCTAGTCCTGTACTATCCATATACGTAACATCCTTCAAACAGATCTCAAGATGCTCTCCCGCCTCGGCTTTAGGCATGAGTGTTTCTCTTAGCTGAGGAGCAGAGTACACATCAATTTCTCCGCTGACACTAATTTTCGTTTTTTGATCTATTTGATGCTCTTTCACTGTCATATTCATTATGCATTCACCTCGAAATTCTTGTTTCCTAGAATTTTATATACCCGCATCTTCACTTTCTAAACCTTTCTTTTGAGCACAAGTAAAGTGAAGTCATCGTGAAGCTGAAAATCTTGTAGCTTGAGTAAGCTGGCATAGATGGCATCGACCATTTCCTGAGCTGAGTAGGGTAGGTGCTCTGCTATAAGCGCTTTGATATCCTCCCGCTCTAAAAAGCCGTCCTCCGACTTAGATTCTGTAACACCATCGGAGAATAAGATCACCATATCTCCTACGTCCAAATGCTTCTCATACTGCTTATAATCAAAATCTGGTGCGATTCCAAGTACAAGCCCTTTTGCATCTAAATCGTAAAATTTGTTCTCTTTATTGCAATAGAAAAAGCCCGGCTCATGACCAGCCGATGCATATTTAAATTCATGCGTTTCTTTATTATAACTGCCATAAAACATGGTGATAAACATACTTGGGTCTACGTTTTGCTCGACAACACGATTAAGGGTTTTCAGCACTTTAGTTGGACCGCTCCCTGACTCAGGCAAGGAATCCATCGCATATTTAATCATCGACATACAAAGCGCAGCTGGGATTCCCTTTCCAATGACATCTGCGATCGCAATATTGATCGTATCGTGATCAGTGACAAAATGGTAATAATCTCCACTCATCTGTTTTGCCGGTACACTGATCGCCCCAATATCGAACGTATCTCCTTCTGGAATTTTCGTTTCCAGAAGGGTTTGCTGAACGTTTGCAGCAATTTCAATTTCAGATTTAATTTCTTGCTGAATGCCTCTAAGTGTTAAATGTTCCTGATAGGCAAGTCCGTACCCAATCATGACTTCAATTAAGAAGTCTAGTGAATGAAAAACATCTTCCGGCAAATCAGGGTAAAGCTCCTGAATCACTTTTCGGTGAACACTCACTATTTCTTCAGGAGGTATTTGATGCTCAATGGTTTTACGGCTAAATTTTTGAGCTTGATAAAGCGATGTTTCAGTTAAATCACTGATATAACGACTGAGCAGCTGATGGTACCGCTGCTCCATTACCTCCTTAAAATCCATGGTTTCCCTCCTAGCGAAGCCACTTAACAGCTTGTATCTCCGTTCCTTGTTCTGGTGCAGAATCTAATTTAAATTCATCCATCAGTCTTCTGACGCCCGGCAAGCCTGCTCCGAGTCCGCCTGATGTAGAAAATCCGTCTTCCATCACTTTACGTATATCCATGATGCCAGGCCCCTCATCGGCTGCGATGACCTTGAGTCCACGCTTTCCGCGCTCCATCACTTCTTCTATACAAATCTGACCTTTACCAGCGTATAAATAGATGTTTCGAGCTAATTCTGAAATGGCCGTCGTAATTCTTGCTTGGTCAACTGTTCCAAAACCAAGTTCTTTTGCAACATTGCGCCCCAATTGTCTTGCTGCGACTATATCCCATTCCGTCAATATTTTCACACAGGATTGGTCTTTCATATCTATTCCCCCAATTCCCGCTTCAGTGTCTCAAGCCCTTGTTCAAGATCTAGTGCTGTTTGAATTTCTTCCAGCGATATACCAAGTTCAATAAGCGTCACAGCGACTGCCGGCTGTATTCCTGTTAATACAACTTTTGCCCCCATGAGCTTGGACATGGTGATCACATCGCCTAATACCTTTGCGATAAATGAATCAATCATATCGACGGATGTTAAGTCAATGACAACACCGTTTGCTCCTGTTTCATGAATTTTATTCAGTAAGTCTTCTTGAAAGTGAAGAGCTGTTTGATCATCAAGCTCCCACTGTATTGAGATCAGAAGACAATTATATAATTTTAAGATTGGAATCTTCGGGTGATTTCTCAATTGGTTATCCCTCCAATGAAACAATTTTTCGATTTGTCATTTCCAAAGCAGTTTGAATTCCTTTTTGAAGGGTATTCTTTGTTGTAACCTGAGATAAATCAATTCCAAGGTTAACGATCGTTTGGGCTATTTCTGGGCGAATACCGACAAGTAAACACTTCGCTCCTACTAATCTCACAGCCTCTGACGCTTGAATGATATGGTGGGCCACCATTGTATCCACGACAGGTACCCCCGTGATATCAATCAAGACGACCTGTGAGCGATGTTTGACGACACCATTGAGCAGATTCTCCATAATTTTTTTCGCACGATCTGTATCAATTGTTCCAACAAGTGGCATGACGGTGATGTGCTCAAATACAGGAATAAGCGGGGCAGAAAGTTCCTGTAGCGCCATTTTTTGAAGGCTGACGGTTTTTTCCCATGAGATGGAGTACTGGTTTAAGATCTCGTTATGGATGGGTGTGATGAATCGATCGATTTGCCAAATGAGGTCATGACTTTCTTGTGTTGTATCTTTGTCATCGTTCATTTTTTCATATAAATGTGTACGGATTTCCGTTAGACCGTTTGCCAGTAACTTAAGTGATATACCCATTTGAACAATTTTTAAAGCAAAATTTTGCACTTTTTCTTCAAAATCCTCACTATACCCCTCTGAAAGAGATGTAATGATCAGTTGAACATATTCCGAACAGATGGTTTCATACATTTTGTCGTTCAGCATCATGTCCGTTTCTTTTTCTCCGAGTCGTTTTAAAATGTCCGTCCACTCATTTTCTAATTCCTTTTGATGCTTTCTTGCAAAAGCTAACACGATATGATTCGACATGTTTTACCCCCTACTTACATTTAAAACTCTTCTTTAGTCTGTCTTCATTATAACGTTAATAAAAATTGAACACAAAAAAAGTTGCTCCCAGTAGAGCAACCATATCTCACCATATTAAAAATCAATAAGAGCCAAACTAACTTGTAAGGCTTCATCAACCTTCTCCATCATCTCATCATCAAGATGTGTGATTTTATCTGTCAATCTTTGTTTATCGATTGTACGAATCTGTTCCAAAAGAATGACAGAATCTCGTTCAAAGCCGTAGCGCTTTGCATTAATTTCGACGTGAGTCGGTAATTTCGCTTTTTGTATTTGGGCTGTTATGGCTGCAACGATAGCAGTCGGGCTAAAGCGATTTCCAATGTCATTTTGAATCACCAATACCGGGCGAACCCCGCCCTGCTCGGAGCCAACAACAGGAGATAAATCAGCAAAGTAAACATCACCGCGTTTAACAATCAAATGTTTAACCCCCGCTGACTAATCGCTCAACTGTATTCTCAGCCTCAAACTCTGCGTATTGTGCCTCTGAAGAGATATTCAGATTAATTTTCGCCATCTCCATGTAGCCGCGTCTCATCGATTCACGATTTTGTCGAATATTACGTTCACGAATATACGTTTTTGTCGCTCGGTAGATCAATTCATTTCTTGTTACCTTATCCTGCTCTGCTACTCGTTCGATCTCAGACATTAAAGCCTCCGGCAGTCGAATCTTCATTTCATTTGTTGCGCTGGATTCAGACAAAAAACATACACCTCCACAAAACTTACGGATACCGTATCGATCCATTCCAAGACTAATCATACCATTATTCAATGCACAAGCAAAGCTGTTTTTTCATGAATTCTTATTAGAACATGAAGCGGCTCGCCACCCGTAAATCAAGATGATAATGGAGTTCCTCTTTCCCATTATACGCTTTTTTCCGAAAATCATACGGTATTTCCAAAATCTCTAAAAAAGGGAGAATGTTTACCCTACTTTTGTCGAATAAAAAAGAACGAAGTCAGTTTGACTATCGTTCTTTTGAATGTTGTTTATAAAAAACTTGGCCCGCCTTGAAGGAGCGGATTCCGCACATGCACTCTTTCGCCGTCCTCTAAATATACTCTTGGGACGCGGTGGCCAATCGAGCAAGTGACTTCATAGTTAATGGTTTCAAGCCTTTTGGCGATTTCATCGACTGATACCATGTCTTCTCCTTGCTTACCAATCAAAACGACCGGCTCGCCTACTGGAAGCTTGTCTTTCAGTTCAATCATGAATTGATCCATACAAACCCTTCCTGCGATCTTCCGGCGTTTTCCGCCAACAAGCACTTCCGTTGCTGCCAGCTTCCTGATCCACCCATCTGCATAGCCGACTGGAACCGTGCCGATCCACGTATCTTGATTGGCTGTATACGTCGCCCCATAACTGACACTCTCACCCTCTTGAATATGCTTTACATGGGCAAGCTTTGTATGAAGAGACATGGCTTCTTCGAGCTTGAAAGGCAATTCATCTTTGATTTCTTCAGACGGTGACAGCCCGTACATACTGATGCCGAAGCGAACCATATTAAACAAAACGTCTTTAAACCTTAAACCTGCAGCACTGTTGGCGCAATGAACGAGCAGCTTGTCCGTATGAAGCGGCTCAAGCAGTGTTTGAAAGGTGTCGACCTGCCGATCAAAGTAGGCTTCACCCTTTTCATCTGCTGTCGCAAAGTGAGTAAATACGCCTTCCAGCTGTAAATAAGAGTGCTCGCTGACAAGCTTTTTCACTTCGTTCACTTGCTCTATCGTTTTCACACCTAATCGGTTCATTCCGCTGTCTATTTTCAAATGAAAACGTATCGGTTGTCCCATCTGCCCTTTCACCATTTTGGTGACGTCTCTCAGCCAATCGATGGAGTAAGCGGTCATGATGACATTGTAACGAACGGCGACTTTGACATATTCCGGGGGTACTGCGCCGAGTACAAGTATTGGTGCTTTGATGCCTTTATTTCTTAAAGAAACCGCCTCATCTAAAAAGGCGACGGCTAATACGTCTGCTCCTGCTTTGAGAGCAGCTCTCGCCACTTCTATATCTCCATGTCCATATGCATTGGCTTTCACCACAGCCATCAGTTGAACACTTTGACCGATATGATCTTTCATATGTGAAACATTATGCTTGATTGCTGATAAATTAATTTCTGCCCATGTGTCTCTATAAAAGGCATTTGTGTCCATCCGTCACACTTCCCTATTGAATGATTCAATCCCCTCATATGATACTAAAAATCAAGAATAATGTGAAACAAATCAAAGAAAATCAGCCCATGCATAGGGCTGATGTTTCATTTCTAAGGCTCTCGCCTGAGGTATTTATTTAGCTGACTGGCCTTCTACACTCTTTGCAACCATCAAGAGCTCTTCCTTCGATAGATCACTTGAAGAAATCAAGTAGTCCACTCCGTCAGATGTCCATGAAAGGGATTGATCTGTGAGAACCCCAACTGTCATGCCAAGGTCGACTGGCTCACCGTTCATTGTCACAGGCGTAGATGCTTCAGCGACTCTCGCTTTTTCCTGAATGAGTGTGAAGGATTTCTTTCCGCCATACGTCATGACATAACGCTTACCTGCATCTGTCATCATTTCTTTCTCTTCCATCTTCTTCACACCCTCTGGCATGTCAACTGGCGTTTTCACCGCAAAGCTGTCAGATGGGTCTGCACTTGTGGCAACATCCATTTGAGAGAGTGTCATGTTTTTCTTCTCATCAAATGCATCTTTGTCAAAGGATTTATTGAATTCAAAGTGAGAGAATTCCACTTTCACCATTGGCTTTTTGTCGCTATCCAGTACTTTCACACTGGCAGGCGCCATTGTTTTTTTATGAAAGGTAATCTCTTGGGTAGGCAGCATTTGGTTGTGCTGATAATTGGTTTTGGTTTCAAACACATACTTTGAATCTTTCGCTTTGAACTGAGCGGCACTGTCATTTTTAATGTCCTTCACGAGTGACTCAAATAAGTAGACCTGACTGCTATTATTTGGCCAATCACTGTGGAAACGGAAGCTCTTGTTCAATGAAGGTGTCAGCACAAACACACCATTGCCATTTCTTAAAATGACTTGACTCTGATCCTTTTTCGGATTTTCTAAATAGACACGGTAAAGTTCCGGCTTCTTGTACCAAATTTCTACTTGATACTCCTGCGGGTCATTTCCTGTCTCAATGGTCATTTTTGCTTTGGCTTTGTATGATGTCATTTCCCCTGCCTTTTTGTTTAAATCTCCAACGATATCCTGCTGAGATTTTTGACCGCATGCGGAGAGAATCAGTACAAAAAGGATTCCCGTTACAAGCAAAACAAAGCTTTTTCTCACCCTTTTCAACCCCTTCGTTAATTGTGTTAAAAGGAAGAAACCGCTTGTTTGACTTTAACAGTACGCCTCAAGAGTTAACTGCGTACCGCGAACCATCAAAGCCTGTTAGCAACTCGCCCTTCCTTATCGCACTACCCAATATATGAAGGGGGGACAAACAATATGCAGACTAGCTTGACAACCTTTCAATTAAAACTTGTGCAGCAGCATATTCTTTCGTGTGAGTGATGGACACGTGAACCTGGTCACCCTTCGTCTTTTCGCTTTTGATGAAAGGTTTTCCAAGTTCGTCTTTCTGGATCTCCATATCATGAAAGCTTAAATGCCGGCCGATTCCCGTTCCGTATGCTTTAGCGAAAGCTTCCTTTGCTGCAAAACGTCCTGCCAAAAATTCCAGCTGCCTCTTTTCACTGAGTGTGTGAAAGATGTCTTGTTCACTTAACGTTAAAATCCGTTCTGGTAAACGAGGCTGTCTACTAAGCACGCGCGCGAGCCGGTTGATCTCTACTATATCAATACCTATTCCTTTGATCATGAGGTACCTCCTATGAGACTCGTACTAATTTGGATGTTCTCTTCATAAACGTGTTACTATAAACTTACCATTATCTAGTCAAAAGGGGTTTGTTATGTTTATTCGAACGGAGAGCTTTCAACAATTTATTAGATCGTATCCAATCGTCACAACGATCCTTGCTTTGCAATTTGGTCTATGGCTTATATTTGCGCTTCCTATCCCTCTTATACAGCTTGGTCACGACCATCTCGTCGGTTTCAATTATGGTGTAGCTACTGGAGAATGGTGGCGGCTCGTCACACCTATTTTCCTTCACGGAAGTCTGACCCATATTTTGTTCAATTCTATGTCTTTGTTCTTATTCGCTCCAGCGCTTGAGCATTTGCTTGGGAAGGTTCGATTTCTCATTATCTATCTTGGTGCAGGGTTCATTGGCAATCTCGGAACCTATTGGGTGGAGCCTTTAGAGTATGTACATGTCGGCGCGTCTGGTGCGATCTTCGGTTTGTTTGGCGTTTATTTATACCTTGTTCTATTTAAACCGCATATGATGGACCGCGGCAATTCTCAGGTGATCTTAACGATTCTTGCCGTCTCTGTCATCATGACGTTCGTCAACTCGAACATCAATATCATGGCTCACTTATTTGGATTAATCGGCGGCATGCTCCTAGCACCTCTTACGCTATTTTTCCATTCAAAAAAAAGACGCTACTAACCTCATAAAAAAATGTCGATCACTCCTATGAACAGGAAGCGGATCGACATTTTTTGTTTAAGAAGATTTATTTTTTTCATACGAATACCAATCCATTACACGTGCTGCATCTTCTTCCTCAAGGTGATGCACACCAAAGGAATCAAGCAGCGCAGAGGATTTCACAAAGGTGTGAATACTCGCCACTCGGCCTTTCTTTTGGAAGAAAGATTGCGTCATCGTATAGTTTTGCATTCGTTTTCTCAAGACAATGCCAGTGGTTTTGCCAATGCCTCTTGATGTCAGTTGAATCAATGGATCTTTGATCTTATAGCCTGATTGTTTATAAGCTAAATAACCAAAAAACAAAGCAATAGGCAGCGGAATAAGTGCCAAATACCCCCATGGCGGAAAACGGACAGATAGGATTACGCCGACAAGTAATGGCACAAAGCCGAAAGAGATCAGGTAGCGCTTGAGCGAACGCTTTGGCACCTTTTTCAGTTCAGCTTCTGGCGCCAAATGATAATCATCTGTGAATTGAGAGAGCAGTTCGTTGATTTTTTTCTTCCGAATCAGTGGAAATAAGACGGAAGAGGTTTCTTTTTCTGTAATAGAACCTCCTGCACTCACAAGCATCACCGTCGCAAAGCCAAAGGGTTCACGAAGAATATTTTCTTTGATTTTCACTGCTTGAATTCTCGCAAGCGGAATGGTCATTTGATGCCTCTCAATGAGCCCTCTTGTGATGATGATGTCTTTCCCTTTTCGTTTCGCGGTAAAATTCGCATATTGAAGGGCTGTTACCCCAACACTAAGAATCCAAGCAATCAATACGGCAATAAATATGAGAATCGCATAAATCTCAACACTCGCATGACTTAAAAAAGAAAACCGCTTGAGGAAACCGTCCAAAGGAAGAATTTCATCTATTTGTGTGTAAATGGCGAGGCACCCAGAAATAATGACTCCGATCCCACTGGAAGTGGTCGCAGCCAAAAGCAGCTCTGGTATACCCATTCGGTAGGAAACATTGATTTCTTTTTCTACAGGTTGCTGCGCTGTCAGAGGATCATGCGGGACATCCCCATTTTCATCCACTTCTTCTTGCTGCAAGCTTTTCTTCCGGTTGAAAATCGATTGCTTTAATTGTTCCGCTTCTGCTTTTGTAATCGCCGTCAGACTCACTTCCGGACCGTCTGTTCCGCCAGCTGTTTCGATTTGGACCCGCACCAAACCAAAAATCCGTTGGAAGATACCTTCACTTGTATTCACCGTTTGAATTCGCTCTAACGAAATATATTTTTTCTTTTTTGTGATGACGCCCGATTCCACGCGAAATTCATCCTCTTCCATCCGGTAGGTGAAGCGCCTCCATGCTAAAACGGTTAAAACAGCTTTCCATAAAAGAAGCACACCAAGAAAGATAAATGCATAAAAACGAATGCTCGAATTCGAGTTCACAAAAATAAGCACGAAAAAAGGGATAATGAAGTTTTTAATCATGGATACGGCATCTGATATAAAATCAATGAACATCGAGATTGGATGTACACGTTTTGGTTCAGACATCATCTTCCGTCACCCTTGCTAAACGAGATATGTAATCACGAAGCTCATCTGCTTCTTCTAATTCTAGCGCCGGTATATCATGAACTGTGGCAGCAGTCGATATTTGAACAGATGCCAAACGGTAGCGCCTTAAGAGCGGCCCTTGTGATGTATCGACATGCTGGACACGCACCATCGGTACAATCACACGTGTAACGCGAATGAGTCCATGCTGAATTTCAATTTCATTTTCGAATACTTCGTAGCGCCAGATGCGATGACGTATTTTCGGTATAAGCCAAATGCCAAAAATAACCTGTAAGACCCATAAACCGGCGAGGATGGCGCCAATCCAATATGGCCACTGTAGATAATAACTAGCAACAAATACCCCAATGATGATGAGTAAGAAAATCAATGAGATAATTCCATTTTGAAGACGCCATACCTTTAAACCATTTAAACTAATTTGACGTTGCGGCTGTTTTCTCACATTCTTCCCCCATTCTCTTACTTTTCTATCAATATATTACGAAAGAAAGCCTAAAAAGTTTCAGTAAACCTGTTAAAAAAAGCGAATCCTGCAAAGGATTCGCTTTTAAATTAGCTATTATAAGATTTCTTTTGACGGCGATCGCTAGAAGAACGATTGCGGTCATTTGAAGAACGCTTTTTATCACCGTAAGATGAACGACTTTTTCCGCGATAGCCGCCTCCGCCGCCACCGTCTCTACGTTTAGAAGAGCTGCGGTTGTTACGATTGCGTTTTGAAACCATTGGTGCTTCATCTGTCAAACGAACAGGCGTTGCATCTGGCTCTTTTGTCATCATTTTGATGGCAGCCGCAACCACTGTGACAGAATCATGATCTTCTAGTAATTCAGCAGCAGCTGTCATGTAGAAGTTTAAGTTGTTTTCACTGATGATTGTGCGCAGACGATCAATTGTTACTTGTTGTTGTCCCTCGATTGCCTCATCTAGTGTTGGTTCTTTCATACGATCCATTTTACGTTTAGTTGTTTGCTCAATCGCACGAAGCATATCTTTTTCACGCGGTGTGATAAATGTCACCGCCATACCTGTACGTCCAGCACGTCCAGTACGTCCAATACGGTGTACGTAACTTTCTGGATCTTGTGGTACGTCAAAGTTATACACGTGTGTTACGCCTGAGATATCAAGTCCACGTGCTGCAACGTCTGTTGCTACAAGCACATCGATTGAACCTTCTTTGAATTTACGAAGCGCAACCATACGTTTCGCTTGAGTCAAGTCACCATGAATTCCTTCAGCTGTATAACCTCTAAGGTTAAGTGCTTCAGTCAATTCGTCAACGCGGCGTTTCGTACGGCCGAAGACAATTGAAAGCTCAGGTGATTGAATGTCAAGAAGACGAGTCAATGTATCAAACTTCTTACGCTCATGGATATCCAAGTAGAACTGTTGGATGTTAGAGACAGTCATTTCTTTCGCTTTTACTTTTACGTGTTCTGGGTTTGTCATGAAACGTTCTGCAATGCGCTTAATTGGTGCAGGCATTGTCGCAGAGAATAAAAGTGTTTGGTGTTCACTTGGTACATTTGAAAGGATCGATTCAATGTCTTCGATGAAACCCATGTTTAGCATTTCGTCTGCTTCATCAAGCACAACAGTTTCAACATTTTGAAGACGCATTGTACGACGGTTAATGTGATCGAGTAAACGTCCTGGAGTCCCTACGATGATATGAGGATTTTTCTTGAGCGAACGGATTTGGCGACCGATATCTTGTCCACCGTAAATCGGAAGTACACGCGCACGCTTGTCTTGGCCAATTTTGTATAGCTCTTCAGATACTTGAATCGCTAATTCTCTTGTTGGCGCAATGATAATCGCTTGGATATTTGGAGACGCTGGGTCAATTTTTTCTACAAGAGGAATACCAAACGCTGCAGTTTTTCCTGTTCCTGTTTGTGCTTGTCCAATGACATCTTTATTCTGAAGACCGAGAGGAATTGTTTCCGCTTGAATCGGTGTTGCTTCTTCAAATCCCATGCGGTTAATAGCTTTCATGAGACTTTCGCTTAATTGAAAATCTTGAAACGTTATAGTCAAATTATTCAAACTCCTTCTAATTGCTGTTTCAGTAATCTCGTGAATGATCATTAAAAACTGCCCTTACCCGAAAGGACAGGTCCATTATATACAAAGCCCGAATTACCCTACCTTATATCTTACCATTACACTATTTGTTTTTCAACAAGACAGAAATGGATATATCTACTGTTCCACAATGACAGATTCACCATCACTTTGATCGCCATCCATCCATTTCCACTTTTCGAACAGTTGAATTTTTCCGTTATCCAACTGCTTAGGTGTAGAATTGCAAGACCCGCTTCTCATGCTGCCGTCTTTGCTGACATGGTGGTACCTAAAATGAAGTGTTCCATCCTCATTTACAGTTCCTACAAGTACACCAGATACAATACTGCCGCCTTGATATGTGCCCGTTAATATATTCCCGTCCTGACGATATTGAAATATGGTGCCTGCCGATACTTCTCCGTTACTCGAATTAGACTGCGGGACAAAGGTTTTTCCGTCGTATTGAAACAACCGAATCAGCCACCTTTTCTTTCCTATTGTACCATAGGCTTGTCACTCATTCGACAAAAATGATGCAATTTTTAACAAGTGGGATTCAATTTATATTAGTTTAGCCACATTTTCGCTTTTCTATAGATTAAATTGTTTTTTTAGAAATTGCTCTACTTTTTCAAACAATTGCTGTGCACACGGCTCGTGACAAACATGATGTTTACAGTCAGGTAAATAAAACACTTCTTTCTGACGAGACGGGATTTTATGATCAATAAATTGTGCACTTGAAGCTGGCACAATCCCATCGCTTTCCCCTTGAACAATTAACACAGGGAGGTGTAGTTTCTCAAGGGAGCTCTTCGTTTGCTTCACCAGCTTCATAAATTCAACAGCGGCTGACAGCGGTGTGCTCGTTAGCTTATGACGGTATCTATCATACAAAGGGTTCGTATCAATCAGCCCAGACAATGATTCTTTCACCAACTGCCTTGTGTCTTGAATCATTTGTTTTGGATTCACATATTTCGCCGCAGCACTTAAAAGGACGAGACGGGCAACCGGATACTTCGATGCAAGATAAGAAGCAATCATTCCTCCCATGGAAAACCCGATCAAAAAAATGGTATCACATGTTCTGTAAAGAGAAAGAAGTTCTAATTCAGCTGTCGCAATCCATTCTTGATAGAGAATACCCTTTAGCTGAAGTTCATCTCCATGCCCCGGAAGCGTGACAGACTGAACGTTCCAATCTGTCTTCTGCTTTAAATATTGCGCTAGCGGTTCCACTTCATAGGGGGCGCCAGTGAATCCATGTATACATAGACAGCCAATCATTCTGTCACCTTCTTTGCCGCTCACTTTTTATAGCGCAGTAATGACTTCTTCTAATCTCATGCCGCGTGAGGCTTTGACGAGAACAACATCGTCAGGACCTGCTACACCAGCAAGTTTTTTCTTCAGTTCCTCTTTGTCCATAAATGAGGACACGCGCGCGTCACCGAATGATTTCTTTGCTCCTTCAGCGATGAATGCACCTAGGCGGCCATACGTCATCACATGATCAATGAATTCAGGCTTGATGTAGCGGCCTAGTTCATAATGATACGTTTCTTCCTCGCTGCCCATCTCAAGCATGTCTCCAAGTACAAGAATCCTATTTGCAAAGCCGTCCATATCTCCTACAAGATCAATGGCAGCTTTCATGGAAGTAGGACTTGCATTATACGCATCATTGATAACAGTGATTCCTTTTTCTGTTTTAAACAGTTCAAGACGCATTCCTGTTAACTTTGTTTGCATGAGTCCTTGGGCGATTTGTCTTTCATTCAGTCCGAAATGCTGGCCTATGGCAATGGCAGCAAGGGCATTCTTTACATTATGTTTCCCTAATACAGGAATGAGAAACCCCTGGGCATACCCTTCGACCTGAAATTCAGTTCCTTCTGCAAGCTGGTTGATATGCGTTACCTTGATATCACAGTCCTCTGCTTCTCCAAAGGTTTTCACTTGCTGCGAAAGTGCAGTCGCTCTGTCGCGGATCAAAGGTTCATCTCCTAAATAATAAAAGGTACCATCCTTTTTTAGCCCTTTTGTGATCTCACATTTTGCATCAGCAATGGCTTCTCTTGATCCTAAATCTTGCATATGAGATTCTCCGATATTGGTGATGACTGCTGCATCAGGCTCAGCTAGGTTCGACAAGAACTCGATCTCGCCTTTTGCACTCATGCCCATCTCCAATACAGCTATCTCTGTACCTTCTGGCATCGCAAGAATGGTGAGCGGAAGACCGATATGATTATTAAAGTTACCGTCTGTTTTATGAACTTGATACGTTGTTTGTAAGACGGAATGAATCATATCTTTTGTCGTCGTTTTCCCGTTACTTCCTGTAATACCGACAACACGAGGGTTTTCTTCTTTTAAATATGATTTTGCCAATTGCTGCAGTGCTGCCAGTGTATCGTCGACAAGAATGACAGGTACACCGAACGGTGGATTGGCTTCTTTTTGATTCCAAAGAACGGCTGCGGCTCCAAGCTCCACTGCTTTAGAAGCAAATGTGTGACCGTTAAAATGTTCTCCAATTAAGGGGATAAACAATGCACCTTTTGATACTTTTCGTGTATCTGTCGTCACTCCGTAAATTTGCTCTTCGCCAAAAGCTTGATTAGATAGTGTCCCACCAGCCATTTGGGCGATTTGATTCACTGTACGTTTGATCATGATTTTTTCGCCTCTCTTTCTCATTTCACGTTTGAAGGAAAAGAGACACTACCTAAGGATAGTGTCTGCTTGTTGCTCACATTAAAAAGTCGTTTTAATGGTTTGTTTTTCTTGATGGCGTTCAATTGCAAGTGACACTAGCTTTTCAATGAGCTCTGGATACTCTACACCAGTGTGCTTCCAAAGAAGCGGGAACATACTGAATGGTGTGAATCCAGGCATTGTATTCACTTCATTGATCAACACTTCGCCTTTTTCTGTGAGGAAGAAGTCTGCACGTACAAGACCAGAACCATCTAGGGATTTAAATGCCTTAATCGCCATATCATGAATCGTCTTGTATTCATCTTCTGACACACTCGCAGGAATGATCAAATCTGTATCGCCATCTTCATATTTTGCTTTGTAGTCATAAAAATCTGTTTTAGGTGCAATTTCACCAACGACAGAGCACTTCGGCTCGTCATTTCCTAATACACCTATCTCGATTTCTCTTCCTACGACGCCTTCTTCTACGACCACACGACGATCATATTGGAAAGCCAAGTCGAATGCGGTTTGCAGCTCTTCTTTGCTGCGGCATTTGCTTATTCCAACACTTGATCCCATGTTGGCAGGTTTCACAAAGCATGGATAGCCAAGTACTTGTTCTACCTGTTCTAAGCTGTCTGCTGTGGCTTTCTCATAGTCTTTTTTATTGAAGGAAAGGTGCTTTGCTTGTGCAAGTCCTGCTTGAGCAAAAACATCTTTCATCATGACTTTATCCATACCCGCGGCAGAAGCAAGAACGCCGTTGCCGACATACGGGATATTTAGCAGTTCAAGTAATCCTTGCATCGTTCCATCTTCACCATTTGGCCCGTGCAACAATGGGAAGACAACATCAATCTTCTCATCAGCGGATGTAGGCTGTGGAAACATGCTCTCATTTAAAGAAGTTGGTAAAAACGTCTTTGCGTTCTGTTCAAATTGAAGCATTCTGACGTTTGATACTGGTTCAGTGAGTTTTTCTCCTCTTAGCCATTCGCCCTCTTCTGTAATATAAATTGGATGTATATCGAACTTCTCAGTGTTAAGTGCTTTTGTAACTGCAAGGGCTGTTTGCAGTGATACATTATGTTCGGCTGACTTTCCGCCGTAAATCAATCCTAAACTTATTTTCAATGGATACTCCCCCCACTAAAATTCATCTTTACTATCTTATCACTTTCAAGCAAAAATGCTCTAATTAATTTTTGTTGTTACGGAATTGAAATGATTTGTAAAGTTGTAAGCGCCTCCCGAGCATTTGTATGTCATTCGCCTTTATTTTATATTAAAATGACATTGAAAAGGAGTTGTGACAAATTGAAAAAAATCACAAGTACTGAACAATTCAATGAAATCATTCAATCTGACAAAGAAGTCATCGTTAAATTCTTTGCAACATGGTGTCCTGACTGTACAAGAATGGACATGTTCATTCCAGACATCTTAGAGGCGTATGCTCACCATGAATGGTTTGAAATAAACAAAGATGATTTCCCTGAATTAGCAGAAACATATCAGGTCATGGGTATTCCAAGCCTTTTAATTTTCAAAAATGGCGAAAAAACAGGTCATTTACACAGCGCAAACGCAAAATCACCTGAAGAAGTGACAGAGTTTCTTCAAGGGCACGTTTCTTAAATCTTGAAACGAAGGACATCAGCTAACTGCTGGTGTCTTTTTTTCTCCATCCCTTACATCAAATCTCTTCATAAGACGATTTGTTCAATCAAAACGTTTCAATGTGCGAAAGAATGTTTTATATAGATGCTTCTCTTACGACAAGAAATGACAGGAATTATTTCCTGGGAAAGAATGAGCGTCGACTAGGCTTCGAATTTGTCGATTACGTGAATTTTCTGAATATAATCTTTACTTCCGACATTGCGCTTTGTATAATAGAGGTGCTAATTGAAAATGATTATCAATTTCATCTATGTGAAATCCTATAGACGTCTATTCTTATAAAGGAGCGATGAGTCACATGTCTAAGAAGAAAATCAAAACGTATCAGCAATTGATTGAAGAGAACAAGAAAGCCATCATGCGCGATCCTAAAATGATGGAAAGTATATACGAAACCATCGACAAAAAGCATCAGAAGCAGCTTGCAGCTGCTGGACGTGAATCATAAACATTAGGGGGAGCAGTCAAAGCTGGCTGCCCCTCTCTTTTGTCTTTTCCAACAAAAAAGCCGATAAAATCAAAGCATAGATTTTATCGGCTTTTGTTTTAATGTGATTTCGCTACACGGTCCTGCTTCATTCCTAAATAAATGAGCATATATGTGAGATAACCCATTGTCATTGTTAAACCACCGAAGAAGAACTGAGAAAAGACAGGTTCCTCAAATGTTGTGACAGCAGCAAGAATGATCCAGCTCGCATATAAATAAACCATGAACCATTTCATGTTTCTTTTAAGTGTATACAGAAAGAAAAGACCCGCTAACGAAAAGATCCCCAGCGCTAGTCTGAAATAAATAAGATGATCAAACTGGAAGGCAAAAGACACGAACGAAAACGACAGCAGCAACAAAATAGGTAAAGCCGTAATGAAATTTTTCACGATAGTGCCACCTCCAAGACTCCCTCTTATTATAAGACAAAATCAGCCGGTTATCGTGAAATGCAGACTCGTTTTCACAAAGATGTCACGAATTTTTCTTGTTATTTGACACAATTTTTACACATTTACATCGCGCTTCCAAAAAAGAACCCAAGCCGTTCCAACAAAGAAAACAAAATGCGCCCCTACCATAAATAGAGAAAACAAAGGGCTCATGCCATGGAAGGGCGGCGGTCCTTGAAAGCTGTACTGAGTAAAGTCCGTATTAGCAAAAAGCAGGATTTTCCCCCACTGATTTTCTAAAAGAGACATAATAGGCACAAGTGATTTAGCCGCATATAAAACAAAAAACGAGGTCACAAGCGCAACGAGGCTGTTCCTAAACAAGCTGGAACACATAAAAGCGAAGCTTGCCATCATCAACACTTCCACCCACTGAGATCCGATCACAGCAAACGTATGCTGAAATAATCGTCCCGTACTTTCGTCAAATGCAGTACCAAAGAAAATAAAGCCAAATAGGAAAGCAAGTACATAATAAAAAACAAACAAATAGATGACCGTCAGCACAAGTGTGATGTATTTTGACAGGAAAATTTGCAGCCTAGTTTTGGGCCGTATCAATAAAAACTTGATCGTTCTTTTTTGAAATTCTGTTGAGATCAAGGTCGCGCCAATGACAACTGCAAGCACCTGTAAAATAAATACGACGTTTGTGGAATAAGCAAAATAGTTGGCGACAGTGTCTTGTCCACCAAAGCTGGAAATGACTCGTTTCAATGCTAGAGCCATCGCCAATTGAAACACAACGATTAATCCAAGTGCAATGAACGTGATCTTTTTCCTTATCATTTTCTTATGCTCATTCTTGATGAGTTGAAGCATCTGCCGTCCCGCCTTCCGTCCATTTCATAAATGCCTCTTCAATTGATGGCTTTTGAGGCGTCATTTCAAGTACAGCAAATCCAGCCAGAACAAGCTGTTTGTTCAGCTCAGGCACTTGGTCTTTGTTCAATTGAAGTAATACATGCGCTCCGTTTCGTTCATATGTATAGGCATGTGTATCAAGCCATGCAGCCGCCTTTTCCACTGGCTGAATATTCATGAGCATCTGTTCTTTCCCCTCTATGTCTCGAAGCATGGCACTGGCTTTGATCTGTCCTTTTTGAATGATGATCATGCGGTCACACAGCTCTTCAACCTCATGCAATAAATGTGTGGCGAATAAGACGGACGTTCCTTCTTCTCTTACTAGCGTTTGCAAGTGCTCCCTGAATTCCTTCATACCTGCAGGATCAAGTCCATTTGTCGGTTCGTCTAAAATGAGCAGGTTCGGCTGATGTAATATGGCTTGTGCAATCCCAAGCCTTTGTTTCATCCCCAGTGAATATGTCTTCACCTTCTGATGAATGGCGTGCTCCAGACGAACTCTTTTCACCACTTCCTGTATTCGTTCCTCTGTCACTCCATCGTGCATCGCCGCATACAGTTCAAGGTTTTCGAAGCCTGTTAAATAAGAATAAAATTCGGGATTTTCTATGATTGCACCAACAGATGACATCGCATGTAGGAAATCCTCATCCTGTGAATATCCATTGATCATGATTCGGCCATTGTTTTTTTTCATCAAGCCAACGATCAAACGAATCAAGGTTGTTTTTCCAGACCCATTTGGTCCTAGTAAGCCGACGATTTCCCCTTTCCCTATTTCTATAGATATATCTTGTAAGATCATTTTCCGGCCAATTCGTTTATCGACTTTCTCTACTTTTAGAACAGCAGATTCCAACGTGGTTCCTCCTTCTGATGTAAAACCTAAAGCGGCAAATAAGACCGCTCATTCTGTTAAAAGTATATCACGCAAGACAAGGGACTCCATGAAAAAAAGGCTGATCGAGTCAGCCCTTCTTTTACATTACATGGATAGGTTCGGTGATGCTGCGTCTGTCTCGTGTTTTTTCTCCGTTTCTGTCACAATCACCGCACATGCGGCGTCACCTGTAATATTGACAACGGTTCTTGCCATATCTAATAAGCGGTCTATGCCAAGGATGAGCGCAATGCCTTCAACCGGCAGATTCACAGAGTTCAGTACCATAGCGAGCATGATGAGCCCAACTCCTGGCACACCCGCTGTACCGATACTTGCTAAGACAGCCGTTAAGACAACCGTCAGCATTTGGACAAGCGTCAGTTCAACTCCATACACTTGCGCGATAAAAATAGTCGCGACCCCTTGCATAATCGCTGTGCCATCCATATTAATGGTTGCACCAAGCGGCTGTACAAAGCTTGAAATCGGCTCCGGCACCTTCAAACGTTTCTGGGCTGTTTCCATCGAGACTGGGAGGACTGCGTTACTACTTGACGTACTAAATGCGACAACCATTGCTGGAGAAAATCCTTTGAAAAATGCCATCGGATTTCGCTTCGCTAAAATGGCGACAGTTGACCCATAAGTTAGGAAGAAATGCAGCACGAGCGCAACTAACACGACCGAGAAATAAAGGCCCATCGCTTTCATCGCATCAAATCCCTGACTGCCAATGGCAGTTGCGATCAAACCGAATGTTCCGTACGGTGCGAACTTCATCACTATGCCGACAAGGTACATCATTAATTCATTTCCTTGTTCAAACAGCTTTAGCAAACCTTCCGTCTTCTTCCCAAGCATGGCAATGCCAAGACCTAAAAATACACAAAAGACGATGATTTGAAGCATGTTTCCTTCAACTAAAGATTGGACTGGATTGGTTGGGATGATGTTGAGTAGTGTTTCTGCCATTGATGGGGCTTCCTCTGCGGAATAATCAGCTGCTTTCGTATCAAAATGACCGAATGCTCCCGGCTTGATTAATAAGGCTAATGAAATGCCAATGATGATGGCAAAAGTAGTAGTAAGCAGGAAATAAGTAATGGTTTTTACGCCGATTCTGCCAAGCTTTTTCGGATCACCTAGACCTGCTACACCTAGTGTAATGGAAAAGAATACGATCGGCACCACTAACATTTTAATCAGGTTTAAGAAGATTTGACCTAGAGGCGTAAATAGATAAGGGTCTAACACTTTGAATACATTTGGAGCAAAAATGTTAAGCAATAGTCCTGTGATTGCACCTACAAACAAGGCAATAATAATTTTCGTCGCTAGCTTCAATAAAATCTCCCCTTCCTCATCAAAAAAGACCCACAAGAGAGTTTTCTCGTGGGTCTTTGTTTCCATACACGTACCACTGTTTACTCTCTTCACGCCGATGAGGTTAGCTGACGGGTTAGGACGAAGAGATGTCCTTTTTTCTCACAGAGAAAAATTCACCCCAAAAACATGGGTCCCCCATTCCTTTAGAAGGATTAAGCGTGTGGTAATATGATATTTTCATACTATTTATACCTTATTTTCGGAAAATTGTAAACAGGTTCATATGAACTTTTTAATTACTTTCTTCCTTATTCGTGACCTCCAAAATATCTAAAATGAACACAAAGATCGGGATACCAATAATCAGTCCCCAAATGCCGATGTAGTGTTCAGAGAAGATCAGCACAACAAATGTGAAGAAGATAGGGAGTTCTGTTTTTGCTGACATGAGCTTCGGGTTTAGGAAATAGGCTTCAATGGCATGGATGATGACGATCACAAGCACGATATACAGGACATACATGCCGCCTCCAAGCGTATACGCAATGATGCTGAGTGGAATAAGTGAGATAACCACACCTGCCACAGGGATTAAGCCTAGCAAAAAGACCATGACCGCTAATCCAAATAATTGCGGGAATCCCATAATACCTAGCGCAATGGTTGTTAAAACACAGTTAACAGTTGCAATAATAAACTGTGCTTCGAGTACCTTTCCGAACGTTCTGGAAAATTTACGTCCAAAGAAGGCGATTTCGTTATAGAACACAGAGATTTTACTCGTTTTGAACTTGTTCATGAATTGAATGAGGCGTTCCTTTTCGAACAGGAAGAACATGCTTAATATTAAGGACATAATGACCTGGATACTGAACGTACTGAAATCAGTTAAGTATGTATAGAGGAAATTAAACCCTTTCTCAAAGTAAGCTGATATTTTAAAATCTCCGAATACGTTCGTGATGACATCAATGAAGGGTAAATCTTGTGGATGATCTGCAATTTTCTTTCCTAAATGAAATAGCTGCTCCACCTGTTTGGCGATGATTGGCACAAACACGAATCCGCCAACCGTCAATCCACCAGCCAAAAGAATATACAAAATGGTAATAACCGATTTCTGCCCTATTTTCAGGAAGCGACTTAAAAAGCCTCTAATGACCTCTTCTAACCGATTCATCAAAAAGGTGAATATGAAGGTCAAGAGAATTAAATTCATCATTCCTCTTAATAAATATAAGGCTGTGGCTAATACTACAAATACAGAAAACCGCTTAACACCGGGTTTTTCGAACAATTTTAAAAATGCTGCCATTTCGTTATACACCTGCCAGGACTAAAGTCTATTTTTCATTGGATCTGATATACATTATATCGGATCTTTCTGTAAATTATATAACAAAAGGTCATTTAGGTCTTACGATTCGACCTAAATTTATCAAGCTTTCATGTTTTTTCTTTTCAACACAAGAAAAAACCGAACCCCATGTAGACATAAGGTTTCGGTTTTTGGTTGTTTTTATACTATACAGCTTGCTTCATATTGCGCATTTCTTGAAGGGCTGTTTTGCTCTTCGCTTCGTCAAATTCACCTTCACTTTTCGCCACAACAATTGTCGCGATTCCATTTCCAATGAGGTTTGTGATGGCTCTTCCTTCGCTCATGAATCGATCTACTCCAAGCAGAAGTGCAAGCCCCTCTAGCGGAATGACCTGTAGTGCAGCGAGTGTAGAAGCCAGCACGATAAATCCGCTTCCTGTCACCCCAGCCGCTCCCTTTGATGTGAGCATTAGAACAAGGATAATGGTGATCTGCTGGCCGATAGACAAGTCTACACCAAACACTTGCGCTAAGAAGACCACAGCCATCGATAAGTAGATCGAGGTTCCATCTAAGTTAAAGGAATACCCTGTTGGGATGACAAGACCCACAACAGACTTAGAGCACCCGTAGCGTTCCATTTTATCCATCATTCTTGGCAGCACGGATTCTGATGAGCTTGTGCCAAGAACAATTAAAATTTCATCTTTGATAAATCGAAGGTAACCAAACAGGCTGAAGCCATACATTTTACAAATGATATTCAGCACAACGAAGATGAACAGGAACATGGTCAAATAAACGGAGAGCATCAGACTTGCGAGCGGTTTAATCGATGCCAAACCAAAGTGTCCGATCGTATAGGCCATTGCCCCAAATGCACCAAGCGGCGCAGCACGCATGATATATCCAATGATTTTAAAGAAAACAAGTGACAGCTTATCAAGCCACTCAATGATTCCTTTCCCCTTCTCGCCAAGTGCAGCAAGCGCAACACCGAATAAAATAGAGAAGAATAAGACCTGTAAAATATCACCCTTTGCAAAAGCATCTACCATGTTAGATGGCACAATGTGTGTGACAAATTCCATCCAGTCGATACCCTGTCCCCCGTTTTGGGTATACTGTGAAACATCCCCTTTTTCAAGCTTGCTATAGTCCAGACCTGCACCTGGCTTCATGATATTTACGACAAAAAGACCGATGACCAAAGCAAGCGTCGTGACGACTTCAAAATAAATAAATGCTTTTCCCCCAACTTTTCCAACCTTTTTCATATCCCCCATCTTGGCAATACCAAGAACAATGGTTAAGAAAATAATTGGTGCGATGACCATTTTAACGGCATTGATAAAGGTGTCACCAAGCGGCTTCATTTCTTTTCCGACGTTTGGCCAAACCATCCCGACAATGATCCCGATAATGACAGCTGCAATCACCTGAAATGTCAGGTTCTTCAAAAGCCTCTTCATAAAAAAACAACTCCCTCACCCTTTGATGTAAACGCTTAACTGTTATCTGTAGCTAAATGATAGCGATTTCATCAAAGGCTGTGAAGCTTATGAACATATCGTACATTTTGGTCTTTTTGGTCTCTTAGTCAGAATGTACGATATATTTATTGACAGGCCGGCCTACCCCGCCATATTGCATATCTAATTTCAGCTCGCCTTCTTTCACTAAGAAGTCTAAATACCGGCGTGCCGTGACACGTGCAATGCCGAGTGCATTGGCAACTTCCTCTGCAGACTGCGGACCTTCCTGCAAGCTCATATAGGCTTTAATTTCATTCATCGTATGCACATTCAGCCCCTTAGGGAGCCAAGTATCCTCCTGCTTAACAGCAGGCTTTCGTATGATATCATCCAGCATCTCTTGAGAAAATTCTGTTGTTGTACGAATTTTAGATTTAAACGCTTTATAGCTTTCAAGTGATTCTTTCATACGTTCGAACTTAAATGGCTTGATGATATAATCTCGTGCACCATTTTGAAGCATGGTGCCAATCGTCTCTTTGTCCTTTGCCGCAGAAATAACGATCACGTCCACCTGTATCTTTTGCTTTCTAATGTCTTGAAGCGTCTTTACGCCATCTTTTTTTGGCATATATACATCGAGGACAACAAGGTCTGGACGAATTTCTTTGATGAGCTGGATGCCCTGCTCCCCATTACCTGCGATTGCCGCCACTTGAAAGCCAGGAACACTCTTAATGAACTCCTTATTCACTTCTTGCACCATCGGATCATCTTCAATTAATAGCACCTTAATCTGAGTCATCTGTCTCTCTCCTCTATGATCATTGGGAATTCGATTGAGAAGGTGGTACCAATGCCGATGCTTGATGTGACTTCTACATTTCCCATCCCTTTGTCGATAATCGTTTTTACAATATACAGGCCATAGCCTGTTCCGCCTTCTTTGCCGTGTGTGAAGCCTTTATCGAAAATAGAAGGAATCATTTCCTCTTCAATCCCGGAGCCATTGTCTTCAATTAAAATCGCGAGGACATCCTCGGTTTGATCAATACTAATCGAAATGCGTTTTGTGTCTCTTTCAACAGTATCATAGGAGGCAAAGGCGTTCTCGATCAGGTTGCCAAGCAGCTTCGTCATATCATGCTGATCTAGACGCTCAGGGAAATCACGCAGACAGCTATGTTCGTCTACTTCGACCTTTATGCCTAGCTCCTTGCCCCTTCTGATTTTACTCATCAATAATCCCGAAACGGCATCATGCTGTATGACGCGGTGAAGAAAGTCCAGCACATGTTCTTGCTCTTCCGTCGTTTGAAAAGCTAGATCAAGTGCCTGATCGGGTTTACCAAGCTGAATCAGCCCAGCAATCGTATGAAGCTTGTTCATATGCTCATGATTTTGTACCCGCAGACCATCAACAAAGTTCTTAACTCCGGTTAGCTCCTCTGCCAATTTTGCCGCTTCTGTCCGGTCCTGAAAAATGGCGACCGCTCCGATAATTTTCTTTTTCATGACAATCGGAATCCGGCTGCTCATAATCCGCTTTCCGCTCATATGAATTTCTTCATTATAGACAGGCTCAGCACGATCAATGATCTCTGGAAGTCTTGTGTCAGACAGCACATCCCAAATATTCCGGCCTACGACATCCCCTGTCACGCCAAAGATTTGCTTCGCCTTTTCATTAAAAATGGTGATCATGTGCTGATTATCAATGGCGATGACCCCTTCATTAATAGAGTGAAAGGTTGCGGTGCGCTCCTCTAGCATTCTGACAATCTCATGCGGCTCCAGCTTAAACATTTGCTGTTTAATATGACGAGCGAGTAAAAATGAACCTACAAGCCCAAAGCTGAGCGTCAGCAAAAGGATCATGAGGATATCCCGCTTCATTTCTCCTAATATATCGATCATACTTGGCAGCGTCCTCCCTACAAGGACGACCCCTGTTTGATTAAATTGGTCATCCTTCACTGGATAAAAGGCTCTGATGGCGGTCCCAAGCTCTCCCTCTGCTTCTGAGAAATAAATATGCTCGGCAAAAGCAGGCTCTTCATCTGTCCCCTCCGAACGCTGGCCAATCCTTGCTTTCACTGGATGCGTTAATCTCACATGCTCCATATCCATGACGACAATGTAGTCAGCGTCTTGAATAATCCGAATCTCTTCGATGGCATGCTGTAATCGGTCACGTTTCTTTGTTTGATCAGCTAACGCCTGCTTTACCTCATTCATCTCCGCAACTGTTCTCGCTGTGTTCATGAGCCTTTTTCGAAGCTCTCGTTCCTCTGTTTGCTGGATTCCCCCAACAAGGACAATTCCTCCGATTAAAAGGGCGAAAATGACAACGAAATATGTGAGGATGGTGAGCTTCCATCTAATAGATAATTGTTGTAATTTCAATCGATTTCTCATCATTTTTTTCACCTGTATCTTTACGAATTCTTCCTCGGTCAAGTATGCTTGACATAAGGGGGATCGGACGCATGAAGAATTTACTCGCCTATACACTATTGCTCTTGATCGGTTTTGTAACCGCTTTATACTTTGGTTTCTATCATATGATGCCAAAAGCAGCGACGACCTTTGACGATGAACAGACAGGGCTGAAGGATCAGCTTGTGTTCAAATTTAGCCATGTCGTGGCAGATAATACACCAAAAGGACTTGCCGCAAAGAAATTTGCTGAGCTTGTGCACGAAAAATCCGATGGGAAGATCACCATTCAAATTTTCTCCAACGGAAGTCTTTATTCTGATATAGAAGAAATTAATGCACTCAAAGAGAATCAAGTTCAATTTATCGCACCATCTACCTCGAAGCTCGGCATGCTATCCTCTGAGTGGCTGGCACTTGACCTTCCTTTTGCTTTTTCTAATTATGATGCGGTTCAGGAAGGCTTGCACGGTGCAATTGGACAAAGATTGTTTGGCACCCTGCAAAAAGACGGGCTAAAGGGAATGGCGTATTGGACAAATGGCTTTAAGCAAATCACCTCTAATAAAGGTCCAATCAAACAGCCTAGTGATTTAAAAAACCAATCTCTCCGCATTATGCAAAGCGACATGATTGAAAAACAATTCAAACTTCTTGGCGCAAAGCCCTATCAGGAATCGTTTAATTCGACGTTTCAGCTATTAGAAACAAAAAAAGTAGATGGTGAAGAAAATACCATTTCAAATATTTATTCAAAAAAATTCTATCATATACAAGACTATATGACGATCAGTAATCACGGGTATTTAGGCTATGTGGTCTTAACAGATCAATCCTTCTTTGATCGCCAGACACCTGAAACGAAACGAATTTTACTTGAAGCGATGGAAGAAACAACAGCTTGGAATGAAAAACATGCAGAACAGATGAACAAAGATCAGCTGGAGGACATTAAACGGGAATCGCAGATTGCCATTCATGAATTGACGCCAGCAGAAAGACAAAAATGGATGAAAGCCCTCGATCCTTTGTATGAGGAAGCCGAAAAAACCATTGGTTCTACCCTAATCAAACAGATTCGTGAGCTGCGTGCGCGTTATGAACATTCTCCGATCCATGCTTTTCAAGAAGAGGATAAGACCAAATAAAAAATCCCTTTGAGAAAGGGATTTTTTATGCACCAGATTCACTCTGTTCTTGCTGCGTGAGCTCTTCTAATCTTGAGACAATTCTTCGCTTTCGGTATTGCATCATGCCTGTTTCGGCAATACTTTTTAGTTGTGAGCGGTTGGAAACTGCGCCAAATAAAATCCCTGCTACGGGAACAAGCTGAAACAGTTTCTTCCAGCCAAATGAATCTCGGTAATTATAGACTACCTCACGCCATCCTTGGATTTGTGAGAACATGTTTTCGTGTTTCCCTTCGGAAGCATGATAGCTCCTGAGTTCTTTTAATATCGATTTCTTCCCAACCACATCAGCAGAGGTCAACTGTAAGCATTTTATGATGAAGACCCGCTCTTCCTTGTTTTTAGGATCATAGCCATAGGTGACGGCAATATCCTGTAATGTTTTAAGGGAGAGACCAAGTACCGCAGGAATATCTGCAGCCAGTGTAAACATACCACCGACACCCGTTGTCGCCCCTTGTACCGTGGCGAGATTCGTCCTATTTTTCCCCATATGTTCACTAATGGCATCCATGATTTCAATTGGAGCTTTTTCTATATCTTCTATACGCTGAATCGATTCGTCGGCACATTTCTTTTGAAATTGATGGATGATGCCTTTTTCTGATGTCAAATAGGCACCGCCTGATTGAATGTAATGCCCCATTTCATCTAGCAGCACACCGATTTTTTTCTGGATAAAGGCAGGCGTCAGCTTGTCCAGCATTTGAAATGGCAGGCGGCTGAGTTTCTCCCAAAACCATACCTTTTGCTGATCTTTCTCCCACTGTTCAATCTGCTTTAATTGTGCTTTTAGCCACTCTCTTTCCTCCATGCCTTTTTCCTCCTTAGATGCTGCTGAAGTATTTGTTTGTTATTATACACAATCCTTTTCCATCATACGTATAGAACATTGAATCGGTTTCGAAAGGTTTGAAACTTTTTCAAAACGGTTATTGCTTAATACACAAACAAAAAGAGGAGTGATCAACATGTTAGGATTTCTGATTTCATTAGTTGTGGCGATTGTCATCGGCCTTATTGGCAGTGCACTCGCTGGAGGTAGTGTACCAGGAGGATGGATCGGTTCAATGATTGCAGGACTTGCAGGTGCTTGGATTGGTCATGGATTACTTGGAACGTGGGGTCCTAGTTTGGCAGGCTTTGCGATCATTCCAGCAATCTTAGGTGCAGCGATCTTTGTCATCATCTTAAGCCTGATCTTCCGTAGTGTGGGATCAAGGGTATCTTAAAAAAACAAATAACAGAGGAAGCAGTAGGGACACCGTCTATAAAGGCGGTGTTTTTTATGTGTTGGATTGACAAGGTATCTATTTTTTTCACTTACATATGATAAACAAACCTATTAGTTCAGATAGTTGACTTTTCATGAAGATGGGCATATGATGATTAAAAATTGCATCAAGGAAACATTTTGTGCCCAAGCAAAACTTTGTAGAATCTAGGTGATGACATATGACAAACAAATACATCGAGGCACAGGCACACATGTCAGAGGCAGCTGAGCGTGCACTTGAAGGAAAAGTCAAGGGATTTAGAAGACTCCTTCCTTTTCTCGGTCCTGCTTTTATCGCAGCCATTGCTTATATTGATCCAGGAAATTTCGCCACCAACATTGCGGCTGGCTCCAAATATGGATATCTCCTTTTATGGGTCATTCTCATATCAAATCTCATGGCTTTGCTCATCCAGTCTTTATCCGCAAAGCTTGGAATTGCGACAGGCAAAAACTTACCTGAAATCGCACGTGAAGAGTTTCCAAAGCCCGTTTCGATCGGTTTATGGATTCAGGGAGAGCTCGTCATTATTGCCACGGATTTAGCTGAGTTTATCGGGGCGGCACTTGGTTTATACTTGCTCTTTCGAATCCCGCTACTTGAAGCATCCATTATCGCGGCTATCGGTTCATTTGCGATATTGGAGCTGCAAAGACGAGGATATCGAGCATTAGAAGCAGGTATCACAGGCATGTTGTTCGTTGTCGTGATCGCTTTCGCTGTACAAACCTTTGTCGCCAAACCAGATATCGCAAGTGTCGCTGGCGGACTGTTCATTCCAAAATTTGATGGCGCAGACAGCGTGCTGCTTGCAGCTGGAATTTTAGGTGCCACTGTCATGCCTCACGCAATCTACTTACATTCAGCTTTAACCCAAAGAAGAGTCGTCGGCAGAACGGAAAAGGAGAAAAAGCAGATTTTCCGCTTTGAGTTTTTAGATATCCTCATTGCAATGATCGTCGCCGGGGCCATCAATGCCAGCATGTTGATTGTGGCAGCCGCTTTATTTTATAAAAATGGTCTTTTTGTTGAAGATTTGGATGTTGCGTTTCAGCATTTTGGTACACTCGCAGGGCCTGTATCAGCCTTCTTATTTGGTGTAGGTCTGCTTGTAGCAGGACTATCCAGCTCTTCTGTCGGTACATTGTCAGGCGACATCATTATGCAGGGCTTTATTCAATACCGGATCCCGCTGTATGTTCGCCGGCTGATTACCATCATTCCTCCGATTGCGATTATTGCATCTGGAGTGAATCCGACCTCTGCGCTTGTGATGAGTCAGGTCGTCTTATCGTTTGGGATTGCTTTTGCTTTAATTCCGCTCATTTTATTTACAAGTAAAAAACGAATTATGGGTGAATTAACGAATGCCCGCTGGGTGACAGGAATATCTTGGGTGATAGCAGCTCTTGTTGTAGCACTTAATCTCTTCTTAATTGTAGATACGTTTATGTAAAAGACCGTGTTGAGCTGTCTTTTTCTTTCCATTTGGTTATGGTAGAATTCCCCTGAGAGGATGTGGGTACATGTTTGTTTATCAGGATCAAGAGATATCCATGCGGCTGCTTGAGCCAAGAGACGCAAGAAGTCTGTATTTGCTCATCCAGCGGTCGAGAGAGCATTTACGTGAATGGATGCTTTGGGTGGATTCAACGCAAACAGAGGAAGACAGTATGGCGTTTATCCAAGGTGCGATGCAGCAAGCGATGCAGAACAACGGTTTTCAAGCGGGCATTTGGTCACATGGAGAACTTGTCGGCATCATTGGCACCCATCAAATTCATTGGATCAATAGAACCGTTTCAGTCGGCTATTGGCTCGGAGAAGGCCATCAAGGAAAAGGCATCATGACAAAAGCATGCCAAGCAGTCATTCGCTATTTATTTGAAGAGTGCGGGCTGCATCGTATTGAGATTAGGGCTGCTGTCGATAACCAGAAAAGCAGACGCATCCCAGAGCGATTATCCTTTTCGCTTGAGGGAATTTTAAGACAATGTGAATGGCTGGGCAATCGCTTTACCGATCATTGTGTGTACGCCCTTTTACAGCCTGAATATATAAAACAAAAAACGCATTCGATGAATCAGCCCACTTAATTGTGTCGATTGCATGAATTATTTTACAAAGTGAAGCTTTGTAGTATCCGTTGTGATCGGCATCTGATAAAATAGAAGGAAAAATCGAGGTATGATGTATGTCTCTTATTATTTTATTTTACTTATGGATTGTCCCTTTGTTATTTGGTATTTTCTTCTCCTTCCTAACAAAGAAAGCCACCTACAAACGCCGCTTTGTCCCATCCTATAGCATGATAGGACTCAGCATCGTTTTTCTCATTCTGGCACTCGTCTTTTCAGCCAGCCATTTTCTATTTATTTGCGGTATGTTCCTATTTGCCACCACCCTTGTTGGCACAGGCATTCCCTTATTCTTAGCCTTTGGAAAAACACCATCCTAAACAAAAACCACCTTTTCACGATGGAAAGGTGGTTTCTTTTTATTGAAGCGGCATTCGGTATGTCATTGTGGCATTTGGATGTTCTTCAATCGTCTTCATCATGTCTTGAAGGATCTCGGCTGCGCGATCATTTGAGTCATACTTGCCGAGCATCTTTGCCCAGGAAGTACTCCCCAAGATCATCCCTTCAATTTTTTTGCCGCTTACTGAGACTTCTTGGACATGAATCAGCGTTTGTTGGTTTTGTGTGAGGATCCATAGCATGGTTGTTTCTCCTTTTCAATTTGTAATGACTTCTATTTGATTTCTTCTCATTTTAAGCTTTTTTAACTGATAATTCATTTGACCATTGATCATTCATTGAATTTTTCAGCATATATTAAATCTGATTCATTAGGTTCTTCCTTATACTCTTTCACATGACCATCTTTATCATATTTTATGTAAGTCATCTCTCGGCCAGCAATACATTCACACTCATACTTTTTATTTCCATTCTCAAAAAACTCCACTTGATATCCCTCTGTAGTGTTCTTCCTCATATACCCTATTTTTTTCAAACTGCCATTTTGGTAAAACTCCACGTACTTCCCCTGTTTAATACCTTTCTCTACATAGAAATAACTTTCAACATGTCCGTTTTCGTACATATCATAGGCTAGTCCCGTAAATAGTTTTTCTTTCCCTCCTTGAGTATATTCTACAATCGCTAGTTCATAGGGTCCCCCATACTCTAGAGACTTTTCAAACTCAATACCACTTTCTACAACTAACTTCTTTGTCAATATATCATTCAATATTTAAAAACCCTTTCCGTTTCTATGTTTGAACAAAACAAAAAACAGCTGTAAAAAATTATATAATCCGTTTTCACTTGCTCATGAGGTGGCTTCTAGCACTTTCTTGATAATGAAAAATTCCTTCACCATATTCATCACTATCAAATAATTTTCTAAACTCCGATCAACACAAAAAACCTTTTAAGACATTTAGTCATCAAGGTTTTTGTATTTCATAATACTCTAATTCAATGCATCTTCTAATGTTTTCTTTTCATGTTCTAACATACCACTTATGATAATACCACATACTACTTCTTCTTTATCCAAAGCAAATCCTACTGTATCATTTTGTAAAATAGATACTGCATCATTTTCTGAGAATGAAATGAATACCTTATCCCTACCTATATACACGTCTAATTTACCTTTTTCGTCTATATAGGTATTATCATTAGATTCTTCTATCTGAAAACTCGGTACACCTTTAACCATAATTATATCTTCCATATCTAATTTCAAACTTTCCATTTTGTGTACATTTTCACTTAACGTTAGTGTAATTGAACGAATATTACCCGTATATTTCCCTAAACCTATTTCAATTAAAGATTTCTTGAAATCTCCAGTTCTCCAATATATCGTTGGCTCTTTTGATATATTCCAACTACCAAATTCTATATTAATCGGTGTATAAAGATCATATTCAATGTTGATAGGTTGACTGTCTTTATATTCTATTACTTTTAACATCATCATTTCTCCTTTTAAGGCATATACACAGCATGCTTTATTACTGGTAGCAATCCGTCTCCGCGAGGTTTACTAAATATTAATTCCCAATTACCTACCTTCATAATTTCTTCATATTTAATTCCTTGCTTGGCAGCATTGTTAACAGAGCTTTGGAAACTCGACAATAAAGTTTGACTATTTATCGGCATACCATGTGTCGTTGCATCTCTAGTTATATACTCAACCATATGTTTTGTCCCATTAGGGTGCACCCAGAACTTTCCATCAACTGTTGCTAATTCAAAAGATTTTGGGATTTTTGTACCTTCATAAAGTGGTTGAGTAACTTTTATATCCTTCCACACTGTACCATTATCCACATTTTTACCAGTACCACCTTTAATCCCCATCTTCCCATTGAACCCCTTCGCCCCAAACGGTAAAAGCATTCCCAGAGCCGCATTCATACTCGCTTCCTGCTGTTCTTTTGAGATCTTATTCCCAAACATATCACGCCCTGTAATCGCTTCGCTGAAGCCGTTGGTGGCGGTGAGACCATATAAGCCTTTTTGAGATGTTTTTAAGGCGTCAAAGGATTTTTGCGATGTCTTGTAAATATCGACTGCTCTGACTGCGGCTGATGTGGCTTGAGTTGTTTTATAGACGGCTTTACCACCTTTGAAAATACGACCTGCCCATCCGACGATTGGGATATAACCTGCTGCTGCCATACCGCCTGCTGCGACGCGCTGTCCTGCGGTGAGCTCTTCACCTGTGATCGGGTCAACGCCTGTTGCGGCGCGTTTTGCATCGTTCACGCCAGTCAGTTCATTGACGATATTCCCGCCATAATCAAGTGCTTTTTCATACCAAGGACGGTTGGCGAGTGCTTCTTGTTCCTTTGCGATCTCGCGGGCTTCCTGTTGTTCTTTTTTAATGTTGAGATATTCGGAAGTTTGCTTCTCAATATCGCTTTTTGCCTTGTAGATTTCGCTATTTTGATACGCTTTCTTGTCAAAATTCATAGGCGAAATGGCTTTTCCATCATTTGTGGCATTCATCATTTCCGTATACAATGCCATTGTAGCTTGCTGCTCCGTTTCTGACAAAGCATATTCATCTTTTAAATTTTGATCAAGCTCTCTTAGATCTTTGATCGTCTTTTTTCGCTCGTCTTCCGCATCTGCAATTTTTTCATCAAAGGTTTGACTATCAAATACTTCTAGAGAAATGAGGTCGTCGATGTCTTGAAAAATCGTTTTAAGCGCCTTTTTTTGATCCTTCACAATGCTTTTGGCATTTTTGATGCCCATATGTACAGCGTTGTCTAAAAAGTGTTCTTCTACGAAGGTTTCGCCGCCAAAACTCGTATCATCAAGTGTCCCAGAAACACCTTCATGAAAGGCTTTTTGCTTATCAATGAAGCTGATAAACATATCTACATTTCCAGCCAGTTCTTTATAAAAGCTTTTAATGTTATCGGCACCTTTTCCAGTGAAATCATCACCGAGGTTTGCCACGCCTTGAAGTGTCTTTTTCAAGTCTACCATTTGTTCACGGAGTTCCTGGTAGTGTTTTGCCCTTGCGTCCATGGCACTTGTTAGTGCTTTTGCATCAAGTATCTTGCCCAGAAGAAGTCACTCCCTCCATTATTGATCATAAAGTCTATTTTACCTTTCTCAGCGAATTGGAAAAACAGGCTTTAAGTTACAAAAATTATTTCCAAATATTTTAATAGAGATGAAGGCAAGTGACAATTGAAATATTTTTCCTAATCATCGCAAAAAAAGTCAGCCCTCTTTTCAGAAGACCGACTACTTTGTGTTTAGAAAAAGCGTTTGAGGCTTTTCTTGAGTGGAGGGATATCCAGCTCACCTTTTTCAAAGAATTTTTTCAATAAATATTTACTGAAGCCTGCTGCTTGGGTGTAAGTGATTTTCCCAGGTAACGGAGGTTCATTGGCGACAGCGACATCAATAATGACTGGTTTATCGGATTGAAGAGCTGTATCAAAGGCTGGAGCTAATTCTTCATGTGATGACACGGAGATTCCTTTGCCGCCACACGCTTCTGCAAACTTAGCAAAATCAATATCCTCCAGCTCTATACCATAATTTATGTTTCCTTTTACCTGTTGTTCATATTCAATCATCCCTAAATTGTTGTTGTTTAAGATTACGACAACGATCGGCAGCTTATACTTTACAGCTGTCACAAAGTCTTGCATGACCATTGTGAAGCCTCCATCACCACAGACGGCAATGGCTTGTCGGTTCGGTTCATTCAATTTAGCTGAAATCGCACCAGGTAAACCGCAACCCATTGTGGCAAGCCAGCTGGAGATAATGAAATCCTGCTGTTTCATTTCAAAATGACGTGCCATCCATACCGTGACATTACCAACATCAACTGAAAGAATGGCATTGTCCTCGACTGCTTCTTCTAGTCTAGCAATGACTTGCTGCGGTTTAATTGGTGAAGTAGCAACAGATTTTTCTTTATCCATTTCTTCTCGCCACTTCATCATATGCTCTGTACAAGCTTCAAGAAAGCCACGCTGTTCTTTATATTCAATGTAGGAAGTTAGTTCATGCAAACCACTCTTGCTGTCGCTCACAATTCCCACATCTACCGGATACCTTTTGCCGATTTGATCTGGTTTAATATCTAGTTGAATGGCTGGCGTGTCCTCTGGTAAGTAGTCTCTATATGGAAAGGAGGTGCCAAGCATAATTAAGAGATCACATTCTTCCATCGCTTCATATGCCGGCTTCGTTCCAATTTGACCTAAGTTACCTAAAAAGTATGGATGCCTGTCTGGCACAACCCCTTTTGCAGGAAGCGTGATGACGATAGGAGCAGCTGCCTTTTCTGCAAATGAAAGAAGCTCTTCTTTTGCATGTCTTAATCCTTTACCTGCTAAGATGACTGGCTTCTTAGCATTGTTAATCAGCTGAGCTGCCTTTAGCAATTGATCTTTCTTTGGCCGTACTTCTCCCTCAACATACAGAGGAGATGTATAGACGGGTTTACGCTTTATTTTTTGAGAAAATAAGTCATCCGATACGGTAAGAACTGCCACACCTTTATGGGTATAAGCTGCTTTGATGGCTTGATTCAATAAGTCAGGCAGCGCCTCTGCTGTCTGTACCTGCTGATTAAAGACAGCGACATCGTCAAACATTCGCTCCAATTTGATTTCTTGGAATGCGTCTCTGCCTACTTCGGCCGAAGCAACCTGCCCTGCAATTGCTAAAACTGGTGCACCATCTGCTTTTGCATCATACAGCCCATTTAATAAGTGGACAGCACCCGGCCCAGCGATTGATAAGCAGACACCAAGTTTACCTGTTAGTTTGGCATCAGCCGCCGCTGATAGTGCTGCCACTTCTTCATGTCTCGTTTGGATAAATTTTATTTGGCTTGATTCATGCCTAAGTTCTTCAATCAATTCGTTTATACTGTCGCCGGGCATTCCATAAATATGTTTCACGCCCCACTCTTCCAGTAGCGCTGTTACTTCTTTTCCTGCGGTTCTTTGCGGCATGTGAGAAAACTCCTTTTTTCTTACTCCATACCACCGCATCCTTTTGATCAAACGTTTCAACCTGCTCCTGCTACTTTTTAAAATGATAGGGCAGGGTTGCCACCACAATATCCCGCTTCCATAATAGGCGGAATCTTAATAAAAAGGCAGATTGATTATGCAAAATGGTGTGCCATCTTTTTTTCGGTATAAATTGTGGCACGAGGACCATCACTTTATATTGATGGGCATTTGCTTTTGTCTCAACTGTCTCAAGAAATTTATCTAGCGGGTGAATGAGGCTTCGATAGGACGAATGCAGCATCACAAGCCGTACACCGCTATTAAGTTTTTCCCAATCTTCTTCAATTTTCTTATCCTTTTCTTTATCAAAGGATACATGAACCGCTATGACTTGCTCTGATAAAGATTTTGCATACTGAACAGATTGTTCAACAACACGTGTGACTCCTGCTATCGGTACGATGACCACATTTCCTTTAATCTCAACTGGCTCTGTTTCATTCAATAAACGCAGTTGTTCTCCCACAGACAAATAATGCTTTTTAATGGAATGAAAGATAAATAAAACAATAGGCAGGAAAACAAATATTGGCCATACGAGATGGAACTTGGTCAAAATGAGAATCATAAAAACTGTAAAAGAAATCAGTGCTCCGACGATATTGATTGGCATTTTCGTTTTCCAGCCCTGCGGTTTTTCACGAATCCACTTCACACACATGCCGGTCTGCGACAGGGTAAATGGAATAAACACACCGACAGCATATAGCGGGATGAGATGTTCTGTCTTCCCATCAAACAACCAGATGAGCAGCATAGAGGCTACGCCTAGAAAGATAATGCCATTAGAGTAACCAAGCCGGTCTCCTCTTACAGTAAACATACGCGGCATATATTTATCCTTTGCTAAATTGACAGCCAATAACGGAAAGGCTGAAAAGCCGGTATTTGCCGCTAATATTAGAATTAGCGCTGTGACTGCCTGAATCACGTAATAGAAAAACGTACGTCCAAAAGTGTCTGACGCAATTTGTGATACAACCGTTTCTTCTGGCTTTGGCGAGATGCCGAAACCAAATGCAAGCAATGTGACTCCCACAAATAAAACAGCTAGCAATCCACCCATCATCAACAATGTTCTCGCTGCGTTTTGTGCAGCTGGTTTTTTAAAGGATGGAATCGTATTTGAAATGGCTTCTACTCCAGTCAGAGCAGAACAGCCAGATGAAAAAGCTTTTAATAACAAAAATAATGTAATGCCTTGTACGTGTGTGCCTACCGCTGTATGTTCAGGTGCTGGCGGTACGCCGCCTGTTAATAATTTAAAACCGCCTACTCCAATTAATATAAGGAGTGAAAATACAAACAAGTATACAGGATAAGCCAGAATAGATGCCGATTCTGTTAATCCACGGAGGTTGAGCACCATAATCACGATGACCAATACAATTGAGATCAAGACATGATATGGATATAGTGTTGGAAAAGCCGATGTGACGGCATCGGTCCCCGCTGAAATGCTCACTGCTACAGTCAAAATATAGTCTACAAGCAATGATCCGCCAGCGATCAATCCCGGTTTTTCACCTAGGTTTCTGCTAGAGACGATATATGCCCCGCCGCCTTCTGGATAAGCATAAATGATCTGGCGGTAAGACAGAATTAACGCCATTAAAAGAATTAATACACAACCTGCAATCGGGAGTGAGTACCAAAATGCTGCTGCACTAACGACAGAAAGTACAATTAAGATTTGTTCTGTACCATATGCAACCGATGATAATGCGTCTGATGACAATAATGCCAACGCTTTGATTTTTGATAGTTTTTGTTCTCCTGCTGCCTGTGATTTTAATGGTTTACCAATTAAAATACGCTTCATCAAACTGTACATGTGATGCCCGCTCCTTTAGTGTCAAACGATTTAAGTTGCAAAAGATGGATCGCCAAAAAGACACAGAGGCAATAGAATGCCCCTGTGTCTATTGTTTAGATCACAGGTTGGTCTTTGCTCTCTTTAACGCTTACGAGGTTAGCTGACGGATTCGGGCGCATGAGACTTTGCCCTACCTTAAAAGGATTCACCCCACATGGTGTTTTATACCACCAAAATTGGTTCCCCCGCTCATCGAAATGATTCAGCGATTGGTCTTTTATAAAAGAGATCATACTCCCGTTTGACACCAAAGTAAAGAGATTTTTTCGAGGTCTTTTGACCGTTTATTAATCAGACTTTTTGCGGTTTTTTCGTACGAAATAAACAATCATCACAACGACAAAAATGATCAGTACAGCGATACATGCAAAGTAAATCCAAGAATCACCGACGCCTTGCTTTTCACCTTTTTTAAGATCATTTTTTGCATTGCTGACTGTTTGGTGATTAGAGAACACATCTTTGTTTTTGCTTTCTATTGCAACTGTTGCGGTCTCAGTATTTGTTTGAAGGAATCGAATCACTTCATTTGATATATCAGCGTCAGCTGCCGTCATTCCTGAAAAAACGGTCATGGTTTGTTCTTTATTCCATACGGATGGCTGCGTCCATACAATACGAGCTGTTGTTTCGTTGATCATGCCAAATGAGGATACATCATATTGACCCTTTTTCGCTGGAACGATGAGATCATCTGCTTTTTCTTTTAAAAGAGAGAATGTCTGGATGCCTCCGATGAAAATGAGAGAGTTCTTTTTCAATTGTTCATTTGTCACATTCGATGCTTCAATTAAATGATATTGAGCAGCTTCCGGCTGACTAAATGATTCGGTCAGCATAGCCATTTGATTGATTGAGGCTTGATTGATTTGATCTGGCATAATGATCAATGTGTTTCCTTGCTCCGTTTCTGAAGTGTAAGGAAGCGGCCATGCGGCTAAGTCCGGTGTATCACTAGTTGTTCCTTCTGGTATTTGAAGAGAGCTGTTCTTATCAATGTAAATCCAGCCTTCTTCATCTGTATGTCTACAGGATTCCATGTTTTTAAAACCTGTTGTGACAAACTGTAAGTCCACATATTCGTTCTTTTGAAGCACTTGTGAATCTACTGGAATCGACACATGGTAGAACCCATTCTCATCTTTGTTTCCTAGTTTTGTTAACGGTACGTCGTGCGGTTCGTTATTGATCATCACTGTTAGACGCTCTGCTTTGTTCGCTGGATCTGATTTTTTAAATGATAGATTTAGTTTTGCACCTGATTTTTGTTGAGCCATTAATGCTTTCGGATAATAGTAATGATCAGATGCTGTCTTTTTGGTTCCAACTTTGACATCATCTGCGCCAAAATCTATTAAACGAATATGATGCGATGGCTTAGAAGCACTAGCTGTCACCTTTTGCAGCAGCAAGTCTGTTCCAGTGAGCTGACCTGTCAGTTCTGGCTGAGTCAAGACATTGATTTTTTCAGCAATTGTCTTTGGCTGCTTAGCAGTGACAAATAAAATGGGCTGTTCTTTTTTCTTTGCTGTCAGGGTTCTCACCGCTAACGTAAGTTGATCGCCTTCTGTTTTAATTCCAGCCGCTTGCTCGAGCGATTTTATTCGTCCATTCCAGCTTCCTTTTGCTCCAACAGCAATAGTTGGGTGCGCAATTTGCTCGACGTCCTTTTCTTGAACGAGTTTGAGGTCTGCTAGGCGGTCTTTGTTTTTCAACGTACGATATACTTTCATAGCCGCTTCTAATTCAGCCGCTTCTGGTTTATTTGGAATCACAATATCTGTTTGTTCTTCCTGATCACCTGATGGAATAAATGGTGAAGGGAAGCTGTCTAACGTCACGTCTTTCGTTTGAACTCCTTTGAACGCCAGCTCACTTTCAGGATATACTTTCAGCCAATTGGCAGGCGTCTCTTGGTTGATACACACACCTTCTTTTAACACACCATAAAATGCGAGCTGAATTTGATGAGATCCTTTTTTCAGTTGCGTTTTGTTCAATTTGATTTGAATCGATTTTTTTGGGTTTTTCCCTGATACAGGGATCGTTTTTTCAATCTCTCCATCGATCATCACTGTGAAAGATGATGGCGATATTAGTAATGGTGAAGCCTCTATATTTAATGTAAGAGTGCTAGACTCTACTTTTTCTTTCTCCATTTGATAGGAAAATTCAGTGCGGTCTTCTTGACCATACAAGGTCACCACATCTTCTGATAGATGCTGCGTTTCTGTTTGATTTCCTTTTGATGAGTGAACCCAATCGTCTTTCACTTGTACTCGATTGGATTGCGCCATTGCTTGACTTGCCATGAAAAAAGGCTGAATGGCAAGGGATAGCGCTAATATTAAAAACATCCATTTGACCGATTTCAATTTGTCACCCGCTTTTCTTTTGTTGTTGATCGTAACGCTCTGTTTTGTACCATTTCACTTCTTGTTTCAATAATCGGCTCTTCACCTCTACACATAAGGAGTACACGACAAGCGCAATCCATACTTGAGAATAGGTGAAGTACATGAGGACCACAATGAGAATATTTTGTTTGGTGAGCTCTGTTTTCTCAATACTTAATGTAATCATCACTTCTGTTAGAAAGAGGAAGAAGGCTAATCCCCAAAGGATTAGTGCGACAGCCCCTACAGATAAATGAAGATCAACAAATAGGTTTACAATAAAGATGCCATTTGAGAGCAGAACGCCGAAGAAAAATAAGAAATACGTAAAGAAGAAATAAAACAAATCGAAAACCATTCGTTTTCGTTTCAGCTTCATAAACTGCCTTAAAAATTTAAGGACAACATATTGATTCCCTCTAGCCCAGCGCGTTCTTTGCCGCCACCAGACCTTCCATGTCTCAGGCTCTTGTTCCCATGTGATCGCAGCTGGAAAAAATCGAATCACATATCCCAGGTTATACACACGGATCGTTAATTCGGTGTCCTCGGCCAAAGCTTGGACATCCCAGCCGCCGAGCTCTTCTAAAATGTGCCGGCGGATGGCGAAGTTGGTACCTGGTATTGTCGCAATACCAAACCATTTCCATCTCCCGCCCTGCGCCATCCATTGGAAACAGATGGTCTCAATATTAATAAATTTGGTCAGCAAATTTTTGGTTGCATTGATCACCCTGAATTTCCCGACAACAGCGCCTGCTTTTGGGTCATTTAATAATCCAAGAACCAAATGATAGACAGCCTTTGGTTCAGGCATGTTATCTGCATCGTATACGCAAATCACTTCTCCTGTTGAAGCCTTCAAACCTTCATTCAGTGCAGTGGATTTTCCCTTCCCTGCAAATGGCGGCTTCGTTTCAATCATATGGACATGATCATATTGCTCACTGAATGATTGCACAATCTCTCCTGTGCGATCAGAAGAATTGTCATTAATCACAATGATTTCAAGGAGGTGTTTAGGATAAGATAGCTGAACCATCGCTTTTAATGTCTGCCGAATGACGACCTCTTCATTATGAGCAGGAATCAGGATACTGACGGTCGGCAGCTCTTTCCCTTGTTTTGTCCATTTAGGCAGCACTTTTTCATAGGTGAGGTAATGCTGAAAGCCGCCCTGCATGAGAAACATGTGGTATAGAAGCATGATCCAAATGAGCATTAATGAAAGATAAAATAAGACATCAGCCACCTAATTTTCTCTCCTTAAAAATTCGTTTTTTCATTGTCAGTCTTAAATACAATGTGTATAAAGCAAATGCCGCAATAAACAGCATGACCACGACCGTGAGAATTCTCAGCATATTTTCCATGCCACTTCGTTTGACTGTTTTTGTTTCGGCGATGTTGGATTCCTCTACTTGAATATGTCCATTCCCAGATGTTTGGATTTTTACATGTGCAGTTTGGACCGTCTGTTTTGTTTTCTTTACATCCAGCCATTCGCTAGAAGGGATTGCCTCCATCTGTGTGATTAAATTCTGTAACCCTGCTATCCCTAACTCCACGTCATAGGACAGCCCGATTGCGGCTGATTGCAGATGCTGCACGGATTGAATCGTCTGTTCAGTTAAAACATTTGAACCTTCTTTGTCAGACACTTGCTCAACTTGCTGCTGAGGATATAAGGTCATGCTGTGTAACATGGCAGGAGACGTCACGAGCGGCGATGCACCGGCTGTTTTCCAAGTGCGGTCTGACAGCTGCACCTGTCCAAATAGGCTGGATACATGCTTTGAAATTACTTCATAACCTTTTTGTGATATCGCATCATGCGGCACCTCGAACGCAAGAGGATATAAGCCTTGCCTAGCAAGAAGCTCAATGCCCTTTGTCAGTTTTTCTTCTGTATAGGCGACTTCTTGCTGCTGATTCAATTTGGTATACGTATGAAAGTCTTTTTCATTTGGGAATTGGCTTTTACTTCGTTTCTTCTCTGCATTTTTTGGATCATTTGTCGTGATGGGCTGATCATATTTTGCATCCCAGAACTCAAATCCCTGACCAGATTCCTCCGTTCGATACGTACGGCTAAAGCCATGAAGAATGATACTCGCTCCATTTTCTTGCAATTGTTTTAACACATTCACGAGCTTCGGGCGGTCGCTCAGTGTGACTTCATCACCTGTTGCTCGATCTATCCAAACAGGGGTCACTGCAATTTGATAAGGAATATGCTGTGCGGATACGTATTGTCCAAGTTCTAGTAGCTTCTTCTCGTCACTTGCTGGACTGATGTTCCCGAGCATTAAGTATTTTGTCTTCATTTGCACAGAAGATGGCATGTATTTTTCTAGCACTTCTGCAAGAAGCTTGTTGTGTTGCACGACATCTAAGATACCGATATATGCCGTACCTTCTTTTGTCTGAGTCACAAATGGCAGATCAGATTGACGTTTTTTCACTAGAAATTCATTTTCCAAGTCTGTCCCTCGAACCGTTAACACATTGATCCTTCTCTCTAGCTGACGGTATGTCTGATCATGTGTATGTTTCAATTGACTGATATGATCTTGTTTGTGAAAAGTAAGCTTGGAGAATGGGCGAAGCTGTTCCGCATTGTATCCAATGGCGATGAATTGCTGTGATTCGTTCATCGCACGAATGGTTTGTTTTGACAGGGTTCTCTTTATTTCTCCAAGATAAATGACTTGCTGAAATTCATTCATCCTCTTTTCAGCCAAATGTTCATCAGATACAATCGTCATCTGTTTTGAAAAATGACCGGCGAGTAGATCCAGCATATGAACGGCTGGAGTCACTTCCCCCGATGGTGTGGAATAAACGATCAGTGTATTTGGCTGCGTGACGAGCGCATCGGCTGAAGCCATGTGTTTAAACGAAAGAATCGAAAAAAGCGTGATCATCAAACAACATTTCATCAAAGAATTAAAGTTCATTCATCATCATCTCTTTTTCTAGTTCTTCTAAAAACTGCTCTGGCGTACGATAATCCGAGCTGCTTGTTAAATGACAGACATGAAATGTCAAGGTCACTTCACGACCGTTTAATAGGACATGCGTTTGCAGTTTATCCTTTAGCTTATCAAGGACAACTGACACATTTTCTTCTGGTGTATGGGTTAGCAGCAAGCCCATTCGTTCTTCAGATAACCGAAATTTTTTATCGGTTTCTCTTACGCTTTCGCGTATCTTGAGACTTAATTGCTGAAATAGATGCTGCATTTCTTTTTCTCCATATAACGATTTGAATTCCGCTGCGTAATTCATATGAAGAAGGATAAAGACAAATGGCTGTTTGTACCGTTCTGCCCGTTTCATTTCCTCGGATAATTCGAGCTTCATCCGCTCAGCATTGTCAAATCCTGTTGTCGAGTCAATCGCCACAAATTGTTTGATGGCCTGCTTTTGTTGTTCAATGGTGTGACGCAGCGTATTGATCCGTTCATGCAAGCTTCCCGCTGAAATAGCGAAAAAAAGAAGTGCTACGCCCCAAATTACTACATCTTGCAATGTTTGATTTGAAAAAAGGGAATTTTCATGACCAAGCTCTGTAAAGAACATGACGCTTCCAATAAAGAACAAAAACAGTAAGGTGAAAATTAATGCTGGTAGGATACCAAATAAAATACCACAGCCTAACACGACAAATGTCAGTGCGATGATCATAAAGCTCTCCGCATCTTGTACGTTAAGGTAGCCCATAAACAAAATAAGGCCTGCAAACGTGAGGAGCAGAGAATAGTACAAGCGATACGTGTTACTGAACAACCGATTCATTTAGAAGCTCCCTTTCTGCAATTAAAGGCAATAAGTTATCAAATGAGTGTGTCTCTTTTTCGTTCATGTATCCTCCGTAGTAAGGCTTGAGAGGATCTTGAGTTTGTAATTCTTTCATGCGGTGATAGACAGTCTTTGCGAATTTCAGCTCGTTTTGTTTAAGGGCATACAAAATGACGAGTGCATATACCGAAGGCGATTCATATGTGACAGATGGCTTCAATGTGCTCAGTTTGTATCTTCCGTACAGTTTGCCTTCTTGTTTAAACGACGTTTTAAGCCATTTCATGATCTCGGACGTATTCACCTTTGCATGATATGCATGTAAAGCTGTATAAAGTTGATCGATCATATTGATTTCTTGATCGAATGAATAGGTTTTTTTCTTTATGTCATAGGATTTAGGAAAGAATCCTTTTTTTCTCGGTGCTTGTTTTAGAATGGCTAATTGGTTACTGGTCATTTGTTTCGTGAATATTTGGAGGGATTCCAATTCTTTGATTGCTTTTGGGTCTATATATGAGAGTGTGATTGTATGTGAAGTTCGATTGGTTGATGCATCATAATAATCGGACAATATGCCTTTGAACATGTTTTTTTCTTTTAACGCTTGAGCGATTTCTTTTGCTGTCGTTTGATACGCTGACTTCTTCCACAAATGATTTGCCTTTTGAAGTGCCGTCACTACACGTAAATCATCGACTAAAGCATTGGCCTTATTTTTTTGATCGGATTCAATTTGCCAGCTGAGAAGATGATGGTCTAGTAAAAATCGATCTTGCAGAACATCAAATTGTTGGTCAAATGAATTTTGATCTTTTTTTCGAACAAGATATTCCATCCAAAGTCCAAGTGATTCAGATAAGTAGATGTGCTGCTCTGCAAAAGAGGTGCGAATTAAGCCTTGATCTGTCATTAAGTGGTGAGTGATAAAATATTCTCCAGGCAAAACGGGCTGAGATGATACTGGATCAGCTGATTCTTTCTGCTGTTCCCAGGTACATCCGCCTAGTAGAATGACAATGAGTAAAACAATTGCTGTACGATATATGCGTGTATGCATTCGTGTCCCCTTTCAATTCCGCGTTCTCTAAGCATCTAACGATTTATTATAGAGCGTTTTTGTTTAAATTTAAATGAATATTTTATGCCAAATTACGAGCCTTTTCGCATATTTATTCCCATTTTCAGAAAAACAATATATCTATATACTTAATAATACTGAAAAACCCATGCGTTTCCGCACGGGTTTTTATAGAACTATTGATCTAATTTTAACTTCTTTAATTGTTCAGCTAGTGCGTTATTAATTGGTTCTTCCACTTTCTTTTGTTTCTTCATATATTTAGACACATCGTGCTTACTGGCTTTCTTTTGATTGGATTGAGATTTGCGTTTTTCGAAGACAGACAGTTTTTCTCTATGGCCGCATACACAAGCAAAGATTTTGCCATCGCCTTCTCCGCGCAGCTCGAGCTTTTTATGACAGTTCGGGCAGCGTGCGTTTGTTTTCTTCGCCACATTTTTACGATGGCCGCATTCTCGGTCCTGGCAAACGAGCATCGTGCCATGTTTTCCATTCACTTTCAGCATGAGTTTACCGCAGTCTGGACAATGGGTGCCAGTGACATTGTCATGCTTAAAGGTCTGGTTCGTCTGTTTGATTTCAGATACAGCTTGTTTGGCATATGACTTCATTTCACTCATGAATTGAGAAGCTTTCAATTGCCCTTTGGCGATTTTAGAAAGCTTTTGTTCCCATTCCGCTGTTAATGCAGGAGACTTTAAGTCCTCAGGCACTAACGAGAGCAGCTGCTTCCCTTTCGATGTGATGAAAATGTCTTTGCCCTTTTTCTCGATTAAGAAGCTATTGAACAGCTTTTCAATAATATCGGCTCTTGTTGCTACTGTTCCTAGTCCACCTGTTTCACCAAGGGTTTTCACTAAGTCCTTTTCCTCGTTCTGCATAAATGCCGCTGGGTTTTCCATAGCAGATAATAGGGTCGCTTCATTAAAACGTGCAGGAGGTTTCGTTTCTCCTCTTGTCTCTTTCAGCTGTCGTACATCTAGTGACTGTCCTTCTGAAAGCAGCGGCAAATGTTGATCTGCCTCGGCTGATTCCTCTTCTTCATATGAGTCATCGTACACGGCTTTCCAGCCAGCTGCTTGCACGGTTTTCCCTTTTGCTGTGAACGTTTCACTGCCTATTTTGGTGATGACCGTTGTTTCCTCATACTCGAAAGGATTCATGAGTACCGCAAGGAATCGTTTGGCAATGAGGTCATATAATTTACGCTCTTTATCGCTTAATACTCCTGGGTACAGCTCTTCCTCGGTTGGAATAATCGCATGGTGATCTGACACTTTGGCATCATTGACGAAGCCTTTGTGCGCTTTGACACCTGATTGTAAAATCCGGTTCACATGCTGGGCGTACGGTCTGACGTTCATTCCTTTTAAACGATCTTTTAATGTAGGAACGATATCCGCTGAAATAAATCGTGAATCTGTACGTGGATATGTTACGAGCTTATGCTGCTCATACAATCGCTGAAGCGTAGATAATGTTTCTTTGGCTGAAAAACCATAGCGTTTATGTGCATCACGCTGCAATTCAGTCAGATCGTACAGTCCCGGCGCGAAAGCTTTTTTCGCTGTTTTTTTCAACGCATCAACCACTGCTGGTTTTCCTTCGCAGGCTGTCAAGCGTTCTTTGATCACACTCTCTTGGAATGTCCGGTTTTGCTTTGTTTTGGCATCCTGCCATGTCAAAGTCAGTCCATCTACTTGTGCAGTCAATCCATAGAACGGCTTCGGCTGAAATTGCTGAATGTCTTCTTCTCGTTTGGCGATCATGGCGATCGTTGGTGTTTGCACCCGTCCGCAGGAAAGCTGTGCATTGAACTTCGTTGTCAGCGCTCTTGTTGCGTTGATGCCGACAATCCAGTCTGCCTCTGCACGTGCAACGGCTGAGCGATACAGGTTATCGTATTCTTTGCCGTCTTTTAATCGTTTGAAGCCTTCTTGAATGGCTTTGTCCGTGACAGATGAGATCCATAATCGTTTCAAAGGCTTTTTCACATGCGCTTTTTCAAGAATCCATCGAGCGACAAGCTCCCCTTCACGTCCAGCATCTGTTGCGATGACAATGTCTTTGACATCTTTCCTCGCAAGCTGCGCTTTCACTGCTTGGAATTGTTTTCCTGTCTTTTTCATCACCACAAGCTTAAGCGGTTCGGGAATGATTGGTAAATCCTCTAAACGCCAGGATTGAAATTCTTTTCCGTAGCCTTCTGGATCAGCCAGTGTGACCAAATGGCCAAGCGCCCACGTCACAATGTATTGATCTCCTTCTAAAAAGCCATTTCCTTTTTTATGACACTTCAGTACACGTGCAAGATCACGTCCGACTGAAGGTTTCTCTGCTAATACAACTGTTTTTGACACTAGATTTCACATCTCTTTCTTCTATCCATCCTTTTATTATAGCAGACGTGGAGATGCGGTTCTAATGGCGAACATCAATTAGAAATGGATTTGTAACAGCAGAGTAAGAACAACACTGAAACTCATTCAGCAAATCACTCGCCGTAAGAGTTTGGAGTGCCGCTCAATCAACATTTTTCCAAAAGTTCGCTCTATGGGATATATTTTTTAAGCATAAAAAAACACCTCAAGATGAAAAAAGGTGTTTATTTCGCAGAATTATTTTGAGGCTTAAAGCTTAGCTCACAGTCTTTGCAGTACAAATAACTAACTTTTTTTTCTCTTAACCCAGACAAATAAATAAAGATGATGAAAAACAAAATAATTCCAATCGTCTCTTTTATAAAAGGGATAAACACTATTTTTGTTATCATATAAGGTATATAAAAAGAAATACCTAAAATGAGAAGTATTGAAACACAACCTGCACTTTTTACTCTCTTTCCCACACGATTACTATTACACCTAGGACATCTTTGCCATTCCAAAAAAACAACCTTCCTTCCAAATTTATGTATAATTTATCATATCATGAAATATATCCCTTTTTTGATCATTTTATTATTTAAGATGAAGCTCGATTCATTTAATCAAATAATTTTTAAAATCTAGAAACGTAGCATCATTCCCATTTTTTAAAAATAACATGAACATATTTTGAATTTTTCGTAGATTTTAGCATGTCCAGACGATCTTTCGTTTATATTAGAAGATGAGAAACTAGCTTTTATACAGGAGGATTTGTTTATGCATACAAGTATTAGCCGTCTTCGAAAGGCGGGTTTTATTGAGGGTATGTCTCTTTTAACCCTTCTTTTAATTGCCATGCCTCTGAAATATTTTGCGGATATTCCGATGGCAGTCACCATTGTAGGCTCTCTTCATGGCGCATTGTTTGTCATCTATATGCTGATTTTGGCATATGTGACCTTTAAAGTTCGCTGGCATTTGAAATGGTCGATCGCTGGTTTTTTTGCGGCGTTCATTCCTTTCGGCAACTTCGCCTATGATAAGGTGCTCCGCCAGTATGATACAAAAGCTTAATCAAAAAGGGCTAAAACGAAATTCATTTTAGCCCTTTTTCTACACACTGAAGTATTTTTTAAATCGAGGCATATTTCACTATGGCTGCTTGACGCGTCATTTCGTGATATGCCACCCATAATTCATCACCTGGCAGTACGCTGGTGATTGGATCGATTGGCTGTTTCACTTCATACATCATGCCATCTCGCTCAATCTGAATGATCGCTAGCGGCTGGTTGCCGATGACACCAGCAAATGCGACATGGGTCACTTTTGCACTTCCTTGTTTCTCTTGCATGAGACTGATTTCTTTATCCAGCTCTTCTTGTTTTGTCTGCATCGTGATTTGAGTTCCTGGCGAGACATCCATATGATCAGGGATGAATTGACTGACCGTTTTTGTGATGGACTGATCTCCGCTAGAAACCGTCACATCTAGCATGATCGGCTTCTGACCATGAATCGTGACTGGATATTGCTTCACCCGCTGGATGGTTCCTGTTAATGTCACGTCTTTCCCCGATCGATTCCGCACTTCATGGCCATAGGCTGCCATTTTCAACTGACCGCTAATGTCGACGAGGTCGGCTTTTTCTCCTGTTCTAAATTCAAAACCAGCGGCTTGAATCATCGGAATGGTATACCTTTTCTGATCTGCTTCAAATGTAAGCGATAAGACCGTGCCTCGTCCTACGGTTCCATATGATTCTATATTTCTTAAAACAGCGCCTTTGATGAACTTTGGCTCACTTGTCTGTGAGAAGTCCCCCTCTTTTAAGAGCATCGCCTTTTTCTTCTTCGGATTGTAGAGAATGGCGATACGCTGACCCGGCTGCGGTATTTGGGTGTAGGATACAACCGTTTTAACTGCCTTCTCGATATTTTCCCCATCGTATTGAAATTGCAGCTGCATTTTGACAAGCGGCTGTTCGTTGATGTAGGTACCCGTTTCTTTGACAGATACAATATTGGCTTCTAATGTGACACTGTCTTTCATCTTGTTCTTTCTCACCAGTCTCAAAATCGGCGGCAGGAAGATGGCTAGCACAAATAACAGCAGTGGAATAAACAGCCATATCGCCCAGTTGAGAATGAGCGGTCCGCCTTTCATGACATATTGCATAAAGGTGTCTACAGACGTTTGGTGAGCAGGACTGGCGTTTTCGATTGAGATCATTTTTTTCAAAGGAAATTCCTTTAGCTCTTTGCTCTTCGTCTCAAATGCACCCGTTAATTGATTGTCGATTGAATAATAGATCCAATCGCTTTTCACATTTTTATTGAAAGAGAGTCCTTCTCTTTGTAACGTTTCATATGAAAACGACTGCAAAAGTTTGCTGACGGACGTCGTCTTATTCGTGCGGTGGTTATAAATATAACCAGTCAGCTTGCCTTTTGCTTCGTCCTTTGCTGTAGAGCCTGCAAGAAGAACTTCTTCCTCATTAAGCTGGTAGATAAGGGTTTGATAAATCGGTTTTGGTGTTGGAACGACTTCCCCAAGCCTTCCCTCTGCATTCACTTTCCTTGGTCTTTTTGGATAGTTAGATTCGACAGCGACTGCAAAGTTTTGGGATGTTCCGATCGTTTTTTCCAGCTGCTGCTCCACTTTATCTTCAATGAGGCTAAACGGTTCAGCGTTTTTGGAGACATAGACCCCAAGCTGATTCTTATCGTTTGAGACTCCGCTGACATATGCCTTCTGGTCATTTTTCAAAGTCAATTCAAATATAGGAATAGGCGTCTGTCCTCTAAAGGAATTCATGACAACATCCATAGAGACTGGCCTTGCTGGCAGCTTTAGCTCGCTTAGATTGTGCACATGAAACTGACCATACTTTAGCTCACCAAGGACTGCAGCGGCGCCTTCCATTTCTCCTGTAAACACAAGCCGTCCATTCCATTGATATGTATTCGTTTTTAAAAACGAGGGTATCTGTAGATTTTGCTTAACGAGCTCTTTCTTTTCTCCGCTTGGCGTTAGTTTCTCGATCAACAGCTGCCCGTCTTTATTTTTTAAAGCAAGTAAGAGATTGTTACCTTGAATGGGTGGCAGCATTTCATTAAACGAATCGCTTGCTGTCGTCCATTCACTAATTCTTTTTCCTGATTGAGGATCATACATTTCAAAATGGAGCTGCTGGTCTTTTGATACAGCACTCACCACTCGTTTTCCTTCATCAAATGTAAATATTCGTTTGACGTCATATTCCGTCACTTTCCCTGCTGACAAATCATCTTGGTAATGGTTCCACACCAAGACACTAAGAATGATCGCTGGAATAAAGAAGACAATATATCTGAGAAAAATCACTGGTATTCTTTTCACTTGATCGCTTCCTTTCATGAGGTTCCTTTATCTTATACGTCAGTGCAACGAGAATGTTTCATGCTAGAAGAATACCATTCCAGCCTTTAAGTTCCATATTTTACAAACTTGGTAGTTTGCGATAAAATCCAATTAAATTCGAAAAAAAGGATGTTATCACAATGAGTAAGCTATCATCGATCATTCTAGCGGCTTGGCTGCGTGTTCCCCGTTGGTTCAAGCAATGGGTGCTCGTATCCATTTCCATTTTCTTTTTTTATATGTGTTTTGTAAAGGGGCTGACTAGCTGGCATACCTTGCCGCCTGTCACTTTACTATCATGTGTCATCGGTTCTTTCTTCATTTGGCTGTTATGGCTAAAAGGTCAAAAAAATAAGTGAAAGGGGGAAAATCATGAAAGAATCCATTAGTTATTTTGCTATCTCTTTTGTTCTGCAATTGGTTTGGTTTGGCATTGTGCACCCAAATAGAGGCGTGACACTCTTGGACATGTTCATTTTTTCTATTTTGTTTGCGGTGATGTTCTTTTTTATTCAGAAGATTTGGCGTTATCAGAAGAAAGGAAGAAGTGAGTGATCATGAAATGAATCCAATGAAAAAGGCTGCCAAATAGATGGCAGCCTTTTCCTTGCTTTTTTCATGCAAATAAATAATCAATGTGTGATCTCCGTTACGGAGTGTATGAATTAAGATTCGATCATATCAGTGTGTCATATGTGTTCCGAGTGAACCTACGTTTGAAAGTAAACGCCATGGAAGTTCTGGATAACAAGACAACGAAAGCCCTACCTCTCATTCGTCCTTACGGCTCCGAAGCCGTGCCAGTGTGAATTGTAAATCAAAACGTCTTTTTTCCACTCTTCCGCTTTTATAGGGGGCGGGTGCAGAAGGAAAAGAATAAGTTTGTTCGCTTTGACAGCGTCTCGTTCTTATCTAGTAGAAGCTCTATTGCTTCTCATTATGTCATAGAAAAAAGAAAGTTTACTTTCTTTATTTATTTGCTTATTTCAACACTTAATATAAAAATATAACACATCCCCCCATCTTACGCAAGTGTTAAAGTGATAATTCAGCTGGAGTACGGTTTCCTTCATTCATGTAACGAATAGATGTTGGATCAATCTTCAGAATCACTAGGTTCGGATCATCTTTTCCTTTAAACCATTTCTCCATCTCCTCAGACCAAAGGCGGTCGATCAGTTCTGGATCATCGGTTAATGTGGCGGTACCTGCGATTTCTGCATACGTGTCACCGAATCCTTCACCTGAATAACCAATGAGAATATGGACATTCGGGTTTTTTTCAATTTCGTCTGCTTTATGTGTTTCTTTGCTCGTTGGTGTATATAATGTCAGTCCCTCATGGAAAAAAGTCATGTAGCGGGTATGCGGCTTATCCTGTTCAACGGTCGCCAGTGTTCCGACCTTTTGTTCATCTAATAGATTGAGTACCTTTTGTTTTAATTCTTCTTGTGACATATCGTTTCACTCCTTCAAATTTCATCCGTACTCTTAGGTTTCCACGACAATTCATTCATTAAACAAAGAAATGTGTTTTTCATAAAAAGAGATCTTCTGGCTGATGCTATAGAAAACAGGCTCAATGAAGGGAGAAGTTGAACATGCATCATGAAACGATGTTCCATTTGAGTTCACTTGTCATTGCGGCAGTTGTTGTGGGCATTATCGTATGGTCTGTCTCATCTGTGCAGAAAAATCGCAAGAAATACTAAACACACCGCCCAATCAGGTGGGCGGTGCGCTATTGATCATGTATTCATAAAGGAACCGCCGTTGACGTGAAGTGTTTGTCCTGTCATATAAGACGATTCGTCAGAAGCAAGCAGCACATAGCAGCCGACATGCTCTACAGGCTGTCCTGGTCTTCCCATTGGGGTTTCTGCCCCGAAGCTTTCCACACGATCCTCATCAAATGTAGATGGAATGAGCGGCGTCCAAATTGGACCTGGCGCTACACCGTTCACCCGAATCCCATCCTTCACAAGCGACTGAGCCATAGAACGCGTAAAGCCATTGATGGCACCTTTTGTCGCCGTATAATCAATCAGCACTTTGTTGCCTCGATATGGGTTAATGGATGTTGTATTAATAATTGTACTTCCCGGTTTTAAGTAATCCAGTGCTTTCTTCGTAAAATAAAAATAGGAATAGAAGTTGGTTCTAAAGGTTTGGTGAAGCTGTTCACTAGATATATCCTGAATCCGTTCTTTCGGATGCTGTTCAGCCGCATTATTCACTAAAATATCTAATTGCCCAAAGGCTTCAACTGTTTTTTCTACCGCTTTCTCGCAAAAGGCTTCGTCACCGACATCTCCTGCAATCGTTAAACATTTGACGCCTTCCTGTTCTACGCGCTTTTGCGTATCCTTTGCATCCTCATGTTCATTTAAGTACACAATGGCGACGTGTGCCCCTTCTTTTGCATAGGCAACAGACACAGCACGTCCAATTCCACTATCTCCGCCTGTAATCAGTGCGACTTTCCCTTTGAGCTTGCCAGACCCTTGATATGATTCATCCTCAAAGATCGGCGCAGGATTCATTTCCCTTTCACTGCCTGGCTGCTGATCCTGTGTTTGGCGCGGAATGCCATTTGTTAAATATTCACGTAAATCCATGTGTAAGCTCCTCCTTGATTTGTTGATGTATCCTTTCATTACCACCTCACTTTTTCACTCAAACATCCCGGTGCGGCACAGATGCGTTTTGAAAAACGGCATGTTTCAAGATGGATAAAATCGGTTACTAGATCATTAAAAAGGAGCGTTCTCACATGCTGTCAACCATTTCGAAAACCTTTAGCAAACCAAAAGGCTGGCTCGGAAGCATTGCAGGTTTCATTATGGCAAATGAAAATAAAGCACTGAATCAGTGGGCGATCCAGCATTTAGATTTGTCAGATGGTGAAAACATTTTGGAAATCGGCTATGGACCCGGCTACAGCATCAAGCATATGCTTAAGCATTATGAAGGTCTCCATATAGATGGACTAGATGCTTCCTCCACCATGCAGGAGCAAGCAAAATCCCGCGTCAGCAAACGGTCAAAAGACAAACAAGTCCGGCTGTATGTAGGAAAAATCGAGAAAACACGTTTGCCGGGAGAGCAGTATGACAAAGTACTGTCTGTGAACAACTTTACGATTTGGGATGATCCAAAGACTGGCCTACTCAACCTTTATCACACGTTGAAACCCGGCGGAAAACTCGTCATTGTGATGCAGCCAAGAGAAAAAGGTGCTGATGCGAGCCGGACAAAAGAGATGGGTGAAAACATATTGAATGATTTACAGTTTGCGGGGTTTGACCATTTTTCTGTTGAGTATGAGGAAATTCGTCCAACGCTTGCTGTCTGTGTCACAGCCAAAAAGCCGAGAAGCGAATAAGCTCTCGGCTTTTTTCTTACCACTTTGCCTCTTTGACAAATTGATAGAACAGCTGATGCAATTTCTGTTCAATGTCTTCCTTTAACCCATGACCATAAAGCGTCATGCTTTCCTCACTTTCAATGATGGATGAACTGATCAGACTAAACATTTCTGACCCTTCCTTGCCTAGCTCTAGCGGCGCCAGCATCATGAGCATTCGTGACATCTGCTGCTGCCCGCCGTCCATGCTTTTGACCTCGTATGCCTGATCAAGATCATAAATATGAAAGATGGGTTCCTTGATGAACGTATGCTTTAAATGAAAAAGAGCAAATTCTGTACCAGGAATCCCTAAACCACCTTGCTGTTCACGTTCTAGTAAACCACTTGCTACCTCATCCGCATGTGTGATAAATCCTTCCTCTTCAAGCTGACGAAGCAGCTGACTGATTGTTGCCTCATGCTGCGGCATCGCCTTTCTATTGTCGATGGTGAAATGGGACAAGATGCTGCGAATCACAGACATGTAATTCGTCACCTGCTCTGCAACCGCCATCATATTAATGGATTCTTGTACCGGTTCTTTGGCAGCTTCTTTCATCCTTTTTTTCTCGATCATATAAGGAATCTTTCGTTTAATATGAGCCTTCACACGCATAGCATCATCCTCGTTTAAGAGCGGACTGACCATGATGTAATCGATATGCTCATATGGGATAGGAACGGTCGAGACAATCATGTCATAGCTTGATGCATCGATTTCTTTTAGTTCCATCAAGGAAGACAGATCAAATTCGGCGATCTCTGGCAATTCTTTTTTTAACCGAGATGCGAGCATTTTAGAGGAACCGATCCCGCTTGAGCACACGACCAATGCATGAATGTTCGTTTCTTCTTTTTTGATCTCAAGCACTGAGCCAAAGTGAAGCACAATAAAGGCGATTTCATCCTCTGGAAATTCGATCTCTGGAAAGAAACGTTCGACTCCTTCTTCAATCGCCATGAAAAGTAAAAAGTAGTCCTTTTTAATTTGTTGTGTAAGTGGATTGTAGATTCTCATCTTTTCCTTTAAACGGTTCATGGCAGGTTCAAGATGAGACACGAGTCCCTCATACAATGAATCATTCTCATTTAAATGATAGCCAGTTTTATTTGAAATAAAATCAATGAGCTTCTTCGTTCTAATCGCGATATCCAGCTCGATTTCATCAATACGGTATTCTGCCCCAAAGCTGCGGTTTGCACTGCGCAGATGGATCGTCATATATCCGACCTCTGCTTCAGGGATCTCGACATTAAACATGCGTTCAAGTGCTCTTGCGATTCGCAGTGATGATTCAAATTCTTTCGTCCGCTTTAGTTCAAGCAGCTCTTCCTCTTCCATTCGAATGGTTTCGCCAAGCTGAATCCGTTCGATAGCATAGGTTAAGTGAACGACAAGCGCAATATAGGCACTATCAGATAAAGAGAGTGACAGTCGATTTTTCAAATGAAAGAGAAGTCTTTCTACCTTGAGCAGCTGCCCTCTGCTGACAACGCCAAACACTTTTTCCGTCGCTTTCGTTCGTTGCTTGATATTCATTTCAATCGTTTCTAAAAATAATTGAATATCGAGCCGGTCGACAATGAGGTTGCCGACAATCTTTCGTTTTGCTTCCTCCGGTCCTTTTAATTCAATGCCATACCCGCGTTTTCGGATCAGTTGCAAACCGTATGGCGCGATCCACTCCGTCAGTTCATCTAAGTCATAGCTGATCGTCGCATTTGTGACCTGCAAATCGGAAGCGAGTGTATATAATTTCACCGGTTCCTTTGCTTCAAGCAGCGCACATAATATTAAGAGCTTCCGTTCATCAGAGCTATATTCAATTTGATCCTCATTTGACATATGAGCAAGAAGCCGCTGTTTATCCTCCTGTTCACCGACTGCCTTCAAGCCTTTCCCCGGCTGTTTATCTAGTGAAAGATCATAATTCTTTAATATGGGTTTAATCGATTTTAGTTCTCTATGAATCGTTCTTGTACTCACCTGAACAGAATCGGCTATCTCACGAATCGTGACATAACGATTTTGCTGAATGATGTATTTGATGATCTTCTGTTCTCGTGCCGTTATGTACATGAAATGCCTCCTTCTGCAAAAATAGGTCTATTGTCGTACCCTAATATAAAACGCTTTCAACAAAAGATGCAATCTTAAGTTGATCTGACTTTGGCACATCAGCTGTGACAAAATTAAATACAACGTCTGATCATACATTTCTCCAAAATGACGGTCCATAATCCTTTTGATGAAATTGAACCTTTTGTTCATGAAAAGGCAGTGAACCCCCAGCTTTTAAAGAATACGTCGGATTGTATATTGGAGAGCCAAAGCAATAATCCATCGTTCCTTCTTCCGGACGGAAGATGACGGTTCGCATTGTTCCAAACAGCTCCTCATAATTGTGCACAGCCAGACCATCAGGATATTCTGTCTGAAACAGCTTAACAAGAGAATCACTTGTTTGTTGTTCTTTTAATGCCTCTATTAGCATGTCATATCTGACAACAGAATGATGTTTCGTCACCCCTTTTGCTGTTTGATCAGCAAGCGGATGATTTGTGGCTGCAATATAACCTTCCTCCGGTCTTCTCACCATTTTACGGCCATCAATGATTTCAATCACAGCCGCTTCTCCTTTTCGATCAGTAAGCATGAGGTGGACATTTGAGGCAACGGGCATTTCCTGAATAGAGCGAATGGCTTCCTCAACCGTTCTACAGGTTTCCAGAACAGATCGAATCACATGATACACTTGCAAGCCGGCAACTGCTGGAGGCTTTAAACCGGGTTCATTTCCAACCGGCGGACCACATGCAGAGAATGTGACAGAAAGACCATGCTCATTCATCCCATCAGATCTGCCAAACAAAAGCAGCGACGAGCCTGTATGATATGCCAAGCCCTTCACATGTGTCGTCACAAGACGCATATCATCAAATATCGGAGAGAAATCATAGTTACGCAGCATGACCGTTTGTTGACCTGTCTCCATATTTCCCTGCCTCACGCAGTGGGAACAGCCTGGCTGTAGATGAGATGAATAGAAAAAGGTCAAATAGCGCTCATCTAATTGCAGTTCATCACAAAATCCAGCAATCTCTTCTTCTAACTGAGGAAGATAAGGGCGCATCAGCTGCTTCGTTTCTTTCACAGCCTCTTTTGCAAGCGGTTCTGTTCGAATGTATTGTGTCTGTAGCCATTGCTTTTTCTTCATCCAGACAGCCTGCTGCTTTCCCACTTCATAAGCGGTTCCTTTCATTTCTTGAAAATATGCACTGATTTCCTCCATGCCTGCACACCTCTTTCGCTTTCGTTTCTTTTATCATATCGAAACCCTCCTTCATTTAAAAGGATGAAAAAAACTGCAATCCCAATGGATTACAGCTGTTTACAGGATTGTTGAAACAATGCTTTTGCCATTGCTTCATATCCTTTATGGTTCGGATGAAATTGATCAATCGATAAGTACTCATTTTCATGTCCTTCAAACGCCCGGTACACATCCACAACCTCTACATGCGGATTTGCAGCAAGCGAGCGAAGCTGATGATTGTATTGCTGAAGCCACCGCCCGGCTATAGGTATTTGCGGAAAAGGATTATATAAATTCATGAGATACACGCAATAGGGCTGCTTCTGCCCTCTTTTGATCTGAGCGATTTCTTGAATCATTTTGCTGAAATTCGCTTGGCAATGCAGCGTCGCTTGCAGCAATTTCTTTTCATCTTCACCCTTTTCATACTGCTGAATCGCTTGAACAAGGTCATTCCCACAGCCTGTGATGGTGATGATGTCAGCTGCTGCAATAGCACGCCTCACATCAGATCGTTTGAACAGCTGTAAAATCTGATCTGTTGTTAACCCTGACTTTGCAAATACAGACAGCTCAACTGGCGCACGTGTCTTTTTTTCAAGCATCCACTGATACCGCTCTCCGAAGCCTCCACCAAATAAACGTGCCCCCACTCCAACTGTTAAGGAATCTCCAATCGCAACATAGGATCGTCCCACTCTTATCCCTCACTCTCTCCTGCCTTCTCTTATATATACGAAATCGAAGAACAGATGCTTGTAGCAGATGACTTAGAGGCATTCATCTTTTTTTCATGAGACGTCTTTACAAACTCTTTACTTGCGAGATCGACTGATTTTTTGTTCAATAAGAATAGGTTGAGATCATGAAATTTGCACCTGCATGCGTTCCAGAAAAATTTACAAACTTTTTATCTTGATTTCGAGACTTTATACCTTGACTTCAAACTACATTGTGATTACAATAAAAATATCAGTTTTTATGTAACTGTGCTTGTTACATCTTTTTCATAGCATTCCACTATGATTAAAGATGCCACATATTCAGTGTATCTTTGGGATACGCTAAAAAAACCACTGAAACAGAAAGGATTGAATAAACATGGCAAAAGTTTTATACATCACTGCACATCCGCATGATGAAACAGTTTCTTACAGTATGGCTACTGCTAAAGCATTTATCGAATCTTATAAGGAAGCAAATCCAAGTGACGAGGTTGTACATATCGATTTGTACAAAGAAAACATCCCTCACATTGATGCAGATGTATTCGCTGGCTGGGGCAAGCTGCAATCAGGTGCTGGTTTCGATACACTTTCAGCTGAAGAGCAAGCGAAAGTTGCTCGACTAAACGAATTAAGCGATCAATTCGTTTCTGCTGACAAATATGTATTTGTTTCACCACTTTGGAACTTCTCATTCCCACCAGTTCTTAAAGCATACATCGACTCTGTTGCTGTAGCTGGTAAAACATTCAAATACACGGAGCAAGGTCCTGTTGGATTATTAACAGACAAAAAAGCTCTTCACATCCAAGCACGTGGCGGATATTACACTGAAGGTCCTGCTGCTGAACTTGAAGCAGGTCACCGTTACCTTGGTACAATTGCGAGCTTCTTCGGAATTCCTTCTTTCGAAGGTCTTATCGTTGAAGGTCACAATGCTGAACCTGCGAAAGCAGAGCAAATTAAAGCAGATGCAATCGAACGTGCAAAAGCTTTAGGTAAAACTTTCTAATAAACTGAACGCGAAAAGCCAATGATCTTAACGGTCATTGGCTTTTTATTTATCTAGATGAAAGCCTAATTCTCTGGAGATACCGCTCGCGGCTTTTTTGACTTGTTCAATTAAGTATGGAAGACGTTCCTTTTGATAACCTGCTTCAAACCCAGCAATGCTAATTCCTGCTGCGACTTCCCCAAGGTGATTGAATATAGGTGCTCCAACCGCAGCTGTATAGTTTTCAAGCTCCGAATAACTTAACGTATAGCCCCGCTCATTTGATTCTTCCAGTATGTTTCGAAGAACCTCTTTATCTGTAATGGTTCCGATTCCGATTTTCCCTAGCTCAATCGAATCGATATAGGCGAGTCTCTCGTTCTCTGGCAAAAAGGAGAGAATACTTCTCGCACAAGCACCCGCATATAAAGGAGAGCGCCTGCCGACGGCGGTGTAGAGACGAACAGGCTGCGTCCCTTCAATTTTATCCACGTAAATGGCTTCGTCTCCTTCACGAACGATGAGCTGTACAGCTTCTCCCACTTCATCCCGCAAGCCTTCCATAAATGGTCTCGCAATTCTCCGAATATCAAGGCGATCCGCCACAAGCTGACCGTATTCTAGAAACATCAGTCCTAACCGATAAGCACCTGAATCTTGCTTTTCTAATAACCCCATATCGGTTAACGAGCTCGCCATGCGGTGCACAGACGTTTTCGGCATGCTGGAAAGCTCGATCATTTCATTTAACGTTAATTGGTCACGAGCGATAAACAACCGCAAAATCTCCATTGATTTCACGACGGTTTTATTTGTATTTTGCATGGCCATCCCCTTTTCTAAACGAATGCTTCCAGCTTGATTCTAGCAGCAAGCTCCTTCAGTTCTGCTTCTTGCTTAAATACCGCCTGCTCTGCGTCCTGATGGTCGATTCGCTTAAAATACAAATTCGCCCCGGGCATCGCTTGTGCTATGAGCGGCAGATCGACCGTCGCAACTTCTCCAATCCGCGGGTATCCGCCTGTTGTTTGCCGATCTGCCAGCAGAATAATCGGCTGACCGTCAGGAGGAATTTGAATAGAACCAAAGGCAACCGCCTCTGAAATCAATTCAAGCTTTTCTTTTAAATGAACCGGCTCCCCCTTCAAGCGGCAGCCCATGCGATCTGATTGAGGCGTGACCTGGTAAGGCTGTTCAAAAAAGGTGTGTTGAGATGTTTCTTGAAAAAAAGAAAGGTGTCTCCCTGGCAGCACCCGAATCACGGGCGATTTCCGCAGCGGTAAAAAATGCGTATAACTTACAGTCCAATCGGGTGCGCTGTACGCCGCCTGTTTCAGATTGCTTTTGAGTCTATCAGACAATCGATTTGCTACGAGTGATGGCTTTCCAATGGACAGGACGTCTCCTTTTTCAAGCGGACGCCCGTTCAGTCCACCGATTCCTGCTCTCACATAGGTGCTTTTGCTCTCCATGACCGGCTCCACATCGAATCCACCCGCCACAGCAAGGTAAGAGCGGCAGCCCCTCTTACAAGGACCAAAGGTGAGCGTGCTTCCTGATCGAACAAAGAGCGGTTTCCATAAAGGGGCTGGCTCTCCATCGATGTCGATCTCTACATCAGCGCCAGTTACTGCAATAAGCGCATCCTTTTGACACGTCAACACAGGACCCGGCCCCATTAATGTGATTTCCAGTACGGCTTCGTTTTCCTCGTTGCCTGTGAGAATGTTGGCAATTCTAAGCGAGAGCGCATCCATGCCGCCGCTCGTTAAGACGCCATACTTTTGATAGCCTTTCCGCCCTTTATCTTGAATGGTTGTGAACATACCTGGCTTGATGACATGAATACTCAACATTCTGCCTCCTTCATGCTGAAAAATTCCTTTTCAGACATTTGGACAAATCTGACCTCGTCCCCTGCTCTCAATAGACTTGGGACTTTCTCGTCTGGACGAAAGAGTGGCAGCGGGGTTTGTCCAATGAGCTGCCAGCCGCCAGGTGTGGAAATCGGGTAAACGCCGGTCTGCTTTCCCGCAATGCCGACAGATCCTTTTGGAATGGACATTCTCGGTGTTTCCCTGCGCGGGGCTGCGATTTTTTCAGACAGCCCGCCTAAAAACGGAAACCCTGGTGCAAATCCAATCATATAGACAAGATACGTCCCTGCGGTGTGAATACGCACGACTTCTTCTGGTGTTAAATGATTGATCCGGGCGACTTCTTCTAAATCAGGACCCAGCTCTCCCCCGTAGCAGACCGGTATGTCGATGGTGCGGCGCTTAGCCTGAACCCCCTCTTGCCATTTCTCTTCAAGGAGTGTTTCAATATAGCTTTTCACCCATTCATAGGGGGACAAATCTTGTTGTTGAAGATGGGCAGATTGATAAACGGTATACGGCTCGTAGAAAACAGTCACGTTTGTAAAGGCTTGAACAGCTTCCACATATCCGGCAAATGGATGCTGTTCAATACAAGAAAACAGCTGCACAACACGCTCATGAATTTCTTCACATATGTCTGCTCCTGCTTGAATAACAATCGCTGCATCTCCTAACGGGTGGAAGGTGATAGAATTTTTTATTGTTGAAAATGCCACTTGAGGACCCCTCTCTTTCTAAAGCACACCAAGCTGTTGATCTCGTTGATCTGTGATGAACATATGCCCAGGTGCATGGGTAATCGCAATGTCTGGTTTTGTATGCATGACAATGGCTTGCGGCGTCACACCACATGCCCAAAACACCGGGACCTCTCCTTCTTTGATCACAGATGGTTCTCCAAAGTCCGGCTGATCCACATTGTCAATTCCGATCATCGCTGGGTCACCTATATGAATAGGGCCACCATGAACTGACGGGAACCTAGACGTCACTTGTACACTTCTTGTGATCTGATGCGCCGGAATGGGTCTCATGCTGACGACCATCGGGCCATGAAATGCCCCCGCCCTTTCACAAGCGATATTCGTTTGATACATCGGAACGTTATGGCCGTTTTCAATATGGCGAACAGGGATATCATTCAGCATGAGCGCATGCTCAAACGTAAAACTGCAGCCGATGAGAAAGGCAACCATATCGTCCTCCCAATAAGCAGAGATATCTGACACCTCTTCTTGAAGAATCCCTTTTCGGTAAACACGGTATTTAGGAAAGTCCGTACGAATATCCGCTTGAGGTGCAGACCGTCTCGGCACTGGATCACCCGGCTCCAGCACATCAAGCAAGGGGCATGCAGCCGGATTGCGCTGACAAAACAACAGGAAATCAAAGGCAAGTTCCTTTTTGACGATCATTAAGTTGGCTTGAGCATATCCCTCTGCTAGGCCTGCCGTTGGCCCTGTGATTTCTTTTTTACGAATCAACTCTCTGATCTGTGAAGGCTCATATGTTTGATAGATATTCATTCGATTCAGCTCCATAGTTTTGGAATTTCATTGATGATGGTATATCCGCCCATCATTGCCATGATGACAACGACAAATGCGCCTGATACTGTCAAAAAGAATGGATGTCGATAATCCCCGACAATGTCTTTCTTATAAGCCGCTACCAGCAAGGTGCCAAGCGCGAGCGGTAAGATCAATGCATTGATTGCCCCAACTAATATCAATATGTTCACAGGTCTTCCGATCGTAATAAAACAGATGGTCGAGAGGGCAATAAAGCCGATGATAATGCCACGTTGATTTTGCTCAATTTTTGGTGAGAAGGTTTTAAAGAAGGAAACTGATGTATATGCTGCTCCAATGACGGACGTAATTGCCGCAGCCCACATAATAATGCCAAACATTTTATATCCGATATTTCCTGAAGCTAGTTGAAATACAGAGGCAGGCGGGTTAGATGGATCAATCTGCAAGCCTTTTGCGACAACTCCTAATGTAGCAAGAAAGAGTGCTACACGCATGATGGACGTAATGAGGACACCGAAAATAGAGCTTTTCGTCACTTGGGGCAATGCTTCCTTCCCCTTAATACCTGCATCCAGCAAGCGGTGTCCGCCAGCGAAGACGATATAGCCGCCTACTGTTCCGCCTACAAGTGTCACAATGGATAAAATATCAATTTTCTCTGGGACAAATGTTCTCACTGCCGCTTCTCCAACTGGCGGTGCTGTTGAAATCGCCACATACAGCATCAGACCAATCATGACAAAACCCGCTATCTGTGTGAAACGGTCCATCGCTTTTCCAGCCTCTTTGATCACAAAGATCAGAATAGCAATAGCAGCACTGACCCCTGCACCGATTCGCGGATCGACTCCGAAAATGACCTGAAAACCGAGACCAGCACCAGCGATATTTCCGATGTTAAAGGCAAGTCCCCCAATGACAATCAAAACGGCCAGGACATAGCCGAGACCCGGCAGAACCATATTTGCAATATCCTGCCCTCGTTTTTCTGACACAGCGATGATGCGCCATACATTGGTTTGCGCAAAAATATCTAACAAAATAGAGATGAGAATGACAAACCCAAAGCTAGCCGCCAGCTGCTGTGTAAAGACAGTCGTTTGTGTTAAAAATCCCGGTCCGATGGCGGACGTCGCCATTAAAAAGGCTGCGCCCATCAGCATAGACCGGTTCCCCTTTGGTGCCTTCGTGTGCTTGACTTCCTCTTTTTTCATGCTGTTTCCCCCTTTGATGACGATTTTTATTGAAAGGCTTTGAGATGAATGCTCGCTTCTTTTAGCTTTGATGTAATAGTTTTGGCAAATTGGAGCGCATGGATGCCGTCTCCGTGAATACAGACAGTATCCGCTTTAAGCGAAATGTCTTCCCCTTGAACGGTATGAACCTTCCCTTCTCTCACCATACGAACGACCTGCTGAACGGCCAGTTCATCGTCTTCAATGAGTGCGTGTGGTTCGCGGCGGGATGTCAGCGTCCCGTCTGATTGATAGGTCCGATCAGAAAATACTTCATGCGCCACTTGAAGACCCATTCTCTCACCTGCTATCGCAAGTTCACTGCCTGAAAGCCCGTATAATACAAGACTTGGATCGACATGATACACAGCCTTCGCAATCAATTCAGATAATTCAGTATTTTTAGCCGCCATGTTGTACAGGGCGCCGTGTGGCTTGACATGCTGCATCGTGCCGCCTTCTGCTTTGAGAAAGGCTGATAGAGCGCCAATTTGATAGACGACGAGATCATAGGCTTCCTCTGCTGAAATCGCCATTGGACGTCTGCCAAATCCGACTAAATCTTGCAGCCCCGGATGCGCGCCAATTCGGACCCCTTTATCCAGTGCCATTCTGACGGTTTTTCTCATGACTGTTGGATCTCCTGCATGAAAACCACAAGCGATGTTGGCTGAGGTGACATATTCTAAAATTTGTTCATCCGAACCGATAGTATATTGACCAAAGCTTTCTCCCAAATCACAGTTGATATCTACTTGATACATAGGATCCCTCCTTGTTGTTCCGAATAACGGAACATAAAGTCCGAATATTCGAATTTATATTGATTATATCAATTTTGGATAGATTGCACATGACATTGTCAGAAAACATAACAATAGAACTAGGACATAAAAAAGCGAGAGGATATCGCCTCTCGCTTTTTCATCATGTTCTTTATTTAGACAGCACCCAATGCTGGATGGCTTTTGCTACACCGTGTTCTGTGTTAGGAGCTGTAATCCAATCAGCCGCTTCTTTCACAACTTCTTGCGCATTTCCCATCGCAATGCCTAATCCGGCTTCTTGGATCATGGCCATATCATTTAGGCTGTCGCCAAGCGACATGACATTGTCCATCGTACAGCCAATGCGTTCTGCTACCTTTGCAAGAGCTGCCGCTTTGTTAATGCCAGCTGCATTGACTTCGATATTGGTTGGACTTGAATTTGTAATCTCTAGATGACCATTTGTTTTCAGTGTATTGAGCACTTCCTCACGAACGTCATCATCATGAATATCAAAGCCAAATTTCAACCATTCATGGTCATGAATTCGTTCTGGAAATTCACCTCTCCACACCTTATCCACAGTGGAAGCCCAGTAATCGGTTTCGTACCTATTTTTTAGATCCCACATCATTTGGACATGATCAGGATGCAATAGATCTCGTTCGATCAGCTGGAAGTTTGAATCCCAGATTTCACTTCCGTTTGCTGTCACAAGGTAAGAGGACAGCTTGAGCGGCTCAACCAGCTCTCGGCATGTCATCAGCGTCCGCCCTGTGCTAATCACCACATGGACCCCTTTTGCTTCAGCATCTTTAATGGCTTGTTTATTTTCCTCTGGAATGACGTGTTCACTGTTTAACAGCGTGCCATCCATATCAATGGCAATCAATCGGATGTCTTTCTTATCAGCTTGAATGGACAAATTGAGTACCCCACTTTGTATCATTTTTTGTAACTATCTTTATTTTAATATAAAGAGGGAGATGGCACAAAGGGACGAGTTTGATCCCATAGAAAAAAGACCTTGTTACAGGTCTCTTCGCATTGGCTTAGCGTTCACATGCAATCCCGTCTTTATCACGGTCAAGTCGCTTATTTTTTTGGTAAAGTGCTTTTGACACATACGGCTTGTACTTTGTTTTGCCGCCTTTGTTTTTCGTGTTTTTGCTTTTCGCTACGCCGCCTTTATAGACTTTGTTCAGCGCTTTGCAGTTTTTGTAGGACTTGACTGTTTTTGCATCTGCAGTGTGGGTGTCGACTTGTGTAACGCTTAGTAAAAGACCTAAGGACAAGACAGCCACCATGATTTTTTTCAACATGTAGAATCCCCCTATTTTTTCTATTTTTACATTTTTATCATATGTCACCACTTTTTGTTTTTCAAGACTATCGAGCTAAATATATTGATTTTTTTGGAATAAAGCATGCTTTATATCCTATATGGTACACTGAGTGGGAAACCTTTCCGGTTTTGACACGTATATGAAGAGAGGAGTTTTTCACATGAAAATGAAATATACCATTCTATATGTAAACGATGTTGAGGCAAGTATTCATTTTTATCAACATGTACTTGGCTTTCCTATGAAACTCAGGGTTGAATCCTATGTTGAGTTTGACACGGGGGACGTGACATTATCGATTAACTCGCGTCAGGATGTCAAAGATGCACTTGGATTGCCTGTCCCTGAAGCAAATCAATCCTCGCAAACGTTTGAGATTGGATTTGTTGTGGATGATGTGGAACAAACCATTGCATCAATGAAGGAAAAAGGGGTTTCGATCATCAAAGAACCTGCAAAAAAACCATGGGGTCAAACCGTCGCTTATGTCGCTGATCCTGATGGTCATTTCATTGAAATATGTGATGCCGTCTCCTAATCCTGTTTAAAGGAGTGAACCAGTATGAGAAAAAAACATGCCTTTATCGCCGGTGTTTGTTCGATGATTGTGATTTGCAGTGCCGCTATTATTTTGCAGCACCATGAGTGGATAGGATGGGTCAGTGGTGGAATCTCTATTATCGGGATCATGATGTCTGGGCTTCTAATGGGGGCTTGGACAAGTGGAAATGAAACAAGAGCCGCCTATCATTCTGAAACGAAAGAACACCGCATGTGGCGTCTGGATACGGCCTTTCTCATGATGATCTTTGCACTTCCGCACATGGCAGTGTCGATCTTTTATTTTTTAATGTAAACACTTGTTAAAAGGAGTTCGTCATATGGCTGTTTTTATTTTATTCGTTGTATTTGGCTTCCCTATTCTTTCTGTGCTGATTGGCATTTTTGGCACAATGCTTTTGAAGAATGTTTGGATGCCGACTTTGATTGTCCTGTTAGCCAGCGTCATTCTCATGTACACATACATTGGCGGGGATGAATCCTTTCTCATTTGGGTCATCATCTACACCGTCTTTACGTTGATCGCTGCATGGATGACAAAGCGGTTTCGGTTCAAGTAAAAAAGAACAGTTTGCACTGTTCTTTTTTTGATCATATATCGGCGCACCATAGCTCAATTTCAATTTTCAGCTCAGGCCATCCTAAAGCTGATACATAAGCAACCGTCATTGATGGGTAAGCTGTTTTGAAGATCGTATCCCACTGAGGATATAGATGATCCCAGTCGATTTCTTCTGTTGCCCATATATTGACCTTGATGACATGCTCTTCATTCAAACCTTCTGATTCAAGGATTTTTTTGATATTTTCAAACGTATTGGTTACCTGGTCGTTTAAACTTGATGGTACCTGTCCATCGATATCTGTTCCGACTTGACCCGATGTAACAAATAATCCCGCGCCCTTTGGTACTCTTGTGATATGACTATAGCTGCCAACGGGCTTCGGCATACTTTCTGGGTTTTTTCTTGTGATTTTTTCCATATGATTTCCCTCACTCACTTTGATTTTTCTGCTAGATTTCTCTTCATGTAGACAGACTTCACCAATTTCTATCTATCCTAAAAGAAAACAGCAGTGGAGTATCCATAGCCACAAGGTAAGAACATCAATATTTTCTTTTTCATGACCGGAACACTCCCTTTTGATTGCGTGAGCAAGGTTTTGATTATCTATATAGTACCTGAAACGAGACGTTCAGTCAAAATGGTTTATAGACGATAGCGCGCAATATCGTGATTCAATCGTATGCTTAGTTCATTGAGCCTTTCTGCTGCTTTTGCCACATTGGATATGGCTGTCACTTGTTCGTCTGTGGATGCGGTGATCTCTTCGATCGCAGCGGCATTTTCCTGAGAAATATGGGCTGCGCCTTGCATGGCTTTTGTGATGAGGTCGTTTTGCTCTAGTAATGCATTCAGCTCTTTTGCCATGGCGTCTGTTTCAACGATGGTTTGTGAAATCGACGTAGAGATGGCATTGAATTCATGTTCTGTTGCATGTACCGCGTCATCTAACTCAGCGAAACGATCCATTGTGTTTGACATCATGTCGGCTGTTGCCGTCGTTTCTTCTTTAATGCCTTGTACCATTTGCTGAATTTGCACTGCTGATTGTTTTGTCTGCTCTGCTAAATTCCGCACTTCACTCGCCACAACCGAGAAGCCCTTACCGTGCTCTCCTGCGCGTGCTGCTTCTATGCTGGCATTCAGCGCAAGTAAATTCGTCTCATTTGAAATACTTTCAATCGTATCTGTAATTTTAGAGATATCCTGTACTTTTGTACTTAATTGCTCAATGCCTGCTCTAATGCCTTGAGACGCTTGAATGGATTGTTCATTTGATTGTTTTAATTGCTGAACAATTTGCTGGCCCTGCTGCGAAGATTGATTCGATTGGTCAGAGATTCGTTTAATTTGGTCACTTTGTTCTTTGACGTTCTCAATCGATTGATTGAACTGGGTCATTTGTTGATTGGCTACATCAAGGTCAGATGCCTGATGATGCGTTCCAGTCGATATGTCACCAATCGCTCGGCCAATCTCTTCACTGCTAGCTGAGGTTTCTTCAGATATTGCTGATAAATCTGTGGCTGATTCGACGAGTTGACTGCTCGTTTCCTGTAGACCGCTTACAAGTGTCCGGAGTTCTCCTGACATATGATTAAAGCCTTTTGCCAGCTGTCCAATTTCATCTGTTGTTTCTTTTAAACTCGTGCGTTCAATATTCCCCTCCGCAATTTCTTTTGAAGCAGCAGTGACTTGCTTGAGCAGTCTGACCTTTCCTCGAGCAGCTAAATAAAAGACGCCAAGGCTGAGAAGAGCGACACCTGCTGTAATGAGCATGATATAGAGCTTCATCTGCTCTAATTCTTTATAAAATTCATCCTGAAAGACGGCAATGCCGATACTCCAATTCCAGGGCGTGAACTGGCTCATATAGGCAAGCTTTTGCTTTTCTTCCCCAGTGGCATCGTCCTTATCTAAATAGGTCACATAGTGTGCATCCTCGCCTTCTGATTTGGCTCCAGCGACCATTTTTTCACGATTGGTCGTGTTATCTGGAATGACACCAATGTCATTGACAGGATGGACTTGAGAGGAATAATCTGCTCCATATGCGACAAGATAGCCTTTATTTTTATAGATAAAATCTGACTTTTGAAATTGGTACCCTTTCCCGTTGTCATTTTTTGGCCCGCTCAAGTAAATGCGGGCTTGTTCCTGTGCCTGTTCAATCGTCAGTTCTTTTTTCTCTACACGATCATTCAACTGTTCAAGTGTAGCCATTGCTCCGCTGACAATGTGCTTTAAATCTGCTTTCCCCGCATCAATTAAGACATGTTTCGCTAATAAATACCCCGTTGTCCCAACAAGTCCGCCGGTTAAGATCGTGATGACGATAATGGCAGACATTAATTGAAAAAAGACACTCCTTGACGCAAACATTTTCCTTTTCATATACAAATTCCCCCTTACTTCATATATCGACAAACGGGGTAAAGTATTAAAAAGTCATCAAAAAATCCCTTTCACTCGTTGGAAAGGGATTTTCTAATTATCGAGCTGTTTCTTTAAGAATGGCTTGATAGAGATCATCTGCTGGCGTGAGGCCACATACTTCTTCCAGCACACCTTCAATGCCTTTTTCTTTTCTTAATGCCTGCAAACGAACCGCTTCTTCGTCTTCGGCGAAGTCATAAGCAAGAGCTGCAGCAATGCCTTTGATTAAGTACACTGGCTGCTTGATCTTTTTCGCCGGTCCGATTAAACGGTCATCTGCTCCTAGCTTTCTAAGAGGAGAGCGTGCGACGCGAGTGACTTCGTCGGAGATAAAAGCATTCTCGAATCGTTTGATGATTTTTTGAATATACGCATCATGTTCTTCTTTTTCAAAGCCATAAGTGTCGATTAAATAACTGCCCGTTTCGTGCAGTGCACCTTCAACCACCTGGCGAATCTCTGGTGTATCGACGGCTTCTTTAATCGTTTGAACGCCTTGCTGATACCCGACATAAGCCGCTAGTGCATGTCCTGTATTGACAGTAAAGAGCTTGCGCTCAATATACGGCGTCAAATCTTGTACAAAGGTCGCTCCGTCAATTTGAGGAACGTCCCCAATAAAGCCAGCCTCATCAATGACCCATTCGAAAAATGGCTCGACTGATACTTTTAAAATGTCCTCATGGTGCTGAATCGGCACAATGCGGTCCACAGCAGCGTTTGGAAAACCAACTGTTTTTGATAACGCTTCTTGTTCCTCTTCTGTTAGATGAGAGAAAACGGCTTCTTTTAAATGAGAGCTGCCTCCAATCATATTTTCACATGCCACGATGTTGATGATATGGTCAGGCTTTTTCTGTTTCAATCCTTCAGCAATCGATGAAGCAATGATCTTCAAAACGGTTGGTCCAACAGCTGTTGTAATCAAATCGGCTGATGCCACCGCCTCTGTTAATGCCGCTGGGTCTTGTGCAGAATTGATCGCTGTCACTGGACCGACTACTTCTTGCTTCTGACCTGGTGCTGCGAGTTCAACCGTGTATTCTCCTCTTGCATTCAGCTCGTTGATGACCGCTTCATTTACATCAGTGAAGACAAGCTCAAAGCCTGATGTTTTTAACAAAGAACCGATAAACCCTCTGCCAATATTCCCTGCTCCAAAATGAAGTGCCTTCATGTTAGTTCACCTCGTTAAAGATGGCGATCAATTCATCCTGATCCTTTGCATGGATGATGCGTTCTACATTTTCCTCTTCTGAACAGACAATCGCAATTTGAGAAAGAATATCGAGATGTTCGTTGTTTTTACCTGCGATACCAAAGACGACTTTGGCGATATTTCCTTCGCCGTATTCAACGCCACCTGGAATTTGAATGATGGAAATCCCAGAATGAAGGACAGCTGCTTTCGCATCCTCTGTTCCATGAGGAATCGCAATCCCGTTGCCCATAAATGTAGACGAGATATTTTCTCTTTCAAACATTTTGTCAACATAATCACTTGTGACATAGCCATTTGCCACTAGGACTTCGCCTGCTTTTTTAATGGCTTCTTCTTTCGAGCCTGCTTGTTCGTTTAGAAATATATTGTCTTTTGATAGTACTTGTTTCATGAATGATCACACCTTTTTTTAGAATGGAAAATCAGGAAAACAACCAAAACGGGGAGTTCAATGAAGAAAAATTGAACTCAACCCGTTTCGCCATGTTATTTTTTCAATTTCTCAATTAGCTCATCGTATTTCGGGCTGTTTAAGAAATTATCAACTGAGATATGCACAGCGCCTGGCAATTTTGCCTTGGCTCTGTCTGTTAAATCTTTATGAGTGAAGACCACATCAGCATCATTTGGAATGTTGCTGATGGATGTGTTTGTCACATCAATATCAAGCTCTGCCTTTTTGACTTTATTCTTTAAGATGGATGCGCCCATCGCACTTGAGCCCATTCCTGCATCACAGGCAAAGATGATTTTGTTCACATCATCTGGATTGACATCACTTGGAGATGCTGCTTGCTCATTTGCTTCAGCGTCTTCTTTTTGTGCTGTAAGAGCAGAGGCGGCTGCGCTTTTCTTCCCTTTCATGTCCTGCATTTTTTCTGTTGCTGCTGTTAAGTCTTCGTCAACTGCTTTTGAAGCTTTTAAAATCACAGAAGCGACAAGGAATGAGACGACGGTAGCCACGACAACACCTGCTAGAACAGCAAGATGTCCGCCTTTTGGTGACATCAGCATGAGAGCGATAATACTTCCTGGTGACGGCACAGCCTTTAAGCCTGCATTTAACAGGGTAAAGGTCAGAACGCCGCTCGCTCCCCCTGCAATCACCGCCAAAATGAGCTTTGGTTTCATTAAGATGTACGGGAAGTAAATCTCATGAATTCCTCCTAAAAATTGAATGACAATCGCACCCGGTGCAGACTGCTTTGCATTCCCTCTTCCGAAGAACATGTATGCAAGTAGAACACCTAAACCTGGCCCTGGGTTTGTTTCAAGCAAGAACAGAACGGACTGCCCTGTCTTCGCCGCTTGCTCTACTCCTAAAGGACCTAAAATTCCTTGGTTAATCGCATTGTTTAAGAACAAGACTTTCGCTGGTTCAATGAAAATACTTGCTAGCGGAAGCAAATGTGCATTCACAATGATATCTACACCTGCCGCAAGGGCTTTATTTAGACCAAGTACCACTGGTCCGATGGCGTAGAAGGCAATCGCGACAAGAATGGCACCTAAAATCCCTGCCGTAAAGTTATTCACAAGCATTTCAAAGCCCGATTTGATTCGATCTTTGAAGAGCTGATCAATTTTCTTAATCAAGTAACCGCCAAGTGGTCCCATGATCATGGCACCTAAAAACATTGGAATGTCCGAACCGACAATGACCCCAATCGTCGCAGTTGCACCGAGTACCCCGCCTCGATGGTCGTATACGAGTTTACCGCCTGTGTAACCAATTAAGAGCGGCAGTAAGTAGTTGATCATTGGGCCAACAAGTGAAGCTAATTGTTCATTTGGCCAATAGCCACTCGGAATGAATAAGGCCGTAATGAGTCCCCAAGCGATAAATGCTCCAATATTCGGCATAATCATGCCGCTTAAATAGCTTCCAAAGCGCTGTACTTTTACGCGGAATCCGCTTTTTTCCTGCATCTATGAAAACTCCTTTCTTCTTTCCCTTTATTTAGGGCTTTATAGGTCAAAAGATATAAGAACAAGTGTCAGTGAAGCCCTTAACCTTATCGTAAAACGCTTTCACTTTCCCTTCAATTGAAACTAAATGTCACTTTGTCACTTAGTGTGTGACAAAATTGAAATATGATGTGAATTCTCTGTCAGAGCATAGGACAAATAGAGTAAAAAAGTTGATGTGCCGTGGTTTTGACGCAAAATTCATTGGAATTTCACAACTTTCAAATCGTCACTTCTTGTTTCCTCTTCTTAAATCGAATAGGCTTATACATGATCAAACCTATTCAATCAAGAAATGTCTGCGCAGACATGACACAGAAAAAGTGAACCATCTTGCTGTTTGTTTCGTTTACCTTTTAGAGTGAGCGGCACAATAGGAGGAGCGGTTTTTTCTGTGACTCACAGTTTACTGCCGCTTTCTTTCTGATACATGAGACATTTTCATAGGTAGAAAGGCGGTTATACACTTGTTGAAACATAGTAAGTGGCTTCTGCTCCTTATCGTTACGTTTGCTTTTTTCATTCCAAAGGAAGCATTTGCCCATGCATACGTCGTCAGCTCGAATCCAGCAGCAAATGAAGAGCTGGAGAAGCAGCCTCCTTCGGTCTCTATCACATTTAGTGAAGGAATTGAAAGTGGATTTCATGCCATTAAGGTGCTAAATGCAAAAGGGGATCGTGTGGATCAAGGAGATACGGTCATCAAAGATCAAAAAATCATGGAAGCAGCTTTAAAAAAGGATTTACCAAAGGGAATTTACACCATTCAATGGAATGCGGTATCAGCAGACGGACACTCTGTCTCTGGCATGATCCCATTTAGTATTGGCAAAGCGGATGGCGGTTTTGACCAATTAGATCAAGGTCAAACGAATGAATCCATCGATGTTGCCTCAACCATTGACAAAGCCTTTCTTTATACGTCGTTTAGCTTATTTCTCGGGACCATTTTGTTTGGACTGTTTTGGTTTAAAGCAGCCATTTCACCTGTATTAGCGAAACGAATGAAATGGCTTTTGACATTGTCACTGGTCATGATGGGCGGAGCACTCGTGTTCCAGCTGCCGATTCAAACAAAATCAGCAGCAGACGTGTCTTTTGGGGGAGCATTTCAGCCAGCGCTTTTACAAGAAACCATTGCATCGACTTCTGGCGGTAGTTTGTGGATGATGCTCATGGTGTCATTTGTGCTTCTAACCATTTGGAGCCTAGTTGCGATGAAAAAAGGGGATTTCACTTCTTTTCGGGTATGGTTGTTTCCACTGCTCCTATTCGCAGTACTTCTCTGGCTGAAGGCACAAATCGGACATCCAGCAGCAACGGATAATAAAATACTGACAACGTCACTTGATTTCATCCATCTCGTTTCTGCATCAATCTGGGTCGGTGGTTTAACAGCCATTGTGCTTTTATTGTTGAAGAAGCTGCCAAATGAAGATCAGCCGCTCTTACGGAATACGTTAACAGCGTTTCACCCTTGGGCACTGCTCTCTGTTGGACTCATTGTGTTTTCAGGATTTGTAAATGCGATCTTTATTTTGCAATCGTTTGATGCTCTTTTCGAATCAGCATACGGACGAACCTTTTTAATCAAGCTTGGCTTATTTATCTTGATGGGCCTTCTTGGGCTTGTCCATTACTTGATGCTAAGATGGGAAAAGAAACAGAAACAAAACGTTTCGTTACGAGCTGAGTGGATCATCGGAATCGCTATCTTGTTATTAACAGCTGTATTCACCAATATCCCGAGCCCTCCTCCGCCTGCACCTGAGCCGTTCTTCGGCGCAAACCAAGTGGAGCATCGTGACATTGTGTCCATGAGCATTACCCCTAATGCCCCGGGCAAAAACACATTCGAGGTCGCATTTACGAAGAAGGATGGACAAACGATTACTGATATTCAATCTGTGTCAGCCAAGATCCATAAAGTCACCTTATTCGGTGAAGAGAAACCGAGTGAATTTCAGCTGAAACGATTAAAAAATGGTCATTACTCTGCTGAAAACCTCTTGTTAAATGAAAAAGGTACTTGGAAAATTGACATCCATGCGTTAACTGGTTCTTTTGAAAATATTGATACCACATTTATTAGAAGAAACTAAAAGGAGTTCATACCATATGAAAAAATACGTTAAAGCTTTATTACCAATGCTTCTCGCTTCATTTTTATTGGCGATTCCTGTAAGTGCTCACGTCACAGTCAAACCTGATACGTCTGCGACAAATGCGTGGGAAACCTATACGTTAAAAGTTCCTTCTGAGAGTGACAGCCCAACGACTAAGGTTGTCTTGACAATACCTAAAGGCGTCGAATTCCAACAATATGAGCCAGTCTCTGGATGGAAAACGTCAACTGAAGAAAAAGATGGCAAGGTAACAAGAGTGACTTGGGAAGCAACGGGTAAAGGCGTGCTTGCCGGACAGTTCCAGCAATTCGTTTTTGTAGCGAAAAACCCTGAAAAAGCAGGCGAAGCTGCATGGGATGCGTATCAATATTATAAGGATGGAACGGTCGTTGAATGGACTGGCGATCAAGATGCTGATAAGCCGCATTCGATCACAAACATTGTCGCATCTAATACGGTAACGGATTCACATGGTCAAGAAAAACCAAAAGAAGAAAAGGCATCTGAAACAGCCTCCAATTCTTCTTCACCACTTGTGCTAGGGTTGTCCATTGCTGCTCTAGTCGTAGCACTGATTGCGCTTGTGCTTGCTTTTAGAAAGAAATAATTGATTCGTAAGCGATCGTTTTCACGGAAACGATCGCTTTGTTTCTTTCCACCTTGCCTGAACACGAGATGCAAGGCTTTGCCTGCAAGCTTGGACGATCAACCTCCATTTTCCCAACCTATTATTACCAATATAGGATTGAATAGGATGATGACGCATGCCATAATGAGACACATGACCACCTAGGAGGCTATAAGATGAACCATCTAATTATATTTGCTCATCCCCAGCAAAGCTTAAATCAAACCTTATTAGATCTTGTTGTCAGCACTCTTTTGAACAATGGTCATAAAGTGACTGTTCGTGATGTTTATGCTCTTGGTTTTTCACCAGAACTAAGCATCTTGGAAAAGGCTGCGATCAAACGGGGAGATGTCCCAATTGCCATTCAAACAGAGCAGAAGCTAATTCAGCAAGCAGATGTCCTAACGTTTATTTTCCCCATTTGGTGGACAGGCTTACCCGCTATGCTAAAGGGCTATGTAGAACGCGTTTTTTCTGAGGGCTTCGCTTATCAAATCAATGAGCATGGGGCTATTGAAAACCTGCTTCGGCACAAAAAAGGGGTCATTATCAACACGCACGATGCTCCAAGGACCTTTCTTGACTCTAACCGGATCGTTTCCGCTTCCCACCGAATGACATCAGATACAGAAGTCTTCAATTTTATTGGTGTTGAGCCTGTTGAACGACTTTTGTTCAGCAGCATGGAGCAGGCACCAGCAGATTACATCCACGACATTCTGAAAGAAACAAAAGAAACGGTGGAGCAGCTTTTTCCGCCGGCTGTTTAACATAAAAAAGACTGCCGAGATTCCTTATTCGGACAGTCTTTTTCACGTCTATTCGTCTAAACCAATGGATACATATTTGGTTTCTAAATAAGGTTCGATCCCTTCGATGCCGCCTTCACGGCCAATTCCGCTTTCTTTCATTCCTCCGAATGGTGCTTGAACAGCCGATGGGCCGCCATCATTCCAGCCAATAATCCCGTAATCAAGATTCTCTGAGATGTAGAGGCCGTTTCGATAATTTTCTGTAAAGAAATAAGCTGCAAGACCAAAAGGTGTATCGTTCGCTAATTCAATCGCTTCATCTAGCGTTTTGAACGTCGTAATCGGTGCCACTGGTCCAAAGGTTTCTTCATGCATGATGTTCATGGAAGGGTCCACATGTGTGAGAACCGTTGGCTGGACAAAATAATACGACTTGTCATCATCGAAATGCGTATCTCCGCCGACAAGGATTTTCGCCCCTTTATCGACTGCATCTTGAATTTGGCTGACAATTTTATCAAAGCCACGCTTGTTGATAATTGGGCCGATGGATGTGCCCTCTTCAAAGCCATTTCCCACTTTCAGCTTTTCGACCTCTTTGCTAAAGACTTGAGCAAATGCTTCATGAATGTCTTCATGCACAATTAAGCGGTTGGCACAAACACAGGTTTGTCCTGCATTACGGAATTTAGATGCCACTGCTTGTTTGACAGCTAGTTCAAGGTTGGCATCTTTGTCTACAATGAGCGGGGCATGACCACCAAGCTCCATTGATACGTGCTTGACTGTACTTGCACTGTTTTTGATCAAATGCTTTCCGACCGGCGTTGAGCCTGTGAACGTGATTTTGCGAATCAATGGACTATCTGTGAATATTTCACCGACTTCTTTTCCATCTCCAACCACCCATTGCAGGGCATCCTCTGGAATTCCGGCTTCGTGGCCTAATTTCACAAGTTCAATAGCCGTCAGCGGCGTATCTTCAGCAGGCTTCACAATAAACGTACAGCCCGCTGCAAGTGCTGGTGCTGCCTTTCTCGTGATCATGGCTGCTGGGAAATTCCACGGTGTAATGGCCGCAACAGGTCCAACTGGCTGCTTTGTGACAAAAAGGCGTTTGTTCGTCGTATGTGACGGAATGGTTCTGCCGTAGATTCGTTTGGCTTCCTCTGCGTACCATTCAATATATCCAGCCGCATAAACGATTTCGCCTAATGCTTCTTGATACGGCTTCCCGTTTTCTTCCGTGATGATTTTTGCGAGCCTTTCTTTATGTTCAATCATGAGATCAAACCACTTGCGAATGATATTGGCACGTTCATGCGCTGACGTTTTTGCCCATACTTTGAATGCTTGATGTGAGCGCGAAATGGCGTCTTCGATCTGTTCTTTTGTATGCTGAGCAACTGAAGCAATTTCTTCTCCTGTTGCAGGATTATACACTTTGAGTTCGTTTGTCATGCTCTACCGTCTCCTTCGTTCTTGGATTCATTACATATAGTATATACCCAATGAGTGCCCAACCTAAAAGCAATATCCATTCAGCTGGCCATGATAAGGAGGCCGGCATCCCTGGAAAATAAAATGAAAGAAACAGGAGACTCAGCCCGATGGCTAAAACGCCTGTCGTTCGCCAATACTTAATGCGGTACGGACGCTCAAGCTCTGGTTCTACTTTGCGAAGTCTCATAAAGGCAATGGACACAATTAAGTACCCGACGATGATCCCGACACCGCCTGCATTGACAATCCATACGAGAGCAGGGCGCCCTAATAATGGAGCGAAAAAGGCCATAGCACCAAGAAATAAAATAGCATTTGTCGGCGTTTTATACTTTGGATGAATATACGCAAACCATTTGGAAATCATGCCTCTTTCCGCCATCGCGTATAGAATACGGCTTGCACCGATAATAAAAGCATTCCAGCTCGTCACAATCCCTGCTACACCGCCAATGACAAGCACTGTCCCAAATGCTTGATGACCGAGAAGCTGCACCATGGCATCTGCTGTCGCCAATGAAGAGGCTTCAAGCTGTCCTTTTGATAGCCCCGCAGCTACCCCAAAGACAATAAGTAGGTAAAATACGACCGCACTCACGATGGAGATAATTAAAATTCTCCCAATGATTTTCTTTGGCGCATTAATCTCTGCGGCTACTTGCGGAATCACATCAAACCCAACGAATAAAAAAGGAATCATGACTAATACGGCCATAAGCCCGCCAACCCCGCCTTGAAACATTGGCTCAAGGTTTGCAAAATCTCCATTAAAAGTCGCGCCGCCTAAAAGGAGAAAGCCTGTCAAAATAATCGCTACTGTGAACACAGACTGAAAAATGGCTGCGGGCTTTGCCCCAATGTAATTCAGTGCTGTTAAAAACAGTGCACCGCCAGAACCAATCAATACCCATGTGAAATAAACGTCCCATCCCCCTATATTCCATAGGAAGCCAACATGCTGTGTTGGAATCACATAATCAATAACTGTCGGCAAGGCAACAGCCTCAAACGTAATGACGGACACATAACCAAACAATACGCCCCATGCTGAGACGAACGCTGATTTCATCCCAAATGCCCGCTGGACAAAGACGAGCCCTCCGCCTGTCTCTGGAATCGCAGACGAAAGCTCAGCATACGTCAGTCCAATAAAAATGACGAGAATACCGCCTATAACGAAGGCAATCACACTGCCTAAAAATCCAGCTGTTAAAATCCAATCTCCCGAAAGTACAACCCAGCCCCATCCAAGCATTGCACCAATGGATAAAAACAGTACGTCAGACTGCGACATGGTTTTTGCCATTTGTTGTTTTTGCATACAACCATCCCCTTTGTTGTTTAGCGTGCTTTGAAGGCGTCCTCGATGATCCCTAGTCCTTCATGAAGCAGCTCATCTGTGATGACAAGTGGTGTTAAAAAGCGAATAATATTCCCATTAATCCCTGCCGTTAATAAGAGTAGTCCGTGCTTGTTTGCATAGACTGCAATCGCTGCGGCTGTTTTCTTATCTGGTGTACGCGTTGTTTGATCTTCCACAATTTCAATCGCCGCCATTGCCCCTAATCGGCGTACTTCCCCGATGAATGAGTACTTACTTCTCCACTCATTCGCTTTGTCCTCAATGACTTGTCCGATGTGCTCAGATCGTTGATTTAGTTGTTCTGATTCAATAATATCAAGAACCGCTAGTGCTGCCACGCAGCCTAATGGACTTCCTGCATATGTTCCCCCTAGCTCCCCTGGATCTGCCGCATCAAGCAGTTCTTTTCTGCCGACGACACCGCTCAGCGGCAGGCCAGCTGCAAGTGATTTTGACACCGTGATTAAGTCAGGCACCACATCAAAGTGCTCAATCGCAAAATATTTCCCTGTTCTCGCAAAGCCTGTTTGGATCTCATCTGCTACAAAGACAATCCCGTGCTGCTGACAGAATGAAGCGACATGCTGAACAAAACGCTTCGATGGTACAATGAATCCGCCCTCCCCTTGGACTGGCTCCATGACCACACACGCAACGGTTTCTGGTGCAACGGCAGCGACGAAGAATTGATTGAATTGATCAATGATGTACTCATCGTAGGCTGCATCGCTTAACCCTTCTGGCTTCTGATAGTAATACGGGTATGGCGCTTGATACACCTCTGACGCAAATGGTCCGAACCCAAATTTATATGGCTTGACCTTACTCGTCATGCTCATCGTCATATTCGTTCTGCCGTGGAAGCCTCTTGTAAACGAGACAACGGCCTGTCTTTTCGTATATTTACGTGCAATTTTCACCGCATTTTCAACGGCTTCTGCGCCTGAATTGAGAAAAATGGCTTTCTTGTCATGATCGCCTGGTGTGAGGCGGCATAGCTTTTCAGCTAATTCAATATACGATTCGTACATCATCACGTTGAATCCTGGGTGAATCAGACTGTCTGCCTGTGCTTTGACGGCTTCCACAACCTTTGGATGTGAATGCCCTACATTTAACGTACCGATAGCACCGGCAAAATCGATAAAACGTTTCCCATCGATATCGAACAGCTCGGCTCCCTTCCCTTTTGCTGCAAGATGACGGTTGCCATTACTCACGCCTCTTGCGACGTATTGATCTCTTTTCTCCTGCCATTCCTCAGTTGAAAAACGGTTTGTTGTCGTTTGACTCATTGTCATCCATCCCCTTTATGTCTTTTTTATTATTCTGAATATTTTTTGGTATGATAGAAAGTACCAATATCATTTTTTTCATGGTACCAGAGAGGAAGGAATGAAAAAATGCTGACAATTCAACTAGATCAAACAGGGGCAAACGGATTTATTTATCATCAAATATACTCGAAAATTAAAGGTGAAATTTTAAATCGAAACCTTCAGCCGCACGATCAATTACCTTCAAAACGCGAGTTAGCCGATACATTAAATGTCAGCGTCAATTCAGTGAATGGCGCATATCAGCAGCTGCTTGCCGAAGGATATTTATATTCGGTTGAACGCAAAGGTTTTTTCGTGGAATCACTCGAAACATTTCATGAGTCAGGTCAGCTGAAACCCTCTTCTCTTCCAGCAGATTTAAAGGAAGAGCCGATTGCACGAGACGATTGGTATTCCTTTTCACATATCTCTGTTGATACAGCCAATTTTCCTTTTAAAAGCTGGCTGAAAAGTGAACAAAAGGCGATCAGTCTCCACCAAGAAGCATTTGGTGAGCTTCCGCATCCACAAGGCGTGTACGAGCTTCGAGAAACAATTGCTCGGTTAATCGGGCTTGCACGAGGAGTCAAATGCTATCCAGAACAGCTCATTTTAAGTGCAGGCACGCAGTCACTTATCCATTCGTTATCAAGCATTCTTCCAGCCGATCAAGTATACGGGTTAGAAAACCCTGGCTATCGCCGGCTCTATCAAATGCTAAAAAACAATCATCACCGAATTGAAACGATTGGCATTGATCAAAAAGGAGTGCGGATGAGTGACATTCAGAAGAAAGAGCCGAATGTGTTGATCATTACCCCTTCACATCAATTCCCAACAGGGGTGATTATGCCAATTTCCCGGCGGATTCAGCTCTTAAACTGGGCAGCCGATGAGCATGACCGTTATATCATTGAGGATGATTATGACAGTGAATTCAAGTATGGGACTGACAGCATTCCAGCACTGCAAAGTTTGGATCGATATGACAAAGTGATTTATATGGGAACCTTTTCAAAATCATTGCTGCCAGGCTTAAGGCTAAGTTACATGGTGCTCCCGCAGCATTTATTGAGACGTTATAAAGAAGAACAGCACTTCTTCATTCAAACAGCCAACCTTTTTACACAATACACCCTTCTTCATTTTATAAAGGATGGGGCGTATCAGCGACATATCAAAAAAATGAATGGTTTATATGAGGAAAAGCGGAAGCAACTCATTGAAGAGCTCGACACGGTGTTTGCTGACAACGTGCGGATTATTGGGGAAAATGCTGGACTTCATTTTATCGCAGAGTTCCGTTCAAACCGCACGCAGCATGAGATTTTACAGCGAGCCAAAGAAAGAAAGCTGAAAATGTATGGAATGGACCGTTTTACCCTTGATGAGCAATTACCGGGGCATCAGGAAGGATTTGTTCCGCTCGTCCTCGGCTTCTCTCATATGAGACCAGAGGATATTGAGCCGGCGGTAAAACGTCTGTATGAGGCGATTTATGGGAAATAAAACAGCCAGCTGCTCTTCATAGACAGCTGGCTTACCACCGTTCTTTATCTACAGCTAGAATGGATGATACGAGTCCAGGAAAAGCGGTCTCGATATCTTCTTTTCTTAAAGAATAGTAGCGGTGTTTCCCTTCAATCCTCACTTTCACGACGCCTGCCTCCCTCAGCACTTTGAAGTGATGGGAAAGCGTAGATTTGGCAATATTCATCTCATACGTACCGCATGTCCTCTCCCCCGCTTCTGCTAAGCAGCGGACAATTTCTAACCGAATTGGATCAGCCAATGCGTGCAAAACAGAAATCAGTCTCATGTCTTCTTGGGTTGGATGGTTTGGATTCGTCATACGTAAAATTTATCTTATTTTTTTCTCACAAACAATCTCATTTACAAGTAACGATACACATATTGGAACTTCAATTAATAGGGATAGCTCATACCACCGGAACTTCTATAATGAATTCCGAAAGAAATAGAAATAAAATGACCACTCCTCAAAAAGATGATATTAATGGAGTAAAGAATATTTATAAATAAAGAAATGCGAGGAAATTAAATGATTAAGTATAAAAAATATTATTTATTTTTATCTCACTAATATTATTCGTTACAATTTACATGTATTATCCTATTCACTTACCTAAAGAAAATGAACTGGAATCAGACTCTAAAAAAAATACTATTTTACTTTCAAAAGATTTTAATGTTGCTGATGGTATTGAAGAGATGGTATTACAATCTGATGTTATAGTTGTAGGTCACTATCAGAAATTACTTAAAAGTTGGAACATGTCTGGTTCCTCTGAACCTTCCGAATTTACTGAAGGCCATCTTTATCAATTTAAAGTAGAAGATACCCTAAAAGGTAATAGTGAAAGTATCATCAAAATTAACCATCGCTATTCGGAAACTGTACCAATTGAAGTCACATCAGGAGATGAGATAATTTCCGATGAAGGAATTTTAATTAAGGATGCATCAAAAAAGCAAGTATATACTGTTACAAATAAAGATCCTTTGTATATTAAACCAGAATTAAACCAAAAATACATTGCCTTTTTACAAAAAGGAAACACTGGGAACTATTTCGGATCTCTTGAACCGTATCTTATTAAATTTAATGAAGAAGACATTGCTATTCTACAAAGTAACTTAACTGATCTTCAAAAAGAAAATCTCTCCTTCAATAAAAATTTAGGTGGACAAAATATTACAGTTACTAACGACATTCATCAACAAGTTATAGATAACATTTCAGGGGACAAGTTTGATTCGATAAAAGAAAAAATAATTGAAATAAGCCAAAATTAGAATACAATAATATTAAAAGGAGGTATAAAATTGATTATCAAGAAAGTATTTACATTATTTATTTTTATTTCAATTATTTCGGTGTTAACTGCCTGTCAAACAGAAGAAAATAACGAAAAAGTAGTGTCAAAAAAGCAGACTGCTGCCGAAGTTTTAGCACTTGAAAAAGATGCTGATATTTTTCAGCTGAATGGAACAGTCTATAAAACTAATATCGATTGGGTAAACAAATTGACGTTAACGAAAAAGAAAAAAGTAGGGACAATTAAGAATACAGCAAATAGCTCTTTTAAAGACGGCACTGCATCTATCCTACAAAAAGGGACTGTGATTTTTTCAGTAAACGAAAGAGATGACATTTTGATAGCTGAAGTGGATGGACAAATAAAAAAATATTATGCTCTTACAGAAGGATGATTCGCTAATCTGAAATAAGAATATTGAACTCCAGAGACTACTCCATCATCGATATAATGATCATGGAAAGTAAGGGTGTTGAAACTCATTCGGGCGATTGATTATTAATTTTAATTGAATTCAGTCATTGTTATAAATTTCACTTGATGATTCATCTTCCAATTAATATAGTGTTTGTCGGAGAATAGTTATAAAACATTTCTAATTTTAAAAATGATCTAGAATATTACATTTAGGCATTATCAGAGAGCATCCTTACGGGACTTGCTCATGATAACGCCTTTTTTTCATTGCTGGACGCTATTATCACATACCTGTACTTATACTATTGTAAGAAAAATAACAATGAATGAAATTGATTTATATTGTATCAAGTGATATTTAAATTTTTCATAGATAACATTCTAGTGACTTCGAACAAAATGCACTGACACTCACTTTGGATATTAGTATTTGATAAGTTGACATCATAGCTGTATCTCCATTTATCTTAAGATATAAAGTGATTTTCTTGTCAAGAGTCATTTCGTTATGTAGGGTTAGCCATTATGCTCATCGGTACATTGCTAGCTACATCGGTACATTTCTTACCGATTTCTTTACAAATGTCAACAATGCTTGTTAGTGTGTTCATTATTTTATTTGGTACAGGTACGGCTTTACCAAACTGTTTAAGCTTAGCGCTCATTGACTTTCAAGACGTCATTGGTTCTGCTGGTGCGATATTTAGCTTAGGTTATTATTTAATCGTCAGCGCTATCATCTATGGGATGAGTGTGTTCCATAACGGAACAGTCTTTGCGATGCCACTATATTTTTTAGTACTAGGCATGGCTATGCTTTTAATAAGCTTGTCCTTACTTGTTCAAAAAGATGGAGGAAGAAAGTGGAGGTCATAGATTTACCAATAGAATTCGAGTTCAATGGGCAAACAAATTGAATTTACCCTAGTTTCATTGTTGAGAACACTTAGACCGTTTTGCCCTTGATGAGCAATTGCCGGAGCATCAGGCAGGTTTTGTTCCACTCGTCCTCGGATATGAAACGGCTGTATGAAGCCGTTTTCGGGAAATAAAACAGCCAGCTGCTCTTCACAGACAGCTGGCTTACCACCGCTCTTTATCTACGGCTAGAATGGATGACATGAGCCCAGGAAAAGCGGTCTCGATGTCTTGTTTTCTTAAAGAATAGTAGCGGTGTTTTCCATCAATTCTCACTTTCACAATGCCTGCCTCCCTCAGCACTTTGAAGTGATGTGACAGCGTGGATTTGGCAATATTCATCTCATACGTGCCGCATGTCCTCTCCCCCGTTTCCGCTAAACAGCGGACAATTTCTAAACGGACAGGATCAGCCAAAGCGTGCAGCACAGAAATCAGTCTCATGTCTTCTTGGGTTGGATAGATTGGATTATTCATACGATAAATGTATCGTATTTTGTGCCAACATACAATTTTCTTACTCGCCTCATAAAGTAACGATACATCCTTCGCAAACGACTATGACCATATACAAGCTTTCTTGAAGGGAAGGACCTCATTTGACACGAAAGATATGGACTTACTTATGTATGATGTTACTCGCCATTTGCTTATGTGGATGCCAATCCGTCCGGTATGCCGAATCTAAACCACCTAATGCAGAAGAGTTATTAGCTCTCGATGAACAGGCAGATTTATTTCAATGGGAAAAAACTGTCTATGAAGCAAATGTAGATTGGACCCATCAACTAACCGTCACTAAAGATCAGCAATTAGGTGTGATTCAGAAAACAGCTGCCGAACATTTTAATCACGGCACAGCTTCCCAGCTGAAAAAAGGGACAGCGATTTACTCTGTAAAGGAGCGAAAAGACCTTTTGATCGCCGAACTTAACGGACAGATCATCATATATGCCGCACATGCAGAAGGATAAAACACCTGTCATAAGATAGGTGTTTTTTAAGTTTCTTTTCTTGTCATAGGTCATTGGTTTTGTTATCATTGCAAAAGTGACCACTCGGTTTCCATTGTGACCATATGGTTTTGCCGATCGGAAAGGACTTATGAAGATGAATGAAAAGCAAGAAGAGATTTTGCGGGTTTCGAAGAAATTATTTTCTCAAAAAGGCTATATGAGTGTCTCCATGCAGTCAATTGCCGATGCCTGTAAAATATCAAAAGCGTCTATTTATAAGCTGTTTGATTCAAAGGAAGCTCTTCTATTAGAACTGATTAAATACAATCAGTGCAAAATGAGAGAGATTTCTCAAATCATTCATTCAGAAACGTCGCTGTCCAAAAAGGAAAAATTCACAAAGAAGATCAAGCTTGAGCTTGAAGAGTTTAAAGAGAATCATAAATTTTTGAATATGCTGTCCTTTGAAGCTTTTTCACAGCATTCGCCCATTGTCATTAAGCATTTACGAGAAACACGCTCTATTATCATGCAGCGCCACAGAGACATTATTTTAAGCACATATGGTGAATCTGTTGCGCCTTACGTCTGGGATCTTGTCATTGTCCTCAACGGATTAATGAGAGAATTCATCTTAATGTTGGCGATTGAGCGCAAGAACATCCAATTAGAAAATGCCGCCGAAATGATTATCGGTGTGATGGATCGTGTATCGAAAAAGCCCTGCTCTATTGAGCCTGTGCTAACAGATCAGCTGATGGACTCTTATTTGCTTTCCACACAGGACGAATATGATGAAGAAAAGCTTGTCATCTCGTACTTAACGAAGATCAAACAAGAGCTTCACACACTGTCAAACGGGGAAGAAAAGGACGATCTCCTGTCTGCGTTTGAACTGCTAAGTGAAGAATTATCAAAGGATCAACCGAGAACCTTTTTAATCAGCTCACTACTCGATTATTTAGGCAAAAACAGCGTTTTATCACAAAACGTGTCACAGCTGAAAAGCATCATCTTATAGATAAAGAAGGGATAACATGAACCAATCTACAACATCGTATAATCGATCTGTGATTGTGGGGATTTTCCTCGTTGGGGCATTCGTCGCGATTTTAAACCAAACGCTGCTCATACCAGCGATCCCACATATCATGGAGGAATTCAATATTGATGTCAGCAAAGGACAGTGGCTCACCACAGCCTTTATGCTGACAAACGGGATTCTCATCCCGATCACGGCTTTCTTAATCGAGAAATTTTCAAGCCGTTCTTTAGTTTTAACAGCGCTTAGCATCTTTACAGCCGGTACAATTCTTGCTTCATTCGCAACGAATTTCCCTGTATTACTTGCAGCGCGTATTGTGCAGGCAGCTGGCGCAGGAATTTTAATGCCGCTGATGCAAACGATCTTTTTAACCATTTTCCCGAAAGAAAAACGCGGGCAGGCAATGGGCATGGTCGGACTTGTCATATCTTTCGCACCAGCTCTTGGACCGACACTTGGCGGCTGGATTGTTGATTCCTTCAGCTGGAAGTTCTTGTTCTATATTGTTCTGCCAATCGGTATCATTGATCTCATTCTTGCTTTCTTCTTAATGAAAAATGTAACGCAGCAAAGAGAGACACGTATTGATGTTTTATCTGTCATCTTGTCGTCCTTCGGTTTCGGCGGACTGCTTTACGGATTTTCTAGTGTTGGCACATACGGCTGGACAAGTGCCACTGTCCTCATTTCGTTGATTGTCGGCGCTGTGAGCTTGTTCTTCTTTATTCTGCGCCAGTCGAATTTGACAAGGCCGATGCTTGAATTTGGTGTCTTTAAGTTTGCAATCTTTAGCTTGACGACCTTTCTTGGGATGCTTGTCTTTGCTTTATTGATTGGGACAGAGACGATTCTGCCGCTCTATACGCAGAATGTCAGAGGGTTGTCTGCTCTTGATACAGGACTGATCTTATTGCCAGGTGCTCTCTTTATGGGGCTCCTCTCACCAATTATTGGACGGATTTTTGATAAAGTCGGCGGAAAAGGGCTGGCATTAGGCGGGTTTACGATACTTACCGTGACGACCTTGCCATTTATGCTGCTCACCCTTGATTCATCGATCGCCCTCATTACGGTCGCTTACACGCTTCGCTTAATCGGGGTTGGGATGATCATGATGCCGCTGACAACAGCAGGTATCAACTCTTTACCGCCTCATTTGATCCCGCATGGGACAGCGATGAATAATACGATGAGACAAATGGGCGGTTCCATTGGGACGGCTGTGCTTGTCTCCATCATGAGCAGCTCTGCTGCAAATGCAGAATTAGCCAGCCCATTAAAATCAGCCGTTCATGGAATGAATACGTCATTCTTCATTTCTGGTCTGATTGCGGTCATTGGGCTTGTCCTCTCCTTTTTCTTAAAGGAAAAACGCAATAATAAAGTGATGAAGCAGGAGCTATCTTCCTCATCATCTTCTTCATAAGAAAAAGAGCTCGGCATATTGCCGGCTCTTTTTTCATATACTCACGCTATACCGTCCTCTCTGAAAACACATTTGTATTTCTAGTGAAGAAAAACCTTGATAATTTGAAGAAAAGAGTTGATAATAGGAACTATTCAATTTGTGAGAAAATTTTTACTATAGGAGATGTATGCATTGAAGGTCGTTAAATTTGGTGGCAGTTCACTTGCCTCTGGCAAGCAGCTGCAAAAGGTATTTGACATTGTAACAGCAGATCCAGCTCGAAAAGCAGTCGTTGTTTCCGCACCAGGAAAACGGCATTCAACGGATACGAAGGTCACCGATCTATTAATTAGCTGTGGTGAGCAATATTTACGTTTAGGCGAAGCACACGATTTACAGGAAGCCGTCATCAAGCGGTATGCCTCGATTGCGGATGAACTCGGGTTAAGTCATAACGTGATTGACACCATCCGGCAAGATCTAGATACCCTCTTACAGGCAGATACGTCTCATCCTGAGCGATATCTTGATGCCATCAAAGCAAGCGGTGAAGACAATAACGCAAAACTCATTGCCGCCTATTTCCGCTACCAAGGTGTCGAAGCTCACTATGTGAATCCAAAGGAAGCTGGTTTATTTGTGAGCGATGAGCCTGGTCAAGCGCAAGTCCTTCCGGAGTCATATGATCATTTGTATAAATTAAGAGAGCGCTCTGGCATCATCATATTCCCTGGCTTTTTTGGCTTTAGTCTATCGGGAGACATTGTCACCTTTTCTCGCAGCGGCTCCGATATTACCGGTTCCATTTTGGCAAACGGTTTGAAGGCAGATGTGTATGAAAACTTTACAGATGTGGATGCTGTCTACGCTGTCAATCCAACGATCGTTCATGAGCCGAAGGAGATTACAGAGCTAACGTACCGGGAAATGCGCGAGTTGTCCTATGCTGGTTTTTCTGTGTTCCATGATGAAGCACTCATTCCGGCCTTCCGTGCAGGCATTCCTGTGCAGATTAAAAACACCAATAATCCCTCGGCAAAAGGCACAAAAATTGTGAACCAGCGGGATCATACAAATGGACCCGTTGTCGGAATCGCTTCAGACAGCGGATTTTGCAGCATTTATATTAGCAAATATTTGATGAACCGAGAAGTCGGATTTGGGCGTAAGGTGCTGCAAACGTTAGAGGAATACGGGCTTACGTATGAGCACGTCCCTTCTGGCATTGATGATATGAACATTATTTTAAGGCAGGATCAGCTGGAGGAGCAGCATATTGAACAAGAGCTACTCGATCGCTTAAAGCTCGTGCTTGATGCAGATGAGGTCGTGTTAGAGCCGAATCTCTCCCTCATTATGATTGTAGGAGAAGCGATGCGTCACAATGTTGGCACCACAGCAAGAGCAGCAAAGGCGCTGTCAAAAGCGAAGGTCAATATTGAAATGATCAATCAAGGATCTTCAGAGGTCAGCATGATGTTTGGCGTCAAAGCGGCTCAAGAAAAAGAAGCCGTTCAAGCGTTGTATGAGGAATTTTTCTCTATGTCTACCGTCCCTGTCTCTCTTTAATCAGCAGGCTGCCAGATCCCAGGATCGGCAGTCTTTTTTGTTCTCACCCGATTCACATGGATTCGCGCATTAAAGTATATCTATTTCTCGTTTGATTTTGTATGATAGAGACAAACCAACTATTGTTCCGGCCTATGATCGGAGCTACAAGGAGTCCTAAAACAATGCCTCGTCAACAACTATTAAAACAGTTTCGCAATTTTCATGATGCTTCTACGAGTATTCTAAATATGATGAGTCAATTCACTGATGTGAATACACTGTTTATTGCTAAAAACGATCAAACCACCAATCAGATTGTCAAGGTGCTAAATCATGACGAGCAGCTTCTTGAAGAAGGAGAAGAAATTCCTTACGAGAAGACATTTTGCAAGCTGGCGGTTGATCATCAGGATACGCTTGTGATCCCTGATATATCATTGGATGATCGTTCTAAATACTTAGAAGTTACGAAACGTCTTCAAGGCGGATCATTCATCGGAGTGCCGATTGATTTTACAGATGGTACGAACTACGGAACGATTTGCGGGCTTGATTTAAGACCGCAGCAATTCACAGAAGAGCATGTGCATATGTTTGAAACGATGGCTTCTCTATTAAGCTACGTCCTCGAACTAGACCGTGCCAACCGGCAGATTCAGCAATTATCTGTACCGATCGTCCCAGTTGTTGACGGTGTCGCTGTGCTTCCTCTACTTGGTGATATCGAGGAGACACGTGCTCAGCATATATTAGAAACCATTTTACAGGAAAGCTATAGGCTGTCGCTCTCTCATTTGGTCATTGATGTATCGGGAACAAAACGCCTGAATGAACAGAGCATTCAATATCTGGTCAGCTATGCACAAACGCTGAGACTTTTAGGGATTTCGGCTGTTTTAACAGGGATTAAGCAAGATCTTGCTTTAAGTGCGATTCAATCGAATATTTCATTTAAAGACATCACCATTCGGAAAGACTTGCCGCAGGCACTTGCTCATATTGGGTTGACGTTTACCAAAATGGATTAAGAAATGATATATACAAAAAGGGCTAAAATGATGTTTATTTTAGCCCTTTTTCTTCTTTTTAAATCATGCCAACAGCTGCAAATAAGAAGAATCGTTTCCATCTTCAATAACTTGGACAATCTTCTGTGCATGTGATGCGTCTGTGACACTGTTTAATTTTTGCATGATGTCTTCTTTCGATAATGCGTGGCCTGGTGCGCCCCGCGGAATATCGACTCGTTCGCTAATGATGGTGCCATCAGATAAGGTAAGCTTCACAATCGTAAAGCGACCTTTTGGGACTGCATCTGGATGGGGTTCTATCGTTTGATCATATCCTCTGCTCACCCGCTTCATCCATGTGCGCATGTGTGATGGAATGGTTTTTTTCGTAAAGTGATCCAGCGTGAGCGTCTGTCCAAACACGGCAAGTGCGATCACATATTCAACACTGAATCGTCCTTCTTCTCCAGTCGAAGGTGCCCGCTCAATAAGCGCTGCATCTCCGCCAGGCGGGAATAGGACCTCTACTTGTTTCACCTGCTCCGGTAAGAAAGGATGCTCTTTCATTAAGGATTGGATCGCATCGGCTGCATGATGCGCAGCTGAACAGAACGGGTATACTTTGAACCACAGCCCCGGCGCGACAATACGCCACGCTATACCATACCCCTCTAGTAAACGACTTTCCGCACGCTCCTGATCTCCATAGAGAGAAAAGAAACCAAGCGTACCATCAAGAACCGATTCATTCCCGCCAAAACCTGAACAAGCTAAATCCATAGACCAGACGGCTGTTTTAGCCGCTAAGCCGGCTTGTAATGGTTTCATATCAGAGCCGAACTGCTTTCGCATTCCGGCCGATTGCGCTCCAGCAAAGCCGATTGCTTTCGTCAGCTCTTCCTGCGAGACTTGTTTTAAATACCCAATGGCACACACTGCTGCAATGGCTCCGAGAGTTCCGGTATTATGCCAGCCTCTCTCATAATGCGCTTTGCCGATGGATTCGCCAAGCCTTGCCATCACTTCAACGCCTGTAATGTAGGCTGCTAAAAATCGATCGCCAAACCCTTTGCCGTCTGATAGCTGTGATAGCAATGCTGGAATGATCACCGCACTGGGATGCCCTCTCACATCTGAATGCACATCATCATAATCAAGGGCGTGGATCAGGTAGCCGTTCAGCATGGCTGCGGATTGACGGCTGACCTTCTTCCCTTGTCCAATGACAGGAATTTGAGCTGCTCCGCCTTCTTGTTCCACCAGTGCCATGAGCTTTTGAATTCCTTCATCCTCTTTCGCAGCAAGCGCTGCCGCCGCAGCATCTAACAGACCATTTCGAGCCATTTCTACCGCCCGCTGATCTTGAAGTGGATAAGCAGACAGTACAGCCTCTGCCAGTTGTTTTGTTAGTTCCATGATTGTGACTCCAATGCCCGAACAGCAAGTTCAGCAAAGAAGGCAGCGGCAACAGGGAGTGCGCCTTCATTTAATGTAAAGGCAGGGTGATGCCATTCCTCGGTACCGCTTGTCCCCATCCATACGAAAAAGCCTGGAATGTGTTCTTGATAAAGGGCAAAATCTTCTCCGCCCGGTGACTGCTCTGCCTGAACTACTGTGAGATCCAGCGCACCTGCCGTTTCTTCGACCACCTTTGTCAAACGATCGTCATTCAACACAGAAGGCAAATACGGATGCCATTTCACTTCACCTTTCGCCCCAAATCCCTCGGCAATCCCACTCACGATTTGCTTCATAAGCTCTGGTATCATCGCTCTCACTTCAGGCTCAAACGTCCGAACGGTTCCTTCCATCTCAACACGATCAGGAATCACATTCCATGAAGTACCACCTTGAATGCGTGTGATACTGACGACTGCATGATGCAATGAGCTGATGCGGCGGCTAACGATTTGCTGAAGAGCACTTGTGATCTGCCCGCTGATGGCAATCGGGTCCACCGTATGATTCGGAATACCGGCATGACCACCCGTTCCTTTTATATTGATTTCAAACCGGTCTACACTTGCCATCAACGCTTTTTCTCTAATGCCTATAGTGCCAACTGGCAGGTCAGGTTTGTTGTGCATACCAAAAATCGCATCCACTCCATCTAAAACACCTGCCTCTATGACATGTTTCGCTCCTTGCGCGACTTCCTCAGCCGGCTGGAACAAAATGCGGACCGCTCCTTTGATCTCGTGTTTCCGTTCTTTTAATAAAAGAGCCGCTCCAAAGATAGAAGCTGTATGGAAATCATGTCCGCATGCATGCATTTTGCCCGGTACCTTTGAAGAAAATGGTTCGCCAGATGCTTCTTCAATCGGAAGTGCATCAATATCGGCTCTCAAAGCAATTGTCGGCCCCTCTTGTTCTCCTTTGATTTCACAGACAACGCCTGTTTGAAGAGCTGGAAAATCGAGTACGGTGATCCCTTCTTCTTTTAACCAGCCGCGCAGTTTTTTAGTCGTTTCATGTTCTTCAAATGCCAGCTCTGGATGCTCATGAAGCGCTCGGCGAATGTTAATTAAACGTTTGTTTAATGCTTCATTTCCTATTGATTTCACTGATACTCACCCCTCTAAAGAGTAAAAAGCAGCTTATGCTTCTTCAGCCGCTGCTTCTTTTTGGATAAATCGTTTTGTCCGTTCATTCTTCGTTTCATCAAATAGTTCAGTTGGTGTGCCCTGTTCAATAATATGACCATCCGCCATGAAAATCACATGGTCTGCCACTTCTCTTGCAAACGTCATTTCATGTGTGACGATGATCATCGTTGTTTCTTGAATCGCAATGGACTTAATAACTTGAAGCACACCTGAGACAAGCTCTGGATCAAGCGCTGACGTTGGTTCATCGAGCAGAATCGCATGTGGATCAACCGCTAATGCGCGGGCAATCCCGATTCGCTGCTGCTGTCCGCCAGATAACGTGACTGGATAGCTGTCCGCCTTTTGCTCTAACCCTACCTGCTTCAGCAGCTTCATTCCAATCTCATTTGCCTGCTGCTTCGTCATTTTTTTCGTCACAAACAGTGATTCTGTGATGTTTTGCAGTGCTGTCTTGTTTTTAAATAGATTATAGTTTTGAAACACCATGGCCGTTTGTTGACGCAGGTGATGGGCTTCTTTTCGTGTATATTTAGACGCATCGAGCTTCGCATCGCCAATTTCAATCGTGCCTTCATCTGGTATTTCTAATAAATTTAAGCAGCGCAGCAAGGTGGATTTACCGGAGCCAGAAGGTCCGATAATGGCCACAACCTGCCCTTTTTGCACGTCGAGATTGATTCCGTCTAAGACGACAAGGTCGCCGAATGATTTCTTCAAATTGGTGAGCTTGATCATGTCCACACCTCCTTAATTCCGGTAAGGTTTGCTAATTTTTCGTTCAAATAGGTCTTGAAGGAAGCTATAAATGATAGTCATCACCCAATACACAATCCCTACGGCTAAATAGGTTTCAAAGTATTTATAGTTCGCCGATGCAATCATCTTCCCTTGTGCAAACATTTCTGCCACACCAATGGTAAAGGCAAGAGATGTTTCTTTTAAAAGACCGATAAAGGTATTCCCCGTCGCTGGAATCGCGTTTCTGATTGCCTGCGGGAAAATAATTCTGACGTAAGATTGCCATCTTGTCATGCCGACAGATAGACATGCCTCTAGCTGCCCTTCATCTACAGAATTGAGGGCCGCTCTGAAAATTTCTGCTAAGTATGCTGAGTTTTTAATACTTAATCCGATAATGACCGCTGTTAGGGCATCCATTGAAGTCATCGCAGGGAATAGCTGCGGAAGACCAAAATAAATGAGAAAGAGCTGAACCAAGGTTGGAACCGCTCTGAAAAAAGAAATATACAGCTTGGCAAATTGGTATAAAACAGGTATCCGGTTTTTCGTAATGAGCGCGAATACCACACCAATGATAATGGCAAATACCATGGAGACAATCGCCATGAAGATCGTTATCGGCAAGTATTGGATCAATGTCGGAAAAACGGTCACCATATACTGCCAATCAATTTTGTTCATGTCTGCTCTTCACCGCCGCTGTCGTTATTTTTTAATTGGCACTGTGACATCGTCTTTGAAATACTTCTCAGACAATTTCTTAAGTGTCCCGTCTTCTCTTAATTCTTTAATCGCTTTGTTAAATTCTTCTCTTAGCTTGTCATGCTTTTTATCTTTGGCAAATGGGTAGCCTACTTCTTCATACACAATTGGGTTGCCAACGATTTTGAGTGGCAGACCTGTTTTTTCAATTTGAGCAAGTAATACACTGCGTCCGTTGACATAAGCATCTACGCGGCCATTTGCCACTTCATTTAAGACACCGTCTTGCGTTTCATATGTTTTAATATTGATTTTTTTGTCCGGGTCTTTGCTTTCTAAGTTTTTGGCGTGGTTAGAGCCAAGAACCGCCGCCACTGTTTTTCCTTTTAAATCATCAAGACCTTTGATGTCGTTGTTGTCCTTTTTCACGATGATTTGTGTTCCTGCATAAGCGTACGTATCAGTGAAATTAAACGTTTGTTTACGCTCATCTGTGACTGCGACTTGGTTTGACACTGTATCCAGCTTACCAGACGTCAGCTGTCCCATGAGTCCGCTGAATTCACTCAGCTGCCAGTCTAGTTTGTAGCCGAGCTTTTTCGCAACCGCTTCAGTTACTTCGACATCGAAGCCAACAAGCTTGCCATTGTCTTTATAGGCAAACGGATAGCTTTGTCCTGTGGCACCTACCTTTAATACTTTTTCATCTTTGCCTTCACCCTGATTGCCCCCGCCGCAAGCTGCTAAAACTGCCAGCATTGCTGCAAATAGAACGACTAGCCACTTTTTGTTTTTCATGTTCGTATACCCTTCTTTCCTTTTATGGTTGTGTGATATCTGATCTTAGTTGTTTTTTAAAATAAACCGTGATGTGCCCCTTGCCTAAATCCTTTTCTCCTGCTCTGACGTAGCCTTTGCGCTCATACATGTCGATGAGCCACGGATGCTTATCAGCTGTACCTAGAGATACGTATGGCACCTTCAAGGTATCCCTTAACACTTCGGTTTCCACCCATTCCAGCAAGACAGAGCCTGTCCCTTTTTTGGCGGATGGTTCTGAGGCAAACCACCAAATGTGAGGGACGCCGAACGGGCCTGGCTGTTCTCCCCAAGGCATACGGAGCGACAAGGTGGATAGAAGCTCTCCGTTTTCTTCCATCACATAGCAAAGATTCTTTTGTACATTTTTCTGAACGAGAGCAAAATCAGCATGTGCTGCTTGGAACTGGATGCCGAGCTCACGAATTGGCTCATAGGCTCTTGTTGTCAGTTCAAGCAGTGCCTCTATATCTGCCTCTGTTGCCAGACGAAACGTGTATCCCAACGTTAGTCACCTCACCCTTATGTCGTGTAGCGATTTTTTGGCTCAGTTAATCCTAGATTTTCTCGTAAGGTTTGTCCTGTATATTCTGTTTTGAATAAGCCTCTTTCCTGAAGGATTGGGATGACGCGGTCTACGAACATATCCAGCCCTTCTGGCAATAGCGGCGGCATGACGTTAAAGCCGTCTGCTGCTTCTTCATTGATCCATGTCTCCATCACATCTGCGAGCTGCTGCGGTGTACCAATGAAAATATTATGACCACGAGAGCCGGCAACCGATTGATAGAGCTGGCGAATGGTCAGGTGATCCTTTCTCGCCATATTCATCACGAGATCAAAACGGCTTTTTACCGCATTTGACGTGCTTGGATCAATCTCTGGAAGCGGTCCGTCTAAAGGATACTGAGACAGATCAATCCCACCTAAGTAGTTTTGCAGAATGCTCAGCCCAATCTCAGGAACAATCAGCTCCTGTAATTCTTCATATTTCGCTTTGGCTTCTCCCTCTGTATCAGCAATAATCGGGAAGATGCCCGGCATGATGCTGACGTCCTCTCTAGCACGACCAGCAGCCTCTACTTTCTCCTTTAAGCTTTGATAAAATTCCTTCGCTTTTTTGAGATCGTTTTGTGCTGTGAAAATGAGTTCAGCTGTTTTTGCTGCAAGCTTTTGACCATCTTCGGATGATCCTGCTTGAATGATCACTGGCTGCCCTTGAGGCGTGCGTGATACATTGAGAGGACCTCGTACTGAGAAGAACTCTCCTTTATGCTGGAGCTCATGAAGCTTACTAGATTCAAAGAATTCTCCCGTTTCCTTGTTTCTGACAAGGGCGTCTTCCTCCCAAGAATCCCAAAGACCTTTCACGACCTCGACGAACTCTTCTGCTCGCTCGTATCGTTTATGGTGGGCTAAATGCTCTTCTCCGCTAAAGTTTTTCGCTGTTTCTTCAATAGAAGATGTGACCACATTCCATGCCGCTCTTCCGCCTGATAAATGATCAAGGGAGGCAAACTGTCTTGCAATATGGAAAGGCTCACTGTATGTAGTGGATGCTGTTGCTGCTAAACCAATTGATGAAGTAGACTCAGCAATGGACGAAAGCAGGGTAAGCGGTTCAAATCTCGTCAGTACATTCGGATGAGAGGTTTGGTTAATGGATAAGCTGTCGGCTAAAAAGAGTAAATCTAGCTTTCCTTCCTCTGCTTTTTTCGCTAATTGTTTAAAATAATCCAGGTTCATGGCTGCATCTGATACGGCATTCGGATGTCTCCAAGAGGCAACATGATGTCCAGTTCCTGCGATGAATACGCCTAGCTTGAGCTTCCTTTTCGGCTGTGACACTTGTTCTTCATCCTTTCTATATCCTGCTGTATCAAACTGAAGTCCTCGTAAGATACATTTTTCTGATTGAATTAATCGGTTTTATCAATAAAAAAAGGGCAAATGTTGCGAAAAATGAAAAATAATTATTACTATATGCCCTTTTTACAGGATTGTCAACCGCCTTCTGAACCTCCAAAATTAGGGATTTCACCCGTTTATCACGGTGTATCGATTTCAATATTCCCAATGAGCCGATCTGTAGTATGTGTCATCAATTGGCTGCGTTCCAGCATGTTATGGGCGATCACGGAATGAGTGGAAGATATGGTGCGGACGGCAATCGCTTTTTGAGGAGATAAATTAATGATGTTATTCCGCAGCACACGGGCTGAGGCGGCTTGATCGATAAAGATCGCCGTCGGCTGTCCGATCGAACGATTTAAATAAAAGCGGTTATCTCCGATTTGTGGTGAACCGTTCTTAATATACATCACGACATATAAAGATGATTCTTCAAAGGAATTGTCTTTGATTTCTAATGGACCCGTCGTGCTGCTGTATACGGCGTAGTTTTGGTAGTGCTTAAAGCGATTTTGCCAAATGAAAGCCTTTGCATTTCCAGTGACACTGATCGTATACGAAGACCCTAGCTCTGGGTGTCCTTCTTGAATAAAGAGATTGCCGTTAACTCCAGCTTCTCCTTCCTGCACCCAGATCCCTCTGCTGAAATCTTTAAATTGATTGTGCTGGATCAGGATATTCGTTCCTCTCACCATCGCTCCATCAATCACCGAGTAAATCGTATTGTTTGAAAAGACGACGCTATCCGACTGATAGATACGCAGCGCTGCGCTTCTTTGCCCTATATTCGTCCCCGATTCAATATGATTTCCTTCTATTAGAATACGGTTCGCCATATAAACGGACAAAGCCGCATCTTCAAATAGACTGATCTTATTCCCTGTAATGTGAACACTATCGCCCCTCACATCAATCCCTTTTTCAAATCCCTCAATCATATTGCCAATAATGATCACATTGTTTTCCGTTTGACCAAAAGAGACTCCTAAGCTCGTAATCCCAGCTTTTGTGACGCCTCCTCCTACTGCACGGATCAAATTGTTGGCAATGATGGTTTCGGTGGCAAAGCCATAGGAGATACTGCTGTCTGTGTGATTGCCTTCAATGATGACACCATAGCCGTTGAAGTTATAAATGGAGCTTGCGGCACCACCTCTTACAATGTTGTTTCGAATTTGAATATTCAGTGGTTCCTCCATATTAACCGCATTTTCTCCGTAGCCTTCAATATCAATGCCCATTCTCGGCTCGACTCCGTCAACTCCTGCTCTCTCCAGCAGGCAGTCCTCCACAATGACTCCATCACAGCCTGTAATCGAGATATTGTTTCGTCTTGAATCTGTGATGTGGCAGCCAGAAATGTGAATAGATGAAGCAGGCGAGTACGATTCAGCTTGTGATAATAAACCGTGGGGACTGACAATGATGCCGTCTCCCGTACAACTCTTGATTTGTACACGATTCACTTCCACATCAGAGGCCCCTTCAATACATATCCCAAAGCCCCATTCATGGGTTTTTCGTTCAGGGGGAAGCGACTTGTACACATGCTCATGGCGATCCCCTTCGATTCGCCCACCCCGGATGGTCACATGCTGAACCTTTCCTATATAAAAGGCCGCATACCCCCACGAATCATTTGGCCTCACCTTAATGACGGCATCCGGCGCCATCTCAATGGTCATATGACTTGGCACACGTATACCCGCACCCCGGAAAGGAAAAAATTGATCACCTCTGTACACAGCATCGATGACATACGTGCCGCTCGGCAGCCAGACATGGGAATACCCCTGTGCTTTCGTCCATTCTAAGCATTCATTAAGCCTCGCTGTACAGTCCGTTTTCCCATCCGCCACTACACCAAAATCTTGAACATTGACAACAGGTTTTTTTAGATCAGATTCATTCAATTCCCCCAATCTAAACCCCTCCTTTTCACACATGTCCTCTTGTCATCCTATGCATGTGTAAAAGGTTTGCTTGTACAATCCTTCAAATTTTAAATAAATTCTTCCAATATAACTTTCTGACCATTCTTACTTGAAAGAATTTTTCGTTTTTTGAGTCTTTACGCCTATTTAACTAACATTTTCCTGTTTTAGAATAGTTTTATATTGACACAAGAACTATACAAGAATATCATTTTTCTCATATCTCTTTTTTTAAGAAAGGATCTATGCCATGTCAACAATTGACCACGATAAAATTGTTAAAAGTGTTCCTCAAAAAGGTTTTTTTGGACATCCTAAAGGACTTTACACACTGTTTTTCACTGAATTTTGGGAGCGTTTCTCTTATTACGGCATGCGTGCACTGCTTATTTACTATATGTACACAGAGGTGACAAAGGGCGGTCTTGGTTTTGATCAGACGACAGCCAATTCGATCATGTCTGTCTACGGTGCGCTTGTCTATATGTCAGGCATTATTGGCGGATGGCTCGCCGACCGAGTATTCGGTTCGTCCAGTACGGTCTTTTATGGCGGGGTTTTCATTATGCTTGGACATGTCATTTTGGCTTTGCCAAGCGGTGCAACAGCGCTCTTTATTAGTATGGGGCTGATTATTATTGGGACAGGTCTTCTGAAGCCGAATGTTTCAAACATTGTTGGCGACTTGTATTCCAAAACAGACCCACGCAGGGATTCTGGCTTTAGTATTTTCTACATGGGGATCAACATGGGCGGTTTTATTGCCCCACTAATTGTCGGAACACTCGGTCAAAAAGTGAACTTCCACCTCGGATTCTCACTTGCTGCCGTTGGGATGCTTGTTGGTCTGATTACATTTGTGATCACGAAAAAACCGAATCTTGGTCTTGCCGGTACTTATGTAACAAATCCGTTATCAGCTACTGAACGCAAGAACTTCAAAATTTTCGGAACATTAATTGCCATTGTGCTCGCTGTTTTTGTCGTCATTGGCATTCAAACAGGCGCACTCACGATTAATCTATTCACTTGGTTTGTCAGTGTCCTTGGTGTGCTCATTCCGATTGTGTATTTCATCGTCATGTATTTCAGTAAAAAGACGAGCCCAGTGGAGCAATCCAGGGTTCTCGCTTATATTCCATTGTTCCTTGCTGCGGTGATGTTCTGGGCGATTCAAGAACAAGGCTCAAACATTCTAGCCACATATGCAGATCAACGAACAAACTTGAATTTCCTTGGGATGACACTTGCCTCTTCGTGGTTTCAATCATTGAACCCAATCTTTATTGTGCTGCTGTCTCCTGTGTTTGCTTGGTTGTGGATTAGACTTGGAAAGAAACAGCCGTCTACCCCGATTAAGTTCTCACTTGGCCTTCTGTTTGCAGGATTATCCTTTATCATCATGATCATTCCTGCCTACATGTCTGGTCCGAATACACTTGTGAGCCCATTATGGCTCGTTCTGAGCTTCTTCCTCGTCGTGATCGGAGAGCTCTGCTTATCACCTGTTGGGCTGTCAGCGACAACAAAGCTTGCACCTGCTGCCTTCTCAGCGCAAACAATGAGCCTTTGGTTCCTTTCAAATGCGATGGCACAGGCGATCAATGCCCAAGTGGTCAAACTGTTTGATAAAGTGCCAGAAACCGTCTATTTCGGTATCATTGGATTGCTCGCCATCGTTTTATGCGGTGTGATGCTGCTCTTAACACCAGTGATTAAGAAAGCGATGAAAGGTATTCATTAAATAAAAAAAGAAGCCTCCCCATTGGGTTGGCTTCTTTTTTCTAGTTTAAAACCGGATCTCATCATCTCCATGAATTTGCAGCTTAAGCGGTTCACTTTTCGCCTGATGCTTTTTCACATAGCGGTGATAGACGACATACCCAATGATCATGAGAGGGACGCCGACATATAACCCGATGCGCTGCTCCTGATCAAAGGCAAGGCTGACCAAAACAATGGTGTTGAGTGTGATCGCAATAATCGGCAGCACCGGATAAAGAGGGGTTTTAAATTTTAAGTTTTCCAGCTTTCCGCCTGCTTTAAGATATCTTCTGCGGAATAGCATTTGTGATAAGGTAATGGTGATCCAGCCAGTCTGGGCACTCATGCCGGCAATGGACACGATCCAGGCAAAAACTGTTTTCTCTGCAAAGAACCCGGATAATAGCGAAATCCCTGTAAACAAGAACGTGAGCAGTAAGGCATTCATCGGAATACCGCGCTGATTCACGCGTCTAAATGCTTTTCCTGCCATTCCTTCTTTCGATAAGGAATAGAGCATTCTCGTCGATGCGTACAAGCCAGAGTTTGCAACAGATAATAAAGCGATGATAATGACAAAGTTCATGATATCTGCCGCAAAAGGAATGCCCGTTCTCTCAAATACAGTAACAAACGGACTTTGCAGCACACTCGCTTCCTTCCAAGGCACCATACCCGCTAAGACGAAAATAGATAGGACGAAAAAGACGAGTGTACGCCAAACAGTCTGATGAATTGAGCGAGGAACGGTTTTCTCAGGGTTTTCACTTTCTCCTGCCGCAATCCCGATCAGCTCTGTTCCTTGGAATGAAAAATTCACGGTGATCATCGTGACCACAACGGCAAGCAATCCATTTGGAAACAGCCCATCACTCACAAAATGACTGAAGTAAGGGGCAGGTTCACCGCTCGTTGTTTCAATAAAACCAAACATCGCCGCTCCGCCTACACCTATAAAAAGTAAAATCGCAATAATCTTAATGGTTGAAAAGAAAAACTCCGACTCCCCGAACGCTTTCGCCGACCGGGCATTTAATAAGAAAAGACACAGTCCAAATACGAGACACCAAATCCACACATCCACTTGTGGAAGCCAGCGCCTCATCAGCTGTCCTGCTGATAAAAATTCCAGGGCGACCGTTGCTGCCCAGCCAAGCCAATAAATCCAGCCGACCGCAAAACCCGCTGCAGGGCTGACAAATTTCGTCGCATACGTATGAAACGACCCGGACACAGGAAGTGCAACCGACAGCTCTCCAAGACACAGCATGGTTAAATACATAATCAATCCGCCCACAATATAAGAAAGAACGGCTCCAACTGGCCCTGCTTGTCCAATCGTATAGCCCGTTCCTAAGAAAAAGCCTGTCCCAATGACACCGCCAAGTGAAATCATAAATAAATGGCGGGAGGTCATCGCCCTTTTCAATTGCTCAGGCTGATTTTGTCCAACATCCACAATGATGCCCTCCTTCTTCTAAGATGATAACTTATCAAAACATGTCTCCATGTGATTCATTCCATTTTCAAAACAACCTACTAATTATACATCTTTTATAATAAATATGCTTCCTTCTATGGTCACTGTCTCAAAGTCTTTATTTTAATAATGTTCGCACAAATAAAAGATGAAAGGCTTTGTAGACGTGAGAGGTTTGAAAGAAACGGGTTGCGGGCATAAAGTTGGTGAGATTCGCTCAAGCTAGTTTCAAATGCTTTACTTTTAGGTTGCTTCTCTGTAAGATCATATGTTGTAAATACCAACAAGAAAAGTGGGGAATAAAATGAAAAAAATGTTCTTTGCCATTATGTTAGGCGCTTGTGTTGCATTGATCACGGCATGTGGATCTGGTGCAAGCGACAACGCGAATAAACAATCTGGGTCTAAGGAATCAGGCGACCTTTGGAAATCCATTCAGGATAAAGGTGTTCTGACGATCGGAACAGAGGGAACTTATGCTCCTTTCACATTCCATGACAAAAAGACAGATAAATTAACTGGCTACGATGTAGAAGTCATCACAGAAGTAGCAAAACGTCTTGACTTAAAACCTGAATTCAAAGAAACACAATGGGACAGCATGTTTGCTGGACTGAATTCAAAACGTTTTGACGTGGTAGCGAACCAAGTTGGTAAAACTGGACGTGAAAATCAATACGAGTTCTCTGATAAATACACAACGTCTCAAGCCATTGTTGTGACAAAATCAGATAACAACGACATCAAGAAACTATCTGATGTAAAAGGCAAAAAAGCAGCACAATCATTAACAAGTAACTACAATAAACTAGCTACAGATGCTGGTGCTAAAATTGAGGGCGTTGAAGGTCTTGCACAATCGATTCAATTGATTCAACAAGGACGTGCTGATCTGACGTTCAATGACAAGCTGGCTGTATTGAATTACTTGAAAACAAGCGGGAACAAAAACCTAAAAGTTGCATTTGAAACAGGAGATCCTCAAGAAACTTACTTTGCATTCAGAAAAGGCAGCGGCGAAGTCGTTGACAAAGTGAATGGCGCATTAAAAGAAATGAAAAAAGACGGTACACTTGCTAAGATTTCTAAGAAATGGTTTGGTGAAGATGTTACAAAGTAATACCCTAGGAGTCGTCATTCCTTGGGATCTTCTTCAGCAATCTTTTTGGCCAATGGTGATGCAGGGGATTTATTACACAATCCCCCTCGCCATCATTGCTTTTATTATTGGTATTTTTATCGCGCTTGTGACAGCACTTGCTAGAATGTCTAAAATCAAAGCCCTCAGATGGATTTTTTCCATCTATGTGTCGGCCGTTCGCGGAACGCCGCTTTTTGTGCAATTGTTTATTATTTTCTATTTCTTTCCGACATTTAATATCACACTGGATCCATATCCAAGTGCCATTATCGCTTTTTCATTAAACGTAGGTGCGTATGCATCGGAAATTATCCGTGCATCCGTCCTATCTGTTCCTAAAGGTCAATGGGAAGCTGGTTATTCAATCGGGATGACGCATCGTAAAACGCTCGTCCGCGTGATTTTACCGCAGGCTGTGCGTGTATCGATTCCACCGCTATCTAATTCATTCATTAGTTTGGTGAAGGATACATCTCTTGCCTCCCAAATCCTCGTAGCAGAGATGTTCCGTAAATCACAGGAAATTGCTGCGGCGAACTTGGATCAGATCTTGTTCATTTATATGGAGGCAGCCCTGATCTATTGGGTATTCTGCTTCATTCTATCGCTCGTTCAGCATCAAATTGAAAAACGACTTGATCGATATGTCGCAAGGTAAGGAGGGAACGACATGCTAACAGTCAAAGGTCTCAAGAAATCCTTTGGTGAAAATGAGATTTTAAAGTCAATAGATTTTACGATCAACAAAGGACAGGTTGTAGCCATTCTTGGCCCATCAGGTTCAGGAAAAACAACGATGCTTCGCTGTTTAAATGCACTTGAAACACCAAATGGCGGCTCCTTTACCTTCGATGATTTCTCGATTGATTTTTCGAAAAAAAATAAGTCAGCTGATCTGCTGAAGCTTCGCCGGAAATCGGGAATGGTGTTTCAAGATTATCACCTGTTTCCACACCGCACCGTGCTTGAAAATGTGATGGAAGGTCCTGTTCAGGTGCAGCGCCGTCCAAAGGAAATGGTTCGAAAAGAAGCCATTCAGCTCTTGCAAAAGGTCGGTCTGGAAGATAAAAAGGATCTGTATCCATTCCAGCTCTCAGGCGGTCAAAAGCAGCGTGTCGGGATTGCCCGTGCACTTGCCATTCAGCCAGAGCTCATGCTTTTTGATGAGCCCACCTCTGCACTTGACCCTGAGCTTGTCGGGGAAGTCTTAAAGGTCATGAAGGATTTAGCGAAAGAAGGCTGGACCATGGCAGTTGTCACACATGAAATCAAGTTTGCCCAAGAAGTGGCAGACGAAGTGATTTTTATTGATGGCGGCGTCATCGTCGAACAAGGTCCTCCAGAGGAAATCTTCAAACGACCAAAGGAAGAACGAACAAAACAATTCTTAAACCGGATTTTGAATCCAGTATGATGAAAAAAGGCTGTTCTCACGTGATGAGAACAGCCTTTTTTTATATTTCCTTTTGCAAGCGAAGCGCCAGTAAATCTTGCAGGAGCAGTCTCGCTCCCTCTGGACTGATAACCACTCCACCCGATAGCACTTTGTTGGAGCTCGTTACTTCCCCTGTGACGATACAAGGTTTGTCCTGCCAATACGGCTTTATGACAATTTGGTCTTCTTCTCGATAAATCTCCATAAAATCTTTTGGGTGAATTTTCAACCGTTTTCTCATATCTGTCGGCAGGACAATTCTCCCGACGTTATCTATATATCTTACATAGTCTTGATTTAACAAATTGACCCCCTCCTGCATCTCTAGATATAGGCAATTCCCTCTTTATCAAGGAATGAAGCGCTCCAATCGGTTCATGAAAGGATAAACTGCAGGCTGATCCAGTGGCTAAACACGCTTCCCATATATGATATATCTGTTTGGTGCAGGACCAATGAAAGAAAAAGGATAACATGTGGTGAGGATAAGTTCTTCCTTTTCCTGTTGCAATGTAATAATACTTTGATCATCTTTTTTCACAATCTTTGTTTTCTCAATTTCATAGGTAAATCGTCCATATGAAAGTTCAATGACGAGTTGATCCCCTTTCACCAGTTCTCCTGTTCGTCTAAACACAGTATCACGATGCCCAGATAAAACGATTTGTCCTTGTTCATTAGGTAAATAGCTTTCGTGATAATGACCAACGCCCTTTGCTAAATCCTCCGCTTTTGTTCCTTCTACAATTGGTAACTCAGCATTTAACTTTGGAATGTGCAAGAGCCCAATGATTTCACCAGCCTTCGGGACAAAAGGGGAATCTGTTTGCCCCTTTTGCTGGATGGCTGCTTGTGCAGACTGGAAAGATTGATCTACTTGCCTTTGCCCATCAACGATCCTCATATATCCTATCATCACAAGACAAATACCTGCTGTGATCAATAGAGTTGAGATGATTTTTTGAAACATGGACAATTATTCGTTTCTTTTTCTTCTTTTCCATACAATAAGGGAGGCACCTATTAGCACAAGTGCAAATCCTGCTAGTAAAAGGTTGTACATCGCTGTTGCAGTGTTCGGAAGATGATGACCAGGTGTATCCGGTTCTGAATGAGAAGGCTGTTCTGGATTCCCTGGCACCTCTGGCACATGCGGCGGTTCTACCGTTGTGGAGTTTTCAGGTTTGTCTGGTTCGTCCACATTCTCACCCTTCACAACTGCGATATTTTGAATGGTTTTACCTTCATATCCTTTAGCGATCTTCGCTTCAAAAGTAATCGTATGCCAGTCCGTATCTTTGATATCGCCAAATTGACCGGTTACTGTGCCTTTTGTGTAGTCTCCGTTGTCGTCATCTTTTGCATCTGTGACACCTTGTGCATCTACTTTTAATGACCCTTCGACATACTCAAGACCTTCTGGCAGTTGATCTGCGATGACTAGATCTTTGATGACACTATCTTCTACACTATTTTTTGTTTTGATGGTGTAAAGAAGGGTGTCGCCTACTTGAACTTGTTTTTCATCTGTATTACCTTTTGCTTTTTGAGAGATCTCAGATGTTTTTTCTGATTCAAGCTTTGGATCCTTTGGATCAATTTTTGTTTCGGTTGACGGCTCATCTGGCGGTGTGTTTTCGCCTGTTACTTTCGCTGTGTTTTGAATACTTTTACCTGATTGGCCTTTAGCGATCTTCGCTTCAAAAGTAACCGTATGCCAGTCCGTGTCTTTGATATCGCCAAATTGACCGGTTACTGTGCCTTTTGTGTAGTCTCCGTTGTCGTCATCTTTTGCATCTGTGACGGCTTGGTCATCTACTTTTAATGACCCTTCGACGTATTCAATACCTTCTGGCAGTTGATCTGTGATGACTAGATCTTTGATGACACTGTCTTCTACACTATTTTTTGCTTTGATGGTATAAAGAAGGGTGTCGCCTACTTGAACTTGTTTTTCATCTTTATTCCCTTCTGCTTTTTGAGAAATCTTAGATGTTTTTTCTGATTCAAGCTTTGGATCCTTTGGATCAATTTTTGTTTCGGTTGACGGCTCATCTGGTGGTGTGTTTTCGCCTGTTACTTTCGCTGTGTTTTGAATGCTTTTACCTGATTGGCCTTTAGCAACCTTCGCTTCAAAAGTAATCGTATGCCAGTCCGTGTCTTTGATATCGCCAAATTGACCAGTTACTGTGCCTTTTGTGTAGTCTCCGTTGTCGTCATCTTTTGCATCTGTGACGGCTTGATCATCTACTTTTAATGATCCTTCGACGTATTCAAGACCTTCTGGCAGTTGATCTGCGATGACTAAATTTTTAACGATGCTGTCTTCTTCAAGATTCTTTGTTTTGATCGTATAAAGAAGGGTATCTCCTACCTGAGGTGTCTTTTCATCTGTGTTACCTTCAGCTTTTTTCTGAATGCTTGCATCCTTTTCTGATGCTAGTTTTGGTTCACGAGGGTAAATTTCTGTTTTCGTTGTTGGATCATCTGGCGGCGTGTTTTCGCCTGTTACTTCGGCTGTGTTTTGAATGTCTTGACCAGCCTGTCCCTTTTCAACTGTCACTTCAAACGTCACAGTGTGCCAGTCCGTGTCCTTCACATCGCCAAAAGAACCCGTGACCTTTCCATCTGTGTAGTCACCGCTATCGTCATCTTTCACATCTGTGACGGATTCTCCATCAATCTCAAGAGAACCAGCGACATACTCCAGCCCTTTTGGTAATTGATCTGAGATCACTAGATTTTCAACAAGACTGTCTTCTATCGTGTTCTTTGTTTTAACCGTATAAAGAAGGGTGTCCCCTACTTCTGGATGTTTCTCATCTTTGTTACCTTCTGCTTTTTTCTGCAAAACCGCTGATTTTTCTGATTCAAGCTTTGGATCACGCGGATAGATTTCTGTTTTTGTTGTTGGATCGTCTGGTGGTGTATTTTCACCTGTGACACTCGCTGTATTTTGAATGTCTTTACCAGATTGTCCTTTTTGAATCGTGACCTCAAACGTCACGGTATGCCAATCGGTGTCCTTAATGTCACCGAATTGTCCTGAGACGGTTCTATTTGTGACATCACCATTGTCTTGATCTTGCTCATCTGTCACCGCTTGTCCGTCTACCTCAAGTGAATTTGGCACATATGCTAATCCTTCTGGCAGTTCATCTGAGATCACTAAGTTTTTAACGAGACTGTCTTCTATCGTATTCTTTGTTTTAATCGTATAAAGAAGGGTATCACCGACCTCTGGATGCTTCTCATCTGTATTACCATCTGCTTTTTTCTGCAGGACGGCTGATTTTTCAGAAGTCAGCTTCGGGTCACGAGGATAGATTTCTACATTCGTTGTCGGCTCGTCTGGCGGTGTGTTGCCGGTTGTGACACTCGCTGTATTTTGAATGTCTTTGCCTGCCTGACCTTTTTCAACTGTGACTTCAAATGTCACGGTATGCCATTTCGCATCTTTCACTTCACCGAACGTTCCAGTGACAGTTCCATCTGTCATATCACCGTTGTCGCCATCTTTTGCATCTGTGACTGGATTCCCATCTATCTGTAGAGAATTTGGTACATATGATAACCCTTGAGGTAACTTGTCAGAAATCACAAGATCTTCAATGAAGCTGTCTTCAACAGTGTTACGGGCTTGAATGGTATACAGTAATGTGTCGCCTACTTCTGGGTGCTTCTCATCTGTATTACCATCTGCTTTTTTCTGTAAGACCGCTGATTTTTCTGATTCAAGCTTTGGATCACGAGGATAAATTTCTATGTTTGTTGTTGGTTTGTCTGGCGGTGTGTTTTCCCCTTTGACATTGGCTGTATTTTGAATATCTTTGCCAGCTTGACCTTTTGCTACTTTCGCTTCAAATGTCACGGTGTGCCAATCGGTGTCTTTCACATCACCTATTTGACCTGTAACAGTACCGTTTGTAAAATCACCTTTGTCTTGGTCTTTTGCATCTGTTACGCCTGCGCCATCCACCTTAAGTGAGCCTGGAACATAGGCTAAGCTGCTCGGAAGGTTATCTGATATGGTCAGATTTTTAAGAATACCGTATTGTACCGTATTTTTTGCTCTAATTGTATAAAGCAAAGTGTCGCCTACTTCTGGATTCTTTTCATCTGTGTTGCCTTCTGCTTTTTTCTGTAAGGCAACAGATTTTTCTGATTCAAGGTTAGGAGGATATGGATCAAATTCGGGCTTCACCCTTGAAGCTAAGTCGTAAGATAATGAATCACCTGCAGTGCCCATATATGTTGTACTTAATGTTTTCGCATCAAGTGTGAAAAGAGTAGAATGACCGATAGAGTCATCTTTTCCTGATTGTAATAGCATTTGTCCATTTGGCAAAAAGCTAATTCCTCGTACTCCTCCCTCAATAGGTTTACCATCTGCATTTGTGATTGGAATCACTCGAATTACTTCAGCTGTTTCAGGATTCATTTGCGCAATGGACCCACTGGTATTAGATGCGAACCAAAGATAGCCATCCTTATCGACTACAAGGTCTCCGCCAATGTCTCCGCCAATGCCAGGGCCAACGTCATAACCGGCAATTTTCTTGGCCGTTTTTTGACCAGTTGCTAAGTCGTACGTTGCAAGGTAGGGTTCTCCACCAACCGCATACGAATGAATATATTTACCGTTATAAACAACGGCATTTGGCGCTCTTCCGCCTAAAACACCTACACGCTCTGCTTGTCCAGTGGTCGCATTTATTTTATAAAGAACTGGCTCTCCACTTGCTGTCGTAGTTGCATACACTGTGTTTTCTTGATCATTCACAGCAACACCGTTCACTACAGACGAATTAATTCCCTTCACCTGTACACTAGCCTTTACGTTTGTTGGGTTTTGCCCATCAAGCTGATAAAGAACTAACTTACCATTTCCAATCATGTAGGAATCTGTGTTATTGACAACCACCGTCCCAGCGGCTTTCGTAACAGGTGGTGAGACTGTTAATAAATTCCCAGCAATCAACACCAATATAAGAAATAATTGACTCGTTCTTTTTAATATATTCATTTTTTGACATCCCCTTTTCCCTGCTTTAATCATAATGGTATGTACCAGTTCACCTCCCACACTTTGGTAAAGAATATCAGTAAGATTTCAAAAGCCTCAACAGGACTAAATGACTATTTTCGACAAAAATAGACATTTTGAACTAAATACCTCCCGATGATTGATTTGCTTATGTTTTTCCAATAAAATAACCTTTTTCCATCCCGAAATTCCTCATCTATCTATTTTCCAAACAGGTCTTATAATGTGAATTACATACAATCCTTTCTATTTAAAGATAAATATTCTTTAATTGGGTGATGCTTATTTTTTTGTCAGTATATATTGAATTTTTTTCATTTTATCTTAAAAAAAGGGAATGATTGGTTCGCTTTGTTAAAAAAAACAAGTCGAAAGTCTTGCTCTTGTTTTGACCTTTTACGATGCGAAAAATTCTTTTTATAAGTAAGCGATTACAATTGAGCAAAGCCATTTAAAGGGGCGTGGGAGTATGTTACGATTGAATTCGAGTGTTTAAGAAAGAAGGGAAAGCTTTTGAAGCGGGAACATCTTTTACGTTGGTTTTTTTATTTTGTTGGATTGATCGTACTAGCTTTTGGACTATCGCTGACAGTGAAAGGAAAGATTCTAGGCATTGGTCCTTGGGACGCTTTCCACTACGGACTGTTTCAGCACTTTGGACTCACGATTGGACAATGGTCCATCATTATTGGTGCACTCATTGTGACACTGACTTCTGTCTTTACAAAATCATTTCCAAAGATCGGCGCATTACTAAACATGGTGCTGATTGGTATGTTTATAGATTTCTTTAATGCGGTTTTACCTGCACCACATGGATATTTACCCGCTTTATATGTGTTTATTACGGGCGTTGTGGTTTCAGGTTATGGTGTTGGCATTTATGTCTCAGCGAACCTTGGCGCCGGGCCAAGGGATTCATTAATGCTGCTCATCTCAGCGAAAACAGGATTGAACGTGCAGTGGGTGCGAAATGGCATTGAGTTAACAGTGCTTTTATTTGCATGGATGCTCGGCGGGCCGATTGGCGTTGGCACGATTCTGACGGCTATTTTCACAGGCCTCGTCCTTCGGTTCTCCTTGCCGCAATCGACACGGCTCCTGCAGCTGCTTATTACAAAAACAGCAGAGAAACCTGTTCAGACGCTTATCCGATAAGAACAAGCCATTCTACATAAGGAATGGCTTTTCTTGTGTTAAAATAAATAAACAGAATATTCTTATATTCATAAGAGGAAATCAACCCAACCCTTCCACTTCCTGTCATTTTGAGCTTTCGCTGAAAAGGAGGTCTGTTTCCCTTTTGTACGGCGCTCTCCAATGGTACAATCAATGTAAAAAATTAGAGGTTCATTATGAAGATTTTCGCTATCCAATTACAGCATTTAGATGACATCCATGCACGAAAACAAATCGATCAATTGAAACCCTTTGTTTCAGCTGAAAAACGTGCTGCGGCTGAGCGCTTTCGCTTTTTGGTCGATGCAAGAAGGACCTTGTTAGGTGAGGTGCTGGTTCGTCAGATGATCCATGATATGTACGATCTGCCTTTTGATGAGATCGTTTTTGAAACAGAGGGCAATGGTAAGCCTGTCGTCCGTCACATTCCTTCTTTTCATTTTAATCTTTCTCACTCTGGTGATTGGGTCGTATGCGCAATAGATGATGCACCTGTAGGTATTGATATTGAGGAGATCAAACCGATTGATCTAGCGATTGCTAAACGATTTTTTTCAGCAGATGAGTATGAGGATTTACTTTCACAACCGGCAGAACGGCAGGAAGCCTACTTCTTTCATTTATGGTCAATGAAGGAGGCCTTTATCAAGCTGACTGGAAAGGGATTATCTTATGGTCTTTCGTCCTTTACAGCCCGCCTGTCAGAGGATGGACAGGCGACGCTTGCATTACCTGATCATGAAGCGCCCTGCTTTGTTCAAACATACTCACTCGATCCTACCTACCAAATGGCGGTGTGTACACGAAAGCCTTCTGCGGCTGAACGTGTTGAGATACTCTCTTGTAGTGATGTACTGTCTCGTCTTTAATATCGCCCAATTTGCTGAAATGCTGTCTTTATCAAATCGACTCCACATGTGATTTGCTCTTCTTTCACATGCCAAATGTTCAACTGAAGAATGGGGTCTTTTTGATAAGTCGACAGATAATGGCGGTCGATTGACTGAATGGAAACAGATGCCTTTTTCAGCTGCTGAATGAGCTGGTTCATCGGAATTGACCGATCGAAACGTACATGTGTATGAGTAGCTGGCTCCTCTTCTCCCAGTTGATAAGCGATTTGATCGCTTTTCAGGCATGTCACTAGTTGTTTGGATCGGTTGCGATAAGTCGCCCGCATCCTGTCTCGATGCCGTTCAAACATCCCGCTTTTTAAATATATTTCTAAGGCTGCCTGTGACAGCATGGAGCTGTCGATGTCAATGAGCCGTTTGTGTTCGCTAAAAGGTCTAATCAGTTCCTCAGGTAAGACGACCGCTCCTGTTCGAAGTCCTGGAAAGATGATTTTGGAGAAGCTTTTTAAATAAATGACCTTCCCCGCCTGATCGTACGAATAGATCGGGTCTCTTTTTGCGTCGAATTCTAAATCGGCTATGTAATCATCTTCAACGATATAGACGTCATATGTCTCGGCAAGAGCTGCAATCGCTCTTTTCTCCTGCTTTGACAAGCTCGTTCCAAGCGGGTTTTGAAACCTTGGCATCGTATAGAAAAAACGAATCTCCTCTTCTCGAAAGATGCGCTCCAATTCCTGAAGGTCAATTCCCTTTTCCGTCCGCTGAATCCCCCGTACAGGCAGTTGATTTTTTTCTAAATATTGAAGGTATAGATGATAGCCTGGCTGTTCGACTAATATGGTCTGTTTGCCATTCGGAAAAGGGATGGTGCTTAAAATGGATAACGCCAGCTGAATACCAGAAGTCATAACGATCTGTTCTGGATTTGCAAACACTTGATAATCCATTAATCGCTTAGAAATGACTGGCAGCAGCGAGGGTAATCCGTTGGATGTGCCGTATATAAACAAGTCATTTTGATACAAATCGATGGCTTGGTTGATGCAGTGCTGGAAATCAACATATGGAAACACGACGGGATCAGGTGCAGATGAAGCAAAATCAATCCATGTGCTATCCTGTTTCCCCGCTGACTGCTTTGTTTTCACGACATAATAGCCACTTCTTTCTACAGAATACAGCAGATGTTCACGTTCTAATGTGTCTAGTGCTTTGATGACAGTGCTTTTACTCACTCCATATTGAGCCGCCAAATGGCGAATGGAGGGGATCTTCATGCCTGCATGGTATTCACCAGACGTCATCTTCTCTTTTAAGCTGAGAACAAGCTGATCATATTTCCTCACACCACTTCCTCCTTGTACCGGTACAGATATCATGTTCTCTTATTGTACACTTTAGATGATCCGATTACGATAGAAGAACAGAACCGGTCAATTCAACTGAAGCATGCATGCTTGTATAAGGAGTCAAATTGTGGACATTTCAAAACAGAAAGCGTATGCTGCCGCGATAGGCTACGCCACGATCATTGGTTTTTCATTTTTGTTTGTCAAAGTTGCATTAGAATCAGCAAATCCGATTGATTTATTGGCACACCGCTTTACAGTTTCTTTTGCAGCCGCACTATTGCTTTATCCATTTTTACGAAAGAAGATCCGCCTCTCCATTCAATGGCGTGATCTTCTCTACATCGTACCGTTTTCCTTGCTTTATCCTGTGTTGTTTTTTGCTTTTCAAGTATGGGGGCTGATGTATACCTCTTCGTCAGAGGCTGGTATTATTCAGGCAACGATCCCCATTCTGACGATGGTGCTTGCCGCGTGGTTTTTAAAGGAACGCGCGACATGGATCCAAGTGCTGTTTACCATTCTTTCAGTGTGCGGGGTGATGCTTCTCTTTGTCATGAAGGGAATTGATGTGAAGCATTCACACATGATCGGCTATGGACTGATATTACTTTCAGCCTTATCCTCCAGTGCATACAGTGTATTTGCCCGGGTGATTACACGGCGCTTCCATGTGATTGAACTCACTTTCGTGATGACATTCTTTGGATTTGTCTTCTTCAATGCCGCTGCGCTCATCCAGCATTCAGTAAACGGGACAATGCCGCAATTTTTCAGCCCATTTACACAACCATCCTTTGTATGGTCAATGCTCTTTTTAGGCATTCTTTCATCACTTCTCACGGCATATTTATCAAACTATGCCCTTTCTCAGCTTGAAGCGGCAAAGGTCAGCATCTTTAACAATTTATCTGCGTTTATTACAGTTGCCGCTGGGGTTCTCATTTTACATGAAACAATCGATTGGTATCATCTCATCGGAGGTGTGCTGGTCATTGGCGGAGTGATTGGCGGGAATGTGGTGAAAAAGCGGAATTCATAAGAAAAAGCGGTCCCTTTAAGGAGGACCGCTTTCTTTTAAAGTTTCATTAATTGTTGTTTGCTTGCAACGTCAATCACATGTCTCATCTGTTCTGCGAAGGGCTCGAGGTGTGTGTTGATATACATGTGCCCTCCTTCGAAATTGGTGCGTTCGATGGTTTTTGCCCATGGCAGCCAGCCATTTGCATCTTTCATGCATTTTTCATCTTTTGTTCCATTGAATAAATAAACGGGTGTTTCGATGATGGATTGATCTTTGTGCTGGAAGGTTTCCAGCGCCTGATAGTCTGCACGTAAGGACGGCGTAAAGTAATCCATCATTGGTTTGTTCTCTAATAATTCCTTTGGAATCCCGCCCATTTCGGCAATATGCTGAACAAATGCTTCATTCGATAAATGGGTCAGGATCTGTCGTTTTGTTTGCGGCGGCTGAATAGCCGAGATCACGACTGCTGCAGGATCGATTCCTTCCTTTTCTAGCAGCTGAGCCAGTCTATACACAACAAGTCCTCCCATGGAATGTCCGAACAGGATAAATGGGCGGTTCAAGTTACCCATGAGCCCTTCTTTGTATAGCTCAGCCAATCGGTCAATGCTCGTTTCGAGCGGCATGAGATTGGTTCCATGACCTGGGGGCTCTGCTGCTGTTACTTCGGCAGTGCCTTTTAGCTGTTCAAAAAGCGGGCGGTACGAGGCGGAATAACCGCCTGCAAAAGGAAAACAAATAAGTTGAATAAGGTCTGATTTTTTTTCAAAGGTTTTAAATAAATGGTTCATATGTTCTTACCCCTTTATCATCGTTTGAAGAATCCGTGCCAGTTCATCTGCCTGCGGCCTTTTCATCATGGTGACATGGTCTCCTTTGATGTGATAATACGAGCATGATCCTTTCGTATAAGCCTCCCAGTCTGAGAACTTCTTCTGAAAATCAATGGCGTGATCACTGCTTTGTACAATATAAAACGGCACATCGAATGGTTCTTTTTCTAATTCAATGGCTTGTGACATGATTGTATTATGCGTTTGCATTTGCAAATATTTATCTAAATACTGATCATTCATAAATTGATGAACCACTTCATCCTTTTCTGCCTCTTTGAGTATTTTTTGCTTCACTTCTTGGAAGCTCAGCCCTTGTAATGCTTCTGGCTGGATGCCGACAAGATTCCCCATTCCAAGGACAAGCGCAAGCATTTTCACTTCTTCTTCGTTCATATCCGCATGGAGCGCCTGATCTGCCTCATCTCTTAACACAGGGACGGTATCTAAAATGATGAGTCCTTTCGGCGCTTTTCCTGCATGGCAGAGCCGCTGATTCATTCCGTAGGCAAGGTGCCCGCCCATTGAATGCCCTGCTAGATAGTCAACACCAGGTCGATAGAAGGTCTCAATGGCTTCAACAAATATGGACACAAGCTCTGTGTAATGGAGGAATTGCGGTTCTTCATCCTCATATAAGCCAGGAGACTGCAAGGCGTACACAGCACCTTGATGTGTCATTAGCTTAGCCACATCGATATAGCCCATCACCGTTCCACCGGCAGGCGGTGCAAAGAAAATCCTCGGTACGGCTGGATCGCCTTTTTTCAGCTCAATCACGTAGTCCTTTGGAGACCTTTCGACGTGCTCTCCGGCCTCTGGCATTGCGTCCACATGTGCGGCTAGCTGAGCCGGCGCTGGATGCATGAAAATCCATTTTGGATCCACACGAATCCCCTGTTCTTTTAATTTGGCAACAGCTTGGATACTCATAATTGAATCGCCGCCTAAATCAAAAAATGAGTCATGTATGCCTACTTGTTTGACACCAAGCACGTCCTTGAAAGCTGTGACAATCAGCTGCTGCGTTTCGGTGACTGGTTTGTCATCCCCTTGAGAAAGAGAGATCGTTTCTGCTGGGTCTGGCAGTGCTTTTTGATCAACCTTTCCGTTTGTTGTGACTGGCATTTCGTCCATTACAATAAAGTAACTTGGAATCATGTAGCCTGGCAGGCTTTCCTGTAAAAATGCTTTCCAGCCTGAAACAGGATTCTCTCCGTCTGTAACAAGGTAGGCCGCCAGCCGTTTTGAGCTGCCATACGTTTTGGCGATGACTGTACATTCTTTTACTTGTGGATGCTTGAGGAGAGCTGTCTCTATTTCTCCACATTCAATCCGGTAGCCTCTAATTTTCACGAGGTTGTCTTTTCGGCCGAGATATTCAATGGTGCCATCTGAACGCCATGTACCTAGATCACCTGAACGATACAGCCTGTCTCCCCCTAGTTCAGGGAATGGATTGTCTATAAACCGTTCATGCGTCCGCTCTGGATCATGAAGGTAGCCTTTTGCCAGCCCTGTGCCGCCGATGTAAATTTCTCCTTTGACGCCTGCTGGCACTGGGTTGAGCGCATCATCTAGTATGACAACAGTTGAATTCGATACTGGGACACCAATCGGAACTGACCTTGCTTCCTCTGGCATGTGCATGACTTGATGTGTTGTGGCTAAGGTCGTGTTTTCTGTTGGGCCGTAAGCATTGATGAGTACACCCTCCATATGTGGCAGTGCCTTTCGTGCATGCTCACTGGACATCGCTTCTCCGCCAACGAGTAATGTGCGGTAGCCTGCTACACTTTTTGGATCGTGCTCCACCAGCCGATTGAATAAAGCGGTTGGCAGACAGTTGGCTGTCACTTGATGCACTTTGATCAGCCGTGATAATTCATCCATATTCAGTGCGGCATATTTCGGAATCAGAATGAGCTGACCGCCATTCAGCAGCATGCCCCACAACTCAAATGTAAAGGCATCAAAAGCATAGTTTGAGAGCTGAAGCATCTTATCATCTGGACCTAGTTTTATATAGTTTGTTTTTCGAACCAGACGGACAACTCCTGCATGGGGGAGCATGACGCCTTTTGGTGTACCTGTTGAGCCTGATGTGTAGTTGACATAGGCTAACTGGTCTTCTCCAATGATTGATTGTTCTCTTTGATACACTGCATCTGTTACTGGTAATGGCTTGTCCATCTCAATCTTTGTACCTGTAAAGTCTACTAGACGCTCTATTAAATGAGATTGAGTGATGATCACATCACTTTGCGTATCGCGAACAATGAGGCGGATTCGCGCATCTGGATATTCTGGTGACATTGGAACATATGCAGCACCAGATTTGACAATGCCTAGCACTGAGACAATCATGTCAAAGGAACGATCAAAAAGCATCGGTACAAGTGAACCTGGTGCAACTCCTTTTGATTGCAAGTAAGCAGCAAGCTGTGTTGCCTTCTCATCCAACTCTTGATACGTCATGTGCTCTTCCAAATAAGACAAGGCAATGCGGTGCGGATCACGCTGCACCTGTTCTTCAAACAGCTCTTGAATGGTGCGCTTTGGATATGGCGTAGCCGTTTGGTTTTTCCCTATGATCATCGCAGCCTGTTCCGCTTTGTCCATTAAGCAATAATCAGAAAATGTACGTTCAGGCTGAGCTGTCATACCATCTAGCAGATGAAGATAATAATTCATATAACGATGAATGGTCTCTTGATCAAATAAATCTGTATTGTATTCCACATGGATCGACAGCTGATCCCCCTGTTCAAATACATGTAAGGTGAGATCAAATTTAGACACTGTATGATGAACCATCACATGTTCACTTGTCAGCCCTTTGAGATTGACATGGAGCGAATCTGTTACATAACCCATCGCCACTTGGAAAATAGGCGATCGACTTAAATCTCTATCTAATGAAAGATCATCGACAAGCTTATCAAATGGATAACGCTGATGCTCGAAGGCTTTTAATGTCATCTCCTTCACGTTTTCCATGACATCAGCAAACGTATCTGCTGTGGAGATATCCTGTCTCAGCGCGAGTGTATTCACAAACATTCCAACAAGCTTCTCTGATTGCTTGGCACCTCGCCCTGCGATCGGCGAACCAATGATGATATCTGTCTGTCCGGACAGCTTGTGAAGCAGGACGTAGTACGCTGACAGCATCGTCATGAACAGCGTTGTGCCCTGCTGCTTGGACAAAGCCTGCAAACGGCGGATAAGCGTATCTTCCAAGACAATTTGCTCTGTAGCGCCGTTAAATGTTTGAACTGGCGGACGAGGACGGTCAAACGGCAGCTCTAACACCGGAAGATCACCTTGTAAATGATCGAGCCAATAGGCTTGGTCTAATTGATGATGCATTACTTGCTTATTTTCCCAATGGACATAATCTGTCCATTCGATTTCTAGCGCTGGGAGCTGCGGCGCTTCATCTGCAAGAAGCCCGTCATATGCCACTTCTAACTCCTGAATGAGCAGACTGAGCGACCATGCATCTGAAATGATATGGTGCTGCGCGCAAAGAAGATAAAATTCTTCATTGCCCATATCCACAATCGTCCACTGCGCAAGAGGCCCTCTTTCTAAATCATAAATGCGGTTCGCTTCTTGCTGAATAAGCTGCTTGAGTCTTCTCGTTCTTGTTTTTTCATTAAATAATGAGAAGTTCGCAACAGTGACGGATGGCGGAAGGTCTTCACGTATCAGTTGAACTGGCTTGCCACCAAGCGATTGAAAAGTTGCGCGTAGTGCTTCATGACGTTTCGTTAAGAGACCAATCGCTTTTGTTAACGCTTGAATGTGCAGTTGTCCTGTCAGCTTCCAAGCACCTAATATATTGTAATGATGGCTCTTTTCCAATGTGGATAAGAACCAAATACGCTTCTGAGCATGTGACAGCTCATAGCTTGTTCGCTTTTCCAACTTTGGAATATTGGCTTCCTGAACAGCAGGTGCCTCTTTGATGTCATCAACCATTTGCGCCAAATGTGCCAGATGCTTGCTTTCAAATAATATTTTTAAAGGCGCCTTGATTGAAAACTCATGATTGATCCGTGAAATGGTTTGAGTCGCCTTTAATGAATGTCCGCCAAGATCAAAGAATTGATCCTCTTTGTACACACGATCAACGTCTAAAATGTCCTCCCATATGGCAGCAAGCATTTGCTCTGTTTTCGTTTCTGGCAATTGTTTTTCAAGGTGTTGTCCATTTTTGTGATGATTCAGCTTAACGGCTTCATGATCAATAGAGCCATCTAGTTTTTTCGGTATTTCCTGTACTTGCTGAATATCCCAGTCACCTTTTGTTCCGCCTGCGATATCTTCCACATGCACTTCTTTGCCAGGCTGAACTGTGTAAAAAAGCTTTTTCTCAAAAGTCGGTATTGGCGCTGGCTGAAGATACGCTGCGATTTCTGGATTGGCTCCATCTAATCCGATAAATAGATGCGCTTCATTCAGCCGAGCACCTAGACATAATGAATGGAGACCTTGCTTCTTTCCAATCAATTGAAATCCCTTGCGGACGGTAAGGGCTGCGCCGGTATGCCCCTTAGACAAACCGAGATTATCCCACATACTAAAGTTTAAAGAGATCGCCCGTCTTCCTTCTTGAAAGGTGAGCGTGTGCGCAAGCCCATCTAAAAAGCTGTTGGCCGCAGAGTAAGCCCCGAATGTTGTACCGCCAAAAAAGCCATTTACTGATCCAAAAAAGACGAGTGGTACTGCCGGATCATGCTTGAAGGCTTCCTGCAGGACAAACGCTCCGTCTGCTTTCCCTGACAGTTCCTTTGTAAAATCCTCTTCTGACGTATGCGCCAATGTATACTTATCTGTATGCTGAAAATGCTCTGATACATTGCCAGCACCGGCTAAATGCAGCACACCCCGGATGGTTTGACCAAAATGTTTTTCTGCTTTGTAAATCGCCCGCTCCACGTCAGCTAAATCGGTCACATCCGCTTGTACATAGATAACGTCACCGAGACTTTTTAGCTGTAAGAACGCTTCTTTCTTTTCCAAGCTGTCTTCCAAAGAAGTCCTTCCAATCAATACAAGCTTTAGGCCAAATTGGAGCATCTGCTTAGACAGTTCAAATCCAATACCGCCGAGTCCTCCGGTCAGCAAATAAAGTCCTTCATATTCTAAAAATCCTTCTGTTTGAGGTGCGTTCATCATATTGACTTTTTCCAGCTTTGGTACGAGCCTGTGCCCTTTTCGGTATGCCACCTCTGCTTTTATATGAATCGCCGACAGCTCATCAGCAATGTGCTTTGCATCCTGCTCCACTTGCTCCGCTTCAATATCAATATGGGACACCTCTGCTCCTTCCCATTCTTGCGGGATGGTTTTTAATAAACCAACGAGCGACGTTTTCTCCACATGAAGATCGTCTTCAGGCCTTACAAATTGACCACCCTTTGTCACCACAACAAGCCGGACAGGCTCTTTGTTTTCTTGCCTCCATGCTTGATACAAGTACAAAATCGATTGATTGGACCTCGCATGCATTTCTGTGAACTGCGCAGGCTCAACAATGGCTTCTTTGTCTGCCACATTCCACAAATGGAGTATGCACCCTGTCTTTAATTCATCTGCTTCAAGTGCTGCAACGAGCCTGACATAATCCCCCTTGATTCTCGGATTCATCTGGTACATCCCTTTGGACAGACGCAAAAATTCATGTCCTTTTTTCACAGAAACATAGGGCTGATTTCTTTTTTCAAAATGGGCGTAAAGTGATTGGTAAAGCCCTTTTTCATCCTCGAAAACGAGTACATGATCAGCAGCAGGCTGAGACGGACCAATACGCTCCTTTGCCCAAGTGCGTTTGAAAAACCAATCTGGCAGTGTTTGTTCATTTTCAGAAGCAAGGTCCAGTGCCCTTTCAATGTCACGGAATACCCCTTCTTTTAGCGCCGCGCCTAATTGAGCACGTTGGATCTTTCCACTTTCTGTTTTTGGAAATTGGTCTTTTTTCACTGGAATGATGTGATCGGGCTCTATGCCAATTTTACGAATGATGGCCTCTCTAATCTGCTGAATCATCGTGATTTGTTCCTCTAGCGAATCCTTTTGTGTCACAAAGAAGACGGCAAGCGTGTCGTTGCTTGATTCGGGATTGTAGATGCCGTACGCAGCGGCAAAGGTGACTTCCACCCCGTCCACCTCTTCCACAACTGCTTCAATTTCGTAATTCAAATAGTTGGCTCCGTTGATGACGATGATATCCTTTTCCCGGCCTGTTAGAACAAGACGCCCTTCGTGGATAAATCCTAAATCCCCCGTGTGAAACCAGCCATTTTCCACAAATACCTCTTGATTGGCTTCCTCATTTTGATCATAGCCCATCATAATCGTCGGACTCTTCACCTGCAAGCGCCCGACCTGATCTTCTGGCAGCACATGATGATGCTCGTCTACAATCCGAATCCATACAGACGGAATCGGTGCACCGACTTCGGTAAACGTCATTTTGTGCGGATGATCTTGCGCCACGTATTGAATTTCACCTGTTAACGAAGTCTGATCAATCGTCAGCTGTCCATCCTGATCACCATGCCGCATGAATTTCTTTGATTGAACAATGGCTGAGGATGTTTCAGACATGCCGTACGCCGGCACCATCGCATGACGGCTTAATCCGTGCTGACCCATCATATGCATGAAGCGCTGCGTTACTTTTGGCACAACCGCTTCGGCTGCATTCATGATATAAGTCAGTGTGGAGAGATCCCAGCTCCCCTTGCGAATGTCGTCCTCATATTCATTCATCATCGCAAAAGCAAAATTCGGTGCCCATGTCCTTGTGACGCCGTATGTTTCTACCCAATCCAGCCACACCATCGGCCGCTCGATAAATTGATCGATGGATGGACTAATCTGCTGGCAGCCAAAGTAGACGTCATGCACATGAAACATGACAATGCCTCCTACATGATCAAGCGGCATCCAGTTAAGCGACACATCCTCATGCGTAAAGCCATTTGTCTGCTCAAAGGAGATGATTCGAGATAAAATACTTTGATGGTTGTGACGGATACACTTTGGCACACCCGTACTACCTGAAGAGAGCAGCTGAAGCACAGGCTCATCTGGCTCTGGCTCATAATGCTGTTCATCAGGTTCACACGAGAGCAATGTTTCGATTGTTAAAATAGGTATGTCTTTTGCCTCAAATGACTCACGCAGCCCAGCAATGTCCTCAGCACTTGCTTCATTCGTCATAATAAACGGTTCATTTTGCAGCCGAAACACGCCTTTCAGCTTGTTCACAGCTTGATTCGTTTCATCATAAACAGGCGGTACAGAAACCGGAGTCGGAATGATACCACCGAGAATACAGCCCCAAAACGCAGTGATGAAATCTTGATGATCTTTCAATTGTAGTAACACTTGATCGCCGTTTGTCAGGCCTGCTTTCCTTAAACCAGACAGAACCCGTTCTGCGTTTGTGAGTAACTCAGGATAGGATTGGGTCAACGTGCGCCCGCCTTCTTTTATATAGGTCACCCCGCGGTCAGGTGACATAAAGGCTGATCGAATCAACACCTCTGTCAGTGTGACAGGTGTGCCTGGTTTTTTGATGACATCCCCGCCATACACAAGTGCAGGCGGCTTTTCATGAGCGGATGCTTGCTTTGTTTCGCCCTCTTCATCCTTCGAGATCGATTCGTTCCCTTGCGCACGCTGCCGATTAGGAAACAGATCATCTAGGTGATAAGGCGTTTGTTTTTCTGTCTGACTTTCAATGAGAGCAGCCGCTTCCTCTACTCCATCTATAGCTTTCGTACGATCTTCTATCTTTCTCAAACTCTCTTCATCAATGATGTCAATCGAAAGCAGTGCTTCTGTATCGACCGCTCCACTTTCTGTCCTTGGCAAGGAAGGCAATAAGACGAGAGCGGCTGGCACTTCATCAGGGTGAAGCGCGCCTGTCATTAGATCCTCTCTTGCTAGCGAAGGGTCCTTCGCCTGTGCAAATAGCACAAGCGAGAGGCTACCTTCTTCATTTTTCTTCGGGATGAATGCACATTCCTTTAACGGAAAATGAAGCATCACGACCTGTTCTAATGCTTTGAGATCGATTCGTTTTCCGTTGATTCTGACGATATGATTTGCTGCATGTCCTTTTCTTCTACTCATTAACATCGTTCTTCTCCTCCTACACCCAATCCAAAATCTGAATCTTGTTTTTTTCAGTCCAAACGCCGACATCCCCTGTCGGATAGAGGTATTCGCCTGTTTGATGTTTGAATGGATGCGGAATTTTATGCGTCTCCATCCAATCGGCAAGCTCTCCGCAAAGTGCCTTGATATCCTTTGCACCGATAAAAATATCTCCAGGAAATCCTACCGGCATGAGCTGATGCTCTTCGCTCAGAACATAGATTTCCGTCTCACACGAAGGATCATGAATAACTGAATAGACCTCTTCTTGATCTGGGTACAGCACGCTGACTTGTGCATTTTTCGCCCAATCGGTGATCATCCGCTCTTTTTCTTTATTTGTCACGATCGTGAAGGAAGAGAGTGGTGTCTCCACTTGTTCTGTCATGGCTTCAAGTGTATGGACCAGCTGCTGCATCAGCGATTGTATTTGTTTTTCTTTATATTGATTGAAGCGGTATGTGACCCGAAGCTCCAGCGTATCTCCCGGGACAGCCACGAGGGTCAGGTCATAGTTGGTTTCTTCATGACTAGCTATGTCTAAGATCCGTACACCATACGGCTCTACAGATTCAATCGGGTAGTTTTCAAACACGACAATGCTGTTAAACAATGATTCTCCATTCGAAATTTGGGTCATCTGCTGAATATCTGGGAGTACGGTATACTCGAATTCTCGCATGTGAAAAACCGTTTCCTGCGTCTGCGTAAGCAGTTCGGCAATGGTCCTGTCTGGTGTGATCGGCAAACGAAGCGGCAAGGTGTTAATAAAGAGCCCTGTCATGCTTTCAACCTCTGGTAAGTCCGCCGGCCGGCCAGATACTGTGACACCGAACACGACATCCTCTGAGCCTGAATGAAGGTGCAAGAGCAGACCCCATGCCGCCTGAATCAGTGTGCTCATCGTGACCTTCTGTGTCCCTGTCATTTTCTCCAGCTTCTGCTGCATTTCAGGCGTCAGTTTGATACTAATTTGATCAATACCTGCTCCTTCATCCGAAGCTTGCTCTCCGTTTCCTGGAAGTGGTGTGGCTTCCTCTACTCCTGACATATAATGTTTCCAGAACTCTTGTGCCTTCTCTTGATCCTGCTTTTGCAGCCACTCAATAAAATCTTTGTATGGACGCACAGCAGGAAGGTTCATCTCTCGTTCATCCACAAGCGAGCGATACATTGAAAAGGATTCCTCAATCAAGCCGAACAGGCTCCAGCCATCAATTAAAATATGATGAAAGCTAAAAACAAACGTGCAAGTTTTCTCGTCACGATGGAACAAAGCGATACGAATGAGCGGTTCAGCCGTATTTTCCAAATCAAAATCCTTTGAACGATCGGATTGTAAATAACGCTCAATAGTTTTCTTCTGATCCATTTCACTCAGGTGGCGCACATCGTGCTGAGTGAGGTGAATGCTTCCTTCTGATTGAATCAATTGGACAGGCTCCTTTAGCCCCTCCCAAGCAAATCTTGTCCGTAAAATCGAATGACGTTCCACAAGCAGATTCCATGCTTTTTCATAGGCTTCGCCGTCCGTTAAGCCTTCGAGTGTCATATGCACCTGACCAAAATACGCCTGTGATGCTTGATCTAACAGTGCATGAAACAGCATCCCTTGCTGCATCGGAGATAATGGATACACATCTACCACATTGTCTGGAAGCTCATCTATTTGCTTTTGCGTCAGCTGGACCATTGGAAAATCAGATGGCGTAAAGCCGCCTTTTGCCTCTACACAATGCGTCAAAATGCCCTCCATTTTTTCTTTAAATCGTTCAGGTAACTGACGCACCTCTTCCTCCTGAAGCAGTTCACGATTGATCATAAAATTCATCTGAAGCTGACCACTGACAACGTATCCGTACACATCGATCAAATGCTGTCTTTCTGCTTTTGGGTCATGTACATGTCCATTTCGTTCATCTGCTATATACAGATTTGCCTCACCATCTATTTGATCTAATTGTCCAAGGTAATTAAAGCTCACCTGCGGCGCTGCCGTTTTAAGTAAACGTGATGCGGTCATGTATTGAAGTAAGCCATAGCCGATCCCCTTTTGCGGCACAGCTCTTAAGGTTTCTTTGACATCTTTAATTTGTCTCTCAACATCGGTTTGAATAAAAGGAATAAAAATAGGATAAGAGCTTGTAAACCAGCCGACTGTCCGTGACAAATCCATCTGTTCAAATAAATCCTCGCGTCCGTGTCCTTCTAACGTAATCAGTAGTGGCTTTCCAACAGCTTGCGCAAGTGCTGACAGGAGTAAATCGTTGACCTCTGTTCGGTACGCTTGTGATGCGTGCCTTAGTAAAATGTCTGTTTGATCCTTCGTCAATTGAATAGTCAGGATCTCTGCATGTTCTTCTATATTGAAAAGCGCAGGTGGTTGAAAAGGAGAACCTTCTTCCTCTTGATTCATGATCTTTTCCCAAAAAGGAACCTGCACTTGTAATTGATCGGTTTGTGCATATTCATAGAGTGCCTCTGCCCACTGCTGATAGGAAGCGGTTTTCTTTGCAAGCGTGATCTCCTGCCCTGCCGCAACCTGCTTTAACCCATTTAATACATCTTCCTGTATGATGCGCCACGATATTCCATCCATCACAAGATGGTGGGCTGCGATAAAGAGTTCAGACGTACGATCACTTGTCTGAAAAAGAATGGCTTTGATCACTTCTCCCCGCTCTAATGACAATGTTCCTTGACAAGCGCTTGTCTCCAAGCGAATTTGCTCTAGTGCTTCCTCGTGAGAAACATCCGTCAAATCAAAGAAAGTGAAACAAGGGATAATGCCAGGCGCACGAATGGTTTGAATCCATGTACCGTCTGCTGCTTTTGTATAAATGGCTCTCAGCATATCGTGATGATCGACAAGCTTTGAAAGAACTTGTGTTAACTGCTCGGGTTGTATCGATTGCTTGAATTCAATATGCGCTGATAGATTCCAATAATCTTGGTTTGTCATCGATTGTTCAAGGAACCAAGATTGGATTGGAAGCAGACGAACATTTCCTGTAACAGGTGATTGATCATAGGACACAGATACATCTGCTTTTTTCATAGCGCGTGCCAGCTGTGAAATGGTCTGTTTTTCAAATACATCTCTCGGCTGTATGATGTAGCCTTCCTGTGCTAGGCGTGCCACCATTTGTATGACAATAATAGAATCTCCGCCAAGCTCAAAGTAGTTATCATGAACACCGATTGAAGGAGTGCCAAGAAGCTGAGTCCACACCTTTTCCAGCACTCGTTCTTCCTCACTGAGTGCCTGATCTGCTGGTTTGTCTGCTTCTTCCTGTCTCCACACTGGCGGCGGGAGATGCTTTTGATCTACCTTGCCGTTTGGCGTGAGCGGCAGTTCCTCGAGCTCTATGAATAGGCTCGGTACCATATAATCTGGCAGTCTATCTTTTAACTTGCGGCGAAGGTCTTGCTGAGTCGATGCACCTTTTTGGACAAAGTAACCGATCAGGCGCTTATGACCACTCTCGTGCTGATGCGGAATAACCGCACATTCTACGATGTCTTCAACACTCAGCATAGCGGCTTCAATTTCTCCGCATTCGACGCGATGTCCGCGTATTTTCACTTGATGATCCATTCTTCCAAGGCAGTCGATGATGCCATTTGGGAGCCAGCGGCCCATATCACCTGTTTTATATAAACGCTCTCCTTTATGGAAAGGATGCGGGATAAATGATTGCGATGTTTTTTCTTCATCTCCAAGGTAGCCGAGTGCCAGCCCTGTTCCGCCAACGTAGATTTCTCCAATGACACCCTGCGGAACCGGCTGCAGCTGGTCGTCTAATACATAGGCTTGTGAATAAGCAATTGGCTGACCGATAGGAACGGTCGTCTGCCCTTCGTCTAATGAACGAATGTGATGCACACAGGAGAACGTCGTATTCTCAGTTGGTCCATAGCCGTTTAAAAGCCCTTCCGGTAAATACGGCAGTGCCTTGCGGATATGAGCAGCTGAGAGCGCATCACCACCGACCAATAATGCATCGAATCCAGATAAAGCTTCTGGATGTTCCTCTGTCAATCGGTTGAACAGCGGCACCGTCAGAAATCCTGTTGTGATCTTGTATGATGTCAGTGTATCAGCCAGTGTATCCATTGATAAAATCGTATTTCGATCGGTCAGGATCAGTCTTCCCCCGTTTAGCAGGGCTCCCCATATTTCATACGTAAAGGCATCAAAGGAGAAGCTGGCAATTTGTAAAATACGTGTATGTTCATCAAGGGTGACATAATCTGTTTCACAGACAAGCCGGATGACTGCTTGATGCGGGATCAATACCCCTTTTGGCTGTCCAGTTGATCCTGAGGTGTAATTGATATAAGCGAGTCCATCAGGTTTTAAGGCAGCAGGTATGAGTTCTGCTTCTGATAAAAATTCTTCATATCCTTCATCAAGACAAATGAGTTCGGTTTGACTGATGGACACCTTTTTCAGCCATTTATTTTTTGTCAGTAACAGCTGAATACCTGTATCCCTCAGCATATAATCAATGCGGGCATCTGGATATTCAGGATCAATTGGCACATAGGCGCCTCCTGCTTTCACAATCGCCAGCACCCCAAGAATCATTTCAGGCGACCTGTCGATGAGCAGCCCTACTGGTTCATGCGGCGTCACACCTCGCTGCTGCAGAGAAGCCGCAAGCCGGTCGACTTTCTCTTGTAACACACGATACGTCCACTGCTCTTCCCCGAATTCGAGAGCGATGGCATCGGGTGACTTTCTCACCTGCGCTTCAAACCGTTCAGTGATGAGAAGCGGGCCTGCAGGCTGATCTGTTTTGCCGCTCCATTCATAGAGCAGTTGATGCTTCTCTTTTTCTGGCAGGTAATTCATTTGTCTAATCGGCTGTGCTGGATTTTCACAAATACGCTCAAGCAGCTGCTCGTAGTACCGAAGGAACCGGTCCATCGTATCGTCAGAAAATAAGTCCACATCATACTCCAGTTTTAGTTGAAGACCCTCCGCTCCTTCAAAAACAAACAGGGATAGATCGAATTTGGCGGTATCGTTATCTTCAATGGCTAAAACAGATGTCGCCTCCCCCATCGGAGAAGCCTCAAGAGGAAGATTTTGCAAAACGAACATGACCTGAAACAGCGGCTGTTTGCCAGCCTCACGTACAATATTCAGCTCATCTACGACCATCTCAAACGGCACATCCTGATGCGCATAAGCGCCCATTGTTGTTTCTTTCACCCGTTCTAATAGGTCAGTGAAAGCAGGATTCCCGCTATGATCGATCCGAAGTGCCAGCGTATTGACGAAAAATCCGATGAGATGCTCCATCTCCGTCCGATTTCTCCCAGCAATGACTGACCCAATCACAAACTCATCCTGTGAAGACAAACGGTGCAGCAAGGTAGAAAAGGCGGTCAGTAGCGTCATATAAAGGGTGCTGTCTGTTTTTTTAGAAAGAGCTGCCAGCTGCTCAGACAGCGACTTCGACAGGTGGTATTTTTTCGTTTTTCCCTTGTAGGATTGAACGGCTGGCCGCGGGTAGTCATACGGCAAAACCAAATCTTCTACAGGGACAGCAAATTGCTCCTTCCAATAGGAAACCTGCTTTTGGAGCGTCTCTCCAGTCAAATACTCCTTCTGCCATAGGGCGTAATCCGCATATTGTATTGGCAGCGGCGAAAGATCAGGCTCTCTCTTGTCAATCATCGCTGTATACCATTCAGACAGCTCTCTTGCGGCAATCCCAACCGACCAGCCATCTGACACAATGTGATGAATGGACATTAGCAACAAATGATCTGTGTCCGACAACCGAATTAGTTTTACCCGAAAGAGCGGATCATGCTCTAAGCGGAAAGCTGTGCTTGCCTCTCTTTTTGCCCACTCAGCCGCTTTTTGTTCTTTTTCTTCCTGTGACGTCAGATCTGATAGATCCACCACTTCAAGCTCTGGAAGGGTCATATGCTCATGGATGATCTGCACCGGTTCATCGCCGTTCATGGTAAAGGAAGTTCTAAGCGCCTCATGCCTTTGCACCATTTGCTGTAGACTGCGCTGAAGCACCTTCACATCTAAAGATCCATTCACCCGAAAGGAAATTGTATTATTGTAAAATGGCAGATCAGGCTGTAATTGATAGAGAAACCACTGTCTTTGCTGGGCATAGGACATCGGAATCTTCTGACCCTTTGCCATTTTCCGCACCTGTACCGCTTCATCCACTTTTGCATGCGAATCGATCCATGCCGCTAATTCCCCAAGTCTCGTATGCTCAAAAAGAACAGCGAGAGGCACATCAAACCCCATTTTTTGTCTCACCGCAGACAGCATTTGCGTCGCCTTGAGTGAATGACCCCCGAGTAGAAAGAAATGATCACCACAGCTGATATTTGAGACATCAAGCAGTTCGGACCAAATGCTTGCCAAAAGTTTCTCCGTCTCCGTTTGAGGCGCTCTGTCCTCGGCTTCCTGGCCACTTTCCTCAATGAGTGCTTTAAAATGCGCTTCATCCGGCATGCCATCCTCTGATTCTTTCCAATATTCCTCAGGAAATAGATGGACGGAATATTCACCAGATAGATGAGACTGCAAAGACGTATAAATGGACTGATACAGCCGTTCTTCAATGGCTTTTGTTTTGTCGGTTTTGAAAAAGACATACACGGCTTTCTCTGTTCGGCTCTTCGCATGGAGCATCTCTTGAATGTCCTGCTTCGACCGATCTAATCCCATATAAATGAGAGGTGCATCTGTCATCAAACATGCCAGCATCGTCTGCAAGCCTGCCCGCTTCGGAATCGGAAGATAGCCTCTTTCTTTTAACATGCCTTTGATCATCGAACCCTCGCTCATGCCGATCTCATCCCACATGCTAAAGCTAAAGCAGTACGGCTTCACGGTAGAAGTCAGCCTCTGATAATGAGCAAATTGTTCAACGAAATCATTGGCAGCGCAATAAGCGCCTACGGTCATCCCGCCCTTTAACGTTCGTGCTGATGAGCTAGAAAGAAATAAGACATTCTGCCGTTTAGAAGCCGCTTCATGAAGCGCAATCGTGCCATATACCTTTGCTTCGTACATCGCATGTAAGGACGCAGACGACATGTCCGCAAGCAGCTCTTCTTGAATGATGCCAGCGAAATGAATCACACCATGCAGCCTTTTTCCATGAGCCACCTCTTGTCTCGAGATAAGGGCTTCAAGGGCTTTTGCATCCGTCAAGTCCACTTCTTCATAATGAACAGTGCCGCCGCGTTTTTCCGCTTGTTTCTCAAGTGAGGTCAATACGTCTTGCTGCTCCGCACTTAAAGCTTCTCGTGCCTTTCTTCCAAGCAGCACAAGATGCGCGTGATAGGATGTTAGAAGATGTTCACTTAGCATCCGTCCTATTCCGCCAAGCCCGCCCGTCATCACGTAAAGCCCGGATGATTCAAATGGCGGTTTTTTCCTCTTTTGTTCACTTTCCAGATGAAGCGGCGCTATAAGAGGAATATAACGAACACCTTCACGATAAGCAGCGACATGCTGACTTGTGCCATGGATGAGCTCTGTCATGATCGCCGATACATGAGAATGACCAACCGATTCTGTGAGAGAAAAATCAAGACATCGCACCTTGATAAACGGCCATTCATGCTGAACAGCTGTCATCAATCCCGCTGTTGTTGCTTTTTCCACATGATGTACTTTGTCTTCTGGCAAATTCATCGCATGAGCGGAGACAAAGGTCATCTCTACAGGTTCCTCATAGGCGGCGATCGCTTTTGTTACATACAATGCACTCATGCTGCCAGCTTTCTGTGCTTCCTTCGCTATTTCCGCCTGTAATGTGTCTTTCTTGTTTGTGTAGTTCCAAAGGTGAATGATTTGTTTCACCGAAACGCCATACGAACGGAGCGTCTCAAAGAGTTGTTCGTAGTCTGACGGCCGATTCGGGTGGATGATGAAGTGAGTGGGTGTGAGTTGTGTGAATGCTTGACCCGGTTCAACCGTGATATAGGTTTGTTCATGGTTTGAGAGGAATTTCAATTGATCTGCCAGCCCTAACTCATCTGCAAAGATCACCATGTCCCCTTCTGTTTGCTTTTCCGTTTCATGAAGCGGAGCGGGTGTCCACTTCTTTTGATAACTCCAATCAGGCAAGGTGTGTTCATTTTCAAGTCTGATGTCCAGTTCCTTGATGATTTCGTCGAATTCACCTTCCTGCCACCTTGTCTTGAGCTGTGCCCTTTCTATTTTTCCAGAGCTTGTTTTCGGAAAGGCATGCTTCTGGACAGGAATAATCCTTGATGCATAAAGACCCATTTTTGTCGCAATATGGGTTTTAATGTGCTGGCTAGCCCTCATAATATAAGCAGGCTCATACAGCTTCGGTGTAAAAAAGAGAATCAGTTCATCGGATGCAGATGCCTCCATCCGAACGGAGCAAGCTGCCACAAAGCTTGTTTCTACGCCGGGTACTTCCTCTGCCATGGCTTCAATTTCATAGTTGTGATAATTTTTCCCGTTGATGATGATCATGTCTTTTTCTCTACCGGTTAATGTCAGTCTTCCTTCATGCAGAAAACCTAAATCACCCGTGTGGAACCAGCCCTCTGTTTGAAAAACCTCTTGATTCGCTTCGTCATTCTTGTAATAGCCCTTCATTGTCGTCGGCCCTTTGATTTGCACGCTGCCAATATGATCTTCGGGAAGAAGCTCATGCTCATGGTTGACGATACGAATCGTGATACCCGGAATCGGTTTCCCGAGCTCTGTAAAGCTGACGGTTCCAGTTTCGCGTGCCTCTGCTGGTCTTAGCTGCTCTGTCAGCGATGTTTCCTCAAAGGTCAGAACCCCGCTGTTTTCATCTCCCCGCTCAATCGCAAAAGAGAAGACAACGGCTGATGAGATTTCTGACATGCCGAAAGCTGGTCTGATGACGTCTCCTTTTAAGCCGTGCGGTGCGAGCAGGTGTAAAAACCGGTGAATCGTCTTCGGCACAACCGCTTCTGCCCCATTGATCATACAAGTCATAGCAGAAAGATCCCACGATCCCGAAGAGATTTCTTTCTCATAATCATTGATCATCGCAAATGCGAAGTTAGGTGCCCATGTCTTCGTTGCACGATAACGGTCCATCCAGTCAAGCCAGCGCAGCGGCTGAGCGATGAAGTCATCTGTTCTTGCTCGAATTTGCTCACAGCCTGTGTACACATTGACAAGATGGAACATGACAATGCCGCCAATATGATCTAATGGCATCCAGTCTAACGAGACATCCTCTTGTGTAAACCCATTGGCTGCCACTGTTCCTTTGACATTCGCCAGCACACTTCTATGAGAATGCTCTACGCATTTAGGCATCCCCGTACTTCCAGACGTTAAGATAAAAAAGACGGAATCATCGGGCGTGACTGGGTGTGCTTCTAGATCTCTATCTAAAGTAAGCATTGGTTCAACGGCTGCCACACGTAATTGATCTGTATGCCACAGTAAAGCCAAGCCTTGCACCTCATCAATCAGCGAGTCATCCGTGAGAATGAGCGGATGCTCCAGCAGGTCCCAAGCGTGATGAAGCTTCTTCACTGAGGCATTCATTTCCCGATAGGTCGGGGCTGCCGACACAAGTGTTGGGACAAATCCGCCTAACACACATGCCCAAAAAGCCGTGACCATCGCATGATTCGATGAAAATTGAAAGAACACAGGATCTCCTGGCTCAAGCCCTAGTGCCCTTAAACCCGTCAACACCCGCTCGGCATCCTCCTTTAACTGCGCGTAGGATTGCGTGAGCTCGTTTTCACTATTGATGATATAAGTCAGCCCATTTGTTGTTTTGGCTGCCTCAGTTAGAGCGTCCTGCAAGGTTTGAGCTCCTGCACGAACATCTATATCCCCTCCATAGGAAATGGCTGGGGGCATGTCCGCTAAAGCAGGTGAAGCCATTTGCGTTTGTATCCATTCAGTTGCGGCCTCCTGCTCCATGTGTTGGTCTAGAAATAAATGAGAGAGGTGATATGGCCGTGGTCGAATGGTTTTTTCACGAGAAAAAACAGCGAAGCGTTCGATTTCGTTGGTTTGTAAAATGGTTTTCTGTACATCTTGTAAAATCGTATCCATTGATTCATGTACATTCGATTGATTAATGGTTGATGGTTTCATATGAGTTCCTTCCCTTTTTTGTCAGGCAGGGCTGCCAATGTGCACCCCTGCCTCATCTAAAGTTCACAAGACTGTTTCTCTATTTTTATGATGGACTATTTCTTTAATTAGCTGTGCATTTCGGGCGGCACATTCTTTGTTTTTGAACATGTCGGCGTGCTGACCATAGCCTTGATATTGTCGATAAGCGCCGGTCGTCGCAGTTTCCCAATGTTCCATCCATTCTGGTATCGCAATGTTTTCTTCGGATTGGATGAAATCAATGTTTGCTTGTATCTCTCCTTGGTTCACCCCCTTAACAAAAGTTTCATAGTAAGCCCTCGTTTTTTGAGCAAGCGCGTCTTGAATGAGCTCCGCTTGGGCAAGTTCGCTTTGCTTCGACTGATGGACGATCGCTGCAATATCGTCATCAATGGATCGTCCTTCTAAATCACTTTCTCCTATTTTCTTATAGGAATCGATCATGATGACTTTTTCGACGGTCCGCCCTGCTTGTTCGAGCGATTGAACAAGCTCAAAGGCTAGGTAGCACCCGCCAGAGTAACCCATCAAAGTCAGCGGTCCTTCAGGCTGAAGGTGCTGGATATGCTGAACGTATTGCGTGATTCGGTGATCAGCTTCAATAAAGTCAAAGGCGATCAAACGAACACCATCGAGCGTTTTTGCGGCTTCCTGATAGATAAAGCCATAGCCTGGTAATGGCGGTAGAGCAAAGACTGTTGGCGTTTGAGATTCATTGAATACAAGATAGCCGGCTGCTTCCTGATCCTGCTGTTGAATATAACGGCTGATTGCTTCAATGGTAGGCGTCTCAAACAGCAAGTGAATAGGCACCTGAACATCGAATTCCTTCGACATCTTGGATAAAAGCGACATCGCTTTTAATGAATGCCCGCCAAGCTCAAAGAAATGGTCATCTGTGCTGATATCTTCTCGTTCAAGCACTTCCCGCCACATCACAAGTAGCTTTTGTTCTACCTCATTTACCGGAAGCTTCACATGACGGTTTCCTTGAGGCAACGCTGGCTTTGGCAGCTGACGTTTATCAACCTTTCCATTTGGCGTAAGTGGTATTTTCTCAAGTCTGATCAGGTCATGAGGCTGCATGTAAGCCGGAAGTTTTTCCTTCAGCCCTGATTTGATCACATCCAGTTTATCCTTCCACTCCTCCTCACACGTCATATAGGCGAGCAGCCTTGTATGCTGCGTGTTATGCTGATCAGCTATAAGAGCCGCTTGTTTTACACCTGGATGCATGAGAAGGTGGGCTTCAATTTCTGACAGCTCAATTCGGTGACCGCGAATTTTCACCTGATCATCCACTCTGCCTGCATACTCAATCAAACCGTCCGTTCGAAAATAAGCCAAGTCTCCTGTACGATACAGCCTTTCTCCCGCAGCAAATGGATGCGCGATAAAGGCTTGTTTTGTCAGATCAGGACGATTCAAATACCCCTTCGCAAGCCCTTTGCCGCTCAGACAAAGCTCTCCGACCATTCCAATCGGCTGAAGCTGCCTGTGCTGACTCAATATATAAGCACCCGTCTGGTTGAGCGGCTTTCCGATTGGAATCGAACGGGCTTCCATCGGCAGAGCCTCATCGACTGGATAATAAGTGGCGAATACTGTTGATTCGGTTGGGCCATAGACATTGATGAGTCTGCCTTTCCCCATGACAGCAAAGGCTTTCCTCACATGCTGTACCGATGCTCGCTCTCCTCCGAATAGCACCTTGCGCACACTACGCATCCAGTCGGTTTCTTCATCAACAAGGAGATTAAATAATGCCGTTGGAACAAACATGACAGAAATGTTTTCCCTTTTAATCAATCCCGTCAGCTCGCCCATGTTTAAAATGGTCTCTTTTTTCGGCAAGACAAGCTTCGCTCCGTTTAAAAGTGCGCCATACACATCAAATGTAAAGCCATCAAATACGCTGTTGGATAATGACAGCAGTGTATCTGTTTCTGAAATGGTTAAGTAGTTTGTATTTTTGACCACCCGGGCAATATTGGAATGGGTCGTCATGATGCCTTTTGGCTGACCTGTTGTACCAGACGTATACATGATGTAAGCCGTATCGTGTAAGCCTGCTTCAAGCGGCAGATTCTCTGAGCTCATCAGTGAAATTTCTTGATCATCTGCAAACAGATACTTTCCATCAAACGCAAGTCCCTTCACTTGACCGATAAAGGATGAGTGAGTCAGTAGATGCGTTGCCCCGCTGTCTTTAAGCATGTATTGAATGCGGCTTTCTGGATACTCGGGATCAATTGGCACATAGATTGCACCTGCTTTTAAGACAGCAAGTAGACTGACAATCAGTTCAGGCGTGCGGCCCGCTAAAATGGCGATGACCGTTTGATGCGTGACCCCATTTTTTTGCAAATGTCTTGCCAATCGGTTAGCTTGTTCATTCAGCTCCGCATATGTCATCGTGTGCTCACCTGCTGATAATGCGACCGCATTCGGCTGTTTGCGGACATTATGCTCAAACCATTTCGACAAATATAGCTGGTCATGCTCAAGCTCGGGCGCATTCCATTCCTCAAGAATCAGCTGCTTTTCCTGTTTCGTGACAAGTGTAAGTGTATGAACCGATTGATCAGGATGCTTGATCGCCTCGCTCATCAATAAACTCAGCTGCTCCTTTAACCGTTGAACAAATTGAGGATCAAATGCTTTTTTGTTAAAGGCCAGCTTCAATTGCAATTGTTCTCCTGGTGATGCCAGCAAATTGAGATCATAGTTCGATTTTTCATACACATTCATGTTTTCCACAGTAAATCCTAACCGCGCCTCTTGCTCGTCCTTCTTTGCGGCTGGGACATTTTCAAACACGACAATATGATCAATGAGTGGCTGATGCCCTGTCTTTGCCTGAATATCATAAATCGGAATATATTGATGCGGCTCGGCTGCAAGGGACTGCTGCTGCGTTTCTGACAGAAGAGAACGGAATGTCATGTCATCTGTCAGCTGAATTCTTCTTGGGATGACATTGATGAACAAGCCAACCATTCTGTCAACACCAGCCAAATCTGCCGGACGCCCCGACACAACCGTGCCAAACAGCACATCATTTGAACGCTGATATCTGCTCAGCAGAATTGACCAGACCGATTGCAGCACACTGCTTAACGTTGCATTTTGCTGGAACGCTAACTCTGATAAAGCAGCTGTTTCTCCCTTGCTCATCGACCATTCCAATTCGCCTAATTCATGTTCATTCGTTTGCTTTCTCTGTTCTTTAAAGGTAGATTGCCCATCAAACCCGGCTAATGATTGCTGCCAATATTGAAGTGATGCTTGTTTATCTTGTTTTTCAAGCCATTGAATATATTCTTTGTACGGTTTAACCGGTTCCAGTTTGTAAGGGATGTCATGTAAAAGGGCATGATAAATCGCAAATAACTCCTGCACCACAAGCCCAAAGCACCAGCCATCAAGAAGGATATGATGATAGCTCCATATCCAGCGATAGCTGGCAGGGCCCGTTTGGAAAACAGTTGCCCGCATGAGAGCATCCTTCGAAAGGTCAAATCCTCTCAGGCGATCCTGTTGTTTAAATGTCTCAAGACGTACAAGCTGTTCGTCTTCAGAAAGATTCTGCATGTCCACCACATCAAGCGTAAAAGGACGTTTCTTCAGCACAACTTGGACAGGGCGCTTCACTTTTTCGTGGAGAAATACGGTACGAAAAATATCGTACCGCTCCACGATGACATTCATGCTTTTCTCAAGTAAGTCATGACGCAGTGTGCCCTTTACGTTCATATCCATTTGCTCTACATAAAAGCCCTTTTCTTGGTGATGGAGGGTATGAAACAGCATGCCTTCTTGCATCGGTGACAAATAATACATGTCTTGAACTTGATCCCTTTTAAATGAACTCATCTATTTCATCCTCCCTTCCCGTTTTTATGACTGATCTCATGTTGTTAGGTCAATTTCTCCTCAAGCATGTCAAATATATCGTCCATTTCATCCATTTCAAGGTCACCAGCAGAGAAATCACTTGGCGTAAATTCTCGTTCGTGCTGCGCTAAACAATGAGTCATGATGGATTGGATTTTTTCTTTTAGCAATGCCATGAACTGCTGTATCGTTTGTTCTTCATATTCATCTGTACAATAGGAACACGACATCATGAATCGATTATGTTGAACAAGACCACTGAGATTCAGCTTATAGACAGCTTCTGAATCAGGGCTTGCTTGTCGTCCCATATCATAGGCGGACGGTCTAAAGAGTTCTGTCGTCACTTCCTGATCAATCTGCCCCAGATAGTTCAAGCTGATTTCAGGCTGTACATGCTGTCCTGACGATTCGGTGGCTGTGAGGTATTTTAAAATCCCGTAGCCGATCCCTTTATTCGGGACACGCCGCAGCATCTCTTTCGTTCCTTTAATAGCCTCAGCTACGGTCTGATCCGGCTTTGCTTTCAGTACGACTGGGTACATACTCGTAAACCATCCAACCGTGCGGGAGACATCCAGCCCTGATAAAATATCCTCTCTTCCATGACCTTCAAGCTGCACATGTACATGGGATTCACCTGTCCACTCCTGAACGGCAAGACCGAGCGCACATAGAAGAATATCGTTCATTTCCGTTGTGTACGGTAGATGAATGTCTGTTAAAAGATGCTCGGTTTCAGACTCTGAAAGCTGCATCTGTACTGCTTTTGTTTGAGCCACTTTTCTTTTCGTTACTTCATGATCAACAGGTAAAGTGGTCATTGGCGTCCTGTCAATCTCATTCCAGTACTCACTTTGGCTTTTTAACGGCTTGGACTGTGCGTATCGTTCGATCGCCTCTGCCCATTCTTTAAAGGAGTGGGTTTTAGGCGGTAGGACGAGCGTTTGTCCTAGGGCTGCCTGTTGATAAAGAGACATAAAGTCCTCTAGTAAAATTCGGCATGAGACACCATCAATCACAAGATGGTGTGTCACGATAAGTAAGTGATCGCCATCTTTTGCACGGAAACAGATCACTTTCATGAGCGGACCTGTTTCGAGGTTCAGCTGACGCTGATACTCGTTGGCATAGGTGGAAATGGCTTTTTTCACGTCGTGCTCTTTAGAGACATCATGAGAAATAACCGCAATCGGTTCAGTGAGCTCCCGCTGATTGTATTGCAGGATGCCGCCATCCTCTTGCCTGTATACCATGCGCAGTGCATCATGATGTGAAAGTAATTTTTGCATCACTTGTTCTGTCATCAAAAGGTCAAATCCATTTAGCGCATGAAGCATCATCGAGAGATTCCAATGATGCTGGTCAGTGAATGTTCGTTCAAAGAACCAGCGTTGAATTGGAGTCAACATGACTTCCCCTTCAACCGATGATTGGTCGGCTGTCAGTTGATCAGCTTCTTCGATATATGGGCGCAGCTCGGCAATGGTTGGATACTGGAATAATAGCTTCATATCGAGCTTCCAGCCCGCTTGTGTGAGTCTGCTTGCCATTTGAATGCCTTTAATCGAATCTCCGCCAAGGAAGAAGAAGTGATCGTGAATGCCGACTTGGTTGACGCCAAGCACGTCTTCCCAAATGCCGCATAGTAGTGTTTCCACTTCGTCTCTTGGCGCTTCGTATGCTGTTTGGTTCGCTTCCATATCAGGTGCTGGCAATGCTTTCAGATCGACTTTGCCATTTGCCGTCATCGGCAGTTGGTCTAGCTTGATGATCCATGAAGGCACCATATAGTCTGGCAACGTTCGTTTTAGACTTTCTTTTAGGTCGGTCGTTTCTTCATCTGTGATGACGTAAGCGGCAAGGGCATCCTGTTCACTGGCATCTTTGACCGTTGTCACAACTGCTTCTTTGACTTCTGCCAGCGCAAGGAGCTGCGCCTCAATTTCTGACAGCTCAATCCGGAAGCCGCGGATGTTGACCTGATGGTCTTTTCTGCCGAGATAGATTAGCTCGCCATCCTCTGTCCATTTCACTAAGTCGCCTGTCAGGTACATACGCTCACCTGGATAAAATGGATCTGGGACAAAGCTTTTCTCTGTTTCCTCCGGAAGATTCCAGTACCCTCTTGCCAGTCCTTTTCCTGCGATCACAAGCTCACCCGGTACGCCTGGCGGCGAGAGGTCATATAACGAACCCATAATGTAAAAACGGGTATTGGCAATCGCTGTTCCGATCGGAAGCGTGCCTTGATCTGGATCGATGATCCCGCTTGTCGCCACGACGGTGTTTTCTGTCGGACCGTAGTTATTCACGAGTTGATATGGAACTGGTTTTACCTGTTTCAGCTTGTCTCCTCCTGTTAGTAAGTAACGCAAGGAGTGATTGTCCATCGACATAAACTGCTCGCATAGCTGAGTTGGCAGGAATGCAATGGTGATATTTTCGTCATTGAAATACGCATTGAGCTTGATCATATCGAGACGAATCGCTTCATCAATGATGTGCAGCTCTGCGCCGGCAATCCATGTCGGGAACATTTCCCAAATAGAGGCATCAAAGCCAAAGCCGGCATATTTGGCGGTTCGATCCGCATTTGTCACTTGAAAGGCATCATTGTGCCAGAACGCAAGATTCACAAGGGACTGGTGCTCGACCATGACACCCTTCGGCTGTCCTGTCGTTCCCGATGTGTAAATCATATAGGCGAGATCTGTTGGTTTGACATGAACCTGAATTTCTTGCGCTTCGCCTTCTACGGCATCTTCTATCAACAGGACATGACCTGCAAAGGAAGTTGGTGCAGTTAATCCTTTTTGCATGAGAAGAACCTCTGCCCCGCAGTCTTCCAGCATGTAGGCAATACGCTGATCCGGATAATCCGCATCAATTGGAACGAATGTCGCACCTGTCTTGAGGACGCCAAGGACGGCTGCCGTCATGTCAAGGGACGGACGGGTGAGAATGCCGACGCGGTCTCCTCTTTTTATGCCGTTTGAGATGAGCCTTGAAGCGACTGTATTTGCCCGATTGTTCAGTTCCTCATACGTCCAGCTCGTTCCGCGGAAGGTCGCCGCTTTTTGATGAGGTGTCTGGTATGCCTTAGCCTCAATCAGTGCATGAACCGTTTGATCTGACGGTACATGTAGCACAGGGCCTGACCATTCATTGATCAGCTCTTGTTTTTCCTCTTCATTTAAGATCGAAAGCGATGAAATTGGTTCATTTAGCTTCGCCAGCATCTCGTCTATGATTTGTTCATAATATCGACCCCAACGCTGAATGGTCTTCTTTTTAAACAGCGCCGTTGCATATTCAAAGCGTAAGCCCACTTTGTTCTTTTCTTCGAATATACCGAGCGTTACATCAAATTTTGCATGAACTGTCTCTTGCTGTTTTTGCGAAAGCTTGAGTCCATTTAGTTTCGGTAACGTCATATCACGGTCATCCGTTGTCAGCATGACACTAAACAATGGGTTGCGGCTAGTGTCTTTCGGAAGATCTAACTGTGCTACCAATTCCTCAAACGGAAATTCTTGATGTTCATAGGCTGATAGACTTCGATCTTTCATTTTTTCAAGCAATTGTGCTGTCGTTTCCTCGAGCTGCACTTCATGTCGAAGAGCCAGTGTATTCACAAACATGCCTGGAACCCGTTCGATTGAAGCATGTGTACGTCCTGCTGTGACAGCGCCTATAACGATATCTGTCTGCCCAGTTAATTTGGAAAGGAAAATAGCAAATGCCGTTTGCATGACCATGTTCATGCTTACACCTTTTTCAGCCATGAGTGCTTTAATGGTCTGCACCTTCTCAAGAGATAACCATCTATCGACTCGGTCTCCTTCAAATGACTGGACATGAGGGCGCGGAAAATCAAGTGGCAGTGCCAAATCTTCAGGTGGCTCTGCGTATTGCTCCAGCCAATATTGACGCTGTTTCTGGAGCAGCGCTTGCTGCTTTTCTTCCTGCTGCCACACCGCATAATCCTTGTAGTGCAGCTGAACTGGCGGTAACGTCTTTTTCTCATACAGCTCTGCCAATTCTTGAATGAGCAGACTGCGTGTGACACCATCTGCGATGATATGGTGCATATCCATCATGAACACATATTTTTCTTCAGAAAGCTTCGCCACCTTTGCCCTCATTAATGGTGCTTGATGTAATGAGAATGGGGTGATGAATGCGTCTATGACAGGTTGCTCATGACCTTTCTCTACTTCAACAACCTCTAACGTAAACGGCACTCGGCGATACACTTTTTGAACGGGTACGCCGTCAATTTCTACAAAGGCAGTCCGCAATGATTCATGTCGTTCGATCAAGGCTTGCAGTGCTTCTTCTAGCTGCTTTACATCTAGACTGCCTTCCATCATCAATACGGCAGGCATATGGTAAGTCACCGCTTCTGGATGCAGCTGCTGCAACACATACATCCGCTTTTGAGCAGAAGAGACAGGATAGAAATCTTGCTTCTCCGCCGGCTGAATGGATGTCATGTCCGAGGAACCCACTTCTTCTAAATAAGCTGCCATTGCGCGTATCGTTGGCTTTTCAAAAAGGGCTTTGAGCGGCACATGCTTGTTCAGCTTGGCTTGCATTTTTGAAATGAGCACCATGCCTTTGAGGGAATGACCTCCCAATTCAAAGAAGTGATCATGCACACCTATTTGTTCAACCGCAAGTACTTCTGACCAAATATCGCAAAGCGTCTGCTCAAGTGCCGTTTTTGGTGCTACATGCACCGCGCGATTCATATGCACCTCGTGCGGAAGCGGCAGAGACTTCGCATCTACCTTTCCGTTTTGCGCGAGCGGGATGTGGTCGACTTTGACAAAGTACGTTGGGATCATATAATCCGGCAGTGTCTCCGCAAGCTTTTCTCTAAACGTCAGTGTTCCAATCGGTTCAGGCGCCTTGTAATAGAGTGCAAGCTCTGGTAAACGGGACATATGAAGTACTTTGACATACACCTCTTGAATGGATAATCGTGCACGTGCGGCATGCTCAATTTCCTGCTTCTCAATACGATAGCCGCGGATTTTCACCTGATCATCTATTCTTCCGAGAAATTCAATGTCTCCATTTGCCTGCTGTCTGACCAAATCTCCTGTACGATACATCCGCTCTTCAGAAAAATACGGATTTTCTAGAAAACGCTCTGCCGTTAATTCAGGCTGATTCAAATACCCTCTCGATACGCCTTCTCCTGATATATAAAGCTCTCCAGGTGCGCCATAAGGGACGAGGCGCTGCTGACGATTGAGTACGAGCGCTCTTGTATGAGCAATTGGCTGCCCGATCACAGAGCGATCCTTGAGTGTGCCTAGCTCTTGTTTTGTGATCAGCTTGGTCACAGTTCCAATGGTTGTCTCTGTCGGGCCGTAGTGGTTCATCACAGCCACACATGGATGCTGCTCCATAAATGTCTCAACGTCCTCAGAGACAATCGATTCTCCTCCAAGTATGACAAGGCGTAAAGCGTTAAATGCATGATCCTTCGAATCTGCCATCATATGAAATAAGGATGGTGTCATTTTGATATAAGTCAGCTCTTGTTCATCAATTAAACGCATGAGTCGTACCGGGTCTGTATACACATCTTCACGAGGCACATACAGGGTTCCTCCTGCCTTTAAGACAGGGAAAATGCTTGTGTAACCAAGATCATATGCATAAGAAGAAAGCAGTGCCGTCCGATCGCATTCTTGCAATGTCACCTCATTTGTGAGCCAGTTAACGTAGTGTGATAGATTACGATGCGTGAGCTGAACACCCTTCGGTTTTCCTGTTGTCCCAGATGTGTAAATCACATACGCAAGTTGATTGGCTGATGCTTCCGGTAAATCTAGCGTGCGGCTTTGAAGTACTGCTTTTTCAACCTGCACGACCTGAATCGACTTGTGATGTTGATAGGCCCCTGCAAGAGACTCATTTGTTACGATCACTTGTGCACCTGAATCTTCTAATGTGTAGTTGATACGTTCCGCAGGGAAGGCCGGATCAATTGGCACAAATGCACCTCCTGCTTTCATCACACCAAGCATTGAAACGATGACATAGACAGAGCGATCAAGAATCAGCGCTACAGTCTTTTCTTTCTCGACGCCGCGTATCTTCAGTTCACTGCCAAGCGCATTTGACATGTCTTCCAGCTCGCCGTAAGTGAGCTTCCGTTGATCATCCATCACCGCAATGGCATCTGGTGTTTCCTTTGCCTGACGTGAAAATTGGACGTGGAAAGGCTCATGATGATTTGTTTGCACTTCGTCTTTTTTCTCCAACCGCTCTATTTGCTCATGCTGTTCAAGAATAGGGAGCAAGCCGATCTGTTCCTCCGGGTGTTGGACCGCTTCATGAATAATCGCCAGAAGATGCGTTCCAAATCTGCGGACCGTCTCTTCTTTAAATAACGCCGCTGCATAGTCAAAGCTCAGCTTTAATGCTCCCTCTCGTTCAAATGCTTCTAGAGACAAATCAAATTTGACTGAGTGATGCTGTATGGCATAAGGCGAAATGTGCAGGTCGCCGAGCTTTAGCGCGGGAACCTCCATGTTCTGCATGTTAAATGACACGCTAAAGAGCGGGCTTCGGGTTGTATCACGATCTAACGGAAGACGTGCAATTAACTCTTCAAGCGGATAGCTTTGATGAGCAAAAGCATCAACACTCGTTTCTTTTATTTCTTCAAGCAGCTGTAAAAATGTCTTTGTTTGCTCTGGTTTTCCGCGCATCGCAACGGTGTTGATAAACATCCCCGGCATGTCCTGTATATCAGGATGTGTCCGTCCTGCAACAGGGGAACCAACGATGATATCTTCCTGACCGCTATAGGTGGCAAGCAGCACCTGAAAAGCAGATAACAAGAACATGTACATGGTCGTATCTGTTTTCTGAAGCAGGTCATGAATCCGCTGAGTCGTCGCTTGATCACAGCCAAACATGAATCGTTCTCCTGAAAAATCACGTTCCGCTGGACGCGAGAAATCAGTTGGCAGCTCTAATACTGGCAAGGCTCCTTCGAATTGCTTCAGCCAATAGGCTTCATGCTCCTTCTGTTTCTCCGTCTCTTCTTCACTTAACTGCCAGACAGCGTAATCTTTATAATGAATGGCTCTTTCTGCAAGAGCTTCGCCATCATAGGCCTTCGCCAAATCTTGTATGAACGTCTTCATGGAGCTGCCATCTGTAATGAGATGATGTGCTTCCAAGACGAGAAGATGACGGTTTTCACTGATCTTCAACAACTGGGCTCGTAATAAAGGCGCAGCTGTTAAATCAAATGGTGATTGATGTTCAGAAAGAAATGCCTCCGCCTCTTCTTCCTTGATATCATGAACAGGAAGGTCAAATGCCGTCCATTCATTCACTCTTTGAACAATGTCTTCTCCATTCATATGAAAACTCGTTCTTAGAATTTCGTGCGTTTGGATCAACTGATCGAACGCTGATTTGAGCCGCTGATATTCGAGTGTTCCTTCAAGCGTTAAGACGATTGGAATATGATAATTCGTGCTGTCTGGTTCAAGTGTCTGCAAAATGTATAAACGGCGCTGAGCTGGTGATACCGGATACTCGTCCGCCTGCTCTGCTGGTAAAATCGGATGCCCCATTTCTTCTTGACCATCCTGATCGATATATGCCGCTAATGAACGAATCGTCGGCTTCTCAAAAATCACTTGAATCGGCATTTCCTTTTGAAACACCTCTTGAATCTTCGCAGACATCATCATCGCTTTAAGAGAGTGCCCGCCAGCCATGAAGAAATGTTCATCTACTCCTACCGTTTTTCCAAGAAGCTCCTCCCAAATTTGAGCGAGTGCCTTTTCTGTCTCCGTCTCAGGCGGAATGATTTCCTTTTTCTCCTGAGACGCTTCGTCCGGCTTTGGTAAAGCTTTTCGATCTACCTTGCCGTTCGATGTGAGCGTAAAAGCATCCAGCTTCATCACATGGTGCGGCACCATATAAGCTGGGAGCTCTTGATTAAATAAATCTCGCACTTCTTCTTCTGTCATTGTCCCTGTGAAGTAAGCGGTGATTTCCTTTTCATCTGAGGAAAACGAATGGACAAGCACAACCGCATCATCTATGCCCGCTTTTTGCTGAAGCACTGATTCAATTTCACCAAGCTCAATACGGAAGCCTCGAATTTTCACCTGATCATCTGTCCGGCCGAGGAATTCGATTTGGCCATCCGCGCCATACCGAGCCAAATCCCCTGTTCGATACAAACGGCCTGACGGCTTAAAAGGATTTGCCATGAATACTTGATTGGTCAAATCTGGACGATGGAGATACCCTCTTGCGACACCATCCCCGCCAACATACAGCTCTCCTGGCGCTCCAATTGGCTGCAATCGTTGATCATCATCTAAAATATAAGCCGACGAATGGTTAATCGGCTGGCCAATTGGAATTGGACCCGTTTCATCTCCTCTTACTTCGTAAATGGTCGAGATGGTTGTATTTTCTGTTGGACCATAGGCATTCAGCAAAACAAGTGCTGGATGATGCTGTTTCACAAGCTCCGCACTCTTCACATTGATCACGTCACCGCCTGTAATTAATGTGGTTAATCCTTTGAACATTTGTGGCCGCTGCTGAGCGAGCTGATTAAATAATCCAGTCGTTAAAAAGAGCGTCGTGATCTGATGTGTTTGGATAAATTGTTCAAATCGATGAATATCCAATAAAGTATCGCGGTCAACAGGATACAGCGTCGCCCCACCCAGCAGCGTGGTAAAGATTTCAAAGGTAATGGCGTCAAAGCTGACGGCCCCTGTATGAGCCATACGATCCGACTTATTCAAGCCTAATTTCTCCTGAGAGCAAGCCAATCTCACAATATGCTGATGCTCAATTTGAACCCCTTTTGGCTGTCCAGTTGATCCCGATGTATACATGATATACGCCAAGTGAGATGGAGACGTCCTGACTGATACATCCATGTGTGAGTGATGAGGCTGACTCGTCACATGTACAGCCTTGATCTGTTCATCAACTGGCGGCTGACTATCAGCATGAAGCAAAATGGATGCGCCACTGTCCTCAAGCATAAATCGGATTCTTTCTTCAGGCTGCGAAGGATCAATCGGCACATAAGCTGCCCCTGCGTGCAGAACTGCTAAAATGGCAATCACCGCATCAGCTGATCGGTTCATATACACTGCAACAGCATCTCCTGGCTGTACGCCTTTCTCAATAAGACTGCCAGCTAAACGACTGATTTCTTGTCCGAGCTCCTCGTACGTGAATGTTTGATCGCCTTCAACTAATGCCAGATGGTCAGGCTGCGCCTTCACACGTTCATTGAGCAGCTCAGGAATAGACAGATGCTTCGGATAATCTCGCTCCGTCTGATTCCACGCTTTGATCTGCTGCTTCTCCTCTTCCGTGATACACGTCACGTCCTGAAGGCGTACTTCAGGGTTTTGGATGATTTGCTTCATGAGATTGGTTAGATGTTTCGATATGTTTTCAATGATCTTTTCTTCAAAAGCTATGGCGTTGTATTTGATTTTCAATGTCCATGTTTCACCTGGATACACAAGGATATTTAGGTCGAAATTCGTTTGTTCAAATCCGTCCTTTACATCAATGGAAAAACCAAGACGTGCAGACATGGTGTCACCAGACAGCTCCTGATCTAAAGGATAGTTCTCAAACCCAACCAAATGATCAAAAAGCTGCCCTCCAGCAGCTGTCTTCTGCTGAATGTCATAAAGCGGCATAAAATTATAGTTTTCCGCTTCCAGTGCGTGCTGCTGAACCTTTTGAAACAGCTGTTTAAACGTCTGTTTCTGATCCAATGTCACTCGAACGGGTATCGTATTGATAAACAGCCCTGCCATGCGCTCAATTCCAGATACACTTGGAGGTCTGCCCGATACAACGGTGCCGAATGTGACGTCATCAGCTGCATGATAGGTGCCTAAAAGAACAGACCAGACAGCCTGAAACAGGTTCGGGGCTGTCACTTGGCATTGTCTTGCTACATTTTGAATGGCTTGTACCGTTTGAGCATCCCATGTAAACGTCCATTCCTGATGGTCGTATTGTCCGTTCGCTTCTTTTTGCTGCAGCAGCCCTTGATTCTGAACCGCTCCATCTAGACGCTCCTGCCAATAGCTTTCCGCTTCTTGTTTATTTTGCTTTCCAAGCCACTGGATATAATCTGCATAAGGCTTACCCTGTGAGCGATCCGGCGTTCGACCGTTCCGAAAAGATTCATAGTAATGAAACAGTTTTTTCATTAAAACACCCATGGACCAACCATCCATGATGATGTGATGGTTGCTCCAAATTAGATGCCAATTTGTTTCATTTAGTTGAAAAACAGCGACCTTCAATAACAGATCATTTGTTAAATGAAATCCTTGCTTTCTCACTTGTTTTTTATATTGATCCAATACCTTTTGCTGCTCTTGATGATTCAGATGTGATAGATCCTCTCGATACACATCGAGATGACGTTCAGCAAGTACAACCTGACGAGGCTTTTGTAATTGTTGATAAACAAAGGCTGTACGGAGAATGTCATATGTCCGTATGAGCTCATTGAGACTTTTTTCAAAAAGAGCGTGATCAAATTCTCCGCTTATTCCAAGCTCAAGCTGTGTGAAATAAGAGGAGGAATTAGGGTCTAGCATGGCATGATACAGCATGCCCTCCTGCATGGGTGTTAAAGGATATACCTTTTGAATCTTCTGCTTGCTCATATGTCCACCTCTTCGTTTGCTTAAAATATATCCATTAGCTTTTCAAGTTCATCCATCGTGAGATCTTCATCCCCTACATCACTAGGTGTCATCTGGGTTTCCTCCTGTGATACGCAATGTGAGATCAGCGCCTTCACATTCTTTTCAAGAAGGTCCTTGACTTGTTCCATCGTACGTTCTTCAAATTCAAGATGATGATAAGAAATCGTCACATGGAGCATGGCTTGTTCGACGAAACCAACAATATCAAGTGCATGAGGTTTCTCTGATTCAGGACTCAGCGATTGTCCTGGATGCCACGTTGAGCGGCTTAACTCGCCGCTGATCTGTTCATCAAACTGACCAAGATAGTTAAAGCTGATATGTGGCGCGAGTTCAAATGAGATATCGTCCTTCATCTTGTCAGGGGTTAAATATTTTAATATGCCATAGCCGACTCCCTTGTTCGGGATGTGCCTGAGTTCCTCTTTTAAATGCTTGATCTGATAAGAAAGATCGTCTGCATGCGACATATCCAGTAACACAGGATACATACTTGTAAACCAGCCAATCGTCCGTGATACATTGACCGCAGGGAGGATGTTCTCTCTTCCGTGTCCTTCAAGATGAATAAAGTGTCTGTCTTCACCAGTCCACTCTTTCATGGACAATCCGAGTGCTGTCAGCAAAATATCATTGATGTCTGTTTGATATGCTTCATGTACATCTGTCAGCAGACTGCGCGTTTCCTCCTCAGACAATGTAAAACGAATGGTCTGTGTATGAAGCATCCGCTGATCCTCCGTCACATGATCCTTTTGAAGCGGTGTAACAGAATGCGCAAGTACCTTTTTCCAATAAGCTCTTTCCGACAGCAACTCATCTGACATCGCGTATTCCGTCAGCTTCTGGGCATATTCTTGGAAAGAGTGTGTTTTTTCAGGAAGTGTCAGGATTTCCCCGCGCTTCGACTGTTCATAAAGAGCCATAAAATCTTCAAGGAAAATACGCCATGACACACCATCGATGACAAGATGATGTACAGCGAGCAGTAAATGATCCCCTTGATCCGTTCGGAAAATGGCTGGCTTTACTAAAGGTCCTTCCGCTAGCGATATACTCGCCTGCACTTCATTTGCCAGGTTTTCTACCTGCTGGATTTGCTGCGACAGTTCCCCTTGTACTTCTACCACATCAACAGCCACCAAGTTTTCTTCGATTTTTCGATGACGCTGGATTACACGTCCTTCTTCAAGCGAATACACCATTCGCAAGGCATCATGATGAATCATGAGCTGCTCCAACACTTGCTGAACGATGGTTTCATCCAAGCCATTTGGCGCTTGGAGCATAACTGATTGGTTCCAATGATGCTGACTCGTAAAGTTTCGTTCGAAGAACCAGCGCTGAATCGGTGTGAAAATGACTTCTCCTTCGACTGGTGATTGGTCGGCTGACAGTTGATCAGCTTCTTCGATATATGGACGGAGCTCGGCAATGGTTGGGTACTGGAACAAGAGCTTCATATCAAGCTTCCAGCCCGCTTGTGTGAGTCTGCTTGCCATTTGAATGCCTTTAATCGAATCTCCCCCAAGGAAGAAGAAGTGATCGTGAATGCCGACTTGGCTGACGCCAAGCACGTCTTCCCAAATGCCGCATAGTAGTGTTTCGACTTCGTCTCTTGGCGCTTCGTATGCTGTTTGGTTCGCTTCCATATCAGGTGCTGGCAATGCTTTCAGATCGACTTTGCCATTTGCCGTCATCGGCAGTTGGTCTAGCTTGATGATCCATGAAGGCACCATATAGTCTGGCAACGTTCGTTTTAGACTTTCTTTTAGGTCGGTCGTTTCTTCATCTGTGATGACGTAAGCGGCAAGGGCATCCTGTTCACTGGCATCTTTGACCGTTGTCACAACTGCTTCTTTGACTGAATTCAGTTCAAGAAGCTGAGCTTCAATTTCTGACAGCTCAATCCGGAAGCCGCGGATGTTGACCTGATGGTCTTTTCTGCCGAGATAGATTAGCTCGCCATCCTCTGTCCATTTCACTAAATCGCCTGTCAGGTACATACGCTCACCTGGATAAAATGGATCTGGGACAAAGCTTTTCTCTGTTTCCTCCGGAAGATTCCAGTACCCTCTTGCCAGTCCTTTTCCTGCGATCACAAGCTCACCCGGTACGCCTGGCGGCGAGAGGTCATATAACGAACCCATAATGTAAAAACGGGTATTGGCAATCGCTGTTCCGATCGGAAGCGTGCCTTGATCTGGATCGATGATCCCGCTTGTCGCCACGACGGTGTTTTCTGTCGGACCGTAGTTATTCACGAGTTGATATGGAACAGGCTTTACCTGTTTCAGCTTGTCTCCGCCTGTTAGTAAGTAACGCAAGGAGTGATTGTCCATCGACATAAACTGCTCGCATAGCTGAGTTGGCAGGAATGCAATGGTGATATTTTCGTCATTGAAATACGCATTGAGCTTGATCATATCGAGACGAATCGCTTCATCAATGATGTGCAGCTCTGCGCCGGCGATCCATGTCGGGAACATTTCCCAAATGGAAGCGTCAAAGCCAAAGCCGGCATATTTGGCGGTTCGATCCGCATTTGTCACTTGGAAGGCATCATTGTGCCAGAACGCAAGATTGACAAGAGAATGGTGCTCAACCATGACACCCTTCGGCTGTCCTGTCGTTCCAGATGTGTAAATCATATAGGCGAGATCTGTTGGTTTGACATGAACCTGAATTTCTTGCGCTTCGCCTTCTAACTCATCCTCTATCAACAGGACATGACCTGCAAAGGAAGTTGGTGCAGTTAATCCTTTTTGCATGAGAAGCACCTCTGCCCTGCAGTCTTCCAGCATGTAGGCAATGCGCTGATCCGGATAATCCGCATCAATTGGAACGAATGTCGCACCTGACTTCAGGACGCCAAGGACGGCTGCCGTCATGTCAAGGGACGGACGGGTGAGAATGCCGACGCGGTCTCCTCTTTTTATGCCGTTTGAGATGAGCCTTGAAGCGACTGTATTTGCCCGATTGTTCAGTTCCTCATACGTCCAGCTCGTTCCGCAGAAGGTCGCCGCTTTTTGATGAGGTGCTTCAAATGCCTTAGCCTCGATCAGTTCATGAACCGTTTGATCTGACGGAACGTCTAGGACAGGACCTGACCATTCGTTGAGCATTTTTTGCTGCTGCTTCGATGATAATAGCTGCATTTGATCTAGCGATTGATCTGGCGCTGATACCATTTGTTCCAATAAATGAAGGAAAAACTCCTTCCACTTTTCAATCGACGACTGTTGAAAGATAGAAGAATTAAAATCGAACACAAGCTCAATGTGATCAGCCGATTCGTTTCCAGTTAAGGTCAAATCAAATTTGGCGATATTCTCTTCGAATGGCTCCGGAACAATATGAAGTCCATCCATCGTTAAATTACGGATATCCGCATTTTCCATCGAGAACACCACATCAAAGATTGGATGACGGCTAGTGTCTCGAACCGCTTGTACTCGGTCTACCAATTCTTCAAATGGGTACAACTGATGCTCATTTGCCTCTAACACAAGCTGATGAACATTTGACGCAAATTCTGCGGCTGTCAGATGTCCTGCTGGCTTTGTTCTAAGTGCCAGCGTGTTCACAAACATACCAATGACAGATTGAATATCAGGATGAGTTCTGCCTACAATCGGCGAACCGATGATGATATCTTCTTGTCTCGAAAGCTTGCTTAAAAGGGTACTGTAGCAAGTGAGTAGCACTGTATACGTCGTACTGTTGAGTGCTCTGACCAGCTCATCCAATTTCGCTTTAAGCGGCCCATTGATTGTAAATGAGACACGATCTCCTGCGAATGTTTGCACTTTTGGTCTTGGCAAATCTTCTGGGAGTGCCAGTACAGGCAGTTCTCCTTCTAATTGCTCCAGCCAAAACGCCTCTTCAGCTCTTTTTTGTGCAGCAAACGTCTCGCTTTTTGACCAAACCGCATAATCCTTATATTGAACAGGTAATTCCTCTAGCTTGTCTCCTCGATACAAGGCTGAAAGCTCTTCAATTAAAATGCCCACAGATGCACCATCTGAAATGATATGATGCATATCAATCAGTAAATAATGGACATTTACGGAAGCAGAAACTAGACCTACTCTGAGTAGAGGCGCCTTTTCTATATCAAAAGGACGGATAAAATCATTCATCAATTCCTGTATGTCTCTTCCGTTCCCTTCGATTGTCTCAATGTCTACGGAGATGTTTGGTTCAATCCGTTGAACAGGTTCATTCTGAACAAAATCAAAGCTCGTTCGGAATGCTTCATGACGATGGACAAGCTGTTCAATCGCTTTTTTAAATCGTTTTTCATCAAAAGCACCTTCTATTTTTAAAGCAGCCGGCATATGATAGCTTTGCTCCGCATCGGTCATTTTCTCCAATACAAACAGTCTTTTCTGAGCAGATGTCACTGGATAATAGGCCGCTTCTTCTGCGATCTCCACTCGCTTGATCTCCATTTGATCCGCTTGATCAACCGCCAAGGCAAACGCCTCTAATGTCGGGGATTCAAATAAAGACTTCAAAGTGAGCTCCACATGCATCTCTTCATACAGCTTGTTCAGCATTTTCATGCCGCGTAGCGAATGGCCGCCGCATTCAAAGAAATGATCGTTCCTGCCGATTCGCGGCACTTCAAGAACTTCCTCCCAAATGCGCGCTACGTGATGCTCTGTTTCGGTTTGAGGAGGGAAATACTCATTTATCCCCTGCTCACTTAGGTCAGGCACCGGCAACGCTCGCCTATCTACCTTGCCGTTATTCGTCAACGGAAGCTCGTCTAATTGCATGAAGAATGACGGCATCATATACACAGGCAGTTCACGTCCTGCTTGCTCGCGCAAATCAGTTAATGAGACAGACCCTTCAGCTGTAAAATACGCACATAATGTGTCATTTGGGGCTGCAATGACGACAGCTTCCTTTAATTGCGGATGGCGCAGCAGCTGATGCTCAATTTCTCCAAGTTCAATACGCTGACCTCGAATCTTCACTTGATGATCAATTCGTCCAATGAATTCAATCTCTCCATTTGAAAGCCAGCGGGCAAGATCACCCGTTTTGTACATGACCTCACCAGGGCGGAAAGGATTTTCCACGAATTTTTCACTTGTGAGTTTTGGCTGCCCATAATATCCTTTTACCAGTCCATCACCAGCGACACATAGCTCTCCTGCTACACCTGGCGGTTGCAGCTGTCCAAATTCATCTACAATATAAACAGCCGTTTGACTCACTGGCTTTCCGATTGGAATGGATAACGCCTGCTCCTCAATGTGATTCACTGGATAATACGTAGTGAAAATCGTACTTTCAGAAGGACCGTACATATGAACAAGCTTGCCTTCCCCTACCGTTTCAAGTGCAGTCATGACATGAGGTACGGAAGCACGTTCTCCGCCAAATAGAACTTTTCTGACGTTCTTTAGGCTGTCTTTTTTCATATCGATAAGTAAGTGAAAAAGAGCTGTCGTGATCATTAAAATACTGACTTTCTCCTTCTCAATCGCTCCAGAAAGCTCATTCATGTTTAAGATATGATCCTTTGGCAGAACAATCAGTTTCGCACCGTTTAATAAAGCACCAAACACATCGAACATAAAAGCATCAAATACATAGTTTGATAGGCTCATCACCGTGTCTTCATGATGAATGGCAAGATAATTTGATTGCTTCACTGTTCTCAAAATGTTCCGGTGTGTCACCATATTTCCTTTAGGTTTTCCAGTTGTACCAGATGTATAGGTCAAATTCGCCAAATCCTCTGGCAATACCCGAATGTCTATATTGCTGTCTGATTGCTGAACAATTCCACGATCTTCTGTTTCGATGATGGTTCCCTCGAAAGAAGCAAGCACCGAACGATGGCGCAGCACTTGATGTGTCAGTAAGAATTGCGCACCGCTGTCTGTTAAAAAGTGCTTCACGCGTTCATCAGGGAAATCAGGATCAATTGGTACATAGACGCCGCCCGCCTTAAGTACAGCTAGAACAGAGAGTACCATCTCATTAGACCGTTCAAAGAATAAGGCTGCTTTCATCCCTCTTTCAAACCCATGTTCACGTAAATAATGAGCTAGCTGATTCACACGGTCATTTAGTTCTTGGTAAGAAAGAATCACACCTTCACATTGGAGGGCAGACTTATGACCGTGCGCCTGCACCTGTGCTTCAAACTGCGTCACAATGGTTTCTTCTGACGGATAAGGCGTCGGTAACGGATTCCACAGATTCAGTTGAGCTTCTGCTTCTTGTTCAGACAGTAATCGATAAGATCGAATTGCCTCCTCCGGCGCTTGAACCATCTGCTTCAGCAAATACATATAATGATGAAGCATCTGCTCGGCTGTACTTCGTTTAAATAGCGCCGTACTGTAATCGAGGACAAAGGATAACCCTTGATCTGACTCCATCGCTTGCAGCGTTAAATCGAACTTTGCAATATGGAAATTGGTTTCTTCGATTTCAACTTGCATTTCTCCTATATGCTGGGCTGATTCATGATCTGGCATGAGTGTAAAAACGGTATCGAATAATGGATGACGGCTAAAATCCCTTGGCACATTCAGTTTTTCAAGCAGTCGTTCAAATGGATATTGCTGATGCTCAAATGCATGCATCGTCTTTTCCTTCACTTGCTCGATCAACTGCGACATGGTTCCATTCGGATCAACCTCGGACCGCAAAGCAAGTGTCTGGACAAACATGCCAATCATGTCATCCAAGTCTGCATGCACACGCCCCGCCGCCGGTGTTCCAACCACGAATTCCTTTTGACCCGTGTACTTCGCAAGCAATGTATAGTAAGCAGAAAGCAGAACCGTATACAGTGTCGTATGGTGTTTTGCCGCTAGCTCCTGTAATTGCCGCTTTAACGTTTCATTGATTTCTTTGATCACACGATCCCCTGCAAACGACTGGACCGCTGGGCGCTGATAATCGGTCAGCAGCTGTAAAGCAGGAAGATCACCCGAAAATTCCTGCAGCCAGAATGCTTCTTCTTTTTGAAAATCTTGTTGTTCTTGCAAAACAGCATAGTCCTGATATTGAAGCTTCAATGGGTCTTTGACCGATCCCTCGTAAGCATCTGACAGCTCACGCAGCATCAAATCAATCGAAAGACCATCTGAAATCAGGTGATGCATATCGAAAAAGAGCAGGTGCTCCTGATCATCTAATGACTTCAGGCCAATGCGAAGAAGTGGTGCACACCCAAGGTCAAAAGGTCTGACAAATTGCTGCATATTTTCTTCCATCGTACCGCCTGTTAGCTGCTCTATTTGAAAAGGCACGGATGGAGCTACCCGTTGACGCGGAACACCTTTCAACGTATGAAAAGACGTACGCAGCATATCATGACGTGTGATGAGTTTTTCAAAGGCTTCCGTCAGCTTCTCTTGCTGCAGTGTTCCTTTTAACCTCACAACAGCTGGCATATGGTATGCAGTGCTTTGCTCTAATTGACTCACCATATAAACGCGCTGCTGTGGAGGTGACAATGGGTAATGGTCTAAGGCAGGTGCTTTAGGTATCACCGTTTCAGAAGATGTTTCCGCTTGCTCAATGTAGGCAGCCAAAGCGGCAATGGTCTGCTGTTCAAATAAAACGGACAGCGGCACCTCCACCTGAAAATCTCGCTTCACATGTGTGAGTACAGTCATTGCTTTCAGTGAATGCCCCCCTCGTTCGAAGAAGGAATCATATATACCAATCTTCTCTTGACCAAGAATTTCTTCCCACAAACGTACAAGCTTCGTTTCGAGACCGTTTCTAGGCGCAGCATAAACAGCTTGAACGGCTTTATCTCCTTTTAGGGCAGCAAGTGCACGACGATCAACTTTGCCGCTGACTGTGAGTGGAAATGCATCGAGCTCTTTGAAATAGAGCGGCATCATGTAAGCTGGTAGCTGATGTTTGATAGCGGCTTGAAGTATGTCAACTGACACATTTTCATGACGAGCTTGATAGTAAGCACTTAACGCCTTTTCCCCGTCCGCTTCTTCGACAACAAGTACGACAGCTTGATCCACTCCATCTACCTGCTCCATCACTGCTTCAATTTCGCCTGTTTCTATGCGGTAACCCCTTATTTTCACTTGATCATCCATTCTGCCAAGATAATCAATTGTGCCATCCGGAAGCCATCTGACTAGATCCCCTGTTCGATACATCCGCTCACCTGGAGAAAATGGATCTGCCGTAAATACTTTCTCCGTCAATTCAGGCTGATTCACATAGCCTCGTCCAACACCTATCCCTGCAACGCACAGTTCTCCAGCAGCCCCCTGTACCTGTAATTGATCATGGTCATTTAAAATGTAAAGACGGTGATGACCGAGCGGCTTTCCGATTGACACATAACGCTGCTGTTCAGAGGATTCGCGCAGCTCACTTAGTTCTAGGCGATGAACCGCCGCATCGACACACGTCTCAGTCGGACCATACACATTCCACAAAGTAAAATCAGGCTCACTCATCCGAACCGCTTCGATAAGAGAATATGCTGCTTTCGCAGGCAATGCTTCTCCCCCAACTAACATATGCCTCAAGGACAGCCCATCTAATTCCGTTGCAAGTAAAAGCTGCACATGCGCCGGTGTTCCGTCCGCTGCCTCAATTTGATGTTTTTTATAATAAGCCGCTAATTGAACACCATTTCTCGTTGTTTCTCGCGGGATGATATGAAGCGTATGCCCAAATAATAGCGCAGCAAAGATTTGTTTCACCGATGCATCAAAATGGAATGGTGCAAGAAGCGCCATTTGAAGCTCACTCGCCTCTTCATAAATCTCATGATGCAAGGCATGGACCAAATGATGCAGCTGAACATGCTCAATCATGACGCCCTTCGGTTTTCCAGTCGTCCCCGATGTATAAATCATATAAGCCAAATCCTCTGGTACCGACTGATCTACAAGCTGAGGCAACAGTTCATCATCTAATGCGATTTGCTGCTGCACGACCATTTTTTCCGAGAGAGCACGGTATGTTGAAACGAACGATTCCTCTGTTAACACAATGGAAGCACCAGAATCCTCCACAATATATTGAATACGCTCCTCAGGTAATGCCGGATCAATCGGTACATACGCCCCGCCAGCCTTTAATATGCCGAAGATCGACACCATAGCCTCTGCCTTCCGATCCATTAGGACAGCAACAGGCACATCACGCGAGACACCTTTCATTTGTAAAAAACGCGCCAGCTTTTCTGCCTTTTGAAACAGTTCTCCATAAGTAAATGCTCCATTTTCTGCTACAACAGCTGTTCGCTCTGCATACTTATTGGCTGTCTCATCAAACAGGTGGTGAACCGGCTTTTCAGCTGGCTTTTCAAAAGGTTTTCTCTCAGATAATTGAAGCAGTTCCTTTTGTTCATCTGGTGGAAGTAAAGGGAGTTTCCCGATCAGCTGGTCAGGCTGGGAGACTGCCGCTTCTAGTATGATTAAGAATCGATCAAACATCTTACTGATTTCTTCTTCGGTGAATACATCTGTACGGTAGTCCAAATCAATGGTCAATGTATCAGTATCCCAGCGGTCCTTTACATGAATGGAAATATCATTCATTCCGCTCCCGCTAAAGATCGGTTCAGTAATGAAAGACAGATTCTCTTTTTTCTGCCACTGCATGACCTGGTATTCTAAAGAAATATCAAAAAGGCGTCCTGTAAACCCTTCTCTTTCTCGCAAATCATTCATGAGGAGATTGTAAGGGTACTTTTGGTGACGCAAGATCTTCATTTGATCCGCCATGACCTGTTTGACAAAATCAAGAAATGTTTGCGACCCCTGAACAGATGCACGCATCGGAATCGTGGAAACAAACATACCAATCATCTTTTTTTCTTTGGCGTTTGTTCGGTTGCCCATAAAGGTTCCAAGAACAACATCCCCCATGCCGCTAAAACGATGTAAATATACATAAACAGTGGACATAAACATCGAGAGCATACTGACTTTCTGCTCCTCACAAAACGCACGAAGTTTCTCCTTCAAAGAATCTGGAATATCCCCTGAAAATCGCTCCGCATGTAAACTCATCTCGTATCCCTTATGCGGTTTTAATGAAGCGAAATCTGGAATATTGGCAAATTGCTCATTCCAAAAAGCTTGGTCTTTTTGAAATCGTTTAGAAGTTTCATAGCTTTGCTCACTCATGATGTGGTCAACGAAGGAAATCTCCTCAACCGGTGAGACGTCTACCCCCTGCAGCATGTCCTGGTATAAGTCGATGATGCGATTTCCCATTAAGATAATGGAGATGCCATCCGCCACAATATGATGTGCTTTACAAAACAGCCAGCACTCTTGATCACTGATTTGAAAGACCGTAAATTCAATCAAGGGACTGTCAATCAACGGCATCGGCTCACGGATTTGCTCATTCGCCCAAGCCCTCACTTTTTCTTCACTCCAGCCCTTTTCCATGCGAATCGGCTGTTCTTCATAAGGCTTGATATATTGAACAGGCTCCTCCTGCTCATGTCGATACACCAGCCTCAACCGAAGGGAGTCAGTTTGGCGAATGTACGCTTGAAGCACGTCAACGACCAAAGATGGATCTAAACCTGATACCGATCTCAATCTGGCGAATCCACCCAAATTAGAAATACTTGTACCTGGATAAAATCTTTCCGTGTAGAATACTCGCTTTTGCGCATGTGTTAAGGGGTAATATACTGTATTCATTTTCATCCTCCGCCTCTTCTATGTTTTCTCCACCAATGTGACACCCAGCACCCTCTATATCAAAAGAACCAAGTCTATTTCATTAAAATAGACAGAATACGGAAAGAAGCCCACCCCGAATAAAACGGAGGGACTCCCATTTTGATTCGGTAACCTGGCGACCTTAGTAAAAAAGCAACATTTACCTTAGGACATGGCTTTGCGTCTCTACGTTTCCATAGATTTGCCTTTTTCTTCTTTTCTTTTTAAATATTTTCTATATTACGTCCACTTTATATGAAATTATTGTTTTTTTCACCGAAAAATGGGTGTAAAGATTCATGCGTTATGCCGAATGAATCACATAATAATTTACGATATTTACCGAAAATAACTAATAATAGTTGCGTTCAACCGAAAAGAATCGACTAAATACCGCAAAAATTTCATGTTTTCCCTTAAATTTTGCAAATATGACCGAAAATGTAGGATAGAGGTCTCCTTCCACCCTCCACAATTTCTTAAATCTTAAGAACTATATTCCCTAAAAAATTGAAAATATTTACCGTAAAAACAACACAAAAAGAGCTGCCATTTCAAATGACAGCTCCCTTGTTTCTTCATTATATTTACATCACCTTAGACAGGCCAATTGTTTTTTCAATAACGAGCAACGCAATGATAGAAATGATAATAAATATGACAGATATCGCATTGACACTCGGATCAAAGGTTTGCTCAATGTAATTAAACGTCCTGACGGGAATCGTAATCGTTTGGGGAGAGGAAACGAACAAACTGATCGATATTTCCCCAAATGACGTCACGGCAGAAAATACCCCACCTGCAATAATTCCTGGCTTTATCAAAGGCAGCGTCACTCGAAAGAATGTGCGAATGGGTCCTGCGCCAAGATTCATTGAAGCTAGCTCAAGCCGCGGATCCAAATTCGAGACACTGACACCTACTGTTCGAACCACATAGGGAAAGCCAATGATGACATGACCTATGACAAGCGCCCACAAAGATCCCGTAAACCCCATAGCCGTAAACAAATAGAGCATGGCAATCCCTAACACTACTTGAGGAATCATAAGAGGTGACAAAATGAAGGCTTGAATCGCCTCTTTTCCCTTAAAGGAAAGCCTTGCTAAAGCATACGAAGCCATCGTGCCTAAAAGAACCGTGAGAGGCGTTACGATGAATAGCAAAATCACACTGATACGCAGAGACTCCATCCATTCTGGATTCGACACGACCTCTTGAAACCAACGAACAGAGAACGAAGTCGGCGGAAATTCAGGAAAGGCATTTGGACTAAAAGCAGATAGGACAATGACAAGAACAGGTATGGTCAAAAAGAGATAAACCAATGACCCAGCAGTCCAAATCAGGATGGAAAGCAAGCGATCACCTAATGATTTTTTACGCATGCATCCTCGCCTCCCAGCGCTTCAATAGATAGCTTAATAAACTGACCACCACAAGCACACAAACCAATAACGTAAAGGACATCGCTGCAGCAAGAGGCAAGTTATACACCTGCATGACCTGCTGATAAATAGACAGCGGTAGCAGCGGCTGCATTCTTCCGCCGACTAAGAGCGGAGTGATATAGCTCCCAGCCGCCAGCGAAAAGACAATAATAGCCCCAGTCACCATCCCTGGAATGGTCAATGGAAAGGTCACATGAAAGAAGGTTCGAATTCGTCCAGCTCCTAGACTCATAGAAGCCGATCGTAAATGACGATCCATATCAGTTAAGCTCGTCGCAATAGGCAGCACTGCAAAAGGCAGCATGACCTGAACATAAGCAATAATCACCGCATTCATATTCCACAGCATAGAGAGCGGCTTCTCAATCACATGTAAATCTAATAACATGCCATTGATCAGACCATTTTGTGAAAGAAGGACAATCCATGCAAATGTCCGAATCACAACGCTTGTCAAAAGCGGCGAGACAAGTAAGATATAGAAAAATGCCCGCAGACGCGGATGAGGTGCCTTGACGAGCACGTATGCTGCAGGGTATGCCATCAATAAACAAATCACCGTTGTCTGCAAGGCTACCCACACTGTACTTCCAATCGCCTTCACATACGCATCTGTCGTGAACACATGAATATATTGAGAAAAGCTATACGTTTGTAATGTGTTCATCATTGAATCCACATCACGAAAACTGAGGACGAACATCATCACAAGCGGCGCTAGAAGAAATACAACAAGAAACAAACACGCTGGCAGCAGCATGAACCAATGAAATCGCTGATTCTTTTTCTTGATACGCATCACGTATGCACCTTCGAATCTAGGAAAACGATATCTTCAGGCTGCCAATTGATATGAATAGCTTCTCCAGCTTTCGGCAGCTCTGGAAATGCTGCATCAGAAGCATGAACAATCATTTCACCGCTATCGAGCCCCACCACCAAACGTAATGAGTGACCAATATAACTGACATCAGTCAGCACACCTGATACATGGTTGGACTGAATGTCTTCCCGCTCAGAAGATATGTTGATTCTTTCCGGACGGAGCATGAGTAAATGCTTCTCCTTCTTCTCTTGGTGTGCCACTGCCTTTAATTGAACTTCCTGCCCGTTTGACTGGATTAAATGAGGAACGATAAAAGCAGCTTTCACTTCATCATAGACCGCCTCAAATAGGTTCACTTGTCCGATAAATTCAGCAACAAATCGATTGTTCGGCTGGCGGTACACCTCTAAAGGCGTCCCAATCTGCTGGATTTTCCCCTCTCCTAAAATCCCAACCCGATCAGAAAGACTTAATGCTTCCTCTTGATCATGGGTCACGAGAATGGTGGTAATTCCGACATTCCTTTGAATATTTCGAAGCTCTGTCTGCATATTTTTTCTTAGTTTTGCATCTAGGTTGCTGAGCGGTTCATCAAGAAGAAGAACAGATGGCTGAATCGCAAGCGCCCTTGCAATCGCTACCCGCTGCTGCTGTCCACCACTTAATTGATGCGGCATACGTTTCGCAAACGCTTCTAATTGCACAAGAGACAAACTCTCCATTACCTTCTCTTTAATTTCTGCCTTCTTTTTCTTTTGAACCTTTAACCCATACGCCACATTATCAAATACGGTCAGATGCGGAAAGAGTGCATAGCTTTGAAAAACCATACCCGTTTTTCTTTGATAAGGCGGTAAATTCGTCACATTCTGATCACCAATATAGACGACACCTTTTGTTGGCTCTAAAAAACCGCCAATGATGTTTAATAACGTTGATTTCCCGCAGCCACTAGGACCAAGAAGGGAGAAAAACTCTCCCTCATTCACCGTAAGACTGACATCGTTAAGAGCAATCTGCTCGCCGAAATGCTGGCTAATATGTTCTAAATGGATTCCACTCATACGATCACCTATTTTCCTCCGCCTAATACTTCGTTCCATCGATTTGTCCAATTGCCCAGCTCCGAAGTTGCTGTTTCGTAATCTACCCAAGTCAGCTTGCTATAATAATTCTCTCCAACCTTGACCTTCCCCTTAATCTTGTCACCGTATTTCACATCAGAATTCGACATACCATAATAAGATACTGCCGAGAAAGCCTCTTGAGCTTCTTTTCCACTTAAATAGTTTAATAGTTTGTAAGCCGCTTCTTCATGCTGACTTCCCTTCGTTAAAGCCCAGCTCGCAACTGCTGCAACAGCGCCTTCTTTCGGGTATGAGAAACCAATATTCATTCCTTCTTCTTCAAGTGCAAATGCTCGTCCATCCCAATATGGAACTGCTGCGACGTCACCACGTTCTAACAAGGTTTGAATAGACCCTGGATTGTCTGGAAAAGCAGCTACATGCCCTTTTAATTGCGAAAGGCTTTTAAAGGCTTTATCAATATCCTTAGGATTTGATTCTGTCCCCCCTTGAGCATGGACAAGCGCAGAGAAAAATTGCAGCCCGGCTGAATAAGTCGGGGATGAAATCGCTACCTTCCCTTTTAGCTGACTGCTCCATAGGTCTGTCCAGCTGTTTGGTTCCTGCTTTACGAGGTCTTTTCGATAAGCAATTCCAAGCTGACCCATACTAAAGCCTGCTGCATATTGTTTTCCATCAACAGTGAGCTTCTTTTGGACAGAACGGTAAAGTTTTTTGACATTCGGTGCTTGATCTTCATCGATAGGTGCAAGAACGTTTGCTGCAATGCCTCTTTGAATCGTATCAGGCTGTAAAATAAGCAGGTCATACGGTGGATTTTTACCATTTGACGCTTTTAATTTTGTAAACCATTCAGAATCCGCACCAGAGACGGTTTGGACTTTAATTCCCGTATCTTTTTCAAACTTTTCGAGGATCGGTTTGATATTCTTTTCCCAATCGCCTCCGTATACGCCAACGATTACAGTCTGCTGCTGTTTACCTTGATCCTGTCCATTCCCACCGCAAGCTGTCAGCAGTAGAATCATTGACAGAGCACCTGCAAAAATAGTGATTAATCTTCTTTTCATGATTCATTTCCCCCTTTTTGTCCATCCATATGACGAAGTGCTTGAATAATATCTTTCTTTGTTAACGGCTTATTTCTATGACTGAAATATTGATGAATTGCATGTTTATAATGTGTACGTTCGTTAGCTGGATAGGAGCGCAGCCGCACAGCAAGCTCGCTGCTGGCTTCATCCGTCCATACTTTCTCATAAGCTTCTCTGTGTTCTCCAACATCCCACATGGTATTAGCAGGATGATTACCCTTTTCACGAAGCTGATTCGTTTGCTCCTCATCAATCTTCCATTCATTTTGGTCTACATACACTTTAACGCCATATTGCTGCAGCGCTCTTTCTTCACTTAATAAACCTGCTTCCACTTCATGAAGGACTTTTTCTTTCTCTCTTGCAAATGGATTTCCCCAGCCGCCTCCACTTGGTGATATCAATTGCACAATTTCGCCTTTTTCAAGACGTAGAACATCTATTTTCGGCTGGTCTTGTTTTTCACCTTTTGCTGTGACTAGCTTGACCTCACCGATAGCTCCCGCGCGGCCGCCCATTAGCCCCCAAGGCTGAAACTTCATCCGTTCCATCCCTCGTGCGGTCACCATGGATTCAGGCTTGATCATTTCAAATTCCAAACCAATCGCATGTCCGCCTCTGTTTTCTCCTGCTCCGCCTGTGTTTGGCAAAAGCTCATATCGGTGAACATGAATATCAATATGCTGTTCTAAGCTCTCAATGGGTGTATTCTTCAAAAAACCAGACGAATGATCGATGCCATCTACTCCATCCGTTCCATTTTGAGCACCGCCGCCTCCGCCTAATGGTTCAACAACAGACATTTTCCTGCCACCTGTTTGATTATCAGGAACGGAGAGAACAACAATAGCTGATTGACCTGCACCTGCTGCCGGCACCGCCTCAGGTAACAGCTTACCAATGGCGCCTAGCACGACATTGAACAGCCGCATCGTAATTGAATGCCGAATACCAACAGAAGCCGGGTATTCTGGATGCACTAACGTCCCTTTAGGTGAAATCACTTCAATCGGATATGTGATTCCGCCATTAATCGGTATAAAGGGATCTTTACTAATAATGTAATTAATCAATCCTTGATATAGGAAGGAATGCTTCTGACCATTGGTGACAAGGTTAAAAGCTGTTTTCACTTGCGGGTCACACTCAGAAAAATCAAGTGTCAGCCGCTTTCCTTTCACCGTTAACTTGATTTTCAACCGGATCGGTACATCCGAGATCATATCATCATCTAAATAATCAGCGAATTCACTCGTTCCGTCCGGAATGGCTTCAATGACCTTTCCTGCACGAACCTCAGATTGTTTCAGGAGGTCCATCATTCCTTGTTTCACTTCATTTATTCCAAATTTCCCGATCATTTCTTTTAACCGAATTTCTGCTGTATTTACTGCAGCAATCATTGCATTGATATCCCCATCATTTAAATGACTGGCTCGGCTGTTGGCTCTTAAAAAAGTACGAACGACCTGATTCTCTTTTCCGCCTTCATAAATTTTCACTGGCGGTATTCTTAATCCTTCTTGATGAACATCTGTCGCTGTCGGTGAAATACTTGAGGGCACAAGTCCGCCCACATCACTTACATGAACAAAAGACCAAGCATAGCTGACAATTTCACCATCTACGAAAATCGGCTTAATGATATGGACATCTGGCAGGTGAGTTGCTAAACCATCTGTCGTATAAGGGTCATTTGTGATGATAATATCTCCTGGCTGCATCGGTCCGCTCTCTTCAATCGCTTTCTTAAGACTCAGCCCTAAAAAGATCGTGACACCCACTGTCTTCGGATAAACAAAGAAATCTCCAGAAGGCGTGGCTAACGCTGTCGCAAAGTCAGCTGATTCTTTGACGAAAGTCGTAAAAGACGTCCGCTCAATGACATGTCCCATGCCAGATGCAATTGCATTAAAATAACTACGCATCATCTCAAGCTTTGCTGGATCAGTTCTCATGTAAAGCCGCCTCCCTTGAAATCACCAAGTTCCCTGATTGATCAATGCTGCCTGCCCAATTTGGCAGAATCAATATTGTCGTATCATCCTGCTCAATGATGGCAGGTCCATTAATGACAGAGCCTACTGACAAAGTATCTCTGTAATAAATAGCTGCTTCATATTCTTTTTCTTCCATAAAGATTCGCCTAAATTCATGTGGCTTCAAAGATTGTCCGCTGCTTTCATGAACAGTTGTGAAAGGCAGCGGCGGCGTCTCGCCTATGACTCGAACTCGTAAATGAGTAAACTCGATGTTCGCCTGATCATCTCTATGACCATATTGACGCTGATGTAGTTTGTGAAAGGCTTCAATGAGTTGATGGATATCTTGTTCTTGCTTCAGCCATTCAGCTGATAATGGTAATTCAATCTCAAAGGCTTGTCCTTGATAACGTGCATCTGCCAATAATAGTATGGATGTCTGTTTAATATGCTGAATGTTCTGCTGACTGAACCAATCAGTCGCTTTTCGAGAAAGCATCTCATAATCTTTTTTTAGTTGATCTATCGAGTAGTCTTGTAAACATATTTTCTTCGACAGTACCGCATCATGAATAAAGTCAGCGTTCAGGGCACCTAATGCACATAATGTTCCTGGACTTGGAGGAACGACCACGTTTTTCGCATGAATTTCTCGCGCAAGGAAATTCGCTACAACCGGTCCTGCTCCGCCAAACGCTAGTAAACTAAAATCTCTTGGATCAAACCCTTGCTGCTCCATGACATTGCTTAATTCTGTGTACATATTGGCGACAGCTACTTGAATCAGCTGGTCAGCCGCTTCTTCTACCGTTTTGTTGAGCTGATCAGCAATTGGCTGAAAGGCCTTTTCCGCCGCGGACAGCTGTAGTTGTAAATGTCCTCCGGCAAAACGCTCTTGATTGAGATAACCACATATGAGGAACGCGTCAGTTAAGGCGGCTTTCATTCCCTTTCCATACGAAGCTGGTCCCGGCTGTGAGCCAACTGATTCTGGTCCTGCTTTGAGAAGCCCTCCCTGATCAATCCATGCAACAGAACCCCCGCCTGCCCCTATTGAATACATCGCAACAGATGGAAGAATGATCGGAAAACCTGAAAGCTGATTTGACTGAGCCATTGTAGGCTGTCCATTTTGAATAATGGAGATATCTGCACTCGTCCCTCCCACATCAAACGTGATCAGATTGGATTCATTTGCAGCGGCTGCAATTCTTGCCGCACCAATGACACCAGCTGCCGGACCAGAAAAAAGTGTTTTAACAGGTGAAGTTGCTGCACTTTCTGCATCCATTAAACCACCATTTGATTGTGTAATGTATGGAGAAATTGGTACACCTTCTTCTTTCAACCGGCTTTTCAATGTTTGTAAATACTGTTTCACCTTTGGTTGGATATACAAATTGACAACAGACATCACAGTACGCTCGTATTCTCTCATTTGGGGCCATAATTCAGATGAAGTAAGGACTTCTAATTGCGGATAATGGTGTTTGATATAGGCTTTTGCCTGTAATTCATGAACTGGATTTTGATAGCTATGTAAAAAAGAAATGACAATACCTGCTAGCCCTTTAGACATGACCTGCTGGACAGCCTGATCTAATTGCTGCAGATGGAGAGGTTTTTTGATCGTACCATCGTGTATCAACCTTTCAGAGATTGGATATACATGCTTTCGTGGTATCAATGGTTCTGGCAAACGAGAATTGAAGTCATAAGGAATGGGTAATCGTAAACGCTGTAGTGACAATATGTCTTGAAAGCCTTCCGTCACAAAAAGGGCCAAATCTGCTCCTTTTCTCTGTAATAATGTATTAAGACCGATTGTCATGCCATGTACGAGATATTGGATTTTAGCTAAATCAACACCTCTGTCTTTTAGAAGTTTTAGCCCATTGATAATTCCCTGAGCTGGGTCGTCAGTCACTGTGGGTGTTTTGAGTTCAGTTAGCGCCCCTGTTGCTTCATTCATCAGCGATAAGTCAGTAAATGTTCCGCCTATGTCTATGCCAAGCCGATAAGAGACATCCGCCATTTGTACTTCCCTCCTACAATGTAAATAGAACGATATTTTGATAAATTACGACATTTTTTGATATTTGACTCCATATTATTAAAGCATATCGGTCTAGTCAATTTTATTTTTTTAAAATTTCTGTGTGTTAAATTCTTGAAATTAGCCCAAAAAGCAGTGATAAAGCCATTTTGATAAAGCATAATCTTTTTATGAACTGAAAAATTAAAATTTTTATGAATTTTTACAAATGTGAAAAGCAAGAAAACGGATAAAAACCGTTTTTCGAACTTTAAAAGGCGTTTTTTCAAAACCAGGAGAAATTGGTAAGTAATTCTGCTATACTTCTGTTTACAAAATACGCAAACAAGAAAGAGAGCTATCATCTATGAAACTTCTTAAAATCATTCTCTTGCTTTTACTGATCGTCGTTGGTGTAGCAACAGGCTATATTCAGCTGGAGCAAAGTAAACAAGAGACGACGAATTCATCTTATGACAAGACCATTCACTTCCCATCAGAACGTTACCCTGAAACCGCGAAGCACATAGAAGAGGCAATTGATGAAGGGCATTCATCCGTATGCACGATTGACCGTAAACATAGCGATGAACAAAGAGAACAATCACTTCATGGCATCCCAACAAAGCGCGGGTATGATCGGGACGAATGGCCGATGGCGATGTGTAAGGAAGGAGGAACAGGAGCTTCAGTCAAATATATTAGTCCTTCAGATAATAGAGGAGCCGGCTCATGGGTCGGTCATCAATTATCGGATGATCCTGACGGCACAAGAATACAATTTATCATCGATTAACGCCATTTCCCTTTTCTATCTAAAAAAATTTCCTCGTAACTGCATTCAGGTATTTCAAACATTTTTTTCATGCCGATAATCCTTAAGGAGGTTTATCCTACCTTATACCTAAAGGAGTAAAAAAGCATGAAGAAAAAGGGAAAACTGAGGCTTGGTGCCAAAATTTTGCTGATCTTTTTAAGTGTCATCATCATCTTTTCAGCAATTGTTGGTTATGTGGTGAATCGCGAAATGACAGAAAACATCAAGCACATGGCCACTGAAAAAGCAAAAGGTGATTTAAAGCTAGGCTATGCCTACCTAGATGAAAAAGTAGCAGGCTCGTGGCAGATAAAAGATGGAAAGCTTTACAAAGGGAATACCCAAATCAATGATCATGATACATTGGTCGACCATTTAGCAGAATACACTGATGATACCGTCACAATTTTCCAAGGAAATACCCGTGTCGCAACAAATGTCATGTTAAACGGAAAACGAGCTGTCGGTACACAAGTTTCACCAGAAGTGAAGGCCACTGTATTAGATAAAGGTGAAAACTATTACGGCACAGCAAATGTTGCAGGGAAAGACTACCAAACGGCTTATATGCCGATCAAAAATGATGCAGGCGAAACGATCGGTATTTTTTATACTGGCGCCAACCAAAGCATGATTTCACAAATGCTTCAGTCATTCTACATTCAATTTTTCATAGTTCTGTTGTTAAGCCTAATCGTTGCTGTGATCATTATTTCTATTTTCACAAAGCGGATTCAAACCCGTCTCAAGCGTATGGCTTCTGCCATTAAAAGTGCAGGTGAAGGAAATTTAACCATCAATGTGACAGATACAGCAGGCGACGAACTGTCTGATCTGGCTGATCATTTCAATAAAATGCGGGAAAAACTAAATCACACCATTCTTAATGTGATGAACACGTCTGAATTAGTGGCAACTTCATCTGAACAGCTGTCAGCTAGTGCAGAAGAAACAAGTGCAGCATCCGAAAAAATCACCCATAGTATTCAGGAAGTCGCTCAATCATCAGAAGAACAGTCAGCTCAAATGACAACAAGTGAGCACACGATGATTCAAGTATCTAACGAGTTGGCAAACATCACGGAAAATGCGGGGCAAATGGCTTCAAGAAGTCAATTTGCACAAGAAATCGCCCTAAAAGGTGTACAGAATATTGGGGAAGTAAACTCACAAATGACATCTATTGCAAAATCAATAGAGGAAAATGGGACAGCCATTCAAGCATTAGAAACACGTTCGGCTGAAATTGATCATATTTCCCATGTTATTACAGACATCGCTAACCAGACCAACCTGCTTGCTCTTAACGCAGCAATTGAAGCAGCACGAGCAGGCGAGCATGGGAAAGGATTTGCAGTTGTCGCAGACGAAGTAAGAAAGCTCGCTGAAGAATCTCAATCATCATCAAATATGATTTCCCATCTCATTTCTGAAATCCAAAAAGAGATGACTCATTCAACTAATGCGATTAAACGAGTAAAAGAGGAAGCGGCTCAAGGGACTGTACTTATTTATCATACAGAAGAATCATTTATTGATATTCAGCAGTCAATGAGAGAAATGGCAGATGGTATCAAGCATTTATCTAGTGCATCACAAAAAATCGCAGCTTATACAAACGATGCGAAACGATCCTTTGCCACTATTACAGAAGGGGTTAAACTAACAAGTGAACATTCACAGCAAGTAGCCGGTTTAACAGAAGAACAATTTGCCGCAATGGAAGAAGTAACTGCTTCATCAGAAGCTCTTGCCCATTTAGCAGGAGATTTAAAAGCAATGGTTTCACAATTTCACATCTAGATTCCTCATATAGAAGCGCAAGACGGCGACAATCGTCTTGCTGCCTAACATTCTCTTCAAGAATCACTCTTTCAACCATTCACATTCCAACGAAAATCTATGTATAAAGGAGTTTTTTAAATGAATAACTTAAACCAAGCCTATTCCCTATCTATCTCCTATCACCAAATCACCGTATACACCGGAAGCAAAACACCACCTGTGATTGACTGGTCAGATGATGACATTCTTCAAGGTTTCGCCATAGGAGATCACGGTGTATCCTTTGAAGGGGTCAACAACGGAAAAGCATCTGTTACCGTAACTTTAAATAGCAATATGCCCCCAGCTTCGGCTGATAGAACGGTCACAGTGTCTTTTACGCATGCAAGCGATCAAGTTTATATCACAAGCGTCATGGCTCAGGTGCTGTCTTTCCCTATTCCAAAGGGAGACTATCAGCTCACCTGCTATACTTCTCAGCAGGCTGATCAAGACCTTTATCATATGAATTTCCAAACGGTGTAGGTCACGACTGATCGTACAAATCAAGCCACTTTTCCGCAAAGTCTACTGATTCTCTCACCGGTAATAAATATGAACTGGCAAGCCCGATTTGACCGTGATGATGAGTGCCTCCTGATAGAAGAAAGTCACGGCCGATCTGCTCAAATAATTCTTCTCTTGTGATAATATCTTGGTATTCTTTCCATACCCTCCATCCATTTTCTAAGATGGGAGCTCCTCTTGTCATGAGGTCTTGCTGAGGGATGCGATATTCAGCCAGATGGAAAGCTGTCAGACTTTCAAAAGATGTACCAATCAGCAGCACCTGAGCCTGAACATCATACATGCGGGCTAGAGGCGAATGTTCTCCTAATCCAAAAGAAAGTGCGTGGTGTTTCAGAAGCTCATGTTTCTTTTTCCCCCAGGCCGTGAATGAAAAATGAGGATGATTGCTTCTCGCCACGCCCGGGTATTTCCAAAACGTTTCTGCTACCTTTCCCATTGCTGTTGGCATCGAGTAAGCTGGATCAAATGCAGGCATCGTGTCTTTGATCGATTTCCACCATGAAAAAGGAACAGGCGGATCGATCCAATCAGCGGGCTCAGAAAGCTCTAACGTTTGTGCCGGCATGATTAGTGTCCCCTCTTCTGTTAAGGTTTCCATCAATGCTTGTATGAGGGCAACAGCGCCTCCGTTTACCCATCCAATAGATGATAAAGATGAGTGAACACATAAAATCATGCCTTTTTTCACACCAAGTTGAACCAAGTCGGCTTTGATTTTTTCCTTTGTCACCGGTTCAGCTTGATTTTCGATTAATTTTTTCATCGTTTCCTTATCCTCCTGCGTCTCTTTTCTTACTGCTGAATGAGACGCTTAACCGCAATAGACAGTTTATAATTTGCGTAATTTGTCAGCTCCGTTAAAAACAGATCCAGTTCATCATGACTGGAGAAATGACCTTCAGCCATATAACAGCCCTCACCACTTATTTTAAATAAATTCTTGATCTCTTCCTGTCGGTCGAGAAAGGACAGAAGTGGTTCGTGATGATGACTGCGGGTATAGAGCTGCATAAATGTTTGAATGGTCTTTTGCGTCCGCCAGTCAATCGAAATGGTATATGCTTCAATCACACCCTCTTCTTCAAGCTTTAACACACGATTTGCAACAGCTTGACCCGTTAAATGAACTTTTTCACCTAGCGCTTTCATAGTTAATCGGCTGTTTTTTGAGAGCTCTTTTAATATATCCAAATCGGTTTGGTCTAACATTGGCTCACCTCTTTCAAAAATCAAGTCCTTCTGATGAAAGACTTTCATTACCCTCTGTCACATGGAACTCTTTTAATATACTGTAAACTTAAGCAGAAAAAAAGGAGGCCTTTTCATGAAAATCACACTCATTCGGAATGCTACTTTCTACCTTGAATATGGTCAGGCAACTTTCTTCATTGATCCCTTTTTAGCAGCAAAAGGAACATATCCACCGTTTCCTCATACAGCCAATCAACATTTGAACAATCCGATTGTTGATTTGCCTGTAAACATTGACATAGACAACATGCTACACCCAGATGCTGTCTTACTCACTCATTTGCACATGGATCACTTTGATGACGAGGCGAAACAAAAATTAGACCAAGACCAACCCATTTATACGCAATCGGATAATGACAAAAAAGAAGTTGAAGAGGCTGGTTTCCAGCATGTCACATGCATTGAAGATGAAATAGACATTTATGGTGTTCATATTCAGCGGACAGGTGGACAGCATGGGACAGGAGAAATTGCAAAGCGGATGGGACAGGTCAGCGGTTTTGTTTTCTCTCACCCTGATGAACCTACCCTTTACATTGCAGGTGATACCATTTGGTGTGATGAGCCGAAGGAGGTTATCAATACTTGCAAGCCAGATGTCATTGTGGTCAATAGCGGAGCTGCTCAATTTTTAGAAGGCGATCCGATTACGATGACGAAGGAAGACATTTTAGACGTTCACCGTTCTCACCCAACTGCACAAATTGTCGCTACTCACCTTGAGGCAGTGAATCATTGCTTACTAACAAGAGCCTCTTTACAAGCTTACATTCAGGAGCATCAAGCAGCACAAGCCATTTTTGTCCCTAACGATGGTGAAAGTCTCTCCTTTTGAATAGATTGATAAACAATAAAAAACCGGCACCTCGCTGCCGGTTTCATCCTTATGGTCGATGGTGCTGTGGTTTTTTCAGCAATGGCACAAATCCGTTGTTTTTCAAATGATTGTAATGCTCATCCATCCGTTTCGTAATATGTGTACCTTGTTCCTTTGTTAACACACCATATTGAACGTACTTCTCAATCACTTCTTTTCGTTTAGAAAGAATTTGCTGCTCAAGCGTTTCAATTTGTTTTTGTTGTTCTGTCGTTAGTTTTACTTGATGCGTTACTGGACGCTTTTCCATTTGGGGTGTTTCTCCATGAGCTGTTTCCATATAAAAACCAGACAACAGCATCATCGATAATATGATCAATCCACTTATTCTTTTCATCATTTTATTCCCTCCTTTATTCGCATTTATTTTGTGCACACTTTCCTTTTTTATACATATTCCATCACACAAATTGCACATAATATTCTTACTTTTTCGCTTTTCTTCTGAAAACGTTGTCCTAACAGAAAAAGCGTGCTATGTTTTGTTTTGTATAAAAAATAGAGGAGGATTCTTAAATGAGTCGTTTTTATCATAGAAAATCGATCTGGGTAATGCTTGTTGTGTCTGCTTTCATACTTGTCTTGTCTGCTTGCAGTCAATCAGGCTCTTCTCAGTCTGGAGATTCAAAGTGGGATGAGATTCAAAAGAAAGGGAAAATCGTGGTTGCTACTTCAGGCACCCTTTATCCAACGTCATATCATGATACCGCTAATGGCAAGGATCAATTGACTGGTTATGAAGTGGAAGTGGTCAAAGAAGCATTTAAACGCCTTGATGTGAAAGTAGAATTTAAAGAAATGGGCTATGATGGCATGCTGAGCGCCATTAATTCTGGTCAAGTGGATGCCGCTGCAAATGACATTGACATCACAGATGACAGAAAAGATAAGTTCGCCTTTTCAACTCCTTATAAATATTCTTATGGCACGGCGATCGTAAGAAAAGATGATTTGTCTGGCATTAAAACGTTAAAAGATTTAAAAGGAAAGAAAGCAGCTGGTGCTGCCACAACGATTTACATGGAGGTCGCTCGCAAGTACGGTGCGAAGGAAGTCATTTATGATAATGCGACAAACGAGCAATACTTAAAGGATGTCGCTAACGGTCGTACAGATGTCATTCTAAATGATTATTACTTGCAGACACTAGCTCTAGCTGCATTCCCGAAATTAAATATTACGATTCACCCTGACTTAAAATACATGCCAAACGAACAAGGTTTTGTGATGAAGAAAGACAACACAGAGCTTCAAAAAGAATTAAATCGTGTCTTAAAAGAAATGAAAAAAGACGGAACCATGAAAAAGATTTCCGAAAAATTCTTTAATCATGCAGACGTCTCAAAGAAAATAAATGCTGATGTCGAAGATGTCGACATTTCTAAATAAGGAGCCGCAAGCGTGGGAGATATTCATTTAGAATATATATTTAATCCTGCACTGGCAAAGGCGTCATTTCCATTTGTCATGAAAGGCATCTGGCTGACGCTGCTCATTTCCTTTGTGAGCATGTTTTTTGGCACCATTCTTGGCTTTTTTATTGCGCTTGCCAGAATGGCGAACACGTGGATGCTTTGGCTGCCTGCACGGCTGTATATCTCATTCATGCGTGGCGTGCCCATCCTGGTGATTTTGTTTATTCTTTATTTTGGATTTCCTTATATCGGCATTGAGTTTACAGCGGTCACTGCTGCCATTATTGGATTCAGCTTCAATAGCGCTGCCTATATTGCAGAAATCAATCGGGCGGCCCTCTCATCTGTTCCAAGTGGACAGGTGGAAGCTGCCAAATCACTAGGGCTCAGCTATTGGCAAACGATGCGCGGTGTCATTTTGCCTCAATCCGTCCGCATCGCACTGCCACCATTGACCAATGTCATGCTCGATTTAATCAAAGCCTCCTCACTGGCTGCAATGATTACTGTACCCGAGCTTTTCCAGCAAGCAAAGATCGTAGGTGGGCGCGAATTCGATTATATGACCATGTATATTTTGGTCGCCCTCATTTACTGGGGCATTTGCAGCGTAGTCTCATTGCTTCAGGACTTTTTAGAAAAACACTATGCAAAATATCTGTAACAAAAAAGAGCAGATCCAATCGACCTGCTCTTTTTTAGATTCAGCTTTAATGTATTAGCCATAACCAAGCATATAACCCCAGTAAAGTAAGGATCAAGGTTGGGATGGTCAGGATGATTCCGGCTTTCATGTATGCACCCCAAGAGATATGGACGCCTTTTTTCTTAAGAACATGAAGCCACAGCAATGTCGCCAATGAGCCGATAGGGGTCATTTTCGGACCAAGGTTGGAGCCGATGACATTGGCATAAATCAGTCCGTCTCTCATGACGCCTGCTGTATCTGTATGACCGATTGCTATCGCATCAATCAATACGGTAGGCAGATTGTTCATGACAGAGGACAGCACTGCGGCAAGCACGCCCATAAACATCGTTCCCGCAAGCAAGCCATGCGATGCTCCTTGTTCGATCCATGCTGCCAATATTTCTGTGAGACCGACATTCTTCAGTCCATATACGACGACATACATGCCGATTGAGAAAAAGACAATGGACCACGGTGCTTCTTTTACGACACGTTTTGTCGCCACTTGCGGACTTCTTCTCGCCAGCCACAAGAAGACAAGGGCAATACCGCCCACAATGATGGAGACCGGAACCCCAATGAGTTCCCCTGCAAAATAACCGACAAGCAGACAGCCAAGTACATACCAAGACAAGCGGAACATGCGGATATCCCGGATCGCTGATGCCGGTTCCTTCGCCTGTGATACATCGTATGTTTTTGGGATAAGCTTTCGGTAAAACACATAAAGCACTAGCATGCTCGCTCCAAGCGACACAAGGTTTGGCACGAACATGTTTGCTGTATATTCTAGAAACCCAATATGAAAATAGTCGGCTGATACGATATTGACCAAGTTACTAATAACAAATGGCAAGGAGGTTGTATCTGCAATAAAGCCGCTCGCCATCACAAAAGGCAGGATCATCCGCTCATCCAGCTTTAACGCTCTCACTACAGACAAGACGATCGGGGTCAAAATCAGTGCCGCTCCATCATTCGCAAAAAAAGCAGCCACGACAGCGCCGAGCAATGTTAAATAAATAAACATGCGGACACCGTTCCCTTTTGCGGCTTTTGCCATATGCAGTGCAGCCCATTCGAAAAACCCAATTTCATCTAAAATTAACGAAATAATAATGATGCCAATAAACGCAAATGTTGCGTTCCATACTATCTGCGTCACTTCCCACACATCGCCCAGATGAACGACACCAAAGGCAAGTGCAAGAATGGCGCCTCCACATGCTGACCATCCAATGGTTAAACGTCCTGGCTGCCAAATGACAAGGACGAGGGTCAGGATGAAAATCAAAATGGCCAAGGTGACTGCTCCCAAAGGTGGCCCCCCTTTCATAAAATCCTTATCTATCATACAACGAAACACGGCCGTTGTATGCCATTTTCACATGAAAACCCGCAGGTGATCCCGGGCACCTGCGGATTCGATGACTATTGATCTTTTTTCATCAGCATTAATTCAATAAATAACTCACATCGCTGGCTGAAGTGACTTAAATCGATTGAGGTCATATCAAAGATTTGTTTCATTCGATAATTTAATGTATTTTGATGAATAAACAACTGCTCTGCGGCTGGCTTTAGCTTACAGTTATTCAATAAGTAGACTTCAAGCGTTTTTAAAAATGAGGTTTGGCTGTCACGGTCTTTTTCTTTCAAACGTAATAAATCTGGATTGAAGTCATTTTTCTTTTTTTGATGACTGTAAATTGAGTCTAAGAACCGGAAAACCCCCAGATTCTCGTAATCATATGGAATCAGCTCTTGTCCCCCCACAATTTTCACAGCCTTCACGACCTCTATCGCTTCAAATCGACTTGTGCTCATTTTCATGACATCTCGATATTCTCTTCCCATTCCAATATACAATGGAGAAGGATGGGCATGCGCTTTCGATTGCAGGTGAGCGATGACGTCAGCCGCAGTCGCTTTCGGTGAGTGCCGGTCTGACAAGCTGCCCAATATCACGACAATGTCGGCTTGAACGGAGTATACGTGATTCACCTTGTCTTCTAGCTGCAAATACGTCCGAATGACGTCCTTTACATCTTCTGCCGTCTCACTTTTGTTATCGGCAGCGTGTACGACCATGACAGTAAATACCGCTGGCAGCGGGATGCTTAAATTCTCAGCCTCCCACTTCAGTTCTTCTTCTGTATAAAAATGATCATCCATGACCTTTTTGAAAAATTCTTCAATCTTGCCTTCCTTTTTCTCCAGCTGTTTCTTATTCTTATAAATCACTTTTCCCACTTGAAAGGAAGCTTCATGCAAAAATTGCAGCTCCTCCTGCGTGAGGGAATCCTCAATGTCCTGCACCCAAATAAAGCCTACAACCTCTTGTTTATGCTTGGCGCTCACAGCCACCCGCCGATTAAACCCGAGCTCGTCATGACCGCTCACATAAAAAGGCTTTGACTCCTTGTGAAGCCGCTCGATGACCCCTGTTTTCTTTAACCAATCGACTACAGACCCCGGACATTCCTTTGAGAAAATCGTTTGCTGATTGACTGGGTCAAACTGCTGAATGCTGTAAGAATTATAAGCAAGGAGCTGACACTCTGTACTTTCTAAAATGACTGGTTTTTTTAAATACCCGCTAATAAATGCAATTAACTTATCGACATCAAAAAATGTATGAAGCTTTTCTAATATCTCTTCCATCCCGATTGCTCCCTGATTAAGTAATACATTTATCATACTTCTTTCCGGACAGATTTGCATAGAAACAAGTCGTAGACAAGCAAAAAAAGCATGAACCCGTGTGCACAGGTTCATGCTTTTCCAACTTAAAACATTTCACTAATCGTTTTTGCCTGCATGTGTAGAGCTAGGTAATCTGGACCGCCTGCTTTTGAATCGGTTCCTGACATTTTGAATCCGCCGAATGGGTGGTATCCCACGATGGCTCCTGTGCAGTTACGGTTAAAGTAGAGGTTTCCTACGTGGAACTCCTGCTTCGCACGGTTGATGTGATCACGATTATTGGTAATGACAGCACCTGTCAAACCATATTCTGTGTTGTTGGCTACTTCAAGTGCCTCATCAAAGCTAGATACTTTCGAGAAGGCCAAGACAGGTCCAAAGATTTCTTCTTGCATCAAGCGAGATGTTGGCTCAAGATCTGCAAAAATGGTTGGGTGAATGAAATATCCTTCTGAATCATCACTCGTTCCGCCAGTGACTAAGCGGCCTTCCTGTTTGCCAACCTCGATATAATCCGTGATCTTGTCAAAGGACGCTTGATCAATGACAGGTCCCATGTAGACATCCGCAGAAAGAGGGTTCGCTGTTGTTTTCGTTTCTGTGATTTCCTTCACTCGCTTGATCACTTGGTCATACAGCTTCTCGTGGACGACTGCCCGAGATCCAGCTGAACATTTCTGACCTGAAAAACCGAAGGCTGATGTGAAAATGGCATTAGCCGCTAATTCGACGTCTGCATCCTCATCTACAACCACTGTATCCTTACCACCCATTTCAGCAATGACACGCTTTAAATGCTGCTGACCTGGCTGTACTTTTGCCGCACGTTCAAAGATACGTGTCCCTACTTCTCTTGAGCCAGTGAATGTAATCAGGCTTGTTTTCGGGTGATCGACTAAGTAATCTCCAACTTCAGCTCCGCTTCCTGGTACAAAGTTCACCACACCCTTTGGAAGACCTGCTTGCTCAAGCTCTTCCACAAAACGTGCCGCAATGACAGGAGTTGCACTTGCAGGTTTTAAGACAACTGTGTTCCCTGTAACGATTGGTGCTACTGTTGTTCCTGCCATAATGGCAAACAAGAAGTTCCACGGCGGAATGACGAGCGTCACGCCAGTTGGTGTGTATACGTATTGATTGTGTTCCCCTTCGCGGCTGTTCACTGGTTTGCCTTTCGCCAGCTCCAGCATTTGACGAGCATAATATTCAAGGAAGTCGATCGCTTCTGCTGTATCTGCGTCCGCCTCGTTCCAAGGCTTACCTGCTTCTTTGACAAGAAGGGCTGAATACTCATGCTTTTTACGGCGAATGCTTGCCGCAGCACGGAATATGACGCTGGCTCTTTCTTCTGGAGACGTATAGCGCCAAGTTTCAAATGCTTTCGCCGCAGCCTGAACCGCTTGTTCTGCCTCTTCTTTCCCGGCCTTTGATACGGTTCCAACAACTTCATCCTTTTTCGCTGGATTGATCGAGACAATTTGGTCTTTCGTTTCGATTCTTTCGCCATTAATCACGAGCGGATAGGTTTGACCCAGTGATTCTGTTACCTTTGCTAATGCTTGTTCAAACGCTTTACGGTTTTCTTCCTGGCTAAAATCCGTGAATGGTTCATGTTTGTAAGGTGTTGTCATCTTTGTCACGCTCCCGTTTCAAATTATTTTTTCGTCATTCCTTTTAAAGCAAAGGCAATGTTTGCCGGCCGTTCTGCAAGACGTCTCATGTAGTAGCCATACCACTCTCGTCCATACGGGGTATAGACCCTCATTTGATAGCCTTCCTTCACAAGTGCCTGCTGCGTTTCTGATCTCATGCCATACAGCATTTGAAATTCGAACTGACTTGTCGGTATATTGTGTTTTTTTACAATATTTTTCGTGAACTCGATCATTTGATCGTCATGTGTCGCAATGGCTGTATAGTTCCCTGTAAGTAATTGCTTTTCGATCAGTTTCTTGTAATTCTGATCAACGTCTTTTTTGTTCGGATACGCCACTTCGGCGGATTCCTTATAGGCACCCTTTACAAGTCGTAAAAATGGTTGCAGCTCATTGAGGTCATCAAGATCCTTTTCTGTTCTGTACAAATACGCCTGCAGGACCGTACTAACATACTCATATTGAGATTTCATCTCTTTAAAAATGTCCAGCGTTTTTTGACAGCGCTGTTCATCCTCCATATCGATTGTCACCATGATACGGTGTTTTTCTGCCGTATCTAAAATACGTTTCATATTGCGATACACAAGGTCATCGTCAATATCCAGTCCGAGTGATGTCATTTTGAGTGACACGTGGGAATTGAGCTTGGCCTCTGCAATCCGCTGAATGGTTTGAATACACTCATCCGTCCGCTCATTTGCAATCTCTGCCTTTGTGACAAACTCACCAAGGTGATCGACTGTTACAGCCATTCCTTGATCATTTAATCGTTTAATGACAGAGATAGCGCTCTCAAAATCTTTCCCACCGATGATTTTCTTAGATGCAACAGCACTTCCCCAATTACGAGCAATATGGTTCAAGAGACTGCTTTTTGACAAAAACAAGAAGAAATTTCTTGTGACCGACTCCATAAAGGGCACCTCCCACTCTTTGTAAGCTATGTCTTTATTGTAAGGCTCATAAGCTGTCCGCTACAATATTTGAAGATGACAAAAATTCTGACTTTTTTTGTGGTTTTATCACAATAAGAGATAAAAAAGAGCCTGCCGCTATCCGGCTGGCTCTTCCCTCCTACGCCCATACCTCATCAAGGGTAGACTGCAGCAGCTCATTTAATTCTTGCATCAGATTGTCTTTCGGTTGATTGTAGCTTTTCACCAATTCATCAAAACGCGCCAGCTCTTGATCAATAAATGGATGGACATGAGCGAGACGGTTCTCTACATCCATTTCTTCTCCGTCCATTTTACGTTTGAGCAGTTCGTGAATTTCTGCTAAAAGCGGGCCTTCCTCCACTAGCTCTTTGAGCAATTCATGAAAGTCCATTGGTGGAACTGTCCGGTAACGCTCAATCCACTGACAGGCAAGCAGCGGACGAAGCACATAGAAATACTTCTTGATTCGCACCTGCTCTCCTCGTAAATGCCGACTCTCATTCCGCTTTGCCATATTGAGGTAATGATACATCAAAGCCGCAGGGTAAAACGCTCGATCTTTTAATTCTCTTAGCTGCTTTGCCAAAGAGAAAGATTCAGCATAGATGATATCAGAAGACAGCCATTCCATAATGGACGGATTTGATTTATTGAATAGGCGCAGTGCCTTTCTAAGCTCCCAGCCGCTGATATCAAGCATGTCATCAATCGGCCGTTCAATGACATCACGATGCTCTTCCATCGCCCAATACCATTCTTTCCGGGGAACATATAAAAAGCGAACATCATAATCACTATCGGTCGAGGGAAATCCCCATGCCCTGCTGCCTGATTCGACCGCGAGGCAAATCTTTACGTCATACGTTTTTTCAATGTTTTTCAGCTCTTCCTTAATTCTCTCTCTCAAGCGTCCATCAACTCTTTCTATAGAATTCTGCATGACTTCTTCACGTTTTGGGAAAATACGAATAAGACATATATGAAAAAGGAGTTGGATCTGATGTCTATATCTCGCATTATGAAATGGATCACTGGGATTTTTGAAGCCTGCCTTGCTATCCCTGTGATCGGAGGTCTATTCGTTATCAGTAATGGCTATTCACCGCTCATGGTCATGCTTATTCTGCATATTATCACACTCGTCTTATCGAAGCGAGACCAGGGACCAATGATTGGAAGTATCATTGGAATTGTCACATCCTGTCTTGCATGGATTCCGATTCTCGGATTCATTCTTCATATCATCACTGCCCTTGCTCTCATTATCACCGCGTTAGTGCCTGATGAAAAAACGAGACAGAATACGAGCTATTAAAAAAGAGGCCTCCTAGAGAGTGGCCTCTTTTCTTTTAATTCGTTAAATGCTTTTGTAAGAAGGCAAGCTTCTCTGTTTGAAAAGCCGGGATGTACTCGTGTCCAAAATAGCGGTACACCTTTAAATCTTTATCTGTTTCTAAATGGTTGTATACCGCAAACACAGTAGATGGGGGGGTGATTTGGTCGATCAAACCGATTGCCATCAACGTGGGCTGTTTCACCCATCCGGCTAAATTGATTAAATCAAAATAGCTTAACGTCTCAAATACCTTTTCTTCCGCTTCTGGATCGCTGTTTCTGCGAAAGTATGAATTGATTTCTAAATAAGGCTGCTCCAATGCCACATCTACCGCACGTTCGAAATTTGATAAGTACGGATAATCTGCCACGACGACCTTCGGAATGTCTGAAAGTGCTGCAGCTGCAACCGCTAGTGCACCACCCTGGCTGCCGCCCACCACGCCGATTCGGTGTTCATCCACTTCTGGGAAGGACTGAATCACGTCGAGCGCTCGAACCGCATCTAAATAAACACCCCGATAATAGTAGGTCTCTTTCGATAAAATACCTTTTGTCATCCATCCCAGAGACTGCCCTGCTGGTGTCACTGTCTTATCTTCACTGCCGCCTTGACCGCGGACGAGCATGCCAAATGTCGCATAGCCATGCAGTGCCCAATTGACGATGTCATGAATGTCGCCGTCATAGCTTGCATTATAGCCATGAAAACGAACGAGTGCTGGATGCGGACCTGTTTGATCTGGTACCGCATACCAGCCTTCAATTTGAGATTGACCAAAGCTTTGAAACGTCAGGCGGTACACCTTAACGCCCTTTACTGGATAATCATAAGGTTCAAGTGCTGGCTCTGCCTCCACTTGGTTCAGTTCTTCAAGCGACGCCTTCCAAAAGTCTGAGAAATCAGGACGTGCTGTTTTCTTCGGTTTATACTTTTTTAGCTCATCTAACGGTAAATCAAACAATTGCATATCCTACTATCCCCCTTTGTTTTATTAGTTGTGTGTATCATATCACTGTTTTCTTGACGAAGAAAGACATTTTCATTACAAAAGACAAAACCTTCTGACATTTCTATTGGCAAAGAAGATTGAAACCTTTATGATAAAGAAACTGGCTTGAAAACTAGAGATTCTCAGTCAAAAAAATCGATCGATCCATTCATGGATTTCATATTTGCAATCATCGAATAAAGGAGGAACCTGTATGAAAATCGCCCTTGTCCAGATGGACGTACAAATTGGAGAACCTGATGTGAACTTTCAAAAAGCAGAAGCATTTTTAGAAGAAGCGATCCGCGAGCAGCCTGATCTGATCATTTTACCCGAAATGTGGAATACTGGTTACGCTCTTGAAAAAGCCGATCAGCTGGCGGATGTAAACGGTGAACGAACAAAACAGCTTTTCTCTTCCTTTGCCCGTAAGCACCAAGTCGTTCTCATTGCAGGAAGTGTATTGAACAAGCGTACAGAAGATGAGAGGATCACCAACACGATGTATGGATTTAACCGCCAAGGTGAGCTTTTAATCGATTATGACAAAATTCATTTGTTCCGCTTAATGGATGAGCACAACTATTTAACCGCTGGTGATCAGCTTGGTTTATTTGACTATGATGAGGATGTGAAGATCGGGGCGATGATCTGCTACGACCTTCGCTTTCCGCAGCTTTCCAGAACACTTGTCAACAAAGGGGCGAAGGTGCTTATCAATACGGCGCAATGGCCGTCAGCAAGAGTGGATCATTGGCGCAGCTTGCTCATCGCAAGAGCAATAGAAAATCAGTCATTTATGATTGCTGTTAACAGAACAGGCACAAGCAGAGACACTGAATTCCCTGGACACTCCATGGTGATTGATCCACTTGGCCGTGTTCTGCTTGAAACAAGTCATGAGGAAGACATTTATTATGCGGACATTGACCTTCAGCTAGTGGATGAAGTGAGACAGCAGATTCCTGTGATGACAGATCAGCGTCTGGATATTTATTAAAAAGCAGGGTGCTCCCCTGCTTTTTGCATTTAATTAAACGTTTGTTTAAGCTTTTTGATAAAGGTCCATTAGGGCTTGAGCTGCTTTCGTTAAATACCTTTCTTCCACATATGCAAACACAAGAGTGCGGGTTGGGCATGAATCAATTTTCAAATAAGTGACTTCGTTCCTGTCCTCTTGTGCCACCATTTTCGGCACAACTGTCACACCTAGTCCATTTTTGACCAATGCCTGCGCTGTTTGAATATGACTTGTTTCAAAGGTAATCTTCGGCTGAAAACCATGATGAAGACATAGTTCCGTGACCACTTGCCGAAAGCCGTATCCCTCTTTCAGCATAATGAATGCTGCGTCTTCCAGAAGGCGAAACGGAACAGCCCCTTTCTGATTTGCTTGATTGATGATATCGTTCAATTCCGCCTGTAACCAAGGCTGAGCAGATGGCGGTACTGCAAGAAGAAGCGGCTCTGTCAGCATGTGTTTCGTTTTCAATGATTCATGCTCAACCGGCATAGATAAAATAGCCAAATCCAGCTGACCAGCCAATAGAAGTTTTTCTAGCTCACGAGGTGATTCTTCTATTAGTTGAACGTGAACATGGGGATACGTTTGACAAAAGGTTTTTAATAAACCAGGCAAGACATATCCCCCTGTGACAGCTGGCGCTCCAATGTTCAGCTCTTTCCCCACCTCATAAGCTGCTTCTCCCATTTCACGCAGCAAATCATCTCTTTCCTTCAAAATGTTCTCAGCCCTTTTAATGAACCGACTCCCTTGAGGGGTGGGTGTGACTTGTCCATACTTTCGAATAAATAGGGGGGTGTCTAATTCCTCTTCCAGTTTCTTTATTTGTTGGCTTAAAGAAGGCTGTGCAATGTGAAGCTGGTCCGCTGCTTTTGTAAAACTTTTCTGCCGGTACACTTCCATGACATATTCCATCATTCGTATATCCACTTACATCACCTCATAGGTTTTAACTATTCATGTCATATCTTTTATGTCTTAGACAAATAACAAAAGGAATTTTACGATAAAGAGACAACAAAAGGGGGAGAAGAAATGAATCCATATGCTAAAGCTGAAAACCAATTCTCACAAAATGCCGAGAACTATCGAGATTCACCTATATTTTCAGCCGGAGAAGAGCTGGAATGGATGAAAGCGACAGCAAATGCGAAGGGTCATGAGCATTTACTTGATATCGGCTGCGGGGCAGGTCATACCGTTTTTTCCTTTTCAAACACAATTTCTAAAGGCATCGGCATTGATGTCACGCAAAAAATGATCGAGGTTGCAGCAGCACTTGCAAAAGAACGCCAGCTGGAACATATTACTTTTGAACGGGCAGCCGCAGAAGCATTGCCATTCGCTGATGAATCATTTGATATCGTGACGTGCCGGTTTGCCGCTCACCACTTTCCAAACCTTCCCGCAGCCATGTCCGAAATCAGCCGGGTCTTAAAAAAAGGCGGCGCATTTCTGCTCGTCGACCATTATGCACCTGAGAATGCGGCACAGGATTCATTCATTAATCACTTAAACAGACTTAGAGATCCTTCTCATGTGCGAGAAAGCTCTTTATCAGAATGGGAAGAGCTTTTCGCTGCCAACAAACTGACTCAAAAAGAGGTTCGTTACTGGGATCTGCAAATTGATTATCAGGACTGGATCACACGTGGACGCACACCAGAAAATGTCCAACAGGAGATCGTTTCCCATCTTCAAGCCGCAGACCCTGATACAAAGCAGCTATTTCAGCTTCAATTCGATGCACAGCAGCAGCCTATTTCCTTCTGCTTAAAAGCTGCACTCATTCAAGGAATCAAGAATTAAACTGATAGAAAAAGTCTACCTTCGTCGGTAGACTTTTTTATTTCGAATATACATCTTCACTGTCTCACAGGTATTGCTTTTCATGTTTGTGACACGTCCCTCCTCACAACAAGGAGTGCTACATCGTGTTTCTATTATAAGATAAAAGAACGGAGATAGGTTAGGCATTTTAAAAATTGTACGTAGATCCTCTGAATAAAAAAAGAACCTACCCTCTTTGGAATAAGTTCTTCACTGCGTGCGTCAATCACGGTGCAATATCCTCTAATACTTTCTCACGCGTTTCGATCATTTTAAAAGCAAGAATTGCTCCCACTACAGTCACACTTGCGAAAAGAATAAAAATAGTTGAAACACCGCTCACCTCTAAAATAAAGCCTATCATAATAGGAGCAATCGCTGAGGCCAGCCTAAGCCAAGCAGTAGCAAATGCCGTTCCAATCACCCTCATACGTGTTGGATAAATTTCAGGTGTATATAAATAGAGAAGAACTGTAATTGTCCCCATCATTCCGTAAGCAGCGGACCCTAAATAGATCACACTTTCTGGAGAACTCGCTCCGCTGATCCATAAAGCCGTTAATAAAGCACCTGTTACGATAAATGCAATGGTTGCCCAGCGCTTTCGTCCTACTTTATCAATTAAAAATGCACAAGCGAATACACCTACGGTCTGTAAAATATTTGTCAGAGAGGCTGCCCTTAATGAATCTCCAACTGGCAAATTGTAAACCGTATTATAAAGACTTGGTAACCAGTTATTTAAACCATTCGATACAAAGTAGGCAGAAAACCATAGTCCCCATACGATCAATGTTCTTTTACGGTAAAAAGTTGAAAAAAGCTCTTTCCAATCGCCCTTTTCAGTACTATTATATACTTGTTTTACAGGCATTCGTTTGTCAGTACTAGCTTCAATTTCTTCAATAATTCTTTCGGCCTCATCTAATCTGCCTTTCGAAATAAGCCATCTTGGAGATTCACGTAACATAAAAAAGAATACAAAGACGATTAGACCTCCAATGCCTCCAATTAAAAACATCCACTTCCACCCAAAGCTAGGTACAACAAATGCGCCGATTTGAGCTGAGATCATTAACCCTAAAGGAAAAATCATCTCATAAAGCATAAAAAATCTGCCTCTCCCTTGAGCCCGGGATAGCTCATTGATATATGAGGCTGCTACCGGCACCTCTCCCCCTACCCCAATTCCTTGTATAAAACGAAAAATAAACAGTGCCATAAAATTACCTGAAAACACACATGCAATACTCATGACGGACATGAGGAGTATAGTCCACTTTGCACTAAAAACACGGCCACGCCTTTCTGCTAACCATCCAAAGAAAATGGCACCAATCGCTTGTCCTATATAACCAGACCCAATAAGAAGACCAATTTGAGCAGGTGATAAACTCCACATGCCGATGAGAACTGGGAGAACAAACGCTAAAGACAGAGCATCAAAAGCATCAAAAAAGGTGGCAGATCCCATAATGATACGAGGCTTTAAATGCCATCTAGAAAAAGGTACACTTTCCATTCTCGTCAATAGTTGTGAAGCTCTATCAACAACTTGCCCATCATGAGAATTTGAATTTCCGCTGACTTCTAACGTCATGATATCTCCTCCTTATTAGAGGAAATGATGCAAAAGTACATGCCGAAGAGCGCTAAAGAAATCGCTTACATTTTAAATCAAGAGACATTCTAGAGCGTTCATACGAGTTTTCAGCATCTATCATTTCTTTTTTGGCGTTCCCGTGGTGCCCCGATCTATGTAGTACATAGGGAAGATATGTTCCATCGCCTCTAACTGTTCTCCTTCTAATACCTGTGTTAATAAAGAAACAGCTTTTCTCCCCATTCCAACTAAATCTACATGAACTGAAGATAAAGAAGGGGTTAGAAAACTTGCAATGGGCACATCATCGGCACCAACGACTGACAAGTCATGAGGTATGGACACATTTGCGTGATCTGCAGCTTTCATGACCCCCATCGCCAAAAAATCTGAAGAGCAAACAACTCCAGTCATGTGCTGGTTTCCTTGGAGAAATTGAGAAACCACTTCTACTACTTTTCCCCCATCAAATTCATCTAGCTCAAACACAAGTTCTTTGTTCATTGTTAACCCTAAATTTTTAAGTGTGCGCTCATATCCCTTGTAGTACCTCACACTATGCATCGAACTCATTGGACCATTGACCAGCCCAATGGTTCGATGACCTTTCTCAAATAAGGCCGTTACGGATTGACACACACCTTCTTCATCATCTGGCCTGACACATGGGAAAGGAGAATCCTCTAAGTAACTTCCAACAACAATAATGGGAATAGCTAAACTTTTTAACCAATCCATACTCAATTCTTCATTTCTTGGAGAAAATAAAATGGCACCATCTACAGCCTGTGTTTCAAGTAATCGCTGCTGCTGTATAGATGTAAATGACATCAACATATTGAATTCAGTTTCATCTAATTCCTTCGCAATACCATCTAAAATCGTCGAAAAAAATGGATTATTCAAAATATATGAACCACGCGGAACCACGACAGCTATATTGCCAGTCTTTCTTTTAACGAGCCCTCTAGCTCCTAAATTAGGGCGATAGCCTAACTCATCAATCACTTGTTTGATTCTTTCAGCCGTTTGAGCACCTACTCCTGGTTTACCACTTAATACTCTGGAAACAGAGGCGATAGACACTCCAGCTTTCAATGCGACATCTTTAATACTTACTGACACATTTCATACCTCCGGGAGTCTGTTGTTTTATACACTATTATAACCTGACTCACCTTCATCATGAAATCAATGGTCTGTTATCTACCGACGTTTTCCTTAAGCAAACCAACACTTTGAAGGCCCTGGCGAATTTCTTCTTTTTCCTCATCAGTTAAAGGTAATACCGGCTTCCTAGCAAGCGAGCTACTGATCAAACCTCGCTGATACATCGCTTCCTTCATGCGCAGATGAGAAGTAGATGAAGGTTCATCCATTTTATACACAGCATGCTTTAATTCAAAGATTCTATCGTAAACTTTATTAGCCGCTACAAGGTCTTTTTCTTCCACACATTTCACAAGTTCAGCGATCAAATCTGGCACGAAACAGCCGAAACCTACAAGTGCTCCATCAATGCCTTGAACCAATGTTGGCAATAAATATTCATCATGACATGTGAGTAACGATACATCTGGTGCATGTTTTTTCAATGCCCGTACATCGACCTCGTATTGTGCCATGTCTCTTTGACCAATTTTAAACGAAACAACATTCTCAATTTCCGACATTTCTAGTAATTGACTGGTTGTATATGAGGTTTTTGTCCATGTTGGATATTGATGGACAATGATTGAAATATCAATCGCTTCTGCAACATCTTTAAAGAATTGGACAGGTGATTCAGGCTGCATACCGAATCTTAGCCATGAATGTGGCGGCATGAGAAGTATACCTTCACCACCAGCTTCTTCAACGGCTTTTGCATGCTGGATCGCTTCAATTGTCCCTTCTGCAGAAACCCCAGAAATGACAGGTACTTCCCCTTTTAATTCGTCGGCTGCAATGCGCACTGCTTCAGCTCGTTCATGTGGCAGTAAAGTCATAATCTCGCCAGTATGTCCATTGACAACGATCCCGTTAATCCCTTTGTGATCCGCCACCCAACGGACAAGCTTACGAAAAGCAGGTTCATCAATTGAATAGTCATCTTTAAAAGGAATTAAGACAGCCGGGAATACACCGCTCCATTTTTCTTTATTTTTCATAAACAAATTCCTCCCCATTCGTTATAGTAAACGTTTACGGTAAGCGTTTACGTAAACTATCATAGAATGATATTGCCGGAGGTGTCAACATTATTTTTTAAAAATTATAATAATTCAAAAAACTATTGTTGAATTTTAGATACTATTTTATTTTTCCAAAAAAGAAAATAAGGGATATATTTTGTTTACCATATCAACCAAAAAAACCTCATCTTCATGAACTGGTTGAAGTATGATACCTCTTTTTCCAAACGTCAACATACCAAAAAAAGGATAAATAAATTTTACTGTCAAAACATCATCCTATCTACGAAGAAAAAGACATCAATAGAAAAAAGTCTACCCTAAATGGTAGACTTTTTTTATTTCGAATATAAATCCCAGCCAAGCTTGAGTGTGTCCACAATATAATTGGCGACTTCCTCAGCCTCTAAATGATCTGTTTCCACCCTGGAGTTATGAAGAGAATAAATCTCCCGGCGTTCTTCAAACAGCTCTTTCATTTCATCAAGCGTCCGGTTGTGAAGAACAGGGCGGTTTTCAATTAAAATATCAAGCCGCTGCTTCCAATTCTCCCAAGATAGGTCAAGGAAAAGAACCGTACAATGCTTCAAGCAGGCACGTTTGATTTCTTCCTGTTTGAATGCACCGCCTCCAAGTGAGACGATCTTGAGTTGTGTATGTTCGCATAAATCGACGATATAATCCTTTTCAGCCTGTCTGAAGAATGCTTCTCCTTTTTGCTGAAACATCTCTGGAATCGTCATGTTGTATTTTTTCTCAATCTCCTGATCGACATCAATAAAATCTCGATATAGCTTTTTGGCAACTAGCTGACCAATGGTTGTTTTCCCAACACCCATAAAGCCAATGAGAACAATATTCCGCTGTCTTACAGGGATTTCTCTATTGATTTTCATGATCGTGACACGTCCTCCTTACGACAAGGAATGCTACATAATGTTTCTATTATATGATAAATGGAGCGCGAAAAGATAGGCAATCTTAAAAATTGTGTTTGACGACGTAGCCGAGCTGTTCAGAAAGCCTCTGTGCCTGTTCTTTCACTTTTTGCTGCAGCTTGGGAATGACTTCTTCAGTAAACCGTTGGGTTGGACCAGATATGGATAAACAAGCCTTCACTTCCCCATGAATGTTAAAGACTGGTGCCGCTACTGCCGCAGATCCTACCTCTCGTTCATCGATGCTGCAAGAAGTATACGTGTCAAGAATATGTTTACATTCCTTTTGCCAGTCATCTCTCATCACATGATCAGCCTCAGACGCTAATACTTTTTGTTGAAATTCTTCACTTTGAAATGCCAATAATACCTTTCCGCCTGCACCTGCGTATAACGGCAGCTTCTCACCAACCTTGACAAGATGTCGAATCGATTGCAGCCCTTCCGCCTGTTCAATACAAACCCTGCTTGTTGCATCCAGTACATACAGGTTGACGGTTTCTTTTGTTTCATCACGAAGTGCGTACATGAGTGGTTTAGCCAGTTCTCTCAATTTAATGGACTTCCCTGCAATGTATCCAAGGAGATAAAGTCTTTGACCCAATCGGTATTTCATTGTGTCTGGATTCTTTTCCACAAAATGATTCATTTCAAGTGCCTTGAGCAGTCTCGTTGTAGTAGACATTGCTAAATTCATCTCTTTTGAAATTTCCGTTAGCGTCAGCTCTTGACGTTCTTCACTAAAACAATAAAGAATATCCAAAGCGCGCTGAACCGTACGCAGTCCTGATTCTTCTTTTGACTTCTTATCAGCCATGTTCACTTTCTCCTTTTCCCCTTTGATTTCTTATCGACATAAACGATCGATTTTGCTATAATCCATTTTAAACGTTCCACTAAAAGAAAACAAATTCCACCAGTCGGAATAAAAACGATTGGAGAGGTTTGATGGAGGAGATATTTGAATGTACCTGCTCGTTTTTACACTTCTTATTAGCCTATATATTGTTCATCAACTATTTCCCGCTCCCATACTCTCCTATTTTGTTGGTCTGCTGGCCGCTGCTTCGCTCATCATTTCTTTTAAGAAAGCAAGTGGGCTTTATTTGAAAACAGGTGCTATGTTTCTCATGATTGGCTTGTTCTTGTTTTTCTTATCCGACGAGCCATTGCACACGTTTTTTCTTCACTTTCATTCCATGCTAGGCTTGCTTTCTCTATTTTTCATGCTGCCTTTTATTCATTCTCTCATACATGTTGGACATTTCGATACACAATTAAATAAACTGCTCACACTGCATACAACGAGCACAAACCAGCTTTATCGCAAGAGTTCATTTGTCACTCATATTCTTGGCATGTTTTTAAATATCGCGACGATCCCCTTACTATATACATCGCTCAAACCGTCGCTGGATTCCCTAAAAGAACAAGTGAGACAACATCTTTATACACGCAACCTTTTAAGGTCATATGCATTATGTTTAAGCTGGAGCCCTGTTGAAGTGCTCGTAAGCGTCACCATTGATGCAACCAAACTCAAATATTATCAAATCGCACCCGTTACTTTTGGTTTAATGGTCATCGTGCTGGCGACAGATTGGATGCTCTTCTCTCGTCAAAGCAAACGATTCACAAACATCATTCAGTCCGCAGAAACAAACTCCAATCCTCGTCGAATTAAGCGAAAAACCCTTCAGCTTGCTTTCATGCTGCTGAGTTTTATGACTGCCGTCTCACTTGTCGATGCATGGATTGGGAAAGGCTATTTATTCGCTGTTGTGCTAACCATTATTCCATTTGCTCTATTATTCTCTTCTGTCATCAAAAAAAGAAAACAATATATCGCCGTCTCTGTCCCTCATTGGAAAGAAAAAACCCGTCAGCTCTCCAACTATATGTGTCTATTTTTAAGTGCTGGCTTCTTTGTCGATATGCTGCTTGCCACAAACAGTATGCAGCCGATTCAAGCATTTATTGTCAGTATATCAGACGATGCCATTTTGGTTTATTGTGTCATTGGGTTATATTTTCTAATCACCGCTCTTTGCGGTTTTCACCCGCTCGTCTCGCTTGCTTTGTTAGTCAGCATGATGGCACCTGTCATCCAAGAACTTCCTGCTCTTCCCATTGCCATCATGCTTATCGTTGCTGGAACATCAACTGTCATGTTTAGTCCTTTTAATGTTTCTGTCTCCCTGTTAGCTGATTTGATGAAGGTCAACCCATACCGTATCACTCGCTGGAATATATGGTTTGCTGGCTTTTATATCAGCATGGGTATCGCATGTGCAACGATCATCACTATTATCTTTTATTCATAAAAAAGAGAACTCAACTTGGTTTGAGTTCTCTTTTGCTTTCTCACTCTGGTTTTAATTGAATACGTTCAATTTTCCCTACGATAAAAATGTACGACAATGCCCCGCCTAATGCGACTAAACTGACGAATAAAATACCCCCGTTGTATGAGCCTGTCGCCGACACGATGAATCCGATAATAAGCGGAGTGATGATCCCAGCTAAATTAGCAAAAAAGTTAAATACACCGCCAGCCAGACCAACCATTTCCCTTGGTGCCACTTCAGACAGCATCGTCCAAGAGATATTAGACAGTCCTTGTGCAAATGAAGCGATGGATAAAATGGTCAGCACAAGCGGAATATTCGTTGTAAAGTTCGCTAAAACAATGGTACTCGTCAGAAGCAAGCCAATCACTACCGGCAGCTTCCTCGCTACATTAACGGATACGCCCTTTTTAAGCAGCCAATCAGACACATAACCTCCAAACAATACCCCAAAGAATGCAGCAATATAAGGAAGAGAAGCCGCAAAACCTACCTTAAGAAATGCCATATTTTTCGCCTCTGCTAAATAGGTCGGAAACCATGTTAAAAAGAAAAAAAGTGTAGACGCTACAGAGAATTGGCCAATATAGAGCCCAATCAATTTACGATATTTTAGAAGGGCGGCAAAGTCTGCCCATTTCAGCTTCCCCTGTGATGCTACTGTCAGTCCATCGCCTTGCCGAATCAATTCTAACTCCTCTTCATTCATCTTCGGATGCTCTTTCGGTTCGTGATAATACTTGTACCAAAAGAAAGCAAATATGATACCGAGCGCACCTGCCGTAATAAAGACGGTTCTCCAATCGAAAGTCGTCATGATCCAAAAAAGAAGAGGTGTCGCAAATGCAAGACCCACATACTCTCCAGCAGTATAAACACCTGTCGCAAAAGCCCGTTCCCGCCTTGGAAACCATGTGGTGACAATGCGGTTATTCGCAGGAAATGCGGGAGATTCTGTAATCCCAATAAACAAACGACAGCCGAATAAAAAGGCAAAGCTGTTCGCAAACGCCTGCAGGCCTGTGAAAATAGACCAGGTAATGAGTGATATCCCATACGTTACCTTTGAGCCAAATTTATCGAGAATAAAACCGCCTGGTATTTGCATCGCTGTATATGTCCAGCTAAATGCTGAAAAAATGAGGCCTAATAAGGCAGGATTTAATTGCAATGAAGATTGAATAGCAGGTGCAACAATGGATACACTGGCTCGATCAATATAATTAATGGCGGTAATAAAAAACAACAGAATCAATATGCCAAAACGGGCTTTCGTTGGCTTCATATAAGCGGGCCGCAATTCATTCCCCTTCAGTTCTGAATGCACTTTCATAACCATCCTCCTTTGTTTCCGCAGCGTGCGGTTCGGTTGAGCGCCTTAAATAACCCCTTTTTCCTCCAATTGTTTACACTCTTCTTCTGTTAAGCCAAGCATATTTGTTAAAATCTCATAATTATGTTCGCCTAAATCAGGTGCAATGTGCCGGATACTTCCGGGTGTTTTTTCAAACTTTGGAATGATCCCAGGCACCTTTACTTTTCCAAGACGGGGGTGATGCACCTCGACGATATTCTCTCGTGCTTTAAATTGCGGATGCTCGAAAATATCCTGAATACTTAAAATTGGGCTCACAGGAACGCCATGAGTATCTAGAATTTCTAATACGTCATCCCTTGTTTTCGACGCGATCCATTGAGAGACGATCGCATCCATCTCTTTGTTATGCTTCAGCCTAGATGCATTGACCGCGAATTTTTCATTCTCTAATAAATCTAATCGATTCATCGCCTCTGCCAATCGATTGAAGGTCGAATCCGTACTCGTCACAAGAACCAAATAATGCCCATCCTTTGTCACATAGGTGCCGGCAGGGCTTGAATGACCGCTTAACCCCGGTGAACGCTCACGCACCTTCCCAAGCTTGTCATATTCTGCAACCAAAAATTCTAACATACGAAACACAGATTCATAGAGGGCCAAATCCACCATTTGCCCAGTTCCTTCTGAATGTGTATCTCTGTAATACATCGCTGTCACAGTAGCAAACGCCACATATATGCCTGCAATATAATCTGTTAAAGAAAAGGAAGGACTGACTGGATGCCGGTCTGGAAACCCTTGAATATATGTAAATCCGCTAAACGCCGTCGCAGGTGTTCCAAATCCGGCCTTGTCCTTAAACGGACCCGTTTGTCCATAACCCGATACACGAATCATAATTAATTGAGGGTTTATTTCTTTTAATACGTCGTACCCTACGCCCCATTTTTCGAGAGTTCCAGGGCGAAAATTTTCAATCAACACATCGACCTGACCTGCAAGCTTTTTAAAAATGTCTTTTGCTTCGTCTTTGTGCAGATCCAGTGTTAGAGATTTCTTATTCCGTGAGAGACCTGACCATCTAAGTGGTTCACCTTCTGCAAAAGGGCCAACATGCCGCAGCGTATCGCCTTTACCAGGAATCTCGACTTTGATGACCTCTGCACCAAAATCCCCTAGAAGCACCGCGCCATAGGGGGCAGCGATCATCGTAGAGACGTCTAATATTTTCATTCCTTCGAGCGGTGTATTCATATTCATTGCTTGACTCCCTTTCATTCAAGTGATGAAGGGCTAAATAACTTTCTATTTTAGCCCTTGTCATCTTTCTGATTAACCCGGAAGACCCTGATGATTCAAAAGGAGGGCTTACCGGAGCAGTTTGTTAATCCTTCGGAAGCTGCCCTTGCGGTGTGTAAAGCCAAATCAGCCATAAAGGTTCATCTCCTGTATTTACATGCTGGTGCGAGACACCGTCTGGAATGAACATGAAATCATTTTGTTTAAAGGACTGCCTTTCTCCATCACAAATGACTTCGCCAGATCCTTTAATCACATAATCAAATTCCTCTGAACCTGGGTGATTGTGCACTGAACTTGCTTCTCCCGGTTCAAAAATGGTGAGACCTGCCATCATATGCTCTGACCCAACAGTATCTGGTGTAATGGTTTGAAATACCTTTCGAATCATTTGCTCCTCTGGATGATCTAAACCTAACCATAATGGGTTCCCATCTTGAAACGGATTCAATACTTTAATTTTCATTGTTACTTCCTCCTCGTTATGTTTAATTCACGCTGACATGTGAGCGCTTTGAATTTGGTGAATAAATATCATTAATATTCCAATGTCCATCCGTAGGGACAGGATCATTTTTCATTGCTACATCGATGACGCAAGGCTCTTGAGATGCAATTGCTTCAGCTAAAGCTTCTTTGAATTCAGAAGCAGAGGTGATTTTAATCCCCTTCATCCCATAACCTCTTGCAATGGCAGCAAAATCCGGAGAATAGCTTTCTCCACCTTTTCTGAAAACAGTACCGTACGTCGTTTCATAGTGCGCCATTTGCAAGCCAGCTATTGTTCCAAACGCACTGTTATTCATCACAATCCACACAACAGGAATGTTCTCTTCAACGGCTGTTGCGAGAACGGATGGATTTTGACCGAATCCGCCGTCCCCAACGAGTGACACAACGACACGGTCAGGCTGGGCAATCTTTGCCCCAAGTGCGGCAGGTGCTCCAAATCCCATCGTTGCAAAGCCGCCTGGTGTTAGAATGGTCCCTGGCGTGAGCACAGGAAATTGCTGTCCGACCCCATTTTTATTCCAGCCAACATCCGTTGTAATAAAGGCATCTGGCGGTAATACTTCCCGCACTTCCTGCAAAATACGCTGCGGCTTCATTGGGAAGGATTCATCTTGAATGTTCGTCAGGTTGCTCGCCTGAAACTCCTTACGATATGCCGCAATTTCCTTTTTCAATTCAGGTCGATTCAGCCCTTCTGGCAGTCTTTCTCTCGCCACTCGATTGAGTACAGTCAAGGCCTGCTTCAGATCAGCTACTGCTCCAATGTCAACAGGATAGTTACGTCCAATTTCATTCGGATCAATGTCAATATGAATGAGCTTGGTTGATGGGAAACGGAACGTATATTCTGATTCCCACGAACTCGCATCAGCTTCAGCAAAACGGGTGCCTAAAGCCAATATATAGTCCGCCGCTTTGCACTGATCATTGATAAATTTTGTCCCCCAAAATCCTGTCATTCCAAGGGTCATTGGGTGATCATCTGGCATGGCTCCTTTCCCCATCAAAGAATGGGCGACAGGGATACTTAGATGATCAGAGAATGCCTTTAATTCTTCAGGTGCGTCAGCTAGTAAAATGCCTCCCCCTACATATAAAAGCGGCCTTTCTGCCTGCAGCAATCGATCTAATATCCGATTGGCCGTTTGATCATCAATTGAAGGCTTTTCAATGGTGTGTGTATGATGGTTGATTTGTTCAAACAGGGACACATCTAGGTCTTTTGAGAACACATCCATTGGAACAGATATCAGCACTGGGCCAGGACGGCCACTTTCAGCTAACTGAAATGCTTTTGATAAAATCTCTGGAAATAATTCTGGAATATCGACTCGCCATGCTCTTTTCACAAACGGCCGGTAAATTTCGTATTGAGAGGCATCGGAATGAAGATTGATCTCTTGATGTGGGTGCTTTCCGTAGTAATGACTCGGGACATCTCCTGCAATGACAACCATTGGAATGGAATCAAGTGCTGCATTCGCTACCCCTGTTGCCGCATTGGTGAGTCCAGGACCTAGATGACTGAGAACAACAGCTGTCTGTTTCTTTGCTCGCGCATAACCATCTGCTGCATGTGCCGCTATCTGTTCATGTCTGACATTTACAAATTGGATCGAGCTTTTTTCAAGCGCTGATAAAAAAGCAATATTCGTATGACCGCAGAGACCAAAAATATGCTCGACTCCCCGATTCTCTAAATACTGAATAACCTGTGTAGAAATATTCTTCTTCATGTTTCTCTCCTCTCACGGTGCAGCTATGAATCTGCTACTCTCTTATTCTTTGAAAAACAATAGATAGAACGCTGTTCAAATCCTGTATTGCCACTTGCCCGGGAGCTGAGCTTTCTTTCCCTACAGCAAAGGTCATGACAGATCCAAAAAGTCCACCAACCATTCTTGTAAAAGCCCCATATTCCCCCATTGCCATCGAAATAACGGGAATCGACAGCTGCTTGTTCGCATGGCTGGTCGCAGAGAGCAGTGTTAATGCATCCTCATAGGAATGCGGCATCACTGCAATCTTTGCGATGTCGGCGCCGACTGATTCTGCATTGACGAAGAGCTGCACGAGACGATCCAACTCAGGGGTACGCTGGAAATCGTGATACGACACAATCAAGATGACCCCATTACTTTTAGCCGCCTGACTGACTTGCTGTAAATGTGTCACATCATGCATCAATTCATAATCAACGGCGTCCACAAGCTGTGTGGAACAAAGCTCGACAAGCAGAGAAACCTTCTCATTTTCTGAGAGTGATATACTTTCGCCGCCCTCCTTTTCAGAGCGGATGGTGAATAAAAATGGTATGCCCTTTGCCTTTTCTACCATCCCCTTAAGGGTTTCTATGACTTGTTCCTTGTCATGAAGGTGATGAAAAAAATCCGCCCGCCACTCTATCACATCAGGCTTCTTCTCAGTTAATACCTCGACCTCATGAAACAATTCTTCCTTTGTTTGCCCGATGAGCGGCGTACAAATCATTGGCTGACCGCCTGTCTGCACACTTTTTACCTTTTGCTGAAATGCATTCACATCCATACGCCCCTTTCACAGACCCTGTGGAAGCACGATCATTTTGGTTTCGGTCATCTCCTCAATAGCGAAACGCGGACCTTCTCTTCCAAGACCACTTCGCTTAATTCCTCCATAAGGCCAATGATCCAGTCTAAAATTTGATGTCCCATTGATGACAACACCGCCAGTTTCAAGCTCTTTTGCTGCGTGTAACGCAACATCCAGCTGATTCGTAAAGATCCCTGCCTGCAAACCATATCGACTATCATTTGCTTCTTTAATTGCCTCCTCCAGCTCCGCATAAGGGAGAATGCTGACAACTGGGCCGAATACTTCCTCACAGACGACCTTGGCCTGTTTCGGAGGGTTGAGCAAAATAGCCGGTGTGATGCTCGCTCCATTTCTTTTTCCCCCACATAAAAGCTGTGCCCCCATACTCTCTGCCTCTTGTATCCATGTCTCAACACGCTGCGCGGCCTGTGCATCGACCATACAGCCGATATCACTCTCACTGGACAGCGGATCTCCAACGACAAGCTGCTCTACTTTTTGTTTTAATACCTCAGTAAAAGACGGCATTATTTCCTGGTGGACATAAATTCTTTGAACAGAAATACAGCTTTGACCAGAATTACTAAAGCCTGTCTTGGCACAAAGGGATGCGGCTTGTTCAATATCAGCATCGTGATGAACAATCGTCGCGCCATTCCCTCCGAGTTCGAGCAATACTTTTTTTAATCCCGCAGAGGTTGTAATATGCTCTCCTCCGGCAGCCCCACCGGTAAAAGAGATGAGATTCGTTCTTTCATCAGTGACTAACTGTTTCCCAGCCTCGACCCCGCCAATCACAAGCTGCAAACTTGCCTCAGGGAACCCTGCTTCGAGAAGGAGTTTGACAAACGCTGTAGCAACAGCTGATGTTTGCGGTGCAGGCTTCAAAATAATGACATTCCCTCCCGCAAAAGCTGGACCAACTTTGTGACAAATTAAGTTGAGCGGTGCATTAAAAGGAGTAATCGCCAGCACAACTCCGACTGGTATTTTAAATGTCATGGCCATTGCTCCCTGCCCACGCGATGATACATTGCCTGGAATGGTCTCACCTACTAATCGATTCGCTTCTTCCGCCGACTGCGCTAGCGTCTCGATTGATCGTGAGACTTCATCTCTTGTATTTTTAAGCGGTTTGCCTAATTCTAACGAAATCAGTTTTGCGAAATGGTCTTTTTGTTCTTCAAGCAAGGTGGCTGCTTTCGTTAGAAGCTTTGAGCGTTCGATTGCCGATATTCCCGCTATTTGTTTTTTAGCATGCTGCGCAATAGAAAGTGCCTGTTCTATGTCTTCTGATGAGGCGAGATATGATGTACCGATCCTTTCTCCTGAGTAAGGATTGATGATATCTGTTTTCACACGATCGGTATCCATCCACTCGCCGTTTATATATGATAACGCTTTCAAACTACTCAAATTTTCTCTCCCTCCTTGAGGTGCCGCGTTCCATGTCCTGCATAACGAACCAATCTTTCTTCGTTTGGACAAGGTCCCTTCACGAGGGCTCCCTTTGTCAGCTCCTCATATGCATGCGCCACGATGCCCATTCCTCTGGATAAGGAAAAAATGCCTTTTGCTGCTTCTGCTGGAATGTTTAATTCACATTGGATTGCAGCAGATACACCGTCTATATTCATCGTGATTTTCTTCCCTTTCAGGTGTTCAAGCTCATGTCTAATCGCTTCGGCTAACCGTAAATATATCCCACTGATAAGACCTTGCTGGACATATGTGTGACTCAGCTCATATAGACGTCTAACCCTCGGATCATCATCATGAAGCTGATGGCCGATCCCCGGGATTTTTTCCTTGCGAGTTAACCATGTGTGACATACTTGCTTGGCCGCAGACTGTATATCCTTTTGATCATCGTAGATCGCTTTGGCTTCGTATAACATACGCATGGCCTTCTCTCCGGCTCCGCCATGAATATCACCTAATAAATTCACCCCTGTTGCAACAGAGGAATTAAACGAAATGCCGCAAGTCACCGCCATTCTGGCAGCTGCAATAGATGGCGCTCTTGGTCCATGGTCCGCGCCTGCGACAAGAACACTTTCAAAAAGAGCTGCTTTTGAATCATCCAATAATTCACCAACAAGCAGTAAATAAAGCATTTGTGGATACGACAGTTCGCCAATCAGTTCTTCAATCGGATAACCTCGAAGTTCAATTGAATTTTTTTGAATATGACTAATCTCAGTTTCCCACCAAGCGCCTCCCTCTTTGTAGATTTCCAGTGCACTTCGATTTTTCATTGTGTCAATCATTCCTTTAGCTTCTTATTTGGAGGTGAACCACCCCTTTATTCCATTCAGTGGAATCTAATTTCACTTTTCGGAATGTGGTTTCATTGTAAGCGTATTCTTTTTCTTCGTCAATCATTTTTTCTGAAAATACTGTAAATAGCAGTGAAATTAAGTGAATCGAACTAATTATGATTGCTTTTTTTGATCAAAAAAATCTTTATTTAGTTAAATGGACTTGAGTAGATCGTTCTACTAATTTAATGAATTTTTGGTTATTTTGTCAAACCCATTTAAAAATTCAACATAAAAAAACCTCTCCGTCTACTGGAGAGGTCGCTTTTTTATTTCCACCAGTCATCAAACATGGAAGCGGGTACTTGGCGTTTATGCTCTGATTGAACATAGCGCTTTTCAATCGCTTCTGCTGCTTGTTCTGACACGGGCTTACCTTCTAAGTAATCATCAATTTCATTGTACGTAATGCCTAGTTCTGTTTCATCCGTTTGCTGAGGTTTGTCATCAAGCAGATCGGCTGTCGGTTTCTTTAAGTATAGGCGCTCTGGTGCTTGCAGCGCTTCTAGCAGTGTCCGGCCTTGGCGTTTCGTCAGACCTGTGAGCGGGAGAACGTCTGCACCGCCGTCACCATATTTCGTGAAAAACCCAGTGACTGCTTCGGCTGCATGATCTGTACCAATGACAAGTAATCCTTCTTCTCCTCCAACAGCATATTGCGCGATCATTCGCATGCGTGCTTTGACATTCCCTTTATTAAAATCAGACAACGGTCCGCCTGTGTCTTTTTGATATTGTTCACTGAATGCCGTCACGGCAGGCGCAATATCATATTTCCACGACTTGTCCGGCTGAATAAATGATAAAGCGAGCTGGGCATCATCTTCATCCTGCTGCACGCCATGCGGGAGACGCACCGCAATAAAGACTGCCTCTTCCTTTCCTTCTTGACGCAGTTCAGATGCAGCGAGCTGTGCAAGACGGCCAGCGAGCGTTGAATCCTGTCCGCCGCTAATCCCGAGAACGAATCCTTTCGCGCCGGTTTTTTTCAAGTAGTCCTTTAAAAATCCAACCCGTTTTTCGATCTCCTGCTTCGGGTCAATTGAGGGCTGCACATGCAACTCTTGGCTGATCTTTTTTTGCAAACTCATACACTTTTCCTCCTAAGCATCCTCTACATGAAGAGAACAGGTTTTACTCTAAATTCATTGATTTGACAACGTTTTTTGAATCTTCATTATACCATGTTTTCAGGAAGAACATTTTGTAAGACGTTCCCCTATTTCATCAATGATCAAACATTCACAAATGAAAAAGACCCTGTCTATACGGACTGGCCTTTTTTTCAATCAATTTCTACCCGTATAGATGTACAGCTTGCGCCATTACACTTCCCAATATCAGCAGGGCATGCGGATACGGCCACAATGAGGTCCATTTCGGCTCGCAGACGAATGTAATCACCGGGAAGAGATTTTGGCAGCTCCACAGACAGCTTTCCTTTTTCATCAATGACTGTATTCATAAAGGCATTAAAAGGATAGTACATATCCTCCTTCGGAATCCCAAATGGTTCAAAGGCAGTCCTTAAATTATCGTAGCATGTATGCATGACCTCTAAATGCGTCCGTCCGTATAAAAGCTGGTACATTTCTTGCCGGCAAGCGGGCATATATAAATCATGGCACTCGACTGTATCTTCAATGACCGTAAACATCGGTTTGTATAAATTAGAATAGAGCTTATCGCCTTTTTTCACTTTGGACGAAAATAGGCTGTCCATTGTCGCGCCTTGGTCAAATTTTTCATAAAAATCCTTTTCGTGATAGGCCATGACATCTGCTACTTGCTGGCCTTCAACATCAACCACCCGCATACATTGGCCTTTTCCTAAACGAAAGCCCAGTCTGCCCTTTGGTAAAATGACATATTCTCCGTTCATCACATACACTCCTTTCCTTGACAGTATGCCCAAAACGTCCTCTTGATCATGTATAAAAAAAAGAGGCGGTCACAAGCTAATGTCATTGAAACAGAAAGGTGTTGCGCATGCATTGAAAGAAGAACAAACTTTATCTTGGTGGCAGCTTTCTCTCATCGGAGTCGGCTGTACGATTGGCACTGGTTTCTTCCTTGGTTCCAGCATTGCCATTACAAAGTCCGGTTTTTCCGTCTGCATTTCTTTTTTACTTGCTGCGGTTGGAACCTATCTCGTCTTTAAACATTTGGCTGCGATGACAGCCGATAATCCTGATAAAGGGTCATTTTGTTCCTATGCTCGTAAAGCATATGGACGCTGGGCAGGGTTTAGCAATGGCTGGGTGTATTGGTTCGCAGAAATGCTGATTACAGGAAGTCAGTTAACAGCGATTTCTCTTTTTACCCGCCACTGGTTTCCATCTGTGCCGCTCTGGGTGTTTTCTGCAATTTATTCCGCTCTTGCCCTGCTCGTGATTATCATAGGGCTCTCTTCTTTTCAAAAGACAGAAAATGTCCTTGCGGTACTGAAGACAGCTGCGATTTTTCTGTTTATGATCCTGGCGGCGCTTGTGTTATTCGGGATTCTGACAGATCATAAACCAACCCTTCACCTCCCAAACAAAGATCACGAATGGATGCCGCTCGGTCCGCTTGGTCTTTGGAATGGATTGATTTATGCGTTTTATGCATTTGGGGGAATTGAAGTCATGGGGCTGATGGCGGTTCATTTAAAGGACCCGAAGGATGCAGCAAAGTCTGGACGCGTCATGCTGATCATTCTAGCGGTCATCTATATCGTCTCAATTGGTCTTGCTCTCTTGCTTGTCCCGGTGACAGCCTTTAATGAAAACAGCAGTCCATTTATTACATCATTAGAGCCATTTCATTTATCAATCTTTCTTCATATCTTTAATGGCATTTTCATTATTGCTGGCTTTTCGACATTGGTTGCCTCACTCTATGCAGTCACGACGCTGCTTGGCACGATGTCGGAGCATCAAGATGCACCTGCTTGTTTTAAACAAAAAGACCCATCTCATGTCGGATGGCCTTCGATTATTTTAACTGCTGCTGGATTAATTGTCTCGATTTTGCTTGCACTCTTTTTGTCCAAACACATCTACGAGCATCTCACAACAGCAGCCGGTCTTACCCTTCTGTACACGTGGGTCTTCATTCTGTTCTCAAGTAAAAAGCTATCAAAGCCATCCACTCGCCAAACGTGCGAAATGTTTCTTGCACTTCTCCTGATTGGAGCCGCCATTTCAGGCACTTTAACAGAGGCAAGCGGACGACCTGGCTTTTTTATCAGCCTTGGGATCATTGCAGTGATTGCCATCATGGTGCTATTTATGAGGAAAAAGTGGAAGCAGCAGGATCAGACCGCATCATAATTTCATCATGTTTCTTAATGCAGTAAAAGGACATTTGGCGGAGGCTGGTTTCTCCGCCTCTTCATCTGGGAGAAAGTATTGCTTCCATTCATGATTGGTCGGATCACCGTACCATTTTAATGATGGATGAACGCCGACCTCATCATACGCTTTGAGCCGCTTGCGAACGAGCTGGCTCATTTTTTGACCAAACTTAGTCGATCCATTCAATTTCTCAAACACCCATCTAGGCTGAAATGCCATTAAGACATAAGGAAAGTGGCGGCTTTTTCTGAGCTTATGAGCCGGTGTGGAGCATAAAATAAAATACGCTTCCCCGTGAAAGCAATACTCCCACTCATGATGATGAGCATCTAGCGGAATATCCTCAGGCCATGGCACTTCATCTTTCTGGTGCAGTCGTTGAAGCAATGACCAAAACTGCTGCTCAAGCTCTTCAAGCGAACTTTCCTTTAAATCCTGCGGTGTTTCAAAAAAGCATATAAATGAAGCATATTGACCCGTTTCTTTCGCACAGCTTTGATATTCTCTCAGCAGCTGCGCTAATTCCTCAACAGCTTCCTCTTTTCTCGGATCACCCACAAACCCATAGCGTAAATGATCGAGAAAAAATCCCTGTCTTCCTGGGACACAAGGGAATGTATCTGCCTCATCTCCTACCATCTCTCCAAATAGCGTAAAAGCATCCTGCTTCCATTCTTCTAGTGATCGTAGATTTTGATCAAGGCAACTTTTTGCATACAACTGGGCCATTTCCTTCCACCTCGTTTTAGCGTCTTCTCCATAGCCTATGAGAAAAAAAGGCTGTGGTGACTGTCCCTAAGCGACTTTCCTTGCGCATTCCAGAGGTGGATGTTCTCATTCAAATTCAGCATGTATGTGCGTCTTTCACTCCATGCTGCTTCTTTTAATAGAGCGCTTTTGTATCTTCCCTATGATCGGTTCTTCATCAAAAAGACAGAATCGAGCACCCAATAAATGAGGGCTGAGCAAAAGCTAAACAGATAGACTTTGTAGCTAATGAACACAACCAGTCCATAATCAATCCATAACGCTAACGCAGAGCAAATCACCCACGCCGCAAGAAAATAAACAAGTAAGTCACGGCCTCGAAACCTTCTAGGATGCCTGTGTAAAACAAGCTGAATCGGTGCAGCAAACACTACATAAGCGATTAAAATCAGCAGACTTGTCATCTCCACATAACCAAAGCCTGATTCAGTCGGGATAAATAGCATGGTATATACGAATGTTGCTGTGATGACTGATAAGATCAGCATGCACAAATAGTTGAATACAGGAAGAAAAATACGCATGGCAAAGCTCCTTGAATCCATTTTATATCTCACCATTATTCAAGAATGTGTTATGTCTGTCAATCCTTACAAAAAAAGCAGACTGACATGAGTCTGCTTTTCTACCCAATCAACGCCATGATCCCTTGATACCCGAAATAAGCGCCGAAACCAAGTAAAGATAAGCCTGCAAGCACGGATAAGCCATGTAAGACACGTTCACTTAAATAGCGCCTAAACGAACTAGCAAGCAGCGCCATGCTGAAATCCCAGATCAACATGCCGATAAAAATAGCCAAGCTGTACATCAGCATTTGAGATGCCCCATACTTTTCGATCGTATTGGCCAAAATACTGCCGTAGATACCAAGCCAAAATAAAATACTGAGCGGATTGGAAAGAGAAATGAAAAACCCCGTCATAAATGACTGACCCATCGAAGTGTTTCCAACATCCTTTTTCGGGCTCTCCTGCAAATTGATTTTACGTAGGCTCTCAATGCCGGTATAGGTCAAAACAAAAAAGCCGAATAGCCACAAAAAGGTTTTCACAAGAGGTGCGGTCAAAAGCTGGGCGACACCAAAATAAATGAGGAGCATATAGACAATATCCGCAGCCATTGCCCCCACACCAAAAATCCACGCGTGCCAAAATCCACTTTTAATCCCTCTGTCGATTTGAGCTGCATTGACTGGCCCAACAGGCGCTGAAAGTGACAACCCTAAAAAGATATAACCAAAAAACACCGCCACATAGACGTCCTCCTTTTGATGCTGACTTGTACATATTATTCAAACGTTCTATGGTTTAGTACAAGTCCTTTTTCATCTTTTCAGGTGGATTCAAGGAGACATTGGATATTGCTTAACGATCGGCTTTCAGCGTTGATTGTTGCGGCAGGACCGTTTCCTTTTTCGTAGCACGTTTCATTTGAATCGCAGCTGCAAACAGAAGAACAGCTAAGAAGGCGAAAACAAAGACGGCACTTGCTGCTCCTGCCCATTCAAGACTAAAGCCGATCAAGAAGGACAAGCAGGCTCCGCCTAAACTTGCGGCTGCAATAAAGTAACTCGTCGCCTCGTCGATCGCATTTTCAATCATTAATGCAGATGCAGTCAGTGCGATTGGGAACATACCAGCTGCACACAGACCGATGAAAAAGATGAGAAGCAGCTGCGCGGCGATGTGGGTTGTCAGGGCAAATACAACGAGCAGCAGAATCATGAGTGCTGCGCTTAGCTTTAAAAAACGCAGCGGGTGCAACTTATCAGCTTTTCTCGCAATGACAGTTCTGCCAATGACGATCGCTGTCCAAAAGGTAGAGACTGCAAAGAGACCCCAATTGTCTCCCCCCTTCTCCAGCATGATCGACGGCAAAAAGTTCGCAAAGTTCGTTTCAATCCCTGCGTAGAAAAAGGCAAAGCAAATCATGATCACCACAATGATTCGATTGTTTCGATCAACAAGTAAGGACGGTTTTCTTACCTCATTGGAAGGAGCAGTCATCTGTCCACTAGGCAATTTGTTCATGAAGGCAAGCCAGAGCATAAGGAAGAATGTCAGTGCACCGACTTGAAATAAAAACACATAGTGCCACGTCTGTTCATTGACAGTTAGTAAAATCACAAGCGGAAATAACAGTGCTCCTAACCCAAAGAAGACCTCCATGATGCTGATTCGCTTCGCACTGTTTGCCATCGAAATCACATACGCTCCGGCTGTTGTCTCAAGACTGCCTGCCCCGCTCCCAAGAAAAAAACCTGCCAGCACAAGTGTTGACCAGCCAGGAACCAAAAGCCCAAGCAGAAGTGACCCGATCATCAGCAAAAGACCCATGGTCAGAACAGCGCCGTAGCCTTTTTTCCTCACAAGGATGGGGGATAAAAGAACCCCTGTCAAAAAACCAATAAACTGAAAAAAGATTAAAGAAGATAATTCCCCAGGACCCTTATCGTAACTAGACAGTAAATAAGGAGTTAAGCTGCCAAAAAACACATGAATGGTCCCAATAAAAAAATAAAAGACACAGCCAAAATAAAATACTTTTTTCATCTTTTCACTTCCTCTAAAAAGGAGCGGAGTTTTGACATCCTCCGCTCCACCTCTTTAATATGTCTGGGCAGACTCGACAGCCTCTTCCCTCTCGAAGCACGTATTAAGCGCTGCTTGTGCGCGATACCCGTCTACAAAATCAGCGACTTTCATATGAGATGGATATGGATCTGTATTCACCCAGTGCATCAGCTGATCACGGAACGTATCAGACCATCCGTAAAATTCGTTTGGCGGATCTGTCAGCAAGGTTTGCGGCATTTGATGACGCTCCACACACAAGCCATCACTGATCTCGTATTCGTTTTTCATGTTCGTATGGTATTTGAATACCTTGTCATGACCAACGACTTCAACACTAAATCCGCATTCCTCAGGCTGCGTGCTTTTGGATGTGACCAAGTGAAAGAACACTTGATTCTCCATCTGACCGAAAATTTCGGTATGATCATCCACCTGCACCTTTTTCTCTTCTTTTTCCTTTACATGTGTCAGCATCTTCGTATTAAGTGATTCTTTCTTCATGTCACTGCCAAATAAGTACCACAGCATATCAATTAAATGAATACCAAGATCTCCTAAAGCGCCGCTCGTGCGCAGACTCTCACCGCTGTCTCTCCATGAAAATGTCTTTCTTCTGAGGGCACTGTTTTTCTTAAAATGAGTCCTGACAGTCAAAATGCGGCCTAATTCACCATTGGCAATCAAGTTCTTCAAAATATTCACAAAGGATAAGTAACGATAGTTAAAGCCCATACTGGCTTGAACCTGGAACTGTTTGGCTGTCTCCACCATTTCCTCCGCTTCCTTCAGCGACACAGCCATCGGCTTTTCACATAAAATGGGCTGTCCTGCTCTTAGTGCCTGAAGGGCATGGTCTTTGTGACAAAAATTAGGGGAGGCAATGATCAACCCATCAGATGCATCTGCTAAAGTTTCGATACTTGAATACACGCGTCCGCCATACTGTTTAATGAATCCCTGTGCAACTGATTCATGTAAATCATAGACACCGGATAACTCTGCACCTTTGATCGTTGATAATGCTCTTGCATGTGCTTTTGCAATATTCCCTGCTCCAACAATTCCAATTTTCTTCATGAATGTGCCTCCTCATGTTTATACATCACTGTTTTCAGTGTTTCATAGATTCCTTTTGCATACCCATGATGACAAATTTGATGATGGTGCCGCTTGGCTTCGGCCGTCGCATTTTGGACGAGAAAACCATGCGTGACGGATTGAAGCATCCGCAAATCGTTCCCACTATCTCCAAAGGCAAAGCCTTGATCTTTCGATAAATCATATTGGTTCAGCATAAAGCGGACAATTTCATCCTTCCCTGTGCCGACTGGTAAAAAATCGACATCATAGCAGTCAGCAGGGTCTCCTGCGAGCGGATTGCATTTGTTGATGTTGACCGCCACCCCGCGCTCTTTGGCAAGTGTTTGGATGAATGATAGATGATGAAGATCTGTCCGTTCATCCTGCTCCTGATAATAGAAATTCTTCTTATACCCTGAGCTGCCCAGCTGCGTTTGCGGTCTGAGATGAATTCCCTTTTCACGTATGGTTTCGAGGATGTCTTCAATTTTTTCATCTGAGAAGCCCTTTGCATCCAGCCGCTTCATCCACTCCGCATCTGGCTGTCCAAAACGAGCATCCGATGTATACACAATCTCAGTCCCTAAGTTCGACGCAATAAAATGCGGGAATTGATAAAAACCGCCTGTTTCCATTTTACTTGTGACAGAATCGAGGCTACTTCCCGTGACCCAGCCAAGCATGAGCTGTCCTGCTTCACTCTTTTCTGCCACAAAGGCTTCCAGCCGCTTGACATCCTCTCTCTGCTCCTCTGTCATTTCGTGAGAATAATAGGTTTCATCAAAGTCACAGAAGACGATCCACTTCGGATTATCCGGCTGATTCAGCAGCTTTTTATTGAATGGAAGACTTGATAACATGATGAACCCCCTCGATGACCTTCTCCTGATCTTGCAGCGGCATGCCTGGATACAATGGCAAGTGAAGTAATTCCTGTGCTGCTTTTTCCGTTTGTGGAAGTGTCGTTTGTTTATACTTTTGAGAAACAAGATTTGTTTGATGCTGATGCGATAGAATCGGGTAATAAACATCTGTTTCTATGCCCATTTTCAGCAATTTTGCTGCAAGCTCATCTCGCTCTCCCTTCAGCACTCTAATTGGGAACAGATGCCAGACGTGGTCATCCGTTAGCTTCGGAAGCTTCAAGTATCCTTCTTCCTCAAGCGTTTGCAGCTGGTCAATGTATCGCTTTGCTAAGTAGAAACGTTTAAAGTTTTGTAATCCTAAATACTTCATGCGTTCGAGTCCGATCGCTGCCTGCAAATTATCAATTTTCGAATTAAAGCCGTAGTCACTGCGTTTGACATTTTTCTTTCCTACTTCAAAGCCGTGATAGCTGATCTCCATGCATTTCTCCGCTAAGGCTTCATCATTTGTTGCAATGGCTCCTGCCTTGCCGCAGACACCAAGATTTTTGTATGGATTAAAGCTGAGAACAAGCCCATCTCCATATGCTCCAAGGCCAGTGCTGCCGATCGCTTGACAGCCATCTTCAATGATTTTTAGCCCATGCTTTTTTGCAATCGCCGAAATGGCCTTCATATCCGCTTGTTTTCCATATAAATGAACCGGAAGAATGCATGCCGTTTGATCTGTGATATGCTTCTCTATTTCACTCGGTGCCAAGCAGTAAGTATCTGGATCAATATCGGCATAGACTGGAACAGCACCAATCGCAAGCACTGCATTTTCTGTTGCAGCAAAGCTATTCGCTGGCAAAATGACCTCATCTCCTGGAGTGACGCCTGCTGATATAAGGCTGATCATTAGGGCATCTGTTCCACTTGACGTGGCAATGACATATTTCTTCCCTAAGTACTCAGCGAGCTGCTTTTCAAACGCCGGGATATATGGCCCTGAAGTAAAACGGCCAGAACTCAATACTTCTTTCAGCACCTGCATAATATCATCGATTTCATCCTCTGAAATCAGTTTATCAACTGGCAGAAACGGTATCTTTTTTTCCTTATTTTGTTTATAATGGAAGAGAATTTTTTCCAAACTTGTGCGCTCTTTATCTTGCTCGAGGAACGTCACCAGCTTTTCATTTGCTAGGTGCTTCTCAACTGAATCAGACTTTACTTGAACACCTTGATTGATCATATCCAGCAAAGGAAGATAATCCTTGCTTTTACCTGATATCTTCGTCAATATTTGCATTCCATTCCCTCCAATTAATCAATTCCATTTGTTAATATTTAACTTGTTTCACATTGTAAATGATGTTATCGATTTCAGAACAATAACTTTGTGTAAAGGATTTGTTAATATGTGTACAATTTATGAAATTGCCAAACGCTGCGGGGTTTCAACCACCACCGTTTCCAGAGTGCTGAATCATCATCCATATGTGTCAGAGGAAAAGCGCCAGCTCATTTTACAGGTGATGAAAGAAATGGAATATACACCGAGTTCAGCGGCTCGCACCCTTCGTTCACATCAGACAAAAACCATTGCTGTGTCTGTCCCGGCTGTGGACCATCCTTTTTTTGCACAATTCATTAAAGGAATTTCAAAAGAAGCACTGGATCAAGGCTATAAAGCCATCGTGCTTCAGACGTTTTATCAGGAATCATTAGAGCTTGAAGGGCTTCAATTATTAAAAAGAAGAGAAGTAGATGGGGTCATATTAGGGGCATTAGAAAATCCGTGGGAAAAGATCGAGCCATTTTTAACGAACGGCCCTATTGTCATGGCGAATGAATATCATCAAACAGCAGACATCCCGATTATTGGATACGATGAGCGGGAAGCTGCCTATAAAGCAGTTGACTACTTGATTCAGTCGGGGCGGAAATCGATCGGGTTTTGCTTTGATACAGAAAGCAGTGAAGCACAGAAACAAAGGAAACAGGGCTATCTCGATGCTCTTTCTGCACACGGCTTGCCGCTGCATGACGATTGGCTGTTCGGCGAGGCCTTCACCATTGAAGACGGTTTTCGCTTAATGGATGTCATCCATGACATGAAGAATGCACCTGATGCCATTTTCACCGGTAATGATCAAGTCGCAGCAGGACTCATTAAACAGGCCATTTCATATGGTTATCAAATTCCTCAGGATCTAGCGGTGATTGGCTATGACAATCAAGACATTTGCGAGGTGACGGCTCCAACGATCACCACAATCGACATCCCGATCGTAGAGCTTGGCCAGCGGTCTGTGCAGCAAATAATCGAGATCCTGCAAGACCAAAAACCATTACAGCGTGAACATATCCAGCTGCCTACCCGGCTCGTGACAAGGGAATCGACATAAACAAAAAAGACTAAGAGCTGTCTCAGTCTTTTTTGGTGACAAAGGGCTAAAATGATCTTTATTTTAGCCCTTTGTTTTCCTTTTTTCAGCGTGATAGAAAACCTTTGCAGTCTAGGAAGGACGAGCAACGGAGCGGAGCGAATTTGACATTCGTGAGCACCGGAGCACAGGCCTGACAAAGAATGCGAAGATTTGTCTACACGCTGTGACTGAGAGCTGTCTCAGTCTTTTTTTAAACCTATATAAATTGAGCAAGAATGAATGTCCATACACACACTATGCCGAGCAGGATGAAGCTGTACTTCACAGTCTTTTGGAAGAGCTCAGATTCTTTACCTGTTTCTCCAACTGCTGCTGTAGCAATGGCGATAGATTGTGGAGAAATTAATTTCGCCATGACCCCGCCTGTTGTATTTGCTCCGATTAACAAACCTGCTTGAGAGCCGATTTGAGAAGCAGTAACCGCTTGAAGGTTACCGAATAAGGCGTTGTTACTCACGACAGATCCTGTAATAAACACCCCGATCCAGCCAAGCACTGGGCTGACAAGCGGGAACAAATCGCCTGTTTTGGCAAGTGCAAGCCCAATGGCTGAACTTAGTCCAGCGAAGTTCGCCAAGTTGGCAAAGCCCATGACAAAACAAATAGTGAGAACTGGTACCCAAAGCTCTTTCACTGATGCTTTTAAGCAGGCAGCGCCTTCTGTTAATGTAATATGTCTGCTAAACAAACCTGTCAGCATCACCGCAATCAGAATGGCAGTACCCGTTGCACTGATCACATCAATTTTAAAGATCGCATCAATAGGTGTTGCTGTTTGTGCAATTGGTGGTAATTTTACAATTTGCTGATGCAAAAATGGCATTTTTACTAAAATGGTTGTCCAGTTGAACGGGCCTCCTACAGCAAACAATGCTTTAAATGCTGGCAGACTCCATACCGTAATCACGGCAGTTAAAATATAGAATGGAGACCATGCTTTCAGCACTTCAACGCCGCGATACGTTTGTTTCTGTTCAATGTCTGGTGCCCCTTCTTCACGATAAATATGTTTCGGCTGCCATTTTCGAAGAAATAAAGCCAAAATCCCCATACTTGCTAAAGCTGAAATAATATTGGCAAGCTCAGGACCCATTGTCACCATTGTGACAGCTTGCAAAATGGCATAGCTTCCACTCACAACAAGCAAGGCAGGGAGCGTTTCTTTAATCCCTTTGAATCCGTCCACAATGAGAATGAGTAGGAACGGAATACAGAATGAAATAAACGGAATCGTAAACACAAGGGTTTGAGATAATGCAAGCGGCGTCATATTGCCCATTTGCGCCCCTGTAATGACTGGGATACCCACAGCACCAAATGCGCCAGACGCAGCATTGGCAATTAAGCAGAGCATCGCAGCTTTCAGCGGTTTAAACCCAAGCTCTGTTAAGAGAGCGGCACTAATCGCAATCGGTACACCAAACCCAGCGGCTCCCTCTAAAAATGCGTTAAAACTAAAACCAATTAATAAGAGCTGAAGACGTTGATCTTGAGAGATTCCTGCAATACTAGAACGAATAACATCGAATTTACCAGATTTCACAGCAATTTTATAGAGCCACACCGCCATGATGACGATATATCCAATCGGCCACAGCCCATTAGATATACCGAGCAGCACAGCAGATAATGCTTTTTCAATTGGCATATGAAAGAAGAAAACCGCTGTTACAAAACTGACGATTAAGGTAAAACAAGCGGCTAAAACACCTTTTAACTTAAATACGGTTAATGCAAGTAGGAAAAACAAAATTGGAAGCATTGCTACCAATGCACTCACGAACTCATTACCAAACGGATTATATATTTGCTGCCACATAGTGATTCATCCTTTTCTGCTCAGATAGGTTGCTTTTGATTAAAAATGAGGAGCCAAAATCTCTTTTAACACATTCACACTGTGCGCGAATTGTTCTTTTTCTGTATCATTCAGTGCAAGCTCTATCACTTCTGTTGCGCCATTTCGATTCACAAGGGCAGGTACACCAATGTAGACATCTTCTGCTCCGTACTCTCCATCTAAGTAAGTGCTGACAGTCAAAATACTGTTTTCATTGTGCAGAATCGCTCTTGTTATGCGGGCCAAACTCATCGCTACGCCGTAGTAAGTAGCGCCTTTTTTCTCAATGATTTGATAAGCGGCATGACGGACATTTTCCATCATCTCATCTAAATCTTCTTGTTTGTATTGATCATTTTTCTTCATTAATTCTGTAATCGGTACACTTCCGATATTCGCATGACTCCAAACAGCAAGCTCTGTATCCCCATGCTCTCCAATGATGTACGCATGCACATTGTGTGCCGCTGCGTCAAAGTACTCACTAAGCATGTATCTAAATCTTGCAGTATCAAGTGTAGTTCCACTGCCGATCACTCGTTCTTTTGGCAGTCCACTGAATTTCCAAGTCGCATATGTTAAAATATCAACAGGGTTTGTGGCGACTAAGAAAATACCATCGAATCCACTTTCCATCACATTGTCTACAATGCCTTTAAATATATTTAAGTTTTTTTCAACAAGGTCAAGTCTCGTTTCACCTGGCTTTTGGTTCGCTCCAGCACAGATACACACAATGTCCGCATCCTTACAATCCTCATAATCTCCATACCATGTGTTCACCGGATGCGGAGCAAATGCTTTCCCGTGGTTTAAATCCATGACGTCACCCATTGCTTTATCTTGATTCAAATCGATGACAACCAATTCATCTGTGATCACTTGATTTATTAATGTAAAGGCATAACTGCTACCTACAAAACCTGCTCCAATAAGTGCTACTTTGTTTACTTTTTCGTTTGTCATTTATCTCATCCTCCTGAGTAAAACTAGGTTGTTTTCTGTTTGTGAAGTATTTCACATTCTTATTGTGCAACACTTCACAAACTTTTGCAAGGGTGTTTCTGAAAAAAAATATGTAGCGAATTTGTGAACACACTTATTGTGCTTTCAAAGCGCTGTCTCCATGCATATTTCCACAAGAAAAAAGCTGCCAAGCCATTGTCAGCAGCTTTATACATGTTAATAAGGTCCCCAATTGATCATCACGCCGATGCAAATAAAGACAAGGCCAATGACAAACCAAATGAGCGCAAGCGGCACCATAAAACGAAGCCACTTCACATAAGGAATACCACTTGCAGCGAGCACAGCCATGAGCACACCTGACGTCGGATTGATACAGTTAACCACCCCTTCGCCAAGCATCACCGCTTCTACAGCGACCTGTCTTGTGATGCCCATTAAGTCAGCCAGCGGCGCAAGAATTGGAATAAAGACAACCGCTTCTCCTGATCCTGATGAAATCAAAAAGTGAAGAAGTGCACTCGCAATATACATCCCGATCGCACCAGCAATTGGACTAAATCCTGTCAGCATACTCGCCAAGCCATTAACCACAGTATCAAGCAGCTTACCGTTTTCCAAAATGACAGAAATGCAGCGTGCCATTCCAACAATGAGTGCGCCGTAAACAAGACTTTGACAGCCGATGATAAACGTTTTCGCAATATCATTGGCTGCTAATCCGCCAAGCAATCCAGCAGCAATGGCCATGAAAATGAAGACTCCTGCCATTTCCTTATCGGTCCAGCCAAGCTGAAGCGCGCCATATAAGAAGCCCCCAAGAGACAATCCACACACTGCTAAAATCAGCTTATGCCTGCCCGTAAATGCAGGCTTGTCCACAGATTCTGCATCAGATCCGCCAAGTCCCTTCGCAGGAAACCATTCATCTCCAAGAAGACTTCCCTTCTCTTTATTCTTTAGGCGTCTTGTATATAAATAGATGTACACAATACTAGATATAAGAAAACAAAGATAAATAATGACACGCAGGCCAATGCCAGAAAAAATCGGCAGCTCTGCAATCGTCTGAGATAACCCCAGTGGAGATGGAGACAATATGGTTGCGTTAAACCCGGCATAACAGCCGATATAAATGACCGCAGCTCCTGCCACAGCATCCCATTTCAAGGATCTTGCCACAATGATCCCGATTGGAATAAATCCTATAACAGAGTTCACGACAATTCCGGTCGTTCCAAGCACTGAAAATAATCCTCCAACAATGCAAATAAACAATAATTGCTTTGTTTGAAATCTGCTGATGACATGGTGAATCATTCCGTTAATGGCACCTGTTTTCTCCAAAATGGCTATGGTTCCACCAGTAAATAGAATGAGAAAAATAATAGAAGAAGACCCTACCATCCCTTCCTGAATGGCTGTAAAAAAGCCCACTGGACTTACGGGTGATTGATCAATGCGGTGATAGCTGCCAGGAACAGCTGTTGTAATTTCCCCTGACGTCTTTCGGTCAAATTCACCTGCTGGCACAAAATACGTTGCAACGGTACAAATGAGCGCAATGATAAATAAGAGAACATACGCATCCGGCATTTGAAGTTTTCTTTTTTGTTTCTCTGGTGGTAATACTGCTGCTGTTTTCATGTGTCAAAACCCCTTTGTCCCGATTGGAATTTCACTTAATTTTCTGAATAATCAAATGATGTGTTATATTATAAACACTGATGATATTTAAGATCAATATTATTTCACTAAAAGAATATTTTGACAGATTTTCTGTCAGCAAGGAGGCTATTCATGACAACTTTGACAAACGACATGCAGCAAACGGTGAAAGACATCTTTGATCACCTGCACGCCCACCCTGAAATCAGCTGGGAAGAAACGAATACGACGGCTTATCTTGAGGACTTATTAAAGAAAATGGGCTGTCAAACTCGAACATTTGACGACTGTACAGGAGTGATCGGTGAAATGGGAGAAGGTTCACCAGTGGTCGCTGTGAGAGCCGATATTGATGCACTTTGGCAGGAAGTAGATGGTGAGTTTCAAGCCAATCATTCATGTGGTCACGATGCACACATGACAATGGCTCTCGGCACCTTCATGGCATTAAAAGAAAAGGAGCTCCCAAACGGCACCATCCGGTTCATTTTTCAGCCTGCTGAGGAAAAAGGCGGCGGTGCGCTGAAAATGATTGAAAAAGGTGTGCTAGCAGACGTTGATTACTTATACGGAGTGCATGTGCGCCCAATTCAAGAAACATTAAACGGACGCTGCGCACCTGCGATCTTACATGGATCGAGTAATCATTACATCGGCACAATTATTGGTGAGGAAGCCCACGGTGCACGCCCGCATCTAGGGGTCAACGTCATTGAAGTGGCTTCTACCCTCGTGCAAAGACTCGCGCATATTCATGTCGACCCAAGAGTTTCACATTCTGTGAAAATGACCAACCTACATGCTGGCGGAGGTAGTTCAAACATCATCCCCGGCAAAGCTTCTTTTACATTAGATGTCAGAGCACAAACAAATGAAGTGATGGATGAACTAGAAAAAGAAATTGAAAGAGCCGTACATGCTGTAGCGGATGCCTTTGGCGCTTCCATTACCCTTTCAACAGATCATCGTCTGCCTGCCGCTACCTTAAATGAGGAAGCCGTTCAGATGATGTCTCAAGCCATTGAAAAGATTTTAGGGAAAGAACAGCTTGATCCTCCGATCGTAACGACAGGCGGAGAGGATTTTCACTTTTATGCAGCGAAGGTTCCGCATATCAAATCCACGATGCTTGGTTTAGGCTGTGATCTAAAGCCCGGTCTACATCATCCGTATATGACATTCGACCGCTCTGCTATTTTTACCGGCATTGAAATTTTGACTGAAGCTGTTTATCAAACCCTTCAGCAGCATTCATCATAAAATCAAAAAACCACCCGTTTTTTCTTTAAACGGGTGGTCTGATTGTTTTATGCATTCAAATCTGTCATGGCTGGGACGTTGATTTCTTTAACACAGGATACCCTTGATAAATGAATCACACATCTCGCAAGCTCTACTATATCCTGTACAGGAATTCTCGTTTCATCATATAGAGCGATGGCTTTTTCGGCACCATCTTCATATGGTACCTCTGCCGCCAGCTCTCCTGGATTAATACAGGTGACAGATATTTTATCTTTTCTCACATGCTCTCTTAGTGCATTCACAATTCCGCGCAGGCCAAATTTAGATGCAACAAAAGAAACTTGCGGTAGGTTTGTATGATCAAGTCCCGCCGTTGAACCAATCACGATGATTTTTCCATTCTCCGATTTTCCTACGTGCGGAAGCAGTGCTTGGATGTAAGTAATCGTAGACGTGACGTTCACATTGATTAAATGAGCGATATCCTCTGGCTGATCGTGATCAAATGAATAATCATCTTCAAAGCCTCGTTTTTCCCATAAGCCGACGTTATAGATCAGGACATCAATGGTTTTATCCCCCAATGCTTCGATCATGTATGGGATATGAGATTGGCTTGATAAATCAATTTTCAGCCAAATTCTATGTACACCGTCATCTAATTTCAAACTGCTCGGTTCACTTCGAGACACAATCCAAACTGTATCTCCGCTTGAAGGAAGACCTTTAACAAAAGCATCCCCTAATCCTTGACTTGCACCGAATATGATATAGTTTTTACTCATAGCTCCTCCTTCTACGTCTCGTGAGCTTTCAGTCAGACAGTAGCTCATCTGTAAGCGTTTTATACCTCTATCATATAGGTTCTAAGATTTGGCTGCCTCTTTTATGCCTGTCTTTACTTTCGGTTACTTGATTTCCTTTAATTCCACTGGTAATGCGCGTTCCTCTATAAAGCATTGAACCATATCCATAAACAGTTCTTTCTTCTCAAACGTAAATGTATGTCCAATAGCGGGAACGACCACACCTGCTGCCTGCGGATGTGAATTCGTTATTTTCTTTGCTGACCGTTTCATGATGCCTTTTTCCTTTTCCCCCACTGTGACAAGAATTCGTGCCTTCGCTTGTTGAAACGTGTCTGGGAGCTTGTAATGGAGATTTTCTTGAAACATCGTCAGAAGGGTTTTCTTCTGCAAATTCTTCGAATCCGCCACATAGTGATTGAGTACATCGTTTGGAAGCCCCATTTTTTCAGCTTGGAGCTCGATAAACCAATCTTTCTTTAATAATGGATACGTAAGAGGTAAAAGAGGTCTCACCATCAAGTAAAGCCATGGCAGCGGCATTACAAGAGCACTATTGATGACGGCTATGTCTACGATGTCAGGCTCTTTTGATAACACCTCAACGGCAACCTGTGCACCTAGAGAGAAGCCAACGAGTATTACTTTATGTCCGTGCGCATGCTGCTTGATCCATGAGATGACTTCAAGAGCACTTTCTCGCATGGAAAAGGACTGTTCATCTGCTCTAGTCCCGTGACCAATGAGGTCAGGCGTATAGCATTCATACGCTTCTTTGAATGTTTTTATCTGCTCCTGCCACATCCAGCTACTTACTCCTCCGCCATGCAGGAAAATCATGATTGGCTTAACCATCATCGACAACTCGTCCACCTTCCTTATATATAAGAAAAAAGCAGCCGCTTTTTGAGCAGACTGCTTTTTCATATGCTCCCTTCTATTATAAGGGAACCTCATCATAATTGGCTATTTTTTCAAATCCTCAATCGAGTTGACGTTCTTCATATATGTCGGAACAACTAGACCCATGCGAAGACCTTTCATACTTGTGCCTAGATCATCATATTTCCCTTTAAACTTCGCTGCATACGTTTTATGCGTATTTGGCAGCCAAGCAGATAACGAGGCATCCGCACTTCCAGTTGCAATTGCTGTCCACATTGGACCTGCTTCCACCTGAGTCAAGGTCACTTTAAATCCGAGCTCACGCAGTACTTCTGCAGCAACATTGGTACTTGCAATCTCACTATCCCACGCAACGTAGGCAAGATTGACTTTGTCACCATTCGACTTTTTCACGCCTTTTGTCCATTTCGCTACTTGGTCTTTATGTTTCTTCACATATTTAACGGCGGCATCCTTTGGATTGATACCATCTTGGATATCCATCATGACTTCGCCCATGTCATCTTGAGACCATTTAAACTGACCAAGCATTTTGGCTGCATCCGGCTGATCCTTTGCAAACCCTTTACGTGAAATCGTATGAATCTCTTCCGCTTCACCGTAAGATTTCTTTGGGTCCTCTAAATATTTTAAATCATATCGAGAAAACATCCAGTGTGGATTCCAGCCAGTGATGATGATTGGCTTTTTACGGTCGTAAGATTTCTTGAGCGTTGCAGTCATGGCTGCACTTGATGCAGACACAACCGTCCAATCCTCTAAGCCGTAATCCTTTTTCGCTTGATCCGTTAGCGCCATAATTCCTGAACCGGGATCAATGCCGATAATGGTTTTATTCACCTGCTGTGCTGCACTCGCATTTGAATCTGACTTTGCGCCACAAGCGGCTAGTAAAAAGACAAGCAGGGCGGTCATCCCAATGTAGAGAGACTTTTTCCACATTAAGCATTCCCCCTGGTTTTTTTCGTTTTAATGTTTTGTGTAATACGGTCAAGTGTAATTGCCACAATGACAATGGCAATACCTGCTTCAAATCCAATTCCTGTTTTCAGCTGCGTTACCGCACTATATACTTCTGAACCAAGTCCTGGTGCACCTACCATTGCCGCAATGACGACCATTGATAGAGCAAGCATGATACTTTGGTTAATACCAGCTAGGATGGTTTTTGTTGCAAGTGGAAGCTGAACTTTGAACAAACGCTGGAATGTCGTTGAACCAAATGCTTCTGTTGCTTCAATTAAATCAGCTGGTACTTGTTTAATACCGAGAATCGTCATACGAATCGTTGGCGGCATAGAGAAAATAACCGATGCCACAACTCCAGGCACAACGCCAATGTTAAAGAAAAAGATGGCTGGTAATAGATAAACGAATGCAGGCATTGTCTGCATTAAATCTAAAATCGGTGTCACAATTTTACGCACAGTTTCCTTCTGTGATGCCCAAATACCGATCGGAACCCCGATTACGATGGAAATGACCACAGCTGTCAAAACGAGCGCAAGGGTTTGAAGCATTGGATGCCAGTAGCCTAAATAGTCAATCAGCAAGAATCCAATAAGTGTGAAAAGAGCAATTCCTCTTGTACTGATCCACCAAGCAATGCCGGCAAAAATAAGGGTTAAAATAATGGATGGAATCACACCAAGTACTGCCACAATTCCATTTACTGTACCGGCTAATCCATTTGTGATGCCATCAAAGAAACCGCCAAACGTTAATGTTAACCAGTCAACAAATTGATCGATGTAATCCGCGAACGGAATTCTAGGTAAATCACTCATACTAAACATCTTATTCTACCTCCTGTGCAGAAGGCTCTTGTGTTTTAATTTCCTCAAGCTTGTTAGAAGACATGTTGATATACTCATCATTACCTGATAACGCACCAATTAATGCACCTCTGACCACAATACCCTTCATTCTGTTTTTCTCATCGACAACGGCAATTGGAATGTTTGCCGCATCAGACACTGCATCAAAGATTTCTGTCAAATACGTAGATTCCAATACTGTCGTGAATTCTTTATCAAGAACAGTTTCAAGCGATGCTCCCATTTCTGCCGCCTTTTTCGCCGCTTGTGCAGAAATAACACCTAATAAATGCTTTTTCTTATCAACTGCATAGATTGACGAAATTCCAAGGTTTTTCATGAGCGTGAGCGCAACACGTGCCCCTTTGTCGAGCTGGACTGTTTCTGCACGTTTCATAATATGACCAGCGGTTAATACTTTAGAAAGGTCGACATCTTCAACGAAACGTTCAACATATTCATTCGATGGGTTCATCAAAATTTCTTCTGGTGTTCCGATTTGGACGATATTCCCGTCCTTCATGAGCACAATGCGGTCGCCAATCCGAAGCGCCTCATCTAAATCATGGGTAATGAAAATGATCGTTTTTCCTACAGATGTGTGAAGCTCAAGCAATTCATCCTGCATGTCTTTACGAATTAATGGATCGAGTGCGCTGAATGCTTCATCCATTAATAAGATGTCAGGGTCATTTGCTAATGCACGTGCCAATCCAACACGCTGCTGCATCCCACCACTTAATTGGTTTGGATATTGCTCTTCAAAGCCTTCAAGTCCAACAAGCTTTAAAGATTCAAGCGCTTTTGAGTGGCGCTCTTCTTTGTCTACACCTTGTAATTCAAGACCATACTCTGTGTTCTCAAGAATGGTGCGGTGCGGGAACAATGCGAAGTTTTGGAAGACCATGCTGATCTTTTTCCGTCTGACTTCACGCAATTGATCCTTTGACATATTTGTTATCATATCCCCATCAATATATATTTCGCCGGAGGTTGGTTCGATTAACCTATTTAGCAGCCGCACAAGTGTGGACTTTCCGCTCCCTGATAGCCCCATGATGACAAATATCTCGCCGTCATACACATCAAAATTTGCTCGATTGACACCAACTGTTGCGCCGGTCTCTTTTAGGATCTCTCTTTTTGTTTTTCCTTTTTCAAGCATTTGAGTTGCTTTTTTAGCATTTTTACCGAAAATTTTAGATACATTATTTATCTTGATTTTGATATTTCTCTCTTCAGAATTCATATTTTCCCTCCAAATTAGCATCTTTATAACCGTAACATAAGCGTTATGATGCGAACAATCTTTAGAATTCGCTTATTTCCGCACAATATGTATGAATTCCATATAAGAGGTCTGGTGATTAGAGTTTATACGCCGTATTACTCGTAAATCCTATAGAATGCTTCATAAACAACATATTTTACGGGGTATTTCCTCTCATCAGACAATATTTTACTTGAAATTCCTAATTGTGCTAAAAAATAACTCAAATCCTCACCATAGCGGACTTTTTCAAACATGGGTGAACCATTCCCCTGAACAGGATTTACCCGAAAATGGTCACATAGAAACCTTTTTCATTCAAATTTTAATTAAAATATTAAAAAACTGCCTGCAACTTTAGTTACAGACAGCTTATTTTTTAGGACTCTAGTGCAGCTCGCTTAATATTATCTTGCAATTCAAGCATACGCTTTGTTCCATCTTCGCGTAATCGTTTGTTTTCTTCTTCGATCTGTTTTGTCTCTTTCATCCCTTGTACAATCGTATTAAAGGAAGATTCGATCGTTTCAATGTCGATACTTGGACGTCCAGACAATTTGGCAATCTCTACACTTTGGCTTGAGATGTTTTCAGCATTTCGTTTCAGCATTTCATTTGTTCTTCTATCCAGCTCACTCATTGAATCAGCCACAAGCTTTTGTCTTTTCGCTGTCACAGCTTGAATGATGCCATTTTTAAAGATCGGAATCGTGATAATGAACGCTGAGTTGATTTTACCGATTAGTTTCGTATTCCCACGCTGCAGCAAACGAATTTGCGGTGCTGTTTGAAGAGCCACCATCCGTGCCATATCAAGGTCATATACACGCTCTTCCAACGCTTGAATGCCGTTACGAAGTGTATCAAGCTCCATTTGTGCGAGCTGGTTTCCACTAACTGCTTTTTCTTCATAAGAAGGAACCAATTGCTTTAATTCCTCGATTTTCATTTGACCTGCAACGACATACTTTTCAAGCTCCATATAGTATTGAATGTTATGCTCATACATTTCTTCAAGCGTCACAGTCGATTTGGTCATTTCATCTTTATATTTACTGATTTCCACATTAATTTTTTCAATCTCTGCACCGAGCGTTTGATATTTACTGAAAATCTTTTCAATCATGCTGCCGCCGCGTTTAAAGATTTTTGACAGTAAACCACCCTTTGGCTCGTCAAAATCATTTTTATCAAAACGATCCATAATTTTTCCAAGCTGCGTCAGCATCGTTCCTGAGTCAGTGACACTAGTTGAACGCATCATCGAAAGAATACGATCAGAGAACTTAGAGATTTCAACGGCCGGCTGTTTTCCGTATTCAAGCAGCTCCAGCTGATTTTTCGCATCGATCTGTCTCGCAATATTTTGCACTTCTGGTTCATTTCGAAGCTGAACGCGAATATCGTCTGCCTTCTCAATGGAGATTTCCTCTTTATCAATTGAAATGATGTCATTTCCGTTTGTATTTGTCATAAGCTTTGATCTCCTTATCGGTTTTTAATGGATTGAAATAATTTTCTAACGATGGACGGCTCTTTAAACTCCTGGTTCATAACCATCTCATCAAGCCAATGGGTATCAAATAATTGGTCATCTATATACCGCTCAATACACTGGTATCCCGCCGGATGATACACGAAGAGATCCACACCCATTTCATTTAGAAAAATCAGGGCAGCCGCATCAGAACGAGTCAGCTCACCATTATATTCCGTATGATATAAAATCACTTTCGGTACGGTTTGTGCATAATCAAAGGTTTGAATGAGTTCAATGAGCTCCTGGCCGATATGCAGTACCTGTTTGAATAAATAAATACGGACATCTAATTCAGTCTCATTGCCTTCTTTTAATAGCTTCGGATGCTGACAGATTCGAGATATCGCCTCTGCTATCGCACGCTGCGTCCCCTCATATAGATGAGAAAACTGCCACACGTTGCTTTTCATTAATAATTCAGGATCAATCTCTCCAGCAGACGAAAGGGCATGCTGATAATGAAATTGATAATTCGAAGACACTTCTTTCGTAAAAGGAAAATGGCGAATGGTCTTCGTCTCTTTCCATTCCATTAACGTGTGGATACGATCCCAGTATTCACGCTTGTCTCGTGTGACTCCCATCATTTTCGCAAAGAGGTTCGGAATCTGTATCGTGTCGCGGTCTGCTTGAAAATTAGGGCGGATAAAGGAACGTTCCTTTGCAATTAAAAACAGCTCATCATACGTTGTCTTCAGCGTAATAGAATGAGGAGTATGATCTCTGAATTGCCAAGGCTTATACAGCATTGAATCTTCCGTGTGGAGCACCTCTTCAAGCTCTCTTGTCGAGCGGTACGCCACCGTTGACTTCCTCTCAGGCTTTTCAGTAGGGAACGGTTCCAGCTTTGAAGTCCCCGGATACTGATCAATAAAAGTCAGCTTTTCTTCTGGATCTAGTTCGCGGAACGAATCCTCGCCCTCTGGATGAAATAGCACAACATCACAGCCAATCAGCATGACATAGTAAAGAAAATAAAGCTGACTTTTATTCGCCTCTCCATACCAAATGACAGCCGGCATTTTTTCTTCTATATTGACTTCCTTCAGCCATGGACCTAGATGATTATTTGAAAACTTCACTACATCCAGGAGTACCCGGCGGAAATCAGGATGCTGAAATCCCCCTTCATGCAGCTGTTTGAAATGCTCAAACACCTTGATCAATGAAAGGCGGATATGCCGGTTCATCACAGGGTTTGGATGGCGTACAATCAGCTGTTCACCATCTAAGAAAGCCACAAAGCGATTCACAGATAATCCCTTTTCTTCTTGGTTAATCAAATGAATGCGTTGAAGCGCTTGAAAATGCTCCGGCTCAATATGACGATTGAGCGTTTCACTTAAAATGTGAACGCCATCTGTTTCATATAATTCATGTAAATAAATAAAATAATCGGTTGCATCATGCGGAGTTCCAAGGACCCGGGCGGCGAGACGCGGCAAGGACAATGTATGCTCGTCCTTTACATAACCGTCTCTTTCAGGGAGCGGCTTTTTCAGCACGTTTTTCCAGGCTTCCTGCTCCGCCCGTGTTTGGTTAACATTGATTTCTTTATAACTCACGCCGCTCCTTCCTTTCTCCTATATTTTCTCGAAAGCTACTACTATCATATCATTCACCCTTCTACTTCTGCTATCGAATCGAAGGCTTTTTTGCGGTCGTCATCTGGTTCATGACACAAGCGGTGATTTCATCTGCTGCTGCCATGCCAGATGCTGCTGTCGGCTCAAGTAATGGATCAAAGTCGAGCACTTCTCCATGCCTTGGGGCAAAGCCCATATCTGCCTGTCGAATGAGACCTGCATCTAAGAGGGAATCACCCGCACCGTATACATATTCAAGCTCCAGCCGCTCCTTTAGAAAAGCAACAGCATCCCACTTATTGAGCGGTGACGGAATAAAGTAAAGCTTCCGTCCTTGTAGAGACACCTGCCAGCCTCTCTCCTCGCCCCACTGCTTCAATTCAGCAAGTGGAATGCGAGACAGATACTCATCTTTCATAATCAAATAAAGAAATCTTCCCTCTGCTGTCCGGGTACGCTTCACCCATGCGGCAACTGGAAGTTCGGAGATGGCTCTTAGCATCTCTCTGACTGACATACACGCTTTGAGCCTCTCATCAACGATGACCTGCCAATTCTCAAGCGGCTTGCCGTGATGAAGGATACAGCCCCCATTTGTCGTGATGGCATACTCCGGTTTGAGCTCTTGCTGAAAGAAGGTGATCCGTTCATACTGAGCGGTCGTTCTTGTCGTCACTGGAATAAACCAGCCCAATTGATGAATCTTCTGCAAGGATTTTTTCGTTTCAACCGACATATAGGAAAGCGGACGTTCATCCAGCATCTCAACTAAATCATAATCTCCTTCATACTCATACTGATCCAGCACTCGGTGTGAGTAAATCAGTGTCCGGTCTAAATCGCTGGCAAACGCACTTGTCTTCATGACGTCTGCTCCAGCGGACGAATGAGTCCACAGCACGTATAGGACATATTGGCATATTCAATGACAGGAACGCCTCTGTCCTCTGCCAAAAGCAAAATATGCTTTAGCTTCTCCTGAGACCCAGGCTGAATCAAGATTTTCCAAGGGATTCTTCTCAGCAGCACACGAGTCGTCTCACCAACACCCGGCTTAATCAAATGGGTGTTTTCAATTTGAAACTCCTGACCGATCGCTTCAATGGACGCCATCCCTCGCCAATCCGCAGGCATTCCGTGCGCGAGGATGGTTTCTGCTTTCTCTTCTACATTTGGTTCGAGGCTAGAAAATGCTTCTTCAATTGTATCCACATACAGATTGGATACATCCTCTTCAAGCAGCTCTTCATAATATTTTGCCCCATGGAAATCATCGGCATTGATCCAGCGGTTGTTTAGTACGGTACGACTAACAAGTCCAGATACAGTCGAATTCAGGCAAGCACTTGGAATGAGAAAATCCTCTCTCGTTCCGTAGACATGTGTACAATAGCCAGGATCAGCGAGTACAGCTAGTTCACTAGAAAGACGAATACCGTACTTTCTTTCAAAATCAATCACCGCTTTTTGGAGCTCTCTCGAAATCGCACCTTTTCCGGTCCATCCATCAATAAAGGCAATCTCATAGCCCGGATGCTCCTTGAGCATATAATGCAGCGCATTCTCATCTATTCCTCGATCACGAATAATCGAGATGCTGTAATGAGGCAGTTCAAGACCATATGTCTTTCGAATATATCGTTTGATAAGTACCCCGATCGGCGTTCCCGCTCTAGCCAAACTGCAAAGCACCGTTTGGAAGCCTCGCTTTTTCACAATCTGTTCTGCTACAACAGCTACTGCTTCTGCTACCTTCTCCTTACTTTCTTTCAGAGATTCATAGAATAAATCCATATAAGATTCCGTTGGTTTATATTCAATCGGCAGCATTTCTGAATAATGGGCACCACTCTGAATCGAACGTTCCCGCTCCTCTGTACTTTTCTCCATCTCAATGGATGATAAATCTTTGAGTAAGAAGGTTACATCCTGCTCTGGATAGCTTCCCATCTTTGTATACACATTAGCCATTCACCTTCACCTCGTCTGATAAAGTCACAATATGCACATGCTTCACATGCCGCTCGGCAAATAAATGAACAAGCGGAAGCAATGCCTCCTGAGAAACCTTTTTCTCAAAGAAGAGAAATACATCATCGTATTGACCTTTTGGTATGTTGTACACGTAATGCTGGATTCGAGCATCCTCTGGATTCACAAAGGTGAACCCATTTTGAACAGCGTATCCATCCTTTTTAACTGGATGAATTGGGCTTCTCGTCGTTGAATGAAAGAGAACGCCCTCTCCCATATGTGCAGCCACTCTCATCGGCACATACATCAGCTCACCTGTTCCTAAACAAAGTGTCTGCTTTCCTTTGCGATCCTGCTTTAGTTGCAGCCCAGCCTCTGCAGCTGCTCGGTCGATGGCTGCCGTATCTGCTGCGTTTAAACCAAAACGACCCGTTTCATGTATATATGGCGAATGACCAGCCGAATTGGTTGCATGAGAACGTGCATATGGCTCTTGCTGAAAGAAAGATTGAAGGGAGTGAACAGAGAGACTTGGCAGATCCTTTTGCTCAGCTATCTCATACGAATAAGCTGGTTCATCCAGCGTTTTGCCTCGAAAAACCATTTGCCCTTTTAATAAAGACAGTGAGGTGATGTGAATACCAAGCTCCTTTTCAAGCTCACACATGGCTTTCTCGTGCTCCTCTGTCCGCCAGTCTAAAATAGAAAGAATCGTGTAAGAATGCCGTGGGTGCTTTGCATGAAGGTCCCGAATGATATTGATATTCGTACGACCTGTCGTGACTTCATCATCTACTAGCACGATGGGACGGTTTGTGCGAAGTAATGCTTCGTCTGCATAACAAAGCTGATCCGTTGCATGCGAATGCTCTTCTTCAAATACCAATGAAGGATCAAGATCCAGCAGCTGTTCACGTGTCGTATGAATGTAAGATGCTCCTTCTAATACGTCATACACACCGTGGCCAAGAGCTGTGGCTGTTTCTGCAAAGCCGATCACGATCGGCTGTTTTCCTGTTGAAAGCTTCTCTTTTTTGAGCGCTTCGTAGGCTTTAGTTAATACCGTGTGGTCATCCGTCTTGAGTGCTTCTACTAAAAGCTCTTGATATGGAGACGTCTTGCCTGTTTGCTCTTTGGCATACGCCATGGCTAAAAGTCCCGAGACAAGGAGCGGTTTTACTGGATGAACAGGAATGTGCTTACCGAGCACCTTACTAACGAATAAAAAGGCTCTTTTTTTGTTCACCCTTGCAGCCATGTCAAAAAGATGCTCTTTTTCTAGCTGAAGCGCACCTTCTTTGAGAACAAGCTCAACTTCCATATGTTCCAAGATGCTCAGCGTATGCGGCTTCTGTTTCTGTGAGTATGTCGATATAGCTTCTATTTTCATGAAACACCCCGTAAATATCTGACTTCATTAAAATGTGCTCTGCCCATCTGTAATGGGGCTTCGTTTCATTCATTTTATTAGAGAAGGTACTCTTCATTACGCCAACTGTGCCGTCTGCATGTTCAAGAATGCTTAATGCATCCATATACTCTTCCTTCGTCACAACATACATGCTTTGAACCGGCTTGAGATGTGTTGGATGAATGACCGTCTTTCCGTGAATGCCGTTAGCCACATCGAGTTTTGTCTCCTTGAGTAAACCTTGTACGTCATCAAATTCAGATGAAGACGATTCGCCACTCTTATGAGAAAGTGCCCGGATGAATGGCTTTTGTTCCTTTCGTGCAGGGCCAAAATGCTCCCACACAGCACCTGATACCACAAAGGAACGGCCAAAATAATTGATGATATCTGTGATCAGATCAGCAATCAAATTAATTTCATAAATGGTCGTGTCACGATCACGGCGAATCCCGTACAAACCGCAAAGATCTGTTGCCCCAATGCGAATATTCAAAATATATTCCTCGTCATTCAGCAAGATCTGCTTTAACTCTGACAACACCGTATATCTTGTTTCTTTTTCTAGTAAATCAGGTGTTTCCAAAATGGGCATCCCATAAAGTGTTGTCTGCGTTTGGGACGATGCCTGTTTCAGACTGTCCAAATAATCCTTCGCATTATGAACCGAGTACTTCGGGAACACAAAACCGGTAAGTAATTGAAGAGAGGAACCGAGCAAGTCTGCCATTTTGAGCAGCTGTTTCGGCGAACGAACGCGAATAAATATAAGAGGCAAATGTTCAGCCGTTTCAGGCGCATGCGTGACTTTCTCTTTGAGACTGGCCAGTTGTGCCACTAGATTCTGTTCAGCCATGTCCACTTCTTGATCACCGATGGCATCCTCCAAGCAAAATACAACAGAGCAAAGCGCTTCATATTTCTGCGACAGCAGCATATCTGCTATATCTTGTCTTGTCGCAGGCATATACAAAGTAGCACCTAATGCATGCGCAAGTACATGCCTCGGTGTCAGTGAATGCATCGCCCCCGGCCGCTTGAAAAAAAGATCGTGCTGCCTCGCCTCTGATAAAAAACGAAAATACCGCATGCTGTGCCACCTCCTGTTGTTTAGAGAAAATCAATAACCTGATGATTCAAAAAAGGATGGAGCCGCTAGTTCAACTCCATTCCTTTTTGATCGTCCTATTCTTCTTTTGAAGCCGCAGCTTCATTTGTCACATCTTGATGTTTCTTCTTATTGATTTTATGAACAATAAACGTTCCGATAAACGCTAGAATAATAATCGCAAAGAATGCAAGATGCGGAATTTCAATATGTGCAGCACTTAAGCCCATTTTGATAGCAATAATCCCGATGAGAATAAACGCGGTATTCTCAAGCTCTGGGATACGGTCAATGAGGACAAGGAATAACTGTGCCACTGTACGCATCATGAGAATGCCAAGCATTCCGCCTAATAGAAGAATCCATACTTCCTCAGATACAGCGAATGCCGCAAGAATACTGTCCACCGAGAAGGCAAGGTCCATAATTTCCACAGAAATAACGGTTGCCCAGAACACGCCAAATACGCGAATCATCCAGCCTTCTTTTTTCAATTCCTTCGCTTCGTCATCGCCGTCACCTAACCAGAAATGCTTAATGACAAGCCATGCTAAATATGCAGCTCCGAGAACCTTAATCCACCAGAACTTAATAAGCAGCATCCCCACGCCAATGAATAGAAAACGGAAGAAATAAGCGCCAATTAATCCGTAGGTTAATGCCTTTTTACGCTGCTTTTCTGGTAAATGTTTCACCATGACAGCTAATACAAGTGCGTTATCTGCTGATAACAATCCTTCAAGCACAACAAGGGTCCCAATGAGCCCCCAAGAGACAGGGTTTGTTAATACCTCTGCCCACATATGCCAATCAAAAAACGAGGCATACGTGTCCAACATATGTTTCAAAATGTCCAACTGGTTTTCCTCCTATAAGTGTAGAAGCATCAGCAGGCTTTCGCCTGCTGTTATTCTTGATCGCTGTTTCTTTCTCACTTTGGAAAAGGCCCTCATATGAGTCATTGGCAGCGCCTCTTGAATTTTGTTTCTCTCGTTTATACTTCTAACCCATAATTTTGACAAAGAGCTGCAAGTCCGCCAGAGAATCCGCTTCCGATCGCGTTAAACTTCCAATCGCTTTCGTGTCGGTACAATTCACACACTACGACAGCCGTTTCAATTGAGAAGTCTTCCCCTAAATCAAAGCGAATCAATTCTTCCCCGCCCTCTTCATTTACAACACGAACAAATGCATTTGAGACTTGTCCAAAATTCTGGCTGCGCGTCTCTGCATCATGAATCGTCACTGTAATTCCGATACGATCAATGTTAGCAGGAATTTTTGAGAAATCAACGAGAATTTGCTCGTCATCTCCATCTCCTTCACCCGTCCGGTTATCACCTGTATGAGTGACACTGCCGCTTGGGTGCTGAAGGTTATTATAGAAAACAAAATCTGTGTCTTGCTGACAACGATTGTTTGCATCCACTAAGAATGCCGAAGCGTCCAAATCAAATTCGGCTCCGCCAGAATATTTATTCGTATCCCAGCCAAGACCGATCATCACTTTCGTCAGTCCTGGGTTGGTTTTTGTTAAATCGACACGTTGTCCTTTTGAAAGCTGAATCGCCATATTCGTATCTCTCCTGTCTCCTGAAAATATGAAAACGGGTCGTTACCCGATATCTAAACCGAAGTCTGTTGCAATGCGGGCAAGTCCGCCTTGATAGCCCGATCCAACAGCCGAGAATTTCCATTCTCCGCCATGACGGTATAATTCACCTACAATAATCGCTGTTTCAATTGAAAAGTCCTCCGCCAAATCATAGCGAATGAGCTCTTCATTTGATGCTGCATTTAAAATACGCACATATGCGTTCGTGACTTGTCCGAAATTTTGACTGCGCGCTTCTGCATCATGAATCGTGATGACAAATGAAATCTTCTCAATACTCGCTGGTACAGCTGATAAGTCGATGTTGACCTGCTCGTCATCTCCGTCGCCTTCACCAGTGCGGTTATCGCCTGTATGAACGACACTGCCGCCACCGCCAGTTGTTTGATTGTAAAAGACAAAATCAGATGGTGAGCTTGCCTTACCTGCCGCATCTAAAAGAAATACACTTGCGTCTAGATCAAAGTCTTGTCCGCCGTCATACTTATTGACATCCCAGCCAAGACCAACGACCACTTTTGTTAAACCTGGATTTGTTTTTGTTAAATCAATTTTTTGACCTTTCGCTAAAGAAATTCCCACTAGGAACCTCTCCCTTCTAATTTAAATGTAGTTTCTCGTAATATCGGCAAGCTTCGCATCATTTGTACCGTCCCCAACAGCCGCAAACTTCCACTCATTCTCGTGACGATAAAGCTCTCCGACGATTAATGATGTTTTCCCTGCATACTCATCTTTTAAATTATATTTCACTAATTCTTGATTGTTTGAACGATCCACGATGCGAATGTACGCATTTTGAATCATACCAAAGTGTTGATTTCTTCTAAGGGCATCATAGATGTTCACAACAAACACCAATTTATTCACATTGCCCGGCACCTTGCTCAAGTTGACGAGGACTTGTTCATCATCTCCGTCTCCTTCACCAGTCAGGTTGTCACCTGTATGCTCGACACTGCCGCATTTGCTTTTCAAGTTGCCAAAATAAATCAAATCTTTATTTTCCGTAAACTTATCATTTTTCAGCATGAGCACTGAAGCATCACAATCAATATCAGCGCCGCCTCCGCCGCCAAACAGCTTTCCTAAAAATCCGCCGCCTTGTGATACAGGGTCCCAGCCAAGTCCAACTAGGATACTCGTTAGTCCTGCCTTCCCTTTTGTTAAATCAATACGTTGACCTTTTTCTAATGTAATCGCCAAATCAATCACTCCTCCAGCATAATAAAAATCTATTTATTAAGCGATGGACCCTATTAAAATCATCATACATGAAAATTCGACAAAATTCATGAAATGACATTGGAGCCTCTTACTCTTTTTTCTATTTACTAGTATATACGATCTACGTTCAAGATAGGTTTCAAACAGATGATATTTTTTTAACGAAAGATCCATGTTGAAAATGGTTCATGTCGTAAATGAAGTGTTTCATGTGAAACATTGTCGAAAATTCTTGTCCACAGCTCTTGCTGATAAATAGCGTATTGAAGTGGTTTCATATGTTGATATAGAAAAGATAAAGCATGAGATCAAAGGATAAACCCTTTCGTTTCCTTCCATCCGTGGATTTCTTTATACTTATATCCAACGTATTATCGAAAGGATGTTGATGATGCCATCACTTCACATATTAGATCAAGTCGCTATTCCTAAAGGTCAGACAGCGCAAGAGACATTGATTCACACAACGCAGCTGGCTCAGCTTGCGGAAACGCTTGGGTATGAGCGTTATTGGTTTGCTGAACACCACAGCACAAGAGGGCTCGCTAGTACAGCACCTGAAATATTAATGGCACATATTGCTGCTCATACATCGACCTTACGTACCGGGTCTGGCGGCATTTTACTTCCGCAGTACAGCCCCTTGAAAGTAGCAGAGGTCACGCGGCAGCTTGAGGCTCTGTATCCTGGACGAATTGAAATCGGTGTCGGTAAATCTCCGGGCGGGATTGAAAGGACGAGACTGGCTTTGACAGACGGCGTGCATAAAGACCTGTCTCAGTTTGACCGCCAGCTGAAGGATCTTCTATTTTACTTATCAGACAGCCTGCCTTCTGGGCACCCGCATGCAGGGGTCAAGGCTTCTCCGCTTGTTGATGCTCGTCCGCCAGTTTGGCTGCTTGGTCTAGGAGAAAATAGCGCCATGCAGGCAGCGGAACTTGGGATCAACTATATTTTTGGTCACTTTATCCACCCTGCACGTGGCAAACAAGCATTTGAGACGTATCGGTCTCACTTTTCTCCATCTGTCTTTTCCACCCAGCCGCACGCTATGTTTGCCGTGTTTGTCATTTGTAGTGAAACCGATGAAGAGGCCGAACGGATCGCCAGCAGTACAGATTTATGGCTGCTGCGTGTTGAAAAAGGACTAGACAGCCGCGTACCTTCTATAGAAGAAGCCAGTACCTATCACTACACCTCGCAGGAAAAGAAAAAAGTGTTACTAAACCGCCAGCGGATGATCGTTGGCTCAAAGACAACGGTGAAAGAGCAATTACTTAGCTTGATGGACCGATATCAAACGGATGACATCATGATTTTAAACAATTCATTTGATCCGATCGAAAAACAGCGCTCCTTCAAACGAATCGCCGAATTATTTTGAAGACAAAGGGCTGAAATAAAATCATTTTAGCCCTTTGTCAACGATCTGAAATGGGAAATGTAACATCAAGATGTCAAAATCCTTCCGCCTGTCATCTGATCGCAAATGTGTCTTCTAATCGTTAGCGAACTGTAAACGCATAAGGGGTGTACCTTTTATATAGTAGAGGTACATATGAAAGACACGTTTACAACGCTAGAAGGAAGGAGATGACAGGCCATGAATAAGAGACTCGAATGGGTCGATGCAGCTAAGGGAATTGGTATTCTGCTCGTAGTCATGGCACATGTGCCCATTCCAGATCCGCTCAAGCAATTCATTTACTCTTTTCATATGCCGCTTTTCTTTTTACTATCAGGCATGATGTTTCGATCATCCTCACGCCCTGCTCTGTCATTTATTCAGAAGAAAGCCAAGAGCTTACTCTTGCCCTATCTCTATTTCTCCATCATTACGTATGTTTTCTGGTTCACCGTTACTCGTTTTTTTGCCTTTAAGGGACAAACGGATATTGACCCTTTCGTTCCGTTTACAGGTATTTTTATATCCAATGCAGATGAAGCTAGACTCACACATAATCCAGCCATCTGGTTTTTAACGACGCTCTTTTTAGTGGAAATAATCTTTTTCTTTATGCACCGTCTGACAAAAGGGAAACCTGCTGTCTTGAGCTTACTGACCCTTCTTTGCGGAGGTGCTGGATATGCCTCTACCTTGCTTTTAAACCAAAGTCTGCCGTGGAATGCCAATGTCGCCTTGACGGCTGTTGTGTTTTATTCAATCGGATTTTTGACAAAGCAATGGTTTGTGGAATTAAAAACAGACCCAACCCTTCTTCTTTGTACAGGTCTGCTTGTACTGACGGCTTACATGCAAAGCTTTAATTCGCGGATTGATATGCGCGTGAATGACTATGGTGATCTTTTTCTTTTCTATGCATGTGCGTTGCTCGGTTCAGCTGCTGTGATTTATTTAAGTTTCAAATTCAAGTCGTCCCCAATTTTGACGTATCTCGGTCGAAATTCCATTGTTATTCTTGTCTTGCAGTTTGCCGGCATCGATATCATGAAAGCATTTGTTTATTATGTACTTGGTATCAATATTGCAGATACAGCGCAGCTCTCTTGGACTCTCTTTTACACGATCGGAACATTGCTGCTCATGGTGCCATGTATCTCCTTCCTAAGCAAATACCCGATGCTACTCGGCAAACCAGCCAAAGCCGCACACCGCTACGAACAAAAAACATCCGCCGGCTAATTGGGCGGATGTTTTTTTGGATTAATCATTGATTTGAGAAGGGTAAAGCGTCATTCCTCCATCTACAAATAAAGTGGTGCCTGTGATATACGAAGCTTCCTTAGATACGAGAAATGCAGCAGCGGACCCAATCTCCTTCGGTTCACCAAATGCTCTCATCGGAATCTTTTCAAGCTGCTTTTGTTTTTTCTGTTCATCCTGCAAATCATCATTCGATTCGGTCGCCATTGTACCTGGTGCAATTGCATTGATCCGAATCCCTGCTTCTGCATAATCAAGAGCCAGCGTTTTTGTCATCATGTTCATTCCGCCTTTGGAAGTGGAATAGTGAACATTGAACGGGCGCGGTATTTCCTGATGGACACTGGATATATTTAAAATAGACCCTTTGATGTCATGCTCCATCATATAGGCAATTGCGACCTTTGCCCCTAAAAAGGCGCCTGTGATATTGACATCAATGACTTTTTGCCATTGCTTGAGCGTCATCTCATGCGGCATCGCTTCTTCACCATTAAAGCCTGAATTATTGACGAACACATCGACTGTTCCGAAATGCTCCAGTGCTGTATCCATGATGGATTGAATTCCTTCCTCTTTGGAGACATCTGCGTGTACTTTCACCGCCCTACCTCCGCGCTGCTGAATGGCTTGGACCGTTTCTTCAGCACCCTCTTCATCACCTTTATAGTTCACAACCACATTCATCTGCTCTTGTCCAAATCGTAATGCGATGGCTTGTCCGATTCCTTTTGAAGAACCTGTGACAATGGCTGTTTTCCCTTTTAAATCTTGATACATCTGTATTTCCTCCTATCACGTGCTTCATCTTGTTGATACACAATGGTTACCCATTTTGAAAAAAAGAAAAACACAATCCTCTACAATCGTTGACTAAGAGGATTGTGCTGTTCATCAAGCTAAAAGGTGTTATAGACATTTTCACAAGTTTCAGCGGTTGGCTGATAAAAGCAATGAGACTTATACCTTGCCACAAACGGCTGATTGTACCATGTCGGTGGACAATTACCAGGCGGCTTAAAATACCAAAGGCTGAATTTTGCTGGCCAAAATCGTTCTCCGTTAATATTCCTCCGTGCAAGTGTTTTTTCTGTTTCTCGTGCTCGTTGATAAAAATAACCATGCGTGACTGCTTCAAATGCATGCTCCTGATAAATCATTTGTGGAATCGTACGCAGCCCTTTAAAGTCAGAGCAGTTGGCACGCAACCGGTTGATGCCCACATTTCCTACAAGCAGCATCCCTTGCTTCCCTTCACCTTCTGCCTCCGCTCTCAGCAGTCTGGCCATGAGGTCAATATCAGAGCTTGTCGCTCTTACCACTGCCATACATCCACCTCCATTCGTTTCTCTTTTATTTTATGTAGGGTTTCTGTGTAGATGACTGCCATTTTGAAGGGAAAAGACACATTCCGTGTCGAGAGCCTGTCTAAACACCTCAACATTTTGCTGGACATGTGTCTCTCTGCCAACAACACACAAACCTAGTGATCATGCACATTACAGGAAAAAATATTCATTACTATAGACTCACTTACAAGTCATAAAAATCCTTCTAATTGCGACACCAGCATCAAAAACAGTCATTTGAACCTATTCAACAATCCGACTCAAAACCTTAAAATATAAAATATTGAGTTTTTACAGGAGACATCAAATCATATTTTACAAGTTTCTCCTTTCAACTTAGTGTCATTTTTACTACTTGAAGCTGTGCGACCTTAGAAACGCACTGAAGTATTGACAGTACTTCCGCTTCATTCTACAGTAAAAAACATACAGTATTTTTCTTTTTGTGCAAAAAGAATGATATGAACTAAAGCTTTTCAATAAAATTCATCATAAACCCGAGGAGGAAAACACGTCATGTTTAAAAAGAAATTATCCCTGTTTCTTCTGATCTTATGTGTCACTGTTGTCGCTGCTGCTTGTAGTGGTGGAAAAGAAAAGTCAGCTGCAAAGGAAAAAGATACAAAATCTCTTGATGCAGCAGAGGTAAAGGTAGAAAGTGCTGAGTACACATTACCACCTCAATACGATACATCTGTACAGGATGATCAGTATGTACTAAAAGTGAACGTATCTGTAAAAAATATCAGCAAAGAGCCTCTAAATGTTGATAAAAGCAACTTTACGCTTTACCAAGATGACTCACAGGTGTCTACGATCTCTCCAGATGACTACAATGAAGTATTATCTTCAAGCTCTCTAAATGCAGACAAAGTATCAAAAGGCGGTCTTTTCTTTGTTGTTGATAAAGACAAAGACTATCAGCTTGTGTACAATGAGCCAGGTAGTGGTTCTAAAAAAGATGACAAAACACTAGAATTCGATATTAAAGGTAAAGACTTAATGAAAAAAGCAGATACACTTCAAGCATCTGCAAAAGCTCTTTCTTCTTATATTGATGTGATGATTTTCGGTAAGAATAACGACGAGTTCGAAAAACTAACAGGTGATAACAAATCAACTGTAGTCAACCAATTTGATAAATCATTCAAACAAGGCTACATCACGTCATCAGGTATTTCTTCTAGCTCAGCGAAGGACGAAAACCTTGATAAGCTTCTAAAAGCTGTGAAAGAAACATTAGCTGAAAAATCAAAAGTATCAACAAAAACAAAAGCGATCAGTGGTGATAAAGCTGTTGTGACTGTAACTCTTACACCAATTGATGCAAGCCCGCTTGTCGATCGTTTAAAAGAAAAAGCGACTGAGTTCTACAGCAAAAACCGTTCAGCTTCTTACGATGAAGCTCAAAAATACCTACTCTCGATCTACCCAGAAGAGTTCAAAAAATTAGGACCATCATCTTCTGAAGAAACAGTAGAAGTCAACATGAAGAAAAATGACATCGACCAATGGAAACTTGATTTGAACGATTACAAAACAAGCTCATTAGTTGAAAAGTTCATCAAGAACTAATAAAAAACCCCCGATGCCGGGGGTTTTTTGTTATGATTTATAATCTAGTTTGGCGAACGTGAACCCCCTCTATCATAAAAAACCAGAATATAGTCAAGTTACCTTACCCTTGACAACATTTCTTTCTATAATCAGTGTTCCATTTCTTTAGCTTGATCCCTATGAGATATTCAATCCTGATTATTATTTTTTGTACTTAAGATTTTTTTTCTGCTTATTTGTGTTAAAGATGAAATGTAAACTCGAAGTAAAAAAATGTACTCTTCATTCTTTATTTCTATTGAAGATATTATAAATCTAGCTTCTTTCCTAACTCATTATAAAAGTAAACCATCATTTTCATTCACCAACTCTTTTTTTCGATTTAAGTTATTCCTCAATAAAACTCTTCGAAATATAAATAATTCCATTTTTATAAAATAATCAAAAAAAGGTTCTATATGCTCATTTTAAGGTGATTTTAAACTTTTTATCATTGTTATTGTGCTAGAATTAGTAACTACTTCAAAGAGAAAATTTACCATGAAATTAAATCATTTTTTAAGTTAATCGCTAAATGAAGTCAAAAAAGGATATTTGGTCTATTTCTTCTAGTCAGGCAGAAGTTGTTGCAGCTGGAGCTAATACAAAAGGTAAACCATTTAAAGAAGTAGATAGATACAAAGGTAAGCCGAAGAAAGGTTATTATTATCACTGGCATCCCTATAAAAGAACTCCAAAAGCTCATTCATTCTACGGAGGTCCTGTTAAATAGTTAATAGAGGTGAATCATGTACAATTACGAAAAGCTATATAAACAGTATTTATATAAAAAAGATCAATTGATTTTTACTAAAGAACAAGTCGTTGAAATGATAACGTCTAAATTTCAAGCTAGAGAATTTTCAAAAACAAAGATTTTAGATTTAGTAAATGATGATCACTTTGAATATACTAAGATATATAAATGTTTTGTCATTGATGATCCGAGTATATTGATTCAATTGTTTTCGAATGAGGAAAGAAAGGATCACCGTGAAGAAGTACTTTATAATCGTCTTCATCCGTTAAATCCTAAAAGAGTGAAAGAATGGGAGTATAATCACTTATTGCTTGATGAACAAGAAGGTAGAAGAATTGATATCATTTTAGAAAGTAAAGATGGGTTATATAATTCAGAATTTCAAGTAAGAGCTAGTTGCGAAAAGCTTGATAGGTATATAAATGCTTTAATTGTAGGCGCACTTATCGAAAATGAGTTAGAAGAATATCCAGTTGATATTCATGACGAGTATTTTCAATTTTATTTAGAGAACTTGGATCAATTCGGTTTCTTAAACTGAAAAATACGGTGATCGGCATTCACCTGAAAACGCCCTCTATCATAGAGGGCGTTTCTTTATTTTGCAAGCATCCATTTTTCTTTCATAAACAAGCTTCTCACGATGACAAACAAGATGACGACTGCGAGGGCTGAGGAGCCGAGTGTCAGAGTGACGGCCATCGGATCAATGATCCCAAACATCAATTGCTTACAGAGCGCATGAATATTGAGGAATGGGACAGCAAAGTAATACGTATCTAGCTGCGTAGCACCTGCTCTCATGGTAAAGAACATTGGGATCACACCTAATGTAATGATCATGGACATGTACGATTGCGCTTCTTTCACTGAGCTTGAAACGACACTGAGTAGCAGTTCAATCATCGATACCATGAAGGAGAAGATGATGAGCGCCGCAAACATGACGCCGATAATGCTCCACATTTGATCACCAAAGTTCAGTGCTTGTTTTAGCTTTTCTGTAAAGAGCAGCGTGGATAGTAGCAGCATGCCGATCGCCACAATTCCGCTTAAAATCCCGAACATGGAGACAGCCAGCCATTTTCCGATGAGAATTTGGAGTCTGCTGGCAGGTGTCAGGAACAACGCTTCAATGGATTTTCGGTCTTTTTCACCCGCTACAATATCAAGCGCAGCTGGCAAAGCACCTGAGATGACGGAGGTCACCAAAATCATTGGAAGAAGAATCGACAAAAGCATAGAGGTCATGCCATTTTCTCCTTCATCGCCCTCTTCTACATCAACAGCCTGCACCTGAAATGGATGAACAACAGACGTATTGATTTGATCAGCGGCTAAACGCTTTTCTACGACTTGGTTTTGATACTGCTCCAGTAAGGATTGCAGCATTTGAACCGTTATCACCGAATCATCATCTGTTGTGTACCCATGAATTTTAATCGCAAATGATTGTTGATGCTGAAGCATGTCGTCTGCCTCTTTCGGCATTTCCAGATAAGCATTCGCCTTTCCATCTTTGACAGCTTGCTGCGGGTCATCAAATGTTTCAAGTGTGAGGTTTTTGACCTCTTTGATCATTTGATTCATTTCAGTTGGAAGCTGTTCATTCACTGCGACCGTATAGGTTTCATTTCCTGGATCTGCAATCATGCTTTCATAAAAGAACACCAATCCAAGCATCGTCAAAAGAGGTATCAGCACTGTTAAGAGTAGCGTTTTTCGGTCTCTTAGCGCATCTGTCATTTCTTTTAAAAATACGGTTTTCCACATTATGAAATCCCCCTAGCGAGCTTCGACATAAAGATATAGTTCAAGTCATCACTTTGTTCCTGTGTATATAATTCTGGAAGTGTCCCTTTATACACAAGCTCTCCTTGATGAATCATCATGACACTGTCACAAAGCTGGCTGACTTCTTCCATGATGTGGCTTGAAAAAAGGATGGTTTTATTTTGCTGCTTGAGCTGATGAATAAAGTCTCTGAAAATATTACTTGATGTAATATCCAAGCCTGTTGTCGGCTCATCAAATAAAATAATGTCAGGATCATGAATCAAGGTTCTGGCAATCGCCACCTTTTGTTTCATTCCTCTTGAGAATCCTTTCACCTTGCGATCCATGTATTGTCTCATCCCAAAACGCTTTGCCAAATCCTCTATTCTTGCTTTGATTTCATGCTGATCTAAGCCATACAATTTGCCAAAGTATTCAAGGTTTTCTCGTGCCGTTAAACGATCGTAAAGCCCCGTCTCACCGCCAAACAAGACACCAATTCGCTTTTTCACTTCCGTAGATTCTTTCACCGTATCAAAGCCTGCGACAGTGACTGATCCGTGCGTAGGTTCTAATAATGTGGCTACGGCGCGTAATAATGTGGTCTTCCCTGCACCATTTTCTCCTAGGATGCCAACGACTTCCCCTTCCTTCACGGAGAACGTCATATGTTTCATCGCTTTCACGACTTTTTTCTTATCTTTAAACCAGCAGCTGCAATCGCTGAGAGTAATCATGTGGTTCGCCCCTTTCAACTTTCTAAGTCTATGATAGAAAAAATAACGCTTCCCTGACATAAAAATGTCGCGAAACGTCCTTTTTCTGTCTTGAAATGATCTATTTTAAAAAACAAATGATAAAATAGACAAATAATACGATGAGTCATAGGTGATTTTTATGATAAAAGTAGGTCTCGTTGACGATTACCGAGTAGATTTAGAAAAACTGCATGCCATTGTAGGCAGAATGGAGACTGTGGAGATTGTCTTTGTCACGCAGTCAGCAGAGGATGCTTACGAGAAGGTCAAAAAAGGAGATATTGATCTGTTGTTCGCAGACATTGAAATGCCCGGAATGTCCGGTTATGAATTAGCGGATCTCATTCACTCTCATGCACTGAATGTCGATGTTGTCTTTGTGACAGGAAACAGCGGATATGCGGTCCATGCGTTTGATTTAAATGTTCACGATTATATTATGAAGCCCTACCAAGCCGATCGAATTGCCAAATCCTTAGAGCGCTACATGTCCACCAAGCAGGAGAAAAGCATTCATGGACGGCTTCTCATTAAACAGCAGTCAGATATTCATGTGCTGCAAAAGAAGGATGTCATTTTTGTTGAGCGAACAGGCCGGTCAACCACCATTGTCACAACAACAGGGGACATCCAAACATATCAGACATTAAACGAGTTAAAGGGCGATCTAGCTGAAAAAGATTTTATCCGCTCCCACCGATCGTTTATCATCAATATTCATTACATTAAGAACTTCTCGGCGTATGCCAAAAATTCATTTATCGTGTCTTTTGAAGGTACAGATAAAAAAGCCATGATAACCAAGCAGCAATTAGAATACTTTAAGAAATACTATTTTTAAGGAGAACGAACGTGAACGCTTTCTATCTTGGATTCCGCATGTATGCTCTCATATGGCTAGGTCTTGCGTTTCATGCAGCTGCTGAAGCTATTCTGCCGCTATCATCAGGAGTGCTGTGGCTCCTCACTTTTTGTGTGATTTGTCTTTATACATTTTTCATATTCAAAAGGTTTTTGCCTCAGGTGAGTGGTTATGTGATGTTGGGCGCTTTTGTGCTCTTTACCTGTGCAGGTCTTTCCCTTTTTCTGACGCAAGGAAATGGATGGAGCTCTCTTTTAGTTTTGATCATCCTCATGACAACAGATATCCTTTCATTGAAGATGATGCAGACGGAGAGACGATTAAACGGGCGGCTTCAAGAGCTGATCAACGCAGAATCAAGAACCAATGAATTGCTGCTTGAGCTGCGCAGTAAACATCATGAAACAGCTAGACATTTAAATGCCTTTTCCGCGTCGAACGACGAGCACGAGATCAAGGATTTGATTCAGCAATACGTAAAACATTTCCCTTGGATGAAAGGAGAAAATGCCTATTTGGCCTCAACCCTGCATTCCTTTTTTAAACGGGCTGAAAAAGAGGACATTGACCTTTCTCTAGATTTTCAAGCACCTTTTTCATCGCTTCCCTTTTCTAAGGCGGAGCAGGTTAGTTTTACTGGAAACTTGCTTGATAATGCCCTAGACGCAGCGATTGAAGCGAAGCAAGCCGGGAAAGAGGGCAGCATCTCGATTGCGACCTCTATTCGGAGCGGGCTCTTCTTAATCCATTGTGAGAACAGCACAAAAGGAATGGAAAAACACGTGTTAGACCATTTGTTTAAAAACTTTGGCCGCTCGACAAAAGGCGGGGATCATCAAGGAATGGGGACGTATATCATTCATCAGCTTGTTGAAAAGGCAGACGGTACTCTTGATTTCACTTACCGGTCTCCACATTTGCGGCTTGTCATCAAAATCCCTCTCACGATGTCATAAAAAAAGGTGCAGCTAAGCACCTTTTTTGATTAAGAGAAAATGTGGTCAATTTGATTGATTTCCTCTTTTGTTAATTGAACTTCGTTTGTTTTTAGGTTTTGCTGAACTTGCTCAGCTCGTTTTGCACCTGGAATAATGGCGTCGATGCCGTCCTGTGCTAAAAGCCAAGCGAGTGCGACGTGTGCCGTTTCGGCGTTCTTTGATTGTGCAATTACCTTCAGCTTGTCTACTTTTTCGAGGTTTTGAAGGAACGCCTCGCCTTGGAAAAGCGGATCTTTTGCTCGAATATCATCAAATGTCACATCCTTCGTAAATTTACCAGTCAACAAACCTGACGCCAACGGGAAATACGGAATAAAGGAAATACGATGCTCGACGCAGTATGGGAGAAGATCCTTCTCTGCCTCACGTTTCAGCAAAGAATACTCTGACTGAAGCACATCTAAGTAGCCATCTCGATTAAAGGCTTGAAGCTGTTCAAAATCAAGGTTAGATGCACCAATGGCCCTGATTTTCCCTTCATCCTTCAATTCCTTTAATGTGCCTGCTACTTCTTCCAGCGGCGTCCGGCCGTCCGGGAAATGCATATAGTATAAATCAATATAATCTGTTTGCAGTCGTTTCAGGCTATGTTCGACCTGCTCTCTTAAAAAGTCCCGGCTGTTATCCAGCTCAATTTGTCCGTTTACTTCTTTATGAGCCCCCTTTGTCGCAAGGACAAGGTTTTCTCTACCGCCTCTTTTGGCAATAATCTCACCGATCAACTCCTCTGAACGGCCCAGCCCATAAATAAAAGCAGAATCTAAGAAATTGACACCTTGATCAAGAGCTGTCTCCACAAGCTCTCGTCCGGCATCTTCACTCAGGTTCGGGAACAAATTATGTCCACCTACCGCATTCGTACCAAGCCCTATCGGATTCACCTGTAAATTAGTTCGTCCAAGCGTTACCTTTTTCAAAAGCTCATCTCCCTTATCTGCTTAATCATCCTTATTTTCCCATGAATCCTTTCCAACATTCAAGTATCCTGCTCTCTGAAGCACCAACACCCTCACTTCAAGATTTTTACGTAAAAAACATTTAAAACCGATAATAAATCTACAAATTAATCCTTATTAACCGGTATATTAGACTTACGCATTTCCTTTTATTATTGGCTTTTGTGTAAATTCCTTTCAAAGATAGGGACTAAAACCTATTCCTCATCATGATTGAATTTCGATAGAATGAAAAGTGCAAATCGTCATAAGGAGATTTTCCCCTGTAACACCCGAATATACCATCCTATCTGTTTCTTTTTTCATAGTCAGATAGCGGGAATGAAATGACGAAAGAAAAGCAAAGGAGCATCAACTGTGAATCTTAAAAAAATAAGTGCACTCCTCATGATTTCGTTCGTGATGATCATCTCTGCAGCTTGCCAGAGCTCAGCAAAATCAAGCAACACTGATCAAAAATCAACAAAAACAGCAGAGGTAAAAGTCGATAGCTACGAATATACGTTACCAGAAGACTCAACAACTACGCTAAGAGACAACGAATTGGTGCTAAAAATCAACCTGACGATTACAAACAAAGGTGACAAAGCTCTATCATTATATAGCTCTGACTTCTCCCTTTATCAGGACGATGCCAAAGTATCTGATTTAAAATTTTACGGCAGTAAAGACCGTCTTGACCTTGGTTCATTGAACAAAGGAAAATCACAATCAGGTGCTCTTTATTTCCTAGTAGACAAAGGGAAAAAATATCAGTTCGTGTACCAAGACAGCATCAAGAAAAACAGTGATTCGATCGAAATCGACCTAGATGGAAACAAAATACTGGATACAGCGAAAAAGCTGGATAACCCTGCAAAAGCGCTATCCGCTTATACGGATATCATTGTATTTGACAAAAAGAACGATCAATTTGCAGATTTAACAGGTGACAACCAATCCGATGTCGTGAATAAATACCACGATATGTTCGTAAAAGACTTCAAAAGAACCGCCGGCATGTACGGCAATGAAGTAAGTGACCGTGATATTCTGTCGATGTACAAACGGATTCAAGACACCATGAAGGATAAAACCAAAGTAGAAACAAGTGTAAAAACCATCTCTAATGACGAGGCGAAGGTTGTCGCTCAAGTAACAGGTATTGATGCCTCTAACTTAAAAGACAAGCTAGACAAGCAAAGAGATGAGTTTTACAACGGCAAGATCCGCTCTAAAGAAGAATTGTATAAGAAAAGCTTAAACTTGTACGCATCTGAATTCGAGAAGCTCCCCCCAGTCTCCAGCCCGGCTGAATACGAAGTGAAAATGAAACGTAATGGGGATGGTCAGTGGAAAATTGACCTTAACGATTATAATACATCACAGTACATGAGCGGTTTTATTAAAACAAGATAATCTTGAACTAAAAAAAGACGCTGGCCCAATGAAGGTGCCGCGTCTTTTCTGATGCTATACCGTCGCCTCTTGTTCTTCTTTCACCGCTTTTTCAATATCTTTAAAACGGCTCGATACAGTAGACGCACTAATGCCATACTTTTTCGCTATTTGTGCTTGAGAAAGCGGGGCATCGCTTGCAAGTGAATGAATGTAATATTCGATTCCCGCAGCAAATGATGCTGCTTTACGGATCACAGGTGATTTCTGATCACAATAGGCTTTCCACACAGTTAAAGCGCCATCAGTCAAGCTTTGGTCCCCGTGTTCCTTCATTCCGTCTTCAATCAGCTTAGCTGTTTCCAGTTGAACGTCACTCGCCCAGTCCATGCGATCTGCTGTTAGACCTGTATCGCCTTCTGTTTGAGCAGATGTTTCTGATTCTTCTACTTCTTGCTTTGCAAACATGCACTTCAACACGTCAGGGAATGATTCTCTCATAAATGTGCTGCGCGTTCCTCCATTTGCCTCATATGCTTCAACAAGCTGACGTACTTGAAGAAGAAGCGTATCTGTAAACTCTTTCGCAAACATCGTATATTGAATGAAAAACTCTGCTTTTTCTTCAAATTGAACAGGGAATCCCAGCACGAGACTTCCCTTTTCAGGCAGCACTGTTTGATCCGGTTTTACATCTACTTCAACCTTTTCAGCTGTCACCATATTCTCAAAGTAAAGAGACTCGTCCGTTTTTTCATTTAATAAAAGCAAAGATGGCTCCATGTCTGTCCATGATTGAACCACTTGTTTTGTTTTCGGACGGGTAATATCCTCCGCTTTCTTTGTCAGGAATTCTTGGAAGATGGTTTCTTTCTGATCCGTTAATGGACGGAAGAAGATGCCCCATACACTCAAATGAAAGACTGAGATTTGTTGCGTTTCTTTATCCATATCTGCAAGAAAAGAAAACTCATTAATGAATTGATTGATGGCTTTCTGATGTTTAGAGAATGCGTAATTCATTAAATCCTTTTGAACTTGTACAGCTTCCTTAAACACAAGCTCAGACGTTTGTTCTCCGCCTGACTTTTGACCACAGCAATGTTTATATTTTTTTCCGCTTCCGCAAGGGCAGAGCGCATTTCGTTTAATTTTTCCCAAAATAAAACCTCCGACATTCTAGTCTAACCTCACTATTTTAACAAACGATTGCACAAGAGAGTTTTATTTTCAAGAAAAAAGAAAAATCAGAATGATCAGTTAAATAATAAAGATACTTGAAGATCACGACAGATCATAGGAATAGCGGTCTTTTTCTGTTTATTTTCTCCAATCATTCCAATAGATTTTCTTCAGCTCATTCCCTCAAATAACTGTTTTGCTTCAAAATAAAAGATTTGAACAAACTTCTTCGTATTGACTCTGCCAGTTGATCCTGCGGATGAAGAGGTCTTCTGCATTTCTTTCATTCTTTGGCTGACATCGGTAAAGTCAAAAAACTTCGACGCATAGTGCTCAAACTTAGGATTCGAGAAATCTGTTAATCCTAGTGAAGCAAAATGATTCAAGGAATGATGAATAGCGCGTCTAATCCGCTGCTCTGCCGCTTTCACTTCCCTCATCACTTCTACATCGGTCGCCCCATGATCCAGCTTCCTCTCCGCTGTTTTGATAAAGAGCTGCTTTAGCGGCGGGAAATTGACCTCATGAGAATTGGCTGACTGTGTTTCATATAAGTAGATCAGGATCTCTAGTAAATCCTTAGATCCGCTCTCTCCAACAATTCCTAGTTCGGATAAGAGAAATTCCCCCGCCTCTTTCATCGTCCTTTTCTTCAACCCAGCACCCGTTGTGCTATGAGAAGTCACTGGCTCTAACGGCAGCACATGGCGAAGGGAAGCTTGAATATCGTAAATCGATTTCTCGAGTTTGATCCGCTCTATGACTTTTCGAATCACACTGACGATCTCAATTCGATTGACAGGTTTATGAATATAATATTCGATCCCTAATTCATAGGCTTCTGCCATCATCTCTTTCGCCTCTACTTGGGAAATCATCATGATTTTACCTTTGAATTCAGGGTGAATATGACGAATCGTTTGAATGCCATCTCTAGCAGGCATTAAAAGGTCTATCAGAAGGATGTCTATTTTTTTTAGGTTCAATGAATGTGCTTCTAATCCCACTCCGTCATCGGCTTCATCCACGACCTCTCCCAAATCTTCATCTTCTATGATTTGACCTAAAATCGAGCGTATTGCACGATCATCATCTGCAATGAAAAATCGCATACACTCACCCTCTCTGTATTAAATTTTGTATAGGAAGGAGTAGCTGAAAAGCCGTTCCCCTTGTTTCTCTTTGTTCGATTTTAATTGTACCGCCAAGCTCTTTAACCAGCTCTTTCACATAGGATAAGCCAATCCCAGTTGATGGTGTTCCATATGCATCAAATTTAGAAGTATAGCCTGGATCAAATACTATTTCTCTCATTTTTTCAGGAATCCCCGGGCCATCATCTTCAATCCGAATCTCTATTTTATCATGACTTCCTTTCAATACGAGTGAGATCATTCCGTCATCCTTTATGGCTTCAACCGCATTTGCCATTAAATTATTAATGAGCGATAAGAAAATGAACACATGATAATCATGCAAATGAATGCCTCTTATATCAGATGTAAAGGAGATGTTTTTCCCTAGAGAGAGCGCATACTTTTCTTGAATGCGAAGGACAATTTGAACGAGCTCTTCCGCCTTCATATAGTCTTGCATATTTTCCTTAGAAATCAGCTTCGAAAGCCCAGCATAAATACGTTGATTGTCCTTTTTCACCTCATGGATTTCTCCTGCGAGCTTCAACAGCTCCTGACTCACTTTCTTCCCTGCTTCGTGTTCATGCAAGAGACGGTAAAGCCTGTATGATTCTTGCGTAATATGCTCTGTATGTTTTAACGTTTTCTTTAAATGAACCGTTTCTTCATATAAATTTGAAATGACCATCATCATATGCTCATTTTGTTTCATGATCTGCTTCTCTCTTGATTGTGCCTCATACAGCTTCATCATATTAAAAAAGCTGATTACGACAAAGCTGTGAGCAAACGCAATGAGAAACATATCACTCAGCTTTGATAGCGTCATCGTCGTATCAAACACTAAAAATTGTACAAACAGCTCAACAAAATCAGCCACTAATTCAATCATGAGACCAATGATCCCAATAAAAATAGAACGCTGTTTAAAACGTCCCGTACGGACGGCAAAGAACAAGAAAGCATATGTAAAATAAAAAAAGAAACTTGGGAATTGCTGATAAAATGATGTAGCGAGATCAGCATGATGCTGCATCAGATCTAAACCTACTCGAAAAAGCACAATGGCTGCGCCTGTTAAAAACCCGGGCAAGAACGGTCTAGATTTCCTTAAGAGTAATAAACAAAAGAAAAACGCAGGTGCCCCAAAGCTGATCCGGAACGTTTCATTCACAGGATAAAACTTCAGTTCTCCTGCAAGCGGCACAATAACCACCATAAAAATTAATATGAATGCGTCTTTTTTAACAAGCTGGTTTAAACTCAAATGACTGACATCCCTTCCCCTTTTTGCATAGCCACAGTATACAAGGAGACTCTTTTCTTCACAACGTACAAAAAAATAATTTTCACGGCTCCTTCTTTCCTCAAAATCCTTTTTTATGACTATTCACCGAGGCGCCATGGTGACCTTTCAGCTATTCAGCATTTTGGTGATTGTCTACAATAATGGGAATTGTTTAGACAATGATCGACAAACCGATTTTTATTTGTAAGTTTTTCTGTAGATTTTCGTCAGATTGTGTAGTTTCCAAGATAAATTGAATGAACAATTTTAGTGAAACTATATGTAAGCGTTTTCTGAATTTTCACTAAAAACCCTTTTTGTTTTTTCGCCGCCAAAGCCTTCATTTCAACATATATTTAGGTGTAAAGGAGTGGTACAAGCAGCGCATGACAAGTTCTTTGAAGATGTGTAACATGTTTTCGTGCCTATTTGGTCGCATTTTTTGTCATCCGCCAATTCAATAGGGTACTTTTTGATTTTTGATTGGAGGAATCGTATGAAAACAGCAATTTCTAATAATACACAACACGCATGCCAGTCTTCTGTTGATCAATGGGCAGAAGAAATACGTCCGTATTACAAAAATGGACAGAATGCTGGCTACATTCCAGCACTCGGAAAAGTGAATTCCTCTCAACTTGGTATCAGCGTGATAGGCCCAGATGGATCATCTGTACGATATGGTGATTGGGACGTTCCCTTTACCCTGCAAAGTATCTCAAAAGTCATCAGCTTTATAGCTGCCTGTTTAGGAAGAGGCGTACCATACGTCTTGGATCGGGTAGATGTAGAGCCAACTGGTGATGCATTTAATTCCATCTACCGTCTTGAGATGCATAAACCAGGGAAGCCCTTTAATCCAATGATTAATGCTGGAGCTATTACCGTATCCTCCATCCTTCCCGGAAAGACTTCTACAGAAAAGCTAGCATATATTTTCGATTTAATCGAAAACTTAATAGGTAAGCGTCCCTCTGTTAATGAAGAGGTTTATCAATCAGAATGGGCAACTGCGCACCGCAACCGTGCTCTTGCTTATTACTTAAAAGAAACCAATTACTTAGAATCAGACGTCGAGGACACATTAGAAGTGTACTTAAAGCAATGTTCCATCGAGGTTACAACAGAGGACATCGCCTTGATTGGGCTGATTATATCAAGTGATGGCTATCATCCCTTTAAACAGGTCCAAGTCATTCCAAAGGATATCGCAAGACTAACAAAGGCATTGATGCTGACATGCGGCATGTATAATGCGTCTGGTAATTTTGCTGCTTTCGTAGGCGTTCCAGCCAAAAGTGGTGTGTCTGGAGGAATTATGGCTTGCGTTCCGCCAAGCGCAAGAAGAGAATTCCCATTTCAGACAGGCTGCGGAATCGGTATTTATGGTCCCGCCATTGACGATTGCGGAAATAGTATTACCGGTGTCATGATGCTGAAAAAGCTCGCAAAAGAGTGGGATCTCAGTATTTTTTAAAATGAACAGTCATGAATTCGAAGAGGTGATGTTATGAACGAAAAAGCTTTGCTATCTTATTTAACACATACAAATGATTTTATTTGGACTTATATTGTCATTGCTCTGTTACTTGGAGTTGGTGTCTACTTCACATATAGAACACGCTTCCTGCAAGTGAGAATGATTAAAGAAATGGTGCGTGTCCTGAAAGAAGGAAGAAAAGAAAAAGAAGGGATATCACCGTTCCAAGCATTTGCCATCAGTATGGCGGCACGTGTAGGAACAGGGAATATCACAGGGATTGCCATCGCCATTGCAATTGGTGGACCTGGCGCAATCTTCTGGATGTGGATCGTAGCCATTATCGGTTCTGCCTCAAGCTTTGTTGAAAGTACATTAGCCCAAGTGTATAAAGTGAAAGATAAAACAGGATTCCGCGGTGGACCTGCTTATTACATGGAAAAAGGGTTAAACAAGCGCTGGATGGGAATTTTATTTGCGATTCTGATTACAATTTCTTTTGGAATCGTCTTTAATGCGGTGCAATCAAATACAATTACTGTCGCTTTTGAAAACTCCTTTGGATTAGACCGTTTAACAGTCGGTATTGTGATGGCTGTTATTTTTGCAGCAATTATTTTCAAGGGAATCCAAGCCATTGCAAAAGCTTCTGAATACATTGTCGTTGTGCTGGCTCTAGCTTATATCGGAATTGCATTCTTTGTTATTGTGACAAATATCACTGAACTTCCTGGTGTCATCAGTACGATTGTGAAACACGCCTTCGGGTTTGAACAGTTTGCTGGTGGAACATTAGGCGGCGCATTATTACAAGGGATTAAACGCGGTCTCTTCTCCAACGAGGCTGGTATGGGTAGTGCACCTAACGCAGCAGCAACAGCTGTGACAAGTCACCCTGTAAAACAAGGATTAATTCAGGCGTTTGGCGTGTTAACAGATACATTAATTATTTGTACAAGCACAGCCTTCCTTGTCCTGTTCTCTGATGCATACAAAACAACGAACCTGCAAGGAATTGAATTAACACAGGCTTCACTCAGTCAGCACATTGGACCATGGGCCTCTGGATTCCTTGCTATCATGATTTTCCTATTCGCCTTTAGTACATTAATCGGTAACTATTACTACGGCGAAACGAACATTGAATTCCTTGGAGCCAACAAAGTTTGGCTTAACATTTATCGAATTGCCGTTATTGGAATGGTTCTTTTCGGTGCAGTTGCTACTGTTCCTCTCGTGTGGGGTCTAGCCGATCTCTTCATGGGACTCATGGTCATCGTCAACCTCATCGCCATCACCATGCTGTCAAAGGTCGCCTTTGCAGCATTGAAGGATTATACGAGACAGAAAAAAGAAGGCAAGGATCCTGTCTTCTATAAAAATGTCGTTCCAAACAATGAGAAAATTGAATGCTGGGACGACGAACCTGCTTCGTTGAAAAAGAATCGAATCGGTTAAATCAAAAAAGCTCTGGTCCTCTTGGGACTGACCCCATAAGATGAGACAAATAAAAAACACCTTCAAGTTTGAAAACGGATCGTTGTGATCCGAAATAAAACATGGAGGTGTTTTTTCTATGGGGACAAGAGTGAGTTTCCCCCTCTGATCAGAGCTTTTTTCTTTAGTTCAAAAATTCGAGTATGAGTTTGTTCACCACTTCTGGTTTTTCATGATTGATCCAATGAGAAGCATCATCGACAAAAATTAGTTGTCCATTTGGGCAAATCTTCATCGTTTCCTTCGCCAGCTTTCTGCTTAAAAACTTGTCCTCCATCCCCCAGATCATGCGAACAGGTACTAAAATGCGCTTTGATATCGGCTTTTCAAAGCCGCCCTTTTTGATGGCGCGGTACCAATTCAGCATTGAGGTCATGGCACCTGGCTGCGTCCAAGCCAGCTTATAGCTTGATACATCTTCCTTCGTGAACAAATGGGGTCTTGCAGTCAGCCCAATGGCTTCATCCAGCTTTTGAAAGTGATTTTCCTGAAGAGCTGCCTCTGGCACATTCGGAAGCTGAAAGAATGCGATATAGGAGCTCTTCTTCCACTGCGGGGGATAAAATGGAAGAACCTTCATCATCACCCGCGGATGCGGCATGTTGACAATGATTAGTTTCTCTACATATTGAGAACGTGTGGATGCCAAATGCCAAGCAACTGCTCCGCCCCAATCATGACCACCCACAATCGCCTTTTGATTCGGACTAAGCGTCTTAATCAGCCCTACGATATCATCTCTCAGTTGATCTAATACATAGGATTCGATTCCTTCTGGCTTATCACTTAGATGGTAGCCCCTTTGATCAGGAACGACGACACGATAACCTGCCTCGGCTAGGGGCATAATTTGATTCTTCCAGCCGTACCAGAACTCAGGAAATCCATGTAGCAGTATAAGCAGCGGGCCATCCTCAGGTCCAGCCATTGCTGTGTGAAGTGTTACACCATTTGTTTGGATTGATTGAAATTCAATTTGCTCCATCCCTTTGCCACCTTTCTCCTTGTTCTTTATTCTTCCAACATAGCATATTTCCCATTTTTCAGAAAATAAAAGCACTCCCAAAAAAACCTTCACGAAGGTGAAGGTCCAGATTGTTGACAAAGGGCTAAAATGATCTTGATTTTAGCCTTTTGTCTTCTTTTCAGCGTGATAGAAAACCTTTGCAGCCCTAGAAAGGACGAGTACTGGCGCGGAGCGAATTTGTCTTTCGTGAGCACCAGCACGCAGGACTGACACCGAATGCGAGGGTTTGTCTACACGCTGAACCTTCACGAAGGTGAAGGTCTTGGTTTATTTCATATAATTCAGCACCCAGATCAACCCATTTTTGCGGTCCTGTACTTGCCCGTGAAGGGCGCCAAAGAACGTATCCTGTAATTCGACCAGTACATCTCCATCAGCTTCTAGCGCTTCATATACAGCCTTTAGTTCTTCTTCATTGTCAAACTGCATAATCAATCTGAGATTCTCGGGCTTTGGTGTGCGGTCAAACGTATCTGAAAAGTGAAGCAGCGATTCTCCAAGGTGCAGTTCTGCATGCAGCACACGGTCTTGATGTTCATTTAAAATATGAATATCACCGCCAAAAATCCCTTGATAATATTGAAGAGATTCCTTCACATCGTCTACCACAATATAAGGACTAACACTAATCATACCCCTCATCCTCCTCTTGTTCCGTCCATCTTCTCTTTTATAGCTTATCCCAAATCGTATGAAAAAAGGCACAAATCGTCAACGGATTTGCACCTTTTTCTCATGAAGATTTCGCTAATTCACTATGTTTGTTTGAATACGCTGCGTACATGACAACACCGATTAACAGCCAAACACCAAAGTAAAGCCACGTCCGGCCTGGTAAGTTGAACATAAGGAACAAGCAGCAGCCCATTGAAATAATCGGCAAGACCGGCACAAATGGAACCCGGAATCCCCTCTCAAGCTGCTGATGTGTCTTTCTCAAAATGAGGACAGATAAACTCACCATTGCAAACGTCAATAAAGCACCGATATTCGCTAAATTGGACAAGTCCTTTAAATCAATAAACCCTGAAATAACAGCTGTCATGCCGCCAATCATCCATATGCTTGCAACAGGCGTATCGCTTTTGTTTGTTTTCGAAAACACTTTCGGCAAAAGACCATCTCGTCCCATCGCATAGGCAATTCGAGTTGCTGCATAATTATTGGCGAAAATCACAGCCATCAATCCAATGACCGCACCGACAGAAATAATACCGGCTACACTATTTTGATGTACACTTTGCAAGACATAGGACATCGCCTCTGTGACATTCAGTTTTGTATAGTGCACCATACCTGTCATAATCAAACAAACGACAATGTAAATGATCGTGCAAATGAGTAATGAGCCAATAATGCCAATTGGCAGGTTCCGCTGCGGATTTTTCACCTCTTCTGCAGAAGCAGAAATCGCATCAAATCCTAAGAAGGCAAAAAACACAGCAGCAGCACCAGCAATGACGCCTTCTGCACCAAACGGCATGAACGGCTGCCAATTGGATGGCTGTACATAAAACCCGCCTACTACAATGAAAAGAACAATAATACCGAGTTTCACAAACACCATGATATTATTGAATTTTTTACTTTCCTTCGTTCCTCTAGATAAGATCCACGCAATCAGTAAGGCAATGATAATGGCTGGCAGATTCATATATCCGCCTTGTTCAGGTCCCGCTAAAAATTGATGGGGAATCGAAATTCCAAACCCGTCAAGCAAGCTGTTGAAATAGCTCGACCAGCCACTGGCGACAGCTGAAGCAGTCAGCATATAAACGGACAATAACGTCCATCCCATTAGATGCCCGACAAGCTCACCCATCGTTGTATATGAATAAATGTACGCACTGCCGAATACAGGCAGTGCTGAAGCCATTTCTGCATAGCAAAGTGCTGCCAAACTGCACACAATCGCTGCGATGGCAAAGGAAAAAATGACAGCCGGCCCTGCATCCTTAGCCGCTGTAATTCCGGTTAACACCATGACCCCCGTGCCAATCACTGCCCCTATACCAAGGAGCGTGAGATCGAGCCCGCCCAGCGTTTTCTTTACCTTTTGCTGCCTGCTCTGTTCTAACAAATCGTGAATGTGTTTCTTACGTAGAATATGTCGCAAACCCTTTCCCTCCAAAACGTTAGAAAAACAAAAAATCATTCAAATTTCATTATAGCAGAATAGGTACTACGCATTCACAACCAATTCACGTAAATCTTTCTTCATGATTTTACCAAGCTTGTTTTTTGGCAGCTCCTGTGTGAAATGAATGGAGGGCACTTTGTAATCTGCCAAACGTTCCTGGCAATAGTTCACCACATCTTCTTCGCAAAAATCGACAGAATCGTCTTTTACTATATACGCACTTGGCACTTCACCATATAATTCGTCTGGTACCCCAATGACAGCTGATTCAATCACACCTGGAATTTGATCAATGACCTCTTCTACTTGGTCAGGGTAGATATTATCCCCACCGTACAGAATCACATCTTTGTATCTCCCTGTGATGAAAAGAAAACCGTCTTCATCTAGATAGCCTGCATCTCCCATATGGAACCAGCCATCTTTCAGCACCTTCTCTGTAGCGTCAGGCTGATGATAGTAGCCTAGAAAATAGAATGGGCTTCTCATAACGACTTCGCCAATTTCTCCAGCTGGCAATGTCTCCTCTGTCTCAGGGTGCATGATTTTCACTTCTACATCCGGATCCACTTTACCTGCAGAGCCCATTTTATCCTCGCCCATCGCTGGATGCCACGCACTCACAACCCATGCTTCGGTACTTCCATAGCCATGCATCATCTGAATGCCTACTTCTTTGTAATCTTTAATTAAGCGTACCGGCACCTTCGTACCGCCAGAAATCGCAATTTCAAAAGATGAGAGATCGTACGAACCGCGTTTCATTTCTTCTAGCATGTACGTGTAAGCTGATGGGAAAGCCATCATGAACGTAATTCTTTCTTTCTCAATCGTTTCTAAAATGCGCTTCGGTGTTGCATCATGTAAGAAGACAAGCGTATATCCTTCAATCGCAGCTGCGATCAGGTGATTAATCGAACTCATATGATACAGAGGGTGACTCGCCAAGTACCGTTTTCCTTTCAGATCGAATCCTCGATTCCCATGTCTTGTTAAAAATTGATAGATTCGTCCATGTCCGACCATACAGCCCTTTGGATTTCCCGTTGTCCCAGAGGTGAATAAAATCATCGCTAGATCCTCTTCTGATACCTCTTCAGCAAGGTTACTTCCATCATTTGAAGCCAACATGTCTTCAAACAGCTGTGTTGTATTCGCATTGGCACCGGATTCCACCATCAGACAATCTTCTAAAGACACATTCACTGCCGCAATGATGTCACGGAATTCACGGTCAAAAAATAAAGCCTTTGGCTCTGCTTTTTTCAAAATACCTTCCAGCTCAAAAGAAGTAAGCTGCCAGCTAAGCGGAACTGCGACTGCACCTGCTTTAATGGCTGCCAGCATAATCGTTGAAAAGTGATGATGGTTTTGACAAATAAAGCAAACACGGTCCCCTTTTCGAATCCCCTTTTGATGTAAGTAATGAGCGAGCTGGTCAATACGCTTTGCATATTCTTCAAATGTATAAGACACACCCCCGCCAGTTACCGCTTCAATTTGTGAAGAGCGTTCCATTCTGTCGTTAAGTAATGCCTGTAATGTATTCAATATCTTCATCTCCAAACGTTTGATTTACAATAGCCAATTTCCAGTGAATGGGTTGGCAGATTTTATCTCATTCACATTCTAAAATAAAACCAGCTGAAAGTAAAATCATTTCAATTTGGAATTGTTCTTTATATTAATTGATAATATAGGTAATTTTATAGCCGTCTTCCATTTTGGTTTAAATGATGATAACTATTATGATAAGATAGACCTAGTAATTGATCGGAAAATGCGAATGCAATAGGAAAAGAGGTATGGAGAATGCAACATTTCGAGCTAGAGGCAAGTTTATTAGACCATGCGCTGACAAAGTATTTAAAGGCGACGAAACAAATAGATGAAGAGAACATTCCGAAAAACGTCACGAATGTGAAAGGGTTTATTTTACGCATCATTTATCGTCATCAATCATGTACTGTGAAAAATATTCTGCAGGAAGTTTCATTATCTCCCTCTGCAACAACAACCGCTCTCAATCACTTAGAAGATGAAGGGATGATTATCCGCTCTCGAAATAATAATGACCGCCGCACTGTATGGATTGAACTCTCTGAATCAGGTGAACAAATTGCAAAACAAATGATTGACAACCGCCAGCTGCTTGTCAATCAGCTGTTCAACCACCTTTCAGAAGAAGATAAAAAAACATTTTTTGAATTAATCGAAAAAATGATGGACGAGCCATTAAAGGCTTAGGAAGATTCCTAAGCCTTTGTCCTCTTTTCAACCTTTGCAGTCTAGGAAGGACGAGTACCGGAGCGGAGCGAATTTAGATTCGTGAGCACCGGAACGCAGACCTGACACCGAATGCGAGGGTTTGTCTACACGCTGAGGCTTAGGAGAATTCCTAAGCCTTCTTTTTTATGGCTTTAAGATGACCTTTATACAATCATCCTTCTTATCATTAAATATGTGATATGCATGAGCGGCATCATCTAACGGCAATTGGTGTGTGATGATCGCTTTAGGATCAATTTCACCGGTTGTCACTTTTTGATAGAGCTTTGACATGTAGCCTCTCGCCGGGGCCTGCCCCATTTTCAGGGTGACGTTTCTTGCGAAAAAGGCACCTAATGGGAACATATTATATAGGCCGCCGTACACACCCGTCATCTGCACCGTTCCACATTTACGGACGGCTTTTGTGGCAATTTGAATCGGTCCGATCGTTCCACCTTGTAGCTTAAGTTTCTGCTCAATTTTTTCAAGCGGCGACTTCTTCCCGTCCATTCCCACACAATCGATCACAACATCGGCTCCACCTTTGGTCAGCTCCTTTAACGTTTCTCCCATGTCGGGATCTTCTGTAAAATCAAATACTTCTACGCCGCTCATCCGTTTTGCATGTCGCAGACGGTAATCAATGTAATCGACCGCAATCACACGGTCTGCCCCTTTTTGCCATGCAAATTGCTGTGCCATTAACCCAACAGGTCCACAGCCTAACACAATGACCGTATCACCTTTTTTCACACCGGCGTGCTCCACGCTCCAATAAGCAGTTGGAAGAACATCCGATAAGAACAGCAATTGTTCATCCTCCAGCTCACAATCATCTGGGATCTTAAACGGAGTGTAGTTCCCAAAAGGCACGCGTAAATATTCTGCCTGTCCTCCAGGGTAGTTCCCATATTTCTCACTATATCCAAAAAGTCCACCCGAATCGTAGTGCGGGTTTGAGTTGTCGCATTGGCTTTCTAAGTGATGATGACAATATTGGCATTGACCACATGCAACGGTAAATGGAATAACGACACGGTCTCCCTTTTTTACTGCCGTGACATCCGGGCCAACTTCCTCCACAATCCCCATTGGCTCATGCCCAATCACATAGCCGATTGGAAGCGGGAAATTCCCCTGATACAAATGTAAATCAGATCCACAAATTGCTGTTGATGTGATTCGGATGATCACATCTTCCCGATCTTGAATAGATGGCGCATCTACTTTCTTCACTGCAATGCTATTTTTCCCCTGATAAGTAACAGCTCTCACATGCATTTCCTCCTTTAGCGAAAATCATCTGTACATAGCTTCACCTTGAATGGATGGTTCATGCATCAGATCAGGATTATTAAAAAACAAAAAAGCCCGTCGATCGGTTCGACAGGCACTTATACAATCATGTGTAACGCGTTACCTATTTATCCTTTTTCAATAAAGACCAAATCATATTGAGAGGAAGTCTCTCGATCAATCATCAAGTTCCCTTCTTGAATAAAATAAGGACATATACTCGGGCTTTGTGATTCTTCAAACTGCTCATACAACTGCTCAATCTTTCCAGGAAGCAGCAATAGCAAAAATTTATTAGAATGGGACACGAGTTCAGAAGAGTGAATTGTATCCGGCGGTATATAGGCAAAGTCACCCGGCATCAGGCATATATCTTCTCCGTTCAATTGCAGATTCATTTTTCCCTCAACGCAATAGAGTGCTTCTGTATGTACTTGATGATAATGCGGAGGAAAATACTTTCCCTTCGCGCCTTCAATCACAAAATGACTGAACCCGCCTCCAGTTGTTTCTGTTGTTGCGATCAGCTCATGAAGCTGACCATCAATAATGTATTGCTTCCCTTCACCAGCCTCTAATACGTAGGGCTGCACCGCCTGAGGGAGCTGACTATGAAATAAAACGGAGGGCTTAGTTGTATTTGACAGCTGCCGGATACCATGCATCAATATGATATCGCTTTCTTTTTCAGCTTGTTCAAAGCTGTCTGCATCGAAAGCATGATCGGTCATCGGCCATTCGTTCCGCTGAAGCCTTTTCCCAATTTGCTGATAGACATCTGTCATTTGTCCGCCCAATGTATATGAAATAAATCTTGTTTTGTGACTATGCATTCTGTAGCCATGGATCGTTTTGGGTGGGATATGAATATAATCGAAGGCTGTGACCATATATTTTTTACCGTCCAAGATCACTTCAAGCTTTCCTTCCAGCACAAAAATGGTTTCAAATAAGTGCTCATGACAGTGAAGTGGAAAATAAGCTCCTTTCCCACCTGTGATTAAGACAAGCTCAAACAGCTCATTCGTTTGATTTACTTCTGCCAGCACATGAACAAGCTGATTTTCCAGCCCATACAGTTTCCCTGAACCAGACACGGTATAAAAAGAGGTACCTTCGGATTGCTTGATCGATTGCGGTTGCTCCGACATCCCATCACTCCTCATGACTAATTGACTATCTTTATTATATAGACCAATTGATATAATAGATAGACAATATGCGAGAGATTTTACTCTTCTCGCATAAATAAGTGTCTAAGGTAACATTTCACATGTTCTAACGGAGTCGTTTGTTTGAGTGCGGTGGTCATCGATAGACCCCCAATCACCATTGAATGAAGGAGAGAAGCCAGCTCATCCGCTTTGTTTTCTTCATATCCGCTGCTCATGAGCTTTTCTTTCACAAGCTTTTGCCAGCGGATCATTTCTTGCTTACATGCAGTATGAAGCTGCGTATGTTCTGGCTTGGATTCTGCCGCCAGCAAGACAATCGGAATGCCTCTTTCATTTTCTTGCTCCGTAAATCCCCGGATGATGTTTGTCATAAAGCGGTCGATGGCGATATAAGGATCATCCGAATAGGCAAAGCTTTCTTCAATTCGATTGATGACCTTTTGACTAATATATTCAACGGCTGCTATGGCTAGCTCTTCTTTTCCGTTTGGAAAATAATAATAAAGAGATCCTTTAGGCGTGCCGCTCTCTCTAATGATTTGATTCAATCCTGTCGCATGATACCCCTGTTTGCGTAAAAGAAGTGCGGCCGTTTGAATAATTCTATCCTTCGTACTCACGTGTGACACTCCTTTCCCTCCATAGACAAATGTCGTTTCAACGTATGAGTTGATTTGTTCCTTTCCAAATCGAGGATGTCTCCATCTCTGCTGCAAGCCGAAGCAGCCAATCCTCTTTCCCCTTAGGTGCTGTGACCTGTACCCCTAAAGGCATGCCCGCCTTAGTGAGATGAACAGGAACGCTCATAGAAGGCTGACCCGTTAAGTTGGCAAGCTGTGTAAATGGTGTGTAGGTCAGACTCTTTAAGAACATGTCATAAATGAGATCCTGCTGCGCTTGCATTGAGAGAGATGACACACGTAAAAGTTCTGTGATTTCTTCTTTCGAATGCATCAACTCACCAACCTTAGGAGCTGAATAGGCAGTCGCTGGTGTCACAAAGAGATCATAGGTTTGATGAAATGACGCCATTTGTGCAGCCGCCATATCCCATGCATCAAGACTTTCTGTGTAAGCAGCAGCGGTTACATTCTTGCCAGCCTCTGCCAACACCCATGCCACGATGTCTGTTTCCTCCGGATTGACTGGACGTCCTAATGAACGATTCAAGGACGTGAATAGTGCAGACATTTCTCCGCTGTTCATGACGTAGTATTGCTGCATCAGATGAATTCCATCGATTGCAGGCCCTGCTTCTTCTACTTGGTGCCCTTGATCACTCAGCCATTTCACTGTTTGCTGCACCGCCTGCTTCGCTTCCTCACTGACCTTCGTACCAACTGGAGATTCTACACTGTAAGCAATTCGCATAGAAGATGTACGTTTCTCTAGATCTTCTTGATAGCTGCCGTCGTATAATGGCGTTTGGAAAGCCGCTTCAGGCTGAATGACTTGAAGTAGATCAAGAAGGGCTGCACTGTCCCGCACTGTTTTTGTAAGTGTAAAGTCAATGGATGCCCCTTGCCACTGCCTTCCTACGCCTGGCCCTACCGGTGTTCTTCCTCTTGTTGGTTTGAGACCGAACAAACCTGTAAAGGATGCTGGAATCCGAATGGACCCTCCACCATCACTTGCTCCACCAGCAGGTACGATGCCGCTCGCAACAGCTGCTGCCGTCCCGCCGCTTGAACCGCCAGGAGAATAGTCAGGATGCCAAGGGTTCCTCGTTGGACCATGTAAAGCAGGTTCTGTTACATTTCTTAATCCGAATTCTGGTGTGTTTGTATGTCCCATCATGAGAAATCCAGCCTGCTTCAATCGCTGGACAAAGTGGGAGTCCGTTTTTGCCTTTACATCCTTTAATAATGCAGCTCCTGCTGTCAGCGGTTCATTTTCCAGCCCTTGCGATATATTTTTCAGTACAAATGGAACGCCCGCAAACGGCTGATTCGTATGTAATGTCTTGATTTCTTTTAATACTTGATCTTGTCTTGTCTGAATCAACGCATTTAGTTCAGGATTGACCTCATTCAGTCTAGCAAATGCAGCTTGTACAAGCTCGTCTGGCGTTACCTGATTATTCCGTACAAGTGCCGCCAAGCCAATCGCATCATACGTCATATACTCTTTTACGTTCATCAGCATATCCTACTTTCTCTTATTATGTTCTCTCTATTGTCTACTAGATTTGTATGAATTTCAATTTCAGGTTACTTGTAAAAAAAACTTTCTGACAAACAATATGATTCTTCTAACCATCCTTCTCATTTCTCCGATATAATAGAGAAAAAAAGACGGAGGTCATCGTATGCAAGGGGCTATCGCCTTGAAAAAGAAAATATTCGTAGTCATCGCGTTTCTTCTTGCGTTGACAACTGCCTTGCCTTACCATTCGCAGGCAGCTGCACCGCCAAAAGAAACAGATGTCATCATCGTCTATAAAAACCAAAAAGGAAAGCAAACAGCGATTGAAGAAAGTGAAAAAGTGAACGCACAGTACATACATCTTCCCGCTGTCGCTGTGACAGCAGATGAACAAGCGGTCACGTCACTCAAAAAAGACCCTAACATCGCGTATGTCTCAAAAAACATAAAGGTCAAACTCGCTTCTTCTACGATGAAAAAAACCGCTGCCTCTACGAATCAGGATGCATTGGTTCAAAAATCTTACAACCTGCAAAAGCTGAATGTAAAGCAAGCGATAAAAGAAGGCGTCACGGGGAAAAATGTGAAGGTAGCCGTTTTGGATACTGGTATTTCTCCCCATGAGGATTTAAAGATATCCGGCGGTAAATCATTCGTGAACTACACTTCCTCCTATAAAGATGATGAAGGACACGGCACACATGTCGCAGGAACGATTGGTGCCCTCAATAACGATTACGGCACAGTCGGCGTCGCTTCTGGCGCGAAGCTGTATGCTGTGAAAGTGTTAGATAAAAAGGGAGAAGGCGACTTGTACAGTCTGCTTCGAGGAATCGATTGGGCCATTAGCAACAAGATGGATATTATGAATTTAAGTCTAGGTTTTGAAGACAATATCCCTATTTTGCGTTCAGCAGTGGATGAAGCATACAAAAGAGGACTGCTTGTGGTCGCTGCAAGCGGGAATGATGGGAAGAAGAATCATATCAGCTATCCTGCCGCCTACAATAGCGTCATTGCCGTTTCTGCAACGACGGACAAAGACAAACTCGCTTCTATCTCAAATACAGGGAAAGGTATTGAATTTTCTGCCCCTGGTCAGAACGTCATCAGCACTTATTTAAAAAATGAATATTGGTATGCAACAGGTACATCACAAGCCGCACCGCATGTCACAGGCATGCTGGCACTGTTGAAGCAGCTTCATCCGAAGAAAACAAATGTTCAGCTTCGCACCTTATTGCGCAGCTATACAGTGGATCTTGGCGCAAAAGGAAAGGATCCACAATTCGGCTATGGCCGCGTGCAATATATAGCACAATCAAGCTTTTTGAAGGCTGCGACTAGCGCTGTCAAAACAGCCGAAACTTCTAAAAAGCAGGCAGATGTCAATCAAGCCAAAACGAGAATTGGCCGACTCACTGCAAGTAAGCAAAAAACAGCACTCACTGAACGGGTGAAAAAGGTACAAGGAACCATTGATATCCGCTTGGCACGTGCAAAGGTTCAAACAGCCGAAAAAAGCAAAACACAAGGCGCCATTAAAAGCGCACAAGCGGCCATCAAAAAGTTAAACAAAGGCAAAGAAAAAACAAGCCTGCAAAATCGGCTCGACAAAGTCAAAAAACAGGTCGCCTATCAAAAGAAAGTGACAGACGCCAAACAAAAGGTCAAAAAAGCGGAAACCAAACGAACGAAGAAAACAAAAGCAGCGGCGCAATCCGCTGTCAAACAGCTAAAAGCTTCTAAAACGAAAACCAGTTTACAAAAACGATTAAACCGTATCAAGGTGTAACAGAAAAAACGATTCCTCGCTGAAAGGAATCGTTTTTTTCTATTTTAACAGCGGTGCAAACAAGCTGTGATGATATTTTCCATCAACATCTGCCCTCACTTGATCAAGTATGTTTTCTAACGAAGCCATCACACTCTCTAATGCTCGGTGCACTGAACCTTGTTCAAAATCCGCTAAACTCTCTGGCAACTCATCTTCATCCAATACAAAAAAATCACCATTCGGAAGAACGAGAAGATCAACAATGAGGTCTTCAAACATGACCAGCTGGCCGTTGAACGATGTATTCCCCACAATATTAAAATAAGAACCTAGTTCCTTCCCTTGATCATCTCTCCAGAAATACATATTGTAAGGACGATCCTTCCAATAATAAGCGGTCGTATAGCTCCCTTTTGGAATCGTCAGAGCACCATCACCTGCCCTCATCGTAAACGTGTCTTCAATCTTGTGAAACAGCACAGCCTGCTGTCCCTGTGCGTCTAACAGCTGACAAGTATGTTCCACAATCTTCTGATCGTATTTGATTTTTCTCTCGATTACTTCATCCCACCGATCCGCATGTAGCGAAAACACCATGTCACAACTCCCTCTTGCATCTAGATTCTCTCTTTCCAGTATACACCGATTTTTTTTGAAAAAATAAAGGGTTGCTACATTCACATATGGAAGACCTATTGATGAGGTGAAATAAATGAACGGAATCACGATTCTTGAAAACCTTACACAGCTTGGACAAATCATCCTCATTTTTTGCGGCTATGCCCTTTATTGGCGGCTGGTGAAAACGAAGAGAGAACGAAAGCTTTCTCCTTATGAGCACATGTTAAAATTCTTTGTTATGTTCGGTTTAATCTCGTGGGGAATATCATATTGGGCGCTTGTACTGTGGGCGTAAATAAAAAAAGAAGAGCTGTCCATCGAGGACGTGCTCTTCCTTTTATTATGCGTGATGTGATGAACCAGCTGGTTGTTCTTTCTGGATGACATATTGATAGCTTTTAACATGCGTCCCATTTTGATTCACAAATTCTTTATCTAGTGCACGCTCAAAGCCCATTCTTTCATAAAGACGAATGGCAGCCTGCATTTTATCAGAGGTATGAAGGTACAGAACATTTTCGCCCCATGATTGCGTGAGCTCAATACTTTTACGTAACAATGACTCTGCAATTCCTTTTCCTCTGACATCGGGATCTACTCCTAAAAACCGGACGATGGCTGATGTAATGCCCATTTCGGGTTTGTCATACGCTTGCTCTGATGATCGGAACATTTGAAGCGTCCCTACGACCTGACCTTCAAGCTCCGCCACAAGCATCAGCTCCATGTTTGGATTATCTACAGCTGCTGCAAGCGCAGCAGAATAATTTTGCCAGCCTTCCTCTGTAAATTGAGGCTCATACTGTGAATAGGATTTGATTAGTACGTGTCTAATGGCCTCATGATCTTCTTTGACTGCTTGACGAATGATCAGCTCTTGCTGCTCCATGTCAGCACCTCCTGTTGTTTAATTGCCAGATATACGTATCATGCAAATACTGCATGTCGATGACCTTGTTCTTTTCTCTACTCATTCAATGTAAAGAGTCTCCTTCGAAAGATCAATTATTTTGCACGGAATCCTCTTTGAAAATTTCCATTGAAAAGGGACGCTCGATTCATTATGCTGTTTTGAGGAAGTATACGAGGAGTGTAATGTCATATGAGTTCTTTATCTTATCCCCAAGAATCGAAAAAAAACCGATTTCTCCTTGCTGCATTGCTTGGTTCTTTAACCGCCCTTGCACCGCTTGCAATGGATATGTATTTACCTGCATTGCCTCATATTGCACGAGATTTTGAAGCAAGCACTGCTTTGTCCCAATTAAGTCTGATGGCTTGTCTGATTGGACTCGCGCTTGGACAACTGATTGCAGGTCCTATTAGTGATACGATCGGCAGAAGAAAACCGCTGATGATCGGCTTAATCATTTTTATCGCCGCCTCTCTTTTATGCACGGTGGTCTCGTCAATTTGGATGTTCATCCTCTTAAGATTGATTCAAGGACTCGCTGGTTCAGCAGGCATTGTCATTGCACGAGCCATTGTGCGAGATCATTATGAAGGCTCAGAAATGACGAAATTCTTTGCATTGCTCATGTTGGTCAACGGGGTTGCTCCGGCAGCGGCACCTATTGTGGGCGGACAGATGTTACGCTTCACCACATGGCAGGGTGTATTTGTTCTATTAGGCATCCTCGGGGCCTTGATGCTGCTGAGATCTATTTTTTCACTTCAAGAAAGTTTACCTGCGGAGCGCAGACAGACAGGAGGCTTTCAACAGATTGTAAGTGCCATGAAAATTTTAGCGAGTGATCGTCTCTTTGTTGGGTATGCCCTCTCGCAAGGTCTTGTATTCGCAGCGATGTTTGCTTATATTTCTGGCTCACCGTTTGTGCTTCAGGAGCTTTTTCACCTTTCTCCACAAGGATTCAGTGCTGCCTTTGCAGTGAATAGTCTTGGGATCATCACAGCTGGACAAGTATTTGCCCGCGTCGCTGCTAAAATCGGCGAAGAGAAGGTTCTTCGCATTGGATTGCTGACAGCTGCCTTAGGCGGCATCACCTTATTTTTGATGATCTCCATTGATGCTGGATTATACGGCATTCTCATTCCGCTCTTTTTTGTGGTCTCAAGCGTTGGAATTGTCGGCACCTCTGCCCCGTCTCTTGCGATGCAGCATCACGGCGCACATGCAGGAAGTGCGGCTGCCCTGATCGGTGTGGCACAAATGCTGCTAGGCGCCTGCATGACACCTCTTGTCGGACTAGCCGGAAGCCAAACAGCCTTTCCAATGGGCCTGATCATTATGCTTTGTGAACTAGGTGCACTTTGCTGTTATTTCTTCTTTGTAGCCAGAGCAAAAAAACCCGCATAAGCGGGTTTTTCAGATTGTTGACAAAGGGCTAAAATGATCTTTATTTTAGCCCTTTGTCTTCTTTTCAGCGTGATAGAAAACCTTTGAAGTCTAGGAAGGACGAGTACTGGCGCGAAGCGAATTTGACATTCGTGAGCACCAGCACGCAGGACTGACACCGAATGCGAGGGTTTGTCTACATGCTGAACCCGCATAAGCGGGTTTTTCATTTATGGCTTGCTCCAATTGATAGTGCGGAACACATTGTTCTGGTCATTGTTGTGATATGCATCTAGGTCAAAGCCCGATAGTCCAAAACCAATTGCCATGATCATTCCTCCGGCAACGGTGAAGATGATCCCCCATTTGATGCATTGCTTTTTTAAATCATTCACATTCATATTCTCACGACCTTCTTTTTAAACATTCCCATGAATGCCTTAGTGGTTTGAACAGTCATTTGAACAAATAGCTTTGTCAAATACACCGTGGCCATGCCGCATAATAATCCGACACCTAATAGAAGAATACCAACGCCAATTTGCGTCACCACCACATGCAAACCGTCCTGAAAGATAAATGGAGAACCAATGATGCTCCAAAAACCGCCGAGCAGACCAACTAGCGTCACTGTACCTGTCACGAGCGGAATGCACCAAATCACCATATACACAGAAAGAATCAGTAGGAAGACTGTTGCTAGAATACTGCCCCATAATGGAAAGCCTAAAATGAGGATGGAGAGCCTTGTGGCTTTTTCTCCAAACGTCGGCACCTGAACGGTTTTAATTCCTTGTTCCTTCAAAATCCCTTCAGCGATGATAGCAGGCTGCCCGACTTGATCGACCGCTTCCTGTTCACTGTATCCATCTTCTTGATAATCCTCGATCATTTCATCGTAATACTCGATGAACCGGTCACTTTCTTTTTCGCCTAGACGATGCAGGTGCTTCTCTAAGCTGGCTAAAAATTCTTTTTTATTCATTGCCCTGTCCTCCAGAAATAAAGTCGTAAATCGCCATCACTTGATCCCATTCCGCTAAAAACTGCGCCATATGCTCACGGCCGCTTTGTGTCATCCGGTAGTATTTTCTTAATCGACTATTATGTTCCTGGGAATAGGTCTCCACATAATTGTTTTGCTCTAATCGCTTTAATATCGGATATAATGTCGATTCTGAAATCTCAATACAATGGGACATATCTTTAATCATTTGATAACCATAGGAATCGCCTTTCTTTAATACCGCCAGTACACAGAATTCCAGTAAACCTTTTTTTAATTGTGCATTCATGATTACAACTCCTAACCATTTATACTATACATTACATAGTATCATGTGACAAGAGGTATAAATATAAAAAAAAGACCCTTTTGGGGTCCTTTCGTTTTTATATATTCACAAATCCTTCTCCGAACACATCACGCACGTCATGGACAACAACGAATGCGTCTCGATCAATTTTCTTAATGATTTTCTTTAGACGCATAAGCTCTTGTTTTTGAATGACTGCATAGAGAATTTCCTTCGATTCCTTTGAATAATGACCGCGTCCGTTTAAAATCGTCACGCCTCGATCCAAGGTGTGATTGATTTCTTCGGCAATATCATCTTTGCATGAAGAAATGATCGTCACTGCCTTTTTCGTGTTAAGCCCTTCTATCACGAAGTCCATCACCTTTGTCGCCACGTACAGCATCACAATCGTGAACATTAATTTTTCCGCACCAATAATAAAGTAGGAAGCAAATACGACGATCAGATCAAAGAACAAGATGGCATAGCTCACGTTCCAGTCTAAATACTTGTTGGCAATTCTTCCGAGTATGGCAGAACCCGCCGTTGTACCGCCTGCTCTTAGCACAAGACCAATCCCAATTCCTATAATGATTCCTGCGAAAATGGCCCCAATGATCAATTCGTGAACATTCACGACCCATGTTGTGGTCAGGTGTAAAAATAGGGAGTTACTTGCGACGGCAACCACAGTATAAATCGTCGTCTTCTTGTCCAAATATTTATACCCCACAAGCAGCAGAATGGCATTAAACACTAGGTTCGTCAGCCATGGTGCAATTTCAAACAAATAATAGAAAATGATGGACAGCCCCGTTACACCGCCTTCACCAAATTCAAGCGGAATGACAAACATGTTCACTGCGGCGGCAAATAAAAAAGAACCAATTAGAATCATTGCGATATCTTTTACACATTTTTTCAATTTCTTCTTTCCTCCTTTTTTAAGCATATAAAAAACCCTCTTTCTGCACGAAAGAAGACAGTCGTTGAACAAAAAAAATCAAAAGACAGCGCCTTTTGACGAAGCTTTCTGAAATGAACCTTTCCATAATATATATCTCTTTTTAGAGGCTGTCAATGACTTGGTTTTCTATTATTTTGACTGCATGTTTATGCATGGAAACCCGCATGTTTTCAGGGTTTTTCCGCGGTCACATGCTTTTTCCTCTCCTTGACAAAAACACTTTAGTCATTTAAACTACTGCCTCATATCATATCCATCATTTCCGACTAAAAAGGAGGGTGTTCCATTCGATGAATCCTATTCAAAGCCGTTTACAGGCTCACGCACCTTTAATTTTAGACGGTGCACTTGCAACAGAGCTTGAACGAAAGGGCTGCAATTTAAACGACAGTTTATGGTCAGCCAAAATACTGATTGAACAGCCAGAATTGATTCAGCAAGTACACTTGGATTACTTCCAAGCCGGAGCTGACTGTGCCACAACAGCGAGCTACCAAACAACGATTGATGGCTTCGCTGAAAAAGGCTATTCAAAAGAAGAAGCCATTGAACTAATGAAACGATCTGTCACTTTAGCAAAAGAGGCACGCGATCTTTTTTGGCAGGATGAAGCGCGTCGTAAAGGGCGGACAAAACCATTTGTCGCAGGATCTGTGGGGCCATTCGGCGCTTATTTGTCTGATGGTTCAGAATATAAAGGAAATTACGGACTCACAGAGCAGGCACTCATTGATTTTCATAGACCAAGGATTCAGGCATTAGTAGAAGCTGGTGCAGATATTCTTGCGTGTGAAACGATCCCTTGTCTCATTGAAGCAACGGCCATTGCAAAGCTGCTGCAAGATGAATTCAGTGGTGTATCTGCTTGGATTACATTCAGCGCGAAGGACGACCTTCATATTAGTGAAGGAGATTTGCTCAGAGAATGTGTACAAGCACTGGAACCTTATGAACAGATCGCTGCTGTGGGTGTAAACTGTACGCCGCCGCAATTTATCTCGTCTCTCATTCAAGAGATGAAAAAGGGGACGAGCAAACCGATTGTCGTGTATCCAAACTCAGGGGAATTATATGATCCTGAAGAAAAGGTATGGAGCGGAGATACGCCTCAGCATACATTTGGTGAATGTGCGCATCAATGGTATCAAGACGGCGCGCATATCATCGGCGGCTGCTGCCGGACGACCCCAGAAGATATCACGGACATCTTAAAACTTACCACAGCATAGCACCATGAATCATCACACATACTTCTAAGCAAAAGGGCGGGAAGACATGGAACAAGCAAAAGATCAGTCACAACAATATCAACGAAAAATGACGAGCCGCCACCTGTTCATGCTTTCTCTAGGCGGCGTCATTGGAACAGGGCTCTTTTTAAGCTCTGGGTATACCATCAATCAAGCAGGACCCGCGGGAACGATCCTTGCCTATCTTGTCGGGGCATTAATTGTGTACCTCGTGATGCTCTGTTTAGGTGAGCTGTCTGTGGCAATGCCGGTTACAGGGGCCTTTCATACGTATGCAACAAAATATATTGGACCCGGCACAGGCTATACAGTCGCTTGGCTCTACTGGCTGACATGGACAGTCGCGCTCGGATCGGAATTTACAGCGGCAGGGCTTTTAATGCAGCGCTGGTTCCCGGACACATCGGTTTGGATGTGGAGCGGTGTCTTTGCTCTTCTTATCTTTTTACTCAATGCGTTTACAGTGAAATTTTTTGCAGAATCAGAGTTTTGGTTTTCCAGCATTAAAGTAATGGCTATTATTCTCTTTATTATTCTTGGCGGAGCTGCGATGTTTGGCTTGATTCCATTAAAGGGCGGTGAGGCCGCTCCGTTCCTTTCTAACTTCACCGGGGAAGGCGGTCTTTTCCCAAACGGCTTTTTACCGATTTTAATGACGATGCTTGCCGTCAATTTTGCTTTTTCAGGTACGGAGTTAATTGGGATTGCTGCGGGTGAAAGCGTCAATCCTGACGAGACCATTCCAAGAGCGATTCGCACAACCGTACTGCGTCTTGTCTTGTTTTTCGTTGGAACGATCGTGGTCTTAGCCGGCTTGATCCCAGTGGAAGAAGCTGGGGTGATCAAAAGTCCATTTGTTGTGGTGTTTGATCGCATCGGGATTCCATATGCCGCAGATTTCATGAATTTTGTCATTTTGACAGCGATCTTATCTGCCGCAAACTCTGGACTATACGCGTCATCCCGTATGCTCTGGTCACTTTCTGAGGAACGGACACTGCCTAAGAAACTGGCGAAGCTGACATCTAAAGGAATTCCTTTGAACGCACTGATTTTAAGTATGATCGGTGGGATTCTTTCTTTGTTCTCAAGTGTCATCGCACCAGAAACGGTATACCTTGTCCTTGTTTCGATCTCTGGACTGGCCGTTGTGATCGTGTGGATGGGGATTGCTGCCTCACAATTTATGTTTCGGAAACGTTTTTTACAGGAAGGCGGACAGCTCCATGATCTTTCCTTTCGAACCCCGCTCTATCCAGTGGTTCCGATTGCTGCCTTCTTCCTGTGTCTTGCCTCTGTGATTGGCATTGCCTTTGATCCAAATCAGCGGATTGCCCTTATCTGCGGCATTCCTTTCATCGCGCTCTGCTATGCTGCCTATTATGTGACAGCTTGGATTCAGAAAAAACGTGAAGAACCTGGTGTATAACGCCAGGTTTTTTTCTATCGTAAACAATTTGACAAAAAAGGATATCGCTAGTAAAAGAAGCGCACTTTGGTATATGATAGGAATCTATGATTTTCAGGATGAATCAAGGGAGTTGTCACTAATATGGAAATGACCATTACAAGAGCATTAAGTGAACTGAAAATGTTAGATAAGAGAATCAACCGAACCGTTGATGAAGCCGTACTTGGTGGATTGATGATCGGGAAACATATACAGCACGGGTTTCAACATCAAGAAGACATCGAAAAGAAGGCGAAGGCTGATGACCAATCGATTCAAGCATTAATCAAGCGCCGGAATGCCATCAAATCAGCCATCGTTGTGTCGAATGCGACGACAACGATTGATGTTGCGGGTGTCAGCATGACGGTGGCAGAAGCGATTGAACGGAAGACGTCGATAGAATACGATATTCGTTATTTACGGAAATTGAAAAAGGTGTACACAGAGCTAGTAGACAAAGCAGAACAAACCAATGAAGATGTGAAGAAGAGGCTCGACCAGCATTTAGAAACCTTGTTTGGAAAAGACGGAAAAACACAAGCGGCTGCCAACCAAGAGATCGTCAAGTCGTTCCTCGCTGAAAACGAGGCGACGATCATCGATCCGCTTCGTCTTCGAGTGAAGATTGAAAAGCTTTCGACCGAGATTGAGGATTTTCAAATGGAAGTTGATTTTTCCTTGTCAGAAAGCAATACACTAACGAAAATACAGATCGATTAATCAATTTTGTTAGTGAGCCGAAAATCGATAGAACTAAACACCTCCGAGGGAAAGGTCATTCCCTCCTCATCTGATCATCTCTGGATGATCCTTGATAAAAGCTCAAAGCTGAACGTTCAAGGATCAATGTTCAAGTGTAAAAGTTCTTATCCATCAAAGCTCAGAATTAAAAGGTAAACGCTCGATCGAATCTGGGAGTCACGGCTCATGAGTGTTTGTTTATCGACTCTTTCGGTTGCCGCCCAGCAGGTTTGATAACAAAAAGAAAAGGATGTCACATGAAGACATCCTTTTTTCTATGAAAAAAACGACAAGGCTTTCGCCAAGTCGCTTCTTCCAGCAGATTAGTAACGGGATGTATATGCCAAATGGTACACACTTGTGACATTTGAAGATAGCTTGATGTCGTTTGAAGTGAACGTCACTGGAACGATATCGTAGTAATGTGTAGACCAGCCTGCATTATTGTATGTTTGGTAGCCTGCACCTGCAGGAACTTGAAACGTCAGTGAAAATTGTCCATTTACGTCTGTTGTGCCTGTCGCTGTTTGAGCATATGATTTAATTGCTGCTTCAAAATAAAGCTGAATCGGCTGATTAGGCATGAGATTTCCACTTGTATCTTTTAGTGTTCCTTTAAACGTAGCTGGATAATAAGAACCCACGCGATATTTACTGCCATAGCCGTAATTCACTAATCCACTATCGGCTGCAGTGACACTTGTTACTTGAACGGAAGCTGGTACTGCCCCTGTTTCCTCTGCATGTGCAAAGGTTGGGAATACGAGAAGCAATGATAGAAAGAAAGCAAACATGATTTTTTTCATCGATAAATCCTCCTTTTTTTTCCTGCTATATTACCATCGACATTAATTGGTATTTTTCCAGTAACAAGCAAAAAAACTTCCCTTTTTTAGAAAGGGAAGTTCCAGATTGTTGACAAAGGGCTAAAATGATCTTCATTTTAGCCCTTTGTCTTCTTTTCAGCGTGATAGAAAACCTTTGAAGTCTAGGAAGGGCGAGCACTGGAGCGGAGCGAATTTGACATTCGTGAGCACCGGAGCACAGTCTTGACAAAGAATGCGAGGGTTTGTCTACACGCTGAAACTTCCCTTCTTTAGAGAGGGAAGCTCTCCTCTTACTTTTTCACAACAACAACCTTCACCGCTTTGCTTTCTCTTTTTCTCACATCAGAAGCGGTCACATACAAGACTGTTTTGGCTTTTTGCGGTTTTATTTGGGCAGTAAATGCGCCCTTGTTATTTGTTTTTACCGTTTTGATGACTTTCTTTGATTTATTTTTCACTTTAATGGTCAATCCTGCACCCGCAGTCCCTTTGACCGTTTTACTTTTAACCGTTACTTTGCCCACTTTCGGCTTAGCTGGTGCTTTGCCTTTTTTGACGACTGTTTTGAGCGTTGTAGCGGCCTTTCCTTTTGAAATCTTAATGTGAAGGACTTTGTTTTTGTTCTGATGCTTGATCTTCACGCTAAAGGTTCCATTTTTGCCTGCTGTGCCTTTTCCAAGCAGTGTTTTGCCTCTATACACAGAAATAGCAGCGCCAGCCTTTGCTTTACCTGTCACCTTTTGATGCTGATCCTCCACTTTGCTCACAGATGCGTTCAGTTCGACAGCACTTAAAGCAGCAAATGCATTCAGTCTGCCATGTCCTGTCATCCAATCGATCCCTGAAATTTTCGGATCGACAATTGGCTCATCGTTTTCATCATAGAAAACGTCATCTGTTCCATCAACAGAAGTAAAGGAGATATTATCGGCTGTTCTTTGCAAGATATTCCTTACTTGATTCGGCTTCAAGGTTGGATTTTTAGAAAGAAGTAATCCTGCTGCCGCGGCCACATATGGTGTCGCCATTGATGTCCCGCTCAGGTATGAGACATTCCCATCTGGCATTAAGCTTGGAATATCAGATCCTGGTGCAGACATGCTCAGTCCTTTACCAAAGCTTGAGAATTCAGCGGCAATATCCATACGGTTGCTTGCGCCAATGGCCATTGCGTATTTTGATGTCGCAGGATAGCCCATTTCTGGAACGCCATCATTTCCACTCGCCACAACCACTAGTACATTTCTTTGAGCCGCGTAGTTCATTGCATATTCAATTACCCGGCTGTAGTAGCCGCCAAGGCTCATGTTGATGACCTTTGCGCCTTTATCTACTGCATGCTTAATTCCAAGTGCAATATGCTCTGTATCGCCAAAGCCATAGGCATCCAGTACCTTCACTGGAATGATGCCCGTATGTTGGTTAAGGCCTGCCATTGAGTAATGATTATCGGATTTTGCGGCAATGATGCCTGCCACATGCGTACCGTGTCCATTATCATCAATCGCATCTTTGTTTCGTCCAATGAGATTCGCACCTAAGTCTGTACGAACAGTCCCGCTTAAATCAGTCAAACGGCTGTCTACACCTGTATCCACAACAGCAATTAATGTTTGCTTTATTTTGCTTGTGCCAATCAGTGTATTCATTTGTTCAAATTTGACGTCAGCGCCTTTTTTCCCGCTGTTTTGCGCACTGTTTTTCAGCGGCCACTGGTAACCATACTGCACGTCATTGCTCAGTGCACGATAGGTTTGAACAGGCTCCGCAAATTCAACATTCGGCATGCTGGACAGCTTTCTTGCAGTGCTTTTGATGACAGCTTTGCCTGCTTTTAAAGTCTTTCCAGCTGATTCTTGCCCTGCTGGCACATCATAGACATACATTCCTTTAAACAAAGGACTTACTGACTGCGATGTCACGCGGTTTTCTTGGATTCCATAGCTTTTCATCTTCTTTTTCGCAGATTGAAGCGTGTGGCCATCCTTTAATTTAAAAATGATCTTATTCGTCTTCACTTTCTCTTCTTTTACAAGCTTTTGCTTTTCTAATACATAACCGATCGATTTTCCTTCAAGCTGATCGATTCCAATGTTTTGACTCACTGTTTCTAATTCCTTCTTTAAATAGGCAGGACTTGCTTCTTTGAGCATATTTAAAAGGGAACGGATCGCCTGTTGTTCTTTCTCTGTCACAATATGACCGCTAAATGCACCATTTTTCTCTACGTCATTTAGCAGTGACTTTAATGTCAGCAGATGATTGTATACCTTTTGCTGCTCATTTTTTTGTTTGATGAGTTTCGATTTGAGAAATGGCTTTGTTTTTTGGAGCACACGGCTCAGCTTCTGACCATTTGGTGTTTCATTAAAACGTTTATCTTCGATTGTACGAATCGATTGGAGAATTTCTCGCCCGTACTTTTTCTCAATAATAATGATACCAGGCTCATCGTCTTCAGGGAAAACGGGTTCAGAGGGCGGAAGGTTAGCTCCTTTATACCCGATTGTATAAGCCGAATCCTCTTCCTCATCACGGCTGTCTTCCTCCGACCCTAAATAGAGCACTTTGACAAAGTAAGGACCTGACCATGCATGAGGGAAGTCGATCTCTGTCTCTCCACTTGCAGTGTCCACACGATATCTCGAATAAGTGTCATCCTTCATCGCTCTGTCTTTACTTGGATAGACCGATACGGATAATACTTGTTTACTTTTTACAGAAATTTTCATATGTGTATGTTTTGCCACCTCTTGTGCTGATGGCGTGATTTGGTACCATGACTCTTCCATTTCATTCTGTAATGTCCCTGAGATGACTTCACCATTTTTTAACCCAATGGCTTCATTGACATTTGTTCCTTTACTGGCAGCTGCTGCCTCGTATCCAGGTAATGCCGCCATACAGAGAATGATGGCCATGAGTACGATCACACAGGATTTGACCTGCTTTTTGAACATGAAAAGACCCCCTTATCTTTTGTAATACCTTGGAAGAATATCACAGAAATGCATTTAGTAGAATCTGTTTTTTACATAATTAAACTCGTTTTAAGCTAGGATTTGAGATATACAGACAGCAAGACGAATAGCTTCATAAACTTTTTGCCATTTCAAACGGAAAATGATGCTATTTAACCATGTCGAAAAGTACATTACAATCAACTTGTAAGCGCTTAATAAACAAGAGAGAAGGGATCAGCTTGTTCCAAAAAGATCATGTTTTCACACAAGTAGACGGACGATCAAAGAATGAGATTTTACAATACATTGCCGAGAAAGCTGAAGACCTTCAGATTACAAACGATCAGGCGGGGTTATTATCAGATTTGTTGACTCGCGAAGACGAAGTCTCAACAGGACTTCAGCAAGGCTTCGCCATTCCTCATACAAAAAGCTCCGCTGTTCAAACGGCTTCACTTCTTTTTTTAGAGTTAGAACAACCGATTGAATGGGGAAGCTTTGACGATTTACCCACAAGTTATTTATTTACACTGCTCGTTCCATTAGAAGAAGCAAACATCACACACCTGAAATTACTGTCAGGCATTGCGACAAGCCTCATGGAACCTGCTTTCATCGAAAAGATTCAACCAGGTCAAACCGCTGACTATTATTACGAAGTCATTGAACAACAATTGAAAGAGGGGATTACACAATGAAAATTGTCGGTGTCACTTCATGTCCAGCAGGGTTAGCTCATACACCAATGGCAGCAAAGGCGTTAGAGAATGCGGGTAAACAGCTCGGACACGAGATCAAAATCGAGCAGCAAGGAATTATGGGACAGGTGAATGGCATTACACCAGAGGAAGCAAGACAGGCAGACCTTTGTATCATTGCCTCCAATCAGCATATCAACGATGCGGAACGTTTTTCAGGCATTCCCACAGTACGTGTCGAGATCGGACGCGCCTTAAAAAATGCCGAGCAAATCATCACAAAAGCTGTAGCACTTGTTGAAAAGAAAAAATCTGAATCTCAATAAACGTGAGCAATGCCATATAGAAAGGAGCAAAGCAAAATGAAAGCAAAATTAAAAGTCATTGAAGGCCATCTCATGACCGGTATTTCTTATATTCTTCCTGTAATCATCGGTGCCTCCCTTATCGTTGGTTTAGCAAAACTAGTCGGATTAGGATTTGGTGTTTCAGATTTAAACGCCTATAAGGATGCTGGTGGCATACTGCACGGCGCCTATTTAATGGAGCAGGTTGGTTGGACAGGGATTGGCTTAATGAACGTCCTGCTCGCTGGATTTATCGCCTATTCGATTGCGGATAAATCAGGGCTTTCGGCCGGTTTCATCGGTGGTGCCCTTGCCAGCTCAACGAATGCTGGATTTATCGGTGCCGTTATTGCAGGCTTCTTCGCAGGATATGTCGCTCTTTTTGTGAAACGAAAAATTCAAATTAAAGGCTCCGCAGCCGGACTTGTTCCTCTGCTCATCTTACCGCTCATTACCGTTGGCTTAACTGGACTTCTCATGTCCGTTCTGCTGGGCGGGCCATTAGGTGCTTTGAACACAGCATTAATTGAATGGATCAAAGGCATGGTCGCTGACGGGACAAGCACACTCGCACTCGCTCTCATTTTAGGTGCGATGATTGGCTTTGACCTTGGCGGACCAGTGAATAAATCTGCTTGGATGGCAGGTAACGCGCTCTTCCTATCAGGCGTCTACCTCCCTGCCATTCTCGTCAATATTGCGATTGTCATTCCGCCGCTTGGATACGGGCTTGCGACATTGATTCGAAAACGCAATTTCTCTCCAACCTTTAGAGAAGCAGGACGTGGCGGCCTTGTCATGGGCATTATCGGTATTACGGAAGGGGCGATCCCTTTTACTCTCGTCAATCCATTGAAATTGATTCCGCTCAATGTTGTCGCATGTGCTGCTGGAAGCGGGGTTGCTGCATTATTAGGTGTCCATGACATCATGCCGCCAATTGGCGGGCTATACGGCTTCTTCTCAGTCGGAAACTGGTGGGCTTATTTAATTGGAGCTCTCACTGGCGCACTCGTCATCGGTATTGGCGCCAACCTGCTTGTCAATTTCTCTGAGAAAAAAGAACCAAAAAAACCAGAACATGACCAGAAGCAGAAAGAAGAAGACGATTTTGACCTTGTGCTAGAAGGATAATTTGAACAAAGAAAGGTGTCGTTACTCAATGACTGTCAATGTACATGTGATTCCACATACTCACTGGGACCGGGAATGGTATTTCACCACCTCCCGCTCCCGTATCTACTTAATGAAAAGCGTAATGGACATTTTAGACACTCTTGAAACAGATGAAAGGTTCCATTACTTCATGCTCGATGCCCAAGCATCCTTACTGGATGATTACCTCAAATGGCGTCCAGAGGATGAGAATCGAATCAAAAAGCTCGTCACAGCCAAACGTCTCATCATCGGCCCGTGGTATACCCAAACCGACCAGCTCGTCATTTCAGGTGAATCCATTGTACGGAACCTGCAATATGGAATTGAACGCTGTCAGCAGTTCGGTCATGTGATGAAAGTCGGTTATGTCCCTGATTCCTTCGGTCAATCCGCACAAATGCCTCAAATTTACCGCGGCTTCGGCATTGTGGATACAGCTTTTTGGCGCGGCGTTTCAGACCATATGACGAATCACACTGAATTCAATTGGCAAGGGGCTGACGGCAGTGAAGTCTTTGCGGTGAACCTGCCATTTGGCTACTACTACGGTGGAAATATTCCCGAAAAAGATGAGGACTTACAAGCCTTTTTATCTGAAAAAATCGGTGCGCTGCAAGCAAAGGCAACCACAAAGAATGTCTATTTCCCAAATGGCTTTGACCAGGCACCGATCCGCAAAAACCTGCCTGACTTATTAGAAAAAGCCAATGAACTGAACGAGCACCACTATCAAATCAGCAGTTTAGAAGATTACATTGCAGCAGTGAAAAAAGAGCGGACGTCTTTTGAAACTTTAAAAGGAGAGCTCATTCATGCGAAGCATATGCGGATTCACAAATCTATTTTTTCAACACGAGCTGATTTAAAAATCTTAAACAATCAAATTGAAAACTATCTCGTCAATGTGATGGAGCCTATCCTCACGATTAGCTATTCACTCGGACACGACTTTCCGCATGATACGGTTCGTGATATTTGGTACCTCATGTTTGAAAATGCAGCGCATGACAGCATTGGCGGCTGTAATAGTGATACGACGAATCAAGATGTCTTCTTCCGCTACAAGCAGGCAAAGGAAATCGCAGAGAACCTTGTGGACTTACACATGCGTCTCATCGCCATTCGACTGCAAACAGAGCAAGAAATCACGTTTACTTTATTTAATACACTGCCTTCAAAGCGTTCTGAAGTTATTGAAGTTGAAACCTTTATCACAGAACGTCCTTTTACACTAAAAGATGCCAATGGAAAAACGCTTCACTACACAGTAAAAAGCAAAACTGATGTCACAGATTATGTGCTGGCACAGCAAATTTCTCTTAACCCAAGTAAAGATGTGTACATGCCAAAACAAGTATGGAAAGCCGTTTTACTGATCGAAGCCACCAGCTTACCATCCGTTGGTTATACACAAGTCAGCATGGTTTTCGATGAATCAAGCGAATCTGCATGGGAACAAACAGAAGGACACGCGATTGAAAATACGTATTACCGCATTGCGGCAAATGACAACGGATCGCTGGAGATCACAGATAAACAAACAGGCCGGACATTCTCTGAGCAAATGATCTTTGAAGACAACGGAGACGATGGGGATTCTTACAACTATTCACCGCCGCGTGAGGATCTGTATGTGTCATCCAAGGATCTTTCTTCGGCAGACATCACAGTGTCTAAAAGCGGCTTGCAAGAAGAGCTCACCGTCCTGCTTACTCTTACTGTCCCTTATGACTTAGAAGAGCGCTCTCAGCAATCAGTCACGACTTCACTCCCGATTACAGCGAAGGTAGCATTAAATAAAGATGAGCCTGTCATCCGTTTTCATGTCGATGTCGACAATCATGCGTTAGACCATCGTCTGCGTGTCCTCTTTGATACAGGCATCGCATCAAAGGTATCACTGAGCGATCAGCAGTTTGGAACCATCGAACGCCCGACAGAGCTCACGCAAGAGCTTGAATGGTGGAGCAATGAGCATTGGGAAGAAAAACCGATCACCATTGAACCGATGCAATCCTTTACTGCACTTCGTGATGAAGCATATGGTGTCGCTCTATTGACGGACTGCGTGAGAGAATATCAGATCACAGGAGAAGGCTACACAACAATTGCGTATACGCTTTTCCGCTGTTTCGGAAAAATGGGGAAAGAAAATCTTCTTTACCGTCCAGGACGCGCATCTGGTGAAAAAATTGTTGAGACACCTGACGCTCAGCTACAAGGTGCACTGTCGTTCTCATTTGGCATGCACTATAGCAAGGATGCTGTCAGCGAGGGGCACTTAGCGCAGCTTGCCAAGCGGTATACAACCCCAGTTCAATGCTACGAACGGGCAGACTTTTTAAACGGTCGTTTAATTTTCTCTTTCCGAGATGAAAAAGAAGACTTACAATCTACTTATAGCCTGCTTGACATTGAGACAGACGGAGCCATTCTAAGCGCTCTGAAAAAAGAAGAGCATGGAACAGGCATTGTCATCCGTCTCTTCAATCCATTTTTAACGCGTCAAACAGCCGCTTCAATCAATAGTTCATCTCTACAGCACGGAGAAACAGCGAATTTAGGCGAAACACCTGAAGGACATATACTCAAAGCACAACATGGATCATTACACATTGAACCGCTCACACCTTGTCAGGTACAAACCTACATTGTAAAGAAAAAATGAACATGTAGGGGCGGGGTCCATTTGGATTCCGCCCCTCTTTAATGGAGGGCATTGATCATGCGAATTGGAGGCATTGAAGCAGGCGGAACAAAATTTGTCTGCGGCTACGGAACAACAGATGGAACGATTGAACACACGACTTCCTTTGCAACAGGTAATCCAGATGAAACATGCCGGCAAGTAATCGATTACTTTACAAAGCATCCTGTCGATGCCATTGGCATTGGGGCATTCGGGCCTGTCGATGTAAAAGAACAAAGCCCAAGCTATGGGACGATTTTAGAGACACCCAAAACAGCCTGGCGCCAATTCCCTTTCCTTTCTACTTTAAAACAAGCCCTTGGACTCCCGATGAAGCTTGATACAGACGTGAACTGTGCAGCACTCGGGGAAGCCCGCTTTTCGGTTGAAGCAGAAAAGCCTGCTTCTTTGGTCTATATCACTGTTGGAACCGGAATAGGCGGCGGTGCCTATATTGAACACCGCCTCATTCACGGGTTGCTGCATCCAGAAATGGGTCATATCACAGTGCAGCGGCACCCTCATGATTCCTACGGTGGCTGCTGCCCTATACACCATGACTGTTTAGAGGGACTGGCATCAGGACCTGCCATAGAAGGGCGCTATCATACACTGGCACAAATACTACCAGAGGATCATCCTGCCTGGTCACTTCATGCCTACTATCTCGGACAGATGACCGCCAATTTATTACTCACCCTTTCGCCAGAGCGCATCATTTTCGGTGGAGGTGTGATGAAACAGCCCGCTATGCTGCCGCTCATTCTTGATGAAACAGAAAAGCGGCTTCATGGGTATTTACAACTGCCAAAGCCTTTAAATGAAATTATCACCAAGCCATCCTTTGATGGATTATCAGGTTTAATGGGCGCCATCGCTCTTGGTACTGATGCCTTACAGGCGCAAGGAGCCGCGCAATGATGATGACGGCAGATCCTCGAACCTATCAGCTGATTCAGCAGCTATTTGAAACGAAGGGGTTCGTGAAGCTGGAGGAGCTCACTGCCTCTTTTCGCTTATCTGACCGCTCCATCCGTCATTTAATCAAAGAAGCAAATGAGCAATTAAAGGAAGCTGGAGCCAAGATTAAAACGATCCGCGGAAAGGGATACACCCTATTAACGAGTGACCAAGATGCCTTCCTGCTTTGGCTTCATCAACAAAAGCTTCCTGCCCGCTCTCTCGTCCCCGTCATGCCAGAAGAGCGTGTACGATTTATCATGAGGAAGCTATTGCTTCAACAGGATTACTTAAAAATTGACCAGCTGGCTGAAGAACTGTTCATCAGCCGCATGACGGTCAGCAGTGATTTGAAAAAAGGACGAGAGCTGTTAGCCCGTTACGGTATGACCCTTGTGTCAAAGCCTGGATTTGGCTTAAAAATTGAGGGAGACGAATTGCAAAAAAGAACATGCTATGCAGACTTACTCCTTGAAGAAGAGCCTGCACTTTCTCATATCACCGAGCGGGAGCAGCTCCATTTTCCCGATATTTCTCTTGAAACCATTCGATCTATTGTCCTGACGAACCTGCATCAAGAGTCATTGCTCATTAAAGACATTGCCTTAAAAAACTTAGTCATTCACTTAGCAATTGCGATTCAGCAAACACGAAAAAACCAGCGGATACCCGCCAGTACCACTCGTACACAACGATCACCCGTCTTGATGAGAATTGCCCAAAAGATCATACAGCAGGTGAGTGACACCTTTCATGTCACCTTATCAGAGGATGAAACAGATTACTTAGTCATGCATCTATTGGCAAATCAAACGTGGAAAGAAGCCGCCCAGCATCAGACGACAGTGGAAGTTCAGCAGGCGGTTGCGGTCTTTCTACAGCACATTGAGAAAATGAGCGGCCACCACTTTGCAGATGACAACATCCTGCAGCAAGACTTGATGCTTCATATGAAGCCATTATTAAATCGAATCCAATATGGCGTATCCTTACAAAATCCGCTGTTGCATGAAATCAAAGCGTCCTATCCATACCCGTTTGATTTAGCTGTCAGCGGACTGAATGCCTTACAGCTGGTGCGGACGCCAAATGAAGATGAGGCGGCATATGTTGCCCTGCATATCGCTGCTTCTTTTGAAAGAAGTCAGCTCGATACATCGCAAAAAAAGAAAGCCATTATCGTGTGCGGTTCTGGACTAGGGACGGCAAGACTGCTTGAAATTAAATTGAAGGCAGCCTTTCAGCACGAACTGGACATCGTCGAGCTTTATTCCTATCAGGATTATCTCATGAGCACCACCCTTCCCTGTGACGTCATCATTACAACCGTCCCGCTCGCATCAAAGGGAAAACCAGTGATACAGGTTAGCGCCTTTTTTGAACAACATGATGTACAGCGGGTGAATGAGGTCATTCATTTATTAAATGGACACGGGACTCCCTCGCAAGAACTGATGGCGTTTTTTCAAGAACGATTAACCTTATTGAACGCTGACCTATCCAGTAAGGACGAGGTATTAGACACACTATGCAGCCATTTAGAAACGTATCAGCTAGTATCGTCATCTTTTCGGTCCTCGGTGCTTGAGCGGGAGCAAATGTCGTCTACCTACCTTGGAAAAGGGATTGCCATGCCGCACCCGCTCATCACAAATGAAGGCACATCCTGCGTAGCCATCGCACACTTAAAACAGCCGATTGACTGGCAGGGAAACCAAGTATCACTTGTCTTTTTATTAGCCATTCATAAAGATGACGCAGCCTGCATGAATCAATTCTTTGAACAAGCCGTTGATTTACTGGATAATCCAAACCGCATTCACGCTCTGAATCAATCAAAAACATTCGATGAGCTGATGAATGCGTTGTTTCAATAAGATCAAACAAAAGGCCGCCCAGCTGTTGATGAGGCGGCCTTCGTGTGATTGAGAATCATCAATCGTATATGACATTTTTCCCTTCTTCACTTAATTTCTTTAAAGAGCTCAGCATATGATCGATTTCTTCATCGGAATGTCTTTCCCATGAACCTAATTCTGCGACGATTTTCAAAGGGGATTTCGACCGATAAGAACGTGTTGGGTTACCCGGAAATTTTTTGTCAGTCAAATTCGGATCATTTTCAAACTCGCCTAACGGTTCTACAACATAAATTCTCTCTTTCGCATCAGATCTTGCTAACTCAGCACCCCACTTGGCTGCGTTTAATGTTCCGGTGAAATAGATATGGTTTGATTTTTGATCCTGATAATTCGATAAATACTGCGGTTCAAGCAGATCTCCAATCTTCAATTCCGCTTTCATCCCATGAAAAAATGGTCCAGGGTCTAAAACCTGCTCATTGTCATTCATACAGCCGCACCCCTTATCGTTTTTGGACTTGCGTATAACAGTATACGGCCTGATCTAGGCGGAAAACAGTCTATAAATGAGATTGAATTCGGGGTATGATGATAGTAGAGAGTAAGATGTGATTTGTAAACTCCAGCAAGTTGAAAAAGCAGCAAGAATACATACAAAGCAGTCTTCTTGAAAGAGATAAAAAGCTGTTAGAGGCCATAAAGAGAAACTCAAGAAACTAAAAAATTAATTGCGGCAATTGAGCAGGTGGAAAAGAAGGACAAAAAAATGTTGGTGGCAGTTTTGGAAATAGCGTATTGATGCCTAGGAAGGAGATCTGATCAGGATTGAAGAAGATGAGGATAAAGTAGCCAATGAGACGTTTGATGTTATAGCTGGTTGGCGTGTTGGCACATAATCAATTAAATTTTTCAGGAAGGGTGTAATGAGATGATGAAAGATAGAGATAAGATTTGTCATATATATGCTCAAAAAAGTTGGCATATGGATTCTTATATTATTGGTAATCGTGAGGGTTTAATAGAATTAAAGAGTGCTATTGACCAAGCATTGAAAAGTAATGTTGGTCAAGCTGAATTGTTTCCATCAGATTTAGAGGATTATACAACTTACGTTGCTTTAGTTGATGATAAAGAAGAGTTGGATTCACTTATTATGCCTTACATTGATGAGGATAATGATGATGAAAACTTGATACATCCAGTTGATATAGTTACAAGTCTTGAAGAGAAAAAAACCCCTGAAAATTAGGGGTTTTTTAGTGTAATATTGTTTCTCCTGGACTTGCTTTGTATTTCTTTGGTACTGATGCTCTGAGAGCATGGTGTATTTTATCTTTTGGAGCTACATGGAAATGCCAATACCAAGTTGAGGTTTTTGGTATTAAAGGGATTTTTCCATTGTCTACAGCAAATACTCTTGTTGTTTTTTTCTTTCCTTTGTGTAGGACGACAACTAAACTTCTAAGTTGTCCTTTATCATTTCTTACATCCCATTTAATTTTGTAATTTTTACCGAATCCTTTTATTCGATTTTTTAGATATTTAAGTGCAGTTCTTGCGCCTTTTGATCTGATAGCCATTAAAGCAACTCTTCCTACGGTCATTGCGATAGGTATGAAGAATACTGGTAGTGCTTGTGTTGTTATTTCACTCTGATTACTTTTGGAGTCAAGTTGTTTCATTCGGTTTTCTATAGCTAAAAATTCTTCATTGTTGAAATATTGATCTATCACTTTATTTTGTTCTGTCTCTGACATGTTTTCGAATTCTTTTTCTGTAAATGGAAGGTTTTCTATGTATTCCCCCATTTTCATTTCAAGTTCGTCTAATTCTTTGGTAGTTTGTTCATTTTGTAGAACTGTTGGTGTTACTAACGCTTCTAATTCTTGTGAATTGATAGAGTGTGTTTTTGCTGATGCTTCTGATGAAAATGGAGTCCATATCGATATGACAAGAGCTAGGGTAATTAGGGTTAAAAGTGTTTTTTTGAACATTTTGTTTATATTCCTCCTTTTGTATTAAATTCCAAAATCAAGGTTATCAAATCAAAATGAGTGTATCAATGGATTTAAGTTAGATTTAAGAGAATTACTTTTTGGTTGCGGTGTCCGCAATCATTTTTTTATTTTTTAAGACTTCGTTTTGATGAAAATTTCTGTAGTAGAATTCGTTCACTGTGGAGGTGAACATGATGACCATTGAAATTCATGTGATGGATGGACAAATGACACAAGCCGAAATGCATATGTTCCTAAACAATGGTGCACGATATTCCCACCACAATCTAAAGAAGCCCAAACTAAAAATATCGTCACTACAATAGCAAAAAACTTGCTGTTCAGGCTCTTCACAAGTCAGGCACATATTTAGAAAAACCCTTTATTGAAAGTAATAGACAAGAAATATGCAAAGAAAGCTAAATCAGGTTTTTACAAAGTAGCGCAATTTTTATACAGGCAGGCCTTCCACCTGATGTAGCATTCGAAACAGCAAAATTTCTTTGGATTATAAAAGAAAGTAGTTTATTAGGCTGTTAAAATCAGGCTATCTTTTTAAAACAACTCGAACGTTATAATCTTGCCAATAGAGTGAACGAAAAAAAGCCAACCACCCGCATAAGGTGATTGGCTTTTTTATTTGTTACCCCCCGATCTTCTCTCCATTTTGCTGAATTAATGTTTCATACCAGTAAGAGCTCTTTTTACGAATTCTCTTCAGGTCTTTTAGGTCAAATTCATCGCGATTCACGTAAATGAATCCGTAGCGCTTGGAGCATCCTTGGTGTGTGCTGATTAAGTCGATAGCGGACCACGGGCAGTATCCGAAGACCTCGACGCCGTCTGTGATCGCCCATTTGATTTGTTCGATATGCTTTTCTAAATAGTCAATTCGATAATCATCTTGAATCGATCCATCTTCTTCTAATTTGTCGAAAGCACCCAATCCGTTTTCCGTGATAATAAGAGGCAGCTGATAACGGTCGTAAATCTCACGCATCGTTGATCGGAAGCCGACAGGGTCAATCTCCCAGCCAAACGCATTTTTACTTAGGAACGGGTTGTTGCCGCCTTTGTATACGCCATCTTCACCAGATTTCAAATGCTGGTCTCCGCCGCGCGCAAATTCATCCTTGCCATCTCCTTTACTCGCTTCAACCGTTTGAGATGTGTAGTAGTTAAAGGCAATGAAGTCCGGCTTCGCACTTTTCAAAATATCCATATCTCCCTCTTCAATCACAGGAAGAATGTCTTTTTCTTTCATATACGCCCAAGCAAGGTTGTTATAACGGCCGAAGACTGCCATATCAAGATACAGCCAGTTGCGGATCGCATTGTAATTCGCCGCAGCAAGCACATCCTCAGGCTTTGGAGATGCCGGATAAATGAGCGCAATGTTTGGCGCTGGTCCAATTTTCGCTTCAGGCAACATTTGATGACAAAGCGTCATGGCTTTCGCCTGAGCGACGAGCATATGATGGTTCTGCTGATACAGTTCTTTTTTCGGATTTTCTAAATTTGGATCAAGTGTACCGAGCGCTGATCCATGTAAGATCATCATGTTTTGTTCATTAATGGTCAGCCAATAGTTTACCTTCTCGCCATACTCCTGAAATAGAACCTTTGCATACCGTTCAAACGCATCTACTGTCGCACGATTTGACCAACCGCCTTTTACTTGAAGTGCATGAGGCAGATCAAAATGATACATCGTCACGATTGGTTCAATATCATAGCGGCGCAATTCATCGATGAGAGAATGATAGAATTCAATCCCCTTTTGATTGATCTCCCCATCTCCATTTGGAATGATCCGTGTCCATGCAATAGAGAAGCGATAAGCCTTCAAACCCATTTCTGCAAACATCTTCACATCCTCTTTATAGCGGTGATAGTGATCGCTTGCGACTTTAAAATCTGTTGTTCCTTCAGGATAACTTGCTCTCATATCAATGACAGATGGCCCTTTGCCATCTTCGTTCCACGCACCTTCTACTTGGTAGGCGGATGTAGATCCGCCCCAAAAAAAGTCCTTTGGAAATGGTGCTAGTGTTGAATATCTCATGATTTCTTCCTCCTCTTGATTAAACGAGATGTAAAAATGATTGTCCTGGTGTGATTTGTTTTTCTTCTGTTTCTATGATATCGCTAAACTCACCTGAATTGGTAATAATCACTGGTGTTGTGACGGACAGACCGGAAGCTTGGATGGCTTCAATATCAAACTCCGCAAGCAATTCGCCCTCAGTGATGGTTTGCCCCTGTACGACCTTCGGGGTAAAATGCTGACCGCCTAATTGTACGGTATCAAGTCCAATGTGAATGAGCACTTCTGCTCCGCTTTCAGAAGTAAGACCGTACGCATGACCTGTTGGGAACACCGTTGTCACGACTCCTGATACTGGTGCAAACAGCTTGCCTTCTGATGGAATGATGGCTGCGCCCTTTCCTAGTGCACCAGATGAGAATGCCTTATCCTGTACTTCCTCCAGCTTGATTACCTCACCCTTTAAAGGACTTTTCACATGAGCTGCTTTGACCCCATGTTCGTTTTCCATTGTTGGTGCGGCAACCGGTGCTGGGGTTTCATCTTCATCTACTGGATCCTTAAATCCAATCAAATAAGTCAAGACGATGGATAGAACAAATGAGACCGAGATTCCGATGATGAACCCTGTAAACCCTTGTCCGTAGAAAATCGGAAGTGTCAGTAAACTTGGAAGCCCTGACGCAATCGCAATACTTTGTGAATAACCGATGATCGCACCGCCGACTCCGGCAGAGATAACGGCTGCAATAAATGGTTTTTTCAAACGAAGCGTGACCCCGTATACAGCTGGCTCTGTGATCCCAAACACGGCAGAAACCGCTGTCGATCCAGCCAATGATTTCAGCTTTTTATTCTTTGTTTTCAGCATAACCCCGATGGAAGCACCAGCTTGTGAAAATACAGCTGGCGCAGTCGCCGGCTTGATATGATCTTTTCCATGGACGGCAATATTATTTAAAATCACTGGCACTAGACCCCAGTGGATACCGAAGATCACAAGAACCTGCCATGCCATCGCAATTAAAGCACCTGCAAGTGTAGGACTAAAGGAGAATACTTTCAGCAAGACAGCGGCAATGCCGTTCCCTGCATACACACCAAATGGTCCGAATACAATGAGTGTCAGCGGAACAACCGTGACAAGTAAAATCAGTGGAGTAATAAAGTTTTTGACACTTTCATGAATGACTTTGTTAAAGAAACGTTCGATATATCCCATGACAAACACTGCCAAAATGATTGGAATAACCGTTGATGTATAAGACATTAAGACGACTGGAATACCGAAGAAGGTCACATCTCCGCCGCCTTTTGACAATTCTTGAATGGTTGGGTAAATGAGTGCACCAGCAATCGTCACAGCCACAAACGGATTTGCTTTAAACTTCCTCGCCGAAGTGAATGCGAGCAGTAATGGCAGGAAGTAGAACAAGCTGTCCGACGCAGCAAATAAAATTTGATACGACGTATCTTCAGGTGATAACCATTTTGCATTGATACAGATACCTAATAGACCTTTTAAAATACCAGCACCTGCCATGACACCGAGAAGTGGTGTAAAAATACCAGAGACAATGTCGACAAATTTTCCGAAAAGGCTCGTGCTCTCTCCACCTGATTTTTCAGATGAAGAAGTGGAATCCTCTAATAGATTTGTAAACTCCCCAATCTCTCGATAAACCTCTGGTACAGTATTTCCAATGACTACTTGAAATTGGCCGCCGCTTTCCATAACGGTCACAACGCCATTTAATTTTTCAATGGCTGCTTTGTCTGCTTTTGATCGGTCATTTAATGTGAAGCGAAGTCTTGTAGCGCAATGGACCAGTGAATGAACGTTTTTCTCTGTGCCAATGTGTTTGATAATGTCTTCTGCTAATTGACGATAACTCATACAAAAACCCCCTTTTTTTCAAAAAAATACGTTTTTGGGCAAAATAAAAACCTAAACGGGCACCAAAAATAGTCGCAACTTGCTATTGCGCTTTTTCAGTGAACGTTTAGGTTTTGCCTGCCGAACAGTCACAATCCTCTAAGACGATCATTGTGAAACCGTATTCTTTTATGTTTATGAGCAAATAGTACCACTCAGCTTTTCTCATGTCAACGCTTTCTTTTGAAAACTACCTTTATTTTTCTCGTTTGATCAATCGATTCAAATGAATGGATAGATACAGCATCTCCTCTGATGTGAGATCTCGGTGATAGGTTTGATAGACGTATTCTGCGATTTTCTTTGCACATTCGTATGCCTTCGGATATTTTACCTTGATCAGCTGATACAAATCCTGATCTTCGCTGACAAGCATTGTTTCGTTTATCAGACGCTGGACGAAAAAGCGTAAATGTGTGAGAAAACGATAAAAGTTGAGTGAGTCTTCATCAAATTCCATATTGAGATGATATTTCACAATGGTGAGGATGGCGTTTACTTCTTTTGTAATATTGACCGTTGTATTCATGTCCTCATTGAGCTCTGCATTAATGATATGCATGGCAATAAAGCCTGCTTCATCCTCAGGCAGTTCAATATGAAGACGCTCTCTAATCATCTCAAGACAGTCCTTTGCCACAAGAAATTCATCTTTGTATAAGCGTTTAATCTCCCAAATGAGCGAATTCTCAATGAGATGATTTTTCTTCAGTCGTTCGATGGCGTAATGAATATGGTCTGCGAGCGATACATGCAGACTTTCGTTTAATCTTCGGTTCAGCTTTGTATGTGCATATTGAATCATTTCTTCGGTTACCTTGACCACATCATATGGAACCTCCAGAAGCAGCATTTTCATTCGCTCATGAACGGAATGATCCTCCAGGCGGAAAACTTTATCGATTAACGATTCGTCTACCGAATCCCCGGGCCGCCGCTGGAAGGCGATACCTCTTCCCATGACGACGATTTCTTTTCCTTGTTCATCTATCACACTAATGACATTATTGTTTAGAACTTTTTGTATCTGCAACCCCAAACACCTCCGTCTATGAACCACAATCTTCACTCAAAATATGCTCTCATCTTAACATAACTGTCAAATCACTTGGTGTTTTTATCTGACTTTTGCAATAGATTTCACCATAATTCTACCCCGTCATAGCTGGTCTGATCCTTCAATTGCCTGCATACAATACTCCAAGGAGGTGACCTTCAGTGAAGGCTTTTTTCTGGTCTGCATCATTTTTATTCGTGCTTTTATTCACACTCGTCTTTCTAGGAATCGTGTTTTTGCTTAGTGGACAAGGTATGAATCTGCTTTGGAAGTATGTGCTCATCTCATTTGTCACAGCAGCCGTTTTGCGCGGTGTCACCACTTGGCTGAGGCAGCACGTGATGCATCATTTATCAAAATAAAACGGCTGCCCATGATATTCAGGCAGCCGTTCCTTTATTCTTTGGATGATGCGGCTTCTTGCGAAGAAGTACGCAGCTCATCATTGATTTTTTTCGCATCCTCTAGAAATTCTGTTTCAAATCCACTTTTGAGTGCCCACATATAAAATAGCAAGGAAACCACTGTAATAAGAGCCATATCCCAGCCATAATGAATGACGTTATAGCCGCCGAATTTGTCACTGCCCAGGCAGGAAATCGTCATCATCACAAGCAAGTACACGACCATCCAAGCACCCGCCTTGAAGTTGCGGCCGAAGCCTTTCCATTTCGCTTTTGCTTGATAGTAAAAATAGATCGGAAGACCGATGAGAATAATGAACAGCACCTGACCTGTTAACGGCCATCTCGCCCAATACAGCGTCAATGACGCAAAGACAAAGCCGAGAGGAGCAATGATGCTAAGTCCTTTTATTCGCAGCGGACGATATAAATCTGTCCCTGTCTTTCTCAGTGTCATGACAGTTACTGGGCCTGTCAGATAAGAAATAAGTGTCGCAACAGAAATGATTTCCGCAAGTACACCCCAGCCTCTAAATAAAAACAGAAAGATAAACGATACGGCTAAGTTAAAAAACATCGCTGGACGAGGCACGCCATAAATAGGGTGCAGACGACCAAGTACACTTGGCATGTATTTGTTTTTTTCCATTCCATAAATCATACGGGATGTCGTCGCCGTATACGTAATCCCTGTACCAGAAGGTGATACAAACGCATCTGCATATAAAATCAGAACCAGCCAGTTAATCCCAAGCGCAATGGCAAGGTCGGCAAATGGCGAATTAAAATTCAAATGACCCCATCCATTCACAATCATGGACGGATCGACAGCACCGATAAAGGCGATTTGTAAAAGCACATAAATCACAGTCGCAATCAAAATAGATCCAACAATAGCAATCGGAATGGATCTGCCTGGATTTTTCGCCTCACCCGCCATATTAATCGGGCTTTGGAAGCCATTGAAGGCAAACACAATTCCTGATGTCGCAACAGCTGTCAGCACACTCGCCCAGCCGTTAGGAGCAATACTTGTTCCAGAAGTAAAATTCTCACTATGAAAACCTACGAATAAGAGCGCACCAATTGTTAATCCTGGAATGACAATTTTAAACACGGTAATGAATGTATTCGCTTTTGAAAATAACCCAACGGTCCAATAATTGAGCAGAAAGTAAATCACAAGAAGCACACTGGCCACCATGAGTCCTTCTGTCGTCAACACCCCTTTTGTGACCAAATGGGTTGTCCACTTTGCCCATTCCCAAGGCCATGAGCTCATATACTGGACAGAAGCCACCGCCTCAACCGGAATGACGGAGACAATGGCGATCCAGTTTGCCCAAGCGGCAATAAACCCGATAAAAGAGCCGTGTGAATATTGCGTATATTTCACCATTCCGCCTGCCTCTGGAAACATCGATCCGAGTTCACTATAAGACAAAGCGATAAATAAAATCACGACCATCCCAATCAACCAGGATAAAATAGCAGCAGGGCCGGCAATTTGAGCGGCACGCCAAGCACCGAATAGCCAACCTGAACCAATGATTGAGCCAAGACCTACCATCATTAAAGCGAAAGTTCCCATTCTACGATGTAAATGATTCATGTTCATAACACCTTTCGATTAAATTACAAAGCATGTGCCTAAGTAAGCACCTTTCTTTCATTGCAGCTCACTTTTCATTCAATTAACAAATATTTCTTCAACTAAATCTTTACCCTTGTTCATTTTTTCGCCTGTTTTATTATCTCTCAATTCTCCATTTTCTGAAATAGTCGAACATGCTTATTTCTTAAGAAAGCGCTTTTTCAATGATTCAATCTATTAGACTGAATAACTACCTTTACCCTTATTTTGAAAAAAACAAAACAAAAAAGAAAGAGGAAATGAATCCCTCTTCCTTCTGAGCCCTATCATGAATAGAAAAAAAGGATAAAGGGTGGTTCCCTCTATCCTTGTGAGATCGCTTGTTCTTGTTCAATCACAGCTAGTCTTTCTTGCACTTCTTCTTCAGACAGGTTGTGCTGTTTCACATAAAGGTTACGTTCACTTGTACGACATTCATGGCTGCAGCTACGCATATATTTATGCTCGCTTTCTTCTGTTGCAATCATTTTGCGGTTACATGCAGGATTTGCACAGTTCACATAACGCTCGCAAGGCTCACCAGTGAAGAAATCTTTTCCGACAACCACATGCTCTGTTTGATTCACGGGCACTGTTAAACGAGTATCAAACACATAGCATTGACCATCCCAAAGCTTCCCTTGAACTTCTGGATCTTTTCCGTACGTGACTATTCCGCCGTCAAGCTGAGAGACATCTTCAAAGCCTTCACGCTTTAACCAGCCTGAGAATTTCTCACAGCGTACGCCGCCTGTGCAATACGTCAGGATTTTTTTCCCTTCAAGAATCTCTTTATTGTCACGAATCCACTCCGGTAATTCGCGGAATGTCTCAATATCAGGACGAACTGCCCCTCTAAAGTGGCCGACATCAAACTCGTAATCATTACGTGCATCTATCACAACGGTATCAGGTGATTGCATTTGCTCGTAAAATTCAACCGGGCTAAGATGCTTACCTGTTAATTCTAACGGGTTCACATCATCTTCAAGGCTCAGATTCACTAGTTCATTTCGATGGCGGACGTGCATTTTTTTAAAAGCATGACCGTCTGCTTCGTCAATTTTGATCGGCATAGACGCAAAGCGCGGATCTTCCTTTAATGCTTGCATGTACTTGTCCGTTTGCTCAATGGTACCAGAAACAGTTCCGTTTATGCCTTCTGCTGAGATAAGGATACGGCCTAACAAACCAAGCTCCTTACAGAATGCTAGATGCTCTGCTGTAAACGTCTCTGGGTCCTCGATGGGGACATATTGATAGTAAAGTAAGACACGATATTGTTTTTCCATATATATAAACACCTCTTAAATTTAATCAAAACATACCGTTCTTTATCATACAGGAAATACATACCTAAAGGCAATGACAGCGGCTTAATTCCATAAAACGGAAGGGTCTTTCTTCTCATATTTGACAGAACTTTCTGTAAAATGAGATGATTTATCAAATATGATGTTGTAAAGGAGCAGAACGCAATGATACAGCCAGAAGATATCGTCAGAAGCGGTCCAAACCAATTTATTTCTCAAAAAGGCATTTATCATGAACTCGATTCACTTGTTTCTCCATCCTTCCGGTCACCCGCTGTCGTGACAGGATATGATTCATTTCATGCTTTTTCACAGTATACAAAGCTTCCGTCTCATTGGTCTGTTGTCCAGCACAAAGGATACAGTTCACCCAATGCAATCACTCGAATTGCAGAAGAACTGAAAGAGGCAGATGTGGTGATTGGGATTGGAGGCGGCACGATTTTAGACACTGCCAAGTCAGTAGCAGAGGCTCTTCAAATTGAAGTGATCATGGTTCCAACCATCCCGGGGACATGTGCTGCATCTACACCGCTTAGCGTCATTTATGATGACAAGGGGAATTTCATGAGAGTCGATTACCATAAACGGTCCAGCTACCTCACGCTCATTGATCATACATTTTTGCTCTCTTCTCCTCTTTCCTACCTTCAAAGTGGGATTGGAGATACGCTGGCCAAATGGTATGAAGCGGAAGCCATTATTCGAAATGCAAAGGATTCCTTGCCGCTCATGGTGCATGCAGCACTAAAACAGGCGGTATACGTGAGGGATATTCTTGTTTCCCATAGCGAAGAAGCTGTCCACAGCTTGCAAACGGGTCAGCTTTCGCAAGCATTTGCAGATGTAACGGATACCATTATTACATTAGCTGGCACGGTCGGCGGCTACGGAGGACGCTACGGAAGAATGGCAGGAGCCCACGCCATCCATAACGGATTGACGTTTATTGAGGAAACGCACCATATGTTACATGGTCAAAAAGTGGCATACGGCATTCTTGTTCAGCTTGCCACAGAAAATCGAATGGGTGAAGTAGAAGAATTACTTGAGCTTTATGAAACACTCGGATTACCTAGAAATATGCGTGAGCTTGGCATCACAGCTCAGCTAGAAGAAGCCGCAAAAACAGTGGCAAGCCATGCTGCACGTATAGATGAAACTTTTTGCTTGATTGGAGACTATTCCAAAGAGCAAATGGTCGACGCCATTCAAGTCATTGAAACCGTATCAGCCTCGTAAAATCGTTCAATAAAAAGCACAGGCATGCCACCTGTGCTTTTCTTTCGATTAAAAATCAAAGTTATCTGGATCTGGACCTGTGCGCTCATCTTCATTGAGTTGATCGATGACACCCATCTCATGTGCGGACAGCTCGAAATCGAAGACTTGTGTGTTTTCGATGATTCGGCTCTTCGTCACAGATTTTGGAATGGTGATAATGCCATGCTGCAAGTCCCAGCGAAGAATGACTTGAGCCACGGATTTGTCATGTTTTTTCGCAATATCCTGAAGAACAGGATGGTTCAGCAGCTTCCCGCTGCCTAATGGTGACCACGCTTCTACATGAATCCCTTTCTCCTTGCAGTAGTCTCGTAAAGGCTCCTGCGTCAGCTTTGGATGCAGCTCGATTTGATTGACCATTGGCACAACTTCTGCTTCTTCTAATAGATCATCTAGATGGTGCTGATGGAAGTTACACACACCGATGGCTCGAACGCGTCCATCCTTATACAGCTTCTCTAGTGCTTTCCAAGTTTCTTTATATTTGCCTTCAACTGGCCAATGAATTAAATAAAGGTCTAATACATCTAGCCCTAGCTTGTTCATACTTGTTTCAAAGGCTTCAAGTGTTGATTCATAGCCTTGATCACGATTCCACACCTTTGTCGTAATAAACAGATCATCGCGAGAGATGCCTGATTGCTGAATGGCTTTGCCTACCCCTTCTTCATTTTGATAGGCTGCTGCTGTATCGATGCTGCGGTAGCCCGCTTCAAGAGCGTCTGTGACTGCATTTACAGCCTCATCCCCATCTTTTACTTGCCATACACCGAAGCCTAGCTTCGGCATTTTTACTCCGTTTGCTAATGTGACTGTATCTGTTAATCCACTCATCAAACAAACCTCCGCTTCATTTTTGCTTACCAAGCACTATACCCGAATTTTCTATTGATCATGCATGAATTTTCGCTTGTGTTATTTGATATATTGTCCTATATCGACTTGATTGGCGTCAACGATTTGGTATTCGCTTGTTTGATCTTTCTTTTTAGAAAAATCATATGTCTCTAAAAAGCTTTGGTCATAAAAAGTCAGACCATAAGTTTCCTGTTCATTCTCGTACACTCTGATCCAATAAGATTCTTTTGAAGCTTTTTTGGCTTCGTTCATTTTCTTTAATTTCACATCTGAAAGTTCCTTCAACAGCTTTTGAATGTCTTCTTTTTTCTTCAAAACAGCACGTTCATTATCATGCTCAATTTGTATGGATGTCACTTTGTTTCGATCAATCGAGACCACATCATCAAAAGAGTATGTTTTGGCATGGATCATAAAATAAATACCCATTCCGATTAAAATAACGACAACTACACCAATGATCCACTTTTTCAACCTAACTCCTCCTTCTATTCACGCCACGCCTATTGAAACACCGAAGTCCAATCATCCTCCTCAGAGAACACTTGAATCCCGTGCTGTTTTAGCAAAGCGGACGTCACACCATCTCCCGCTTTTGTCTTACCGTTAAACTCTCCCTGGTAAATCATCCGGCTCCCGCAAGAAGGGCTGTACTCTTTTAGCACAACCGCTGTTGCTTTCAGAGACTGAACCTGTTCCAGTGTGGCTTTTGCACCTTTTACATACATCTCTGTTACATCAGTTCCATGAACATCGACAACAGAAGCTTGCCCTCGTAATACATCATGTCCATCTCCGCCAATGATTTCTGCCGGAGATCTTGGCGTAGAAAAGCCGCCAAGCAGTTCAGGACAAACTGTCACAGCCTTTCCTTCCTGCACAAGCTCTTCGATTCGCTGATCTAATCGATGGCTACCATTATACCGGACCTTCAACCCAGCAAGACAAGCGCTGACCACAATCACGTCTGTTCCTCATTTTTATGGATTGAACGTTTTTTACTGACTTTAAAATAAATACATACAGGCAGATAGAAGATCGTGTACCCTAAAAAGGGCAGAGCACAATATAAAGCAGCAGCCCAAATCGACCCTTCAACTCCTGTGATACCAAAAAAGTAAACAAATAATAGCAAGCTGACAAACAATCCCACGAACGGCATGATGGTTGCGGACTTTTTAAAATTTTCCATCATTTCTTTCCCCAAAGAAGCTCCCTCCCTTTTAACATGATCACGAATAACGTCAATATATGTTAATTTTACCATATAAAAAACCGAAATCATCTCATTTTCTACGATGGTTTCGGTTTTTTTAATCTATATTTTTTCTTTCCATGCCTTCAAAAAGCGCTCAATCACTTGTAATTCATCTTCATGAAACTGCTGGAGAAATTCTAAGTAGGACGCGACAGCTTTCTCATGTAATTCATCATGCAGTGCCGCCAATTGCGTGCCTTTCTCTGTCAATGAATAGTAGACAGATTTTTTATCCCCTTGCCGGTGGCAATAGCCCACCATGCCTTTATCAATTAGTTTTTTCACAGCCTTTGTAATAGCGGGCTTTGATAGTTTCAGTTGTTGAGAAAGAAATGTATTATTTGATTCGTTTGGATTGGCTTGAATCATCGATAAAATGTGAAGCTGTGTGAGTGTCCAATCTTGCTTGAGTGTATCAGTCGTGGTAATCAGTGGATCTGTTGGATCATTCCTTCTCTTTTCTCTATGAATAATCAGATCTTGAATCGCTTTTAATACAATCTGCTCTTTAGTCTCCATCTGAACCTCCACTCTTAACTGGTTAATAAAATGGTACTAATAATTAAGATAGGAGTCAAAAGAAATGTCAGTGTGATAAAAATAATAGGCCATCAGACCTGAAAATGGTATATGTACTTTTCTACTAGATGATCTATGATGTCACAGCTCCTCTTTCTTTTATTTGCTATAATTCATAGGGGATGACATCCAATTTTTGATGAAAAAGGTGAGCTAATGAAAACCGAACAACACATCGCCATTCGCCAATTAGAAGAAAAGATCCACCTGTTTTCTTCAGCTGTGGACGGAACCTTCCTCGCAACGGACGATTTCGTACTATCCAATACTCACATATCGACAGACACATTCAATTTGCTATTACCGACATCAGCGCAAATTAAAGATCCGCAAAAAGTGAAAGCAACCATCGAATACTTGCAGTCACAGAAACTATTATTTAGCACATGGGTGGATCACCGCTTGCTTCATCCTGATTGGACTGATTTACTAAAGGAATATCAGCTTGAAGAGGTTGAACGCAATACCATCATGATGCTTGAACAGACAGAAGGCATTGACCCAGCTACATCTTCACCACTTACAATCAAAGAAGTACTTGATGACCAGACACTGCTTGATTACAAAAATATCTTTATCGAGCTATTCAAAGAGTCACCGGAGGCTATCGCCTTAGAGGACTATTTCCAGCGTTTTTCGCTTGAAGCTATACAATCACGCGCTCGCATGTTCGTCGGATATGTAGACCACAAACCGGTCACAACAGGCTTATTACTCGAAGCAACCGATAGCTACGGTATTTATGATGTCATCACAAAGGCAGATCACCGCGGAAAGGGACTTGGCAGTGACATGTTTCATTACCTTCTGACCCAGACAGACAACAAACAGAAGCGCGTCCTGTTACAAGCATCGGCGGACGGCAAAAATATTTACCAACGTGCCGGCTTTCAACCAATCGGCGAAATGGTTGTTTTTGAATAGAGTAAAATAGAACATAAAAAAAAGCTGCCTATCATAGGCAGCTACAGATTGTTGACAAAGGGCTAAAATGATTTTTATTTTAGCCCTTTGTCTTCTTTTCAGCGTGATAGAAAACCTTTGAAGTCTAGGAAGGACGAGTACTGGCGCGGAGCGAATTTGACATTCGTGAGCACCAGCACGCAGGACTGACAACGAATGCGAGGGTTTGTCTACACGCTGAAGCTGCCTATCATAGGCAGCTATTCAGCACGATGCTGACGATCCATATAAAGTGGTGGTCTCTTCAACGAAATCACCGCACAGCTAAAGGCAATCAGTACAAACACTGCACCGAACTTCGCCAGATCAACAGATGAACCGGTCATCGTAAATAGGACACCGCCAACCGCTGATCCAATTGAGATACCAATTTGCAAGGCCGATGTATTTAAGCTTTGCTGAATATCAGACGTCACAGGATCTGTTTGAATCAAATAGCTCTGCAAGGCAGGCGTTAATGCCCAGCTAAGAGCTCCCCATAGGACAACCATGATCATAAAGAGGACAAACACACCCGCTGTATAAGGAATGATAAACAACACAACCGCAAACGCAATTGTCACCAGCAAAATGGCTTTCCCTGAACCCAGCTTGTCACTAAGCCAACCGCCTAACCCATTCCCGCCAATAGATGCAAGCCCGAAGACCAAATAACAAATACTAATCCAGAACGGGGTCATATGCAGAACTTCCATTAAAAACGGAGTGAAATAAGAATAAAGCATATAATGACCTGCAAGCATAAACAAACTGATCAAGTGTGCACTAAAAATTTTCGGATGCCCTAAAGCACGAATTTGCTCTCTAAGAGGTGTCACTTTTTCAACAGGCATTTTCTCTAATAGGAAATAAATTAGCACCATCGATATCGCTGATAAAATACTGATTCCTAAAAACATCACTCTCCAGCCAAAGCTCTCTGTAATAAAAATACCGATCGGTACACCGAGAACAAGTGAAGAACTAATCCCAATAAAAATCAGACCTAATGCCTTCGCACGATGCGCTGGCTCCACCAACTTAGCAGTGATCGTTAATGATAACACCACCACTAGCGCTGTACTCATTGCGATCAATACCCTAGAGATCATGACAAGGGCAAAGGTCGAACTAAAATATGTGAATACATTCCCTATTGTAAACACCAATAACGCGATTAAATAAAGACGCTTTCGTTCAATTTTAGCTGTGGCAGTCAGCAGCACAGGTGCTGAAATGGCATACACAATGGCAAATACGGTGATAAGCTGCCCAGCTGTCGCAAGAGATACATTCAAATCCTCTGCAAGGCTTGGCAAAATGCCCCCGACCACAAGCTCAACTAATCCAACCGCAAAAGTAGAAACGGCTAATAAATATACTCTCCAGTTCATGTCTAACATCCCTTCTCTATATCATCGCTTTCACTTTTGATACAGGGTGAAGACAAACAAAAAAACCCTGATTACAAAAAAGGAAAGCACGCTTTTGTAATCAGGATTTATCGGATCCTGGTAGAAACCCTCAAACCATATTATTGAGGTTATACAAGTCTATTTTTTTCTTCAAATATAGTAGCATATGCTTACATAACTGGCAAGCTATAAAAATAGGAAATGACTGCAAATTCACGATCAAACAAAGCACTCAGAACAGCATGAAAAGAAACCCCAGTACAACTTGCTTTCTCCTGCATTTACAGGTAAACTGATGAAAAATCAACGAACATTGATCAACGTAGATCTGGAATAGTAGCTTGAATTGACCTTTAACAGAGAGGGAACGGTGCTGAGAAGTTCCTACTGACATCTTCAAGTGAACCTGCCGATTTAGTTCTGTTTCATACAGCGGTTCATACCGTTATCATGATCGAGTGTAAAGCTGTGCTTTAAATTAGGGTGGTACCACCAGGAATGGTCCCTAACTTAAAGCACAGCTTTTTTGCATTTTAAAAGGAGGAATATGCAATGTCAAAGAAACAATTTGTTGAAAAAATCACAAGCATGGAAGACGACTTTGCCCAGTGGTATACAGATGTTGTCACAAAGGCACGCCTCGTCGATTATTCAAGCGTCAGAGGCAGTATGATCATTCAGCCATACGGCTTTAAAATTTGGGAGAATATTCGGGACGAACTGGACCGCCAAATCAAAGAAACAGGGCATGAGAATGTGTATATGCCGCTCTTTATCCCAGAAAGTCTGCTGCAGCAGGAAAAAGACCATATCGAAGGCTTCGCTCCTGAAGTAGCGTGGGTCACACATGGCGGTGAATCCGAATTACAGGAAAGGCTCTGCGTCAGACCAACCTCTGAAGTACTGTTCGCTGAGCATTACAAAAATATCATTCATTCCTACCGTGATTTACCGAAGCTTTATAACCAATGGGCGAATGTCGTCCGCTGGGAAAAGACCACACGTCCATTTCTTAGAACGCTTGAATTCCTATGGCAGGAAGGACACACATGTCATGAGACGGAGCAAGAAGCGATTGAGGAGACAGAAAGAATGCTTCACATCTACGCTTCTCTTTGCGAAGAGCTCCTTGCCATTCCTGTCATTAAAGGGAGAAAAACAGAGAAGGAAAAATTCGCTGGTGCCCGCTTCACCTATACAGTTGAAAGCCTGATGCATGATGGAAAAGCGCTGCAAACGGCCACTTCTCACTTCTTCGGAAACGGATTTGCCAAAGCATTTGGCATTGAATTCTTAAACCGCGAAGGAAAGCTAGAGCATGTCCAGCAAACCTCTTGGGGCTTCACCACAAGAATCATCGGTGCCATGATCATGGTGCACGGCGATGACAGAGGACTCGTCCTTCCGCCAAACATTGCGCCAACCCAAGTGCGGATCGTGCCAATCGCCTCTCATAAAGAAGGTGTACTCGATCATGCCTACGAGTTGAAAGAACGACTCACCCGCATCGCACGTGCTGACATTGATGCAAGCGATAAACAGCCAGGCTGGAAATTCAACGAATGTGAAATGCAGGGCATTCCTCTACGTGTCGAAGTGGGACCAAAGGACATCGAAAAAGGACAGGTGATGCTCGCAAGACGAGACACTGGTGAAAAGCAAGCTGTCACATTAGATGCACTTGAACAAACCATCACATCCACGCTTGAAGATATTCAACGGACGATGTACGAAAAGGCGAAAGAACGATTACATGAAAAAACATCAAAAGCTCACATCATCGAAGACATTGAGCACATTCTTTCAGAAGAAAACCGATTGATTAAAGCCATGTGGTGTGGTGACGAAGCCTGCGAGAACGACATTAAAGAAAGAACAGGGGCGACCTCACGCTGTATCCCATTTGAACAGGAATCTGTCTCTGATACATGTGTCTGCTGCGGAAAGCCAGCATCTGATATGGTTTTCTGGGCAAAAGCTTATTGAGAATAGAAACGAAAGAGAAGCATCCCTCACGATGCTTCCTTTTTGTTAAAAAGACCCAAACACCCATTGACCTCACCAGCACGATCCCCTATAATTCATATTAATATAATCGGTTTTTAAGACTTTAACTGGAGTGGTGATGTATGAAGCGCTGGCCCTCACTGTTTGCCGAACGCTGCCCTAAATGTAAAACAGCATTAGAAGTCTCTAAGTCCAATGCCCTGCAAGGCAAAGTCGTGAAAACATGCCCCAACCTTCATTATCAAAAAGAGTTTCACCCAGCCCTTGAAACATATATCGAGCACGATGACGTCAAATAAAAAAGACCAACACGCTTTGCTGGTCCTTTCTTTATAATAAATCCAGCCAAATTTTGACCGCTGTCGCCGTAATCATCACAGCAAGTGCCCATTGCAAGTAGACGGCATTGATTTTCTGACCGATCTTAGCACCAATCGGAGCGGCTATTAAACTTGCCAGCATCAGCACAACCGCAGGAAGAAGCATGACTTGACCCGTCAATATCTTTCCAGTCGATGCGCCAATCGCAGATAGAAACGTAATCGCTAGTGAGGACGCAATCGTCATCCGGACAGGAATTTTTAAAATAGACAGCATCACCGGTACCAATATAAATGCTCCGCCCGCGCCTAGCACCCCGGAAACACTGCCAATCACAAAGGCGATACCTGCCGCAAGTCCTTTATGAAAAGTGACTTCTCCCTCTGCATCTGCACGCTGTCCCTTTTTTGGAATTAGCATAAGAATCACAGCCACAATCGCAAGCAATCCATAGACGAGATTCATCCCATTCTCTGGCATAAAGTGAGATACATAACTGCCTAATAAGCTGCCCGCCAATATACTGCTCCCCATATATAAAATCAACGACCGATGTAAAAATCCGCTTTTTCGGTAGGCCAATACCCCACCGAGCGTCGAAAAAAGCACTTGAATGGCGCCAATTCCTGATACCTCATGTGCCGATAGTGCCATCACACCGACCAGTGGCGGGATATAAAGCAGCATAGGATAGTTGATCACAGATCCCCCGATCCCCACCATTCCTGATAAGAAGGAACCAATACATCCGATGATAAAAAGTGTAATCAAAAATGCAAAATCCACGCTGGTCTCCTCCTTTGCAAAAGGAAAAGGGGATCTTCAGCAGATACCCCTACATCCTTTAGGACCCTTTTCTCACCCAGAACTTCAGCACATGTCCTTCTTCCGTCTGCGTGATCAATTCATGTCCGCTTGACTTCGCCCATGCTGCTAAGTCAGCTTTAGCCCCTTTATCTGTTGCATGTATTTCTAATACTTGACCCTCCGTCAAGTCATTCATTTTTTTCTTCGTCCGAATAATCGGCATTGGGCATGCAAGCCCTTTGACGTCTAACATTTGATCTGATGTCATTTGATTGTTCCTCTCTTCTTATTTTATTGGACATTACCGAATCGCACAACGGTTTGGACCAATTTCCATTTCACGCTGCGCTTCATCATCTGGACTCAGCTTCCCCATATTGGTTTGACGAATATCTTGATAGGCGTTTGGCTGTGCAGGCAGATTCTTCGTGACCATTTGTCTAAATACGTCATCATCTTCAATATTCAGTCCATGATTTTCTTCAAATAGGACGCCTAGCTCCTTCCAAACGCTTCCGTCTTCATTGACTTCATCCATGACCATGAAATGCGCTGGTAGCACAATCAATTCTTTCGAAAGTGCTCTATACCGGTCATAAAGTGTTTCTCTCAAATCACCTACCCAGTCCTCCGCCATTCCAGCAAGGTCAGGTCTTCCAATCGAATCCACGAACAAAATATCACCTGAAAGAAGATATTGCTGATCCACGATAAAAGATGTTGAACCAATCGTATGCCCCGGCGAGTAAAGGGGGTGAATATCAATGGAAGCCGCTCCAATCGTCATCCGCTTTCCTTCTTCTAGCCGTTTATATTCAAAGGTCACCTCTTCTGCATCTTTTGGTGGCAGCCAGTAGTTGGCACCAGTCTGTTCAGCCAGTTTTTTCCCACCAGAAATATGATCTGCATGAAGATGAGTATCGAGCACATGCGTCACAGTGACATCGAGCTTTTTAGCAAAATGGATATAGACATCCGTCATTCTAGCTGCATCTACAATTGCGGCTTCTCCATTTGACATGATCATATAGGACAGGCAGCCTTTGCCCATCCGCACAAATTGATACAACTCTCCACCGCCGCTTAAATCCCCTATCTTCACTGGCTCTAGATGCTCACTCCACGCCTTCATGCCGCCTTCTAAATAATGGACCGTTCTACCCGCCTCTGACAGCATCTCCGCGATCATAATAGAGGAGCCTTCCTTGGCACAAACCACCAACACTTCACGATCATGAGGAATGTCATGCAAAATGCCCTCTACTCCTTCAAGGAGATCAAAGTAAGGCACATTGACATATTCAATCGCTTCCCCTTCAATCTTCCAGTCCTGAGCATCTGCCTCATTTCGTACATCTAACAAAAAGAGAGGCTCTTTGTTGATGACCTTTTTCGTTAACTGCTCTGTCGTCATTGCCTTTACAGTCATGTCTCATTCAGCTCCTATTTTTCAATCGCTCCTGTCCAGCTATTCATGCCTGGCACGATATTCATCAATTGATGAAATCCTTTTTCTTTTAACTTTTGCGCAGCTAATTCACTTCTTCTGCCTGAATGACAGATCAGGTAAATGTCCGTCTCCCGGCTCAATTCCTCCGCACGTTGTTCAACCTCACCAAGAGGAATATGAACAGCTCCTGGAATATGCCCCGCCTCGTATTCATCCAGCTCTCGCACATCTAAAATAAACAAAGATGGATCTTCTTTTACCTTCTGTTGAAACATATTCAAAGACATTTCCGAAATCATGGACTTCCCTTCTTTCTCTTGTTCTCCGCCCTTACGAATCAAATGATGAAGCACCTGGCCTTCTACTTTTGTTCCTAAAAATTCGTGACCGGCACTTTTTGACCATGCCGCTAGATCCGCTGCTGACCCTTTATCGGTAGCCTGCACTTCAAGTACGTCTCCTGGTAAGAGCTCATTCATTTGTTTTTTTGTTTTCACAATCGGCATCGGGCATGCCAGTCCTTTTGCATCTAAAATGACAGTTGGTTGCTGCATGTCATGTCCTCCTTCATATAGGGGTGGGGGTATATTTTGTTGCGCATTTAATACCAAGCATTCATGCCACCCTTGATGTTTGTAATCTGAGTAAATCCTTGCTTCTTCAATATTTTCGCTGCCTGCATACTTCTCATCCCGCTTTGACATATCACATAAACCTCTTCATTTTTCTCAAGCTGATTAGCTCGATTCTTCAAATGAGGCAACGGGATGTTTTGAAAGCCTTTGATATGATTTGTTTGAAATTCACTAGGAGAACGCACATCAATGAGCTGTTGACCTCTGCTTTTCAGCTTCTTTTTCATATGAGCTGCATCCATTTGCTTCACACCTCGAACCGGCAGAAAGCGGCTCACGAGTAATCCAATTACGATGATGAGTAAAATCGTCTGCACCATCCTGCTTCACCTCACTAGATAAATAAATTCACACGTCCAATTTCAGCCTCTGCTAAATATGCCGCTACACCAGCATATTGAATGTCATCTAATAATTCTTTCTCCTGTAATCCTAAAAGATCCATCGTCATTGTACATGCCACGAGGTTAATATCCTGCTCCTTCGCCATCTCAATGAGCTGCGGCAAGGTCATGGCATTGTGCTTTTTGATCACATGCTTAATCATTTTCGGTCCCATTCCCGCAAAATTCATCTTGGAAATCCCCATGCGATCAGCCCCGCGCGGCATCATCTTGCCGAACATTTTTTCTAAAAATCCTTTTTTCATCGGTACCATCTCATCCTTACGCAAGGCATTCAGTCCCCAAAACGTATGGAAAATGGTCACCTCATGATCATAAGCTGCTGCACCATTGGCAATAATGTAAGCTGCCATCGCTTTATCATAATCTCCACTGAATAACACAATCGTCGTGCGTTTTTTCTGTTCTTCCATTCTGCTCCTCCTTCAACAATTACCTATGGGGGTATATAAAAATAAAAAATATATACATATACCGGTAATGGTATATTACATTAAGTAAAAAAATCCGTCAACCTCCAAAGGCTGAGGAATTTCTTACCGGCTTTTCACCAATAGCTCAACTGCCTCTTTCACAAGACCTTCCGTATCTTTGCCTTGTTCAAGACTTTCACGAACACATTGCTCAAGGTTTGTACTCACAATCACACCCATTGCCCGATCAATGGCATTACGTGATGCAGACAGCTGCGTGACCACCTCGCGGCAATCCTTGCCTTGCTCCATCATCGCAAGAACCCCTTTAATCTGCCCTTCAATCCGGCGAAGACGATTCTTCATCTGCTGATTATACTCCATGAATAAGGACTCCTTTCTATTCTTTCTAGATAGTATACCCTAAGAGGTATTTAGTCAAACATGATGATATTAAAAAAGAAGAACTACTGATATAAATGTCACAGTAGCTCCTCATTTTTAAGTACTTTAACTCTCCTTAGAACGGGTAAATGTAGATTTCAAGTCTACAGGATAATATATTGTTATAAAATATCATTCCATTTCGGTATCACTTATTAAATCATACTTAGTTAGATAAATTCCTCCAACTACTGAAAGAACAATACAAAGAATAGGTACTATAATTAGTGTAATACTAATAGAGACAACTGGAGATAAACCAAACATAGGGTGCCTAATCAGCATAAATTCATTTCCAAGCAGCAGTGGGTTGTCTGAGAAAATTGAAAGGAATAAAATACAGATACAAACTATGAAACTATAAATTGTTTTAACAATTAATGATAATAAGGCATAGATAAAGGTGAAAAGAAATGTCCCAGCTATATTTAAGAGAATTGAATAAACAATAATTTGACTATAAGAGAATTGGAATGAGGAATATCTTAAAATACTTTCACCGTAATCTGTCAAGTTATTTACTGTACCTCCACTCAATTTCCATACAACCCAGGTTAGGGAAAATATTAATATGTAAAAGAACAATATTGCAGTACAACAAAATAATAGTTTGCTTACCCACAATTTAAATATTGACTTTGTTCTAACTCTAATAAATGCACTATGGGCAAATAAATCTTCTTTTATAAAAGTATTGACCAATATTGCACCACTTAATTGAAATATAATCCATCCAAAGGGAAATTCAATTGTTTGTTGTTGAACAAGTTCAAAGGGAACTCCCGCAAAGGTTTTACCAATAACATCCCAAAACGCAACATTACTTTTGGATAAACTAATATGCAGAAAGTAAAGGTAGTATAGAAAATTAAATAAGCCTAGAATAACTATAATGATAAAGATCTTTGCAGTTCTATGAAACCCAAGAATCATATCTCTTTTAAAAAGTAATAATAAACCAATCATGCATAAAACCCTCTCTTATCAACTAACTAGAACATAGCATAACATAACGTTTAAGTTAAAAAAATGCAAAAAAAGGTGTATTTTTCTTTATTTTATTGTATAATCTTCACGTGCCGGTACAAATTATGGTTTTAGTGGGGAAAAATAGTGAAAAAGATATTTACATTTTTTTTAATTTTATTAATGATATCTTTGATTAGTGCTTGTCAATCAAATAAGTTCAATAACACAATAAAAGACAAAGCTCCAGATCCTTCTGTAAGTATAAAAGATTTGGATAATAGTACAAAGGATGAACCAAAACTATTCTATTTTGATACTGAACAAAAGCAAAGTCTTTTCAAAGTTATATTTTGGGAAAACCTGAAAGAGGACCGTTATTATCAAGGTCAGATTAAGAATAATGATGTCGCAATTGAGAATGTTTTCAAAGGAGAGGACCTCGAAGTTGGACCACTTCCTAAAAATTATGAATTAGCGATGACCTTTAGTCAAAAAGAACCTACCCCAACAAAAATTTTAGGAAAATTGAAAGATGATAGGGGTATTACACATCAATGGGAGCAATCTTATGATATCCCAGATGCTGATCACGATTTTTTAATTAATTTACCAAAATTCAAAGGTCAGAAAGCAGAAATAGCATTAAGAATGATTTGGCTAAATAAAGATAATAATTGCATAGGTGTTGCAGATAAATATTTTGTTGTAAGTAAACAGTGAGGAGAAGACCGTTGAAAAATAAAATAATCATTACCCTAACTTTAATTCTAGGAGTAACCTTTTCTACTATAGGAATTGTGCATGTCTATGCAGGAGAACCAAGTGGCAACTATAAAGATACTAATTATAATTTTAGATTTCTAAAAGGAAATCCATATGATGAGACAACATCTAGAACAAAATTTACTAAATCCTGGTATTATATGAACAGTGAAAAGAATAATACTTCTTATGTAGCCTGGGCCAGATCTAAAGGAAAAGATGTTTCAGATGGCCACTATTATACAATTAAGAAAAATTATAAAGGAGTACAACTCCTATACAATTTGGCAGTTGAAAAAACATTCTTGGGAATAGGATATCCGCCTGTTTCGATTGGTGCTAAGAAGAATGCAGCTGGTTATGCTAATGGCGTATGGAGTCCCGATTACGATCGAAACAGCCCTTGATTCTATTAGGCTCTTTAAATTCAAAAGAGAGCTATATGACACAGCGACTCAGAATTAACTGAGTCGCTTCTACATTTATTTTTAAATAAACGAAATGGAGAGATACATGTTTTATTTGCTTATATTACGATTAATAAAACGCCCATCTTTTTACATATCATTAGCCATAGGTGCAATTCTAGCAATTGCATATTTTTGGACAGAAGAAATGCCACTAAAAGAACATTTAGAACTTACTGGAGGAATTTCTTTTACCCCTTATACAAAATGGATGGGGATTGGTGGAATATCAGATTATCCAGCACTTTACATGTTCTTATTACCAATTTTAGCAACACTTCCATTTTCAGATCTGTACTCAAGAGATCGATCAACTGGTTTTATTCGCTTTTTAATTATTAGAGGAAAACAAAAACAATATTTCTTTAGTTTGTTTCTTATAAACTTTTTAGCAGGTATGCTCACAGCTGTCTTTCCTCTATTATTAAATATTTATTTGTCTTTCATGAGACTTCCAAATATAAAACCTGATAGAGCGATTAACAATGAGATGCCTTTAGACTCTGATAATACTTTCTTACCAGATCTATATTATACACATCCCTTTGTTCATATGCTTTTATATGTAATATTGATTGGTATTTTCTCTGGTATGTTCGCAAGTATAGCTTTGGGATTTGGAATGTTTATTAAAAAATCATTTGTTGTTCTAATTACACCTTTTGCAAGTTTATATGTCATAAACATGGTACTTTCAACACTAGGGCATCAGGAAATGATATCAACAAGCTTCTTGCAACAACAGGCTACAGATGGTGTGAGTCTAGCAAGTCTTGTTTTACACTTGTTTATCGGATTTATGTTAAGTTTTTCATTATACATTCTAGGGGTTAAAAAGAATGTTATTCATTAAAGAACTACATATCGTTTTACTCGACATATACCGTTATAAAGTGCGATTATTCATTTGGTTTTTTTGTTATTTGCTCTGTATTTTATATTTAGTCAAAGAAAGTTTACCGCAACATGGAATAATGGGAATACCACAATCTTTAAATTTATTTTTCTCTTCCTATACATTTATTTTTCCCGTATTACCCCTTTTTCTAATGTTTTTTTCATTTGGAATCGTACCTTTTTTTGACTCTTCTCGTTTTGTTCGTTATCAAAAAAGAGAAAAAGTATTTTTATCGTTATTATTACGTGTCTTTTGGATCTGTCTAATATTCACTCTCATATACCTAATCGGTGGTTTCCTTCTGGGTGGCTTCCTGTCAGGAAGGTGGGACAACGTTTGGCTGTCTACAAAAGGAGCTCCGTACTTAATATATGGCGATCAACTACCTTTAGATGAATACTTTTCATCTAATATCATGTTAATTAGATATCTGATTACAAGTTTATTGGTATTCTATCTGATCGGATTATTTGTTGTGGTTTGCTATTTGTTAAGTAAAAATTATATATACAGCTTTATTATCATTTCATCTACTTTCATTCTTGATAAAATGCTTAATATTTATTTTGGTTTTTCTTTCATTAATGACTCTCTGTCATTAGAAATGACATCTTGGCTTATACCAGGTTTATTTTCTAGAATGATTTATTTATTTAGTGGTTTTGGATTACTTTTTACTTTTCTTGCATATAAAATTTTTATCAAACAAGATTTTTTAAATGAATACGGTATTGATCATGAAAAAGAATGTTAATCGAGGTGAAACTCATGTCAGAAGAATATATTAAAATTGAGGCATTAAACAAATTTATTAAAAAAAACCACGTCCTTAAGAATATTAACTTATCATTAAAAAAGGGGAATATTTATGGTTTTCGTGGACCTAATGGATCCGGAAAAACAATGTTGTTTCGTGTATTATCCGGATTAGTAAAACCAAGTGATGGAAAAGTAACTGTAGGTGGGAAACAATTACACAGAGACATCTCATTTCCCGAAAATGTTGGAATATTAATAGAGTATCCTGGTTTTATCCCAGAATATACTGGTTTTGCTAACCTAAAATTACTCTCTATGATTCAGAATAAAATTAACGATAACGAAATTTCTGCTGTCATTTCTCGTGTAGGGCTTGATCCAAATGACAAAAGAAAGTTTAAAAAGTATTCTCTTGGAATGAAACAACGTTTGGGAATAGCTCAAGCAATTATGGAAAAACCGGATTTGCTCATTTTAGATGAACCTACTAATGCTTTAGATGAGAAAGCAGTCGAAATAGTACATCAATTACTCGTAACATTAAAAAATGAAGGTAAAACAATTTTGATCGCTAGCCATGATAAAGAAACTCTTCAAAAGGTTTCAGATACGATTTATGATATTGAATCTGGTGAAATTATAAAAGAAACGATTGTTGATAGGGATAAAGAAAAATGAGAAAAAAAGTAATAGTAATTTCAGTAATGACTATAATTTTTATCTTAATCAGCATGTTCCGCTATCAACAAGTGAATAGTGAATACTCCAAATATAAAGTAACAGAAAAAAACCTTACGACAAATGAAACATTTGAATTTCTAAAAATAAGTCATACGTTTAAAAAAGCTAAGAAAATTAATACCATTGATGAAATGAGAAATAAAATAACTGAATACCGCATACCATTTACATTAAAAAATCAAACAAACGATAAACTACCCCTCCATCCTGAATTTTATAGAATGATGAGGGGAGAGGAAGAAACCCAGACAATAGATTTTATTAATAATAAAACAGGGAAAAGAATTAAAGATATAAATCCTCATCAATATATAAGCGGTACAGTCACCTTTACATTTGGAAATAATGGTGAGAAAAATTTAAAAACTCCTAAACTCCATATGATTGGGAGCGATGGAATATCAGTTGAAAAATTCATTGTGAAAATTGATTACTTCAAGTAACATATACTATTCATATTAAAAGAAATACGTCCTATTGTCCTCTTCTACTTTTAGAGGATTTTTTTATATAAAAAGACGAAGTTTCGCTAAAGGTAAAGTACGCAGGAAATTAATATATGAAAGCAGGTGAACTCATGACAAACAAAAAATGCTCAACCGATTAATCACTGAAAGTCGCCATATCTTCTCCAACAAGCCTATAATCGGGTCAACTGGTACACATGGTCAGACGAAGGATTCAAGAAAGCGAAACGCGAAAACAAACCAGTTTTCGTATCGATTGAGTATGGATAACCAAAGGAACTTGTCACTGATAGCATAGGATCTATTTTATATTAAATACACTCAATAACTTCATCCAAACGATAGCTAGCTTTCAATCAAACGTTTTAACTTAAGCTCAGTTTCAGTATCCTCAACTGGAGTATAGACACTGCATCTTAAATCAGTATCCCCATACACTTGTAATGAAGTGAGATTAAACAACATTTTACCTGCCTTAGCATGACGAAATTCAATTAATACTTCAGGCGCATAGCTGATCTCATTTTCATTCCATATTTTACGAAACTCAGGATATGCCTGCTCCATTTCTTCTATAAATTGCTCATACCAGTCATCAGCCACATACTGTCCATAATACGTTCTAAATATGGCGATATATCCTCTAACAAAATGCTCCCAATTCACGGCTAAACTTTTAAATTCCTTTCTTGCGAATAGTAAGCGTATGATATTCCTTTCTGCCGGGATGATCTGTTCAAAGTCCAAAAAGACATTAGCTGCTGCTTGATTCCACCCAACAATCTGACTTCTTCTATCAGATATAATTGTTGGACAATAACGAAGCTCCTGCAAAATTTTCACTAAAGCCGGACTGATTTCCTTCTCATCCTCAATGATAAAAGATTGTTTCACACCTTCCTCTAACGCTAAAGCGTACAAATATCTTCTTTCATCGTTATTTAATTGTAATGCTCGAGAAATAGCATCTAATACCGAAGTAGAAACTTTTATATCTCTGCCTTGTTCTAACCATGTATACCAAGTAAGACTCACACCGGCTAGTTGAGCTACTTCTTCTCTTCTAAGTCCTGGTGTTCTTCTTCGGGTTCCTACAGGTAAACCAACCATTTGGGGCGTAATTTTCGAACGCTGATTTTTGAGAAATTCTGATAATGCTTGAAGTCTTGTTTCAGGTTTCATAAAGAGCTCCCTTTAAAATATTATTAATTATACTAGGATAAACAACAACTTGTAATAGGATAACACAATGGCTAAAGTTAATAAAAACAAGGAGGGAATGATCATGAAAAGAGTTGTCATTACTGGAATGGGAGTTATTTCTCCACTAGGAAATGATATAGATAGCTTTTGGAATCAACTAGTGAAAGGACAATCGGGAATATCTCTCATTGATTCTTTTGATACGACTGATTATAAAACAAAAATAGCTGGAATCGTTCGTGATTTCGATGCAGATGAAATATTGGGGAGAAAAGAAGCAAAACGATTAGATCGTTTTAGTCAGTTTGCCTTAGCAGCAGCCGAACAAGCATTAAAAAATTCAAAATTACAGTTAGACCATGTTGATCTTGAACGTTTAGGCGTATATGTTGGTTCAGGAATCGGGGGCATAGAGTCGCTTGTTAATCAAGTGAATGTATTAGATAAAAGAGGCCCCTCGAGAGTAAGCCCGAGTCTTGTACCCATGATGATTTCAAATGCAGCTGCTGCCCAAATCAGCATAAAATTAGGGGCACAAGGGCCATCAATGTCACCAGTCACTGCTTGTTCTATTGGGAACACCTCTATCGGTGAAGCTTTCAATGCGATCCGAAATGATGATGCAGATATTATATTTGCCGGTGGAGCAGAAGCTGCCGTCTCACAGATATCTTTAGCTAGTTTTGGAAACGCACATGCACTATCTACTAGAAACCAAGATCCAAGTCGAGCCAGCCGTCCATTCGATACAGATAGAGATGGATTTGTTATGAGTGAAGGTGCAGGTATCTTAGTATTAGAATCATTAGAAAACGCTATTCTTAGAGATGCGCCGATACTATGTGAAGTTGTGGGGTACGGAGCTAGTTCAGATGCTCACCATATGGTAGCATCACACCCAGAAGGTAAGGGTGCCTACTTAGCCATGAAAAAAGCATTGAGAAGTGCAAATATATCAACAGATGAAATCGATGTTATTAGCGCTCATGCAACAAGTACACAAGTAGGGGATCGTTCAGAAGTTCTAGCTATTAAGACATTATTTGGTGAACGTTCCCGTGAAATTCCAACAACGGCGAACAAGTCAATGACTGGGCATATGTTTGGTGCTGCCGGTGGAGTAGAAGCAATTGCTTTAGTGGAAAGTTTGAGACGAGGAATGATTCCACCCACTATTAATGTAGAGAAGCAAGATCCAGATTGCAACTTAGACGTTGTATTAGAAGCGAGACAGCTTCCTTTGAAATACGGGCTATCCAATTCTTTTGGTTTTGGAGGACATAATTCAGCCATCTTGTTAAAACATTACAATTGAAGTAGTTAAAGATGAAATAAAGAATCGATCAAGGGTTTATAGCCCTTGTTTTTTTCATTTTAGGAATACCTTACAGACAAGTTATGACGTGCCTCAGCAATCTGATATATTAAATGGAGAAAAGAAAATACGAAAAAACATTTAGAAAGCAGGTGACCCATGCCAAACAACCAAGCACCCAACCCACTCATCACTGAAAAATCACCATACCTCCTTCAGCACGCCCACAACCCAGTTCACTGGTACCCGTGGGGGCAAGAAGCATTCAACAAAGCCAAGCGTGAAAATAAACCAGTGCTTGTCAGCATCGGTTACGCCACTTGCCACTGGTGCCATGTCATGGCACACGAAAGCTTTGAAGATCAACAAGTCGCTGACATCTTAAATGAGCATTTCATTTCGATTAAAGTCGATCGTGAGGAGCGTCCAGATATCGACTCGATGTATATGTCTGTTTGTCAGATGATGACGGGGCAAGGCGGCTGGCCGCTCAACGTATTTGTAACGCCTGATCAAAAGCCTTTTTATGCGGGGACGTACTTTCCAAAGAGAAGTGCATACGGACGACCGGGCTTCATAGAAGCACTGACACAATTGCTGGATGCGTACCATAACGATCGCGATCATATCGAATCATTGGCAGAGAAGGCGACAAATAATCTGCGGATCAAAGCAGCAGGGCAGACGGAAAATACGCTCACCCAAGAGGCGATCCACAAAGCCTATTATCAGCTCATGAGCAGCTTTGATACGCTGCACGGCGGATTCGGCTCTGCGCCAAAATTTCCTGCACCTCATATGCTTTCATTCTTGATGCGCTATTATGAATGGACTGGGCAGGAGAATGCGCTATATGCAGTCACGAAAACGTTAGATGGAATGGCAAATGGCGGTATATACGACCATGTCGGTTCAGGCTTTTCTCGTTATTCAACAGACGAAAAATGGCTTGTGCCTCATTTTGAAAAAATGCTGTATGATAACGCCTTGCTGATGGAAGCCTACACAGAAGCGTATCAGCTCACTCAACAACCTGAATATGAAAAGCTTGTCCACCGGCTGATCCACTTTATCAAGCGAGATATGATGAATCCGAGTGGCTCCTTTTATTCAGCGATAGATGCAGATTCTGAAGGGAAAGAAGGACAATATTACGTCTGGTCAAAAGATGAGATCATGACTCATTTAGGCGAGGACCTCGGTGCATTATTCTGCGCTGTCTATCACATCACAGAAGAGGGGAACTTTGGAGGGGCGAACATCCCTCATACCATTTCAACCTCTTTTGATGACATTAAAGCCTCTTTTTCGATTGATGACCATACGCTACAGTCTAAGCTGCAAGAAGCCCGGCACATTTTACAATCTGTCAGACAGCAGCGACCTGCACCGCTTGTCGATGACAAGGTGCTCACATCATGGAATGCACTGATGACCTCTGCGCTCGCCAAAGCAGGAAGGGTATTTGGTGCAGAGGAAGCGATCCGTATGGCGAAACAGGCGATGTCTTTTCTAGAAACACACCTCGTCCAACATGAGCGGCTCATGGTCCGCTATAGAGAAGGAGACGTAAAGCATCTCGGCTTTATCGAGGATTATGCGCATATGCTAAAAGCGTATATGTCTTTATACGAAGCGACCTTTGAATTAGAATGGCTGGAAAAAGCAACAGCCATTGCCGAGAACATGTTTGAGCTGTTTTGGGATAAGGAAAAAGGGGGCTTTTTCTTCTCAGGATCAGATGCGGAAGCGCTCATCGTTCGAGAAAAAGAAGTATACGACGGCGTCATGCCTTCTGGTAACAGCACCGCACTCAAGCAGCTTCTCATGCTAAGCAGACTGACCGGACGTCAGGATTGGCTGGACACATTAGAACAAAAGTTCAAAGCCTTTTATGTCGATGTCTCTTCCTATCCAAGCGGGCACACAGCGTTTCTGCAAGGGCTCCTCGGTCAATATGCAACGAAAAGAGAAATCATCATTCTCGGGAAAAACGGCGACCCTCAAAAAGAACAGCTTTTACAGGCGCTTCAAAAACGATTCATGCCCTTTGATATCATATTGACTGCCGAAACAGGGGAGGAATTAGCAAAACTCGCGCCCTTTACAAAAGATTACAAAACGATCGATGGCAAAACCACCGTGTATATTTGTGAAAACTACAGCTGCCGCCAGCCAATCACCAATATCGACGAAGCGATGGAACAATTATTCCGCGATTGAGTCTGTCATAAGATGACTATGAGAAGACAAAATGAGGACAAACAGATAAAAAACATGTCAATCCGCTAACAAATTGTCTGTACGGTTTTATTTTTCCTAAAAAACGGTTAGAATGCGCACTAGATGTTCTCATACCGAAGGGAGAGAAAATGATGAAAAAGGTATCATACACACTCATCGCTTGTTTGTTATCTGTTGGGCTTGCAGCCTGCTCGTCAAACGATGCCAAACAAGATAAGCAAAACGACTCAGCTAAAAACAAGGAAACAACACAGGCTGACCAAAAAGAACAGCAAAAGCAAATGGAAGAGATGCAAAAGAAATTAGACGCACAAAAAATCGATGATCAAAAGGTCGTTGCGACCGTCAACCAAGACAAAATCACAGGTAATGAATATAATAGCGCTCTATCAACCATTCAAGGACAGCTTCAGCAATCTGGGCAAGACCCAACATCTAAAGAAGGCGCAAAAGCAGTTAAGAAACAAACCATTGATGCGCTCGTAGGTCAAGAGCTTATCCTGCAAGATGCTGAGAAGAAAGGCATCAAAGCCTCTGACAAGCAGGTAGATAAACAGCTAAAAGAAGAAAAGAAACAATTCAAAGACAACGCTCAATTTGAAGAAGCCCTTAAGAAAAGCGGACTCACAATGGATCAGCTGAAAAGTGACATTGCCGACAGCATCAAATACAGCCAGTATGTCGACAAAGAAATCAAATCAGCCTCCGTCTCTGAAAAGGATGTTAAAGCGTACTATGATCAATACGCAGATGAAATGAAAAAACAAAAGCAAAAAGCACCAGAGTACAAAGAGGTTAAATCACAAATTAAAAAACAGCTAGAATCCCAAGAAAAGCAGAAAGAAGTACAAAAAGAAATTGAAAAACTAAAGAAATCTGCGAAAATTAATGTGTCTCTGTAACAGCTAAGAAAAATCCGCCATTGTGCGGATTTTTTTCGTTACTTGATGAACTATTTTTCCAAAATAATGACAAAAGCCTCATCATAAACGTCTCTTCCATCCGATATGATGGGAGTACAAAAGAAAGCGTTATCAATTCTTTTGTCTCTTAAAAAGTACAAGATCAAACGCTGATCTCGTACTTTTGCTTCAGTCAATCGGACAACGACAAGAGGAGGATCTTTATGTTCAAATGGTTTAAACCCGCTCCGCATATCGACAGGCTCGATGATGCCAAGACAGATGAGACGTATAAGCGGCTGCGGCTGCAAGTCTTTTTAGGCATCTTTATCGGGTATGCGGGCTACTATTTGCTACGAAAAAATTTCGCTTTTGCTATTCCTTATCTACAGGAAGAAGGGTTCACGAAAAGTGAATTAGGCTTTGTACTCGCAGCTGTCTCTATCGCCTATGGCTTTAGTAAATTCATCATGGGGATGATCTCAGACCGCTGTAACCCAAGATATTTTTTAGCCACCGGACTCTTTCTATCAGCCCTTATCAATATCCTATTTGTCTCATTTCCATGGGTGACGTCAAGTGTATGGATCATGTTCTTATTCATGTTTTTAAACGGCTGGTTCCAGGGCATGGGGTGGCCGCCATGCGGACGGACGATGGCGCATTGGTTTTCGGTTAGTGAACGTGGAACGAAAATGTCCATTTGGAACGTCGCTCACAATATTGGCGGGGGAATTCTTGCACCGCTCATCACCTTAGGGATCGTGCTGTTTGCGACGTGGAAAAGTATCTTTTTCTTCCCTGCCATCATTGCTATTATCGTCTCCTTCGTGATCATTCTTCTCGTCCGGGATACCCCGCAATCCGCTGGTCTTCCGCCAATTGAGGAATATCGCAATGACTATCCGGCACAGCAGTATGAAGATCAAGAAAAAGAATTAACAGTGAAAGAGATTTTATTTAAGTATGTACTCAACAATAAATTCCTTTGGTATATCGCCATTGCCAACGTCTTTGTGTACTTCGTCCGTTACGGTGTCGTGGACTGGGCGCCGACCTACTTAACAGAAGCAAAGGGCTTTTCACCAGAGCATTCGCGCTGGTCATATTTTCTTTATGAATATGCAGGCATTCCTGGCACATTATTGTGCGGCTGGATCAGTGACCGCTTCTTTAGAAGCCGCCGTGCACCAGCAGGCGTCCTCTTTATGGCTGGGGTGTTAATTGCGGTGCTTGTTTACTGGTTAAACCCTGCTGGCAATCCAATGGTCGATAACATCGCCCTCATCAGCATCGGCTTTTTAATTTACGGACCTGTCATGCTCATTGGACTTCAAGCCATTGACCTCGCTCCGAAAAAAGCGGCTGGCACTGCGGCTGGACTCACAGGCTTCTTCGGCTATATTGGCGGCTCTGCCTTCGCCAATGCGATGATGGGCGTCGTCGTGGATCATTACGACTGGACAGGAGGCTTCATTTTATTGGTTGGTTCTTGTGTGCTTGCGATTGTCTTCCTAGCGATGACTTGGAATACAGGGAAGCGCGTAGAGCAAGCTTAATGAAAATCATATAAAAGATTCATATCCGCCCAACATGCCCTTTACATCTATTTCTTATGATGAAGACAGTTACCGTTAAAGGAGGATAAAATATGAAGAAAAGTAGATTACTTGCTTTCGTGTTGCTCTCTTTTGCTTTACTGTCTATTGCGTGGGTGCCGGCCACCGTATCGGCACATGAACATCTTTTATCTCCAGATCGTATTCTAACCGTTGCACATCGCGGAGCATCAGGGTATGCACCAGAGCATACCCTGGCTTCTTACAAACTCGCCACAAAGATGAATGCGGATTACCTCGAACTCGACCTTCAAATGACAAAGGATGGACATCTCATCGTCATGCACGATGAAACCGTTGACCGCACCACAAACGGAACAGGCTGGGTCAAAGACCTCACACTTGCCGAAATCAAACAGCTTGATGCCGGTACTTGGTTTAATGAAGTCAATCCCGACAGACAAAATGCCAACTATATCGGACAGCGAGTCCTCACATTAGATGAAGTGCTGCGCTATTTCGGCAAACGAGAAAATTATTATATTGAAACAAAAAAACCAGACATCTATCCGCAAATGGAAGAAAAGCTATTGGCGACCCTAAAAAAACATCACCTCCTCGGGAAACACACAAGAAAAGGGCAGGTCATTATCCAATCCTTTAGTCAAGACAGCCTGCTAAAGCTACAGACATTAGCTCCACGCCTTCCAAAAGTACAGCTTTTAGACAGAACACAAATGACGTCCATCACAGATGATCAGCTCGATTTCATCAAATCTTATGCAGTGGGTGTCGGACCGAATTTTAGAGCATTGACACTTGAAAACGTACAACAGGTCAGAAGCCACGGACTCCTCCTCAACCCATATACGGTCAACAATGAAGCCGACATGACCCGTTTACTGCAATACGGCGTCACCGGTCTTTTCACCAACTTTCCAGATGTCTTTAACCGTGTAAAAGCTTCACTCTAAACAAAAAAAGCCTTGCGGTCCATCCCGCAAGGCCTTTGATTATTTTACCGTTTGATCAGAAGAAGCTGTTTCGATCGGCTTCCGTTTCCCGATCCCAAAAACATAGAAGCTAAGCGCTACTACAATTAAGAACCCAATTGCCACAATCAGAGAAATACGCGTATCCTGATTAATGAGCATAAATACAAGCACCATTAGTAAGAAACCGATTGTAAGATAATTAGAAAACGGCGCTAGCGGCATTTTGAATGGATGCTGATCAAGCGCAGATCCCTTCGCCTTTCTAAAGCCGATATGACTAATCAAAATCACAAACCATGGCACCATACCAGGAAGTACACTCGCACTATACACATAGACGAAAATGTTTGGTGGCGCAACATAATTGAGGACAACTCCTACCGCTAGACCAATCAGCACAGCGAATGTCCCAAAATACGGCACACCATTCTTCGAAATTTTGGTGAAGAAAGCAGGCGCCTGTCCATTCACACCTAATGTATAAAGCATACGTCCCGCACTGAAAATCCCACTATTACAGCCGGACATCGCTGCTGTAATGACGACAAAGTTAATAATACCAGCGGCTGCTGTAATCCCAATTTTCGCAAACGTCGCCACAAATGGACTGCCAAGGGTATTCAACTGATCCCAAGGATACACTGTCACAATGACAAAGATCGCACCGATATAGAAAATCAAAATACGCCAGATGATACTTTTGATGGCATTGGTCAGCGTCTTTTCTGGATTTTGTGCTTCACCTGCTGTAATCCCAATCAGCTCTACACCCTGATAGGCAGCAATGACGAGCGACAACGCAAACAAGAATCCGGTAAATCCACCTGTAAAGAACCCGCCGTGCGCCCACAGATTAGACAAGCCAATAGGCGTCCCGCCATTTCCAAATCCAAAGAAAATAATGCCTAGACCTGCAATGATCATTAAAATAATCGTCACAATCTTGATCATTGCAAACCAAAATTCGAACTCACCGAACGATTTAACCGAAATCAAGTTGGCGGCTCCCAAAATAATCATCGCAATTAATCCTGGAATCCACGCTGGCAGCTCCGGAAACCAATATTTCATATAAGCGCCTACGGCAATAATTTCCGACATCCCAACAATGACCCACTGGAACCAGTTACTCCAAGCTGTCATATACCCCGCAAGCGGATGAATATATTGATGACCAAATGTAGCAAATGAACCTGTACTCGGTTCAACGTACAACATTTCTCCCATCGCACGCATAATAAAAAAGATAAAGATACCACATACTGCGTACGCGAGAAGAACCGATGGACCTGTCCATTGAATGGCCTTGGCTGACCCCATAAATAAGCCAACACCAATCGTGCCGCCAAGTGCGATCATTTGAATATGGCGGGCACTTAACCCTCTCTTTAATTCCTTTTGAGCCACTTTTCTTCCCCCTCATCAACAAACAACATAAAAAATAAAAATCAGAATGTTCATTCTGATTGAGAAACATCAATCTTTCGATGTATATTATCATAATAAATCTACCCTTAAAAAACAATTGTTTTTTTGAGAGAAACACTATTATCAAAATATTCCGACATAAAGAGATACTCAAATTGTTTTATATTGATATATTGAATCAAGGGATGAAAGTCATTTCAAAGCTGATGACGTAATAAAAACTGACCGCCTCTTATATCAACCTCAAAGGATCGCAGTCCATTTTTATGCACCATTTTGTCCTTCTCTCGATGACAAGAAAAGTCATTCCGGAAAGCACCGGATCTTTTCTTTACATAACAAGTAAACCCATCATTTTCCGGTATCGTCACTTTAACATTTGCTCCAGTTGAAGTAGATTTAAGTGAATTTAGCATGTTTGTAGAATGAATCTGCATCCTTCTACCTGTTACATGCAGATCAACGTCAGAAAAGGCACCCGACAACTCAACTTTTGACGATGTGGCGTGCAGTAATAATCTTTTTGCGGTCAGTTGCCGACTAGAAATAAGCCCACCTACTGTCTCTAAATGGAGATGCTTGATTTCACCTGATAGCATTGCTTTTCCAGACGTTAAATGACAAGAGGCATTTTCCACCTTCAATCTCTCTGCCTGAAGATTTGCTCCTTTACAACGAATGGAAATGGACTGTAATTGTTGTTTAGGGAGAAAAATAGCGACATCGATTTTATAAAGTTGAAGCCCAAAGCTGAGTATTTTTTTCCGTCTATCTTGAATGAACAATCGTCCATCTTTTACCTGATGATGCATCAAATAACGCTTTGGAAACACTTGATTGGTCGTTTGACGAATGATGAGATAAGGATGATCATGGTGTTGAATACACACCTCTCCGAGCAACCAATCCAACGATAATTCTACGACCGATTCTTCAATTTGAATCGTATGCTCCATATGTCTCCCTCCTTGTATACTCGCTTATCTCGCTTGAAGCCGGGTCATGCGGCCCCATAACTCCAAGATCACAATGAGGACCGCTATCATCATGACTCCTGACAAAATGACATTCATTTGATCATTTCCATAAACAGCGATTAATACGTTTCCTAAAACAGCACATAGAACAATCGCAGTCAGTATGGTCATGAAAGTAGACCTTTTCATTACCCCCACTCTCATCGCAATCATGCCAATACCATTGATACAGCAAGTAAACACTAGGTACGTTTTGATCACAGTGAGCATCACATCCGCTGTCAGCGCATCTTGAACAATAGGGAAGAATGTTTCAGTGACACTAAACACAACAAATGACGGAATGATACTACACAGCATGACAATTGTAGAAAAGCACAGCATCCAAACCATTCTCGAAAGGAGGGATGACTTCATACTTAATGAATGAGATTCATGTTCTTTCAATGCGGTCACTATTACTCGACAATACATCATGGCTGTGACGATCGAAAAAAAGATCATCCATACTATACTCGTCAACAAATAAATATTCGGATATTGCTGAAAACCTATTTCCTGTTCAACCTGTGCAACAAACGCGACAAAATAAATAAACACCAGCAGTACAATACTGATAATCATACTAGCTTGAATATAATGTTTCATATGACTTTTTCTTAGCTCAAGTTTTACGAAGTGAAGCATAAGGGATCCTCCTATGAAATGAATTTTGCTTTTGACTCTTTTCTGGCCATTTAGGTTCCAGGCTGATCATATCCACCAATCCCAGCATAATGCGCTGTGACCTTTTGAATAAATAGATCACTCACCACATCCACTCCGAGACCTTTCATCATCTGTTGTAAAAACAGTAAACGCTGACTAGTTTCCTGCTCATCACGAGCAAATAACGTTGGGTTCAGCCATATATTCACGAGAAGCATAAACACTTCTGCCACTTCACCAGGAAATGCAGTTGTCATCGAACCATCATCAATTCCTTCAAGAATCAGCTGTTTGATTTTAAGCGCATCCTGATTGACTCCTGCCTTCATCCCTTCAACCACAAATTGCGGGTTTTTGATCTGGTCAACCAAGATCCCATCAATCGAATGAGATTTTGGATCTGCCACTAGCTGCTCTAAAATACGCTGCAGCTTCTCTTTTGCATGCGCTGCTTCTGTATGCTTAATCAGATCTTCAAGCTTCTCTGTCGCATGACGAAATTGCCTCTCCATCACGGCACGTAATATTTCTTCCTTCGATTTGAAATGATGATAAATAGCCCCTTTAGACATGTTCAATTCATGGATAATATCCTGCAAACTCGTCTTTTCGAATCCTTTTTCCTGAAACAGCTTTGTCGACACATCTAAAATTTGCTGGATTGTCTTTTCTGGATATTTATTTCTGGCCAAATGAAACGCCTCCTTTTACATACCGACCGTTGGTATGTATTTTAATCTACTTCATGATAAACTGTCAATATAGGTTCTTTATATAAAAAAAGACCGCTCACACGGTCTCTTTTTTTTAACTTGGGTCACTAGATGATGCCGTGATGGTATATTACTAACGATGACTCTCGTTGTTAGATAGAAACTCTCTAAAATCATCTGCGATTTCCTTTGATTTCGTATGATGCAAATAATGGCCGCCTTTGAAAGTAACCACTTTGCCGTGATCTACATTTTTCAATAGCTCTTCATGCATTGGTTTCCAGTTTGGTGTTTCTTTCTCCGTTTGATCTGCTAGATAGAAAACTACAGGGAGCTTTTTAGGAAAATGTAGGCGTTGAGCGTTTTTAAAATTGTTTCTAAAGTTATCTGCCTCACTAGCTTGGCTTTCATCCATGAAATTTCGGAAGGTCAGCATTTTAATCTGATCTTTCGTTCGATCATCTACTTTAGGCATCACCAGTTGATCTGGATTCACTTTCAATAACAATCTGTAAAGGCCAGATTGATTGAGCAGTTGCAAACTGGAAACCGGCAATTCATCCGTTTCCTGCTTAGGAACACTATTATCAATTCCAACAAATGCTTTCACTTCTTTTTCATATTGATTCACATATTCTAATCCATAAATGCCAAAAATCGAATGCCCCATCAACGTATACTCATTAATGTTGAGCTTCTGCAAACATTCATGAATCTCATCCACAATGTTTTGACTTGTCCGTGCTTTATCTGTATCGTCACTTAAACCATAGCCAAATGGTTCAATTACTACGACTCTATAATAAGGTGATAATTCATCTACTAGCGGCTTAAAATCTAGCACTGGCGAAGCAGTTCCATAGCCTGGCAGAAGTACAATCGTTTCTTTCCCATCGCCTTGAATGAGCACATTCATTTGCTTCCCATCCACCAAGACCTTTTGCCCATAAGCTTCTATTTTCCCCTTCTCCCGTTCATTACTAATGAGGTTTACAAAATAAACAGTAGCTAGAAAAACAACCATGACCGTGATAATGGTACATATAGATATCAGCATGATTCTCAATATTTTTTTCATTGGTTTTCTCTTCCCTTCATGATGAAGAACTCTAGCTTACATCCATCGATGAAATTTAATATTTTCTTTCACAATAGATGATACCGATTGTATTTGCGCAAACACTTGATACATACATAAAAGTAATCGCTATATAAAACCACTCTGTTGGAGATGAAAATTGATGGACTAAAGATTGAATGATAACAACTAATAGATAAGCTAAAGCAACACCTACAATAGAAAAACTTCCGGCTTTCGCTAAAATAAATTGACCCCGTTCATCCTGCTTATATTCACGGCTTTTCTTATATTGAAAGGCCGTACTTAAGATAGAAAGGATAATCAGAGAATAAAGTATGATCGTCGTCATCATCGTTGTTCCTCCTTGTCGACCTCTTGAAATACGTCATATAAATCAACTTCAAATGTTCTCGCAATTTGAAATGCTAGTTTTAAGGACAAAGAATATTTACCATTTTCAATCGCTGCCACAGTTTGACGAGTCACACCTAACTTCTCTGCCAAATCCTTTTGTGTCCAGTCTTTTTCTGCCCGTAATACCTTAATTCTATTTTTAATCTCCATTTCAAATTCCTTTCTTAAAGGAAGATTTTTTTAACAATATGTTAAAAATAATTAACATTATGTTAATTAACAATAACCTCTTTTCTTCTGTATGTCAATTTCACCGGATGCAAAAAAAAGAATCATCCATTTTGAAAGGCCTACCTCAAAATGAATGATTCTCTATAAATGATGTGATCATCTGATTTAAAACACTTTCCTCTGGTAAATCGCAGTAGAAAGCCCCCAAGACAGCAAGTAGATGAGCATAATCAGCACAGTTGACCCCGTATATACAATCGGGATCGATAAATTCATGATAAAATCAGTGATCCCACTGAATTGCTCTGCTAAATAGAGAAAAACAGGCGGTCCCATAGTAGATAATAGGATAAAGCCAATGAGCACTACCGTTGTGATATAACCAGGCTTTAAGATATAAAATAATGGAAACGTACACGCCGCAAACAATAAAAACAACCCGCTGCCAAGAGCAATATCCGTTATCGAAAACAGCTTCCCAAAACTAAAGAAAGCAGCACTTGTCAGCCCGATCGCAATGACCATATAAAAAACGGCACCAAGATAACGGGCTGCAATAATTTCATTCCGTGTATAAGGCAAAGAATTTAAGAGAATATTCGTTTCTGCCATTTCATCATAAGCATATGTGTTAAATGGAATGAAGACACTAGCGACTAGAAACGTTAATACTGGATGGACATCCATGAAAATAAAAAATAAGATAAACGGAATAAAAATAAGTAACTGCTTCTTTTGCAAAATCACATCACGCTTAATTAAATGAAACATGCGCAACCCCGCCTTTCAAATAAAACATGATATCCTCAAGCGACGCCGGTTCAATCACAACAGCATCCCCAAAAATAAGTTTCACCTCATCAATCCGATCTGTTAATGCTTCAAATCCGGCTGCCGTACGCTGCATATGAATAAACGCCTTTTCTGTGTCTCGATCCAACAAATCCAGGCTCCCCTTCACAAGCGCATAATTCTCCGCTACCTCGTGAATCGACTGTTGAAAAACCAATCTTCCATTTTGTATAAACGCAATATAATCCGCGATGCGATCTAAATCAGTCGTCATATGCGTCGAGAAAAAGATCGTTCGATTTCCATCAATCATCAATTCTTGTAACGTACCGAGCAACTCTCTTCTAAAGACCGGATCCAACCCAGCAGTTGGTTCATCCATAATAATCAGCTCTGCATGATGCGACAGCGCAATCGCAAGTGACGCCTTCATTTGCATCCCTTTTGAAAATGTTTTGATCGCTTTATTCAGCGGCAGACCAAACTGTTCAATATATTGATAAAAAAGCTGGTCATCCCAGCGTTTATAGGCAGGTGCCACAATTCGTTTAATGTCTTTTAAATTCAATCCTGGGAAAAAAACGTTAGCATCGTAAACAAAGCCGATTCGTTCCTTAATCTCTTTTTCATGGGTGCGATAATCTAAACCGAAAATTTTAACCTCACCCGAATCTGGTTTTAACAAATTCATAATCATTTTAATCGTCGTCGACTTACCGGCGCCATTTTCTCCAATAAACCCAGTAACAAAGCCTTTTTTGACCTGTAAATCAAGATTCTGAACAGAAAAGTCCTTGAATCGTTTTGATACTCCTTTGAATTCAATCACGTGCTCCACTCTTCTCACTCCTCATACAAGAACTTTAATAACTGCTGCAATTCATCGAAAGATAAGCCTAATTCCTTGCCGTTTGTGACAACTGCTCCAAGCTGTTCCTCAATCACCTTCAATTTTTTCTCTCTCATGACCTCTAGGTTTTGCTCCGCAACAAATGATCCCTTACCGACAATCGAATAAATAAATCCTGCCTTCTCTAACTCTTCATATGCTCGCTTTGTTGTAATGACGCTGATTTGTAAATCCTTCGCCAGCTTTCGAATAGACGGCAGTGCCGCGCCTTCCGCCAGCTCACTCGTTAAAATCATCGATTTGATTTGATTCGTAATTTGCTCATAGATGGGCTCCTTAGAGTAGTTTGAAATCGTAATTTGCATATAAAAACCTCTTTTTTCTGATAGTTGGAACAAAATATTGTATATACACTATATATACATTATATACACACTAAGAGAATAATCAACCATTTTTTGATTGCAATTCAACTAAAAAAACCGCACAGCTCTTCAGCTATGCGGCCTTCCCCCAAAACATTTATCTCCAATACACCCATTTTCCCATCATCCACTCCACAGGACCTCTTCTCCATTTTTTCAAATAGAGATAGCTGATGAACAGCTGTGCTGTGTACAGTCCAACAGCAAGCAGCAGTCCAAACATTGACCCCATCTGTCCAAATAGACCAAGTCCATAAGAATAGAAAATCGTTGTACAAATGATCGACTGCGCCAAATAATTTGATAGGGACAAACGACCAAGCCCTGCAAGCAAACGTTTGAGGCCTTCGGCTGCCTTCGAATAGTAGAAAACAATAAAAGCTTGAATATACCCGATCGCCAGTACATAGCCACCGAGAATCATAACGAATTCACTCCAAGGCGTATCAATGAACGTCGCACATTTTAGTGCAAGCCCGACGACAATGACCCAGACCCAGCCTTTGCGATAAGCCATCCCTCGATCTTCTTCCGTGAGATGTCCTCGTTTACCAATCACCATACCTAGCAATGCAAACGGCCCCACCGTCATCGTACCGAAAAGAAACCCTAGTATCGGCATAAGCGTAATGCTCACGATCGCCAAAATAATGGTCACAATCATCATATCGTCTTCAACCGTAATCCGGCTGAGCAAAATATCAGCATAATCACCCTTCGCATACACATCGGTTAATAATTCATCAGTCCCATGAACAAGTTTCATCATGTATGGCGAAACGACTAATGACAATGCACCTAACACACCCGACCAAATCAGCATTGTTTTGATCCGGCTGCTCATAAACATCATCAAGAAAAGCATACAAGCTCCATAATAAAGAAGAATGTCACCATTCCAAATAAAGATGTAATGCAGCATTCCAAGCACAATCAGACCAAAACCACGGCGGACGACAATGGCATTCGTATTTAGTCCCTTAGCTTTCGTAGATTCAATCAGCTTGATAAAAGAATACCCAAACAAAAAGGAAAAAATCGGATAAAAAGACCCTTGGAACAATATTTCAGTCAGATAAACGCCGAATTCCTGCCCCCAAAAACTCGAATCAAACATTTTCTCAAAATCATAATCATATTGAAAATTAAGCATATTCACGATCAAAATACCTAATAAACTAAAACCACGTAAACTATCAATTAACTCAACCCTAGATCCCTTCAACACGACAGCTCCTTAAAAATATAACAAATTTAAGATATACCTGTATATTTTACCAAAAAATTATTGAAAGATGTAACTATATTTCTAATAAAAATGTAATATCTCGCCCTATCATTAAACTGGTTTGAACCATCCTATCACGTTTCAATTTTCATCTTTATAGTGACAATACTCATTCAAGACTAAAGTCACAAATTCCTTAAATTCATTTCTAATTTCGAAAATAATATCAATTCAACGATTGTATGAATTTAACATTTAATTAAAAACATCTCTGCATTGACAATGGATATTTCTTCATATACACTTTGGGTGGATTTAGGAATAAGGTTCCTAATCTATCAAATTTCAGAGGGGGAATATCATCATGACTGCTCAAAATTTATGTGATATCATGAGACACCACGCCACTCACACGCCACATCATCCAGCTTTAGCGTGCAACCATCAGAATATCACATATGCTGAACTCGAGGAACAAAGTAACCAGTTTGCCAATTATCTGATCAAAATGGGCGTAACGAAAACTTCTCATATCGGCCTAGCCTTAGATAGATCATCACAATTGATTGTCTCTATTCTGGCTATCACCAAAATAGGAGCGGTTTATGTGCCTATAGACATACAATACCCTAGTGAACGTATTCAATTTATGATTGAAGATGCCGAACTATCCTTTTTACTCACAACATCACATGTCTCTCCAAGCCTGACTTCCTTGCCTATTCCTACGATCTGCTTAGATAAAGAAAAAGATCTCATCCTTACGCAATCAACGTCAAACCCGTCCATTGATGTCAAACCTTCTGATGCCGCTTATATCATGTATACCTCTGGCACAACAGGAAAACCAAAAGGTGTTGTCATTTCACATAGATGTATCATGCACCTAACGCATCATCCTTCCTTTCTGCCCGTTGATTCTTCTGATACGTTAGCATTATTATCTACCATCTCTTTTGATTCCTCTACATTTGAAATATGGTCCGCTTTATTAAATGGAGCGACACTCGCTATTCCTCCTTCTGGAAAACTGACTCCTGAACTCGTTAGTCAAACCATTAAAGACTATGATGTTTCTATTCTTTTTTTAACTACTGGATTGTTCAACTTGATGATGGAGTCACACCTAAACGATGTCAAATCAGTTAAATGCATCGTATCTGGTGGAGATGTTATGTCTCCTCAAATCGTTCATCAAGCATTAAAAGAGCTTCCTAATACCACTATTATTAATGGTTATGGCCCCACAGAAAATACAATTTTCACAACAACTTTTCAACTGCCAAACACTTGGGATGAGCTAGTCAGTATACCGATTGGAAGACCAGTATCAGGAACCATCATTGACATCACAAATGAACAAGGTGAATCTGTCTCTCAAGGACAAATAGGGGAACTCATTACTTCAGGAGATGGACTAGCATTAGGCTACTGGCGAAGAGAAAGCCTGACAAAGGAACGTTTCATCGAGCGGGATGGAAGAACCTATTACAAAACAGGGGATCTTGTTCGACAACAACCTGATGGCCTGATTGAATATGTTGGTAGAAAAGATGACCAAGTCAAAATTAGAGGCTTTCGTATTGAGCTTAGCGAGATTGAACATGTGCTGATCAAGCACCCAAGTGTTAAATCCTGTTTAGTGACAGCCACAGAGGTTACACCTGGAGATAAACGCATCATTGCCTACATCATTCCGTTCAACAAAAAGACATGGGATCTACATACCATTCAATCTTATGCAAAGCAAACATTCCCTGATTTCATGCGCCCTGCACATTATGTTCTATTGAAAAATTTCCCTACGACGACGAATGGGAAAGTTGATCGAAAGGCACTGCCAAGATATCATTTTGATAGACCCAGCCTGCAAACTGAATATGTCGCTCCAACCGATCAAATCGAGGAAGCACTCTGTGAAATATGGACAGACCTATTAAAGGTAGAGCCCATTGGCACAAACGATCACTTCTTCGACTTAGGGGGAAACTCCATCCTTGCTGCCAAAACCTTAATGCGTATGCAGGAAACATTACACGTCGAATTACCTGCCAGCACCCTTTATGAGCACCCCACCATAAAAAAAATGAATTGTTTGCTACAAGAACAAACTCCTCAGACGAAACAAAAGCTCAAATCAGAAGGTTTTTTAGATGGAGACATTCAGCCTACACACCCATTCAAATCTAGTTCATTTAAACAGAATGTCGTGTTATTAACAGGAGCAACAGGCTTTCTAGGCGCTTATCTCATCAAAGAACTAGTTCAGATGCATCCCACCATTCAAATTTATTGTGTTGTCAGAGCAAGAGACAAGCAGCACGCACGACAGAGAATACAAGTAAATATGGAGAAATATCACCTATGGGATGAACATTATCTGAAACACCTAAAGCCGATTGTAGGTTACTTGGACAAGCCCCAACTAGGACTATCAACCGATGAATTTCAACAGCTCGCCCAAACCATCGATGCTATCTATCATAATGGAGCAAAAGTCAATTACGTTCAGCCCTATCACATGCACAAGGATACAAATGTCACCGGCACTGAAAATATCATCAAACTCGCCTGCACAGAACAGGTAAAGCCTGTTCATTTCCTATCGACCATTGCCATATTTGGGCCTGCCGGGTATCTAGATGGGACGACCATTCTTTTTGAAGATACATCCATTGATGCTTATCTTCCTATTGTAGAAAAGGACATTGGGTATTCTCAAAGCAAATGGGTCGCAGAAAAACTCGTGTGGGAAGCAAAAAAACGCGGAGTGCCTATCACAGTTCTTCGCCCCGGCTTCATCATGGGCGACAGTCAAACAGGCGTTCATAATACAGAGGATTACATGGCAAGGCTGATCAAAGGGTGCATCCAGTTAAAGGCTTACGGTGAGCTACCGAATCAACGAAAAGAATTCGTACCCGTCGACTTTGTCTCAAAAGCCATTACAACCATATGCAAAGACCCCGCCAACTTCGGCAAAGCCTATCACCTTGTCCCGCCACAAGAAGAAAGTATGGAATTAGGTGAGTTTTTTCAAAAAATAACAGAAGAAATAGGCTATCCATTAGAAAAGATATCTTATAACGATTGGGTAGAAGCACTCATTAAAGCAAGCGACCAACATGCAGACAACGCCCTTACGCCATTTCTTCCAATGCTCTCTGAAAAGGTAGAACGAGACAAAACAGTCTGGGAACTCTACGAAAACATGGCGCACTTTGACTCAACAAATACACAAACGGTTCTACAAGCACATGGAATGACCTATCCTCCTATGGATGATCATTTAATCAAACGCTATTTCAAATACATGGAAGACATTGGGTTTTTAAAATGTGATTCAAACACTGCTCTGAGGATATAACAACATTCCCTTGTTTTTAAACTCAATACAGGAATTAATAAAAATGAATAAAAGATTGGATTCAACATCCAATCTTTTATTTATTCCATTTCATCAACTGTACCTTTCTAGATCACCTCGGTAGGAAACTCATGCCTTATGCTTTTTCCTCTTTAAAAAGCACTCTCTTCACATAAAACAAAATCCCCAATCCAAACAAAATCAATGGCAACTCCCAGTCTGCAGAAATCGGCAGCCATTTCAGCATCATGAGAATTAGCAAAACAGCTCCCACAACTGCGAAAAAAATGGCGTTTCTTTTTAATCCTTTATTTGATAAAAACAACACGCTCTCCTCCCTGATACTTACTAACTAATTGGATGTTAATTACGATGACATGTAAATGTAATGAGGTCGGCTCGATATTAACCTTGATATTACCATATAAAGAATATAAAGTTAAAGATAATTTATTCAACAAGAACCCTTAAAAATTTCACAAAACAAAAAAAGATTGAGCATCAATCACCCAATCTTTTACCTATTAAATCTCCTGACACGCCCAAGTATCCACCTCTACCTTTAGAGCAGGTGAAGCCAATGCCACCACATAAATCATCGTCATACAAGGCAGATGATCGCCCAAAAACTGCCCCATGATTTGTTTCCTGCTCTCAGCATCGAACTCTCCTACGAGATAAAATACTAGTTTCGTGATGTCCTTCACCGCCATATCCGCCGCTTCTACGTTTCGTTTCACATTCTCTAACGCTAATTCGAGCTGTTCCAATGGGCTCTCTGGAATTGTTCCATCCACCTCCATCCCTACTTGACCTGATAGGGTTAACCACCGCTGTGGTCCTGTTGTTTCTATTTGATGAGTGTAGGGTGCAACTGGCGGGTGAATGGCCTCCGGATTACGTGATGTTTTCATTGATAAAAACTCCTTTTCTGAAAATACAGTCAATTTTTATCATCATATCAAACTTTCAACGGTATTCAGATTTTTATGCTCATAGTAAACCTGAAGAAACAATCGCAACCGCCTGCTATAATTCTTGTTTTCTAAAAAGAAACCATCCGATGAGAAAAAAGAAACCAATCAATACCGATACACCTAGAAAGCTTGTAAGTGCCTGATCCGAATAAGTCCCTTTATAAATCATCTCCTCGGCTGCACTTGTTACGCCTTTAGGCGCAAACTTCCCTAATGTATCCTCATAAAATGAAGGAACGGTAAATAGAATAAGGTTGATCAAAAGCGATACACCGCCAGCTGTGACGGAACGCGTAAAGAATGCCGAAGCACAAATGGTCGACACGACAATCAGCAATAAATTGGGATAATAAAGAAGTGTTCCTTTTACGACATTGACCCAATCCAGATGCCCAAATTGGATGTCCACATAATAAACGGAAGCAAGCACCGCCACTACCAAACTAAACAAAGTCAAACAGGCATAGGCACATATTTTTGAGACATAATAACTCATTCGACTGATCGGTTTCACCATAATCATCGCCGTCACCCCAGAGGCACGCTCTCCAGCAATCGTCCCCATCACGATCATAATGAGAATAAAAACGCCAAGCGAATCAAATTTACTCAATGCACTGGCTAAAGCCTCACCAGCGCTAGGCTCTGGTATATAAAATGTGGACCCTTCAGGTAGATTCGCTGATTTCGACAAAAGATCCGGCAGCATTTTGAGCGTAATAGGCTGTGTAATCATTAAAATCGTAAAAATGATCGGTACAAATAAGATTTTATAACTAGTGAATAACTCCCTAAATTCCTTTTTCAACATCATCATGCCGTCACAACCTTCATGAAAATATCTTCAAGCGTCAGCTTAGATAGTCGATATTGGAGAAGAACACCGCCAGTTTCAGTGATGAGCCCCGGCAGCTCCTTCAATGCTGTTTGCTGATCTTTGACTCGCACCTGATAAGCGTTTCCTATCTCCATGCATTCCTCCACCCAATCCCGTTCTTTTAACAAAGCCACTAGTTTCGTATTCTGTTGTTCTAATTGAAATTCAATCACTGGCTGAATATAGTCTTCTTTGATTTGTTTCATCGAAGAGGACATCTCAATTTCGCCGCTGTTGATCATGATAATATGATCCGCCACACGTTCAATATCATCTAAAATATGGGTCGACATAAAGATCAGCATCTCTTGTTTCAGACGCTCAATCAAAGTCAGGACATCTTTCCTTCCCATTGGATCAAGTGCAGACACAGGCTCATCTAGAATAAGAACCTTCGGGCTGTTGATGAGCGCTTGTGCAATGGCGAGCCTTTGCTTCATCCCTCCGCTATAGCTGCCAATGGCACGATCCTTCGCCTCATATATGCGGCAAAGCTTCAACAGCTCCTCTGTTTTGGAGCGAATGATGTTTTTCTCTAATTGAAATAACCCGCCAACCCAATGCATCCACTCCTGCCCCGTCATATCCTGATAAAATGCAGGCTGTTGCGGACAATAGCCAATCACATGACTAATGTCATCCATGTCCTTTGTCACATCCATACCCGCCACCTTCACAACGCCAGACGTAGGACGAGCAAGCCCCGTCAAAATCCGAATCGTCGTTGTCTTCCCCGCTCCATTGGCTCCTAAAAAGCCGACACATCCAACCTCCCCAACAGAAAACGAAACGTTTTTTAAAATTTCATGCCGACCATACGATTTCGTCAGCCCATGACACTCCAACATATTCAACCGAACTCCCCCTTTTAAGAATGCTTACGACCAAAAATGAAATACGCAATAGGACCGACACTCGCCACAAACACAATCACCAAAGCCCAAACCCACTTCACTTCTCCCCTGATTCTCGATGGATCTCTTTTCAGCAAATCGAACAAACCAATCACCATCAAAATCGCTTGCAGTAAAATAAGAGGTAATATCATCTTCATATCCATCCACGCCACTCCCTTTTCAAACACCAATTTGTTTTGATATCACTTCTTTTGACGACATGAAGGGTGACTTCGTTCAAATGGATTTTATTTTTATCGATCGAGTGGTCTATAAGATATAAAAAAGCCCAGTGAAGGTGCGTTCACTGGGCTTACGTGTTATAGATGTTTATGATGAACCTCGCAAAATCTTTTCCATCTTCTTTCCTTTCGCTAATTCATCAATTAGCTTATCCAGATAACGAATGTTTTTCATGGTTTCTTCCTCAATATCCTCCACTCGAACACCACAGATAACCCCTTTGATTAAACTGCGGGAAGGATGCAGCTCAGGAGCCTCAAAAAAAAAGGTTTCAACGTCTATCTGTTTGTTCAACTGTTCCTGTAACTCTTCTGGACTGTACCCTGTTAACCAACAAATAATCGTATCGACTTCAGCCTTTGTTCGTCCTTTTCTCTCTGCCTTTGCGATATAGAGAGGATAGACTTTTGCGAAGCTCATTTTATAGATTTTAGGTTTGGTCATGTGTTATTCTCCTTTTCTTTATTAAAGTACTTTTATCGATGATAGTTACCCTTACGTTTTATTCCGCCTAACCTTTTATGTCCAAACTAATATTGAGGAATCTAGCTTCAACATGAATATAACAATAATAACCAAATATACATAAATTATGATATAATTACTGGTTATCAATATGTGAAAGGAAGAAGAGAATTGTCTAATTACGATTTTCATGCGTTACTTCAACCATTAGAGTTTGAAATGTTGGTATGTGATGTGGTCTCTCAAAGAGAGAAAGTTCCCTTTAGAACCTTTAAAGAGGGGCAAGATCAAGGTATTGATGGATTTTATACAGACGGTAAAACTAAAATCATCATACAAGTTAAGCGTTATGGTCAGCAATTTTTTAAACCATTAATGAAATCTCTAAAGCAGGATCTACAAAAAATCCGTAAATTAAAACCAGATCGATATATCTTAGGAGTATCAATGGAGTTAACACGACAACAAGCAAAAGATATTGTTGAATTATTTAAAGAATTCAACGTTACTGAACACGATATATTAGATAGAGTTCAATTGAACACACTCCTTTCACAGCCGACTTACAGAAAAGTGATAATCAACCAACCAAAGCTCTTAATCCCAAACTCAAATGTCCTAGAACATTTGTTAAAAAAATACTTACATAGTCGTATTTATAAAGAGTCTGCCTATAGATTAAAAGATGCTTGTAAAGCAGCCAAAACTTTTGTACCCTCAAAAGTCTATAGATCAGCGGTTTCGAATTGGGACAGTAATCGAACTATTATACTTTCCGGAGAACCAGGTGTTGGAAAAACAACGATTGCTCAAATTCTAGCTTTAGCACATTTGTATCAAAATCATTTAGACGGCTTTAGATGGGTATACTCAATCGATGATATATACAGTATGTTAGATGATCACCAAATACAAGTTTTTATTTTAGATGATTACTGGGGAAGTATCCTCGAAAAAGAAAAAAATAAAAAAGAAGAAGAACGATTAGCTAAGTTAATAAAGGATATCGAAAATTTCCCTAATGATACAAGATTAATTATTACAACAAGGGAATATATTCTTCAACAACTCATTCATAAAAGTCCTTTACTAACAAAAGTATTTGATAACTATACTTTAATTTGCAACTTGGAAGCATACACAGAGAGTGAAAGAGCAAGTATTTTATTTAGTCGTATCTATTACTCAAAACTGAATTATGAGTATGTTAACTATTTGCATCTTCATACAGATGAAATTGTATATCACGACAATTACAATCCAAGGGTACTATCACTATTTTTAGATCAACAATCTCAAAGTTATGAAACACCAGAGGATTACTTAAACCGATTGTTAAATTATTTAGATTGTCCAAGTGATTTTTGGAGAGATATTTTTGATAATTTATCTAATGAAGCAAAGCTTGTAGCTTTGCTACTACTAATTACTTCGACACCCTCATTACAAGAGGATATTGAAATCTGCTACAAAAATTCTTTACACTATTATTTCACTGAAACGCACACGAAGAATTTAAGTGAGAGTCTTAGAGAACTTGAAGAAACCATGATCAAGACAATTTATGATGATGAGTATGATGATATCTTTTTATATTTTATTAACCCATCGGCACAAGATTTTCTGCTTGACTTCTTGAAAGCGAATTCTGAACAATGGATTCCAAAACTACTACCTTGCTGCTCCTTCTATAACCAATTATTGTTTCTATATAAGAATATATCACCTTCTTGTAGTTCAAATGTTAGTGAACAAATCATACAAAGTTGTATGGAACATTATGATAATTATACAAATAGTTTTTCAGAACACTATAATATGTGGAATTTTGATATTGATATGTTAGATCAAGAAAAGGGAAGCTTAGATAGATTCTTTCATTTACTTAGAGTTTATCTAAAACAAAATCAAAAACAACCGAGTCTTTATAAATTTTTAAAGCGTAAAATCAACCAGTACTGCATTGATATGGGGAGTAATGATCCTAAAGACTATCAATATAATGATCTGCAAAATTTACCTGATATTATTGTAAGTTGTACGAATATCGGAATGAATTTTAACGGATATAAATTATTAGATAAATACTTTAAAAACGCCTTTAGTGTGTTTCATTATAAGGAAATAGAGCGTTTTCGAGAAATATTCCCTAGGGAGTACGCAATATTTCATGAATCTCATAACTCACAAATTAGAAAAAATATAAAACAATTAATTTTTTCAGAGTTAGATTTTTTAGATGAATACTGCATGGATGTAGAATTAGATATATTAATTGATAGCATTCCTGATTTATATGATTTTTTTGAAGTTCAATACTCAATAGAAATGGATAAAGAAATCGAGCTTTTATATGGACGTTCTCCTACACGAATAAATAATGACTATTCAATAATGAACGGTCATTTGCCAACTGAGAATAATTCAAGTGAACATGACCTAAATACAGTAAAATATAACGCATATGATTGGATGTATGGAAAAGAAGAGGCATTAATAGAAAATGATGAAGTTATCGAACTTATATCAAAGAGCAAACTTTCGAATGTCATCAAAGATAAGCTAAATCTCGCATTAGACAATTATACACCAGTTTACATCTACCAATTACTAAATACGAAAGAATCTTTGAATTTGTTAATTTCAGCATTAGAAAAACACGGTTCAATGCTGCCTGAGAGAGAAAGCGATATATATATGAAGATGTTAACCCATTTAACTCAAGGAGATTCCACATTATTAATAAATTTAACTAACTTTTGTATTGATTCATTTTATTCATTCATGTATCGAGAAAAACCTTTATTCCGAAAAGGAGAATTTTTAAAAAGTAACATTTATAGAGACCATTTAGCGGATAACCCTTCACTCAAAAATATTGTGTATGAACATTTAATACTAGAGGATGAACAGTGGTTACGTTTTATTAATATTCCATTATTCGTCGCTTGCTTTTCGATGAGTATATGTTTTAGCGTTGATGATGATGAATTACTAGAAATCTACCCAGAAATATGGGGTGAAAATTCAAAAAAAATCAAACGAATACAGCTGGAGAATGGAAAAGAATTATCCGAACTATTTTATCCTGAATTTGGAGAATACTACATCTATAACAGTGAGTGGGAAAGCATATTATATCGGCTTTTCGAAGAGTTAAAGCCATATCATTTTAATCAATTCTATGTTGAACCTGCCATTAAGCGATTTATGAAGCACTTGGGGGATGGCGATGAATCATCAAAGGTATTACAACTTATATCAACAATGGAATTGTTATTGGAATATGATCAGCATGATGAGATTAATCATATCGGGCAACAATATAGTATTAATGACGAACAAAATCTTATTGAGAAATTAGAAATAGCTGATTTTGATTTTTGGGATTTACCTCCGATTCCCCAAAATACATTGACTTCTTTAATTAAAGGTGACTTAGTAAAACAAAAAGAAAATAATTGGAAAATACCTGTTTGCAAAATAGAGAACATCAGTTTATTAAAAGAACTTGGAGTTTATAGTCACTCATTAATATGCATAAAAAAGATTGAAAATCTCCTTAAACGCTTTGAAAATGGTGATTATTCAAAAATAATAGTACCCTAAACAAAAAACACCCCTTTAACAGATTCTCAAAGGGGTGTTTCATTATTAAAATTAACCTACTCCACCGTCACACTCTTCGCAAGGTTACGTGGTTTATCCACATCACACCCGCGGTGAAGGGCTGCGTAGTAAGCGATTAGCTGTAATGGAACAACAGATGCAAGTGGTGCAAGTGCTGGGTGTACAGCTGGAAGGACGAAACGGTCGCCTTCGTCTTCTAAGCCTTTTAGTGAGATGACACATGGGTTTGCGCCGCGTGCAACGACTTCTTTGACGTTACCGCGAATGCTGAGGTTCACGTGCTCTTGCGTTGCAAGGGCAATGACTGGTGTGCCTTCTTCAATTAAAGCAATTGTGCCGTGTTTGAGTTCTCCGCCAGCAAATCCTTCTGCTTGGATGTAAGAGATCTCTTTTAGTTTGAGTGAACCTTCAAGGCACACATAGTAATCAAGTCCTCTTCCGATAAAGAATGCGTTACGTGTCACTGTGAAGAAGTCACGAGCGATTTGTTCCATTTCATCCTTTTGATCGACAAGGGCTTCCATTGCATTTGCCACAATCCCAAGCTCTTTCACAAGATCGAAGTCAAGAGATTGACCATTTAATTCAGCTGCAACGGATGCAAGGATTGCAAGAACAGCGATTTGCGCTGTGTAAGCTTTTGTTGAAGCCACTGCGATTTCTGGTCCTGCATGAAGAAGCAATGTGAAGTCCGCTTCACGAGAAAGCGTAGATCCTGGTACGTTTGTGATTGTTAATGCTTTATGACCCAGCTCTTTGACTTGAACAAGTACAGCACGGCTGTCCGCAGTCTCCCCAGATTGAGAAAGGAAGATGAACAACGGCTTTTTCGATAGAAGCGGCATGTTGTAAGAGAATTCACTTGCTACATGGACTTCTACAGGTACTTTTGCCCAGTCTTCAATATATTGTTTACCAACAAGTCCTGCATGATAGCTCGTTCCACAAGCCACGATGTAAATGCGGTCTGCTTCTGCTACTGCGCTTGCGATATCGCCAGCGACTGACAGCTTGCCGTTTTCGTCTTGATATTCTTGGATGATTTTGCGCATGACAAGCGGCTGCTCATCCGTTTCTTTTAACATGTAGTGAGGATATGTGCCTTTCTCGATGTCGCTTGCATCTAGCTCAGCGATATAAGAAGGACGTGTCATGATATCACCGTCAAGGTTTTTGATGATCACCTCGTCTTTTGTGACAATGACCATTTCTTTATCCATTAATTCCGCATATTCGTTTGTTACTTGAAGCATCGCCATTGCGTCAGAAGCGACAACGTTGAAATCTTCTCCGAAACCAACCAATAATGGGCTTTTGTTTTTCGCCACATAGATTGTTTCTTTGTTTTCGTTATCGAAAAGAGCAATTGCGTAAGAGCCTTTTAGTTGAAGAAGCGTTTGACGGAAAGCTTCCTCTGTATCAAGACCTCTGTTCACAAATTGTTCGATGACTTGAACAACAACCTCTGTATCTGTGTCGCTTTTTAGTGTGACGTCTTGTAAATATTCGCGTGTCAATTGTACATAGTTCTCAATGACACCGTTATGAACAAGCGTAAAACGGCCAGAAGCACTTTGATGCGGATGCGCATTTAGATGGCTTGGTACACCGTGTGTTGCCCAGCGTGTATGTCCGATTCCAGCTGAAGATGCTACGTTTGCATCAACAACTTCACGAAGCTCAGCGATACGTCCTTTTTCTTTGAACACATGCACGCCTTCTTCGTTTGCCACAGCGATACCTGCAGAGTCATACCCACGGTACTCAAGCTTCTCTAAACCTTTTAATAAGATTTCCTTCGCATCATTCTGACCAATATAACCTACGATTCCACACATAAATATTCTTCCTCCCGATCATGTGAAAGGGACAAAGAAAGCCTACTACAATAGAAGGGACATTTCTTCGTCCCTCTCTACATGTTTAATTTGGGAGATCATGTGTATTCCCTTTGTACAAAGAGTCACCTCTTTGCTTTAAAGAAACACTTACGGCTGTGATCTCTTTTTTGATCAGCCGGGAGGCATCCGCCGAAAATTCGATAACCTCCATCCTCGTCAACTAAGCATCTTTCGTCCGATCGCTTAGTTCGGGCGCTATAATTATAAGAGAGTTTCTGAACATCTACCCTGCCTTTCCTGATAGAATAAAAATCCAGTAACACAAGGATGATTGTACTATAAGGTCTGACCTCCGTCAATCACAATTTAGCGGGTGATCCCTTTCAAGAAAGTAAGACCTCCATACACTATATGCGATGAGGCTTGTCACGTTCTACCTTTGATGTGCTCTCCTATGTATGAAGACAACAGTTAATTGCCCTCGCGTATAAGATTCGTACAAATCCATCCATTTATGACGTTTATTCGAAAAAAAGCAAACCGCTACTAGCGATTTGCTTTGATATCTATTACTCAATACCCATTTCCTCTTTCACTACAGCGGTAATTCGAGTCACATATTCATCACATAGCTCTTTTGTTTTCGCCTCTGCCATGACACGTACAAGCGGCTCTGTTCCAGATGGACGAACAAGAATACGGCCGTCACCGTTCATCTCTTTTTCAACCTCTTGAATTACTGCTTTTACTTTTTCATTTTCTTCTACTTTATATTTATCAGACACTTTCACATTCACTAGAAGCTGCGGGAATTTCTCCATTTCAGCTGCAAGCTCTGACAATGTTTTCCCTGTTGCTTTGAGTGTGTTGACAAGCATGATTGCAGAAAGCATGCCATCACCTGTCGTATTGTAATCAAGGAAAATCAAGTGGCCTGATTGCTCACCGCCGACATTATACCCATCCTTTTTCATCGCTTCAACCACATAGCGGTCACCAACAGCGGTTTGGATGCTCTTAATGCCTTGTTTCTCAAGCGCTTTATAGAAACCTAGGTTGCTCATGACCGTAGAGACGACCGTGTCATCCTTTAATCGACCTTCGCCCTTCAAATAACGTGCACATATGTACATAATTTGATCGCCGTCTACAATATCACCTTTTTCATCGACAGCAATCAGACGGTCACCGTCACCATCAAACGCAAGACCAATATCTGCACCCTTCTCCTTCATAAAAGCAGAAAGCGCCTCTGGATGAGTTGAGCCTACACCATCATTGATATTCAATCCGTTTGGTGATGTTCCCATTGTGGACACATCCGCATCTAAATCCGCAAATAAATGTGTCGCTAGAGAAGAGGTTGCACCGTGTGCACAGTCAAGCGCCACGTGAATACCTGTGAAATCCTCGTCTGCTGTCTGCTTCAAGAATTGCAAGTATTTCTGACCGCCTTCGAAGTAGTCATTTACTGTTCCAAGATCCGCTCCAACTGGGCGTGGCAATTGATCGACCGGCTGATCCATCAGCTGCTCAATTTCATTCTCCTGTTCATCAGACAGCTTAAAGCCGTCACCGCCGAAGAATTTAATTCCGTTATCTTGAACTGGATTGTGAGAAGCAGAGATCATGACACCCGCTTCTGCGTCCATTGCTTTCGTTAAATAAGACACTCCAGGTGTTGAGATCACACCCAGACGCATTACTTCAGCCCCAATTGAAAGTAAGCCTGCAACGAGCGCTCCTTCTAACATATGACCGGATACACGTGTGTCTCGCCCAACGAGTACCTTTGGACGTTCTTTATCCTTCGTGAGCACATAGCCGCCAAATCTCCCAATTTTAAATGCGAGCTCTGGCGTTAATTCGCTATTCGCCACACCCCTTACACCATCAGTTCCAAAGTACTTGCCCATGTTTCAATCGCTCCTTTTTTACCATTCAAGAGGACGCTTCGTCCTCTTTTTTATCTTCTTTGATCCGCTGTCTTTGACTTGATTCTTTCTTTGCTTTATCTTGCGTGGATTCTTCTTTGCTTTTCTCTTCCTGATCATCGTCATCAGAAGATGGCTTCTTCTGATCATTTGTAGACGCTGGCTGATCTTCTGTCTCAGTAGAAGTCAATTTCACTTTGACCTTTGATCTCGATAATGTCCACGTCACATTTTGAGGACCGTTCACTTGAATTGTGACCTCATGTGTTCCTTCGTTCAAGTCCCCGACATTGATATAGGCTTCAACATCTGAAGCCTTTAGTTTATCAATCGCACTCTTTGATCCCTTTGCTGTTAACGTAAGCCGTCCAGAAGATGGGCTCACAAAATCAGAGGTGAGATCCTTGCTCAGACCTACGACAGAAATTGGTACATTATCGATCTTTTTTTCTTGAGCTGTAGCAACCTTCACTTTGATCTTCACCGTTTCGGGTGATACCTTTTTCACACCATCTGGCAGGGGAATATCGGCATCAATCTCCGTATCATCTTTGATCTTGCTTAGGTCCAGCTTGACGCCATCAATAAAATCAAGCGAATCCAGCACTTTTTGAGAGCCGTACACTGTGACCTCACTCGGGCTTGTCTCAATACTTGAGATACTGATCCCATCCGGCAAACTGCCAGTCCGCTCTATTTTAAACGGAACCTTTTTGCTTGGACTTGAGATGGGAACTGTAATATTCACAACAGACGGACTCAATTCGACTGGCAGCTCATTCCCACTGCTATCATACACAGTGAGCTTCGCTTCCTTTTCAATTTGCTGATCGACATCCTCTAGGTTCACAAATGCTTTAATGACAGAAATTTTGTCGATCACGTCTTTTGAACCTGTGACTGTGACTTTTTTCGGATTCACAATAGGCTGTTCAGGTGAATAGCCGTCTTTGATTTTATTTTGATTATAAAATTCGGTTTCAACAGGAAATTCTGCTGTTGTTTTTTCTTGTATCGTCACCGTCGTCACAGATGGGTTGATCGATAGCGTGAGTCCCTTTGATACATCTCTTGCCTTCAACTCCACTTTATGAGTACCTGTGGATAAATTCTGCATATCTGCATATATTTCAAAGTTCTTTGTTTGTCTTGCTGTTTTCACAGCACTCGTTGACCCTTTAATCGTCACATTGACTGTTTGCGGCACACCAGTGACGACGTACTTCTCGTCATCATAATACGCTTTAACAGGAATATCGGTTAAGGTCGCTTCATCTGTCGTCGATGTTGGGAAAAAGGATTCACCGATTTTTTTCGGCGTGGGCGCTTGCGCTGAATTGACTGCACCATACAGCAATAAAGCGAAGACCAATGCAAAAAGCTTTACGGCCCAGCGATTATTCAAAATCTTATCCATTTTTCTTGCCCCTCCAATACCATTTGGTCGAGGAAGCATCTTTGCTGTTCTTACTAAATTCAGCAATCAGCATTTCTTCAAGCGCTTCTTCTGTCAATTCTCGGTGGAGATCACCATTTCTCGCGACAGAAATGCCGCCTGTCTCCTCAGAAACGATGACGGTCAAGCTGTCTGTCACTTCGCTAATTCCGACTGCCGCCCGGTGACGCGTCCCTAGTTCCTTAGAGATAAAAGGACTTTCTGACAGCGGTAAATAACAAGCCGCAGCTGCAATCTCATCACGCTTCATAATGACAGCACCGTCATGAAGCGGTGTATTTGGAATGAAAATATTAATGAGCAGCTCTGAACTCACCTTTGCATTCAAAGGAATTCCAGTCTCTATGTAATCATTCATCCCAGTATCACGCTCAATTGTCAGCAGCGCGCCAATTCTGCGTTTTGCCATATAGTTAATTGCTTTTGTAATTGCCTCGATCGTTTTCTGCTGCTGTTCCTCTACAGGTGTCCCGCTTCTTGAGAAGAAACGGCCGCGCCCAAGCTGCTCAAGCGCTCTCCTTAGCTCTGGCTGAAAAATAATAATGATCGCAAGGAATCCCCACGTAATCGCTTGATCCATCAGCCATTGAAGTGTGTTAAGACCGAGATACGCACTTCCCATCCTGACGAGAACAATGACCACAATTCCCTTTAAAAGCTGAACCGCTTTTGTTCCGCGGATGACCATCATTAATTTATATATCACATACCAAACAACGAGAATATCAACAGCATTACCGAGGTACTGCAAAATAGGAATATCCCCTAAAGCCATTTCCTCGTCCTCCAGAATTTTCAGTTATTCTTCGTTTGATGCATTTTTGATAAAAAAAGAGCCTATGTGTAAATACATAGCGTGGCTATTATATCACATTTTGTTTCAGCAAGGAAAACAGTTGCCATATATGGCTGGCCTGCTAGCTCGCATACATTCTGACCTATAATATAGAAAAAGAGCAGCTCCTAAAGAGACTGCTCTCGACCCGTATAATTACTTTTGCTCCTCTGGTCCAATGACCCGCATCACATTTTGTGCTGTAGATTTCATTTTGTACCAAATCCAATCAAACACTTCATTAATTTCATTAATTTGACCAGTGACTTGTCCGGCAGAAGCAGTCAGCTGTTCCCCATTGACGACGGTGACATTTCCATCAACCTTGCCTTCTACAATCAACTTGCCATTTTTGACAGTGACATCACCTTTTACGGTTTCCCCTTTAGGTACGGTCACTGTATCATTTACAACGACGAGATTCGGCTGCTTCGACACACTGAAATTATGATCCGTATTCCAGCTTGTAAACAGACTGCCTCCCATCAAAATGAGAAAGAGGGCAGCGGCCACCATCAGCGGATGAGCTTTGATCCATCTTTGAACCGACACACGCTTTTTTTCCTTTGGAAGACCTGCCATCACCTTTGCAGTGAAATCAGTCGGTGCTTCTATATGAGATGTACTCTGCACAAGCGCGATGGATTTCTCAATTTGTTGAAAATGAGTACGGCACTCCTCACACGATTGCAGATGGCTCTTTAATTCTTTTTCGTCTTGGGGCTCAATGTCCCCGTCTAAATACTGATGCATAAGCAGGACGATTTTTTCCTGACAGCTCATCAAAATCACCTCACTCAAAGGTCTCTCAACTGTTTCCGAAGAGCCTCTCTACCCCTGTGTATTCTCGTTTTCACCGTACCAACAGGTATATTTAGAATCTCACTAATTTCTTTTAACGAGAGTTCATCAATATACTTTAATACGATGACCGAACGATATTTATCGGGTAATCTTAGAATTTTTTGCTGAATGGTACTCGATAATTCAAGAGACACCACCTCTTCCTCTGGCAAAATGCCATCAGCAGCAATTTGAGAATACATATTCAATCCTTCTGTTCCTGCCACCTCTGCATCTAAATAATAATCCGGCTTTTTTTTGCGAATACGATCGATGGTCAGGTTGGTTGCAATGCGGTACAGCCACGTAGAAAACTTACGATTCACATCAAAGCTTTCAATATTCACATAGGCACGAATAAACGCCTCCTGTGCAATATCCTCTGCTTCGTGTGCATTCCCAAGCATACGGTAGCACAGCTGATAAATTTTGTCTTTATACAGGTCTACGATGTCTGCAAATGCGTTCTGGTCGCCTTTTTTCACTTGCTTAATTCTCTTTTTAATCATTGTGTCCATAGTATATTCAACCTCTGCCTTCACCGGTCTTTATGTATACGAACCTCTTTCCAAAAGGTTTCATTCTCCTCTAAAAAATAGTGTAACAAATTTTTGACAACGTGTTACGCATATCCACTGGTAAAAACCTTAATATATCCTTAAATTTTCCGAAAATAAAAAAGAACGGGAACAAATCCCGCTCTACAATAGCTTTTCGCCCATTAACGATCCAATTAATGCAACAGCTGCTTCGGCTGTTTTATTTTTTTCATCCAAAACCGGGTTCACCTCAACAAATTCAGCTGAAGTCAAAATACCGGCTTCTTCTAAAAGCTCCATAGCAAGATGACTCTCCCGGTAGCTAATGCCGCCTGCCACAGGAGTTCCTACACCAGGACACTCGGCTGGATCTAATCCATCTAAATCAAGAGACAGGTGGACACCATCTGTTCTTTCCTTTAAATATGCAATCGCTTCCTCCATCACCCTTGTCATCCCTAAACGATCTATTTCATGCATCGTATACACTTTAATGCCTTTATCTCTAATCAACGCCCGCTCTCCTTCATCTAAGGATCGAGCACCAATTAAAACAACATTCTCAGGCTTCAATTTTGGAGAATAGCCGCCAATATTCGTTAAATCCGCATGGCCAAGGCCAAGACTGACTGCAAGCGGCATACCATGTATATTTCCAGAAGGAGAGGTTTCCTCTGTATTTAAATCACCGTGTGCATCATACCAAATGACACCTAAGTTTTCATAGTGCTTCGATACCCCCGCAAGTGTGCCAATGGCAATGCTGTGATCACCGCCTAAAATGAGCGGGAATGAGCCTGATTGCACAATACTGTCAACCTTCTCAGCCAGCAGCTGATTCGCACCAGCATTCTCCGTTAAATTCTTTAGCTTTTCACTTGTATATAAACCTTTTTCATCATCTCTTTGTTCAACCGGGATATCCCCGAGATCCTCCACATCAAATGAAAGCGATTCCAATTTTTCTTTTACGCCTGCACACCGAATCGCACTTGGTCCCATATCGACGCCCCTTCTCATTTGACCCAAATCCATCGGAACCCCGACAAGCGTGACCTTCTTTTGATCTCCCATATGTACATCCCCTTTCCGTTCATGCTTATATTTTACTTTCTCGGTGCCTTCTGACTCAACTCAACAATATTTTGAATAGTTATACATTCCGCCTGCCAACATAAAAAAAGACACCTTTTTGAAAAAGGTGTCTTAACTGGGCTAGCTGGATTCGAACCAACGCATGACGGAGTCAAAGTCCGTTGCCTTACCGCTTGGCTATAGCCCAAGAATGGTGGAGGGGGGCGGATTCGAACCGCCGAACCCGGAGGGAGCGGATTTACAGTCCGCCGCGTTTAGCCACTTCGCTACCCCTCCACATATGAAATTGATAAAGAAAAAACAGTGCCGGCAAGAGGACTTGAACCCCCAACCTACTGATTACAAGTCAGTTGCTCTACCAGTTGAGCTACACCGGCATATGGTGGAGGATGACGGGCTCGAACCGCCGACCCTCTGCTTGTAAGGCAGATGCTCTCCCAGCTGAGCTAATCCTCCACATCAATGGTGACCCGTACGGGATTCGAACCCGTGTTACCGCCGTGAAAGGGCGGTGTCTTAACCGCTTGACCAACGGGCCAATTTGTCAAGTTTGACTGTTTCCGTGAAGCTGACAAAAGTTATTATATACAGGTTGTCCCCCTTTTGTAAAGGGGATTTTTATTTTTTTTATTTTCTAACTATTTACCTTTGATTAGCACCACTTTTTCACTGAAATATAATTTCAGTATTTAAATATAATGTTGAAATTTCATATCATACTGAATATACTGAAAATGAAGAAATAAGGAGGAATGTCGCATGCAGCCATCTCAATTGCGTTCTTTGACAACAGAATCAAGAAATCCTAACACAATGGGAATATCACAAGCAGATCCACTCGAAATGCTCCAAATGATTAATGAAGAAGATATGAAGGTCGCTCAAGCAGTCAACCGTGTCCTACCACATGTCAAAACAGCAAGTGACTTCGCCTATGAATCCATCTCAAATGGGGGCAGACTCGTTTATTTAGGAGCCGGGACAAGCGGCAGACTAGGCGTGATGGATGCTGTCGAATGTCCCCCTACCTATAGCGTCTCACCTGATGTGATTGTCGGCATCATGGCAGGCGGAGACTCTGCTTTTTCACATGCTGCCGAAGATGTGGAAGACAGTGAAGAGGCCGGCAAACAGGATTTAGTACACATTCACCTGACATCAAAAGATACAGTCGTCGGTATCGCCGCCAGCGGTAGGACACCCTACATCATCGGTGCTTTAAACTACGCTAAATCCATCGGCGCAAAAACAGTAGCCCTCAGCTGTAATGAACAAGCAAAAATTAGCGAACTGGCAGACTGCGCCATTGAAGTCATTGTAGGACCTGAAGCCATCACCGGGTCAACACGAATGAAAGCTGCATCCGCTCATAAAATGATTTTAAATATGCTTTCCACCTCTGTCATGATCAGACAAGGAAAAGTATATGAAAACCTGATGGTTGATGTAAAAGTCAGCAATCATAAATTAAAAGAACGCGCCATCACCATCATTCAACATGTGACAAACGCTCCCTACGAACAAGCCGTGAAAACGCTTGAAGCGGCAGACTTAGAAGTCAAAACTGCCATTGTCATGCTTCAAACAAACACAGACAAGAAAACAGCCAAGGATTTACTCAACAAAACGAATGGTCATATCGACAAAGCCATCTCACATCATCAATCCTAAAGGAGGCAGAGCTCATGTCAGCAGGTGGACTCACCCTACTACACACAATGAAAGCAAAGCTCCCCCAATCTGAAAAAATCATTGCAGACTATATCCTTGCCCATCCTGACAAAGTCATTAAAAGCACAGTACATGAGATCAGTCAGGCAGCCGGTGCAAGCAGCTCTGCAGTCATCCGCCTTTGTAAATCTCTCGGTCTAGATGGCTATCACGATTTAAAAATGCGAATCGCTGGAGACTTGATGCATAACGATAAACAAGGCTACCGTGATATCGAACAAGATGAACCAATTCAGTCCATTATTCAAAAAACAGCAGGAAACTCGATTCAATCGATTAAGGACACTGCATCTATTTTAAATGCAGATGCGTTAGAAAAGGCTGTTCAATTACTGCTGCATGCAAACCAAATCCATTTTATCGGCGTCGGTGCATCTGGCATCGTCGCAGCGGATGCCCAGCAGAAATTTCTCAGAATCAATTATGCAGCGACTGCCTTCACTGACATGCACATCGCATCAACGGTTATCGCAAATGCAGGAAAGAATGACATCGTGTTCGGTATATCCTTTTCAGGAGAAACGTTAGACGTCATTCAAGCCCTTCAGCTCGCAAAAGACAATCAAGTCAAAACCATTGCCTTGACGCATCCAGGTCAAACAAGCGTTTCTGCCTTATGTGACGTTCACCTATCGACGTCCGGTTCCAATGAAGCACCTTTTCGCAGTGCAGCGACTTCCTCTAGAATGGCACAGCTCTACTTAATTGATGTCTTGTTCCTCAGCTTAGCTTCCCGTCAATATGAAGAGACAGCGCAATATATTGACAAAACAAGACATGCCATCCGCTCCATGAAACGAAAAACAAAGGGGGATTCAACATGAGTCATCAAACGAAATATCAGCAGTTGGCGAAAGACATTCTTTCTCTCTGTGGTGGTTCTGAAAACATTTCTTCCCATACACATTGTATGACGCGTCTCCGAATTACACCGATTGACAATGAACAAGTTCAGATCAATGCAATCAAAGAACTCGATGGCGTCATTGGAGTCGTCGAGGCAGAAACGCTGCAAATTATCTTAGGTACTGGTGTTGTCAACCAAGTATCAAGTGCATTTGAACAACTGCTAAATGCCTCTGGCTCCTATGATTTAAACAACGAAGCACAAAAAAACAAGCAAGCCATTTCACAAAAGAACCGCACACCGTTCAAGCTGTTCTTACGACGAATTGCCAGCATTTTTATTCCTATCATTCCAGCACTCGTTGCATCAGGTCTTATTACAGGGATTACAAAAGCAATCGTGCAAGCGGGCTGGCTTGATGGAAAGTCTCAAGCAGCGATCATTTTAACCGTTATTGGTTCAGGCTTGTTCGCATATCTCGGTATATTAGTCGGAACAAATGCCGCAAAGGAGTTTGGAGGCTCTCCTGCATTAGGCGCATTAGCTGGTATCCTCATTATTAATCCAGCCTCCGCAGATATTATGCTATTTGGCACAAATATTCTACCAGGCAGAGGCGGTCTCATCGGTGTTCTTCTAGCTGCCATCTTTATGGCGCTTGTGGAAACAAGAATCAGACGCTTCGTCCCGCAATCACTTGATATCATCGTCACACCAACCATCACACTACTCATTACAGGCATTTTTACGTACGTTGTCTTCATGCCAGTCGGCGGATTTATATCTGATGCCATTACCTCAGGATTAACTTATCTATTAAATATGGGCGGAATCTTCGCTGGATTTATTCTTGGTGCGACCTTCCTTCCACTTGTTGTAACAGGACTTCACCAAGGACTGACACCGATTCATATGGAACTCATCAATTCCATAGGAGATGACCCGCTTTTGCCGATTCTCGCTATGGGCGGTGCAGGACAGGTAGGTGCCGCATTCGCCATTTATATGAAAACAAAAAAGAAAAAACTCAAAAGAGCTATCGCCGGTGGACTTCCTTCAGGGATGCTCGGCATTGGTGAACCACTCATTTTCGGTGTCACACTCCCACTAGGACGACCATTTCTCACCGCTTGTCTTGGCGCTGGAATCGGCGGAGCATTTCAAGCCTACTTCCAAATTGCAACGAAGGCGATTGGTGTATCAGGTCTCCCATTAACCTTTATTGTTCACGCACATCAAATGCTTCTTTACTTAATCGGACTCTTTATTGCATATGTCGCTGGATTTATTTTCACATACTTATTTGGTTTTCATGATGATATGGCTGTTGAATTTGAGGAAAAATAAGCAATAGGAGGTCTAACTCTTGAAGAAATACTTTCTCTTAATGACAAGTCTGCTCATGCTCCTTGGATTACCAGCACAAACATTTGCAACTAGCTCCCATCCTGTATCGTCTTTGTCTAAAACAGCACCTGAAGAATATCCCGTCTTAAAAAAGGCAAAACGACCGGAACAAGTTGGTTTTTCTTCTAGGCAGCTTAGGAAGGTTGATCACATGATTCAAAACGATATCAAAGCAGGGTTTCCAGGAGCCGCACTCATCATTATCAAAGACGGAAAAATCGTCCATCAAAAAGCCTATGGCTACAGGCAAAAATACGAAGGCACAACGGAACTCAAATCCTATAAGAAAATGAAAAAGAACACTCTGTTCGACTTAGCATCCAACACCAAAATGTATGCGACCAACTATGCCCTGCAAAAGCTTGTCTACGAGAAAAAACTGAATGTGAATGAAAAAATACAAGCCATCCTGCCAGATTTTAAAGATGAACCAGATGCAAAGGTAACCGGCAAAGATCAGCTCCGTGTAAAAGATCTTCTGACCCATTCTGCCGGACTCCCTTCCAGTGTTTTATTTTATAGCAAAGAAGCAGCCGGCACCTTTTTCTCTCAAGATAGAAAGACAACGATGAAATGGCTGCCGAAGGTGCCTCTGCAATACAAACCAGGCACCCAGCACATTTATAGTGACATTGATTACATGCTGTTAGGCATGATCATTGAGAAAAAAACAGGCATGCCTCTTGATCAATATGTAGAGTCGACAATCTATCGGCCGCTAGGTCTCAAACACACAATGTTCAATCCACTACAAAAAGGATTCAAACCGAAGCATTTTGCAGCAACCGAACGTTTAGGTAATTCGCGAGATGGTGTCATTGATTTTGAAAACATTCGCAGATACACCCTGCTAGGCGAAGTCCATGATGAAAAAGCATATTACTCAATGGCAGGAATTTCTGGTCATGCTGGACTTTTCTCTAACATATCAGACATGGCCGTGCTGCTCCAGCTCATGCTGAACAAAGGAGGCTATGGAAAAACAACCATCTTTGATCAAGCTTCTATCGATCTCTTTACAGCCTCTTCTGATACAAACCCAACATACGGGCTAGGCTGGCGAAAAAACGGTCATACTGACATGGAATGGATGTTTGGAAAATATGCAAGTAACGAAGCCTATGGACATACTGGCTGGACCGGAACGATGACATTGATTGATCCAAAACATAATCTAGGTATCGTCTTGCTGACAAATAAGAAACATTCGCCTGTCGTTTCACCTGAAACCAACCCAAATCAATTTGAAGGTGACCTTTTCCCAACTGGCACTTATGGAAGCATCATGACCGCCATCTACGAATCTTTTAAGTAAAAGGAGGAATTCGATGTTAAAAGCACTTTTCCCCGCTGCTTTGGTTTTAGCTCTGCTAACCTCTTCCATTCCAACGGAAAAGGTTAGCTCTGCCCCTCTTTCAACCGCAAAACAAATGGTACAAAACATGTCTTTGGATGAAAAGATAGGTCAAATGCTTATGCCAGACTTTCGTAATTGGCAAACAAAAGATGAATCCGCACCTACAGGCTTAACAAAGATGAATAAAGAAGTATCCCATCTTGTAGAAAAATATCATCTAGGCGGTGTCATCTTATTTGCGGAGAATGTCGTTGATACGAAACAAACCGTCAAACTCACCCATGAATTTCAAAAAGCATCACCAAAGATTCCATTACTCATTTCAATTGATCAAGAAGGTGGAATCGTCACAAGATTACAAAAGGGAACACATTTCCCAGGAAATATGTCGATTGGTGCCTCTAGAAGCACGAAAAATGCATACGACACAGGGAAAATCATCGGTAAGGAATTAAACGCACTAGGTATCAATACAAACTTCTCTCCTGTGCTAGATGTGAATAATAACCCAAACAACCCCGTCATTGGTGTCCGTTCCTTTAGCTCTGACCCTGCCCTTGTCACAAGGCTTGGCCTTCAAACCATGAAGGGACTTCAAAAGGAGAAGACGATTTCGACACTCAAGCATTTCCCGGGACATGGTGATACAGCCGTCGATAGTCACTACGGCTTGCCGCTCGTAGAACATGATCTAGATCGTTTAAAAAAAGTTGAACTCTATCCATTTCAACAAGCCATCAACGCTGGTGCGGATATGGTCATGACCGCTCATGTTCAATTTCCCGCCATTGATGATACAACATATAAAAGCAAAAAAGATGGCGAGGACATTATGGTTCCAGCAACCTTATCGAAAAAAGTCATCACACACTTATTAAAAGAAGAGATGGGCTTTCAAGGTGTTGTCGTAACAGACGCCCTAAATATGAAAGCGGTTGCAGATAACTTCGGACAGGAAGAAGCCGTAGTGATGGCCATTAAGGCTGGCGTCGACATCGCCCTCATGCCAGCACCAGTCACCTCTCTTAAAACTGAGAAAAACCTTGAGAATGTGTTCAATGCTGTAAAACAGGCAATTGTAAAGAAAGAAATTCCGATGTCTCAAATCAACGAATCTGTTGAAAAAATTCTTCAATTGAAGATCAAACGAGGCATCATTTCTTCCAAAAAACCTATCACCCTTGAGAAAAAAATCAAAAAAGCCACTCAAGTCGTTGGGAAAAAATCGCACCGGAAAGCAGAACAAAAAATGGCGCGTGAAGGGATCACCCTGCTTAAAAACAACGATAAGACCCTACCCTTCAAGCCTAAAAAGAATGATAAAATCTTGGTCATGGCACCTTACGAAGATCAAACAAAAGCCATGTCTGTCACAATTGACTCTCTGATCAAACAAAAAAAGATTAAACCTGTACGTATCCAATCATATGCTTTTGCGGATAAGACCTTCAACAAAGAAACAGCCAGACTCATACTAGATGCTGACTATGTGATTACCGGCTCATATGTTGTCCAAAATGATCCAGCTGTGAATGATGGTGTGATTGATGACAATGTACAGGACCCGAAAAAATGGGCTACTGCTTTCCCGCGTGCTGTCATGAAAGAAGCTGCAGCACAAAACAAAAAAATGGTCATCATGAGCCTAAGAAACCCTTACGATGCTGCAAATTTTGAGGAGGCGGATGCCTTAATAGCTGTTTACGGTTTTAAGGGCTACTCAAACGGACAATTCAACCAGCCAAATATTCCTGCTGGGTTAGAAGTTATATTTGGCACTGCATCACCTAAAGGCAAACTGCCTGTAGATATCCCATCTGTCACTCATCAAAATCAAACCCTATATCCATTCGGCTATGGACTCAACTTGAAAGGGAAACAGATCAAATAGGAGGGATTCTCTTGAAAAAAACAGCAAGCTTCATACTCGCAAGCATTCTCATTATGAGCACATTGACCGCCGCCTCCCCCGCAAGCCAAGAACGAACAGATACAAAAGGAAAAAAGGCAGCAGTCAAAACAGGGATTGAAACACTACTCTCAGGCAACCTTTCATGGTTAAAAGGGAAAAGGGTCGGCCTCATTACGAACCCAACTGGTATTGATGCAAATATGAAAAGCAGTGTCGATCTCCTATTTGAGCATCCAAATATTAAGCTTACTGCTCTATATGGACCTGAACATGGTGTGCGCGGCGATGCACAAGCAGGAGAAGGCGTCGAATCCTATACCGATGAAAAAACAGGTCTTTCTGTTTACTCCCTCTATGGAAAAACAAGAAAACCAACGCCTGACATGCTCAAAAATGTAGATGTCTTGCTGTTTGATATCCAAGATGTTGGCACTCGTTATTACACCTATATTTACACGATGGCCTATGCGATGGAGGCCGCTAAAGAAAACAACATTCCCTTTGTTGTCCTAGACCGTCCGAACCCTATTGGCGGACTAAAAGTAGAAGGCCCTGTATTAGAACCTGAGCACGCTTCATTTGTAGGGCTCTATCCAATACCATTAAGACATGGGATGACCACTGGTGAACTAGCAACATTCTTTAACAAAGAGTTTCATATCAATGCTGATGTCACAGTCATCAAAATGAAAAATTGGAAGCGTTCCATGACGTTTGATGACACGAAGCTGCCGTTCGTCCTTCCTTCACCTAACATGCCGACAGTGGATAGTACCTTTGTATATCCCGCCACAGGATTAATTGAAGGCACAAATGTCTCTGAAGGCAGAGGAACAACAAAACCGTTCGAGCTCATTGGTGCTCCGTATATCAATAGCAATGAGCTAGCAGATCATCTAAATCAATTAAAACTAAAGGGTGTGAAATTTAGACCCGTATCATTCACCCCCACTTTTTCTAAACATGCAGGGAAGCTATCACACGGTGTGCAGCTATACGTCACAGACCGCTCTTCATTCGAAGCGGTAAAAACAGGGTTATCCATCATTAAAGCCATACATGATTTATATCCAAAAGACTTTGAGTTCCTTCAAACAGGCAGCTTTGATAAACTCATCGGGAATGATTGGATCAAAGAAGAAATCAACCAAGGTACTTCTGTCAAACACCTCATGAAGCGTTATCATCACGACCTCAAATCGTTCGAAAAGAAACGGAAGAAATATCTCATCTATTAATTCGCAAAAAGACCTCCATCTCATAGGATGGAGGTCTTTTCATGATAAAGATTTAGTCACAGCAGGTGCCTTCAGCTCAAATCGATTGAGTAAAAAACCAAACAAGGCAGCAAGTACTTGCTGAAACAGCATGCCAATCACAACAGGGACAGCAACAGCAGGCGGGAAAAAGCTAATAGCAAGCACAGCCCCAGCACTAATATTTCTCATGCCGCCTGTATACACAATGGCCACAATTTCCCCTTGAGTACATTTCATCACCTTTCCAATCAACCACGCAAAAGCATACCCACTCATCGCAATGAAAAAGACAGTCGCTGCTTTGCTAAAAAATGCAGCATCCAGTTCACGCAAATATGGGGCGACAACAGAACTGTTAATCGATACGACAACAAACAAGCCTAATTTTGAAAAAGGAGCCAGGGTCTGACTCATTGTTTTCGTCACCGATGGCTTTGCATACTGACGAACGAGCATCCCTAAAATAGAGGGCATCACCACCATACCGAACAGCCCTTTCATGATCGCCACCATGTCCATATGGACCTGTGTACCGACGAAAAGTGACAAGCTTACTGGAACAATCAATGGCGAAAGCAATGTATCAATTAAAATGATAGATAGCGTTAACCCGACATTCCCTTTATACATCGCCGCCCATATTAAACTAGACACACCTGTCGGAATCACCATCGCAAGCGTCAAACCGGTGATCGTCATGGAATCCCCCGCAAATATCAAATGCCCCGTTGACCATGCATAAAGGGGCATCAGCACATGCAAAATCATAAACGATAAAATCAAAGGCAATGGATGCATTACCGTATGCTTTAAAGCCGAAAAAGTAGAAGACAAACTCCCTGCAAAGGTCATAACAGCAAATACCCATGGCACCAAAAACGTAAAATCCTTTAAATAGGCCGCCAATAAAACGCCGAATAACACACTAATAGGCGTAATAAGCGGCATCATCCGGCCGAGCACTTGGTTCAAACGCACAAGCATGCCGGCCACCTCCATCCTTCACTTTCTACCCTTTCTATTGTAACAAACAGAAAGAACTTATTAAGAACTATTCACCTGTTTCACAAGATTTCGACTTTGTATATCCATTCCAACTACGTCTACTTGTACGCCAGCTGCTTGAAACTTTTCCTTTACACGTTCTATCGCTGGAGATCTTTCCCTGATGAACACTTGGATGAAGCGTCTTTTAGAACGATCAATAAAATGAAACATCGAACTGAATAAAGACAAACAAAAAAACCCCTATATAAAGGGGCTTTTGGTTTATTAACGTAATAATTGAAGTACGTTTTGTGGCTGTTGATTCGCTTGTGCAAGCATTGCTTGAGACGCTTGAGAAAGAATGTTGTTCTTAGTGAATTCACTCATTTCTTTAGCCATGTCAACGTCACGAATACGAGACTCAGCAGCAGTTAAGTTTTCAGCAGATGCACCCAAGTTGTTAATAGTGTGCTCTAGACGGTTTTGTACTGCACCAAGTTTTCCACGTTGAGCAGATACTTGGTTAATAGCTGCATCAACAATACTTAGTTGAGTATCAAAACCAACATCAGTAGCATCTGCTGCATTATCAGCAAACTTTCTTACATCGATGTCTTTAATAGCTTGATTCGCTACAATCCCATTAGCATCTTTAACTCCCAATGCATCTGTACTCATTTTATCAATATGAACTGAAATTTGTTGAGTTGCGTTAGCACCGATTTGGAACACTAAAGCATTACCACTTGCTGGGACTGCAGGTGTACCGTTATCATCTGGATCATCTGGATCTCCCGGAATTGCCGGTGTTCCTGGGGTTCCTTTAAACGTACCATCTAATAATTTTTTACCGTTAAACTCTGTACGATTTGAAATTCCATCTACTTCTTCTTGTAAAGCTTCAATTTCATCTTGGATAGATTGAAGGTCAGACTCTTTATCCTGCGTACCAGTGTTTCCAGCTTGAACCACTAGTTCACGTACACGTTGAAGGATCGAGTGAGTTTCAGTCAATGCACCCTCAGCTGTTTGGATAAGAGAGATACCGTCCTGTGCGTTTTTAGATGCCATTTCTAATCCGCGGATTTGTCCACGCATTTTCTCAGAGATGGCAAGACCAGCTGCGTCATCTCCTGCACGGTTGATTTTGAGACCAGAAGAAAGCTTCTCCATGTTCTTTTGGCTCGCACCGTTGTTTGCAGATAAACGGTTTAAAGTGTTAAGTGCTGCGATGTTGTGGTTAATTCTCATTTCTTATTACCTCCATGTAATTTTTTTCGAGAGCTTATCTGTTAAGTCCATTTGGATGAGAAGCTCTTCCTTAGAATTTCCGATTTCTAAGGCATGTTTATAGTAGTAACGCAGAGCACCTTTTGGCTCTCTAACTTTACTACCATATGTAACACCAGTTATGGCAATAATCATGAAATCTCCTTCTATTGATGCTCACCATAACAATGAGTATTGTGTTACCTACTATAGACAGACCTACCACATATTTTAGTTTGTGGAAATTATTAATTTCACAAATTCGACACATTTAACAAGCATATAAGGATGATAAAATTTAACCAACTGCGTTTTATGGAATATTAAGTAAAATGAAAATAATATATTACGAAAACAGGAGGAGAAACATGATTAGTGTAAAACCGTGTGGAAACAACACTTTTTCGTATACACTAGAATCACTCGATAAAGTAACAGAGAAAAGAAAAAGGATTTTAAGAGAAGGATTCACTTCAAAAGAAGAACAATGAAAGTTGCGAAAGCAAAAGAATTGCAGCTCCACGGATTTTCAAACGATGAAAAATAAACATCAAAAAAGCCCCTATTCTCTATGGTCAGGGGCTTTACTTTTTTCATTTTTTCAATGCTTTTTGAAGAGCTGCTTTTGTTTTCGATCCGTTCCATCTCTTATGTGGCACAACGTTGGCCAATGAAATGCCTTGCTCTGTCATCAGCTGGACGAATTAGCATTGTGCGTTCTCTCAACTACCTTTTCAAATTTAAATACATGGTGGGAGCGATTCGTAAAAAGGCACAATATAAGAAAATTCATTTGCATGATATGCATCATACTCATGCTGCTATGCTAATAAATCAAATCGGCAAAATACCTGGGTTTAATATCAAATCTGTCTCTCAGCGTTTAGGTCATGCGGAAGCTATAACAAACTTATTGCAAATTCGATAATTGGTCCCTAATTTGTCCCCAAGCAATTAAAAAAGGACATAAAAAAAAGCCTTCTCATCATCGAGAAACCTTGTCAGATCAACATTTAGAGGAAAGCTTCCAAGCGGGCTCGAACCGCTGACCTCTTCCTTACCATGGAAGTGCTCTACCTACTGAGCTATGGAAGCATGGCTCCGCAGGTAGGACTCGAACCTACGACCGATCGGTTAACAGCCGATAGCTCTACCACTGAGCTACTGCGGAATGATAAAGTAACTTCTTCCATTGGAAGGATATAAACAAAAAGCTTGGCGGCGTCCTACTCTCACAGGGGGAGACCCCCAACTACCATCGGCGCTGAAGAGCTTAACTTCCGTGTTCGGTATGGGAACGGGTGTGACCTCTTCGCTATCGCCACCAAACCTGATGGAGAGAATGTTCTCTCAAAACTAGATAACAATGTTCAAACTTCACATTAGAATATAGGTTAAGTCCTCGATCTATTAGTATCTGTCAGCTCCACGTGTCACCACGCTTCCACCTCAGACCTATCAACCTGATCATCTTTCAGGGATCTTACTTCCTTGCGGAATGGGAAATCTCATCTTGAGGGGGGCTTCATGCTTAGATGCTTTCAGCACTTATCCCGTCCGCACATAGCTACCCAGCGATGCCCTTGGCAGAACAACTGGTACACCAGCGGTGCGTCCATCCCGGTCCTCTCGTACTAAGGACAGCTCCTCTCAAATTTCCTGCGCCCGCGACGGATAGGGACCGAACTGTCTCACGACGTTCTGAACCCAGCTCGCGTACCGCTTTAATGGGCGAACAGCCCAACCCTTGGGACCGACTACAGCCCCAGGATGCGATGAGCCGACATCGAGGTGCCAAACCTCCCCGTCGATGTGGACTCTTGGGGGAGATAAGCCTGTTATCCCCGGGGTAGCTTTTATCCGTTGAGCGATGGCCCTTCCATGCGGAACCACCGGATCACTAAGCCCGACTTTCGTCCCTGCTCGACTTGTAGGTCTCGCAGTCAAGCTCCCTTGTGCCTTTACACTCTGCGAATGATTTCCAACCATTCTGAGGGAACCTTTGGGCGCCTCCGTTACATTTTAGGAGGCGACCGCCCCAGTCAAACTGCCCACCTGACACTGTCTCCCTGCCCGATAAGGGCAGCGGGTTAGAAGGTCAATACAGCCAGGGTAGTATCCCACCGATGCCTCCACCGAAGCTAGCGCTCCGGTTTCCAAGGCTCCTACCTATCCTGTACAAGCTGTACCAACATTCAATATCAGGCTGCAGTAAAGCTCCACGGGGTCTTTCCGTCCTGTCGCGGGTAACCTGCATCTTCACAGGTACTATAATTTCACCGAGTCTCTCGTTGAGACAGTGCCCAGATCGTTGCGCCTTTCGTGCGGGTCGGAACTTACCCGACAAGGAATTTCGCTACCTTAGGACCGTTATAGTTACGGCCGCCGTTTACTGGGGCTTCAATTCGCACCTTCGCTTACGCTAAGCGCTCCTCTTAACCTTCCAGCACCGGGCAGGCGTCAGCCCCTATACTTCGCCTTACGGCTTCGCAGAGACCTGTGTTTTTGCTAAACAGTCGCCTGGGCCTATTCACTGCGGCTTCTCGGGGCTTTAACACCCTAAGAAGCACCCCTTCTCCCGAAGTTACGGGGTCATTTTGCCGAGTTCCTTAACGAGAGTTCTCTCGATCACCTTAGGATTCTCTCCTCGCCTACCTGTGTCGGTTTGCGGTACGGGCACCTCTCACCTCGCTAGAGGCTTTTCTTGGCAGTGTGGAATCAGGAACTTCGCTACTAAATTTCGCTCGCCATCACAGCTCAGCCTTTATGGGAAACGGATTTGCCTATTTCCCAGCCTAACTGCTTGGACGCGGATATCCAATACCGCGCTTACCCTATCCTCCTGCGTCCCCCCATTGCTCAAATGGTGAGGAGGTGGTACAGGAATATCAACCTGTTGTCCATCGCCTACGCCTTTCGGCCTCGGCTTAGGTCCCGACTAACCCTGAGCGGACGAGCCTTCCTCAGGAAACCTTAGGCATTCGGTGGACGGGATTCTCACCCGTCTTTCGCTACTCATACCGGCATTCTCACTTCTAAGCGCTCCACCAGTCCTTCCGGTCTGACTTCACAGCACTTAGAACGCTCTCCTACCACTGTTCGTAAGAACAGTCCGCAGCTTCGGTGATACGTTTAGCCCCGGTACATTTTCGGCGCAGAGTCACTCGACCAGTGAGCTATTACGCACTCTTTAAATGGTGGCTGCTTCTAAGCCAACATCCTGGTTGTCTAAGCAACTCCACATCCTTTTCCACTTAACGTATACTTTGGGACCTTAGCTGGCGGTCTGGGCTGTTTCCCTTTCGACTACGGATCTTATCACTCGCAGTCTGACTCCCAAGGATAAGTCATCGGCATTCGGAGTTTGACTGAATTCGGTAACCCGGTAGGGGCCCCTAGTCCAATCAGTGCTCTACCTCCGAGACTCTTACCTTGAGGCTAGCCCTAAAGCTATTTCGGAGAGAACCAGCTATCTCCAGGTTCGATTGGCATTTCACCCCTACCCACACCTCATCCCCGCACTTTTCAACGTGCGTGGGTTCGGGCCTCCATTCAGTGTTACCTGAACTTCACCCTGGACATGGGTAGATCACCTGGTTTCGGGTCTACGACCACGTACTCATGCGCCCTATTCAGACTCGCTTTCGCTGCGGCTCCGCATCTTCTGCTTAACCTTGCACGGGATCGTAACTCGCCGGTTCATTCTACAAAAGGCACGCCATCACCCTTTAACGGGCTCTGACTACTTGTAGGCACACGGTTTCAGGATCTATTTCACTCCCCTTCCGGGGTGCTTTTCACCTTTCCCTCACGGTACTGGTTCACTATCGGTCACTAGGGAGTATTTAGCCTTGGGAGATGGTCCTCCCGGATTCCGACGGAATTTCACGTGTTCCGCCGTACTCAGGATCCACTCTGGAGAGAACAACATTTCAGTTACAGGGCTGTTACCTTCTTTGGCGGGCCTTTCCAGACCTCTTCGCTTATATCGTTCCTTTGTAACTCCGTATAGAGTGTCCTACAACCCCAAGAGGCAAGCCTCTTGGTTTGGGCTGTTCCCGTTTCGCTCGCCGCTACTCAGGGAATCGCATTTGCTTTCTCTTCCTCCGGGTACTTAGATGTTTCAGTTCCCCGGGTATGCCTTCTCATACTCTATGTATTCAAGTATGGATACTACTCCATTACGAGCAGTGGGTTTCCCCATTCGGAAATCTCCGGATCAAAGCTTGCTTACAGCTCCCCGAAGCATATCGGTGTTCGTCCCGTCCTTCATCGGCTCCTAGTGCCAAGGCATCCACCGTGCGCCCTTTCTAACTTAACCATTTCTTACTTTAGAAAGAATCACTATGTGTGATGAACTTTGCATTGCATTCAATGTGAATGTATTACTTATTGTTATCTAGTTTTCAAAGAACAATCCTGTCTCGCTAGAGACATGTCTTGAAGGAATGATCCTTCAAAACTAAACAAGACGAAAACGCACGCTGCTCCATATATCCTTAGAAAGGAGGTGATCCAGCCGCACCTTCCGATACGGCTACCTTGTTACGACTTCACCCCAATCATCTGCCCCACCTTCGGCGGCTGGCTCCATAAAGGTTACCTCACCGACTTCGGGTGTTGCAAACTCTCGTGGTGTGACGGGCGGTGTGTACAAGGCCCGGGAACGTATTCACCGCGGCATGCTGATCCGCGATTACTAGCGATTCCAGCTTCACGCAGTCGAGTTGCAGACTGCGATCCGAACTGAGAACAGATTTATGGGATTGGCTAAACCTTGCGGTCTCGCAGCCCTTTGTTCTGTCCATTGTAGCACGTGTGTAGCCCAGGTCATAAGGGGCATGATGATTTGACGTCATCCCCACCTTCCTCCGGTTTGTCACCGGCAGTCACCTTAGAGTGCCCAACTAAATGCTGGCAACTAAGATCAAGGGTTGCGCTCGTTGCGGGACTTAACCCAACATCTCACGACACGAGCTGACGACAACCATGCACCACCTGTCACTCTGTCCCCGAAGGGAAAGCCCTATCTCTAGGGTTGTCAGAGGATGTCAAGACCTGGTAAGGTTCTTCGCGTTGCTTCGAATTAAACCACATGCTCCACCGCTTGTGCGGGCCCCCGTCAATTCCTTTGAGTTTCAGTCTTGCGACCGTACTCCCCAGGCGGAGTGCTTAATGCGTTAGCTGCAGCACTAAGGGGCGGAAACCCCCTAACACTTAGCACTCATCGTTTACGGCGTGGACTACCAGGGTATCTAATCCTGTTCGCTCCCCACGCTTTCGCTCCTCAGCGTCAGTTACAGACCAGAGAGTCGCCTTCGCCACTGGTGTTCCTCCACATCTCTACGCATTTCACCGCTACACGTGGAATTCCACTCTCCTCTTCTGCACTCAAGTTTCCCAGTTTCCAATGACCCTCCCCGGTTGAGCCGGGGGCTTTCACATCAGACTTAAGAAACCGCCTGCGAGCCCTTTACGCCCAATAATTCCGGACAACGCTTGCCACCTACGTATTACCGCGGCTGCTGGCACGTAGTTAGCCGTGGCTTTCTGGTTAGGTACCGTCAAGGTGCGAGCAGTTACTCTCGCACTTGTTCTTCCCTAACAACAGAGCTTTACGATCCGAAAACCTTCATCACTCACGCGGCGTTGCTCCGTCAGACTTTCGTCCATTGCGGAAGATTCCCTACTGCTGCCTCCCGTAGGAGTCTGGGCCGTGTCTCAGTCCCAGTGTGGCCGATCACCCTCTCAGGTCGGCTACGCATCGTCGCCTTGGTGAGCCATTACCCCACCAACTAGCTAATGCGCCGCGGGTCCATCTGTAAGTGACAGCCGAAACCGTCTTTCATCCTTGAACCATGCGGTTCAAGGAACTATCCGGTATTAGCTCCGGTTTCCCGGAGTTATCCCAGTCTTACAGGCAGGTTACCCACGTGTTACTCACCCGTCCGCCGCTAACATCCGGGAGCAAGCTCCCTTCTGTTCGCTCGACTTGCATGTATTAGGCACGCCGCCAGCGTTCGTCCTGAGCCAGGATCAAACTCTCCGAAAAAGTACAAAACCGAAGTTTTGTTTTTCGTCAGTGTTTGACTGACTACCTATGATATAACATAGGATTTTTTATAAAAACTCGAATTAACAGGTACGTTTTGTCTTGTTTAGTTTTCAAAGATCATCTTCGCCGTTCTTAGCGGCTTTAATAATATAACATTTCGCTTCATCTTATGTCAATAACTTTTTTCAAGTTTATTTCCCGAAGCGTTTTATGTTTGTCACTGTGTGTCAGCGACGATTAATAATATATCACGAAAACTTTCTATTGGTCAACGCCTTTTCAAAACTTTTTTTGAAATAGTTTTATCGTGCATCTCAAACCCTTGTCCTGCATACAATCAAGTAACAATCTCGGACAAGGCAGGAGTGTTTGAATTGAGTCGATTATATGTGTTGCCTATTAAACGGCTGAAGCAAGTTGTCATTATTCTTGTAGCAGCCCTTGCAGCTGCAACCTTTTTTTATGTACAAAAGGCACCGCCGCTGTCGGTATTTAAAACAGAACACGGACCCCGAGCCATTTATAAAGGCGAGACTTCCTCAAAACAGGTCTCCCTTACTTTTAATATCGGCTGGGGAGATGAGAAGGCAGTTCCTATTTTAAATGTCCTTCGAGAGTACGATATAAAGAACGCTACTTTCTTTCTGTCTGCTTCTTGGGCTGAGCGTCATCCTGATATCGTCAAACAAATTAGAGAGGACGGTCACCAAATCGGCAGCCTTGGCTATGCTTATAAAAATTATAGCCAGCTTGAAGATAGTGAAATCAAGCAAGATCTTGTCCGGGCACAAAATTCATTTCAAAAGCTTGGACTAGATGACATTCAACTATTAAGACCGCCAACTGGGCAATTTAACGAAAAAGCTTTAAAAATTGCCACACAGTACGGTTATACCGTTGTCCATTACAGCGTCAATTCACAGGATTGGCTGAATCCAGGCGTCGATCAGATTGTTCAGAATGTAAATGATCGAATGAAAAGCGGAGACATTGTTCTCCTCCATGCCTCAGATTCAGCAACCCAAACCGCTCAAGCCTTACCAGCTATTTTGAAACAAATCAAAGAAAAGAATTTAAAGAATGTGACGGTTGGCGAACTGATCTCCAATACCAAAACAAGGTCATCGGAAGTTAAGTAGCTTTTGCCTTTGAAAACCGCGGCATAGCTAATAACTGAAACGCATTACAGCCTAATAGCGGGAATAGCATTAAATACAGCCAGTCCTCTTCATTGACTCTGAGCGCCGGGAACCATTCTAGCGACGTGATGACGACCATGAGAAACATTGCGGAAACAAATGTTTTCTTAGAGGACTGCTGCTGTTTAAAGTACGCCACGATCAATGCGAACACACCGATAAAGACAGGCAGCCATAGGTATGGAAGAAATGATTCATTCTCCCCGAAAAACAAAAATCGCAAGTAAGCTAAATCAAACAGCACAAAGATCACCAGAAACAGCTGAATGGTATTCCATAAAGAATGTGACCGGAATATCTCTAGCGCAAACCGGTGCACCGTCAAAAAGACAACAAACCCCATCTGACTAATGACACTAAAAATCATCCCCACACCAATGAACCAAAATAACACAGATACGATTTCTAGTATTTCAAACGATATAAAAAGCTTCTGATATTTCCCCCACTCCAGCGCAAAGCCTACCACGCTTGTAATGACCGCTCCAACAGCTAGCACAGAGAAGAAGAAACGAACTAAATCCCGACTTTTCATTGAATTGACCCAACCCCTATTTTTGTTATGTATAAATTCACGTGAAATATTCATATTAAAAGTAAGACATGTAACGAAAGGAGCCACAGTATGTCAAAAGGCATCTTGCGTATAATGAGCTGTTTTCTCCTTTTATCTCTAACAGCTTGTGCTCCCAAAACCCAATCCTCATCTAATATGGACTATGACGAAACAAAGAAAATGGTCGTCGATATATTGAAGACAGATGACGGTAAAAAGGCCATTCAACAGTTATTAAATGACGAGGCAATGAATGAAGCTTTGGTAATGGATGAACAAACTGTGAAAAAAACGATAGAGAAAACACTGACTTCTGATAAAGGCAAAGAGTTCTGGAAGAAGGTCTTTGAGGATTCTAAATTTGCCGAGACTTTCGCAAAATCCATGCAGCAACAGCATGAAAAGATGTTAAAACAGTTAATGAAGGACCCTGACTATCAGCAATTGATGATGGATATTCTCAAGGATCCTGAAATGGAAAAGAAATACGGTGAACTGGTGAAAAGCAAAGAGTTCAGAAAGCATTTAGAAAAAGTTATTACGGAAACATTAAGCAGTCCTCTTTATAAGAAGAAATTCGAAGATGAGCTTAAAAAAGCAGCATCTGAAAGCAGTGATTCCGGATCAAAAGGCAGCGAAGAAAGCGGCAGTTAAACATCACCCGAGTGGACATACATCCACTCGGGCTTTCATTATGCTTTTACTGCTAATTGTTCAATGACTTTATTCGCAATGTGTTGATACACTTCTCCTGTCGGATGACTCGCATCATAGACGGATGGAGCAAAATCCTCTTCATTCCAATCAGGCTGTCTTAAAGGAATTTGACCAAGGACCGATACTCGCAGCTCTTCTGCCAGCTTGTCCCCGCCCCCTTTTCCAAAGACATATTCTTTCTCACCTGTTTTTTTGCTTTCATAATAGCTCATATTCTCAACGACCCCTAGCACTTCGTGATCTGTTTGCAGTGCCATTGCGCCTGCTCTAGCAGCAACGAAGGCAGCTGTAGGATGCGGTGTTGTGACAATGATTTCTTTACAGCTTGGAAGCATTGTATGAATATCAAGCGCCACATCTCCCGTTCCAGGCGGAAGGTCTAATAGTAAGTAATCTAATTCTCCCCACTCGACTTCGTGGAAGAAGTTATTTAGCATTTTACCAAGCATCGGTCCTCTCCATATGACCGGTGCATTTTCTTCAACAAAAAAGCCCATTGAAATCACTTTGACACCAAAGCGTTCCACAGGAATAATTTTTTCCCCTTTAACCGTTGGTCTGACGGTGATTCCCATCATATCCGGTACACTAAAGCCATAAATATCTGCATCAATCAGTCCGACTTTTTTCCCTAGACGAGCCAGCGCTACAGCAAGGTTAACAGACACGGTGGATTTCCCAACGCCGCCCTTTCCGCTCGCTATCGCTAAGAACTCAGGCGGATTTTTAGAATTGAGCAGGTTTTCTTCCTCATCTTGTGAAGGCATAAACCTTTCAAGTGTTTCCTGAGGCAGTTCTTCAAAACGAAGTCCTACTGTGTTAGCACCCTCTGCTTTCAAGGCTTGTACGATGTCTTGCTGCAGCTTCATCTGCTCAGCAGTACCCGTTTTGGCAATAGCCACCTTTAAGCTCACATGCTCTTTTTCAGGCTTTAGGCTGATTTCCTTGATGGCATCCAGCTCACCAAGCGGTATATGAAGGAAAGGTTCGTCCATCTTCCCAACTAGTTTTCTCACATCATCTTGTCCGATCATAGCAGAACCTCACCCTTTATTGAATTCGTTTACAATCCAAGTATATCATACATATCCTTACAATGTCTGTCCTGTTTGCCTGCGTTCAAAAGGAAAAAGCCCCTTATTCAGGCGGCTCTTTTTGCTCTGTTAAATATCTTAAAATGCCTTTATAAATGGAGGCGGCTATTTGATCTTGATATTTAGGTGTTGCCAGCTGACCGGCCTCTTTCGGATTGGAGAGAAACCCAATCTCCACAAGAGCTCCTGGCTTTGTCACATTTTGCATTAAATAAATGCCATTGATCCGCTTCGCCTTTCGATCTGTGTTTTCAAGATTATTGCGTAATTCATCTTGTATGAACTTCGCTGCCTTTTCATTCTCTTCATACTTTCCGTAAAAAAACGTCTGCGCGCCGCTCCATTTGTTCGATGGGATCGCATTTAAATGAATACTTAAATAGAGATCCGCTTCAGACTCATTGATGACTTTTACGCGGTTTCTTAAATCTTCCGCTTTCTTCCGGGCATATCCCTTTGTGTTCTTTGATGATAAATCAGAATCATCCTCGCGGGTCATGAGAACAAGCGCTCCCTGCTCCTGCAAATAGTCACGTATCTTCATGGATACATCCAGTGCAATCTCTTTTTCAAGCAGCTCTCCTCCTACAGCCCCGCCATCTGGACCGCCATGACCCGGATCTAAATAGATGATCTTGCCGCTCAGAGGCAAGTTCCACGATTTCCACGAATCATCATTTAGAAATTGAAACCTGAATAAGAATAAGAGGACAATAAACCCGATTAAAAACCCTGTCCATTTCAGCTTTCTTTTCATCCCTGTCCCTCCCATACACCATTATTTTATAGATATGGGACAAGGACTGGAAATATGCTTAATGCAGCCGAAGCTTATGCCTTTTTTCTGATTCTCGAAAGCCTTCCTGCCACCACACGCTTAAAAAATCCTTCGCAAATGGATACAGACACGACATCTTCCGCTCCATTCGGAACATATTTCCCCACGATTGCAAACACCCTACTAGCTCCTCAACCAGCTCATCTTCTTCATGAACTGACCGCTTCTTTATATCATCGAACGATTCACCGTATTTGCTCGACTCACCGTATCTCCCACCTGCTAAAAAAGCTTCAATGGCGAAATCGATGCAGCCATCACTCATAATCCCAGCTGGATCATCTGCAAATGGGAACAGCTTCTTCGTGAATTTCTCGGAAGCGACCGTCACCTGTTGAAGAGACAATGTACGCAACAGCTTCTTTTCAAGCGTGACATCTCGTTTTGTTTTCAATTGATAAAATGAAAGAACCTCTGCCATGGACTGAACTCCTTTTTTCTTTGTATTGTTCGTTGGTTTGAACAAAACATGCAGTTCAGTAAATGGAAATCAATGAGCTAATGGATTGGAAAATTGTGATAAGATGAACACTTATATATAGAAAGAATGGAAAAGGGGCAAAATTCATGAAGAAGTGGATGTATATCCTACTGCTACTAACAGTCGTCTTATCTGGATGCAGCAGTCACGCGACCGAGCAGAAGAGCGATATAAAAGGAATAGAAGACATATCATTAAAACAGCTTTCTAAGCACAAAAATTCTTATATTGGAGACAACGGAGCAATTGGCGCTATTTTATCAGATCTTCCAGGTAACGTGATTCGTGAGTATGAAATCGTAGATGAAAAAGAGCTAAAAGTGACATATGGCGTGAAAGAAAATGCCAATGATACAGAAGAACAATTTGATACATTTTGGTTTGACAAGAAGGATACCATTGAAAAAAACTACTTATATAACGCATTGGCACTTTTTATTCTTATCGATAATGCTGAGCAAGTGACACTCAAGATGAACTCTAACGACAAACAATCCGTCACGTTTAAAAGACAAGAGCTAGAAAAAAAGCTGCCTCACTCATTTAAAGAGTACCAAGACGATGTAGCGCTTTGGCAGAAGGAACTGGTTGTTGGAGTTGTGAAGTCAAAAGAGAAACGCCAAGATGTATACAAAGTGTTTCCAATGCAGAAATAATAAAACAGAGGGGTATCTCCCTCTGTTTTTTTGATGATTATGTAGTAAAAGCCTTAATTAAACGTTGTCTAAAGTTTTGATCCACTGCTGCAGTAAGCATAAATTCATTGAATACTTCCTCAATCCAGTGAGAATTGTTCGCTTTCGGATCATTGATAAAAAGAGAGATGGATATAGAGGATGTTTCTGTTCTTCGATATAAAGCAGCTGTGAAAACAAACAATGTTGCTCCGCCTTTATACCAAAGGTATTGATCTGTTTCCGCCTTGAATGTTTCTCCCAGCACAATTTGGCTAAAAAGACGCTTTTCTTCTGTTGTTAACAACTCATCCTGCAGACGTTTCATAAAATGTGCATATTGATTAGTTGTAGACCTTGTCATTTTTTGCGTCAGTAATGATTGAATACGCAAGCTTAACAAGTTCTTTTTCATTATTTTATCTTCTAACGCCTTTTTATGCTCTGAGTCATTTTTCATGATATTAAAAATCTCACTCATCAGAGATTTGTATTGTTCATCTGTTACACCGCTCATTTGCTTGAATGCATCCCGCTCATGATCAGATACATAAGCTGGCCACAACACCTTAGGTGTCAGTGGCATGACTTCACCATGTTCTGTAAGGTCCGCTTGTTTCATTCGATCATTGATCTTATCTAAGCCGAGGCGTTCAATCAAATAATCAGTACAAGCATTCGAACTGACTTGCATCATCCCTTTGGCAACATCTAATAAAGTTGCATGCTCAGAAAAATCGTTGACCTCCAGCCAGTATGTGTGAGCACCGCCATCTGTTCTATCAATATAAAACCGCTCTATGTCCGCCAATGCCACTTTTTCATCTAGCTTGATGTCACCGCTAGAGACGGTTTTAACAAAATGAAACAAAACCATTAATTTCACCGTACTTGCAAGTGGTGTTTTTTGATCACCATTCCAATCTAATCTCACATCTTCATTTTCAATAATTGTCACTGATACGTCCTTTTTGTTTTTCGTGACAAATGTCAAAAGATCTTCCTTTGTTTTATTCAAATGTTTCTCCTTTCCCAACCACTATAGATTCTCATCTTCAATATAACAAATATTTGAAATAAAGGCACAAAAAACAAAGGATTGTGAATACCTTTGCTTCTCTGTGTGTTTATTGACGATGAACTTGCAGCTTCATCCCATCATGCGTAGCTTCAAAGCCCAACTTTTCGTAAAAACGGCGTGCATCTGGTCTCTGTTTGTCTGTTGTTAGCTGAACGATATGACACCCGCGGTCGATGGCGCGTTGAATCGCCCATTTTATGAGCAGCGTGCCAATTCCTTTCCCTCTATGAGACGAGGCCGTACGAACTCCTTCTATTGAAGCTCTCCATCCTCCTTGATGTGTAAGAAATGGCGTCATGGTCAATTGGAGAACACCTACAGCTTCTTCCTGATCACACGCAACAATGAGTTCAATATTTGGATCAGCATCTATTGAATGAAAGGCTTCGATATAGCTTTCTAACAATGGTTGCGTGTAACGCTCTCTTTTTTGACCTAACATATCATCCGCGAGCATGAAGACGATTTTATCGAGATCATCCAGCTTGGCTTCTCTGAACGTCAGTTGACTTAACCCCATTGAACACACCTCCTATGAAATTATTGACCAAAATACCATTGATGTGCGTTCTTATATAAGATATGATCAGCTGCTTTTTCATCAAAGAGCTGCTGAATCAACCCAACATCACCGTATTCAAATGGACGCTTCGCCCTTGTGGATGGAAGGTCTGTACCAAACATCAGTGCATCAGGATTCGTTTGATAAATGGATGTCAATGCATGTTCAACGTTTAAATCGACTCGTCCAAAACCAGTTGCTTTTACCCGAACTCCTTTATCAACCAGCTTGAGCAAATGCGGCAAGCCTTCTTCTGATAAGCCTAAATGATCAATCGAAACGGCCGGCAGCTGTTCAAGCGTAGATGAGATGTCAGGGAGATGCTTAGCGTCTATGTAGAGCTCACTATGCCAGCCCGCCAGCTCATACACCCTTCTCGCAAAATAATCGAGCTTCGAAATATCCTCCGAACCGCCACGCTTCACATTAAAACGTAAAGCCTTCACCCCATGTTGATCCAAATGAACAATCTCATCATCAGTTGCCGTAAAAGGTAATTGAGTCACGCCGCAAAAATCTGGCCCCAGTTCATCTAGCGCTTTCAACAAATAGCCTTGATCAAAGCCTTGAAATGACCCTGAGACGATGGCTCCACCTAAAATCCCTAGATCAGCCGTCTCTCTCCTATAATCATTCACCACATAACTAGGGGGTGTATACCCTTGGTTTTCTTGAATGGGAAAATCAAAATCAATGATATGAAAATGTGCATCAAAGATCCTCATGCTTGGCGCCCCTCTTCTGCTTATTTGATCTGATTATATCAATAGCGAAAGCCAAGGGATATTTGGAATGACGAATTACTTCATATCATGAAAACTTATCAAGTTTTCCATTCCTCACTTAAGATGGCATAGTAAAACTCATCCCACCACTCATTTCCTTGTGGGATACATTTTTCAAAATATCCTTCTCTTCTCATCCCCATTTTCTCCATCACTCTCCACGATGGCACATTTTCAGGCTGACAAGTGGCAATGATCCGATGTAAATTCATTGTGTGAAAGCCATGATGCAGTACAGCATAGGCTGCTTCAGATGCATAGCCTTTGTTTTGATATACAGGATTGAAGACCCAGCCAATTTCATACGTGTGATCACCAAAGTAAGGATGAAATGCGATATGCCCGATGCATGTATGATCTTCTTTTAATAGGACAGCGACATACTTAGCATCTTCATGACGATTATTTTTGACAAATTCCTTCGCATCTACTTTAGAAAATACATCTTCCGGAATATACTTCATCACTACCGGATCAGATGTATAAGCATAGACATCCTGCCAATCATCATCAGCAAATGGACGAATGAGACATCTTTCTGTCGTTAGATTCATAGGACAACCTCCATCTTTTTTAACAAAAAACTTCTATACTCATATTTTATACGTATTCAAGAGGAAGAGACCAGTTATGATCTATCACATAAAAAGCACAAAAAAAAGCACCAGCACGAAGCTGATGCTTTTTTTATAAGGTTTGTTTGTAACAAACCTTTGTAAAACGTCCATACAATATAAAATTGATTAACGTTTTGAGAACTGAGGTGCGCGACGTGCGCCTTTAAGACCGTATTTCTTACGCTCTTTCATACGAGGGTCACGAGTAAGAAGTCCAGCACGTTTAAGTGATGTACGGTACTCAGGATCTACTTCTAGAAGAGCACGAGAGATACCGTGACGAATTGCTCCAGCTTGACCAGAGAATCCACCACCGTGAACAGTTACAAGAACATCGTAGCTGTTAGCTGTTTCTGTGATGTTCAAAGGCTGTTTCACGTCTTCGATTAAAGCAGCGAATGGAATGTATTCAGTAATTTCACGATTATTAACGACGATACGGCCTTCACCTGGAACTAAGCGAACGCGCGCTACAGAACTTTTACGACGACCTGTACCGTAATATTGAACCTGTGCCAAATTGTTAACCTCCCTTATAATTAACCGCGAAGTTCGTAAACTTCAGGTTGTTGTGCTTGATGTGGATGCTCAGAACCACGGTACACATTTAATTTTTTGAACATTTGACGGCCTAATGGACCCTTTGGAAGCATACCTTTGATAGCAAGCTCCAACATTTTTTCAGGGTAGTTTGTACGCATCTCAAGAGCAGTTCTTTGTTTCAAACCACCTGGGTGCATTGTGTGACGGTAGTAAATTTTGTCCGTCAATTTCTTACCTGTTAATTCGATTTTCTCAGCATTGATGATGATGACGTGATCACCTGTATCAACGTGTGGTGTATAAGTTGGTTTGTGCTTACCGCGCAAAAGTGATGCTACTTCAGTAGAAAGACGACCTAGAGTCTTGCCTGCCGCATCAACAACTAGCCATTTGCGCTCAATTGTGCTTGCGTTCGCCATTGGTGTTGTACGCATGAGTTTCCCTCCTAAATAAATCAATGATTTTTCCTTGAATCAAATGCTACGTTCTATTTCAAAACACAAGATAAGTCTTCCGGGGCTTATTTGTGGGGTTGAAATACATACCATATGATATCTTATAACTTTCTGCTTCCTGTGTCAAGAACATGTTACACCTGGTTTAGTTGTCATAGAAAACTTCCCATAAATACAGTCCGTGACTAGGCGCAGTCTTGCCTGCCGCTTCGCGATTTCGGGCGGCAAGCATGGCTTTTATCTCCTCAGGGTGAAATTTACCAGATCCGATTTCAAGTAACGTTCCAGCGATAATTCGCACCATGTTGTATAAAAACCCATTTCCTCTCACACGCATTTCAAGCCCGTCTGAGACGTTTTTCCACTCGAGGGTGTAAATCTCCCTCACCTTGTCCTGGACCTCTGTATTGGCCGCACAAAAGCTTGTGAAGTCGTGTGTGCCAATGAGGTGCCCAGCAGCTTCTCTCATTTTGTCTGCATCCAGCCGGTAAGGAAAGTGGCAGGCATACTGTCTCGTGAACACATTTTGGTGCGTTTCCGTTGAGACCTTATAACGGTACTCCTTCGAAACGACACTAAAACGTGCATGAAACGACTCATCCACTTCCTCAGCCTTTAGAACCCGGATGTCATCCGGCAGGAGACTGTTGAGGGCAAAAGGCCATCTTTCCATCGGAATCGAGAGCGGCGTGTCGAAATGGATGACCTGCCCCTTCGCATGGACGCCACTGTCCGTCCGGCCAGAAGCCACAATCGGAATCAGTTCATCCTGTTTATGCATTCTTGCAAGAGCAGACTCGATCTCCGTCTGAACAGTCCGCTGCCCAGGCTGCACCTGATAGCCTTTAAAATGTGTCCCATCGTAGGATACGGTACATTTGACCTTCATCTAGGAATCACCTAATTTCTCAGAAATACAAGGAGTGCTGTTAACAGGATGAATAGGAGCAGTGTGAACGTGTCTTTCATGCCCCAGACAAGCTGACGGTATTTCGTCCGCCCTTCTCCTCCGCGGTAGCCTCTCGCTTCCATAGCGGTCGCCAGTTCCTCTGCACGCTTAAACGCACTGACGAAAAGCGGGACAAGTAAAGGAACGATGGCTTTCATGCGATCTTTAAGAGGTCCGCTTGTAAAATCAACACCTCTTGCCATTTGCGCCTTCATGATTTTGTCCGTCTCTTCTAGTAAAGTTGGAATGAACCGAAGAGAGATGGACATCATGAGAGCAAGCTCATGAACGGGCAGTTTGATTTTACGGAATGGGTGAAGCAGCTTTTCCATACCGTCTGTCACTTCTATAGGCGTTGTGGTTAACGTCAGAAGTGTCGTCATCATGATGAGATAGACAAAACGGAGAGAAATGAAAATCCCCTGCTTTAGACCTTCTTCATAAATATTTAAAAAACCAAAGTGAAATAGCAAGGCGCCATCCTTTGTCATGAAGATATGCAGTATGAAGGTAAACAGGACAATCCATAGGATCGGCTTCATTCCTTTGAGAATAAAGTATAGCGGCACCTGAGAAACCATCACCACAAGGAGGGTAAAGACACCTAAAAGCCCGTAAGTGATGTAATTATTAGCAAAAAAGACAATAAAGACAAAAAAGAAAATTGATAACAGCTTTGTCCTTGGATCAAGACGATGGACAAAGGATGAACCTGGCACATATTTGCCGATAATCATACTATCCATCATGATGTCGTGTCCTCCTGATAAAGAGCTGTTAAGGCTTCTGCCATTTCATCCATGGTCAGAAGCGGCCTTGGAAACGTAATGCCTAGCTTTTTTTCTACAGTCTGCTGGAATTTAATCGTTTCTGGGAGGTCGAGACCAAACGAAGACATGTCTGTACGATTGGCAAACAATTCTCTCGGCGTACCTGTCGCCTTCACCGTTCCTTTATGCATCACAATCATTTGATCCGCATAATGAGCGGCGTCCTCCATACTGTGTGTAACCAGAATCGTGGTGAGGTTTGCCTTTTGATGAAGCTCATAGAACATGTCCATGATTTCCTTACGTCCGCGTGGATCTAATCCTGCAGTCGGCTCATCCAGCACAAGCACTTCTGGCTCCATCGCTAGAACACCTGCAATCGCCACACGTCTCATTTGACCGCCGCTTAGTTCAAAGGGAGATCGAGATAATAAGGATTCAGGAAGACCAACTAGCTTCAGCATTTCCTTCGCCTTTGCTTCTGCCTTCTCCTGAGGAACACCGAAATTCATCGGACCAAAGCAGATATCCTTAAGGATCGTTTCTTCAAAGAGCTGATGCTCAGGAAACTGAAACACGATGCCTACTTTTTTTCGGAGGGACTTTAAATCCTTCTGCTTTTTATTGGCTTGTAAGACAGTATCTCCAAGCGCAATGCTCCCCTTTGTTGGTTTGAGCAATCCATTTAAATGCTGCAGCAACGTGGACTTGCCAGAGCCCGTATGACCAATGACAGCGACATAGCTGCCCTCTTGGATGGAAGCATTGACATCATACAAAGCGAGACGCTCAAACGGCGTTTTCATTTGATAACGATGCTCTAATTCTTTGATCGTAATGTCCATAGCTCTTTCACCAATCCTTCTTGTGTCAAATGGGCATTTGCAAGCGGTACACCTTGCTGCTTCAATTGTTTGCTCAACCGATAGGAGAATGGCAGATCAAGTCCAATTTGAACTAGCTGTTCGTCTAGTTCAAATACTTCCTCTGGTGTTCCCTCGGCAAATTTTTTCCCGCCATTCATGACAATGACCCGGTCTGCCTTGGCGGCCTCGTCTAAATCATGTGTAATGGAAATGACTGTGACCGTCCCTTGTTCCTTCAATAGTCTAACAGTCTCTAACACTTCTTCACGGCCAATCGGATCAAGCATTGATGTTGCTTCATCCAAGATCATGATGTCAGGGCTTGCGGCAAGTACACCTGCAATGGCGACTCTCTGTTTTTGCCCGCCTGATAGATGGTGCGGCTCTTGATCAAGAAACTCCTGCATATTGACCTGTTTGACAGCCCAATCTACACGTTCTATCATCAATTCCCGCTCAACCCCGTTATTTTCTAAACCAAAAGCCACATCATCACGAACCGTTGAGCCAACGAATTGGTTATCTGGGTTTTGAAAGACCATTCCGACCTTTTTGCGAATATCCCAGACACTCTCTTCTTTCAGCTCAATCTCTCCAACCTTGACCGTTCCAGCATCCGGTAAAATGAGCCCATTCAGTACACGGGCAAGTGTGGATTTACCTGAACCGTTATGACCAACAATGGCGAGCCATTCATTTTGATTCACATGCAATGACACTTGATCTAAAGCGGGCTTGTTCGCATCCTTGTGATAACGAAATACAATGTCCTTTACGTCAATTAATGTCTTCCCCATCTCTACCGGACCTCCTCTCAGCTCAACCTCTTCTTTGCTTATTGTTAAAAAGCCGTAGTATCTAAAAAAGGGCATAGATCCAGTTATGAACTGTCCCGCCCTTTCTTAGATACACGCTATGTGATTAAACTAATTCAATGACAGCCATTGGTGCGCCATCGCCGCGACGAGGTCCAAGCTTCATGATACGAGTGTATCCACCTTGGCGATCTTCGTAGCGAGTTGCAACGTCAGCGAATAATTTTTGAAGTGCATCTTGGTTTGTTTCAGCGTTAGCTACTTCATTACGAATATAAGCTGCAGCTTGACGGCGAGCATGAAGATCTCCGCGTTTGCCAAGAGTGATCATTTTTTCAACTACAGAGCGAAGTTCTTTCGCACGTGTTTCAGTTGTTTCGATGCGTTCGTTGATGATCAAATCAGTCGTTAGGTCACGAAGCATTGCTTTACGTTGTGCACTAGTGCGTCCTAGCTTTCTGTATGCCATGTGATGTCCCCTCCTTAGTTAGAGAATGCTGTATGAATAAAAAACACACGAAAATCCTAGTTCACAATGAAACTAGTCAATCGTCTTTACGAAGACCCAGTCCAAGTTCTTCTAGTTTCGCTTTCACTTCTTCAAGAGATTTACGTCCAAGGTTACGAACTTTCATCATATCCTCTTCTGTCTTGTTAGCAAGCTCTTGAACAGTATTAATACCCGCACGCTTCAAACAGTTGTAAGAACGAACAGAAAGATCAAGCTCTTCAATTGTCATTTCAAGCACTTTTTCTTTTTGGTCTTCTTCTTTCTCAACCATAATTTCAGCATGCTGAGCTTCGTCAGTTAACCCAACGAAAATATTCAGGTGTTCAGTTAAAATCTTAGAACCTAGAGCGATCGCTTCTTTCGGTCCTGTGCTCCCATCAGTCCATACATCTAGTGTTAATTTATCATAGTTTGTGATTTGCCCAACACGGGTGTTCTCCACTTGATAAGTCACACGAGAGACAGGTGTATAGATTGAGTCGATCGGAATCACACCGATTGGCTGATCGTCTCTTTTGTTTGCATCAGCAGGATTATACCCGCGACCTCTTTGTGCAGTTAAGCGAACACGGAAGCTCGCATTCTTGCCAAGAGTTGCGATGTGGAGATCTGGATTTAAGATTTCAATATCGCTGTCGTGTGTAATATCAGCAGCTGTTACAGTACCTTCATCTTGTACATCAATTTCAAGCGTCTTCTCTTCTTCAGAGTAGATTTTGAGTGCAAGCTTTTTAATGTTTAAGATAATCGTTGTAACATCTTCAACCACGCCTTCGATCGTTGAGAATTCGTGTAAGACACCATCTATCTGGATCGATGTTACAGCTGCACCAGGAAGTGAGGATAAAAGGATACGACGAAGGGAGTTCCCTAAAGTGGTACCATATCCACGCTCAAGTGGCTCTACGACAAACTTGCCATACTTGGCATCGTCGCTGATTTCAACCGTTTCGATTTTTGGTTTTTCAATTTCGATCATCTAATAAAACCCTCCTTCAAAACGTCGAAACCTCGAATAGAATCATATGAGATTCCATCCGAAATTCCTCATTGTTTAGTCCCGTATGTGCTCAGGCAACGAGTCGTGTATTCGTCTCATAAATAACTGTATCATAACCCATTATTGACAGGGACACAAAATCTATACAAACAAATTACACGCGGCGACGTTTTGGTGGACGGCATCCGTTATGAGGAACTGGAGTTACGTCTCTGATTGCAGTAACTTCAAGACCTGCAGCTTGAAGTGCACGAATTGCAGCTTCACGACCAGAACCAGGACCTTTAACAGTTACTTCAAGTGTTTTAAGACCATGTTCGATAGAACCTTTAGCAGCAGTTTCAGCAGCCATTTGTGCAGCGAAAGGAGTAGATTTACGAGAACCTCTGAATCCTAATGCACCAGCACTTGACCAAGAAATTGCGTTTCCATGAACATCAGTAATCGTTACAATCGTGTTGTTGAAAGTGGAACGAATATGAGCGATTCCAGCTTCAATATTCTTTTTCACGCGACGTTTACGCGTATTTTGTTTACGAGCAGCAGCCATTCTTTAACTACCTCCTTTACTTATTTTTTCTTGTTAGCTACAGTACGACGCGGACCTTTACGAGTACGCGCGTTGTTTTTTGTGTTTTGTCCACGAACAGGAAGTCCTCTACGATGACGGATTCCGCGGTAGCTTCCGATTTCAATTAGACGCTTAATGTTAAGTGAAACTTCACGACGAAGGTCACCTTCTACTTTAAGTTTGTCAATGATATCACGGATTTTACCAAGTTCGTCTTCAGTTAGATCGCGAACGCGAGTGTCTTCAGAAACACCTGCTTCTTTAAGGACTTGTTGCGCAGTCGTACGACCAATTCCAAAAACATATGTTAAAGAAATGACAACACGTTTATCACGTGGAATATCTACACCAGCAATACGAGCCATGATTTGGGCACCTCCTTGTTATTAGCCTTGTTTTTGTTTATGTTTTGGGTTTTCACAGATCACCATTACTTTTCCTTTTCTGCGAATAACTTTACATTTTTCACAGATAGGTTTAACAGATGGTCTCACTTTCATGTGTTTCCAACCTCCTTCTTCCGGAGTTGCTTTATTTGTAACGGTACGTAATTCTACCACGAGTTAAGTCATATGGAGATAATTCTACCGTAACTTTGTCTCCAGGTAAAATGCGAATGAAGTGCATACGGATTTTTCCTGATACATGAGCCAAAACTGTATGACCATTCTCTAGTTCAACTTTGAACATTGCATTTGGCAAAGTTTCTGCTACAGTACCTTCCACTTCAATTACATCGTCTTTCGCCATTCAAGTGTTCTCCCTTCTTCAAATCAGTAACTTGCTCTCTGACAAATGTCCAATTGAGTTTATCTCAATTGTCCATCTATCACCCGACCTGTTTTGAATATACTGTTCTGAACTTCCGGAGATACGCAACCATAAAAGGTTATATGATTGATATTTTTTCTTAGGAGAATGAAATTTACGCTTTTCTCCGTCTGCGATTAGTACATGGCAGCCACCGAACATGCCGATGACACCTGTATACTGATCTTGTTCTTTCCTTTGGACTATACAGACAACCTGCCCGATTTGGGCCTGAAAGGCTTCAGTGAAGACCTAAATCTTAGTCAGTATATCAAAACCTGTATCTGTAATCGCAATCGTATGCTCAAAGTGAGCACACTTTTTCCCATCAACCGTTACAACCGTCCAGTTATCAGCCAATGTTTTCACATATCGGCTGCCTGCGTTCACCATCGGTTCGATGGCCAACACCATTCCAGGTTTTAGCCGCGGGCCTTTGTTGGGCGGACCATAATGAGGAATTTGAGGGTCCTCATGAAGATCCTGTCCGACCCCATGTCCAACATATTCTCTAACAACTGAGAAATTCTCGTTTTCTACATACGTTTGTATGGCATGGGAAATGTTCGACAGACGTTCGCCTGGCTTTGCTTCCTGTAAGCCTTTATATAGAGATTCCTCTGTGACTTCCAGTAGTTTGCGGTCTTCATCACTGATTACCCCAACTGGATAAGTCCAAGCAGAGTCACCATGATAGCCATTTAACTTTGCGCCAATATCGATACTAATGATGTCACCATCACGTAAAACCCGTTTACCAGGAATACCGTGAACGAGTTCTTCATTCACCGAAACGCAAATGCTCCCGCGAAAACCATTATACCCTTTAAAAGATGGGATTGCACCCTGCTTTGTAATAAAACGTTCGGCAATTTGATCCAATTCTTTTGTCGAAATACCTGGTTTTATGTGTTTCTTCAGCTCTTCATGAGTCAGTGCGACAATGCGTCCAGCTTCTCTCATAATCTCAAGCTCGCGAGGAGTTTTACAGATAATCATTTATTTAATCCCCCAAGCAGGTTCTTGATATCTGCATATACATCGTTAATGTGTTTTGCACCATCAATGTTTGCAAGATATCCTTTTTCTGAATAGAAGTTCAGTAAAGGTTCAGTCTGCTTTAAGTTTACTTCAAGTCTAGTCGAAACGGTTTCTGCATTATCATCTGCACGTTGATAAAGCTCGCCTCCACACTTATCGCAAACATTTTCTTTCGCAGGTGGATTGAATACTAAATGATAGGTTGCTCCGCAATTTTTGCAAATTCTTCGGCCAGTCAGACGCTCCATCAATGCATCTTTATCGACTTTAATATTAATGACATAATCAATCGTTCTGCCAAGGTCCTTTAGAATGTCTTCTAAAGCTTCAGCCTGAGCGACTGTTCGCGGAAATCCGTCCAGAAGAAAACCTTGTTCACAATCATTTTTGCCAAGTCTTTCTCTAACAATACCGATTGTGACCTCATCAGGAACAAGCTCTCCTTTATCGATAAAGGATTTTGCTTCGAGCCCAAGTTGTGTCTCCTCTTTCATAGCAGCGCGGAACATATCTCCTGTTGAGATATGAGGGATCCCATAATCATCAACAATTCGTTCTGCCTGAGTGCCTTTACCAGCACCCGGAAGCCCCATTAAGACTAAGTTCATTTCGGATTTCCCCTTCCTTACTTAGAGAGGTTGGGCAGGAGCCCAGCCCTCTGTTTTATTTCATAAATCCACGGTAGTTTCGTTTCACTAATTGGCTTTCAAGCTGTTTCATTGTTTCAAGTGCAACACCTACAACAATGAGAAGACTTGTGCCGCCAATTTGTGCAGCGGAAGGTAATCCAGCGAATTGAATGAAAAAGATAGGAAGTATTGAAATCACGGCTAAGAAAATGGCGCCCACAAACGTGAGTCGGTACAAAATGCTCGTAATTCTATCTTGAGTCATTTTCCCTGGACGAACTCCCGGGATATAGCCACCCTGCTTTTGCAGATTTTCAGCCATTTGTTCAGGATTCACTTGGACAAAGGCATAAAAATATGTGAAAGCAACAATCAGTGCTACATAAATCGTCATACCGATTGGCTTAGTATAGTCAAAGTTGTTGGTTATCCAAGTTGTCACATTATTGGTTCCGAAGAACGATGCGACCGTCTGCGGAGTAATAATGAAAGAAACGGCAAAGATGACTGGAATCACCCCTGCTGGATTCACTTTCAATGGAAGATGCGTTGCTTGACTAGCAGACATTTGTGCACGGCCAGTTCCTTTTGAATATTGAATCGCAATCTTTCTCACTGCCATTTGAATGTAAATAACACCAATAACAATGACAAGAATAGCAATGACAATAAGGGCAATTTTCAGGATTTGCATGAACAACTGTCCATCTCCACCTACAAACTGCTGAGCGTACACTTGTTTTAATGTTTGAGGGATACCTGCGATGATCCCGGCAAAGATAATAATCGAAATACCGTTACCAACACCGTGAGCAGTAATCTGCTCTCCCAGCCACATTAAAAATGCTGTTCCCGCAGTGAGTACGACCGCAATTAAGAGGTACGTTGAAACACCTGGGTTTTCAATCAGCATGCCTCCTGCCATATTGTTGAATCCATATGACATTCCTAACGCCTGGATAAAACCTAGAACAATTGTAAAATACCTTGTGAATTGTGCTAATTTTCGGCGGCCAACCTCTCCTTGCTTTGACCACTCAGTGAACTTCGGAACAACATCCATCTGCAAGAGCTGAATGATGATCGAAGCGGTGATATACGGCATAATCCCCATTGCAAGAATGGAGAATTGGAAAAGTGCCCCGCCCCCAAACGTGTTGAGGATCCCGAAAACACTCATTTGATCCTGTGCCTGGAGAACTTCGGCGTTCACATTAGGCACAGGGATGAAAGCACCTATACGAAAGACGATTAACATTAAAAGAGTGAATATAATCTTATTCCGTATATCTTTCACGCGCATAAAATTGGAGATTGTCTTAAACAAGTTAGATCACCTCGGCTGTACCGCCAGCAGCTTCAATAGCTTCTTTCGCAGAAGCAGAGAATTTATTGGCTTTTACAGTTAATTTTTTTTCTAATTTACCGTTGCCAAGAATTTTTACTCCTGCTTTTAACTTGCTTATTGCACCAGTCTCTAGAAGAAGTTCAGGAGTTACTTCCGTTCCTTCGTCAAAACTGTTTAATCTGTCTAAGTTGATTACCGCGTAATCTTTACGGTTGATGTTTGTAAAACCACGTTTTGGAAGACGTTGGAATAAAGGCATCTGACCACCTTCGAAACCAGGGCGTACACCGCCGCCAGAACGAGCGTTTTGACCTTTATGACCTTTACCAGAAGTTTTACCGTTACCTGATCCAATACCACGACCAACACGGTTGCGTACTTTACGTGAACCTTCTGAAGGCTTCAATTCATGAAGTTTCATTTGGGCACCTCCTTATCGATTAAAAATGTTTTATTGTTCTTTAACAGAAACTAAATGAGACACCTTGTTAATCATGCCGCGGATCGCTGCATTGTCTTCATGTACGACTGTTTGGTTTGTTTTCTTAAGACCAAGAGTACGAACAGTGACACGCTGATCTTCTGGGCGACCGATTACACTGCGTTTGAGGGTAATTTCTAATTTATTTGCCATTAATGTTCCCTCCTTATCCTAACAGGTCTTCTACAGATTTTCCACGAAGCTTCGCAACGTCTTCAGCACGTTTAAGTTCACTTAAACCCTGAAGTGTTGCGCGGATCATGTTGATCGGTGTATTAGAACCTAGAGATTTAGAAAGGATATCAGCTAGACCAGCAAGCTCAAGAACCGCACGCACTGGGCCTCCAGCGATAACTCCTGTACCTTCTGAAGCAGGCTTCAATAGAACGTTTCCTGCACCGAATCGACCGATGATTTCATGTGGAATTGTAGTTCCAACCATTGGTACTTCAATTAAATTCTTTTTCGCATCTTCAACAGCTTTGCGGATCGCTTCTGGTACTTCTTGTGCTTTACCAGTACCGAAACCTACATGACCGTTTTTGTCACCGACAACAACTAAAGCTGCAAAACGGAAACGACGTCCACCTTTAACAACTTTCGCTACGCGGTTAACCGTAACTAAGCGTTCTTCTAACTCTAATTTGCTTTGGTCAATACGACTCATTCGGATGTGTCCCTCCTTCTTTTATTAAAATTTAAGTCCAGCCTCACGAGCAGCTTCAGCTAGAGCTTTTACACGTCCATGATATAAATATCCTCCGCGGTCAAATACCACGTTAGAGATTCCTTTTTCAACAGCACGTTTTGCAACAAGTTCGCCAACTTTAGTAGCAGCTGCAGCGTCAGAACTATTCTCGATCTTTAACTCTTTATCAAGAGTAGAAGCACTTACAAGTGTTACACCGTTAACATCATCAATTACTTGAGCGTAGATGTTCTTGTTAGAACGGAAAACGTTAAGGCGAGGTCTTTCAGCAGTACCTGAAAGTTTCGCACGAACACGAGCGTGTCTTTTAAGACGAGTAGCGTTTTTGCTAGTTTTCGTAATCATCCGAGTCACTCCTTTCTTCACATTAAGCGATCTTACTTACCAGTTTTTCCTTCTTTACGGCGAACGAATTCACCTTCGTAACGAATTCCTTTACCTTTGTAAGGCTCTGGAGAACGGACAGCGCGGATGTTAGAAGCTAGAGCTCCCACACGCTCTTTATCGATACCTTTAATGACTACTTTCGTTTGAGATGGAACTTCGACTTCAACTCCAGCCTCAGGAACGATTTCAACTGGATGAGAGTATCCAACGTTAAGAACAAGTTTGTTTCCAGATTTAGCTGCACGGTAACCGACACCGATAAGTTCTAAACCTCTTTCGAAACCTTTAGATACACCTTCAACCATGTTTGCAATTAAGCTACGTGTTGTACCATGTAATGCACGGTGTTCTTTATGATCAGACGGACGGCTTACAGTTAAGACGCTGTCCTCAATTTTAATTTCCATATCAGGGTGAAATGTACGAGTTAGTTCACCTTTTGGTCCCTTTACTGTCACTGTGTTATCGTTGTTTGTCACAGTAACTCCTGAAGGGATCTCGATTAGTTTTTTACCTATACGAGACATACCAAGCACCTCCATTCATCTTAAACTTTTTTTACCATACGTAAGCAAGTACTTCTCCACCAGCTTGTTTAGCACGGGCTTCTTTGTCCGATAAAACACCTTGTGATGTAGAAATAATTGCGATTCCAAGTCCGTTAAGTACACGTGGTACTTCATTTGATTTCGCATATACACGTAAACCAGGTTTACTGATTCTTTTAAGACCAGTGATAACACGTTCGTTGTTTTGGCCATATTTAAGGAACATACGGATAATTCCTTGTTTGCTGTCTTCTACATATTCAACGTCACGGATAAAACCTTCACGCTTTAAGATTTCAGCAATTTCTCTTTTGATTTTTGAAGCCGGTACTTCTAGCTTCTCATGACGTACCATGTTCGCATTGCGAATACGAGTCAGCAAATCTGCAATCGGATCTGTCATAACCATTATTTAATAACCTCCTTCCCATTTATGGGGATTACCAGCTGGCTTTTTTAACGCCAGGAATTTGTCCTTTATATGCAAGTTCGCGGAAACAAATACGGCAAAGTTTAAACTTGCGAATTACTGAATGTGGACGTCCACAACGTTCGCAGCGCGTATACTCTTGAACTTTAAACTTTTGTTTGCGTTGTTGTTTCGCAATCATAGACTTTTTAGCCACGATTTCGCCTCCCTTTCATTGATTATTTCTGGAACGGCATACCTACTTGAGTTAATAACTCACGTGCTTCTTCGTCCGTATTGGCAGTCGTAACGATAACGATATCCATACCGCGGACTTTTGTTACTTTATCGTAATCAATTTCTGGGAAGATTAACTGTTCTTTAATACCAAGCGTGTAGTTTCCACGACCGTCGAAAGATTTCTTAGAAATCCCGCGGAAGTCACGTACACGTGGTAAAGATACAGAAATAAGTTTATCAAGGAAATCGTACATGCGCTCTCCGCGAAGTGTTACTTTCGCACCGATTGGCATTCCTTCACGTAGACGGAATCCAGCAATAGACTTCTTCGCACGAGTAACGACAGGTTTTTGACCAGCGATAAACGTTAATTCTTCAACAGCAGTATCGATTGCTTTAGCGTTTTGAACGGCGTCACCAACACCCATGTTGATCACGATTTTTTCGATTTTTGGCACTTGCATTACTGATTTGTATTCAAACTTAGAAACTAATGCAGGTGTAATTTCTTTTACATACTTTTCTTTAAGGCGGTTCATGAGAAAGACCTCCCTTCCTTATTTACTATTTATCTAGAACTTGCCCAGATTTTTTCGCTACACGGACTTTCTTTCCGTCCTCAACTTTATACCCAACACGTGTCACTTCACCCGTTTTAGGATCAAGCGGCATTACGTTTGATACGTGGATCGGCGCTTCTTGTTCAGAAATTCCGCCCTGAGGGTTAGCTTGGGTTGGTTTAGAGTGTTTTTTCACAAGGTTAATACCTTCTACTAAAACACGGTCATTCTTAGGGAAAGCAGCAAGGATGACTCCTTGTTTACCTTTATCTTTACCAGAGATAACCACTACTTTATCGCCCTTTTTAACATGCATTTAATCGCACCTCCTTGAGTCGCGGATTGTATTCATTAAAGTACTTCTGGTGCTAGAGAAACAATTTTCATATAGTTGTTTTCACGAAGTTCACGTGCTACTGGTCCGAAGATACGAGTTCCACGTGGGCTCTTGTCGTCACGGATAATGACACATGCATTTTCATCGAAGCTGATGTAAGATCCATCGTTTCTACGAGCTCCGCTCTTTGTACGAACGATAACTGCTTTCACAACTTCACCTTTTTTGACAACGCCTCCTGGTGTTGCTTGTTTAACCGTACAAACAATGACATCACCGATGTTAGCCGTCTTACGTCCAGAGCCACCAAGAACTTTAATCGTTAGTACTTCGCGTGCGCCAGAGTTGTCAGCTACTTTTAAACGAGTCTCCTGTTGAATCATTAATGTTACCTCCTTTCGGAAAAAGAAATCCGAACTTTATTAGATAATAACGGCTTCTTCGACAACTTCAACTAGACGAAAGCGTTTAGTCGCAGATAAAGGACGAGTTTCCATGACCTTTACGATGTCTCCGATTTTTGCTTGGTTGTTTTCATCATGTGCTTTGAACTTTTTAGAGTATCTTACACGTTTGCCATAAAGTGAATGCTTTTTGTATGTTTCAACTACAACAGTGATGGTTTTATCCATTTTGTCAGAAACAACACGACCTTGATACACTTTACGTTGGTTACGTTCGCTCATGTTTGCGGGGCCTCCCCTCTAATTATTATTTATTAGCAGCGATTTCTCTTTGACGAATCACAGTTTTCATGCGTGCGATTGATTTACGCACTTCACGAATGCGAGCAGTGTTTTCAAGCTGCCCAGTCGCTAATTGGAAACGAAGATTGAAAAGTTCTTCTTTAAGAGACTTTACTTTTTGTTCAATTTCAGCAGTGGTAAGGTCACGAATTTCATTAGCTTTCATTTGATTCACCACCAATTTCTTCACGTTTTACGAACTTCGTTTTAATTGGCAATTTGTGAGATGCAAGACGAAGAGCTTCACGAGCAACTTCTTCAGACACACCAGAAATTTCAAATAAAACTTTGCCTGGTTTTACTACAGCCACCCATCCTTCTGGAGCACCTTTACCGGAACCCATGCGGACCTCTAGAGGTTTAGCTGTGTATGGCTTAGAAGGGAAAATTTTAATCCAAACTTTACCGCCACGTTTCATGTAACGAGTCATAGCAATACGAGCAGCTTCGATTTGACGGTTCGTGATCCAAGAAGCTTCTTGAGCTTGGATACCGTACTCACCGAAATGTACTTCAGTACCACCTTTTGCACGTCCACGCATTTTTCCACGATGTTCTCTGCGATACTTCACGCGTTTTGGCAATAACATATTATTTTCCTCCTTCCGCAGTATTCTTCTTAGTTGGAAGGACTTCTCCACGATAGATCCATACTTTTACGCCAAGCTTACCATAAGTAGTGTCAGCTTCAGCAGTAGCATAGTCGATGTCAGCACGAAGTGTGTGCAACGGAACAGTACCTTCACTGTAATATTCAGAACGAGCAATATCAGCACCGCCAAGACGACCAGAAACCATTGTTTTGATTCCTTGTGCTCCAGCACGCATTGTGCGTTGGATTGTTTGTTTTTGTGCACGACGGAATGAAATACGATTTTCAAGTTGACGAGCGATGTTTTCAGCAACTAGCTGAGCATCAAGATCTGCTCTCTTGATTTCAAGAATGTTGATGTGTACACGTTTGCCAGTTAGGCTGTTAAGAGCTTTACGAAGTGCTTCAACTTCAGATCCGCCTTTACCAATTACCATACCTGGTTTAGCCGTGTGGATTGTGATATTTACGCGGTTTGCAGCACGTTCGATTTCTACTTTAGAAACAGACGCGTCAGACAAACGCTTGCTGATGAATTCACGGATTTTCAAGTCTTCATGTAAGAAGTCAGCGTAATCTTTTCCTGCGAACCATTTAGATTCCCAATCACGAATGACGCCAATACGAAGACCTACTGGATTTACCTTTTGACCCACGGATTATCCCTCCTTCTTTTCTGATACAACGATTGTAATGTGGCTAGTACGTTTGTTAATTGCGCTCGCACGACCCATAGCACGTGGACGGAATCTCTTAAGTGTTGGACCTTCGTCAACGAATGCTTGAGTAATCACTAGGCTGTTAGCGTCCAACTCGTAGTTGTGCTCAGCGTTTGCGATAGCAGATTTTAATACTTTTTCAATAATTGGTGAAGCAGCCTTAGGTGTAAGGTTTAAGATAGAAACTGCTTCTCCTACTTGCTTACCTCGGATCAGGTCCATTACTAGACGTGCTTTACGAGGAGCAATACGGACTGTTCTTGCGACAGCTTTAGCTTGCATTTAAAAGCCTCCTCTCATTAGCGTCTTGTTTTTTTATCGTCACTAGCATGACCTTTGTAAGTACGGCTTGGTGCGAATTCGCCCAATTTGTGACCTACCATATCTTCAGAAATGAAAACAGGTACATGTTTGCGTCCGTCATAGACAGCGATTGTGTGACCGATGAATTGTGGGAAAATTGTAGAACGACGAGACCAAGTTTTTACGACTTGCTTTTTGTCAGTTTCATTCAATTTCTCGACTTTAGCCATCAAATGATCATCAACAAATGGTCCTTTTTTTAAGCTGCGAGCCATTGTGGAACCTCCCTTCGTGATTGATCTACGGTCCTAAATGAACCGTAGACAACCCCGTTACTTGTTTTTACGACGACGTACAATGAATTTATCAGACTTGTTGGTTTTCTTACGAGTCTTGAATCCAAGAGTCGGTTTACCCCATGGAGACATTGGTGATTTACGTCCGATTGGAGCACGTCCTTCACCACCACCGTGTGGGTGATCGTTAGGGTTCATTACAGAACCACGAACTGTTGGGCGTACGCCTTTCCAGCGTGAACGTCCAGCTTTACCGATGTTAATTAATTCGTGTTGCTCGTTTCCAACTTGACCGATAGTCGCACGGCAAGCAGAAAGAATCATACGAACTTCTCCTGAGTTCAAACGTACAAGAACGTATTTACCTTCTTTACCAAGAACTTGAGCAGAAGTACCAGCAGAACGAACTAATTGTCCACCTTTACCTGGTTTTAATTCAATGTTATGCACAACTGTACCAACTGGGATGTTGATAAGTGGAAGAGCATTACCTGGTTTGATGTCAGATTCTGGTCCAGAAGTAACTTCAGTACCAACTTGGATTCCTTTCGGAGCAAGAATGTAACGTTTCTCACCATCTGCATAGTTTACAAGAGCGATGTTCGCTGAACGGTTTGGATCATACTCGATTGTAGCAACGCGTCCAGGTATACCGTCTTTATCACGTTTAAAGTCGATGATACGGTATTGACGTTTATGACCGCCACCTTGATGACGAACAGTCATTCTACCTTGGTTGTTACGTCCGCCTTTTCTGTGAAGCGGCGCAAGCAACGATTTTTCTGGTTTGTCAGTCGTGATTTCAGCAAAATCTGAAGTAGTCATGCCACGACGACCATTACTGGTTGGTTTATACTTTTTAATCGCCATTTTGAATTTCCCTCCTTCTTTTTAAGATTTACGCTTCAAAAATTTCGATTTCTTTGCTGTCAGCTGTTAATTTCACGATCGCTTTTCTGCGACGGCTAGTCATACCAGTGTAGCGTCCAACGCGTTTAGATTTCCCTTTGTAATTTTGAACGTTGACTTTCTCAACTTTCACTCCAAAGATTTCTTCAACAGCGTCTTTCACTTCTGTTTTGTTAGCTCTGACATCAACTTCGAACGTGTACTTCTTCTCTGTCATTAGATCAGCAGAACGTTCAGTAATGATAGGGCGCTTTAGAACATCACGAGGATCTTTCATTATGCAAGTCCCTCCTCTACTTTTTCAACCGCTGCTTTAGTGATCAGAAGTTTCTCGTGGTTGACAACGTCAAGAACGTTGATACCGTTAGCTTCAACAACTGTTACTCCAGGGATGTTACGAGCAGATAAAGCAACTGTTTCGTTTGCATCCGCAGTGACGATCAACGCTTTCTTCTCGACAGATAATCCTTTAAGGATGCCTGCGAATTCTTTCGTTTTCACTGCATCAAGAGTCAGATCTTCAAGAACGATGATGTTGTTGTCGATTACTTTAGAAGACAATACTGACTTGATAGCCAAGCGGCGAACTTTTTTAGGTAATTTATAAGAATAGCTGCGTGGTGTTGGACCGAATACGATACCGCCTCCGCGCCATTGTGGTGAACGGATAGAACCTTGACGAGCACGACCAGTACCCTTCTGTCTCCAAGGCTTACGACCTCCGCCACGTACTTCAGAACGAGTTTTTACTTTGTGAGTTCCTTGACGTAAGGAAGCTCTTTGCATAAGAATAGCATCGAATACTACGCTTTCGTTTGGCTCGATTCCAAACACAGAAGCGTTTAATTCGATTTCACCGTTAGTAGAACCGTTTTGGTTAAATAATGCTACTTTTGGCATGACTTGTTTCCTCCTTTCCTAAGAGAGTTATTTAGATTTAACTGCACTCTTTACAGTTACTAGAGATTTTTTAGCTCCTGGTACATTTCCTTTGATCAATAGAAGATTGCGTTCTGCATCAACTTTAACGATCTCAAGGTTTTGGACAGTGATTTGCTCTCCGCCCATACGACCTGGAAGAAGTTTACCTTTGAATACTCGGTTTGGATCAACAGGTCCCATTGAACCAGGACGACGGTGGTAACGTGAACCGTGAGTCATTGGTCCGCGTGATTGTCCGTGGCGCTTGATAGCCCCTTGGAATCCTTTACCTTTTGATGTTCCTGTTACATCTACGATATCTCCATTTGCGAAAATATCAACTTTGACTTCCTGACCAACTTCATACGCATCTAACTCCGCACCGCGTAATTCTTTTACGAAGCGCTTAGGAGCAGTTTCCGCTTTAGCAACGTGGCCCTTCTCTGGTTTGTTAGAAAGCTTTTCACGTTTGTCGTCAAAACCGATTTGGATTGCTTCATAGCCATCCGTGTCAGCAGTCTTCTTTTGAAGAACAACGTTAGCAGCAGCCTCAACAACAGTTACAGGGATAAGATCACCGTTTTCTGCGAATACTTGCGTCATACCAATTTTTCTACCTAAGATTCCTTTGGTCATTAGTCACACCTCCTATAATATGTGTTTTCTATTTGAATTAAAGTTTGATTTCGATATCTACACCAGATGGTAAATCTAAACGCATAAGTGCATCAACTGTTTGTGGAGTTGGATTCACGATGTCGATTAGACGTTTGTGAGTACGCATCTCAAATTGCTCACGAGAATCTTTGTACTTATGCACCGCACGAAGGATTGTGTAAACTGATTTTTCAGTTGGAAGCGGGATTGGACCAGATACACTAGCACCAGAACGCTTAGCCGTTTCAACAATCTTCTCAGCAGATTGATCAAGAATTCTATGATCATATGCTTTTAAACGAATACGAATTTTTTGTTTTGCCATTATTTTCCCTCCTTTTCGCCTACTTACGTTAGACAGTTCTCCGTGAGAAAAACCTGATCACCTTGCCATGGCAAAGCGGCCGGGTGTGTCAGCAACCTCTCACTTCATCGCAGTCAAAGACCAACATGCACTATTGTACCAAATTGGCCTGCGTGTTGCAATAATAAATCGGATAAATTTATGATTTGCACACTTTTCATATTATACAGGGGTTCAGCCTATAAATCAAGCTTTCCCTGAAGATGATGTACAGCCGTCTTTTTTATGGTACGAATAAATTCTTCTGGTTCTTCTAGATGCGGGGAATGTGCAGATTCTTTAAAGGTGAACCATTCTTTGACTGGTGCTGTTAATTGCTCAACATAAGGTTTTGATACAGCAGCTGGTGTAATCATGTCATATTCACCAATGATAAAGTAACAAGGTATTAATATAGTAGAAACTCGGTATTCAATGCTCTCATTCATCAATTCATTCCATAGCATGTCCTGACTAAGCTTCTGTCCTTTAAGGAAATTCCACTTATCTTTGAGCTGATATTCCTTACTAAAAAGAAATCCGCGTAGCATTTGAATCAGCGGCTTCCACCTATGTGTGAGACCTACGCTTACGAGCTCTTTATATAGAGAGAACAGAGCATGAGCTGATATTCGTTTCCACGGAGGAGGCGTCAGTAATCGCAGGCACCAAGTAAACAACCGATTTCGTTCGCATTTCTCCAAAAGAAGCTTGTATGACACAATATCTTCTTTTATTACATCTACTACCTGACTAATTCCATAATAAGCGTGATATAGATCTGGGCGCTTATGTACTGCTTGTATGGCGATTAATGACCCCCATGAATATCCGGCGATGTACAATTTTGATTGACCTAGATATGAAAGAACTTTCTCTGTCAGTTCAATCGTATCTTCAATAAATTGCTGAATGGTCATGGAAGTATTGGGGAGGTTCTTCTGATAGGAAAGTCCCGCGCCTCGCTGATCCCAATGAACAACTGTAAAATCTTGATTAAGTTCCTCATGAAACGAATCGATATAACTGATTTGAGCGGAGCCGGGCCCACCGTGTAAAAATAAAAGAACAGGCTTCGCTTCACTTGCGTGATCTTCTTTGATCATAATCCATTGGTCAACCCCGCCGATTAACCATTTCTTCAAATATGTCTTCGCCATTCCAGTGATCCTCTCGGTTCCATTTAGATTCTATAGCTTATAGTAGCCGTTCTGATCTGGAAAAGCAAAAAAAGAGACCCTTTTGCAAGGAGTCTCTTTTATATGTTTATTACTTAATGATATTTGAAACGACGCCAGAACCTACAGTACGTCCACCCTCACGGATAGAGAAACGAGTTCCTTCTTCGATAGCGATAGTAGAGATAAGTTCAACTTCCATCTCAGTGTTATCGCCAGGCATAACCATTTCAGTACCTTCTGGAAGATGTACGATACCAGTTACGTCAGTTGTACGGAAGTAGAACTGCGGACGGTAGTTAGCGAAGAATGGAGTATGACGTCCACCCTCTTCTTTAGAAAGTACATAAACTTCAGCTTTGAAACGGCTATGTGGAGTGATTGTACCTGGTTTAGCAAGTACTTGACCACGTTGGATATCTTCACGAGATACACCACGAAGTAGTGCACCGATGTTGTCACCAGCTTCAGCATAGTCAAGAAGTTTACGGAACATTTCAACACCTGTAACAGTTGTTTTACCATTGTCTTCTTGAAGACCGATGATTTCAACTTCGTCACCGACTTTAACTTGTCCACGCTCAACACGACCAGTAGCAACAGTTCCACGACCAGTGATTGAGAATACATCCTCAACTGGCATCATGAATGGCTTCTCAATGTCACGTTCTGGAGTTGGGATGTACTCATCAACCGCATCCATAAGTTCAAAGATTTTTGCTTCGTAATCAGCATCTCCTTCAAGAGCTTTAAGAGCAGAACCTTTGATAACTGGAACATCATCACCAGGGAAGTCATAGTCAGAAAGAAGGTCACGAACTTCCATTTCAACAAGTTCAAGTAACTCTTCATCGTCAACCATGTCACATTTGTTAAGGAATACTACGATGTATGGTACACCTACGTTACGAGAAAGTAGGATGTGCTCACGTGTTTGTGGCATTGGACCATCAGCAGCAGATACTACTAAGATCGCGCCGTCCATTTGAGCAGCACCAGTGATCATGTTTTTAACGTAGTCAGCGTGTCCTGGGCAGTCTACGTGTGCATAGTGACGAGTGTCTGTTTCATACTCGACGTGTGAAGTTGAGATTGTGATTCCACGCTCGCGCTCTTCTGGAGCACCATCGATTTGGTCATATCCCATAGCTGATCCTTTACCAGACTTCTTATGAAGAACTGTTGAGATAGCAGCAGTTAGAGTTGTTTTACCATGGTCAACGTGTCCAATTGTACCAATGTTAGCATGCGATTTGGAACGGTCGAATTTTTCTTTAGCCATTCTAAAAATCCTCCTTAAAGGTTCATTGTATTTGGTATAGAGTGATAGAAAGTGAAGAGTTACCTCTCACTTTCTGATCTTCAATAGTAGTTATACTTTAGTTTAAAGGCAAAATCAATTATTCACCTTTATTTTTTTTGATGATTTCTTCACTGATGCTCTTAGGCACTTCTTCGTAGTGATCCATGTGCATAGTGAAAGTACCGCGTCCTTGTGTGTTAGAACGGAGTGAAGTTGCATATCCGAACATTTCAGAAAGTGGAACCATTGCGCGAACAACTTGAGCGTTACCGCGAGCTTCCATACCTTCTACACGTCCACGACGAGATGTGATATCACCCATGATGTCTCCCATGTATTCTTCAGGGATAACGACTTCTACTTTCATCATTGGCTCAAGTAGAACTGGGTTACATTTGCTGACAGCATTTTTCAACGCCATAGATGCAGCAATTTTAAACGCCATTTCGTTCGAGTCAACATCGTGGTATGATCCATCAAATAATTTAGCTTTGATGTCGATTAATGGGAATCCAGCTAATACACCATTTTCAAGTGAATCTTCAAGACCTGCTTGAATAGCTGGAATGTATTCACGAGGAACAACCCCACCGACGATTGCATTTTGGAATTCGAAGCCTGCGCCTTCTTCGTTTGGTTCGAATTCGATCCAAACGTGTCCGAACTGACCACGTCCACCAGACTGACGTACGAATTTACCTTCAACTTTTGCACCAGAACGGAATGTTTCACGGTACGCAACTTGAGGAGCACCTACGTTAGCTTCAACCTTGAACTCACGCTTCATACGGTCAACAATGATATCAAGGTGAAGCTCACCCATACCAGAGATGATCGTTTGACCAGTTTCAGGGTTTGTTTGTGTACGGAATGTTGGATCCTCTTCAGCTAGTTTAGCTAAAGCGATACCCATTTTATCTTGATCAGCTTTTGATTTAGGCTCGATTGCTACATCGATAACTGGCTCTGGGAATTCCATAGACTCAAGGATAACAGTATCTTTCTCGTCACAAAGAGTGTCACCAGTAGATGTATCTTTAAGACCAACAGCTGCTGCGATATCCCCTGCATATACAGTAGAGATTTCTTCACGGCTGTTTGCGTGCATTTGAAGGATACGTCCAACACGCTCACGCTTGTTCTTAGAAGAGTTCTTCACGTATGAACCTGAAGCAAGTGTTCCAGAGTATACGCGGAAGAAAGTAAGTTTCCCAACATAAGGGTCAGTCATAACTTTAAATGCAAGAGCTGCGAATGGTGCGTCATCAGTAGACTCACGAACAACCTCTTCATTTGAATCTGGCAGGATACCTTTGATTGCAGCAACATCAGTTGGTGCAGGAAGGTAATCAAGCACAGCATCAAGTACAAGCTGAACACCTTTGTTTTTGAAAGCAGATCCAACAAGAACTGGGTAGAATTCAACATTCAACGTTCCTTTACGGATTGCAGCTTTCAATTCAGGAATTGTAATTTCTTCACCCTCAAGGTATTTTTCCATAAGCTCTTCATCAAGCTCAGCGACAGCTTCAATAAGGCTGTTGCGAAGCTCTTCAGCTTTGTCTTTATACTCAGCAGGGATTTCTTGTGCATCAGAGCGAGTTCCAAGGTCATCTTCGTAGAAGTATGCTACGTTATCTACAAGGTCGATGATTCCTTCGAATTGATCTTCAGCGCCGATCGGCAATTGAATTGCATGAGCGTTCGCTTGAAGACGATCTCTTAATGTGCCTACAGAGTAAAGGAAGTCCGCACCGGTTTTATCCATTTTGTTAACGAATACGATACGAGGTACTCCGTAAGTTGTTGCTTGGCGCCAAACTGTTTCAGTTTGTGGCTCTACACCTGATTGTGCATCAAGAACTGCTACCGCACCATCAAGTACACGTAAAGAACGTTCAACTTCAACAGTGAAGTCTACGTGTCCTGGTGTATCGATGATGTTTACACGGTAACCTTTCCATTGTGCTGTAGTAGCAGCAGAAGTGATTGTAATACCACGTTCTTGCTCCTGCTCCATCCAGTCCATTTGGGAAGCTCCTTCGTGAGTTTCACCAATTTTATGGATACGACCAGTGTAGTATAAGATACGCTCAGTCGTTGTCGTTTTACCAGCATCGATGTGAGCCATGATACCAATATTACGAGTTTTGTCTAAGGAGAACTCTCTTGCCATTGGGTAATTTCTCCTTCCTTATTAGGGAATAGTTTTTTTAGTTTGGTATAAATCCTACCAGCGGTAGTGAGCGAATGCTTTGTTCGCTTCTGCCATTTTGTGTGTATCTTCACGTTTCTTAACAGCAGCACCAGTGTTGTTAGCTGCGTCAAGGATTTCGTTAGCAAGACGCTCTTCCATCGTTTTTTCTCCACGAAGACGAGCGTAGTTTACTAACCAGCGAAGACCTAAAGTAGTACGACGGTCTGGGCGAACTTCTACAGGAACTTGGTAGTTAGCTCCACCTACACGACGTGCTTTAACTTCAAGAACTGGCATGATGTTTTTCAAGGCTTGTTCGAAAACCTCCATCGCTTCATTACCAGTACGTTCTTTGATGATATCAAATGACTTGTAGAGAATTGTTTGTGACTTTCCTCTTTTACCGTCGATCATCATTTTGTTGATCAAACGAGATACAAGTTTAGAATTGTAAATTGGATCTGGCAATACGTCTCTTTTTGCTACAGGACCTTTACGTGGCATCTGATAGCCTCCCTTCTCATTTAAAAGGATTTCTATCTGTCTCTCATCTCAATATCATTGTCAGTTGCCTGACTCCACTGATTTGATATCAACTTCTAAAAACCCTTATGTTTGTTTGTATTATTTACTTTGTTTAGGGCGTTTTGTTCCGTATTTAGAACGTCCTTGCATACGACCGTCAACTCCGGCAGTATCAAGCGCACCACGAACGATGTGGTAACGTACACCCGGTAAGTCTTTTACACGTCCGCCACGGATAAGTACTACACTGTGCTCTTGTAGATTATGTCCGATACCAGGAATGTAAGCTGTTACCTCAATCAGGTTAGACAAACGTACACGAGCATATTTACGTAATGCTGAGTTTGGTTTTTTCGGTGTCATTGTGCCGACACGAGTACAAACCCCGCGCTTCTGTGGAGATGTTACGTTAGTGTGCTCTTTTTTGAAACTGTTGTATCCTTTGTTAAGTGCAGGAGACTTTGAGTTTTCAACTTTACTCACGCGTCCTTTGCGTATTAGCTGATTAATTGTAGGCATGTTGTTATTCCTCCCTTCGTTGCTTTTTTTATAACCCACATACCCAGGTGGTTCATTAAAAGGCAAAAAACAATGCTTTTGCATTTACACATGCAAAAACAAAACAAGTACGCTATAACATAATGGCAACAGCTGCTGCCCCAACTTCAATTCCGCAGGCTTTGCCGAGCTTTTTCATGGAATCTACCACTAAAATGTCTACACCCTTCTCTTGCGCTAGTTTTGTTACACTAGCTGTTAAAGCAGGATCAGCATCTTTCGCTACGACGATTTCCTTTACTGAATCTCGTTTCAGAGCTTTTACTGTTTGCTTCGTACCAATAATAATGGATTGAGCCTGTGATACTTTATCATAAGACATCGAATATCCTCCAAAGTAACAGGTTTTATTTTGAGCACCTTGGTTATATTATCATCATGGCAGAAGGATGTCAATATCATATGACAGATTATCTTGACATCCTTCACCATTTTTTGATGATTTTATAGGAATCTCACGAGAAAGATTACTCTACAGGCACCATATCGTCAGACGGTTGCACTTGTGAAACCGGCTTAACTTTACGGTAGTTTGGCATTCCTGTTCCAGCTGGAACAAGTTTACCGATGATAACATTCTCTTTCAAGCCAAGCAGTTCATCACGTTTTCCTTTGATCGCCGCATCTGTTAGGACACGAGTCGTTTCTTGGAAGGATGCTGCAGACAAGAATGAGTCTGTTTCAAGCGATGCTTTTGTAATACCAAGAAGAACTGGGCGGCCTGTTGCAGGGCGCTTGCCTTCGAATAGTACTTTTTTGTTCGCTTCAGTGAATTGATGTACATCAAGAAGTGTGCCTGGTAATACATCTGTATCCCCTGCATCAGCGACACGCACTTTACGAAGCATTTGGCGAACCATTACCTCAACGTGCTTATCTCCGATTTCTACCCCTTGCATACGGTATACTTTTTGTACTTCATGAAGCAGATATTCTTGAACAGCTGTCATGTCAGTCACTTTAAGAAGTTCTTTCGGATCGATCGAACCTTCTGTCAGTACTTGACCACGAGTAACTTTGTCACCTTCAACAACTTTCAGACGTGCATTGTAAGGAGCTGTGTAAGAGCGAGTTTCAACGTCGCCTTGAACCACAATTTCCTGCTGCTTGTCACGAACATCGTTAATTTCAGCAACGACACCATCAATTTCAGAAATCGTCGCTTGCCCTTTCGGATTACGCGCTTCAAATAGCTCTTGGATACGAGGTAAACCTTGTGTGATATCGTCTCCTGCTACCCCACCGGTGTGGAACGTACGCATTGTAAGCTGTGTTCCTGGCTCACCGATTGATTGAGCAGCGATGATTCCAACTGCTTCACCGACTTCAACGTCAGTACCAGTTGCAAGGTTACGGCCGTAGCATCGTTTACACACACCATGAGGCGTGTTACATGTAAATGCAGAACGGATCCATACTTCCTCAATTCCTGCTTCAACTACTTCAAGTGCTTTATCTTCATCAATTAGTTCGTTTTCGCCAACAATGACTTCGCCCGTTTCAGGATGAACAATTGGTTTTCTTGCAAAACGTCCAATTAGACGTTCTTCAAGTTTCTCAATAATTTCATTTCCTTCTCTAATGGACTTTGCCAAGATACCACGGTCTGTACCGCAATCTGTTTCACGGATGATAACATCCTGTGCAACGTCGACGAGACGACGCGTGAGGTAACCTGAGTCAGCTGTTTTAAGGGCTGTATCGGCAAGACCTTTACGCGCTCCGTGAGTGGAAATAAAGTATTCCAATACGGTTAAACCTTCACGGAAACTAGATTTGATCGGAAGTTCAATGATACGTCCAGCCGGGTTGGCCATCAGACCACGCATACCAGCCAGCTGAGTGAAGTTAGATGCGTTACCACGCGCCCCAGAGTCACTCATCATGTAGATTGGGTTGACTTCATCAAGGGACTTCATCAGTTTACCTTGGATGACATCTTTAGAAGAACTCCAGATCGAAATGACTCTCTCGTAACGCTCTTCTTCAGTAATCAAACCACGTCTGAATTGCTTCATGACGTTATCTACTTTTGCTTGCGCTTCTTCAAGGATCTTCTGTTTATCATCTAATACGACGATATCAGACACCCCAACCGTAATACCCGCTTTAGTAGAGTATTTGAACCCAAGATTTTTCATGCGGTCAAGCATTTTAGATGTCTCAGTGATATGGAATCTCTTAAAGATTTCCGCAATGATTTTACCTAAAATACCTTTTTTGAACGGCGCATTGATTTCTTGTTTCTCAATCGCAGCTTTGACATCTTCACCTTTTTCAAGGAAGAAACGGTCTGGCGTTTTTTCTTCAATATTGCTCTTTGTCGGCTCATTCATGTAAGGGAATGATTCCGGTAAGATTTCGTTAAAGATTAGTTTTCCAACTGTTGTAATCAACAATTTAGAACGCTGTTCATCAGTAAATGTCACATTCTTCAACGAGTTAGCTGCAACAGCTACACGTGTATGAAGATGCACATACCCATTTTGATAAGCTATAAGGGCTTCGTTCGTATCTTTGAAGATCATACCTTCTCCGATAGCACCTTTACGCTCAAGTGTAAGGTAGTAGTTACCAAGCACCATATCCTGAGATGGCGTAACAACAGGTTTTCCATCTTTCGGGTTCAAAATGTTTTGAGCAGCAAGCATTAAGATACGAGCTTCAGCTTGAGCCTCAGCAGATAATGGTACGTGAACCGCCATTTGGTCACCGTCAAAGTCAGCGTTGTAGGCTGTACATACAAGTGGATGCAGACGAATTGCGCGTCCTTCCACAAGTGTAGGTTCAAACGCTTGAATACCAAGTCTGTGAAGAGTCGGTGCACGGTTTAGTAAGACTGGATGCTCACGAATCACTGATTCTAAAACATCCCATACTTCCGGCTGCACGCGCTCAATTTTACGCTTCGCACTCTTGATGTTGTGAGCTAAACCTTTTTCAACAAGCTCCTTCATCACGAATGGTTTGAATAATTCAAGAGCCATTTCTTTCGGAAGTCCACACTGATACATTTTCAAATGTGGTCCTACGACGATAACGGAACGTCCAGAATAGTCAACACGTTTACCAAGCAAGTTTTGACGGAAACGTCCTTGTTTCCCTTTCAGCATATGAGAAAGAGATTTCAATGGTCTGTTTCCTGGTCCTGTTACTGGTCGGCCTCTACGTCCATTATCAATCAAGGCATCGACAGCTTCTTGAAGCATACGCTTCTCGTTCTGAACGATGATGCTTGGCGCGCCAAGATCTAATAAACGTTTCAGACGATTGTTACGGTTGATGACACGACGATAAAGGTCGTTTAAGTCAGAAGTAGCAAAACGTCCACCATCAAGCTGAACCATTGGACGTAATTCTGGCGGAATAACCGGAAGTACATCAAGAATCATCCATGATGGTTTGTTTCCTGAGTTACGGAAGGCTTCTAGCACTTCAAGGCGTTTAATCGCACGAGTACGACGCTGTCCTTGAGCAGTTTTCAGCTCTTCTTTCAGTGCATCTACTTCTTTTACAAGATCGATATCTTGAAGAAGTTTATTGATTGCTTCTGCACCCATAGCTGCTTGGAATGTATTACCGTATTTATCTAAATAAGCACGGAATTCCTTCTCAGAAAGAAGTTGTTTCTTCTCAAGCGGTGTGTTGCCAGGATCTGTCACGACGTATGAAGCGAAGTAAATCACTTCTTCTAACGCACGTGGTGACATATCAAGAACAAGACCCATACGGCTTGGGATACCTTTGAAATACCAAATGTGGGAAACTGGGGCAGCCAGTTCGATATGCCCCATTCTCTCACGACGGACTTTTGCCCGTGTTACTTCTACACCACAACGGTCACATACAACACCCTTATAACGAACGCGTTTATACTTTCCACAATGACATTCCCAGTCTTTTTGTGGTCCGAAGATACGTTCACAAAAGAGACCATCTTTTTCAGGTTTCAGTGTACGATAGTTAATCGTTTCAGGCTTTTTCACTTCACCAAAAGACCAAGAACGGATTTTATCAGGTGATGCGAGACCGATGTTCATATACTCAAAATTGTTCACATCTAGCAAGGGGCCTACCTCCCTTTTAATCTTCGGGTTATACCCTAGTCACTTGCTCTAATCGTTTCTGCTATTCTTTTGTGACTGCGTCACGTTCAAGATCGACAGGTGCGAGGTCTGCAGCATCTTCGTCATTAGATAACGCTAATCCGTCTGCTTTCTTCGTTTCCTCATCGTCTTCTAAATCTCTCATTTCTATCTCTTCTTCATCGCCAGATAGGATTTTGACATCCATACCTAAACTTTGAAGTTCTTTAATTAACACTTTGAATGATTCAGGGACACCTGGTTCAGGGACGTTATCCCCTTTGACGATGGCTTCGTATGTTTTCACACGACCCACAACGTCATCCGATTTAACTGTTAAGATCTCTTGAAGTGTGTATGCTGCACCGTAAGCTTCAAGTGCCCATACTTCCATCTCTCCGAAACGCTGACCACCAAACTGTGCTTTACCGCCAAGTGGCTGCTGCGTAACAAGTGAGTATGGTCCAGTTGAACGAGCGTGAAGTTTGTCGTCAACCATGTGAGCCAGTTTGATCATGTACATGATTCCGACTGATACACGGTTATCGAATGGTTCACCAGTTCGACCATCATAAAGGACTGTTTTCGCATCACGGGACATACCTGCTTCTTCAAGCGTTTCCCAAACATCTTCCTCACGCGCACCATCAAATACTGGTGACGCAATGTGGATGCCAAGGTAACGTGCAGCCATACCCATATGAAGCTCAAGTACCTGACCGATGTTCATACGAGATGGTACCCCTAGAGGGTTTAACATGATATCAATCGGTGTTCCATCTGGAAGATACGGCATATCTTCTTCTGGAAGGATTTTAGAGATAACCCCTTTGTTACCATGTCGTCCAGCCATTTTGTCACCTTCAGAAATTTTACGCTTCTGAACGATGTATACGCGGACTAATTGGTTAACACCTGGAGGTAATTCATCTCCATCTTCACGGTTAAAGACTTTGACATCGTGGATAATTCCGCCGCCGCCGTGTGGAACACGTAGAGATGTATCACGTACTTCACGAGCCTTTTCACCGAAGATTGCATGTAATAGACGTTCTTCAGCTGTTAGTTCTGTTACACCTTTAGGCGTTACTTTCCCTACAAGAAGGTCTCCGTCTTTTACTTCTGCACCGATACGAATGATTCCACGCTCGTCAAGGTTGCGTAAAGCATCTTCCCCAACGTTTGGAATATCACGAGTGATTTCTTCCGGTCCAAGCTTTGTATCACGAGCTTCTGATTCATATTCTTCAATATGGATAGACGTGTAGACGTCATCTTTTACAAGGCGCTCACTCATGATGATCGCATCCTCGTAGTTATAACCGTCCCAAGTCATGAAGCCGACCATGACGTTACGTCCTAGAGCCAATTCACCTTTTTCCATTGAAGGACCGTCTGCAAGGATTTCTCCTTTTACGACTTCATCTCCAACACTTACGATTGGACGCTGGTTGTAGCAAGTCCCTTGGTTAGAGCGGACAAATTTCAGCAAGCTGTATTTGTCTAGGTTTCCTTTGACTTGTTGTCCGTCGACATCTTCATAGCGGCGAACCCAAATATTTTTAGCTTCAACACGTTCTACAACACCTGGGTAACGGCAGATGACAGCAGCACCAGAGTCTTTACCTGATACATACTCCATACCTGTACCAACAATCGGTGATTCCGGCTGCATCAAAGGCACAGCCTGACGTTGCATGTTTGCTCCCATTAGAGCACGGTTAGAGTCATCGTTTTCTAGGAATGGGATACATGCTGTCGCTGCAGAAACAACCTGCTTTGGCGAAACGTCCATGTAGTCAACGCGGTTTCGAGGAACAACGGTGTTTTCTCCTCTGAAACGAGCAATGATATTATCATCGATAAACGAACCATCTTCACCTAATATAGCGTTCGCTTGTGCTACTACGTAGTTATCCTCTTCATCCGCAGTTAAGTAATCGATTCTTGGTGTCACTTTACCTGTTTCAGGATCAACCCGGCGGTAAGGTGTTTCAATAAAGCCGAAACGATTCACTTTTGCAAATGAAGATAGAGAGTTGATCAAACCAATGTTTGGACCCTCTGGTGTTTCAATCGGACACATACGACCATAGTGAGAGTAGTGAACGTCACGAACTTCCATTCCTGCACGCTCACGTGTCAAACCACCAGGCCCAAGCGCTGACAGACGACGTTTGTGCGTCAATTCAGCAAGCGGGTTTGTTTGATCCATGAACTGAGAAAGCTGAGAGCTACCAAAGAACTCTTTGATAGAAGCGATCACAGGACGGATGTTGATCAGTTGCTGAGGTGTGATCGTGTTTGTGTCTTGGATCGACATTCTTTCACGAACAACACGCTCCATTCTGCTTAAACCAATACGGAATTGGTTTTGCAGAAGCTCACCTACAGAACGCAGGCGACGGTTACCAAGGTGATCGATATCATCTGTGTCACCTACACCATGAAGAAGGTTGAAGAAGTAACTGATCGATGCAATGATGTCAGAAGGCGTGATGTTTTTCACAGCTTCCTCTACGTATGCATTCCCGATCACGTTGATCACTTGCTCGCCTTCTTGATCAGACGGTGCATAAATCTTAATAGATTGAAGTTCTACTTCATCTTCTACTACGCCACCATTTGGATAAAGCTTTCTAAATCCGATGCCGTTTTCTAAGTATGGAAGAACTTTATCAAGAACTCTTCTGTCTAAAATTTGACCTTTTTCTGCTAGAATTTCACCTGTTTCAGGGTCAACTAACGTTTCAGCCAATTTTTGATTGAACAGTCTATTTTTAATATGAAGCTTTTTATTAATCTTGTAGCGTCCAACATTTGCTAGGTCATATCTCTTCGGATCGAAGAAGCGAGAGTCTAGCAGGCTTTTAGCATTTTCAACAGTTGGCGGCTCTCCAGGACGGAGGCGCTCGTAGATTTCGAGAAGTGCTTTATCCGCATTCTCTGTATTGTCTTTTTCCAGCGTGTTGCGTAAGTATTCATTCTCGCCAATGAGGTCAAGAATCTCTTGATCAGAGCTGAAGCCGAGAGCACGCAAAAGAACCGTAACCGGCAACTTACGTGTGCGATCGATGCGTACATAGACTACATCCTTCGCATCAGTTTCGTATTCTAACCATGCGCCACGGTTTGGAATGACAGTCGCAGTAAAACCTTTTTTACCGTTTTTGTCTACTTTACCACTGAAATATACACTTGGAGAACGTACTAACTGAGAAACGATTACACGTTCCGCACCGTTAATGATAAAAGTACCTGTGTCTGTCATGATTGGGAAATCACCCATGAACACATCTTGGTCTTTTACTTCTCCAGTTTCTTTGTTAATTAAACGAACTTTTACTCTTAGTGGAGCAGAGTAAGTTACATCACGTTCTTTTGATTCTGCTACAGGATACTTAGGATCCCCTAGGCTGTAATCAATGAATTCAAGAGAAAGGTTACCAGTAAAATCCTCAATTGGGGATATATCTTGAAACATCTCTCTAAGACCCTCATCAAGAAACCACTGATAAGAAGAGGTTTGAATTTCAATGAGATTTGGTAATTCTAACACTTCGCTTATGCGTGCGTAGCTTCTGCGCTGGCGGTGTCGTCCATACTGAACTAGTTGACCTGTCAACTGATTCACCCCTCAAATCATGCGTATTATATGTGTAAAAAGTATTTCAGCCTTTCAAATGTCAGTAAAGAAATACTTTTACAAGACAAAAGAAAAAAGGGTTTCTAAAATAAGAAAACCACATCCAAAAACAAATACCGATTTTATTAGTTTTCCCAAATATGCATAATTTATACAAAACAGTTGTTTTTTAAGCCTATTAAGCAAAATATACACATTGGCATTTTATAATGTTAACACAGCTAGGAAACTGCGTCAAACTTTTTTAGCTTTGATAATATAGTAGCCCTTTTTTTTCAATACAACTTCGACTTCTCCAAAGAGCTGTTCTAATTTCTCAATCGCAGATGGTCCGCCCTGCTTTTTCTGAATAACCACCCACAACTCACCTTCCGGCAATAAATGATCAGCACTTTTTTCAAAGATCGCATGTACAACTTTCTTCCCTGCCCGTATTGGGGGATTGGTCAGTATAGAGGCAAAAGCAGCTGATGAATGAACATTCGAGAACAAATCACTTTGATAGATGCGGACATTATCAACGCGATTATGTTTAGCGTTTTCCTTTGAAAGTTCGACTGCTCTTTCGTTCACATCAATCATATGAATGGTGCGGCTCGTCATTTCGTTTGCTAACGATAAGCCAATCGGTCCATAACCGCAACCGACATCTAAGACATCGCCATCCACATCAGGTTCTTCAAAAGCTTCAATTAAAAGCCTTGAACCAAAGTCGACTTCTTTCTTAGAAAACACTCCACTGTCACTTGTAAAAGTAAAGGTACGGTTTCTCAAGGTGAAGTCCCATGTCTGTTTATTGCTTTTCACTGATGGCTTTTCCGTATAATAGTGGTCACTCATGGTGAATGGACCTCCTCTGGATTCAATCGTTTCAGGAGAATAGAAAAGAAAAAGCCCGCCAGTAAAAGCGAGCTTTCCCAAAAGATTAGGCGAAGATTACTTAACTTCTACAGAAGCGCCAACTTCTTCAAGCTTAGCTTTAAGTTCTTCAGCTTCTTCTTTAGCAATACCTTCTTTAAGTGGTTTTGGAGTGTTGTCAACAAGTTCTTTAGCTTCTTTCAAGCCAAGACCAGTGATTTCACGAACCACTTTGATAACTTTGATTTTTTGGTCTCCAGCACCAGCAAGTACTAGATCAAAATCAGTTTTCTCTTCAGCAGCGGCACCACCAGCTGCAGCTACAGCTACAGGAGCAGCAGCAGTTACGCCAAATTCTTCTTCGATTGCTTTTACTAAGTCGTTTAACTCAAGTACAGTTGCTTCTTTAACTGAAGCAATGATTTCTTCGATATTTAAAGCCATTTGTAATTCCTCCATTTTAAGTTTTTTACGTTAAGTACGCATTAAGCGCCTTGTTCTTCTTTTTGATCTGCAACTGCTTTAGTAGCAAGAGCAAGGTTACGAACTGGAGCTTGAAGAACGCTAAGCAACATAGATAGTAAGCCTTCGCGAGACGGAAGTTCCGCAAGAGCCTTCACTTCTTCTACAGTCGCTACGTTTCCTTCGATGACACCAGCTTTGATTTCTAAAGCTTCGTGGCTTTTCGCAAATTCGTTGATGATTTTCGCAGGTGCGATAACATCTTCGTTACTGAATGCGATAGCGTTTGGACCTGTTAAGAAATCGTTTAAACCTGTTAGTTCAACTTGTTCAACTGCACGGCGAGTCAAAGTGTTTTTGTAAACTTTGAATTCTACGCCAGCGTCACGAAGCTGTTTACGAAGTTCAGTCACTTCAGAAACTGAAAGACCGCGGTAATCTACAATTACAGTAGACATACTGTCTTTAAATTTAGAAGTAATTTCATCAACGACAACTTTTTTTGTATCGATTGCATTGCTCATGGTTACACCTCCTGTACATTGTTTGTGTAACACTTATACCGATCAGGCCATCACGTTCCTAACGAACGGTTCTCCATATAAAAAGCCTCCATTAAGACATGGAGGCTGTATATACAAGCATACGTTAACGTAAGACTGTGACATATACACCTCGGCGGGTTAATTAAGCCATAAGGCCCCTGCTGTCTACGGTATAAATGGACATATTCTATTTTACAACATTTTGATATTATCAAAATGATTGTGATAAGTCAAGATTTATTTTGCAGAGAAAGAAGATGGATCCACTTTCACGCCAGGGCCCATAGTAGATGTAACAGAAACGTTTTTCACGTATACACCTTTAGCCGCTGCAGGTTTTGCTTTAAGGATTGTGTCATAGATTGTTGCAAAGTTCTCAACAAGCTTTTCGTCCTCGAAAGAAACCTTTCCGATTGGCGCGTGGATGTTACCAGCTTTATCAACGCGGTATTCTACTTTACCAGCTTTGATTTCATTGATTGCTTTTTCTACTTCAAATGTAACAGTTCCTGTTTTAGGGTTTGGCATAAGACCTTTTGGTCCAAGTACACGACCGATCTTACCAACTTCACCCATCATGTCAGGTGTTGCAACGATTACATCGAAATCGAACCAGCCTTGTTGGATTTTAGTGATGTAATCAGAATCTCCAACGTAGTCTGCTCCAGCAGCTTCTGCTTCTTTTGCTTTTTCGCCTTTAGCGAACACAAGAACGCGTTGAGTTTTACCAGTTCCGTTAGGAAGTACAACTGCACCGCGGATTTGTTGGTCGTTTTTACGAGGGTCTACGCCCAAACGAAAAGCAACTTCTACAGTCGCATCAAATTTCGCTGTATTTGCTTTTTTTGTAAGAGAAACAGCTTCAGCTACATCATACGCTTTAGTACGTTCGATTAGTTTAGCAGCTTCTACATACTTTTTACCTTTTTTAGCCATTATAAAAATCCTCCTTATGTGGTTTTAGCGGAATAACCTCCCACGAATAAGGGTTGCGAACTTGTCAAAACCAAACTCGCAACCCAACAAGACAATAAATTAATCTTCGATGACAATACCCATACTGCGTGCAGTACCTTCAACCATGCGCATAGCTGATTCAACGCTAGCAGCGTTTAAGTCAGGCATTTTTGTTTCCGCGATTTCGCGTACTTTATCACGCTTAACAGTTGCCACTTTATTACGGTTAGGTTCACCAGAACCAGACTCAATACCAGCTGCTTTTTTAAGTAAAACTGCAGCAGGTGGAGTTTTAGTAATAAATGTAAATGAACGGTCTTCAAAAACCGAAATTTCAACAGGAATGATAAGACCAGCTTGGTCAGCTGTACGAGCATTAAACTCCTTACAGAATCCCATGATATTAACACCGGCTTGACCTAGTGCAGGTCCAACTGGTGGAGCTGGGTTAGCTTTTCCAGCAGGAATTTGCAATTTAACAACTTTAACTACTTTTTTAGCCACGAGACACACCTCCTTAAAGTCCGTGATGTGGTAATAGGGGAATCCCCCTCCCACTCAACAACTTCATTCTTTATATGAATGACGAAATAACTAGCTAGCGATCTTGAGCGAACTCAAGACGTACCTTTGCTATATTACCACTTCTATACACTCATTTCAAGCTCTTTTGAATTACAATTTATCGATCTGCGTGAACTCAAGTTCCACGGGTGTTTCTCTACCAAACATATTAACGAATACTTTGACTTTGCTTTTATCATAATCAATCTCTTCGATAGAGCCTGTGAAGTTCGCAAATGGTCCGTCGATGACCTTGACCGTTTCTTTCAATTCAAAGTCGATTTCTGTTTTGCGTTCTTCAAGACCCATTCTCTTCAGAATGGTTTCAGCTTCGCCTGGCAAAAGCGCTGTCGGCTTTGAGCCTGATCCAGCTGATCCAACGAATCCTGTGACACCTGGTGTATTACGAACAACATACCAAGAGTCGTCAGTCATCACGATTTCCACTAGGACATAGCCAGGGAATACTTTCTTTTTGACAACTTTTTTCTTACCATTTTTAATATCTGTTTCTTCTTCTTCTGGTACAACAACGCGGAAGATCTTATCTTGCATGCCCATTGATTCAACACGCTTTTCCAAGTTCGCTTTTACTTTGTTTTCATAGCCAGAGTACGTATGCACAACATACCAATTCTTTTCCATTTCGTTCAGGACTATTTAGTCCTTCCCTCCCCACATTTCGTAATGTCTATTTGACGAATCTCGAGTACCGGTAAATATTTTCAAGCAATTGAAAAAACCCGTAAAACGGGTTTTTTGGCAAGTCATATTATGATCTATTATAGCACGTTCAGCAGACCATTATTCAAGTATTAATGAATTAATTCGATTAATTGTGAGATTCCTATATCAAGAAAAGAGAAAAAGATTGCAAAGAATACGACTGTTAAAATAACAGTGATTGTGTAACGAATCATTTCGTTTTTCTTTGGCCAGCTGACCTTCTTCATTTCTTTCCCGACACTTTTTAAGAAACTGATAATACGCATTGTAAAAGACCTCCACAGATTAAAGAACGCAAATCTTACTTCGTTTCTAAATGTGTTTTATGTGAATTACAAGTCTTGCAATATTTCTTAACTTCTAATCTTTCAGCTGCTGAAGCATCACTTTTCATTGTCGTATAATTGCGGCTTCCGCAGTCTTTACAGGCTAGAGTAATCTTTTTCCTCATATTTACACCTATTTTCTCGACATCATTTCCTTAGTACCTTATCACAGTGTCGAAAAAGCTGTCAATATAGGTTTGATTAGAGACTAATCTCGCGAAGCTCTAAATATTTCTCTAATTTTCTCTTTACTCTTTGGAGTGCGTTATCAATTGATTTCACATGACGGTTTAAATCTTCAGAAATCTCTTGATAGGATCTGCCATCAAGGTAAAGCACAAGAACCTTTCTTTCCAGCTCGCTTAGTAGTTCACCCATCTTCATTTCGATATCATCAAATTCTTCTTTGCTAATGATTAAATCTTCTGGGTTAAGCGCTTTAGCACCGGAAATGACGTCCAATAATGTTCTGTCTGATTCTTCATCATATATTGGCTTATCTAATGATACATAGGAATTTAACGGGATATGTTTTTGGCGAGTAGCTGTTTTAATTGCGGTGATAATTTGGCGGGTAATACATAATTCTGCAAAAGCCTTAAATGAAGTAAGCTTGTCCTCTCTGAAATCGCGGATAGACTTATAAAGTCCGATCATCCCCTCTTGAACAATGTCCTCTCGATCCGCTCCAATCAAGAAATAAGATCTTGCTTTTGCACGTACAAAATTGCGGTATTTCGTTATTAAGTAATCTAGCGCATCACTATCTCCGACATGAACCCTTTCAATGACTTGTTCATCTTCCAACTGGCAAAATTGCTCTCTGATGGATTTATCCTTGCTGTTGTTTAGATTCACTTCGATCCCCCCGACCGCACCTAGATAGAAATATTATACATTAATGGTTGAAATATCGTCAAGCTATTCTAGATTCCCACGCCGCCATTTTTCAAACGTTTTCAATACATCTTCTGACAATTCAATCTTAGATGCTGGTTTATCAGAAGTAATCTTTTTGACTCTCGTTTCAATCTTTCGTTCGATCACTTCAATCTCTCTTAAAAGCTCTCGAGCCGACTTTCGAAGAGCTCCTTGTCCAAAGATTGCCCATTGTTCTGTAAAGTCAGAGGTCGCCACATGAATCTGCGTCCGAATATTATTCAAATCCTGGGCAAGCTTTTCAATCCGCTCATCAGCTGTTTCATTCTCTCTCGTAAAGATGACCTCTACTCGGTGATTGATCCGCTTTTTTTCGATTCCTTTGACCATATGGGCATCGAATACGACAATGACTCGATACCCTGTGTATGCTTGATATTCTGCTAAATTTTGAATCAGTATGTCTCTGGCTTCTTCAAAGCTGTTTTCCTTTAAGTGCTGCAGCCGTGGCCAAGCACCTATCATGTTGTATCCATCGACTAAGAGGATGTCCATCTCTATTCTCCTAACGGATAACGTTTTCGATACACTTCATACATCAATAGACTAGCGGCAACTGACGCGTTTAACGAAGTGACCTTTCCGGCCATAGGCAGCTTAATCAGAAAATCACACTTTTCTTTGATCAATCGGCCAATCCCTTTTCCTTCACTGCCAATCACGAGAGCAAGCGGCATCGTGCCATCAAATTGTCTGTAATCCTGTTTGGCAGACGCATCTGTTCCCGCAACCCAGATTCCTCTTTCTTTCATCTCATCAAGAGCTCTTGAAAGGTTGGTGACTTTGGCAACAGGAATATGTTCAATTGCCCCAGTGGATGCTTTGGCAACGGTTGTCGTTAAGCCGACCGCTCTCCTTTTCGGAATCACAATCCCATGTGCACCTACAGCATCTGCTGTACGCATAATGGAACCTAAATTATGCGGGTCTTCAATTTCATCTAAGATAAGAAAAAATGGCTGTTCATTCCGCTGTTCAGCGATTTGATATAGATCGTCCAATTCTGCATATTCATATGCTGCTACTTGTGCAACGATTCCCTGGTGCTGACCTGTTACCATTTGATCAAGCTTTTTCCTCGGAACATACTGAATGGTGATATTTTGTTTTTTTGCGAGTTCAATGACCTGCTGGGCTTGTCCTTTTACAGTGTTTTCTGCCATCCAGAGCTTGTATAACTCCCGATCTGACTTCAGTGTTTCAATCACTGCATTTTTCCCAATCACATAATCATGTTGCTGACTCATTTGTCTTCCTCCCTGACGTTCCGATTTCAATCGCCTGACTAATCAGCTCTTCTAAGCGTTCGTCCTGCTTTTCAATAAATAAATAACCCATGAGCGCTTCAAACGCCGTACTATAACGATACGTTTGAACGTCTGTGTTTTTAGGCACTGTGCCTGATTTTGCATTTCTTCCTCTTTTCAGCACCGCTTCTTCTGCTTCAGTGAAAAAGCCTTGCTGCTGTAGCGTAAATAAAATAGCTGCCTGAGATTTAGCTGAAACAATTTTGCTTGCTCGTTTGTGCAGCTCATTTGGTTTTGTCGCCCCCGTTTGGAGGAGGTGATGCCTCACATAGACTTCAAAAATGGCATCACCCATGTAAGCAAGCGCAAGTCCGTTTAACTGTTTACCATCTTTCAGCTTTTCAAAATTCAACATGACCTATTCTCCTCTTTTCCAGCGAGTACCTTGAGGAGTGTCCTCCAATACAATATTCATGCTCTTTAACTGGTCACGAATTTGATCAGATAGCGCAAAATCACGATTTCTTCTAGCCTCATTGCGTTTTTCAATTAACGCTTCTACTTCTTCATCGAGCGTATGCTTTTCTTCTAATGAAAAGCCAAGAACAGACGTGATTTCTTGGAACAAGCCGATAAATGCCTTGATCACTTCCTCCGAAGTATGATCATTTTCCATATAATAATTCGCCTGTTTCGCAAGTTCGAATAAAACAGAGATCGCATTTGCCGTATTGAAGTCATCATTCATTTCAGAAATAAATGTCGCTCGCTGCTCTTCAACCTTCGCCAGCCATTCAGCATTGTCTTCTGTGATATTCGTGCTGCTCTCGAGGCGATGATGTAAATTGGCATACGACGTTTTGAGCCGGTTAAACGCACTCTTTGTACTCTCTAGCAAATCCATTGAATAGTTAATTGGATGACGGTAGTGAACCGACAACATAAAGAAGCGAAGCACGTCAGGATCTTGTTCTTTCACAATGTCATGCACAAGCACAAAGTTGCCTAGTGATTTTGACATTTTTTCGTTCTCAATATTAATATATCCGTTATGCATCCAATACTTTGCAAAAGGTTTGCCTGTCAAAGCCTCAGATTGAGCGATTTCATTTTCATGGTGAGGGAAGGTTAAATCCTGTCCGCCAGCATGAATGTCGATCGTATCACCTAAATATTTTTTAACCATGGCCGAGCATTCGATGTGCCAGCCTGGTCGTCCTTCGCCCCACGGGCTATCCCATGAGATTTCTTGATCCTTTGCAGCCTTCCATAAAGCAAAGTCCAGCGCATCTCGTTTCTTCTCACCTACACGAATACGGGCACCTGTCTTCAGTTCATCAATCGACTGGTGAGAAAGCTTTCCGTAGCCTTCAAATGAGCGTGTGCTGTAATACACGTCACCATCCGCTTCATAGGCGTAGCCCTTTTCAATCAATGTCGCAATAAATGCAATGATATCATCCATATTTTCCGTCACTCGCGGGTGAAGGTCAGCTTTTTTGCAGCCTAGTGCACTGACGTCTTCAAAGTAGGCTTGAATAAAGCGGTCAGCAATCGTCGGGACATCTTCCCCGAGTTCATTGGCTGCTTTGATGAGCTTATCATCCACATCTGTAAAGTTTGAGACAAAGTTCACATCATAGCCGCTGTATTCTAAATACTTACGTACAGTGTCATAAACAATAGCAGGCCTTGCATTCCCGATATGAATGTAGTTATAAACGGTTGGTCCGCACACATACATTTTGACCTTTCCTGGCTCAAGCGGGACGAATTCTTCCTTCTTACGTGTCAATGTATTATAAATATTGATTGTCATGATTGTTCTTCCTTTCTGCTCAATGAAGCCAGCTCACCTTTTAGCTTTTCCATTTCTCGTTCCAATTCTTTGAAACGATCGGAAATTGGATCTGGCAAATCTTGATGATTGAGATCACGATTGATTTTCTTACCATTTTGAACGACGACTCGCCCAGGTATACCGACAACGGTGGAATGGTCGGGTACGTCCTTTAACACGACCGATCCCGCCCCAATCTTGGCTCCTTTTCCGACTGTAATGGAACCAAGCACCTTTGCACCTGTCGCAATGAGCGCATCGTCTAAAATGGTCGGGTGCCGCTTTCCCTTTTCTTTCCCTGTTCCCCCTAATGTCACGCCTTGGAAAACAGTGACGTTGTCTCCAATTTCACATGTTTCCCCAATCACCACTCCCATACCGTGGTCAATGAAGAAGCGCCTGCCAATGGTTGCCGCAGGGTGAATTTCAACCCCTGTGAAAAACCGGCTGACCTGAGAAATGATCCGCGCAAGAAAGTACAGCTTCCGCTTATAAAATGCATGCGCGATACGATGAGCCCAAATCGCATGAAGCCCTGAATAGGTTAGCACTACTTCAATATAGCTTCTAGCAGCAGGATCTTGATCAAACACAGTATCAATATCTTCTTTCAGCATTTTGAAAAACACATGCTCCCCCCGTTCTTCCCCATCAATCTCTCTTCGGACTTGCTCTCTTTTTTGGACAAATAAAAAACGCCTCTGCCATATGACAGAGACGTTTTGAAAACGCGGTTCCACTCTGTTTAGAAAGCCCTCATTTCGCAGCCTTCTCAACTTAATCCCATAACGGAGGGTACCGCCCTTGCATACTAACGTACTCGTGTTCCTCAAGGGTCTTGAGGGTGCATTTCCAACGTCTGCCCATAAGTCTCTTTCAGCCGGTGAAGACTCTTTCTGTGATGGACGAAAACATTGTACTTCTCCCTCGCAACGATTTCCTTATATTTGTTTAATGCGGTTTAATACCGTTTCTTTACCTAGTAGTTCAATACTTTGCGGAAGTTCTGGGCCATGCGTTTGTCCTGTGACAGCCACACGAATTGGCATGAATAGTTTCTTGCCTTTATGCCCTGTTTCTTTTTGTACTGCTTTAATAGCAGCCTTGATTTCATCAGGTGTGAAAGATTCAAGTCGTTCAAGCTGACCAGCAAAAGCTGCCATGACTTCTGGTACTTGCTCCTCTGCTAGAACTTCCTTTGCCTCTTGATTATACTCAATTTGCTCCTTAAAGAACAACTCTGTTAACTCAACAATTTCTGCTCCATAGCTTAATTGTTCGTGATACAGAGCAATCAGCTTGCGTACCCACGTGTTTTCTTCGTCTGACAGCTGCTCGCTTACCTTGCCTGCCTTTTGAAGATGCGGAAGCGTTAACGCAACAACCTGATCAAGATCAAGTGCCTTCACGTATTGGTTATTCACCCATTTTAGTTTATGCATATCGAATAGAGCTGGTGACTTAGAAAGTCGGTTTACATCGAAAATGTCGATGAATTGCTCTTTTGTAAACAGTTCTTCTTCGCCCACTGGAGACCATCCAAGTAGTGCAATGAAGTTGAATAGGGCTTCTGGTAAATAGCCCAAGTTTTTATATTGCTCGATGAATTGAATAATGGATTCATCACGCTTGCTTAATTTCTTGCGGTTCTCGTTCACAATCAGCGTCATATGTCCGAATAGCGGAACATCCCAGCCGAATGCATTGAAGATCATGATTTGTTTAGGCGTATTCGAAATGTGATCCTCTCCGCGGAGAATGTGAGTCATTTTCATCAAATAATCATCCACTGCTACAGCGAAGTTATAAGTTGGCGTACCATCTTTCTTCACAATGACAAAGTCACCTATGCCGTCTGTCTCAAATGAAATATCGCCTTTGACCATGTCGTCAAATTTGATAATTTCTCCTTTTGGCACTCGGAAGCGGATGCTTGGCTCTCTTCCTTCAGCAATCAGCTTGTCCTCTTCTTCTTTTGATAAATGACTGCATTTACCAGAATATCGAGGCATTTCACTGCGGGCGATTTGTGCTTCACGCTCTTCCTCTAGCTCTTCAGCCGTACAATAGCACTTATACGCCAAGTCCTTCTCTAGCAGCTCATCATAATACTTTTTATAAATATCATTACGCTCTGATTGTCTGTAAGGGCCGTAGCCGCCATCTTTATCAATGCTCTCATCCCAATCAATACCGAGCCATTGCAGGTGGCGAAGCTGGCTTTCTTCTCCGCCCTCTACATTACGCTTTTGATCCGTATCTTCGATTCGAATAATAAATTTGCCGCCTTGACTGCGTGCGAACAAATAGTTGAAAAGAGCCGTTCTAGCATTCCCAATATGTAAATGACCAGTTGGACTCGGTGCATAACGAACACGCACTTCATTTCCCATGAGTTTAACTTCCTTTCATCTGCATCATGTTGTCTGACACCAATTTTTTATAAACGTATTTTATCATCAAATCCCATTCTCATCAAAATGAGTTTTACTTTTTCTGAAGAAGAACAGTTGCCTGAGAGGCAATTCCTTCGCCTCTTCCTGTAAATCCGAGTTTCTCTGTCGTTGTTGCTTTCACATTCACCTGTGTGACATCTGCCTCAAGCGCTTCTGCAATCTTCTCACACATCGGTTGAATGTAAGGTGCCATTTTGGGCTTTTGCGCCATGATGGTGCAATCAATATTCACAAGTGTGTAGCCTTTTTCCTTTACTAGTGCCCACACATGTTGCAGTAATTTAAAAGAATCCGCATCCTTAAACTCAGGATCTGTGTCTGGGAAATGTCTGCCGATATCTCCTTCAGCAATCGCACCTAGGCAGGCATCTGCCACTGTGTGAAGCAGTACATCAGCGTCTGAATGCCCAAGCAGCCCCTTTTCATAAGGGATGGTGACCCCGCCAATAATCAAAGGTCTTCCCTCTGTTAATTGATGTACATCAAAGCCTTGTCCTATTCTCAACATGATCTAGTACCCTCTTTCCGCATCCATAATTGCCTTGGCAACCAATAAATCATCCGGTGTCGTCAGCTTAATATTGGTGTAATCTCCTTGGACAATATACACGTTTTCACCATGTAATTGTTCCACAAGACTGGCGTCGTCTGTTCCAAGGAAACCGGTCCGCTCTGCATATTCATGCGCCTCTTTTAAAATAGAATGACGAAAAGCTTGTGGGGTCTGGACTGCCCACAAGCTCTGACGTTCAATGGTTTGTTCCACTTTGCCTTCTTGAACGCGTTTGATTGTGTCTTTCACTGGTACCGCTACAACTGCGGAGCCTTTTTCAATCGCTGCTTTAACGAGCAAGTCAATCTGTGTATGCTTAATAAAAGGCCTTGCCCCATCATGAACAAGCACGATGTCCGCATCTTTCACAGCCTTTAATCCTTCGTATACACTTTGCTGACGTTCTTCACCGCCAGTGACAAGTGAAACAGGCGTTTGAAAAGCGTGTACCTTGAGTAGCCTTTCAAAGTCTTGACGCTCCTCCTCATTGATCGCTAGGATCATGCGTTTGCATTGAGCATGAGCGTCAAACACCTTTAGTGTATGAATAATGACCGGCATTCTTTTCAGCTCAATAAAAAGCTTATTGCGGCCGGCCTTCATTCGTTTCCCCTGCCCCGCAGCCGGAATAACTACTTCATAATACATGTTCGTTCTCCCTTTAGAGCGCCTTCTCCAGAAGTTTTGGCTTCGCAAAAATCATTCTTCCAGCAGCAGTCTGCAGCACACTTGTGACGAGCACATCGATGTCTTTTCCAATGTAATTGCGTCCTTCTTCGACCACAATCATCGTACCGTCATCTAAGTAAGCAACACCTTGGTTATGCTCTTTCCCATCTTTAATGACCTGTACCTTCATTTCTTCCCCAGGCAGCACAACCGGTTTCACCGCATTGGCTAGATCATTGATGTTTAACACTGCTACTTTTTGAAGTTCGCATACTTTATTTAAATTAAAATCATTTGTCACAACAACACCTGAAGTTAATTTAGCGAGCTTCACAAGCTTGCTATCAACCTCTTGAATGTCTTCAAAGTCACCTTCGTAAATTTCAACTTTGATATCTAATTCTTTTTGAATACGATTTAAAATATCAAGACCTCTTCGACCTCTATTTCTCTTTAATACATCAGAAGAGTCTGCAATATGCTGTAATTCCTCGAGCACAAATTGAGGAATGACCATGACACCTTCTAAGAATCCAGTTTGACAAATATCTGCGATTCTTCCATCAATGATAACACTTGTGTCTAAAATTTTCAGCTTTTTATCTTCTATTTCAGGTTCATCATCGGCTGCTCCTTTTTTCTTGGTGACCTTTGCAGATCGGGAGAACAGCCCCATCATTTCATCCTTCTTCTTAAAGCCTACCTGAAATCCAAGGTATCCTAAAAAGAAAGCCAGGAAAATCGGAATAATGGTACCAAAAATATGATATGGGATATTGTTTAGCGGGATCACGTTTACAATAAGATATGCTAGAATAAGTCCAAATACTAATCCGAAACTTCCAGAAATAAGATCAGGAAGAGGCGCCTTTAATAGAGAATCCTCGATCCATTTCACCCAATTAACCACATAGCCTGTGCACCATTTGCCGATGATAAAGAACACAGCGGCTCCTATTAGTGCTGAAGAGTAAGCATTTGTTATGAAAGGTATGTCCTTTACATTTAACAGCAGAAATAACTCTGGAATGATAAAAATCCCTACAACTGCACCAAAAATGATAAAAAACGCCTGAACGATTCTTTTTAACATACCTTCACCTCCTTTATTTTTCATCTGTCAATCCACCCTCACCTGACATTGATATATGTTTAAGTTTCCTATCATAATCAATAGAAAACAAAAGCATCATTAATATACCCATATTCATCCATTTTTAACCGTGTTTAAGAAAAATTTCTCTTCTTACAGCTGTCGGTCGATATAATGTTTTTCTTGCAGCCTTTTTAATCCTTTTTTTATCTTTTTCGCTCTTACTTCTCCAATTCCTTCTACTTCATCCAAATCTTGTACATCCGCTTCCATAATTCGATCTAACACACCGAACGCTTCAACCACGTTTTCGACGATTGGCATAGGCAGTCTAGGGATTTTGTGAAGCAGTCTGTAACCTCTTGTGTACACATATTCGTCAATATTTGTAGAAACTGGATAGCCAAGTAACTTGTACAGAATGGAATCATCTAAAAGCTCAAAGCTCGACATATCTTGGAGCTGCTTAAGCAGAACATATGGATCTTTAATCTTTTCTTTCACATAATCTTTAATAAATAAAGCCGCTTCCTGCTCCATATCTGTAATCAATTCATTGACTTGCAGACGGATCAAATGCCCTTCTGTTCCGAGCTCTTTGATATACATATTGATTTCATTTTTGATTCTGAGCACCATCTCGTAACGATGGAGCACGGATAATACATCACCAAAGGTCACAAGCTCTTCAAATTCTAGGGCGCTTAGCGTAGAAATGGCGTGATCTAAAATGGTTTTATATTTCTCAAGTGTTTGTATCGCTTGGTTGGCCTTCGTTAAAATAAAGCCAATATCTTTCAGCGTATAACGACGATTCCCTTGGTATAAGGTAATGACGTTCCTCCGTTCAGATATCGCAATGATTAAGCAGCCTGTCTGCTTCGCTACACGTTCAGCTGTACGGTGCCTCATGCCCGTTTCCGATGAATGGATCGTTGCATCTGGCATGAGCTGTGTATTCGCATACAAGATCTTTTGACCAGAATCGCTTAAAATAATGGCCCCATCCATCTTAGCCAATTCATATAAATGTGCTGGAGAGAAGGCAGAGTTAATATGAAACCCTCCATCTACAACACTCTTTACTTTGTCGTTATAACCAACAACAATAAGCCCGCCAGTATTTGCCCTCAGGACATTTTCAATCCCAGCCCGAAGAGGTGTCCCTGGTGCCACAAACTGTACGATATCTAAGAGATCGAGTTCTTTCGCTCCTTTTTTCTCTTTTTCCATTTCTATGATCCCCCTAGTGAAATTCGAAGTGCCTCCGCTACATTTTCTACACCGACTAACTCAATCCCTCTCGGCTTTTTCCATCCATCTATATTCGCCTGAGGAATAAACATTCGCTTAAATCCAAGTTTCGCAGCTTCCTGCACACGCTGTTCAATTCTTGATACTCTTCTGACTTCTCCCGTCAGACCGACCTCTCCTATAAAACAATCCGCTTGATGCGGCGCTGCGTCTTTAAAGCTTGATGCAATACTGACCGCAATGGCCAAGTCAATCGCCGGTTCGTCAAGCTTCACACCGCCTGCAACCTTTAAATACGCATCCTGGTTTTGCAGCAGCAGTCCGACACGTTTTTCTAAAACCGCCATGAGCAGTGACACTCGATTATGATCAAGACCAGTGGCCATTCTGCGCGGATTCCCAAAGCTTGTCGGTGAAATTAATGCTTGTATCTCGACAAGAACAGGTCTTGTTCCTTCCATTGAGGCAACAACACACGAACCAGATACACCTGCCGAACGTTCTTCTAAGAAAATTTCGGATGGGTTTAATACTTCCGTGAGCCCTTCCTCTCTCATTTCAAAAATCCCTAGTTCATTCGTTGAACCAAATCGGTTTTTCACCGCACGCAAGATACGAAACGTATGATGACGCTCGCCTTCAAAATAAAGAACCGTGTCCACCATATGCTCTAAAAGGCGTGGACCTGCGATCGAGCCTTCTTTGGTCACGTGACCAACGATAAATATTGGAATCCCATTTGTCTTGGCAATTTTCATCAGCTGTGCTGTACATTCTCTCACTTGAGATACAGACCCAGGAGCTGACGTAATATCGCTTTGATAAACGGTTTGAATCGAATCCACCACGACAAAAGCGGGTTTCATCTCTTGTATAGCAGACGTTATATACTCCATATCGGTTTCAGCCAAAACATGTAAAGAGGTGCTTTTTATGCCAAGGCGGTCCGCTCTTAGCTTCGTTTGTTTAATGGACTCCTCACCAGATATGTATAATACATTCTGATTTTTGTCTGAAAGCTGTGCTGATACTTGTAATAATAATGTGGACTTCCCAATCCCAGGATCTCCGCCAATGAGAACAAGAGAGCCTTTGACAATTCCACTTCCTAATACTCGGTTAAATTCTTCTAAATTCGTTTTGATTCGGGGTTCATCAGATGTTTCAATTGCAGATATAGGTGAAGGTTTTTGAATGGTTTGAACAGAATGATTAAAAGCACTTCGACGGTTTGCCGGCTCTTTGCGAACGACCTCTTCTGTCATACTGTTCCACGTGCCGCAGCCTGGACATTTCCCCATCCATTTGGCTGACTCATAACCGCACGATTGGCATATAAATTTTGATTTTGTCTTAGCCATAGGTTGAAGAATACAACTCCTTATACTGGTCAGAAATAAGTAAAGGGAGGCATACACCTGACTGGTATGCCTCACACTTTTTTCTTACTATATTAGTTCGTAGCAGCCGTCGTTTTTACGACAATTTCTCCATCTTCCACATCTAATACGATTTGTTGACCTTTTTCAATATTGCCCTTCAGAAGCTCCTCAGAAAGTCGATCTTCCACATGCTTTTGAATCGCTCTTCTTAACGGACGCGCACCGTACTCAAGGTCTACACCTTCGTCGGCAATCTTCGCTTTTGCTGCTTCTGTCAATTCGATTGAAAGGTCTTGTTCTTTTAATCGTTTCGTCAATTGATCTGACATGAGAGACACGATCTCTTTTAGATGTTTCTTTTCAAGTGAATGGAAGACAATGATTTCATCAATACGGTTGATGAATTCTGGTCTAAACGCACGTTTCAACTCTCCCATCACTTTGCCTTTCATATCCTTGTAATTTTGACCTTCATCCTGCACATTAAAGCCAACATATTTATTTCGCTTCAGTTCACTAGCTCCAACGTTGGATGTCATGATTAAAATCGTGTTTCTAAAGTCAACAGTACGCCCTTTAGAATCAGTCAGACGACCATCCTCTAACACTTGCAGTAAGATGTTGAATACATCTGGATGCGCCTTTTCAATCTCATCTAAAAGCACAACAGAATAAGGTTTTCTTCTCACTTTTTCAGTCAGTTGTCCGCCTTCTTCATAGCCAACATAGCCTGGAGGTGACCCAACAAGTCTAGATGTAGAGTGTTTCTCCATGTATTCAGACATATCGATACGGATCATCGCTTCTTCATCACCGAAAATAGACTCTGCGAGTGCTCTTGCAAGCTCCGTTTTACCAACTCCTGTTGGGCCTAAGAAGATAAATGAGCCGATTGGACGTTTTGGATCTTTTAAGCCAGCACGCGCACGTCTCACAGCTTTTGCTACAGCGACAACCGCTTCATCCTGCCCAATTACACGAGAATGGAGTAATTGTTCCATATTTAGAAGCTTATCTGTTTCGGTTTGGGCAATTTTTGAAACAGGCACTCCCGTCCAGCTAGAGACAACCATTGCGATATCATCCACTGATACCTCTGAATTCTCCTGACCTTGCTTTTCTTTCCAAGATTTCTTTGTGACTTCTACTTTTTCACGCAAACGCTGCTCTGTATCGCGAAGAGAAGCTGCTTTTTCAAATTCCTGACTTTGAACAGCCGCATCCTTTTCCTTGCGTACTTCATCTAGCTTTTGCTCTAGTTCTTTTAGGTTAGGCGGTGTTGTGAAAGAACGTAAGCGGACTTTCGACCCTGCCTCATCAATTAAATCAATCGCCTTATCTGGAAGGAAACGATCAGATATATAACGGTCAGATAACTTCACCGCCGCCTCAATCGCTTCATCTGTAATGGACACACGGTGATGTGCCTCATAACGATCTCGAAGTCCTCTTAAAATTTGAATACTTTCATCAACAGATGGCTGATCTACTTGAATTGGCTGGAAACGTCGTTCAAGCGCAGCATCCTTTTCAATATATTTACGGTACTCATCTAACGTTGTCGCCCCAATACATTGAAGCTCTCCACGTGCTAAGGATGGTTTGAGAATATTAGATGCGTCAATCGCACCCTCTGCTCCACCAGCACCAATCAATGTATGAAGCTCATCAATGAAGAGAATGATATTTCCTGCCTGACGAATTTCGTCCATGACTTTTTTCAAGCGATCCTCAAATTCACCACGATATTTCGTTCCCGCTACAACAGTTCCCATATCAAGCGTCATCACTCGTTTATCGCGCAGGATTTCAGGCACTTCATTATGAATAATTTGCTGTGCCAGACCTTCAGCAATGGCTGTTTTACCAACACCAGGCTCACCAATCAGCACAGGGTTATTCTTTGTTCTTCTGCTTAGAACCTCGATGACACGCTGAATTTCTTTGCTTCGTCCAATGACAGGGTCCAAGCTATCTTCTTTCGCAATCGCTGTTAAATCTCTTGCCAAGCTATCTAATGTTGGTGTATTTGCATTGCTGTTAGAGCCAGCGGCAGATGCACCTGTTTCATTGCTGCCAAGCAGCTGTAGGACTTGCTGACGTGCTTTATTTAAGCTCACTCCGAGGTTATTTAACACGCGGGCAGCTACACCCTCTCCCTCGCGAATAAGACCTAATAGAATATGTTCTGTCCCTACATAGGAATGACCTAGCTTTCTTGCTTCATCCATTGAAAGCTCAGTGACCTTCTTCGCTCTAGGCGTATAATGAGGAATAGCTTGAGACACCTCTTGCCCTCTTCCAATCAAGCTTTCGACTTCTTTTTGGATTTTATCTGAAACAAGGCCCAGTGCTTCTAACGCTTTTGCGGCGATGCCCTCACCCTCACGAACTAGACCAAGTAAAATGTGTTCAGTACCAATGTTCTTATGGCCTAGGCGAATGGCTTCTTCTTGTGCAAGTGCTAATACCTTTTGAGCTCTTTCAGTGAATCTTCCAAACATCATATCGTTTCATCCTCCTGTCCATTCCTATGCATTTCTAAACGCAGCCTTTCTCTAATAATCGCTGCTCGTTTTATATCTCGTTCATTTGGCTCCAGAGCTCCTCCTGAATATTGTTGAAGAAAGCCAGGCTGTGTCAAAATCATGAGTTCATTCAGTATATTACTTGAAAGCCCCTTAATGATACCTAAATCAATTCCAAGGCGCACATCTGACAAACACTTTGCTGTTTCCTTTGATTCAATCATACGACAATTGGACAAAATCCCTAACGAACGGTACACTCTGTCCTCAAGTTCAATTTTAGATGTTTGATATAACGCTTTTCGTGCAGATCGCTCTTGTTCAATGAGCTGAGCGGTCACACTATTTAAATCATCTACAATGTCTTCTTCTGATTGACCAAGTGTCATTTGATTTGAAATTTGAAAGATGTTCCCTATTGCTTCGCTGCCTTCACCATAAATTCCTCTGACTACAAGACCTAATTGATTAATCGCCGGAATAATCCGATTCATTTGTCTTGTGAGGGCTAAAGCTGGTAAATGCATCATGACCGAAGCCCTAATACCTGTACCTACATTCGTTGGACAGCTTGTTAAGTATCCTCGCTTTTCAGAAAACGCATAATCCACTTGCTCTTCAATCCAGTCATCTATCTGGTTAGCTGCTTTCAGTGCATTGGCTAGTTGGAATCCTGGAAATAAGCATTGGATCCGAATATGGTCTTCTTCATTCAGCATCACACTGATTTCTTCATTTTCAGAAAGCAAACAACCGCCAAATCTTGATTCTGCTAAGTTTGGGCTGATCAAATGCTTTTCAACAAGTACCCTCTTTGCTAAAGGCTGTGTTTCATTCATTCGAATCAGAACAAAGTTTCCGATGTCCTTCACTTCCTGGCTAGCAAACTTTTGCTCGAATTGCTGGAGAACAGCTTCAGCCTCTTCCTGAGAAAACTGAGTTGGGAAACGAACATGCTCTAGATTGCGCGCTAGCCTGATTCGACTGCTTAGAACAATGTCACTTTCTGGTCCTTTTTGTTTCATCCATTGACTTAAAGCGTCTTGAATAAAATGCTGGAGCGACATGTTGTTAATCTCCCTCCCTCTGCTGAGATTGCTCATGCTCTAATGCACGAATTTGATCTCGAACTTCCGCTGCTTTTTCAAACTCTTCTTGTTCAATTAACTGCTTTAGCTCTTGCTGCATCAACTCAAGTTTCCGGCGCACATGAAGACTGCCGGCAATCCGTTTAGGCACTTTTCCATGATGGACTGTATTTCCACTATGGACTTTCCGTAAAACAGGGTTTAGATACTGATCAAATGAACGATAGCATTCTGCACAGCCAAAACGGCCTGTTTTTCTGAATTGTTGAAAGGTTAAGCCACATTTAGGACATTGATCCACTTCTCTCGCTTCTTGAAAAATGGATGATCCCTTATTCGCACTTGTGGTAAAGCTAGGATCAATATTCAGTAAGCCTGATAATAGGTTGTGAATCGAGAAACCTTGGTTTCCACTCATAGCATATGAATCACTGTTTTCTTTTGCACATTGTTCACATATGTGCATTTCCTGTTTTTCTCCATTTATAACTTTCGTAAAGTGAAAAGTGGCTGGTCTCTCATTGCATTCTTGACAAATCAATCTTTTCACCCGCTTTACTTTAATTTCAAAGCATTTAACATCGCTTTCATCATCCGAGCCCGTAATTCATCCCGTTCAGGTAAATCAATGTGCAAAACAGAACGGTCCATGACACTGATCATCATCTTTGCTTCTCTTTCAGATAAAATGTTATTTTCGACAAGACGCATGATGATATGATCAGAGGCAGCCTGTGATAAACGATGATATATTTGGGAAATAATATTGTTCAATAAGTCGACTTCATCATTCATTTTGACTTTAATGATGCGGATATAGCCACCGCCGCCACGCTTACTTTCAACGATATAGCCTCTCTCGCTCGTAAAGCGTGTATTGATAACATAGTTAATTTGTGAAGGTACGCATTGAAACTTATCTGCAATTTCATTGCGCTTAATTTCTAATATTTCTCGACCATTCTGATCCAAGACTTCTTTCAAATACTGCTCGATGATATCAGAAATATTTTGTGCCACTCCGCCTCCTCCTCCATTGACTTTGACTATATTTGACTTTAATCTTACTATAAATTTTTTCGGTCGATTTTTCAAGATAATCGCTCAACTAAGAATATTATTTCCACATTTATATGGTGTCAAACCTCTCAAAAACACAAAAAAGACCAGTTCCGTATGGAACTGATCCTTATACAAGCTTGGCGGCGTCCTACTCTCACAGGGGGAGACCCCCAACTACCATCGGCGCTGAAGAGCTTAACTTCCGTGTTCGGTATGGGAACGGGTGTGACCTCTTCGCTATCGCCACCAAACCTGATGGAGAGAATGTTCTCTCAAAACTAGATAACAATGTTCAAACTTCACATTAGAATATAGGTTAAGTCCTCGATCTATTAGTATCTGTCAGCTCCACGTGTCACCACGCTTCCACCTCAGACCTATCAACCTGATCATCTTTCAGGGATCTTACTTCCTTGCGGAATGGGAAATCTCATCTTGAGGGGGGCTTCATGCTTAGATGCTTTCAGCACTTATCCCGTCCGCACATAGCTACCCAGCGATGCCCTTGGCAGAACAACTGGTACACCAGCGGTGCGTCCATCCCGGTCCTCTCGTACTAAGGACAGCTCCTCTCAAATTTCCTGCGCCCGCGACGGATAGGGACCGAACTGTCTCACGACGTTCTGAACCCAGCTCGCGTACCGCTTTAATGGGCGAACAGCCCAACCCTTGGGACCGACTACAGCCCCAGGATGCGATGAGCCGACATCGAGGTGCCAAACCTCCCCGTCGATGTGGACTCTTGGGGGAGATAAGCCTGTTATCCCCGGGGTAGCTTTTATCCGTTGAGCGATGGCCCTTCCATGCGGAACCACCGGATCACTAAGCCCGACTTTCGTCCCTGCTCGACTTGTAGGTCTCGCAGTCAAGCTCCCTTGTGCCTTTACACTCTGCGAATGATTTCCAACCATTCTGAGGGAACCTTTGGGCGCCTCCGTTACATTTTAGGAGGCGACCGCCCCAGTCAAACTGCCCACCTGACACTGTCTCCCTGCCCGATAAGGGCAGCGGGTTAGAAGGTCAATACAGCCAGGGTAGTATCCCACCGATGCCTCCACCGAAGCTAGCGCTCCGGTTTCCAAGGCTCCTACCTATCCTGTACAAGCTGTACCAACATTCAATATCAGGCTGCAGTAAAGCTCCACGGGGTCTTTCCGTCCTGTCGCGGGTAACCTGCATCTTCACAGGTACTATAATTTCACCGAGTCTCTCGTTGAGACAGTGCCCAGATCGTTGCGCCTTTCGTGCGGGTCGGAACTTACCCGACAAGGAATTTCGCTACCTTAGGACCGTTATAGTTACGGCCGCCGTTTACTGGGGCTTCAATTCGCACCTTCGCTTACGCTAAGCGCTCCTCTTAACCTTCCAGCACCGGGCAGGCGTCAGCCCCTATACTTCGCCTTACGGCTTCGCAGAGACCTGTGTTTTTGCTAAACAGTCGCCTGGGCCTATTCACTGCGGCTTCTCGGGGCTTTAACACCCTAAGAAGCACCCCTTCTCCCGAAGTTACGGGGTCATTTTGCCGAGTTCCTTAACGAGAGTTCTCTCGATCACCTTAGGATTCTCTCCTCGCCTACCTGTGTCGGTTTGCGGTACGGGCACCTCTCACCTCGCTAGAGGCTTTTCTTGGCAGTGTGGAATCAGGAACTTCGCTACTAAATTTCGCTCGCCATCACAGCTCAGCCTTTATGGGAAACGGATTTGCCTATTTCCCAGCCTAACTGCTTGGACGCGGATATCCAATACCGCGCTTACCCTATCCTCCTGCGTCCCCCCATTGCTCAAATGGTGAGGAGGTGGTACAGGAATATCAACCTGTTGTCCATCGCCTACGCCTTTCGGCCTCGGCTTAGGTCCCGACTAACCCTGAGCGGACGAGCCTTCCTCAGGAAACCTTAGGCATTCGGTGGACGGGATTCTCACCCGTCTTTCGCTACTCATACCGGCATTCTCACTTCTAAGCGCTCCACCAGTCCTTCCGGTCTGACTTCACAGCACTTAGAACGCTCTCCTACCACTGTTCGTAAGAACAGTCCGCAGCTTCGGTGATACGTTTAGCCCCGGTACATTTTCGGCGCAGAGTCACTCGACCAGTGAGCTATTACGCACTCTTTAAATGGTGGCTGCTTCTAAGCCAACATCCTGGTTGTCTAAGCAACTCCACATCCTTTTCCACTTAACGTATACTTTGGGACCTTAGCTGGCGGTCTGGGCTGTTTCCCTTTCGACTACGGATCTTATCACTCGCAGTCTGACTCCCAAGGATAAGTCATCGGCATTCGGAGTTTGACTGAATTCGGTAACCCGGTAGGGGCCCCTAGTCCAATCAGTGCTCTACCTCCGAGACTCTTACCTTGAGGCTAGCCCTAAAGCTATTTCGGAGAGAACCAGCTATCTCCAGGTTCGATTGGCATTTCACCCCTACCCACACCTCATCCCCGCACTTTTCAACGTGCGTGGGTTCGGGCCTCCATTCAGTGTTACCTGAACTTCACCCTGGACATGGGTAGATCACCTGGTTTCGGGTCTACGACCACGTACTCATGCGCCCTATTCAGACTCGCTTTCGCTGCGGCTCCGCATCTTCTGCTTAACCTTGCACGGGATCGTAACTCGCCGGTTCATTCTACAAAAGGCACGCCATCACCCTTTAACGGGCTCTGACTACTTGTAGGCACACGGTTTCAGGATCTATTTCACTCCCCTTCCGGGGTGCTTTTCACCTTTCCCTCACGGTACTGGTTCACTATCGGTCACTAGGGAGTATTTAGCCTTGGGAGATGGTCCTCCCGGATTCCGACGGAATTTCACGTGTTCCGCCGTACTCAGGATCCACTCTGGAGAGAACAACATTTCAGTTACAGGGCTGTTACCTTCTTTGGCGGGCCTTTCCAGACCTCTTCGCTTATATCGTTCCTTTGTAACTCCGTATAGAGTGTCCTACAACCCCAAGAGGCAAGCCTCTTGGTTTGGGCTGTTCCCGTTTCGCTCGCCGCTACTCAGGGAATCGCATTTGCTTTCTCTTCCTCCGGGTACTTAGATGTTTCAGTTCCCCGGGTATGCCTTCTCATACTCTATGTATTCAAGTATGGATACTACTCCATTACGAGCAGTGGGTTTCCCCATTCGGAAATCTCCGGATCAAAGCTTGCTTACAGCTCCCCGAAGCATATCGGTGTTCGTCCCGTCCTTCATCGGCTCCTAGTGCCAAGGCATCCACCGTGCGCCCTTTCTAACTTAACCATTTCTTACTTTAGAAAGAATCACTATGTGTGATGAACTTTGCATTGCATTCAATGTGAATGTATTACTTATTGTTATCTAGTTTTCAAAGAACAATCCTGTCTCGCTAGAGACATGTCTTGAAGGAATGATCCTTCAAAACTAAACAAGACGAAAACGCACGCTGCTCCATATATCCTTAGAAAGGAGGTGATCCAGCCGCACCTTCCGATACGGCTACCTTGTTACGACTTCACCCCAATCATCTGCCCCACCTTCGGCGGCTGGCTCCATAAAGGTTACCTCACCGACTTCGGGTGTTGCAAACTCTCGTGGTGTGACGGGCGGTGTGTACAAGGCCCGGGAACGTATTCACCGCGGCATGCTGATCCGCGATTACTAGCGATTCCAGCTTCACGCAGTCGAGTTGCAGACTGCGATCCGAACTGAGAACAGATTTATGGGATTGGCTAAACCTTGCGGTCTCGCAGCCCTTTGTTCTGTCCATTGTAGCACGTGTGTAGCCCAGGTCATAAGGGGCATGATGATTTGACGTCATCCCCACCTTCCTCCGGTTTGTCACCGGCAGTCACCTTAGAGTGCCCAACTAAATGCTGGCAACTAAGATCAAGGGTTGCGCTCGTTGCGGGACTTAACCCAACATCTCACGACACGAGCTGACGACAACCATGCACCACCTGTCACTCTGTCCCCGAAGGGAAAGCCCTATCTCTAGGGTTGTCAGAGGATGTCAAGACCTGGTAAGGTTCTTCGCGTTGCTTCGAATTAAACCACATGCTCCACCGCTTGTGCGGGCCCCCGTCAATTCCTTTGAGTTTCAGTCTTGCGACCGTACTCCCCAGGCGGAGTGCTTAATGCGTTAGCTGCAGCACTAAGGGGCGGAAACCCCCTAACACTTAGCACTCATCGTTTACGGCGTGGACTACCAGGGTATCTAATCCTGTTCGCTCCCCACGCTTTCGCTCCTCAGCGTCAGTTACAGACCAGAGAGTCGCCTTCGCCACTGGTGTTCCTCCACATCTCTACGCATTTCACCGCTACACGTGGAATTCCACTCTCCTCTTCTGCACTCAAGTTTCCCAGTTTCCAATGACCCTCCCCGGTTGAGCCGGGGGCTTTCACATCAGACTTAAGAAACCGCCTGCGAGCCCTTTACGCCCAATAATTCCGGACAACGCTTGCCACCTACGTATTACCGCGGCTGCTGGCACGTAGTTAGCCGTGGCTTTCTGGTTAGGTACCGTCAAGGTGCGAGCAGTTACTCTCGCACTTGTTCTTCCCTAACAACAGAGCTTTACGATCCGAAAACCTTCATCACTCACGCGGCGTTGCTCCGTCAGACTTTCGTCCATTGCGGAAGATTCCCTACTGCTGCCTCCCGTAGGAGTCTGGGCCGTGTCTCAGTCCCAGTGTGGCCGATCACCCTCTCAGGTCGGCTACGCATCGTCGCCTTGGTGAGCCATTACCCCACCAACTAGCTAATGCGCCGCGGGTCCATCTGTAAGTGACAGCCGAAACCGTCTTTCATCCTTGAACCATGCGGTTCAAGGAACTATCCGGTATTAGCTCCGGTTTCCCGGAGTTATCCCAGTCTTACAGGCAGGTTACCCACGTGTTACTCACCCGTCCGCCGCTAACATCCGGGAGCAAGCTCCCTTCTGTTCGCTCGACTTGCATGTATTAGGCACGCCGCCAGCGTTCGTCCTGAGCCAGGATCAAACTCTCCGAAAAAGTACAAAACCGAAGTTTTGTTTTTCGTCAGCGTTTGACTGACTACCTATGATATAACATAGGATTTTTTTATAAAAACTCGAATTAACAGGTACGTTTTGTCTTGTTTAGTTTTCAAAGATCATATTGGTGGAGCCTAGCGGGATCGAACCGCTGACCTCCTGCGTGCAAGGCAGGCGCTCTCCCAGCTGAGCTAAGGCCCCATAAAAGATGGTCGGGAAGACAGGATTCGAACCTGCGACCCCTTGGTCCCAAACCAAGTGCTCTACCAAGCTGAGCTACTTCCCGATATTAATGGCGCGCCCGAGAGGAGTCGAACCCCTAACCTTTTGATCCGTAGTCAAACGCTCTATCCAATTGAGCTACGGGCGCTTATTTTATAATGCCGAGGGCCGGACTTGAACCGGCACGGTAGTCACCTACCGCAGGATTTTAAGTCCTGTGTGTCTGCCAATTCCACCACCCCGGCGTGGATGGTATAAGCGGAAGACGGGATTCGAACCCGCGACCCCCACCTTGGCAAGGTGGTGTTCTACCACTGAACTACTTCCGCATTACAGGATTTCTTTATTTTATTTGGCAATGCGGGTGAAGGGACTTGAACCCCCACGTCATAAAGACACTAGATCCTAAGTCTAGCGCGTCTGCCAATTCCGCCACACCCGCATGAAACATGGTGAGCCATGAAGGACTCGAACCTTCGACCCTCTGATTAAAAGTCAGATGCTCTACCAACTGAGCTAATGGCTCGCTTTAAAAGCGACTTGTCTATCTTACCATATGAAACTGGTGCCGGCAAGAGGACTTGAACCCCCAACCTACTGATTACAAGTCAGTTGCTCTACCAGTTGAGCTACACCGGCTTTATCTATCCTAACATTATGTAAGAATAAATATGGTGGAGGATGACGGGCTCGAACCGCCGACCCTCTGCTTGTAAGGCAGATGCTCTCCCAGCTGAGCTAATCCTCCATATTGTGTTGTCATTTCGAATGTCTCTCGATCCGACAAGTAGTATTATATAACGATAAGATATTGTTTGTAAAGACTTTTTTAAAATAATTTTTGAATTTATTTTAACGTTGTTTTTTTCATCTTTTCGTTAAGGCACCTAAAGAAGTTTACCACTTGTCTCATCATTTTAAAAGTCTTTTTTTCATTTTTTTATGTTTTTTTGTTAAAAAGCGCTCTAATAAAGCTTTATTGGTGTGAAATGACCCTTTTCATGCTTTTTATATGCTTGTTTTCTTCAATATATCTTCTCATACAAATCATCTAGAGAAGGGATTCTTTTATTATTTTATTTTTCTGAGAAATCATTTTCATGCAAAAATATCCGTAAATGATGCTGTTCTTTACCATCTTCAATATTAAAGTGTTACTTGGTTAACAAGTTAGTTATTGATTCTTTCTTGTTCTTACTTAGAGCGGGCGAAAAAATTGACTGAAGGTGCTATATGTTCTTTGGCAATACTCAGTTATCTAGTGTGTCTCTAAACAGCCCTCTGTATCTGGTTGCCAAAGAAAATTCTTATTGGCTGCTTTCTATGCTTTTGATCTTCATCCTAAACAAATTGAACGACCGATCCACACAACAGCTGCGTTGTTCAATGAGAATACATGAAAGTGAGACGAACAGAAAAATTAATTGATCGATGAGGCTTACTACATCATCACTTCTCACTTTACAAAGTGATTTAATAGAAGTAATTTTTTCAAAAACACAAAAAAGACCAGTTCCGTATGGAACTGATCCTTATACAAGCTTGGCGGCGTCCTACTCTCACAGGGGGAGACCCCCAACTACCATCGGCGCTGAAGAGCTTAACTTCCGTGTTCGGTATGGGAACGGGTGTGACCTCTTCGCTATCGCCACCAAACCTGATGGAGAGAATGTTCTCTCAAAACTAGATAACAATGTTCAAACTTCACATTAGAATATAGGTTAAGTCCTCGATCTATTAGTATCTGTCAGCTCCACGTGTCACCACGCTTCCACCTCAGACCTATCAACCTGATCATCTTTCAGGGATCTTACTTCCTTGCGGAATGGGAAATCTCATCTTGAGGGGGGCTTCATGCTTAGATGCTTTCAGCACTTATCCCGTCCGCACATAGCTACCCAGCGATGCCCTTGGCAGAACAACTGGTACACCAGCGGTGCGTCCATCCCGGTCCTCTCGTACTAAGGACAGCTCCTCTCAAATTTCCTGCGCCCGCGACGGATAGGGACCGAACTGTCTCACGACGTTCTGAACCCAGCTCGCGTACCGCTTTAATGGGCGAACAGCCCAACCCTTGGGACCGACTACAGCCCCAGGATGCGATGAGCCGACATCGAGGTGCCAAACCTCCCCGTCGATGTGGACTCTTGGGGGAGATAAGCCTGTTATCCCCGGGGTAGCTTTTATCCGTTGAGCGATGGCCCTTCCATGCGGAACCACCGGATCACTAAGCCCGACTTTCGTCCCTGCTCGACTTGTAGGTCTCGCAGTCAAGCTCCCTTGTGCCTTTACACTCTGCGAATGATTTCCAACCATTCTGAGGGAACCTTTGGGCGCCTCCGTTACATTTTAGGAGGCGACCGCCCCAGTCAAACTGCCCACCTGACACTGTCTCCCTGCCCGATAAGGGCAGCGGGTTAGAAGGTCAATACAGCCAGGGTAGTATCCCACCGATGCCTCCACCGAAGCTAGCGCTCCGGTTTCCAAGGCTCCTACCTATCCTGTACAAGCTGTACCAACATTCAATATCAGGCTGCAGTAAAGCTCCACGGGGTCTTTCCGTCCTGTCGCGGGTAACCTGCATCTTCACAGGTACTATAATTTCACCGAGTCTCTCGTTGAGACAGTGCCCAGATCGTTGCGCCTTTCGTGCGGGTCGGAACTTACCCGACAAGGAATTTCGCTACCTTAGGACCGTTATAGTTACGGCCGCCGTTTACTGGGGCTTCAATTCGCACCTTCGCTTACGCTAAGCGCTCCTCTTAACCTTCCAGCACCGGGCAGGCGTCAGCCCCTATACTTCGCCTTACGGCTTCGCAGAGACCTGTGTTTTTGCTAAACAGTCGCCTGGGCCTATTCACTGCGGCTTCTCGGGGCTTTAACACCCTAAGAAGCACCCCTTCTCCCGAAGTTACGGGGTCATTTTGCCGAGTTCCTTAACGAGAGTTCTCTCGATCACCTTAGGATTCTCTCCTCGCCTACCTGTGTCGGTTTGCGGTACGGGCACCTCTCACCTCGCTAGAGGCTTTTCTTGGCAGTGTGGAATCAGGAACTTCGCTACTAAATTTCGCTCGCCATCACAGCTCAGCCTTTATGGGAAACGGATTTGCCTATTTCCCAGCCTAACTGCTTGGACGCGGATATCCAATACCGCGCTTACCCTATCCTCCTGCGTCCCCCCATTGCTCAAATGGTGAGGAGGTGGTACAGGAATATCAACCTGTTGTCCATCGCCTACGCCTTTCGGCCTCGGCTTAGGTCCCGACTAACCCTGAGCGGACGAGCCTTCCTCAGGAAACCTTAGGCATTCGGTGGACGGGATTCTCACCCGTCTTTCGCTACTCATACCGGCATTCTCACTTCTAAGCGCTCCACCAGTCCTTCCGGTCTGACTTCACAGCACTTAGAACGCTCTCCTACCACTGTTCGTAAGAACAGTCCGCAGCTTCGGTGATACGTTTAGCCCCGGTACATTTTCGGCGCAGAGTCACTCGACCAGTGAGCTATTACGCACTCTTTAAATGGTGGCTGCTTCTAAGCCAACATCCTGGTTGTCTAAGCAACTCCACATCCTTTTCCACTTAACGTATACTTTGGGACCTTAGCTGGCGGTCTGGGCTGTTTCCCTTTCGACTACGGATCTTATCACTCGCAGTCTGACTCCCAAGGATAAGTCATCGGCATTCGGAGTTTGACTGAATTCGGTAACCCGGTAGGGGCCCCTAGTCCAATCAGTGCTCTACCTCCGAGACTCTTACCTTGAGGCTAGCCCTAAAGCTATTTCGGAGAGAACCAGCTATCTCCAGGTTCGATTGGCATTTCACCCCTACCCACACCTCATCCCCGCACTTTTCAACGTGCGTGGGTTCGGGCCTCCATTCAGTGTTACCTGAACTTCACCCTGGACATGGGTAGATCACCTGGTTTCGGGTCTACGACCACGTACTCATGCGCCCTATTCAGACTCGCTTTCGCTGCGGCTCCGCATCTTCTGCTTAACCTTGCACGGGATCGTAACTCGCCGGTTCATTCTACAAAAGGCACGCCATCACCCTTTAACGGGCTCTGACTACTTGTAGGCACACGGTTTCAGGATCTATTTCACTCCCCTTCCGGGGTGCTTTTCACCTTTCCCTCACGGTACTGGTTCACTATCGGTCACTAGGGAGTATTTAGCCTTGGGAGATGGTCCTCCCGGATTCCGACGGAATTTCACGTGTTCCGCCGTACTCAGGATCCACTCTGGAGAGAACAACATTTCAGTTACAGGGCTGTTACCTTCTTTGGCGGGCCTTTCCAGACCTCTTCGCTTATATCGTTCCTTTGTAACTCCGTATAGAGTGTCCTACAACCCCAAGAGGCAAGCCTCTTGGTTTGGGCTGTTCCCGTTTCGCTCGCCGCTACTCAGGGAATCGCATTTGCTTTCTCTTCCTCCGGGTACTTAGATGTTTCAGTTCCCCGGGTATGCCTTCTCATACTCTATGTATTCAAGTATGGATACTACTCCATTACGAGCAGTGGGTTTCCCCATTCGGAAATCTCCGGATCAAAGCTTGCTTACAGCTCCCCGAAGCATATCGGTGTTCGTCCCGTCCTTCATCGGCTCCTAGTGCCAAGGCATCCACCGTGCGCCCTTTCTAACTTAACCATTTCTTACTTTAGAAAGAATCACTATGTGTGATGAACTTTGCATTGCATTCAATGTGAATGTATTACTTATTGTTATCTAGTTTTCAAAGAACAATCCTGTCTCGCTAGAGACATGTCTTGAAGGAATGATCCTTCAAAACTAAACAAGACGAAAACGCACGCTGCTCCATATATCCTTAGAAAGGAGGTGATCCAGCCGCACCTTCCGATACGGCTACCTTGTTACGACTTCACCCCAATCATCTGCCCCACCTTCGGCGGCTGGCTCCATAAAGGTTACCTCACCGACTTCGGGTGTTGCAAACTCTCGTGGTGTGACGGGCGGTGTGTACAAGGCCCGGGAACGTATTCACCGCGGCATGCTGATCCGCGATTACTAGCGATTCCAGCTTCACGCAGTCGAGTTGCAGACTGCGATCCGAACTGAGAACAGATTTATGGGATTGGCTAAACCTTGCGGTCTCGCAGCCCTTTGTTCTGTCCATTGTAGCACGTGTGTAGCCCAGGTCATAAGGGGCATGATGATTTGACGTCATCCCCACCTTCCTCCGGTTTGTCACCGGCAGTCACCTTAGAGTGCCCAACTAAATGCTGGCAACTAAGATCAAGGGTTGCGCTCGTTGCGGGACTTAACCCAACATCTCACGACACGAGCTGACGACAACCATGCACCACCTGTCACTCTGTCCCCGAAGGGAAAGCCCTATCTCTAGGGTTGTCAGAGGATGTCAAGACCTGGTAAGGTTCTTCGCGTTGCTTCGAATTAAACCACATGCTCCACCGCTTGTGCGGGCCCCCGTCAATTCCTTTGAGTTTCAGTCTTGCGACCGTACTCCCCAGGCGGAGTGCTTAATGCGTTAGCTGCAGCACTAAGGGGCGGAAACCCCCTAACACTTAGCACTCATCGTTTACGGCGTGGACTACCAGGGTATCTAATCCTGTTCGCTCCCCACGCTTTCGCTCCTCAGCGTCAGTTACAGACCAGAGAGTCGCCTTCGCCACTGGTGTTCCTCCACATCTCTACGCATTTCACCGCTACACGTGGAATTCCACTCTCCTCTTCTGCACTCAAGTTTCCCAGTTTCCAATGACCCTCCCCGGTTGAGCCGGGGGCTTTCACATCAGACTTAAGAAACCGCCTGCGAGCCCTTTACGCCCAATAATTCCGGACAACGCTTGCCACCTACGTATTACCGCGGCTGCTGGCACGTAGTTAGCCGTGGCTTTCTGGTTAGGTACCGTCAAGGTGCGAGCAGTTACTCTCGCACTTGTTCTTCCCTAACAACAGAGCTTTACGATCCGAAAACCTTCATCACTCACGCGGCGTTGCTCCGTCAGACTTTCGTCCATTGCGGAAGATTCCCTACTGCTGCCTCCCGTAGGAGTCTGGGCCGTGTCTCAGTCCCAGTGTGGCCGATCACCCTCTCAGGTCGGCTACGCATCGTCGCCTTGGTGAGCCATTACCCCACCAACTAGCTAATGCGCCGCGGGTCCATCTGTAAGTGACAGCCGAAACCGTCTTTCATCCTTGAACCATGCGGTTCAAGGAACTATCCGGTATTAGCTCCGGTTTCCCGGAGTTATCCCAGTCTTACAGGCAGGTTACCCACGTGTTACTCACCCGTCCGCCGCTAACATCCGGGAGCAAGCTCCCTTCTGTCCGCTCGACTTGCATGTATTAGGCACGCCGCCAGCGTTCGTCCTGAGCCAGGATCAAACTCTCCGAAAAAGTACAAAACCGAAGTTTTGTTTTTCGTCAGCGTTTGACTGACTACCTATGATGTTTCATAGGATTTTTTTATAAAAACTCGAATTAACAGGTACGTTTTGTCTTGTTTAGTTTTCAAAGATCATTTTCGTCATCGCTCGTAAGCGACTTTAATATCTTAACATTTCGTATTGGTTAAAGTCAAGAAGTTTTTTCAATTTCTTTTTTTAACCTCGTTGCTGTTTTGCGGCAACGAATAATAATATACCACCTTGATTCTTTCCTTGCAATAGTTTTTTTGAAAAAAGTTTCATTTTATGAAAAATAAAAAGCGCCATAGTTAAAATGGCGCTTTAATTGATGTATTAGCGGTTTCTCATTTGTGGGAAAAGCAGTACATCTCTGATTGATGGAGAATTTGTTAATAGCATGATTAACCGGTCGATACCGATTCCTAGTCCGCCTGTTGGAGGCATACCATATTCTAATGCTTCAACAAAATCGTCATCCATTAGATGCGCTTCGTCATTTCCTTCTTCACGTTCTTTTAATTGAGCTTCGAATCGTTCTCGTTGATCGATTGGATCGTTTAGCTCTGTGAATGCATTAGCATGTTCACGGCGTACGATAAATAGCTCAAAGCGATCAGTGAAGCGAGGATCTTCAGGATTTTTCTTAGCTAATGGAGAAATCTCCACTGGGTGTCCGTAAATAAAGGTAGGCTGCACCAATGTTTCCTCAACTTTTTGCTCGAAGAACTCATTGATGATATGACCTACTGTCATGTTTTTCGTAATTTCAATTCCGTGATCAGCTGCATGCTGTTTCGCTTCTTCTACAGACATCTCCTGCCAGAAGTCTACACCAGTTGCTTCTTTGACCGCTTCAACCATATGGAGTCTTTTCCATTCAGGCTTGAGATCAATTTCATCTTCTCCATATTGAATCGTGGTTGTCCCTAGTACCTCTTCGGCAATATGAGCAATCAGGTTTTCAGTTAGGTTCATGATGTCTTTGTAATCTGCGTAAGCTTCGTACAGCTCGATCATAGTGAATTCTGGGTTATGACGAGTTGATACACCTTCGTTACGGAATACACGGCCAATCTCGTATACTTTCTCTAGGCCACCGACAATGAGGCGTTTTAAGTGCAATTCAATCGCAATACGCATATAGAGCGGCATATCCAGTGCATTATGATGAGTAATGAAAGGACGTGCTGATGCACCACCAGGGATGCTGTGCATAGTTGGTGTTTCAACTTCTAGGTATCCTTTAGAATCTAAGTATCTTCTCATAGATTGAATGATCTTGCTTCGCATGATGAACGTCTGCTTACTTTCTGGATTTACAATCAGGTCAAGGTAACGCTGACGATAACGTTGTTCAACATCTTTAAGTCCATGATATTTATCAGGAAGTGGGCGAAGTGCTTTTGTGAGAACCTCAAAGCTAGTCGCTTTAATAGAAAGTTCTCCTACATTCGTTTTAAATACCGCTCCTGTTACACCGATAATATCGCCTAGGTCTGAGCTTTTGAATAATTCGTAAGCTTCTTCTCCTACACTATCTTTACGAACGTAGATTTGAATTTGTCCTTCTAAGTCTTGTATATGCGCAAAGCCAGCTTTCCCTTTTCCACGCTTTGTCATCATACGTCCAGCGATTGTCACTTGGGCAGACTTTTCTTCTAAGTCTTCTTTAGAAAACTCATCGTATTCTGCAATAATTTGTGCAGATTGATGAGAACGGTCATATCGTTCACCGAATGGATCGATACCCTCTTCTCTCATTTTATTCATTTTGTCACGTCTGACCTGGAATTGGTCATTTAATTCTTCGTTATTAAGCCCTTCATTACTCATTTATATCACTCCAATAATGTATTTTGCAGAGAAAAGCAGAAAAACTGCCAGTACATGCACTAGCAGTGAGCTACAAAAAGAAAGATAGTCTTATCCTACTTTTATACTTTGAAGCTCTTTTGCCTCGGCTTCGATCGTAAAGTCATCAAGAACTTGTACAAGCTCCGCTCTCGTTTCGCTTTGATTGATTTGATTTCTCACGTCCGCATTGCCTCGGACACCTTTTAAGTACCATGCTGCGTGCTTTCTCATTTCTCTGACAGCCACATGCTCGCCTTTTAGATCAATGAGTCTGTCTAAGTGAAGCTTGCACACTGACATCTTCTCACGTACATTTGGCTCTTCTTTCAGTTCACCCGTTTCTAAATAATGAACCGTTCGATAGATCATCCACGGGTTTCCTAGTGCGGCTCTTCCGATCATGACAGCATCTACACCCGTTTCATCAAGCATACGTTTTGCATCTTGAGGGGTTTTAACATCTCCATTGCCGATGACAGGAATGGAAACAGATTGTTTGACCTCTTTTATAATATCCCAATTCGCTGTTCCTTCGTACATCTGCACACGTGTCCGCCCGTGAAGCGCAACCGCTTGTCCACCTGCTCGTTCAACAGCACGGGCATTGTCGATAGCGAAAATATGATCTTCGTCCCAGCCCATTCTCATTTTCACCGTAACAGGTTTATCTACAGCATCTACAACAGCAGAGACCATTTCATAAATCTTGTTTGGATCAAGCAGCCATTTCGCTCCTGCATCACATTTCGTAATCTTCGGTACAGGACAGCCCATGTTGATATCAATAATGTCCGCTGTGGTATTCTGGTCTACAAACTTTGCTGCTTCAACGAGAGTGTCTTTTTCACCTCCAAATATCTGAAGGCTCAAAGGCTTTTCCCGTTTATCAATGTATAGCATACCCATTGTTCTTGCATTGTTGATCAGGATCGCCTTGTCACTGATCATTTCAGCGCAGACTAAACCTGCTCCAAACTCTTTCACTGTCAGTCTGAAGGCAGAGTTGCACACACCAGCCATAGGTGCGAGCACCACTTTGTTTTTAATGTCGATATCTCCGATTTTAAACATCATTTCCCCTCCTTTCTTCTTCAAGAATTGGCGAAAGTTCTTCCACCGTTATATTTAAAGCATCTGCTATTTGATCAACCAATTGGTTTGTTGGTAATCGATTGCCTCGCTCAATTTCTCCTAAGACAGAGACAGAGATGCCCAGTCTTTTCGCGAACCCTTCCTGAGTATACCCTTTTAGCTTTCGGTATGCACGAATTCTTCTACCCCACATATCTTTTTCCATATGCTTACACCTTCTTGGTTTGTTACGGCATTTATTTGTACTTCGCCGATTTCTGGGCAAATCTCACTCATCGGAACGAGAACGAATAAACGTTCGTACATTCTAGGATGTGGCACTACAAGCTGTTCTGTTTCAATATTTTCACGATTATAAAGTAAAATGTCAAGGTCAGCCGTTCGCGGTCCCCATCTCACTTCTCTTGTTCTGCCTAACTCTTGCTCGATTTTCTGAGTAAGTGTCAGTAGTTCATGCGGACGAAGCGAGGTGGAAATTTTCACAGCCATATTTAAAAAGTCATCTTGGTTTTCGTAACCTACAGGTGTTGTTTCATATATAGATGAGATTGATTCTACTTGAACCTCTGGATGTTCGTGCAGTTTTTTGACGGCTTCTTTTAAATAGGTTTCCTTTTTCCCTATGTTCGAACCTAAAGCGATGTATGCGGTATTGTTCATGCGCGCGATCTCGTCATTTCAATGGCAACGGACTGATAGTGTCCTGGAATTGGCGGATCTGGTTTGATCACCTTCACTGTACATTCCTGAACTGTCGGGAAGTCCTTTAACACTTGGCTCGCAATTCTTTCTGTCAGTGTTTCAACGAGGTTGACTGATTCACCCTCTACAATGCTTTTGCAGATATGGTAGAGCTCTGCATAATTGATCGTCTCATTGAGGTCATCCGTTTGTCCGGCTTTACTTAAATCAAGTGAAGCTGTTAAATCCACACGGAACCGCTGTCCTAATTTATTTTCTTCTGCAAATACGCCATGGTAGCCGTAAAATTCCATTCCATTTACATATACTTTATCGATGATAAGCGCCTCCTTTATTCAACATGGCATCCATCATTTTTGCCATTCTTGCGATTTCTTTTACATCATGTACACGAACCATCGCACTGCCTTTTTGAATCCCAAGGCAGACCGTAGCCCCCGTTCCTTCAGTACGTTCTTCCGGTGGCAGGTCTAAGACAGCTCCGATGAATCGCTTTCGAGATGTAGCTAAGAGCAGTGGATACCCAAGGTGACAAAAATGTTCGAGTTCATTCATGACCATCAGGTTGTCCTCTTTATTTTTCGCAAACCCTACACCTGGGTCTAATATGATCATGTCATCACGGACACCCGCTTGTTTCGCAATTTGAACACTTTCTTTCAAATCTGCGATCATATCTGAAATTAGATGTGTATAGTTTCGCTCTGGCCGATTGTGCATTAAAATAATCGGCACATTGTGCTTCGCTGCCACATGCGCCATTTGAGGATCTGCCTTCGCTCCCCATACATCATTGATGATGGAAGCTCCGGCTTTCACTGCTTCATCTGCCACATGGGCTTTATACGTATCAATGGAAATCGGTACATCCAATTCTTTTGTGATCTTTTCAATGACGGGAATGACTCTTGAAAGCTCCTCTTGTTCTGAGACAAACGCCGCTCCAGGACGAGTCGATTCTCCGCCTATATCAATGATATGTGCCCCGTCCTCTATCAGCTGCGCTGCATGAGCCAGCGCTTTATCCACTTGATTAAACTTTCCTCCATCTGAAAAAGAGTCAGGTGTAACATTTAAAATGCCCATGACCAATGTCTTTTCTTCATAACTAAGGGTGTGGTGCTTGGCTTGTATGATTTTAGGCTGTTTTATCACTTGTTGTGTCATTGTGTCCACCTACTCTTTATGTTCTAGACGTTCTTTAGTATATTGTGTTCTCAATTTCGTTGAGATGATCCGGCTGTTTTGGTGCAAGGAGATTTCCCCTATACTTCCGAAAGGCACAATCCCTTGAACAGAATTGGTCATCCATGCCTCATCAGCTGATAGCAAATGGGAGACCGGGTATCGCCCTACTTTTAGCGACGCCTCCATCGCTTGGAGTGTTTCGATACAATATCGACGAGTGACCCCATTTAAAATGCCTGTATCAAGTGACGGTGTATAAATCACATCGCCTTTTCGCCAAAATACATTGGAGGTAATGCCTTCTGCCACATCATTTTCTTTTGTTAAAAAGATGCCTTCTAACGACGGATCATTCCCCACTTCTCTTTTTGCGAGCAGGTTGTTCATATAATGATGAGACTTGAGGCGCCTTGAACCTTCCGGCGTATTTCTTCTCGTTTGAAGAATGGCTCCCTGCTTCTCATCTAAAATAGATTCGGGCCGGAATGGAGAGATCATGACAAACACGACAGGCTCTTCATAAGGATCTGCAGAAAATCCATTGCCTCTGCCTGCAGAAACATTGAAGCGAATTCTCGCATGACCACCGGCTATTTCGTTTTTATTTAGTAAGGTATGAATGATGTCGAGTACAAATGGTTTCTCTATTGTGGATTCGATGCAAAGGTCACGCAATGATTGATTGAGCCTTTCAAGGTGCCAATCTAACAGAAAGACTTGTCCTGCCAGGCTGGTAAATGTTTCGAATACACCGATGCCATATAGAAAACCATGATCAAAAGGAGAAAGAGTCGCGTCTTTCTCCTCTATATACTGACCGTTCAGATAAATGATCATGCGTTTACTTCATGCCCCTTTTTACGATAGGTTTCAATGAAATTTTTCAGCATTTCTTTTCCGAAGGACGTCATAATCGATTCAGGATGAAACTGTACACTTTCAATTGGTAGCTCTTTATGGCGAATGGCCATGAGCTCGCCTTCCTTTGTGCTGGCTGTTGCGACAAAGCACTCCGGCAGCGTCTCGTTTTTGACAATTAATGAATGATATCTCGTTGCGACGAGCGGATTTTGGAGTCCAGTGAAGACACCTTTTCCGTCATGAGCAATCTCTGACGTTTTACCATGCATTAAGCGCTCAGCACGAACGACATCCCCTCCAAAGACTTGCGCAATGGATTGATGCCCCAGGCACACACCGAAGATCGGAATACTTCCCGCAAAGTGCTTGATTGCCTCCATACTAATTCCCGCTTCATCAGGACTGCATGGCCCTGGAGAAATCATGAGAAAATCTGGCTTGAGTTCTTCGATTTCTTGAATGGTTACTTGGTCATTCCGTTTCACAATCAATTCTTCTCCAAGCTCACCTAAATACTGGACCAGGTTGTACGTAAATGAATCATAATTATCAATCATTAATATCATGCTCTGCTCACCTCTAACTCAAAATAGTCTCTTCTTTGCTCAACTGTAATGCTTTTTTTACTGCATAGGCTTTTTTAATCGATTCTTTGTATTCGTGCTTTGGTACAGAATCGATGACGATCCCAGCACCCGATTGCATAAAGGCTTTGCCTTCAGTGCAGTACGCCGTACGAATGACGATGTTAAAGTGCATATCTTGATTGAATCCAAACCAGCCTATAGATCCAGTATAAAGCCCACGCCTTGTCGGCTCAAGCTCTTCTATGATTTCCATTGTTCTCACCTTTGGAGCACCTGTAATTGTGCCGCCTGGGAATACAGCTCTCATGACATCTACTGCATCACAATCATCACGCAATTCCCCTTGTACGTTGGATACAATGTGCATCACGTGTGAATATTTCTCAATCGCCATAAATTCGTTCACTCTTACTGAGCCATAAGTGGACACGCGTCCAAGGTCATTCCGCTCAAGATCCACGAGCATCACATGCTCCGCGCGTTCTTTTTCATTTTCAATGAGCTCTTTTGCCAGCGCTTGATCCTCAGCATCGTCTTTGCCTCTTGATCTTGTACCCGCAATCGGTCTTGTTTCTAATTGAGTCCCCTTTTTCTTAATCAGCAGCTCTGGAGATCCACAAACAATTTGGAAATCAGGCGTGTGCAGATAAGACATATAAGGAGATGGATTGACTTGACGTAACGTTTTGTATAAATCATAAGGGTGGGTGTGGAGCTGTTCATCTTGTCTGATGGATAAATTCACTTGGAACACATCACCGCTTGCGATATATTGCTTAATCTTCTCTACTGCTTCTCCAAAGGTTTCTTCGGTAAAAGGTGCTGCTGGTACAAATTCTGCAGAAGGTTCATAAACAGGTGATTGCGCTGATTCTTTTGCAGAGCTTGTCCACTTTTGCTTCAAATCTTCAAGTCTTTGATGAGTGACACTCACAGATTCCGCTCCCTCTGTGTGAGTGATCAGCCACAGCACGTTTTCTTCATGATCAAAGACCGCAACATCATTAAACACGAGAAAATAAAGGTCAGGTGTTTTCAGGTCATCAATGGACAGCATCTTAAAATGCTCGATATATCTAGCATAATCATAGCTTAAAAATCCAATCGCCCCACCTTGAAAATCAGGGTATTCCTCATTCGTTTCGGTTCGAAGGGTTTGGAACCAATCCGTAAACGCTCTAAATGGATCGCCTTCTTTGAACAGCACCTCATCTTGATAATGGATGGTTGTCATCCCGTCTTTTCCCTTCGCTTTAGCGATTGGGTGAATGCCAGCAATGCTGTATGAACCACCACGAGCACTTTCAAGAAGAACATGGTGTGTTTCGCCAGCAGTTAATTGTTCGTATCTTTTCAAGAATGCATCTTTCGTAAAAGGAATTTTGATGCCCATCGGCCTGCGTTGTGTCATGTTATCATCCTTTTTCATTTTCATTAATCTTATTGTAATGCAATCCAATTTATTTAGAAAATAGTATTTGCTTTCCATCTACAGATTTCATAAAAAAACCCCAGCAAATGCTGGGGTAATTGGTTTAATCGAATTGATAAAGAGGTGTGCTGAGGTAACGCTCCCCATTACTTGGGATAATTGCGAGAACCTTTTTCCCTTTACCAAGCTTCTTCGCTGTTTGAAGTGCTGCGTAAATAGCTGCTCCTGAAGAAATACCGCCAAGGATTCCTTCCTCTTTCGCTGCTTTTCTTGCAAGCTCAAATGCATCTTCGTTTTTCACTTGGATAATGCCATCATATACTTCCGTGTTCAAGATGGAAGGGATAAAACCTGCCCCAATCCCTTGGATTTTATGTGGGCCTGGCTTTCCTCCTGATAGTACAGGAGAATCTGTCGGCTCTACCGCATAAAGCTGAATCGACGGGATGGCTTCTTTGAGGACTTCACCAGCACCCGTAATTGTGCCGCCCGTACCAACACCTGCAATAAATGCATCAAGCTCGCCGTCAAACTGTTCAAGAATTTCTTTTCCTGTAGTACGACGGTGAATCTCCGCATTGGCTTCGTTGTTAAATTGCTGAGGCATGAAGTAACCGTGCTCTTCTGCCAATTCTTCTGCCTTTTTGATGGCACCTTTCATTCCTTCTGCACCTGGTGTTAATACAAGCTCTGCACCATAAGCGCGTAAAAGGTTGCGGCGCTCCTGACTCATTGTGTCTGGCATCACTAGAATTGCGTTAATTCCTTTAGCTGCCGCTACCATTGCAAGACCGATCCCTGTGTTTCCGCTTGTTGGTTCGATGAGCGTGTCGCCGGCTTTTAAAGTACCTTTCGCTTCAGCATCTTCGATCATCGCTAACGCAATACGATCTTTTACACTGCTGCCCGGGTTCATATATTCAAGTTTCAAGTAGACTTCCGCACTGTCTTCATCTACTAAACGGTTTAATTTAACGACTGGTGTATTTCCTATTAGTTCAAAAACTGAATTTGCAATACGAGCCATCACTAACACCTCTATCTCCGAGTAATTTTATTGTATTAATATTAAATTATCAATTTCGAAAAATTTTGTCAATGCTTTTAGTCCTGCTCGCCATCGTAAAACCATGTGACTTTTGCTTCTTTCCACAGGGTTTTGACATTCGCCTTTTCACCTAGATCTTCCATGGCAATCTGCCTTTTGATCTGATTTTTGACTTCTTCATACGAGAAGGAGCGGCCATCTAATTTTTCTTTCAGTTGAATAATGGCATACCCGTTTTTGGTCTCGATCGGTTCTTTTGTCCATTGATCTGGCTGAAGCTTTTGAGCTTCCTGTATGTATAGGGCTGGGATACTTTCTTGTTCTTCTGTGACAAACCCAAGATCTCCGCCATATGGAGAGGTGTAGCGGTCAATGGAGCGTTCAGCTGCCACCGCTTCGAAGCTAGATCCGCCTTTTAGATCCTTCAATACATTTTCAGCTTCGCCCTTTGTCTTCACGACGATATGACGAATACGGTATGAATCATCATATTGATATAAGTCCTTGTTTTTTTCATAAAAGGATTTCGCTTCTTTTTCGGAAACGACAGCATCTCTCGTTAAAAGCTGCTCTAATAATATTTGATAACGAATCTGTTCTGTCCAGTCCTTTTCACTCGTATGTCCATCTTCGTAGAAATTATTTGATACCGCTTTAAGCATCAACAATTCACGATTGATTTCTTTTGAGGACACCTCAAGCTTGTTTTCTTTCGCAAGCTGATCGACCACCTTCTGATTAATCATTTGCTCAAGTGTTGCCTTTCCATAGCGGTCTTCCATCTTCTTTAACCATTCTTGACGTGTCACCTTCTCTTTTCCAATCGACGCAATTTCTTCACCGCTCTTCCCGTTTGAAGAAGCCTGTGACATTTGCGACTTTGTTAATACATATGCAATGACAACGGCATTGATCATAAGCAACACGAGAATAAATGTCCATACCACTCTTGCTTTCAGTCTCATCTTTCGTCTCCTTTCCATTCTAAAAAGAAAACCCGCTGCTTAGAGCTTAGCGGGTTATTTCTTCACGTAGCTCTTCTAGCTCTTCTTTTGTAAATACATACGTTTCGTTACAAAAATGGCATTGAGCTTCTGCTTGTCCGTCTTGTTCAATCATGTCTTCAATTTCGGCTTTTCCTAGGCTGATAATGCCATTAGAAAAACGTTCTTTTGAGCAGTTACAAGAGAATTCGACAGGTACAGTTTCTAAAATTTGAGGTTTTTCTCCGAGTACTTCTTCTAAGATTTCTTCTGGTGTCATCCCTTTTTCAATGAGTTTAGAAATGGGTTCAATGGTTGAGAGCCGCTTTTCTAATCTTTCAATGACAGCATCTTCTGTTCCAGGCAGCAATTGAATGATGAAACCGCCTGCTGCAAGGATCGAGTTATCTGGATTGACCAAAACCCCTACACCAACAGAGGAAGGCACTTGCTCAGAAGAGACAAGGTAATAAGTGAAGTCATCTCCAATTTCACCTGAAACGATCTCCGTTTGTCCTGTAAAGTGATCTTTCAGCCCGATATCTTTAACAACACTTAACGTTCCAGATGTCCCGACTGCACGTCTAACATCCAGCTTGCCATGTTCATTTAAGTCAAAATGGACTTGTGGGTTTGAGACATATCCGCGCACCTGGCCCTTTGCGTTTCCATCAGCAATGATGGCACCGATTGGTCCACCGCCTTCAATTTTGACCGTTAACTTATTTTCACCTTTCAGCATAGCACCCATCATGACTGTAGCTGTCATTGTTCTGCCAATCGCTGCTGATGCTGTTGGCCATGTATGGTGTCTTCTTTGTGCTTCGTTGATTGTATCTGTTGTGTTTGCAGCATATGCTCGGACTTTTCCGTCATATGCTAACGCTTTAACTAAGTAGTCCATTCGATTTTAAACCTCCTATAGTACACCGACACGATTACGTTCATAAATGAGTTGAAGTCCTTTTAATGTTAAGAACGGATCAACAATATCAATGCAGTCTGATTCATTTCCAATCAATGTGGACAAACCACCTGTTGCAATGACTTTCGGTGTTTGTTTCGCTTGCTGCTTCATCCGTTTCACTATTCCCTCGACTTGCCCAACATATCCATAAAGGATGCCGGATTGCATCGCACTGATGGTGTTTTTTCCAACAATGTGATCTGGACGGACAATTTCAATTCTCGGCAGCTTCGCCGCTCTTGTATATAAAGCCTCTGTTGAGATGGTAATACCAGGTGCTATTGCCCCACCCATGTATTGTTTTTGTTCATTGATAAAGCAGTAGGTTGTCGCTGTGCCAAAGTCTACGACAATGAGAGGTGCTCCATATAGATGAATCGCCGCTACTGCATTCACAATTCGATCAGCCCCGACTTCCTTTGGATTGTCACACATAATGTTTAATCCAGTCTTCATTCCAGGCCCTACAATTTGGGGAGTTATGTGAAAGTACTTCTCGCACATTCTTTCTAATGCAAACATCATTGGCGGGACAACAGACGAGATGATAATTCCTTCTATTTGGTCAAACATCAGCCCGACATAATCAAATAAAGACCTGATGGCCATACCAAATTCATCTTCTGTTTTATGACGGCTTGTTTCAATTCGCCAATGGTAGTTTAGATCGCCATTATGATAAACACCTAAAACGGTATTTGTGTTCCCTACATCTATCACGAGTAACAACTTCATCACCACTTTGAATAGTTTCTCAAAAAGAGCATTTTTCGACTTTCTATCATACCATACACGAATTGAGTTCCATTTGTAAACAATTCGAAACCGATCCATTCAGGAATCGAAATAAAAAAAGCTGCCGATGATCCCGGCAGCTTTCACAGAAGGAGATTAGATCTCCTCATCTTCTTCTTTTTTCTTGATGTTCACTTTCACATCATCGTTTTTCTCTTCGTCATCTGCGTATACACGCTCTGGAAGCTTTCCAGTTTCGTAAAGAGATTTAATTTGCTCAGCATCTAATGTTTCAACTTCTAGAAGGGCTTGTGCGATGATTTCTAGCTTATCTTTATTCTCAGTGAGAATTTGTTTCGCACGTTCGTAGCTGTCCTTGATGAAACGCTGAATTTCTTGGTCAATTTCGTAAGCGATCGCTTCACTATAATTCGGCTCGTTGTTAAAGTCACGGCCAAGGAATACTTGACCTCCTTGTGCTTGACCGAATTGAAGTGGACCAAGTTTATCAGACATACCGAACTCTGTAACCATTTTTCTTGCAATGCCAGTTGCACGCTGGAAGTCGTTGTGAGCACCTGTACTTACTTCACCAAACGTAATTTCCTCTGCAACACGACCGCCGAGCAAGCCGACAATTTTATCAAGAAGCTCTGGCTTCGTTTGGAAATAACGGTCTTCTCTTGGAAGCATGACCGCATATCCGCCTGCCTGACCACGAGGAACGATCGTTACTTTATGCACCATGTCCGCTTCGTCTAGGATAAGACCAATGACGGTATGACCTGCTTCATGGTAAGCCACGATATTACGTTCTTTCTTCGAAATGACGCGGCTTTTCTTCGCCGGCCCAGCGATGACACGGTCAGTCGCTTCGTCGATATCACGCATATCAATTTTCTTTTTGTTATGACGGGCAGCAACAAGTGCTGCTTCGTTTAGTAAGTTCTCAAGATCTGCTCCAGAGAACCCAGGTGTTCTGCTTGCAATGGCTTTCAAATTCACTGTATCATCAAGCGGTTTGTTTTTCGCATGAACCTTCAGTACTTCTTCACGGCCAATGACATCTGGGCGGTCAACCGTAATTTGACGGTCAAAACGTCCCGGACGCAGCAATGCAGGATCTAGGATATCTGCACGGTTCGTTGCAGCGATGATAATAATACCTTCGTTCGCACTAAAACCATCCATTTCAACAAGAAGCTGGTTAAGCGTTTGTTCACGCTCGTCATGACCACCGCCTAGACCGGCTCCACGCTGACGACCCACTGCATCAATCTCATCAATAAAGATTAAGCATGGTGCATTCTTTTTCGCATTTTCGAATAAATCACGTACACGTGATGCACCGACACCGACGAACATCTCGACGAAGTCAGAACCACTGATGCTGAAGAAAGGAACGCCTGCTTCTCCTGCAGATGCTCTCGCAAGCAATGTTTTACCTGTACCTGGAGGTCCTACTAGTAAAACCCCTTTAGGAATTCTTGCGCCAAGCTCTGCGAATTTACGTGGGTCCTTCAGGAACTCTACCACTTCTACAAGCTCTTGCTTTTCTTCATCTGCACCGGCAACATCTTTAAATTTCACACGTTTCTTCTCTTCAGTGTAAAGCTTCGCCTTACTCTTACCAAAGTTCATAACACGGCTTCCACCGCCCTGAGCTTGGTTCAGTAAGAAGAAGAACAGGATAAAGATGATGATGAACGGAATGATGGTTGTCAGAACTTGCAGCCATCCATTTGTTTCAGGTGCTGGTTCTACTTTTACATCTGTATTCTTTAGTGCACTGTAAATCTGGTCAACACCTTGACCATCTGGAACATGGGTAATGAAGTATTCATCTTTCTTCGCGCCATCTAATTGACCACGAATTTCATAAACCCCTCTTACAGGCTGAATGGAGATACTCTCCACTTTTCCCGCACTTAGATTTTGCGAAAATTTGCTGTAAGACATGTTCTCAGGCTTTTGATTAGGGGATCCTAACCAACTGACTACCCCTATCACAAGTAATAAAATAAGTATATAAAAAATCGTATTACGAAAAACCCGATTCATTCCTTACCTCCTCCCACAGTAAGCACAACTATGGTCAATAGTATCATAGAAAATCATTCCAATACAACCAATAACCTCATGTATACGTATGCTGATTAGCCTTCGTAAACAGATGGTTTTAACACTCCAATATACGGGAGGTTTCGGTAACGTTCAGCGAAATCCAATCCATAGCCGACAACAAATGCATCTGGCACTTCAAATCCAACATAATCTGCTTTGATGTCTGCTTTACGACCGCTTGGTTTATCAAGCAATGTCACAATTTTTATGGAGTTTGCTTTACGGTATCGGAAAAGCTCTACCAGATAGCTCAAAGTTAACCCACTGTCGATGATATCTTCCATAATTAAAATATCTCTTCCTTCAACAGAAGTATCTAGATCTTTTATGATCTTTACTTCTCCTGAAGATACGGTAGATTTTCCGTAGCTAGATACATCCATAAAATCAAGTTCTAAATATGTATCAATGTGTTTGATCAGGTCTGCCATGAATGGAAGAGCCCCTTTCAAAACACCAATAGCCAGGGGAAATTTACCATCATAATCGCTGGTTAATGTTGCACCCAGTTCCTTCACTTTTTGCTGGATCTCTTCTTCTGAGATCAAAACCTTTTCAATATCTTGTTTCATGCTTTTGCTTGCCCCCTACAAATTTTCATGCTGTCTATATTGTAATACAATGAGATCGCTGTTTGTCATATCAATTTCTTCAAAAACGGATTTTTTCAGACCTGGGATCCAGATGATTTGATGATCCGAGTCAGTGACGATCGGCCAGCTGTCTCTTTCTGCAAGAGGCACTTTTTTATCAATAAATATATCCTTCACCTTTTTTGATCCATTCATCCCTTTAAGTTTCATTCGATCACCATTTTTTCGTGAGCGAATGATCAAAGGGAAACGAACTTGATCTTTTTGAAGCAAGAAAAAATGGTTTCCGTTCCGTGCATCCTTCGGAACATGATTTGATACCACGATAGACTGCCCATTTGGAAGGAAAAGCTTCTCTCCAAGCTCACCCTTTAAGTGAAGAGCATAAGACTGGTCTAGTACAAGCGATCGTTCAAAGGTAAACATACAGTAATCATAAGACTTGACAGCTTGTAAACCTTTTGGCAAATCTAATGATCCAGACGGTTGTTCGGTATGAGATAACCAGTCCAAAGTCCCTAGAATATGCTGGTTTGAAAACGCTGATTGAGTGTTTTCATAAAGATAGTTTAATATTAGTTGAATGCCTCTTCTTTGTAAAGGCAAAGGCAGGTCAAGCAAAGGCTTCGTTTTGATCTTAATTTGCTTAGGCGATTGATTCGTTATCACTTGGTTCATTTGTTCCTTTGTTAATGCCTGCAAATATTGCTCATCTTCAGTCAGCATGTCACTTACAAACTGAAAGCTTTCATGTACATGAGGTGCCTCTTCTTTTAACACGGGAAGAATGTGTCTTCTTACCCGGTTTCTCAAGTAGTCATCTGTGTGATTGCTTTGATCAATGACATAGGGTATATGTTCTTTTTCACAAGCGGTCAGCACGTCATCCTTGGAATATCCAATGAGCGGCCGAATCAGCCATCCATCTTGATAAGGACGTTTTGCTTGGATACCTGCGAGTCCTATTCCAACTGTCCCTCTCACAAGCCTCATCATCATTGTTTCTACTTGGTCGTCGCCATGATGTGCAAGCGCTATAAATTGAGCGTTGTATTGCTCCATCAATTGACGAAAGAAAGCATATCTGCACTCTCTTGCAGCTGCCTGTTTGTTTAAGTGGTTTTCTTTTGCATATTGGGCAACTTGTATGCGGGCCGATTCAAAAGGTATTCCTTGCTCTTTGCAGTATGCCTCAACAAATGCCAAATCAGCAAAGGATTCTTCTCCTCTGAACATGTGATCTACATGGGCTGCAATCAGCTGAAAGGAACCTTTTCGACGTTTGTTTAGTTCGTGCAGTAAAAGCATGGAATCTGGTCCGCCAGAAACCCCGACAATGACTGTCGTATTTTCAAGGTAAACATCATGTTTTTTCAAAAATGATTCAATTCTATTCACAACTTCCTCCTCACAAAGAGCAGGTAATTTAAAGATATACATATCCTATCACTTTCAGTAGCTCCAAGCAAAGATGAAGCCTGCTTTTTTACAGGTCTATAGCAGGAACAAAACTACATATGCACAGTAAAGAGCAAGTACACTGCACACGATAAGAACAGTTTCAAAAAGCCCGCCTGATTTTTTGCGTACTGGTGTTCTTTTTGCTGCTGCAACTCTCGATCGTGAAGTCACCTGTTGATTTTGTTGAACAGCGGGCTTTTGCCCGTTTTTTTGCTGCTTCTTTTGACTCGCTTTTCTTGAAGCGATCAGCTGTCCTTCTTTCAGCATTGCACTCTTCATAGCCGCCGCTGATTGATATTTACCTTGTAGAGCAGCCTTTAACACCCGCTCATAACGCTTTAATAAAGGATGTCCTTCAATGGCTCTGTAAAGCTGCTTTTCCGGTTCTGCTCCTTTTTTGAATTCTTTCTTATACGCACAGTTCACCATCACCATACTTAAGGCAAACAGATCATAAGATGGCTCTGCCTTTCTTGTGCCGAATCCCCAATAGCCTCGATCAAAAAACTCGGTATACTCCTTGATTGCCCTGCCTGCTTTTGTCGTTCCCCCTACATCAATGCACCGGATCGCTGCCGGGGGACCTGACACGATGAGATTATCTGGCTTCAAGTCACCAAAAATCCAGCCTTCTTGATGTAAATGAGCCAGGTTAGATAAAAGCTGAACCATTAAAACAACGATCCACTCATCACCTTTTTGTTTTACAAATTCAAGTAGTAATGGGCCTCTGACATACTCCATCACATAAAAGGAACGCTTTTGAAGCATGCCGGGATAAATTGCATCATCCATATCATAAAAAGAAGGCCCCATGGTTTTCACAGGAGCCTTAGAAAAGGATTTTAATACATTGACTTCAGATGCAATGAGCATACTGTCATCACTCACTTTAAGGGCTACTTGACCATTTGGCGATTCGGCTAGATAGACAATACCGTTCGCCCCTTTTCCCAGCTCTTTTACAATGCGGTAATGATGGTGATGCCATTTCCCTTGAATCACCGTGCCTAACGGAATGTTAGAAGCCGAATTCATCATGCTCTTCCTTTGCTTCAAGCAGCCCTTTACGTGAACGAACTGATTTGAAATGCTGGAGTGCTTCTCGAAGCGCTGGTCCAGTTGGAGTAATTCCTCCCGTGGTCAGTTTCGGGAAAATAGATGACAGTGAATCGAATCGAGGCGTCCAATTCAACACAATTTCAGCATCTGAGCTTTTCCCGGGAAATATACACATTCCAAACTGATTTTCACCAATTCTTGAATTTAAACTAATGGAGAGGTCAATGAGTGCTTCTTTAACGGTCGGCAGCTTCGGTTTCATACTTGCACTTGTATCAACAAGCACAAGTACTTGAAGGTGAACCGTCTCTCCTAACTCATCGACTACTTCCATCACTTCCCCGCGCTTATCAGGCGGAAGCTCTTCAATTTCAGTGTCCTTACCAAGGATTTGCTGCAATTCTTTATTCACAACACCTTGCAAGGTTTGTGTCATCGCTTTTTTTGTAACCATTTGTACCGTTTGAGATAACTGCTGGACGTAGACAACTTGATGAATGCCTCCGCCTGCTAGAGCAATCCCCTCAACTTCTTTCATTGCTTCATGATCGTGTCTGTTTTCCTCCATAATGCCAATGACATTGACTGTAATCCCTTGTTCCTTTGCCAATGAGGCAATCGCAAGTGGATCTTCCCCGTGATTTGAGCAGCCATCTGTAATCAATAAGATTTGGTTTACGTGACCTTTTCGCATCTTCATTCCTCCTGGGATCGTAACTGAATGCTTTATATCCCCATCATCGCCAGAAGAAATTCATATTATACGATATTTCAAGAAATCTCTTGTTTCTCAAGATAGAATGTACCAGTCGGAATGGATGCCCATTTAGGCGTATTGTGATCAAGCCTGATGACAACAACCGTCATATCGTCATCAATTTGACCCGATCTTGTTCGAATGACCTCTTCCATTAATAAATCAGCAATCTCTTGCGGATCTTCTGTTTTAAAGCTTTTCATTTTGCGTTTCACCCAGAGATCATGATTTTCAATATGCTTTGGTCCTTCGAAAATGCCATCACTCATCATAATCAGCAGATCTCCTGCCTTCATCTGTTCACTCACAACCTCCACTTCAAATTCATCAATAATCCCGATCGGTAAGTTGCTCGCTTGTACTTTCATCACCTGATCACCCCGTTTAATAAAGCTGGGTGTTGAACCGATCTTAAGGAATTTACAGCTCGCATCCTGTAAATCAATAATGGATAAATCTAACGTTGAATAGATTTCATCTGTCGTTCGTAAAGATAAAATACTATTAATGGTTTTGATCGCCACTTTTTCATTGATACCTGATGCTAATATTTTTTCTAACAGCTTAATCGTTTCATTGCTTTCAAAATGAGCCCTTGCTCCATTGCCCATTCCATCACTAATAGCCGCGGCATATTTGCCCGCACCCAGCTCCATCATGCTGTAGCTGTCTCCAGACACTAATCCTCCGCCTTTTGCTGCATGCGCTACGCCTGTAGCCACTCGATATGATTTTGCAGAGCCAAATACAACGTGGCAATAGCCTGTTGGGTGCTCTGCACACTGCTCTGCTTTGACTAAAATCTGTTCTTCTAAAATATCTGAGAGCATAGGGGCGATGATTTTTTCACATTCACCATGGCCCTGGCAATATGGGATTCTCATTTCAATATCGACATTCCCCTGCTCCAAGCTATAAATTTCTACTTGCTGAATTTCAATTCCAAAGTGCTGAAGTGCTTCTATCATCTGCTCTTCTTGAATAAAATGCTGTTCTCTTTCCCGTTTTATTTCCCGGGAAAAATCCTCCATCACTTGTGAGACACCCATCAGCTGTTCAGCTACCAGTCGTCTGCTGTCTTGGACTTTTTTCTTCAGAGTCTGGTTGGCTTTATAGTAAGCGATCTCCTCTTCAATCAATTCCTCGACATGTTTTGATTTTGAGCAGTGCTGGCTAAATTTCTTCTTCAATTTCCGGTTTTGCTCGTAGGTTTTTTCATCAGATTCATGCATAACTTGTTTCATCAGTTCATAGGTTGTATCAAAGTTCTGCACCCAGCATTTATTTTTCTTATAGCACGTTTGACAGGATCGTTCTGTGATCGTACTTAAAAAAAGATCTACATCCTCTTCCTGTTTCTTTTCTTCAGGAATGGAATCGTAAAATGTCGCAAAACTCTCAGACAGCGCATGAAATACGTTAGAAAATTGGTCTACCTTTTTTGCTGTCACATCTCGTACTTTCCGGGCGTATTGTTGCTGTTCCTGTACATGCTCTACCGTACCAGGAATATATTTCGCTACCTTAGAGGTCACTGATTGTGGCGTGAGCAAGAAGAGCGCAACCGCAATCAATGATTCATATAGCGTGGTTATGAGTCCTGCTGATCCTTCTCCGTACAAGGAAATAAGTAAGGAACCCACAATTAAGCCAATGGCTGCGCCTGCTTTCTTCCCCTCTTTCAGCAATCCCCCTAATAAACCTGAAAAGGCAAGAAGACTCATCTGATAAAGGTTTCCGATGTTAGCGAGACCGAGAATTAACCCAGTCACGACACCCACTGTACAACCAATACTCGCTCCTCCAATAAAGGCAAAGCTCAGCACTACATATCGTGACAAAATATGCTCTGCCTGCATTCCTTGAAATGTGATGCCTGCCAGACCTGTTAAAACTGAGGCAATCAAAATCATAAAGCAAATAATTTCTTCAACCTTTAAGGAGTGTTTGATTTTCCTGACTGTAAAAATCGGCAGGCTTTGAAGGAAAATCAGTGTCAAAATGAAGGCAAGTCCTGCTTCGACACCCGCCATGACGTAATCGTAGCTTTGCACAGCACCTTGCTCTAGGTAAACAAATGCTCCTCTGGTGATCAGCATTGACAGCACAATGACAACCGGCAATGTTTTCACTGGGTCTTTAATGATGAAAGAAACCACCTTGGACATAAGAAGGAATACGATCAGCGACGCAAACACAAACAATGCATTTTGAGGTGATATCGTCATGGCTCCAGCAAGTAAAGCGAGACAAGCAAGCATGGACTTATCTCTTTTGATAAGTAGCATCGAGCCAAAGAAAGGCAGAGCAAACGGCATAATTTCAGATAATATAAAGGCTCGTCCTAATAAAAAACCAAGAACGACATAAATAAACCCTTTATAGAAAAAAAGAGAATGCGTATGATGAAGAAACAGGTTTTTCATCTTTTTTAACCCTGCACTGATTCTTTCAAACCCCGCTCCTGTTAAATCAGTTCTTCTTTCTAGTTTTTCCATCTTTTCATCCCCCACCTGATATTCGTTGCTTGTCATTATAGCGAAGGTGAAAAAGAAATTTTGTCAAAAGAAGTTGTCGTTTCCATAAAACGTTCGACGCTTTATTCGTCAAAAAGGCATACTTTCATGAAAGTCGATGTCTTTCATCAGAATTTTACGAAGACACAAAAAAACAGCTTTCCTAAAGAAAGCTGTTTTCGAAGATGACCCGTACGGGATTCGAACCCGTGTTACCGCCGTGAAAGGGCGGTGTCTTAACCGCTTGACCAACGGGCCTTGCTTTTATGTTCTAATAAAAAGGATAGCGGCGGAGGGGATCGAACCCCCGACCTCACGGGTATGAACCGTACGCTCTAGCCAGCTGAGCTACACCGCCATAATAAAAATGCGCTAAGAAGCACAAGATCTATAATACAAAGGAATCGCTTGTCCGTCAATAGGAAGTTTTAAATTAAATGACGAAATCTCAAAAAATGTCGTATGGATCAAGAAAAAAAGCACCTGCGGACAGCAGGTGCTTTGTTGTGAAAGATATATAGAAAGCAGCAACAAGTTAACCTCTTCTTGCTCCGCGTCCCCCACGTTTTGATTCCGTGTTACGTTTTAAAGATGTTAAGCGGTCTTCACTATCTTTTAAGAATTTGTTCATTTTTTGCTCAAACGATTCCTTCGGACGGAAATCATTTCTGCTCGGTCTTGATTGTTGTTGTTGAGGACGATCTTTTGCTTTTTTAATGGACAAGCCGATTTTACCGTCTTTTTCAACGTTAATCACTTTCACTTCAACTTGTTCACCGACTTTTAAATGCTCATTAATATCTTTTACATAGTTATCGGCTACCTCACTGATATGAACGAGACCAGTTGAACCGCCTGGCAACTCCACAAAAGCTCCAAAATTTGTAATGCCCGTAACTTTCCCTTGTAACTTGCTGCCAACTTCAATCGACATAAAAAAAGTGCTCCTCCTTAGACTTATAAAAAAATCTCATTTGTTCAATTATACATAAACTGAATTTTAAGTGTCAACAAGGCTAATCGCTCTTATTGCCCACATCAAAGATTTTTTCGCCTTTTTTGGACATATAATAGTCTCGTCGTGCCAGTTCGAGTACGTATTCCTTGCTTTTCAGCTTTTTAATTTCATCAGAAATATCTTCCTGCTTTGTTTGTAATTGCTTTAATTCTTTTTCGAGCGCAACCTTCTTCTCTTCTTTTTCCTTTAATGAGGACGATTGCGACCAGAGGGCACTTGTCACCAAGACAGCAAACATGAGCACGATCACACCAAACACGGTAAGCCTTCTAAGGAGTCCACGGCGTTTGCGTTTTAAGCGTTGTGCTTGCTGTTCCATTTGTTTTTGGTAATCATTTTGAATTTGTGCGATATTTCTTTTTCTCTTGTTCAAGGTTGAAGGCCTCCTCTCTTACTTTGTCCAGAATTGTTTCCATTTCGTTTTGATGGTACCAGATAATTTCTTGGTCCCTTGTAAAATTCCTGCTCCTTTAGAGAAAAACAATCTCATTGATGTTCGCCATTTTTCGGGAATCCGATGAATAATGGTCACATTAAGTAACCAGATGAGCGGATAACAAACAATGGACAGCACCTTCCACACGAGCCGAAACGTAAAACGAACAAGACGTAAGAGCGAGTGGAACAAGAACAGTATAACACTTATGACCATTGTGACAATCCAACGGATCGGCTGGAAGACGATCGACATGACCAGCCTTTTAAGGATGAGAACGGTTTGATAAATACACATCGTGATAAATTTGAGAATGTTCATATACAGCTGTTTCATCAATGCCTGATACATCGAGAAACCTAGTGCAACGGCTAGAAAGATATAAAGCCTGAATTCTCCCTCATTTGTCAGCAGCAGAACATAAAAGAATAAGAGACCCTGTACCAGCCAAAAAAGGAGATCGTGTATAATCAAAAGCCATTTTGCTGTCTTTTCCCGATTCACAAACAGCTTGTACGTATCAAGCGATGCGCCCAGCCAGATGCCCATCGCTACCATCGAAAGCATCGTATAAAACTGGACTGTCAGCGTCATTTAAACAGCTTGCTAAAAAATCCTTTAGCTTTCTCCCCGTGCTGCTCATCTACATAAATTAAGTCAAAGACACGTCCTTTAATCGACACAACGCCTTTTTCGACGTCTAGGTTTTTCATTTGCAGATTTTCTCCACGGATAGCGAGAATCCCCATGACCGTCTCAAGCAGAAATTCTTCATTATCAAAGCTTTCCACCTGTTTGACGCCGGTAATATCTAAATGCTTTCTGTTTCGCATTGTGATATTGTGTTCCGCTTCTGATGACAGCTTCGTGCCTTGAGGTTGATTATAATATTGATTCATTTATACATCCCCCATATCTCATACTTGCATTGTTACTGCATTGTATGTGACAGGAGGATCATTTAGAACAAGCCCTATTCTGCTGTTTTTTCTTCTTTTAGCACAGTATACATGCCAGCGGCTTCTTCTTTTTTCGTTGTGTCCTTTAACTCGTTGACTTGAACCGTCACTAGTTTTTGACCAAAACGGATTTTAAGCTCGTCTCCTTCTTTCACATCAGAGCTGGCTTTCGCCTGTGTGCCGTTAATCGAAATTCTGCCTTGATCAGCGACTTCTTTTGCCAATGTTCTTCTTTTGATTAAACGGGACACTTTTAAAAATTTATCTAATCTCATGTATGCTCACCTCTTTCTATACGTTTGGCATCGTTCCATAGATCGTCCATTTCCTCTAGCGTTAAGTCCTCTAATGAACGTCCCATGTCCTTTGCTTTTTGTTCGATATGCTGAAAGCGACGCATGAATTTTGTGTTGGCGGAAGCGAGCGCCGTTTCAGGCTCTAGCTGATAGAACCTTCCAATGTTGACGAGAACAAACAAAAGATCTCCAAATTCATCTTTCATCTGCTTCGTTGCACTTTCGTCCGGCTTCTCTGCCACTTCTACGAGAAATTCCTGCTTTTCTTCTTCGTATTTGTTCCAAATATCTTTCACATCTGTCCAATCAAAGCCTACTTTGGCGGCTTTCTTTTGGAGCTTATATGCCTTTGTTAGTGCTGGAAGCGTCGCCGGGATGGATTGCAACATAGAGGCTGCCCGCTCCGGCTTCTCCTGCTGCTTGATTTTTTCCCAGTTGACGACCACTTCTTCTGCTTCAGAAACATTTGTGTCGCCAAACACATGGGGATGTCTACGAATCATTTTTTCTGTGACATGCTGGATGACGTCATCAATTGAGAAAAAGCCGTCATCTTCACCAATTTGAGCATGAAGTAACACCTGCAGCATCACATCTCCGAGCTCTTCCACCATGTGGTCTGGATCATCTTCATCTATCGCTTCAAGCAGTTCATAGCATTCTTCAATTAAATAGGGTTTAAGTGACTCATTGGTTTGTTGTTGATCCCATGGACAGCCGCCCGGACCTCTTAATGTACGGATGACGTCACGGAAGGTGTCAAATTGTTGGTAAAGCAGCTTTTCATCTTGAATCGGAGGCACATAAACACTCGTTAAGTTATTTATCGACACATCTCGATCAAGTTCAAATAAAGGAACGGCAGTAATCTGTTCCAGGCTGCTTCCAGCCGCAGTCACAATATAGACTTCATAATCGTCTGGAAGCTTTTCCATCAGCGTGAGTTTCACATTCGAAGCAGTGAGCTGATCATATACCTGACAAATGAGGACATGCTGGGTCAATTTCAGATCGTCCGCTCTCATATCTCCTGCATCAACGAATTGGAATCCCTCGATGGGGTCGATCTGCAGGGAGTTAAACGTCGCATCCAAAAAGCTTTGTCCACCAGCAACGGACACCTCAATCCCGCGCTCTTGCTGCTGAGAAACTAATAGCTGGACGGTCTTTTCAGCGACAAATGGGTGGCCTGGTACTGCGTACACAATCTCCTTTTCCGCAGCCTCTGTAAATAAAATTTCCGTGATTTCCTGATAGACCGAATCAAACTGATCGTGCTTTTCATAAATCTCATCAAAAAAGGTCAGCGATGGAACCTCCTGCATTAACTCTGCGGTAAGCGGGTGGTCCTGCGTTCTCATAAATACTTCTTTCGCCTGCTTCAGCTGCTTGTATACACCGAGCGTCAGCTGATCCATGTCGCCTGCCCCAAGACCGACGACGGTAATCTTACCTGCCATTTTGATTCCCTCTCATCTGTTTAAAATATAAAATCTTTTCTCCTAATGGAATGAGTCTCCATTCCTCGTCCGTAAATACTTCTAGCTTAAGAATACTATATAAAAAGGCGAAACCACCAATAAAAACTGACGTCAGGCTCTCTAAAACGGAAAAAGGACGTTTTTCAAAGGGAATGACCCAAGAAAACAGTACCTGATACCCTATTAAGACAATGGCCATGAAAGCAGCCGATAAAAGAATTTTCACTGGGAACAACTCTCTCAACGAAATCCATCCTTTATGCCTCAAATAAACGGCATTGAGCAGAGCGGCAGCGAGAAAACCGCACACGGTTGACCATGCGGCACCGTAGATGCCAAATAGCGGGACCAGTGCAAGCGTGAGTATCCATTTCACCAGCACACTGAGAAGCACCACAACAGCCGGATACACAGTATGCCCGAGCCCTTGAAGTAAAGCTGCTTGCGTAATCGCAATCGATGTAAATGCGATGGAAATACAGAATATTTGCAGCGCATCGGTACCTAAATCATTACGAAAAAGCATGGTATTGACTGACGAAAGAATACAAATCAGCCCAACTGCGGAACCAATCCCTAAAACTGACGTGGTTTTAAACGATGTACGTACTTTTTGCCTGATCGCTTCATGCTCTCCATTCCTCATGGCAGCAGATAAAAATGGCACAAGAGAGGTCCCGATGCTAATGGCAAACACTGTCCCTAGCTGTAAAAACGGCTGCCCTCGGTCATACACACCTTTTGCCGCCTTTGCCGCGGCTTCACTCAGTCCCTCACTGCGCAGCAACGCATACAGATGAAAGGCATCAATCATTTGCATCCATAAAATGAGCAATCCGCTGACACAAATCGTGAATGTATACAGCACCAAACTCTTCAAAACATCCTTTTTCCGAAGTGTCGCCTGCTTGACTGTCATAGGTGCAGAAGACTGTTTTCGGTAAGTCAGCCAAAGGAAAAGAAGCAGTATAAGCGAGGCCGCACTTCCCGCTATGGAGGAGAAGACTGCACCCGCCCCTGTTTCATAAAGCGAATAGCCGTGCCTGACGAAATAGAAGGATAAAACAAGCAGGACGCCTACCCTGATGAGCTGCTCAACCAATTGAGAAACAGCCGTTGGAAGCATCATACCGTCACTCTGAAAAACGCCTCTCAGCATCACGGTAAGCGGCAGAAATAAAAACACGAAAGCACTCATTTGGATGAGCAGGATTAATTGACTGTCCGCCATAAGGCTCGCAATACTGCCTGCTCCTATGTAAAGACAAAGAAATAAGACCAGGCTCAGTAAAGTGATATAGACCAAGGATACCCTTGTAATAATTCGTCGATTCTCTTCCCCATGCTCACTCAAAAGCTTGGACACCATGACAGGAAACCCTGTGGTGCCGAGCATGATCGCAATACCGAGGAAGGGGTACACTTGCTGATAAATATAAAACCCTGTGTCTCCTACGATGTTCTGGAACGGAACACGATAAACGGCACTTAGTACCTTTGATAACAAGCCTGCGATGGTCAAAATCACCGCACCCTGGAAAAGCCAATGCGGCTGATTCACAGCATTTTTCATGGATGACTCCTTTAAAAATAGATCTACAGTTAAACGCACTCATTATATCATACGTGAATGAAAAGCCGTTTCTTTCTAAGGAGTAGACGGCACATTTCTCGTTTTGTTTCATTCCATATAAAAAACGCCGACAAAATCAAATGATTTCATCGGCATTCTTTCGTTTCATCAAAATGATATAGAATTATTAGACCTAGTGTTCCATTTGACGGGCTAGGAAGCCAGCTGCTGTTTCTGCCGCTTTATGTTCCACTTCCCCCATTGAACGCTCTTTAGAAAATAAGACGACGGCGCCAATCGGATCTCCGTTTGCAACAATAGGTGCAATGGTATAAGCAGATACGTCATCATCAATACCATCGACAAGTTGAATTTCTTTTTTGCTTTCTTCTAATACAGAATTGCGCTGGTCCATTGTTCGTTCAAGTAAATCACTGATGGATTTGTTTAAGTACTCTTTTTTCGAACTGCCGGATACAGCAATATACGTATCTCGATCACAAATCAGGATGGAATGACCCAAACTGTCGAATAATGCATCAGCATATTCCTTCGCAAAGTCTCCTAGCTCACTAATCGGCGAATACTTCTTCAAAATGACTTCTCCATCGCGGTCGACGAAAATCTCAAGCGGATCTCCTTCCCGGATGCGCAATGTTCTGCGAATCTCCTTCGGAATAACCACTCTACCTAGATCATCGATGCGGCGTACAATTCCAGTTGCTTTCATTCACTGCTGCCTCTCTTTCGTTTGATGATGTGTTGGGTGAATGGAGCAAAAGCGTCCACTTTATGCAACATTCACCACTTGACCCTGAGATTAGTATCCGTCACATCAACCGTAATATACACGAGAGACAAACAAATTTTTATGAAGATGGAATGGTTTCTTTTTTCACATCTTGAAGACCCCGAAGCATATTCAGAACGATTTCAAGCCATTCCCCTGTCTTCTTGCCTTTCGTTTGGACAGAAATAATTAGCTTGCTGCCTTCCATTCCTAAGCCAATATCACGGCCATATTTACTGCCGAGGGCAAATAATTTTTGACCGTCGATTTCACTGCTTGCTTGCTCTTCAAGGGTGAGCCTGACAATGCCTTTCTCCATCTTGATCAGTTCGACACGTTCCTGCACTGCGTATACTTTCATCGTCGCAATCGTGAACAAGTCCGCCACTTCTTGCGGATATTCACCGAATCGGTCGATCATCTCATCTTGAAGCTCTTTTCGCTCTTCAATTGATCCAATCGCTCTGAACTGTTTATACATCTCGATCTTTTGCTTCCCATCCGAAATGTAAGTGTCCGGGATGTAAGCATCGATTTGCAGATCGATTTCCGGTTCGAATTTATCTTGAGCCGTTGTATCGCCTCTTCTTTCCTCAATGGCTTCTTTCAGCATTTGAGAATAGAGGTCGAATCCAACAGAATCAATGAATCCATGCTGCTGTGCACCAAGTAAATTTCCTGCTCCTCGAATCGTTAAATCACGCATCGCAATTTTAAATCCTGATCCGAGCTCTGTGAATTCTTTAATAGCTTGAAGTCTCTTCTCTGCTACTTCAGAAAGAACTTTATCTTTTCGATACGTGAAATAAGCATATGCGACCCGATTCGAGCGTCCTACTCGTCCTCTTAGCTGGTACAGCTGAGAAAGCCCCATTTTATCCGCATCGTGGACGATGAGCGTGTTCACATTTGGAATGTCGACTCCCGTTTCAATGATGGTGGTACTGACCAATACATCTGATTCACCTTCAAGGAAATTGATCATCACTGATTCCAGCTCGTTCTCACTCATTTTCCCATGTGCATAGCTGACTTTCGCATCTGGAACTAACATAGAGATTTCATCTGCTTTTCGTTCAATATCCTCGACACGGTTGTACAAGAAGTACACTTGACCACCGCGTGCTAGTTCTCGCTCAATCGCTTCTCTGACTAAAGCGCCATTGTACTCGACCACATAGGTTTGAACAGGGAAACGGTTTTCAGGCGGTGTTTCAATAACCGATAAATCCCGTACGCCAAGCATAGACATATGCAGCGTACGCGGAATTGGCGTAGCCGTTAATGTCAGTACATCGATATTGGCTTTCATCTGTTTAATTTTCTCTTTATGGGTCACACCAAAACGCTGCTCTTCATCAATAATCAACAAACCTAAGTCTTTATAGACAATATCTTTAGAAAGCAAACGGTGTGTACCAATAACCATATCAATCGTTCCATTTTTCAACCCTTTTAGCGTTTCGGTTGTTTCTTTTCTTGTACGGAAACGGCTCAGCTGAGCAATTTTGACCGGATAGTCTTGGAATCGGTCCATAATCGTGTCAAAATGCTGCTGCGCTAAGATGGTTGTTGGCACGAGTAGAGCAACTTGCTTCCCGTCAGCAATCGCTTTGAAGGCGGCTCGAATCGCCACTTCTGTTTTTCCGTATCCCACATCTCCACAAAGCAGGCGGTCCATTGGACGCTCCCGCTCCATGTCTTGTTTGATTTCATGAATCGAACGGATTTGATCATCTGTTTCCTGGTAAGGGAACGCTGATTCAAACTGGTGCTGCATCTCATGATCAGGCGAGAAGGCATACCCTTTGCTTGCCTCACGCTCTGCGTACAGCTTAATGAGATCATCTGCGATGTCCTGTACAGAGGACTCTACTTTTTTCTTCACACGTTTCCAATCGCTGCCGCCTAGTTTGTACAGCTTTGGTTCTTTACCTTCTGATCCAACATATTTCTGTACCTGATCAATTTGTTCAACCGGTACATAAAGCTTGTCGCTTCCTTGATAATGAATATTTAAATAATCTTTATGAATGCCGCCGATTTCAAGCGTTTCAATTCCTAAATACTTACCGATCCCGTGGTTAATGTGCACCACGTAATCGCCGACTTGAAGCTCTGAATAGCTCTTAATTCGCTCTGCATTGGTCAGCTTTTGCTTACGCGCCTGCTTCTTCACACGTTTCTTGAAGAGCTCGCCTTCTGTGATCACGGCAATTTTCGATAACGGCAGTTCAAAGCCTGTTTGCAGCTCACCTTGTAAAATATACACCTGCCCGCTTACAAGCTCTGCGTCCGGCTTGGCAAGAGCGGCTTCAATGTCATAATCATGTAAGACAGAAGACAGTTTGTCTGTCCGCTCTTCATCCGCACCTAAGAAGACAACTGTATATTGTTGTTTTTTGTAGCGTTCAATTTCACTTGCAAGCACATTCATCTGACCGTGGAAATTCTGCATTTGCTTACTAGATACATTGACGATATTTTGCGGATTTGTCTGCTGGACATGTCTCAGGAACAAGGAGTAGTACAGAATCGACCGCGATTGCTGATTGATCAGTTGTTGGAACGGGAAAGAAAGGGATAAATCATGAAGAATATTGCCTTCTTCAAGCAGGCTAATTGTCCAATCGGCTTCTTCCTGCTCAAGCTGTTCTTCCATCTCCTGAATCCTGCTAATTTCATCTAAAATAATAATCGTATCCTGTGAAGTGTAATCTAGCAAACTAGCAGGTTTTTCATAGAAATAGGACAGGTACTTCGTCATTTCCTGTGTCACGATACCTTCTAGCAGCTTCTCTCGATCAGCAGAAATATGTTGATGCAACAATTCTTTTTGCTGGTCCGAGTTGAATTTCTTTAAGCTCTTCGCAAGTCCTTGATCAAGCTGTTCAATGGCTCTCACTCGTTCAGGCCCTCTCACAATCAGCTCTTTTGCGGGACCGATTTTAATTTCTTGAAGTGTTTCTAATGAACGCTGTGTATCCGAGTGGAACGTTCGAATTGAGTCTACTTCTGTATCAAACAGCTCAATACGAATTGGATGATCTTCCGTTAACGAATAAATATCAATGATTCCTCCGCGCACACTAAAATCTCCGGGCGCAGCAACCATTGACGTCCGGTCATAACCGATTTGTACAAGCTGTTTTGAAAACGCCTCCAAATCAATTTCTTCACCAAGCTTTAAATGGATCTGACTCTCCTTCCAGAGCTCAACTGGCGGAAGCATTCGACGCACCGCAGCAGCCGGGGTGACGATAATGGGGTTTTCTCCATTCGCCAGCCGGTTCAGAACATCTAGACGCTGTGCTCTGAGCTCAGGGCTTGCAACGGCAATTTCTGAAGCAATGAGTTCATTCACAGGATAAAGAAGGACCGAGCGATCTGACATCACACTGGCAAGATCATCTGTTACCTTCTGCGCTTGATACAAGTTGTGAGTCACAATAAACATTGGCCGCTTAAGTTCGTCTGATATAGCGGCTGTAAATAAAGATCTGACGGAGCCTGATAGTCCGGCGAGCAGCTGTTCTTTTAACCCTTCCTTTAGCCCATTAAAAATGGACTGAAAATCATCACTTTGTTTGATAAATGATTGTATATTTTTCATTTGGCTCCTCCTCCCTGCTTGTTTAAAACAGAAAAACGCTTTGGTCTATTATCTACACCAAAGCTTTTTATTGAATAAAGGTATGATACTGATGGTAATCAGGATTTCTTTCGAGCGCCTCTTGGCAATCCTCACAAATGGTTTGTACATGTAAATCACCATTTTCCCTATAAGAAATCATATCGTTTCTTTCCTCATTTGTTAAGTGATGAAATCCAAGTGCTTCACTTTGAACAGCGGATTCATCTAGACTGCCAACCTTTACACCACAGTGCCGGCAGTAATAATGCAAAGCCATACGTGATCCTCCCATGCTGAGATTTTATGATCAGTATGTGCTTTGCTTATCATTCTTATACCTTTTTGTTAAAATCATTCATCACTTCTAAAAATGGCTTAGTTAAAGCCGCCTCACAAGCTTCAACAGACGCCTGAATGGCTGATGCAATGTCAGGCTGCTCCTCTTCTGAAAAGCGTCCTAGCACGTAATCGACGACTTTCATGCCATTTTGAGGGCGTCCAATGCCAATACGGAATCGATCAAACTCAGGTGACCCTAAATGCTGAATCAACGATTTGATTCCATTATGCCCGCCAGCACTTCCTTTTGTACGCAAACGAATCCGGCCAGTTGGCAAATCAAGATCATCATAGATGACTTTCAAATGTTCAAGAGGAATATCATAGTAATCCATTAGCGGACGCACGCATTCTCCTGATAAGTTCATATATGTAAGCGGCTTTACAAGTAGAACCTTTTGCCCTGAAACAAACCCTGTTCCAAACAGTCCATTGAATTTTGATTGATTTAAAGGGATGTCCCATTTTTTCGATAATTCATCTATTGTCATAAACCCGACATTATGTCTTGTTTTTTCATATTCTTTTCCTGGATTACCTAATCCAATGAATGCAAGCATGAAACCAATAACCTCCTTTGTCACAAAGCACACGCCTAAAAAATGAGCCAATAGGATTGCCTCATGTAAAACGTATGAATTCTTTTCATTCTAGCACAAAAGACGCAACCGCGGGAGGGTTACGTCTCTAAATGACCAGTTATTCTCCATCGTTATCCTTTTCTTTAATGGCCTCAGGTTCTTTTGGTTCCTCTGCGCTATCTGGTTCAGGAACCTCTGATTGCTGAGGCGGTAAAATGGATGCCACGACTTCTTCTGGATCGTTATTCACTTGATATGATGACTGAACAGACAAATCAGCGACTGTTAGGACATCATTCACTTCTAAGTTTGTAATATCTGCTTCTATATGCTGAGGGATATCTTTTGGTTTCGCTGTAATGGATAGTTCAAATAGTGGCTGCTGAAGCACACCGCCATCTTTAACTCCTTTAGATTCGCCAATCAGTTGAACAGGTACATCCGCTTCAATTTCACGCTGTAAATCGACCACTTGGAAATCTGCATGGACAAGCTCATTTTTCAGCGGGTCTGTTTGTAATTCTGTGACCATCACAGATTTTGTTTCACCATTTACGTCTAGTGTGATGATTGTATTCTTCCCTTCATCACGTAAGGTCTTTAATAAATCGATGCTGTCTAGTGAAACAGCCAGGTTGTCTGTATTTTTTCCGTATATGACACCAGGAACGTGTCCTGAATGACGGATTTTTTGCAGTGTGGAACGTTTGAAATCAGTTCTTTTATTTGCTTTTAAAGTTGCCATATTCAGCACCATCCTATTTCATTTTTGTCACTACTCTCATAATTACCCATAACCGAATCATTTTAAACCTATTTACTGTGAATGATAGCAAAAAGACCCCAAGCGGATGCCTAGGGCCTTTTTTAATCAGAAAATTAGCTGAAAAGGTAGCTCACAGATTCTTCTTCATGTACACGGATGATGGCTTCTGCAAGCAAAGGCCCAACTGAAAGTGGAATGAATTTTCCAACTTTCTTGTCATCTGTTAAGTGAATACTGTTTGTCACAACTAATTCTTTAATTTTAGAATTTGTGATACGTTCTACTGCTGGTCCAGACAATACTGGGTGAGTACAGCAAGCATAGACTTCAGCCGCTCCATTTTCCACAAGTGCATTTGCAGCAAGTGTAATGGTACCAGCTGTATCAATGATATCATCGATGAGAATCGCCGTTTTGCCTTCAATGTTACCAATGATGTTCATCACTTCAGCAACGTTTGGCTTTGGACGACGTTTGTCGATAATTGCGATTGGCGCTTTCAGGCGATCTGCCATTTTACGCGCACGTGTTACACCACCGTGGTCAGGAGACACAACGACGATATCATTCAAGTTTTTCTGTTCGAAATAGTTTGTTAAGATTGGCACAGCCATTAAGTTATCGATTGGAATATCAAAGAAACCTTGGATTTGCGGCGCATGAAGATCAAGTGCAATGACACGTGTAGCACCCGCTGTTTCAAGTAAGTTCGCAAAAAGCTTCGCAGTGATCGGCTCACGAGGTTTTGCCTTACGATCTTGACGTGCATATCCGTAATAAGGGATCACAATATTGACCGTTTTCGCAGAAGCGCGTTTTAGTGCATCTACCATAATGAGCAGCTCCATAATGTGCTCATTCACTGGCGCACTAGTGGATTGAATGACATAACAATCACAGCCGCGGATACTTTCTTCAATATTGATTTGGACTTCACCGTCACTAAAGCGTTTAACAGAGCTCTTTCCTACATCAACTCCGATACGATCGGCAATTTCTTTCGCAAGTTCAGGGTTTGAATTCAAAGAGAATATCTTTAAATTCGCATCAGCATAACGATTAGACATGGTAAACCTCCGGGTATTTGGATTATTTTTTATGAATATTTTTCACATAATCTTCTTTATTGACTTGTCTTGCTCTAGCAATAGACAATGCATCCTGCGGTACATCTTCTGTAACCGTTGAACCAGCTGCAACATATGCCCCTTTTCCGACAGTGACTGGTGCCACGAGATTAGAATTACAGCCAATAAAAGCGCCATCTTCAATCTTCGTTAAGAATTTGTTCTTCCCATCATAGTTGACTGTAATAGATCCACAGCCAAGGTTTACATCAGTTCCGACCTCTGCATCTCCAATATAGCTTAGATGAGATGCTTTGCTGCGGTCACCGAAAACCGTTTTCTTGATTTCGACAAAATTCCCGATCTTCACTTCATCGCCAATTTTTGACAACGGGCGAATATGAGCAAACGGCCCAATTGTCACATCGACTCCAACCTCACTATCGCAGACGACAGATTGCTTAATCACTGTGCGGTCTCCGATGATGCTGTCAACAATTTCAGTGTTTGGCCCAATAGTGGCGTCTGCACCGATTTTCACATTCCCTTTGATGACCGTCCCAGGATAAATCATTGTATCTTCACCGATCACTGCATCAGGTGAAATATACGTGTTCTCAGGATCAATCAAGGTCACACCATTCTTCATATGCTGATGATTAATACGTCGCTTCATGAATTGCTCTGCTTGTGATAGAGCGATACGATCATTGACTCCAAGTGTTTCTTCAAAATGCGGTGTTTGATATGCTGCAACCGTTTGTCCTTCATTCTTTAAAATTTCAATGACATCTGGCAAATAGTATTCGCCCTGTGCATTTTCATTCGACACTTGCTCAATCACACGGAAGAGATCTTCATTTGAAAAACAATAAGTCCCTGTATTAATTTCATTCACTTGACGTTCCGCATCATTCGCATCTTTATGCTCCACAATTTTCACGACAGCACCGGTTTCGTCACGAATAATACGACCATAACCTGTCGGGTCATCCGCATGTGCTGTTAAAATAGTGACTTTCGCTTGATGTTTTTGATGCTCGCTCAACATAGCTTCCATTGTTTCCGCTGTCAATAATGGCGTATCACCACAAATGACAATGGTTGTTCCCTTTTCCTGCGCAAGGAACGACTTTGCTTGCTTGACGGCATGTGCTGTTCCCAGCTGTTCTTCTTGAAGTGCATACTCACTTCTGTCTCCAAGCTGCTCTTTGACGTTCTCTGCTCCATGACCGACAATCGTCACTAGCTTGGCTAAAGAAAGCTTTAACGCTTCATCTGCCACATGCTCGACCATTGGCTTTCCGCAAACTGGATGAAGTACTTTGTATAGCTTTGACTTCATTCTCGTTCCTTTTCCCGCTGCTAAAATCACTGCGAACCGCTTATCCATTGATTGGCCTCCAATATCCCTATTATCCATAGAAAAATATATCCTAAATAAGGACTGATTTCAAGGATACATGAGGAAGTACAATATTTTTCTAACGGATGAAACATATAAGACACATGAGGAAAAACGCAAAAAAGACAGCATTTAAAAGAAAACATCCATTTTCTCTTAAAGCTGCCTTTTTAGGTTAACGTATCATTAAGAAGCTCCAGCTTCTTCATATTCAATTGTCTCTTCCTCTTCGCCTAAGCGATGATATTCATTTAATACAGCATCTTGGATTTTTCCCCGAGTACCTGAATTAATTGGATGTGCAATGTCGCGAAACTCTCCATCAGGCGTGCGTTTGCTAGGCATTGCAACAAACAAGCCATTGTTTCCATCAATCACACGAATATCATGAACAACAAATTCGTGGTCCAGCGTGATGGATGCAATCGCCCTCATGCGACCATCGGTATTCACGCGGCGTAATCTTACGTCAGTAACTTCCACAGTAGTTCACCACCTTTTCCCAATATAAAAGCATTACTTAGGTATTCAACGATTGTGGTGATTCTCCTGCTCTTTTTTTAAACTTTTTTTGAAATATCGGGATATTTATACATTTTTTGTCATCTTAGTGACGACGCTTACATTCTCTGCGCGAAAAAAAGACATCATGATGATGTCTTTTCCTGCATATGATGAAACCAAACGGCTTTCGTTACGATTGCCTGTTTACTTTACTAATGCAATCACTTCAATTTCTACGAGTGCATCCTTAGGAAGTCTTGCCACTTCCACACAAGAACGAGCTGGCTTATGTGTATGGAAATACTCACCATACACTTCATTTACTTCTGCGAATTGTTCCATATCTTTGATAAAAACTGTTGCTTTCACGACTGTTTCAAAGGAAGCACCTGCTGCTTCAAGTACGGCCTTAAGATTACGGAACACTTGATGAGTTTGTTCTTTAATATCTCCATTTACAAAGTCTCCAGCTGCCGTTAATGGAATCTGCCCGGAGCTGTAAAACATGTTATTGACAATAATCCCTTGAGAGTAAGGTCCAATGGCTGCTGGTGCATGTTTGGTTTGAACAACTTTTGTCATATCAATCTCTCCCATTCAACTACATGTTTATCAATGCTTAAGCTTTCGAATGAAAAAACTCGTGGAAATTGCCTTCATTGATCTCAATGATCTTCTGCTTCATATCAATGGTTGAAAGCTTTAAAAGCGATACATACTCATCAACGAGACGTTCATCTACGCCTTCATCTTCTAAAAGAACACCGATCCCTGCAACATTTGCATTAAATTCCTCAAGCAAATTCACCATGCCGTTAATGGTTCCGCCAGCTTTCATAAAGTCATCAATGATCAGGACATTGGATCCTTTATCTAAGCTCCGCTTTGCAAGTGACATGGTTTGAATTCGATTAGACGAACCTGACGCGTAGTTAATACTTACAGTTGATCCCTCAGTTACTTTATTATCTTTTCTAACGATCACAACCGGCACATTTAAATAACCCGCAACAGAATAGGCAATAGGAATACCCTTTGTCGCAACAGTCATGACGACATCAATCGCACGATCTGCAAAGATGGTCGCAAATAGCTTACCGATTTTCGCAAGGATTGAAGGATTCCCTAAAACATCGGTTAAATATAAATAACCGCCAGGAAGTACACGTTCAGGAGTCGATAGAGCTTCTCCGATATCGTTTACCACGTCGTCTGCTTCTTTTAGGTGAATCTTTGGAATATATTTCACTCCGCCAGCAGCACCAGGTACAGTAAGCAACGTGCCTATTCCCTGCTGTTCGAAGGTCTGTTTGATAATCGTTAAGTCTTCACTAATGGAGGACTTCGCAGATTGATATCTTTCTGCAAAAAAAGTTAACGGTACTAGTACGTGCGGGTGGGCTAACAAATAATTTGTTAAGTCCACCAATCTGCCGCTTCGACGAAACTTCATGAACTTACCCCCAGAACCCGAATAATTTATGATAAATATAACTTAATATACGGATTTAATCAAGGGCATTTTGTTCGCCGATCATGCGGACAGCGTATACTTGATCACAAAACCCTCTCAGTCCGTTATATATTCTTTGTACCTTCGATTCATATTGAATCAAGCCAAATACTGTAGGGCCGCTTCCACTCATTAAAACAGCGTCAGCACCGAAACGCTTCATCTGTCTTTTGATCATATCTACTTCTGGATACATCTTTAATGTCACAGACTCTAGAACATTTCCGAGTGAGCCGCACATCTCTTTATAATCTTTCGCTTCAATCGCTTCAATCATACGCTTTACATTCGGGTGTTCTACTTTGCTTGCGTCATATTGTCTATAGACTTCAGCTGTAGATACCCCAATCACCGGCTTCGCTAAAATCACCCAGCAATGCGGCGGTGTTGCAATATGCTGCAGCTTTTCTCCACGTCCTGTCGCTAGTGCTGTGCCTCCGTGTACACAAAAGGACACATCTGAGCCGATCTCCGCTCCAAGCTCAGCTAGTTCATCTAACGTGAGGTTCAGCTTCCACAAACGATTTAAGCCGCGAAGTGCTGCTGCTGCATCACTGCTGCCTCCAGCTAACCCTGCTGCGACTGGAATTGTTTTTGTGATGACAATGGATACACCTTTTTGAATACCGAACCTTGTTTTAAGTAATTTAGCCGCCTGATAAGCCAAATTACGCTGATCATCTGGCACGAATCGATTATGAGATGATACACGGATTTCATCCTTGTCCAGCTCCGTCAGCTCAAGTCGATCTGCAAGGTCTATTGTTGTCATCACCATCTCCACTTCGTGATATCCATCCGGTCTTTTTCCATGAACATCAAGTGAGAGATTAATTTTCGCCGGTGCTTTTTCTAAAATACGCAAACATTTCACCTACTTCTCCATCTAAACATAAGTATCAATATTGTATCACATTTGATCGATCTGATGAATATAGGCTTTTACGCTGAGCACACTGACTTTTTCATCAAAAAAAGCCAGAGACACCCGAGGTATCCCTGACCGTTTTTCTATCGTTGATTCTCATCCTGAGCCATGTGCTGTTGAGCTAATTCAATGGCACGTTTGACCATATTACCTGCGTCACGCGCACGAATCTCTCCCCAGCCTCCATTTTTGACGGTATCATAAAATCCAAGATCCTTCGCCAGCTCGTATTTGAACTCATCTGACATAATGCCTCGGCGTCTACCCAAACGAAACAGCCCCTTTAGTCGAGAATTCGAATCAGTGCCACCGCTTGTGTGGCTTTCTTATTTTGTATCGAATCCTTTCTTTTACCCCTTTCAAAAAATGGACAGACTCCCATTCAGAAAAAAAGGCAAAACAAAAAGCAGTAAACAAAAAGTTCACTGCCCATTAATAGGCGACTGAGCTAGCGGTATCATCGAACGTTAATTCGACCGTCTCAGTCAGTATATCTGCATAACTATAAGAAACTCTTTCAAACGAATTCTCATCTTGATCTAATTGAATCACAAATACAGAAGGGTACGTTTCAGCTAAAATGCCCGAACGCTCAATTGTTTTACGGCGGCCCCCGTTAGCCTTTAACGTCAAACGTTTACCTAAGTTACCATCAAGCGATCTTTTGATGTCGGACAAAGTCTTCGCCATTGCATCCACCTCACTGAGATAATTATACAACAACGGCCCGTTTTTGTCAAATAAAAATTAAATTATATCAACGAACACGAGCCATTGTCAACAAAATAATTTTGACAAACTTCTACCTTTTCTCCTCCCTATTTTTCTCAATTTCCGGTGAATTATGTATCCTTTTGCAATTTCTTTTTGAACATAAAAAAAACCAGACTGAAATCAGTCGGGTTATGTCGATTCATGATCTCTTTTATATGGCATACCTACCCTTAGAACACCCTTCGTCTCGATGCCTCCGAGCCCTTTTTCTCTTGTTAATGTATTTCGGAGCACATCCCACACGTTGATTCGATCTACAAATGGAGTAAAGCTGATCTTCGCAACGATATAGACGGGGTCGAGCGCATGGATATTCACACGGGAAGGCGAGCTCGCAAAATTGGCACCTGCTTGGATCAATGATTCGAAATGAGATTGACAGGCACCAGCAAAGATCACAAGCTGATCTAAATGAGGGATTTTCCGTCTGGCTTTTTGAACCGTTTCAACGAAATGCCGAGAATGACGATATGCACTGATATCATGTACGCCGCCCTTTTGCTTGGAATACGCATCATGTCCTGTGATAACCAATATATCTGGCCGATATTGATCAATTAACGAGTCAATCATGCTTGGCATTTTCTTCTCATGGCAATGCACCCCATACACAGGTACACCAATTCGTTCATATACATCTAAGCATTTCTTTAAGTATGAAGCATCTCCATCTAAATGAAGGACCTTTCCAGGCATGTGAAAATACTGCTCCTGATGCTGATATTGTCCAGAAGTATAATACTCTTGTTTTTCCCGCAGCAGCTGATAATCCTGTCTTAGTAAATCGAGCGATTCATTGATTTTTCTTTCGTCATTTTTCTCTCTAGTCAGCTGTTCCTCTTTTTGAACCTTGACGAGATCTGACAACTTGGCATCAGCAATCAGCCTCACTTCATTCCCATGCAATATGGCGGTGGCTTCGTGCTGATCGGTCTCATCAATTCGAATAATTCGAAACAAAATATCCATTTGATAGGATGCCCTTGTCACCATATCTCCTATTTGAAATTGCATGCTTTTCACTCCACAATCAGGCTCATATCCTGTTGGTATCGTCTTGCGCTAAATATGTTCGTCTTTCATGGTGCTGTTCTTTCTAGCCTATGCCCGAACAAACGAAGTGGTGAAAAACAAAAGAAAAAAGCCCTTAAGACAGGGCTTTTTGTAAAACATTCGCCAAACGGGCAAATTCCTCAATGGATAATGACTCGCCGCGGCGCTTTCCATCAATGTCTGCTGTTTGAAGTGCTTCTTCAATGATCGCTTTATGTTGCTTTCCATCAGGTAAGTTGTTCATGAGATTATTCATCAATGTTTTTCGGCGCTGACCAAAGCTCGCACGGATCAATTGAAAGAAAAACTCATCATTTTCTACTGAGACAGCAGGCGTTTCACGAACGGTCAGCTTGATCACAGCCGAATCGACATTTGGCTGTGGAACGAAAACCGTTTTAGGCACAACCATCACCGTTTTCGCTTCCGTATAGTATTGAACTGCGATAGACAGCGAATTGTATTCCTTTGATGAAGGGACAGCGGCCATACGATCTGCTACTTCTTTTTGCAGCATGACTACAATCCCTTTCAATGGAAGGTTTTCTTCAAGCAGCTTCATAATAATCGGTGTCGTCACGTAATACGGAAGGTTGGCGACAACCATCACTTCTTTACAGTCAGCAAAGTTTTCCTCGATGACCTTTCCCACATCTGCCTTTAATACGTCTTGATGAATGATCGTAACATTATCATATGGAGAAAGTGTATCGTTTAAAATGGGCAATAACCGCTGATCGATTTCAAAAGCAGTGACTTTCTTTGCACGCTTAGCGAGCTGCTCGGTCAATGCACCGATACCAGGCCCAATCTCAATCACGCCGGTCTCATCCGTCACCTCTGCGTGATCGACAATACGATCGAGTATATTTGTATCAATTAAAAAGTTCTGCCCTAAGCTCTTTTTAAAAGAGAAACCGTATTTCTTCAGTATTTCCTTCGTTCTGATGGGTGTCGCTATATCTTTATTCATCGGCTTCCTCCTGCATGACGGTCTTTAAGGCCGCAATAAAATCATGTTTGGTTATTTGGAACATGTGAAGGCGCTTATGCAGCTGCTTCGCATTGGTATATCCTATATTTAATAGCACACCTAGTCGTTCTCTGCGGCGTTTCGATGATTCGCCTCCGATTAGGCCTGCGTCAAATAAGTCATCTAATGTAATGTCACTTTCCGTTACTTCCATTTCCTCATGGACATGGGCAAGGCATTCCCGAATACTGTCCAAGGAAGCATGCTCGACACCAATTCCTTTGTCCCGCTTCGCCTTCGCAAGATGTTTTGGCAAAAATGCGTGCTTACAGCCAGGAACCGCTTCTGCGATGGTTTTCCGGATCTTCTCCCCAGGGAAATCAGGATCAGTTAAAATAATGACCCCTCTCGTCTCCTGAGCAAGACGCACTTGTTGAATAACTGTATCGCCAATGGCTGATCCGTTTGTTTCGATCGTATCTGCATCAACTGCCATCTTCACTCTCGCAGTGTCGTCACGACCTTCCACCACAATGATTTCTTTGATTTTCATGTATTCCTCCGCTTGCAAAAACAATAAACAATTTTTGGTTAAAAAATGAAACCTTTCTTGCTGTTTTTGCGTCTAATTAATTAGAAAACAGTGCTTCTATTATAACCAAAAAAACAGAGGGTGCGCAAAGCCCTCTGTTCATATAAATGATTTGATGTGTTTATTTGAGTACTCTAATTTTCACTCGTTTATTTCCCCATTGATAAGCTGCCGACTTATTTGGGACGAACACATCAATTTTATTTCCTTTTATAGCAGATCCAGTGTCTGATGCAACGGCATATCCATAGCCTTCCACATACACTTTAGAGCCTAGCGGAATGACACTCGGATCAACTGCTATGACCTTTGCACCTGGATTTGATTTTAAATTATAGCCAGTTGACGTTCTGCCCGTACATCCAGCACAGCTCGCTGTATAGGCTGTCGACGCCACATAAAATTCTTTTCCTGACGATTCATTGCTTCTTGAAACGGCAGGTGTCGCTTTAGGCTCTTTTTGGGACTCTTGTGTACCAATGGCCACTAAACGATCCTTGCTATCTTTTTCAGTCACTTCTTTAATCAATTCTTTAGACACCACTTTGCCGTTTTCTTTCACAATGGCATAGTGCTTCTTCAATTTACCTTCTTCACCTTTTTTAAGCACCTTCTCTTTTCCTTTTTCAAGAGAACGATCCTTTTTATGTTTGGTATCAAAAGCAATTTTCTCTTCCACTACATCGGTGACTTTTTCCACCCGAGTGATCTGGATATCTGCGCTTTTATTAGAAATGTGACTATGTAACGCAGGTTTGATCTTATCGTGCTTCTTGAGCTTCAGCTCTTGTTGCTTTAAAAAGTCAGCGACCGTAGTCGAAGTGGTCCACACTTTTTTCTCTTTTCCTCCATCATTTACGCTGACCTGGAAGGCCTGCTGAACCACAAGATCCATATCCTTTTTAATCTTGTTATTCTTTCCTGGAGTTACTTGATCGTGCTTCCCAATATCTATCTTCTCATTCTTCAATAATGCTCCAACCGTCTGATCTGTTGTCCATATCGTTTTCTCTTTCCCATCTAGGGTCAGATGAACCGGTATAGCCGCATCATACACAATGTTCATGTTGTCTTCAATCTTTGTATTTAGACTTGGAGAGATATGATCCTCCGCCTTGGTCTTTATTCCAAGGTCTGAAAACAGCTGTGCTACTGTCTCTTCATGTGTACGAATTGTCTTCTCTTTACCATTGATTGAAATGGTAATAGACTGCTTAGTGAGCTCATGCGCACCGTAAGCCGTCCCAGTTCCAGCTAAAAGCAAGCAAACAACTAGTAATAAAACCTTGCCTTTTCCTAGCTTAACAGAAAACAGATTTTTCATTTTTTGTACGATGAAAAACGCCTCCTTCTCCTCGGAGAGATTATATAGAGTATCTCAAAACCTGTCAACCCTTCCACCCACTGTACAAAAATGCTCGATTGTAACCCTATTATGGGAGATTAATGGAAGGAAGGGAAGAAAGACTTATCGACAACTTATCCTATGAAGAGGCGTAAACGTGTAGAACATTTTCGTTATGTTTCACAAATGGACAAGCTTAAACAAGGATTGACATCATATACTGTCAGTTTATACCGAAAACTTTTTTCGCATTTTTTGTGGTCAATTCAGCAAGCTCTTCAAAGCTTATTTCTCGTAACTCCGCAATTTGTTCTGCGATATATTTCACATAACTTGGCTCGTTGCGTTTTCCTCTAAATGGCGCTGGTGTTAAGTATGGGCAGTCTGTTTCAATCAAAAGTCGGTCACTTGGTATGTCTTTGACAACTTCCTTCGGTTTTTTGGCATTTTTAAATGTCACGGGTCCACCGAATGAAATATAAAAGTTCATATCCATACACGCTTTTGCGATTTCTAGGCTGCCAGTAAAGCAATGCATAATCCCTCCAACTTCAGCCGCTCCCTCTTCCTTTAAGATCGTCACGACATCTTCCGTTGCGTCACGATTATGAATAATGATCGGAAGATTCACTTCCTTCGCAAGAGCAATTTGACGTCTAAAGACTTCTTTTTGCACATCTTTTGGCGACTTGTCCCAATAGTAATCGAGACCCATTTCTCCAATTGCAACGACTTTTTCATGTTGAGATAATTCTTTGATCCACAGCAAATCTTCATCTGTCATATCGATGGCGTCGACTGGGTGCCAGCCAATGGCTGCATAGATGAAATCATACTCTTCAATTAATTCCATTGCTCTCGTAATTGTCGGGCGGTCAAACCCTACCACTACGATTTTTTCGACTTTTTCACTCTTCGCTCTTTCGATCACCTGTTCTAAGTCTTCATTATATTGTTCCGCATTTAAGTGGGCATGTGTATCAAATAACATCGTTGATTGCTCCTTTCGACAATTCTTCTAAAAAACAAAAGGTGTTCGACGAAATGTTACACGTGGAACACCTTTGTTGATTTATAAAATTTTTGTTCCATTTGCTAGAGATTGATCCACTTCAAGAACCTGCAATTTCCCGCTAGTTTCTCCAGTTAAAATCATTCCCTGGGAAATTTCCCCTCTGAGTTTAACTGGTGTGAGATTTGCTACACAGACGAGCTTCTTCCCTACTAATTCCTCAGGTTGATAATGCTTGGCTATCCCCGAAACAATTTGTCTCTTTTCAAATCCAAAATCAAGCTGCAGCTTTAAGAGACGATCTGCTTTTTTCACTGGGGCTGCTTCCAGTACCTGTGCGACTCGAAGATCAACTTTTGAGAAATCATCAAAAGCAATTTCTTCTCCTAGCTCAGGTAATTCTGTTTCTTCTATTTCTACTTTCTCTTCTTCTACCTTTGGTGCACTTCCCTGCATTTTCTCTTTAATATATGCTACTTCTTCTTCAACCTCTAAACGCGGGAACAAAGGCTCGCCTTTTTGTACCGTCGCTTGTTGAATCGCACCGAAAGATAGAATGCTATCCCAGCTTTTAAGTTTCTCTTCTTCAATGCCAAGCTGGAAGAAAATTTTCTCAGGTGTTTTCGTTAGGAAAGGCGTTAAGAGCACTGCTGTGATGCGGAGTGATTCTGCTAAATGATACATGACAGAATGCAGCTCTTTTCGTTTTGTTTCATCCTTTGCCAGCACCCAAGGAGCTGTCTGGTCAATATATTTATTGGTTCTGCTGATTAATGTCCAAACATTTGAAAGAGCCACAGAGAATTCAAGGTTTTCCATCGCTTCTTCATAGGCTTTGACTGTTTGCTCAGCTACTGCTTTAAGCTCCTCATCAAACTCATTAACTGGACCCTTATAGCTGCTTAATGTACCGTCAAAATATTTTTGAACCATCGCAACTGTACGGTTAAGCAAGTTGCCTAAGTCATTGGCAAGGTCATAGTTTACACGTTCCACGAACCCTTCTGGTGTAAACACACCATCCGCACCAAATGGTACTTCACGAAGGAGGTAATAACGAAGGGCATCAAGACCGTAGCGATCTATTAATGTGACCGGATCTACTACGTTCCCTTTTGATTTAGACATCTTACCATCTTTCATCAACAGCCAACCGTGTGCGAAAATTTGTTTCGGCAGCTGCAGATCGAGTGCCATCAGCATAATTGGCCAATAAATCGTATGAAAACGAACAATTTCTTTCCCTACGAGGTGCACGTTGGCAGGCCAATATTTTTTATATTTTTCATCCTGATCAGTTCCGTAACCAATCGCAGTTAAATAGTTGAACAACGCATCAATCCATACATAGATGACGTGCTTTGGATTGTTTGGAACTTTAATTCCCCAGTCAAAGGTTGTTCTTGATACAGCTAGATCCTCTAAACCTGGTTTGATGAAGTTATTGATCATTTCATTCTTTCTTGATTCAGGCTGAATGAACGTTGGATTCTTTTCGTAATAGTCTAGTAAACGATCCGCATACTTACTCATACGGAAGAAATATGATTCCTCTTTAATTAATTCGACAGGATGTCCGCTGTCAGGGCTTTTCCCGCCAGTGACTTCTCCTTTTTCATTCCGCTCAACATCCACAAGCTGTGTTTCCGTATAGAATGTCTCATCAGGAATACTGTACCAGCCTTCATATTGGTCTAAATAAATATCGCCTTGATCAAGCAGCTTTTGAAATACTTGCTCAATGATTTTCGTATGTCTTTTTTCTGTTGTACGGATGAAATCATCATTGGAAATGTCGAGTTTCTTCCATAGTGATTGAATGTCTGCTACGACAGGATCTAAATATTCGATCGGTGTGATGTTTTGTTCTTCAGCTTTTTGCTGAATTTTTTGTCCGTGCTCATCTGTACCCGTTAAATACATCACATCATAGCCTTGAAGACGTTTATAACGAGCCATAGCATCCCCTGCTACTGTCGTATAAGCATGTCCAATATGTAATTTTCCGCTCGGATAGTAAATAGGTGTTGTCAGATAGAACGTTTTTTTCTTTTCCGGCATGTTGGAACCTCCTGCGTGTGTGTAAATGTCAAAAACTCCCGCCCAATGGACGAGAGCGGTTATCATCATTACATGAAAATGTGTTAGATCCATTTATTAAATTTTGCACTTGTGCTTTCTCTATGATACCATCTTAGCCTTTAAGATCAAGCATATATACATAGAACAAGATGAAATGATCGAAAAAGATGAGTTTTTCGAAAAAAACGACAAACCTGTCGACATTTTGTCGAATATTGTCGTATGAAATCTATCTCCAGATTTACAATTGGCTAATTTAGGGCAAAAGTCTTGTTAATCTGAACTCGTCATTTCTCATATTTTCATAGAAAAAAGCCGCAAAATCCTTATAAATCAGTAGTTTCAAGGTCTTTTGACTTTAAGAGTCATATTTTACAAACAATAGTAAACAAAATGATTGACGATTTATGGAAACCTTGTTATGCTATGAATGTAAGGAATTTGTCGAATAATGACGAAGATAATATTATATTAAGAATAAGAACTCTTTGGGAGGAGAATGAAGATGAAATCTACAGGTATTGTACGTAAAGTTGACGAATTAGGGCGCGTGGTGATTCCAATCGAACTTCGCCGTACTCTAGGAATCGCTGAAAAAGACGCTTTGGAAATTTATGTTGATGATGAAAAAATTATCCTAAAAAAATATAAACCAAACATGACTTGCCAAGTTACAGGTGAAGTATCAGACGATAACCTTAAACTTGCTAATGGTAAATTAGTTCTTAGCCGTGAAGGTGCAGAGCAAATCATTAACGAAATTCAAAACCAACTTCAATCACAAAAATAAGTTTGATATAAAGAAAGGTTCTTGCACCGTTTGCAAGAACCTTTCTTTATTGTTCAATATGATAGGCATCGTATATGGTGCGCTTTGGTACACCGCGTTCGACGGCTGTATGTTTAATGGCTTCCTTCGACGTTAATCCTTCCCCTATGTAATGGATTACGTGTTCCTTTTCAGATAAGGACTTCCACCAGACATCTTCATTTAGCTCTTCTTCATCTTGATCGTTACCTTGTACGACTAGACAGAATTCACCTCGGATTTGATTCTCTACCGCCCATATCAGCACAGACTCTAAATCTCCACGAATAAACTCTTCAAATTTTTTCGTTAGTTCTCTCGTAATGGCGATATTCCGGTTGCCCCACACTTCCTTCATCAAAGTCAGCGTTTCTTTTAACCGATGAGGCGCTTCATAGAAAATGATTGTTTCTTGACGCTTCTTCAAAGCTTCGAGCTGTTTTTTCTTTTCCTTTTTTTGTCGGTCAAGAAATCCATAAAAGAAAAATGGCTGCGGCGTGATCCCTGAGGCAATGAGTGCTGTAAGTGCAGCATTTGCTCCAGGTAACGGAACGACATAACCGCCGATATTCGTAAAGTCACGGACCACTTCAGCACCTGGATCAGAGATCGTCGGTAAACCAGCATCGCTCACGAGTGCGATGTTTTTTCCTTCTTTTAACCATTCGATCAACTTGTGGCCGCTACTGTCTTTGTTATGCTCATGATAACTCGTTAATGGCGTATCAATTTCATAGACATGACAAAGTTTTTTCGTTTGTCTTGTATCCTCTGCGGCAATATAGTCTACATCTTTTAATGTTTGTATGGCTCGAAACGTCATATCTTCTAAATTGCCAATTGGGGTTGGGACGAGATATAGAATGCCCATATCTGATTGACCATCAAAGCTTTTCTGTGTTTTCATGTGCCGCCTCCTTTTCAATACGCATTTCTTCTATATAAAGATCCTTCTTTTTCCGTGTCCACGTTTTGAAACGATATTCTTGCTGCATGGCTTCTCTTTTGGTTGCAAAACATTCATGATAATACAGCTCAACTGGCCGTCTTGCTCTTGTATACTTTGCTCCCTTTCCACTATTGTGGGTCGTCAGTCTTTTTTGTAAATCATTTGTATAACCTGCATATAGGCTGCCGTCTGCACATTTCAATACATAGAAATAATGATTATGCTTCTCCATACAGTATCGTCCTGATTTCCTCAGTATACTCTTGATCATCTCCATAAACAAAAAGAGGCGGGAGAATTTTCAGGTCTGGTTTTCCATCTTTTATCCCCTCTACTAAGATGGTATTGGCTTCCTTACCCTGTTTTGGATAAACAAATTGAATTCGTTTTGGCTCAATTCGGTACTTCTTCATCAATTCCACAATCTCAAGCAGCCGTCCCGGCCGATGAACCATCGCCAGTTTCCCTCCTTGCTTCAGCAGCGTGGAAGAAACGCGAATGACATCTTCTAATGTACAATGAATTTCATGCCGAGCAATGGCCAAGTATTCATTCTCATTGATTTCTTCTTTAGAAGGTGTCTTAAAATATGGTGGATTACATGTGATGACATCTACTTTGTGATTGCCGTAGCGTGCTGGCATATCATTCAGATCGCCATGAATCAGTTCTATCTGCTTTTCAAGTTGATTATACGCCACACTTCTTTTTGCCATATCAAACAGCCGCTCTTGAATTTCGACCCCAGTAATGGAAGCCTTAGATCGAGTCGAAAGCAGCAATGGCACAATGCCATTTCCCGTGCAAAGATCAATGATCTCTCCTTTTTGGATGGGCACATACGCAAATTTTGCTAATAACACTGCGTCCAATGAAAAGGCGAAAACCGTTTTACTTTGAATAATTTTCATATCTTCGGCGAGCAAATAATCTAATCGTTCATCTTCTCTTAACGAAACCATGATGTATCCTTTCTTTTCCTGTGAAAAAGGCTTCCGATTCAGCGGAAGCCTTTTCTCATTTTTTATTTAAAAATGACAGACAGAACAAACAGTCTCCCTCTTTACGTATGCTTCCATAATGTACATTGCAAATATGGAAGCCCTCCTGATATAACCGAGCCAGATTATCATGACCTTCTCCTATATCAGAATGACCTGGTTTCTGAGCAGAATCATTCTCTGTCTCAGACGATTTGTCCCGATCGGACTGATCCAGACGTTCACGCAAGTGCTGATTCTCCATCTGCAGCTGATGATTTTCTTCAATCACTTCACCGATATGATTTTTCAAATCACCTAACTGGCGATAAAGAGAACCAATTTGTTCTTCTAAATTGATCACCGTATCAAATAGTTCCTTTTTATCCAAGGTGGCACACCTCGTTACTCAGTTGTTTGTGCAGATACAACGCCTTCTTGTAATAATTCTTCCCAAGTATATTCTACCACTTTTTCTTGCCCGGTTAATTCAACTTGCAAAATTCGTTCTAAAATGTTGAGCCCTACTACCTTTGCAGAGCCACTAGATGTTTGAATCGTTTCACCGATATCCGGCAATTGTTCTTTCGCTGTTTCATACTCATCATTCTCATATTTCAAGCAGCACATCAAACGACCGCAAAGCCCTGAAATTTTTGTGGGATTTAGCGACAGGTTTTGATCTTTTGCCATCTTAATGGATACTGGTTCAAAGTCTCCTAAGAATGTCGAACAGCAAAGCATTCGCCCGCAAGGTCCTATGCCACCCAGCATTTTTGCCTCGTCTCTTACACCAATCTGGCGAAGTTCAATTCTCGTTTTGAAGATCGATGCAAGATCCTTCACTAGCTCACGGAAATCTACTCTGCCATCCGCTGTGAAGTAGAAAATGACCTTGTTTCGGTCAAATGTAAATTCAACATCAACCAGCTTCATTTCAAGACCGTGTTCACTTACCTTCTGAAGACATGTATCAAAGGCTGTCATCGCTGCTTCTTTGTTTTCCTCAACGATGAGTCGGTCTCGTTCGTCTGCTACACGAATCACCTTACGCAGAGGAAGAACGACATCGTGTTCATCTACTTTTTTATTAGCGATGACCACTTGTCCGTACTCAACTCCTCTGACCGTCTCTACAATGACACAACTATCATTTTCTATATGAAATCCATTAGGATCGAAATAATAGATTTTGCCCGCTTTTTTAAAGCGAACACCAATTACGTTGTACAAGCTTATCCCTCCTGCAACATCAACACCAATTGCTCCATCAGCCCTTGGGCATTCACGTTGGATTGAAGTCTCTTTTTCGCTTCTAATACAGCAAGGATCTGGTTCGTCACCATCTGCTGTGTGGAATGCAGCGCGTGCTGCTTCATTGTCTGGAATAAGTCTTGATAAATGACTTTATCTTCATTTCCTATTTGAATCGACAATACATCACGATATATAAATAAAAGCATATCCAGACCTGTTTCTTGAAGGTCTTTCTCTTTGAAAAAAGGCATCCATTGATCCTGTATATAAAAAAATGCATGTTCTTTTCGCTGGTGTAAGACTTCATACAATTTTATCACTTTCGCTCTAGACTCTGCAAACTGATCATTTCGACTTAATTCGAGTGCTTCTGCTAAATTGTTGGTTAAATTCGACAAAAGCCTTGCAAGATGCTGAGATACGCCTTCTTGTAATAGCTGCTGCTCCAAGGATTGTGGCTGCAGCGGCTGAAAGCTGAGCATCTGACATCTTGAAATAATCGTATCCAACATTTTATGCGATTGCTCAGTGATTAAAATTGCCATCGTTTCCCGGTTAGGCTCCTCTAGGAACTTTAATAAACTGTTCGCGGCATTAACCGTCATTTTGTCCGCATGAAGAATGATATACATTTTTCGGTGAGATTCCACACCTGCTTTTGTAAATTCCTCTTGCAATGCCTGTACTTGCGCTTTCTTAATTGATTGACCATCAGGCTGCACGAGATGTAAATCGGGATGGTTACCTGACTCAATCCTCTTGCAGTTTTGACAGGATTCACACGGTTTCACTCCTGATTCCAAGCAAAAAAAACTCTTAGCCAAAAGCATCGCAGCTTCCCGCTTACCAGTACCCTTTTTTCCTTCAAATAAGTAGGCATGCGCAAGTCGATCTTTATCAATACTATTAAAAATCAGCCGCATGACGCGCGGCTGCAACTCATTCATGTCATCCCAGCTAATTGCCATGTTATCACTCTCTATGTGTAAAGGTTAATCAATAAACCTTTTATTTCTCCAATACGTTCAAGCAAATCAATAGATGGCTTCTCTTGGTCCATCATATCCTCTGTTAATTCAATCAGCTTTTCATCTAATGCTTTGACTAAAGCGAGTGTACGCGTGTTGCCATAAATGTCAAAGCTTCTTGATGTTTCTATATTTAATCCATTATCGACTGTCTCTTTCACAAAGCGCTTCACAAGACCTTTAAACCTAGCCAAGTCCTTTAAGTTTCGTGACTTTGTCAGCTTTTTACCGAACACTTCGATATCACTCAGCATAACCGTCAGCTGCTCTAAGCGCATTTTGCCGCTTTGCGTCTCCATCGATGCTTTAAAAGAGGCAGATGACTGGCTTCCTTTCATGCCTTGGAGTTCACGCTTTTCTAAAAGCAGCCGCATATCTTGATTAATTTTCACAGCAACCCATCCTTAGAATTGATGAAATTGTTCAACTGGCAGAATAAAGACAGTAGCTCCACCAACTTCAACCTCAACAGGGTATGGTACATATGAATCTGCGTTACCACCCATTGGAGATACAGGTGCAATCATTTGATCACGTTTACGGCAATTTTCTTTTATAAGCTGTAACGCTTTATCCACTCGGACATCATCACAACCAATGATAAAAGTCGTATTCCCAGACTTTAAAAACCCACCAGTTGAAGCTAATTTTGTCACGCCGAATTGATGTTCAGTCAATATTTTCAACAACTTGCTGCTATCTTGGTCCTGTACAACGGCAACAATTAATTTCATTTGATTGGCCTCCTTTGTTTTAGGCACAGGTGACATGCCGATGTCTTCCTCTATATTATAACAACGATTGGGAATGAGGTCATTTTTGATTTTTCTTTAATGTGTCCTGAATCACTCGAAGTACTTCTTCATAGACATCTTGCATTGGCTGAGAAGCATCCACTACATGGAATCGTTCTGGTGATTGCGCAATAAGTAGTTCATAGCCTTCTCTGACCAACTGGTGGAAATTCAGCGTCTCCATGTCTAATCGATTCTTTTCTCTTCCTTGATTGGCGTGAATTCGCTTTAGCCCTTCCTCAGGTGTAATGGAAAAGTAAATCGTCATTTGCGGCATCGTGCCATCAATAGCAAAGTCGTTAATTGATCTGACTTGGTCAATTCCAAGCCCTCTCGCATAGCCTTGATAAGCAAGAGAGCTATCAACAAAACGATCACACAAGACTGTCTCTCCACGCTGCAATGCCGGTTCTACCTTTTCAGCCAAATGCTGCCTTCTTGCTGCTGCATACAGCAATGCCTCTGTTTTCGCGTCCATTTTTGTATTTTTTTCATTTAAAATGACTTCACGGATCTGTTCAGCAATGTCAATCCCACCCGGCTCGCGTGTCGCCATCACTGCATATCCTTGACGTTCCATTTCTTCGTACACTTTTCGTATCACTGTCGTTTTTCCGGCACCCTCTGGCCCTTCAAACGTAATAAACATACCACTCATAGTGTCTCCTCTTCTATATAAACATATAATTTTCTCTGATGAATGACCTGACTTGCTTGAATATGAACCTCGTGACCAAGCAAGCGGCTTAACGCCTCAATTTGTTCTTTTTCAATACGCTCTCCCTTAATCATCAAAGGAATTCCAGGTGGATAGGGAATAATGGATTCTGCACTCATCCGGCCTGCTGCATGTTCAAATGGGACAGCCTCTATGTCTTGATTTTGTACATCAGTCTCAATAGATATCGTCTCATTTTGGATATGTTTTTTTCCTTTGAGCAATGAATCACTTTGCTTAAGAGCCTGCTCGATCCGCTTGAAAGGAACGTTCTGCCTCTGTTCTAAGCTAAGTACAAGTAAAACCTGATGTTCGTCCGCAAGCTCTGGATGAACATCCACTGATTCAAGCACCTGCTTTAGTTCGTAACCAGTCAGTCCTTTTGTTGATCGAATGACGCATTTTAAAGGATCGGAATGTAGCGAGTCAGGTTCAACCACTTCAAGATGGGTCAGACGGTTGAACTGATCTTTCAGCTCTGTCAGTTCTTTCATGATTACATCCAATGTCCCTTTTCCTTTGATCTCCTCGACATAAGCTCTTGCTACATCTAATGAGGCCATAATTGGATAAGAGGGCGAACTACTTTGAAGCATCGTGAGCAAGGTTTTCAAACGCTTCGCATCGATTCGGTCCCCTTGAAGATGAAGATAGGAACCCATCGTCATTGCCGGAAGGGTTTTATGTGCTGATTGTACCACCACGTCCGCTCCATAGGAAAGAGCAGATGGAGGAAAGGCACCGGCTAAGACAAAATGCGCACCATGTGCCTCATCAACCAAAACAACCATACCTGCTTCATGACACATGTGAATCAGCTTTGATAAATCAGCTGCGTGTCCGTAGTAGTTCGGATAAGTCAAAACGATTGCCCGGCAATGAGGATGTTTTGCTATGGCTTTTCTCACTGTATCATCCGTCACATGTGTTGGAACGTGCAAGTGTGCGTCTATCTCAGCGTCTATCAAAATAGGCGTTGCCCCTGCAAGCTCGATCGCATGAAAGACAGACTTATGGCAATTACGCTGGACAAAAATCTCGTCTCCCGTGCGGCATGCTGTCATCACCATCGCCAAATTTCCGACTGTTGTGCCATTCACAAGGAAGAAGCTTTGACCTGAACCATATAGCTTAGTCAATAAATGTTCTGCCTCTTGGATGACCCCAGTCGGGTGATGAAGATCATCTAGGCCTTCAAGCTCCGTCACATCCAATTGAAGGATTGAAGCATAGTGAGACCGTGCCTCATCAAAAAAGACATCTCCATTGTGATGTCCTGGAACGTGAAAAGAATAAGGCTTCTTTTCCGCATGCTGTGCTAATGCTGTATATAAAGGTGTTCTCAAACAAATCGACCCTTTTCACTTTAACGATATCTTAAGTCTATTATAACGTTCAAACAAGTGAACCGAAAGATGGTTTCTCATTCCTTTATTGGATTCGCCAACTGCTGCTCTGCCTCATACATTCTGCTTTTCAATTGAGCTCGCTCTTGGCTTCCATGCTCTTTCACCTGTAATGTTTCCTGTAATGTTTCAGCTAATTGACGTTGAACCTTTTTCAACGTATCTATAGGGGCTAAAGATGCCTCTTCAAGAATCTGCCCCTGCTGTTTCGATACATTTTCATATGTTTTTTGGATTCGGTTCTCAAGAGCTGAATTGGCCCGCTGCTGAATATGTGTTAATGCAATCGACATTTGGTTGATCCATAGAGGAATAGATGCTGAAACAGTTGATTGAATGTGATTGGCCAATGTATGATTCGTATGCTGGATCATCCGAATTTGAGCATTACATTGCAATGCAATTTGCCGGCTTAACAGCAAATCATACTTTCGTTCCTTTAGTCTCTCCACATACTCTTCTTCATTGACTTCTTGACTCATCAATTGCTCCTCTAACGTCCGTTCAACAGAAAGTTGCGTTTCTGAAAGAGGCTGCTGCTCTAACGTTGTCATTTTCGCTTCAACTGCGGCAACCTGCATCGTCATCTCTTGAAAATATGTTTGATTTTCTTCAAATAAACGCTCTAATAATATATGATCCGAGATTAATACACCTCTTGCATAACGAAGCCTTGCGGACAATCTCTCGATCTGTGATTTTGCATGTTGAAATCGTGATATGATCTCCTGAATAGATCGCTTATCCCGTTGAAACCATTTCAAAAAAAAGCCCTGTTTCTTTGGCACTAAATCCTCAGGCTCCACTACTTGCAGCTGCTGCAAAAAGGCTTCAAGCACGTCTCCTATTTGATCGATATCTTTTTTCTCAACATATTTCATCATCTGTTGTGATTGTTCCAATAGTCGTTCCTGCACACGTGTACCATAGAAAAGGAGCTTTTGCGGATTTTCAGGGATCTGCTGAGCTCGCTGCACAGCTTCTTTTTTCTCTTCATCAGATAAGGTATCAAACACCCGAAACTGAAGATCTGTATTGGAGGCAAGTGATGTTGTGGCGCGATCTTCCGGTTTCATCGAGTTTGACTCCTTTCATCTATTTCTTCATCATTTTATCAGCTACTTCAAGCTCAATATGAAGAGCCTCTATATCTCTTCCTAACACTTGCTGCAAATCATTCGTCAATTGCTTTTGCAGCTCTGTCAATGTCACTCGGGTTTGGCTCAATGTCATTTCCAGCTCATGACTACGATTAGGCTGATTATACAAGAGTGCATATTTCTCAGTTAGTTCAACGACAGAATCCAAGCTTTCAAAATAAAAACGCTGTGCATCATAAAATCGATTAGGCTCTTTTTTTGTTATTGTATAGATTCGTCGTGCAAGCCGAAAAACTTCATAATTATGTTTGATCGTTTGTACGTTTTTCACAGCAAATAAAGCTTTTTTTAAACGCACAAGCTTTTGTCCTGCTTCTTTTAAATGCTGTTTGATATATACATAATCACTACGAGACAGTCCGTGTTTCTTTAAAAACAATTGGAAAGCAGTCCATCTGCTCCCCACAAACATCACGCCCCACCCAATCATCGCATACAGTATCGATAATCCAACATGATGATGGAAAACCCCTATACTGACGGTTAAAATCACAAGCGAAAAAAAAGTAGAGAGGATGGCCCATATAAATGTATAAAAGATTGATTTCATGTTCATCGACTCCTATGAATAATCAGGCTCTCTGTTTATCTTATTATGAATTACGGATGATGTCCAAACTAAGTTCCAAAAAACAAGCCCAATCCTTCATAGCTCATAAAAAAAGACCATCTAGCGGTCTATGAATACAAAGGCGGCGTATGAAGATTTTTAAGCTTTCTCACATAATCGGAATAGCTAGGATCCGAGGTCGATGTAGAAATTAACTTTCGCTCACAGTCTCGGCACAAAAACTGATGATATAAATAAATTCCCTTTGTCTTTTTCTCTTCACAAATCAAACAAATCGCTTCTCGCTCTTTTTTGCTCATTGTGACACCTCCACTTATAGCTTCAGTATGCCCTAGTGCTTTCAATTGTATACAAAATTAAGAATGTTTCAGATGGTAGTTTAGTATATGTATCCATGTCAGATCGGGTGTTTGTTCCTTTTCTTAAAAAACAAAAAAGACCAGTTCCGTATGGAACTGATCCTTATACAAGCTTGGCGGCGTCCTACTCTCACAGGGGGAGACCCCCAACTACCATCGGCGCTGAAGAGCTTAACTTCCGTGTTCGGTATGGGAACGGGTGTGACCTCTTCGCTATCGCCACCAAACCTGATGGAGAGAATGTTCTCTCAAAACTAGATAACAATGTTCAAGCTTCACATTAGAATATAGGTTAAGTCCTCGATCTATTAGTATCTGTCAGCTCCACGTGTCACCACGCTTCCACCTCAGACCTATCAACCTGATCATCTTTCAGGGATCTTACTTCCTTGCGGAATGGGAAATCTCATCTTGAGGGGGGCTTCATGCTTAGATGCTTTCAGCACTTATCCCGTCCGCACATAGCTACCCAGCGATGCCCTTGGCAGAACAACTGGTACACCAGCGGTGCGTCCATCCCGGTCCTCTCGTACTAAGGACAGCTCCTCTCAAATTTCCTGCGCCCGCGACGGATAGGGACCGAACTGTCTCACGACGTTCTGAACCCAGCTCGCGTACCGCTTTAATGGGCGAACAGCCCAACCCTTGGGACCGACTACAGCCCCAGGATGCGATGAGCCGACATCGAGGTGCCAAACCTCCCCGTCGATGTGGACTCTTGGGGGAGATAAGCCTGTTATCCCCGGGGTAGCTTTTATCCGTTGAGCGATGGCCCTTCCATGCGGAACCACCGGATCACTAAGCCCGACTTTCGTCCCTGCTCGACTTGTAGGTCTCGCAGTCAAGCTCCCTTGTGCCTTTACACTCTGCGAATGATTTCCAACCATTCTGAGGGAACCTTTGGGCGCCTCCGTTACATTTTAGGAGGCGACCGCCCCAGTCAAACTGCCCACCTGACACTGTCTCCCTGCCCGATAAGGGCAGCGGGTTAGAAGGTCAATACAGCCAGGGTAGTATCCCACCGATGCCTCCACCGAAGCTAGCGCTCCGGTTTCCAAGGCTCCTACCTATCCTGTACAAGCTGTACCAACATTCAATATCAGGCTGCAGTAAAGCTCCACGGGGTCTTTCCGTCCTGTCGCGGGTAACCTGCATCTTCACAGGTACTATAATTTCACCGAGTCTCTCGTTGAGACAGTGCCCAGATCGTTGCGCCTTTCGTGCGGGTCGGAACTTACCCGACAAGGAATTTCGCTACCTTAGGACCGTTATAGTTACGGCCGCCGTTTACTGGGGCTTCAATTCGCACCTTCGCTTACGCTAAGCGCTCCTCTTAACCTTCCAGCACCGGGCAGGCGTCAGCCCCTATACTTCGCCTTACGGCTTCGCAGAGACCTGTGTTTTTGCTAAACAGTCGCCTGGGCCTATTCACTGCGGCTTCTCGGGGCTTTAACACCCTAAGAAGCACCCCTTCTCCCGAAGTTACGGGGTCATTTTGCCGAGTTCCTTAACGAGAGTTCTCTCGATCACCTTAGGATTCTCTCCTCGCCTACCTGTGTCGGTTTGCGGTACGGGCACCTCTCACCTCGCTAGAGGCTTTTCTTGGCAGTGTGGAATCAGGAACTTCGCTACTAAATTTCGCTCGCCATCACAGCTCAGCCTTTATGGGAAACGGATTTGCCTATTTCCCAGCCTAACTGCTTGGACGCGGATATCCAATACCGCGCTTACCCTATCCTCCTGCGTCCCCCCATTGCTCAAATGGTGAGGAGGTGGTACAGGAATATCAACCTGTTGTCCATCGCCTACGCCTTTCGGCCTCGGCTTAGGTCCCGACTAACCCTGAGCGGACGAGCCTTCCTCAGGAAACCTTAGGCATTCGGTGGACGGGATTCTCACCCGTCTTTCGCTACTCATACCGGCATTCTCACTTCTAAGCGCTCCACCAGTCCTTCCGGTCTGACTTCACAGCACTTAGAACGCTCTCCTACCACTGTTCGTAAGAACAGTCCGCAGCTTCGGTGATACGTTTAGCCCCGGTACATTTTCGGCGCAGAGTCACTCGACCAGTGAGCTATTACGCACTCTTTAAATGGTGGCTGCTTCTAAGCCAACATCCTGGTTGTCTAAGCAACTCCACATCCTTTTCCACTTAACGTATACTTTGGGACCTTAGCTGGCGGTCTGGGCTGTTTCCCTTTCGACTACGGATCTTATCACTCGCAGTCTGACTCCCAAGGATAAGTCATCGGCATTCGGAGTTTGACTGAATTCGGTAACCCGGTAGGGGCCCCTAGTCCAATCAGTGCTCTACCTCCGAGACTCTTACCTTGAGGCTAGCCCTAAAGCTATTTCGGAGAGAACCAGCTATCTCCAGGTTCGATTGGCATTTCACCCCTACCCACACCTCATCCCCGCACTTTTCAACGTGCGTGGGTTCGGGCCTCCATTCAGTGTTACCTGAACTTCACCCTGGACATGGGTAGATCACCTGGTTTCGGGTCTACGACCACGTACTCATGCGCCCTATTCAGACTCGCTTTCGCTGCGGCTCCGCATCTTCTGCTTAACCTTGCACGGGATCGTAACTCGCCGGTTCATTCTACAAAAGGCACGCCATCACCCTTTAACGGGCTCTGACTACTTGTAGGCACACGGTTTCAGGATCTATTTCACTCCCCTTCCGGGGTGCTTTTCACCTTTCCCTCACGGTACTGGTTCACTATCGGTCACTAGGGAGTATTTAGCCTTGGGAGATGGTCCTCCCGGATTCCGACGGAATTTCACGTGTTCCGCCGTACTCAGGATCCACTCTGGAGAGAACAACATTTCAGTTACAGGGCTGTTACCTTCTTTGGCGGGCCTTTCCAGACCTCTTCGCTTATATCGTTCCTTTGTAACTCCGTATAGAGTGTCCTACAACCCCAAGAGGCAAGCCTCTTGGTTTGGGCTGTTCCCGTTTCGCTCGCCGCTACTCAGGGAATCGCATTTGCTTTCTCTTCCTCCGGGTACTTAGATGTTTCAGTTCCCCGGGTATGCCTTCTCATACTCTATGTATTCAAGTATGGATACTACTCCATTACGAGCAGTGGGTTTCCCCATTCGGAAATCTCCGGATCAAAGCTTGCTTACAGCTCCCCGAAGCATATCGGTGTTCGTCCCGTCCTTCATCGGCTCCTAGTGCCAAGGCATCCACCGTGCGCCCTTTCTAACTTAACCATTTCTTACTTTAGAAAGAATCACTATGTGTGATGAACTTTGCATTGCATTCAATGTGAATGTATTACTTATTGTTATCTAGTTTTCAAAGAACACGTTGGTGGAGCCTAGCGGGATCGAACCGCTGACCTCCTGCGTGCAAGGCAGGCGCTCTCCCAGCTGAGCTAAGGCCCCGATTTAATAGAAGATGGTGGGCCTGAGTGGACTCGAACCACCGACCTCACGCTTATCAGGCGTGCGCTCTAACCAGCTGAGCTACAGGCCCATCTTTCATATCGAAGATATGATGTTGTAGGATCTTTTGCAAGTTCCTTCAAAACTAAACAAGACGAAAACGCACACTGCTCCATATATCCTTAGAAAGGAGGTGATCCAGCCGCACCTTCCGATACGGCTACCTTGTTACGACTTCACCCCAATCATCTGCCCCACCTTCGGCGGCTGGCTCCATAAAGGTTACCTCACCGACTTCGGGTGTTGCAAACTCTCGTGGTGTGACGGGCGGTGTGTACAAGGCCCGGGAACGTATTCACCGCGGCATGCTGATCCGCGATTACTAGCGATTCCAGCTTCACGCAGTCGAGTTGCAGACTGCGATCCGAACTGAGAACAGATTTATGGGATTGGCTAAACCTTGCGGTCTCGCAGCCCTTTGTTCTGTCCATTGTAGCACGTGTGTAGCCCAGGTCATAAGGGGCATGATGATTTGACGTCATCCCCACCTTCCTCCGGTTTGTCACCGGCAGTCACCTTAGAGTGCCCAACTAAATGCTGGCAACTAAGATCAAGGGTTGCGCTCGTTGCGGGACTTAACCCAACATCTCACGACACGAGCTGACGACAACCATGCACCACCTGTCACTCTGTCCCCGAAGGGAAAGCCCTATCTCTAGGGTTGTCAGAGGATGTCAAGACCTGGTAAGGTTCTTCGCGTTGCTTCGAATTAAACCACATGCTCCACCGCTTGTGCGGGCCCCCGTCAATTCCTTTGAGTTTCAGTCTTGCGACCGTACTCCCCAGGCGGAGTGCTTAATGCGTTAGCTGCAGCACTAAGGGGCGGAAACCCCCTAACACTTAGCACTCATCGTTTACGGCGTGGACTACCAGGGTATCTAATCCTGTTCGCTCCCCACGCTTTCGCTCCTCAGCGTCAGTTACAGACCAGAGAGTCGCCTTCGCCACTGGTGTTCCTCCACATCTCTACGCATTTCACCGCTACACGTGGAATTCCACTCTCCTCTTCTGCACTCAAGTTTCCCAGTTTCCAATGACCCTCCCCGGTTGAGCCGGGGGCTTTCACATCAGACTTAAGAAACCGCCTGCGAGCCCTTTACGCCCAATAATTCCGGACAACGCTTGCCACCTACGTATTACCGCGGCTGCTGGCACGTAGTTAGCCGTGGCTTTCTGGTTAGGTACCGTCAAGGTGCGAGCAGTTACTCTCGCACTTGTTCTTCCCTAACAACAGAGCTTTACGATCCGAAAACCTTCATCACTCACGCGGCGTTGCTCCGTCAGACTTTCGTCCATTGCGGAAGATTCCCTACTGCTGCCTCCCGTAGGAGTCTGGGCCGTGTCTCAGTCCCAGTGTGGCCGATCACCCTCTCAGGTCGGCTACGCATCGTCGCCTTGGTGAGCCATTACCCCACCAACTAGCTAATGCGCCGCGGGTCCATCTGTAAGTGACAGCCGAAACCGTCTTTCATCCTTGAACCATGCGGTTCAAGGAACTATCCGGTATTAGCTCCGGTTTCCCGGAGTTATCCCAGTCTTACAGGCAGGTTACCCACGTGTTACTCACCCGTCCGCCGCTAACATCCGGGAGCAAGCTCCCTTCTGTCCGCTCGACTTGCATGTATTAGGCACGCCGCCAGCGTTCGTCCTGAGCCAGGATCAAACTCTCCGAAAAAGTACAAAACCGAAGTTTTGTTTTTCGTCAGCGTTTGACTGACTACCTATGATATAACATAGGATTTTTTTATAAAAACTCGAATTAACAGGTACGTTTTGTCTTGTTTAGTTTTCAAAGAACTTGTTTACCGCTTCAGAAGCGACTAGAACATCATATCATATTTAAATTGTTGATGTCAACAACTTTTTTGTTATCATGTTATTTCGTTTCTTCGTCATCAGCGACGTATATTAATTTACCACCATACGGGATCAAAGTCAACAATATTTCTCATTAAATAATAAATTTTTCAATTACGACTAAAGCTGCTACGCCTGGGATGCCCAATAGACCACTGATTCCACTTGTTACAGGGTTAATAGAGACATGTAATCCTAGACTCTCACCAAATAGATTGAGGCAAAATAAAAAAAGAGCACCTGCCACAAACTTTATTCCGATCAGCCCTAACCATTTGATGGGGTTCGCTTGAACACCTGACATAAACAACAATAATACAGCAAGCAAAATTGACCCGATCACAATAACAGGTTCCATAATCCTCTCATCTCCTCTTCATATGAATAGTACAAGCATATGAGAGGACTATGTAAAATAGACCTGCTATCTCCAGTTGTTTAAACGTAAATTCCTCTTTTTCGCTTCTCTTAGATAGAAAAAGTACTTCGCTTGAGCAAGCTTTAATTCGAATAGAATGTCCGGTGAAGGATCAACGCTATTTGCGACAAGCTTTTTTTGTCTGTTCCATTCTTCCTTTTGCTTAAAAAGCTGTTGAATTAATTTCTCATCGAATTCTTTTCGAATTGATTTTCTGCGAAGAAAACCCATGTACCGTACTTCTCCTTCCTACATCTCACGTCTGCCCTCTAGAGCTTTAGACAGTGTGACTTCATCCGCATACTCTAAGTCTCCACCTACTGGTAGTCCGTGAGCAATACGAGAGAGTTTAATTCCTGATGGTTTCAACAATCTAGAGATATACATGGCTGTAGCCTCTCCTTCAATGTTTGGATTCGTTGCAAGGATTACCTCTGTCACTTGATCGTCTTGCAATCTTTTTAACAGGTCAGGAATTTTAATGTCCTCTGGGCCAATGCCATCCATTGGCGAAATGGCACCATGAAGCACATGATATAAGCCGTTGTATTCTTTCATCTTTTCCATTGCGATCACATCTTTTGGATCTTGTACTACACAGATAACAGATTGATCTCTTCTTGTATCTTCACAAATATAGCAAGGATCTTGATCTGTGATATGGCCGCATACGGAGCAATTAGTTAAATTACGCTTTGCGTTAACAAGCGCCTTCGCGAAATCTAGTACGACATCTTCCTGCATACTAAGAACAAAAAAAGCCAGACGGACCGCGGTTTTCGGTCCGATTCCTGGCAATTTCATAAAGCTGTCTATCAGCTTTGATATTGGTTCAGGATATTGCATCTTCAGTTATTCCTCCTAGAATAAACCTGGCATGTTCATTCCTTTTGTGAATTGACCCATTGTTTCATTTGTTAGCTCATCAACTTTTTTCAATGCATCGTTTGTCGCTGCAAGTACAAGATCTTGAAGCATATCGATATCTTCTGGATCAACAACTTCTTCATTGATTGCTACATCAACAACTTCTTTTTGTCCATTTACTTTTACAGTGACCATACCGCCACCTGCTGTACCTTCAAGGACTTTTTCTGCAAGCTCTTCTTGAGCCTTAGCCATATCCTTTTGCATTTTTTGCATTTGTTTCATCATTTTTTGCATATTTCCCATTCCACCGCGCATATGAACACCACTCTCTTTCATTTTTATTAATCTTTAATTTCTATTAAATCGGTTCCTACTAACTTCTTTGCTTCTGCAATCAATGGATCCTCTTCAGCAGAAGTCCCCTGACCATCTGCCTGTTCATCCGGCTGATGATCTCTTAAAAATTCTTCTCTTATTTTACCCCATTGAGCGTCAGGAACGCCAACTAATTCCACTCTTTTCCCTAACATAGACTCTAATAGCTGCTCAAGGTTGGTTCGAACACCACTTTTATCTTCAGCAACCATTTTACAGTGTATTTCAAACTTGAATTTTAAAACAAAGGCATGAGTAGCAGCAGCAACTGGTTCACTATCCGTTAATAGTGCAGCGTGAGACACCTTATTCTGCTGTTTCAAGTGGGCAAGGAGTTCTCCCCACTTACCTTTAATTTTTTCTAGCTCTGGACGTTTTGCCTCTTTTAGAATTTCGTGAATTCGACCGACAGGTGCACGGTATCCATTTTTGTTACTCGTTTGTGGTCGAGGTGCTTCCTTTTTTTCTTGAGGATGATGAGAATGAGACATTGGCACACCCTCAGCTCTTATCCTAGATAGCTCCTGTTCCAACCTGTCTATTTTATCCGTTAGCGTCGTTAAATCAGCGTTAGCATGAGCTTGTGGTATTCCAGCCGTTGACTGACATAGCTTGACAACAGCTACCTCAAAGAAAATCCTTGGATGATTCGTCCATTTCATTTCTTGGTGACTTTTATTCAGCACTTCAATTGTTTCATATAGAAATTGAGGTGTCACACGATCCGAAAGCGTCACGAAATTTTCATCGACCTTTACCTTTTCAAGGACCCCTTCCAGATCTGGTGCTGTTTTATAAAGCAGCATATCTCTAAAGTAAAAAATCATGTCCTCTATTAATTTAGCAGCATCTTTCCCCTGCTGAAGTAATTCATTTAAGGTATCTAACGCCACGGCAATATTTTGATCAAAAATTGCTTCGGCTAGCTGACTAATGAATTGCTGAGAAACAGCTCCTGTAATGAGCAGCGCATCATCAATTGTCAGTTGCTCACCACTAAATGAAATTGCTTGATCTAAGAGGCTTAGTGCATCACGCATACCACCATCAGCTGCACTAGCGATAATCTCGAGCGAGCCCTCTTGGACATTTAGGCTTTCTGCATCTACAATTTTCTGCATTCTTCCAACAATATCTTTTGTCGTGATTCGTTTAAAATCAAATCTCTGACAACGAGATATGATGGTAAGAGGAATCTTATGAGGCTCTGTGGTAGCCAAAATAAAGATACAATGAGCGGGCGGCTCCTCTAACGTTTTAAGGAGGGCATTAAACGCCCCGATAGAGAGCATATGTACTTCATCTATAATATAAACCTTATATGTAACCGCCGAAGGAGCAAATTTCACTTTATCACGTATATCACGGATTTCATCTACTCCGTTGTTTGAGGCAGCATCTATTTCGATCACATCTGAAATCGAGCCGTTTGTAATCCCTTTACAGGCATCACATTCATTACAAGGTTCACTCACAGGTGACTTTTCACAGTTCACTGCCTTCGCAAAGATTTTAGCAGCGCTTGTTTTACCTGTTCCTCTAGGACCTGAAAATAAGTAAGCATGAGAAAACTTCTTCTGCAAAAGGGCATTTTGCAACGTTTTTGTGATGTGTTCTTGTCCAACAACATCCTCAAAAACTTGAGGTCTGAACACTCGATACAAAGCTTGATAACTCACAAATACGCCCTCCTCCATTTATCATCTTTTTTATTATACATGATGCACCGATCAATTCAAAAGCACACCTTTATTTTCTAATAAACGAAAATGATGATTTCAACTATAGTTTTTCTACTTCTATGAACCAAAAACCTGTTTTCTAGATTTTCGAATTGATCTGCCACACCACGAGGAACACTAGTTCCCGCTGCGATTAATAAAAAACAAAAAAACTCTAAAAAGATTTTTTGGCTATTTGTATAAACAAAGCAGCTGAACTATTCTTTAAACAGCAACAAAAAACTCACCTAGATTAACTAGATGAGTTACATTTAATATTGATTTACCGTGCACCTTCTGTCGATTCGCTACCCCAAGCGTTACTTAAACAGTTAGCTCGGCCCAGGCAACCCTGCGGCACATGAGAGGTTTCACTTAATGCTGCTTCCTTCCGGACCTGACATGGTTCATGAATTCCCATTGCGCAGGACCCAGACGTCAACACCACTTATTTAAGGCAGACCTTGAAGTAAACGAACCTTGAGAAGGGATTCGGCCTCGCTAGAGCGGATTGCGAGTACAGGGCACCGCTACCTCCCCGCTTAGCACGGCAAAATGAATATTAAATTGTTAGTGACGCAGACATAAGTATACCTTCTTATAGCCGAAATTGCAAACGACATCCATTCATTTACTTTTGGCTTGTTTCTTTCGCTGACGGAGATTTCGGAAGAACTGACTTAACAGCTCACCACACTCATTTTCAAGTACACCACCAATGACTTCAGACTGATGATTGAACCGTTCATCATCCAGTAAATTCATTAAAGTACCTGCACATCCACCTTTTGGATCGTATGCACCAAAAACGACCTTTTTCACTCTAGAAAGGACAATCGCTCCCGCACACATAGGACATGGTTCAAGCGTCACATAAAGTACAGCATCCTCTAAACGCCAGCTTCCAGTCGTTTTACACGCTTCATCAATGGCAAGTAATTCTGCATGTGCAATTGAACGCTGCTCTGTTTCCCTTAAATTATGAGCTCGGCTCACAATTTGGTCATCAACAACGATGATGGCACCGATTGGTACTTCTCCTATTTGTTCTGCTTTTAAGGCTTCAGAAATAGCTTCTTGCATAAACTGTTCATCTCTCGTCATAGCACGGCTCTCTTTTCATGTTTTTTAAAAGGATATTGAGGTTAACATATTAGCACAATCTTTTAAAGGGGGTCTTACTTTGTCAAAGCACCAAAAGGCACTGCTTATTATCGACATGATTAATAATTTTGATTTTGAAATGGGACATGTGCTCGCTGATAAAACAGAGCAAATGACCAATAAGATTTTAGCTCTTAAAGATCATGCTTTCAAGGAAAATTGGCCGATCATCTATATCAACGACCACTATGGTCTCTGGAAGGCTGATATTCAAGCTGTGATGGAAACATGCAAAAATGAAAGAAGCGCCCCTATTTTAGAGAAAATGGCACCATCTAAAGATGATTACTTCTTAATTAAACCGAAGCATTCTGCCTTCTATGGAACTGCATTAGAGACACTCTTAAATGAATTAGGTGTACAAGACATCATTTTGACCGGAATTGCAGGAAACATTTGCGTTCTGTTCACTGCAAATGACGCATACATGCGAGAATACAACTTAATTGTACCTGAAGATTGTATCGCATCAAATGACGACAGAGACAACGAATATGCTTTAACGATGATGGAGAACGTTCTACTAGCAAAAATCACCACTGCTAAAGAGATCACGAATGAAAATCAAACATGATTTATCCATAACCCTCATAAATTGTTAGCAATAACAAAGGGGGCGTTGACTATTCAAATTTATGTTGTCAAAAGAGGAGATACTTTAAACGAAATTGCCATGCGTTTTAAAACAACAGTCAATGAAATCATCCGTACCAACGATATTGAAACACCAAATCAACTCGTCATTGGACAAACAATTGTCATTCCAATTAGAGGTCAATTTTATGAGGTCAAACAAAATGACACACTTTATCAAATTGGAAGACGATTTCGAATTTCAGTGGAAGAGTTGGCACGTGTGAATAGAATACGGCCTGAAGCGATACTTCCTATTCGCTTCTTGCTCTATATTCCTCAAAGACCGAAAAGGAACATTAATTCGAATGCTTACATTGAACCACGGGGAAATCAAGTCAGTGAAAACTTAAAACAAGCAGCTAGAGAGGCCTCTCCATATTTAACGCATTTAGGCGCCTTTAGTTTTCAAGCGCAAAGAGATGGAACACTGAAAGAACCACCGTTAGATCAGCTACCTCAAATAGCCGCTCAGAGCAGAACCGTTTTATCCATGGTGGTGACTAACCTAGAGAATGATAAATTCAGTGATGAACTTGGGCAAATTCTTTTGAATAACCAATCTGTCAAAGCCACATTTTTAAATGAAATCGTTCGTGTTGCAAAAAAGTATCAATTAAAAGAAATCCATTTTGATTTTGAATATTTACGTCCCGCTGATAAAGATGCCTACATTCAATTTTTAAGAGAGGCAACAACCCGCTTCCATCAAGAAGGATGGACAATATCTGTTGCACTTGCCCCTAAAACAAGTAGTCAGCAAAAGGGAAAATGGTATGAAGCTCATGACTATGAAGCCATTGGGAAGATCGTCGATCATGTTGTATTAATGACCTACGAATGGGGATACAGCGGCGGCCCTGCGCAAGCAGTCTCTCCCATTGGACCTGTCCGCCAAGTCATTGAATATGCACTGACCGTTATGCCAGCCAATAAAATTGTTATGGGCCAGAACTTATACGGCTATGATTGGACGCTTCCTTACGTTCAAGGCGGCCCTATTGCTAAAGCTGTCAGTCCCCAACAAGCGATTGCAATTGCTAGAAATAATAATGCCTCCATTCTATATGACGAAACAGCACAAGCACCTTATTTTCGTTATACAGATGCCAATAATAAAGAGCACGAGGTATGGTTCGAAGATGCTAGATCAATTCAAGCAAAGTTCAACCTCATCAAAGAGTTAAACTTGAACGGAATTGCTTATTGGAAATTAGGTCTATCCTTCCCTCAAAATTGGCTCTTATTATCAGATCAATTCAATATTGAAAAAAGAACGACATCGTAATCCGTTCGCTCTATCTCTCGGCAGGGGTATGGTACAATATACATTGGTTTGACAACTTTATAGATAGAGGAGAACGCCTATGTATCCTGCCCCTTTTATTGCAGTGGAAGGCCCAATTGGAGCCGGAAAAACAACTTTGGCTACAATGCTTGCGAAGGAATTTCAATTTCCTTTAGTAAAAGAGATTGTAGAAGAAAATCCATTCTTAGATAAATTTTATGAAGATATGGAACAATGGAGCTTTCAGCTTGAGATGTTCTTTTTATGCAATCGGTTCAAACAATTAGAATCTATTCAAGAAAACTATGTGAATCAACAGCAGCCGATTGTCACTGATTATCATGTCTATAAAAATATGATATTTGCAGAAAGAACATTATCAAAAAAGCACATGGACAAATATAGAAAGATCTATCACCTACTAACAGATGATCTTCCTAAACCAAATGCCATCATCTATATAAAAGCCAGCCTTCCTACCTTACTTGAAAGAATACAGATGAGAGGACGCTCTTTTGAAGAAGACATTGAACCGGCTTATTTAAAAACACTCATTGAAGATTATGAGCTGGCCATTGAACATTTAAAACAGACTGACCCAGGGCTTCCTATCATTACAATTGAAGGAGATCATACAGACTTCGTTTCCTCACAGCAAGATTACCAGCAAATTGTACAGAACATAAAGGAGCAAGTGCTATGAACAATATCGAAATACCAAAGGATGCAGTGATCACAATCGCCGGGACTGTTGGTGTCGGAAAATCAACTATGACTAAAACAATAGCGGACAAGCTAGGCTTTCAAACCTCTCTTGAAAAAGTAGATGATAACCCATACTTAGAGCCCTTTTATTCAGATTTCCAAAGATGGAGCTTCCATTTACAGGTCTATTTCCTAGCTGAGCGTTTTAAGGAGCAAAAGCGGATTTTTGAATCTGGTGGAGGGTATGTGCAAGATCGTTCAATTTATGAGGACACTGGCATTTTCGCAAAAATGCATGCGGACAAAGGTACGATGTCTGAAGTAGATTATGAAACGTATACGAGTCTATTCGAGGCAATGGTGATGACACCTTACTTCCCTCACCCTGATGTTCTCATCTATTTGCACGGGGATTTAAATCATATTTTACATCGTATTGAGGAACGCGGCAGAGAGATGGAAACTCAAACGGATCGAGCCTATTGGGAAGAAATGTACACTCGATACACGGAATGGATTGAACAATTCGATTTATGCCCAGTGATTAAAATTAACATTGAAGATTACGACTTACTTCATGATGAAAGCTCACTTGATCCCATTCTTCATGAAATAGCTTCTGTTATTCAAAAAAATCGCTCTAAAACAAAATAAAAAAACCGCTGCATTTCGCGAATGCAGCGGTTTGACAATTCCAATTTTTATGCTTGCGTTTCAATTCAACTAAGGTAAAAAATCAATATGGCGGAGGAAGAGGGATTCGAACCCCCGCGGGCTTTGACACCCCTGTCGGTTTTCAAGACCGATCCCTTCAGCCGGACTTGGGTATTCCTCCGTATCGACAAGAATTAATATACCATATCAATTTATTTCAAGTCAACATCTTTTCGAAAAAAATTTCAATAAGTTATTTTGGCATGAGAATCTGCCCATAAAAAAGCAGCCATCGACGGCTGCTCTTGATCTATTTTGTATCCTGTCTAATCTCTTCAATAAAATGATTCATCTCTTCTTTAAACTCATTTAATGATTCAATAATTTTCGTAAAGTCTGTCACTTGTTTTGCTTGTTCATTTGTTGAACTGCTGATTTGTGAGATGTTTTCAGACAAAGTGCCAATGCTGTCTTGGATCTCTTTTAAGAAGGTATTAATGGTTTCAGCCGCTTCCTTTGAGCCATCTGATAATTTACGAACTTCATCAGCTACGACAGCAAACCCTTTTCCATTCTCTCCTGCTCTTGCTGCTTCAATTGCAGCATTTAGGCCTAGCAAATTGGTTTGTCTAGCAATCCCGCCAATGGTTTTGACGACTTCTTCAATATTTGCAGATTTCTCTTCCGCTCTTCCTGCCTGTTCGCTTATTTCTAAACTTGTGGCAGCCAGCTCTTGTGAATGCGCAGCAATTTGCTCAATTCCACTTTGAAGTTCTTTCGCTACATCATTGATATGCTCCATATAACCGCTTAACTTCTTTTCACGATGATGTGAAAAAGCCACTAAAAAAGAGCCAATTACTTTTCTATTTTCATCAAAAATCGGGTAACCTTTTACTGCAATTTCATAACCATATAAAGACTCTGGTAAATGACCGTCATATTCTTGTCCTCTTAATGTCGTCGCCACGTTTTGGTCTTCTGGGTTCAATGGGTCCCCAATCTTCATGCCAAAATCTATTGTGTTAGACGGATAGTAACAAAGCACCTTCTCTGTATCAGTGATGCCGAAAAGGATACTTTCATCTAGAACTTTCCTAACTAATTGAGCCATTTCAACATAATAGTCAAGCCTATTCAAGGTTATTCCTTCTTTCCTAGAAGCTTTTAGTATTTCTATCGGCTAAATTTAGGAAAACTGTAGGACTTTTGGGAAAAAGAAATAAGATGCCATAGCGGCATCTTATTTCATGACTTCTTTATTTCCCATATAAGGACGCAGTACTTCAGGGATGATCACAGTGCCGTCCTCTTGCTGATAGTTTTCTAAAATGGCCGCCACGGTTCTTCCTACTGCTAAACCAGATCCATTTAATGTGTGCACATGCTCTGGCTTGGCTTTAGGTTCTGGACGGAATCGAATGTTTGCACGTCTTGCTTGGAATGCTTCAAAGTTACTGCAAGAAGAAATTTCACGATACGTATCTTGGCTCGGAATCCATACTTCGATGTCGTATTTCTTTGCAGCCGTGAATCCTAAATCTCCCGTACACATGCTCATGACACGGTATGGCAGGTTTAATAACTGAAGGACTTTTTCTGCTTGATTTGTTAGTTTCTCTAATTCTTCATAAGAATCTTCAGGTCTTACAAATTTCACAAGCTCTACCTTATTAAACTGATGCTGACGGATGAGTCCGCGTGTATCTCTGCCGGCAGATCCAGCCTCTGATCTAAAGCAAGCACTGAATGCTGCATAATTGATTGGCAGCTGTTCCCCTTCAAGAATTTCATCACGGTGCATGTTGGTAATAGGTACTTCAGCTGTTGGAATGAGGAAATAATCCTCTTCACGGATTTTAAAGGCATCCTCTTCGAATTTTGGAAGCTGTCCAGTCCCTGTCATGCTTGCTCTATTGACCATGTAAGGAGGAAGCACTTCAGTAAAACCAAACTCATCTACATGCAAATCGAGCATAAAGTTGTATAGTGCACGCTCTAAGCGTGCGCCAAGCCCTTTATAAAAAACGAAACGGCTTCCTGTGACTTTTCCTGCACGTTCAAAATCGAGAATGTTTAGTTCATCCGCTACGTCCCAATGTGGCTTTGGCTCAAATGAGAATGCCGGCTGTTCGCCCCATTTTCTCACTTCCACGTTGTCATCTTCTGTTTCCCCAACGGGTACAGTGTCATGAGGGATATTCGGAATAGAGAATAAGATGTGCTGCAAGCTTTCTTCTACTGTTCTTAGCTCATCATCCAGCTTCTTAATCTCATCTCCTACCTCACGCATTTCTTGAATAATGTGATCGGCGTCTTTCTTTTCTCTTTTCAGAACAGCCACTTGCTGTGATACTTCATTTCTTCGGCTCTTTAATTCTTCTGTTTTTCCGATTAGTTCTCTTCTTTTTTGATCCAACTCACCAAACTTATCAAAATCCGCTAAATCTTCGCCTCGGTGTGCTAATTTTTCTTTGATTTGATCAAAGTCCGTGCGCAGTTGTTTAATATCCAGCATGTATAACACTCCTTTTTTTATCGAAAAATAAAAAGAGCCCTCATCCCATGAAAGGGACGAGAGCTCTCGCGTTGCCACCCTGATTGAAAACATGCAGAAGCATGCTTTCCTCTTTCCTCTGTAACGGTATCACCGTAAATGCTTACTTCACGTGTTTCAGCATTTCGCTCAAGGATGGATTCAGACTGCATCTTTCACCGATTCGCACCAACCATCGGCTCTCTGAGAAAGAGGGGCTTCTTACTATTTCCCGTCAACGCTTTTTCGATCTTTGATTGTGATTTTAATGTACTATAAGTTTTATCTCTTTTCAACCGTTTTATACAGCGAGCTTCGTTTTATAGGACTTCACCATTTCAACAAACAGCTGTGTTAACCGGTGGTCGTCTGTCAGCTCTGGATGAAAAGAACAGCCTAAGATATTGTTTTTCTTCGCCATCACAATCCTGCCATCATATTCAGCCATGATGTCTACGCTCTCATCTGCGCTGATGATATGAGGCGCACGGATGAACACTCCTGTAAACGGCGCATCCAGTCCTTTTACTTCTAATTCTGCTTCAAAGCTGTCTACCTGTCTGCCAAATGAATTCCGTGCAACAGATACATTTAACAGTCCAAGATGAGCATCGTCTCGATCTTCTATATGCTTTGCCAGCATAATCAAACCGGCACATGTTCCGAAAATCGGTTTCCCTTCTGCAGCGAACGCTTTGATCGGTTCAATGAATTGGTACGTATCCATGAGTCTTCTCATCGTCGTGCTTTCTCCACCAGGGATAATAAGACCGTCCACAGATGCTAGCTCTTCTGCTCGTTTGATGATCTTCCCTTCTGCAGCGCAAGCTTCAATCGATTGAATATGCTCTCTCACGGCTCCTTGAAGCCCTAGTACACCAATTGTTAGCATGTTCGTTTGCGCTCCCTTAATTACCAGCCACGCTCTTGCATACGCTCTTCTGGCAGTAGATTTGAGATTTCAATTCCTTTCATGGCTGTTCCAAGCTCTTTTGAAAGCTCTGCAATGAGACGGTAATCTGTGAAGTGAGTCGTTGCTTCAACAATTGCTTTTGCAAATTTCGCTGGATTGTCTGATTTAAAAATACCAGATCCAACAAATACACCGTCTGCTCCAAGCTGCATCATTAACGCAGCATCTGCTGGTGTCGCAACGCCTCCCGCTGCAAAGTTAACAACAGGGAGCTTGCCATCTTTTTTGATTTGAAGCAATAATTCATACGGTGCTCCTAGGTTCTTCGCTTCTGTCATCAGTTCATCTTCATTCATTGATGCTACTTTACGAATCTGAGCATTGACCTTTCTCATATGACGGACAGCTTCTACAATGTTGCCTGTTCCAGGCTCCCCTTTTGTACGAAGCATAGAAGCGCCTTCTGCGATACGACGGGTTGCTTCACCTAAATCACGGCAACCACAGACAAAAGGTACTGTGTATTCATTTTTATTTAAATGGAATTCCTCATCTGCGGGCGTCAGCACTTCACTCTCATCGATATAATCAACACCAAGTGCTTCAAGAACACGAGCCTCGACGATATGGCCGATACGTGCTTTTGCCATGACTGGAATCGTTACTGCATTTTGTACTTCTTCTACGATTCTTGGGTCTGCCATACGGGCAACACCGCCGGCTGCACGGATATCAGCTGGTACTCGTTCTAGCGCCATAACTGCCACCGCACCTGCTTCTTCTGCGATCTTCGCCTGTTCAGCATTGACGACATCCATAATGACGCCACCCTTTTGCATTTCTGCCATTCCACGTTTCACTCGTTCAGTTCCCTTATTGCTCACAATAGTTTCCTCCCATTTGTCAATTCGATTGATTTACCCCTTTATCATACAAGCGAGACAGTATAACAATAAAGAGAATAGTATAACAATTCAATCAGCCGAAAAAATAGCTTAAACCCTTGTATATAAACGATTACCTGCTAAAAATATGTCATTCCTTCTTTGAAGTGTCATTTACATGCTATAATGCAACTATAACAATTCAAATTCATGTATAACAATTTTGCACTCAATGGAGGTTTCTCATGCATATTGATATCCATCGACATTCTGATACATCGCTTTCAAATCAGATTTACTTTTCAATCATTGATCATATCCAATCGGGTTTGCTTCAACAGGGAGATAAGCTGCCAACTGTACGTGATTTGGCAAAGCAGTTGAATGTGAGTCTTGTCACGGCAGCAAAGGCATACACTCGGCTGAAGGACGACGGATATTTAACGACTGTGCAAGGAAAAGGAACGTTTGTGGATGAGTTGCAAAAGCAGTCAGAGATTCCGGTTCCGTCAGCTACCTCTTTTGATTGGCAGTTATCCATTCCGGATTATTTACCACGATCTCAATTTGCTCAGTATCACTATGTCGAAGAAGCGATCAACCTTTCTTCCTCTATGATCGATCCAGGGCTTTTGCCGAACCGTTATTTAGAAAAAGAAATGCAGCATGTCCTAGCCAGACATCCTCAAATCATGTCAAAGTATGGGGAAATTCAAGGGGATCTTCAGCTGCGGCAGGTCATTCAGTCTTTTTTAGAAAAGCTGGATGTGCCTTCAACTCCTGAGAATATCCTAGTAACTAGTGGTTCTCAGCAAGGGCTTGATCTGGTCGCACGTGCGTTTATCGGTCCTGATGATGTAGTTGTCATGGAAGCACCAACCTATCCAGGCGCCATTGATGTCTTTATGGGCAGAGGGGCAAGAATTATTACAGTCCCTGTTGATCATGAAGGAATGAACATGAAGCAGCTTCAAAGCATTTGTGATAAATATAAACCAAAGCTCATCTACACGATTCCTACTTTTCACAGTCCGACAGGCGCCAGTATGTCAATGAAACGCAGAAAACAACTTCTCTTACTGGCTCAAAGTATTGATTGTCTGATTGTAGAGGATGATCCTTATCGTGAGCTATATTTCGAAAAGAAGCCGCCTGCACCTATCAAAAGTCTGGATCATGATGGACACGTCATTTATTTACGAGGTTTAAGTAAAACACTTGCTCCAGGATGCAGAATTGGGATTATCACTGCTTCAGGCTCGATATTTAATCGTTTATTAGCTGCAAAGGCCAATAATGATTTAGGCAGCCCTCTTCTCACACAAAAAGCCATTCTGCCATTTCTGACTTCAAAGAAAATGATTGATCATACGAAAAAGCTGAGAACCGCCTTGAAGGTCAGACGTGATTTAATGATAGATGTGTTAACGAAGCACGCACCAAAAGATGTGACGTGGCAAATTCCTCAGGGTGGGCTCAATTTGTGGCTTAGCTTTCCTTCCTGGGTTGATACACGTGCACTGCTGCATGAGGCACGTAAACAGCAAATCACCTTTCTGCCTGGCTCTGTGTGCTATCCTGGAGAGCCGAAACAAAACTATATCCGCCTCAGCTTTTCTTATGTGAATGAAAAGGCACTGACCGAGGGAGTGGAAAAGTTATGTGGTATTTTTCAGCAAGCCTTGTCCACTCCTCAAAATCACAAACAATCGCTTTTCTTTTAACGATAAAAAACTGCTCTCATGCATAGAGAGCAGTTTTTTATTAGAACCAACCTTTTACTGTGTCAACGATTCCGCCCCAAATGCCAGCGAAGAATCCACCTACACCACGCATTGCAAGGATGAACCAGTTTGCTTTTTCATCGCCTGTTTTGGTTATAAGCTCAACACCTGATTGATCTTTATTCAAATAGCCGTAGTCCTTCTCATCACCAGAATAAGAAGTCGTCAGCATGCCTACCTTCGTTCCTTTTTTAATAGGAGCTTCGAGTTTTGTTTTCTCGATATTTACTTTTGCTTTAAAGCTCTTTTCGTCGCCATTTTTTACCGGCACAGAGAAAGCTTCTTTCGTAACGACAGGTACTTCTTTGTCTTTGCCTTTGTCGACTTCGATGTTTTCATGTCCTTTGATCTGTTGACCTTTTTTGTACATTTCTTTCATCGTGAAGTTTTTAAACGCATAATCGAACAGTTTTTTCGCCACGTCAAAACGTGCTGTATGAAGATTACCTTTTGCATTCAAGATCACTGCGATGACACGCATGTCACCTTGCTTAGCGGTACCTGTGAAGCTAGAACCAGCTGAATCTGTAGAACCTGTTTTCAGACCGTCTACACCTTTGTATTCCTTCACAAGTCCTTTAAGCATGAAGTTCCAGTTAGGCATGTCCATTTCATCGTCTGTGCCTTCTCTGAACTTTGTTTTCGCAATACTTGATGTTTCAAGAATTTCTGGGTGGTCTTTGATGAGATGCTGTGCAAGCAATGCCATATCTTTCGCAGATACTTCACTTTCTTCATCAGGACCTGTACCTTTTGGCTGTTTGCCATGTAAGTCTTTATTTTCTAGTCCAGTTGCATTCACGAATTTGTAGTTTGTTAAACCTAATTCTTTCGCTTTTGCGTTCATTTTTTCAACGAACTTCGATTCTGATCCAGCAATCACTTCTGCTAAGCCAATTGCTGCTGCATTTGCCGAATAAATAGCCGTTGCTTGATAAAGTTCTTTCACTGTATACGAGCCATCTTTTCTCAAAGGAACGTTTGATAAACTGCGGTCCTGAGAAATTTCGTATACATAATCATCTGGCGTATACGTTTGATCCCATTTCACTTTGCCTTCAGCAATCGCTTCTAGTAAAAGATACTCTGTCATCATCTTTGCCATACTTGCAATAGGTAGTCTTTGTTCTGCGTTTTTACTATAAAGGATCTTACCTGTAGAAGCTTCAATTAGGATCGCTGCTTTCGCATTCACATTGAATGGATCTTCAGCTGCTTTTGCTTTGGACATTGGTGTAAATGCTGTCACAATCAATGCCAGTGCAAGGATAGAGACCATAAGCTGTTTCAATATCTTGCTGTTCAATCGTCATACCTCCGTTATCATCTTTTTTCGACATATTTCATATATATTTAATCCACAAGGGCTTATTTCAACACAACAGTATAAATTTTATCACAATAAAGACAAAAAAAATAGACAGAGTCATAGACCCTGTCAAATGTAATTTAACTGTCACAATTTATCAAGAAATTGTGTAGTTTGGTGATTCTTTTGTAATTTGTACATCATGTGGATGACTCTCACGAAGTCCTGCACCAGTCATGCGAATGAACTGTGCATCTTCTCTAAGAGAGCGTAAGTCCTGTGTTCCACAATAGCCCATACCAGAACGGATACCGCCAACGAGTTGATACACTGTATCAACGACTGGTCCTTTGTATGGTGTACGGCCTTCAATACCTTCTGGAACGAATTTTTTATTATCTTCTTGGAAGTAACGATCTTTACTTCCTTTTTCCATTGCAGCGACTGAACCCATACCGCGATAAACTTTGAAGCGTCTACCTTGGAAAATTTCTGTGTCTCCTGGGCTTTCAGATGTACCAGCTAGAAGGCTTCCAAGCATTACAGCATGTCCACCAGATGCTAGAGCTTTTACGATATCACCTGAATATTTAATTCCACCATCTGCAATAATAGCTTTACCATGTTTTCTTGCTTCTGTTGCACAGTCATAGATCGCTGTGATTTGTGGTACACCAACGCCTGCAACAACACGTGTTGTACAAATAGATCCTGGTCCGATACCGACTTTCACAATATCGGCTCCTGCTTCAAACAATGCTTTAGTTGCTTCGGCTGTTGCAACATTACCAGCAATGATATTAAGAGAAGGATATGTTTCGCGGATTTTCGATACAGTGTTTAGAACACCTTGTGAATGACCATGTGCCGTATCAATGACAACGACATCCACATTGGCTTCGACTAATTTTCTTACACGAGTCATTGTATCGCCAGTGACACCAACAGCGGCACCAACAATTAAACGACCATGTGCATCTTTAGAGGAGTTAGGGAATTCGATCACTTTTTCAATATCTTTGATGGTGATGAGACCTTTTAACGTTCCTTCGTCATCTAAAAGAGGTAATTTTTCAATTTTGTATTGCTGTAGGATTTTTTCAGCTTCTTCTAACGTCGTACCGACAGAAGCTGTCACAAGTTCCTCTTTTGTCATCACATCGCTAATCTTCATTGAATAATCCGAAATAAATCGAAGGTCACGGTTCGTAATAATACCGACAAGCTTTTGATCTTCTATGTTATTTACAATCGGTACACCTGAAATACGGTACTTACCCATTAGGTGCTCTGCATCAAACACTTGATGCTCAGGTGTTAAGAAGAATGGATTTGTAATAACGCCGCGCTCTGAACGTTTTACTTTATCCACTTGCTCTGCTTGCTGCTCAATAGACATGTTCTTATGAATGATACCAAGACCACCTTGACGTGCCATTGCAATCGCCATTTGTGATTCAGTCACCGTGTCCATTCCTGCACTGATAATTGGAATGTTTAGTTTTAATGTGCTTGTTAACTCAACTGATAAATCGACATCTCGCGGAAGTACTTCAGACTTAGCTGGAACAAGCAAAACATCGTCAAACGTCAAACCTTCTTTTGAAAATTTACTTTCCCACATTAGTAAATCCCCCTCTTTTCGGCAAAATATTATATGTAGATTATCAACTAGCAAACAGCATGTCAAGGAAGCAACAAACAGTTGCAATTTTTAGAAAATATAAAGAGAGTTGAGGAAGAAGATGAAAAGTTCAGGATGGAAGGATTTAAAACGTTTTTACTCACTCGAAACTTCCCAAAAGTTTCTATATCAACAATATGAGAAACGGAACATTCAAGATGCAAACCAGCAAGCCTATAAAAACTGTGAACGGTTTATTTATTTTTTAAAGCATGGCCATACGTTCTATGAACAGGCAGCTATCGCTCCACTCGAACTGAAGCCCATTTTATTGTTTTATGGAATGGCTCAGTTACTAAAGGCCTGTTTACTGACAGTTGATCCTCACTATCCTTCTCAAACCTCTGTTTTGGCCCATGGTGTAACATCGAGAAAGAGAAAGAAGCAGCACTACCGTTTTAGTGAAGATGAGGTGAAAATTCAACGAAATGGACTATGCATGCATGTGTTAAAGCATCTATTTCATTTAAATGGAATTGAAGATGAGCGATTTACGATGATTCATCTCCTTTCAAAGATACCGGAAATGAGTCATATTCTAGATTTTCAAAAACAGCCCTCAGCATTAGTTAAAGTGGAAAAGGCCAATGGGATGATGATTCAAGATCATATTCCATTGCTTTATAACATGTCTGCTGAACGCTTTATTGAATACTTTGAGTTTCATACAAGTTGGAAACTCAGACAGAGAGAAGCGAAAAAGCTGACGTTTGATGTATCTCTAGAAGAAAACCCAGCGCTGGCTACTCATCTTCATTATGATTTAGAAATGGATCAATGGTATATTCCGTCAACGCGTGATTCCTTTTTAGGGATTCCTGAGATCATCAGTCATTACTTATTAATGTATAACCTCAGTATGATTGCCCGCTACGAAACTGAATGGTGGTACGAGCTGCTGTCTCAATACATTAGCGATGATTACGTCATGATTGAACGCTACATGGAGATTGCCGAAGAGAAGTTCCCAGCTTATATCATGATGCTATTAGAAGAAAAAACAAAAAAGACCAGTTCCGTATGGAACTGATCCTTAGAAAAGCTTGGCGGCGTCCTACTCTCACAGGGGGAGACCCCCAACTACCATCGGCGCTGAAGAGCTTAACTTCCGTGTTCGGTATGGGAACGGGTGTGACCTCTTCGCTATCGCCACCAAACCTGATGGAGAGAATGTTCTCTCAAAACTAGATAACAATGTTCAAACTTCACATTAGAATATAGGTTAAGTCCTCGATCTATTAGTATCTGTCAGCTCCACGTGTCACCACGCTTCCACCTCAGACCTATCAACCTGATCATCTTTCAGGGATCTTACTTCCTTGCGGAATGGGAAATCTCATCTTGAGGGGGGCTTCATGCTTAGATGCTTTCAGCACTTATCCCGTCCGCACATAGCTACCCAGCGATGCCCTTGGCAGAACAACTGGTACACCAGCGGTGCGTCCATCCCGGTCCTCTCGTACTAAGGACAGCTCCTCTCAAATTTCCTGCGCCCGCGACGGATAGGGACCGAACTGTCTCACGACGTTCTGAACCCAGCTCGCGTACCGCTTTAATGGGCGAACAGCCCAACCCTTGGGACCGACTACAGCCCCAGGATGCGATGAGCCGACATCGAGGTGCCAAACCTCCCCGTCGATGTGGACTCTTGGGGGAGATAAGCCTGTTATCCCCGGGGTAGCTTTTATCCGTTGAGCGATGGCCCTTCCATGCGGAACCACCGGATCACTAAGCCCGACTTTCGTCCCTGCTCGACTTGTAGGTCTCGCAGTCAAGCTCCCTTGTGCCTTTACACTCTGCGAATGATTTCCAACCATTCTGAGGGAACCTTTGGGCGCCTCCGTTACATTTTAGGAGGCGACCGCCCCAGTCAAACTGCCCACCTGACACTGTCTCCCTGCCCGATAAGGGCAGCGGGTTAGAAGGTCAATACAGCCAGGGTAGTATCCCACCGATGCCTCCACCGAAGCTAGCGCTCCGGTTTCCAAGGCTCCTACCTATCCTGTACAAGCTGTACCAACATTCAATATCAGGCTGCAGTAAAGCTCCACGGGGTCTTTCCGTCCTGTCGCGGGTAACCTGCATCTTCACAGGTACTATAATTTCACCGAGTCTCTCGTTGAGACAGTGCCCAGATCGTTGCGCCTTTCGTGCGGGTCGGAACTTACCCGACAAGGAATTTCGCTACCTTAGGACCGTTATAGTTACGGCCGCCGTTTACTGGGGCTTCAATTCGCACCTTCGCTTACGCTAAGCGCTCCTCTTAACCTTCCAGCACCGGGCAGGCGTCAGCCCCTATACTTCGCCTTACGGCTTCGCAGAGACCTGTGTTTTTGCTAAACAGTCGCCTGGGCCTATTCACTGCGGCTTCTCGGGGCTTTAACACCCTAAGAAGCACCCCTTCTCCCGAAGTTACGGGGTCATTTTGCCGAGTTCCTTAACGAGAGTTCTCTCGATCACCTTAGGATTCTCTCCTCGCCTACCTGTGTCGGTTTGCGGTACGGGCACCTCTCACCTCGCTAGAGGCTTTTCTTGGCAGTGTGGAATCAGGAACTTCGCTACTAAATTTCGCTCGCCATCACAGCTCAGCCTTTATGGGAAACGGATTTGCCTATTTCCCAGCCTAACTGCTTGGACGCGGATATCCAATACCGCGCTTACCCTATCCTCCTGCGTCCCCCCATTGCTCAAATGGTGAGGAGGTGGTACAGGAATATCAACCTGTTGTCCATCGCCTACGCCTTTCGGCCTCGGCTTAGGTCCCGACTAACCCTGAGCGGACGAGCCTTCCTCAGGAAACCTTAGGCATTCGGTGGACGGGATTCTCACCCGTCTTTCGCTACTCATACCGGCATTCTCACTTCTAAGCGCTCCACCAGTCCTTCCGGTCTGACTTCACAGCACTTAGAACGCTCTCCTACCACTGTTCGTAAGAACAGTCCGCAGCTTCGGTGATACGTTTAGCCCCGGTACATTTTCGGCGCAGAGTCACTCGACCAGTGAGCTATTACGCACTCTTTAAATGGTGGCTGCTTCTAAGCCAACATCCTGGTTGTCTAAGCAACTCCACATCCTTTTCCACTTAACGTATACTTTGGGACCTTAGCTGGCGGTCTGGGCTGTTTCCCTTTCGACTACGGATCTTATCACTCGCAGTCTGACTCCCAAGGATAAGTCATCGGCATTCGGAGTTTGACTGAATTCGGTAACCCGGTAGGGGCCCCTAGTCCAATCAGTGCTCTACCTCCGAGACTCTTACCTTGAGGCTAGCCCTAAAGCTATTTCGGAGAGAACCAGCTATCTCCAGGTTCGATTGGCATTTCACCCCTACCCACACCTCATCCCCGCACTTTTCAACGTGCGTGGGTTCGGGCCTCCATTCAGTGTTACCTGAACTTCACCCTGGACATGGGTAGATCACCTGGTTTCGGGTCTACGACCACGTACTCATGCGCCCTATTCAGACTCGCTTTCGCTGCGGCTCCGCATCTTCTGCTTAACCTTGCACGGGATCGTAACTCGCCGGTTCATTCTACAAAAGGCACGCCATCACCCTTTAACGGGCTCTGACTACTTGTAGGCACACGGTTTCAGGATCTATTTCACTCCCCTTCCGGGGTGCTTTTCACCTTTCCCTCACGGTACTGGTTCACTATCGGTCACTAGGGAGTATTTAGCCTTGGGAGATGGTCCTCCCGGATTCCGACGGAATTTCACGTGTTCCGCCGTACTCAGGATCCACTCTGGAGAGAACAACATTTCAGTTACAGGGCTGTTACCTTCTTTGGCGGGCCTTTCCAGACCTCTTCGCTTATATCGTTCCTTTGTAACTCCGTATAGAGTGTCCTACAACCCCAAGAGGCAAGCCTCTTGGTTTGGGCTGTTCCCGTTTCGCTCGCCGCTACTCAGGGAATCGCATTTGCTTTCTCTTCCTCCGGGTACTTAGATGTTTCAGTTCCCCGGGTATGCCTTCTCATACTCTATGTATTCAAGTATGGATACTACTCCATTACGAGCAGTGGGTTTCCCCATTCGGAAATCTCCGGATCAAAGCTTGCTTACAGCTCCCCGAAGCATATCGGTGTTCGTCCCGTCCTTCATCGGCTCCTAGTGCCAAGGCATCCACCGTGCGCCCTTTCTAACTTAACCATTTCTTACTTTAGAAAGAATCACTATGTGTGATGAACTTTGCATTGCATTCAATGTGAATGTATTACTTATTGTTATCTAGTTTTCAAAGAACACGTTGGTGGAGCCTAGCGGGATCGAACCGCTGACCTCCTGCGTGCAAGGCAGGCGCTCTCCCAGCTGAGCTAAGGCCCCGATTTAATAGAAGATGGTGGGCCTGAGTGGACTCGAACCACCGACCTCACGCTTATCAGGCGTGCGCTCTAACCAGCTGAGCTACAGGCCCATCTTTCATATCGAAGATATGATGTTGTAGGATCTTTTGCAAGTTCCTTCAAAACTAAACAAGACGAAAACGCACACTGCTCCATATATCCTTAGAAAGGAGGTGATCCAGCCGCACCTTCCGATACGGCTACCTTGTTACGACTTCACCCCAATCATCTGCCCCACCTTCGGCGGCTGGCTCCATAAAGGTTACCTCACCGACTTCGGGTGTTGCAAACTCTCGTGGTGTGACGGGCGGTGTGTACAAGGCCCGGGAACGTATTCACCGCGGCATGCTGATCCGCGATTACTAGCGATTCCAGCTTCACGCAGTCGAGTTGCAGACTGCGATCCGAACTGAGAACAGATTTATGGGATTGGCTAAACCTTGCGGTCTCGCAGCCCTTTGTTCTGTCCATTGTAGCACGTGTGTAGCCCAGGTCATAAGGGGCATGATGATTTGACGTCATCCCCACCTTCCTCCGGTTTGTCACCGGCAGTCACCTTAGAGTGCCCAACTAAATGCTGGCAACTAAGATCAAGGGTTGCGCTCGTTGCGGGACTTAACCCAACATCTCACGACACGAGCTGACGACAACCATGCACCACCTGTCACTCTGTCCCCGAAGGGAAAGCCCTATCTCTAGGGTTGTCAGAGGATGTCAAGACCTGGTAAGGTTCTTCGCGTTGCTTCGAATTAAACCACATGCTCCACCGCTTGTGCGGGCCCCCGTCAATTCCTTTGAGTTTCAGTCTTGCGACCGTACTCCCCAGGCGGAGTGCTTAATGCGTTAGCTGCAGCACTAAGGGGCGGAAACCCCCTAACACTTAGCACTCATCGTTTACGGCGTGGACTACCAGGGTATCTAATCCTGTTCGCTCCCCACGCTTTCGCTCCTCAGCGTCAGTTACAGACCAGAGAGTCGCCTTCGCCACTGGTGTTCCTCCACATCTCTACGCATTTCACCGCTACACGTGGAATTCCACTCTCCTCTTCTGCACTCAAGTTTCCCAGTTTCCAATGACCCTCCCCGGTTGAGCCGGGGGCTTTCACATCAGACTTAAGAAACCGCCTGCGAGCCCTTTACGCCCAATAATTCCGGACAACGCTTGCCACCTACGTATTACCGCGGCTGCTGGCACGTAGTTAGCCGTGGCTTTCTGGTTAGGTACCGTCAAGGTGCGAGCAGTTACTCTCGCACTTGTTCTTCCCTAACAACAGAGCTTTACGATCCGAAAACCTTCATCACTCACGCGGCGTTGCTCCGTCAGACTTTCGTCCATTGCGGAAGATTCCCTACTGCTGCCTCCCGTAGGAGTCTGGGCCGTGTCTCAGTCCCAGTGTGGCCGATCACCCTCTCAGGTCGGCTACGCATCGTCGCCTTGGTGAGCCATTACCCCACCAACTAGCTAATGCGCCGCGGGTCCATCTGTAAGTGACAGCCGAAACCGTCTTTCATCCTTGAACCATGCGGTTCAAGGAACTATCCGGTATTAGCTCCGGTTTCCCGGAGTTATCCCAGTCTTACAGGCAGGTTACCCACGTGTTACTCACCCGTCCGCCGCTAACATCCGGGAGCAAGCTCCCTTCTGTCCGCTCGACTTGCATGTATTAGGCACGCCGCCAGCGTTCGTCCTGAGCCAGGATCAAACTCTCCGAAAAAGTACAAAACCGAAGTTTTGTTTTTCGTCAGCGTTTGACTGACTACCTATGATATAACATAGGATTTTTTTATAAAAACTCGAATTAACAGGTACGTTTTGTCTTGTTTAGTTTTCAAAGAACTTGTGTGTCACTCTCTTAAAGCGACCACTTAAATATATCATATATCTCTATCAACAGTCAACATTTTTCTTAAAAAACATTTTGTTTTTCTAAGAAGTTTTTACTGGGGAATGAGATAAAAAATAGAGCCTCTTTTTGCTCCTTTGAAAGATTAACACATATCTATGAAAAAAGCATTATAAATTTCAAAAAAAGTGATGTTTTTTCAAAAAAAATAAAGCCGGTGAAAAACCGGCTTTATTTTTACTCAGATTGCTCTTGATCTGACTCTATATTCTCTACGTTCTCTTCATTATCTTCATCGTCTTCTTGTGATTGTTCAACTAATGCCACTGTTGCGACATGTTCCTCATCACCAAGACGGATTAGGCGGACACCTTGAGTGACACGGCCTGTTGTCGAAATGTCTGAAACGGCCATACGAATGATGACACCGCTCCCTGTAATAATCATCAAGTCTTCTTCAGCTTCAGCATTGGTCGCCTTCACTGTGACAAGCGGACCATTGTTGTCAGTGATCTTGCATGTTTTAAGACCTTTACCGCCTCGAGTTTGAACACGATATTCTTTTTCAGGCGTTAATTTACCATAACCTCTTTCGGTTACGATCAATACGTTTGCATCTGGCTCAAGGATTTCCATTCCAACGACGATGTCATCCTCAGAAAGTGTAATCCCTTTGACCCCAGCTGCCGTACGTCCCATTTCACGAACATCTGTCTCGGCGAAACGAATCAGCATCCCCTTTTTCGTCCCAATGATGATTTGTTTTTCTCCATTGGTTAAACGAACGGCCATCAGTTCATCTTCGTCACGAAGGCTAAGTGCAATAAGACCGTTGTTTCGAATGTTAGCGAACTGGGACAATGTCGTCCGTTTGGATACACCATGTCTTGTTGTAAAGAAGAGATACGAATTTTCATCAAATTCGCTTACAGGAATAATGGCGTTAATCCATTCTCCCTTTTCTACTTCAAGAAGGTTAATGATCGGAATCCCTTTCGCTGTCCGTCCGAATTCAGGAATCTCATACCCTTTCGCACGATAAACCTTCCCTTTATTAGAGAAGAAAAGAATCGTATCGTGGGTCGATGTTGAAATCAACTGTTCAACGAAATCATCTTCGTTGGTTCCCATTCCTTGGACACCTTTACCGCCTCTTTTTTGACTGCGGTATGTTGATGCAGGGAGACGCTTGATATAACCATTATGCGTCAGCGTAATCACGATGTTCTCAACAGGAATCAAATCTTCGTCTTCAATTGTTTCAATACCCGCTGTCACAATTTCAGTACGGCGCGTATCATTGAAGCGTTCTTTAATTTCTATTAATTCTTCTCTAATGATTTCAAGTACTTTCTCATTGTCTGCTAAAATGGCTTTTAATTCAGCAATCAAATCAACAAGTCCTTTATATTCATCTTCTATCTTTTCTCGTTCTAGACCAGTCAAACGCTGAAGTCGCATATCAAGAATGGCCTGTGCCTGTTTTTCAGACAAGCTATAGTTCTCCATCAAACCATTTCTCGCAATTTCCGCAGTTTGAGAGCCTCTAATTAAAGCAATGACTTCATCTAAGTGATCAAGTGCAATTCTCAGACCTTCTAAAATGTGTGCTCTTGCTTCTGCTTTACGCAGCTCATACGCTGTTCTTCTGCGAATGATCACTTTTTGATGCTCTAGATAATACTCAAGACATTGTTTGAGGGACAAGACTTTCGGCTGTCCATCAACAAGTGCTAATAAGTTGATACCAAAAGACGTTTGAAGTGTCGTTTGTTTATAAAGATTGTTTAATAGAACATGAACGTTTGCATCTCTACGCAGTTCAATGACAATACGCATACCATTACGATCTGATTCATCACGCAAGTCTGTAATGCCATCAATCTTTTTATCACGCACAAGATCAGCAATTTTTTCAATTAAACGGGCTTTGTTGACTTGGTAAGGGATCTCATTGATAACAATGCGCTGTTTACCACTAGATGTTTCCTCAATATCCGATTTTGCTCTTAATGTAATAGAGCCGCGCCCTGTCTCATACGCCTTCCGAATACCACTTCGGCCAATGATTTGACCTGCTGTTGGGAAATCTGGGCCTGGGATGATGTCCATAAGTTCCTGTGTGGTCATTTCAGGGTTTTGACTGATAGCCAATACTCCATCAATCACTTCACCTAATTGGTGTGGCGGAATATTGGTCGCCATTCCTACAGCAATTCCTGTCGCTCCGTTTACCAATAAGTTCGGGAACCTTGCAGGCATCACCATTGGCTCTCTTTCACTGCCGTCATAGTTATCCTGATAATCAATGGTATCCTTAGTGATATCACGGAGGATTTCCATAGAAATCTTCGATAGACGTGCCTCGGTGTAACGCATCGCCGCTGCTCCGTCTCCATCGACTGAACCAAAGTTTCCATGACCATCTACTAACATATAACGATAGTTGAAGTCTTGCGCCATACGAACCATCGCTTCGTATACAGCACTGTCACCATGAGGGTGATACTTACCGATAACTTCCCCGACGATACGTGCAGATTTCTTAAATGGTTTATCACTTGTCATACCTAGGTCATTCATCGCATACAAAATTCTTCGATGCACGGGCTTTAATCCGTCACGCACATCTGGTAATGCACGCGACACAATCACACTCATTGCATAATCTAAAAAAGACGTACGCATTTCCTGACTAATATTCACTTCGCGTACATTTGGTGTATGTTGTTCACTCACTATAAGAACCTCCCTTTACGTATCACATGAAATAAATTATGTGGGAGTAAAATATGTATTTATCTTCACAAGACTATTCTCCATTATATCAATAATCTCGTCTTTATACACATTTATTTACTAGAAAATCAGCGAAAACACGGAAAAACAGGACATTGGTTACACGCCCCTATTTCTTGAAAAACAACCTTATTCCAAACAAGAAATAAGGTTGTTCTCAGTAGGGATCTATCTAAATATCGAGGTTTTTCACGTATTGCGCATTTTCTTCGATAAAGTTTCTTCTCGGCTCTACTTTATCTCCCATGAGCATTTCAAATGTCTCATCAGCATCGATCGCATCCTCAAGTGTGACTTGAAGAAGTGTTCTCGCATCAGGGTCCATTGTTGTTTCCCAAAGCTGAGTTGCGTTCATTTCTCCAAGACCTTTATAGCGCTGAAGTCCAGGTTTTGGTGTTTGAGGCAATGTCTTTAGCAGCTCATCTAGCTGTTTATCGTTATACACATACTCAACACGTTTACCTTGCTGCACTTTAAATAAAGGTGGCTGCGCAATATACACATAACCGTTTTCAATGATTTCACGCATGTAGCGATAGAAGAATGTTAAAAGCAGCGTTCGAATGTGCGCTCCATCGACATCCGCATCCGTCATGATCACAACTTTGTGATAGCGAGCTTTCTCTAAATTAAAGTCTTCTCCGATTCCAGTCCCTAACGCTGTAATCATTGAACGAACCTCGTTGTTCGATAGAATTTTATCTAGTCGCGCTTTTTCAACGTTTAGGATCTTCCCTCTTAACGGTAAGATTGCTTGGAAGTGACGATCACGACCTTGCTTAGCAGATCCACCCGCAGAATCTCCCTCTACGATATAAAGTTCAGAGATGGAAGGGTCTTTAGAAGAACAATCCGCCAGTTTCCCCGGTAAGCTGGAGACTTCCAGTGCACTTTTACGTCTTGTCAGCTCACGTGCCTTTTTGGCAGCCATTCTTGCACGAGCTGCCATCACGCCTTTCTCCACAATTTTCTTTGCAGCATCAGGGTTCTCTAAGAGGAATTTCTCAAGTGCTTCAGAGAAAAGGGAGTCGGTAATGGTTCTTGCTTCTGAGTTACCGAGCTTTGTCTTCGTTTGTCCTTCGAATTGAGGATCTGGATGTTTGATGGAGATAATGGCTGTTAAGCCCTCTCGCACATCTTCACCGCTCAAATTCGAGTCTCCATCTTTGAATACGCCATTTTTACGAGCATAATCATTGATGACACGCGTCAGACCTGTTTTAAAGCCTGCTTCGTGTGTTCCGCCTTCATACGTGTTGATATTGTTGGCGAAGGAATAGATGTTGCTTGTATAGGAATCGTTATATTGTAATGCCACTTCAACCGTGATTCCATCTTTTTCACCTTCGATGTAAACGGGTTCTTCATGAACGACTTCTTTTGAGCGATTTAAATGTTCTACATAGCTCTTAATACCGCCTTCATAGCAGTATTCATTTCGTCGTTCTTTCCCCTCGCGTAAATCTTCAATAACGATGTTGACACCTTTTGTTAAGAAAGCTAACTCACGTACACGGTTGGCAAGTGTGTCGTAATCAAATTCAATGGTTTCAGTAAAAATTTCTGTATCTGGCACAAAATGAGTGGTTGTCCCTGTAACATCTGTTTCACCAATGATCTCTAAATCTCCAACTGGAACACCACGTTTGAATTGTTGATAATGAATTTTCCCATCACGATATACGGTCACGTCTAAGGTCGTAGATAACGCATTAACAACAGATGCCCCTACGCCATGCAGACCGCCAGATACTTTATAACCGCTGCCGTCAAATTTACCGCCAGCGTGAAGAACAGTCATAATAACCTCTACAGCAGGACGTCCCATTTTCTCATGAATCCCAACAGGAATTCCGCGGCCATTATCTTTCACTGTAATGCTATTATCCTTTTCAATTTGCACCGTAATATCTGTGCAATATCCAGCTAAAGCCTCATCAATACTGTTGTCGACAATTTCCCATACAAGATGGTGAAGTCCTTTTGCACTGGTTGACCCAATGTACATTCCTGGACGTTTTCTAACAGCTTCTAGTCCTTCAAGCACCTGTATCTGATTTTCATCATAACTATTATGTTGCTGTTCCATTGCCACGTACATTCACCTACACTTTTCTTAAACGATATATTTATATGAATTGAGCTTTTAGACTTCAATTTCAATCACAAATGAAGCACGTTTTTTGAGCGTGCTTGAGGAAAGAGGAGAGTAATAAACAGATTTAGTTGTGACGACGATGGATTTGGGTGTCCCTTGTGATAACGAAATGATTTGTCTTTCGTGTTTTAGGAGAAACTCTTCCACAACAGAAGACGACCTCATTTTGTAATCAACAATTGCGACAATCTCTCGTGTAGAAACAACACAATCATCACCTAAATGAATATACAAGACCCACACCTCATTTATCAGTCAATTACTTTTCCACTGGCTACTCTGAAAATTTCCGCTTCTTTCAAGGTGGCGTGATCGATGCCTTCAACACTTGTTGTGGTGACGAAGGTCTGTACACGTCCCTGAATGGTATGGAGCAAATGAGACTGTCTGTAATCATCAAGTTCAGATAAAACATCATCGAGTAGAAGAATGGGATATTCTCCAATCTCTTCGTGTATCAAGTCGATTTCTGCCAGCTTTAGTGAAAGAGCTGTTGTTCTTTGCTGCCCTTGAGAGCCATATGTCTGAACATCCCGACCATTCACAAAGAAAAGAAGGTCATCTCTGTGAGGTCCCCACAGCGTCACTCCTCGGTCTATTTCTCTGTCTCTTAGTTTCTGAAACGATTCTTCATAGCTATTCTTTATTTTCGACAAGTCTGACGCTTCTGATACCTCTATCGCCGTGTGGTATTGGAGCGTGAGTGTTTCTAGCTCTCTAGAAATGCCAAAATGCAACGGCTGCGCCCATTTCTCGAGCTGTTTCGTAAAAGTCAGTCGTCTTTTGACAACTTTCGCTGCCGCATCAATCAACTGCTCTGTTAAAACCTCCAGCATCGCTTGATCCTTTTGCTTTCTTGTCTGCAATTGTTTCAAGTAATGATTCCGCTGAGAGAGAATTTTTTGATAGAGCGATAAATCATGCAAGTAGACAGCAGAAACTTGTCCAATCTCCATATCGAGAAATCTTCTGCGGATTTGCGGGCTGCCCTTCACAAGACTTAAGTCCTCTGGTGCAAACATGATGGTGTTTAACGCCCCAACATAATGACTGAGCTTCTGTTGTTCAATGTGATTGACCTTGCCCTTTTTCCCTTTTTTTGAGATCACTAGCTGCATTGGGAGTGGACCATTTTTTTTGATGACTCTACCTTCTATTTTAGCATAGTCTTGGTCCCATCGGATAAGTTCTTTATCATTTGACGTACGATGCGACTTTGCCATCGACAATACATAGATCGCTTCCATCAAGTTCGTTTTACCTTGGGCATTCTCACCGATCATGACATTCACCTTGTTGTCGAATTGAAGCTCGGTGTGTTCATAGTTTCGGTATGAAGTTAACGCCAGACTTTGAATGTACATGTATTGTCACCCGTTTCTAATTCACAACTTGAAATGTGCCATAACCTTCTATCTCGACAACATCTCCTGGGTATAGTTTGCGTCCCCGTCTATTATCTGGCTCTTGATTAATGAACACCTCATGTTCACTTAAAAACCATTTCGCCATTCCGCCAGATTGGATGACTTCGGCTAATTTCAAAAACTGCCCTAATGTAATCATTTCTTTCTCAATGGTTATAAGATTAGGCATTGTATCGACCTCTTTCAATATCACTAATATCTAATTGTACTAAAAAACAAGACAAGAAGGAAAGGGGGAAAGCGAACTGGGATGAAAGAAAGCATGGTAAACGAGAAGAAAAGCTGCTGTGCACTCTCACAGCAGCTATTTTAGTTGAATTAATATGTTCTGACTGGAAGAATCAACTGCAAGATTGAATCATCATTTGGCGTGCGCAACAGGAAAGGTCTCATGGCACCAGTAAAACTTACATGAATTTCAGTTCCCTCTAATACTTTTAACGCATCCAGCATATATTTTGGACTGAAGGAGATTTTAAGGTCCTCCCCTTTAATGTCATCTGCTTGAACCGTTTCGACTACTTTACCGATCTCAGGTGAATTAGAAGAAATCTCAAGGCTTTGTTCAGGATCAGCTGACAGCTTTACGACGTTATTGCGTCCTTCTCTTGCCAAAAGTGATGCACGATCAATGGCTTGAAGGAATTCCTTCGTGTTGACCACGACATCCGTTTTACTTTCCTGCGGGATCAGGCGAGCTGTATCTGGATAATTACCATCCAGCAATCTTGAGAAGAACAACACGTTTTGTGCTTTAAAGAGAACTTGAGTTTCTGTAATTACGATGCTCACAAGATCTTGTCCATCATCAAGGATTCTACTTAGCTCTGTTAAACTTTTCCCTGGAATCACGACATTGTATGAGCTTTCCTCGTCAATATCCAACTTCGCTTTTCTTAAAGCAAGACGGTGGCTATCCGTCGCTGTGCATATTAATTCACCTTTTTCTACCCTCCAGTTTACACCTGTCAAGATAGGTCGTGTTTCTGAGGTGGACACTGCAAAAACAGTTTGACGAATTAAGTTTTTAAGCAGGTCTGTCGGAATTTGAAATGCATGATGCTCTTCAATTTGCGGAAGATGCGGATATTCCTCAGCATCTAAGCCGTTTAAGTTAAATTCCGCTGAACCAGAACGGATGATGGTAAGGTGATTTTGTTCTACTTCAATTTCGACAGTAGCCATTGGCAGTTTCTTCACAATTTCACTAAAGAAGCGGGCCTGAAGCACAATACTCCCTGGACGATCAATCGTGATCACTTCTAAATCTCCATCTCTTTGAGAAATAAAGGATTCAATTGAGATATCAGAGTCGCTTCCTGTGAGAGAAACCCCCTCATCAGATGCAACAATTTTTATCCCTGTCAAAATAGGTATCGTTGTTCTAGAGGATACGGCCTTTAATACATCTTGGACACTTTCGACAAGACGATCTTTTTGAATCGTGAATTTCATAGTGGTCCTCCTAAATTTTCTTAATGACATGTATATATATTTTATTAATAAAAATCGTAGAAGTAATAGTAGGGCTTGTGAATATGTGGATAAGTCGGTAATAAGAAAGGAAAGACAGCCTATCCACATGTGGACAGACTGTGTATGACTATGCTCTAGTTATTCACATTTTCCCGTACTTATTATATCAGCTAGGTTATTTTAATTGTTCTTTGATTTCTTTCACATGCTGCTGAAGCTGTTCATCTTCAACGATTAATTTCGAAATCTTCTCATGAGCATGAATGACAGTCGTATGATCACGACCTCCAAATTCTTCTCCTATTTTAGGCAGAGAGGAATCAGTCATTTCTCTAGAGAGATACATGGCAATTTGTCTTGGATAAGCAACTGACTTCGTACGTTTCTTCGCTTTGAAATCCTCTAAGCGAATATTAAATTGCTGCCCTACAATTCTTTGAATATCTTTAATTGTAATGATCCTTGGCTTCGATGAAGGAATGATGTCCTTTAGCGCCTCAGCTGCTAGATCCGCATTGATATCTTTATTAATTAAAGAAGAATAAGCAACGACACGAATCAAAGCACCCTCCAGTTCACGAATGTTGCTGTCGATTTGATTGGCAATATAAAGCATGACTTCATTCGGAATGTCTAATCCCTCTGCTTTTGCCTTTTTTCGTAAAATCGCAATACGCGTTTCTAAATCTGGCGGGGTAATGTCTGTGATTAAGCCCCATTCGAATCGAGAGCGTAATCTGTCTTCAAGTGTCGGAATTTCTTTCGGCGGCCGATCACTAGAAATGACGATTTGCTTACTTTCTTCGTGAAGTGTGTTGAATGTATGGAAAAATTCTTCTTGTGTTTGTTCTTTTCCTGCTAAAAATTGAATATCATCTATCAAAAGCACATCGACATTCCGATAGCGATTACGGAAATCGACAGCTTTGTTGTCTCGGATTGAGTTGATAAATTCATTTGTAAATTTTTCAGATGATAGATAGACCACTTTGGCTGATGGATTATGGTCGATGACATAATGACCAATCGCATGCATCAAGTGAGTCTTTCCTAAACCAACGCCCCCATAAATAAAGAGCGGATTATATGCTTTTGCTGGTGCTTCCGCAACTGCAAGTGAAGCGGCATGCGCAAATCGGTTGCCTGAACCAATAACAAAAGTATCAAATGTATATTTTGGATTCAGCATATTTTGTGGAATATCGACGGGATCTTCTTTAGACATTTTTTTAATTGGAGACTTTGGCATAGCTTCCACTTCATCCTGATTTTGAGGAATAATAAATTTAATACTGAGCTCTTCACCTGTCAGTTCGTAGATGGTATCAGCAATTAAATGAAGATATCTTGATTCCAGCCAGTCTCTAGCAAATTCATTTGGTGCGGTAATTGTAAGCGTATCACCTTGAAGAGAATGGGCTTTTGTCGATTTCATCCATGTCTCAAAACTGGGCTTGCTCAACTTTGTCTCTATTTTTTGAAGTGCTTTATTCCACAGATCCAAAATATTTTCCAT